>JASGIB010000001.1:1930000-2692290 GCA_047602125.1 Thermomonas sp. | reverse complement strand
ACATGCCCATGTTGGCGAAGCCCTGGGCCATGCCGAGGATCATGGTTTCGTCGAGCAGGGTGTTGAACACGCGGCGCGGGCCGAAGGCCTTCTGCAGGCCCTTGGTCACGGTGTAGACGCCGCCCTTCTGCGCCACGTCCTCGCCGAACAGCAGCGTATCCGGGTATTTGGCGAAGATGTCGTGCAGCGCGTTGTTGATCTGGATCGCCATGTGCCGCGGCGGCTGTTTCTCCGGCAGTTTTTCCTCGCTGCCGAAGGCCTTGATCCGCGCTTCATGCGCGGGCGCGCGTGCGGCTTCCTTCGCGACTTTCTCCGGCGTGTACGGTGCCAGCGGCGCGACCACGTGTTCCAGCGTTTCGATGCGCGGTCGCTTGTCGGCGTCCTCGGCGGCGGCGAAGCACTTCTTCCTCGTGTCTTCGTACAGCGCGAGGATCTCGTCCTTCGACATCAGGCCCGACTCGAGCGCGATCTGCGCCGAACGCAGCAGCGGATCGCCGGCTTCGACGTTCACCAGTTCCTCGATCGAACGCCACTCGATCTCGAAGTCGGTGCCGGCGTGGCCCATGATCCGCATCGTGCGCAGGTGCAGGAAGGTCGGGCGGCGCGTGCGCCGGCAATGCTCGACCGCGCGCAGCACGTCGCCGTAGCCGGCGGCGAGGTCGAGTCCGTCGGCGAAGAAATAATCGAGGTCGGGGCGGTTGCGGAAGGATTCGGCGATCCAGCCGTTCGGCGTCTTCACAGAAATGCCGATGCCGTTGTCCTCGCACACGTACAGCACCGGCGCCGGCAGCTTCTGGTACGCGGTCCAAGAGGCCGCGTTGAACGCGGTCTGCGCGGTGGCGTGGTTGGCGGACGCGTCGCCGAACGAGCAGATCGCGATGGAATCGTCGGGAATCGGCAATTGGTGCCCGATCCGCTTCGCCGCCTCGATCGCGACCGCGGTGCCGAGCGCCTTGGGCAAGTGCGACGCAATGGTCGAGGTCTGCGGCAACACCCACAACGGCTTGCTGCCCCAGACCTTGTGCCGGCCACCGGACGCGGGATCTTCCGCGCTCGCGGCGAACGACAGCGCCGAATCCATGATCGGATCCATGCCGGGGATCTTGCGGAAGCGCTCGGCCATGAAGCCGCCGCTGCGGTAATGCAGGAACGCCGGATCGGTGTGGCGCGTGGCGCGCGCGACCATCGCGTTGCCTTCGTGGCCGGAGGATCCGATCGTGTAGAAGACCTTGTTCTGCACGCGCAGCACGCGCGCCATCAGGTCGAGGTGGCGCGAAATCAGCTGCGATTCGAACAATTCACGGAAACCCTTCGCATCCAGCGCGCTGCCGTCGAGGATGGCTTCGCCTGGGGACGGCTTCGCGTCCGGATTGCCGTTCCAGCCTTTCACGAACTCGCTGAAGTTGACGTCGCAGATCTCGGCCCGGTTCAGGCCCTTCATGCGCGCGGGGATGGGATTCGGAACGGTGGCGAACATGCGCTTCTCCCCCTCTCCCGCCTGCGGGAAAGGGATGGGGTGAGGGTGTCAGGAAGAACGATCGATCAACACCTGCGCCTCGGCATTCGGCGCGGGCATGGGCACGAAGTTTGGAGTCGCCTCGACCCGCGCCAGCCAGTCGCGCAGCGCCGGATAGGCATCGAGCGCGATACCGCCGTGCGGGGCGACGCAGGTATAGGCATGCAATGCGATGTCGGCGATGCCGTAGTCGCCGCCGGTGAACCAGCGATGCGTGGCGAGGTGCTTTTCCATCACCGCCAGCGCGGCATGGCCGCGTTCGCGCAGCTTCGGCAGGTCGGCGCGGCGCGGGGAATCGGCCGGCGTCCAGCCGCAGATGAAGCGCGCGACGGCGATATAGGGTTCGTGGCTGTATTGTTCGAAGAACATCCAGCTCAGCGCCTGCGCCTTCGCCCACGGATCGGCCGGCAGGTACTGCGTGCCCTCGGCCAGCCAGCACAGGATCGCGTTCGATTCGACCAGGATGCGGCCGTCGTCGAGTTCGAGCATCGGCACCTTGCCGTTGGGATTCTTCGCCAGGTATCCAGGCGTGCGCGTCGCGTCGCGCGCGCTGTCGGTTTCAATCCATCGATAGTCGCGGCCGAGCTGTTCCAGCAGCAGCCTGACCTTGTGGCAATTGCCCGAAGGCGAAAAACCATACACGGTGATCATGCGAAGCGCTTCCGGTTTTCGGCCCATTCCGCGCGGGTCTGGCCCCAGACGTTGACGGCGTGCGCGTCCAGCGGCGGTGGCAATTTGCCCGGCCCACGGTTGCGCGAGCCGAGGCGTTGCGCGACCGCCTGCGAAGCGGTGTTTTCCGGGCTGATCGAATGGATCACTTCGTCCCAGCCCAGCGTGTCGAAGGCGTAGTCCATCGCCGCGACGCAGGCTTCGGTGGCATAACCCTTGCCGCGCGCGTCCATGTGGAACGAATAACCGACTTCGGTGCCGAGCCAGCCGTCGGGGAACCACGGCCCGGCCTGCCCCATCCAGCGGCCGCTGTCTTTCTCGACCACGGAGAACATCGCGAAGCCCTGCAGCATCCACGCACCTGGCATCTGCAGGAAGCGCCGCCATGACTCGTGGCGCGTCAGCGGGCCACCGATGTGGTGGGAACTGTCGTCGGCCAGCATTTCGGCGTAGCGCTCGAAATCGCCGATCTGCGGCACGCGCAGGAGCAGGCGGCTGGTTTCGATGCGGATGTCGGCAACGTTCATCGGATTCGATCCTTAAGCCCCTCTCCCGCCGGGAGAGGGGTTGGGGTGAGGGTTCGTCGCAACCACACCTCGTCGACCACCGAACCCTCATCCGGCGCTACGCGCCACCTTCTCCCGGAGGGAGAAGGGAAAAAGCAAGCTCAGAACGCGTTGATGCCGGTCAATTCGCGGCCGATCACCAGCTGGTGCACGGTTTCCGTGCCTTCGTAGGTGATGACCGATTCCAGGTTCAGCGCGTGGCGGATCGCCGCGTGCTCGGTGGTGATGCCGGCGCCGCCGAGCAGGTCGCGGCACTGGCGCGCGATGTCGATGGCCATGCGGCAGTTGTTCCACTTCGCCAGCGACACCTGTTGCGGCTGCATCGTGCCGGCGTCCTTGAGGCGACCGAGCTGCAGCACCAGCAATTGCGCCAGGGTGATGCGGCGGGCCATGTCGGCCATCTTGAGCTGCGCGCTCTGCGTCGCCGCGACCGGACGGTCGAACAGGATGCGTTCCTTGGTGTAGCCCAGCACTTCGTGCAGGCAGGCGATGGCCGCGCCGATCGGGCCCCAGGTGATGCCGTAGCGCGCCTGGGTGAGGCAGCCGAGCGGGCCTTTCAGTCCCTTCACGTTGGGAAGGCGATTCGCATCCGGCACGCGCACGTTGTCGAAGAACAGCGCGCTGGTCACCGACGCGCGCAGCGACATCTTGTGCTTGATCTCCTGCGCGCTGAAGCCGGGCATGCCCTTCTCCAGCACGAAGCCCTGGATGCCGTCCTCGGTCTGCGCCCAGACGATGGCGATGTCGGCCAAGTTGCCGTTGGTGATCCACATCTTGGAACCGTTGACCACCCAGTCGTCGCCGTCGCGCACCGCGCGGGTCTTCATGTTGGCCGGGTCGGAACCGCCGTGCGGCTCGGTCAGGCCGAAGCAGCCGATCACCTTGCCCGCGGCCATGTCAGGCAGCCAGCGCTGGCGCTGTTCCTCGGAACCGTAGGCGAAGATCGGGTACATGCACAGCGAGCTCTGCACGCTGACGAAGCTGCGGATGCCGCTGTCGCCGCGCTCGAGTTCCTGGCAGATCAGGCCATAGCTGACGCCGTTGAGGCCGGCGCAACCGTATTTCTCGGGAAGCGAGGAACCGAGCAGGCCGAGTTCGGCGATTTCCGGCACCAGTTCCCTGGGGAAACGGCCCTGGTCGAAGGCATCGCCGATGATCGGGATCACGCGCTCGTCGGTGAACCGGGCCACGGTGTCCTGCACCGCGCGCTCCTCTTCGCTGAGCAGGGAACGGACATCGAACAGATCGTAGGGATTGAGGGCCATGGCAACGGTCGACTGGTGGGAATTCGGCAAACCGCCATTGTAAGCGTGCAAGCCGTACAACCGGGCCCGCGATATGCCCGAAAAGCATCGGCGGAATGCCGTTTCCCACCGGCAAGCCCAGCGATTCGCCGATATCGCGCCAGCGCCACGAACGAACGGGGCCGGATCGCTCCGGCCCCGCGGGTACCCGCCCGGTCGTCCGGGCTCAGCCGTGGCTCGCGTCCGTGTCGATCGCGGCGGTCTGGGTCACGACCTGGCCGTCGACCACCGGCAGGCGGTCGCCCACCGGCTTCTGGTCCATGCGCACGGTGTGCTCGGCGCCCTGGTAGCTATAGGTCACGTCGTAACCGACGGTCTTGTTTTCGGTGCCCAGGGCGATGCGGCTACCCGGCTTGCTGCCCATGCGCATGCTGCCGGTGGTGCCGTCCGGATTGCGGTAGGTCACGTTCCAGGCCACGGTCTTGGAACTGGTCGAAGTCGCGGTCTCGGTGTGGCACTGGCGCTCGGTCTTGTTCACCACCTGGCCGCCGACGTGTTTCTTGTCCACCTTGTTGCCGATGAAGCCGCCAGCCACGGCGCCGGCCACGGTCGCGGCCTTGCGCCCGTTGCCCTTGCCGACCTGGTTGCCGACCAGGCCGCCGATCACGGCGCCCGCCACCGTGCCGCCGACGTTGCCGTCGCGCTCGGGCTGGCGTTCCTGCACCACCACGTCCTCGCAGACTTCATGCGGAGTGGAAGTGGTGCTGGATTCGCGCACCGGATCGGTGCCGATCACCGTCGCGTACAACTGCTGCTTGGTGGTGACGGGCTTCACGCCGACCACGTCCGCGTATTCGGCCTGCGGGGTCGCCGGGATGCTCGTGTCGGCGGCGGCGGGCACGTCCGCCACCGCGGCGGTCGACGCCGGGGCCGGCATGGCGGCGGGCGCGGCCACGGCCGCCACCGGTTCGGGCTGGCTGAACTTCTGGTACGCGGCCACGGCGACGCCGCCGACCAGCAGCGCCGCGATCGCGATGGCGAGGGTGCTCTTGTTCATTCGTCGACTCCGCGGCCCTGGCCGCATGACTGGGACGGCCAGATTGCAGCACCCCGGGGCTGAGCGGTAGCCCAACGACGGACCGTCCGTCGCATGGATTCCACCGTCGTGCCCGCGTGCTAGCGTCCATCCTACGCCTGCCGCCCACCGGAGTCGTCATGCCCAACCCCCTGCTCGGACCGATCCTGCGCTGGTTCGGCAAGCTCAGCTATCCGCGCCTGTTCCTCGTCGCCGCGGTGCTGTTCGTGGTCGACCTCGTCGTCCCGGACGTGGTCCCGTTCGCCGACGAACTGCTGCTCGGCCTCGGCACCCTGCTGCTGGCGAACTGGAAGAAGCGCAAGGAGCCCGTGGCGAACGGCAAGCCGCCGATCGAAGGCGATTCCGAACGCCGCTGACATGCGGCTCGTCGACAGCCACAGCCATTTCGATGCCGCCGGATTCGACGCGGATCGCGCGCAGGCGCATGCGCGCTCGCTGGCCGCCGGCGTCGCGCGCCAGGTCGTGCCCGCGGTCGATGCCGCCGGCTGGCCGAAGCTGAAGGCGGTCTGCGCGGAACTCAGCGGGCTGTTCCCGGCCTACGGCCTGCATCCGATGTATCTGCAATCGCACCGGCCGGAACATTTGCGCGGGCTGCGCGACTGGATCGAACGCGAGGAACCGGTCGCGGTCGGCGAATGCGGACTGGATTTCTTCGTCGAAGGCCTGGATGCGGAAGCGCAGGCGTTTTATTTCGAAGCGCAATTGCAACTCGCCCGCGAGTTCGGCCTGCCGGTGGTCGTGCACGCGCGGCGCGCGGTGGACGCGGTGGTCGCCGCGATCCGCAAGGTCGGCCGCTCCGAACCAGGCGTGTTGCGTGGCGTGGTCCACAGTTTCTCCGGCAGCGCCGAACAAGCGGCGCAGCTGCACAAGCTCGGCTTCCTGCTCGGCATCGGCGGGCCGGTGACCTACGAACGCGCGAATCGCCTGCGCAAACTCGTCGCGACGATGCAGCTGGAACAACTGTTGCTCGAAACCGATTCCCCCGACCAGCCGGGTTCCATGCACCGCGGCGAACGCAACGAACCGGCCTACCTGCCCGAAGTGCTGGACGTCGTCGCCGGATTGCGCGCGATGGACCGGGAAGCCCTCGCCGCCGCGACGACGGCGAATGCGCAACGGTTGTTCAACCTGCCCGCTTCGGCTTGAGCAGAATCTCGATTGACTTGCCCACCGCCGCGAAGGCGAACGCGCCCGTGACGTGGGTGGCCGCACCGAGCCCGGCACCGCAATCGAGCTTGAGCGCCTCGTCCTTGCCCAGTTGCGGCCGCACGCCGCAGACGCTGCCGTCGGCCTGCGGGTAGCGCACGTTCTCCAGCGAGTACACCGCCGGCACGCCGAAGTAGCGATCGTGGTTCTTCGGGAAGTTGAATTCGCCGCGCAGCTTCTTGCGGACCAGCGACAGCATCGCGTCGTGCTCGGTCCGCGAGAGGTCGCGCACGCGGACCTGGGTGACGTCGCTGCGGCCGCCGGCGGAACCGACGGCGACGATGGGCTGCTTGCGCCGGCGGCAGTACGCGATCGCCTCGACCTTCGTGCGGAAACTGTCGCAGGCGTCGAGCACCAGGTCGAAGCCGCCGCCGAGCACTTCGTCGAGGTTGGACGGGGTGAGGAACCGCGGCTGCGCGTCGATGTCGATCCGCGGATTGATCGCGCGGCAGCGTTCGGCCATCGCCTCGACCTTGGCCCGGCCGTACTGGCCCTCCAGCGCCGGCAACTGGCGATTGGTGTTCGACACGCACAGGTCGTCGGCGTCGACCAGGGTGAGCGCGCCGATGCCGCTGCGGGCGAAGGCTTCCACCGCCCACGAACCGACCCCGCCGATGCCGACCACGGCGACGCGTCGGGCGGCGAGGCGTTCGACCGCGCCGCTGCCGTACAGGCGGTCGATGCCGCCGAATCGATCGCGTAAATGGCGTTCCATGCGGCGAATTCTAGCCGGCGGCAGCGCGTGCTAAGGTCGCGCCACGTCCCGAACGGAGCCGCGCCATGTCCGCCACACCCGAGTCCTCGCCCGCGCCGGCGAAGAAATCGTCCGCCGCCGGCCGCTACCTGTTCCTGTTCCTGCTCGGCCTCGTGCTCGGGATCATCGGCACGGTAATGCTGATGCGCAGCTGGGATGCCCGCAAGACGCCGCAGGACCGCTTGCCGGACGCGGTGATGAACGTGCAGGCGTGGCACATGGGCAAGCTCGACGAAGCGGTCAAGCAGAACCGCTGCAACGCCACCGACACGCTCCCGCACCTGCGCGCGCTGCGCACCACCGGCGACGACCTCGAGGCCGCCTTCCCCGACCTCGCCGACGACCAGCGTTTCAAGGACCACGCGGCCAAGTACCGCGGCACGCTGGATGCGGCGCTCGCCAGCCCGCCGCTGAATTGCGCCGGCGTCGGCACGACGCTGCAGGAGGTCGGCGAGGCGTGCAAGGGCTGCCACCAGGATTTCCGCAACTGAGCCTCGGTCCGCGCGGATTCACCGCGCGACCACCAGCCTGAACCGTGGCTTGCGCCGGCGACCATCCGTTGCCGGACAGTTCACGCGCGCCTGCCTAGGGTGGTTTCGACCGCGGCCGACGCCGCGCGTCCCATTCCACGGAGACGAGCCATGAACACCAAATTGCGCATCATCGCTGCGACCGCACTGCTCGCTTCGCTGGCGCTCGCCGGCTGCGCGACCACCTCGCCGGGTTATTCCGGCGGTTCCTATGGCGGTTCCTACGGTTCCACCCGTTGCTACGACTGCGGCACGGTGCAGGACATCCAGAACGTCGGCCGTGCGCCCAACGCCACCGGCGCCGTGCTCGGCGGCATCGTCGGCGCGGCCGCCACGCGCGAAGCGGTCAAGCACCACACCGACAGCAGCGCCAAGGCGAACCGCGCGGCCGTGGCCGGTGCGGTCGCCGGCGCGGTCGTCGGCAATGCGATCCAGAACCATGCCGGCACCGGTTACAACATCGTGGTGCGCACCAACGACGGCCGCATCCTGACCGCGTCGCAGGACGACCTCGGCGCGATCCGGGTCGGTTCCTACGTCGAGGTCCGCAACGGCCGCGCCTACCTGCGCTGAACCGCCACCGCGTTCCACGCAACGGCCCGCCCCGCGCGGGCCGTTCGCTTGTCTGCCGCCCCGCGCCGGTTAGGATGGCGTCGATCCCCACGACACCACGCGCATGGACCACGCCTCCGTTTTCTACCTGCTCGCCGCGGTGCTGGTGATCGTCGGCCTGGTCGGCACGGTGCTGCCGGCCCTGCCCGGCCTGCCGCTGGTGTTCTGCGGCATGCTGCTCGCCGCGTGGACCGACGGTTTCCGGCACATCGGCGCGCCGATGCTGGTCGTGCTCGGCCTGCTCACCCTGTTCTCGCTGGGAATCGACTTCTGGGCGACCGCGCACGGCGCGAAGCGCGTGGGCGCGAGCAAACTCGCCGTCGCCGGCGCGATGCTCGGCACGCTCGGCGGACTCGTGTTCGGACCCGTCGGCGTGCTGGTCGGCCCGTTCGCGGGCGCGCTGGCCGGCGAACTGCTGCACCGGCGCAGCCTGCAACGCGAACACCTCGGCCAGGCCGCGAAAGTCGGCTTCGGCACCTGGTTCGGCATCGTCCTCGGCACCGCGCTGAAGCTGGCGCTCGCGTTCGCCATGCTCGGCCTGTTCGCGCTGGCATGGTGGCTGTGATGGCGATCGATCCGAACGTGGCCGCGCAAGCCGTCGAGCATTCGACGCTGTACCTGCGCTTCGCCGCCGCGCTGGACCTGATGGAAACCAAGCTGGTGAAGCTCGTCGCCAGCCTGCCGCTGCTGCTGGTCGCGATCCTGATCGTGCTGTTCTCGATGTGGCTCGGCGGTTTCGTCGCGCGGCGCATGCGCGTGCTGACCCGCATCGCGCGCAGCAATCCCTACATGGACGGGCTGTTGCGCGGCATCGTGCGCGGCCTGATCGTCCTCGCCGGCGTGCTGGTGGCGCTGGACCTGCTCGGCGCGACCTCGCTGGTCGGCGCGGTGCTCGGCTCGGCCGGCGTGGTCGGGCTGGTGCTGGGCTTCGCGTTCAAGGACATCGCCGAGAACTACGTCGCCGGCGTGCTGCTCAGCCTGCGCCGGCCGTTCGCGCCCGGCGACCACGTGCGCATCGACGACCACGAGGGCAAGGTCGTGTCGCTGACCTCGCGCGCGACCATCCTGATGACGATGGACGGCAACCACCTGCAGTTGCCCAACAGCCTGGTGTTCAAGTCCGTGCTGCTGAACTTCAGCCGCAACCCGCGCCGGCGCTTCGAGTTCGAAACCAACGTCGGCACGCAGTCGTCCTGGCACCAGGCGATGGACACCGGCCTCGCCGCGCTCGCGTCGGTCGACGGCGTGCTCGCCGAGCCGGCGCCGAACGTGCTGATCAAGGGCCTCGCCGACAACGGCGCGACCCTGCTGTTCCGGGCGTGGGTCGACCAGACCCGCAACGACCTCGGCAAGACCCGCAGCGAGGCCATGCGCCGCGTGCGCAAGACCTTGCGCGAAGCCGGCATCCTGCCGCCGGACCCGGTGCAGAAGGTGATGCTGCTGCGCGACGCCGGCGAGCAGGAACACGCGCCGGAAACCGGGCTGGCGCGCGACACGTCGGTCAACCGCGCGCTGGACGTGCAGGTCGGGCGCGCGCGCGAAATCGAGGATGGCAAGGACCTGCTGGACACGCCCCCAGCGACGCCATGAACACGCCTTCGCGCATCGCCCTCCTCGCATCCACGCTCGCGGCGATCGTCGCGCCGCGCGCGTTCGCGCAGCAGGCCGACATCACCGCCTGCATGGCGGTGGAAAACGACAAGGACCGGCTCGCCTGCTACGACGCCGCCGCGCACCGCGAGGCACCGACGACCGCCGCGGCCGACGCGGCCGCGACGCAGGCGAAGCAGCAATTGAAGGCGCTCGACCAGGTCGACCAGCGCGGTTCGCGCAGCGATCTCTATGCATCCGAGCCGAACGAGGCCATCGCCAACGCCGGCAAGGGCTCGCTGCTCGACAGCCGCTGGGAACTGGCCAAGGGTTCGAAGCTGGGCACGTGGAATTTCCGCGCCTACAAGCCGGTGTACCTGCTGCCCGCGTTCTGGAGCAGCGATCCGAACGCGATGCCGCATTCGCCCAACCCGGACAACACGGTGACCGAGCCGCAGGACCTGAGCAGCGTCGAGGCGAAGTTCCAGCTCAGTTTCAAGACCAAGGCGTTCGAGAACGTGTTCGGCGACAACGGCGACATCTGGATGGCCTATACCCAGAGTTCGCGCTGGCAGGTCTACGACGCCGAGGATTCGCGGCCGTTCCGCGAGACCAACTACGAACCCGAAGTGCTGCTGGTGTTCCGCAACAATTACAGCCTGCTCGGCTGGAAGGGCCGCATGGCCGCGGTCGGGATCAACCACCAGTCCAACGGCCGCGCGGATCCGCTGTCGCGCAGCTGGAACCGGGTGATGTTCAACGTCGGCCTGGATCGCAAGGACTGGTCGATCATGCTGCGGCCGTGGTACCGCATCCCGGAAAGCCGCGACGACGACGACAATCCGGACATCGAGGATTACATGGGCCGCGGCGACCTGACCGTGGTGCATGTCGCCGGCGACAACGAGTTCTCGTTGATGGCACGGCATTCCCTGCGCGGCGGCGACCGCTCGCACGGTGCGTTGCAGTTCGACTGGGGTTTCCCGATCACCCGCCAGCTGCGCGGGCATCTGCAGCTGTTCGATGGTTATGGGGAAAGCATGATCGACTACAACCACAAGGCGACCTACG
The DNA here is from genome assembly GCA_047602125.1 of Thermomonas sp. GTDB lineage: Bacteria > Pseudomonadota > Gammaproteobacteria > Xanthomonadales > Xanthomonadaceae > Pseudoluteimonas. Next base: position 2,681,436 of record JASGIB010000001.1, on the reverse strand, counting down.
TCGGCTTCGGCGTGTCGTTGCTGGAGTGGTATTGATACAAATTGCTTCGCACACACAATCGATGGCTTTATAGACAAGAAATCTCCACCACATTTGTTAAGAACGAGTACCTGCGCATGCTCTACAAATCCTGGTACGAGAGACACGAAAATCAACGCTTGAAAAGTGATCTTCAAAATCTCGATGAAAAGATCCATCAAGAAGACTGGAGATTCAATGAACGACTCATATCGCGCTCAAAGCGATCTAAATGGTTGCTAGTAAGCGCCCGCAAGAAGGTTGTCATTTCATCGTTTGTGTTTTTTGCGCTACTAGCAGCAATGCTGATAACAGCATGTATTTATAACGCCGTTAATTCACGCGCCGAATTCTTGCATAGCCTTCGATTTAACTTTGATCACGCCTATTCTTTAGCGAAGAATGGCGGCATCGTGTCCGCGCTATTCAGTGGAGCAACTCCATCCATCATTTTTCTGTTTTTTTCCAGTCGGATAAAGCACATTGGATTTTTTGTTCTATCCAATGATTCGTCAATGACCGGCTCTCTAGGGAATTCAAAGGATGGAGTTCCGATGATTGTGATCATCGGCGCCATCTTTTCGGCCTTCATTTTTTTAATTACGTCAGCGACCGTCGATAATAGCCAAATTAATTCTTGGTGGCAGGCATCTATTGCTGGCGGGATATCTTGCGGATATTTACATCCGGCGCTAGAAAAAGTAGCCGATGCAGTCAATGTTGCACGCATGGATACGATTGAGCGACACGGTACATTTCTAGACGATGGCCCGAGACGCTACATTTAATGAAGGCGGCTACTCATATGCAGCTAGGCGCAGAATTTGATTTGAACCTCACTGAATGCCAAGCAGTTATGGCCATTCTTGACGAGGAAATCCAATTTCATTCAATTTCTGATTCAAGAATTTCTGCAGAAAATTTATATCAGACCCTGTCTAAGGAACTCCAAACTGTCGCTGGCACAAAAATCTCTTGTCATTGGGATTTGCCTACTAGCTACTGCTTACTTAATAGGCTACTTGTAGCCTGCCCTGCCCTTGCGAAAAGCTGTGGAATGCATAAGGCTGAATTGGCCGATCAATACCCTATTTGGGAATCAAAAAGTATTCATGATCCTGCGCTTGAAACCGCATGCGCATCGGTGTTGATGGGCATGGGATTCGCGATACCAATGTAGAGCCGTAGAGAGCAATAAGCACCGCGAAATCCGCCGCATGAGTTCAGAGTTTCACCGATTTCGGCGCAATACGCCTTCGGCTCGCGCCCTACTTTCTGTCTAACCACGAACGAAAAGCTGGGTCCCGGCTTACGCCGGGATGACGAGCTAAAGCATCGACTCCGTTTCGCAAAAAAACACAGGCCCGGCATTGCCGGACCTTTGCTTGTCTCGCGACGACGACCGATCAAACCGCCGGCACGGTCACCCCGTACGTGCACGACACGTTGTACGCATCCGCGATGGCGCTGATCTCCGAACTCGAATAACCCATCGCTGCCGCCGCATCGATCACCGCCTGCGCCGCATCCTTCTGGTTCGTCGAAGACCCCGTCATCGACAACCCGGTGAAGAACGCCTTGTCCATCCGCTGCCCGCCGATCGCATCGCGCGCCACCAGATTGCACGAAGACCAATACTGCCCCGCCGTATGCCCTTCCGCCCGCGCGACATCGGCCGGATAGGTGTGGCCGACGTTCCAGTTGGTCACCCGGCCCGGCCAGAACGGGTTGTGTCCGTCCCAGTTGAACACCCAGAAATACTGCGCGTCCGCCGGCGTCCACTGGTTCGGCTGGTCGCGGCTGTAGCCGGCCGCGGTGTAATCGCCGACGCCTTCCGACAGCCCCTGCACCTGCGACAGGTGCCCGTCCGTCAACCAGTCGTGCAGGCCGTGCCCGAGTTCGTGGATCACCACGTCCGCGTCCTGCGCATCGTCGACGCCGCCCTGGCCGAAATGCAAGTCGCCGCCCGAGTAATACGAATTGTCCTGTCCGCTCATCGCGTGCGGATCGAACTGCACGCCGCCGCGCGGATGCTGGTAGGGCATCGCCTCGACCCCGAGCGTGACGTTGACGTAACGCATGTAGGTATCGATGTTGTAGTAGGCGTTGACCGCGTCGAAAGCGATGTTGTCGCGGGTGAAGTTGAACGCCTTGCCCACCTGGCTCGGGCAGGCGGCGTCGTTCGGGGCCTCGAGGTTCCGGCACGTGGCGTAGGACCCGGCCAGGCTGTACAGGCCCGAGGTCGCATTGAAGCGGATGCCTCGCAACACGACCTTCTTCAGCTGCGAATCCAGTTGCGGCGTGTCGGCGTTGTTGCCGTCGACGTAGCCCGCGTCGCCGTAGGTCGCGCGCGCCGAGGACAGCGGGTCCGGCTTGAACGCCTGGCCGACGCCCGACGCCACCGGCCGCGCGAACTGGCGCATGTCCTGCGCGCGCAGCACTTCGCCGCTGGACGCATCGACCAGCACGTCCCAATGGTTCGCGTTCACGCGCCAGAACGTCGCGGGTGTTCGCCTGCGCATCGCGAAACGCCATGCGTTCGATCTTCGATGCTTGCGCCTGCGTGCCGAGGTAGCCGCGGGCGATGCCGCTCGCGCGATCCGCCGACAGCGTCGCGAGCTTGCCCGCGGCCAGCGGCTTGAGCTTGCGCACGCTGTCGTTGCCGACGTAGAGGATGCTGCCGTTGTCGGCCACGGTGACCGCAATGTCGCTGCCGAACACCGGCAGGCCGCCGCTGCGCTGGCGATAGCGCACGACGGTCAGGCCGGGCTGCCTGCGCACGTGGACCTGCTGCAGGTCGGCCACGTCGCGTTCGTCGAGGCCGAGTTCGGCACGCCGCGCGACGAGGTAGTCGTAGGCCGCGGCCGTGGCGCTCGCCTTGAACTGCGCGTCGGTCGCGGACTTCGACAGGCGGTTGGGAACGAAGAAACCGGGTTCATACAAGGCGATGGCCGCGCCGTCGGCGCTGTAGCGTCCGTCGCGCCTGGCGATGCCTGCTTCGGGGGCGACGACATTGCGGGCCAGGCTCGTCGCCTGCGCGGAACGCGCCTGCGGTTTGGCGGCATCGGCGCTACCGCTGGAAATGGCGAGCACGAGGCTGGCGGCGAGCAGGCATGGCTTCAACGGGTGCATGGGCGTGACCTTTCGTCGTGGGGAAGGTTCGCCGCCGGATCCGGCGGCGCTGGCACGTTCGCAGCCGGTCCCCGGCTGTGCCGCCCATGCGTTGTACCACCCCTGTCCGCCGCACGCAGCAGTACGGAGGACCGCGCCTCCGCCAATGCGATCGGGATGCCCGTGTTTTGCCTCGCCTTGCCGCGGACGTATCGGATCAGTCGCCGTACATCAGCCAATGGCGCGCATCGGCTTCGCGGCTGAAGGCCTGGACGGTGAACCCGAGTTCGATCGCGAGGATCTCGCCATGCTCGCCCGCCACCAGGCTGCCGGCCAGTTCGACGAAGGCGATCCGCACGTCGGGGAAACCTTCCGCGTACAGCGTCTCGACCATCACGCCGACTTCCGCGGGCGTCAGCTTGCCCGGGAGATCCTCCACCACCAGCAGGCGGCTCGCGCCGCGCACGCGGCACTCGTTGCCGAGCAGGCGCCAGATCGCGAGCGAGACCTCGAGCGAATCCTCGTCGCCGGTGACGTGCGCGCGCAGGAATCCCGGATTCGGCTCGAACGCGATCCGGAATCCGTCGCCTTCCAGGACGTTTGGTTGCCGGGAGGTCAAGCCACCACCACCGGGATCCTGCCGATCGTGCCGTTCGAAATCCGCGCCTGCCATTCCTTCGGACCGGTCTGGTGCACCGACGTGCCCTGCGAATCCACCGCGACGGTGACCGGCATGTCCTTCACTTCGAATTCGTAGATCGCCTCCATGCCGAGGTCGGCGAAACCCACGACCTTCGCCGCCTTGATCGCCTTCGACACCAGATAGGCCGCGCCGCCGACCGCCATCAGGTACACCGACTGGTGCTTCCTGATCGCCTCGATCGCCGCCGGGCCGCGTTCGGCCTTGCCGACCATGCCCATCAGCCCGGTCTGCGCCAGCACCTGTTCGGTGAACTTGTCCATGCGCGTCGCGGTGGTCGGGCCGGCGGGACCGACGACCTCGTCGCGCACCGGATCGACCGGACCGACGTAGTAGATGAACTTGCCGCGCAGGTCGACCGGAAGCGGTTCGCCGCGATCCAGCATCCCGACCATGCGCTTGTGCGCGGCGTCGCGGCCGGTGAGCAGCTTGCCGTTGAGCAGCAGCACTTCGCCGGGCTTGAAGCTGGCAACGTCTTCCTTCGTGATCGAATCGAGGTCGACGCGGCGCGCGTTCTGCGGGTTGTAGGTGAGCTTGGGCCAATCCTCCAGCGACGGCGGATCGAGCATGACCGGGCCTTGGCCGTCGAGGGTGAAATGCGCGTGGCGCGTGGCCGCGCAGTTCGGGATCATCGCGATCGGCAAATTCGCGGCGTGGGTCGGGTAATCCCTGACCTTGATGTCGAGCACGGTGGTGAGGCCGCCCAGCCCCTGCGCGCCGATGCCGAGCGCGTTGACCTTGTCGTAGAGTTCGAGGCGCAGTTCTTCCGCGCGATTCGACGCGCCGCGCTGCTGCAGTTCGACGATGTCGATCGGCTCCATCAGCGATTCCTTCGCCAGCAGCATCGCCTTCTCGGCGGTGCCGCCGACGCCGATGCCGAGCATGCCCGGCGGGCACCAGCCGGCACCCATCGTGGGCACGGTCTTCAGCACCCAGTCGACGATGGAATCCGACGGATTGAGCATCGCGAACTTGCTCTTCGCCTCGGAACCGCCGCCCTTCGCGGCGACGATCACCTCGACGGTGTTGCCGGGAACGACCTTGACGTTCACCACGCCCGGCGTGTTGTCCTTCGTATTGATGCGCTTGCCGGCCGGATCGGCCAGCACCGAGGCGCGCAGCTTGTTGTCGGGATCGTTGTAGGCGCGGCGCACGCCTTCGTGGACCATGTCCTCGACGCCCATGGTCGCGTCGTCCCAACGCACGTCCATGCCGATCTCGAGGAACACGGTGACGATGCCGGTGTCCTGGCAGATCGGGCGGTGGCCTTCGGCGCACATGCGCGAATTGATCAGGATCTGCGCGATGGCGTCCTTCGCCGCCGGCGATTCCTCGCGTTCGTACGCGGCGGCGAGGTTCCGGATGTAATCGACCGGGTGGTAGTAACTGATGTATTGCAATGCATCGGCGATCGACTGGATCAGGTCTTCCTGCCTGATCGAAACGGGGCCGTTGGAAACGCGTGGCTGGCTGGTCATGGCGGCATGCAGCGGGCGAAGTGGGCATTTTATCGCCTGCACGACCGGCGCGCGGTTTGATCGAGGTCAATGCGGTGCCTGCATGCAGGCCGCAGGATGCAGGCACCCCCAGCCGAGGATCGCGCCATGACCACCCGACTCCCGCAAGCACCCGGCAGTTTCCTGCCTTATTCGGCGGAAACCCTCGCCGATGGCCGCGAAGTCCTCATCCGCCCGATGAACCCGGGCGATTTCGACGCCGAGCGCGCCTTCATCGCCGCACTCTCGCCCGAAGCGCGGCGCTTCCGCTTCCAGGAACAGATCCGGACGCCCGATGCCGAACTGGTGGCGGAACTGGTCGACGTGGACCACGAACGCCAGGAGGCCTTCGTCGCGCTCGCCGGCGGGCCCGGCGAGGAGCGCATCGTCGGCGTTTCGCGCTACATCATCTCCTCGACCCCGGGCATTTGCGAAATCGCGGTCACGGTGCTCGACGACTGGCAGGGACAGGGCCTCGGTACTTCGCTGATGCGCCATCTGATCGAGGCCGCGCGCGCGCATGGCCTCAAGCGCATGGTGTCGCTGGACTTCGCCGAGAACCACGAGATGACCCATCTCGCGCGATCCCTCGGTTTCAGGACCGCGCCCGATCCGGGCGACCGCACCCAGTTGCTGCACACGCTCGACCTGTAGCGCCACGTGCGCGACCGGCCGGCGCGCGGGTGAAGCCGCATGCACGCGGGTTTCGCGCACAATCGCGCGATGCCCGCACCGATCCCGCCCCCGCAACTCGACCTGCGCCAGCGCTTCGGCGCGATGCGCAACCTGCCGCCGTTCCTGCGCGAGATCTGGGCCAGCAGCCCGTGGCTGACCAGCGCGAGCCTCGGCCTGCGCCTGGTGCGTGCGCTGATGCCGGTGGCAACGCTCTACGTCGGCAAGCTGATCATCGACGAGGCGGTACGCCTGGTCGGTGCGAACGTGCCGCACGACACGCTTTCCGCGGCCTGGCAGAGCGGCGAACTCTCGCACCTAGTGCAGTTGCTGCTGCTGGAATTCGCGCTGGCGATCGCGTCCGACCTGTTCGGGCGGCTGGTGGCCTACGTCGATTCGGTGCTGTCGGAGAAGTTCTCGAACGAGACCAGCATCCGCCTGATGGAACACGCGGCGACGCTGGACCTCGAGGATTTCGAGGATCCGGACCTGCAGGACCAGCTCGACCGCGCGCGGCGCCAGACCATGGGCCGCATGAACCTGCTCAGCCAGTTGTTCGGGCAGGCGCAGACCGCGATCACCGTGGTCAGCTTCGCGATCGGGCTGATCGCCTACGCGCCGTGGCTGATGCTGCTGCTCGCGGTCGCGATGATCCCGGCCTTCGTCGGCGAATCGCACTTCAACGCGATCAACTATTCGCTCAACTTCCAGTGGACGCCGGAACGGCGCCAGCTCGACTACGTGCGGCAGATGGGCGCCAGCGTCGAGACCGCGAAGGAAGTGAAGATCTTCAACCTCAACCGCTTCTTCATCGAACGGTTCCGCGAACTGTCGCGAAAGATGTTCCTCGCCAACAAGGCGCTGGCGGCGCGGCGTGCGTTCTGGGGCACCCTGCTCTCCGCGCTCGGCACGCTGGGCTATTACGCAGCCTACGTCTACATCGCGTGGCGCACGGTCAAGGGCGATTTCAGCATCGGCGACCTGACCTTCCTCGCCGGCAGTTTCCGCCAGCTCGGCAACCTGCTGGAAAACCTGCTGGTCGGCTTTTCACAGGTCGCGGGGCAAGCCTTGTTCCTCGAGGACCTGTATTCGTTCTACGACATCCAGCCGGAAATCGCGAGCAAGCCCGGCGCGGTGCCGGTGCCGCAACCGATCGCGCGCGGCTTCGTGTTCGAGAACGTCGGCTTCCGCTATCCGGATGCGGAGAAGTGGGCGCTGCGCGGCGTGGAATTCGAACTGCACGCGGGCGAGGTGCTGGCGCTGGTCGGCGAGAACGGCGCCGGCAAGACCACGCTGGTGAAGCTGCTGGCGCGGCTGTACGACCCGGACGAGGGCCGGATCCTGCTCGACGGCCGCGACCTGAAGGATTACGACCTCGACGACCTGCGCGCGAACATCGGCGTGATCTTCCAGGATTTCGTGCGCTACCACCTCAGCGCCGGCGAGAACATCGGCGTCGGCAACGTCGACGACATGTCCAACCGCGAACGCATCGCCGAGGCCGCGCGCAAGGGCATGGCCGACGAGGTGATCGCCTCGCTGCCGAACGGCTACGATCAACTCATCGGTCGACGCTTCAGGACCGGCGTGGACCTGTCCGGCGGCCAGTGGCAGAAGATCGCGATCGCCCGCGCCTACATGCGCGACGCGCAGGTGATGATCCTCGACGAACCGACCGCGGCGCTGGACGCGCGCAGCGAGTTCGAGGTGTTCCAGCGCTTCAAGGACCTGAGCGAAGGCCGCACCGCGGTGCTGATCTCGCACCGCTTCAGCAGCGTGCGCATGGCCGATCGCATCCTCGTGCTCGCGAACGGCAAGGTCGAGGCCAGCGGCACCCACGCGCAACTGATGGCACAGGGAGGACGTTATGCGGAATTGTTCGAACTGCAGGCGGCCGGCTATCGCTGAGTCCGCCCGATGAAGGAGTACGCCATGCGCAAGGGTTCGACGCTCGGGTTCTGCATCGCGATGTCGCTGGCGTTGAACGCCTGCGCGCAGCCATCGCAATCGCCCGCAGCCGCGGCACCACGCACCATGGCATCGAACGCGGGCACGATGCGCGTCGAAACGATTGCGTCCGGGCTCGAACACCCGTGGTCGGTCGCGTTGCTGCCCGGCGGCGGCTTCCTCGTCACCGAACGCCCGGGTCGGCTTCGGCGCATCGATGCAGGCGGCAAGATTTCGCAGCCCATCGCCGGCGTGCCGGCCGTCTTCGCCGAAGGCCAGGGCGGATTGCTGGACGTGGCGCTCGATCCGGATTTCGCCACCAACAAGCGCATCTGGTTCACCTTCGCCGAACCCGGCGAGCGCGGCACCGCGGGTACGGCTGCCGCCCATGCGACGCTGGCGGCCGACGCGCTGCACGACGTGCATGTGGTCTATCGCCAGTCGCCCAAGCTGGAGGGGCCGAACCACTTCGGTTCGCGCATCGCCTTCGACGGCAAGGGACACGTGTTCATCAGCCAGGGCGAACGCAACCACAAGGCGATGGCGCAGGACCTGGACATGCTGCAGGGCAAGCTGGTGCGCCTGAACGTCGATGGCACGCAACCGGCCGACAACCCGTTCGCGAACAGCCCCGGCGTACGTCGCGTGATCTGGAGCTACGGCCACCGCAACATGCAGGGCCTCGCCATCGACCCGCGCAGCGGGAAACTGTGGGAAAGCGAGCACGGGCCGCGCGGCGGCGACGAAATCAACCTGCCCGCGGCCGGCAAGAATTATGGCTGGCCGATCATCAGCGACGGCATGGATTACGCGACCGGCCGGCCGTATCCCGAAACGCAGGGACGCGAAGCGCCGGGCATGGAACGGCCCTACCACGCCTGGCCGAAATCGCCGGGACTGAGTGGCATGGCGTTCTACACCGGGCATCCGGGTTCGCCGTGGAACGACAGCCTGTTCCTCGGCGCGCTCGCCGGCCGCGACCTGATCCGCCTGCAACTCGACGGCGAGCGCATCGTGTCGGAGGAACGCCTGCTCGACGATCTCGGCGCGCGCATCCGCGACGTGCGCGCCGGCAGCGACGGCAACCTCTACGTGCTCACCGACGAAGACGACGGCAAGTTGCTGCGGATCGTGCCGCCGTCGGCGAAGTGAATCGAATCACACGCCTGTAGGAGCGACGGGAGTCGCGACTTCGGTTTCCGTTCGTGGTGAGCCTGTCGAACCACGGACGGACACCTTGCCATCGCGCCCCTGCGGTGCGCTCCTACAACAGCGAGGCCTGTGGCCCCGGATAACGCAGCACGCCGTCGACCAGCACCGCATCGGGATTCGGTGCATGCGGTTCGACCTTGCCCGGGCCGAGGATGTCCAGCACGGTCCAGCCGCGCGCGACGAAATCGTCGGCGATGAGCCGGCGGTGGCAACGCCACCACACCGCTTCCGCGCACATCACGCAGGCCCTTTCGCGCAAGGCGGTTTCCACCAGCGCATCGCGGGCGCGGATGTATTCCTCACTGGCCATGTGGTCGGCGTAGCCACGGAAGGCATCCACGCGCCACGCGGTGTTGGGCGAAGCGGGCAAGGGATCGCGGCGCCCGCCAAGCGCCGGCAGCGGCCAGTAGCGGATGCCGGCTTCGGCCAGCGCCGGCGCCATCGCTTCGGGCGAGAACTGCGGGTTGCGGCGCGAACCGGCGAAACGGCGCACGTCGACCAGCGTTTCGATCGCGGATTCGCCCAGCAAGGCCTCGAACTCCTCCCAGGTGCGGGTGGAATGGCCAATCGTCCAGAGCGTCGGCATGCCCGCAGCTTACGCCCGGCGTCGCGCAAAGATGAGAACCGATCTCATCGACGCGGTACAATGCGCGCTTCCTCCGCCGCTTTTCCACGCATGGCCTCGCCCTTCGGCACCGAAACGGTGCTCGACGTCCGCCACTGGACCGACGCTTACTTCAGCTTCACCACCACCCGCGACGACGGTTTCCGCTTCGACAATGGCCAGTTCGTGATGATCGGGCTGGAAGTCGACGGCAAGCCGCTGATGCGCGCGTACTCGATCGCCAGCGCGAACTGGGAGGAGCAGCTCGAGTTCTTCAGCATCAAGGTGCAGGACGGGCCGCTGACTTCCCGCCTGCAGCACGTCAGGCCCGGCGATTCGATCCTGATCGGGCGCAAGCCGACCGGCACGCTGCTGGTTTCGGACCTACACCCGGGCCGCAACCTCTACCTGCTCGGCACCGGCACCGGGCTGGCGCCGTGGCTGGCGGTGATCAAGGACCCGGACACCTACGAGCGCTTCGAGCGCGTGGTGCTCTGCCATGGCGTGCGCGGCGTCGAAGACCTCGCCTATCGCGACTACATCGAGCGCGAACTGCCGCAGCACGAGTTCCTCGGCGAAACGATCCGAGAAAAGCTGCTGTATTTCCCCGCGGTTTCGCGCGAAGCGTTCGCCTGCCACGGCCACGACCATCGCGGCCGCATCACCGACATGCTCGCGGACGGCCGCATCGCCGGCGCGCTCGGCCTCGATCCGCTGGACGCCGCCCGCGACCGCGCGATGATCTGCGGCAGCCCGCAGATGCTGGCCGATTTCCGCGCCATCCTCGATGCGCGCGGCTTCGCCGCCTCGCCGCGCATCGGCACGCCGGGGCAATACGTGTTCGAACGCGCGTTCGTCGAGAAGTGAGCGCGGCTCAGGACTGGCCGTAGTTCAGCCAGATCCGCGCGCGCTGCTCGTTGTCGAACACGCGCACGTCGTAGCCGTGCTCGCGGCCGACGATTTCGCCCAGTTCCAGCCGGCCGATGGCGGTGCCGCGCACGTCGACGTAGGCCAGCCGCGCCCGCACCAGCCCCTGCCCTTCCAGCGCGGCGACGAGTTCGTGCAGGCCGGCTTCGTCCGGCACCACGCCTTCGCTGTGGTCGATCACCAGCAGGCGCTCCACCGCGGTCCTGCGCACCTCAGCGGCGAGGGCCAGGAACATCGGGATCGCGTCGGCATTGCCGTCGATGCGCCCTTCGAGCGTGGCTTCCAGCACCCGGCCGCGGAAGGCGAAGCGCAACGAGAACGGCCGGGCGGGATGGTCGTCCATGCCTCGCCTCAAGCCAGCGCCGCCTCGATGTCCTTCGCCAGCGATTCGGGCGTGTCGGTCGGCGCGTAGCGCTTGACCACCTTGCCGTCGCGGCCGACCAGGAACTTGCTGAAGTTCCACTTGATCGCACCGATGCCGAGCAGGCCGCCCTTCTCGTCCTTCAGCCATTTCCACAGCGGGTGCGCGCGGGCGCCATTGACGTCGACCTTGGCGAACATCGGGAAATCGACGTCGTAGGTGAGCGAACAGAAGTTCCTGATCTCGGCTTCGTCGCCGGGTTCCTGGTGGCCGAACTGGTCGCAGGGGAAGCCGAGCACCACCAGCCCGCGGTCGCGGTACCGCTCCCAGAGCTTCTCCAACCCGGCGTACTGCGGGGTGAAACCGCATTTCGACGCGACGTTGACGATCAGCAATACCTTGCCGCGCCAGTCGGCGAGGGATTGTTCGTGGCCTTCGATGTCGAGGGCGGTGAAATCGTAGGCCGTGGCCATGGCGATGCTCCGTGCGGGGCGCACATGCTAACGCCTGCGCCCGAGCCCGAACCGCGCGTGCGCGCGCTTCCCTACCCCTCCAACGCCATCGGTCCGGCGCGCCGGACATCGCCCGGGCAGGGCCGCCCTTGTCGTCGGCGCCTTCATGCCGCGTCGATTACCCTTGGCGGCTTCGCAAGGAGAGGAACCCGTCCATGAACCGCCGTCCCGCCGCCTGCGTTCTCGCGCTCGCCATCGCCGCCTGCTTCGCCGCCCCCGTTCCCGCCGCACTGGCGGCCGATGCGCCAGCCGCCGCGAGCGCGAACCCGTTCGACGCGCCCAGCACACTGCCGTTCCAGGCCCCGGACTTCGCGCGGATCAAGGACGCCGACTTCGCCCCCGCCTTCGCCGAGGCGATGCGCCGGCAGGCGGCCGAGGTCGAGAAAATCGCCGACAACCCGGATGCGCCGACCTTCGACAACACCTTCGTCGCGCTGGAAAAGAGCGGGCAGATGCTGGCGCGGGTCAACATGGCGTTCAACGCGCTGACCTCCGCGAACACCGACGATGCGCTGCAGAAGACCCAGGAGGACGTGGCGCCGGAACTGGCCGCGCACGCCGACGCGATCTACCTCAACCCGAAGCTGTTCGCACGCATCGAGGCGATCTACAAGCAGCGCGATGCGCTGGACCTCGATCCCGAGTCGAAGCGACTGGTCGAGTGGTACTACCTCGATTTCGTGCACAACGGCGCGCGCCTGTCCGACGCCGACAAGGCGAAGCTGAAGGAACTGAACAAGGAGGAATCGACCCTCGACACCGCCTTCGTCAACAAGCTGCTGGCCGGGACCAAGGCCGGCGCGCTTGTGGTGGACGACAAGGCGAAGCTCGCCGGCCTCAGCGATGCCGAAATCGCCGCCGCCGCGCAGGATGCTTCCGACCGCAAGCTCGAGGGCAAGTGGGTCATCCCGCTGCAGAACACCACCCAGCAACCGGCGCTGCAGTCGCTGACCGACCGCGACGTGCGCGAACAGCTGTTCAAGGCTTCCTGGCTGCGCACCGAACACGGCGATGCCAACGACACCCGCGACACCATCGCCCGCATCGCCCAGATCCGCGCGCAGCAGGCCAAGTTGCTCGGCTACGACAGCTACGCCGCGTGGAAGCTCGACGACCAGATGGCGAAGAAGCCGGAAACCGCGCTGAAGTTCCTCGACGACCTGGTGCCGGCCGCGACCGCGCGCGCGAACCGCGAGGCCGCCGACATCCAGGCGATGATCGACAAGGACGGCGGCAAGTTCCAGTTGCAGCCCTGGGACTGGCAGCTCTACGCCGAGCAGGTGCGCAAGGCGAAGTACGACCTCGACGAGTCGCAGATCAAGCCCTACTTCGAATTGAACAACGTGCTCGAGAATGGCGTGTTCTACGCCGCGCACCAGCTGTACGGCCTGGACTTCAAGGAACGCCACGACCTGCCGGTGTACCAGCCCGACGTGCGCGTGTTCGAAGTGTTCGATTCGAACGGCAAGTCGCTGGCGCTGTTCTACTGCGACTACTTCAAGCGCGACAACAAGTCCGGCGGCGCGTGGATGGACAACTTGGTCGGGCAGTCGAAGCTACTCGGCACCAAGCCGGTGATCTACAACGTCACCAACTTCACCAAGCCCGCGCCCGGACAGCCGGCGCTGCTGAGCTTCGACGACGTGACCACGATGTTCCACGAATTCGGGCACGCGCTGCACGGCATGTTCGCCGACCAGCAGTACCCGAGCCTGTCGGGCACCAACACCGCGCGCGACTTCGTCGAATTCCCCTCGCAGTTCAACGAACACTGGGCGCTGGAGCCAAGCGTGTTCGCGCACTACGCGAAGCATTACCAGACCGGCGCGCCGATGCCGCAGGAACTGGTCGACAAGATCAAGAAGAGCAGCACTTTCAACAAGGGCTACGACGTCACCGAGGCGATCTCGGCGGCCCTGCTCGACATGTCCTGGCACACCCTGCCGGCGGATGCGCCGAAGCAGGATGTGGACGCGTTCGAGGCCGCGGCGCTGAAGAAGAACGGCACCGACCTGCCCGCTGTGCCGCCGCGTTACCGATCCAGCTATTTCATGCACATCTGGGGCAACGGCTACGCCGCGGGCTACTACGCGTACTCGTGGACGCAAATGCTGGCCGACGATGCCTTCGCATGGTTCGACGAGCACGGCGGATTGACCCGCGCCAACGGCGATCGTTTCCGGCAGATGGTGCTGTCGCGCGGCAACACCGAGGACCTGGCGACGATGTACCGCGACTGGCGCGGCCGCGACCCGAACGTGGACGCGATGAAGAAGGATCGCGGGCTGGAAGGCGACGCGAAGTAAGCGTCGCGCCCGATGCGAAAACGCCGCCGAAAGGCGGCGTTTTCGTTTCGACGGATCGAAAATCTACTTCGAGCCGGGTTCCGACACCTGCTTCACCACGTTCGCGGTGGCTTCCTGCTTCCCGGCCAGCGCCAGGTCGGCGATCGAGACGATGCCGGCGAGGCGGCCGTCGCCATCGACCACCGGCACGCGGCGGATCTTCGCGCTTTCCATCAGCTTCACCGCGTCCTGCACGCTGCTGTCGGCGGCCACCGAACGGCACGGCGCGCTCATCGCGTCGGCGGCGCTGGCATCGGCCTTCCCGGCCGCGACCAGGCGCACGACGATGTCGCGGTCGGTGACCACGCCGACCAGCTTGCTGTCGCCGTCGACCACCGGGATCTGGCCGCAGTCGTTGTCGATCATCAGCTGCGCCACCTGCCGGATCGGGGTATCGGCGGTGCAACTGGCGGGGTTGGCGGTCATCACGGAATCGATGGCGGACATGCGAAAACTCCTTCGTGGGGAGTACAGCGTGCCGGTGCCGCGGTCGCCCGGGCGTGAACGACCCTGCCTTTCGTCATGGCCACCTTGACCCCGCCTCGGCTAGTCTGTCGGCTTCACACCAAGGAAAGCCCATGAACCGCCTTCCCGCCGCCTGCGCCCTCGCGCTCGCCATCGCCGCCTGCCTCGCAGGCCCCGCCGCCGCCCAGTCCACCGCCCCGACCGCCATGTCCCAGGACGCCAAGACCCAGAATCCCTTCTTCGCCCCGAGCCCGCTCGAGTTCAACTTCCCGCAGTTCGACAGAATCAAGGACAGCGACTTCGGGCCGGCCTTCGACCGCGGCATGGCCGAGCAGACCGCGGAGATCGAGAAGATCGCGAACAACCCCGAGGCGCCGACCTTCGACAACACCATCGTCGCGATGGAACGCAGCGGGCAGGTGCTGTCGCGCGCGTCCTACGTGTTCTTCAACCTGACCGGCGCCAATACCAACGACGCGTTGAACAAGCTCGAAGCCGACTATTCGCCGAAGTTCTCCGCGCACCGCGACGGCATCTACCTCAACGACAAGCTGTTCCAGCGGATCAAGGCGCTGTACGAGAAGCGCGCCGACCTCGGCCTCGACCCGCAAAGCCTGCGCCTGGTCGAGCGCTACTACGAGGACTTCGTGCATTCGGGCGCCAACCTGACCCCGGCGCAGAAGGAGCAGGTGAAGAAGATCAATGCCGAGATCGCCACCCTGCAGACCACGCTCACGCAGAACGTGCTCGCGGAAGCGAATGCCAACGCGGTGATCGTCGATTCGCGCGACCAGCTCGCCGGCCTCGGCGACGAGCAGATCCAGGGCCTCGCGGACGACGCCAAGGCCAAGGGCCTCGACGGCAAGTACCGCATCGCGCTGGTGAACACCACCGGCCAGCCGCTGGAGGCGCAGCTGGAGAACCGCGACCTGCGCGAACGCATCTACAAGGCGTCCGTGAACCGCGGCAGCCACGGCGGCCAGTGGGACAACACCGGGCCGATCTCCAGGCTGATGAAGCTGCGCGCCGAACGCGCCGCGATCATGGGCTATCCGAACTACGCCTCGTTCGCCCTCGCCGACGAGACCGCCAAGAACCCCGAGGCGGTGAACGCGATGCTCGGCAGGATCGCGCCGATCGCCGTGGCCAATGCGCGCAAGGAAGGCGCGGTGCTGCAGGCGATGATCGACAGCGAGCAGAAGGCCAAGGGCGAGCCGAGCTTCCAGCTGCAACCCTGGGACTGGTCGTTCTACACCGAAAAGGTGCGCAAGGCCCAGTACGACTACGACGAGAACGAGATCAAGCCGTACATGGAGTTCAACAACGTGTTGAACAACGGCGTGTTCTTCGCCGCGAACAAGTTGTACGGACTCACCTTCAAGCGCCGCACCGACCTGCCGGTGTACCAGCAGGACGTGCAGACCTACGACGTGTTCAACGAGGACGGCAGCAAGCTCGCGATCATCATCGTCGACCCGTACGCGCGTTCCTCCAAGCAGGGCGGCGCGTGGATGAGCTCCTACGTCGACCAGTCCGAGCTGATGGGCACGCATCCGGTCATCGCCTTCCACCTCAACGTGACCAAGCCGACCGCGGGCAAGCCGTCGCTGATGACCTGGGACGACGTCAACGGCGCGTTCCACGAATTCGGCCACGTGCTGCACGGCATGTTCTCGAACGTGAAGTACCCCTACTTCGCCGGCACGAACGTCCCGCGCGACTTCGTCGAGTATCCGTCGCAGGTCAACGAGATGTGGCAGGACGACCCGACCGTGCTCGCGAACTACGCCAAGCACTGGCAGACCGGCGCGCCGATGCCGAAGGCGCTGCTCGACAAGGTGATGGCCGCGTCGAAGTTCAACGAGGGCTTCGCCACCACCGAATACCTCGGCGCCGCGATGCTCGACCAGAAGTGGCACCAGGTGCCGGCCTCGGCGATCCCCGACGCCGGCGGCGTGATGGCCTACGAGGCCAAATCGCTGCACGACATCGGCCTCGACTACGCCGCGGTTCCGCCGCGCTACCGCACGCCCTACTTCAAGCACATCATGGAAGGCTACGCGGCCGGCTACTACGCCTACATCTGGTCGGAAGTGCTCGATGCCGACACCGCGAAGTGGATCCGCGACCACGGCGGCCTGACCCGCGCCAACGGCGACCGCTTCCGCGAAATGCTGCTTTCGCGCGGCGGCAGCGTCGACGCGATGGAACTGTTCAAGGCCTTCTACGGCGGCGATCCGGACATCCAGCCGTTGCTGGAACGTCGCGGCCTGACCAGCAACTGACCCTTCCCTTCTCCCCATTACCGATGGGGAGAAGGTGCCAGCCGCGGGTGAGGGGCGCTTTTTGACAACGCCGCCGCAAGGCGGCGTTGTCGTTCCGGCGATCAGCGATGCAGGCCGAGCGGATCGACCATCGGTTGCGAACCGGGGACCGGCGCGGTCGCGGCATGCAATCCGGGATCGCGCAGCAAGGCGATGCGCGCGGCGTGTTCGTCGGCCGACGGCAGTTCGACCAATGCCCTGAATTCGCCCGCGACGAGCGTGGCAATGGGAATACCGTCGCGCAGCAGCAGGCGCGCGCCCGGCTGGCGCGGCACCTTGTCGCCAATCAGGATGCCCCCACCGAGCAGGTTCAACGGATCGGCAGCGGAAACCGCGATCATCGCGCCATCGCGTGCGCGCTTGCGCACGCTGCGCAACGCGGCCACCGCTTCGGGCAAGGCGAACTGCTGGCCGACCACGCCGGCGATGAAACGCCCGCCGCGGATTTCGCCGCGCGCTTCCAATCGCTGGTATTCGCGCAGCAGCTCGCGCCACGGCGGCAGCCATTGCGCCTCGCGTTCGAGCAGGCGCCAGCAGACCACGCCGTAGCGGCGCAACAGCACGCGGGCGATGTGCTCGATCGAAGCCGGATCCCCATCCGCTTCCGCCGCCGGTTTGCGGATCAGGCTCCAGCGTCCTGCGTCGGCGATGCCCATCAACGCCGCGCGGCGTCCGCGCCGGCCGAAGTTGACGGGCTTCCTCGCCGCCGGCAGCAGCAACGCGCGCAGGCCGGAAAAGCTGTCGCAGCTCGCGAGGCCGCGCGCGACCAGTTCCGCCAGCGCATCTTCCAGTTCGGTTTCCAGCAAATGCGCGGCGGCGGCGAGTTCGTCGAAGAACAGCGCGCCGTGTTCGCGCAGGCAATCGGCCACCTTCTGTGCGCGCGAGGAAAGCGGCGACTCGTCGCTGCCCGGGTTCGCGGCCAATCGCGTCCACAGCGGCAATTCGCGGCGCGGCAGCAGCACGATGGGCGCGGCACGCACCAGCGATTCGCCGCCCGCGCGCAGGCGCGTCCAGGCGATGCGGCCGGCGGTGCACAGGTCGTCCAGCCAGGCGATGGAATAGTCCTTGATGCGCGCCGGCAGCAGCTCCGATTCCCATGCGCCGGCTGCGGCCTCGAAGCCTTCCAGTTGCGCCAGCACGCCGGCCAGCGCTTCCGGGCCCTGCACGCGCGCGGCCGGCGACACGCGCTGCCAGTCGCAGAGGAAGCGCACGAAATCGCGCACGTCGACCGGCTCGATCTCGCGCCGCAGCCGGCCGAGTGTGTTGCGATGGATGCGCGCCAGCAGGTGGCGTTCGCACCATTCGTCCGAAGGCGCGCCCGGCATGAAGCGACCGCGCATCACGTAGCCTTCCTGCTCCAGCGCCAGCAGCGCGAATTCCACGTCGCCGCGATCGGTCGCCAGCGCGTCGGCGATCACGGCAGCCGTGGTCACCGCCATTCCGCCGAGGCGGCCGCGCACGAGTTCGCGCATCGCGTCCTCGCGCGGCCAGTCGCGGGCGTAGTCCGCCGGGATTTCGAGGCAGGGTTCGCAGGCCGCCCGCGGATGCAGCGCGAGCAGTTGCGGCAGGCGTTCGGCGGTCGTCCACAACCTGCCGGAGCCGGCATCGATCCGCGTCGCACGCCGGTCCTTCGCCAGCGATTCGAGCCATCCGTTCCAGCCGGAGGCCTCGGCTTCGCCGACGGTCGCCGCGCCGAGCTGCATCAGCGCCTCGTGCATCTCGTCGGCATCGCGCGGCTGCGGCCACGCGTCCTCGCGCGCGCCTTCGATCGCACCGGGGTCGAGCCGGCCGAGGTCTTCCACCTGCGTCGCCGCACCGAGGCCGCGCGTCTGCACCGCGCGCGTACGGCGTTCCTCCAGCGGCGCATCGTCGAGGAAGGCATAGGGCCGCGCTCCCAGCACCTCCGCGGCGAACGGCGACGGACCGGTGAGGTCGCGCGCGACCATCTGTACCTCGCCCGCTTCCAGCGCGCGCAGCAGCGCCAGCCAGCCGTCCACGTCCATCGCCTCGCGCAGGCAGTCGTGCAGGGTCTGCGCGACCAGCGGATGGTCCGGCACCTGGCGTTCGCCGACGATGTTCTCGAGGCAGGCGACCTGGTCCGGGAATACCGTCGCCATCAGGTCCTCGGATTTCATCCGCTGCAATTGCGGCGGCACCTTCCTGCCGCCGACGTAACGCGGCAACGCCAGCGCGGTGGTGGCGTTCCAGCGGAAACGCGCGGGGAACAGCGGCGCATCCAGCAGCGCCTGCACCAGCACCTGCTCGGCGCTGGACGAATGCAGGTAGCCGATCACCTCGACCAGCGGGAACGAATGGCTGGTGGACAGCGACAGCACGATCGCGTCCTCCGTCGCCGCCGCCTGCAGCTCGAAGTTGAACTTGCGGCAGAAGCGCTTGCGCAGCGCCAGGCCCCAGGCCTTGTTGATGCGGCTTCCGTACGGGGAATGGATGATGAGCTGGGTGCCGCCGGATTCGTCGAAGAAGCGCTCCAGCGCGATCCGGGATTGCGAAGGCAGCATGCCGAAACCGGCGAACTGCGCGGCCGCATAGGCGGCGATCTGCGACGCGGCGGATTCGCCCAAGCCGAGTTCGTCGCGCAGCCAGCGCAGCGCGCCGGCCTCGCCTTCGCGCTGCAGCGCCTCCTGCAGCAGTTCGCGGAAGCGCGACACGCTGGCCGACAGTTCGATGCTGCGCCCCGGCGCCTCGCCCAGCCAGAACGGAATGCTGGGCGGCTGGCCTTCTGCGTCTTCCACCCGCAGGCGCCCGCTTTCCACGCGCAGGATGCGATAACTCGCGTTGCCGAGCTGGAACACGTCGCCGGCGATGCTTTCGATGGCGAAGTCTTCGTTGACAGTTCCGATCGTGATCGCCTGCGGTTCCAGCAGGACGGTGTAATCGCCGACATCGGGAATGGTGCCGCCCGATTGCGTCGCGGTCAGGCGCGCGCCCTTGCGCCCGCGCAGCTTGCGGTGCACGGCATCGCGATGGAGGTAGGCCGCGCGCTGGCCGTAGCGGGTGCTGAAGCCGTCGGCCAGCATCCGCACCACGTCGTCGAAGGCCCCGCGTTCCAGTTGCGCGTACGGCCATGCGCGATGCACCAAGTCGAACAGCGCGTCCTCGTCCCATTCGCGGCAGGCGACCTCGGCCACGATCTGCTGCGCCAGCACATCCAACGGCGCGGGCGGCATGATCAGCGCATCGAGTTCGCCGCGGCGCACGGCATCCAGCAACGCCGCGCTTTCCAGCAATTCGTCGCGCGAAGTCGGGAACAACCGCCCCCTGGGCACGCCGCCGACATGGTGGCCGGAACGACCCACGCGCTGCAGGAACGCGGCGATGCTGCGCGGCGAACCGATCTGGCAGACCAGTTCCACGTCGCCGATGTCGATGCCGAGCTCCAGCGAGGCGGTGGCGACGAGCACCTTCAGCTCGCCGCGCTTGAGCTTCTGTTCCGCGTCGAGGCGCAATTCCTTGGCCAGCGAACCGTGGTGCGCGGCCACATGCTCCTTGCCCAGCAGTTCGCCGAGGTGGCGCGCGGCGCGTTCGGCCATGCGCCGGGTATTGACGAAGACCAGCGTGGTCGCGTGCTGCCCGACCAACTCCGCGATGCGCGCGTACACCAGATCCCATTGCGCGTTCGACATCACCGCTTCCAGCGGCACCGGCGGCAGTTCCAACCCGAGGTCGCGTTCGCGGGCATGGCCGATGTCGACGATGGCGCAATCGCCCTCCCCGTCCCCGACCAGGAACTTCGCGACCGAGTCGATCGGCTTCTGCGTCGCCGACAGGCCGACACGCGTCGCGCGCCTGCCGGTGAGCGCATCGAGGCGTTCCAGCGACAAGGCGAGGTGGCTGCCGCGCTTGCTTTGCACCAATGCGTGGATCTCGTCGACGATCACCGTGCGCACGCCCGACAGCATGGCCCTTCCGGATTCGGAGCCAAGCAGCACGTACAGCGATTCCGGCGTGGTCACGAGGATGTGCGGCGGGCGCTTGCGCAGCGCCGCGCGCTCGGACTGCGGGGTGTCGCCGGTCCGCACCGCGGTGCGGATATCGACGTCCGGCAGGCCCTGCGCCGCGAGTTCCTCGCGGATCCCGGCCAGCGGCGCCTCGAGGTTGACGTGGATGTCGTTCGACAGCGCCTTCAGCGGCGAAACGTAGAGAACCAGCGTCGTGTCGGGCAGGCCGAACGACAGGCCTTCGCGCACCAAGCCGTCGATGGCGGCCAGGAACGCGGTGAGGGTCTTGCCCGAACCGGTCGGCGCGGCGACGAGGGTGTCGCGGCCGGAGGCGATCGTCGGCCAGGCCGCGAGTTGCGCCTCGGTCGGCGAGGGGAAATTGCGCGCGAACCACGCCGCGACGGCCGGATGGAACGCGGCGAGCGCAGGATGCCCGGACATGCGCGGATTATCCGCCCCGTCGTCGCCCGGCGGATGAACGGGGTGGCTGAAAGCGAGGCGGATCTGCGCGTGCACGCGCGAAGCGTGGCGCGCGCGCGTCTCGCCGGGCGAGACCGGTCAGCCGCCGGCGAACAGGCCGCGGTCGGGAGGCGCGATGTGCGGCAGCAACACCGAAGCCGGGACTTCCACCGATTGCGTGCCGTCCGAATACGGCCCGACCTGGTAGGGCGGGAACACGAAGCGCAACGCCGTGATCTTCCCGTCCGCACCGAGCACGGGTTCGAAGTTGGCGAAGTTCGCGGCCTTGGGCTCGGTGCCCTGCTCGACCATGTCCGCGGCGTTCTTCAGCTGTTCCTTCAGCGCCGCATCGGACCGGCCTTCGTCGCCGGCATCATCGGCATCGCCGGCATCGGCCTTGGCGTCCTCTTCGAAGCGCTGGCGCTGCACCGCCATCAGCTGGTCGCGGACATAGTCCGAAATCGCAGTCCAGCCCGCGGGATCGGGCACCAGGGCCTCCGCGCTCAGGCGGCGGTTTTCCGGCAACACCCAGACATAGCGGTCCAGCAGCGGTGCGCCGTGCGCGCCGCCGACGTAGCTGGTGCCTTCGGACGACACCGCGACGATCCTCGGCGTCTCCGCGACCATGGCATAGGACAGCGACAGTTCGTACGGTCCCGGCGATTGCTGGCCTTTGTTCGCGTCGAGCTGGCGCATGAATTCGGCGCGCAGCGCGTCGGCATCGCGCTTCACCTCGACGGCCAGCGCGGGGTAGCGCTTCAACTCGGGCGGGAAACTGATGCCGACCAGGTAATGCGGATCGCGTTCGGAAATGTCGGACAGGTCCACTTGTCCCGCGGCCGGTGCGGGCTGTTGCGTGGTCGCCGCGGCGGGCAGTTGGCCCTGCGGCTGCGGCGAACGGTTGCAGGCCGCCAGCGCGAGCAGCAGCCACGCGCCATGTTTCGAGCGCATCGTTTTTCCTCCCTGGAATGCGGCGGAGCTTAGCTCCGGCCGCGTGACGCCTGCATGCAAACGACAGGCAAAAAGAAACCCGGCCGAAGCCGGGTTCCCCGAACCTTGCGGTTGCGTTGGCTCAGACGGCCTGGACTTCGTCCGCCTGCAGGCCCTTCTGGCCCTGGACGACCTTGAAGGTGACCTTCTGGCCTTCCTGCAGCGACTTGAAGCCGGAACCGACGATCGAGCGGAAGTGCACGAACAGGTCGGAGCCGCTTTCGGGCGTGATGAAGCCGTAGCCCTTGGCATCGTTGAACCACTTGACGGTGCCGTTCTGACGTTCGGACATGGTGTTACTCCTTGGAACAGTTTTGGATGGTGGACACGGACGGAAAACCGGCCGCGACTGTCGAGCAAGGGGTAACGCGTAACGATGGAGCGGATCGTCAGATCTACCGCATCGGAGCCACGATGTACCGTGATCCCGCTTGGAACAGTGCGCGCACCATACCCTACTTCGGGGGTCATTTGTGAACAGGGCCTTGCAAGTCACCAGTCCTGGCGGCCGGGCAGCAACCCGCGCAGTTCGGCGTCGGTGAGGTTGCGCCAGCGTCCGGGCTTGAGGTGATCGAGCCGGACGTTGCCGATCCGCACCCGCAGCAGTTGCTTCACCCGGTAGCCGAAGTGGGCCGCCATCAGCCGGATCTGCCGGTTCAGGCCCTGGGTCAGCACGATCCGGAAGCCCTGCGAACCGAGCTTGCCGGTCTTGCACGGCAGGGTCACCTGCCCGTGCACCGGCACCCCGCGGCTCATCCCGCGCAGGAATTCCGGGGTGACCGGGTGGTTCACCGCCACCAGGTATTCCTTCTCCAGCTTGTTCTCGGCGCGCAGGATCTCGTTGACGATGTCGCCGTTGCTGGTCAGCAGGATCAGCCCTTCCGAATCCTTGTCCAGCCGACCGATCGGGAAGATGCGCTGCTGGTGGCCGACGAAGTCGACGATGTTGTCCTTCACCGATGCCTCGGTGGTGCAGGTGATCCCGACCGGCTTGTTGAGCGCGATGTAGACGTGGCGGCGCTGGCCCCTGGCCGCGGTCCGCGCCGAGAGCACGTTGCCGTCGATGCGGACTTCGGCGCCCTCCGCAAGCTCGGCGCCGATGCGCGCGCGCAGGCCGCCGACCGTGACCCGGCCTTCGGCGATCAGGCGGTCGGCCTCGCGGCGGGAACAGAATCCGGTATCGGCGATGTAGCGGTTGACGCGCATGGGGCGCGGATTCTAACCGGCGCTCACACCCGCAGCCCGGCGTATTCGGGGTGCCGGTCCATCCATGCGGACGAGTAGGAACACACCGGCGCCACCTTGAGCCCGGCGTCGCGCGCGTACTCGACCGCGGTCCGCACCAGGGTCCCGGCGATGCCGCGCCCGCCGATCGCCTCGGGGACGATGGTGTGGGTGATGGCCAGCACCGTGCCGTCGCTGCGGTATTCGAGGAAGGCGAGATGGCCGTCGACCTCGGTTTCGAAGCGTTGGCGCAACGGGTCGTGGCGGATTCCGGTCATGTCCTGCTCCTGGCGCGGCACCCTGCCGCCCGCCGGACCATGCCGCGAGTGCCGGCCACCGTCAAACGCCGGCCCTGCCCGCGGCCCGCCTGACGCAAGGCGTCAACCGATCCGGTGACGGCAGTCACGCTTCGCGCTGGCACGCAACCTGCTCCCGATCCTGGTACCAGCCAAGGGAGACGCCCCATGTCCATGATCGAAAACCCCGACGAGTACGAAGCCATCGCCCGCCTGTTCGACCTCGTCTGCGAGGGCGAGGGCAACCGCTTCGAACTGGACCTGCTCGATTCGAAGATCGCGAAGGCCATGGAACAGGCCTATCCGTCGACGGAACCGGCCGTGCAGGCGAACGCCTGAGCCTGCCCCGGCTGCCTGCGATGCCGTGATCACAGGTGGCCGGGCCACGGTCGGACCAGGCTTGCTGCCGTTACCGCGTCAGCCCCCGGCCGTCCCCAGCAAGGTCCGCGCGAAGTGCCCGAGCACGCGCGGCTCGACCACGATGGTGAACAGCACGCCATAGGCGTCGCCGACCAGGTGCGCACTGTGGTTGACGCTGTCGCCGCCGCGGCGGTCCATCCAGATCGAATAACCGACGTACAGCACGGCGAACAGGATGGCCGGGATCGGGATCGGCAACGGGAAGATGATCAGCTTCGACCATGGATTGAACAGGATCGAGGCGAACAGCACCGCGGACACGCCGCCGGAGGCGCCGAGGCTGCGATAGCGGGTATCGTGCCGGTGGCGCAGGTACGAGGGCAGGATCGCGACCACGATCGCGGACAGGTAGAAGCCGAGGAATCCGGCCACGCCGATCCACGCCACGAAGATCCGTTCGACCACGCTCCCGAACGACCACAGCGTGATCATGTTGAACAGCAGGTGCGCCCAGTCGGCGTGGATGAAGCCGTGCGTCAGCAGCCGGTCGTACTGGCGCTGGCGATCGATCGCCGGCGGCCACAGGATCAGCCGGTCGAGCAGCCTCGGGTTGTTGAACGCCAGCCACGACACCAGCACGGTGGCGGCGACGAGGATCACGGTGATGGAAATCTGCATGGTTCAGGCCGTCCGGTAGTTGTCCTGCATGCGGTAGCTGCGCGCGTACAGCGCGAAAACCAGCGCCGCGACGAGGGCGAAGCCGGCGAAGAAGAACATGAGGAACGCGTTCTCGCTGTAGCCGGTGGTCGCGATCCAGGCGGTCACGCCGTCGTTGCGCACCGCGGCGTTCGTGATCAGCACCCACAGGCTGCCGAAGGTGCTGGTCAGGTACCACAGCGCCATGATCACCCCCTTCATGCCCTGGGTGGCCTGGCTGTAGGCGAATTCCAGCGCGGTGGCCGACACCAGCACTTCGCCGAAGGTCAGCAGCAGGTAGGGCAACGCCTGCCACGCCAGCGAGGTCGCCGCGCCGCCGTCGATGCCGAGCTGGATCGCGCCCGCCGCGATCCACGCCAGGCCCGAGAACGCGATGCCCCAGCCCATGCGCCGCAGCGGTGTGGGGTCGAAACCGGATTTGCGCAGCGCCGGGTACAGCACGAGGTTGTTGAACGGGATGATCAGCATCACCAGCAACGGGTTCAGCGCCTGCATCTGCGCGGCCTCCTTCACCAGGAAGCTCGGCCACCACCACTGCCCGTGCGGCACGGCCATCGCCTTGCCCTGGATCACCCAGGTGCTGGCCTTCTGGTCGAACAGCGACCAGAACGGCGTGGTCAGCGCGAACACGATGACGATGCGCAGCACCGCGCGCACGCCGTCCACCGCGGAATCGGCATGCCTGCCGCGCGCACGCTCGAGTTGCATCGACACGCCGATGCCGCCGAAGGCGATCAATGCGCCCAGCGCCAGGCAGGCGCTGATCACGAAATGGAAATCGTCGGGCCAGAACGGCACGTGCACGCCGAACCACGCATGCAGCGCCCAGCACAGCAGCATGGCCGCCGCCAGCGCCACGCCCAGCCGCGCGACCGCGAGCCCCGGCCGCCCCTGCCCCGCATCGCGCGATAGCAGCGCCGTGCGCGCGACGTTGAAGAAGGAATCCGGATCCTCGCCGCGCGTGGGCGGCACGCGTGCGTACTGCCTGCGACCGAGCCAGAACACGAAGGTCGCGATGAACATCAGCACGCCGGGGATGCCGAATGCCACCGCCGGGCCATGGCTGCGCAGGAACAGCGGCATCAGCAGCGACGCGAAGAAGCTGCCGAAGTTGATCGTCCAGTAGAAGAAGTCGAATACCACCTTCGCCATCGACTTGTTCGACTGGTCGAACTGGTCGCCGACGAAGCTCACCACCAGCGGCTTGATCCCGCCGCTGCCCAGCGCGATCAGGAACAGCCCGGCGTAAAAGCCGGTGCGATCGCCGTCGAACATCGCCAGGCAGGCATGCCCCGCGCAATACACCAGCGAAAACCACAACACGGTGTCGTACTTGCCGAAGAACCGGTCCGACAGCCAGCCGCCGAGCAGCGGGAAGAAATACACGCCGATCACGAAGCTGTGGAACACGTCCTTGGCCGCGCTTTCGCGCTCGCCCGCCGGCAGGTAGGCGAGGATCACGCTCGAGACCAGGAACTGCACCAGGATGTTGCGCATCCCGTAGAAGCTGAAGCGCTCGCAGGCCTCGTTGCCGATGATGTAGGGCACCTGCCGCGGCAGGCGTGCGTGCGGGGCGGCGGCTGGCATCATGCGTGGGTCCGGCGGCGGAAAGGTGCGCCCAGCCTAACCCGCCATGCGGTCAGGCCCATTCCTCCAGCCCCTCCGCTGCGTACAGTTGCGCGAACGAGGGCCGTGCCTTCAACGATTTCGCCAGCGCGGCAAGATGTGGCCATTCGGTCGCCGGTTTCGGCATGTTCCGCGACCAGCGCATCAGCATGGTCAGGTAGAAATCGGCGGCGCTGACGTCCTTGCCCAACAGGAACGGTCCGTTCGCCGCGAGGTGGTCGTCGATGCGCTGCCACTGCGCCTCGATCCGCGGCGCGCAATGCGCGCGCAGCGCGTCGGCGTTCGCTTCGCCCGCCGGTTCGCCCGGGTACCACCATTGCCGGAACAGCGGCTGCACCATGTTCGCGAGGTTGAACATCCACTGCACGTAATCGGCGCGGCGCGGATCGTCGGCCGCCGGCGCGAGGCCGGCTTGCGGATGCCGCTCCGCGAGCAGCATCGCCAGCGCCGCGGCCTCGTACTGCGGCTTGCCGTCGACGACGAGCGTGGGCACCACGCCGTTCGGGTTGAGAGCGAGGTATCCGGGCGATTTCTGCTGCTTCGCCGCGGTATCGACCAGGCGCAGTTCGTGCGGAACGCCAAGTTCGATCAACAGCCAGTGCACGAGGAAACTGGCGGCGCCGGGGGCGTAGTAAAGGATGTCCATGGACCGCTCCTGGAAGTGGCGCGCCATGATAAGGCGCGCCTGCTGCCAACGCGGTGGTGGCAGCGGCGACCGTCGTCGTGCCGCCATCGCGCGCGGTTGGCTACCATCGCGGTTCCGCCGCAAGCCTGTCGACGCCATGACCCGCCTCCTGTTCGCCGCCCTGCTCGCCTGTTCCGCCGCATCTGCCGCGGAGCAGCCCGGGCTTATGACGGTTTCGGAACGCTCCGGCTTCCAGAAGACCGGACGCTACGAGGAAGTGGTCGCGCTCTGCGATGCGTTCCAGCGGCGCTGGCCGGACGCGGTGCGCTGCGAGACCTTCGGCACCACGCCGGAAGGCCGGCCGATGAAGCTGCTGGTGGTCTCGCGCAGCGGCGCGCTGACCGCCGAAGCGGCGAAGGCCAAGTCTCTGCCGGTGCTTTTGGTGCAGGGCGGCATCCACGCCGGCGAGATCGACGGCAAGGACGCAGGCTTCCTCGCGCTGCGGCAGATGCTCGGCGGCGAGGCGGCCAAGGGCGCGCTCGACAAGGTCGTATTGCTGTTCGTGCCGGTATTCAACGTCGATGGCCACGAGAATTTCCGCGCATGGAACCGTCCGAACCAGCGCGGCCCGGAAGAGATGGGTTTCCGCGTCACCGCGCAGCGCTACAACCTCAACCGCGATTACGTGAAGGCCGACACTCCCGAAATGCAGGCGATGCTGCGACTCGTCGATGCCTGGGATCCTGCGGTGGAAATGGACCTGCACGTCACCGACGGCGCGCAGTTCCGCCACGACGTGTCGGTCACCGGCGAACCGGTGAACTCCGGCGACGAAGCCTTGAGGACGACCGGCCGCGCGGTGCGCGACGGCCTGGTCGCGGAACTGAAAGCGCAGGGTTCGCTGCCGCTGGCGTTCTACCCTTCGTTCGTCGAATACGACAACCCGGCGTCGGGATTCGCCGACAGCGTTGCGCCGCCGCGTTTCTCGAACGGCTATTTCCAGTTGCGCAACCGCGTCGGCATCCTGGTCGAAACGCATTCGTGGAAGGACTACCCGGCCCGCGTGCGCATCACCCGCAACGCCATCGTCGATCTCGCCCAAATGGCGGCGAAGGACGGCGCGAGTTGGCTCGCCGCCGAACGCGCCGCCGACGGGCGTTCCGCGCAACTCGGCGGCAAGCCGGTCGCGCTGGATTTCAAGGCGACCGACAAGGCGCGCATCGTCGATTTCCTCGGTTACGCCTATACGCGCACACCTTCCGATGTGTCCGGCGCATCGATGACGCATTACGACGAAAGCAGGCCACAGGTCTGGAAGATCCCGCTGCGCGACGAAGTGGTGCCTTCGCTGGTGGTCGATGCGCCGCGTGGCGGCTACCTCGTGCCCGCGGCCTGGGCGTCGCTGGTGGAACCGAAGCTGCGATTGCACGGCATCGAATACCGCAGGCTCGACGCGCCGCTGGCGGCGGCGGTCGAAACCTTCCGCGTCGACAAACCGAAGTTCGATGCCGCGTCGTTCGAAGGCCACCAGCGCGCGACGCTGGACGGGAAATGGATGCCGGCCACGCGCGATTTCGTCGCCGGCGCATTGTTCGTGCCGATCGCGCAAGCGCAAGCGCGGCTGGCGATGGCGTTGCTGGAACCGCAGGCGCCGGATTCGCTCGCGGCCTGGGGCGAGATGAACAATGCCTTCGAGCAGAAGGAATACATGGAGGATTACGTCGCCGAGGACGTGGCGCGCAAGCTGCTCGCCGCCGACCCCGCGCTCAAGGCGGAGTTCGAGAGGAAATTGCAGGACGATCCGGCGTTCGCCAGGGATCCGGCCGCGCGCCTGGACTTCTTCTACCGCCGCAGCCCGTCGTGGGATCCCGGATTCGGCCTGTATCCGGTGGCAAGAACCGACACCGCGTATTGAGTCCTCAGCAGTTCTCGTACTTCCAGTTCCGGCGCTTGCCCTCGGACATCCATTCGATCGCCTGCGCCAACCGTTTCGCGCGCGTTTCCTCGCGCTTGGCCTCGACGATCCATTCGATGTATTCGCGCCTGCAGCCCGGCGGGAACGCATCGAACGTCGCCTTCGCCGCCTTGTTCCCCTTCAACCCGGCGACGAGATCCGCCGGGGTTTCGGGCGGCGGCTTCAGCGCGGCCTTGCGTCGCTCCGGCTTCACCCCGTCCTCGTTCAACCGCATCGCCTTCTTCAGGTCGGCCCGCATCGTCGCCTTGGGCGGCAGGTCGCGCAGCGACGCGAGCTTGCCGTAGCTGCCCATGCCGTCGCGTTCGGCCCCGTCCGTCACCAGCGCATGCTTCCAGTAGCCGAACGACACGTGCTGCTTGAACGCGGCCATCTGGCAGAGGATGCCGCCCGCATGGTTGAAGCAGGGCATGCTCCACTTGATCGTTTCCTCCACCACGGGACAGGCCGCGTGCACGCGCGCGCGGATTTCCTCGAGGATCGGCCGGGCGAAATCGGCGGATTTGGCGATGTAGGCATCGACGCGGGGATCGTGGCTCGGCATGGCGGGCCTCCGGGCGGATTCGGCGCATCCTAGCGCGACCGGTGCGCCGCGCGAACCGCGTTACATCCCGCAGGGGACAGGGAGGAAGGCCATGGATCGCGAACGGCGCAAGGACGACATGGTCGAACGGGCGAAGCTGCGCGCCGAGCTCAACGAGGACCAGCGCATTGCGCTGACCGACCTCGAGCGCTTCGGCTGGGAACTGAAGTTCATCCGCCACCCGATGTTCCAGGACATCGTGCCGGTGGTGTTCGACCCGGACCGCAATCATTTCGCGGTGATGCGCGCCGACGGCACGCTCGACGAAAACCCCGGTTTCGAAATCCGCGCCTGACCCGCGTCAGCCTTCCAGTTCCGCCCAGCGCGCGTAGGCCGCGTCGAGTTCGTCCTGCAATGCCGCCAATGCGGCGTTGTCCGCGCCGATCGCCGCGGCATCGCGCTGGTAAAAGGCGGGCTCGTTCATCGCCGCGGTCATGCGCGCGAGTTCGGTCTCCAGCGTTTCGATCCGCAGAGGCAGCTGTTCCAGTTCGCGCGCGTCCTTGTAGCTCAGCTTCGCCCTCGCCGCCTGCGGCGGGACGGCGGATTGCGCGGCCGGCGCCGGTTGCGGCCTGGGCGCCACGGCTTCCGCCGGCACGGACCGTTGCCGCAACCAATCGCTGTAGCCGCCGACGTATTCGCCGATGAGACCCGCGCCTTCCATGACCAGCGTCGAGGTCACCACGTTGTCGAGGAAATCGCGATCGTGGCTGACCAGCAGCAGCGTGCCGGGATAATCGGCGAGCAGTTCCTCGAGCAGTTCCAGCGTCTCAACGTCGAGGTCGTTGGTCGGTTCGTCCATCACCAGCAGGTTGGACGGCTGCGCGAACAGCTTCGCCAGCAGCAGGCGGTTGCGCTCGCCGCCGGACAGCCGGGTGATCGGCGCACGCGCGCGTTCCGGGGTGAACAGGAAATCCTGCAGATAGCCGATGACGTGTTTCTGCTTGCCGCCGACGGTCACGCTCTCGCGGCCCTCGGCCACGTTCTCGATGGCGTTCCAGTCCTCGCGCAGGGTCGCGCGGTACTGGTCGAAATAGGCGACCTGCAGTTGCGTGCCCTGCCCGACCTCGCCCGCCTGCGGCGCGAGCTCGCCGAGCAGCAGTTTCAGCAGCGTGGTCTTGCCGCTGCCGTTCGGACCGATGAGGCCGATGCGGTCGCCGCGCAGGACGGTGGTGTGGAATTCGCGAACGAGCACGTGGTCGCCATGCGCGAAGGACATCGACCTGGCCTCGATCACCTTCTTGCCTGATTCGCCGGCCTGCGCGGTCGCCATTTTCACGTTGCCAGCCTGCGCACGGCGTTCCGCGCGTTCCGCCCGCATCGCCTTGAGTCGGCGTACGCGACCCTCGTCGCGGGTGCGGCGGGCCTTGATGCCCTGCCGGATCCAGGCTTCCTCCTGTGCCAGCAATTTGTCGAAGCGCGCGTTTTCCTGCGCCTCCGCGTTGGCGCGTTCTTGCTTCCGACGCAGGTAGTTGTCCCAGTCGCCCGGCCAGCTCGTGACCTCGCCGCGGTCGATCTCGACGATGCGCGTCGCCAGCGCGCGCAGGAAGCGGCGGTCGTGGGTGACGAACACCAGCGCGCCGTTCCATTGCTTGAGGAAGCCTTCCAGCCAGTCGATCGCGGCGATGTCGAGGTGGTTGGTCGGCTCGTCGAGCAGCAGCAGGTCCGGCTGCGATACCAGCGCGCGCGCCAGTAGCACGCGGCGCTTCATGCCGCCGGACAGCGCGGCGAAATCGGCATCGCCGTCCAGCTGCAGGCGTTCCAGGGTCTCGGCCACGCGCCGGTCCAGCGCCCAGCCCTGCGCGGTTTCGATCCGCGCCTGCACCGCGGCCAGTGCGTCCGTGTCGACCTCGTCCGCATGGACCAGGTGGTGGTAGTCGGCCAGCAGCGCGCCGAGTTCGCCCAGCCCGGCCGCGACCACGTCGAACACGCTGCCGGCGGCGTCCCGCGGCACTTCCTGTTCCAGCCGCGCGATGCGGCGCCCGCCTTCGACCCGGACTTCGCCGTCGTCGGGCTTCAGTTCGCCGGACAGGAGCTTGAGCAGGGTCGATTTGCCCGCGCCGTTGCGGCCGATGAGGGCGATGCGTTCGCCGGGTTCGATGGCGAGCTCCACGCCGTCCAGCAGCAAGGGGCCGCCGACGCCGTAGTCGACGTTTTGCAGGGAGACCAGGGGCATGCGCACAGTCTAGCGGGCGGCCGCCGCTGGCAGTAGGCTTGCCGCGCATCCACGACGCGTACTCACCAGGGAGCAAGCCATGTCCAAGGGTCTCGACAAGAAGAAGGAAGAGAAGAAAAAGCCGGAAAAGACGCTGAAGGAAAAGCGCGCGGCGAAGAAGGAAAAGAAGGCCGGCAAATAGCCGGCCTTTTCCCTTTGCTCAGGAACTGCAGCTGAGCATCGAGCAACCGGCCTTGTCCTTCGCCCATCCAGGGCGCTTGCCGGCGAAGCGTTCCCTGCCCGGCTGCTCGCCGTACGGATCCCGCATCACTTCCAGCAATTCGCCGATGCCGGCCATGTCGCCTTCGTGCGCGCGGTCGATGGCCTCCTGCGCCAGCCAGTTGCGCGGCACGAATTTCGGATTCGCCAGGCGCATGCGTTCGCGGCGTTCCCGCGGCGACGACGAATCCTCCCCCAGCCGCGCCGCGTAACGCGCCAGCCATTCCCGCAACGCGCCCTCGCACGCCTCGCGTTTCGCGGCGTCGTAGAAAGCATCCTCGAACGGCTGTAGCGATGGCGCGGCGGGATCGCGGCTGTCAATAGGCATGCCCATCAGACCGCGGAACCACAGCGTCATGTCGATTTCGTGCGCATGCATCAGCGCGTGCAGGTCGCGGACCAGCGCGGTGTCTTCCTCGTCGCGCCAGTCGGCGAAACCGAGCTTGCGCGCGTTCGTCGCGTGTTCGGCTCCGGTGTAGGCGACGGCGAAGCGTTCCAGGCCCGCCTGCAACGGCTGCACGTCGCCGAACAGCGGCGACAAGGCGTTCGCCAGCTGGCCGAGGTTCCAGTACGCGACCCTGGGCTGCCAGCCGAAGCGATAGCGGCGCCCCATCGCGTCGGTGGTGTTCGGCGTCCAATCCGGATCGTAGTCGTCGATCCAGCCATAGGGGCCGTAATCGATGGTCAGTCCGAGGATGGACATGTTGTCGGTGTTGAGCACGCCGTGGACGAAGCCGACCCGCATCCATTCCGCCACCAGTTGTGCGGTGCGTTCGCAGACTTCGGCGAACCAGTCCGCGTACAACGATTCACCAGCACCGGCGAGATGCGGGAAATCGCGGCGGATGCAGAAATCGGCGAGCGTCTTCAGCAAATCGACCTCGCCGCGCGCGGCCGGCAGTTCGAAATGGCCGAAGCGCAGGAACGAAGGCGCGACCCTGCACACGATCGCGCCGGGCTCGTCGCGCGGATGGCCGTCGTAGAACATGTCGCGCTCGACCGCTTCGCCGGTTCCCACCAGACAAAGCGCGCGCGTGGTCGGGATGCCGAGGTGGTGCATGGCCTCGCTGCACAGGAATTCGCGGATCGAGGAACGCAGCACCGCGCGGCCGTCGGCGCTGCGCGAATACGGCGTCGGGCCCGCGCCCTTCAATTGCAGTTCCCGGCGTTCGCCCGAAGGCACGATGGCCTCGCCCAGCGTGATCGCGCGGCCGTCGCCGAGCTGGCCGGCCCAATGCCCGAACTGGTGTCCGCCGTAGTTGGTCGCGAACGGCTGCGCGCCCGCCGGCAGCATGTTGCCGGCGAACACCTGCGCGAATTCCGGCGTGGCGACATCGACTTCGCTGAAGCCGAGTTCCGCGGCCATCTCGCGCGAATGCGCCAGCAGCCGCGGCGACGCGACCGGCGTCGGATCGACCTTCGACCACATCGCCCCACGCGCCTGGCGGACGAAGTTGCGCGGCTCCGGGTCGCCGGGCAGTTCGCGCAGGAAGGCGTTGTCGAACCGCGGGAAGTGCATGGCGCATGGTAGCTGGAGCCTCGGCTCCACGCCGCCCGCGTACACTGTCGGCCCGCTCCTTCGGCGCTCCCGCTCCGACCATGACCGCCCAAGCAGACAGCGCGAACGAGACCGTCCGCTTTTCCGACCTCGGCCTGCCCGACTCGCTGCTGCAGGCCCTGCGCGAAGTCGGCTACGAGACGCCTTCGCCGATCCAGGCCGCGACCATCCCGCCGCTGCTCGCCGGCCGCGATGTGCTCGGCCAGGCCCAGACCGGCACCGGCAAGACCGCCGCCTTCGCCCTGCCCGCACTGGCGCGGCTGGATCCGGCGCCGGGCAAGCCGCAGGTGCTGGTGCTGGCGCCGACGCGCGAACTGGCGATCCAGGTCGCCGAGGCGTTCCAGAAATACGCGCACCACGTGCCCGGCTTCCACGTGCTGCCGATCTACGGCGGCCAGGGCTACGGCCCGCAGCTGCATGCGTTGCGCCGCGGCGTGCACGTCGTGGTCGGCACGCCGGGACGCGTGATCGACCACCTTGAACGCGGTTCGCTCGACTTGTCGCTACTGCGCATGCTGGTGCTGGACGAAGCCGACGAAATGCTGCGCATGGGCTTCATCGACGACGTCGAGGCGGTGCTGAAGAAAACCCCGGAAACGCGCCAGGTCGCGCTGTTCTCGGCGACGATGCCGGCGCAGATCAAGCGCATCGCCCAGACCTATCTGCGCGATCCGGTCGAAGTCGCGGTCAAGGCGCAGACCGCCACCGCCGAGAACATCCGCCAGCGCTTCTGGATGGTCAGCGGCATCAACAAGCTCGACGCGCTGACCCGGATCATGGAAGCCGAGCCGTTCGACGCGATGATCGTGTTCGCGCGCACCAAGCTCGGCACCGAGGAACTCGCCGACAAGCTCGCCGCGCGCGGCTTCAGCGCCGCGGCGATCAACGGCGACATCGAGCAGAAGCAGCGCGAACGGACCATCCAGAAGCTCAAGGACGGCGACATCGACGTGCTGGTCGCCACCAACGTCGCCGCGCGCGGGCTGGACGTTCGAGCGCATCAGCCACGTGCTGAACTACGACATTCCCTACGACACCGAAAGCTACGTGCACCGCATCGGCCGCACCGGCCGCGCCGGACGCAAGGGCGAGGCGGTGTTGTTCGTGGCCCCGCGCGAACGCGGCATGCTCGGCGCGATCGAACGCGCCACGCGGCAGAAGATCGAGCAGATGAACCTGCCGAGCGTGGACGCGGTGAACGAGCGCCGCGTCGCGAAGTTCCTCGACCGCATCGACGGCGCACTCGGCAACGACGACCTCGCGGTGTTCCGCGACCTGGTCGAACGCTACGAACGCGAGAAGAACGTGCCCGCGGTGGAAATCGCCGCCGCGCTGGCGCGACTCGTTCAGGGCAAGGCGCCCCTGCTGCTGCCGAAGCCGGCCGTGCCCGAGCGCACGTTCGAACCGCGCGAACCGCGACCGCCGCGCGAGCGCGCGGAGCGCCCGAAGCGCGAACATGCGCCCCGCGACGCGGACGCGCCGCAGCTGCCGATGCGGACCTACCGCATCGAGGTCGGCCACCAGCACGGCGTGCAGCCGGGCAACATCGTCGGCGCCATCGCCAACGAAGCCGACCTCGAGGCGCGCTACATCGGCCGCATCGACATCCGCGACGATTTCACCCTGGTCGACCTGCCCGAAGGCATGCCGCCGGAACTGCTGCAGCACATGCAGAAGGTACGCGTGGCCAGCCGGCCGCTGCGCATGCGCCTCGCCGAAGACGCCGACATCGACGCGCCCAGGCGCAAGCGCTCGTTCGGTCCGCCGCGTGGCGACAGGCCCGGCGGTCCGCGCAAGCCCGGTGGCTTCAAACCGGGCGGCAAACCGCGCCCGCCGCGGCAATAACGAATCCGCGTGGCGGGGCAGTACGACGCCATCGTCATCGGCGCCGGCGCGGCCGGGCTGATGTGCGCGATCACGGCCGGCCTGCGCGGCCTGCGCGTGCTGGTGCTCGACCACGCCAACAAGGTCGGCAAGAAGATCCTGATGTCCGGCGGCGGACGCTGCAATTTCACCAATACCGGCGCCACGCCCGCGAACTACCTGTCGGCGAATCCGCATTTCTGCAAGTCTGCGCTGGCGCGCTACACGCCTGCGGATTTCATCGAACTGGTCGAACGCCACGGCATCGCCTACCACGAGAAGGAACTCGGGCAGCTGTTCTGCGACGAATCCTCGAAACTGATCGTCAAGCTGCTGCTGGACGAATGCGAATCCGCGGGCGTCGAGGTCCGCACGCATTGCGGCATCGAACAGGTAGCCCACGCGGACGACGGCGGATTCCGCTTGCGGACGTCGCAGGGGAATTTCTCCGCACCCGCTTTGGTCGTCGCCTGCGGCGGCCTGTCGATCCCGAGCATGGGCGCCAGCGGCTTCGGCTACCAGCTCGCAAGGCAGTTCGGCCACGAGGTGCTGCCGACGCGCGCGGGACTGGTTCCGCTCACGCTCAGCGGCAAGCACGCCGAACGCCTGCAGGATCTCGCCGGTGTTTCCTTGCCGGTGGAAGCGCGATGCAACGGCGCATCGTTCCGCAATTTCATGCTGGTGACGCATCGCGGCATCAGCGGCCCGTCGATCCTGCAGATCTCGAATTACTGGCAGCCCGGCGACGACTTGCGACTCGACCTGTTGCCGGATCGCGATGCCGAAGCATTGTTGCTGGAATGGCAGCGCGAACGCCGCGACGCGGAACTCAAGACCCTGCTCGGGGAAGCGATGCCGAAACGCTTCGCCCAGCGCTTGTGCGAACACTGGATCGCCAGCAAGCCGATGCGCCGGTACAACGCGGCGGAATTGCGCGGGATCGCCGAACAGCTGTCGTCGTGGCCGCTGGTGGCGAGCGGCACCGAGGGCTACCGCACCGCGGAAGTGACCCTCGGCGGCGTGGATACCGACGGGCTGTCGTCGAGCACGATGATGTCGCGGCACGTGCCGGGGCTGCATTTCATCGGCGAAGTCGTGGACGTCACAGGCTGGCTGGGCGGCTACAACTTCCAGTGGGCCTGGGCATCCGGCCATGCGGCGGGAAGCGCGGTTTGTGCGGATTGACCGCGTCGCTCAGAACGGCGGCCACGGCCATCCGAAGATCGGCGCGAGCAAGTAGTAGAGGCCGCCCAGCAGCAGGCCCCAGGCCAGCAACTTGAACACCAGCTTGACCGCCTTGAAGGCGAGCCACAGGCCGACGACGAGGATAAGGATGGCGATCCAGCTCATGGACCCATGCTAACCCGGCCGGCGCGGTTTTACGCAGGCTGAATGCCGCGCGCGGCGACGGCGATTCTCAGAAATCGTTAAGCGCCCGCGCCGCCTACTGCGTCCATGCGGTCGCTGTCGCGACCCGGAGCGGGAAACATGAAGACCTTGCGCAAAAGCACCCTGGCCCGCGTCATCGGCGTCGGATTGGCGATCGGCCTCGCCGGCCCGGTCATCGCCCGCGAAACACCGCAGCAGCAACAGGAAGATGCGCAGCACCGGGACAAGGACAAGCATCCGTCGTATCCCGCCCCGCAGCAGGCGGCCAAACCGGTATCGGGCACCAATGCGGGTCCCGTGCCTTCGCACCGCCCGGACCCGCGCGCCAACGACGACGCGCGCCAGCGCGCCATGGTCCAGGCCCAGCAGCAACGCATGCAGCAGCAGCGTGCCGAACAGCAGCGGCAACAAGCGCAGGAACAGCAGCGCCGCCAGGACCAGGATCGCGCGCGCATGCAGCAGCATGCCGAACAACAACGGCTGCAGGCGCAGCAGCGCGTCCGCGAACTGGATGCCCGCCGCCAGCAGCAGATCGCGCAGCAACAACGCGCCGACCAACAGCACCTGCAGGCGCAACAGAAGGCCCGCGAACAGGCCGAACGCGAGCAGGCCCGGCAGCATTCGGTGATGGAACAGCAACACCAGGCCACCCTCCGCGCCACCGCCGATCGCCAACGCGCGGAACAACATGCGCGCGAACAGGCGCGCGTATCGGAAATGGAACGCCAGCGCCGGATCGCACAGCAGCGTGCGCAGGCCGAGCAATACCGCCGCTACGTCGCCACCCGCCAGGCCGCCGAGCGGCAGCGCGCCGCGATGCTCGAGCAGCAGCGCCGGATGCAGCAATACAACTACCAGCAGTGGTACTGGAACCAGCAGCGCGCGCTGCAGGCGCAATGGAATGCGCGCAACCATGCCTATTACAACGACCCGTACTACTACGCGCCCGCGAGCTACCGCTATTACCGCGATGGCCGCTACCACGAGGTGAACCGCTACGCCGCGGACCTGCTGCAACAGGCGGTGCGCTATGGCTACGAACAGGGCGTGCGCGCCGGCCGCGCCGACCGCATGGACGGCTGGCGCAACGACTACCGCAACAACTTCGCCTACCTCGACGCCGACTATGGTTACAACGGCTATTACGTCGGCCGCGACGACTACAACTACTATTTCCGCCAGGGCTTCCAGCGCGGGTACTCGGATGGATACGGCCGCGACTACCGTTACGGCCGCTACGACGACGGCAACTATTCCATCCTGGCGGTCGTGCTGAACGCCATCCTCGGGCTGCAGCCTTACGGCTGATCGAAACCCGGTTTCGAAAATTTCGACGCCCGGCCATGCGCCGGGCGTTTTTCATGCCGCGCGAACTAACGAGGTCAGGTTTGCTTTTCGGCCGTCGTTTGCCGTGGCCCAGCGCTTGCGCGATCATCAATCTCACTGCATCGCGATTGGGGTCGGGGCAGCGACATGTGGAATGCACCGACGGCATCCGATAAGTGAACCTGACCCCGTTAGTTGCCCCATCAGTGTGCCGAACCTCACAGAGCGTGGCACATTACTGAATTTGCGCCCACAAGATGTCGCCATTGCACAGCGCCCAGTAAAGACATTGGTTCAAGACGGTTCTGGACGCTTTTGGCTGCAAAGCCCTGGTGGCAACCGAATTACTCCGTCCGGTGCCTATGATTTCGTGACACTTCCGGATGGGACCATCAGGGTCGCTCGACCTAATGTAAATCCGGACTTCTCGACGCATTTGGGCTTGAGTGGCGGAGGTGAAGTGAATTATGCGGGTTCCATCCGATTCGGTAACAACATGGGACCAAACCGTGGGTCTATCCTCCAGTGGACTAACAATTCAGGCCATTACCAACCGCCCGCATATCTACGCAATAATGCTGGCTTGCCTGATTACCTGTTCCATTCTCACTGAGTAGCCGCAATGGATAACCAGCTAAAGGAAATAAGTGCAAATCTTGGGAGGATGTCCTCCCAAGAGGCTGCGGATTGGTTGATGGAGACGTATCCGGTCGAAGGGACTGATTACGGTAACGCAATAGCGCTGCTCACCCATAGATCATGGAAGCGGGCAGATCAGGTTCGCCTGGCAACTCATTACTTGAAAAAAGTTCCGTTTGCGAGCTCTCGGGTTTACGAGGCTTTTGCCTCGTTTATGTCGATTGAGCTCTTTGTGAAGATTCTCAAGGAACACTTGCCAAGCGGAAGCTCGGACATGAGTCTGCTGATGTATCACTTGCGGCCAGTGCTAGAGAAGTCCGCCAAGACTGAGTCTGATCGCGAACTCGCGAGGTCGTTTTTGTCTGAGCTACAATAGTTGCAAAAACAGGGTTCGGTTCACTTCTCCGCAGGTTTTCCGTGGAGGTCGGTGCGCAGGTTTGACGGCTGCGGAGCATTGAGTCTTGGCTTTTCCGCCATCGCCTGGAATTCGCTGAGGCCTATAGCCCGTTGTTGCTGCAGATAGGCACGGATCGTCGTCAATTCCTCGCCTTTACGAGGCTGTCCTTGTAGCGCCCTTCCCAGAGCGTCCCGGTTCACCAATGCGGCCATTGCGTCGATAGCCCCGTGCTTGCGCCATCGCCTATCCCGCTGGATCGCGATAGGAGTTCAGGCCAGCAGCTCGTCAGAATGTACTGACTGCGCGCAACAAGTGGACCTGACTCTGCTAGTTACTTACCGCGCCCGTAGTTGCTCAGGAACAGCGCCGAGGGCATGCCAGGAGCTGGAAGCTCGCCGGCAGGCAGCACCTCATCGGCCTGCAACTGGTCGTGCAGGCGGCGCATGTCGCCTTCCAGCGCGGGAATCTCCTGTGGCTGGGCCAGTCCCTGCTCCAGTTCCGCGAGCGCAGTCGGCACATCGTCGCGGGAGATGGCCGAAAGCACCCGCGCGTAGGCGCCCAGCGCTCTCGCATCGGTCGTGAGCGGCGCCAGGATCTCGTGCGCCTCGGCGTTGGCGCCTTTCACCAGCAGCAACTGGCCGAGCTGGAACCGCGCGACCGGAAAGTCCGGCACCTGCTGTACCACCGTGCGGAAGCCGGTCTCGGCGCGATCCATCATCCCCAGTTGCGCATGCTGCGCGGCCAGCAGGTAGGTGGCAAACACATTGCCTGGGTCGCGTTCGATCAGTGTCTTGAGCATGGCCATCGCCTCGGCATCGCGGTCGGTAGTGACCGCTTGAAGCGCAAAAGCCAGCAGTTCGTTGTTGTCCAGCCTGTCGAAATCCATGGTTCAAAGTCCGGGAGAAGAAGTGGCCCGGGACACCAGTCGGGAGATATGTTGCCGCGATGGAGCCAGGGATGCGGCATGCCCCGGGCCTTCTGAAAGGTCCGGGACCGGCGGCAGAAGTTTAGGAGCAAATGGCACCGGCTTCATGAAATTACGCAACATACAGCGCGAACTGCGCTTTATTTTTCCTTCAACGCCTCCGGCTGAACAGTTTGGCTTGAAGATCCTTCATACATCTAAAAATTCAGTAGGACTCTTCTCGCGCTATTGGCAACTACAACGTGATCACCCTCATCGTCTTCTTGCCGAAATCATGGACTCTAGCAACGCGATCACACCTCTGCTGCATCTTATTCAAGGCGGAGCTGATCTTCCGTTCGAAATCATCTTCGTTTAAATTTTCGAAGTCTTCAATTGAAAGCCAGTAGCGAAACAGAGACCCATCCGAGTATTCGTTAATTGAGACCTCAAACGTCAATCCACCACTAATGGCACAGAAATACTCTCCAGCTAAGTAATTCTCACTTTCACGCCTCTCGAATTCAGACACACCAAGAAGAGAAAACGTCGCAGCGGCTACAGAGTTCGCATCTAGATCGCCGGCCGTCAAATCAAAAAAGAAATCAGCGTGCATCATTAGCCTCCCACAATAATCGCCGGGTTATTCGGAACCGTGCCAGGCACGAATCCGCCAGGGGTGATCTTTCGACCTAGATCAATCTGCCATTTATTAGACCAATCTCTCAACAGTGGGTAATCACGAAGAATCGGTTTAGGGTTGACGAACCCAGGAATATTCGGCGAGGTCAGATAGCCGTCGGTAAGCTGCGAACTCTCAACGAAAAAGTCAATATCACTCTTTTCGCTAAAAGGATTACCTGTTCGCCAACTTTGACCTGTGACGGAACTCCCTCTCACGCCTATAACAGCATCATCAATGCCGCTTGCCCGTAATGCATTCTGCAACTCATCTGCTGCCGTCATGAAGTGAGCTTCCGATTCGAACCCAAGTGGAACTGATCTTGTGGCCCCATTTATCGGGGTTGTGTTTGCTAGCGCCCACTGATCAAGCGCTTTCACTCCATTCAAACTGGCTGGCTGGCCCGCGTTCAGGACGGCGGCCTTGGAGTTGTAAAGCGCACTCCGGGCTGAATTCACACTCGACCATTCCGAAGCCACCCCCCTCGCACCAACCACAGCAAGCGCTAGTCCGACCGTCCCGCGAACGTAATGTCCATCTCTCAAATCACGGACACTTTGGATGCCCCCATATAGCATTTCCGCTGCGGCAATTGCCGGGCTCAGCGCTGCCGCGCTTGTAGCCAAGCCCAGAGCCGGGCCAGCCGATGCCATCTTAAACGCACTCCAATTGTCGTGCGCTTGCCAATCCAGGAACTGCGTAGCATTCATGTAATGCTGGACGTTGCCCGCGCGCTCGTCCAAGAACGCACCGAAGTCGTTGAACTCTTTGTCAGTATCAAATTGGTCTCTCTGCAATTTGCTCGAAGCCAAGCAGCGAGTCCT
This sequence comes from Thermomonas sp., assembly GCA_047602125.1. Lineage (GTDB taxonomy): Bacteria > Pseudomonadota > Gammaproteobacteria > Xanthomonadales > Xanthomonadaceae > Pseudoluteimonas. Next base: position 2,639,918 of record JASGIB010000001.1, on the reverse strand, counting down.
GCCTGACCGAATGCATCCAGTCAACTAACGGGGTCAGGTTCACTTCATTGTGCGCGGTCAGCACATTCTGACAAATCGCCGGCCTGAACTCCTATCGCAATCCAATCCGACTGACGATGGCGCAAGCGCACGTTCACGGGCGCAATGGTCGCCATGGCTAGGCTTCCCAGGATCGATCTACCCGGTATTCCACAGCACGTCGTGCAGCGCGGCAACAACCGCCTGCCCTGCTTCCTCGACGACCAGGACCGCCTGCACTATCTCTCCCTGCTTCGCGAAGGATTGGCCGCGACCGAATGCCGGCTGCATGCCTACGTGCTCATGGACAACCATGTCCACCTGTTGCTCACCCCACCAGAACCCGGTGCGATCGGCAGGCTGATGCAGAAACTCGGGCGTCGCTACGTCCGCCTGTTCAATGTCCGTCATGGCCGGACGGGAACCTTGTGGGAAGGTCGCTACAAGGCCTGTCTCGTCGATGGCGAATCGTACGTGCTGCGCTGCGCGCGCTATATCGACCTGAACCCGGTCCGCGCCCGGATGACGACCGACCCGGCGGCCTATCGCTGGTCGAGTTGCGCTGCGTTGTGCGGCCAGCGCGACGATCCGATGGTGACTCCGCATTCCGCGCAGCTTGCATTCGGTGCAACGGCGGACAGCCGGGCGCGGGCGTATCGGAAATTCATCGATGAGGCGATTCCCAGCGACGAAGTCGCGGATATCCGCATCTACCTGCAGCAGCAACGCGCTTGGGGGCGCGATTCGTTCCGCGCGATGGTCGAAGCCAAGACCCAACGATTCGCAGGCGTGAGGCCGGCGCACCGGCCACCGCGGGAAAGATCGGCGCAGAAGTGAACCTGACCCCGTTAGATCGTTTTTCATGCCGCGCCGGGAATCGCCAGCAGCACGCTGCAGCAGGTGGTCGCGCCCTCGGCCTTCTGCAGCTCCGAGAGATCGAGCAGGCGAACGTCGATGCCCGCGACGCGCAAGCGTTCCTCCGTGCGCGGGAACGCAGCCGGATACAGCACGACATCGCCGGCGCGCAGCGCGTTCGCCGCGTGTTCCTCGCCCGGGTCGATTTCGATGCGCCGATACTGTCCGAACGGATCGTCGACCAGCCATTGTGGATTCACCAGCACGGTGTCGCCGGCGACGGCGGTGATCGCGGACTTGAGGTGCAGGCATTCGCGGGTGCGCACCCCTTCGACCGAATAGCTATGCGGCGCGAGCAACGCGCGCAATTGTTCTAGCCCGGAATCGTTGCTGCGCGCCGAACGCCCGACATAAACCCTGCGCCCGATCCGCAGCACGTCGCCGCCGTCGATGGTGCCCGGGGCTTCGATCCATGCCAGCGGGCGCAAGGGCCGCAGCGTGTCCGCCATGCTCGCGACCTCGCCCCTGCGGCTTTCCGCTCCCGGCCTGGTCAACACCGCGAGCTCGTCGACCACCACCGTCGTGTCCTCGACGAACACCGCATCGGCCATGGCCGGCAGCGGTGGCGCGACTCGCACTTCGCAACCGGCGGTTTCCAGCGCGGCGACATAGGCCGCATGCTGGCGGCGCGCCAACGCGAGGTCGATCGGCGAACGTTCGACGAACGACAGTTCGCAATCGGCGATGGCGTTCGGCACTTCGCGGACGATGGCGGCGATCCGGCTCATTCCGCAAGCCTCCAACTCGCGAGTCGGACGTGGCGCGTCTGCCCGAGCAGGCTGTGCACCAGCACCAGTTCATGCGCGCGCCAGGCGATCGTCTCCACCGCTTGCGCAGGAACCAGTTGCGGGTCGTAGGCGAGCGTCACGTGTGGTTCGAAACTGCCGCGCGCATGCTCGCCGAGCCCGGCCCGCCGCAGCGCGTCCTTCAACCGGGCATGGAACGCGCGCAGCGCTTCATTGCCCGTCGATGCCTTCAGCACGAACGGTTTCTGCACGCGATGCGCGGCGAAACTCGCGACGGTGTCGAAGGCGATGTCGAACGACGATCCGTGCATCGCGCCCGCGGCGCGCCCCGCCGCCGCGACCACGTCCTCGGGAAGGCCGACCCGATCGCCGAGGTGGAACAGGGTCACGTGCAGGCGGTCGCTGCGCAGCGGTTTTCCACGCACCCCGTGCTCCCGGCACTTCGCTTCCGCCAACGCGGCGATGCGCGCCGCGGCCGCGTCGTCCGGGAACAGTGCGAAGAACAGCCGGTCGGTCGGGACCGGTGGCGCGAACTCCGCGAAACCCGCTTGCGTGCCGGTCGCCATCAGCGCAGCTGGCTGTCCTTGCTGCCGCGGCGGTTGTAACCGCCGGAATCCGCTTCCGCCTCGTCCCGCGCCTGCTGGCATTCGATGCACAGGCGCACGCCGGGCACGGCCTTGCGCCGCGCCTCGGGGATGGGTGCATCGCATTCCTCGCAGCGTTCCAGACCGGGACCCTGCGGCAAGCGGCTGCGCGCGCGCTTGATCGCGTCCTTCACGGTCGCGTCGATCTGGTCCTGCACCGCGCCGTCGCCGGCCCAACCGGTGGCCATCGCCCTTCCTCCATCGAAGGGCGACAGCTTAGCCCCGCGCCACGGGCGGCGCACCGCAACCCGCGCGATGCGCCGCGCCTCCGTTCAGCAGCAGCGGCCGTAACGATCCGGCGATGCACCCGGCCCGCCCTTCCAGCCCGGCGGATTCTCCCAATTGGTGCCCTTGCCGCCGATCCTTCCCGGTGGATTGCCGTCGCGGTCGATCCAGCAGCGCGCGGACTGGTTCCAGAACCCGTACGTGGGATGCCAGTAACCGTAGACGGGATTGAAGTAGTAGCCGCCCTTCACCAGGCGGAATTCGTAGCGATGGTCCCGTTGCACCCACCAGCGCCGATCCGGCGAAGCGCCCGGCCCGCCCTTCCAACCCGGCGGGTTTTCCCAGTTCGTGCCCGGGCCGCCGGCCGGACCCGGAGGGTTGTTGTCGTGGTCGTGGTGCCAGTTTCGCGCGCCCGCTGCGCCGGCCGTGGTCAGCGCCAGCAGCGTGGCGGCGATCATTCCAATCGATCTGGTGTCCATCCTGCCCTCCGTGCGTGATTGCACGGCATGGGCAACGATGCGCGCGACCGCGGGGTTGACCCGGATGCGCAATGCGGGCGGCTGCATTCATTCGCGATCCAGCAAGCCGACTCGCCGCGGAACGCGTGCCCGACGGCGCGATGCATGCGGCACGGGTGTATAACCTCGGCTCCCCACCCATGGAGCCGACCATGCGCCGTTTCCCCCTGATCGCCGCCAGTTGCATCGCAGCGTTCGCCATGCCGGCGCTCGCCGCGCTCGAAGTCGGCGCCAAGGCGCCCGATTTCACCGCACCGGCCTACCTCGCCGGCAAGCCGTTCACCTTCAAGCTGGCCGATGCGCTGAAGAAGGGCCCGGTGGTCGTCTATTTCTTCCCCGCCGCGCACACGCCCGGCTGCAACCTCGAGGCGCACCTGTTCTCCGACGCCATCGACAAGTTCAAGGCCGGGCACGCGACCGTGATCGGCGTGACCGCGGGCAATACCGACCAGCTCGCCGCCTTCTCCACCGAAACCGAACACTGCGGCGGCAAGTTCCCGGTCGCCGCGGACACGGGCGCGAAGATCGCCGTGCAATACGACGCGGTGCTCGACAAGAAGCCGGAATGGTCGAACCGCACGTCCTACGTCATCGCGCCGGACGGCACCATCGCCGCGGTGCATTCCGACCTGAACCCGAACCTGCACGTCAAGGCGATGCTGGACGCGGTGGCGGCGCTGGAAGCGAATCGGTGACGTCGCGAGGCGAAGCCGCCCCGGGTGCGTCGAGATGGCGCTCGAGGAAGCCCGCGATGCCGGTATAGGCGGCCACGGTGTCGGCGAGTTCGTCCCAGCCGTGGCCTTCCCTGTCGAACACGAGCGCAACGGGTTGTTGCCCGGCCATCTGCAGCATGCGCAGGAACCGGCGCGTGTGCTCGTAATCCACGCGCCTGTCCTCGCGCCCGTGTACCAGCATGACCGGCGCCCGGAACTCGCGATAGCGGTAGAGCGGTGATTTCGAGACCATTTCGTCCTTCTCGGCGAGCGGGTTCCCGAAAATGCGTTCGTTCTCGTCGCGCGATGCCGCCGTCTGCGTGCTGTCGTTGGCGGTGAAGGCGAGCAATCGGTCGCTCACGCCCGAAACCGACACGGCGCATCGGAACCGGTCGGGCCAGCGCAGGACGGATACGAGCGCCGAATATCCGCCGTAACTGCTGCCGACGATGCACATCCTGTCGGGATCGACCGGATACCCGGCGATGGCGGCGGCGATCGCGGCATCAATGTCGTCTTCGATGGCCGCGCCCTGCTGCTTGTATCCGGCTTCCCGGAATTGCTTGCCGAAACCTTCGGATCCGCGGAAGTTCACCCGCAGGACCGCATAACCCAGGGATGCGAAGAATTGGCTTTCCGGATCGAACAGCAGCCGATCGCCGATTCCGACCGGACCACCATGGGGCAACACGACCATGGGCCGCTTCCCTTGGCCGTCCGGCAAGGTCAGGTAAGCCTCTACGCGCAATCCGTCCCTGGCGTTCGCCGTGACCACCTGCGTCGGCGCGAGCCGGACCGCGTCCAGCCAGGGCCGTTCGCTTTCGAGCAGCGATGCGCGGCGGGCGGCCACGTCCAGCAAGTACAGCGACGGCGGCTGGTCGCTGGCTTCCACCTGCAGCAGCACCTGCTTGCCGTCGCTGCTGCGCGAAACCATGTTCACGTTGCGGCCGGGGAACGTCCGTCCGAGCAGCGCGGTGAGCGCCTTGTCGCCTTCGTCGAAATATTCCCGGATCGGGCGTCCCTTCTCGTAGTACATGACGCCGATCGGCTGCATGCGCGCGTCGAAGAACGCACCCTCGACGTCGATGCCGGGCTTGCTGAAAAGCGTCCTGACGATCTGCTTGCGCACGGGATCGAAAACGACGAGGTCCCGCTGGGCGCGATCGTCCTCGGTGGTCGCATACACCATGTCGCCGTCGTAGGACAGGCCGACTGGGAACAGCGTGTGGGTGCGATCGACGTCCGACACGAATCCGGGTTGCTTGCCGTCGTCGTACCACAGGCCGAGTCCCTCGCCGCGTTTCGCGAGGGCAAGGCGCAGCCGCCCGTGCCCGTCCGGCCACCATTGCCGTCCGCCTGCCGGGGCGGCATTCATCAAGTCGCCGAGCGAGTAATTGTTGATGCCACTGCGCGTGCGGACGTCGCGGCGATAGATCCCACCTCCTTCGTCGTACAGGATCTCGCCCGGGCTGTCGACGATGGCGGACACCACGTTCCCGGGCGGATCGATGCGGATGGCGTCGAATTTGCGCCCTCCATCCGGCTTGTCCTTGACGTGGAACGCGGTCACCAACTCCGCGCCAGGGGTTTTCGAAATGCCGGCAACCAGCGTTCGATCATCCGCCCAGGTCAGGTCGCGCACGGGCGCAGGGCTTTCGCTCAGGCGCAACGCCGATTCATCGCGCACGTCGACCAGGTCGATCACCCAATGCTCGTCGTCCAGCCGGATCGCTTCGGCCAGCAGGTCGCCGGCAGGATTCAGCGTCGCGTCCGAAACGCGGTCCTCGCGCCAGAAATCCGCGGGCGGCACCGGCATTCGCACCGGCGCCGGGGGAACCGCCCCAACCGGTTCCGTCGCGGGAACCGCGCTTCCCATGCCCGCCAGTTCGGTGGCATAGAAGGCCGGGAACGGATCCGGGTAATGCCCGGCGAATTCGAACGGATAGCGCTGGAACACGCCGGGATGCTTCGCCTGCAGCCAATCGATCACGCGCAGCCCGCGGTTGCGCCGCTCGATTTCCGCCGTGAGGTACCCGGTCCAGCGGTAAAGCAGGTCGCCCGGATAATTGATGCGCCCCGCAACGACATCGAATTCGTATTCCTCGTCGCCGGCAAGCGACATTCGCGTGTACAGCGAGGTATCGATGCGCGTCCAGCGATAACGCCCGGCACGCACGACGAACAGCTTGACCGCCTGCCCGACCGGGACTTTCCCGAAACCAGCGCTCTTTCGCGACTCGCCTCGCGCGGATACATCGATGCCCGTCAGTGGAAGGTCGGTGTCCACTTCCAGCAACAGCAGCCCTTCGCCCGCCTCGAGTTGCGGCGTTTCCCCCTCCTCGACCTCGTGCACCCTCGCGACGGCGGAAGCCATGCATGCCAGGCACGCCAGCAACGCCGCAAGGGCGACTCGGTTGATCGACATTCTCCCCCGTCCCATCCTGCGACCCCGCTGCCTTCCCCCATGGCGGCGTGGCAAAGGTAACGCACTGCGCACCCGGGCCGGAACCAATGATGCGGGGATCCGGCTCCGACGCCCCAGCGACGCGGCGCGAAGACGACCCCAACGCAAGGCGTAAGGTCATTGCGCAGCGCAGCGTGCGTCCGCCGCGGGCGATTACGACCTCGCCATCCGCAGCTGGACTGCGCCCGGCGCCCCGCCGATGGAGGAAAAGGGCACGGCCACGCGCAGCATGATCCCCGGCGGCCGGGTGGTGGTCGAGGACGTGCAGGGCTCGATGATGGGCCAGCCCTACTCCGGTCGTGGCACGAACGGCTACGACAACGTCGGCGGCAAGTACTGGTCGACCTGGAACGACAGCATGGGCAGGAAGCTCATGGTCAGCGAGGGCGATTGCGATGCAGCCGGCAATTGCACGTTCGCCGACAGCTGGAAAGATCCGGTGACCAAGGGCAAGGTCGACGCGCGCATGACCACGCGCGGGACCAGCCCGGACGTCGAGGTGTTCGAAATGTTCGCCCTGGGCCCGGACGGCAAGGAAGCGATGATGATGGAAGATCGCCTATACCCGGCGGTGATCGCCTCGCGTTGCGCGCCCGCGATCATTCCTTCGCGGGCGCTTGCAGTTTCTCGTGCAGTTCCGGGATCAGCATGGTCGCGGCGCTGCCGTACCAGGCGTGGTATTCGGCGACCATTTCGCCGTTGGCGATGACCGGATCGGTCGCGGTCAGCGCCTTCGCTTCGTCGATGTCCTTCACCGCGAACACGAACAGTCCGCGCCAGCCCTCCGGATCCTTCGCGAAGGGTCCGGCCAGCACCAGCTTCCCTTCCTTCGCCAAGCGCTCCATGTTGGCGAAATGCCCGGCGAACATCGCGTCGCGTCCGGCGCCATCGGGCATGCGCTTCGGCCCGGTCTTGAGGATGACCAGCACATAGGAGCGCATGCCGTGGTCGTCGGCGCCGGTTTTCTTCGCCAGTTCGGCATCGAAAGCCGGAATCGGCGTTTTCGCCGGGACTTCGCCGGCCCATGCCGCGGCGGAGGCGATTCCAAGGATCAGGGCCAGCAGGCTGGTGCGCAGCATGTCCGTCTCCACGGGTCGGTGGCCCGAGTCTAGCTTCCCGCCGACTACCCGGATTTGGCGGGATCGCGGCTTGATCCCGGCTTCGGTGAAAATAACTCTTGACACTATGTTTAATATACTTACCATTATGTTCACCATCCATGACCCGGAAACATCGCGATGTCCCTCATCGAAAAGCGCGCCTGGCTGACCCTCTGGACCATGTGCCCGGGCTATCTCGTCTATTTCGCGATCCAGATCGGCTGGCCGGGCTGGCCAGCGGGGTTCCTGGCGAAGTTCGGGCTGCTGGCCGCGGTCGCCGGACTGCACGCGATCGGCTACATCGCCGGGGAACTGGTGTTCCGCCATCGCACTCGCGAAGAAGGCCTGCAGAAGGACGAACGCGACGATGCCATCGACGCGCGCGCCACGCGCGCCGCCTACATGCTGCTGCTCGCCGGAACCATCCTCGCCGGCGCGATCATGCCGTTCACCGACAGCGGCTGGAAAGTCGCGAACACCGCGTTGCTGTTCATCGTGCTGTCGGAAACGCTGCGCGCGGCGCTCACCGTGCGCGGCTATCGCCACCCGCGCCTGGCGCACTGACATGGCCAACGAGATCCGGCTTCTGCGTTTCCTCGCGCAGGACATGACCCAGGCCGAACTCGGGAAGCGGGTCGGGCTGACGCGGCAAACCATCGCCGCGATCGAGCAGGAACGCTATTCGCCCACGCTCAACGTCGCCTTTCGCATCGCGCACGTGTTCGGCAAGCGCATCGACGAGGTGTTCCACTGGACGCCGCCCGATGGCGCCGGTGGGGAAAAGCCCGGCTAGCGTCGGTCGATGCATCGCCGGCGCGCATTGGCTAGAGTCGGTTGGAAGGAAACGCGAGGAGCACCCCGATGCGCACGCCCGTCGACCCGACCCAGCGCCGTCGCCTGCTGAAGGCGGCCGGGGGATTGCTGGTGACCGTTCCGGCACTCGGATTCCTGGCCGCCTGCCGTAGTCAAAGCGCTGGCGCGAACGCAACCGCGACGAATGCCGCGAACGACGGCGCGACGGCATCGCGCTGGGCCAGCGGCGGCACCGCGAAGATCGGCGATCCATCGCGTTTCCCGAATCCGTTCGGCGACGCGCTGGGCGATGCCTGCAAGCTTACGTGCATGGCCACGATCGGTCCCTGCCACGCCGCGTCGCCGGAGCATTCCGACGTGAGCGACGGCTGGGAAGGACTGCCCATGCGCATGGCGCTGCGCGTGGTCGACAAGGACTGCAGGCCGGTACCGAACGCGATCGTCGAGATCTGGCACACCAACCGCACCGGCGGCTATTCCGGACAGATCGCCGCGATGTGCAACAACGACCAGGCCGACCTCGACAAGCAATTCTTCCGTGGCTGGCAGCGCACCGATGCGGACGGCCGCGTCGATTTCGATACCTGCTATCCGGGCTGGTACCGCGGCCGCGCGGTGCATGTGCACCTGCGGGTGATGACCGGCGCCTACGACCGCGACGATCGCGCGGCCAGCGCCGTCACCACGCAGTTGCTCTATACCGATGCGCTGAACCACGAAATCTTCACCACGCACCCGTTGTACAAACCCTATGGCGAACCCGACACCACGCTCGACCGCGACGGCGTGGTCGGCGCGGAAACCGACAAGGCGCCTTACCTGTTCGACGTGCAACGCATGGACGACGGGGTGATGTTCGTGTCGAAAACCCTGATCGTGCGCAACGCCGGCGACCAGGACGTGTGCGAGGCCAAGGGCATCATGCCGCCCGGTGGGCCGGGCGGGCCGGACGGGCGCCCACTTGGAGCTCCGCCGGACGGATTCGGACCGCCGCCGCAGGATATGCCGCCACCGTCCAGCAGCTCCTGATCAATTCGCCAGAGCGAACTCCAGCCCCGCGCGCACCGCAGCCGCCTGCGCTTCGTTGCATTCTTCCGGCGTGGCGCGCGGACTGTCCGGATAGACCTCGGTGGTGGTGACGTAGCGCGCATCGGTCATTCCCGCGCAAAGCCCGAGCCCGCGGCAGTCGTACTCGATCACCCCAGGCGCGACCAGCGGCGAACCGATGATGGTGCCGTCCGGATCGGCCGGCGCGATATGCGTCACCTTCGCGACCGCGGCGTTGATCGCCTGCTGGAACGCAGGCTCGGCGCGCGCGCTGTCGGCGCACAGGTAGAAACCGTCCGGGATCGTGCCCGGCTCGAAGGGCTTGCCGTCGCGCGCGGCCAGCGCCGGACGGAACTCGCTTTCGTCGCTGTCGGTGGTTTCGTGCAGGTCGATGTGCACGAGGAAGCGCCCGAGGAATGGTTTCACCAGGTCCCACAGCGCCGCCGATTCTCCGGCCGGGCTGTCCGCACGGAAATTGCGGTTCGGATCGAGCGCATCCGGGTTCCAGCGATGGATGCGCTCGTACGCCCACGGGCTGACGCACGGAACCGCGAGCAGGTTGGCCTTGCCGGCGTAGCCGTTCGCATCGCGTTGCAGGAAACGCAGCGCGCCGTGCACGCCGCTGGTTTCGTAGCCGTGCACGCCGCCGGTGACCAGCGCGACCGGCAGCGCGTCGTCCCAATGCCTGCTGCGTAGCGCGAACAACGCGAACACGCCATCCGGCGCGTAATCGAGTTCGCCGTAACGCTCGACGTCGAAATCCTTGCGCAGCGCATCGATCTTCGAAACAACGTCGTCCGCGTAACTGCGCTGCTTGCGCTGGCGCGCGCGCCATGCGGCCTTTTCGGCATCACCCCAGGGCTTGCCGGGCGTGCCGACGGGATAGAACGCGGGAATGCTGGCCATGCGCGATGCGGTCTTCGTGGCGGGCATTCGAGTATGCGCCCTATCGGGCGTGGAATCGGGAATTCCGCCTTTCACGTCGACGGAAGATTGCAACGCGCAGGATTCCCCCTGTGCCGCCGCCCATGCCCGATGCCCGGTCGTCGCGGCGACCCCAGGAGTACCGATGCCGGATCGCCGAGACACGACGCCTTCCGCCGATGCAGACTCGCCGCGCTGCGATCGCTGCGACGCGGTGTGCTGCCGGCTGACCGTGGTGCTGATGCCTGAGGACCGCATTCCCGCGCGCTTCACCACGCGCAATTCGCATGGCGTCGAGGTCATGGCCCGCGACGAGGAAGGCTGGTGCGTCGCCATCGATTCGGCGCGCATGTGCTGTTCCATCTACGAGCAGCGTCCCGCGATCTGCCGCAAGTTCGCGATGGGCGGGCCTGCTTGCCGCGAAGTGCGCGCGGACCATGCCGATCGCCTCGCCCGCCATATCCCGCTGCAGATGTACTGAACGGGCAAGCGACGCGGCGGGAGCAGGCATGCGGACGCGCACGGATGCGCTGTATGACGAGGAAATGGCTGTTTTCAGCCGTTTTTTTGCATGAAACGCACGTTTCCGGTACAATACGCGTTCGTTATTGCAACCGAAGAAGGACAAGCATGGCGCGCAAGCCCACGCATTCCAACGCCGAGGCCCACACCCCCACCCACCAGTCCATCGCCGCCGACATCGCCGCGTTCCGCAAACAGGGCGGGCGCATCGAAGTCCTCGGCAACACGCCCATGCGCACGAACGTGACGTCGCCGTTCCGCTCCAGCCCCGAGCAGCGCAAGCCGCCCACGCCGGTCAAGCGCCGGGCATCACGCTGAGGCATGAACAACGAAAAGGCCGAAGCCGTTGGCTTCGGCCTTTTCGTTTTCGCCCCGGCAACCGTCAGCCCCCCGCCCGCTTCACCAGCGCGGCGATCTTCTTCTCGTCGGCCGCGGTCAGCTCCAGCAGCGCGAACGCGGTCGGCCACATCGCGCCGTCGTCGAGTTTCGCCGCATCGTTGAAGCCGAAGGTCGCATAGCGGTCGCCGAACTTCTTCGCGTCGCGGAAGAAGCAGACCACCTTGCCCTCCGCGTTCGCGTACGCCGGCATGCCGTACCAGGTCTTCGGCACGAGGCGTGGCGCCGCCGCCTTGACGATGGCGTGCAACCGCGTAGCCATGGCGCGATCGGATGCCTCCATCGCCGTGACCTTGGCCAGCAGTTCGGCCTCGCCGTCGGCCTTGTTCTTTTCCGCCTTCAGTTCGCGTGCGCGTTCCTTCATGGCGGCTTTTTCATCGGCGCTGAACCCCTCGCCCGCTTTCGTGGCGGATTTTTTCGCGATCTTGCTCGCGATTTTCTTCGCTGGCGGCGACATGGCGGTTCCTCGACCCGGGAGGCGTGCACCCTAGCATCATCGTGCGCGGGAAACACCGGCGGCCGCGCCGGTCGCAGCCCATGCACCGAACGTCGTGCATGCCATGTCCTGAAACGACGCCTTACGTCGTTGACCAACATGCACGCCCCGCATGCAAGGAGAATGTCCATGGCCAGGATCGAACGCCCGTTCTACCCCATCGTCTATGTCCGCGGTTACGCGATGACCAGGGACGAAATCGTGCAGACCACCTCGACGCCCTACATGGGTTTCGAAACCGGTTCCACCAAGATCCGCCAGGCGCAGGACGGCAGCATCCGCAAGTTCGTGTTCGAATCGCCGCTGGTGCGGCTGATGAAGGACTACGACTACCGCGACATCTACGCCTCGGGCGCGGAGAACGCGGACCGGCTGCCGGCGCGCAGCATCGTCATCCACCGCTACTACGACGGCGCCGACCCGGCCTTCGGCGACGGCAAGGTGCCGTCCATCGCCGACGCCGCCGCCGCGCTCGGCAAGCGCATCCTCGCCCTGCGCGACAGCATCTGCGGCGACAACCAGGCCGACCGCAAGGCGTTCAAGGTCTATCTCGTCGCGCATTCGATGGGCGGGCTGATCTGCCGCTGCCTGCTGCAGAACCCGGACGTCGCCACCGCGGAAACCCGCAAGATGGTCGACAAGGTGTTCACCTACGCCACGCCGCACAACGGCATCGAGATGGGCGGCATCAATGTGCCGAGCATCCTGTCGCTCAACGACCTCAACAACTTCAACCGCAAGGTGATGTCGCAGTACCTGAAGGTGCCCGCCGACAAGGTCAACACCCTCGGCGATTCGGGTTATCCGCCGGAACGGATGTTCTGCCTCGTCGGCACCAACAGCCGCGACTACGCCGTCGCCCATGGCCTGTCATCGCTCGCGGTCGGGCAGATGAGCGACGGCCTGGTCAAGATCGAGAACGCCTACGTCAGCGGCACGCCGCGCGCCTTCATCAACCGCAGCCACAGCGGCTTCTTCGGCATCGTCAATTCCGAGGAGGGCTACCAGAACCTGGTGCGCTTCCTGTTCGGCGACATGTGCGCGACCGGGCGCCTGGACATCACCGCCCTGCCCTTCCCGCCGGAGATCGAACGCGCGCGCAACGCCGGCAAGAAGGTCGCCTCGTCCTACTACATCGAAACCACGGTCGCGCCGCGCGGCGCCTACACTTACGAGCTGACCAACCGCAGCAAGGCGCAGGAAAGCGCGGTGCGCCGCGAGTACTCCGAATTGTTCGACAAGAACGGCAACCTGCTCAAGGACGCACGTTCGCCGACGCTGTTCTCGGTGTTCCTCGACAGCTCCAAGATCATGGCCGGCAGCGAAGTCGCGTTCTCGATCGAGGTCGCGGTCTCGAACGCCGGTTATGAAATCGACGGCGCGCTGTTCCTCAAGCAGCACATCCCGGGCGAATACCTGTTCCGCGACACCCTCGCGCTGTTCGCCAAGCGCGACGGCGACGAATGGAAGCTGCGCTACGCCTGGACCAACGACAACTGGGCGACCGGCCGCAAGGATCCGGCCGACCTCGTGCGGATCGGGCAGAAGGCCAACGGCATTCCGCAGAAGTCGGCGTCCGGGTTCGTCGTTCCGCTGCAATCGGGCAAGGGCTTCGCCGCGGAATTGAACATCGCCTTGTCGCCCTGGGCTTGAGGGATCGCCCGGCATGGCCGTCGCGTCGGGCGAGCCGCGTTCTAGCCATCACACGCGCCCCCGCGCAGGAGGCAATGCCATGCGGACCACATCCGCCGACAACCACGTCGCGCCACGACCCTGGCGCATGCGTTTCGCGAGCGCAGCGTTCGTTTGTTGCTGCTTCATGCTCTTGCCGTTCGCGGTCCAGGCACAGGACGCTTCCGCCGATCCGGCGATGGGTCCGTCGACATCGTCCCCGGTCGTGGCCGACCCGCCGGCCGCCGGGATCCAGGCCAACGAACCCAAGCAGCCGGCCAAGCTGGCGGACGATGTGGCGCGCGATCATTCCTTCACCACGGATCGCGAAGAACGCCTGTCCTTCTCCATCCTGCTGTTCGGGTTTTTCGTCCTGGTCGTGCAGTACCTGCTCCTGCGCAGGCCGCCCCGCCAATCCGCCCACGACATCCTCCAGCTGCTTTCGATCAACCTGATCGTCACCGGCACGCTGTTCCTGATCTCGGCCGGATTCAGTGCACAGCAGATCGCGCCCGGCCTGGGCCTGTTCGGCACGATCGCGGGCTACGTGCTGGGTCGGCGAATGGGCGAAAGCGCCAACGCGAAAACTCCCGCGCAAGCAGGAGACGCGCCATGAAGAACGCGGCCGGAAAGTCCGCGACGATCGTCTCCTGCCTGTGCCTCGTCGTGTCGTTGGCGGGGTGCTCCGGCCACGACGACCACCAGGGAACGATGGCGGCCGAAGCCACGCCACTCGTTGCCGAACCGGTTTCGACCCAGGTCCCGGAGGCGGCGGCTCCGGGGACGGTCATCAACCCTGCGCCCACGCAGGAGCAAGCATCGGGGCCGCTGCCCGCCGTCAGCAACGAACCGGACCAGGCAGGCCCGGCGGCGCAGGCGGAAGCGGAACTGGACATACCCGTCGAAGCCCCGGGTGCCGATTCTTCTCCCGCGACGCCCGCATCCACGCAAGCGACGGCAACGACAAAGGCACATGCCGTGGCCACGATCGGCCCGCAGCTCGCTGCCGCGACCCATGTCGCGCCACAAACGCAACAGGCACTGCCCACGCATTACACCAAGGCGCAGCGAGCGCAAAGGTTCAGGCAAGTGGCGATGCAGCTCAAGGCTCCGGTGTTGCTCGCCGACACCGGCAAACCCGGCCGGGCCATGTACAGCCTCAAGCTCGGCAACATCGGCCTTTCGAACCTGGACAGCAGCGTGCTCGTCCATTTCGCCATGAAGTCGATGGACGCCGAATGGCGCAACGAAGCGCTTGCGGCGGGAAACACGCAGGAGTTCGAGTGCGGTTTCCCGCAACAGTGCCTGTTCTGGATGCGCACCGGCACCAAGCCTGCCGTGTTCTACGCAATGCACACGCCGCAACGCTACGCGATCGTATGGGACGGCGAGCAGGGCTTGTGGGATCTGCGGCTGGTGGAGAACGCCGGCCCTGGTGAATGAAAAACGATCCGTCGAGGGCAGTGCGCGGGATGGAATAAGCCATCCGGGACGGTATCGCCATGGCGGCACTTGCCGCCGGCAACGTCCCCTCGCGACGGTATAGTGCGTTGGCTAAGGGTGGGCATCGTGCCCATCGCGAACATCAGGGAGTGGTCATGGGTCTTGTGCAGGCGGTGGCGGGCGCGGTCGGCGGGATGCTGGCCGACCAGTGGAAGGACTTCTACACGGTGCCGGCCGGGCTGCCGTCGACGGCGGCGCTGTTCGCCGCGGTGCCGCAGGGCAGCAACGCCGGCCGCGGCTCCAACACGCACGGCTCGGCCAACATCATCACCAACGGCTCCAAGATCGTGGTGCCCGAAGGCTACGGCCTGCTGCTGATGCAGGACGGCAAGATCACCGGCTTCGCCGCGGAGCCCGGCGGTTACGAATGGCGCTCGGACGACGTCAATTCCAAGTCGATCTTCGCCGGCGACGGCATCGTCAGCCCGCTGATCACCCAGAGCTGGGAACGCTTCAAGTTCGGCGGCCAGCCCGGTTCGCAGCAACTGGCGTTCTTCGTTTCTCTGAAGGAACTGCCGGACAACCGCTTCGGCACCCAGTCCGAGATCTACTGGGACGACGGCTTCCTCAACACCCAGGTCGGTGCGGTAACGCGCGGCTCGTACACGCTGAAGATCGTCGACCCGATCCTGTTCGTGAAGAACTTCGTGCCGGCTTCCTACCTGCAGCCGGGCAAGGTGTTCGATTTCACCGACATGGACAACGCCGCCGCCGGCCAGTTGTTCAATGAAGTGGTGGGTTCGCTGGCGCCGGCCTTCAGCCTGTACTCGAACGATCCGGCCAAGGGCAACCGCATCACCAAACTGCAGCAGGATTCGATCGGCTTCGCCAAGAGCCTGTCGGACGCGGTGGAAAACGCCTACCAGTGGAAGTCGGACCGCGGCCTGGCGATCGTCAAGACCGCCATCGTCTCGATCGAGTACGACGCCAACACGCGCGAACTGCTCAAGACCGTGCAGCGCGCCGATGCGCTGGCGGGTTCGCGCGGCAATTCCAACCTGCAGGCCAGCGTCGCCCAGGGCATGCAGTCGGCCGGCGAGAACGGCGGCGCGGCGGGAATGATGGGCATCGGCATGGCGTCGGGAATGATGGGCGGCATCGGCGGCCTGCAGCAGCCGGCGGCGCCCGCGGCCGACGACCCGGTCGCGAAGCTGAAGAAGGCCAAGGAGCTGCTCGACCAGGGCCTGATCACGCAAGCCGACTACGACGCGCTCAAGGCCAAGGCACTGGGCCTGTAAGCGCGGAACGCACTCCATGTCGAATGCCAACTCCACGCCCCCGGCGCCGCCCGACGGCCCGGGGTCGCCTCGAGACGTGCCGCCGGCGCCTGGCGGGAATTTCCCGATCGATCCGGCCACCCTGCCCGAGCCGATCCGCAAGGAAATCGAGGCGCCCGACCCGGTCGCCATCGACACCGAATCCGACGAACTGAAGGACGGCGTCAACCGCTGTCCGAAGTGCGGTTCCACCGACATCCGCCAGCGCGCCGGCACCGACCTGCTGGTCTGCCTGTACTGCCGCAACGAATGGCACAGCGCGCGGGTCGAGGAGGCATTCGGTCTGGGCGAAGGCATCGACACGCTCAGCGGCACCGTCGTCGCCTCCGGCGCTCGCGACATCGCGTCCGATTCCAGCGCGCTGGTGACCTTCAAGTGCAGCGGCTGCGGGGCCGAGGTCACGGTCAACACCGAAAACGCGATGACCGCGCGCTGCCACTGGTGCCGGCACGTGCTCGGCGTCAACGAGCAGATCCCCAACGGCGCGGTGCCCGACGCGGTGCTGCCCTTCCACATCGGCAAGGACGACGCGGTCGCGCGGATCCGCCAGTTCGTGGACAAGCGCCGGCTGTTCGCGCTGAAGGAATTCAAGGAGCAGTTCACGCCGGAGAACGTGATCGGCGTGTACATGCCGTACATGATCGTCGACGCCAACGCGAGCGCCGATGTCGCCGGCCGCGGCGAGATCCAGACCCGCGAATACACCAAGGGCAGCGGCGACGACAAGAAGACCTACTACGACGCCGACGTCTACCAGGTCGCGCGCCACGTGGACTTCACCGTCGACGACCTGCCGCTGGAATCCTCCCGCGCGCGCGCGGACATGGACACGAAAACCAATACCAACAACATCATCAACACCATCCTGCCGTTCGACACCAAGAACGCGGTGAAGTGGAACGCCTCCTACTTGTCCGGGTTCAGTTCCGAGAAGCGCGACAGCAACGTCGAGCAGCTGCGCCCGCACCTGGAGGACGAACTGCTGTCGATCGCGCGCTGCCAGCTCGAGGATTCGGTGAAGCGCTACGACCGCGGCGTGCGCTGGGAACGCGAGCGCATCGACCTGCACGGCTCGCGCTGGGTCTCGATGTACCTGCCGGTCTGGCTGTATTCCTACCACCAGCCAGGCCGCAACGGCGGCATGCTGCACTACATCGCGGTGAACGGCCGCACCGGCGAGACCATGGGCAGCATCCCGGTGCAGCAATGGAAACTGCTCGCCGCCGCGATCACCGTCGGCACCTTCCTCGAAGGCATCGCACTCTGGATCCTGGGGCACAGCTCATGAGCGACGGCGGACTCGGATTGCTCCTGCTCGGGCCGGCCGGCGGCGCCGGCCTGTACTGGGCCTTGTTCCGGTATTACCGCAACACCGACAAGTCGCATGGCTTCGAGCGCGAAACCGCGATCGAGGCCAAGTCGATCACCGGGATGGATAACGACCGCAAGGTCGACGAGGTCATGGGCACGCGCAACAAGCGCATCGACGACGACAACGTGCATTCCTATCGCGAACGCGTCGACCGGATGCGCGACGACGGCGGCTAGGTGCGCGGCGCGGATCGCTTCAGGGCAGCACCGGGATCGACAGGTCGCGCTCGCGCGGATCCGCGCTGGTGCCGCTGAGCATGTTCGGCGGTATATGGCCCACGTCGCCCACCGAGATCACCGAGATGCTGCCATCCGCCTTCACCAGGATGCGGGTGATGCTGGCGTGTCCGATGGACATGCCGAGCCACGCGTCCGTGTCCACGCCCAGCGCGCGCGTGACCAGGTAGCGGATCACGTTGCCGTGGCAGACCAGCAGGTCGGTTTCCGCCTGGCCGCTGGCGGGATGGAAGAAGCGCTTGAACACGCGATCGAGTTGCGCCGCGCAGGCGGCCATGTCCGCGGGCTTTTCGCCCTTGGTCACGTCGGTGCGCCAGGTGTGCGGCGTGCATTCGGCGAGGTCATCCACCACTTCGAAACCGCGGCCGGGAAAACTTTCGCCGATGATCGCGGCGGTATCGCGCGCGCGTTGCACCGGACTCGCGTACAGGTGGTCGAACTGCCCGGGCATGCCCGCGAGCCGCGCTGCGGCCAGCCGGGCCTGCGCGGATCCCAAGGGCGACAGGTGCGGGCCGAGGCGTTCGTCGGCCTGCGGATCCGGAAGATAGTTGCCGTGGCGGACGAGGACGATGGTGCGTTCCGCGGGCGCATCCGCGGCATGCACGGGCGTCGCCAGTCCGCAGGCGAGCAACAGCAGGAGCGCGAGGATTCTGTCCATCGCCGCAGCATACGCCAGCGATGCCCGGCGACCGAAGGCCACACCGACTTCCGGCACGTTCACTGCCGCGCATCCCGGGCCTAGCGTTGCGAGCGCACCGCCACGGGGAAACCGGGATGCCATCGCTCGATCGTCGCCAATTCCTGAAACTCGCGGCCGCGCTCGGCGCGACCCTGGCCTGGGGCTGTTCCACCATCCGGCCTTCCACCAGCGGCTGGCGCGAACGCCGCGACCTGTATCCGCAGGGCGTCGCCTCGGGCGATCCGGACGAGAACAGCGTGCTGCTGTGGACGCGACGACCGTATGCGGACGGACGCAAGGACGCCAACTTGCTGGTCGAGATCGCCGAAGACCCGGCGTTCGCGCGCGTGGTCGCGATGACGGCGGCGAAAGTCTCGGCCGAATCCGACTGGACCTGCCGCGTGCTCGTCGGCGACCTGCGCCCGGCGGGCGAATACTGGTACCGCTTCGTCGACGAGGACGGCAACGGCAGCCGGATCGGACGCACGCTGACCGCGCCCTCCCCCGACGACCCGCGTCCCGCGCGCTTCGCCTTCGTCAGCTGCCAGGACGTTTGCATCGGGTACCTGAATGGCTATCGCCGGATGATCTACGAGGACGAGCGCGCCGCGCCGGCGGAACGGATCGGCTTCGTGCTGCACTTGGGCGACTTCATCTACGAAGTCGTGGCGTATCCGGACCAGGTCAAGAACGGCCGCGAATACGATCGCGTCGTCACCTTCCCGATCAAGTATCCGAAGGGCAAGGCGGTCGCGAGGAATCGCTTCTGGGTGCCCGATTCGCTGGAGGACTACCGCGTCGCGTACAAGGCCTACCTGCTGGACCCGGACCTGCAGGACGCGCGCGCGCGCTGGCCCTTCGTGTGCATCTGGGACAACCACGAAATCTCCTGGAACGGCTGGCAATCGATCCAGGAATTCGCCGGGACCGACGGCTGGGTGCCCGCGCAGACGCTCAAGGTCGCGGGCAACCAGGCCTGGTTCGAATACCAGCCGGCGCGCGTGTTGCCGCCGGGCTCGAAGCTCGATGCCTTCAACGCCCCAAGCGTCCAGGACGTGCCGCTGAAGGCGACCGATTTCGACGACACCGGCCTCAACACCGAACCCAACAACCTCGCTGCGATCAACAGCCTGATCATCTATCGCGCGCTGCGTTGGGGCCGGCACATCGACCTGCTGCTCACCGACAACCGCAGCTTCCGTTCACGCGATCCCGGCAGCCACGAGGAACTCGGCCCGCTGTTCGCCGACGACACCCTGGGCTTCGTCCCCGAGGAATTGTGGGCGCAGCTCGATGGCGGCCGCGACTACGCCGACGGCCATCCGCCGGCGAAACTGGCGATGGGCGACAAGAGCGTGGACAACTACGTCGCCAAGGATCCACCGCAGTCGATGCTCGGCGCGAAGCAGAAGGCCTGGTTCCTCGACAAGCTGCGCGGCGCGACGGCCACCTGGAAGGTCTGGGGCAATTCGCTGGGCACGCTCGACACCCGCATCGACCCGCAGAACCTGCCGCCGGGGCTTTCGAGCCAGTGGAAGGGCAAGGGCTACGGCCTCATGACCGTATACGACTGGGGCAGCATGTACCACGAGCGCGCCGAGATCTTCGATGCCGTTCGCGATGCCGGCATGACCGGACTCGTCATCGTCGCCGGCGATCGCCACAGTTTCTGGGCCGGCTACGCGGCCAAGGCCTTGCCGCCGGCGAAGTTCGAGCCGGTGGGCGTGAGCTTCGTGGGTGGATCGATGACTTCCGTCGGTAGCGCCGAGGCCAACGAGTACAGCCAGAAGAAGGACGACAATCCGACGCGCGGCTTGTACATCGCCGAGGACAAGGACGGGAAGCCGCAATGCACCGAGAACCTGACGCTGCGCCACGGCGTGCGCTCGGCGCTCGAGTTCGAAAAGACCAAGGACCTGCAGAAGGCGCTCGCAGTGCGCAACCCGGAACTGGCTCCGCACCTCGAATTCGTCGACAACGGCGGCCACGGCTACGCCACCGTGCGCTGCGACGCCGACAGGATGGTGACGGAGTTCGTGTGCATCCCGCGACCGATCACGCGCGCGCCGGGCGAAGACGGCGGGCCGTTGCGCTATCGCGTACGGTTCGAAGCGCCGCTGTGGAAGCCCGGTGAAGCGCCGCGGATGCGCCAGACCGTGCTCGAGGGCGATGTCGGGCTGTCGGTCTGACCGGAGCGGTTACTGCGTCGGCGTCGCCGGTTCGTCGGAAGGATGGTCGACGATGTACTGCCAGCGTCCGTCGATCTTCTTCTGCACGTCGGTATAACGCCCGCGCTCGATCGACACGGCATGCGTCGCCTTGTCCTCCATGGTGATCGCGTACGTGCCCCATGCCACCCGCGCATCGCCCACGGCTTCCCCGCCGATGACGTCGAGCCGCGCGTCCTTGACCACAGTGTTCGCGAGATAGCCGGCGAATCCCTCGCGGATCGCCGTGCGTCCCTTCGCCATCGGCCCGCCCGGGAACCAGAGGATCGCATCCTCCGCGTAGCACATCGACACCGCATCGGCATCGCCGGCCTTCATCGCCGCGACGAAGCAGTCGCCGGCCGACGGTTCCGGCCCCGCGGCGGACGCCGCTCCCGACAGCAGGCCGCCCAGCAGCATCGCCACGCACAACCGGTTCCGTGCACGCATGGTGTTCCCCTTCGAAGGACAGGAAGCGCATCCGGCCGGATGCGCTTCCGATGCAACGCCGACCCCACCCCGGACCGGCCATCGCATCGCCCGGATGCCTGGATCAGGCCGCCTTCGCCCTGGGTACGCGGTAATTCCCGCCGATCGTGCGCGCGGCGATGTTGATCCGGTTCCAGCCGTTGATCGCGACCACCAGCAGGGTCAGGTCGACCAGCGCGTCCTCGTCGAATGCTGCGCGTGCGCGTTCGTACAGCGCGTCGGACACGGCGCCGTGGGCGAGTTCGGTCAGCTCCTCGGCCCAGGCCAGCGCCACCTGCTCGCGTTCGCTGTAAAGCGTGGTCTCGCGCCACGCCGGCAGCAGGTGCAGGCGTTGTTCGGTCTCGCCAGCGGCACGCGCGTCCTTGCTGTGCATGTCCAGGCAGAACGCGCAGCCATTGAGTTGCGATACGCGCATCAGCACCAGTTGCTGCAGTTCGGGTTCCAGCCGGCCGCCGTCGTGCACCTGCACGCCCAGGGCGAGCAGCGGCTGCATGGCGGGATAATGCTTCTGCACGGAAAAACGGCTCATGGGGAAGGCTCCTTGCATCGCGCGGCCGGGATGGCCGCCGCTTCAGTGCAAGGACGCGGATGCGGCCGGTTTCGTGACAGCCAGCAGCCGCGCGAGTTTTTCCGGGTTGCGCAACGCATGGATCGCCGTGATGCGCCCGTCCTCGCATTCGATCCACATCGCGGTGGAAAGCACCGTTCCCTCGACCATGAACAGCGCCGGCGCGCCGTTGAGCGTCGCGGTTTCGAAACGCACGCCATGGCCTTCCAGGTGGCGCGCCAGTTGCAGGTACAAGCGCGCCAGCCGCTCAGCGCCATGCAGCGGATGCAGCGTCGCGCGCGCGACCCCACCGCCGTCGCTGATGTGCACCGCGTCCTCGGCGAACAGCGCCTGCAGCGTGTCCATGCCCGGCGCGCGCATCGCCTCGACGAAGCGTTGCAGCAGGCGCCGTTGCGCGGCCTCGTCGACGTGGAAGCGCGGTCGCCCCTCGCGCAGCCGCGCCTTGGCGCGATGCACGCGCTGGCGGCAGGCGTCCTCGCCGATGCCGAGGATCGCCGCGGCTTCGGCATGGCCGTAATCGAACACCTCGTGCAACAGGAACGCCGCGCGTTCCTCCGGGCCCAGGCGTTCGAGCAGCAGCAGGAACGACAGCGTCAGCGATTCGTCGCGTTCGGCCAGCGCGTCCGGACGCTCGGCGTCGGGCGCCAGCGGTTCCGGCAACCACGGCCCGGCGTAGTGCTCGCGCTCGGCCCTGGCGCGACGCAAACGATCCAGCGCGAGCCGCGTGGTGACCGTGACCAGCCATGCCTCGGGATCGTCGAGCGCGGCGGTGTCCTGCGCCTGCCACCGCAGCCATGCGTCGTGCAGCACGTCCTCGGCGTCGGCGGGCGTGCCGAGCATGCGGTAGGCCAGCCCGAACAGGCGGCCGCGGTGGCGTTCGAACAGGGCGATGTCGGGATCCATGGCGTCCTCCGCGGGGGCAGGATCAGGGACGGACGACGGGCACGGAACGTGACAGGCCTTGCGGCGCCGCTCGCGGGAAGCCGTTACTTGGCTTTCCCGCCCGCCGGCTTGCGCCGCGCCGCGCGCGTCCGCTCCGCGGATTGCAACTGGTGCGCACGCAGGATGGCCGGCAGCAGGCCCGGGAAGCGCTGCTCGATTTCCCTGCAACGGCTGATGTTGTGCATTTCCACGCCCTGCCGCTCGCTGCGCACCAGGCCGGCCTCGCGCAACGCGCGGAAGTGCTGCGACAGCGTGGATTTCGGGATCTCGCGGTCCTGCACCTGCAGGAAACTCGAGCACGACTGCGCACCGTCCGCGCCGGCCAGGCCGGCGTAGATCGCCACGCGCACCGGGTCGGACAGCGCATGCAGGATGCCCTCCACGGTGACGCTCTCGATCGACGGGTGAACCAGCGGTTTCATGCCGCCATCCTAGCATCGCTTGACATATGGTTCTATAGTTCGTAATTTACGAACTACGGAACTGATGAACCCGTTTCCGCACCCACAACCCCACCAGGACAAGTCATGAACAAGCTCAATGGCAAGGTCGCAATCGTCACCGGCGCATCCAAGGGCATCGGCGCCGCCATCGCCAAGGCCCTCGCCGCCGAAGGCGCCGCGGTCGTCGTGAACTACGCTTCCAGCAAGGCCGGCGCGGACGCGGTGGTCGACGCGATCGCGGGAGCGGGCGGCAAGGCCGTCGCGGTGCGCGGCGACGTTTCCAATCCCGCCGACGCCCAGGCGCTCGCCGACGCCGCGGTCGAACGCTTCGGCCAGCTCGACATCCTCGTCAACAACTCCGGCGTCTACGCCTTCAGCGGGCTCAAGGACATCACCGCGGAGCACTTCCACAAGCACTTCGACGTCAACGTGCTCGGCCTGCTGCAGACCACCCAGGCCGCGGTGAAGCGGATGAAGGACGGCGGCAGCATCATCAACATCGGTTCCGTGGTCACCCGCATCGTGCCGCCGGGCAGCGCGGTCTACACCGGCACCAAGGCCGCGGTGGACGCGATCACCGGCGTGCTCGCGCGCGAACTCGGCCCGCGCGGGATCCGCGTGAACGGGCTCAACCCCGGCATGGTGGAAACCGAAGGCACCCACGCGGCCGGTTTCATCGGTTCGGAATTCGAGGCGAACGCCGCGGCCTCGGCGGCGCTGGGCCGCATCGGCCAGCCCCAGGACATCGCATCCATCGCCGTGTTCCTCGCCTCGAACGATTCCTCCTGGCTCACCGGCGAACACCTGTTCGCGGGCGGCGGCACGCGCTGACGCACGCAATCCGCCTCGCGGAAACGAAGGCCGGCGTCGCCGATGGCGCCGGCCTTTGCGTTTTCGCCCGCGGACGCGACCACCCTTCCCGCGGTTCGTGGACAATGCCCGGATGCGAACCTTCGTCCTGCGCGCGCGCGCGGCACCCACCGACAGCCGCAGGCTGCTGGCCTCGATCGGCACCGAGGCGCATGTCGAGATCCTCGCGCATACCCTGATGAACGCGATCTTCGTCGCGCAGTCGCACCGCGCCGGCGTCGTGGTGCACCTGGTGCTGGAAAGCACCGCGGATTATTCGCGCACGATCCGCTTCGAACCGGACGCGATGCACGACATCGGCGGCTTCGACGAACGTTCGCTGCTGGGCAACGTCGCCAGGGCGCTGGATGCGTCCGCGGGCATGGGCAAGGAAGAAACGCGGCCGGTGGAACCGGGCGTGACGGTGCGCACGATCAGCTTCGAGCGGCTGGTGCAGGAACTGGCCGAAGACCACCCGCTATTCGTGATGGACCGCAAGGGCACGCCGATCCGCGAACAGGCGTTCGGCGACAACCCCTGCTTCCTGCTCACCGACCACATCCCGATGCCGAAGAAAACCTTCCACAGCCTCGAACGGCTGGGCGCGGAAAAGATTTCGCTGGGGTCGAAGATGCTGTTCGCCTCGCAATGCGTGGTGCTGATCCACCACGCGCTCGACGAACGCTGACGGGTCAGAGGATCCCGATCTCCTTCAGCCATTGCTCGACCAGCTTCGGCCAGAACGCCACGACCGGATGCCCGTTCGGGCGCAGGCCGAACGCATGCCCGCCCTTCGCGAACAGGTGCACTTCCGCCGGCACGCCGGCCTGCTGCAACGCACGGGCGTAGGTCACGCTCTCGCAGATGTCGTCGACCGGATCGTCCCAGTCCTGCACGATGAAGGTCGGCGGCGTCTTGTCGGTGACGGCGAAGCCGGGCGCGAACCTGCCCTCGCGGCACAGGTGGCCCGGATACGCGGCGATGGCGAAATCGGGCCGGCTGTCCAGCTTGTCGACGGCATCCACCGGCACGTACGCCGGCTTGAAGATGTTGCTGGCCTGCGCGACCAGGAACCCGCCCGCGGAGAAGCCCATCACGCCGACCTTCCGCGGATCGACGTGCCATTCCGCCGCATGCGCCCGCACCAGCCGGATCGTGCGCTGCGCGTCCTGCAGCGCGAACGGCTGCTTCGGCGTGACCGCGCAATCGCAGCGTGCGTCGTAGTGGTGGTTGCCGCCGGGCACGCGGTACTTCGCCAGGATGCAGGTCATCCCGCGCGCGCTGATCCAGTCGCAGATCTCGGTGCCTTCCAGGGTGATCGCCAGCATCATGAAGCCGCCGCCGGGGAACACCACGACCGCCGCGCCGGTGTTGCGCCCCTTCGGCGGATACACCGTCATCGTCGGCACGCTCACGTCGTACACGCCCTGCGAAATCGCGCCGTTGAGCGCTTCCGGCGTGCGGCGCGTCAGCACGCTCTCCGGCGCGCGCGTGGTTTCCGCCGCATCGGGCGCGGCATGCGGCCAGATCGGAATTTGCCGCAATCCCGCCGGCGCCTGCCAGGCGCCGACCACCTGCGTTTCCTTCGCGGGCGCATTCCCCGCGGACGCCGCGCCGCAGGCCGCTACCGACAGCGCGCAGGCGAGGCGAAGGACGATCCGATGCATCAGCGGGGCTCCCGGGAAGAGGGACGGCTGCCATGGTGCGGCCTGCGCTGCGCGCACGCAAAATGGCCGTCCCCTCCGCCGTGCATTTGTCGTTGCTTGGGGTTGGGTCCCCTCGCGCCAGGCCGATGAGCACACGCACCGTCCCCCGGCTTCCCCGCAGGCGCTTCTTCGTCGGGATGGCGGGACTCGCCATCGCGGTCGCGTTGGCCGGTTTCAGCAAGACCTTCTTCCTGCCGCTGGCACGCGGGACCTTCGTTCCCCTGCCCGCGGCGTACGTCCACGCCGCGCTGATGTTCTCGTGGTTGCTGCTGTTCGCGCTGCAGGCATCCCTCATCCGGATGCGGGCCCACGCGCTGCATCGCAAGCTGGGCTGGCTCGGAGTCGCACTGGCCGCGGGAATCGCCTGGTCCACCGTCGCGATGGGCGTGCAGGCCATGCAGCGCGATGCCCTCCTGCATCCCGGGCCGGGCGCGGCTTCAAGCCTCGTCGGCAATTGCACCGCGATGCTCGGCTTCGTCGCGATGGTGTTCGCGGGCGCTTGCTACCGCCGCCGCCCCGACGTCCACAAGCGCCTGATGATGCTGGCCACGATCGGCGTGCTCTGGCCGGCGTGGTTCCGGTTCCGCCATTTCTTCCCGTCCGTGCCCTTCCCCGAATGGGTGTTCGCGATCCTCGCCGCCGATTCGCTGGTGCTGGTATTGGCCTGGCATGACTGGCGCACGTTCGGCCGCGTGCATCGCGTCACCGCCTGGGTGGGTGGCGCCCTGATCACGGACCACGTCGTCGAAACCCTGGCCTTCGACAGCGCCGGATGGCGCGTGCTGGCGAACGGGCTGGCGCGCGCCCTGGCGTGATGCGCTGCGTTTGCGACCCGGTCGGCACGGGCGCATCCTGCCGCCTTCCGTCCCATGCGGAGCACGCCATGCGCAGTCGTTTCCCGACGAAGTTCCTGGCGATGTGCATGGTGCTCGCGCCCGCCACGCACGCGGCGATCGCCGACGATTACGCGGCGCAGGCCCTGCCGATCCCGGCGAACGCATTCTCCGGGCAATCGAGTGCGGTCAACGACGCCGGCGTCTCCGCCGGCTGGTACCAGACGCTGCGCGGCTGGACCGCGGTGCGCTGGGATGCGCAAGGCGCGATGACGCCGCTCGGCACCCTGCCCGGCCTGCCCTCCGCCATCGCGAACGGCATCAACGACGCCGGCACGATCGTCGGTTTCGCCTTCACCAACGACCACCTGAAGACGCGCGCCTTCGCGTGGCGCGAAGGCAGCGGCATGCGCGCGCTCGCGGATCTCGGCGGCGACGCCAGCCTGGCGCAGGCGATCAATGCGTCGGGAACGATCGTCGGCTGGTCCTACGACGCCGGCGGCGTGCTGCACGCGGTGCGCTGGGACGCCACGGGCGCGATCACCGACCTGAACCCGCCGGGCGCGATCAGCGAGGCGCTCGGCATCAACGACAAGGGCGACATCGTCGGCTGGGTGTTCGGCGCCACCGCGTCCGCGTCGCATGCGTGGTTGTGGCGCCGCGACGGCAGGCAGGTCGACCTGCAGACCCTCGGCGGCGCCGGCAGCCAGGCTTTCGCGGTGAACGATGCGCTGGTCGTCGTCGGCGTGTCCGATCGCCGCCTGCTGCCGCCGGTCGCGTTCGCGTGGACCGCGAACACGGGCATGCGCGACCTCGGCTTCGGATCCAATTCGCAGGCGCTGGCGATCAACGCCAATGGCCGCATCGCCGGCATGCGCGTGATCGACGCCGGCGTGCAGGGCCTGACCCGCACGCTGCGCACGCCGGTGCAGGCCTTGCCCGATGTCGCCGCGGACAAGCCGCCGTTCTCCGGTCCGACCGGGGCCAATGCCTGCGGCGATATCGTCGGTTCCTCGTCCAGTCCCGATCCCGGCAACGGCAATCCGGTTCCGGCGATCTGGATCAAGGCCGAATGCGATTGAACGACACCTTCCGGAGCCCGCCATGATCCGTTTCGCGCTGCCGACCCTGCTCGCCCTCGCCTGCACGCTCCCGTGCGCCGCGCAAGGCGCGGAAGCGCCCGCGGACGCCGCCGCGTTCGTGCTGCCCGGCGATTACGCCCAGGGCACGTCGCTCGCGGAACTGGAAGCGCGCTTCGGCAAGGCCAACGTGCACGACCTCCACGCGCCCGGCGAGGACGGCGTCTACCACGGCGTGGTGCTGTTCCCGGACGACCCGAGCCGCCGCGCGTACGTGGAGTTCTACGAAGACGCGCCGCCGAACGGCGTGCATGCCATCCGCGTGCGCGACCGCGATTCGAAGTGGCGGGGCAAACGCGGCGTCCATGTCGGCATGTCGCTCGCCGAACTGCGCGCGGCCAACGGCAAGCCGTTCTATTTCAGCGGCTTCGACGCCGAGGGACGCGGCATCGTCCACGACGCATGGAGCCCCGCACTCGACGACGACGACGGCAGCCTCGGCAAGCTCGACGTCGACGAAGGCGAGCACATGTATTTCGAAGTCGAACTCGGCCTGCGCGCGAGCGCGCCCGCCGACGCCGTACCCACGGACGAAGCCTCCGTCTCCAGCGACGATCCGCGCTATCCGCGGCTGGGCGAACTGGTCGAGGTGACCGGTTTCGCCGGAACCACCAGCCTCGACGACGAGTGGGAGTGACAGGAACGACATCCGCGTGGTGGGCTTGAGCCCACCCTACGGGCTTCACCTCGATTCGCAGGGTGGGCCCTGGCCCACCATCGCACGCCGAGGCGATGAAACTTCCGCAGCCCAGTCCGGCGGATATGCACCACGCTCTACCCACGCGTGGAACGACGAATGCGGCCAGTCGGCGACGCGCGCGACGTGGCCATGTTTCACCGGATTGATGTGGATGTATTCGACATGCCGTCGCAAATCCTCTTCGTCCCGGATCAGGCGTTCCCAGTAGCGACGCTGCCAGATGCCACGTTCGCGACGGGACAAGCGGCTGGTGGAACGACCTTCGCCCGTGGGCAAGCGGCGCGAGAAACCCGACTTGATCTGCGCCCAGCGATTGGCATTGTCCGCATCGCCTTCAGGTAGCCGCCAGATGCAATGCAAGTGGTTGGGAAGGATTACGACCGCCAGCATGTCGAATGGACGCGCGGCTCGCGTGACATGGAACGACTCACGAAGCACATCGACATGCTCGACCAGCAGGCACCGCTTCCGGTCCGCCAGGTTGACGGTGAAGAAATAGGTGCCGCCGGGCACCCGGACTCGACGATAGTTCGACATGCCCGCAAGTTGCAGGCACCGAAAACGTCAAGACATCGCCGGAACGTGCATGTTCGTACCGGAATTCCCCGATCCACGTTCATGCAATGGTGGGCCAGGGCCCACCCTACTCATCAACGGTAAATTCGTAGGGTGGGCTCAAGCCCACCGTCGTGATCGCTCCGACAAACTAAAGATGGTGGGCCGGGGCCCACCCTACGAATCCGCGGAACACCCATGCGGTGGGCCCAAGCCCACCATTCGCGCGTTATTCCGCCAGCGCCTTCACCAGGTCGGTGAGGTAGTCGCGGCCGGTGTAGACCGCGCGCACCTCGAGCCGTTCGTCGAGGCCGTGCACGCCGTTGCCGTCCGGATCGCCCCAGGCGCCGGGCACGCCATAGGTGGGAATGCCCACCGCCGACAGGTACAGGCCGTCGGTCGCGCCGGTCGACATCGACGGGATCACCGGTACGCCGGGCCAGTATTGTTCGCTGAGTTTTTCCATCGGGCCAATGATCGCCGGGTCGAGCGCGGGCATCTTCGCCAGCGGCTTGTCCTTGCGCGCGAGGTCGAGGGAAATCGCCGGATTGCCGATGACCTGCGCCAGCTGCTGCTGGATCTCGACCGGCGTGTGCCCCGGGAAGATGCGGCAATTCACGTTCGCGGTGACCTTCTGCGGCAGCGCGTTCAGCGCATGCCCGCCGTCGATCATCGTCGCCACGCAGGTCGTGCGCAGCATCGAGTGGTAGCCCTTGTCGGTGTTCACCACCGCCGCGGCCTTCGCGTCGTTCGGGTCCTTCGCCAGCGCGACCATCGCCGCGCCCATCGCGTCCTTGCGCGCGGCGCCGGCGCGCTGGAAGAACACGCGGGTGGTGTCGCTGAATTCGGCCGGGAATTCGTGGTCGCGGACCTTCAGCAAAGCCTCGGACATGGCGTAGATCGCGTTGTCGCGCACCGGTTGCGAGCTGTGCCCGCCGGGGTTGGTCGCGACCAGCGTGTAGTCCTGGTAGATCTTTTCGCCGACCTGGATCGACTGGTCGATGATGTGGCCCTTGCCGTCGGTGTCGCCGCCGCCGCCTTCGTTGAGGGCGAAAGCTGCGTCGATCAGGTCGCGCTTGTTGTTGGCGAGGTATTGCGCGCCGTTGAACGCGGTGTCGGTTTCCTCGCCGCAGGTCAGGGCCATCTTGACCGTGCGCGCGGGTTTGTAGCCGGATTGCTTGAAGCGGATCAGGGTGTCGGCCCAGGTCGCGGCCATCATCTTGTCGTCGGCGATGCCGCGGGCGTAGTAGTAGCCGTTTTCCTCGATCAGTTTGTACGGGTCTCGCACCCAGTCGGCGCGCTTGGCGGCGACGACGTCGATGTGGGCGAGCAGGAGGATGGGCTTGAGCGCGGCGGAGGTGCCGGGATAGACGGCGACGATGCCGCCTTCCTTGGGGTGTTCGGGGACGGAGAACAGGGTGATCTGGTCGTCGCTGAAGCCGGCGGCCTTGAGGCGTTCGGCGATCTGGGCGGCGGCCTGGGTGCAGCCGCCGTTGGCGGGGTCGTCGACGGAGGTGATGGAGGTATCGGTTTCGACCAGTTGTTTGTAGAGGTCGAAGAATTGTTTCTGGTCGGGGCGGAGCTCGCCCATCGTCCCGGTCGGCGTTTGCGCCGAGACCGGACCTGCCACGAACGCCGTGGCCGCAAGCGCCAGCAATGCGGATTTCATGAGCTTCTCCCCGGGTGGATATCCCCTAGCCCCCAATCTTGCGCCCGACCGGGGCGGGATGGGGGTGGCGAAGGTCATGGCATGAGGGCGCGCCTCACATATCCGGCGTGCTGTCCTCGATCACCTTGATCGCTTCGTCGGCCTTGCGCTGCGACTCGCGGATTTCCGCCGCTGTTGGCTTATGCCTCGGTTGAACCTGCTCATTGTTCGCAGGAAGAACAGCTATCTGCGGTCGGATTGCCGGCGCCGGCAGCGTGGCTGCTTGCTGACGCGCAAGTGCGGCTTGTTGCGCCTGCATCCTGGCTTGCTGTTGCGCCGGGATGTTGCGGATCGCGGACGTGATCATGTGGATCCCGAACAGGACCACAGCCAGCGCAATGCAAGCGATCAGGAACTTGGCGAGCAGGAATCCACCCACGGCTTTCGCCGCGGTCCGGGCCTGGCGGCGAGCGCCACCTCGAATGCGGTCTTCGGCCGCGACGATGAGCCGCTCTGCGGCATGGTCGATCAAGGCTTTGGCATGCGGGGATGTAGTGGCCTTCGACAACAGAGTCGACGCGCCGCGACGCCAGCGCGCATCCGGGTCCGGTTCCTCTGCCATTTCGGGCAGAGACCCGAGCATGGCACGCAAGTCGTCGCCATCGACGAGTTGTACATGACCCTGCTTCGTCGCGGCTTCGATCGCGGCGCGGGTGAATTCACCGCTGGTGACGAGGATCGCGCCGGTCGCGCCTTGGTTCACCATGACACCGAGCAATTGGTGAACGTCGTTATGCGGGACTTTGTACGCATTCCACCGCTTGCACTGAACAACGATGTATTCGTCTTTCTTGCGAAGCTTGAGGTCGATGCCTCCATCGTAGCCAGGCCTGGATCCACCCGAGCCCACGTGCTCGACCACATATCCCTCGCCACGATAATGGTCGGCGAGCAAGCGTTCGAAGTCTTCCCAGCCGACGCGGCTCAACGCGTCGTCACGACGATTGCGAACGGATTTCAATCCCCCGGCCATTCCGTTCCCCCAACGGATGAGCGTTGGGGGAACGCTAACACAGATGCAAATTCCGGAACGCGATTACCGCCGCACCGGCGCCGGCTGCGCCAACCCTTTCGCCATCGCTTCGTCGATCAGCTGCAGCGTCTCGCGTTCGGCCTGCTTGCCCACCGCGTCCATGCGCTCGCCCAGCGCATCCATCTGCCGGCCGAGCGCTTCCATCGGCTTGCCCGCCTCTTCCATCTGCCGGCCGAGGTCTTCCATCGGCTGCGCGTTCCGTTCCATGCGCGCGCTCTCGGCCTCCATGACCTGCGACTGCGCCTCCATCTGCGCGGCGAGCGCATCCTGCTGCGAGGACAGCGCCTCCATCTCGCGCGACAGTTGTTCCTGCCGGGCGCTGTCGGCACCGGCCATCCGTTCGGCCAGGGCGTCCTGCTTGTCGGCGAACGCCTCCTGCTGGCGACCGAGTTCGTCCATCCGCCGCGAGGCCGCTTCCATCTCCGGCGACTCCTGCTGCTGCGCATCGAGCTTGTCCATCTGCGCGTTCGAGCGCGTCCATCCTGCGGTCGTGCACTTCCATCTGCGCGTCGAATTCCTCCATCTGCCGATCCAGCGGTTCCATCGGAGCCCAGGCCTGTTCGACGCGGCCGAGGATGGACGGATCGGTGATGACCCAGCTCTTGCCGTCCCTGCGCACCCACAGGAAATCGCGATCCATGCCTTGGCGAATCGCCTTGATGCCATCCATGTCGCGCGAGTCGCCGGACATCGTGATGTCGTTGCGATCCTTGCGGACGATGGCGTAAGAGATCCGGTTCGAACCTTCGTCGCGCGCGACCTGCGGCGTGACCGCGACCTGCGGCGCGACCGTGGCCTGCGCGTGCGCGATCAGCGCGATGCCGGCGACGGCCAGCCCGAGCAGCGGGAAGGCGATGCGGCCACCGGCGCTGCGACGCAGGGCGGGACGGACGAGGTGTTCGATGCGGGACATGAGGTGACCTCCGTGGGCGGCGAGCGCCAGCGATGGCAGGCGCGCGGTGGATGCGGGTAACGCGAGGGAATCGGAGAGTTCGGACAGGGCGAGCGCGAGGCGGCGCGGTTCGCCGATGGCTTCGGCGGCGAGCTGGTCGGCGATGCGTTCGCGCTCGATGCGGATGCGATGCGACAGCCACCACGTGGCCGGGTGGTAGAACAGCATCGCCTCGACCGCAGACTGCAGCAGGTTGACGAGGTAGTCGTGGCGACGGATGTGCGCGAGTTCGTGCGCGAGCAGCGCTTCGACCAGCTCGACCGGCATGCGCGCGAGCAGCGCGGAGGGCAGCAACACCACCGGCCGCCACCAGCCCACCGATGCCGGCGAATCGATTCCGCCGACGAGTCGCAACGCGACGCGACGCCGCAATCCGAATCGAAGCGCGAGCGTGTCGAGATGTGCCTGCCAGGTCGCGGCGAGTGAATCCTGCGGCGCGCGGCACAGGCGCTGGATCCACCACACGCCCAGCGCCATCCGCAGCAGCAGCGCGCAGGCGCCGCTGGCCCAGATCGAAACGATCAGCGGCAAGGCATCGTCGAGGTTCCAGGCCTGCGCGATGGCTTGCGTCGCGCTGCCGAGCGAAGCCATCGCCACCGGAGCCGGCATGTCGGTGGTCGAAATCGCGACATCGGACACGCTGGCCAGCTGCCACGCGATATCCAGCACCGGTGCCAGTGCGCAGGCCAGCAGCGCGAAGCAGGCGACGGCGTAGCGCGCCTGTGGTCGCGATCCGCGCAGCGCGTGCAACAGCACCGCCGCGACGAGGCCGATCAGCGCGCCCTGCCAGAGGAAGTGCAGCAAGGCGCGGCCGAGCACCGGCACGAACGTCAGCACCAGCGATGCGAGGGTGTCATTCATCGTCGGTCTCCTCGAGCAGGCGGCGGATTTCCGCGCGCTCCCTGGCGGTGACGTGTTCGTTCAAGGCCGAGAGCACCAGCGCCTTGCCGGAGCCGGCGAAGGCTTTCTGGATCAGTTCGCGCAGCAGGTTGGTCTGCAGGCGGTCCTGCGCATGCGCGGCGGCATAGACGTGGGAGCGCTGGCTTTCGTCGCGGGTGAGCAGGCCCTTGCCGTGCATGACCTGCATGAGCCGCAGGACGGTGGCGTAGGCGAGGTCGGGTTTTTCGCGCAGGCGCGCCTGGTGGACGTCCTTCACGGACGACGGCCCGAGTTGCCAGATGACGCGCAGCAGGTCGAGTTCCGCGGGGGTGGGCTTGGGCGGCTTGGCCTTGGATGCCTTGGGCATGGCGCGGTCCGGACGGGCGATGTGCGGACCCTACTCCGCCTAGACCGGCTTGTCTAGACCAATTTGTCTAGGTAGGAAGTCATGGGTCGATTGGTATCGCCCTACAGGTCGGGCGTGCTCGCTTCGACGATGTCGACGCCGGTTATGTAGGTTTTGAAGCAGCTTCATTGGCTTCGAGGAAGATCTTGATACGCTCGTATAGCGCGCTGTTCTGTTCACGGAACCCGACGTAGTAAAGCAGCGCATTCATAGCGATCCGTTGTTTCAACGGATCCCAGATGCGCACTCGCTCAATCAAATCGGATTTTGCGATCGGCGCCAAGCCCATTTTCTCGAGTTCTTCGGCTACTCCAGTTTCGAAATCCAAAGCAACTACTAGTCCGAGCGCTTTGTGCTTGGCGATCAGCTGGGAGAACTCAGCAAGGTCGGGCATATCCTTCGTCGCGAGCACAAATTGTTTTACTTCAGCCGAGAGAACCAGACTGTCGCCGTCGCGAGCATCGATGTCGCCGACACGCTTTTCACGCTTAGAACCAGTACGAACCTTGCCCACCTCAACCTGCAAGTGCGGCGCATCCGCGCGGATGTAGCCGAACACTGTGCCCTGATACGCGGCGCCAGAGGTTTCCCCGGCCTGCTTGGCCAGATCAAAGTCTTGGAGGAAAAGGAGAAACACAGGCGGCTCACGCCTGACCGTGTCGGGGTCAATGTCCTGCGCCGGCAAGTGCTCAAGAACATAGAGCTTAGCTCTAGCTATCAAGCCATCGAGCGTTGCGTCGTCGTAGGAGAGTATGGCTTCGATCCAGTCCTTATAGTCGACCCAAGCCTGCGTCGCATGGGGAGCGGAGCTTGGATAGTCAAAACGTTTTTGGTCGGAACGAAACCAATTTGCGATCGCGTTGTAATGCGGCCGTATGGACGCAGTGGTTTCCCGCACTTTCTTCGTCTTTGGATGCGTGACTTTAATCTTTACCGTAAAGGTGTTCACGCCCCCGCCGCCTGCGCGTTCAGTGGCTTCCGGGAAGTCCTTGTAAAACTCAGCGAGCGACGCGTACTTGCCGCCTGTAGCCTCCAACGCGCGAAGAAACTCAATGAACGCAATCAACAGGCCCGGCAAAAACTTCCGCTTTCGTCCAGCCGTGAAGTTCTTGTCGATGTACTCAAGAATTTCGTCGGGGGTCAGCATCAGCCCAACTTGGCGAGGCGCGGGATGGCGCGTTCGGCCATAGCGTAATACGTCAGGTCACGCTCGGTACCAATCGCTTTGAGGCCCAAGTGGCTAGCGGCTGCAAGAGTTGAACCACTGCCGGCGAAAGGGTCATAAATAACGCCTTTGCCAAGAGGGAGTACCCCGCGCACGATGTAACGCATCAACCTCTGAGGCTTGATCGATGGGTGAGGCGCAATCTCGCGTTCAGGGGCTCTGGCTGGAGCTACTTCAACAAGATCACGGAAGGGTTCGTCCTCGGAAATTCGCCGGAATCCACCTGTGCCCCATTTCTTGAGGTTGGCGGCAACAGTGTCCTGATCGATCGGCTTGCGGAAAATGCCCCATGGCTCCCAGCAAGAGCGCGGCATGACCGAGAACGTCCGGATAGTCTTCCTCGGATCCTTTTGGCCGATCGCCGCCGCGCAAGGTTTTGACCACACGGATCAATTCCCCTCGCTTCTCGAAACCGCCGGTCTCGATTGCGGCGAACGTGGTTGTGGACACTAAGGGATTCGATGCCATCACGAGATGGCCACCAGGAACGAGGATCCGAGCCGCCTGAAAGGCGAAGGCTTGGAAGAAAGTTGTCAGTCGTTCCCGGTCTTTGGCTGTCAATGTCGTGAAGCGAGGCAGGGGCGCACGTTGGCTGCCATCGAAACTGGGAGGCATCCTCCAGACGCCGCCCTTACCATCCCTCAACTTGGATTGCTGCGCTTCATCAAATTCAATTAGTCCATAGGGCGGGTCGGTGACAATGGCATGTACTGAGCATTCGTCTCGCTCGACCATCCACTGGAGCGCATCGGCCATCACGAGCTGTACATGTTTCGTCGGTTGGCAGACAGGAAAGGGCTCGCGTACACCTTGCTCAAGGGAAGGGGTGGCGGGCAAACCCAAAGCTGGATGGCGCCGTTTGCGGGTGCGGATGGAGCTCATTAAAAGTTCCAAAGAAGTGAGGAGGATGGAACCATGCCAAGGCGCTGTCTCAGCGAACGCGACTTATGACGTGGACTTCCGCATTTGAGCAGATCGGCAGGTGGGAAACCGTCGAACATGCCGCTGGCCCGTAGCGCCATTTTCCTGCTGACTAGTTCTCGACCCAAGGTTAACGCCTAAACCTTACGCCCCTTAACGAAGCCACTCAACAAGTTCACCAAGACTGCATGACGATCGGCACGCCTAGCTCGGTCGTTCGAACCTTTTTCGATCGCTTTGGCATATTTTCCCGCTACGCCTGCGCGATTAGTTCCCTCCAATTTCCGGTTCGACTTGATCTGCAAAGCTGATGAGCGCATCCCTTACATGTTTCTCTTGGACTTTTGCGATAGAGCCCTTCTCCAACAACGAACCAAGCGCCACAAAGAGAGAGTAGAAGTCCGCTCGATTGCCCCATCTCGTAGCCGAGACATCACCAAAAAGATTCTCCAGAAATGCCTTCGTTCGCTCGAAGGTTCGCTTTATTCTCGTTTGATCTGGGAACTCGTCGTCATACTGCTCGTATTGTTCGTAGTATGAATCGATGATCTTTGCGGCGCCGCCTTGAGGGCCATGCAGCAGGCCAATCAAAAGATCACTCATCATTTCAATATCTGACATACGCCTAATCGCCGCTGGGCTCACAATCCGATTTACCGCCCAATAATCGTCATCCGCCAAATTCTCCGCCAGCTTAGCGAATGCCCCGTGATACGTCGCATTTCGCAGTTCCTGAGCCTTCAGCGGCATCATGAACTTATTTAGCCGCTTAAAAACATCCTCGATTTCTTTCTGATCATCGCTGTAGATAAAACGCACACATATTTCGTACTGGTAGAACTCTTTTCTACTCTCCCCTTGCACGTCCGCGAACGAAGTATCCTTGAACTTCGAGGAGTTCGGCAGCGCAGCCAAAACAAAATTGTTGTTATTCACGCCATCCTGATCATCGTCCCGCTCCAAGCCGACAAACTGCAAAATCGTCCTTAAGCGCTGTTGACCATCAATCACACCGAATGCTTCAGTTCCATCGTCTGCATGAGTCACCTGGACATAGACTTCAGGAATAGGGATGTTGAGAAGCGCCGATTCGATGAGAGCGCTTCGTTGCTTATCTGTCCAGACCGGCTTGCGTTGAAATGGCGGCCTCAACGTCAGCCGTCCTGCCCGGTAGTGATCCTGGAACCAAGCAATAGATTGCGGACGCGTAGTGTGCTTCATCTAATTCTGCTCCGAAATTGATTGGCGAAGCGCTGCAATACTGTGCGCGTGGTAAAGCTCAGCTTGTCGCCAAGTCCTGTACAGGCGAGCGTTGATCTTTTCATGGGCTTTAGCAACCAGCCCTGATGAGACCTTTAGCGTTTCAAACCACGCGTGCGTCAGTTGGAGAAGCGGGTCCACCTTTTTTCCGTGAATTCGACGATCGGGGCGGATTTCGACTGGCGTAAGCCATCCCGTAAAGAGCTCTTTTTGGCACTCCCTCAGCCAGCCATTCACATTGACAGGGGGCCGCGGATATACACCAGTGAGCAATCTGTCCCACAACTCATCGAACTTGACCGCATC
This sequence comes from Thermomonas sp., assembly GCA_047602125.1. Classification (GTDB taxonomy): domain Bacteria; phylum Pseudomonadota; class Gammaproteobacteria; order Xanthomonadales; family Xanthomonadaceae; genus Pseudoluteimonas. The sequence goes on along the minus strand of JASGIB010000001.1, from coordinate 2,602,518 downwards.
GACGATAATGAGGTCTATATCTGACGTGTCGACAAAAGATCGTAAATTTGCCCCAGGTTTCAAGCTAAACCCAAACCGGCCGCTTCCTATAACGGCAATTTGAGCCGCATCTGTCCCCAGCCTTTCTCCAACGCTTCGGCGAAAGCGATCCCATGCCTGTTCGTCTTCCTCAAAAACAAAAGGAATGAGATCTCCATACAAACACAGCTCAACAAGATCCTGGTCTGTACGCCTTTCCAACGCATCTCGGAAATCTTCTGGCGACATACACTCCCCATGAGTACGAGCATCCAGAAAAGACTACTCACATATTCCTTCGATATTCTCCACCCACGTCATACAACGCATGGCTGATCTGCCCCAGGCTGTGCGTCTTCACCGCCTCCATCAGCGCCACGAACACATTGCGCCGCTCGCGCGCCGTCTTCTGCAGATAGGCCAACCCGTGCCCATCGTGCGCCTCGGCCGCCTCCCCGATCGCATCCTCCACCACGTGCTCGTGATGCGTCTCCCCCACCGGCGCCAGTGAATTCCGGTTCTCCTGCCACGCCCGCACGTTCTCGATCTGCTGACCCTTCTCCCCTTCCGTCGAACGGATCAACTCGATCTCCGTCGCGATCTCGCCCCCGTGCTCCTTCGGCAGGAACGTATTCACCCCCACCAGCGGCAGCGACCCGTCGTGCTTCTTGTGCTCGTAATACAGCGACTCCTCCTGGATCTTGCCGCGCTGGTACATCGTGTCCATCGCCCCCAGCACCCCGCCGCGCTCGCTGATCGCCTCGAACTCCTTGTACACCGCCTCTTCCACGATGTCGGTCAGCTTCTCCACGATGAAACTGCCCTGCCACGGGTTCTCGCAGAAATTCAGCCCCAGCTCCTTGTTGATGATCATCTGGATCGCCACCGCCCGCCGCACCGACTCCTCGGTCGGCGTGGTGATCGCCTCGTCGTAGGCGTTGGTGTGCAGCGAATTGCAGTTGTCGAACAGCGCGTACAGCGCCTGCAAGGTCGTGCGGATGTCGTTGAACTGGATTTCCTGCGCGTGCAGCGAACGGCCGGAGGTCTGGATGTGGTACTTCATCATCTGCGAACGCTCGTTCGCGCCGTAGCGCTCGCGCATGGCGCGCGCCCAGATGCGCCGCGCGACGCGGCCGATGACGGTGTATTCCGGATCCATCCCGTTGCTGAAGAAGAACGACAGGTTGGGCGCGAAGTCGTCGATCCGCATCCCGCGCGCGAGGTAGTACTCGACGATGGTGAAGCCGTTGCTCAGCGTGAACGCGAGCTGCGAGATCGGGTTCGCCCCGGCCTCGGCGATGTGGTAGCCGGAGATCGACACCGAATAGAAATTGCGCACCTTGCGGTCGACGAAATACTGCTGGATGTCGCCCATCATCCGCAGCGCGAATTCGGTGCTGAAGATGCAGGTGTTCTGCGCCTGGTCTTCCTTGAGGATGTCGGCCTGCACCGTGCCGCGCACGGTGATCAGCGTTTCCGCCTTGATCTTTTCGTAGGTTTCGGCATCGACGAGCTGGTCGCCGGCGACGCCGAGCAGTCCGAGGCCGAGGCCGTCGTTCCCGGCCGGCAAATCGCCGTGGTAGCGCGGACGCTCGCGGCCCGCGAACAGCTTCGCGATCTTCTGTTCCGCGTCCGCCCAACGCTGCGGATCGGCCTTCAGGTATTTCTCCACCTGCTGGTCGATCGCGGTGTTCATGAACATCGCGAGGATGATCGGCGCGGGGCCGTTGATCGTCATCGACACCGACGTGGTCGGCGCGCACAGGTCGAAGCCGGAATACAGTTTCTTCATGTCGTCCAGCGTGGGGATGTTGACGCCGGAATTGCCGATCTTGCCGTAGATGTCCGGGCGCGGCGCCGGGTCCTCGCCGTACAGCGTGACGCTGTCGAACGCGGTGGACAGGCGCGCGGCCGGCAGGCCGACGCTGAGGTAGTGGAAGCGGCGGTTGGTGCGTTCGGGCGTGCCCTCGCCCGCGAACATGCGGATCGGGTCCTCGCCGGTGCGGCGGTAGGGATACACGCCTCCGGTGTAGGGATAGGAACCGGGCAGGTTTTCCTTGCCGAGGAACACCAGCAGTTCGCCCCAGGACTTGTAGGTCGGCGCGGCGATCTTCGGCACCAGCTGGTGCGACAGCGATTCGCGGTAGTTCTCGACCTTGATCGCCTTGCCGCGGACTTCGTATTCGGTGGTTTCGTCGGTGATCGACTTCAACCGCGCCGGCCATTCGCGCAACAGGCGCAGGTTTTCGCTGGTGAGCGCTTGCACGGCGTCGTTGTAGCGTTGGCGGAGGGTCAGCAGCGAGCGATCCACCTGTAGGGTGGGCTCAAGCCCACCATCGTGTTTCCCGCCAGATTCATGGCGGGCCTGGGCCCGCCCTACAAGGTCATCGGCGGCATACAACTCCAACTGCCTCGGCAACTTCCCATCGCCGATTTCCTGCAACGCCTGCCAGAATGCCTGCGCGCGGTCGGCGGCTTCGGCCTGCCTGTCGATGCCGGCGTTGATCGCACGCCCCTGCTCGGCGATCTCGGCGAGGTAGCGCACGCGCGCGCCGGGGATCAGCACGGTGGCGCGCGGTTCCTTCAGCGTGGTGTCGATGCGCGGCGTCCACCTGTCCGCCGGCAGCGACAGTTTTTCGCGCAGCAGCCGGCACAGGTTGTCGAACATCCAGCTGACGCCGGGGTCGTTGAACTGCGAGGCAATCGTCGGGTAGACCGGCACGTCCTCGTCCTTCGTGGCGAAGGCGGTGCGGTTGCGCTTCCACTGCTTGCGCACGTCGCGCAGCGCATCCTCGGCCCCGCGCTTGTCGTACTTGTTCAGCACGATCAGCTCGGCGTAGTCGAGCATGTCGATCTTCTCGAGCTGCGAGGCCGCGCCGTAATCGCTGGTCATCACGTACATCGGGAAATCGACCAGGTCGACGATTTCCGAATCGCTCTGGCCGATGCCGGCGGTTTCGACGATGACGAGGTCGTAGCCCAGCGACTTGAGGAAGCCGATGCAGTCCTTGAGCACGGCGTTGGTGGCGACGTTCTGCCGGCGCGTGGCCATGGAACGCATGTACACGCGGTGGCTGCGCAGCGAATTCATGCGGATGCGGTCGCCGAGCAAGGCGCCGCCGCTGCGGCGACGGGTCGGGTCGACCGAGATCACCGCGACGCGCATCTTCGGGAAACTGGCGAGGAATCGGTTCAGCAGTTCGTCGGTGACGCTGGACTTGCCGGCGCCGCCGGTGCCGGTGATGCCGACCACCGGGGTCTTGCCGCCGGCGAGTTGCCATTGCTTGCGCAGCTTCGACAGTTCGCTGTCGGAAATCGCGCCGTCCTCGATGTCGGACAGCACCCGGCCGATGCCGATTTCGTCGTCGATGGCCGGGGCGTGCTCGTGGCGGCCGCGCGCGCTGGCTTCGCGCGAGGTGCCGGCGCGCTTGACCACGTCCTCGATCATTTCCACCAGCCCCATCTTCATGCCGTCGTTGGGGTGGTAGATGCGCTCGACGCCGTAGGCCTCGAGTTCGCGGATTTCCTCGGGCGTGATGGTGCCGCCGCCGCCGCCGAACACGCGCACGTGGCCGGCGCCGCGTTCCCCGAGCATGTCGACCATGTACTTGAAGTACTCGACGTGGCCGCCCTGGTAGCTGGACAGGGCGATCGCGTCGGCGTCTTCCTGCAGCGCCGCGCGGACCACGTCCTCGACCGCGCGGTTGTGGCCGAGGTGGATCACTTCCGCGCCCTGCGCCTGGATCAGCCGGCGCATGATGTTGATCGCCGCGTCGTGGCCGTCGAACAGGCTGGCGGCGGTGACGAAGCGCAGCGGCGTGGATTCCGATTCGGCTGCTGGAATCCCGGTAGCTGGTGTGCTCATGGCGCTTCTCGAAAACGAATCGGCGATGGCCGCATTGTATCCGCCCGTGGCGCGGCACCCGGATCCGCCGATTGCCGGGCGGCGAACTGGATTATTCTCGGGAAATGGAGGACGCCGGACTCGCCACGCTTCGCGCTGCAGCCACGTCCGGCGATCCGGAAGCGCTGTACCGGCTCGGCAACGCGCTGGTGCTGCAGCGCGAGATGGAGGAAGCCTGCGCCCACCACGCCCGCGCCGCCGCGGCCGGGCATGCCCTGAGCCAGATCGAATACGCGCGGATGCTGCTCTACGGCATCGGCACGGAGCCGGCGGCCGAACAGGCCGTGCACTGGCTGCTGCGCGCCGAGGCGTCGGGGCATGCCGTCGCCGCCTACCTTCTCGCGCTGATCGCGATCGGCGGAGTGGCGCTTCCGCGGGACGAAGCGATCAACCATCGCCTGCAAGCGGCCGTGCGGGCAGGTTTTCCGCCCGCGATGCGCGCCGCAGCCATCCATTTCGGGCGCAAATCGCAACCGGAAGACCAGCGCCTGTGCCTGCGCCTGCTGCACGATGCCGCCACCCGCGGGGATTCGGTATGCGCCGCGCTCCTTGCGGAACGGCTGGCGCGAGGCGAAGGCTTGCCCCCGGATCCGGGGGCGGCGCAAGGATTGCGCGCGGCAGGCGCATCGATCCTGCCGGAGATCGCCTCGCCTTTGCCATGGCAGGCGTCCGGCCAGGCGCGCACGCTGGAACTGCGCGAAGCCTTGTTACCGCCGCCGCTGGAGACGCGTTCCGAGCGGCCGCGCATCGCCGTCGTCGACGGACTGCTGTCGGTGGACGAATGCCGCTTGCTGGTCGCCGCCGCGCAACCGATCCTGGGCAAATCGATGGTCAACGATCCGGAAACCGGCGAAAACGTCGCCAACCCGATGCGCACCAGCAGCGAAGCGGGCTTCAATCCGGTCACCGAGGACTTGGCATTGCGCGTCGTGCAGCTCAGGCTCGCCGCCGCGGCGGGCGTCGACCTGCCGAACGCGGAACACCTGATCGTGCTGCGTTACGCGCCCGGCCAGGAATACCGGCCGCACCGCGACTACATCGCGCCGCGCGCGCTGGAACACGATCGCCCGGAAACCGGCAATCGCCTGCGCACGATCTGCGTCTACCTGAACGCGCCCGAGGCCGGCGGGGAAACCGAATTCCCGATCGCCGGCATCCGCGTCGCGCCGAAACCGGGACGCGCGGTGATCTTCGACAACATGGCTTTCGACAGCCTGCATCCCGATGGCCGCCCAGACCCGGAAAGCCTGCACGCCGGGCTTCCCGTCGTGCGCGGCGAGAAATGGCTGGCGACATTGTGGCTTCGCCAGCGGCGTTATCGCGGATTCTGACGCGCACCGCGGCACGCGCCCGTGCCACCCGATTCCTTTAGAATGCCGCCCCTCGGCCGCGGCCGCCCCCCCCTTTTCCCGGCGGAAAACCGCGGATCACTGACCCGCTCCACGGCGCCGCGCGGCCCGCGGGCGGTCGCATCCCGGAGCAAGCGATGATCTTCGAAACCCTCGACACCACCGGCCACGAGCAGGTCGTCTTCTGCCACAACAAGGACGCGGGCCTGAAGGCCATCATCGCGATCCACAACACCGTGCTCGGGCCCGCGCTGGGCGGCACCCGCATGTGGCCGTACAAGAGCGAGGAAGAAGCGCTGAACGACGTGCTGCGCCTGAGCCGCGGCATGACCTACAAGAACGCGGTCGCCGGCCTGAACATCGGCGGCGGCAAGGCGGTGATCATCGGCAACCCGGCCACCGACAAGAGCGAGGCGCTGTTCCGCGCGTTCGGCCAGTTCGTCGAATCGCTGGGCGGCCGCTACATCACCGCCGAGGACGTCGGCATCGACGTCAACGACATGGAATACGTGTACCGCGAGACCGAGTACGTCACCGGCGTGCACCAGGTCCACGGCGGTTCCGGCGATCCCTCGCCGTTCACCGCCTACGGCACCCTGCAGGGCCTGATGGCCACGCTGCAGCGCGCGTACGGCAACGAGGAAGTCGGCAAGTACAGCTATGCGGTGCAGGGCCTGGGCCACGTCGGCATGGAGTTCGTGAAGCTGTTGCGCGAACGCGGCGCCAAGGTGTTCGTCACCGACATCAACCAGGCGCTGGTCGACAAGGCCGTGAACGAACACGGCGCCGAAGCCGTGGGCCTGGACGACATCTACGACGTCGCCGCCGACGTGTATTCGCCTTGCGCGCTGGGCGGCACCGTCAACGAAGCCACCCTGCCGCGGCTGAAGGCGAAGGTGATCTGCGGCGCGGCCAACAACCAGCTCGCCAACAACGCCATCGGCGACGAAGTCGAGAAGCGCGGCATCGTGTACGCGCCCGATTACGCGGTGAACGCGGGCGGCGTGATGAACGTGGCGCTGGAACTCGACGGCTACAACCGCGAGCGCGCGATGCGCATGATGCGCACCATCTACCACAACCTCGCGCGCATCTACGAGATCAGCGAGCGCGACGGCATCCCGACCTACCGCGCCGCCGACCGCCTCGCCGAAGAGCGCATCAGCGCGATCGGCAAGCTGAAGCTGCCGATGGGCCGCACCGCGCCGCGCTTCCAGGGGCGCATCCGCAGCGGGCACTGATTCCATCTGCGATGGAATCAATCCCAAAGTTCACGACGCGAACTTTGGGCCCCGGCCATCGCTGCCACATCCCCGCCGCTTCGCGGCTGCCCCCTTGACTCAAGGGGACGAAGGCTTGGATTGCAAATCAGGCGATAATCGGACGGGGCCTCGCGCCCCGTCCTCGTTTTCCACCGCAAGAGAGTCGAACCGCATGCGCGCATTTCCCCTTGGCGAAGACATCGACGCATTGCGCGATGCGGTCCGCCGCTTCGCCGAAAGCGAGATCGCGCCGCGCGCGGCCAGGATCGACGAGGACAACGCCTTCCCGCAGGACCTGTGGCCCAAGCTGGGCGAGATGGGCCTGCTCGGCATGACCGTGCCGGGCGAATACGGCGGCAGCGGCATGGGCTACCTCGCCCACCTCGTGGCGATGGAGGAAATCTCGCGCGCCTCGGGCTCGGTCGGCCTGAGCTACGGCGCGCATTCCAACCTGTGCGTCAACAACTTGCACGCCAACGGCAACGAGGCGCAGCGCAACGAATATCTGCCGAAATTGTGCAGCGGCGAATGGAAGGGCGCGCTGGCGATGAGCGAACCCGGCGCCGGCTCCGACGTCGTGGGCTCGATGTCGTGCCGCGCCGTGCCGAAGGGCGATCGCTGGATCGCCAACGGCAACAAGATGTGGATCACCAACGGTCCCGAGGCCGACGTGCTCGTGGTCTACATGCGCACCGCCAGCCACGAGCTCGGCTCGAAGTGCATGACCGCCTTCATCGTCGAGAAGGGCATGAAGGGCTTTTCCACCGCGCAGAAGCTGGACAAGCTGGGCATGCGCGGCAGCAACACCTGCGAACTGGTGTTCGAGGATTGCGAGATTCCCGCGGAAAACGTGCTGGGCGAGGTCAACAACGGCGTCAAGGTGCTGATGTCCGGGCTCAACACCGAGCGCCTGGTGCTCAGCGGCGGGCCGATCGGCCTGATGCAGGTCGCGCTCGACATCACCCTGCCCTACGTGCGCGACCGCCGCCAGTTCGGCCAGGCCATCGGCACCTTCGGCATCATGCAGGCCAAGGTCGCGGACATGTACACCGCGCTGCAGTCCTCGCGCGCGTTCGCCTACCAGGTCGCGCGCGACTACGACGCCGGGCACAAGAGCCGCATCGATGCCGCGAGCTGCCTGCTGCACGCCAGCGATGCGGCGGTGCAGGTCGCGCTCGAGGCGATCCAGTCGCTCGGCGGCAACGGCTACATCAACGAATTCGCCACAGGACGGATCCTGCGCGACGCCAAGCTGTACGCCATCGGCGCCGGCACCAACGAAATCCGGCGCATGCTGATCGGCCGCGAGCTCTTCGCCGGCAACAGCTGAAACGGATCGAACGCGTTTTTCCGCCGTCTGGCGCCGGGTTTGCGGCACCGCAGCATCCGGACGCATAATCGGGCGATTCCGGCCCTGGCGCCGGCCCGACTCCGGAGAGCTTCCATGACCGACATCGTGATCGTCGGTGCCAAGCGCACCCCCATTGGTTCCTTCCTCGGCCAGTTCACCGGCGTCCCCACCCCGCTCCTCGGCAGCACGGCGATCCGCGGCGCGCTGGAACACGCCGGCCTCGGCGCCGACCAGGTGGACGAGGTGATCATGGGCTGCGTGCTGCCCGCCGGCCTCGGCCAGGCGCCGGCGCGGCAGGCCTCGCGCGGCGCCGGCATTCCCGACGGCGCCGGCTGCACGACCATCAACAAGGTCTGCGGTTCGGGCATGAAGGCGGTGATGCTGGCGCACGACATCATCAAGGCCGGTTCCGCGAACGTCGTCGTCGCCGGCGGCATGGAATCGATGACCAACGCGCCGCACCTGCTCAACGGTTCGCGCACCGGCATCCGCTACGGCAGCGCCGAAATGCTCGACCACATGGCCTGGGACGGGTTGACCAATCCCTACGACGGCAAGGCGATGGGCGTGTTCGGCGATGCCGCTTGCGCCAAGTACGGCTTCGACCGCGAGGCGGTGGACGCGTTTTCGGCCGAGAGCGCGAAGCGCGCGCAGGCGGCGAATGCGTCCGGCGCGTTCAAGGCCGAACTCGTCCCGGTGACGGTGCAGGGCCGCAAGGGCGAAACCGTCGTCGACACCGACGAGGAGCCCGGCCGCATCGACATCGCCAGGATCCCCGGCCTGCGCCCCGCCTTCGGCAAGGAAGGCGTGCTGACCGCGGCTTCGTCCTCGAAGATTTCCGATGGCGCCGCGGCGACCGTGCTGATGTCGGTGGACGAGGCTTCGCGCCGCGGCCTGAAGCCGCTGGCCAGGATCGTCGCGCACGCGACCCATGCGCAGGCGCCGGAATGGTTCACCACCGCACCGGTCGCGGCGATCCGCAACGTGCTCGACAAGGCCGGCTGGAAGGTCGGCGACGTCGACCTGTTCGAGGTCAACGAAGCCTTCGCCTGCGTGGCGATGGCGCCGATGCGCGACCTCGACATTCCCCACGACCGGCTGAACGTCAACGGTGGCGCGCTGGCGCTGGGGCATCCGATCGGCGCATCCGGCGCGCGCCTGATCGTGACCCTGCTGCATGCGCTGGAACAGCGCGGCGGCAAGCGTGGCGTGGCCTCGCTCTGCATCGGCGGCGGCGAAGCCACGGCGATCGCCGTGGAGATCGCGTGAAGGCCGGGGACACGCAATAACGAAAAAAAACAGGACAACCGCTTGACACGCGAAATCCGCTTGTCATCATGTTCGACGCGCAATTGCGCTTTGCCATCACCCTACGACGAGGAAGAATCCAAATGACCATGAACAAGGCCCTGATCGCCCTGGCTCTGGGCTTCGCTCTGGCCGCGTGCTCCAACAGCCAGCAAGCCGCCGACGCTGCCGCCGACGCCCAGCAGTCCGCCGCCGACGCCCAGCAGTCCGCCGATACCGCCGCTGCGGCCGGTGACCAGACTGCCGACGCCGCCCAGGCTTCGGCCGACGCCGCCGCCCAGGCTGCCGACGCCGCCGCCACCTCGGCCGACGCCGCTGCCGCTGCCCCGACCGCCGACCAGGCCGACGCCGCTGCCGACGCCGCCGAGAACGCCGCCGACGCCGCCGACCAGGCCAAGGACGCTGCCTCCGACGCCGCCGACGCTGCCAAGAAGTAAGATCTTCGGGTTCCGGGAATTACCTCACGGTCGTTTCTGGTTCGCGAAACTGGAAAAGCCGCCGGTTTTCCGGCGGCTTTTCCGTAAGCCCCACCCCTTGATGCACGGGTGGCCCGCCGGCGGATACCGGCCAGCAGCGCGCACAGGCGTTGCCTGACAGCAACACAATCCTCAGACAACTCCTCCGGAGACAACACATGAACACCAAGCTTTTCGTCCTCCTCGCCGCTGGCGTGCTGGCCCTGTCGGCCTGCAACAAGGAAGCTTCCGATTCCGCTGCCCAGGCCGCCGACTCGGCCGCTCAGGCCGCCGATTCCGCCGGTGATGCCGCCAACGCCGCGGCCGATGCCGCCGGCCAGGCCGCCGACGCCACCGCCGACGCCGCCAGCCAGGCCGCCGACGCCACCGCCGCCGCCGCCAGCGATGCCGCTGCCGCCGCGACCGATGCCGCTGGCCAGGCCACTGACGCCGCCAAGGATGCCGCCGCCTCCGCCGCCGACGCCGCCAAGGGCGCCGCTGCCGATGCGACCCAGTCCGCGGCCGACGCTGCGCAGAAGGTTGCCGACAAGGCGCAGGACGCCGCCGACGCCGCCAAGAAGTAATCGGCGCGCCAGGCTGTATCCGGGAGGCCCGCTTCGGCGGGCCTTTCCTTTTGGCGCGAACGGGCCGCCGACCGGGCTGCGGTTATCCTGTCGTTTCGAACGCATCGACCTCGCCCGCATGCCCGCGCTGATTTCGCAGATCGACACCCGCTCGCAGGATTTCGCCGACAACGCCGCCTTCCATCGCGAACTGGTCGCCGAACTCGACCGTCGCCTCGCGCGCGCCGCCGACGGCGGCGGCGAGAAGGCCCGCGCCAGGCACACCGAGCGCGGCAAGCTGCTCGCGCGCGACCGCATCACCGCCCTGCTCGACCCGGGCTCGCCGTTCCTCGAAATCGCCCCGCTCGCTGCCGAAGGCATGTACGACGATGCCGCGCCCGCCGCCGGCATGGTCTGCGGCATCGGCCGGGTCATGGGACAGGAAGTGGTGGTGGTCGCCAACGACGCCACGGTCAAGGGCGGCACCTATTTCCCGATGACGGTGAAGAAGCACCTGCGCGCGCAGGAGATCGCGCGCGAGAACCGCCTTCCCTGCATCTACCTCGTCGATTCCGGCGGCGCCTTCCTGCCGCTGCAGGACGAGGTGTTCCCGGACAAGGAACACTTCGGCCGCATCTTCTACAACCAGGCGCGACTGAGCGCCGGGAACATCCCGCAGGTCGCCGTCGTCATGGGCAGTTGCACGGCCGGCGGCGCCTACGTGCCGGCGATGTGCGACGAATCGGTCATCGTCAGGGAACAGGGCACGATCTTCCTCGGCGGCCCGCCGCTGGTGAAGGCCGCCACCGGCGAGGTGGTCGATGCCGAGACGCTGGGCGGTGCCGACGTGCACACAAGCGTCTCCGGCGTGGCCGATCATTTCGCCGAGGACGACCGCCACGCGCTGGAAATCGCGCGCGGGATCGTCGGCACGCTCAATCGCACGAAGATCCTGCCGGTCGCCGCACAACCATCGCGCGAACCCCTGTACGCCGCGGAAGAGTTGTACGGCATCGTGCCGAAGGATGCGCGCCGGCCGTTCGATATCCGCGAAGTCATCGCGCGCATCGTCGACGGCAGCGAGCTGCAGGAGTTCAAGTCGCGTTACGGCAAGACACTCGTCGCCGGATTCGCCCACCTGCACGGCTACCCGGTCGGGATCATCGCCAACAACGGCATCCTGTTTTCGGAAAGCGCGCTCAAGGGCGCGCACTTCATCGAGCTTTGCAACCAGCGCGGCATTCCGCTGGTGTTCCTGCAGAACATCACCGGCTTCATGGTCGGCAAGAAGTACGAACAGGCCGGCATCGCCAAGGACGGGGCGAAGATGGTCACCGCGGTCGCGTGCTCCAGCGTGCCGAAGTTCACCGTGGTCATCGGCGGCAGCTTCGGCGCCGGCAACTACGCGATGTGCGGCCGCGCCTACGGCGCGCGCTTCCTGTGGATGTGGCCCAACGCGCGCATCAGCGTGATGGGCGGCGAGCAGGCGGCTTCGGTGCTGGCGACGGTGAAGCGCGACGGCATCGAGACCAAGGGCGGCACGTGGAGCGCAGGGGAAGAGGACGCGTTCAAGGCGCCGATCCGCGAGCAGTACGAATCGCAGGGCAATCCCTACTACGCCACCGCGCGACTCTGGGACGACGGCATCATCGATCCCGCCGACACCCGCCGCGTGCTCGGGCTGGGGATTTCGGCCAGCCTCAATGCGCCGATCGAACCGGCGAAGTTCGGCGTGTTCCGGATGTAAACGCCACGAATTCGCTGCTAGGGAGTGCGTTCGCCCGCGCGCCCTCGACGTACCGAGGACGCGCGATCGGCCATTTCATGGTGTGGCGACGCCGATACTGTAGACGGTGCCGTTGCCGGAACGTTCGCCGCCGCTGTAAGCCGTGCCAAATAGCCTGCCGAACTTGTACGTAAGGCTGCCTCCTGGACGAGCGCCCTCAGACGGCACGAAATTGTGCAATGTCGTCTTGGTGCCGTCCGGAGCGAGCTTGAATACGGTGCCGCAGCCAGCGTAACTGCTGTCGTGGCCGCACCCGGGAAGATCCAGGCCGCCCCATGCAGTCGTGCCGTAAAGATTGCCGCCGATCAACAGGAGTCCGCCATTTGGAGCCAGGCCATCGGCAAGATCGTTGAAGTCATATAAGACAGTCAGCGTTCCATCCGGGGCGAGCTTGTACACGCAACAATCGGTCGCACCGTAGAGATTGCCAGCCGTGTCGCGGGTCAGATCGCCTACCGGGCGAAGTCCCTCGCCTTCGGAGCCGAACACATGAAGCGTGGTGAAGGCACCGTTCGGCGACAGTTTGAAGGCCGTGCCGCCGCCACCGAAGTCGTTCGTCACGCCATACAGATTGCCGACCGCGTCACGGATCACGCTAACGGGGAAGCTGGTAGCATTTTTATACAATGTACTGACCCTTCCACTCGCGCTGACCTTGTAAATCTCGCCGTATTGAGTCGTTCCGTACAGATTGCCTTGCGGGTCCAGGACCAGGCGACTACCAGGGGCATCGCCACTCCTTCCGAATTGCTTCAGCAGGGTGTAAGTCCCGTCGGTGGCTACCTTGTAAAGAATGCCGCAACCTTGTTCGAAGATGATGCAGCCGGGCGAAGAGCCGCCAACGGGCATCGTTCCGTACATATCGCCAGTCGCAGGATCCATCGTCACGCTAGCGACAGCATTCGCGAAGGAATCGATGGAGTAGAGGAGGGACTCGGTTCCATCATTTGCGATCTTGAAGATGGCTCCAGCGCCAAACCCACCACCGGCTGTGGTGCCGTAGAGATTGCCGTCGGCATCGAATTCCACGTGTGGCAAGGGCTTTGCGCCATCATTCGGAGACCCGGAAAACCTGTGCAGCACGCGAAAATTGTAGGTCTGCGCGAAAGCACTTCCCGCGAAAGCAGCGAGCGCGATGACCAAAGCCAACAGCGCGCCGCGGAACGAAATACGTCGACGGAAATACATGGCAATCCTCCCTGGTTGAGCACTTCGAGTTGCCGTGCGCTTCCGCAAGCCGGAGGCGCGCGGATATGGGGCACTTTCTATTCCGTCACGCCCATGCCCATGTGATCGAAACGCATGTCGCGTTCCCCGTTACGGAAATGAAACCAACTTGCCTTGCAACGGAAGTCCCGACCCAATGCGGACAGCACGGCTCGCGCAAGGCCCCTGGAAGCGATTCCCCCCCTGGTCGCCGCCGATCGGATGTCATCGCCATATTTCTGGTGAAGCGGCGCGCTTCGGCGTATTCAGGATGCAGGCCGTTCCCGTCTTCAACCGTGGCCTGCACTTGGCGTCACAAGTTGTGGCGTCGCATCAAGAATTCGCCGTGGGAGCCGTGCTAGGCTCGGCCTCCCCGCGCGATCGCGGGCGTCTTCTGCATCCCCCGGAGGAAGTCACGAGCATGGCCATTTTCAACACCCCGCAACCCGCCGCGAAAAAGGATGTCGCGCCTTCGTTCGCCGCCGACCAACTGCCGCCGCGCGAAACCGCGCCGACCCCGGCCAATGAATCGCCGGCCGCGCAGCCTTCGACCGGGCCGCGCCCAGTCGCGAACGCCGCGAAGGAATCCCTGATCGCCTCCGACCTGACCATCGAAGGCAAGATCGAAGGCAGCGGCCACGTCCGCATCGCCGGCCGCTTCAAGGGCGACGTCAACGTCCAGGGCGACCTCACCATCGAACCGGGCGCCAAGCTGGCCGGTGGCGTGCGCGCGAACAAGGTCACCGTGTCCGGCGAACTGGAAGGCAACATCGATTCCGCCTCGCAGGTCGAGCTGACCAACTCGGGCGCGATCCACGGCGACCTCAAGGCCGACACGCTCACCGTCGCTTCCGGCTCGCGCATCCGCGGCCACGTCGAATGCGGCAACTGGGGCGACAAGGCCTCGGCCCGCAACGGCAGCGAACGCGGCAACGGGTGAAGGCCACGGCCCGTCCCGCCACCGCCGGAGCCACCCGCGCCTGTCCGCACTGCAAGGCGACGATCCTCGAAAGTGCGGCGGTCTGCCCTGCCTGCCGCGGCCACCTGCGCTACGACTCCGCGGCGCAGGCGGCCAACGCACCGGAAACGCACGTGCCGCTGCGCGTCGAAGGCGCGGTTCGCCATCCGGGCGACGGCCCGGCGTGGGAATACACGATGCTGCTGACCATCCGCAACGCGCGCGGCGAGGAAGTCGCGCGGCAACTGGTCGGCGTCGGCGCGCTGCAGCCGAACGAGGAACGCACCTTCACCCTGTCGGTGGAAGTCTCGTCGCCGGGCGGACGCCGGCGCTGAACTTCAATCGCTGCCGCAGTTGTCGCAGCCGTCGCAACCCTTGCCCGCGACGCGCGCGGGCGGAGCGATCGCGCGACCGACCGGCTTGAGCCAACCTGGCGCGCCTTCGCGCAACAGCGGCAACGCGAGCGCGATGCGCAACCTGCGGGTCGCGTTCGGGAACTGCTTGCGCATCACCACCACGAAGCTGGCGAACACCACCAGCGCGATGACGATGTATTGCAGCGACAGCGGCATGCGCGTCACCCCGCTCCCAGCGCCACCGCGACCTGGTAGGTGACCAGCGACGCGAGGTAGGCGAGCGCGAACAGGTAGGCCGCGGCCACCGCCATCCGCTTCCACGAATTGGTCTCGCGCTTGATCGTCGCCAGCGTCGAGATACAACCCGGCGCGTAGATGAACCACACCAGCAGAGACAGCGCCGTGGCCAGCGACCAGCCCTGCGAGATCAGCGGCGACAAGGCCTGAGCGGCCGCATTGTCGTCGGCGGCCGACAGCGCGTACACGGTCGCCAACGACGACACCACCACTTCGCGCGCGGCCAGACCGGGGATCAGCGCGATGCAGATCTGCCAGTTGAAGCCGATCGGCGCGAACACATGGGTCAGCGCGTGGCCGATGCGGCCGGCGAAGCTGTAGTCGATCGCCGGGCCGGTGGCGCCGGCGGGCGCGCCGGGGAACGACAGCAGGAACCACAGCAGGATGTTCAGCGCGAGGATGATGCCGCCGACGCGCCTGAGGAAGATCATCGCGCGTTCGTACAGGCCGATCAGCAGGTCGCGCGGATGCGGGATGCGGTACGAAGGCAGTTCCAGCAGCAAGGCATGTTCGCTCTTGTCGCGCCGCCACTTCTTCATCACCCAGGACACCACCAGCGCGCTGGCGATGCCGGCCGCGTACAACGCGAACAACACCAGGCCCGAGAGGTTGAACCAACCGATCTTCCGCGCCGGGATGAACGCGCCGATCAGCAACGCATACACCGGCAGCCGCGCCGAGCACGTCATCAACGGCGCGACGAGGATCGTGGCGAGCCGGTCGCGCGGATCCTGGATCGAGCGCGTGGACATGATCCCCGGCACCGCGCAGGCAAAGCTCGACAGCAACGGGATGAAGCTGCGCCCGGACAGTCCCGCGGCGGCCATGCTGCGGTCGAGCAGGAAGGCCGCGCGCGGCAGGTAGCCGGATTCCTCGAGCGCGAGGATGAAGGCGAACAGGATCAGGATCAGCGGCAGGAACACGATCACGCCACCGGTGCCGGCGATGACGCCGTCCACGAGCAGGCTGTTGAGCGGTCCTTGCGGCAACATCGCGGCGACGTGTTCGCCCAGCCATTTGGTCCCGGCGTCGATGCCATCCGAAAACGGCGTCGCCCATGCGTACACCGCCTGGAAGATCAGGAACATCACCACGCCCAGCGCGAGGAATCCGAACACCGGGTGCAACAGCCAGCGATCGAGCGCATCGTCGATCTTCGCGGTGCGCGAAGGCATCGTCACCGCCAGCGCCAGCAGGCGGCGCGTTTCCGCGTGCAGGTCTGCATGCTCGGGAAGGTGCGTACGCGGTTCGTGCACCGTCGTCGCCTGCGCTTCGAGCGCCTGGACCAGCGCCGCCGCGCCACCGCGCTGCACGGCCACGGTTTCCACCACCGGCACGCCGAGTTCGCGCTGCAGCGCGGAGACATCGATTTCGATGCCGCGTTTACGCGCGGCGTCGGCCATGTTCAGCGCGACGACCATCGGCATGCCGAGTTCGCGCAGTTCCAGCACGAAGCGCAGGTGCAGGCGCAGGTTGGTGGCATCGGCCACGCAGACCAGCGCGTCGGGCGCGGGTTCACCGGGATAGAACCCGCGGATCACATCGCGCGCGACGGCTTCGTCCAGGCTCGCGGCATTGAGGCTGTACGCGCCCGGCAGGTCCAGCAGCGCGTACTGCCGCCCCGATGGCGCGACCAGCCGTCCCTCCTTGCGCTCGACGGTGACGCCGGCGTAGTTCGCCACCTTCTGCCGGCTACCGGTGAGCTGGTTGAACAGCGCGGTCTTGCCGCAGTTCGGGTTGCCGACCAGGGCGATGCGCAGCTGCCTTGCGTGCGTTTCGGCGACGGCGGCGTTCATGCGCCGCTCCCGTTGCTTCGCAGGCGCACGCGCGCGGCCTCGGCGCGACGCAGGGCGAAACGGGTAAAGCCGACCTGCACCAGCAGCGGTTCGGCACCGAGCGGACCGGCCGCGACCACCTCGACTTCCTCGCCAGCGACGAATCCGAGGTCGCGCAGGCGTCGCGCGATGGGGTCGTTCGGCGCGCGCTCTTCCACGGCCTCGACGATGGCCGGCGTGCGCCGCGCGAGTTCGATCAGGGTCATGGTCCGGGGCACGTGGCCGGCAAATGGGAATTGTTCTCAATTCTAGCACCGCGCCAGGCCGGGACGGCGATTCCCGCGCGGTCGCTATCATGGGCATTCACCCTGCACGCCCGCCCGGACCCGCGCATGAGCGACGCCCTGCACCTGCACCGCGACGGCCCCGTCGCCCGCCTGCGGATGACCCGCGCGCAGGTGCACAACGCCTTCGACGCCGGGCTCATCGCCGGGCTGACCGCGGCGCTCGAGGAAATCGCGGCCGACGCCGGGGTCCGCGTGCTGGTGCTGGAGGCCGAAGGCGCGTCGTTCTCCGCCGGCGCCGACCTCAACTGGATGCGCGGCATGGCCGCCGCCAGCGAAGCCGGAAACCGCGAGGACTCGCTCGCCCTCGCCCGCCTGATGCGCACGCTGGACGAACTGCCCAAGCCGACCATCGCCCGCGTGCAGGGCGCGGCCTTCGGCGGCGGCGTGGGCCTCGTCACCTGCTGCGACATCGCCATCGGTGTGCCGGAAGCCAAGTTCGGCCTGACCGAAAGCAAGCTGGGTCTGCTGCCGGCGGTGATTTCGCCTTACGTCGTCGCCGCCATCGGTGCGCGCAACGCGCGCCGCTATTTCGCGACGGCGGAAATCTTCGACGCCACCGAGGCAATGCGCATCGGCCTGCTGCACGAGGTCGTGGCGATGGAACGACTCGACGATGCCGTGCAGGAACAGATCGACCTGCTGCTGAAGGCCGGGCCGATCGCGGCGGCCAGCGCGAAGCGGCTCGTGCGCGACGTCGCGTCCCATGCCGATGGCGCCAAACACGACGCCGACAACGCCGCGTTGATCGCCAAGCTGCGCGTTTCGCCGGAAGGACAGGAAGGCCTCGGCGCATTCCTCGACAAGCGCAAGCCGAAATGGATTTCCGAATGAGGATCGCCGCCTGATGTTCGACACCATCCTCATCGCCAACCGCGGCGAAATCGCCTGCCGGGTGATCCGCACCGCGCGCAGGCTCGGCATCCGCACCGTCGCGGTGTTTTCCGATGCCGACGCAGGCGCGCAGCACGTGCGACTCGCCGACGAAGCGCACCGCATCGGCGGCCCGCGCCCGCAGGACAGCTACCTGCGCGGCGACGCCATCATCGAGGTCGCGAAGGCGACCGGCGCGCAGGCGATCCACCCCGGCTACGGCTTCCTCAGCGAGAACGCCGATTTCGCCGACGCGGTGCAGGCCGCCGGCATCGCCTTCATCGGCCCGTCGGGCGCGTCGATGCGCAAGATGGGCAGCAAGGCCGGCGCCAAGGACCTGATGGCCGCGGCCGGCGTGCCGGTCGTTCCCGGTTACACCGGCGAGGACCAGTCGCCGAACGCGTTGTCGCGCGAAGCCGCGCGCATCGGCTTCCCGCTGATGATCAAGGCCGCGCACGGCGGCGGCGGCAAGGGCATGCGCATCGTGCGCTCGCTGGACGAGTTCATGTCCAGCCTCGAAAGCTGCCAGCGCGAGGCGAAGAACGCCTTCGGCCGCGATCGCGTGCTGCTCGAGCGCTACATCGAGCATCCGCGACACATTGAGATCCAGGTGTTCGGCGATGCGCACGGCCATGCGATCCACCTCGGCGAGCGCGAATGCTCGGCGCAGCGCCGCTACCAGAAGGTGCTGGAGGAATCGCCTTCGCCCTTCCTCACGACCGAATTGCGCGCGCACATGGGCGCGGCCGCGGTGCAGGCTGCGCATGCCATCGATTACGCCAACGCCGGCACGGTGGAGTTCATCGTCGCGCCGAACGGCGAGTTCTTCTTCATGGAGATCAACACCCGGCTGCAGGTCGAGCATCCGGTGACCGAGGAAGTGACCGGGCTGGACCTGGTCGAATGGCAGCTGCGCGTCGCAGCCGGCGAAACACTGCCGCTGGCACAGGAACAAATCGCGCAGCGCGGGCATGCGATCGAAGTGCGCCTGTACGCCGAGGATCCGGATGCCGGCTTCCTGCCGGGTTCGGGCAAGCTGCACACGTTGCGGCTGCCGGCGCCGTCGCGGAACGTGCGGATCGATTCCGGCGTGGTCGAGGGCGACGTCGTGACGATCTTCTACGATCCGATGATCGCCAAGCTGGTCGTCTGGGACGAGGATCGCCCGCGCGCCCTCGCCCGCCTGCGCGATGCGCTGGCCGAATGCGAAATCGCCGGGCCGAAGTCGAACATCGCCTTCCTCGAACGCCTCGTGCGGCATCCGGCCATCGTCGACGCCAGCATCGACACCGGCTACCTCGACCGCCATCTCGAAGAATTCCTCGCGCCCGCCGAAACCGATCCGGCACTGCTGCTCGCCGCCGCGACCGTGCGCCTGTTGTCGCAGGAAGCTTCGGCGCGCGCGAATGCGGCGCAAGGCGACGATCCGACTTCGCCCTGGGCCATCGCCGACGGCTGGCGGCTGGGCCACGGCGGCGCACGGCGGTTGGCGTTCGCCGATGGCGACCGGCGCATCGAACTCGTCGCGCATGGCCATGGCGGCGATTACCGCATCGAACTTGATGGCGGCAGCCACGAGGTGGCCGGCGCGCGGCTGGCGAGCGGCGCGCTCAGCGCGCGCATCGATGGCGGGATGCGCCGTTTCCTCGCGACGGCGCAAGCCGACGACGTACGCGTGCACGACGGGCGCCAACGGCTGCAGTTGCACGCGGAGGCGGTGTATCGTCGCCAGGGAGACGCCGGCGGCGGCACCGACCATCGCATCCGCGCCCCGATGCCGGGCCGGGTGGTGCTGGTGCAGGCCAAGCCCGGCGACGCGGTGAAATCGGGGGACGTGGTGCTGGTGATCGAGGCGATGAAGATGGAACTCGCGTTGAAATCCCCGCGCGACGGCGTCGTCGCCGAGATCCGCGCGATGCCAGGCGAATTCGTCGAGGCCGACGCGGTGCTGGCGACGCTGGAGGCGTGACATGCCCTATCCCGCCGAAGTCCGCATTGTCGAAGTCGGGCCGCGCGATGGCCTGCAGAACGAAAAACTCGACATCGGCACCGCGAACAAGATCGAACTGATCGACCGGCTGTCGAAGACCGGCCTGCGCAGCATCGAGGCCACCGCCTTCGTCAGCCCGAAATGGGTGCCGCAGATGGCCGATGCCACCGAAGTGCTCGCCGGCATCGCGCGCAAGCCCGGCATTTCCTACCCGGTGCTGGTCCCGAACGAACAGGGTTACGAACGCGCGCGCGCCGCCGGCGCCGAAGAGGTCGCGGTGTTCACCGCCGCGTCCGAGGCGTTCAACCTGAAGAACACCAATGCCGGCATCGACGAATCGCTGCGCCGCTTCGAACCGGTGCTGGCGCGGGCGAAGGCCGACGGCGTGCGCGTGCGCGGCTACGTCTCCACCGTGCTCGGCTGCCCCTACCAGGGCGAGGTGCCGCTGGCCGACGTGGTGCGGGTTTCGCGTTCACTGCATGCAATGGGCTGCTACGAAGTCTCGCTGGGCGACACCATCGGCATCGGCACGCCTGGAAAGGCGCGGGCGATGCTGAAGGCGGTCGCCGCCGAAGTGCCGATGCCGGCGCTCGCGGTGCATTTCCACGACACCTACGGCCAGGCGCTGGCGAACGTGCTCGCCTGCCTCGAGGAAGGCGTGGCCGTGGTCGACAGCGCCGTCTCCGGCGCCGGCGGTTGCCCGTACGCCAAGGGCGCCAGCGGCAACGTCGCCAGCGAGGACGTGGTGTACATGCTGCATGGCCTCGGCATCCGCACCGGCATCGACCTCGATGCGCTCGCCGGAACCGGGCGCTGGCTCGCCGGATTGCTGGGCCGCGACACCGGCAGCCGGGTCGGCAAGGCGCTAGCCGCTGCATGAACCGCAACGACCAGCCGGGAAGCGACGCCGCGGCACGCGCGGCGGAGGTGCTTTCCGCGCTGGAACATGCGTTGCGGGATCCGCGACTGGCCGAAGCGCAGAAGCGGCTGTTCGCGCAGGCGCGCGATGCGCTGCTCGCCGCGAACGCGGAAACCGAGCGCGAACACGAACGCTACCGCGCGCTGTTCGACGCGGTTCCCGATCCGGTCAGCGTCCTGGCCTGGGACGGCACCGTGCTCGACCTCAACAAGGCCGGTTCCAACGCCTACAAGCTGCCGCGCGAGGACATCATCGGCAAGCCGATCGAGGTGCTCAACCCGGAACTGCCCAAGGACCACCTCGTACCGGTGTGGGAAACGCTGCGCCGCGGCGAGACCTACGTCATCGAGGTCACCAACAAGCGCGCGGACGGCAGCCGCTTCCCGGTGGAAGTGCATTCGGCCCTGCTCCGCCAGGACGACCGCGACTGCATCGTCGCCGTGGCCCGCGACCTCAGCGCGCGCGCCGAGGCCGAACTGCGCTACCGCGAACTGATGGAAACCGTGGACAAGGGCATCATCCTCCGCGACGCCACCGGCAGGATCGTGCACGCCAACGCCGCGGCCATGCGCATCCTCGAACTCGACACCCAGCGCGGGCTCGAACAGACCCTGCGCAACGACGACTGGCTCACCCTCGACGAGGACGGGCGGGAAGTCCCGGTGGAACTGCGCCCGGCCACCTACGTGCAGCGCACCGGCAAGCGCGTCGACAGCACCGTGCTCGGCTTCTACAACCGCGAAAAGGGTGTGCTGAAGTGGCTTTCGGTCACCTGCGTCCCGCAGTTCCAGCCCGGTTCCGACACGCCCTACCAGGTGCTGTCGATGTTCACCGACGTCACCGCGCTCAAGCGCGACAGCAGGTTGTTCGACCGCGTGCAGGACCTGGCGCGCATCGGCGGCTGGGAGTGGGAATCGGCCAGCGACCGGCTCTACCTCACCGACGAGGCCGCGCGCATCCTCGGCCAGGCGGAAATGCCCTCGACGATGCAGGCCATGCTCGCCGCGCTGCGCGAATCGGACCGGCTGGCGTTGCAGCGCGCGCTGCAGGATGCCATCGGATCGGGCGGCGGCTTCGCGCTCGAATGCATGGGCGGCCGCGCCGATGGCCGCACCTTCTGGGTGGGCGTGATCGGCGAGGCGAATTCCAGCGCGGCCGGCACCACCATGACCGGCACGCTGCAGGACATCACCGAGCGCAAGCAGGACGAGGAAACCCTGCGCGTGCTCGCGCGCACCGATCCGCTGACCGGGCTGCTCAACCGCGACGCGGTCCTCGCCGAACTCGACATGCGCATGGGCGACCTCGCCGCCGGCGCGATCGCGGTGCTGTACATCGACCTTGACCGCTTCAAGGCGGTGAACGACGTGCTCGGCCATGCCGCCGGCGACGAACTGCTGGTCGCCGCCGCGCGCCGTATCCGCGACGCGACCGGCACCGAGGGCATGTGCGCGCGCTTCGGTGGCGACGAATTCCTCGTGCTCTGCCACGCCGGCGACGATCCCGGCCTGCCCGAGCGCATCGCCGGGCGCATCCTCGACGCCTTCAGCGACGGCTTCCGCTTCGGCGGCGAGGAATTCCCGGTCACCGCGAGCATCGGCATCGCCTGCGCGCCGGAGGACGGGCAACGCCCGCAGGCGCTGATCCAGAACGCCGACGCGGCGATGTACGACAGCAAGCGCCGCGTGCGCAACAGCTTCCAGCGCTTCACCCCGGCGCTGGTGCAGTCGCAGCAGGAGAAGCTGAAGCTCGAGGCGCAGCTGCGCCGCGCCGCGGACAACAACGAGTTCCACCTCGTGTACCAGCCGCAGGTGGACCTGCGCCACGGCCGCATCGTCGCCGCCGAGGCGCTGATCCGCTGGCGCAACCAGCAGCTCGGCGAGATGCGCCCCGACCATTTCATCGGCCACGCCGAAAACACCGGCGACATCATCCGCATCGGCCGCTGGGTATTGCGCGAAGCCTGCCTGCAGGCGGCGCGCTGGCGCGATGCCGGGCTCGGCATCGTGCGCATCGCGGTCAACGTCTCCTACCGCCAGTTCCTGGGCGAGGATCTCGCCGCCACCGTGCGCGACGCGCTGCGCGAATTCTCCCTGCCCGGCGCGGCGCTGGAGCTCGAATTCACCGAACGCGTGCTGATCGAGGACGCCCCGGACACCATGCGCACCTTCGCCGAACTGCGCGCACTCGGGGTGCTGCTGACCATCGACGATTTCGGCGAGGGATACAGCGCGCTCAACTACCTGCGCCGGCTGCCGATCCACGGGCTCAAGCTGAGCCAGCTGTTCGTGTCGGGCGTGCCCGGCAATTCCTCCGACGTCGCGGTCTGCCAGGCCGTCGCCGGCATCGCCCGCAGCCTCGCCCTGGGCGTCGTCGCCGAGGGCATCGAAACCGAATCGCAGCGCGAATTCCTGCTTCGGCTGGGCGTGCCGGTCGGCCAGGGCTTCCTGTTCGCGCCCGGCCTGCACGCGGACGAATTCGGCTACCGGCTGCTCGAGGAGCAGCGCCGCGCCGGATGAGGGGGGAAGCGCACATCCGCCCGATCGCGCCCGCGGACGACGCGGCGATGGCCGCGATCATCCGCGCGGTGATGCCGGAATTCGGCGCCAGCGGCGAAGGCTTCGCGATCAACGACCCCGAAGTGGACTGGATGAGCCGCGCCTACGCCGAACCGCGCCACGCCTATTTCGTGCTCGAACGCGACGGCAAGGTCCTGGGTGGCGCGGGCATCGCGCCGCTTGCGGGCGGCGATGGCCATGCCTGCGAGCTGCGCAAGATGTATTTCCTGCCCGAGGCGCGCGGCACAGGCGCCGGCGCGGCGATGATGGCGCGTTGCCTCGACGCCGCGCGCGCCGCGGGCTTCGCCCAGTGCTACCTCGAAACCCTGCGCGGCATGGACGCGGCCATGCGCCTGTACGAACGCAGCGGCTTCCGCCGCATCGACGGGCCGATGGGAAACACCGGCCACGGCGGCTGCGACACCTTCTACCTGCTCCATCTCTGAGTCCCTGTCCCCTCGGCAGTGGGTCGGGACGGGTGGCAACCCGTCGATCCGCTAAAATCGCGGCTTTCCGCCGCAGGATTCCCCATGCAAGCCTCCAATGTCCGTGCCGTCGTCACCGGCGGCGTTTCAGGCCTCGGCCTGGCCGTGGCCCAGCGCCTCGTCGCCGATGGCGGCAAGGTCGCGCTGTTCGACGTCAACGAGGAGAAAGGCGCGGCCGCGGTCGCGGGGCTCGGAGCCGACAAGGCCGCGTTCTTCAGGACCGATGTCACCGACGAAACCGGCGTGGCCGCGAACGTCGCCGCCGCGAAGGATTTCCTCGGCGGCCTGAACGCGTGCATCAACTGCGCCGGCATCCTCGGCGCCGGGCGCGTACTCGGCCGCGAGGGCTCGATGAAGCTTTCGCAGTTCCAGACCACGGTGATGGTGAACCTGGTCGGCAGCTTCAACGTCGCCAAGGCCTGCGCCGAAGCCATGCAGGGCAACGAACCCGGCACCGACGGCGAACGCGGCGCGATCGTCAACACTGCGTCCGTAGCCGCCTACGAAGGCCAGATCGGACAGGCCGCGTATTCGGCCTCGAAGGGCGGCGTGGTCGGCATGACCCTGCCGATGGCGCGCGAACTGGCGCGCTTCGGCATCCGCGTCAACACCATCGCACCGGGCATCTTCTGGACGCCGATGGTCGATGGCATGCCCGACGACGTGCAGAAGTCGCTGGCGGCGTCGATTCCGTTCCCGTCGCGCCTCGGCAAGCCGGAGGAATTCGCCGACCTCGTCGCCTACATCCTCGGCAACAGCTACCTCAACGGCGAAACCATCCGCCTCGACGGCGCGACCCGGCTGGCGCCGAAGTGACCCCTCTCCCGGCCTTCGGCCACCCTCTCCCACGAGGGGAGAGGGAACAACAAGAGCGATTGCAATGAAGGCTTACGACATCAAGAAAGGCAACGTCGTCGAACACAACGGCGGCGTGTACCAGGTCCGCGACATCGAGCGCAGCTCGCCGCAGGGCCGCGGCGGCAACGTGCGCTTCCGCTTCGTCATGTATTCGATCCCCGGCGGCAGCAAGCTCGATGCCAGCTTCGACGGCGACGACGACCTGCGCGAAGTGGACATGAGCCGCCGTCAGGCGACGTATTCGTACAAGGACGGCGAAGCCTTCGTGTTCCTCGACGACGAGGACTACACCCCGTATACGCTCGACGCCGCGGCCATCGGCGACGCGGCCGGCTACATCGTCGACGACCTCACCGGCATCTACGTGCAGCTGATCGAGGACGCGCCGGTGGCGATCCAGTTGCCGCAGAGCGTGGCGATGGAAGTGATCGAAACGCCGCCCGAGCTCAAGGGCGGCACCGCGACCAAGCGGCCGAAGCCGGCCAAGCTCAGCACCGGCATCGAGATCATGGTGCCCGAGTACATCGGCAACGGCGAGAAGGTGTGGGTGAACACCACCACCGGCGAGTTCGCGGGACGTGCGGAATAGTTTCGCTTTCGCCGGCATCGCGGCACTGCTCCTGGTGGGCGGCGTCGGATGCCATGGCACGCCCGCCCCCGCAGCGCCGGAGACGAAAGCCGTATCCGAGGCGCCGCCCGAACCAACCATGGCCCCGGCTTGCGATCCGGAGGTCAGCGATCGCGCGGACTTCTGCAGCTATCCCGCCGATGTTCGCGATTTCGTCAACATGCGCGATGCATGCGACCACTGGCGCGGCGAACCAATACCGGAGCATGAAGACGATCCGGAAGGAGTCCGCAAGAAGCAGATCATCGACGCGATGAACGAATCCTGCGCCGGCACCGACAAGCGCCTCGCGGCACTGAAGTCGGCTTACGCCCAGGACCCGCGGATCCTGAAGCTCCTCGACGAATTCGAACCGGATGTCGAGTCCGATGACTGACACCCTGCGTTTGCAGCCGGTCGTGCTTGCCGGGCATGGAATCCGCCTCGAACCGCTATCGCCCGATCATGCCGGCGGATTGATCGAAGCCACTGCCGACGGCGATCTCGGCGCACTGAACTACACCACCACGCCGCTCGCGGATGCCGATGCGATGTCGGCTTACGTGCGGGCCGCGCTCGAAGGCCAGGCCGCGGGCACGATGCTGCCGTTCGCGGTGCTACGCGACGATGGCACGGTGCTCGGCAGCACTCGCTATTACGACATCGACGCGAGCGTTCCGACGCTGGCCATCGGCTACACCTGGTATCGCGCCAGCGCGCAGCGCACCCACGTCAACACCACATGCAAGCGCCTGCTGCTCGACCATGCGTTCGAAACGCTGGGCATGCGCACGGTCTACCTGCATACCAGCCACCACAACCTGCGGTCGCAGGCGGCGATCGAACGCCTGGGCGCGAAGAAGGATGGCGTGATCCGCCAGCACAAGCGGCACAAGGACGGCACCCTGCGCGATACCGTCTGCTATTCCATCCTCGACACGGAATGGCCGGCGATGCGCGAACGCCTGGACGCGCGCCTCGCCGCCGGCTGATCAATCGAACAATTTTCCGGGATTCATGATCCCGTTTGGATCGAACACGCGGCGGATGCCGCGCATCAGTTCGATCTCGGCGGCGCTGCGCGTGCCGAGCAGGTAGGGTTTCTTCGCCAGCCCGATGCCGTGTTCGGCGGAAATGCTGCCGCCGTGCTTTTCCAGCAGGGCGGCGAGGTGCGCGGTCACGCCGCCGCAGCGTTCGGCGAACGCCTCCTGCGACAACCCGGCCGGCTTCAGCACGTTGATGTGCAGGTTGCCGTCGCCGATGTGCCCGAACCACACGACTTCGAAATCCGGGTATTCGCGGCCGAGCAGCGCATCGGCCTCGGCAAGGAAGGCCGGCATCGCCGAAACCCGCACCGCGACGTCGTTCTTGTACGGCGTATGCGGGGCGAGGCTTTCGCTGATGCCCTCGCGCAGGCGCCACAGTCCAGCCGCCTGCGCCTCGCTCGTGGCGATCACGCCGTCCTCGACCCACGACTGCCCGGCCGCATGTTCGAATGCCGCCAGCGCCGCCGCTTCGTCGGCTTCGCCCTCTTGCGCGTATTCGGCCAGCACGTAGTAGGGATGCGTGGCGTCGAACGGATCCTGGCCGCCCTGCGCGAGCACGTGGCGCAACGCCTTGTCGGTCAGGAATTCGAAGGCTTCCAGCCGCAGCGTTCTTCGCAATTCCGCGAACAGCGGCATGATCGCGTCGAAGCCCGGCAGCGCCAGCAGCATCACGCTCGTGGGCGGCGGCGGATCCGCGAGTTTCAGCGTCGCCTCGACCACGATCCCGAGCGTGCCTTCGGCGCCGATGGCGAGGTGGCGCAGGTCGTAGCCGCTGGAGTTCTTGAGCAGGCCGCGGTTGAGATCGAGCAGTTCGCCGCTGCCGGTCGCCAGTTTCAACCCGGCGATCCACTCGCGGGTGTTGCCGTAACGCAGCACGCGCACGCCGCCGGCATTGGTGGCGATGCTTCCGCCGATGGTCGCGGTGCCGCGCGAGGCGAAATCCACCGGGTACTGCAGGCCGTGTTCGCGCGCGGCGTCCTGCGCGGCCTGCAACGGAATTCCGGCTTCGACCGTGAGCGTGCGGTCGACCGGATCGAAGGCGAGCACGCGGCGCATGCGTTCGAGGCTGAGGACGAGTTCGCCGTTCGCGGCCACCGCCCCGCCGGACAGGCCGGTGCGCCCGCCCGAAGGCACCAGCGCGATGCGGTTTGCGTTCGCCCATCTCACGACGCCCTGCACTTCCTCGACATCGGCCGGCTGCGCGATGGCCAGCGGCGCCGGCGTCCAGCGCCGGGTCGCGTCGCGGCCGTAGTGTTCGAGGTCGGCCGGCGCTTCGAGCAGCCGAAGTACCGGCACGGCCTGGCGCAACGATTCGAGGCGGGGATCGGTCATGCGCCGATTCTACGCAGGCGGCCTGCCGAAGCGTTCCCGAGTGTTTGCTCCCGCCTTTCCCTGTCAAAATCCCCGGCGATGAAAAAGACCTCCTATCCCAAGGCCGACATCCGCGTGCTGCTGCTCGAAGGCATCAGCCAGAACGCGGTCGATACCTTCCGCGCCGCCGGCTACAGCCGGATCGAACTGCTGCCGCAGGCCCTGCCGGAAGATGCACTGAAGCGCGCCGTCGCCGACGCGCACATCCTCGGCATCCGTTCGCGCACGCAGCTCACCGCCGATGTGCTGGCGCAGGCCAAGCGCCTGCTCGCGGTCGGCTGCTTCTGCATCGGCACCAACCAGGTCGATCTCGATGCGGCGGAACGGCAGGGCGTGCCGGTGTTCAACGCGCCCTATTCCAACACCCGCAGCGTGGCCGAACTGGTGCTGGCCGAGGCGGTGATGCTGCTGCGCGGCATCCCGCGCAAGTCGGCCGAATGCCACCGCGGCGGCTGGGCGAAATCGGCGACCGGCAGCCACGAAGCGCGCGGCAAGACCATCGGCATCGTCGGCTATGGCCACATCGGCACCCAGGTCGGCCTGCTCGCCGAAGGCCTCGGCATGCAGGTGCTGTACCACGACATCGAGACCAAGCTCGCGCTCGGCAACGCGCGCCCGGCCGCCGACCTCGGCGATCTGTTCGCGCGCAGCGACGTGGTCACCCTGCACGTGCCGGAAACCCCGGCGACGCAGTGGATGGTCGGGGCGAAGGAAATCGCGCGGATGAAGCCCGGCGCGCACTTGATCAACGCTTCGCGCGGGACCGTGGTCGACATCGAGGCGCTGGCGGCGGCCCTGCGCGAAGGCCGGCTCGGCGGCGCGGCGGTGGACGTGTTCCCGGCCGAACCCAAGGGCAACGACGAGTCGTTCGAATCGGCGCTGCGCGGGCTCGACAACGTGATCCTCACCCCGCACGTCGGCGGCAGCACGCTGGAGGCGCAGGACAACATCGGCATCGAGGTCGCGGCCAAGCTGGTGCGCTACAGCGACAACGGCAGCACGCTCTCGGCGGTGAATTTCCCCGAAGTCAGCCTGCCCGAGCACGACGGCAGCCATCGCCTGCTGCACATCCACCGCAACGTGCCCGGCATGTTGTCGCAGGTGAACGCGGTCTTCAGCAGCCGCGGCATCAACATCGACGGCCAGTTCCTGCGCACCGACCCGCAGGTGGGCTACGTGGTGATCGAACGTCAGCGGCGCCGGCGACGAACAGGCGCGCGAACTGCGCGACGCGCTGGATGCAATCGAAGGCACGCTGCGGACGCGGGTGTTGTATTGAGGCGAGGAATGAGTGAGGAGGAGAGAGGAGTGAATGGAAGTCACATCCCGGCTTTCCTCGACCCCCACTCCTCTCCGCTCACTCCTGTTTCTTGGCCAACCACTTCCCCGCCATCCGCCTGAGCGATGCGTCGCTGGCCGGATCGTCGGCGATGCCCGCGATGTCGCGCCACGCCAGGTCGTGCGATTCCTCGCCGACGACGAA
Organism: Thermomonas sp.; assembly: GCA_047602125.1. Taxonomy (GTDB): domain Bacteria; phylum Pseudomonadota; class Gammaproteobacteria; order Xanthomonadales; family Xanthomonadaceae; genus Pseudoluteimonas. The sequence continues at coordinate 2,573,396 of JASGIB010000001.1, read as the reverse complement.
ATCCTCGCTGCCGGTCGCGCGCACCACGAAGCGCGCGTCGTAATGCCAATGCCCCGGTTCGGCCCCGCGTTCGGGAATCCAGTGCCGGTCGAGGTCGAACAGGTCCGGTTCCACCACTAGGTCGCGCAGGCCGGATTCCTCCTCGGCCTCGCGCAGGGCCGCGCGGGCGAGGTCGCGGTCGCCGTCGGCGTGCCCGCCCGGCTGCAGCCAGCGGTCGAGGTTGCGGTGGTGGGTGAGCAGCATTCGCGTGCCGGAGCGGTCCACCAGCCACGCCGAGGCGGTGAAGTGCCCGGCCAGCCGCTCGCGCCGATACGGGTCCGTGCCCTGCTCCCGCGCAAGTTCGGCGAACTCCACCACGGTGCCGGCTTCGTCCGGATGCCGGCGGCGGTAGTCGTCGAGTACTTCGATGAATGCGGTCATGTCGGGCGCAACGGATTCTCGGCTGGCGAATGCGCATTATCCCCGCAGCGCCACCCGCCGCAGGCGGCGCTTGTGCCCCGCCTGCCCCACGGTTATGGTCGCCGGGTTCCGCCCGACCGGGCGGCCGCACCTTGCCTGGGGAGAGCCGGATGCTGTTCGAACGCACCAAGCCGCTGGACCTGATTCTCGAGACGGCGAGCAAGCGCTCGCTGACCCGCCAGCTCGGCGCCTTCGACCTGACCATGCTCGGCATCGGCGCGGTCATCGGCACCGGCATCTTCGTGCTCACCGCGGTCGCGGCCAACAAGGCCGGCCCGGGCATGATGTATTCCTTCGTGATCGCCGGCGTCGTCTGCGCGCTGACCGCGCTGATGTATTCGGAAATCGCGGCGATGGTGCCGGTCTCCGGTTCCGCCTACACCTATTCCTATGCGGTGCTCGGCGAAGTCATCGCGTGGATGGTCGGCTGGGCGCTGATACTAGAATACGCGGTCGCGGCCGGCGCGGTCGCGGTGGGCTGGTCGGGTTATGCGAACGGCTTCCTCGCGCACCACGGGATCGGATTGCCGGATTTCCTGTCGGCAGGACCATTCTGGGTCGAACAACTCAGCGACGGCGCCAAGGTGCACATGGTCGACGGCGTCGCGCACAAGGGCGGCTTCAACCTGATCGCCTTCCTGCTCTCGCTGCTCGTGACGATGCTGCTGGTCGCGGGCACGTCGAAGTCGGCCAAGGTGACCGCGATGCTGGTGATCGTGAAGATCGTCGCGCTCACCGCCTTCATCATCCTGACCTTCCCGGCGGTCGACGGCGCCAATTTCTCGCCGATGCTGCCGAACGGCTGGGGCACTCCGCTCTCCGGCGTGGGCGTGCTCGGCGCCGCGGCCTCGATCTTCTTCGCCTACGTCGGCTTCGACGCGGTCTCCACCGCCGCCGAGGAAACGAAGAACCCAAACCGCAACATCCCGATCGGCCTGATCGGCTCGCTCGGCATCTGCACGATCTTCTACCTGCTGGTCGCCTACGGTGCGGTTGGCGCCGCGGGCGCGCAGCCGGGCGGCGAGCTGTCGATGTCCAAGGAACCCCTGGCCTTCATCCTGCGCTCCATCGGCCATCCGGCGATCGGCGACATGGTGGGCTGGGCGGCGATCATCGCGCTGCCGTCGGTGGTGCTGATGATGATCTTCGGCCAGACCCGCATCCTGTTCACCATGGCGCGCGACGGCCTGCTGCCCGAGGGCCTGTCCAAGGTGCATCCGAAGTACCACACCCCGCACGTGGTCACCTGGATCACCGGCGTCGCGGTGTCGCTGTTCGCGGCGATGTTCCCGGTGGACATCCTCGCCGACATCTCCAACGCCGGCACCCTGTTCGCGTTCTTCACCGTCGCGATCGGCGTGATGGTGCTGCGCCGCACCGAGCCGAACCGCCCGCGCCCGTTCAAGACCCCGCTGGTGTGGGTCGTCGGTCCGCTGGCGCTGGCCGGATGCGTGCTGCTGTTCTTCAGCCTCGGCTGGAACCCGACGATCAAGTTCTTCTGCATCTGGGGCGTGGTCGGCCTGGTGGTGTACTTCCTGTACGCGCGCCGCCGCAGCCACCTCGCGCCGGGCAACGAACACCTGCTGCACGCCGGCCACGACCATTCGACCAGGATCGAATCCGATCCGCTGGTACACCAGGGTCCCGATCCGGGCCCCTGACCGACGCGGTTGGACCGACGAAAAACCCGGCCCAGGCCGGGTTTTTCCTTGTTGCCGATCCCTCATCGGCGATTCGCTAAACTGCCGCGCATGGACGCTTCCCTGCCCTACGACGCCCAGCACCTGCGCCACCTCGCCGGCGAGATCATCACCAACGTGCGCGAGCTCTCGCAGGCCGGCTGGACGCCCGCGACCAGCAGCAACTTCTCGCGCCGGCTCGACGACCGCCACGCGGCGATCACCGTTTCCGGCCGCGACAAGGGCCGGCTGACCGAAGCCGACATCATGGTCGTGGACTTCGCCGGCAACGCGGTCGGCAGCGCCGACCGTCCCTCCGCGGAAACCCTGCTGCACACGCAGCTGTACAGGCGCTTCCCGGAGATCGGCTGCGTGCTGCACACGCATTCGCCGGTGCAGACCGTGGCCTCGCGCCTGTACGCGCCCTCGGGCCACGTGCGTTTCGAAGGCTACGAACTGCAGAAAGCCTTCGCCGGCAACACCACGCACGAAGGCGCGATGGACGTGCCGGTGTTCCCCAATACCCAGCACATGCCGACGCTGGCGGCGCAGGTGGACGCGTTGCTGGACAAGGGCCCGATGTGGGGCTACCTGATCGACGGCCACGGCCTCTACGCCTGGGGCCGCGACATGGCCGAGGCGCGCCGCCACCTCGAAGCCTTCGAATTCCTGCTGGGCTGCGAACTGGAACTGAGGAAACTTCGATGAGCCGGCTGCGCATCTTCGACGAGAACGATTCCGGCGCGCCGCTGCTGGCGACGTCCGATCGCGGCGAAATGGCCGCGCAGCTGGCGGCCATCGATGTCGCGTTCGAACAATGGGAAGCCGCGCAACCCGTCGTGCCCGGCGATCCGCCGGAGGCGATCATGGCCGCGTACAAGGCCGACATCGACCGACTGGTCGAGGAAAACGGCTTCCGCACGGTGGACGTGGTCAGCATCGCCCCGGACAACCCGAACCGCGAGGCGATGCGCACGAAGTTCCTCGACGAGCATTTCCACAAGGAGGACGAAGTGCGCTTCTTCGTCGCCGGATCGGGCCTGTTCACCCTGCACGTCGGCGGCAAGGTCTACGAAGTGCTGTGCGAGGCCGGCGACCTGATCGCGGTTCCGGACAGCATGACCCACTGGTTCGACATGGGCCCGGAACCGAGCTTCGTCGCGATCCGCTTCTTCACCGAACCGGACGGCTGGGTCGGGCACTTCACCGGCACCGACATCGCGCGGAAATTCCCGCGCTACGAAAACGGGCAGGCGCGTCCTTCGTGACGACCATCCTCACCGATATCGAAGGTACGACTTCCAGCATCTCCTTCGTCAAGGACGTGCTGTTCCCCTATGCAAGGGCGAAGCTGCCCGGGTTCGTGCGCGAACACGGACATGACCCCGAGGTGCGTCGCTGGCTGGACGCGGTCGCGGTCGAGAACGGCGGCATGTGCCAGGACGAGATGATCGTCGAGACGCTGCAGGGCTGGATCGACGAGGACCGCAAGCACACCGCGCTGAAGGCGCTGCAGGGCATGGTCTGGGAAGCCGGCTACCGCGACGGCGATTTCGTCGCGCCGCTGTATCCGGATGTGGCGCCCGCGCTGCGCATGTGGCGGGAAACCGGACACCGCCTCGCGGTGTATTCCTCCGGTTCGGTGCCGGCGCAGAAGCTGCTGTTCTCGCATACCGACGCCGGCGACCTGGCGCCTTTGTTCGACCGCTTCTTCGACACCGAGGTCGGCGGCAAGCGCGACGCGGCGAGCTACCGCGCCATCGCCGAGGCGCTCGGCGTGCTGCCGAAGGACGTGGTGTTCCTGTCCGACGTCGTCGCCGAACTCGATGCGGCGCGCGAGGCCGGCATGCGCACCAAGCTGGTCGACCGGCGCGAGGATTACCCCGAACCGCGCAGCGGCGAAGCGACGCACGGCCACGTGCGGGTCGAACGCTTCGACCAGGTCGATCCCGACTTGCTGAACCCATGAATCCCCGGGCCGGCAGCGCCGATCCCGGGGCGACGCTCGCCGGGATGTGCGCGATCCTGCTGTGGTCCTCGCTCGCGCTGCTGACCACGCTGACCGGCACCCTGCCGCCGTTCCTGGTCCTGGCCTGCTGCTTCGGATTCGCCGGCGTGTTCGGCGTGGCCTGGGCCGCGCGTTCGGGCCGCGAAGGCCTGCGCGCTATGCGCGCCCCGACGGCCGCGCTGGCACTCGGCACCTTCGCGCTGTTCGGCTACCACGCGCTGTATTTCTTTTCGCTCAAGCACGCGCCGCCGGTCGAGGCCAACCTGATCAACTACCTGTGGCCGCTGCTGATCGTGCTGTTCGCGGGACTGCTGCCCGGCGTACGCCTGCGCGCGGGCAACATCGTCGGCGCGCTGCTGGGGCTGGCCGCTGCGGCCTTGCTCGTTACCGGCGGGCGCGGCCTGTCGGTCGATCCCGCCTACGCGCCCGGCTACCTCGCCGCATTCGGCGCGGCGGTCACCTGGGGCGGCTATTCCGTGCTCAACCGGCGCTTCGCCAGCGTGGACAGCGCGGCCATCGTCCCGGCCTGCATCGGCGTCGCGCTGCTGGGCATCGTGATGCACCTGCTGTTCGAACCATCGACGCCGATCGCGCCGGCGCAATGGCTGGTGCTGGCGACGATGGGCGTGGGCCCCACGGGCGTGGCGTTCACCCTGTGGGACCGCGGCACCAAGCACGGCGACATCGCCCTGCTCGGCAGCCTGTCCTACCTCGCGCCGCTGCTGTCGACGCTGTGGCTGGTCCTCGCCGGGCGCGCCGAACCGCACTGGATCCAGGCGGTCGCGGTCGGCTTGCTGCTGCTCGGTGCGTGGACCAGCGTGCACGCCTCGCGCGCGCGGATGCCCGTGGCCGCGGCGCCATGAAACCGCGACGCAGGATCGTGCGGAACGCCGCCCTGCTCGGCTTGCTGCTGGCATCGGTGGCGACGAGCGCGGCCTCGCGCAAGATCGATCCGGCCGACGCCATCGCGAACCGCGACGAAACGCTGGTCGCGAAGGAAATCGCCGCATTGCCCGCGCAAAGGCCCGGCACCATCGACCTGTACGCCATCGGCGTCGCCGGCGACGGCACCGAGAACGTGTTCCGCAACGAGGCCGAATACTTCGAGGCGCTGGTGCGAACGCGCTTCCACGCACGCGGCGTCATCACGCTGGTCAGCAACCCGGACAGCGTCGGCGGGAAACCACGGCCGCTCGCGAGCTACGACAACCTCTACGACGCGGTGACCGGGGTCGCGCGCAGGATGGACAAGCGCGAGGACATCCTGCTGCTGTACATGACCATGCACGGCACCCACGACCACGAACTGGCGCTGTATTTCCCGCCCTACGTGGAAGACGCGCTGACGCCGGACGACCTGCGCTTCGTGCTGCGCAAGGCCGGCATCCGCAACCGCGTGATCGCGATTTCCGCCTGCTATTCCGGCGGTTTCATCCCCGTGCTGAAGGGCGACGACACGCTGATCATGACCGCGGCGCGCAGCGATCGGCCTTCGTTCGGCTGCGGCGCGGATTCCACCGCCACCTTCTTCGGCCGTGCGTGGCTGGTGGAAGGACTGAACCGCAGCACCGATTTCGCCGCAGCGTTCCGCCATGCGCAGGCGCGGATCCAGGCATGGGAGAAGCTGGAAGGCGACGATCCGTCGCATCCGCAGATATCGGAAGGCAAGGCGATCGCCGGGCGGCTCGCGAGCTGGCGTTCGCAACTCGTTCCCGGCCCGGCTGTCGCTTATCCGTGGCCGCTCGACGACCTCGACCATCCGCAAGACCAGGGCGAGCAGCCGTAGGGTGGGCCCTGGCCCACCACGGGTTCAGGGCTGCGCCGACTCCAGCCGGTACGCGATCCTTGCGCGCTGCTCGCCGCGCCAGCGATCGAATTCGCGCACTTCGATTTCGTGCTCGCCTATCGCGAGGTTCGTCGGCAATGCGCCGCGCCACAGGTGCGGCGAAGGCTCCGCCTCCGGCGAACGGTCGTAGCCACGCAGGGCATCCGCCTCATCGTCGCGCGCGTTCTCGACGAGCAGCGCCGGATCGGGCTGAAGCACCTTGCGCATCGGCTTCCATTCGCCGCCGTCGATGCGATACTCGACGCGCGTGTCGTCGTCGCCCATGTACACGTTCGCGTACACGCCCCAGGCTGGATACGCACCCTGCCGCAGCACCTTCGGCGCATGCAGGCCCATCTGCGGATCGGCCGCGTCGCGCGCGCTGTGCCAGGCCAGCGCATAGCCGCCACCGGGCTCGATCGTCAGCACCGCATAGCCGTTGGGCGTGCCGTCGGCCATGGTCGCGGCGGGAATGCCGGAAGCATCCATCACCCCGGACCAGTAGGCGCCGCAGGTCGCACCGACGTTGTATTCGTGCAGCGGCTGTGCGCCGTGCCAGCCGTCGGATTCGCCATGGAACACGTTCCTCTGCCCATGCGAATGCCCGCTCAGCAGCAATACATGCGGGAACGGCCGCAGCAGCTCGAACAGGCGCTCGCGGTCGGCGTCGCGGAAACTGTCGCGGCCCGCGTCCTCGAACAACGGGATGTGCACGGCGACGACCAGCAACTTGTCCTTGGCCAGCGTCGGCAGGGTCTTTTCGAGGAAGGCGAACTGCTCCGGGCGGAAACCTCCGATGTAGGCGGGATTGCCGCCGGGCATGACGACGACATCGTCCATGACGATGAAGTTCGCCATCCCGGTGCGGCGCAGGAAAGTGTCCGCGCCGAACGCACGATGGAACCCATGCAGCGAGGCGGCATCGTCCTTCGCCCCGGCGTCGATGTCATGGTTGCCCGGCACGTACAGCCATGGAACGCCGAGTTCGGCATCGACCTTCCTTACCGCCGGATACAGCGAGGGCATGTCGTCGGCGATGTCTCCCAGCGTAATGCCGAGTTTCGCTTTCGTCCTGCCGACCAGCGGTTCGACGATGTCGCGCCGGTAGTAACCGACGTCCACCGCCGTCTGCGGCTGCGGGTCGCCGAAGACCAGGACATCGAACGAAGTCGATGCCTCCTTGCGGGTGCCTGCGACCGTGCCCGCGGACAAGGCGAACAGCAACGCGAGCGCGATCGCGCGGAAACGCATCAGAGCGCGGCGCGCGCCGCGGCCAGCACGCTGCCGTCGGCGACCAGGCGCAAGGCAGTGGCGACGTCGCCATCCAGCGCGCGGTCGCGGTCGAGGAAGGCGATGCGTTCGCGTATCACCGCATGCGCGGCGGCCACGGCGCGACCCGGCTGCGCCTCGCCTTCGACCATGCGCACGCGCAAATCCAGCGCCTGCGCCGCGGTCATCAGTTCCAGCGCCAGCACCTTGCCAAGGTCGGCGACCATCGCCAGCACGTGCCGCGCCTCGTTCGCGCCCATCGACACATGGTCCTCGGCGTTAGCCGAGGTCGGGATCGAATACACGCTCGCCGGCATCGCCCGGCTGGCAAGGTCGTTGACAATGGCCGCGGCGGTGTATTGCACGATCATGAAGCCGGATTCGGTGCCGTCCTCGTTGCCGACGAGGAAACCCGGCAGGCCGTCGCTGGTCGCCGGATCCACGAGCTTGTTGAGCCGGCGTTCGGAAATCGACGCGAGCACCGGGATCGCGGCCTTCACATAGCTCATCGCCAGCGCCAGCGGCATGCCGTGGAAATGGCCGGCGGAAATCACCTGGCGATCCAGCGGCGCATCGACGGCGTCCGGGAACACCAGCGGGTTGTCGGTCACCGCGTTGAGTTCGATCTCCAGCACGCGCGCGGCCTGCGCGACCGCGTCGCGCACCGCGCCGTGCACCTGCGGCACGCAACGCAGCGAATAGCTGTCCTGCGGCTGCACTTTCTTGCCGCGAACGCGCGCATAGGCGATGTCGGCCAGGGTGGAGCCCGCGAGCAGCGCGCGCATCCGTGCGGCGACGTGCACCTGCCCCGGATGCGGGCGCAAGGCGTGCACCTGTTCCGCGTAGGCGCCGAGGCGCCCGGCGAAGGCATCCAACGTCATCGCCGCGGCAAGGTCGGCGGTATCGAGCAGTTCCTCCAGCTTCGCCAGCGCGAGCACGCCGGTGGCGAGCATCTGCGCGGTGCCGTTGTTCAGCGCCAGGCCTTCCTTGATGGTCAGCTCGACCGGCTGCAGACCGGCGCGGCGCAGCGCTTCGCCGCCGTGCATGCGTTCGCCACCGAAGAAGGCTTCGCCGCCGCCGATCAGGACGATGGCGAGGTGCGACAGCGGTGCGAGGTCGCCCGAGGCGCCGACCGAACCGAGTTGCGGCACCACCGGCACGACATTCGCATCGAGCATCGCGGCCAGCGCCTGCAACGTCCGTACGCGGATGCCCGAGTGCCCGCGCAGCAGGGTGTTGATGCGGATGCACAGCATCGCCCGCACCACTTCCGGCGCGAAGGGATCGCCGACGCAGACGGCGTGGGTTTCGATCAGGTTGCGCTGCAATTTGGCGTAGATCGACGCGTCGCTGCCGCCGAGCAATTTGTCGGCGTTGCTGCCGAAGCCGGTGGACACACCGTAGATCGGTTGCCCCTGCTCGACCTTGCCGGCGAGGAAATCCGCGGCATGCGCCACTTTTTCCAACGCGGCGGCATCGAGTTCGATGCTGGCGCCGTGCGCGACTTCCACCAGTTGCGCACGGGTCAGCGACAGGCCATCGAGGCGGATCGGTTTCATGCGTCTTCTTCCTTCGCCTTGAGCAGCGCAGGCGCGAGTTCCCCCTCGCCCGCCTCGAACTGTTCGCCATGGCGCAGGTCCTTGACCGCGACCGTGCCGCGCGCGGCTTCGTCGCTGCCGCGTATCGCCACGAAGCGGATGCCGGCCTTGTCCGCGTATTGCAGCTGCTTCGCCAGCTTGCGCGGTTCGAGCTGGGTTTCGACGTTCAACCCGGCGGCGCGCAGGCGTTGCGAGAGCGCGAGCGCATCGGCGAGCATGGCATCGTCCATCAACGCGACCAGCACGTCGACCGAACTGTCCGCGGTCGCGACGAGTCCGGCCTCGCGCAATTGGTAGAAGAGCCGGGTCAGGCCGATGGAAATGCCGACGCCAGGCAATCTCGATTTGGTGTAGTGGCCGGCGAGGTCGTCGTATCGCCCGCCCGAGCAGATGGAACCGATCTGCGGATAGGCGTCCAGCACGGTTTCGTAGACGACGCCTGTGTAGTAGTCGAGGCCGCGCGCGATCGACAGGTTCAGCGCATAACGCGATTCCGGAACGCCGAGCGCCGCGAGTTGACCGAGGATCGCGCGCAGTTCGTCGCGGCCCTGCTCGAACAGCGGCGTGCCGGCGCCGAGCGCATCGAGCTGCGCCAGCGCATCGGCGTGGCCGTTCGAACGCACCCGCGAAAACGCCATCAGCCTGTCGACAACCCCGGAAGACAGGCCGAATCCTTCGCCCGCCAGCGTCGCCCTCACCGCGTCCTCGCTGCGCTTGTCGAGCTTGTCCAGCTCGCGCAGCACCAGCATCTGCTGGTCGCCCTCGATGCCCTGCCCTTCGAAGAAGCCGCGCAGCAACTTGCGGTGGTTGAGCTGGATGGTGAAATCGCCGATGGCGAGCGCATCGAACACCGCGGCGATCACCGCCGGGATCTCGGCATCGAAGCGCGGCGACAGCGCATCCTTGCCGATTACGTCGATGTCGCACTGGTAGAACTCGCGGAAGCGCCCGCGCTGCGCGCGTTCGCCGCGGTACACGCGCTGCATCTGGTAGCGGCGGAACGGGAACGCCAGCTCGTGCTCGTGCTCGGCCACGTAGCGCGCCAGCGGCACGGTCAGGTCGAAGCGCAGCGCGAGCTCGGGCCGGCCCTCCTCCTGCTTGTCGAGGGCGCCGGTGGACTGCACGAAATACACCTGCCGCTCGGTTTCGCCGCCGGTCTTGGTCAGCAGCACCTCGGAGAGTTCCATCACCGGCGTTTCCACCGGCAGGAAACCGAAGCGCTCGAAGGTGCCACGGATCGCGTCCAGCATGCGCTGGAAGGCGATCTGGTCGCGGGGCAGCAGCTCCATGACGCCGGGCGGGGTGCGGGGCTTGATCAAGCGCGGGACTCCGGATCGCGTAAGGCCGCTAGTTTAGCCGGCCGACCGCGCGACCACTTGCCCGGGCCGGTTCCGGCCCCTAAAATGCCGCGCTCTGCCGTCGGGGTGTAGCTCAGCCTGGTAGAGCGCTACGTTCGGGACGTAGAAGTCGCAGGTTCAAATCCTGTCTCCCCGACCAATCGAATCGCGAAACGCCGCCCCGGGGCGGCGTTTTTCGTTGCGGAACACAGTTCAGCCGGCGAGATCGGCGAATCGCCGGCGCAATTCCGCGAGCCGCAGGTCCGCTGCGGCGCCGGGCGAGACGCGCGCGGCGAGGCTGCCTTCCGGCGTCCTGCCCTGCCCGGCCGAATCGACGGACGCCGCGGCGGCCTTGTAGGCCTCGCGGAACGGCACGCCGGCGATCGCGGCTTCCACCGCGACATCGGTGGCGTACATGCCGGAGTTGATCGCCGCGCGCAGCCGGTCTTCGCGCCATTCCATGTCGGCCAGCAGCGCCGGCAGCAGTTCCAGCGCGGCCAGGCCGCGGCCGAAACCATGGTAGATCGCGCCCTTGCTCGCCTGCAGGTCGCGCTGGTAGCCGGACGGCAGCGACAGCAGCTGCTCGATCTCGGTACGCGCCGCGGCAACGCTGGCGTGCGTCGCGCGCATCAGTTCGACGACGTCGGGATTGCGCTTGTTCGGCATGATCGAACTGCCGGTGGTGTACTGCGCCGGCAGCGCGACGAAGCCGAATTCGGCGGTGGTGTACAGCGACAGGTCCCAGGCGATGCGGCGCAGGTCCAGGGTGGCGCTGCCGAGGACTTCCAGTGCGGCGAGTTCGAACTTGCCGCGCGAGAGCTGCGCATAGACCGGCGACACCTGCATGCGCGCGAAACCGAGCGCTGCAGTCGTGTATTCGCGATCCAGTTTCAGGTTGACGCCGTAACCGGCGGCGGTGCCGAGCGGATTGGCATCGACCAGCTTGAGCGTATCGGCGGCGCGGATCGCGTCGTCGATGAAGGCCTCGGCCCAACCCGCCCACCACATGCCGGCCGAGGACACCACGGCGCGCTGGAGATGGGTATAGCCCGGGATCGGCAAATCCCTTTCGACGTCGGCGCGATCCAGCGCGACTTTCGCGATCTCGCGCGAAACTGCGGCCGCGCGCGACAGTTTTTCCTTCAGCCACAGCCGTGTCGCCACCAGGACCTGGTCGTTGCGGCTGCGCCCAGTGTGGATCTTGCGGCCGGCATCGCCCAGGCGCTCGGTCAGGCGCGCCTCGATCGCGGAATGCCCGTCCTCGTAGCGTTCGTCCAGCACGAAGCCGCCGTTGCGGAAATCGTTGGCCAGCAGCGCCAGTTCGCGCTTGAGGCCGTCGAGCTCGCCTGCCGTGAGGATGCCGATGCGCTGCAGGCCTTCGGCATGCGCGGTGCTGGCGGCGATGTCGTGCAGGAAGAATTCGCGATCCAGCAGCACGTCATCACCTGCCAGGAAGGCCTGGATCTTCGCGTCCACCGCCACGCCGGGTTTTTGCCACAACAGGTCGCTCATGGCCCTGCCTCCACCGGGATGCCTTCGAATTCTTCCAGCGCGAACGCCATGTTGAGGTTCTGCAGCGCCTGCGTGGCCGCACCCTTGAGCAGGTTGTCCTCGGTCGCCACCACCACCAGGCGCCTGCCGTCGTCGGACAGCGCGAAGCCACCGATGTCGACGTGGTGCCGGTTGGCGATGCGGCTGACCCAGGGCGCATTGTCGACGATGTCGACCAGCGGCTCGTCCGCGTAGCGGTCGAGGTAGCGCGCGCGCACGATGCCGGGCGCCATCGGCTCGCGCAGGTGCAGGTTGGCGGTAATGGTGAGGCCGCGGAAATGCGGCGCGACGTGCGGCATGAATTCGACCGCATGCCGGAGCCGGTGCGAAACCTCGCGTTCATGCATATGGCCGGTCAGCGCATACGGCATCAGGTTGTCGCGCAGCAGTTCGACATTGTTCCTGTCGCCGGGCGAGGTACCCGCGCCGGAATAGCCGCTCACGCCGAAGCATTGCACCGGGCCATCGAGGACATCGAGCATCGGCGCGATCGCCAACTGCATCGCGGTGGCGTAGCAGCCGGGATTGCTGATGCGCTTCTGGCTCGTGTAGTGCGCGCGGGTCAGTTCCGGCAAGCCGTAGTACCAGTCCGGATCGAAGCGGAAATCGGCCGAGAGATCGACAATCACGGGATCCGCGTTCGCATCGCCGAATGCACGCACGATGTCGCCCGCCTTGCCGTTCGGCAACGCCAATACCAGCGCATCGGCGCCGAGCGCAACCAGTTCCGCCGGCGATGGATTGGAGTAGCGCAAGGCGCCTGCGTAGGCGTCGTTGTGGTCGGCCACGCGCTGGCCATCCAACTCGCGCGAGGAGACGCAGGCGAGTTCGAAGCGCGGATGCGCAGCCAGCAGGCGGACCAGCTCCGCGCCGACATGGCCGCGCGCGCCGACGATGCCGATCCGGATCGCATTCATGCCGGTTCCTTCAGCGTCGCCGGGCGTTGCGCGCAATGCGCGACGCAGCGCCAGATCGCGTCGAGCCCATCCATTCCGTACCAGAACACCTTCCATTTCTCCTGCTTGATGCAGCCGTCGGACTCGGCGTAATAGAACGGATTGACCGGGTTGCCGTGGCGCGAACGCCAGAACAGCGACGGATTGCGTTCGCGCATCACCTGCCACACCGCGCGACCCAGGCCCTCGCCCTGAGCCTCGTCCAGCACCGCGAACTTGTCGAGGTACATGCCGGCGCCCTCGCGGGTCAGGATTACCGCGGCACGGTAGTGTTCGCTGACGTAAGCCCGATGCAGCGCAGTCGTTTCGAAATAGTCCGGCGCCAGCATCTTGCCGAACGCGGATTCGACCAGCCTGCGCAACCGCGCCAGGTCGAGCCCGTTCCAGGACGAGGCTTCGAGCACGCGCTCGCCGCGGCGCACGAGCGTGCCCGAGCCCTTGTGTGTGAACAATTCCTTCGCCAGTTCCGCCGGCTTGGTGATCGAGACCGACGAGGCCTGCGGCAGGCCGTCGAGCAGGTCCTTGATCTGCTCGATCTTGACCCGCATGCCGCCTTCGATCCACGGCTGCCGCATCAGGTGCTCGTACTCGGTGGACAGGTTGATCGAATCGATGACCTTGCCGTCCGCATCGAGCAGGCCGCCGGTGCCGGTGAGGAACACGATCTTGTACGGCTGCAGCACCTGCACCAGTTCGTTCGCGGCGAAATCGGCGTTGACGTTGAGGATCTGGCCGCCGACGGTTTCGCCGAGCGAGGCGATCACCGGAATCGAACCCGCCTGCAGGCTGGCCTGGATCGGTGCCAGGTCGACGCGCTTCACCTCGCCGACGAGTCCGAAGCGCCCGCGGTCCAGGTAGTCGGCCTCGAACACGCCGGAGACGATGCTCGTCGCGCGCGCGTCGGCGGCCTGCAGGGCTTCGACGAGCTTGAGGTTCTGCGCATGGAACACGCGGCGCACGATGGCCAGCGCCTCGGGCGAGGTCACGCGCAGTCCATCGATGGTCCGCTTCCCGATGCCGGCGGCGGACAGTTCGGCATCGAGCTGCGGGCCGGCGCCGTGGATCACGATCGGCGTGAGGCCGACGTCCTGCAGGAACGCGAGCGAGGACACCAGCGCATCGAGGTCGTCGCGCAGCACCGCGCCGCCGACCTTGACCACCGCGAAGCGCGCGGCATCGAGTTGCGAAAAGCGCTTGAGGTATTGCGAGATCTCCTTCGCGCTGCCCATGCTGGAGAGCAGGCGCACGATGGTCTGCCGCGTCTGTGGGTCGTGGACGTTGTGCGCGGCGAGGATCGGCGTCACGGCGAGGAACCCCCGAGGATGCGGACGATGGAATCGGCGTAAAGCCGAAGCTGTTCGAGTTCGATCCATTCGTCGGCGGCATGCGCCTGCGCAATATCGCCGGGGCCGTACACGAAGGCGGTCAACCCGGCCTGCGAGAACAGCGAGGCCTCGGTCCAGAAATCGACCGCGTTGCCGATCGGCAGGCCCAATTCGTCCGCAAGGTCGCGTGCGGCGAGGCGGCGTTCCTCGGCGGTGGCCGTATCGCCCGCGGGCAGCGACGGGCCGCGGAAGGTCTCGGCATAGCGTTCGAGCGCGCCGGCCGCGGCACACGCACCGAAGCGCGCGTGCAGCGCGTCGACGTCGTGCGAGGGCAGCGGACGAAAGCCGAAACGCACTTCGGCACTGGGTGCGATCACGTTCGCCTTGATCCCGCCCTCGACCCGACCGATGTTGAAACGCAGACCGGTGAGGCCGCCGAAACGCGCGGCGGATTCGGCTTCGACCAGGTCCAGCGCGTTCGCGCCCCAGCGCATCGCCTGGTGCAACGCGTTCGCGGCCAGAGCGTTGGCGCCGGACGCATGCCCCGCCTCGCCCTTGAACTCCAGTTGCACCGAGCTGATGCCGCGATGCGCGAGTATTGCTTCGCAGCGCGTGGGCTCGGCGACGATCGCTTCGGAGAAACCGTGGTTGCGTCCGAGGAAAGCGGCGATGCAGCGCGGATCGTTGGCTTCCTCGTCGGAGGAGAACAGGAACGCAGCATCGCCGTCGGTCGCGTTCGCCGCGGCGACGAGGCCGGCCGCCGCGCCCTTGATGTCGCAGGCACCGAGGCCGATGGCGCGTCCGCCGATGATGCGCAGCTCCAGCGGATCCGCGCTCCACGCCTCCGACGACGGCACCGTGTCGAGATGCACGTTGAACACCCGGCGCGGACGGCCGCGCAGCGCGAACAACGACACGGCGCCATCGCCGTGGTCGGTGACTTCGATCCGGAAACCCGGAAGGTTCGCGCGGATGTAATCGAAGATCCCGCCGGTGCCGATCCGGCGCGGCGGGTTGCGGGTGTCGAAGGACACCAGGGCTTCAAGGTGGCGGAGGACGGTGTCGAGCATCACGCGCCCTTGTTGACCTGTGCCCACACGGTGGAGCTCATGCCGAACAGCTTGATGAAACCCTCGGCCTCCTCGACGCCCCAGTCCGCGAATTGCGCGTAGGTCGCGCCCTTCGAATCGAGGATGCGCGGCGAACGCACGGCGACGGCATCGACGCGGCCGCCATTCGTGCGCAGCACGACTTCGCCTTCGACCATGCGCTGCGAGGATGCGAGGTAGGCCTCGAGGTCGGCCTTGAGCGGATCGTGGAAGAAGCCCTCGTACACGATTTCCACCCACTTGCGCCCGATGTCCGGCTTGAAGCGGTTCTGCTGCTTGCTCAGCACCGCCTCTTCCAGCGCGCGATGCGCGACCAGCAACGCGGCGAGGCCCGGCGCCTCGAACACGATGCGGCCCTTGAGGCCGATGGTGGTGTCGCCCGTGTACATGCCGCGGCCGACGCCGTACTGCGCGAACATGGTGTTGAGTTTCGCCAGCAGCTTTTCGCCGGACATTTCGTTGCCGTCCAGCGCGACGGCCTCGCCATTCGCGAAGCGCAGCGTCGTTTCCAGCGCCTCGGCCGGCCATTGCTCGCGCCGCGCGCACCAGCCGCGCGCGCCTTCCCCCGGCGCCTCCCACGCATCGATCTCGCCGCCGGACATCGTCACGCCCAGCAGGTTCTCGTTGATCGTGTAGGCCTTCTGCTTGCTGCGCACGCCGAAGCCGCGTTCTTCCAGGTATTGCTGTTCGTAGGCGCGGGTCTGCGTATGCTCCTTCTGGATCTCGCGGATCGGCGCCACGATGCGGTAGTCGCCGCTGGCCTTCACCGCAAGGTCGAAGCGCACCTGGTCGTTGCCCATGCCGGTGCAGCCGTGGGCGATGGCATTGGTGCCCAGCTCGGCCGCGCGCGCCAGCGCCGCATCCACGATCAGGTAGCGATCCGACACCAGCAGCGGGTACTGGCCCTGGTAGCCCTCGCCCGCCCACACGAAGGGCTTGACGAAGCCGCTCCACAACGCCGGCCCGCCATCGACGGTGGCGTGCGAGGCCACGCCCAGTTCGGCGGCGCGTTGCTCGATGGCGGCGCGTTCCTCCGTGTCCACGCCGCCGGTGTCAGCGAACACGGTGTGCACGTTCCAGCCCCGCTCCTTCAGCCACGGCACGCAGAAACTGGTGTCGAGGCCGCCGGAAAAAGCGAGGACGATGTCGCGGGAGTCGTTAGGGGTCATGGGACGGGGGCGAGGAGTGAGTGGGAGGAGTGAGAAGTGAGAAGGCAGACGCGGCGTGGAGATGAGGCGCAAGCTTTCGCTCACTATTCACTCCTTTACGCTCACTCCTGCCCGATCAGCGCGGCCATGACCGCCTTCTGCACGTGCAGGCGGTTCTCGGCTTCTTCGATGACGATGCAGTTCGGAGAATCCATCACCGCATCGGTGGCCTTGACGTTGCGGCGCAGCGGCAGGCAGTGCGAGAACACGCCGTCGTTGGTGAGCGCCATCTTCGCCTCGTCGACGATGAAGTGCTTGTAGCGATCGCGAATGGGTTTTTCCGGCGCCCAGTTGCCGAAATACGGCAAGGCGCCCCAGCTCTTGGCGTAGACCACGTCGGCGCCGGCGTAGGCCGATTCGATGTCGTGGCTGACCTGGAAGGAACCGCCGTTCGCGGCCACGTTCTCCTTCGCCCAGCCGAGGTAGCGTTCGTCGAGGATGTAGTCCGGCGTCGGGCACAGCAGGGTCACGTCCATGCCCATGCGCGTGGCGATGGTGAGCGCGGAATTCGCGACCGCGGTATTCAGCGGCTTGGGATGGTAGGTCCAGGTCAGCACGTACTTCCTGCCGCGCAGGTCGGACGTGCCGAAATGCTCCTGCAGCGCCATCGCGTGCGCCAACTCCTGGCAGGGATGGGTGATGGTCTCCATGTTGATCACCGGCACCGGCGAATACTTCGCGAACGATTCCAGCACGCGGTCCTGGCGATCGGCCTGCCAGTCGACGAACTTCGGGAAGGCGCGCACGCCGATGAGGTCGACGTAGCGACCCAGCACGCGCGCGACTTCGGCGATGTGCTCCTCGGCATCGCCATCCATCACCGTGCCCAGGTCGAATTCGATCGGCCACGCGTCCTTGCCCGGCTGCAGCACGACCGCATGCCCGCCAAGCTGGAACGCGCCTAGTTCGAAGCTGGTGCGGGTGCGCAGCGACGGATTGAAGAACACCAGCGCGATGCTCCTGCCCTTCAGCGCATCGCCGAGCTTGTCCTCCTTGTACGCGGCGGCTTGCGCCAGCAGCGCGTCGAGGTCGGCGCGGCTCCAATCCTGGGTATTGAGGAAATGCCTGGTGGCGGCAGGCCTGCTGGTCGCGGGCTTCATGGGCTTGGTTCCGTGGGAAATCGAGGGGCCTGAAACGAAAAAACCCGGCGCGAGGCCGGGTTCGTGCAGCGCAAGGGGATGCGCGCGTTATCCGGCGAGGCGTCGGGTCATCGGTCGGCGCGCGCGCGAGGTCATCCCCGCCGCCATGTAGGCGGAGGTCAGGACAACGGCGTTGGCGGGGCTCATCGGCATGGAGGGGATCGTCGCACGCGCGCGCGCGCGGCGCAAGCTCAGTTCTCCGACTCGGTCGCTTCGTAGGGCGTGATCGAAATCCGCACCCGGAGCATGTTGCCGGGGTCGCTGGCCAGCCGCGAACGGAACTTCATGCCCTTGTAGATGTAATCCACGTCGTAGGCCATGGGCGTGCGATAGGTTTTCTGCACCACGGTCGGCTGGCAATCCTGCGGCTTGTCGGCGGCCTTGTGGCTCTCGCGGGTGATCGCGCCCTTCACCGCCTGCGCCATCCGGGTCAGGGTCCCGGGCGGCTTGGGAGGCGTGCAATCCTCCTCGACCGCATTCGCGCGCAGGGTCTGGTACACCGGTTCCACGCGCAGCACCTGCGCGTAGCCGACCCGAACGTTCTCCACCGGCAATACCCGCACCTGCTGCGCGGCGACCGGAAGCGCCGCCGCCAGGCAGGCGACGGCAAGCAGCCGGAAGCGCGGGGATCGAAAGACAGTCACCGCGCGAGTTTAGGCGCGCGGGGCCACCGGCTGCTGAATCGCCGCTGTCGCGCCGGGCATGCCGCCGTTAGAATCGCCGTTCCCCGCACGCGACCCGCACATGGGCCTCTCGCTCTACAACACGCTGACGCGGCGGGTCGAGCCGTTCGTGCCGCTCGACCCCGCCTCCCCGACCATGTACGTCTGCGGCCCCACGGTCTACAACTACGTGCACATCGGCAACGCGCGCGGGCCGGTGGCGTTCGGGGTGCTGGCCGCGCTGTTGCGCCGGCGTTTCGGCGGCCTGCGCTACGCCCGCAACATCACCGACGTCGACGACAAGATCAACGCCGCGGCGAAGGAACTCGGCACGCCGATCTCCACGATCACCGACAAGTACGCCGCCGCCTACCGCGAGGACATGGCCGCGCTGGGCGTGACCGGCGAATTCGCGCCGGACATGGAACCCGAGGCGACGAAGCACATCGCCAACATCGTGGCGATGATCGAACGCCTCGTCGCCGACGGCCACGCCTACGCCGCCGAGGGCCACGTGCTGTTTTCGGTCGCGAGCTTCCCGGGCTACGGCAAGCTCTCGCGACGCGATCCCGAGGAAATGCTGGCCGGCGCGCGCGTGGACGTGGCGCCGTACAAGCGCGACCCGGGCGATTTCGTGCTGTGGAAACCCTCGACCGACGACCTGCCCGGCTGGGATTCGCCCTGGGGCCGCGGCCGCCCGGGCTGGCACATCGAATGTTCGGCGATGGCCGCCGCGCACCTCGGCGACACCATCGACATCCACGCCGGCGGCATCGACCTGCAATTCCCGCACCATGAGAACGAGGTCGCGCAGAGCGAATGCGCGCACGGCGGCAGGATCTTCGCGCGCTGGTGGCTGCACAACGGTATGCTCAACTTCGGCGGCGCCAAGATGGCGAAGTCGGTGGGCAACATCCAGCGCGTGCACGACCTCGTCCGCGAACACCCGCCTGAGGCGCTGCGTTACGCCCTGCTCTCCGCGCACTACCGGCAGCCGCTGGAGTGGAGCGACGCGCTGATCGAACAGTCGATCCGCACGCTGGATCGCCTGTACGGCACGCTGCGCGACCTGGCCGATATCGAGGCGACGCCCGCGATCCCCGCCGAAGTCGAGGCCATGCTCGACGACGACCTCAACACGCCGCAGGTGCTGGCGGAAATCGCGCGGCTGGCCGCCGAAGCGCGCAAGGCGGCATCGCCGACGGAACGTTCGACGCTGAAATCGCGACTGCTCGGCGCCGGCCTCGCGCTCGGCCTGTTGCAGCAGGATCCCGCCGCGTGGTTCGCGCGCGGCGCCTCCGGCGACGACGATGCACGCATCCAGGCGCTGGTCGACGAACGCAACGTCGCGAAGAAGAATCGCGATTTCGCCCGCTCCGACGCCATCCGCGACCAGCTCGCGAACGAGGGCATCCTGCTGGAAGACACCCCTGCCGGCGTCAGGTGGAAGCGCGCATGAGCGAGTCGCAATTCCCGCTCGAACCCACCGCCGCCGAGGCGCAAGCCGCCATCGCCAGTGAATTCGCGATGTTCGGCGACTGGTCCGAACGCTACCAGTACCTGATCGACCTCGGCCGCAAGTTGCCGCCGTTCCCGGAGGACTGGAAAACCGAAGGACACCGCCTGCTCGGCTGCCAGTCGAAGGTCTGGATCGTACCCTCGGGTGATGCGTCCAGGCTCGACTTCGCGGCGATCAGCGACTCGGCCATCGTTTCCGGCCTCATCCACCTCGCGTTGCGCGTGTATTCCGGGCGCAGCGCCAGCGAAATCCTCGACACGCCGGCGGATTACATTTCCGCAATCGGGCTGGCGAAGCACCTGTCGCCCACGCGCAGCAACGGCCTCGCATCGCTGCTCGCCTTCATCCGCGAACGCGCGCGCGAGGCGCTGCCCGCATGAGCGAGGACATCGCGCCGGAACCGCAGCAGGCGCCGGAGGTTTCGCCGCTGCAATCCTCCGGTTTCCGCTGGCTGATGCTGTTCCGCATCTGCACGCTGCTGTCATACCAGGTGGCAGCGGTGACGGTCGGCTGGCACATCTACGAAATCACCCGCGCTCCCTGGTCGCTGGGCCTGGTCGGCCTCGCCGAGGTCATCCCCTTCTTCTGCGTCGCGCCGTTCTCGGGCTACCTCGTCGACCACCTGCCGCGACGCAAGCTCGGCGCCGCGGCCTGCGGCGGCCTCGCGCTGAACGCCGCGGCGTTGGCGTTGATCGCGCATGGCCTGGTGCCGGCGGACACGCTGTGGCCGATCTACGCCGCGGTCGCGGTCGGTGGCGTCGGGCGCTCCTTCCTGGGTCCGGTCTACAACGCGCTGTTCGCCCGCGTGCTCAAGCGCGAGCAGTTCGCGCGCGGCGCGAGCATGGGCAGCGTCGTGTTCCAGGCCGGGCTGGTGCTCGGCCCCGCGCTCGGCGGCCTGCTGGTCGGCGTCGCCGGCAAATCGGTGTCCTACGGCGTCGCCGCGGTCGGCGCGATCGCGGCCGCGCTCGCGTTGCTGCGCATGGAGGTCACCGAACTGGCGCCCGTGCTGCAGCGCGAACCGATCTTCTCCAGCATCGCGCAGGGCATGCGCTTCGTCGCCTCCAACCAGATCATGCTCGGCGCGATGGCGCTGGACATGTTCTCGGTGCTGCTCGGCGGCGCGGTGTCGATGCTCCCCGCCTTCATCAAGGACATCCTGCACCAGGGGCCGGAAGCGCTCGGCGTGATGCGCGCGGCGCCGGCGGTGGGCTCGATCCTCGTCGCGCTGTGGCTCACGCGGCACCCGCTGCAGCGCAACGCCGGTCGCATCCTGCTGTTCGCGGTCGCCGGCTTCGGCCTGTGCACCATCGCGTTCGCGCTGTCGCGCCACTACTGGCTGTCGGTCGCGCTGCTCGCGGTGTACGGCATGTGCGACGGCGTGTCGGTGGTGCTGCGCTCGACCATCCTGCAGCTGGTGACGCCGGACGGCATGCGCGGGCGCGTGTCCTCGATCAACAGCATCTTCATCAGTTCGTCGAACGAACTCGGCGCGTTCTACGACGGCACCATGGCGCGCCTACTCGGGCTGGTGCCGGCGGTGATGCTGGGCGGCTTCGTCACCCTCGGCGTGGTCGGCGCCACCGCGCGCCTCGCGCCGAGATTGCGGAAACTGGACCTGCGCGAGCTGCAATGACGAAAAAGCCCGCCGAAGCGGGCTTTTCCTCGATCATGCGACGAATCGAACCGTCGCGAGCCAGGTTCAATCCCCGATCTGTTTCTGGAGATGTTCCCAGCGTTCCTGCTCGTCGATCGTGCGCTCCGCGGTCAGGCGCGCCTCGAGCCGCTCCAGGCCGATTTCCTCGCCCGAATCGACGCTGTAGCCGTATTCGCCCGAATCCACCCGCTTCAGCGTGGAATCGATCTTGCCGATCAGCTTGCGGTAGCGGTCGCGGGTGCGCAGTTCCAGCGAGTTCTCGGTTTCGCGGGTGGCGCGCTCGGCTTCGTCGCCGATGTCGCGCACTTCGTCCTTGAGGTTCTCGATGGTCTGCTTGGATTCCTCGACCAGGTCGTCGCGCCACTGCAGCAGGCGCTGGCGGAAATATTCGAGCTGCAGCGGTCCCATGTATTCCTCGGCCGGATCCGGGCGGTAGCCCTTGGGCAGGATCGGGCGGCCGGTGTCGTCGCTCTGGTAGGGAACGACCTTCACCTTGCCCTTGGGCGCGGGCGCGGGTGCGCGCGCGGCCACCGCCACCGCGACCTTGCCGACCGGACGCGACGCGGGCACCGGGCGGGCCGCGGTGACCGGCGATGCCGGGTTGCCGGCCAGCGCCACGGCGACGCCCTGCCGGGTCGGCCTGGGATCGACCGCCGGCTTGGCCGTCTTCGCCGCAGGCGCCGGTTTCGGAGCGGGCGCGGGCTTGGCCGCGACCGGCTTCGGCGCCGCAACGGGCTTGGGCGCAGGCGCAGGCTTCGCGGCCGGTTTCGCGGGCTTGGCCGGGGTCTTGGCGACGACGGGCTTGGCCGCCGGTTTCGCTGCGGGCTTCTTCGCCGGCGCAGGCTTCGCGACGGCCTTGGCCACCGGCTTCTTCGCAACGACCTTCTTCACGGCCTTGGCCGCGGGCTTCTTCGCCGGCGCAGCCTTCTTCGCCGCGGGTTTCGCGGCCGGCTTCTTCGCCACGGGCTTCTTGGTCGTCTTCTGAGCCGGCTTGACGGGCTTCTTCGCGGCCTTGGCGGCCTTCTTCACGGTCTTCTTCGCTGGCACTTGCAGGACTTCCTCTCGTTCCCTAGTGCGGGAAAGCGCGCTGTTATACCCTGCCCTGACTACAGCGGCAACCGCGCGAGCCTGCGCGAAACCGCGTGCAAACCCCGTGATCGAACGCATCCTCATCGCATTGCTGCGCGGCTACAAGCGCTGGATCAGCCCGCTGCTGGGGCCGCGTTGCCGGTTCACGCCGAGTTGCTCGGAATATGCGATGACGGCGGTCGAACGCTTCGGTGCGTGGCGCGGAAGCTGGCTCGCACTGCGGCGGATCGGCCGCTGCCACCCCCTCAACCCCGGCGGACACGATCCGGTGCCGCCCGCCACCCGAGAACACCGATGCCGGACACACCATCGACACTGATCGTCAACGCGCGGCTGGTGAACGAGGGCCGCGAATTCGACGGCGACCTGCGCATTTCCGGCGACCGCATCGCCGAGATCGGTAGTGGTTTGTCCGCTCGCGAGGGCGAAACCGTGATCGACGCGAACGGCCGTCGCCTGCTGCCGGGGATGATCGACGACCAGGTGCATTTCCGCGAACCGGGCATGGAATACAAGGCCGACATCGCGACCGAATCCGCGGCCGCGGTCGCCGGCGGCCTGACCAGCTTCATGGACATGCCCAACACGCGCCCGCCGACGCTGGACGCCGGCGCGCTGGAGGACAAATACCGGCGCGCCGCGGGCCGTTCGCGCGCGAACTACGGCTTCTACATGGGCGCGTCGAACGACAACCTCGACGCGATCCGCGCCATCGATCCGCGCGCGACGCCCGGCGTGAAGGTGTTCATGGGCGCTTCCACCGGCAACATGCTGGTCGACGACCCGGAGGTGCTCGACGGCATCTTCCGCGAATCGCCGGTGACCATCATCACCCACTGCGAGGACACGCCGACCATCGACGCCACCCTCGCCGAGTACCAGGCGAAGTACGGCGACGACATCCCGGTCGAATGCCACCCGGACATCCGCTCGCGCGAGGCCTGCATCAAGTCCACGCGGCTGGCGATCTCGCTCGCGCGCCGGCACGATTCGCGCCTGCACGTGCTGCACATCTCCACCGCGGACGAACTGGCGCTGTTCGAACGCGGGCCGCTCGTCCGCGCCGACGGTTCGCGCAAGCGCATCACCGCCGAAACCTGCGTGCATTTCACCCGTTTCGACCGCGGCGACTACGCGCGGCTCGGCAACCTGATCAAGTGCAACCCGGCGATCAAGGGCGCCGGCGACCGCGAAGCGATCATCGCCGCGCTCGCCGACGACGTCATCGACATCCTCGCCACCGACCACGCGCCGCACACGCTGGAGGAGAAGGCGAAACCCTACGCGCAGGCGCCGAGCGGACTGCCGCTGGTGCAGTACGCGCTGGTCGCCGCGCTGGAACTGGTGCACGAGGGCAAGCTCACCAACGCGCAGGTCGTGCGGAAATTCGCGCATGCGCCGGCACAGCTGTTCGACGTGGCCGAACGCGGCTTCCTGCGCGAGGGCAACTTCGCCGACCTCGTGCTCGTCGACGACACGCCCTTCACCGTGCGCCGCGAGGACGTGCTGTCGAAATGCGCATGGTCGCCGTTCGAAGGCACCACCTTCCACAGCCGCATCGCCTCCACCTGGGTGAACGGACGATTGGCGTGGGACGGCACGAAACTTGTCGGCGAACCGGCTGGTTCGCGGCTGGCGTTCGCACGATGAAGCATCGCGTCGCGCTGTTCGCGGCCCTGCTTTCGCTCGCGGTCTTCGCCGCCTTCGCACAAACTCCGCCTGCGACGCCGCACATGGTCGGCGGCGGTGGCGCGATCCCGGCGCGCGCGACGCGCTTGCCGACTTCCGTATCCCAGGGCGCGATGGTGGTCGGCAACACCCATCCCGCGGCGATCGTGCAGTACGGCGGACGCACGCTCAGCGTCGCGCCGGATGGGGATTTCGTGTTCGGCGTGGGCCGCGACGAGAAGGGTCCGCTGGTGGTGAAGATCAAGCAGCCCGCGACCGGCTGGATCGAGCACCGCATCGCGGTGACGCCGCGCGACTGGCCGATCGAGAACATCAACGGCGTGCCGCCGAAAACGGTGAACCCGCCGCCGGACATCGCCGCGCGCATCGAACGCGAACAGGCCCAGGTCTCCGCCGCGCGCGAACGCGACGATGCTCGCGAGGATTTCGCCGAAACCTTCCAATGGCCGGTGCAGGGCCGCATCAGCGGCCGCTTCGGCAACCAGCGCGTGTACAACGGCACGCCGAAATCGCCGCATTCGGGCATGGACATCGCGGTGCCGCAGGGCACACCGGTGCATGCGCCCGCCGACGGCGTGGTCACCTTCGCCGCGCCCGACCTCTACCTCACCGGCGGCACCGTGCTGCTCGACCACGGCCACGGCATCAGCAGCAATTTCCTGCACCTGTCGCGGATCGACGTGAAGGTCGGCGACGTGGTGAAACAGGGCGACGTCATCGGCGCCGTCGGCATGACCGGCCGCGCCACCGGCCCGCACCTGCACTGGGGCATGAGCTGGTTCGACGTGCGGATCGACCCGTTGCTGGTGCTGGAGCGCGGGAAGTGACGCAATCTTCGATGCAACTTCTCAATGATCTGATCGATGGCGCAAACCTTCGAGGTGGCGAATACGCTTGGCCGCTCGATATTTTCCCTGAGGTTCTGCAGAAGGCAAAGTCGCTGGAACTCGGCTGTCTCGGTGGCCAATTCCAGTTCCGGACACAGGATTCAACCTGTGAAATGTATTGGCTTAATGCCGATCCTTCCGGCAAGACACATGAGGAATCATGGCATCAGTACGTAACGCGCTCTTGCGCTGAAGTCTTATCGGCATTCAGCTCACTGATGTCCTCTACGGATTTCCACGTCGAAGCTTCTCGGTGGTCGGAAATTCCCGAACTGTCCGGACGCAATGCTTCGCCAGAGGAATATCTCTGTTTCGTCGCCTATTTCGTGAACGAGGCTGAGCTTATGAAGCTGCGCGAAAAGGCAACCGCTCTTAGGCGTTGACGCCACTCACCCGCGCCACCGCGTCGTGCGGGTGCAGGCTCTCGAAATGCGACACCGTCGCGTCGTAGCGTTCGACGCGCGGATCGCTGGCGAGCACAGACGCCACGCGACGCGCGGCGTCCTCGCAGAACATCAGGTTTTCCGCATTCAACCGCGCGAAGGCCTGCTCGTCCTCGCGCTTCACCGCGGTCTGCACCGGCGTCGCCAGCGCGGATTCCAGCGCGTCGACCAGCGCGATGAGCGGCAATTCGTCGAACTGCGGCTTCAACTCCACCTTCACCTGCGCGCGGCTGCGTTGCGCATGCGGGGTCGCGGCCATGCCGCGCTCGGACGCGAGCCAGTCGCGCACCACGCCGACCGACAGCGGCCGCGCGGCGGCGAAGTCGTCTGCGAAACGTTCCGCGTTCGCCTGCCGCGACAGCGCCGCGGACGCCGGACAGGTGCTGGAATATTCGACTGCGAACGCGAGCGCGATGCGCAGGTGGCCGTCGGCCAGCGTCGCCTCGATGTCCACCGGATAGCGCTTCCAGCCCGCGAAGCCGCTTTCCAGCGCCTTCCGCTGCAGCAAAGCGTCGTAGCGGATGCGCAAGCGCGCCTGCGTCGCCAAGCCCTGTTGCGAAGCGATGCCATCCTGCAGCAGGTGGCGCAGGCCGGCGGGCGTGATCGCCTCGCGCGCAAGGCCGTCCTGCAATTGCAGGTACAGCCTCGACATGTGGATGCCGCGCGCGCCGGCGTCGGCGAGGTTCACCGCGACATCGATGTCGGCCGCGACCTGCAACTGGCCGCCCTGCCCGTCCGCGATGCGCACCGGCAGCGCGATGTGGTCCATGCCGACCCAATCGAGCGGGCGCGCCAGCGCGACCGCGTCGCCGGCGACATCGGGCAGCAGGGAGGGATTGCGATTCGACATGCGCGCCATTCTACCGGCGCCGGGGCGAACGCCCCCGGAACGGAGCGTCTCAGTCGCGGGCGATGACCCGGCAACGCCACGGCAGGGTCAGGCGCGACCAGGAAGTGATCGAACGCCCGTCGGCGCAGGCCTGCAGGCGTTCGCGCACCAGCAGCGCCTGCAGCCTGCCCGGGACCGAGCCATGGTGCGGTGGCGCCCAGCGTTGCAGCAGGCGCGCGGCCCAGGCCCGGACGGGATCGGAGCCGGCTTCCGCGCGGATCGAATCCGGAACCGCATCCTCGCCCTGCCGCAGCAGGCGCTCGGCCAGCAGGCCATACACCACGCTGCGCGGCGGCGGTGGCAAGGGCGGCGGTTGCGCGGCGTCGGCGAACAGGGTGACGCCGATGCTGGCGATGCCTTCGGCGAAGGGCTCGAGCCGGATCGCGGCCTGGTCGGGATCGGGCGCGACGCCGCGACTGGCGAGCAACGCGGGAATCGAATCGGCGAGCAGGATCCACGGCACCGGCTGCTTCTGCAGCACCGCGCCCAGCGGATGCCTGCGCCGGCCCTGCGCCCAACCGCGCAACTCCTCGCCCCACCACTCGAGCTTGGCCTGGCCCGGGCGCGCATCCTCGCCGCCCCACGCCGCTTCGGTCAGTTCGTGCCGCAACGCGAACCAGGCCGCGGCGACCTCGCGCTGCGCCTCGGGCACGAACGCCTCCGCCACCGACCATTCCGGCCAGTGCTGGCGCCACTTGGCGATGAATTCGGCGGGGGCCGCGTCGATGTCCATCAGGGCCAGCGTAACGGATCGAGGAGTTCCGGAACCGATTCCACCAGCACGTCGCCGCCCCACTCCGCCGGCCGCTCGCCCGGCAGGCGGTAGCCCCACAACGCGACGATCGATCGCATCCCCGCGGCGCGCGCGGCTTCGATGTCGCGCGCATCGTCGCCGACGTAGGTGGAATCGACGACGTCGATCCCGAGCATTTCAGCCGCATGCAGCAGCGGCAGCGGATGCGGCTTGCGTTCGGGCAGGGTGTCGCCGCCGACGAGCACCGCGCAGCGCGTTTCCCAACCCAGCAGCGGCATCAGCTGGCGCGCGAGGTATTCGGGCTTGTTGGTGACGATGCCCCATTGCCCGCCCGCGGCTTCCAGCGCATCGAGCAATCCGGGCACGCCGTCGAACGGCTGGCCGTGGCGGCCGAGTTCGTATTCGTAGGTATCGAGGAATTCGCGGACCAATTCGTCCGGCACGTCGCCAC
Organism: Thermomonas sp.; assembly: GCA_047602125.1. GTDB lineage: Bacteria > Pseudomonadota > Gammaproteobacteria > Xanthomonadales > Xanthomonadaceae > Pseudoluteimonas. The sequence continues at coordinate 2,545,896 of JASGIB010000001.1, read as the reverse complement.
CGAGTTCGGGAAAGGCCGCGGCGCTCATCGCACGCGAACCGCGCGACACGTGCGGGCGCAGTTCCGCGAGCGGCATCGGCCCCTGTCCGCGGCGTTCGCGCATGCGGTTAATCGTCGCGACCATGTCGGGCGCGCTGTCGAGCAGCGTGCCGTCGAGGTCGAACAGCGCGAGCTTGGGGAAATTACCCTTCGCGTTCACGGCTTGCGCGCGCAGGCCAGGTAGTTCACGTCCGTGCGCGGCACGATCCTCGCGCTGTTGCGCCATGGTTCGTAGGCGAGTCCGCTGACGTCCTCGAGTTCGAGCCCCGTCTCGCGCAACCAGCCGGCAAGTTCGGAGGGTTTGATGAAATCGCGGTACTGGTGCGTGCCCCTGGGCAGCAGCCGCGCGAGGTATTCCGCGCCGACGATGGCGACGGCGAACGCGGCCGGCGTGCGGTTGAGCGTCGAAAGGAACAGCCGTCCGCCCGGCTTGAGCAATCGCGCGCAGGCCTCGACCACCGACGCCGGCTCCGGCACGTGTTCCAGCATCTCCATGCAGGTGATCGCGTCGAATGCCTGCGGCATTTCGCCGGCGAGCGCTTCGACCGGGGACTCGCGGTAATCGACCTTCACCCCGGATTCGAGGCCATGCAGGCGCGCGACCTTGAGCAGGTTCGGCGCAAGGTCGATCGCAGTGACCTTCGCCCCGGCCTGCGCCAGCGCCTCGCTGAGCAGGCCCGCGCCACAACCGACATCGAGCACCGCGGCATCACGCAGCGTCGTGCGTCCGGCGACGTAACCGAGCCGCGCGGGATTGAGCGCATGCAGGGCCTTCTGCGGGCCTTGCGGATCCCACCAGCGTTGCGCGAGTTCGTCGAACTTGTCGAGCTCGCTCTGGCGGAAGTTGCCTTGCGGGGAAGCGTTGGCCATGGCGATTCCTGCGTTTCGTGGGAGCGACGGCAGTCGCGACTCCTTCGCTCCCAGGGGATTCAGCGCCCGATCGCGGCGATGCGTTCGCGCCACTGCCGCGCATTGGCGACGATGGCGGCGACGTCCATGCCGACCAGTTCGCGCTCGCGCAGCTTGCGCGCGCCGGCGATCCATACGTCGCTCACCTGCTGGCGACCGGTCGCGTAGACCAGCTGCGACACGACGTGGTGCAGCGGCTGGGTTTCCAGCGGCGACAGGTCGATGCAGGCGAGGTCGGCCTGCTTGCCCGGTTCGATGCTGCCGATGCGGTCTTCCCAGCCCAGCGCCTTCGCCCCGCCCAGCGTGGCCGCGCGCAACGCGGAGAACGCATCGAAGCCGGCGGCATCGTTCGCCACCGCCTTGGCCAGGATCGCAGCGGTCCGGGTTTCGCCGAACATGTCGAGGTCGTTGTTGGAAGCGCAGCCGTCGGTGCCGATGGCGAGGTTCACGCTCGCGCGTTCCAGCGCGCAGGCCGGGCAGAAACCCGAGGCGAGCTTGAGGTTGGATTCGGGGCAATGGGCCACGCTCACGCCGCGTTCCGCGCAGAGATGGATCTCCTGCTCGGTCAGCTGGGTCATGTGCACCGCGATCAGGCGATCGTTGAACAGGCCGAGCCGGTCGATGCGCGCGATCGGGCGCTGGCCGTATTTCTCGATGGACTGCTCGACTTCCTGCGCGGTCTCGTGCAGGTGCAGGTGCACCGGGATGTCGAGCTGGTCCGAGAGCATGCGGATGCGCTCGAAATTGGCGTCGTTCACCGTGTACGGCGCATGCGGCGCGAACGCGGTCGCGACCAGCGCATCGCCGCGCCAGGCATCGTGCACCTCGCCGGCGCGGTCGAAGTATTCGTCGTCGGATTGCGCCCACGCGGTGGGGAAATCGATCACCGGCAGGCCGACCCGCGCGCGGAAGCCTTGGCGCTTGTAGGTCGCGGCCTGCACGTCGGGGAAGAAATAGTTCTCGTTGGCGCAGGTGGTGCCGCCGCGCAGCATCTCGGCGATGGCCAGGGTGACGCCGTCGGCGACGAAGTCCGGGCCGATCACCGCGGCCTCAATCGGCCAGATGTGCCGTTGCAGCCAGACCTTCAGCGGCAGGTCGTCGGCGACGCCTCGCAGCAGCGTCATCGGATTGTGGCAATGGGTGTTGACCAGGCCCGGGATCAGCGCGCCGTCCGGACGCGACACGGTTTCCTTGGCATCGAAGCGCGCACGCGCTTCGGCGACGGGCACCACCGCGACGATGCGATCCCCGGAAACGGCGACGGCGTGATCCTCGAGGACCACGCCGTGCGGCACCACCGGCACGACCCAGCCGGCTTCGATCAGGACGTCGCAGGCTTCCCGGGCGGCGTCGGCCATCGGCTTACTTCACCCGCGAAACGTATTCGCCGCTGCGGGTGTCGACCTTGATCATCTCGTCCTGGCCGACGAACAGCGGCACGCGCACCACCGCGCCGGTTTCCAGCGTGGCCGGCTTGCCGCCGGTGCCGGCGGTGTCGCCCTTCACGCCCGGGTCGGTCTCGACGATCTTGAGTTCGACGAAGTTCGGCGGCTGCACCGCGATCGGGTTGCCGTTCCACAGCGTCACCACGCAGGCTTCCTCGCCCTTCAGCCACTTCTCGGCGCCGCCCATGCCGGCCTTGTCGGCCTGCACCTGCTCGAACGATTCCTGGTTCATGAAGTGCCAGTACTCGCCGTCGGCGTAGAGGAACTGCATGTCGGTGTCGACCACGTCCGCCTGCTCGACGTTGTCGGTGGCCTTCATGGTCATTTCGACCACGCGGCCGGACTTGATGCTGCGGTACTTGACGCGGGTGAAGGCCTGGCCCTTGCCCGGCTTCACGTATTCGGTCTCGGTGATGATGCAGGGGTCGTTGTTGACCAGGATCTTCTGCCCGGTCTTGACGTCGTTCATGCCCAGGGTGGCCATGGGTACTCCTTCGCGCCACCCGCCGGGCGGCCTTAAAATGTGGGGATTCCTGTTCCGACAAGAACCGGCGATGCCGGAACGCGTCACTCGAAGCCGCAATGATACCCGCAGCCCCCATCCGACCGCATCCCGAGGTGGCACCGACCGACTGGCGCCGGGCCTGGCGCGAGGCCGTGCGCGATCCGCGCGAACTGCTGGCGATGCTCGGGCTGCAAGCATTGACCGGACGCATCGCACCGGCTGCCGCAGAGTCCTTCCCGCTGCGGGTACCGCGCGGCTTCGTCGCGCGCATGCGCCATGGCGACCCCGGCGACCCGCTGCTGCGGCAGGTGCTGCCGCTGGACGAGGAAGACCGGATCGTGCCCGGCTTCGAACTCGATGCGGTCGGCGACGGCGCGGCCCGGCGCGGCGGCGGCTTGGTCCACAAATACCGGGGCCGTGCCTTGCTGGTCGCGACCGGCAGTTGCGCGGTGCATTGCCGCTACTGCTTCCGCCGCCACTATCCCTATGCCGAGGACACCGCGGCCGCGGCCGGATGGCGCGAGGCGGTCGCGGCGATCGCGGCCGATGCCTCGATTTCGGAAGTCATCCTCTCCGGCGGCGACCCGCTCTCGCTCGCGGACCACAAGCTGGCCGAACTCACCGATGCCCTGCGCGCCATCGCGCACGTGCGCCGCCTGCGCATCCACACCCGCCTGCCGATCGTGCTGCCCGAACGCATCGATGCCGGCCTGCTCGGCTGGCTGCGCGGACTGCCGTGGCCGGTGGCGGTCGTGGTCCATGCCAACCACGCCAACGAATTCGATGCGGACGTCGATGCCACGATGGCCGCGCTGCGCGACGCGGGCGCGACGCTGCTCAACCAGGCGGTGCTGCTGCGCGGGGTGAACGATTCAGTCGCGGCACTCGCCGACCTGTGCGAACGCGGCTTCGAGTCCGGCGTGCTGCCCTACTACCTGCACCAGCTCGATCGCGTGGCCGGCGCCGCGCACTTCGAGGTCGGCGACGCCGAAGCGCTGGCCCTGCATGCCGCGCTCGCCACGCGCCTTCCGGGCTACCTGGTGCCCAAGCTCGTGCGCGAAGTCGCCGGCGATCCGGGCAAGCGCACGCTCGCCCCGGCGTGGACGCCGCCGTCGCCTTCGTGTAATTAGGCGTTTCCCCCACTGGAGATCCGCATGTCGAAGGGAACCGACGCCGCGCTGCGCCTCGTTGTGGTCGACGACAGCGTCGAGGACGCCGAGGCCATCGTCAGCGGACTGCGCAACGCCGGCATCGCCATCCGCCCGCAGCGCCCGGCCTCGGCCGAGGAGTTTTCCGCGTTGCTGTCCGGGCAGGCGATCGACCTCGTCCTGGCCTCGCGCAACGCGCAGGCGATTCCGTTCGACGAGGCGATGCAACTGGTCGTCGGCAGCGGCAAGGACATTCCGGTGCTGGCGCTGTTCGACGCCATCGATGCCGCCGGCGTGGCCTCCGCCATCGGCGCCGGCGCGCGCGCGATCGCCCTGCGCGACAAGCCGCAGCAACTGCTGCAGGCGGTGCGCAACGAATGGGCCGACCTCGACGCCCGCCGCGCCCTGCGCCGCCTCGAGGCCCAGGTGCGGGAAACCGAACGCCGCTGCGACGCGCTGATCGAATCCTCGCGCGACCCCATCGCCTACGTGCACGAAGGCATGCACATCCGCGCGAACTCGGCCTACCTCGAGATGTTCGGCTTCGATTCCTTCGACGACGTCGAGGGCATGTCGCTGCTGGACCTGGTCGCGCCGCGCCACGTCGCCGACTTCAAGCAATTGCTCAAGCAATTGAGCAAGGGCGAGGCGCCGCCACCGAGCTACGAGCTGGAGGCGCGCGGCATGGACGGCGAGGAATTCCCCGCGGTGATGGAATTCACCCAGGCCAGCTACGAGGGCGAACCCTGCGTGCAGGTGGTGTTCCGCCGGCAGGAACTGGCGAACGATCCCGAACTGGCGCAGAAGCTCAAGGACCTGCAGGAACGCGACCCGGTCACCGGCCTGCTCAACCGCCAGACCTTCCTGCGCCTGCTCGAGGACGCGGTGTCGGATGCGGGCAAGAACCAGGCGCGGCACGGCCTGTTGCTGGTCGAACCCGACCATTACCAGCGCCTGCTGCACGACATGGGCATCGACGCCGCCGACGCGGCGCTCGCGGCCATGGCCGGGCGCCTGCGCAACGCGCTCGCCGGCGACGCGAATACGGTCGCGGCGCGCTTCGGCGAGCACAGCTTCGCCGTGCTCCTGCGTGGCGGCGACCACGTCGGCACGCCGGCGCTGGCCGAACGCATCCGCGCCGCGTTCGCCGATGGCATCTTCGAGATCGGCGAGCATTCCAGCGCGATCACCGCCAGCATCGGCGGCGTGCAGATCGGCGAGAAGATCGCCAGCGTCTCGCAGGTGCTGGCGAAGGCCAGCCAGGTCGTGCAATCCGCCCTCGGCGTGGGCGGCAACCGCTTCGAGATCTTCGACCCCAGCGCCACCGACCGCGCCGAGGAAGACCGGATCAAGGCCTGGGTCGCGCGCCTGCGCGACGCGCTGGACAAGGACCAGTTCCTGCTGCACTACCGCCCGGTGATCACCCTGATGGGCGAACCGGAATCGCTGTACGAGGCCTACCTGCGCCTCGACGCCGGCGACGGCGAACTGGTCGGGCCGACCACGTTCATGCAGATCGCCGAGGAACACGGCCTGCTGGCCGAAATGGACCGCTGGGTGATGACCCGCGCGATCAGCGTGCTCGGCGAGCGCATCAAGGCCGGCAAGCCGGTCACGCTGCTGGTCCGGATCAGCCAGGATTCGCTCGGCGAGGACCGCTTCACCAGGCACATCGCCGAAACCCTGCTGGCGCACGGCGTGCCCGGTGAGCGGCTGGTGCTGCAGTTGCCCGAATCCAAGGTCTTCACCCACATGCGCGACGTGCAGTCGCTGATCGAAAGCCTCGGCAAGCTCGGCGTGCGCACCGGCCTGGAGCAGTTCGGCGCCGGCATCGATTCCATGCAGCTGTTGACCCACGTGACCCCGGCATTCCTGAAGCTCGACCGAAGCTTCATGGAAGACTTGCCGAAGAACGTGGACAACCAGAAGCGCATCCAGGCCATCGCGGCGCAGGCGCGGGAAAGGAAGATGCGGTCCATCGCCGAATTCGTGCAGGACGCGGCCAGCATGTCGACGCTGTTTTCCTGCGGCGTGGACTACGTCGAGGGCGATTTCCTCGCAGGACCGAGCGCGGAGATGAATTACGAGTTCGAGTGAATCGGATCCGCCGCGACACGAAAAAGCCCGCCGATCGGCGGGCTTTTCGTTTGCGGCAGGGCGATGCCTCAGCTCACGACGCCCTCGCGCACCGCGCGTCCGTCCAGCGGCGCGTTGCGCAGCGCGGCGATGCGCTCCTCCAGCGGCGGATGGCTCATCAGCAGGCGACCGAGGCCGAGGCTGCCGCCGCTGATGCCGAACGCGGCCATCTGCTTGGGCAGCGTGCTTTCGCCGTGGTTCTGCGCGAGGCGCTCCAGCGCCGCGATCATCTTGTCGCGCCCGGCGAGCGTGGCGCCGCCGGCATCGGCGCGGAACTCGCGATGGCGCGAGAACCACATCGCGATGACGCTGGCGAACAGCCCGAACACCAGTTGCAGCACGTTGACCACGATGAAGTAGCCGAAGCCGCCGCCCTCGCGGTTGCCGGAAAGATAGCCGTCGACGATGCGGCCGACGATGCGCGCCAGCACGATGACGAAGGTGTTGAGCACGCCCTGCAGCAGCGCCATCGTCACCATGTCGCCGTTGGCGACGTGGCTGACCTCGTGACCGAGCACGGCTTCGGCCTCGTCGCGGTTCATCGCCCGCAGCAGGCCGGTGGACACCGCGACCAGCGCATGGTTGCGGTTGGCGCCGGTGGCGAAGGCATTGATTTCCGGCGCGTCGTAGACCGCGACATCGGGCATGCCGATGCCGGCCTTCTGCGCCTGCCGCTGCACGGTGGAGACCAGCCACTGCTCGGCCTCGTTGCGCGGCTGCGCGATGACCTGCGCGCCGGTGAAGCGCTTGGCGACCCACTTCGACATCAGCAGGGAAACGATCGAACCACCGAAGCCGAACAGCGCGGCCATCACCAGGAGGCCGGTGAATTGCTGTGGATCCACCTTGAACACGGACATGACGATGCCGACCAGCATCAGCACCGCGAGGTTGGTGGCCAGGAACAGGGCGACGCGCTTCAACATGGGGGTTTCCTCCCGCGCGACAGGCGCAGGCATGGCCTAAGTGTGGCGATCGCGGGTTAAATTCAAGCCAACCATGGAGATTCCCGCCCCGTATCGTGGCCGCTTCGCGCCCTCGCCCACCGGCCCGCTGCATTTCGGCTCGCTGGTCGCGGCCTTCGGCAGTTGGCTCGCGGCGCGGCGCGCGGGCGGGGAATGGCTGGTCCGGGTCGAGGACCTGGACCCGCCGCGGGAAGTTCCCGGCGCCGCCGAAGCGCAGTTGCAGACGTTGGCCGGATTCGGATTCGAACCGGACGGCCCGGTGTGGCGGCAATCCGAACGCGGCGTCGCCTATCGCGCAGCGCTCGAACGCCTGCTCGCGGACGGGCTGGCGTTCGAATGCCACTGCAGTCGCGGCGACCTCGCCGGCGAAGGAGGCATCCACCGGCGGTGCATCGCCGGCGCGCATCGTTCCGATCCGGCGATCCGGCTGCGCGTGCCCGATGGCTGCGAAATCGCGTTCGAGGATGCGGTGCACGGCCGCATCGTCCAGCGAGTCGATCGCGAGGTCGGCGATTTCGTGCTGCGCCGCGCCGATGGCCCGTGGGCCTACCAGCTCGCGGTGGTGGTGGACGACGCGGCGCAAGGCATCACCGACATCGTGCGCGGCGCGGACCTGCTCGATTCCACCCCGCGCCAGGTCCTGCTGCAGCGCGCGCTCGGCCTGCCGACGCCGCGCTACCTGCATTTGCCGCTGGTGGTCGATGGGCAAGGCCGCAAGTTGTCGAAATCGCTGGCCTCGCTGCCCGTGGATGCGGCCGATCCGGTGCCGGGCTTGCGCGCGGCATGGAAGGCGCTGGGGCAACGCGGCGACGTGCTGTCGGGTATCGCCAGCCGCGATGCGTTGCTGGCGGCCGCGACCGGTGCGTTCGATCCCGCGCGCATCCCGCGTGGCCCGGTACCGACGTCCGCCGCGCTGCAACATGACCTGCGCGGATCGCGGCCTAGAATCGAAGGCAACACCGACTAGGGACAGGAACCCGCCATGACTTCGAGAGTCGCATTCGTCACCGGTGGCACCGGCGGCATCGGAACCGCCATCGTCAAGCGACTGGCCGACATGGGCCACAAGGTCGCGACCAATTACCGCAACGAGGACAAGGCACGCGCCTGGCAGCAGAAGATGAAGGACGACGGCTACGACGTCGCCATCGTCAAGGGCGACGTGACCTCGCCGCAGGAAGCCGAGGCCATGGTGCGCGAAGTCGAATCGCAGCTCGGTCCGATCGACATCCTCGTCAACAACGCCGGCATCACCCGCGACGGGACCTTCCACCGGATGAAGGCCGATCAGTGGTCGGACGTGATCAATACCAACCTCAATTCGGTGTTCAACGTCACCCGTCCGGTGATCGAGGGCATGCGCGACCGCAAGTGGGGCCGCGTCATCCAGATCAGCTCGATCAATGGCCTCAAGGGCCAGTACGGCCAGGCCAACTACGCCGCCGCCAAGGCCGGCATGCACGGATTCACCATTTCCCTAGCGCGCGAGAACGCGCGCAACGGCGTCACCGTGAACACGATTTCGCCGGGCTACATCGCCACCGACATGGTGATGGCGGTGCCGGAGGAAGTGCGCGCCAAGATCGTCGCCGACATCCCCACCGGCCGCCTCGGCACGCCGGAGGAAATCGCCTACGGCGTCGGCTTCCTCGCGGATGAACAGGCCGGCTGGATCACCGGGTCGAACCTGGACATCAACGGCGGCCACCACATGGGGTGGTGACGCCGCGCGCATGCGCTGCCCTATCGGCAGCGCATGCGGCGGCAGCACGCGAGGCAAGGATGCCGGGCAGGAGAGGAGCTCCATGGACGGCCTCTCGCACGAGCCCGCTCAAAAAGGCCCTCTCCCGCCTTCGGCACCCTCTTCCCATGAATGGGGAGAGGCAAGACCTTGGCCAGTTGCAACCCGTGCTGCACTGCGCCATGCTCGGGCAATCGCCCGGGGGAAGCGCGCCGCATGGCTGTCCGTGTCATCAAGAAATATCCGAACCGCCGTCTCTACGACACGGAGATCTCGAGCTACATCACGGTCGAGGACGTCCGCCAGCTGATCGTCGATGGCGAGGACTTCGAGGTATGCGACGCCAAGACCGGCGAGGACCTCACCCGTTCCATCCTGCTGCAGATCATCGCCGAGCACGAACAGGACGGGCAGCCGGTGCTCTCGACCCAGTTGCTCAGCCAGATCATCCGTTTCTACGGCGATTCGCTGCAGGGCTTCATGGGCAACTACCTCGAGCGTTCGATGCAGATGTTCCTCGAACAGCAGGGGCAACTGCGCAACCAGCTCGGCGGCGTGCTCGGGCAATCGCCCTGGGCGCTGATGAACCAGCTCACCGAGCGCAACCTGCAGTTCTGGAACGAACTGCAGCAGAACATGGCCGGCGGCAACGGGCCATCGCCTTCCGCGGCGAAGGACAAGAGCGGCGCCCGGCGCCGTTGATCGCCCGCGACGGGCTCCGAGGGGAATCGAACGCATGACGAAGCGCGTGGCCGTCGTTTCCGGCGGCGTGGGCGGCCTGGGCACGGCGATCTGCCGCAGGCTGGCGCAGGACGGTTGCCGCGTGGTCGCGGCCGACCTCGCGGGAAACGAGGAACGCATCGCCGCGTTCAGGGCGGCCATCGACGGTCTCGACGTGGAATTCGCGCCGCTGGACGTGCGCGACTTCGACGCCTGCGCCGCGCTGGTGCGCGATGTCGAATCGCGGCACGGTTCGCTCGACATCCTCGTCAACGCCGCCGGCATCACCCGCGACGGCACCCTGCGCAAGATGGACAAGCCGCAATGGGACGCGGTGCTGGGCGTCAACCTCGGCGGCGTGTTCAACCTGTGCCGGTCCGCGGTCGAGGGCATGGCGACGCGCGGTTTCGGGCGCATCGTCAACATCAGTTCGGTGAACGGCCAGACCGGCCAGTTCGGGCAGACCAACTACGCCGCGGCAAAGGCCGGCATGCACGGCTTCACCATGTCGCTGGCGCGCGAGGTCGCGCGCAAGGGCGTGACCGTGAACTCGGTGTCGCCGGGTTACTGCGCCACCGCGATGGTGATGGCGCTGCCGGAAGACATCCGCGCCGGCATCGTCGCGAACGTGCCGGTCGGCCGCCTCGGCGAGCCCGACGAAATCGCGCGCACGGTGGCGTTCCTCGCCGCCGACGATGCGGGCTTCATCACCGGCGCGAACATCCCGGTCAACGGCGGCTTGTTCATGTCGTTCTGATCGATGCTCCGCGTCACGCAATAAAAAACGGGCCTTGAGGCCCGTTTTTGTTGTGCGGGTAAACATTATCGGGACAAGATTTGGGGCGACGCAGCGAACCCCAGCAAATGATCCAGGCGATTCTCAACGTCGGGCTTCGTTTCGATTATCCCGACCTATTGATTGCTCCGTGGATCAGGATATAGGCGACCCAAAGGAAGAACAGAGCACCCAAGACGTGGGCTACAACGATTGCCCAATAACCGCGCGGATTCTCTAGGCGGCCAGCGCGGATTTTGTCTCCCGACGTACCCCATGCTGTGTATTCTGAGTCAATCGCCTGATACACCCGAAAAAAGCAATGATCGCGATGGCGAGCGCGATGATTCCAAAAGCAAGCGTGCGCAATGGCATTGCTCTAACGCCTGATAACCATCACTGCTGACCCGTTCCCGCCCCCGTCGTGCAGAACTTCTGCCGATACTCCATCGCCTTCGGCATCAACCGCTGCAAATCCTGGATGCGCGTCCCCGCACTCGGGTGATCCGACGCGAATTCCGGCGGCGCCTGCCCGTTGCTCTGCGAATCCATCCGCTCCCACAACGGAATCGCCTCCTGCGGATTGAAACAGGCCGCGGCCGCGAGCATCAGCCCCATCTCGTCCGCCTGCGATTCCTGCTTGCGCGCGTACGGCAGCGAATGCCCGTAACCGTACACCGCCATCACCGCCTGCATGCTCTGCTGGCTCATGCCGCTCATCGCCCCCGCCATCTGCCCCACCTGCTCCAGCTTCTGCTGGGTCATGCGCTGCGCACCGTGGCGCAGCAACGCATGCGAAATCTCGTGCCCGATCACGATCGACATCGCGTCCGCGTTCTGCGCCACCGGCACCAGCCCGGTGTAGACCGCGATCTTCCCGCCCGGCAGGCAGAACGCATTGACCTGGTCGGACTGCAGCACGTTCACGTCCCAATCGAACGACTTCTCGATGTGCGGCGCCTGCAACCCGTGTTCGGCGGCGAGCGCGTCCTCCACCTGCGGGATCTTCGCGATCAGCCGCTGGGTGATCTCGCGCACCTGCTGCGAAATCTGCGAATTCCGGTCGACCGGCTGCTCCTGCTGCAGGATTTCCTGGTAGGCCTGCAGGCCCAGCGCCTTCTCGTCCTCGGGCGAGATGTTCTTGTCGATCGTCACCGTCTCGCCGGTATAGGGATCGGTGCTGCGGTTGGAAATCCAGTAGTACGCCGCGTATCCGGCGAACAGCAGCAGGATCAGCAGCCGCGGGTTGAAGCGGAACCCCTGCCGCTGGCCGCCGTAGGCGGACTGTCCTTCGAATGGATCCTGGCGCATCGCGTTCCTCCCTGTTCCCCGGACTCAGATCTCGCGCACGAGCCGGAAGCCGATGTGCGCGTTCGTAGTATCCACCGGCGCCGGCGTGCGCCATGCGGAACGGCACTGCGCCGGCCCGCTCGACCACGACCCGCCCCGCACCACCCGCGTCCGGCAACCCGGGTTCAACCAGGCCTCGCCGGTGGACGGCGCGCGGCGGTAGCCATCGTGCCAGCAATCGCCGGTCCATTCACTGACATTGCCGTCCATGTCGTGAAGGCCGAATGCATTCGCGCGATAGCTGCCGACCGGCGCCGGTCCCCAGTGGCCGTCGGCGACGCCGGCGAAGGCGTTGCTCCAGCGGCGACCCTGCGGCGAAACATCCAGCCCGCCGGTGACGTTGGCGGTGCCCGGCTGCGGCGGGCCGTCGCCCCACGGATAACGCGCCTCGCCGCCGGCGCGCAGTGCGTATTCGAATTCCGACTCGCTCGGCAGGCGGTAATGCGCGCCGGTCTGCTGGCCGAGCCATTTCGCGTAGGCCTCGGCGTCGGCGGCGCTGACATGCACCACCGGCAGGTCGGGCGCGGCCGGATTGCCGGCGTAATCGGAACGCCAGTCGACGTTGTTGCGGAAGGCGAAATTGCCGCTGTGCGCATCGTAGGCGAGCGAAATGCCGCGCTTGTCGGCCTTGGTGCGGTAGCCGGTCGCGCGGACGAAGCGGCCGAACTCCTCCACCGTGGTTTCGTCGCGCGCCATGGCGAAACCGCGGTCGAAGCGCACGTAGTGCCGCGGCATCTCGCTGCCGCTGGCGTCGGCCTCGTTCGCCGGCGCGCCCATGCGGAAGCCGCCATGCGGCACGACCACCACTTCCGGCCCGCGGCCGCCGCCTTGCATCGCGTCGCTGAAGGCCTGTCCCGGGTGGAACCGCCCGTAGTGCGATACGCGCTCGATCTCTTCGCGCAATGCGCCCGCCACCGGGTCCCCGGCCGGGGCGATGCGCAGGATTTCCGCGAGCAGGCCGCGTGCCTTGGCCACCCCGCCGGCCTTCGGCAACAACGACAGCGCCTGGTCGCGCAGGCGCCGGATGGTGTCGGTGCGCGCCTGATCGAGCCGCGCGCGCGCCTCGGCGACGTCGTTGCTGCCCGGACGCACGTTCGCCGCGAGCGCCAGCCAGTGCAGCCCGCCATCGAAATCGCCGGTGGCAGCGGCCAGTTCCGCGCGCCTGATGACCGCCGCCTCGACCATGGCGATGCCGTGCGTCGCGCGCGCCTGCCCCGGGCGCAGGCGCAGGGCTTCGCGATAACCGCCGAGCGCGCCCCCGCCCTGCACGCCGAAGCGTCCGGCGGCGAAATCCGCGTCCGCCTGCCGGTTCGCGTCCCAGGCCTGGTCGACGACGTTGACGCGCGCGAGGTAGGCCGCGACTTCCTTCGTGTCCGGCGCGGCCACGCGCGCCACCGCAGCGACGCGGTGGGTTTCGCGCAACGCTTCGAAGTCGTCGTCTGCCCTGGCCAGCGCGGCGTCGCCCTGCGCCAGCAGCTTCGCGACCGCGCGCCGGAGGTTGTCGCCGGCCTTCGCATCGCCCGGATGGAATCGCAGGATCGCGAGGTCGATCGGGATCGCCGCGTCCGCGTCCTCGAACAGCCGCCCTTTCGCGAGCGCGAGCGCGGCCTTGCGGCGCAAGCCGGGAAGGCCGGTTTCGTCCACGGACACGCTTGGCGGTTCCCACGTGAGCATCGCGGCGATGCTGTCGTCGCCGGCGATGGTGACCGCGCCGCCGCCGCGCTGCGCCTTCGTCATAGTCGTCGCATCCGCCGCCTGCGACGGAGCCGGCGCGCGATTGCAGGCAACCAGCGCGAGAACGAGGGCGACGATGGCGGGTTTCGCGCGCAAGCGGCCTCCAGCGATCCGTCCGCGCACGTTAGGTCAGGCGTCGCGCGGCGGCAACTCGATTGCCGGTTCGCCACGGCCTCGTTACCCTGCTTCCGCATGGATGCAGCGCACTTGGCCGGAACCCACTGGATCGACGACCCCACCGAACTCGCGCGACGGCTCGCGTCCTGCGGAAGGCGCGTCGGCCTCGATACCGAATTCATCCGCGAGCGCACCTACTGGCCGCAACTCGCGCTGGTGCAGGTCGCGACCGGCGACGACATCCTGCTGGTGGACATGCTCGTTCCCGGCATGCCCGAAGCGCTGTCGCCGTTGCTGCGCGATGCCTCCATCGTGAAGGTCATGCACAGCGCCAGCGAGGACCTGGTCGCGCTGCAACACGCCTGCGGCTGCGTGCCGAAACCGCTGTTCGACACCCAGGTCGCCGCCGCGCTGTGCGGCATCGGCGCCGGCATGGGCTACCAGCGCCTGGTCGCGGACCTGCTCGGCGTCGCCGTGGACAAGGGCGAAACCCGTTCGGACTGGTTGCGGCGTCCGCTGTCGCCGCAACAGCTCGACTACGCCGCCGACGACGTGCGCCACCTGTTCGCGCTGCACGACAAGCTCGATACGCAACTGCAGGCGCTCGGCCGCAGCGAATGGCTGCGCGAGGATTGCGCGCGCCTCGTCGACGCCGCTGGCGCCGGCGGCGAGGATCCTTGGCCGCACCTCGCGCTGCGCGCGGCGCAATTCCTCGATGCCGGCATGCAACGCCGCCTGTTGCGGCTGCTGCGCTGGCGCGAGGCGCAGGCGCGCGACAGCGACCGCCCGCGCAACTGGATCCTCGACGGCGAACTCGCGGTGCTGCTGGCGAAATCTCCGCCCGTCGACGCCGCGGCGCTGAAGTCGTTGCTCGAATCGCGCCCGAAGGCACCCGTGCGCCTGTCGAGCGCGATCTGGAGCGCGTTGTCCACGCCGCTCGCCGACGAGGGCGCGATGCCGCTCGCGCGCGACGACGAAGGCGACCGCAAGACCCTGCGCCGCCTGCAGGACGCTGTCGCCGGACGCAGCCGCGAACTCGACCTGCCCGATGGCGTGCTCGCTTCGCGGCGCTGGCTGCAGGCGTTGCTGGAACAGAAGGAATGGCCGGCGACGCTGGCCGGCTGGCGTCGCGGGCAACTCGAGTCGGTGCTGGCGCCGTTGCTCGTGGTCGATCGCGCTTCGCACGAAGCGACCTGACCGAAAAGAAAAAAACCGGCCGCGAGGCCGGTTTCGAAGAGTGGCGTGCCTGAGTGAAGCAGCATGCATGCGGAGCACGGCTCCGCATGCCGCCGAACGCCCGAAGGCCATGCCTGAGGGCAGGATCGACGGGCGCCGCGAACAAAAAAAGCCAGCTCGGAGAGCTGGCTTTCGCGAGAGTGGCGCGCCCGGAGAGATTCGAACTCCCGACCCCCAAGTTCGTAGCCTGGTGCTCTATCCAACTGAGCTACGGGCGCGCAAGAAAAACGTTTGAATCGTGGTGGAGCCAGGGAGGATCGAACTCCCGACCTCGTCATTGCGAACGACGCGCTCTCCCAGCTGAGCTATGGCCCCACGAGGCCGCGAATTATACGGATGGCTTCGGGATCGCGCCAGCCGAAACGCGATGAACTGGCGGAGACTGAGGGGCGAGCGATGGGCCACGCTCGCAAACCATCGGTTTGCGGCCCATCCGAGCGCCCTCGCGCCCGGCGCGAGGGCCGGCAATCGCGAAGTCGACGCCTGTGGAACTGGCGGAGACTGAGGGGCGAGCGATGGGCCCGCTTGCAAACCATCGGTTTGCGGCCCATCCGAGCGCCCCCGCGCCCGGCGCGAGGGCCGGCAATCGCGAAGTCGACGCCTGTGGAACTGGCGGAGACTGAGGGATTCGAACCCTCGATGGAGCTTTTGACCCCATACTCCCTTAGCAGGGGAGCCCCTTCGGCCTCTCGGGCAAGTCTCCGGTGTTTCTCGCCGCCGCGTGCCGCTGCGGCAGGCGCGGAAGGATACCGGCTCACTCCGACTGCGGCAAATCCGCGTCGCCCGCCTTGCCGCCTTCGCCCGCATCGTCTTCGCGGTGGATGCGTTGGTAGATTTCCTCACGATGCACGGCAACATCCTTGGGCGCGGTGATGCCCACGCGCACCTGGTTGCCCTTCACCCCGAGCACGGTGACCGTGACCGAATCGCCGATCATGAGCGTCTCGCCGACGCGTCGGGTAAGGATCAACATCTGGCAGCTCCCAAGCGGGTAGGCACGTCCTAGACGGGACGTATGCGGGCGATAAAACCCGCAATCTGTTTAACAACGTGAAGGATCATAACGACCGGCCAACCCCAGCGGCAACCCGCCGGAAGTCGTTCAGCTGCGTTCCGTGACCCAGCGCACGACACCGGCCAGCGCCGTTTCCAGCGCCGGGCCGTCGTCGCCACCGCCCTGGGCCATGTCCGGCCGGCCGCCACCCTTGCCTCCGGCCTGCCGCGCGACATCCGCGAGCACGTCGCCGGCCTTGACCTTGCCCAGCGCCGCGCCGCTGACCCCCGCGACCAGGGCGGCCTTGCCGTCCTGCACGCCCGCCAGGACGATCACCGCGTCGCCGAGCTGCTGCTTGAGGCGATCCATGGCGTCGCGCAGGGCCCTGGCGTCGAAACCCTCGAGCCGCGCCGCGAGCACCTTGATGCCGCCGGCATCGACCGCGCGCGATCCGAGGTCGGCGGTGGCGCCGGACGCCGCCTTCGCCTTGAGCGCATCGAGCTCGCGTTCGAGCTTCTTCTGCCGGTCGAGCAACGCGCGCAGCTTGTCGCCGACTTCGCCCGCGTTGCCGCCGAGCAGCGACGCGGCTTCGCCGAGCCGGTGCTCCTCGTCCGCGACGTAGTCCAGGGCGCCCTGCCCGGTCACCGCCTCGATCCGGCGCACGCCGGCGGAGACGCCGCCCTCGGAGACGATCTTGAACAGGCCGATGTCGCCGGTACGGTGCACATGAGTGCCGCCGCACAGTTCGGTCGAGGTCGGGCCGAAGCGCAGCACGCGCACTTCCTCGCCGTACTTCTCGCCGAACAGCGCCATCGCGCCGAAGTCGAGCGCGTCCTGCATCGCCATGTGCCGCACTTCGCCTTCGTGGTTGGCGCGCACTTCCGCGTTCACCCGGCGCTCGATCTCGGCGAGTTCGGCCGCGGTCACCGGCTGGAAATGCGAGAAGTCGAAACGCAGGCGATCCGGCGCGACCAGCGAGCCCTTCTGCTGCACGTGGGTGCCGAGCACGCCGCGCAGCGCCGCATGCAGCAGGTGCGTGGCCGAATGGTTCAGCACGGTGGCGCCGCGACGCGCGGCATCGACCGAAGCGACGAGCTTGTCGCCCTTGCGCAGCGCGCCGGCCTGCAGCCTGCCGACGTGGCCGTGGAACTGCCCGGCGAGCTTGACCGTGTCGTCGACCACGAAGCGCGTGCCCTTCTCGTCCAGTTCGCCGGTATCGCCGACCTGGCCGCCGGATTCGGCGTAGAACGGCGTCGAATCGAGGATGACGATGGCTTCGTCGCCGGCCTCGATGGCATCGACCGGCTTGCCGTCCTTGAGCAGTGCGAGCACTTGCAGCCCGCCGTCGACCAGCGAGTCGTAGCCGAGGAACTTCGTCGGCGCGAGTTGCGCGACGAGTTCCGCCGGCAACACCGTGCCGCCGCCGAACTTGCCGGCCGCGCGCGCGGTCTGCTTCTGCTTCGCCATCGCCGCGTCGAAACCGGCGACATCCACGGCCATGCCGCGTTCGCGCGCCATGTCCTGGGTCAGGTCGAGCGGGAAGCCGTAGGTGTCGTACAGGCGGAACGCGTCGTTGCCGGGGATCGTGCCACCGGATTTCGCCGCGACGTCGTTGAAGATGCGCATGCCCGAATCCAGCGTTTCGGCGAAACGCTCTTCCTCCGCCTTCAGCGCGCGCTCGGCGGTGGCGCGACCTTCGCGCAAAACGGGATACGCCTCGCCCATCAGCGCGTCGAGGGTCGGCACCAGCTTGTGGAAGAACGGTTCGCGCACGCCCAGCATCCAGCCGTGGCGCAGCGCGCGGCGGATGATCCGGCGCAGCACATAGCCGCGGCCTTCATTGCTCGGCAGCACGCCATCGACGATCAGGAACGCGCTGGCACGGATGTGGTCGGCGATCACCCGCAGCGACTTGTTGTCGAGGTCGCTCGTGTTGGTGAGTTCGGCCGCGCGCTTGATCAATGCCTGGAACAGGTCGATTTCGTAATTGGTATGGACGTGCTGCAGGATCGCCGTGAGCCGCTCCAGGCCCATGCCGGTATCCACGCAGGGCGCCGGCAATTTCGACAAGGTGCCGTCGGCGGCACGGTCGAACTGCATGAACACCAGGTTCCAGATTTCGATGAAGCGGTCGCCGTCCTCGTCCGGCGAACCGGGCGGGCCGCCGGCGATATGCGCGCCGTGGTCGTAGAAGATCTCGGTGCACGGGCCGCAGGGGCCGGTGTCGGCCATCTGCCAGAAATTGTCGCTGGCGTAGGGCGCGCCCTTGTTGTCGCCGATGCGGACGATGCGCTCCTCCGGCAGGCCGATCATGTCGCGCCACAGCTCGAAGGCCTCGTCGTCGGTGTGGTAGACCGTGACCAGCAGGCGTTCGGCCGGCAGCTTCCACACGTCGGTCAGCAATTCCCACGCCCAGGCGATCGCGTCCTTCTTGAAGTAGTCGCCGAACGACCAGTTGCCGAGCATCTCGAAGAAGGTGTGGTGGCGTGCGGTGTAACCGACCGAGTCGAGGTCGTTGTGCTTGCCGCCCGCGCGCAGGCAGCGCTGCACGTCGACCGCGCGCACGTAGCTGCGCTTCTCCGCGCCGAGGAACACGTCCTTGAACTGGACCATGCCGGAATTGGTGAACAGCAGGGTCGGGTCGTTGCCCGGCACCAGCGGCGCCGACGGCACGATGGTGTGGCCCTTGGAGGCGAAGAAGTCGAGGAAATCCCGGCGGATGTCGGCGGTGGTTTTGTGTGGCGTGCTCATCTGGCGAATGCTGGAGTGGCGGGCGCAGTCCGGGCGCCGCAAAGCCACAAAATGCGGCCGCGGGATCGAGCAGACAACCCAATCGGGCCAGTTTACAGGCCCGGCCGGCCCTGTCAGTCGTCGAAGTCGACGCCGCCCAGCGCGGCCCGCACCTGTTCCATCGCGAAGCCGCAGCGCAGCAGGGCATCGGCGGCCTTGCGCTGCCCGGCCAGGGTGCTGGTCGCGTCCTTGCCGAAGCGGCGGCGGACGAACTCGCGGGCGATGGCGTTCCAGTCGCCGTCGAAGCCCTCCATCGCCGCGGCGATGGCCTCGCCGCCCAGCCCGTGCGTGCGCAATTCCGCGCGCACGTGCACCGGCCCGTGGCCGCTGGCCGCGCGGCTGCGCACCAGCAATTCGGCGAAGCGGGCATCGTCCTGCCAGCCGGCCTCGGACAATTTGTCGATCGCGGCCTTGGCCTCCGCGGGCTCGACCCCGCGCGCGGCCAGCTTGCGGCTCAACTCCTTGCGCGAATGCTCCCGCCGCACCAGCAGGCCCAGCGCCCGCTGCGTCGCGGTCGGTGGCGGGCGGCGCGATCGTGCGGAATCGCTCATGGCTTCTTCGCCCCGCTCGCCTTGCGCGGCTTCTTCGCGGGCTTGGGTTTTGGAGCCGGAAGCGCATCGGCGGTCGCGCGGATCAGGCGTTGCAGCATGTCGGTGTCGTCGAGGAATTCGTCCAGCACGAACCAGGGCTTCGCCTCGGGCCAGGGCTGCGCCTCGGTGACATTCGGCAGCAACGCACGACCCGCGTCGGTCGGCTTCAGGAACAGGCTGTTGTCCGCCGCCACCGCGACGATCTTTCCGTCGAAGTAGATCCCGTACTCGCCGAACATTTTCTTCGACACGAGCTCGCCGCCGAACCCAGCTTGCTCGTGCACGTATTCGATGAAGTCGGTGTCGGTGGACATGGCAATCAGTGTGTCGAATTGGCTTTTGCAGGTTGGGCTGAGCGAAGCGCTGCCCAATATCCCGGATTCTTCCATGTCGGGGTTCGTGAACTCACTCCGACCTACGTACTACATCGCGGAAAGAATCGTGTTGTAAACAAACCAGAAAACAAGTGACAGGCCAGCTACAACACCGGTGCCGGCGGAGATGGTGAAAATTAAATGCCAGTGTTTATGGATTTTTTCGAGCTGTTCGTTTAGCTCATTCTCGTAAATAACAGTCTTGCCGCGATAAAAACGCCCAAGACTCCATGTCTTGTATATCTCGTAACAGACAAACAAAAAAAGCGAGATGGAGATAAGGGCGCCTGTAGAAGCGAACATCCACAGCGACATCTGTGATTTTGTCTGGGTCCACAAAGTGAAGAATCCTGCGTACCCAGCAAGCATTACGACTTGAGCGTAATGCTCTTCGCTACGCTTAAGCTCTTCCATAGTCCGTTCAGCCCGTGATTGGGAGTTTTGACTGGCAATTTGGCTTGCCAACGACTGGTTCTGGCGCCGCAGTGCATCAATTTGAGCGGCCTGCTGCGTGAACCCTTGTTGAGCTTTTCTTGCTAACTCCTGCACCGGGTCTCGTTGTCTTCCGAACATAATCATCCCCCCCACTTTATCTGCAATTTTTCGCACTAACTTCGCAGCTGAACTTCGTTTGCATAAAACACAGGGCGGCCCACCTGCTGACGAACAGGCGACCGCCCTGCGGGTTCCACACCTTGGTGGCGACGTCGATCAGTCGTCGTCGCCTTCCGCATCCTCGCCCTCGCTGCGCGAAGCCTCCTCCGGCACGAACTGCTCCCGCAGCGCCGCTTCCAGCTTCTGCGCCACCGCCGGATTCTCCTTCAGGTACTGGCGTGCGTTCTCCTTGCCCTGCCCCACGCGCTCCCCGTCGTAGCTGTACCAGGCGCCCGACTTCTCCACCAGCTTCGCGTCCACGCCCATGTCGATCAGCTCGCCCTCGCGCGAAATGCCCTCGCCGTACAGGATTTCCGTGATCACCTGCTTGAACGGCGGCGCCATCTTGTTCTTCACCACCTTGATCCGCGTCTGGTTGCCGATGATCTCGTCGCCCTTCTTGATCGCACCGATGCGGCGGATGTCCAGCCGCACCGACGCGTAGAACTTCAGCGCATTGCCGCCGGTGGTCGTTTCCGGGCTCTGGCCCGGCATCATGATCCCGATCTTGTGCCGCAACTGGTTGATGAAGATCACCATGCAATTGCTGCGCTTGATGTTGCCGGTCAGCTTGCGCAGCGCCTGGCTCATCAGGCGCGCCTGCAGGCCCGGCAGCTGGTCGCCCATCTCGCCCTCGATCTCCGCCTTCGGCGTCAGCGCCGCGACCGAGTCGATCACCACGATGTCGACCGCGTTGGAACGCACCAGCATGTCGGCGATTTCCAGCGCCTGCTCGCCGGTGTCGGGCTGCGACAGCAGCAACTCGTCGACGTTCACGCCGAGCTTGGCCGCGTAGCTGGGATCGAGCGCGTGCTCGGCGTCGATGAAGGCCGCGGTGCCGCCGGCCTTCTGGCATTCGGCGATGGCCTGCAGCGTCAGCGTGGTCTTGCCCGAGGACTCGGGGCCGTAGATCTCGACCACGCGGCCCTTCGGCAGGCCGCCGATGCCGAGCGCGATGTCCAGCATCAGCGAACCGGTGCCGATGACTTCGGTCGGCTCCACCGCGCGGTCGCCCATGCGCATCACCGAACCCTTGCCGAACTGGCGGTCGATCTGGGTCAGTGCCGCGGCCAGTGCGCGCTTCTTGTTCTCGTCCATCATCGTGTCCTCGGTAGTGTCGAAATTCGGAATGGGATCAGGCTAGGCCCACGCCATCGCAAAGGCTGCGACGCCGCGGCACGAATCAGGTTGGAGGTTCATGGAACCGGCGACCGCCAGCCGATGCCGCGCCGGCGAATCGGAAAACGCCGCGCGCGCGATCACCGATTCGGCCTCACCAGGCCGCAGTACAGGCCCTCGATCGCGAAGTCCTGGCCCGGCTGCACCTCGATCGGCGCGTAGTCGGGATTGCGCGGCAGCAGGCGGATGCGTTCGCCGCCGGTCTTGAGCAGCTTCACCGTGATCTCGTCGTCCAGCCGCGCGACCACGATCTCGCCGCTGCGCGCGGTCGAGGTGCGGTGCACGCCGATCAGGTCGCCGTCGAAGATGCCTTCGTCGCGCATGGAATCGCCCTTCACCTTCAGCAGGTAATCCGGCGCCGGCGAGAACAGCACGCGGTCGAGGATCAGCACCTGCTCCGAACCGATGTCCGCGCCGATGGGCGCGCCGGCCGCGACCTGCCCCAGCACCGGCAATTCCACCGCGTTGTCGGGAATCGCGGGTTCCAGCGGCAGGCCCGCCTGGGCCGAGGGCGGCGGCTGCAGCACCCGCAGGCTGCGCGCCTGCCCGGGCCGGCGTTCGATCGCGCCCGCGGCCTCCAGCGCCTCGAGGTGGTACTGCGCCCCGCGCACGCCCTTGAAGCCGAAGGCGCGGGAAATCTCGGATTGCGAAGGCGCGAAGCCGTCGGCCTCGATGCGCTCGGCGAGGAAGGCGAGGATCTCGCGCTGGGTGTCAGTCAGGTCCATGTGAGTAGTAATACTACTCATGATGGGTGGGCGTCAACTGGCTTGTGAATCAGCTACTTGCGAGGCTCACCGGAATCGGATGCGCCCAGCGATACCAGTAACCGACCTTGGGCAAGGCTTCCTTGGAACAGCACGACCACGGCAGGCAACAAGGCCAGTGTCCCGAACCGTGATGCCAGCTCCACCAGGACACGCAAAAACCAAGTGATTGGAGTTCCGCCCGATTTCGCCCACTCCGCGTACTGCGGAACGACGTAGATCACCAGAATCGCCACCATCAACACCGGAACCAGAACAACACCGATCACGACGGCAAACAGCAGCCATTGCCAGAGCAGCGGGCGCAATCGCCGCCAACGCAGAATCGCGAGGAAAGAGCGCCAGGCAGATGCGACCGTCGCGCGTTCAATCCATGCGACCGCAATCAGCAACCAGCCCAGAAACGAAAAAATTTGGTCGAGAACATTCAAGAGTGCGAATGCACGCACTGGCTCGATCAACTTGGGCACGACGAAAATCGCGGCTTGAATGACGAAGCTGATCGTCATGACGCCGAAAACAAGCAACACGGCCTGCCAACCCGGCCAACGCGGTCGCCACCATGCCGACAACGCATCGCGTTGCAATGTCCCCGCATTCCACGCCGCGAACGGAACCAGAATCGCGGCAACGAATACGAAGGTCTGGATTCCAACCTCCGTTCCACCCCACAGCCCGCCGGGGAGCCAGATGCCGGCCAACGCCAGAATGGTCGCGATCGCCAGTGCCAGCCACAGCGACCTCGAACGCGCGACCCACAAGACTGCGTTCAACGCCAATCGATCCGGATCGAGGAATCGGCGCAGCCCGCCGATGATGGCCATCGCGAGGAACGCGAGCAGGAACAAGCACGCCAACACCTGCCACGCCGGCATGTGCAGCACGAATTCGCTCAGTTCAAAGGCACCGCGACCCGGCTTCATGCTGATGATGCCGGGATAAGGCCGCGTCGTTTCGAGCAATACCCACACCGAGCCCGTGCACCAGGCCGCATACGCAGCCGCGACCATGAGCCATCGCGACGCGGCGCGATCCATCCAGACCATCACGACTCCCCGGTTCGGTTACAGGTGCTGCGTGATGCCTTCCAGCGCCGCGGCCACGGTTTGCCGGCGCACCGATTCGCGGTCGCCGTCGAACTGGAACAGCTCCGCGCGCGGATAACCGCCGCGGCGCTTCCACGCGATCCACACCGTGCCGACCGGCTTGTCCTCGGTGCCGCCGCCCGGCCCGGCGATGCCGGTCACCGCGACCGCCACGCCCGCGCCCGAATGCACCAGCGCGCCGGACACCATTTCCATCACCGTCTCGCGACTGACCGCGCCGAACTCCTCCAGCGTCTGCGGGCGCACGCCGAGCAGGCCCTGCTTGGCCTCGTAGCTGTACGCGGCCATGCCGCAATCGAACCACGTGGAACTGCCGGCGATGTCGGTGACCGTCTTCGCGATCCAGCCGCCGGTGCAGCTTTCCGCGGTGCACAGCGTCAGGCGCTTGGCCGCGAGCTGTTCGCCGATCGCCGAGGCGAGATCGCGCAGGCCTTCGTCGGAGGTCGATTCCACCGTCATGCCGCCATCGTCGCCGCGTCGATCACGAACCGGTACTTCACGTCGCTCTTCAGCATCCGCTCGTAGGCGGCGTCGATGTCCTTCGCCGCGACCATCTCGATGTCCGAGACGATGCCGTGCTCGGCGCAGAAATCCAGCATCTCCTGCGTTTCCGGCAGGCCGCCGATCAGCGAACCGGCGATGGCCTTGCGCCCGAAGATCAGGCCCATCACGTTCGGGCTCGGGTGCGGCGAAGGCGGCGCGCCGACCAGGCACAGCGTGCCGTCGCGCTTGAGCAGCGCGGTGAACGCGTCCAGGTCGTGCGGCGCGGCCACGGTGTTGAGGATGAAATCGAAACTGCCGGCGTGCGCCTGCATCTGCGCCGCGTCCTTCGACACCACCACTTCGTCGGCGCCGAGCTTGTGCGCTTCCTCGCGCTTGGACTCGCTGGTGGTGAACGCGACCACGCGGGCGCCCATCGCGTGCGCGATCTTGATGCCCATGTGGCCGAGCCCGCCGATGCCGACGATGCCGACCTTCTTGCCGGGGCCGGCGCCCCAGTGCCGCAAAGGCGAATAGGTGGTGATGCCCGCGCACAGGAGCGGCGCGACCGCGGCGAGCTGCGATTCGGGATGACGAACGTGCAGCACGAAGTCCTGGTCGACCACGATGCGCTGCGAGTAACCGCCGAGCGTGTGCCCCGGCGCGTCCGCGGTCGGGCCGTTGTAGGTGCCGACGAAGCCGTTTTCGCAATACTGCTCCAGGCCTTCGTCGCAGGACTTGCAGTGCTTGCAGCTGCCGACGAGGCAACCGACGCCGACGACGTCGCCGACCTTGAAGCCCTTCACTTCGCCGCCGACGGCGCTGACGCGGCCGACGATCTCGTGCCCGGGCACGCAGGGATATTTCGTTCCCGGCCATTCGGAACGGATGGTGTGCAGGTCCGAATGGCAGATGCCGCAGTAGGCGATCTCGATCTGCACGTCGCGCGGGCCGGGCGCGCGGCGCTCGATGTCCAGGGCGACAACGGGTTCATCGGCGGCGTGCGCGCCCCAGGCTTTGACGGTCATGGCGGTGGTCCTCGCGGGGGAAGGCCCGATTCTGCGCCGGAACGGGCCGTGACCGCGAGCGGCCGCCTCAACCGTCGTGCGCGAGGATGGCGCCGGCGATGGCTTCGGCCTGCACGCGCAGTTCCGGGATGGCGATGCTCTCCCACAACTGGCCGACGCGGGCGCTGCCGAGGGTGTAGGCGTTCGGCGCGACGCGGCCATCGCGATCGCGCAGGCGGCCGTCGTCGTCGGTGGCGAGGCCGATCCCGTGCGGCCCTGGCGCGATCGCGCCGCTGGCCAGCAGCGCGCGGACCAGCGGATGCGGCGAACGCGCCGATTGCGTTTCGATGCCGGTCGCGTTGACCAGGCGGTCGACGGCGAGCGTCGCGCGGCCGCCATCGCGCAATGCGATTTCGAGTGTCGCGCGTTCGCCGGGTTCGATGTCCGCCAGGCGTCCGGCATGCACCTGCAATTGCCCGGAGCCGAGCAGGCCGGAGACCAATGCGTGGATCCGCGGCGCGATCCGGTGTCGGTGGATGTCCCAGTAGCGCACCGCATGCCGCAGGAAGCGCCGCTGGCCGGCGTCGTCGAGCGTCTGCCACAGCTGCGCGCCGTGCGGACGCAGTCGGTCCATCACCCATTGCCAGGGCTGTCCCGCTGATTGCGCTTCTACCACCCATTCGCGCAACAGGCGCATGCGTGCCGGCAATCCGAGCTTCGCCAATGCCTCCACGCCGCCCGAATGCGGGCCGTATTCGGCATGCGGCAACGGCAGCAGACCGTGGCGGGACACGACGTGGATGCGGCCCTGGTGCCCGGCATCGGCGAGCGCGACCACCACGTCGACCATGCTCAGGCCCGAACCGAGGATCGCGATGTCCTCGCGCGGCGCGATCGCGGCGATCGAGGCGTAATCCCACGCATCCGCCTGCGCCAGCCCGGGCAGGCGTTCGGGCGCGAGCGCGGCGAGGTGCTTGGGCGCATTGCCGATGGCGAGCACGAGGTTGCCGGCGCGCACGCGTTCGCCGCTTGCAAGCGCGACTTCGACGCCATCCGGTCGTACCCCGATGCCGCTCGCGGCGTCGCGGATCCATTCGATGCGTTCGGAACCCGGCTGCGCCTCCAGGGTCGCGCGCAGGTAGCGGCCGTAATCGCGGCGCGGCGCGAAGCGGCGGGAATGCGCGGCGGCATCGCCGCCGTCGTGGTCGACGAGGAAGCGGACGAAATCGTCCGGGCGATCCTCGAACGCGCTCATGCGGCCGGCGACGACGTTGAGCAGGTGTCCCGGATGCGGCGTGGAATAAGCCGCGCCGCGCGCCAGTTCCGGCGCAGGTTCGACGATGGCGATGCGATGGCGTCCGCAGGATCTGCGCAGCAACTGGCTCGCCACCAGCACGCCGGAGGCACCGCCGCCCACGATGATCGTGTCGGCGGGCCTTGTGGATGCATCACTCACGCGCGCGGACTCCGTTCCAAACCGCCATTTTGCCATGCGCGCCGGATGACGCGGCCCGCGACGCAGTCCTTATCGCGTTCGAAGCGGATTGTCCGCGCGTCAGCTGCCCTTGCCCGGCGCGTCCGGCACGAACTTCAGCACATCGCCGTTGATGCAGTAGCGCTTTCCGGTCGGCGGCGGGCCGTCGTCGAAGACATGGCCGAGGTGGATGCCCGAACTCGCGCTGACGACTTCGGTGCGGACCATGCCGTGCGAGCGGTCCTCGCGTAGCACGATCGCGCCGGGCAGCGGATTGAAGAAGCTGGGCCAGCCGGTGCCGCTGTCGAATTTCGCGTCGGAACGGAACAGCGGCACGCCGCTGACCGGGTCGACGAACACGCCGGCGCGGTGTTCGTCGAGGTTGGAACCGGTGAACGCGGTTTCCGTGCCCTGTTCGAACGCGATGCGGCGCTGTTCCGGCGTCAGCAGGCGTTGCCCGAGCCAGCCCCAGAAGCGCGCCTTGTCGCCGTTGTAGCCGGTGTAGCGCGACACTTCCTTGCCGTTTTCGAACACGACGATGGTCGGCGTCGCGAACAGCGGCTTCGCCAGCGTCCAGCCGGTGGGCGCCTGCGTGCCCATGGTCGCGACGATCGGCACCGGGCTCTTCCAGTGGTCCATCACTTCGGCGTGGAATTTCGCGCAGTACGGGCAGTCCACGGCCTCGTACGAGACGAGCTGGCGCGCGCGCGCCAATTTCGCGGCGTCCAGCGGCGGCGTCGCCTTCGCGACCGCCACCGCGGGGTCTTCCTCGCCGTCGTCGTAGGCCACGCCGGTGCCGCCAAGCCCGCAATAGCCGTCGGGATGCCTGGCCAGGTAGTCCTGGTGGTATTCCTCGGCGCGCGTGTAATTGCGCAGCGGCGCGATCTCGGTGGTGATGGTGCCGCGGCCGGCGCGCGTCAACGCCTCCTGGTAATGGTCGCGCGTGCGCAACGCGAGCTGGCGCTGCGCATCGTCGCTGTAGAAGATCGCGCTGCGGTAGTTGCTGCCGACATCGTTGCCCTGGCGATCGCCCTGGGTCGGATCGTGGTTTTCCCAGAAGCCGACCAGCACGCGTTCCAGCGTGGTCTTCTCCGGGTCGAACGTGACCTTCACCACCTCGGCGTTGTTGCGCAGCTTTTCGCCCGCGTCGATGCGGCCCTCGTCGTCGTGCAGGTCCTCGTAGCGCGCGTCCTTGCGGTCGCCGCCGGCGTAGCCGTCCTCGACGTCAACCACGCCGGGCAAGGCGCCCATGCGTTTCTCCGCGCCCCAGAAGCAGCCCATGCCGAGCACGATGCTCTGCATCCGCGCATCGGTGGATGGCGCGGGCGAAGGCGATGCCGTGGCGGCCGGCATGGCGTCCCCGCTGCCGCAGCCGGCGAGCAGCAACAGGAGCGCGGGAAAGGCGGAGCGGAAATGGGCGGCCATCGTGGGGTCCTTGCGCGGGGGCGTGGCGACATCCTGCGCACGGCGAAATCCGCGGGTGTTAATTCCCCATGGTTCCGAACGCCGGGGCATATCTTGCGGACGCGGCGCACGCATCCGCGGCGTGCCGAGGCCCGGAATGCCGCAAACAGGCATGGGATAGCCGACGCGGCGCGCAGTGGGCGCGGCGCTCGGGCACACTATCGGGCCTCGCCGACGCCCGTGCACGATGTCCGCCGAACACACGCCCCTGATGAAGCACCATCCGGGGGTTGTCCAGGGCGCAAGTTAAGCTGCTGATTCAAAAGGCCGGGAAATTTTCAGACATCGACTTCCGGGATCCGTGGAGACTTCCTGGAGACTTTTTGCGTTAACGCATGACTTCCACCGGCTAACGCGCCAAGGCTTCAATCGTTCCGTTGCGATGAGCCATGAGCAGTCTCCATCACTATTGGAGTGTCATCAGCAATTCAATCGACGTCGCCCGCTCTCCTCTTCAGGCGTGCAACTTCCCTGCGCAACTCCCCCATCTCGGCCCGCAACCGAAGCCGCTCCACCTCGTGGCGCATCCTGAGAAGTTCGGCCAACGCCCTCCTGTCGCCCTCCCCCGTCACTCCTCGCTCCTTGGCCCATTTGTCCAAGTCTTCAACCCGATAAAGCTTCCGGGCATTGCGAGCACTTCGGGGGTTGTAGACCACCGTCCTCGGCCCATCACCACGACAGTGCATCTTGGACAGCGTTACGTGGTGCACGCCCAGATACCAGGCTGCAGCCTTGCGGGAGACATAGGGCCTGAGCCCAAGCCTGGCCTCTTCGATCTCCTGTCGGAACTGCTCGTCTGGCGATGGATGCTCGATGTGCTCCATCCGGCTTCCTGAGACTGTTGCCTCACCCTCTATCTTGAGAATAGAGTCTGCCGCAAAGAGAGAGGGTTCGCCATCCTCCGGGTATTCGCATAGCCGATGCCCGAGTGACGAAGCCGACTGCCCGCGCCCTTTTTGCCGCCCGCCTAGTTCAGGCGAGAGAGTTGCGTGGCCTCAGCCAGCGCGCATTGGGAGATCTGATGGGGCTCGGCAAGGAAAAGGGCTCTTCCCGCATCAACCGCTACGAGCATCAGGTCACTGCTGTCGGGTTCGACAACCTGCAAAAGCTGGCCGAAGTCCTGGAAGTGCCTGTCGCATATCTTCTGGCGGAGACGCCAGCTATAGCAGATGCGATCCTGGCGCTATCGCGCATGTCCGACCAAGAACGCGATCAAGCGGCAAGCGTCTAACCGGTCAGTCAACTGTGCACACCAGTGGAATTGATCACTAGGACCGACCTATTGCGATCAGCTAGCCAATACCGATCTGCAGCCACAAACACTGGCGATTTCCGGCCAGAAGCTGACGCTCCTAGGTAGCGATCAGTTGCTAACGCGAACCCGCAACGCATCCAGCAGCCGCGAGAACACCGACGAAGGGAGCCGGTGGTTCTAGTAATTGAGGTGATTGCGGAATCGGTGGGCATCAATTTTCGAACACCTGCACTAGCCGCTCTTTTCTTCGTGTGCGGCGAAGTATTGATCGTTTCCCGACCTTCGACGCGCACCTCCAGTTCACGACCGCCGCGCTCGAAACCCAGCCTTGTGCGGAAGCCAATACGGGGCTTGACCTTGAAGTCAACTTGAAACTTATGCTCTTCGGCGATGGCATTTCCTCTCCGAGGCAACACATGAAGATCTCCTCCCCGGCCGCCATCTTCGGCGCATGCCCGCTGGCGACGGCCTCATTCGCTCAAGCGCCCGAGACCACGGTAATCAAGATCGGCGGCCACGATGTCCCCGTGGTGAAGGGTGGTCTGTACGACCGCTTCCGCTCCAACCCGCCGCTTTCCGTCATCGCGGCCGAGTCGCCGGACACCGACCTGAGCTGGTTCAAGGGGATCGCCAAGAAAAAGGTCGATATCGGCTTCGAAAGCTACTCGCCGAACTTCTATTACGAAAACAGCCGTGTAACGGCCATCTTCACCGCCGATCTGGCACGGCTGCGGGAACTGATGCCGCCCGAGGTCCTGAAGGAGGTGCAGCCGCTGCAAGTGTGGCCGGGCAGAGGCGTTGTCGCGCTGACCGCCTACGCTTACCACTACTGCGACAACGACAGCTACAACGAGATCGGCCTGTCCGTCGTCACCAGCAAGCCAGGCTCGTCGAGCTGGGGGCCGCTTTCACTGATGCGCCAGTCATCTTCCAAAGATTTCTGGGGCTACGTACTGAAGTTGCCCGTCAATACGGAACTGGCGCGAGTGCGAGGCGTGGTCGGCTACAACCTGCCCAAGTGGCTGACGCGCATCGACTACGACGAGAGTGGAAATAACGTTGTCGTCAAGATCTTCGACAGCGAAACCCAGGAGCTGGACATCACGCTGGAAACGCGAAAGCTCAACGTCTCTTCCAGCAAAGAAAGCCTGGTGACGAACAGTTTCACGAACATCGACAGCCAAGGGCAACTGACCACTGGTTATACCACCGCCCGCCAGTTGCGGCACGCCAGCACGTCCAGCGCGGATGCCGTGAAGCTGGCGCTGACGGATGGCAGCCTCTCGCGCCTCATCAAGTCGGTGGAGCTGAGAAAGATGGTCAAGTACGAGTACGTCCCCGACTTCCAGGCGGCGCTGTACGCGCCCAAGCCACTCAAGCCCGACCGTTGACCGCGGCCAACGGAAACCGGGAGAAGACGGTATGACCGAAGACAACGCCCAAATGCCCGACTTGCTAAGTCGGCAGCGCCACGCATTCCACGAAGACGGCCCGCCGGGCCTGCGGCTGCGCAAAGAACGACTCGCCCGGCTGCGCGCCGCCGTGCTCGCGCATCGCGAAGCGCTCAAGGATGCAGTCAGCGCGGATTTCGGCAACCGCTCGCGCCATGAGACCGACATCATGGAGCTGACGTGCGTCATCCAGGCCATCGACTACCTCTCCAGCCACCTGCGCCGCTTCATGAAGCGCGGGCGCCGCCACGTGCATTTCTCCTACCGCGCGGGACGCGCCTACGTCGAGTACCAGCCGCTTGGCGTCGTGGGCGTGATGGCGCCGTGGAACTACCCCATCTCCCTCACCCTGGTGCCACTCGCCACCGCCCTTGCCGCGGGCAATCGCGCCATGCTCAAACCATCGGAGCTGACCCCGCGCACCAGCGAGGCACTGCGGCGGATGCTGAGCGAGGCCTTCGCAGAAAATGAGGTGGCCTTGGTACTGGGCGGTCCCGAGGTCGGCGCTGCCTTCAGCGCGCTGCCCTTCGATCACCTGCTGTTTACGGGCAGCACGCAGGTCGGCCGCAAGGTGATGCGCGCCGCCAGCGACAACCTTGTACCCGTGACCCTGGAGCTGGGCGGCAAGAGCCCCGCCATCGTGGCACGTGGCCACGTCAACGATCACACCCTGAGCAGCATCGTGTACGGCAAGCTGTCCAACGCCGGCCAGACCTGCATCGCGCCGGACTACGCGCTGGTGCACGAAGGCGACGTGGACGCGTTCGTCAGCCAATACGTTGCGACCGTCCAGCGCTTCTACCCGGACGGCCCCGCCAGCCGCGACTACACCACCATCATCAGTGGCCACCACCACGAGCGGCTGCGCGGGCTGGTTGATGACGCACGCAGCAACGGTGCGCGCGTGATCGAAATCGGCGAGCGCCCAGTCAACATGCCAGAACGCGAGCGCACCCTGGTGCCGACGCTCGTCGTCAATGCGCGCGACGACGCGCCCATCCTGAATGAGGAAATCTTCGGCCCTATCCTGCCTGTGCGCAGCTATCGCACCATCAACGAGGCCATCGCCTACGTGAATGCGCGACCGCGACCGCTCGCTCTCTACTACTTCGGAGAGGAAGACGATGACTGCGCCAGACTGCTTGAGCGCACCACCTCGGGCAACGCAGGCATCAACAACACCCTGATCCACTTCGCACAAGACGATCTGCCCTTTGGCGGCGTGGGCCCGAGCGGCATGGGTGCCTACCACGGTATCGAGGGCTTCCGTGCGATGAGCCACGCCAAGGGTGTCTTCGTGCAGGGCCGCTGGAACTTCCTAGGCCTGTTGCATGCGCCCTTCGGAAAACTCGCCGACATGGCAATCTCGCTCACATTGGGGAAAGCCAAGGCGTCATCGTCGTGAAGATCGGAGAGCTCGCGCAACGCACGAGCCTCGCGCCGTCGCGTATCCGCTTTTATGAGCGCATTGGCCTACTGAAGGCGGTGGAACGACAGGCCAATGGCTACCGCACCTATCCCGAAGATGCGGTTCTTGTGCTCCAACTGATTGCTGCCGCGCAAAAAGCAGGCTTCAGCCTGGACGAGCTGCGCGCGTTGCTGCCCAATGAGTTGGCCACGATGGAATATGGTGACCTGATGGGCAGTCTGCGCCGCAAGGTGCAGGACATCGAGGCATTGCAAGTCCAGCTCGCCGAGAACAGAGCGCATCTGCTTGCGCTGCTGGCCCAGATTGAA
Source organism: Thermomonas sp. (assembly GCA_047602125.1). GTDB lineage: Bacteria > Pseudomonadota > Gammaproteobacteria > Xanthomonadales > Xanthomonadaceae > Pseudoluteimonas. The sequence goes on along the minus strand of JASGIB010000001.1, from coordinate 2,513,757 downwards.
GCCAAACCTGCCGGAATGGATTGCGCCGAGAACGCCAGGCGGGTGCTGTCGGAAATGCACGTGGCCGCTCAGCCGAGTCTGTCGCCCAAGCCTCGTGCGAGCCGCCCACGCGGCTCATGATGGTTCCACCCGTCAGGGCACTGTTCCATCTCCCAAACAGGACCGATTTGATGAGCGAGCAAAGCGGCAGTCCCGAGCGCGCACCCTGGATGATCTATGGCGCGAATGGCTATACCGGGGAACTGATCGCCCGCGAGGCGGCTAAGCGCGGGCTAAAGCCGGTGCTGGCGGGTCGCAGGCGCGAAAGCGTCGAGGCGCTGGCACGCGAGCTGGGGCTGGAGGCTCGTGTTTTCGGCCTCGACGACGCGGCAGTGCTCGCTGAGCAGATCCAGGGCCATACACTGGTCTTGAACTGCGCCGGTCCATTCTCGGCCACTGCTGCGCCGATGATGGATGCGTGCCTGCGCGCCCGCGCGCATTACCTGGACATCACCGGCGAGATCGCCGTGTTCGAGCACGCGCAGTTGCTCGATGCCCGCGCAAGGAACGCCGGCGTGGTGATCTGTCCCGGCGTGGGCTTCGACGTCATCCCCACCGACTGCGTGGCCGCCGCGCTGAAAGAGGCGCTGCCGGATGCGACGCATCTCGCATTGGGCTTCGACTCGCGCTCGGGCTTCTCGCCCGGCACCGCCAAGACCTCGGTCGAGGGGCTGGCCCAAGGCGGCAAGGTGCGGCGCGACGGGAAGATCGTCACCGTGCCGCTGGCCTACGAGGTGCGCCGCATCGACTTCGGCGACGGCAAGAAGGAGGCGATGACGATCCCTTGGGGCGACGTGTCCACCGCCTACCACACCACCGGCATTCCGAACATCAAGGTGTTCATCCCCGGCTCGCCCCGCATGATCGCAAGCGCCAGGCGCGCCAACCATGTCCGACCGCTGCTGGGGCTCACGTGGGTCCAGAAGCTGATCAAGGCGCATATCGGCAAGACGGTGAAGGGCCCAAGCGAGGAAAAGCGCGCGCAGATGCCCACCTTCGTCTGGGGCGAAGCCATCAACAGTCGTGGCGACAAAAGGACCGCGCGCATCCGCACCACCAACGGCTACAGCCTGACCATCACCGGCTCGCTGGCCGTGGTCGACCACCTGATGACGGTCCGGCCCGCAGGCGGCGCCTACACGCCGGCCAGACTGATGGGTGCCGATCTGGTAACGCACCTGCCCGGATCAGGGCCTCTGCAGATCGTCTAGGTGCCCATCAGGCAAGCGCCGAAGTATCTACTTGCCTGACGTTTCCTGCCGGATCAGCTCCAGGCCCTCTCGATAAGTCGTGACCTTGAACTCGGGGAACCGGCGCTTGAACTTCGTGGAATCGAAAAGGTTGTCCTGCTCATAGCGGGGCAGCAGTTCCCTGATCTCGCGCACCTGCCTCGAGAACAGCCCGGCGGCGGTCAGCGCCCACTTGCCGATGACTGCATAGGACGGCTCGCGCCCGAAGACTTGGCTGGCCATCGTGACGAATTGCTTGTACGTCTGTCGGTCATCGCAGCAGGGCAGATGCCAGGTCTGTCCGTATGCGTCTGGCGTATTCCCGAGCTTGGCCAGCCCGCGGCTTGCATCAGGCGTCCAGACCAGCGTGCGGCGCGTATCGTCGCGGACCGGAACACGGGGTTTCTTCCCCTCTTTCAACTTGTCCGTCACGAGCGCATTCGTGAAACTCTGGGTCTTGCCTGGGCCGTAGAACTCAGGCGCGCGACCAATGAGCACCGGGATCTCGCCGCGCGCCATTTCCTCCAGCACCATTGTGGCCATGCGCGCACGGACACGCCCTTTCCGTCCAACCGGCGCAAACTCGGTGCTTTCCGTCAGCAGCCGGGCATCCTGCGGGTACATGTAAGTATTGTCGAAGTAGGCGAACTTCGCGCCCGTAGCACGGGCTGCGTCGAGGGCATTCTTGAGCATCGTTGGGAACTGCTTCTCCCACAACTCGGTGTCTGGCGGCAGGCCTGCCGTGAAATAGACAATGCTGCTGCCCTCGACCGCCTTTGCGGTCTGCCCGGCATCAAGCAAATCGGCCGCCAGCAGGGTATCGGTGGCGTTGACCTTGCGCGGATTCCTGCTCACCAAGCGCAAGTCACTGGTGTAGTTGCGGTTCAATTCACGCGCCAGTTCCACGGCGATCTGGCCGTTCGCGCCCAATATCGTTTGCATTGTTTCCCTTGTTTCTCAGCACACGCCCCGCAACCAGCGCGGGGCGTGTTCTTCGTGTCGACTTCGATTATTTCTGTTGGAGGAACGCCAGCAAATCGGCATTGACCTGATCGGCGTGCGTGGTCGGAATGCCGTGCGGTGCGCCCTTGTAGGTCTTCAGCGTGCCGTTCTTGACGAGCTTCGCCGACAACACGCTCGAGTCGGCGTAGGGCACCACCTGGTCGTCGTCGCCATGGATGACGAGCACAGGGATGGTGATGCCCTTCAAGTCCTCGGTGAAATCAGTCTGCGAGAACGCGACGATGCCGTCGTACTGGGCCTTGGCGCCGCCCATCATGCCTTGGCGCCACCAATTCCAGATCACTCCTTCCGACGGTTTGGCACCGGGACGGTTGTATCCATAGAAGGGACCTGCGGGAACGTCGTAATAGAACTGCGCCCGGTTCTCGGCGACTTGCTTCTGGAAGTTGTCGAAGACTTCCTTGGGCGTTCCGCCCGGGTTGCTTGCGGTCTTGACCATCAGCGGAGGTACGGCGCTGATGAGCACGGCCTTCGATACCTTGTCCTGCCCGTGACGCGCGATGTAGCGCACCACCTGGCCGCCGCCGGTCGAATGCCCAACGTGCATCGCGCCGTGGGTGCCGAGTTTCTCGACCACCGCAGCCGTGTCGTCGGCGTAGTGATCCATGTCATGGCCGTCCCACACCTGGCTGGAGCGGCCGTGGCCGCGACGGTCGTGCGCGACGACCCTGTAGCCCTTGCCCACGAAGAACAGCATCTGTGCGTCCCAGTCGTCGGAACTGAGCGGCCAGCCGTGGTGGAAATGGATGACCTGGGCATCGCGCGGACCCCAGTCCTTGTAGAAGATTTCGACGCCGTCTTTCGTTGTCACGGTAGCCATACGTTGGTCTCCTTGAGTGCCGGGAGGTGATGAAGTGGTGCGGTCGGCTGCAACGGAGCGAGGGCATTCCCGTTTGACCGGCTCTGCACCATAAGCTTAAAGTTAGCTTTAATGTCAACACCTCACGGAAGCACATTCACATGAAGATTGGAGAGCTTTCCAGGCTCACAGGCCTGACGGCGTCCCGCATCCGCTTTTACGAAAAAGCCGGACTGATCAAGTCCGTTGCTCGACAAGCGAATGGTTACCGCACTTACCCACAAGAGGCGGCGGTGATCCTGGAGATTATCGATAGCGCCCAAAGCGCGGGTTTTTCACTGGAACAGGTTCGACATCTACTACCGCTAGGTGAGGGCAGTTGGGATCATCAGGAACTGCTGGACGCCTTGAAGGCCAAGGTGGCCGAGATCGATACGCTGCAAAAGCGCCTCAATGAAAACAAGTCGCGACTGCTGATCGCGATCGAGAGCATTGAGGACCGGCCCGAAGGCATTGCATGTGCGGACAACAAGAAGCGGTTGATGGACCGACTTCGTGGCAAGGGTGTCGTCTCGACGAAGCGTAAGCCCGCACGTTCATAGGTCGGGGGCTTGACCTTTAAGTCAAGTTGAATCTTATGGTGTGAACTGGAGACTCAGCGGCAACAAGGGGCGGTTGCCGATAACGACCACGACGAGGAATTTCCATCCATGACCCGACGCATCCTGCACGTCGTCAGCAATGTGGCCCATTTCGATGATCCGGCGCACCCGACCGGCTTGTGGCTGTCGGAGCTGACCCATGCCTATGACCATTTTGAGGAGCGGGGTTATGAGCAACGCATCATGAGCCCGAAGGGTGGCGTCTCGCCCTTGGAGCCTCGCGCCCTCAAATGGCCACTGCTGGACGCCTCCGCGAAAGCGTGGCTCACGGATAAGAAGCGGATGGCCCTGCTGTCGAACACCGCTCGCCCCGACGAGGTCGATCCGGCGGACTTCGACGCGATCTACTTCACCGGCGGACATGCCGTAATGTGGGACTTCCCGAATTCTGAGGGCCTGCAAGCCATCACCCGCTCGATATGGGAACGCGGCGGCATCGTGTCTGCCGTCTGCCACGGTTATTGCGGACTGCTGAACACAAAGCTGTCCGATGGTTCGCTACTGGTTGCCGGGCGCAAGGTCACCGGCTTTTCCTGGCGGGAGGAAATCCTGGCTGGCGTTGCGAAGGACATGCCGTACAACGCCGAAAACGAGATGAAGCGACGCGGCGCAAAGTACGAGAAGGCGTTCCTGCCGTTCGTCCCGAATGCTGTCGTCGATGGCCGCCTAATAACCGGCCAGAATCCAGCTTCGGCGAAGGTCACAGCGAAGCGGGTTTCCGAAATTCTGTGACCGCTTAGGGTCGAAATCTGCCAGTTGAAGCATGGACCTCGAAACTAGATCGCGTCATCGCCGAATGTGCCAATGGCGACCATCACACCTGCGCGGACCAAGGCATTCAAATACGTTCGCATGCTCGCGCAACCTCCCTAGATCGCGTGGTGTCCATAAAGGAAATGCGCAAATGTGAGCGAACCTTATGGGCGCCATATGGACACTTCAGAGCTACGAAAAGCCTGTTTTTAGCCTCCACACGCGCTACCAAAGGATCGCTGAAAATCGCGTAAGCTATTGTTCCAGCGCGGGAATTTCTTGCCAGGCAGAGGCATACCCCGATAATGATTTTGAGCAAGCCGTCCTGCTCCAAAAACCACATAAGCCATTGAATACAAAAGAAATAGAATCGGCCCCGCAAATAACACCATTGATGAAGCAGTATTTCGCCGCCAAGGCGGAACATCCGGACGTGCTGCTGTTCTTCCGCATGGGCGATTTCTACGAACTGTTCTACGACGACGCGCGCAAGGCGGCGAAGCTGCTCGACATCACCCTGACCCAACGCGGATCGTCGGCCGGCGCACCGATCCCGATGGCCGGCGTTCCGCACCATGCCTGCGAGGGTTACCTCGCGCGGCTCGTCGCATTGGGCGAATCGGTGGCGATCTGCGAACAGATCGGCGATCCGGCCGCGAGCAAGGGCCTGGTCGAACGCAAGGTGGTGCGCATCGTCACCCCGGGCACGGTGACCGACGAGGCGTTGTTGCAAGATCGCCGCGACACCCTGCTGCTCGCGGTGTCGCGCGGCAAGAACGGTTACGGAATCGCGTGGGCGGACCTCGCCGCCGGGCGTTTCCTGGTCAACGAAGTCGCGAACGAGGACGCGCTGGAAGCCGAACTCGCGCGGCTGCAACCGGCGGAAACGCTGGTGCCGGACGAGGAAGGCTGGCCGGGGTTCCTCATTGAACGCAACGGGATGCGCCGGCGCGCACCGTGGCTGTTCGATAGCGATTCCGGCCGCCGGCAACTGCTGCAGTTCTTCGGCGTGCACGACCTCACCGCCTTCGGCATCGACGACAAGCCGCTGGCCATCGCCGCCGCCGGCGCGCTGCTCGGTTACGTGGAGGAAACGCAGAAGCAGCGGCTTCCGCACCTGACCGCGATCGCGTTCGAAGCCAGCGACGGCGCGATCGCGATGAACGCGGCCACGCGCCGCCATCTCGAACTCGACACGCGCATCGACGGGGATGCGAACGCGACCCTGCTCGGCGTGCTGGATTCGACCATCACCCCGATGGGCGGGCGCCTGTTGCGGCGCTGGCTGCACCGACCGTTGCGCGAGCGCGGCGTGCTGCGCGCGCGCCACCAGGCGGTGGCGACCCTGGCGAATGGCGCGGAGTCGGAATTGCGCGAAGCGTTCCGCGCCTTCGGCGATGTCGAGCGTATCCTCGCGCGCATCGCATTGCGCAGCGCGCGCCCGCGCGACCTCTCGACCCTGCGCGATGCGTTGAACCTGCTGCCCGCATTGCGCGAAACGCTGTCGCCGCTCGATTCGCCGCGATTGGCGGAACTCGCGAAAGAACTCGGCGAGCACGCGGAACACGCCGCATTGCTCGCCCGCGCCATCGTGCCGCAACCGCCGCTCATGGCGCGCGACGGCGGTGTCTTTGCCGAAGGCTACGATGCCGAACTCGACGAACTGCGCGCGCTGTCGACGAACGCCGACCGGTTCCTGGTCGAGCTCGAGGCGCGCGAGAAGGCCGCGACCGGCATCCCGACGCTGAAGGTCGGCTACAACCGCGTGCACGGCTATTACATCGAGATCAGCAAGGGCCAGAGCGACAAGGCGCCGACGCATTATTCGCGCCGGCAGACCCTGACCGGCGCCGAGCGTTACATCACCGAGGAACTGAAATCGTTCGAGGACAAGGTGCTGTCCGCTCGCGAACGCGCGCTGTCGCGCGAGAAACTGCTGTACGACGCGCTGCTCGATGAACTGAATTCCGACCTCGAATCGCTGAAGCGCTGCGCATCGGCATTGAGCGAACTCGACGTGCTCGCCTGTTTCGCCGAACGCGCGCAGGCGCTGGACTGGGTACGGCCGACGCTTTCCGACGAACCCGGCCTGCGCATCGATGGCGGCCGCCATCCTGTGGTGGAAGCGCTGCGCGACGAGCCGTTCACGCCCAACAACCTCGCATTGGACGAGGCGACGCGGATGCTGGTGATCACCGGCCCGAACATGGGCGGCAAGAGCACCTACATGCGCCAGAACGCGCTGATCGTGCTGCTCGCCCACATCGGCAGCTTCGTGCCGGCTTCGAACGCGAACATCGGCCCGATCGACCGCATCCTCACCCGCATCGGCGCCGGCGACGACCTCGCCCGCGGGCAATCCACCTTCATGGTGGAAATGGCCGAAACCAGCTACATCCTGCACCACGCGACTTCGGAATCGCTGGTGCTGATGGACGAAATCGGGCGCGGCACATCGACCTACGACGGCCTCGCGCTGGCCGATGCCTGCGCGCGCCACCTCGCCGCGAACAATCGCAGCTACACGCTGTTCGCGACGCACTATTTCGAACTGACCGCGCTGGCCGAACCCGGCAGCGGCATCGCCAACGTGCACCTCGACGCGGTCGAGCATCGCGACGCGCACGGCCACGAAACCCTGGTGTTCATGCATGCGGTCAAGGACGGCCCGGCCGATCGCAGTTTCGGCTTGCAGGTCGCCGCGCTCGCCGGCCTGCCGAAATCCGTGGTGCGGCAGGCACGCGCGCGGCTGGCGGAACTGGAAGCGCACCGCGACGCGCCTTCGGCGCCGATGACCGCGCAATCGCTGGACCAGCCACGGCAGATCGGCCTGTTCGCGCCCGCATCCGCCGCGCTGGATGCGCTCGCCGGCATCGAGCCGGACGAACTCACGCCCAAGCAGGCGCTGGAAGCGCTGTACCGGCTCAAGTCGCTGTCCTGATCCCTCGCGCCATCGGCGCTGTAACCCGCGGCCGCATCGATCGATAGCCGTTCGCTATCGAATCGTTCGCATCATTCGATTTTTCTTTAACGATGCGCTGCGTACGATGGATAGGTCCATCCCAGCCAACCGAGCGAGGCCAGCCATGACGAACGAAGCGAAATGTCCGTTCCACAGCGCAGCGGGCGGCGGCACCACCAACAAGGACTGGTGGCCGCAGCAGTTGCGGCTCGACCTGCTCAACCAGCACTCGGAGCGTTCCAATCCGCTCGGCGGCGAGTTCGATTACGCCGCTGAGTTCAACAAGCTCGACTACCACGCGCTGAAGAAGGACCTGCGCGACCTGATGACCGATTCGCAGGACTGGTGGCCCGCCGACTTCGGCCATTACGGCGGCCTGTTCATCCGCATGGCCTGGCACAGCGCCGGCACCTACCGCATCGGCGACGGTCGCGGCGGCGGCGGTCGCGGCCAGCAGCGCTTCGCCCCGCTCAACAGCTGGCCGGACAACGTCAGCCTCGACAAGGCGCGGCGCCTGCTGTGGCCGGTCAAGCAGAAGTACGGGCAGGGAATTTCCTGGGCCGACCTGATGCTCCTGGCCGGCAACGTCGCGCTGGAAACCATGGGCTTCCGCACCTTCGGTTTCGCCGCCGGCCGCGAGGACGTGTGGGAACCGGACAACGACGTGTACTGGGGCGCGGAAAGCAAATGGCTGGGCGGCGACGTGCGTTATTCGCGCGGTTCGCCCGGCGTCGAAGAGAAACATGGCGTGCTGGTCAAGGACGACGACAGCAAGGTGAAGCATTCGCGCGACCTCGAGAACCCGCTCGCCGCCGTGCAGATGGGCCTGATCTACGTGAATCCGGAAGGCCCGGACGGCAATCCCGATCCGCTGCTCGCCGCCAAGGACATCCGCGACACCTTCGGCCGCATGGCGATGGACGACGAGGAAACCGTGGCGCTGATCGCCGGCGGGCACAGCTTCGGCAAGACCCACGGCGCGGCCAGCGCTGAGAACGTCGGCGTGGAACCGGAAGCGGCCGACCTGGAACTGCAGGGCTTCGGCTGGCACAACAAGCACGGCAAGGGCCATGGCGGCGACACGATCACTTCCGGCCTGGAAGTGATCTGGACGCAGACACCGGCGCTGTGGAGCAACAAGTTCTTCGAGAACCTGTTCGGCTTCGAATGGGAACTGGAGAAATCGCCGGCCGGCGCGCAGCAGTGGGTCGCCAAGGACGCGCCCGAGGACGTGCCCGACGCGCACGATGCCTCGAAGAAGCATCGCCCGAAGATGCTGACCACCGACCTGTCGCTGCGCTTCGACCCGATCTACGGGCCGATCTCGAAGCGATTCCTCGAGAACCCGCAGGCCTTCGCCGATGCCTTCGCGCGCGCCTGGTTCAAGCTGACCCACCGCGACATGGGCCCGCGTTCGCGCTACCTCGGCCCGGAAGTGCCGAAGGAAGAACTGATCTGGCAGGACCCGTTGCCGAAGGCGGAAGGCACGGCCATCGATGCCGGCGACATCGCCGCGCTGAAGCAGAAGATCCTCGCCACCGGCACGCCGGTGTCCGACCTGGTGTCCGCGGCGTGGGCTTCGGCCTCGACCTTCCGCGGCGGCGACAAGCGCGGCGGCGCCAACGGCGCGCGCGTGCGGCTCGCACCGCAGAAGGACTGGGCGGCGAACGATCCGGCGCGGCTGGCGAAGGTGCTCGCTGCGCTGGAAGGCGTGAAGTCGGATTTCGACAAGTCCGCATCCGGCGGCAAGAAGGTCTCGCTGGCCGACCTGATCGTGCTCGGCGGCAACGCCGCGATCGAGAAGGCGGCGAAGGACGGCGGCATCGCGCTCGAGGTGCCGTTCTCGCCCGGCCGCACCGATGCGCGCGCGGACCAGACCGATGCGGATTCGTTCGCGCCGCTGGAGCCGTTCGCCGATGGCTTCCGCAATTTCCTCAAGGCGCCCTCGGCGGTGCCGGCCGAACACCTGCTGGTGGACAAGGCACAGTTGCTCACGCTCACCGCGCCGGAAATGACCGCGCTGGTCGGCGGCCTGCGCGTGCTCGGCGCGAACAGCGGCGGTTCGAAGGACGGCGTGTTCACCGACAAGGTCGGCACGCTGAGCAACGACTTCTTCGTCAACCTGCTCGACATGGGCACGGAATGGAAGCCGACCGGGCGCAACGGCTACGAAGGCCGCGACCGCAAGACCGGCAAGGCGAAGTGGACCGCCACCCGCGTGGACCTGGTGTTCGGCTCCAACTCGGTGCTGCGCGCGCTGTCCGAGGTCTATGCCAGCAGCGACGGCAAGCAGAAGTTCGCGCGGGACTTCGCCGCCGCCTGGGCGAAGGTGATGGACCTCGACCGCTTCGACCTGCGCGGCTGATCCCGCCCGCGGAACGAGACGGAAACGCCGGCGCAAGCCGGCGTTTCCCTTTCCGGGGGCCTTCACGCAGGACGCCCCATTGGCGATACGCTAGCGGTTCGGCGCCGGGAACGGCGCTTCCACCCATCGCACAAGGAACACGCATGACCAGCCTGACCCAGGGACTCGCCGCGCAACTCGCAGGCGCGCCGGTGCGAGACATCGCGCAACAACTCGGCGTGTCGCCGTCGCAGGCGCAAGGCGCCATCGCCAGCGCATTGCCGCTGCTGATCGGTGCGCTCGGCAACAACGCCAGCCAGCCGCAGGGCGCGCAGGCGCTGTTCGGCGCACTGCAGGACCACTCCGGTTCCGGCGGCGACATCGCCGGCGTGCTCGGTTCCGTCCTTGGCGGTGCGATGGGCGGTGCCGGCGGCAGCCAGGACGACAGCCTCGGGCGCATGCTCGGCCACATCTTCGGGGGCCAGCAGCAGCAGGCCACGCAGGGCCTCGGCCAGGCCACCGGCCTCGGCAGCGACAAGACCCAGATGCTGCTGCGCATCCTCGCGCCGATCGTGATGGCCTACCTCGCCAACCACATGTTCGGCGGCCAGCAGCAACAGCAGGTCGCGACGCAGGATTCCAATCCGCAGGGGTTGGGCGACATCCTCGGCCGCGAAGTCGAACAGATCGGCCAACAACAGCAGGGCGGCGGCCTCGGCGACCTGCTCGGACAGGTGCTCGGCGGCGGCAACGCCGGCGGACTGGGTGGACTCCTGGGCGGCATCCTCGGCGGCGGCCAGCGCAGCTGATCGATGCACCATCGTCGCGTCGACGCACGACGCGACGATGCAATCTCACGTCGCCGGCCGCTGCGCCGGTTTCGGTTCGACGATTTCTCCGCCGGGCTTCGCGCGCCCGGCCATTTCCGCGCCGGCGTTGCGCGGCAGTTTCCACATCATCCACGCCGAACTCGCCGACAGCAGCGCGACCACGGCGAACGCGATGTAGAAGTTGTGCACGTCCATCGGCGGGCGATCGCGCAGCCAGCCAGTGGCTTCCAGCGCGTAGCCGCCGATCGCGACGCCCAGGCTCAGCGACAACTGCTGCATCATCCCCGCCATGCTGCTCGCCTGCCCCATCCGCGCCGCATCGACTTCCGCGTAACTGATCGCGTTGAGGCCGGTGAACTGCAGCGAACGGAAACAGCCGCTGACGAGCAGCACCGCCAGCACCACGAGGTGCGGCGTGCCCGGGCGGAACAGGCCGTAGGCCGCAAGCATCGCCGAGGCGACGAAGGCATTCGCCAGCAGCACGCGGCGGAAGCCGTAGCGCTTGATGATGCGCGCGGCCAGGGTCTTCATGAACATCGATCCGACTGCGGACGCGAAGGTGAGCAACCCCGATTGCAACGGACTCAGCCCGAAGCCGACCTGCAGCATCAGCGGCAGCAGGAACGGGATCGCGCCGACGCCGATGCGGAACAGCGAACCGCCGAGGATGCCGCTGCGGTAGGTCGCGAGCCGGAACAGGCCGAGATCGAGCAACGGCGCCGCGAATCGCCGCGCGTGCACGACGTAGGCCGCGAGCAACGCGACGCCGGCGACGAGCGCGGTCGCCGCGATCCATGCCGGCAGCAGGTGGCGCCCGAGCGTGGAGAATCCGAACATCGCCGTCGCGAGGCCGAGTCCCGAGAGCAGGAAGCCGCGCCAGTCGAGCGGCGACGCCGGTTCCTTCAGCGCCGGGATGTAGCGCAACCCGAGCGCGATGCCGAGCGCGCCCATCGGCAGGTTGATCAGGAAAATCCAGCGCCAGTCGAAATAGGTGGTGATGAAACCTCCGAGCGGCGGGCCGACCACCGGCCCGACCAGCGCCGGGATCGTCAGCCAGCTCAGCGCCTGCACCAGTTCGTTCTTCGGCACGGTGCGCAAGATCACCAGGCGCCCGACCGGAACCATCATCGCCCCGCCCATGCCCTGCAGGAATCGCGCAGCGACCAGCGTGGCCAGCGAACCACTCGCCGCGCATGCGAGCGAACCGACCAGGAACACGCCGATCGCGCAGGCGAAGGTGCGGCGCGCGCCGAAGCGGTCCGCGACCCAGCCGCTGACCGGGATGAACACCGCCAAGGACAACAGGTAGGTGGTCAGCGCGAGCTTGAGCGCGATCGGTTCGGTGCCGAGGTCGCGCGCGATCGCCGGCAGCGACGTCGAGATGACAGTCGAGTCCATGTTCTCGATGAAGAGCGCACAGGCGACGATCAGGGGCAGCAATCGCGCCGGGCGCCGCAAGCGGGAACGCAACCAGTTTCCGGCGCCGCGATCAGCCGGCATCGATGTCGCCCAGCGCGCGGATCAGGCGCCGCGCGCGCTTGTCCGGTTTCGTTTCCGGCGCGCGATAACCCGTGCGTTCGGCGATGCGCAGCGCACGCAGTTGCTCGCGTGCGAGCATCGACGCTTCCGATTCGCGATACAGGGCTTGCGCCGCGCTTGCCGGGCCGCGCACGTCGCTGAGCGCGAGCACCTCGACTTCGAAGCGTTCTTCCCCGCGCATCACCACCAGCGCATCGCCGATGCGCACGCCGCGCGAGGGCTTCACGCGCTGGCCGCCGACCTCGACCTTGCCGGTGTCGATGGCCTGCTTCGCCAATGCGCGGGTCCTGAAGAAACGCGCGGCCCACAGCCAGAGGTCGAGGCGGATGCTGGCGGCGATGTCGTCCTGCTTCGTCATCCACGATCCCGCGAATGCAAACGGCCGCCCGGAGGCGGCCGTTGCAGGCAGCGCATCGAAACGCGCTTACTCGGCGGCGGCGGCAGCCGCCGCGGCAGCGGCCTTGGCCTTGGCGTTGCCGGCCAGGTCTTCCTTGATGCGCGCCTTCTTGCCCTCGAGGCCGCGCAGGTAGTACAGCTTGCCCGCACGCACGTCGCCGCGGCGCTTGACCTGCACCGAATCGATCGCCGCGCTGTGGGTCTGGAACACGCGCTCGACGCCGAAGCCGTGCGAGATCTTGCGCACGGTGAAGGCGGAGTTCAGGCCCGCGTTCTTCTTGCCGATCACGACGCCTTCGTAGGCCTGCACGCGTTCGCGGTTGCCTTCCTTGACCTTCACGTTGACGACGACGGTGTCGCCGGGACCGAAGTCGGGCAGCTTGCGACCGGCCTGGGCGGTCTCGAAATCCTGGACGAGGGTGTGGATCGACGGAGTCTTCATGGCGTTGCCTGTTGGTGTGGTTGTCGGCGCGAGTGCACGTGGACCCGCGTCCTGGCTGGTGGAACGAAGCCGCTCATTATAGCGGCATTTTTTCCTTGTGGGGCCAGCGCTTAGGCGGGATCGCCCTGCCCCTTGGCGGCGCGGAAGGCCTCCAGCAGGGCCCGGTCCTGTTTCGACAGCCCCGCCTCGTCCAGCAGGTCCGGGCGCCGCAGCCAGGTCCGGCCCAGCGCCTGCATCCGCCGCCAGCGGGCGATTTCGGCGTGGTTGCCGGACAGCAGCACTTCCGGCACCTGCCCCAGTTCGTGCTCGACCGGGCGGGTGTAGTGCGGGCAATCGAGCAGGCCGTCGGCGCCGAAACTGTCCTGCTCGGCCGAATCGGCATCGTTCAGCGCACCCTCCTGCAACCGCGCCACGGCATCGACGAGCACCGCCGCGGCCAGCTCCCCACCGGACAGGACGTAGTCGCCGATGGAGAGTTCCTCGTCGACCTCGGCCTGCAGCAGGCGTTCGTCGACGCCCTCGTAGCGGCCGCAAAGCAGGACCAGCCGTGGCTGTGCAGCCAGTTCGCGCACCTTGGCCTGGGTGAGCCGGGCGCCCTGCGGGCTGAGGTGGACGACTTTCGCCGGTGTCGAATCCGCTTCGCGCGCCGCGCGGATCGCCGCGCGCAGCGGATCGACCAGCATCACCATGCCTGGCCCGCCGCCTAACGGACGATCGTCGACGCGACGGTAATTGCCTTCGGCGTAGTCGCGCGGGTTCCAGCCGTGGATCGACAGCAGGCCGCGCTCGCCCGCGCGCCCGACCACGCCGTGCGCGGCGAGCTGGGCGACGAATTCGGGGAACAGGCTGACGATGTCGAAGCGCATGAAGCGAGTAGTGAGTGTGGAGGAGTGAGGAACGAGTGGGAGCCTAAACCAATTGCCCAATCCTCACTTCTATCCGCTAGCCCTAGAAATCCGCGTCCCAGTCGACCGTGACCACGCCGGCTTCGAAATCGACCGAACGGATGTAATCGGGTTCGACGAAGGGAACCATGCGTTCGCGCTCGCCGCGGGCGACCAGTACGTCGTTCGCGCCGGTGGAAAACAGGTGCGAGACCGTGCCGAACTCCACGCCTTCGACGTTCACCACGCGCAGGCCTTCGAGGTCGACCCAGTAGTACTCGCCGGGGCCCGGCGGCGGCAAGGCCGAACGCGGTACCAGCACCTCGGTCCCGTGCGAGGCTTCGGCCGCGTCGCGGCCTTCGATGCCGGGAATCGTCGCGACCAGTCCCTTTGCGCCGCCGCGCCCGCGCACGCCTTCGACCAGGCGCTCCCGTCCCTGCGCATCGCGCAAGGTCCACGGCTGGTAACGCAGGATCGCGTTCTCCGGGACGGTGAACGATTCCAGCTTGAGTTCGCCGCGCACGCCGAACGCACCGTGCAGGCGGCCGACGGTGATCATCCGCTGGCCGGCGTCCGGTGCGTTCATCGAATCGATGCCGCCTGCATCAGGCGGCCGTGCGATCAAGCGGCCTTGGAAGCCTGCTTGTACAGGTCCGCGACCTTCTCGCTCATCTGCGCGCCGAGGCCGATCCAGTGCTGCATGCGCTCGACATTCAGCTCGTACGGCTTGTCGTTGCCCGAGGCGACGGGGTTGTAGTAGCCCACGCGCTCGATGTTGCGACCGTCGCGCGCGGAGCGCTGGTCGGTGACGATGACGTGGTAGAAGGGGCGCTTCTTGGCGCCGCCGCGGGTAAGGCGGATCTTGACCATGGTGCTTTCTCGGTGTTGCCCAGCGGCCAGGGTGGCCGGGTAAGCCGGTAATTGTATCCCATTGATCCGCTTGGGAGAAGCTTCACCCTCCCCCTGCTTTCCCGGCCCGTTCCGCCGCCTCGATCCGGGCCCGGGTCGAAGGATGGGTCGAGAGATATCCGGCCAGTCCCTCGGCCGAACCCTCGGGATGCGTGTCGGCCAGCCGCCGCAGGATCCGTGCGAACGCCGCCGGCGACTTGCCGCGCCGGCGCAACAAGGCGAAGGCGTAGGCATCGGCCTCTTGTTCGTGGCCCCGAGAGAATCCGTTCCCCAGCAACACCGCCGGAACCGAGGCCGCCAGTGAAGACCCGGAGACGTCGCCGAACATCAATCCGGCGGCGAGGAATACGGACGAACTTTCGATCGCCTGCCGGATCGCGTGTCGATGCACGTGGTGGCCGGCTTCGTGGGCGAGCACCGCCATCACTTCGTCGTCGGATTTCGCCAGCGCGACGAGTTGGTCGGTGAGGTAAATGCGTCCATCCGGCAGGGTGAAGGCGTTCGGTCCGATCGCCGGCGCATCCACCACCAGGAGGCGCATCTGCCCGGCCCGCGGTTCGCCTCGCACCAGTGCCGCGAACCCGGCCTGCAATGCGCGCTGCCGCGTCGCGGGCAACCTGCTGGCATGCAGGTGCGTGCGTTCGAGCACGGCCACGACCTGGTCGCTGAGCTGGCGTTCGACCGCGGCCGGCATGTGCTCGGCGATGCGCAGCGCCATCCACGGCACGCCGAAACGCACGAAAGCCAGGGTGAGCACGACCACTGCCGCGGCCGAGAACGCGATCGCCAGCCGACGCCGTTCGAGCCAGTCCGCGGCGGCCTCGATCCGGCTGGGCGGAACCGGGAACCATTGCGCCAGTTCCGGCGCGTCGGGACACTCCACCTGGCCATGCCCTTCGCGGCGCAGGATGCGCGGTGTATTGCCGAGCCGCGGGTTCAACGCAACCTCGCGCAATGGCCAGCGCTCTTCGCGGCCGTCGCCTGTGCGCAGGCGCAGCGAATCGTCCTCGCGTTCGAGCGACACCTCGCGGCCGCGACTGGAACGGCCGTCGAACCAAAGGCCGCGCAGTTCGCTCAAAGGCCGATGTCCATGCCCAGGTCGAGCGCATCCACCAGTTCCGAGGAGCGCGCGCCGTACTGGCGGTCCTGGTCGGCGATGAACTGGTCGATGCTGCCGCTGGCGAGCAGCTCGAAATGCCCGGCCCGGTATTTCGCCAGCCTGATCCGCGCCCACGGCAGCGCCAATCCGATCGTGCAAAGCACCGCGACGATGTTGCTGGCATACAGCCAGAGCACGTCGCGCGCGCGCAGCGTGGAACGGAAGCGGTGCGGCCCGAGCCAGCTGCTGTTCCACATCAGGTTGGTGTAGCGGGTGCGCAGGAAAGCGCCGATCCCGAGGAACCCGAGATAGAACAAGGCCACCACGACGTACATGGCCACATGCATCTGTCCCGGCTGTCCTTTCTTGGCTCCGGCGACCGCCACGACGATCCCGGCGATATAGGCGATGAACAACACCACGCCCGCCAGCGCGCCCCAGCCATAGGGCTTGTAGTACTCGCCGGTATCGCCGGCGTAGCCGAACCGATCCTTGCCGTAACGGTGCCCTTCCACCAGGAAGGCGTGCTGGCGCTGTTTCATCAAGGGATACACCAAGGTCATCGTCAGGCTGACCAGCCATCCCCAGAACAGGTAGGGCGGATAGGCCTCGCCAACCCGGCGATCGAAATGGAAGGCGATGCCGCGCCATGCGGAATTGCGTGCACGGAAGCGCAAGGTCCACGTCAGCAGCGCGGGCAGCATGAATACCAGCGCCAGGATCAGCACGATGTACAGCGGCAGCACGAACTTCGCGCTCAGGCCCAGCGCAATCACGAATGCGTAGGCGATCAACCGGCCCTTGAGGATGGCGATCGGCGACGCGGTGTATTCGAAGCTGCTGCCCGCGAGGCGCGTATTGCCGTAGAAGTACCGTTCGCTGCGCACCTTGGCCCAGGCCGAGTAGATGCCGAGCGTGGCAATACCGAGCAGCAAGTTGACGAACCATATGCCGAAGTATTCGCCGGTCGTGCCGTGGAATTCCGCGCGGTGCGCGACGGTTTGCTGCGGTTCGGGCGCAACGCGTCCCGTTGCCGCGGCCGCGGTCGTTTCGTCCTGCATGCGATCCCCTGTATATGCCTGTGGCGCGTCCCCACGCGCCGTCCCCGCAGCGTAACCGATCCCGCCGCGTCAGGCCGTCGTCGCGACCCCGAACACGTGGCCAATACCTGCAGTGACGGCCATCGCGAGGATGCTCCAAGCGACCACGCGCGCGGCGCCTCGCCATGGCGAGGCGCCGCCGAGGCGCGCGCCGATGGCGCCGAGCGCGGCGAGGCACGCAAGCGAGATCGCGGCCACGCTCGCCAGCATCGCCTGGCCCGTGACCAAGGCAGCCACCGCCAGCGGCAACGCGCCACCCAGCGCGAACGAAGCCGCGGACGCCAGCGCCGCCTGCACCGGCCGGGCGCGCGCGGATTCGGTGATGCCGAGTTCGTCTCGCGCGTGCGCGGCCAAGGCATCGTGCGCGGTCAGTTGCGCGGCGACCCGTTCGGCGAGCTCGCGATCGAGGCCGCGTTCGACATAGATGTCGGCGAGCTCGCGGTGCTCGTAATCGGGGTCTTCGCGCAGCGCGCGCCGTTCGGTGGCGATGTCGGCGGCCTGCGTGTCCGCCTGCGAACTGACCGAGACGTATTCGCCCGCGGCCATCGACAACGCACCGCCGGCGAGGCCGGCGATGCCCGCCAGCAGCACCTGCGCATGCGTGGATTGCGCGGTGGCCATGCCGGCCACGAGGCTGGCGATGGAGACGATGCCGTCGTTGGCGCCGAGCATGGCCGCGCGCAACCAGCCGACGCGGTGCCCGTAGTGCCGGTGCGGATGCGAATGCCGCATCGCGATGCTCAGCGCAACGGCGACATCAGCGGAAGGGCTGGCCGCGTCCGCCCATCATTCCGGAGAGGCCGCGCATCATGCCCTTCATGCCGCCGCGGCCCAGCTTGCCCATCATCTTTTCCATCTGCTGGTACTGCTTCATCAGCTTGTTCACGTCGGCGGGCGCGAGGCCGGCGCCGCGGGCGATGCGCGCGCGCCGCGAGCCGTTGATGAGCGCCGGGTTGCGGCGTTCCTTCTTCGTCATCGAATTGATGATGGCGATCTGTCGCGGGATTTCCTTGCCGGTGACCTGATTCTTCACGTGGTCCGGGATCTGGCCCATGCCCGGCAACTTGTCCATGAGTCCGTGCAGGCCGCCCATGTTCTGCATCTGCTCGAGCTGGTCGCGCAGGTCGTTGAGGTCGAACTTTTTGCCCTTCGCGACCTTTTCCGCGAGCTTCGCGGCCTTGTCCTTGTCGACCTGCTGCTCGACCTGTTCGACCAGGCCGACCACGTCGCCCATGTCGAGGATGCGGCCGGCCGCGCGCACCGGATGGAACACGTCGAGGCCGTCGGTCTTCTCGCCCGTGCCGACGAACTTGATCGGCTTGCCGGTGATGTAACGAACGGAAAGCGCCGCGCCGCCGCGCGCGTCGCCGTCGGTCTTGGTCAGCACCACGCCGGTGAGCGGCAGCGCTTCGCCGAAATGCTTCGCGGTGACCGCCGCGTCCTGGCCGGTCATCGAATCGACCACGAACAGGGTTTCGACCGGGTCCACCGCGGCATGCAGCGCCTTGATCTCCGCCATCATCGCGTCGTCGATGCTGGTGCGGCCGGCGGTATCGACGATCAGCACGTCGACGTAGGACTTGCGCGCGTCGTCGATCGCGGCCTTCACGATCGCTTCGGGTTTCTGCGACGCGTCGGACGGGAAGAACGACACCTCCACCTGCTGCGCCAGCGTGCGCAACTGTTCGATCGCGGCCGGACGGTAGACGTCGGCGCTGACCACCATCACCTTCTTCTTGCGCTTCTCTTTCAGATGGCGCGCGAGCTTGGCGACGGTGGTGGTCTTGCCCGCGCCCTGCAGGCCGGCCACCAGCACCACCGCCGGCGCCGGCACGTTGAGGTTCAGTTCGCTGGCCTGCGAGCCCATCACCGCCGCGAGTTCGTCGCGCACCACCTTGACCAGCGCCTGGCCGGGCGTCAGCGACTTCAGCACTTCCTGCCCGACCGCGCGCACCTTGATGCGCTCGACCAGCGCCTGCACCACCGGCAAGGCGACGTCCGCCTCAAGCAGGGCGATGCGCACCTCGCGGGTGGCCTCGCGGATGTTCTCCTCGGTCAGGCGGCCACGCCCACGCAGGCGATCGATGGTGCCGGAGAGTCGCTGGGTCAGGGATTCGAACATGCATGCGGGTCGTGCAACGGGACGCGGATTATAGCGACCGGTCTTTGTGCGACACTGCGCCGATGACAATCGTTCTCATCGCCATCGCGCTTTACCTGCTCGCCGCCGGCTGGCTGGTCGCATCGTTGCGGGGCGATGGCACGGGCTCGCGCGGCTGGTTGTTGCCGGCCAACCTCGCCCTGCTGCTGCACGGCGCGAGCCACTACCTCGGCTGGCGCAGCACCGGCTATACCGACCTGCATTTCTTCGCCGCGCTGTCGCTGGTCGGACTCGGCATGGCGGCGCTGACCGCGATCGTCGGTGCCTCGGGGCGGATGCGCGCGCTGGGCGTGCTGGTATTCCCGCTCGCGGCCCTGGTACTGCTGGGATACGGCCTGTACGGGCATTCGACCCGGCCCGATCCGCTCGACTGGCGATTGTTGTTGCACGCGTGGCTGGCGTTGCTGGCCTACGCCACGCTCGCCATCGCCGCATTGCTGGCGATCATGTTGTGGCTGCAGGAACGCGCCCTGCGCCGCCACCAGCGGCAAACCTGGCTGCGCGCGTTCCCGCCGCTCACCGAACTCGAAACGCTGCTGTTCCGCACGATAGCGGTGGGCTTCGCGCTGCTGACGCTGACCCTGCTCACCGGCGTGCTGTTCGTCGAAAACCTGTTCGCCCAGCACCTGGTGCACAAGACCGTGCTCAGCCTGCTGTCGTGGCTGGTGTTCGGCGGATTGCTGCTTGGGCGCTGGCGCCGGGGCTGGCGCGGGGGGATCGCCGTGCGCTGGACCCTGATCGCGATGGGCCTGCTGCTGCTGGCGTTTTTCGGCAGCCAGTTCGTGCTCGAACTGTTGTTGCACCGGGAATAAACGTTTAGAATCAATAGCTTGGGTATTTTGTTCGAAATCGTATATTTGCCTTGACAACAATTGCAGAGGCGCGCATCATGCCGCGCCATGCCTTCCCCATCCCCCGAAATGAGCGCCTGCGGTTCGTCGCTCGGCCTGCTGTTCCGGCAGGTCCGCGATGCCCTGCGCGACGCGATGGAGTGCGAGCTGGCCGCCAATGGCCATGAACTCACGCTCAGCCAGTACATCACCCTGAAGAAACTGCATTACGGCACCGCCAGCGCGAGCGAACTCGCGCAGGCCGCGGAGCTGAATCCCGGGGCGATGACACGCCTGCTCGATCGCCTCGAAGCGATGGGGCTGGTGCAACGCGAGGCGCATCCCTCCGACCGCCGCGCGCTGCGCATCGTGCTCACCGGCCGCGGCAAGGCGATCTGGCCCGAACTCGAAGCTTGCGCGGACCGCGTGCGCGAGCAGGCGATGACCGGCCTCGACGAAGGGCAGCGCGCCGAACTGGTGCGCATGCTCGAACACGTGCACGCCAACCTCACCGGCAGCGAACGCCAGCCATGACCCCTTCCCTCCCCCAGCTCCGTTGCCTGCCCGTGCTGATCGCGACCGCCCTGCTCGCCGCCTGCGCCAGCACCGGCGGCCTGCAACCCGCGGCGGCACCACGTGCCATCGACGACCACGTGCTCACCCGCAGCCTGTCGGGCGCGCCGCTCAGCCCCGCCGAATTCCCGGCGCAGGACTGGTGGCGTTCGCTCGGCGATCCGCAACTCGATGCGCTGATCGCCGAAGCGCTGCAGGGTTCGCCTTCGCTTGCCGCCGCCGATGCTCGCGTGCGCAAGGCGCAGGCGCAGGCTGGGCTGGCGGACGCCGAACGCAAGCCGACCGTCAGCGCCAGCGGGCAATACGTGGTGGCGCAGTTGCCTTCGGGCCTGGCCGGCGACGAGATCGGCGGCCAGCTGATGCACAACGCGGTGCTGATGCTCGATTTCAAGTGGCCGCTGGATGTCTGGGGCGGCAAGCGCGCCGATTACATGGCCGCGCTCGGGCAGGCGCACGCCGGCGAAATCGACGCGCAGGCTGCGCGCCTGTCGCTGGCCGCGAATGTGGCGCACGCCTACGTCGCGCTGGCACAGGCTTTCGACGGCCTCGATGTCGCCAATCGCGAAGCACGGCGCAGCGAACAACTGCTCGGCCTCAGCAGCCAGCGCGCCAAGGCCGGCATCGACAGCCAGCTGTCGGTGCGCAACGCCGAAGTCTCCATCGCCACCGCGAAGGCGCAGGCCGAAGTCGCGCAGCAGCAGATCGACAGCCTGCGCAACGCCATCGCCGCATTGCTGGGCGAAAGCCCGGATCGCGGCCTTGCGATCGAACGCCCGCGACTGCTGCAGGCGCCGGCGCCCGGCTTGCCGTCGGTGCTGCCGAGCGAACTGCTGGGCCACCGGCCGGACGTGGTCGCGGCGCGCTGGCGGGTGGAAGCCGCGGCGCAGGGCATCAAGTCGGCGAAGGCGAAGTTCAAGCCGAGCATCGACCTGAGCGCGCTGGTCGGCCTCGCGGCCACAGGTTTCTCCGGCCTGTTCGACAACGACGCGCTGCTCGGTTTCGGCGGCCCGGCGATCAGCCTCCCGATCTTCGACGGCGGCCGCCTGCGCCAGAACCTGGCCTCGCACGACGCCGACTACGACCTCGCGGTCGCGAACTACGACCAGACCGTGGTCGACGGCATGCACCAGGTGGTCGACGCCGTGCAGGCGATCCGCGCACTCGATGCGCAGTCCGCCTCGCTCGACCAGGCGCGTGCCGCCGCGGCTTCGGCCTACGACCTCGCGAGCAAGCGTTACCGCGCCGGCCTCGCCAACCAGCTCGACGTGCTCGCGGTGCAGAAGCCCTTGCTGCAGATCGAACAGCAACTCGCCGGCGTGCGTGCGCAGCGCTATGCCGCCGCCATCGACCTCGACCACGCGCTCGGCGGCGGCCTGCAACCCGAAGCGCCGCAGACGACCGATTCCATCGGATCCACCTCCTCCCCCTCTTCCACGACCACGCCATGACCACCGAACCCAACCCCGAAGCGAAAGGCGCCGCGCCCAAGCCCGCCGGCAACGGCAAGCGCCGCAAGGCGCTGATGATCCTCGCCACGGTCGTCGTGGTCGCGGGCATCGGCTGGCTGCTGTACTGGCTGCTGTACGCGCGCTGGCACGAAGACACCAACGACGCCTACGTGCAGGGCAACGTCGTCACGGTCACGCCGCAGGTCGGCGGCACCGTGGTCGGCATCGCGGTCGACGACGGCATGAAGGTCGAAGCCGGACAGGTGCTGGTGCGTTTCGACCACACCGACACCGACGTCGCCTACCAGCAGGCGGTCGCGAACCTCGCCAGCACCGTGCGCCAGGTCCGCGGCCTGTACAACGCGGTCGACGCCGGCCAGGCCGACATCGCCGCGCGCCGGGTCGCGCTGGAACAGGCGCGCGCCGACGTCGCACGCCGCTCCGGTTTGGTCGCGAGCGGCGCGGTGTCCGCCGAGGAACTCGCGCATGCGAAGGCGCAACTCGCCGCCGCCGAAGCCGCGTTGTCGGCGTCGCAGGAAACCACCGCGCGCAACCGCGCCCTGGTCGACAACAGCACGCTCGCCGCCAACCCACAGGTGCAGGCCGCGGCCGCGCAGTTGCGCCAGGCCTACCTCGCCGCGCAGCGCGCGCAGGTCGTCGCGCCGGTGTCCGGCTACATCGCCAAGCGCAACGTGCAGCTCGGCCAGCGCATCGCCCCGGGCACGCCGCTGATGGCGATCGTGCCGCTCGACGAGGTCTGGGTGGACGCGAACTTCAAGGAAACGCAGTTGAAGAAGCTGCGCCTCGACCAGGGCGTCGAACTGACGTCCGAGCTGTACGGCGACGACGTGGTCTACCACGGCAAGCTGCAGAGCCTGGGCATGGGCACCGGCAGCGCGTTCTCGCTGCTGCCGGCGCAGAACGCCAGCGGCAACTGGATCAAGATCGTGCAGCGCGTCCCGGTGCGCATCGCGCTCGACAAGAAGGAATTGCAGCAGCACCCGCTGCGCCTCGGCCTGAGCATGGACGTCGACGTGAACCTGCACGACGAGGGCGACGGCCTGCTGCCGACCACCGCCGACAACGGCAAGGGCCTCGTCACCGATGCCTACGCGCAGCAACTGGCGAAGGCCGATGCGCTGATCGACGGCATCATCCGCGACAACCTCGGCGGCGGTTCGCGCTAAGCACGGGCCGAGTCGAACACGATGGCCGAAACCACCGCCGACGCGGCGCCGCCCGCGCCACCCGCCAACAGCGCGATGGGCATGCCGGGGTTCGCGCCGCCGAACCGCGCGCTGACCACGCTCGGGCTGGCGCTGGCCAGCTTCATGCAGGTGCTGGACACCACCATCGCCAACGTGTCGCTGCCGACCATCTCCGGCAACCTCGGCGGCAGCGCCAACCAGGCGACGTGGGTCATCACCTCGTTCGCGGTCAGCAACGCGATCGCGCTGCCGCTGACCGGCTGGCTGACGCGCCGCTACGGCGAACGCAAGCTGTTCATGTGGTCGACGCTGGCGTTCGTGATCGCCTCGTTCCTGTGCGGCATCGCCAACAGCATGGGCCTGCTGGTGCTGGCGCGCGCGCTGCAGGGCTTCGTGTGCGGGCCGATGTACCCGGTGACGCAGGCGCTGCTGCTGTCGATCTACCCGCCGCAGAAACGCGGGCAGGCGATCGCGCTGCTGGCGATGGTCACGGTGGTCGCGCCGATCGCGGGCCCGATCCTCGGCGGCTGGATCACCGACAACTACAGCTGGGAATGGATCTTCTTCATCAACATCCCCATCGGCATCTTCGCCAGCACGGTGGTCGGCGCGCAGCTCAAGGGCCGGCCCGAGCGGCTGGAAAAGCCGAAGATGGATTACATCGGCCTCGCCACGCTGGTGCTGGGCGTCGGCGCGCTGCAGATCCTGCTCGACCTCGGCAACGACGAGGACTGGTTCCATTCAACCACGATCGTGGTGCTGTCCATCGTCGCCGCGATCTCGCTCGTCACCTTCGTGATCTGGGAACTCACCGACCGCGATCCCATCGTCAACCTGCGCCTGTTCCGCCACCGCAACTTCAGCGCCGGCACCGCGGCCATGGTGGTCGCCTACGCCGCGTTCTTCAGCGTCGGCATCCTGGTGCCCTTGTGGTTGCAGCGCAACCTCGGCTTCACTGCGATCTGGGCCGGTTTCGCCACCGCGCCGATCGGCATCCTGCCGGTGCTGCTGACGCCGTTCGTCGGCATGTACGCCACCCGCTTCGACCTGCGCATGGTCGCCAGCCTCGCGTTCGTGGCGATGGCGCTGACCAGCTTCATGCGCGCGGGCTTCAACCTCGATGTCGACTTCCGCACCATCGCCGAAGTGCAGCTGTTCCAGGGGCTCGGCGTGGCGCTGTTCTTCATGCCGGTGCTGACGATCCTGCTTTCCGACCTGGAGCCGCACGAAATCGCGGCCGGTTCCGGCCTCGCGACCTTCATGCGCACGCTGGGCGGCAGCTTCGCCGCATCGCTCACTACCTACGGCTGGACGCAACGCACGGCGGTGCACCACGCGCAACTGACCGAAAGCATCCCGCGCACCGACCCGGCGATGCTCGAGACGGTGTCGCGCCTCGGCAACGGCGACATGCAGCAGGGTGCGTTCGTGCTCGACCGCATGATCGCCAACCAGGCGGCGCAGATCGGCTTCAACGAGATCTTCCACCTGCTCGGGATCATCTTCCTCGTCGTCATCGCCTTCGTCTGGGTGGCGAAGCCGCCGTTCGCGGCGAAGATGGGCGGCGGCGCGCCCAGCGGCGGGCACTGATCAAATCGCGTCGAGCGCCTCCGCCAGCCGTTCGACCACGATCACTTCCATGCCCTTGTAGCTTCCCGCCTTCGGCGCATTGCCCTTCGGCACGATCGCGCGCCTGAAACCATGCGTTGCGGCTTCCTTCAGGCGTTCTTCGCCGTTCGGAACGGGACGGATTTCGCCGGACAGGCCGACTTCGCCAAACGCCACGGTCTTTTCCGCCAGCGGTGCATCGCGCAAGCTCGACAGCACCGCCAGCAGCACCGGCAGGTCCGCCGCGGTTTCCTGCACGCGGATGCCGCCGACCACGTTCACGAACACGTCCTGGTCGGCGACGCCAATGCCGCCATGGCGGTGCAGCACCGCGAGCAGCATCGCCATGCGGTTCTGCTCGACGCCCACGGCGACGCGGCGCGGATTGGACAGCGGCGAGGAATCGACCAGCGCCTGCACTTCCACCAGCAGCGGCCGCGTGCCTTCGCGCGTGACCATCACGCAACTGCCCGGCTGCGGCGCGGCACTGCCGGAGAGGAAGATCGCCGAAGGATTCGGCACCTCGCGCAGGCCCTTGTCGCCCATCGCGAACACGCCCAGCTCGTTGACCGCGCCGAAGCGGTTCTTGAACGCGCGCAGCACGCGGAAGCGCGAACCGGCATCGCCCTCGAAATACAGCACCGCGTCGACCATGTGCTCGAGCACGCGCGGGCCGGCGATGCCACCCTCTTTGGTGACGTGGCCGACGAGGAACACCGCGGTGCCGGTTTCCTTGGCGTAGCGCACCAGCCGCGCCGCGCTTTCGCGCACCTGCGACACCGAACCCGGCGCCGCGGTCAACGCCTCGGTCCACAACGTCTGCACCGAATCGGCGACGATCAGTTTCGGGCGCGAAGCAGCGGCATGTTCGAGGATGCGCTCGACCCCGGTTTCGGCCAGGGCCTGCAATCCGTCGATCGGCAATCCCAGCCTCTGCGCGCGGCCGGCGACCTGTGCCAGCGATTCCTCGCCGGTGACGTACAGGCCGGGCAGCGATTGCGACATCTGCGCCAGCGCCTGCAACAGCAGCGTGGACTTGCCGATGCCGGGATCGCCGCCGACCAGCACCACCGCGCCTTCGGCCAGCCCGCCGCCGAGCACGCGATCGAGTTCGCCGATGCCGGTGGACACGCGCGCATCCGCGTCCTGGCGCACGTCCTTCAGCGCGGTGATCCTGGGCGCATCGACCTTGCCGGCCCAGCCGGCGCGGCGCGCGGCCGGCGGATGGGTCGCCGCGTTTTCCAGCACGATTTCCGACAGCGTGTTCCACGCGCCGCAGGCCTCGCACTGACCCTGCCACTTGGGGTAATCGGCGCCGCATTCGCTGCAGACGTAGGCGGTGCGGCGTTTCGGCGATGCGGTCTTGCTCACGGCCATGCGGCGCTCCCTCGTGGATGGCGCCACTTTAGCGGGCTGGCGTCGCGGTGGGCGAGATCGAGTGAGCCGGACGCAGCGATTTGCTGCCGATCGCGTAGCCCCATCCCAGAGAGCCGAACGTGACCAGCCCCAGCAGGCGCGAGAACACGCCTTGCACGCAGCGCGCATCCACGAATCCTGCATCGCGCAATGTGGCGGCGTATGACGACGCGTGCCGGATATCGACGATGAGCACGCGCCCGCCAGGCGCCAACACTCGCGCGATTTCGCGCACGGCAGCCTGTCGCCCACCTGCGTCGTAAATGTTGTGCAGCGCCATGCTCGAGAGCACCACGTCGAAGCTGGAGTCGGGGAAGGGAAGTGTTCGCGCATCACCGGTCAGCACTTCGATCTTGTCCGCGACGCCTTCGATCTCCGCGTTGTGCAACGTACCCGCGGCGTGGTTGTCGCTGAGATCTTCCTGCTGCCACTTGTCGATGCCGACGGCACGGCCGGTTGAGAGCCGTCTGGCCGCGCCGACAAGGAACAATCCAAGCCCGCAGCCCACATCCAGCACGCGCTCGCGCCCGTTCCAGTCGATCTTGTTCAGGTACGTTTCCCGCTCGCGTACCTTTCCGATCTTGCTGTCGTAGATCATCCACAACGCGACTGCGCCAAAGGCCAGCCCGGCCACCATCAGCGGCCGGGCGACGACCGCGATGGCATCCTGCCGGGACCAGAGGCCGAGCAGGCGCGTGATCAGCGAGATGGCTCCCAGCGCCCCGGCCATGAGCATGTTGCGTACTGCGACCGGGGCATCCAGGCCGTAATCGGGAGTCCGATGGTTTTTCATCCTTTCCCCCATGATCGACTGGATCCGCAGGGTGGGTTGAGCGCAGCGATACCCACCCATTGCATTCGCCCAACTCCCGTCGATGGGTATCGCCTTCGGCTCAACCCATCCTACGCTCGCTCGCGAACCCGAAATCGAACGCTCAAGTCCCTAGGACCGATCCGCCGCAATGCGGACCACGATTCCCGCGCGGTCGTCGGCGGTCCAGATCGCCCCATCGCGCGCCACCGCCAGCCCGACCGGCGAGCCCTGCGGGCGCTTGCCCGCGACCTTGTCCCAGCCCGGGGTCAGCTCGAATGCGTTCGCCGACGGCATCGTTCCGTAGGCACGCGGCGCGGCGCCGTACACCGGGTAACGCGCGTCCTTCGTCGCGACCGGAACACCGCGTTCGTCGGTGGCGTAGGCGACGATGCGTCCGCCGGTCGCGCGGAACCCGTGCAGCGACAACAGCAACTGGCCGCGCAGCGCCGGGAACATCGCGCCGTCGTACCAGAGCAGCGACAGCGGCGCGGAATGCGGCGGCAACAACAGGACCGGCGGCGTGTGCGCGGAGGACGCGCATCGTATCGTGCTGGTCGCCTTCCAGCCGGGCGTCACGGATTTGATGTCGTAGCAGTACGGCCAGCCGTAATGCCTGCCGGCTTCGATCCGGTTCACTTCGTCGAACGGATGCAACGCATCATCGAAGTCGTAGCTGTTCTCGCCCTGCAGGATGGTGCCGCTGCGGTGCACACCCAGCGCCACCGAATTGCGCAGGCCACGCGCGCACACGGTGTACTCCCTGCTCCAGCCGCCGTGGCCGTCGGGCGCATAGCGACGGATGCTCGCGGCGCGTTCGCCGGATTCGCTTTGCGGGCAGGAGTCGCCCAGGCGCTTGCCGCGTTTGTCCAGGCACTGGTCGGACGGCGCGCCGATGTTGACCAGCAACGCGCCATCGGACGCGAAGGCGAACGCCGACAGCGGATGCCGGTTCTCGTGCAGGCGGTTGTCGGGAAGACCGGCGACCACGGTTTCGATGGTCTTTTGCGGATCGGCCGCGCGCGGATCGAAGCGGAAGATCCGGCTCATCTCGCCGACGTAGGCCTTGCCGTCCGCGCCCATCGCGATCGCATGCGGCAGGTTCAAACCGCCGAGCATGCGCGACACGCGCGCCGGTTCGCCGCGCTTGGTTTCCAGCTTCCACACCGCGCCGCGGGTCGTGCCCCAACCGCCGAGGTCGGTCACGAGCCACGTCGTGTCGTCGAGCTGCACGAGTTCCCGCGGGAACAGCATGGTCCGCGTCGTGTCCGTGCGCGTCGGCCCAGCGACCAGCCCGGCGCAGGTGCCCTTGGCCATGCCGATGGACAGCCGCGGGTAGCCATCGCAGGTGCCGACGGGCGCGGCATAGGCCTCGCGCCGATCCGCGGCCGATGCGGGAATCGCCAGTGCGCACGCGAACAGCGCCGCAAGCAGCGCGAACATCTTCGATTTCAGGTGGACCATCGGTCGCCTCCGTCGCGGGCAAGCTTGCCACGAAGCGGCTTCGACGGGTTCAGTCTTGCCCCGACTCGGCGGCGGCCTTCAGGTTGTCCGCAGCGACGCGATGCTGCAACGACTTGCACAGCTCGATCCCGGCCGCCGTCAATTGCAGGCCTTCCTCGCCTTCGATCGCGAGTCCGCTATCGATCAGGCGCTGGTGCATGTCGGAATCGGCATCCGAAAGTTCCATGCCTTGATCGATGCGCTGCAATACTTCGAGCAGCGCCAAATCTTCGAGCGGAATCGGATCCATCGCATTCCTCGAGCTGGACGTGCGTCCGCGGGATCGGACCATGGCCAAAATTTGGTGCCGGAAATAGGATTCGAACCTACGACCTACGCATTACGAATGCGCCGCTCTACCAACTGAGCTATTCCGGCAGGGGCGGCAATTCTAGCCGCTGGGCGGCGCTCAATCCACCAGCCGGACCCGCAATTCCTTGGGCAGGGCGAACACCATGTCCTCGGGTTCGCCGTGCAGTTCGCGGACCGAGCCGGCGCCGAGTTCGCGCAGGCGCCGCAGCACGCCCTGCACCAGCACGTCCGGGGCCGAAGCGCCGGCGGTGACGCCGACATGGGCGCGGCCTTCGACCCAGCCCGGGTCGATCTCGCCAGCGCCATCGATCAGGTGCGCCTCGACGCCCTCGCGTTCGGCCAGTTCGCGCAGGCGGTTGGAATTGGAACTGTTGGGCGAACCGACCACCAGCACCAGGTCGCATTCCTGGGTGAGCTCGCGCACCGCGTCCTGGCGGTTCTGCGTGGCGTAGCAGATGTCGTCGTTCTTCGGCCCCTGGATCGCGGGGAACTTCGCCCTGAGCGCGGCGATGATGTCGCGGGTGTCGTCCACGGACAACGTGGTCTGGGTCGTGTAGGCGACGTTTTCCGGCTGCGCGAGTACCAGCGTGGCGACGTCGTCGATGTCCTCGACGAGGTGGATGCGGCCGTTGCCGCTCTCGCGATTCCATTGGCCCATGGTGCCTTCGACCTCGGGATGACCGGCGTGACCGATCAGCACCATGTCGCGGCCGGCACGGCATTGCCGCGCGACCTCGAGGTGCACCTTGGTCACCAGCGGGCAGGTGGCGTCGAACACCTTCAACCCGCGCTGCGCGGCCTCGGCGCGCACCGCCTGCGATACGCCGTGCGCAGAGAAGATCACGGTCGCGCCGTCCGGGATTTCGTCCAGTTCTTCGACGAACACCGCGCCGCGCTGGCGCAGGTCGTCGACCACGAACTTGTTGTGCACGACCTCGTGGCGCACGTAGATCGGCGCACCGAGGGTCTCGATCGCGCGCTTCACGATCTCGATCGCGCGGTCGACGCCGGCGCAGAAACCGCGTGGATTGGCGAGGACGATGTCCATGCGCGGATTATCCCGCCGCCTGCATCTTCTTGCCCGCGAAGATGCTGAACAACGCGATCAGCACCGCACCGCAGACGATGGCCGAATCGGCGATGTTGAACGCCGGGTAGTAGTAGGCGTCCTTCCAGTGCCACTGGATGAAATCGACCACGTGGCCGTGCTGCAGGCGGTCGATGACGTTGCCGATCGCGCCGCCGATCACCAGCGCGAACGGCAGCGCCGAACGCCAGTCGCCGCGCGGGGTGCGCGACAGCCAGAAACCGAGCAGCGCGCTGACCGCGAACGCGAGCGCGGTGAAGAACCAGGTCTGCCAGCCGCCGGCGTCGGCGAGGAAACTGAAGGCCGCGCCGGTGTTGTAGGTGCGGTACCAGTTCCAGAAGCCGTCGATCACCGTGACCGGCGTGAATTCAGGCAACGTGGCGAGGACCCAATGCTTGCTCCACTGGTCGAGGGCGATGACCAGCGCCGAGACCAGCAGCCAGACCAGCGCATTCGGGCGCACGCGTGCCATCAGAACCACCTCCGGTCTTCGCCCGGGCCTTCGACGTTGGATACGCAGCGCGCGCACAGCAACGGATGCCGCGCATCCGAGCCGACATCGGCGCGGCGGTGCCAGCAACGCACGCACTTCGCCTTCGTCGTCGGCTGCGCCAACACGCCGATCACGCCCTTCGCCTCGCCATCCGCCGCGACGGCGACGTCGCCGCTGATGAACAGGAAGCGCAATTCGTCGGCGAGCGGCGCCAGCCATGCGGCATCGGCCGCATTCGCGTGGAGCGCGACCTCGGCATCGAGCGCGGCACCGATCTCGCCCGCGGCGCGCATGGGCTCCAGCGTCTTCGCCACCTGTTCGCGCAATGCGAGCAGGCGATCCATGTCCGCCACCGACAACGCGGCATCGTCGCCCAGCGGCGCGAGACCGTCGTACCACATGGTGAACAGCACATTGCCTGCGCGTTCGCCGGGGAGGAAAGCCCACATCTCGTCGGCGGTGAAGCTGAGCACCGGCGCGATCCAGCGCACGAAGGCCTCGGCGATGCGGAACATCGCCGACTGCGCGCTGCGGCGGCCGCGAGAATCCTCGCGCATGGTGTAGAGCCGGTCCTTGGTCACGTCGAGGTAGAGCGAACCGAGGTCGACGCTGCAGAAGTTCATCAACGCCTGCACCACCGATGCGAAATCGTAGTCGGCGTAGGCCTTCGCGATGTCCTCCTGCACCTGCCAGGCGCGATGCACGATCCAGCGGTCCAGCGCGACCATGTCGTCGAGCGCCAGCAAATCCTTCGCCGGATCGAAACCATTGAGGTTGCCGAGCAGGAAGCGGGCCGTGTTGCGGATGCGACGGTAGGCATCGGCGTTGCGCTTGAGGATCTCCTGCGACAGCGACATCTCGTTGCTGTAATCGGCCGAGGCGATCCACAGGCGCAGGATGTCCGCGCCCAGCGTCTTCATGATGTCCTGCGGCTCGATGCCGTTGCCGAGCGACTTCGACATCTTGCGGCCGTGCTCGTCCACGGTGAAGCCGTGCGTCAGGCATTGCCGGTACGGAGCGGCCTTGTCGATGGCGACGCCGGTGAGCAGCGAACTCTGGAACCAGCCGCGATGCTGGTCCGAGCCTTCGAGGTACAAATCGGCGGGCTTGCCGAGGCCGCGCGGCAACAGCACGCATTCGTGGGTGACGCCCGAATCGAACCAGACATCGAGGATGTCGGTGATCTTGTCGTAGCCCCCCGCCTCTTCGCCGAGCAGTTCGGCCGCATCGAGCGCATACCACGCATCGACTCCGCCCTGCTCCACGCGATCGGCGACCTGGCGCATCAGCTCGACGCTGCGCGGATGCGGTTCGCCGGTTTCGCGATGCACGAACAGCGCGATCGGCACGCCCCAGGTGCGCTGGCGCGAGATCGTCCAGTCCGGACGGTCGGCGACCATGCCGGCGATGCGCGCTTCGCCCCATTCGGGGAACCACTTCACGCCCTTGATCGCGGCCAGTGCGTCCTCGCGCAGGTTGGCCTGGGTCATCGAGATGAACCACTGCGGCGTGGCGCGGAACGCGACCGGCGTCTTGTGCCGCCAGCAATGCGGATAGCTGTGCGTGAGTTTCGCGAACGCGAGCAGCGCGCCATTCGCGCGCAGCACCTCGACCAGCGCGTCGTTCGCCTTCCACACGTGCATGCCGGCGAGTTCGACGCCGTCCGCAGGTGGCGTGCTCGGCAGGTATATGCCGCGACCATCGACCGGGTTGAGCTGCGCCGCGGAATATTTTTCGACCAGGCCGTATTTCTGCCCGACGACGAAGTCTTCCTGGCCGTGCCCGGGCGCGGTGTGCACGGCGCCGGTGCCGTCCTCGGCGCTGACGTGGTCGCCGAGCAGGATCGGGATGTCGCGCTCGGCGTAGAAGGGATGCGCGAACAACAGGCCCTCGAGCTTCGTGCCGGCGACGCGGCCGTGCACGACGGCTTCGTCGATGCCGTAGCGCTTCAGCGCCTTTTCCGCCAACGCCTCGGCCAGCACCAGCCAGCGGCGCGAACCATCCGCCCTGGCCGGGCCCTCGACCAGGACGTAATCGAGTTCCGGGCCGAGCGAGATCGCCAGCGAAGCCGGCAAGGTCCACGGCGTGGTGGTCCAGATCGGCACCGCGATTTCGACATCGTCCGGCACGCCAATGCCGAACGCAGCGGCGATCTTCTTGTTCTCGCGCGCCGTGTAGGCGACGTCGACCGCCGGCGAGACCTTGTCCTGGTATTCGATTTCGGCTTCCGCCAGCGCGGAACCGCAATCGAAACACCAGTACACCGGCTTCACCCCGCGCAGCAGGTGGCCGTTCTCCACCACCTTGGCCAGCGCGCGGATCTCGTCGGCCTCGAACTTGAAGTCCAGCGTGCGATAAGGGTTTTCCCAGTCGCCGAGCACGCCGAGTCGCTTGAAGTCGCGGCGCTGCACGTCGATCTGCTCGGTCGCGTATTCGCGGCACTTCTGCCGGAATTCCGCGGCATCGAGCTTGACCCCGACCTTGCCCCACTTCTTCTCGATCGCGATTTCGATCGGCAGGCCATGGCAGTCCCAGCCGGGGACGTAGGGCGCATCGAAGCCGGCCACGGTCTTCGACTTGACGATGATGTCCTTGAGGATCTTGTTGACCGCGTGGCCGAGGTGGATCGCGCCGTTCGCGTACGGCGGGCCGTCGTGCAGCACGAAACGCGGGCGACCGGCGGCATGGCTGCGGATGCCGGCGTAAAGGCCTTCGGCTTCCCAGCGCGCGAGCGTGTCGGGCTCGCGCTTGGGCAGGTCGCCGCGCATCGGGAACGCGGTCTCCGGCAGCAGGATCGTGGCCTTGTAGGGATTGTCTTGCTTGTCGGTCACGCGATGGCTCGCAGAAGGGCTTGTTGTCGATGGAGGATGGCGCGCGCCTGCGCTTCGTCGCGGTGCATCTGCGCGACCAGCGAAGGCAGGTCCGGGAATTTTTCCTCGTCGCGCAGTTTCGCGACGAACTCGACTTCGATCCGGCGGCCGTAGAGGTCGCCGTCGAAGTCGAACAAATGCGCTTCGAGCAACGGTTCGACGCCGTCCACGGTCGGGCGCGTACCGAAGCTCGACACCGAAGGCATCGGCGCGCTACCGACGCCGTGCACCAGCGTCGCGTAGATGCCGCGTAGCGCCGGCTGCTTGCCGCCGAAGCGCAGGTTGGCGGTCGGGAAGCCGAGCGTGCGGCCGAGCTGCTTGCCGTGCACCACGTGCCCGCCGATCGCGTAACGCCGGCCAAGCAGGCGTTCCGCCAGATCGAAATCTCCGACGGCGAGCGCGGCGCGGATGCGCGTGCTCGACACGCGTTCGCCATCGAGCGAGACAGGCGCGATGTCGTTCGCGGTGAAACCGGACTCGTTGCCGAGGCGTTGCAGCAGCGCGAGGTCGCCGACGCGGCCGTGGCCGAAGCGGAATCCGGGACCGACCCAGACTTCGCGCACGCCGAGGCGTTCGGCCAGCAGTTCGCGCACGAAGGCGTCCGCCGGCATCGCCGCGAGTTTCGCGTCGAAGCGCAGCAGCCCGATCGCGTCGGCGCCGAGATCGCGCAGGCCCTCGACCTTGGCCCGCGGCAGCATCAGCCGCGGCGGCTTGTCGCCTTTCGCGAAGAACTCCCGTGGCAGGGGTTCGAAACCCACCACGACCGCGTCGACGCCGAGATCGCGCGCGCGCGCCACCGCCTGCCGCACCAGGGCGCGATGGCCGAGATGCAGTCCGTCGAAGGCGCCGATGCAGGCCACGCTGCCGCGCGGCCCGGGCGGGGCGCCGTGGAGGTCGCGGAAAAGGAACGTCATGGAATGCGCGAGTATAGCGACGAAGCCCGTTCCATCAGGTCCGGCCCGGGCTCAATGCTCGCGGAAATCGCGCAGGCGGAAGCCCAGTGCCAGCATCGCCAGCGCATAGGCGAGCGCGCCGCCCCCGACCAGCCCGGCCAGCCACCAGACCCGAGTCCACGCACCGACGGCGGTGAATTCCGGCGCGAGCCACAGACCCAGGCATAGCGCCACCGCCATGATCGCGTTCGCGATGCCGAGCTTGAACAGGAATCGTCCCCAACCCGGCGCCGGATCGTAGACGCGCGCCTTGCGCAGCCAGTACAGCAGCAGGCCGAGGTTGAGGTAACTCGACAGCGCGCTGGCGATGCCCAGCGCGAAATGCAGGCCCGGCGTGCTCGCAAGGCCGGCCATGATGCCGCGTGCCTGCGCTTCCGGCGGCACCTTCCACGCGTACAGCAGCGCCAGCAGGGCGACGTTGAACACCATGTTCGCGACCAGCGCGGCGACGCCGGCGCGCATCGGCGTGCGCGTGTCCTGGCGCGCGTAGAACGCCGGCAGCACCGTCTTCACCAGCGCGAACGCCGGCAGGCCGAAGCTCAGCCCGAACACCGACAGCGCCGTCATGCGCGCGGCGAAGGCGTCGAAGCGGCCGGTCTGGAACAGGGTCGCCACCAGCGGCAGCGACAGCATCATCAGGCCCAGCATCGCCGGCACGATGATCAGGAAGGTCGCGCGCAAACCCCAGTCGAGCGAACGCGAGAACGCGGCGCGATCCTCGTTGACGTGGTGGCGCGACAACGTCGGCAGCACCACCGTGCCGAGCGCGATCGCGAACACGCCCAGCGGCAGCTCGAGGAAGCGGTCGGCGGTCGACAGCCAGCTCTGCGAGCCCGAGGCGAGCTTGGCAGCGAGGAAGGTGTCGAACAGCAGGTTGATCTGCGCGACCGAGGAACCGATCAGGGTCGGCACCATCAGCGTCATCACCCGCCGGACTTCGGCGTGGCGCCAACCCCAGCGCGGTAGCGACAGCAGGTCGAGCTGCGCCAGCTGCGGGAACATGAACAGCAATTGCAGGATGCCGCCGGCCAGCACCGCCCAGCCCAGCGCCATGATCGGCGGATCGGCGATCTTCGAGCCCCAGATCGAACCGGCGATCATGCACAGGTTGAGGATGATCGGGGCGAACGCCGGCAGCCCGAAGCGGTGGTAGCTGTTGAGCGCGCCCGCGGCCAGCGCGGTCAGCGACACGAACAGCAGGAACGGGAAGGTCAACAGCAGCAGCCGCACGATCAGGGCCTGCTGGCCGGGGATCGGTTCGGCATGGTTGGAGAAGATCGAAGCCAGCCACGGCGAGGCGATCATGCCGAGCGCGGTCACCACCAGCAGCACGCCGCCCAGGGTGCCGGCGGTCCGCGCCATCAGCTCCTTGAGTTCGGCGTGGCTGCGCTTTTCCTTGATCTCGGTGAACACCGGCACGAAGGCGGTGGAGAACGAGCCTTCGGCGAACAGCCGGCGCATGAAGTTGGGGATGCGGAAGGCGACGAAGAAAGCATCGGTCATCGCGTTCGCGCCGAAGTAATGGCCGATCAGGCGGTCGCGGACCAGCCCGAACACCCGGCTGAGCATGGTCATCCCGCCGAAGGACAGGATGCCGCGGGCCATGCTCCGGTGCTGCGTCGCCCCAGTGCCGCTCATGCCCGCCCCGCCCTTATCCGGGCCGGGCCGGCCTTGTTGACCCAAGCCATTGAATCGCCCATAATTTCCGGTCTTTCCGCCCCAACCCTCGCCGCCAAGGCGACCGACCGACCAGGATTTCCCCAGTGGCCAACATCAAGTCCGCCAAGAAGCGCGCCAAGCAGACCGTCGTGCGCAACGCCCGCAACGTCGCCCAGCGCTCGATGCTGCGCACCGCCGTCAAAAAGGTGGTGAAGGCGCTCGACGCCAACGACGCCGCCGGCGCCGAAACCGCCTTCGCCAGCGCGCAGCCCCTGCTGGACCGCATGGCCGCCCGCGGCCTGATCCATCGCAACAAGGCCGCGCGCCACAAGAGCCGCCTGACCGCGCGGATCAAGGCGCTCAAGGCCGCCTGATCGCCGCACCCGCGGTGTCGCGAAAGCCCCGCCACGAGCGGGGCTTTTTCGTGCCTGCGGAAAACCCGCGGCCTCAGGCGCTGGGCGCATCGGTGCCCGCCATCGCCGCTTCGCGCTGGTCGCGGTCCAGTTCGTCGAGGAAGGCCTGCACCCGCACCATCACCTCGCGCGTGCCTTCGTGCGCGAGGCCAGAAACGATGAACCACGGCGCGGTCCAGCCGAGTTCGCCGATCACTTTTTGCGCCTGTTCCCGCGCGTCCTCTTGCGTCAGCAGGTCGGCCTTGTTCAGCAGCAGCCAGCGCGGCTTGTCCATCAGCCCGGCATCGAACTTCGCCAACTCGCGTTCGATCGCGCGCACCTGGTCCGCGGCGTCGCCGCCGTCGAGCGGTTCGATCTCGACCAGGTGCAGCAGCAGGCGGGTGCGCTGGATGTGGCGCAGGAACAGCGCGCCAAGGCCGGCGCCGTCGGCCGCGCCTTCGATCAGGCCCGGGATGTCGGCGATCACGAAGCTGCGGTGCGGCTCGACGCTGACCACGCCGAGGTTCGGATAGAGCGTGGTGAACGGGTAGTCCGCGACCTTGGGCGTCGCCGCCGAGACCGCGCGGATCAACGTGCTCTTGCCGGCGTTCGGGAAACCGAGCAGGCCGACGTCGGCGAGCAGCTTCAGTTCCAGCCGCAGCGTGCGCGTCTCGCCTTCCGTGCCCGGCGTGGACCGGCGCGGCGTGCGGTTGATCGAGCTCTTGAAATGCATGTTGCCGAGGCCGCCCTTGCCGCCCCGCGCCACCAGCAGGCGCTGGCCGTGTCCGGTCATGTCGCCGATGACCTCGTCGGTATCGACGTTGTGCACGACCGTGCCGACCGGCACCAGGATCACCTTGTCCGCGCCCGCCTTGCCGTACATCTGGCTGCCCATGCCGCCCTCGCCGCGTTCGGCCCTGAAGCGGGTTTCGTGGCGGAAATCGACCAGGGTGTTGAGGTTCTCGTCGGCCTGCAGCCAGACATCGCCGCCGTCGCCGCCGTCGCCGCCGTTGGGGCCGCCCAGCGGAATGAACTTCTCGCGGCGGAACGCGACGCAGCCATTGCCGCCGTTGCCGGCGGTGACGGTGATTTCGGCTTCGTCGACGAGTTTCATGTGCGTGATTGTGCAGTGTCCGGTGGAGTCGTGGCGAAGCGATTCCGCCCGCAAACGAAAAACCCCGCACGCGGCGGGGCTTTTCGCGATCCGTCGGTCGGCGGTCAGCCGGCGACGACGCTGACCGTGCGGCGCTTCTTCGGGCCCTTGGTCGAGAACTCGACCGTGCCGTCGACCAGCGCGAACAGGGTGTGGTCGCGGCCGAGGCCGACGCCCATGCCCGGGTGGAACTGGGTGCCGCGCTGGCGGACGATGATGTTGCCGGCTTCGATGGCCTGGCCGCCGTACATCTTCACGCCGAGGTACTTCGGGTTGGAATCGCGGCCGTTGCGCGAGGAACCTACGCCCTTCTTGTGTGCCATGGCTGCGTCTCCTTACTTCTTGTCGCCACCGGCAATGCCGGTGATCTCGATTTCGGTGTAGTGCTGCCGGTGGCCCATCTGCTTGCGATGGTGCTTGCGGCGGCGGAACTTCACGATGCGCACCTTGTCGGCGCGGCCGTGGCCGACGATCTTGGCCCTGACGGCCGCGCCCTTGAGCGCGTCGCCGAGCTTGATGCCGTCGGCGTCGCCGAGCATCAGGATGTCTTCGAACTTGATCTCGCTGCCGGCATCGGCCTCGAGTTTCTCGACGCGGAGCGTTTCGCCCTGCATCACGCGGTATTGCTTGCCGCCGGTGACCAGTACTGCGTACATGTGGAGCCTCTCGGTTCTGTAGTTATTCTGTGATCCGCCCGGCATCGAGGCCGGACAGAAGCGGAATTGTAGGGGATTCAGCGGCTTACGCGCAACCGATCCCGCCACCGGGCCATTCGCCCCGGCCGTGGCCTGAACCGCCCCGGTCGCAACCCCCGCGACGGCCCCGGCATAGCTTGGACCGCGGTGCATTTGCCCCCAAATCGGGGGCTCGCTACGCTCCCCTGTTGGCCCCGTCGGCCACCCCCAGCCAGGAAGCCCTCCCCCGATGGCGATGGACACCATCCGCATCCGCGGTGCCCGTACCCACAACCTGAAGAACTTCGACCTCGACCTGCCGCGCGACCGGCTGATCGTGATCACCGGCCTGTCCGGCTCGGGCAAGAGCTCGCTGGCGTTCGACACCATCTACGCCGAGGGCCAGCGCCGCTACGTCGAATCGCTGTCCGCCTACGCCCGCCAGTTCCTGAGCGTGATGGAGAAACCGGACGTCGACCACATCGAGGGCCTGTCGCCGGCGATCTCGATCGAGCAGAAATCGACCTCGCACAACCCGCGCTCGACCGTCGGCACCATCACCGAGATCTACGACTACCTGCGCCTGCTGTACGCGCGGGTCGGCACACCGCGCTGCCCGGACCACGGCTTCCCGCTGGAGGCGCAGACCGTCAGCCAGATGGTCGACACGGTGCTCGCGCTGGCCGACGATCCGAAAACCTCCGACCAGCGCTGGATGCTGCTCGCGCCGGTCCTGCGCGAACGCAAGGGCGAGCATGCGCAAGTGTTCGAACAACTGCGCGCGCAGGGCTACGTGCGCGTGCGCGTGGACGGCAACCTGCACGAGATCGACGCGGTGCCGCCGCTGGCGCTGCGGCAGAAGCACACCATCGAAGCGGTGATCGACCGCTTCAAGGTCAAGCCCGAACTGCGCCAGCGCCTGGCCGAATCGTTCGAGACCGCGCTCAAGCTCGGCGACGGCGCGGCGACGGTGCAGTCGCTGGACGACGAAACCATCGCGCCGATGCTGTTCTCCTCGAAATACAGCTGCCCGGTCTGCGATTACTCGCTGCCGGAGCTGGAACCGCGGCTGTTTTCGTTCAACTCGCCGGTCGGCGCCTGCCCGGCCTGCGACGGCCTCGGCGTGACCCAGTTCTTCGATCCCGCGCGCGTGGTGGTGCATCCGGAACTGTCGCTGGCCGCGGGCGCGGTGCGCGGATGGGACCGCCGCAACGCGTACTACTTCCACATGATCCAGTCGCTGGGCAAGCACTACGGCTTCGGCGTGGACACGCCGTGGCAATCGCTGGACGAACGCGTGCGCGAAGCGGTGCTGTTCGGGAGCGGCAATGAAACCATCGCCTTCAGCTACGTCAGCGATTCCGGCGGCCGCCACCAGCGCAAGCACAAGTTCGAGGGCATCGTGCCCAACCTCGAGCGCCGCTACCGCGAGACCGAATCCTCGGCGGTGCGCGAAGAACTGGCGAAATACATCAGCGAACGCCCCTGCCCCGATTGCGGCGGCGCGCGCCTCAACCGCAGCGCGCGCAACGTGTTCGTCGCCGACCGCGCGCTGCCGGAACTGGTGGTGCTGCCGATCGACGCGGCGCTGGAATTCTTCAGCGCGCTGTCGCTGTCCGGCTGGCGCGGCGAGATCGCCACGAAGATCGTCAAGGAAATCCGCGAGCGCCTGACCTTCCTGGTCGACGTCGGCCTCGACTACCTCACGCTCGAACGCAAGGCCGACACGCTGTCCGGCGGCGAGGCGCAGCGCATTCGCCTCGCCTCGCAGATCGGCGCCGGCCTGGTCGGGGTGATGTACGTGCTCGACGAACCGAGCATCGGCCTGCACCAGCGCGACAACGAGCGCCTGCTCGGGACGCTGACGCGTCTGCGCGACCTCGGCAACACCGTGATCGTGGTCGAACACGACGAAGACGCGATCCGCCTCGCCGACCATGTCGTCGACATCGGCCCCGGCGCGGGCGTGCACGGCGGCGAAGTCGTCGCGCAGGGACAGGTCGCCGACATCCTGAAGGCACCGCGTTCGCTGACCGGGCAATTCCTCAGCGGCAAGCGCCAGATCGAGATACCGGCGACGCGACACAAGCCGAACAAGAAGATGATGCTGCGCCTCGAGGGCGCCAGCGGGAACAACCTCCGGGATGTCGATGTCGCGATCCCGGCGGGGCTGTTCACCGCGATCACCGGCGTCTCCGGTTCCGGCAAGTCCACGCTGATCAACGACACGCTGTACGCGCTGGCCGCGAACGAGATCAACGGCGCTTCGCACAAGCCCGCGGCCTACCGCGAAGTGCAGGGCCTCGACCTGTTCGACAAGGTCGTGGATATCGACCAGTCGCCGATCGGGCGCACGCCACGTTCGAATCCCGCGACCTACACCGGGCTGTTCACGCCGTTGCGCGAGTTGTTCGCGCAAGTGCCCGAGGCGCGCGCGCGTGGATACGCCGCGGGACGCTTCAGCTTCAACGTGCGCGGCGGCCGTTGCGAAGCCTGCCAGGGCGACGGCCTGATCAAGGTCGAGATGCACTTCCTGCCGGACGTGTACGTGCCCTGCGATGTCTGCCACGGCAAGCGCTACAACCGCGAGACGCTGGAGATCCTGTACAAGGGCCACAGCATCCACGACGTATTGGAAATGACCGTCGAGGACGCGCTGGAACTGTTCCAGCCGGTGCCTGCGATCGCGCGCAAGCTGGAAACATTGGTGGACGTGGGCCTTTCCTACATCAAGCTCGGGCAGAGCGCGACCACGTTGTCCGGCGGCGAGGCGCAGCGCGTGAAGCTGTCGAAGGAACTCTCGCGTCGCGACACCGGGCGCACACTCTACATCCTCGACGAGCCGACCACGGGCCTGCATTTCGCCGACATCGAGCACCTGCTCGCGGTGCTGCACAAGCTGCGCGACGAGGGCAACACGATCGTCGTGATCGAACACAACCTCGACGTGATCAAGACCGCGGACTGGGTGATCGACCTCGGCCCGGACGGCGGCCACCGCGGCGGACGCATCATCGCCGAAGGCACGCCCGAGGACATCGCGGCGATGCCGCAGTCGCATACCGGCCGATTCCTGGCGAAGACGCTGGGCACCGAGGCGAAGCCGACAAAACCAGCACCATCCCCGCGCGCCGAAGCGCCGCGTCCACCCACCAAGGCGGAAAAACTGGCGGCGAAAAAAGCCGAAGCCGCCGCCGCTCGCACCAAACGGAAATCCGCCGCATGAACGCAACGACCGAAAAAGTGCGCGTGTTCCGCGTTCCCGTCGAACTGCGCTGGAGCGACCTCGACGCCTTCAACCACGTCAACAATTCGCGCTACCTCACCTTCCTCGAACAGGCGCGCGTCGAATGCTTCGAGAGCATCGGCGAAGCCTGGGTGACCGACGACAGCGCGCCGGTGGTCG
The DNA here is from genome assembly GCA_047602125.1 of Thermomonas sp. Taxonomy (GTDB): domain Bacteria; phylum Pseudomonadota; class Gammaproteobacteria; order Xanthomonadales; family Xanthomonadaceae; genus Pseudoluteimonas. The sequence continues at coordinate 2,472,190 of JASGIB010000001.1, read as the reverse complement.
CCTCGGCGACGCTGAACTTCCGCTATCCCATCGCCTATCCCGCGGAAGTGTTCGTGGAATTGTCCACGAAGCACGTCGGCACCAGCAGCGTGGTGATCGACCACCGCATCGTTGCCGCGAACGGCACCCTGCACTGCGATGGCCATGTCGTCGCGGTGTGGGTGGATCGCCACAGCGGAAAGCCGACGGAACTGCCGCAAGGCGTGCGCCGCGCGCTGGAAACGCTGCTGAGGACCGACGCGGTTTCGTAGGGCGGGCTCAAGCCCGCCATCGCAACGACCAAGGTGGGCCTGGGCCCACCCTACGGCGTGGACGCGCGCACCTCGAAATCGCCGAGGACGTGGCGTCCGTCCTTGAGCGTGAAGTCAATGGCGACATGGCTGCCCGGCTTCAGCGTCGACGTCGGGTCCATCAGCATCAGGTGCAGGCCGCCCGGCTTCAGCACCGCCGCGTCGTCGGGCGCAATGCGCAATTCCTGCAGCATCCGCATCTGGCTGATGCCGTTGACGACGCGCGATTCGTGCAGCATCACGCTGCCATAGCTCGGGCTGTTCGCGGAGACGATCGTCGCCGGCGCCGCACAGCTGTTCTCGATGCGGCCGAAGCCGGCGTGCATCGGCATGCCGCCCGGCACCAGCCGCACCCAGCCGTCGCGCACCCGCGGCGCGCAATCGGCGCCTTCGCGGGCGCAGGCGCCCAGGGAGCACAGTGCGAGCAGCAGGAATCCGGGGGCGAGACGTTGCGCATTCATCCGCCTATGATAGCGCCACGTAACGCAGGAACGCCGCCATGAGCTTCGTCGAATATCGCGAACATGCCAATGGCGTGGTCGAATTCGCGCTGGCGCGCGCACCGGTCAACGCGCTCAACCCAGGCTTGTGCGCGCAACTCGCGGATGAAGTGCGCGACGCCATTGCCGGCGGCGCGAGTGGCCTAGTGCTCTCGGGCGGGCCCAAGGTGTTTTCCGCCGGGCTGGACGTGCCGCACCTGCTCGGCCTCGGCGAGGACCGCGCCGCGTTGCGCGCCGCATGGAGCGGGTTCTTCGACGCGGTGCGCGCGATCGGCGAAAGCCCGGTGCCGGTGGTTGCGGCCATCGCCGGGCACGCGCCCGCCGGCGGCTGCGTGCTCGCGCTGTGCTGCGACTACCGGGTGATGGCCGAGGGCCCGTTCCGCATCGGCCTGAACGAAACCCAGGTCGGCCTCGTCGCGCCGGAAGGCATCCAGCACCTGCTGCGTCGCGTGGTGGGCGCCTATCGCGCCGAACGGATGCTGATCGCGGGCGAGATGGTCGATTCGGCTCGCGCGCTGGCGATCGGCCTGGTCGACGAGCTCGCCACGGTCGACGCGGTCGGCAGGCGCGCGCTGGCGTGGCTGGACGCGCTGCTCGCCCTGCCGCGACAGCCGATGCTCCGCACCCGCGAAATCGCGCGCGCGGACCTGGTCGCGGCGCTACGACCGGAGCGGATCCAGCTCGAACATTTCCTCGATGCGTGGATGGAGCCGGATACGCAGGTGGGGTTGAAGGCGATGCTGGCGCGGATCGGGAAGTAGTTCTTGTAGCGCCGAGCTTGCTCGGCTCAATCGCCTCCGGAGCCGAACAAGCACAGCTCTACGGGATCCTCGCCAGGCGACAGCAGTTCCAGCACCTTCTCCGGCGGTCGGCACAGGCGAACGCCGCGCGGCGTGAACACGAACGGCCGGTTGATGAGGATCGGTGTCGCGATCATCGCGTCGAGCAGCGCGTCGTCGGACAGGGACGGATCGCCCAACCCCTGCTGCGCGAACTCGGCTTCCTTTTCGCGCATCGCCTCGCGCACGGTCAGTCCAGCGGCGGCGATGGCCTCGCGCAACCGCGCTTTCGTCGGCGGATTCGCGATGTAATCGACGATGCTCGGCTCGATGCCGGCTTCGCGGATCAGCTCCAGCGCGCCTCGCGAATTGCTGCAGCTCGGGCGATGCCAGATTTCGACTTGCATGGATGTTGGTTCACTCGAATTTTGGTGGATGCGATATCGCCATCGGCAGTCGAATGGACTCAGAAACGGTGCGCACTCGCTTCGACCGATTCGGACTTGAATGAATTGTTAGGGCATATTAGCCGCCTTCGGCTCTGGCCGACGCTGTGTACCCGTCAACCATCTCAAACTAACTCCAAGCCCCAAGACTCCACCAAGAAATACGCATGAAGCTTGTAGGGCGACCGGTCCATCATCGACCATGTATAGACCAGCGCCAAGCCCTATGAGAAAGGCGATCCAAGCGATGGTTCGCTTGTGAGATGGAGCGACGAATACGGCGCTGACGATGATCAAGAAAGGGCAGAGCGCAAAGCAGGCGTAGAACAGCCATTGTGTGGCAGTCAGGTACCACGGCTCGGCGCAAATCCACGGGCCGAGATCGTCAGGAACGCAGTACGAACCGAGCAGATAGATACCGCCGTAGAACAACTGAAGAATCAGAAACCACGCCAAAAGCATTGACGGGGCGACCAGAAGCCAGCGTAGCCAATAGCGCATGGGCCCAACTATCTAACACATCCCGAATTCGATCACGCCGCTATTCGCCAGTCGCGATCGGACGCTCGGGATCGCTGATCCAGCCGCTCCACGACGGCGCGAACAGGCGTGCGCCCGGCATGCCCGCGCGTTCCATCGCCAACAAGTGATGGCAGGCGGTCACGCCGCTGCCGCACATGGCGATCATGCGATTCGGCGGCAAGCCGTCGAGCAAGGCGCGGAATTCCTCCGCCAGTTGCGCCGGCGTCTTGAAGCGGCCATCGACGAGGTTGTCGGTGAGCGGACGGTTGACCGCGCCGGGAACGTGCCCGGCGACGCGATCGAGCCGTTCCTCCTCGCCGCGGAAACGCGCCGGCGCGCGCGCATCGACCAGCAACTCGCCCGCCTGCACCGCTTCCGCGACCTGGTCGGCATCGAGGATGCGGCGCGCGTCGAAATTCGCGTGGTACGGCGTCGGGATCGGCGCCGGCACCTTGTTGTCCACCGGCAGGCCGAGCGCGGTCCAGCGCTTCCAGCCGCCGTCGAGCACCGCGACCTTTTCGTGCCCCAGCGCGCGCAGCAGGAACCACGCACGCGCGGCGAATGCGCCGTTGTCGCTGTCGTAGGCCACGACCTGGCTCTGCGGATCGATGCCCCAGCGGCCGAGGCGCGCGCAGAAAGCGCCGGCATCAGGCCACGGATGCCGGCCCTTCGAGGCCCGCGGCGGACCGGACAGGTCGCGGTCGAGGTGCGCATAGCGCGCGCCGGGAATGTGCGCCTGCATCCACGCACTCTCGCCGGCATTGGTGTCGGCGAGGTCGAAGCGGCAATCCAGCACGACCACGTCCGGGCGCCCAAGCCCGACCGAAAGCGTTTCCGCCTGCACGAGGGTGGTCCAACCAGCCATCAGGCCTGCTCCAATCGGGTGTGTCCCAGTCGCTGCGCGAGATTATGGAGGATCAGGGCCGTCGCGCCCCAGATGCGACGCCCGTCCGCACCCGGTCCAACGTATTCGTAGACGCGGCGCGGCCGTCCTGCGACGTGAAGATCGACGCTCCGCAGGTTGCCCGGCGCGACCAATTCGACCAGCGGCACCTCGAACACGTCGGCCACCTCGTTCGGATCGGGGTGCGGCACGAACGCCGGATCGACCCATCCCACCACCGGCGTGACCCGGAAACCGGTGATCGTCAGCATCGGATCGAGGTATCCCAGCGGCTCGACCGCCGCCGGCTCAAGCCCGATTTCCTCCCATGCCTCGCGCGTCGCGGCCCCGAGCGGGCCGTCGTCGCCGGCTTCCATCCTTCCACCGGGAAAACTCACCTGCCCGGCGTGCTGGCGCAGGCTGTCGGTGCGCAAGGTCAGCAACACGCGCGGAATGTCGTTGCGGACGACGATGCCGACCAGCACCGCCGCCTGCATCGGCACCAGGTCGTCGGACACGATCCCGCGCAGTTCATCGAGGTTGTACGGCTCGCCGGGCGGCGGCGAGGCGAGCGGATGCAGCGCGAGCCGCAATCCTTCGGGCGAAGCGGACGGGTTCATGCGCGCGGCTCGTTGCGCTTCGCGCGCAGGGGCAGCACATCGCGCATCAGGCGCAGGCGTTCGGCTTCGCCCATCTCGCGCCAGCGGATGATTTCGTCGACGGTGCGGTGGCAACCGAGGCAGACGCCATCGCGATCCAGCGTGCAGACGCGGGTGCAGGGCGTGCTGGCGCGGGCGATTTCCATTCGCGGATGATGCGCGATCGCGGCGCTCCGCGCGAATCGGCCGCCACGAACGACAACGCCGGCGCGAGGCCGGCGTTGTGCATTGCGTTCGAAGCGCAGGTCGCGATTACTTGACGCTGACCAGGGTCACTTCGAACACCACCGCCACGTTCGGCGGGAAACCGGTGCGCGGGTCGGCGCCATACGCCTTGTCCGGCGGCAACGCGATTTCCCACTTGGAACCGGCCGGCATCTGCGCCAGCACGTCGCGCATCGCCGGCATCTCCACTTCGCTCAGCTTCATCGCCGGCATGCTCTGCGGCGCCTGCGCCTGCGCCGGGCGCTGGCCCCAGGGGAACGGGCCGGAGACCTGCAACTGCACGGTGCTGGCCATGGTCGGCTTGGCGCCGGTACCGTTGGTCATCACCTTGTACAGTGCGCCGCTCGGCAGCGTCTTCACGCCGGCCTGCGAACGGTACTGGGTGATGTAGGCATCGCTCTTGGTCTTGTTGTCGGCCGCGGCCTTGTCGTACTTGGCCTTGGCTTCCTGCGCGCGCGCCTGTTCGCGCTTCTGGAACGCCTCGACCGCCGGCTTCAACTGGTCGACGGTGATCGCCGGATCCTTCTTGCCATAGGCGTCCTGCAGGCCCTTGATCACGCTGGCGATGTCGATCTGTTCGCCGCGGCCGGCGAGTTCCGCGAGGTTGTTGCCGGTCTGGTAGCCGAAGTAATAGCTCAGCTTGCCCTTGTCCGACGAGATGTCCTGCGCGCCGGCGATGCCGGAGAACAGGGCGGTAGCCGCCAGGGCGGCGGTGAGCAGGCGCAACTTCATGCGGAACAACCTCCGTAGGGATGGGGCCTCAACAGAACGGGGCGGAAAAGTCCGCCCCGTGAGGACGCGTTAGGATACCGGCGGCCGTGCTTAACCGCCACTGACACCGGGGCTCTGACCGCCTTTGCGGCCCGGAGTTCCGCAATTCCACGCCATTTCCCGGGTTTCGAGCCAATGTCCGATTCGCCCCTGCTGGTCGCCGACGACGGCGCCGTCCGCACTCTCACGATCCATCGTCCCGAGCGCCTGAACGCCCTCGACAGTTCCACCATCCACGCCCTGCATGCGGCATTCGAAGCGGCCGCGGCGGATGCGGCGGTGCGCGTGGTGGTGCTCACCGGCAGCGGGCCCAAGGCCTTCGTCGCCGGCGCGGACATCGCCGAGATGTCCGCCCTGAGCGCGGTCGAGGCCCGCGATTTCTCGCTGCGCGGCCAGCGCATGATGCGCTTCGTCGAGAAGATGCCGAAGCCGGTGGTCGCGATGGTCAACGGCTTCGCCCTCGGCGGCGGGCTGGAACTGGCGATGTGCTGCCACCTGCGCATCGCCGCCGACACTGCGAAGGTCGGCCAGCCCGAGATCAACCTCGGCCTGATCCCCGGTTTCGGCGGCAGCCAGCGCCTGCTGCGCCTGGCCGGCCGCGCGGCGACGCTGGAACTCTGCCTCACCGGCGCGCCGATCGCGGCCGAACGCGCGCTGCAACTGGGCATCGTCAACCGCGTGGTGCCTGCCGCCGAACTGCAGGCCGAGACGACCAAACTCGCCACGCAACTCGCGTCCTCCGCCCCGCTCGCGCTGCGCGGCATGCTCGACTGCGTCAACGTCGGCGGCGAATGCGGGATCGAGGAAGGCCTGGAATACGAATCCGCGCAATTCGGCCTGGTGTTCTCCAGCGAGGACATGCGCGAAGGCACGAGCGCCTTCCTCGAGAAGCGCAAGCCGACGTTCACCGGGAAATAGCCGTCGTTCCCGCGCAAGCGGGAACCCATGGACGTTGCTGTTTGAAGATCAAGGTCCATGGATCCCCGCTTGCGCGGGGATGACGAGCAAAATCCGAGCAATGCACATGCCCGTCCAATGTCCAATTTGTGATTGCACCGAGACGCATCCGGCGCATGCGATCCTCGCCGCGCTGCGCGAGGACGACCTGGACGCGGCGATCGAACGCGGTCTGCTCGATGCAACGCCCTGCCCCGATTGCAACGCGGATTGTGCTTCGACCTTGATCGTCGCGCGCGATGCGCGGTTGCGCGCGCTGGCCGCGCGCGAACGCTTCCGCGCCCGCGAAGTTCGCCTCGCCCGCCGTGCAGCCGAACGCGATGCGGCGCGCACCATCGCCGCGAAGCAGCCGGCGGCGCTGCCGCCCGCTGCGGCCGCGGCACTGGCGCGGGCCAAGGCCAAGGCTTCCGGCCGCTCGCCGCAATGACGACGAAGCACGTTGCGGGGAAGCGTCGCGCCAGACGGATGACGCCGGCGGAGATTTCCGAATTCTTCGCCCGCCTCGCCGAACTGGATCCCGAGCCGAAGACCGAGCTCGAATATTCCACGCCCTTCGAACTGCTGGTCGCGGTGGTGCTGTCGGCGCAGGCCACCGACGTCGGCGTGAACAAGGCGACGCGGAAATTGTTCCCGATCGCGAACACGCCGCGCGCCTTGCTCGATCTCGGCGAAGCGCGGCTCAAGCGCCACATCTCGACGATAGGCCTGTACAACGCCAAGGCCGCGAACGTGATCGCGCTGTCGCGCCTGCTGCTGGAACGCCACGGCGGCGAGGTGCCGACCACGCGCGCCGAACTCGAAGCCCTGCCCGGCGTCGGCCGCAAGACCGCGAACGTGGTGCTCAACACCGCGTTCGGCGAGGAAACCATCGCGGTGGATACGCACATCTTCCGCGTCGCCAACCGCACCGGCATGGCCCCGGGCAAGGACGTGCGCGCGGTCGAGGATGGATTGCTGCGCGTCGTGCCCGCGCAATACCGCCGGCACGCGCACCACTGGCTGATCCTGCACGGCCGCTACACCTGCAAGGCGCGCAAGCCGGAATGCCCGGCATGCCCGGTGCGCGACCTCTGCCACTGGGCGGAGAAAACCGCGGCCTGAGCGGCGCCGGAAACGCGAACGGCGGGCCGAAGCCCGCCGTTCGCTCATGCATGCGCGGTCGCGATCACGCGATCACCACTGCACGTCGCCCCACACGCCGAACTCGTTGGTCTTGATGTTCGGGGTGGTATCGCTGTCCTGGTCGGTGTGCTTGTACACGGTCGCCAGCTTGAAGCCCTTGATGATCGGGAACTCGACGCCGATGTTGTAGTACTTCTGCTGCAGGCTCGGGTTCAGGTCCTTGCTCAGGTCGGCGTTGTCGTAGCGGCCGAACACCGAAATGCCGCCCTTGCTGACCACCGCGCTGGCCCACAGCGAGTAGCCGTCGGCCTTGTCCGGGTCGATCGCGAGTTCGCGGCTCCAGTTCTTCGCCTGGAACCATTCGCCGCCGAGGCGGAATTTCGGCGAGGAATACGCGACCAGTGCGTCGACGCGGCTGGCGGTGTGCAGCGCGTCGGTGGATTCGCTCTCCTGTCCCTGCTTGCCGCTGTAGGCGCCGATCCCGATGATCGTGTTCGGCGTCGGCGCGAAGCCGATGCGACCTTCGAAATCCATGCCCTTGCTGCGGCTCGGGTTCTTGTAGCCCGCGCCGCTGACCACGGATGCGGCGTAGTTGAACATGCCGCCGCCGAGGGTGCCGCCGGCATGGAAGCCCCAATCCGCCGAGTTGCCGAACTTCAGGCGGTCGACGAGCGGGTTCTCGACGTAGCGATAGCCGGAATAGCTTTCCGCGAACGGAATCCAAGGCATGTCCGCCGAACCGATGCGCAGGGTGAAGGCGTCGCTGAACTTGCCCTGCAGGTAGGCCTTCTTGAGGAACACTTCGGTCGCGCCGACCGAGGAGCTGTACTGGAAATCGGTGGTGATGTTCGCCGACCACTTGTCGTCGAACTTGTGGTCGATGCCGACGTAGAAGCGCTTCACGTCGAAGCCCATCCCGGTATTGCTGACCTTGGTGCCGTCGCTTTCCTGCTCGAGGCTGCTGACGTCGAAGAAGATGCGGCCGCTGACCTTGGTGTTGTTGACCAGCTTCTCGAGCGCGTCGGCCTTGGTGTTGGTCGCCTGCGCGGCCTCGATCGCCTGCGCCTGGGTCACGTTGACCTCGGACTGCGCGTCGGTTCGTGCCTGCAATTCCTCGACTTGCGCCTGCAACACGGCGATCTGCGCCCTCATGGCCGCAAGTTGCGAAGTGGTGTCGTCGGCGGCGTGGGCGGGCGCGACGGCGGCAAGGCCGAGGCCGATGGCGATCGCCGTGGCGAGCAGATTGGAACGCATTGTGCTTCTCCGCGTGTATTGGGTTTGGATGGTCGGATCCGCGGCGCGCCTGCACCGCGGGCGACGTGAAGATTCCGCTAAATGCATGACAGTTTTGCGTCACCGCACGCATCGATTCGCGCACCCGGCATCGCCGCGCAGCGACCGCGACGACTGTCATGCGCCTGCAACGAAAACGCCGCATGTCCGTCATGCAATGCCATTGCAATGCCGCCACGGCACTTCCGGCCGCATCGCATCCCGTTGAGGAGATTCCACGTGACATCCCTGACCAAGTTCCGCGTCGCCGCGTTCGCGATCGCGGCCGGTTTCGCCGCCAACGCGTTCGCCGCCGACGTCACCGGCGCGGGCGCATCCTTCGTGTACCCCGCCGTGTCCAAGTGGTCTTCCGACTACAAGGCCGCGACCGGCAACGCGATCAACTACCAGTCGATCGGCTCCGGCGGCGGCATCGCCCAGATCAAGGCCGGCACCGTCGACTTCGGCTCTTCCGACAAGCCGCTGGCGCCCGACGAACTGAAGAAATCCGGTCTCGCCCAGTTCCCGTCGGTGATCGGCGGCGTGGTGCCCGCGTTCAACCTGCCGGGTGTGAAGGCCGGCGCGATGAAGCTGGATCCGGACGTGCTGGCCGACATCTTCCTCGGCAAGATCACGATGTGGAACGACCCGCGCATCGCCGCCACCAACGGCGGCATCGGCCTGCCGGCGGTGAAGATCACGGTGGTGCACCGTTCCGACGGTTCCGGCACCAGCTTCAACTTCACCAACTACCTGTCCAAGGTCAGCCCGGAGTGGAAGGCCAAGGTCGGCGAAGGCACCGCGGTGCAGTGGCCGCTCGGCATCGGCGGCAAGGGCAACGAAGGCGTGGCCGCGTACGTCAAGCAGATCAAGGGCGCGATCGGCTACGTCGAACTCGCCTATGCGCTGCAGAACAACGTGGCCTATTCGCGCCTGAAGAACGCCGCCGGCAATTACGTCAATCCGAACGACGACAGCTTCGCCGAGGCCGCTGCCAGCGCCGACTGGAAGAATTCAAGGGATTTCTTCCTGATCGTCACCAACGCCCCGGGCGCGAACGCCTGGCCGATCACCGCCACCAACTTCATCCTGGTGCACAAGGACCACAAACCCGGGACGAAGGGCACGATCGACTTCTTCCGCTGGGTGTATGCGAACGGCGACGCCTCCGCCAGCGCGCTGGGCTACGTGCCGCTGCCGGACGCGCTGGTGCAGCAGATCGAGGCCTACTGGGCGCAGAGCCTCAAGCCCTGATCCTCCGTTTCCCTTCCCACGCTCTCCACGGGCCCTTCGGGGCCCGCTTTTTTCGCCATGCCGGGCCCGGACGCGGCTGTCACGAAAGCTGCGCGCGGCTGTCATCGACGTGTCACGAAACCATCATTTCATGGCGGCATCCCGGCGCATGGCCGGAATCGAACCACGGAGTCGCCGCATGAACCGCATCGTCCGCACCACCGCCCTCGCGCTCGCCATGACCTTCGCGCTCGCCGCCTGCAAGGGCGGCGACCAGCCCGCTTCCACGCCTTCGGCAGGCGCATCCGCCGCGCAGCCCGCGGGCGACGAAGTGGCCGCCGAGATCACCGGCGCCGGCGCGACCTTCATCTACCCGCTGCTGTCGAAGTGGTCGGACGACTACAACAAGGCGACCAGCCACAAGATCAACTACCAGTCGATCGGTTCCGGCGGCGGCATCGCCCAGATCAAGGCCGCGACCGTCGACTTCGGTTCCTCCGACAAGCCGCTTTCCAGCGACGAGCTCGCGGCCGCGGGCCTGGGCCAGTTCCCGTCGGCGGTCGGCGGCGTGGTGCCGGTGGCGAACGTCGAGGGCGTCGCGCCGGGCCAGTTGCGCCTCACCGGCGCGGTGCTCGCCGACATCTTCCTCGGCAAGATCGCCAAGTGGAACGATCCGGCGATCGCTGCGCTCAATCCGGGCGTGGCGCTTCCCGCGGCGACGATCAACGTCGTGCATCGCTCCGACGGCTCGGGCACCACCTTCAATTTCGTCAACTACCTGTCCAAGGTCAGCCCGGAGTGGAAGGCCAAGGTCGGCGAAGGCACCTCGGTGCAATGGCCGAACGGCATCGGCGGCAAGGGCAACGAGGGCGTGGCCGCGTACGTGAAGCAGCTCAAGGGCGCGATCGGCTACGTCGAACTCGCCTATGCGCTACAGAACAAGATGGCCTACGCCGCGATGCAGAACAGCGCCGGGAACTGGGTGCAGCCGAACGCGGAGAGCTTCGCCGCCGCCGCCGCGACCGCGGACTGGAAGAACGCGAAGGACTTCAGCCTGGTGATCACCGATGCCCCGGGCGCTGGCGCGTGGCCGATCGCCGCGACCAACTTCATCCTGATGTACAAGCAGCCGAAGGACGTGAAGCGTTCGCAGGACGCGCTCGACTTCTTCAAGTGGGCGCTGGAGAACGGCCAGCCGCAGGCGCAGGCGCTCGACTACGTGCCGCTGCCGAAGGAACTGGTGCAGCAGGTCGAGCAGTACTGGGCCACCGAGTTCAAGCACTGACCCGGGCCGTGCCACGCGCATGAACGCGATCGCACTCCCCGCGCGCGTCGAACGCGACGCGCGCGACCACGCCGCCGACCGCGGCTTCCGCTGGCTCGTCACCGCCGCCGGCCTGTTCGTTCTCGCGGCGCTGGCCGCGGCCGCGTTGTCCATGCTCTGGGGCGGGCGCGAGGCGTTGCACAAGTTCGGCCTTGGTTTCTTCCTGTCGAAGGCCTGGGATCCGGTCGGCGGCCAGTTCGGCGCGTTGGTGCCGATCTACGGCACGCTGGTCACCGCGCTGCTGGCGATGCTGATCGCGGTGCCGGTGAGCTTCGGCATCGCGATGTTCCTGACCGAAATCGCGCCGAAGTGGCTGCGCGGCCCGATCGGCACGGCGATCGAACTGCTCGCCGGCATCCCCTCGATCATCTACGGCATGTGGGGCCTGTTCGTGCTGGTGCCGGTGCTGGCCGAACACGTGTATCCCTGGATCGATTCGCACCTCGGGCAGTGGCCGCTGGTCGGCGCGCTGTTCTCCGGGCCGCCGCTCGGGCTGGGCATGCTGACCGCGGGCCTGGTGCTGGCGGTGATGGTGATCCCGTTCATCGCCTCGGTGATGCGCGAAGTGTTCCTCACCGTGCCGACGCGGCTGAAGGAATCGGCCTACGCACTCGGTTGCACGCGCTGGGAAGTGGTCTGGGACGTGGTCCTGCCGTACACGCGCTCGGCGGTGATCGGCGGCATGTTCCTCGGACTCGGGCGCGCGCTAGGGGAAACCATGGCGGTGACCTTCGTGCTCGGCAATGCGCACGAACTGACCACGTCGCTGCTGATGCCGGGCAATTCCATCGCCGCGACCATCGCCAACGAATTCGCCGAGGCCGACGGCGACCTGTACCGCTCGGCGCTGGTCCTGCTCGGCTTCGTGCTGTTCATCGTCACCTTCGTGGTGCTGGCCGCGGCGCGGCTGATGCTGCGTCGCCTGCAGAAGCGGGAGGGCGCGTGAGCACGTCCCTGTACGCCACCCGCCGCGCCAAGAACCTGGTCGCGCAGGCGCTCGCGATCCTCGCCGCGGCATTCGGCCTGTTCTGGCTGGTGTGGATCGTGTGGACCACGCTGCGTTACGGCATCACCTCGATCAACACCGCGTTGTTCACCCAGATGACGCCGCCGCCCGGAGAAACCGGCGGCATGCTCAATGCGTTCTACGGCAGCGCGCTGATGAGCCTGCTGGGCGTGGTGCTGGGCGCGCCGGTCGGCGTACTCGCCGGCACCTTCCTCGCCGAATACGCGGGGAGCGGCTGGTCGCGTCGGCTGTGCGACGCGGTGCGCTTCGTCAACGACATCCTGCTGTCGGCGCCGTCGATCGTGCTCGGCCTGTTCGTGTACACGCTGGTGGTCGCGCGCATGGGCCACTTCTCGGCGCTGGCCGGCGCGATCGCGCTCGCCTTCATCGTGCTGCCCGTGGTGGTGCGCACCACCGACGAGATGCTGCGGCTGGTGCCGGCGCAGATGCGCGAAGCCGCGCTCTCGCTCGGCGTGCCGCAATGGAAAGTGGTCGTGCAGGTGCTGTACCGCGCCTCGCTGCCGGGCATCGCCACCGGCATCCTGCTGGCGCTGGCGCGCATCAGCGGCGAAACCGCGCCGCTGCTGTTCACCGCGCTCAACAACCAGTACTGGAGCAGCAACCTGCTGGCGCCGATGGCGAACGTGCCGGTGGTGATCTTCCAGTACGCGATGAGCCCCTACGACAGCTGGCACAGCCTGGCCTGGGCCGGCGCCTTCGTGCTCACCCTGTTCGTGCTGCTGGTCAGCCTCGCCGCGCGCGCGATCGTCGCCCGCCATCGGGTGAGCCATGACTGACTCTTCCTTCCACCGCAACGATTCGCGGGCCCCGGACATGAATGATCTATCCCAGCACACGATGCCGAACGCCGACGTCGCGCCGGCGACGCCGAAGCTGGCCTCGCGCGGCCTCGACTTCTACTACGGCGATTTCCACGCCGTTCGCAACATCGACATGGACATCCCGGAGAAGCGCGTCACCGCGCTGATCGGTCCGTCGGGCTGCGGCAAGTCCACGCTGCTGCGCGTGTTCAACCGCATCTACGCGCTGTACCCGGGCCAGCGCGCGACCGGATCGGTGCTGCTCGACGGCGAGAACGTGCTCGACCCGAAGTACCCGATCAACCGCCTGCGCGGCAAGGTCGGCATGGTGTTCCAGAAGCCGGTGCCGTTCCCGATGACGATCTTCGAGAACGTGGCCTACGGCATCCGCCACCACGAGCGCATCGGCAAGGCCGAGCTGGAATCGCGCGTCGAGCAGGCGCTGCGCCAGGCCGCGCTGTGGGACGAGGTCAAGGACAAGCTCGGCAAGAGCGCGCTAGGCCTGTCCGGCGGCCAGCAACAGCGCCTGTGCATCGCGCGCGCGGTGGCCTTGCGCCCCGAGGTGCTGCTGCTCGACGAACCGACCTCGGCGCTGGACCCGATCTCCACCAGCCGCATCGAGCAGCTGGTCGACGAACTCAAGCGCGACTACACGATCATGATCGTGACCCACAACATGCAGCAGGCGGCGCGCGTCTCCGACTACACCGCCTTCATGTACCTCGGCGACCTGGTCGAGCACGGCGCGACCGAGACGATCTTCTCGAAGCCGACCAAGCAGCAGACTGAGGACTACATCACCGGGAGGTTTGGGTGAGGCAGGCCGCTCGCGCGGCACTGCCGCGCGGCTTGCCGAACGCCCGGCCACGGATGGCCGGGCAGGACGACACGATGATGCAACTGCGACGCCATGGATGGCGACCACATCAAACACAGGTTTACGGATTCCGACCATGAGCAACGAGCACAACCACATCGTCCAGAGCTACAACGACGAGCAGAAGCGCCTGTCCGAGGAAATCCTGCGCATGGGCGAGATGGCCGCGTCGCAGCTCGAGGCCGCGCTGGACGTGGTCGAGCGCCGCGACGACAAAGCCGCCGCGCGCATCGTCGGCAACGACGAGGCGATCGACGCGCTGGAGAAGGAAGTCAGCCACGACGTGATGAAGCTGGCCCTGCGCGGCCCGCTCGCCACCGACCTTCGCATCATCCTGTCCGCGATCCGCATCGCTTCCGACATCGAGCGCATCGGCGACTACGCCGCGAACGTGGCCAAGCGCACGCAGGCGCTGAACATGGCGCCGCCGCTGCCACAGGCGCTGGGCCTGCGCACGCTGGGCGCGCTGGCGCTGCGCCAGGTGCGCGACGCGATGGCCGCCTACCGCGACCTCGACGCCGCCGCCGCGTTGCAGGTCCGCGACCGCGACGCCGAGCTCGATGCGCAGTACACGGCGCTGTTCCGCGAACTGCTGACGTACATGATGGAGGACGCGCACAGCATCACGCCGTGCACGCACCTGCTGTTCATGGCCAAGAACCTCGAGCGCATCGGCGACCACGCCACCAACGTCGCCGAGAACACCTGGTTCCGGGTCAACGGCGATTCGCCGCTTCCGCCGCGCGACAAGCGCGATCGCACCGTCGATCCCGCGCCCTGACCGGCGCGGGAGTCTCCCCGCGTCTGCTAGGCTGGCGCCGATGACCGACGCCGACCCCACGACCGATACGCCGCGCGCCGCGCGGCCGATGTCCGAACGTTTCCGCGGTTTCCTGCCGGTGGTGGTGGACGTCGAGACCGGCGGTTTCGACTGGAACCGGCACGCGCTGCTGGAGATCGCCGCGATCCCGGTCGAAATCGACGATGCGGGCAAATTCGTGCCCGGCGAAGTCGCATGCGCGCACGTCGAACCCGCGCCCGGCACCGAGATCGACCCGAAGTCGCTGGAAGTCACCGGCATCGTGCTCGACCACCCGTTCCGCCTCGCGAAGCCGGAGAAGGATGCGCTCGACCACGTGTTCGCGCCGGTACGCGCGGCGATCCGGAAACACAATTGCCAGCGCGCGATCCTGGTCGGGCACAACGCGCACTTCGACCTGAACTTCCTCAACGCCGCGGTGGCGCGCACGCAGCACAAGCGCAACCCGTTCCATCCCTTCAGCGTGTTCGACACGGTCACGCTGGCCGGCGTCGCCTATGGCCAGACCGTGCTCGCGCGCGCCGTGCACGCCGCCGGGCTGTCCTGGGACGCGTCGCAGGCGCACTCGGCGGTCTACGACACCGAGCGCACCGCGGAACTGTTCTGCGCGATCGCGAATGCGTGGCCTATGCCGACGCCTGCGATCCCTTCCTGAGCGTGCGCACGATGCCGTACAGGCTGATCACGATCCACGCGCCTTCCAACAGGAACACCGGGAAATTGAACTTCCCGACAAGCGACGCCAGCACACCAGCCGCACCCAGCAGGTTAAGCAACTGATAGGCCAAACGGTTGCCGTGGATCTTCCCGGCTTGCAACAGGAAGAACGCGCCCAGCACCATCAGTGTGCCGAGGACGCCGATCCAGTCGTACCACTGTAGATTCAAGTTCATCGCCCTCTCTCCTCGATCATTTCGGTTGACGTTGCCGCACGGCTTCGAACAACGCGATACCGGTAGCGACGGAGACATTCAAACTCTCGAACTCGCCGGGCATCGGGATTTTCACCAGCTGGTCGCAATTGTCGCGGGTCAGGCGGCGCAGGCCTTCGCCTTCGCTGCCCAGCACCAGCGCGACGTTGCCGGTGAGATCGAGCGCGTACAGCGATGCCTCGGTTTCGCCGGCGAGGCCGTAGATCCACACGCCCGCCTTCTGCAGATCGCGCAGCGTGCGCGACAGGTTGGTGACGCTGAACACCGGCAGCGTGTCCGCAGCACCGGCCGAGGTCTTGCGCACCGTCGCGTTGATCTGCACCGCCTTGTCCTTGGGGAACACCACCGCGGTCGCGCCCGCCGCGGCCGCGCTGCGCAGGCAGGCGCCGAGGTTGTGCGGATCCTGCACGCCGTCGAGCACGAGGATCAGCGCATGGCCTCCCGCAGCTTCGACCAGCGCGGGCAGTTCGTGTTCGTCCCAGGTCTTCGCCGCGGCGTAGCGCGCGGCCGCGCCCTGGTGCCGCAGGCCGCCGGCGACGCCGTCCAGCGCCTGCTGCGCGACCCGGCGCACGTCGATGCCGAGCCGCCGCGCCTGCTGTTCCAGTTCGACGATGCGCGGGTTTTTGCCGCCGGCCTCCAGCAGCACCTCGCGCACGTGCTCGGCGTCGTGCTCCAGCGCGGAAGCGACTGCATTGAGACCAACGATCCATTGGGCGGATTTGCTCATGGGTCAGTATTTCTGCTTCGCCCGCTTCGCCGGCTTGCCGCGTTCCGGCAGCGGCTTCACCGGGCCTTCGTCGCCGACCAGGCGGAAGTCGATCTTGCGCTCCTCCACGCTGGCCTTGAGCACCACGATGCGCACACGGTCGCCGAGGCGGTATTCGTGGCCGCGGCGTTCGCCGGTCAGTGTCTTGCGCACCGCGTCGAAGTGGTAGAAGTCGCGCGGCAGCTGGGTGACGTGGACCAGGCCATTCACCTTGGATTCGTCCAGCTCGACGAACAGGCCGAAGCTGGTCACGCCGCTGATGGTACCGTCGAATTCCTTGCCGACGTGGTCTTCCATCCATGCGGCGCGATAGCGTTCGTCCACTTCGCGCTGGGCCTCGTCGGCGCGGCGCGAGCGTTCGGAGCATTGCATCGACAGGTTCGCCATCTCGTGCGGCGAGTATTCGTAGGCGGTCGGCTTGCCGCCGGCCAGCGCGTGCTTGATCGCGCGATGCACCAGCAGGTCCGGATAACGACGGATCGGCGAAGTGAAGTGCGCGTAGGCCTCCAGCGCCAGCCCGAAGTGGCCGATATTGTCCGGCGCGTACACCGCCAGCGACTGGCTGCGCAGGATCACCGATTCCAGCAGGGTCGCATCCGGACGCTCGCGGATCTTCTCCAGCAGGTTGCGGAAATCCCTGGGCTTGACCTTGACCCAGGGCGGCAGGCGCAGCGCGAATTCCTTGAGGAATTCCTCGAGGTCTGCGTATTTCGATTCCGGCGGCTTGTCGTGGTCGCGGTAGGGCGCCGGGATGCCGGATTCGAGCAGGAACAGCGCGGCCTGCACGTTGGCCGCGATCATGCATTCCTCGATCAGCTTGTGCGCATCGTTGCGTTCGAGCATGCCGGCCTGGACGACCTCGCCCTTCGCATCGAGGACGAAGCGCACTTCGCCGCTCTCGAATTCGATCGCGCCACGCTTGGCCCGCGCCTTGTCCAGCACCTTGTACAACTGGTGCAGGCGTTGCACCTGCGGCAACAGCGGGCCGATCTTCGCCAGCGCCGCGTCGTGGTCGTCCGGCGGAACGCCCTCGCCCACCGCGTTCCACACGTCGGTATAGGTGAGACGTGCGTGCGAATGCATCACCGCCTCGTAGAACTTCGCCGCGGTGACGATACCGTCGCGCCCCACCTGCATGTCGCAGCAGAAGCACAGCCGGTCCACCTTGGGATTCAGCGAGCAGATGCCGTTGCTCAGGGTCTCCGGCAACATCGGCACCACGAAGCCGGGGAAATACACCGAGGTCGCGCGCAACTGCGCCTCGTCGTCCAGCGGCGTGCCGGTGCGCACGTAATGCGAGACATCGGCGATCGCGACGATCAGGCGGAAGCCGTCCCTGTTCGGCTCGCACCAGACCGCATCGTCGAAATCCTTGGCGTCCTCGCCGTCGATGGTGACCAGCGGCACGTCGCGCAAATCGACGCGGCCAGCGATGTCGGCCGGCTGCACCTGCAGCGGCACCGCGGTGGCCTGCGCCAGCACGTCCGCCGGGAATTCGTGCGGGATGTCGTGGCCGTGGATCGCCGCTTCCACCGCCAGCGACGCGGTGAGCTTGTCGCCCAGCACCGCCAGCACCTTGCCGATCGGCGGACGATGCGCGTCCTGCGGCGTGGTGATCTCGACGACGACCAGTTGCCCCGTTTTCGCGCCTTCGCGCGCATCCTGCGGGATCATTACGTTGCGCTGGATGCGCTTGTCGTCCGGAACCACGTAGCCGATGCCGGCTTCCTCGGTATAGCGGCCGAGCAGGCGCGTCATGCGACGTTCCAGCACCTCGACGATCGTGCCTTCGCGCCGCCCGCGCCGGTCCATGCCGGTGACGCTGGCGAGCACGCGGTCGCCGTGCGAAACCTTGCGCATTTCGAACGGCGGCAGGAACAGGTCGTCGCCGCCGGTTTCCGGGCGCAGGAAACCGAAACCGTCGGGATTGGCGATGACGGTGCCCGGGATGAGGTCCGCGCGCGCCGCCGGCACGTAGCCGCCGCGGCGGTTCTGCAGCAACTGGCCGTCGCGCAGCATCGCGGCGAGGCGTTTCTCCAGCGCGGCGAAACGATCCGGCGCGGTCAACGCGAGCTTGCGCGCCAGCGCATCGGCATCCATCGGCCCGTCGCTCGCGGCCAGCACCTGCAGGATCATTTCGCGGCTGGCGATGGGCTCGGCGTAGCGTTCCGCCTCGCGCCGCGCATGCGGGTCCGTGCCCGGCGCACGCGACGGCTGGCGGGACTGCGGCGGCCTGGCGCCGCGCGACGGTGCCGATGCCGGCAGCTCAGGCATCCACGGCGGACGCTTCGAGGCCGCGGACTGGCCGTTGCGCGCCGGTTTCGTCGCTTTGCCGGCCGGCTTGCCGGCCTTGCCCGTGGGTGCCTTGCCGCGGCCACCGCCGCGCTTGCCGGGTGGTTTGCTCATGCGCCGATGGTACAGGCTGCGCGTTGACAAGCATGGCCACCATGCCCAGAATGCGCGGCTCCGAACGCCCAGGTGGCGGAATTGGTAGACGCACTAGTTTCAGGTACTAGCGGGTAAAACCGTGGAGGTTCGAGTCCTCTCCTGGGCACCACGTTCGGCATAAGGACCCTCGCGCAAGCGGGGGTTTTTCGTTTCCGGGGGCATGTCCGCGCCCGTCTCCGGCCGATCACTGAATGGCTGCACGTTGCATGGCTTGCCGCGCATCGGCCGCGGGGCTATGGTCGGGCCTCCTGTTCCACCGCACACGGGCGACGCGCCGGCCGCGCCGCCCGTTCGTTTTCCGGAGCCCCGACGATGAACGCTGCCCTTTCCCCGCGCCCGCCGCTGCTGTTGTCGCGACTGGACGTCGAACGCATCGAGGAACTGCTCGACCAACCGCAATTCCGCGGCATGAACGCCGACGCCCTGCGCGGCGAACTCGAGCGCGCCGACGTGGTGGAACCGGCGGCGGTGCCCGCGGACGTGATCACGATGAATTCGATCGCGCGGGTGCGCGTGGACGATGCCGGTTCCGGCGCCCATGAGCACGAACTGGCGCTGGTCTATCCGCGCGACGCGGACGGCGGGGCGCACAAGGTATCGGTGCTGGCGCCGGTGGGCAGCGCCCTGCTCGGCCTGCGGGTCGGCGAATCGATCGACTGGCCGATGCCGGGTGGACGCAGCGCGCGGCTGCAGGTGCTGGCGATCCGCTACCAGCCGGAGGCGGCGGGCGAATTGCATCGCTGATCTTTTCCCCTCTCCCCGCTCTCGGGGAGAGGCTGCCGACTGCGGGCGCAGGAGCGCCCGCGGACAGCGAAGCTGGCCCGAAGGGCGAGCGCCATGGATGGCGCGAGCAACGCGGGTGCGGGACTGGCGGCGCGTAAAATGACCGGATGACCGACGACCCCATCCGCACCGCCTTCCACGGCTACGAACAGATCCCGCTGCGCGAGTACGCCGAGCGCGCCTACCTCGACTACTCGATGTACGTGGTGCTGGACCGCGCCCTGCCCTTCATTGGCGACGGGTTGAAGCCGGTGCAGCGGCGGATCGTGTATTCGATGAGCGAACTCGGCCTCAACGCCGCGTCCAAGCCGAAGAAATCCGCGCGTACCGTCGGCGACGTGATCGGCAAGTACCACCCGCACGGCGACAGCGCCTGCTACGAAGCGCTGGTGCTGATGGCGCAGCCCTTTTCCTATCGCTACCCGCTGATCGACGGCCAGGGCAATTTCGGTTCCAGCGACGACCCGAAATCGTTCGCGGCGATGCGCTACACCGAATCCAAGCTCACCCCGATCGCCGAAGTGCTGCTCGGCGAGCTCGGCCAGGGCACGGTCGACTGGACGCCCAACTTCGACGGCACGCTGGAGGAACCGACCTGGCTGCCGGCGCGCTTGCCGCACCTGCTGCTGAACGGCACCACCGGCATCGCGGTCGGCATGGCCACCGATGTGCCACCGCACAACCTGCGCGAAGTCGTCGACGCCTGCGTGCACCTGCTCGACAACCCGAACGCCACCGTGCGCGACCTGTGCGCATTCGTGCGCGGCCCGGACTACCCGACCGCGGCCGAGATCATCACGCCGGCCGCCGACCTGCTGGCGATGTACGAAACCGGCGTCGGCAACGTGCGCGCGCGCGGCGTCTTCGTGAAGGAACACGCGAACATCGTCGTCACCCAGCTTCCCTACCAGGTCTCGCCGAGCAAGGTGATCGAGCAGATCGCCACGCAGATGCGCGCGAAGAAGCTGCCGTGGCTGGAGGACATCCGCGACGAATCCGACCACGCCAACCCCACCCGCATCGTGCTGGTGCCGCGCAGCAACCGGGTCGACGCCGAACAGCTGATGGGCCACCTGTTCGCGACCACCGACCTCGAGAAGAGCTATCGCGCGAACTTCAACGTGATCGGGCTCGACGGCCGCCCGCAGGTCAAGGACCTCCGGCGCTTCCTGTCCGAATGGCTGGCGTTCCGCCAGGACACGGTGACCAAGCGCCTGAAGCACCGGCTCGACAAGGTCGAACGCCGCCTGCACCTGCTCGAAGGCCTGCTGGTCGCCTTCCTCAACCTCGACGAGGTGATCCGCATCATCCGCACCGAGGACGAACCGCGCGAGGTACTGATCGCGCGCTTCGATCTTTCGGAAGACCAGGCCGACTACATCCTCGAGACGAAACTGAAGCAACTCGCGCGGCTGGAGGAAATGAAGATCCGCGGCGAGCAGGACGAACTCGATTCCGAACGCGACCGCCTGATCGCCACGCTCGATTCCAAGGCCAAACTGAAGAAACTGGTGAAGGACGAACTGATCGCCGACGCGAAGAAATTCGGCGACGCACGGCGTTCTCCGCTGGTCGCGCGCGAAGCCGCGCAGGCGCTGGCCGAAACCGAACTGGTGGCGAGCGAGCCGGTGACCATCGTGCTCAGCGAGAAGGGCTGGGTGCGCGCGGCCAAGGGCCACGACATCGACGCGTCCTCGCTCGGCTATCGCGAAGGCGACGCGTTGCTGGCGGCGACGAAGGGACGCAGCACGCAGCAGGTGGCCTTCCTCGATTCCGCCGGCCGCAGCTATTCCACCGCCGCGCACACGCTGCCTTCCGCGCGCGGCAACGGCGAACCGCTGACCGGGCGCTTCTCGCCCGCCGCCGGCGCGACCTTCCAGGCGCTCGCGACCGGCGACAACGACACGCGCTTCGTCATCGCATCGAGCCACGGCTATGGCTTCGTCACCCGTTTCGAAAACCTCACCGGCCGCAACAAGGCCGGCAAGGCGCTGCTCTCGCTCGGCGAAGGCGCGCGCACGCTGCAACCGGCGGTGGTGGGCGATATCGCGACGGACCGCATCGTCGCGGTGACGACTGCGGGGCACGTGCTCGCGTTCGCGCTGTCCGACCTGCCGGAACTCGACAAGGGCAAGGGCAACAAGATCATCGAGATTCCCAAGGCCAAGCGCGGCACCGAGCGCGTGGTCGCGGTCGCGGTGGTGCCGCCGGGCGCAAAACTGCAGGTGAAATCCGGCAGCCGCACGATGACGTTGAGCTTCAAGGAACTGGACGATTACGTTGGCACGCGCGGATCGCGCGGTGGATTGCTCCCGCGTGGTTGGCAGAAGGTGGATGGGCTTTCGGTTGAATGACGAGTCTCCCTGTGGGAGCGGCTTCAGCCGCGAATGCTTTTTCGACGGCTCGCGGCGATAAGCAAGTAAAAAATGCAATCGCGACTGAAGTCGCTCCCACAAGAACGGAAAGCCCGGGAAAGAACGATGAACCCCGACTTCTGGCACCAGCGCTGGCAGGACAACCAGATCGGCTTCCACCAGTCGGCGCCGACGCCGTTGCTGATCAAGCACTGGCCGTCGCTCGGCGTGCCGGCGGGCGCCAAGGTATTCGTGCCGCTGGCCGGCAAGTCGCTGGACATGGCCTGGTTCGCGGCCCAGGGCCATCGCGTGCTCGGCGTCGAGTTGTCGCAGCTCGCGGTCGAACAATTCTTCGCCGAACACGGCCTGCAACCGGAAATCCGCGATTCGCAATACGGTCGACACTACGAAGCGGGCGGGATCGAACTGGTCTGCGGCGACGCATTCGGACTCGATGCGGACGCATTGCGCGATTGCGACGCGGTGTTCGACCGCGCCGCGCTGATCGCGCTGCCGCCAGGATTGCGCGTTCGCTACGCGCGCGAGCTGTACGCGAAGCTGCCCGCCGGCTGCCGCGGATTGCTGATCACGCTCGAATATCCGCTGGCCGAACGCGAGGGTCCGCCGTTCTCGGTGCCCGAGGACGAAGTCCGCGAAAATTTCGGCCGCGACTGGGACGTCGAGCTGCTCGAACGCCGGCCGATCCGGCCCGACCATCCTGGCTTCGTCGCCGGCGTGTCGCGGCTGGATACTGCGGCGTACGTCCTGCGCCGGCGCTGATCGCGGATTGATCCAGGTCAAGTTGCGGACCGCCGCCGCGCCCTAGGCTGCGCGGCATGGAGCCGCAATCCATCGCCTTCAGCGCCGACCTGCTGCGCCGCTACGACCGGCCGGGACCGCGCTACACCTCGTATCCGACCGCGCCGCAGTTCCATGCGGGCTTCGGCGAACGGGAACTGCGAGAGGTCGCGGCCAGCAGCAACGGCGACCCGATCCCGCGCCGGCTGTCGCTGTACGTGCACGTGCCGTTCTGCGAAAGCCCCTGCTTCTACTGCGGCTGCAACCGCGTCATCACCCGCGACAAGGCGCGCGGCGAAGCCTACCTGGCACGGCTGTACCGCGAGATCGCCCTGATCGCCGACCTGTTCGACCGCGACCGCGAGGTCATCCAGTTGCACTTCGGCGGCGGCACGCCGAACTTCCTGTCGCCGGCGCAACTGGGCGATGTCGTCGAAACCCTGCGCAGCCATTTCCGTTTCTCGAATGCGGATGATCGCGACATCTCCATCGAGCTCGATCCGCGCTTCGTCGATGCCGACGACATCGCGGCCCTGGCCAGGATCGGCTTCAACCGCGCCAGTTTCGGCGTGCAGGATTTCGACCCTGCGGTGCAGGCAGCGGTGAACCGCCTCCAGTCGGTGGCACAGACGCGCGAGGTGGTCGGGGCCTGCCGCGCGCACGGCTTCCGCTCGGTCAACGTCGACCTGATCTACGGCCTGCCGAACCAGACCCCGGAGGGCTTCGCGCGCACGCTTGGCATCGTGGCGGGCATGCGCCCGGACCGCGTCGCGGTGTACGGCTACGCGCACATGCCGCACCTGTTCAAGCCGCAGAAGCAGCTCGACGCCAGGCTGCTGCCCAGTGGCGAAACCCGGCTGGCCCTGCTGCAGCTCGCCATCGAGCGGCTCACCGCCGCCGGCTACCTGTACATCGGCATGGACCATTTCGCCCTGCCCGACGACGAACTGGCGCTGGCGCAGCTGCGCGGCAGCCTGCACCGCAACTTCATGGGCTACACCACGCATGCGGACAGCGACCTGGTCGGGCTGGGGGTGTCGGCGATCAGCCACGTCGGCGACAGCTTCAGCCAGAACCTGCGCGACCTGCCGGGCTGGCAGGCGGCGCTGGACGAAGGCCGGCTGCCGGTGTTCCGCGGCATGCGCATGGACGCCGACGACGTGCTGCGCGCCGACCTGATCCAGCAGCTGATGTGCGCGGGGGAAATCCCGGTGGCCGCGCTGGAACGCCGCCACGCCATCGACTTCGCCGCCTATTTCGCCGATGCGCTGCAGCGCCTCGCGCCGCTGGAGCAGGACGGACTGGTTCGGATCGAACCACGGCGGATCGCGGCCACCGCGCGCGGACGCCTGCTGCTGCGTAACATCGCAATGTGCTTCGACCGCTACCTCGACCAACCGGCCGCCATCGCCACGCCGCGTTTCTCGCGCGCGATCTGAGGCGTTTCGACCGGCACGCCGGACTGCCATCGCCTTGACCGGGATCAAGTACGGCGCGGATGCAGCGACGGAGACGACCGCCCTCAGCCGCGCGAACGCCGCGCCGCCTCGCGCGTATTGTCGGCCTCGCAACCGGTGGAGACCGCGCGCAACCGCGCGGGATCCAGCACGCGCACGCGACGGCCGTTCACCTCGATGATGCCTTCGTCCTGCAGGCGGCCGAAACCGCGGCTCACCGTTTCCAGCGCGAGCCCGAGGTAGCGCGCGATGTCGTCGCGGCTCATCGGCAGGCGGAAATCGTCCGCCGCGCGGCCGATGCGGCGATAGCGTTCGCCCAGACCGTGCAGGAACAGCATGATGCGCTCGCCGGCCTGGCGCCGCGCCAGCGCGTCGACGTGGTCGTGGTCGCGGTCGGAGCTTTGCCCGATCACCCGCAGCAACTGGCGTTGCAGGCTGGGCAGTTGCATGGCGATGCCGGCCAGCGACGAGAACGGCAGTTCGCAGACGCGGGCGTCGGTCAGGGCGAGCGCATCGCAGCGATGGCGACCGCTGCCGATGGCATCCAGGCCGAACAGTTCGCCCGGCAGGTGGAAGCCCAGCACGTGTTCCTCGCCGGCCTCGTTGACGACCACGGTCTTGAACGCGCCGTCGCTGGCCACGAACACCGAGCCGAGCGGATCGCCGGCATGGAACAGGGATTCGCCCGAGCGCAGCGGGCGCCGGCGCTGCACCACCGCGTCCAGCCGCCCGAGATCCTCGCGGTCGACGCCTGCGGGCAGGCACAACCGATGCAGCGAACATTCCGCGCAACTGCGGCGCAGTCGGGCCAGGTCCAGCGGGACGGGAGCGCTCATGCCTCTTCCGTGGGCTCGGGGTTCCGATTATGGGCGATCGGCGGCCGCCATGCCCGCCGGATCCCGCGGGCGGCCTCGATCTCCGCCGGATTTGACTCAGGTCAAATCGCCGTCCGCGCGGGTTGCCTAGCATTTCCCGCACGCACAGGAGCCACGCATGCACGCCCTCCCCGGCACTTACAACGACAAGGTGGTGCGCCAGTTCGCGGTGATGACCGTGGTCTGGGGCATCGTCGGCATGCTCGTCGGCGTGGTGATCGCCGCCCAGTTGTACTGGCCCACCCTCGGCGAAGGCATCCCGTGGCTGGGCTACGGCCGGCTGCGCCCGCTGCACACCAACGCGGTGATCTTCGCCTTCGGCGGCTCCGCGCTGTTCGCGACCAGCCTGCACGTGGTCCAGCGCACCTGCCACGTGCGGCTGCTCTCCGACAAGCTGGCCGCCTTCGTGTTCTGGAGCTGGCAGGCGGTGATCGTGGCCGCCGCCGTCACCCTGCCGCTGGGCTACACCCAGGGCAAGGAATACGCCGAGCTGGAATGGCCGATCGACCTGCTGATCGCGGTGGTGTGGGTGTCCTACGCGGTGCTGTTCTTCGGCACGATTGCCATGCGCAAGGTGCGGCACATCTACGTGGCCAACTGGTTCTACGGCAGCTTCATCATCGCCGTGGCGCTGCTGCACATCGTCAACAACATCTCGATCCCGGCCGGCGCGATGAAGTCGTACCCGGTGTACAGCGGCGCGGTCGATGCGATGGTGCAGTGGTGGTACGGCCACAACGCGGTCGGCTTCTTCCTGACCGCCGGCTTCCTCGGGATGATGTACTACTACGTGCCGAAGCAGGCGCAGCGCCCGATCTACTCCTACCGCCTGTCGATCGTGCACTTCTGGGCGCTGATCGCGGTCTACATGTGGGCCGGCCCGCACCACCTGCAGTACACCGCGCTGCCGGACTGGGCGCAGTCGCTGGGCATGGTGTTCTCGCTGATCCTGCTCGCGCCCAGCTGGGGCGGCGCGATCAACGGGATCATGACCCTGTCCGGCGTGTGGCACAAACTGCGCACCGACCCGATCCTCAAGTTCCTGATCGTCGCCCTGAGCTTCTACATGATCGCGACCTTCGAGGGACCGATGATGTCGATCAAGACGGTCAACTCGCTGTCGCACTACACCGACTGGACCATCGGCCACGTGCACGCCGGCGCGCTGGGCTGGGTGGCGATGATCTCGATCGGCTCGATCTACGCGATGTTGCCGCGCCTGGTCGGCGTCGAGCGGATGCATTCGACGAAGATGATCGACGCGCACTTCTGGGTGCACACCCTGGGCGTGGTGTTCTACATCGCCTCGATGTGGATCGCAGGCGTGATGCAGGGCCTGATGTGGCGCGCCACCAATCCGGACGGCACGCTCACCTACACCTTCGTCGAGGCGTTGAACGCCACCTATCCGTACTACCTCGGCCGCCTGCTCGGCGGGCTGCTGGTGCTGTCCGGCATGCTCCTGATGGCCTGGAACGTGTGGCGGACGTACCGCGACGCCGCCGGCAAGCCGGTTGACCAGCCGCTGCTGCCACCCGATGCCTCCGATGCGCGCGCCTGAGGACCACGACATGAACCAGGACAAGAACCACAACGCGCACGAGAAGATCGAGAAGAACGTCGGCCTGCTGGCGGTGCTGATCGCGGTGGCGGTGTCGTTCGGCGGCCTCGCCGAAATCGTGCCGCTGATGTTCCAGGCCGAGG
Source organism: Thermomonas sp. (assembly GCA_047602125.1). Taxonomy (GTDB): domain Bacteria; phylum Pseudomonadota; class Gammaproteobacteria; order Xanthomonadales; family Xanthomonadaceae; genus Pseudoluteimonas. The sequence continues at coordinate 2,445,566 of JASGIB010000001.1, read as the reverse complement.
CGATCAAGCCGCTGCCGGGGGTGAAGCCCTACCCCGCGCTGCAACTCGCCGGCCGCGACGTGTACATCCGCGAGGGCTGCTACAACTGCCATTCGCAGATGGTGCGCACGCTGCGCTTCGAGACCGAACGCTACGGCCACTATTCGCTGGCCGGCGAATCGGTGTACGACCGGCCGTTCCAGTGGGGCAGCAAGCGCACCGGGCCGGACCTCGCGCGCGTCGGCGGACGCTATTCCGACGACTGGCACCGCGTGCACCTGAACAACCCGCGCGACGTGGTGCCCGAATCGAACATGCCCAGCTTCCCGTGGCTGGCGAAGGACGCCATCGACGGTGGCGCGCTGCAGGAACACATGCGCGCGCTGCAACGGCTGGGCGATCCGTACACCGATGCCGACATCGCCGGCGCGCCGGCCGCAGTCGCCGACAAGACCGAACTCGATGCCGTGGTGGCCTACCTGCAAGGGCTGGGCAAGCACGCGCCGCGGGGGGAATGACATGGTTTCCGGAATCGTCACCGCGGTACTGATGCTGCTGTTCCTCGCCGGCTGGGCGTGGGCGTGGAGCCCGCGCCGCAAGCGCGACTTCGACGAAGCCGCGCAACTGCCGCTCGAATCCGACAACGACAAGGGGAACGCACGATGAGCGGCGGCTGGTCGTGGTACGTGATCGCGCTGGTCGCGCTGAACATCGCCGGCTGCGCGTGGCTGCTGTGGTGGACGGCGAAGCGCCGCCCCGGCGATCCGAAGCCGGAGGACACCAGCCACGTCTGGGACGGCGACCTCACCGAATACAACAAGCCGCTGCCTAAGTGGTGGATCAACCTGTTCTACATCACCATCGTGTTCGGCATCGGCTACCTGGTCTGGTACCCCGGGCTGGGCAACCTGCCGGGCGCCGGCAAGTGGACGTCGCAGGGCCAGGAGGGGCGCGACGCGAAGAAATACAACGCGCTGCTCGAGAAAACCTTCGCGCCGTACCGGAACCAGCCGATCGATGTGCTCGCGCGCGATCCGCAGGCGGTGAAACTGGGGCGTTCGATCTTCGGCAACACCTGCGCGACCTGCCACGGTTCGTCGGCGCAGGGCGCGACCGGCTATCCCAACCTCACCGACAGGCTGTGGCTGTGGGGCGGCACGCCCGACGACATCCTGCACACCATCCTCGATGGCCGCGAGGCGGTGATGCCGGCTTGGGGCCAGATGCTCTCCGGCATGGCCGGCAACGACGCCACCGACTACGTCATCGCCTACCTGCACCAGATTTCCAGCAAGGATCCGCAGGATCCGCGCGATTACGCCGCCGCGCGCGGCAAGGCGCTGTACGACGGCATCTGCGTGGCCTGCCACGGCCCCGCCGGCAAGGGCGACCAGAAGATCGGCGCGCCCGACCTCACCGACGGCTACTGGCTGTACGGCGACGGCAACGACGCGCTGCGCGAGACCATCGACAACGGCCGCCACGGCAGCATGCCGGCGCACCGTGCCTTGCTGGGCGAAACCCGCGCGCGCCTGGTCGGCGCCTACGTGTGGTCGCTGTCGCACGGCGATGCGGGCGCGGATGCGCCGCGCTGATGCGGGAACCGCGATGACCGATTTCACCGAACCGCGCTTCGACCATCCGCCGCGGCCGATGGCGCAGCGGATCGGTGCGATCCTGTGGCCGAGTTTCTTCGCCGCGGGCGTGGCGACGATGGTGTTCTTCGCCTTCGTCGATCCGCTCGCGCTGCGCGACATGACCTTCCCCGGCATCGAGATCAGCCGAGGGCTGGGCTATACCATCGGCTTCTTCATGTTCTGGCTGGCCACCGCGTCCTCCAGCCTGTTCACCTGGATCCTGCTGCGCCCGGCGAGCCGCTTCAACCGGCCGTTGCCGCCGAAGTAGGACGCGACGATGGCCAACCGGCAGATTCCCCTCGAAGTGCTCGACGCGGGCGGCTCGGCCTACGTCAGCGAACGCAAGGTCTATCCGCGCGACGTTTCCGGCGTGTTCAACCGCCTGCGGGTGGCGGCGGTGCTGTGGCTGCTGGGCATGTATTACGTGTTCCCGTGGCTGCAGTGGGACGGCCGCCAGGCGGTGCTGTTCGACCTGCCGGCGCGCAAGTTCCACGTCTTCGGCATCACCTTCTGGCCGCAGGACTTCGTGTTCCTGGCGATGCTGCTGATGATCGCCGCGCTGTGCCTGTTCTTCTTCACCGCGCTGGCCGGGCGCCTGTGGTGCGGCTACGCCTGCCCGCAGACGGTGTGGACCGAGGTGTTCCTGTGGATGGAACGCGCGATCGAGGGCGACCGCATGAAGCGGATCAAGCTCGATGCGGCGCCATGGAGCGGCGAAAAGCTGCTGCGCAAGGGCGGCAAGCACCTCGCATGGCTGGTGTTCGCGCTGTGGACCGGCTTCACCTTCGTCGGCTTCTTCACCCCGATCCGCGACCTGGCCGCGCGGGCATGGCCCTTCCAATGGGGCGGTTGGGAAACCTTCTGGGTGTTCTTCTATTCGCTGGCCACCTGGGGCAACGCCGGCTTCCTGCGCGAACAGGTGTGCAAGTACATGTGCCCCTACGCGCGCTTCCAGAGCGCGATGTTCGACCGCAACACCCTGGTCATCGCCTACGACCCGATGCGCGGCGAACCGCGCGGCCCGCGCAAGCGCGGCCTGGCCAGCGTGCTGCAACGCGCGCGCGGGCTGCTGGATGCCGGCATCGCCTACGACTACGTGTTCCGCGCCAGCCGCCACCCCAGCGCGGCCAGCCAGCAGGCGCAGGCGCACGGCACCATCACCTTCGCCAGCGCCGGCGTGGAGGCCGCGCCGCTGCCGAAGTTCGCGCCGGACGAACTCGGCGACTGCATCGACTGCACCCTGTGCGTGCAGGTCTGCCCGACCGGCATCGACATCCGCAACGGCCTGCAGTACGAGTGCATCGCCTGCGGCGCCTGCATCGACGCCTGCGACGCGGTGATGGAGAAGGTCGGCTATCCGAAGGGCCTGATCCGCTATTCGACCCAGAACGCGATCGATGGCAAGCCAAGCCGCGTGCTGCGCCCGCGCATCTTCGTGTATGGCGCGATCCTGCTCGCGCTGATGCTCGGCTGGGGTTGGGGCGTGACCCACCGCAGCCCGCTGATCGCCGAAGTGCTGCGCGATCGCAACGCGCTGTACCGCGAAACCGCCGCCGGCATCGAGAACACCTACACGCTCAAGCTGGTCAACAAGACCGAGCGGGCGCAGACCTACACCATCAGCGTGCAGTCCGACCTGCCCCTGCGGCTGCGCGAAGCGCCGACCGCCATGGTGGCGGCCGGCTCGGTGGCCTCGCTGCCGGTCACCCTGCAGGCGCCGGCCGGCACCCGCGGCCGCCATGAGGTGAAGATCGTGGTGCGCGATGCAGGCGCTACCATCGAACGCAGCGTGGACAGCAGCTTCTTCGGATCGATGTGATGGACGACGACAAGCGCAAGCCCGGCTCGCCCTGGCGGCAGCCGATGGTGTGGATGGTGGTGGCGATCCCGGCGCTCGCGGTGGTGGCGCTGGTGTGGATGGTGTTCATCGCCGCCGGCCCCGGCAGCACCGACAGCGTCGATCCGGCGGTGCGGCGCACCGCGGAAATACAGACCGTGGACCTCGGCCCGGACGAGAACGCGGCGAAGCTGCAACTCGCCGCGCTGTTGCGCATCGACGGCGGCGCGGTCGAAATCCTGCCGCTGCACGCGGGCTTCGACACAGGCAAGCCGCTGCAACTGATCCTGCAGCATCCCGCGCGCGCCGACCTCGACCGCGCGCTGCTGCTCGAACCTTCGCCCGGCGGCTGGAAGACCGGGGCCGACATCGACGACGGCCACGACTGGAACCTGCAACTGACGCCGGAAGGCGGGCGCTGGCGCCTGCAGGGCCGCTTGCCGCGCGGGAAGCTGGCCGCGCGCCTGCAACCCGCGGTCGGGGGATGAACGCCGCATCGGCGATCGGCGCGCGCATGCCCGCGACATCGGCGCGCGACGATGTCTGCTTCCATTGCGGCGAAGCCCTGCCCGCCTCGCCCGCGCAAGCCGCGTTCGCCGGCGAATCGCGATCGTTCTGCTGCGACGGTTGCGCCGCCGCGGCGCAATGGATCGACGACGCCGACCTCGACGCCTACTACCGCCTGCGCGAACGCCCCGGCATGCGCATCGACGCGGACGACGCCGCGCTCGCGCTGTGGGACCGCGAGGAAGTGCTCGCGGCGCATGCGCGCGCGGCCGAGGGCGGGCGCGAAATCGTCCTGCTCACCGACGGCATGCGTTGCGCCGCCTGCGCCTGGCTGATCGACCGCGCGCTGAGCCGCGAACCCGGCGTGCTCGAAGCCAGCGCGAACGCGGTGACCGGCCGCGTGCGCCTGCTGTGGGATCCGGCGCGGACGCCGCTGTCGCGGCCGCTGCGGCGGTTGCAGGCGCTGGGCTACAAGCCCTACCTCGCCGCCGGCGCCGAACGCGAGCGCGAACGCCGGCGCGAACGCAACCACTGGCTGCTGCGCATCGGCTTCGCCGCGCTCGGCACCATGCAGGCGATGATGTTCGCCGAAGCGCTGTACCTCGATCCGCACCACGCGATGCCGATCCCCACGCGCGATTTCCTGCGCTGGATCGCCTTCCTCGTGTCCACGCCGGTGGTGTTCTGGGCCGGCTGGCCGTTCCTCGCCGGCGCCGCGCGCGAACTGCGCCAGCGCGCGCCGGGCATGGATGCGCTGATCGCCGCGTCGACCTTGCTGGCCTGGGCCGGCAGCACGGTCGAGACGATCCGCGGCGGGCCGCAGGTCTGGTACGACGCCGCGGTGATGTTCGTGTTCCTGCTGCTGGTCGCGCGCCTGCTGGAACAGCGCGTGCGCGCCACCGCCAGCGCCCAGGTGGATGCGCTGGCGCGCGCGCGGCCCGCGTTCGCCAGCCGCGAAACCGCCGACGGCGGGCGCGAGGCGGTCGCGGTCGGCGCATTGCGCGTCGGCGACATCGTGCGTGTCGCGGCGGGCGAAGCGGTGCCGGCCGATGCAGTGCTGCTCGACGCCGACGCCGACTTCGCCGAAGCGCTGCTCACCGGCGAATCGCATCCGGTGGCGAAGCGCGCGGGCGACGCGGTGTTCGCCGGCTCCGCCTGCGGCGCACGCGCCGCGCGCCTGCGCCTGACCGCGGTCGGCACGCAGACGCGGCTGTCGCAGATCGCGGCGCTGGTCGAACGCGCGCAGGCGCACCGACCGCCGGTCGCGCGCATCGCCGATCGCGTCGCGCGGGTCTTCGTCGCCGCGCTCGCGCTGGCCACGCTCGCGGTCTACCTGTGGTGGCGCGCATACGAACCCTCGCGCGCGTTCGAAGTCGCGCTCGCGCTGCTGGTGGTGTGCTGCCCGTGCGCGCTGTCGCTGGCGGTGCCGGCCGCGCTGGCCGCGGCCAACGGCACGCTGGCGCGGCTCGGCGTGCTGCCGCTGCGCGCGGACGCGCTGGCGCGGCTCGCCGGCATCGACACCGTGGTGTTCGACAAGACCGGCACGCTGGCCGTGCCCGGCGATGCGTCGCGGGTCGAAACCTTCGCCGGCATGGCGCGCGCGGACGCATTGCGCATCGCCGCGGCGCTGGAGCGCGACAGCGCGCACCCGCTGGCCGCGGCATTCGCCATGCACGCGGGCGACGGCACGGCCGCGAACGTGGTCGAACGCGCCGGCATGGGCCTCGAAGGCGATGTCGATGGCGTGCGCTGGAAACTCGGCCGCGCCGGCTTCGCCGCATGCGAACGCGACGACGACGGCGCGTTGTGGCTGGGCGACGGAACCCGCGCGTCCGCGCGCTACGCCGTCGGCGAAACCGCGCGCGACGATGCCGCGTCCACGCTCGCGGCACTGCACCGGCTCGGCATCCGCGGCGAGCTCGCCAGCGGCGACGGCGAGGCGGCGGTCGAACGCATCGCGCGCGCGCTCGGCATCGCGACGCATTCCGCGCGCATGTCGCCGGAAGCCAAGCTGGCGCGCGTGCGCGAACTGCAGGCACGGGGCCATCGCGTGGCGATGGTCGGCGACGGCATCAACGATGCGCCGGTGCTGGCCGGCGCCGACGTTTCGTTCGCGGTCGGCGAAGGCAACGCGCTGGCCGCGCGCGCGGCCGACCTGGTGCTGGCCTCGCCCGCGCTGTCGCGCATTCCGCAGGCGATCGCGCTGGCGCGGCGCACGCGTTCGGCGATCCGGCAGAACCTGGCCTGGGCGCTAGCCTACAACCTGTGCGCGCTGCCGGCCGCGGCGATGGGCCTGGTCTCGCCGTGGCAGGCGGCACTGGGCATGGCGCTGTCGTCGCTGCTGGTGACGCTCAACGCGCTGCGGCTGGCAAGATCGCCGGCGTGAACGCGCTGCTGATCCTCATCCCGCTCAGCCTCGTGCTGCTGGTCGCCGCGATCTGGGCCTTCGCCTGGGCGGTGAAGCGCGGCCAGTTCGAGGATCTGGACACGCCGGCGCTGGACATCCTGCAGGACGACGATGACCTGCCGCGCCAGCCGCGCGACGAGGGCGACGATGCCGGTTGACCTGATGGTGCTGGGCGCGGCCCTGCTCACCGGCCTGCTGGGCGGCGTGCATTGCGCGGCGATGTGCGGCGGCATCGCCACGGGTTTCCCGCTTGCTTCGCGCGGATGGTGGGCGGCGTTGCAACCCAACCTCGGCCGCGTCGCGGGCTACGCGCTCGCGGGCGCCATCGTCGGCGGTTTCGGCCACGGATTGCTCGGCGTCGCGCGCGTGCCGGCGCTCGGCATCGCGATGCGCGCGATGGTCGGCATCGTGCTGGTGATCGCGGGGCTGCGCCTGCTCGACCGCAAGGGCCGGTTGCCGCGTTTCTTCGGCGGGCCCGCGAACCGGCTGTGGCTTCGCCTGCGCCCGCTGCAACGCCGGTTGATTCCGGCGGATACCGCGGGCAAGCGCGTCGCTCTCGGCCTGTTGTGGGGCTGGATGCCTTGCGGCCTCAGCACCACCCTGCTCGCGGCGGCATGGTTGCAGGCCAGCGCGGCGCACGGCGCGATGACCATGGCCGCGTTCGGACTCGGCACGCTGCCGGTGATGGTGCCGCTGACCTGGGCCGGCGCGCGCCTCGGCCAGCGCCTGCAACGCGGACCGCTGCGCACCGGCGCCGGCCTGCTGGTGATCGCCGCGGGCGCGCTGACGCTCGCCGCGCCATGGCTGATGCAGGTGCCGGCGCTGCACGGACTGCTCGCCGCGCTCGGTTGCCGCAGCCTGCCGGCCTGACGCCGCGCCCTGCAAGGGCGCGAACGCCGTTATCCTCGCCGCATCGCTACGCGGGGGACGCATGGCCCGGATCCTGAAACGCATCGCCTTGCTGCTGCTGGCGATCATCTTGCTGCTCGCGTTCGCCGGCTGGTGGGCGATGCGCGGCAGCCTGCCGGCGCTGGACGGCGAGCTCGCGTTGCCGGGCCTGTCCGCGCCGGTGACGGTGACGCGCGATGCGCAAGGCACGGTGACCATCGACGCGGCGAACGCAACGGATGCCGCGCGCGCGCTCGGCTACGTGCACGCGCAGGAGCGCTATTTCGAAATGGACCTGATGCGGCGCACTGCGGCCGGCGAACTCGCGGCGCTGTTCGGCCCGATCGCGCTCGGCGTCGACCGCGAACACCGCATGCATCGCCTGCGCGAACGCACCCGCGCGCAACTCGCCCTGGTCGCCGGCGACCAGTTGCCGCAGCTGCGTGCCTACGCCGAAGGCGCGAACGCGGGCCTGGCCGCGCTGCGCGTGCGGCCCTGGCCCTACCTGTTGCTGCGCCAGCAACCGCAAGCGTGGCGCATCGAGGATTCGCCGCTGGTCGGCGATGCGATGTACTTCGACCTGCAGGGCGCGCAGGCCGAAGACGAACGCGCGCTGTGGACACTGCGCCCGCACCTGCCGCCGGCGCTGTTCGCATTGCTGGCGCGCGACGGCACGGCGTGGGACGCGCCGCTGCAGGGCGAAGCGCGCGGGGACGCGACCTTGCCCGGCGCCGACGTCGTCGACCTGCGCACGCTGCCGATGCCGGATGCGGCGAACGACAAGATCGCGACGCTCGATTCGCCGGCGAGCGACCTCTACCCGGGGAGCAACAACTTCGCCGTCTCCGGCGCGGAGACGCGCGACGGCCGCGCCATCGTCGCCAACGACATGCACCTCGGCCTGCGCACGCCCAACCTGTGGTTCCGCGCGCGCCTGCGCTATCCGGATCCGCGCGCGCCCGACGGCCGCGTCGACGTGCAGGGCGTCACCCTGCCCGGCCTGCCGCTGGTCGTGGTCGGCAGCAACGGCCACGTCGCCTGGGGTTTCACCAACAGTTACATGGATTCGAGCGACTGGGCCGAACAGCGCGCGTGTTCGGCGCCACGAACTCCCGCGAACGACGCTTGCGCTAACGTCACGCGTCATCGCGAACGCATCGAAGTGGCCGGTGCGAAGCCGGTCGATTTCGATGTCGAGGAAACCGACTGGGGTCCGGTGCTGGCGAAGGACAAGGACGGCCGCCTGCTCGCGTTGCGCTGGTCCGCGCAATTGCCCGGCGCGCTGCGGCTGGACATCGGCGACATCGCCCGCGCGCGCGACCTCGACGATGCCTTCGCCATCGCCGATCGCGCCGCGATCCCGACCCAGAACCTGATGCTCGCCGATTCCGGCGGACGCATCGGCTGGCGCCTGTTCGGGCCGATCCCGCAACGCGCGGCGACCTGCATCGCCGCTGGCGAAAACACCGGCAACGCCTGCCCGCCGTGGACGATCCGCGGCGACGTCGCGCCGCGCGTGGTCGATCCGCCGTCCGGACGCCTGTGGACCGCGAACAACCGCATCGTCGATGGCGCCGACCTCGCCCGCGTCGGTAACGGCGGCTACGCGCTCGGCGCGCGCGCGAAGCAGGTCCGCGACGACCTCGCCGCGAAGCCGCGATGGAACGAGCGCGACCTGCTCGCGGTGCAACTCGACGACCGCGCGCTGTTCCTGCAACGCTGGTGGAAACTGTTGCGCGATGAAGCGGCTTCGGCGAAGACACCGGCGTTGCAGGCGCTGTCCGATGCGGCATCGCATTGGGATGGTCGCGCCTCCGCCGCTTCGACCAGCTACCGCATCGTCCGTGCCTGGCACCGCGCCGTGCGCACACGCCTGCTCGATGGGCTCACCGCGCCGGCGCAGGCTGCGCTCGGCAAGGATTTCGTCATGCCGGACGTGCCGCAGTTCGAAGGCGTGGCCTGGCCGTTGGTGACGCAGCGGCCGATGAACCTGCTGCCGCGCAAGTTCGCGAGCTGGGATGCGCTGCTCGAGGACGCGGCGGTGGAGGTGCGCGACACGCTGGCGAAGGACGGTCCGCTGGCGCAGCGCAACTGGGGCGAGCGCAACACGGCGAAGATCTGCCATCCGTTGTCGATGGCGCTGCCGTCATTCGCCAAGCGCCTGCTGTGCATGCCGTTCGACCGGCTCGATGGCGACACCGACATGCCGCGCGTCGCCGCGCCGGATTTCGGCGCGTCGGAACGCATGGTGGTGTCGCCCGGGCACGAAGCCGACGGCATCCTGCACATGCCCGGCGGACAGAGCGGCAACCCGCTGTCGCCGTTCTGGGGCGCGGGCCACGAAGATTGGGTGCATGGCCGGCCGACGCCGTTCTTGCCGGGGCCGGCGCGGTATACGCTGAAGCTGGAACCTGAGAGGCGTTAAACAGCATGAGCAACAAGAGCGAAATCTCCGAAGGGAGCGTTCTTTGGCTCGAACTGCTGTCATTTGGTCCACCAGCTTTGGCGATAACGCTGATTCTGCTTTTTCGTCTAGACCCGATTCTTGTGCCGATCTCGTTTGTTTTGTGCGCGGCCATCAATCTTTACAGCATGATCAGCACCGGCTGGGCCGCAGATAATTGGTTGAAGGCCAAATACCAACGTGATGGCATGCAATCATCCATCTACTGGTTGAGATTTGCTTTCTTTTTGCTCTTCGGCACACTCAGTTTGATTGCAATGGTTATGCTTTTTGCTCAGCTTGCCGGCTAACAATTCAAGTAAATCCGACACTGTTCCTACCCGGGAACGCCTTTGTAGGAGCGACGGAAGTCGCGACCATCCGAGGCAAAACGGCCGCGGCTAAAGCCGCTCCCACAGGGAATTCGCTTCCGAATCGAGCAACCGTTCGATCAGCGCGAGATAAAGATCCGGCAACGCTTCGAGTTCTGCGACGGCCACATGCTCGTCGACCTTGTGGATGCTCGCATTCACCGGCCCCACCTCGATGCACTGCGCCCCCAGCGGCGCGATGAAGCGCGCATCCGACGTGCCGCCCCCGGTGCTTTCCTCCGGCGCTTCGCCTGCAAACTGCGTCAAGACATCGCGCGCCACGGCACGCAACGCACCTTCCGGCGTGAAGAACGGCTCGCCGCCGCGATGCCAATGGATCGAATATTCCAATCCGTGCGCGCGTAGCACCGCCTCGCATTCGGCCTCGAGCTTCTCCGCGCTCCAGTGCGGGTTGTAGCGCAGGTTGAACAGCACCGTCGCCTCGCCCGGGATCACGTTGTTCGCGCCGGTACCGGCGTTGAAATTGCTGACCTGCAACGACGTCGGCGGGAAGGTTTCGTAGCCCGCGTCCCAGCGCTTCGCCGCGAGTTCGGCCAGCGCCGGCATCGCCTGGTGGATCGGGTTGCGCGCCTTCTCCGGATACGCGACATGGCCCTGCACGCCCTTCACCACCAGCGTCGCGGACAAGGTGCCGCGGCGGCCGACGCGCAGCAGGTCGCCGAGTTTCGCCTTCGACGAGGGTTCGCCGGTGATGCACCAGTCGATGCGCTGTCCGCGCGCGCGGAACAGATCGGCGACCTTGCGCACGCCGTCGATCGCATCGCCTTCCTCGTCCGAGGTGAGTAGCAGCGCGACCGTGCCGTCGTGGTCCGGATGCGCGGCGACGTAGCGTTCCAGCGCGACCACGAACGCGGCGACGCTGCCCTTCATGTCCGCCGCGCCGCGGCCGTAGAGCACGCCGTCGCGCACTTCCGGCACGAACGGATCGCTGGCCCAGGCCTCGCGCGGCCCCGACGGCACCACGTCGGTATGGCCGAGTAGCGCCAGCACCGGGCCGCTGTCGCCATGCGTCGCCCACAAGTTGTCGACTTCACCAAAACGCAGCGATTCGCAACGGAAACCGGCGCGTTGCAGCCGATCCGCGATCAACGCCTGGCAGCCGGCGTCGTCCGGCGTGATCGACGCGCGGGAAATCAGGTCGCAGGTCAGTTGGAGCACGTCGCTCACTTGCCGACTCCGAACAATTTCTTGAAGCCGTTGTCGCTGAAGCCCTGCGACACCGATCCGTCATCCAGAACGACCACCGGCCGCCGGATCAGCTGCGGATATTCCTTCAGCAGCAATTTCCACTCCGCGTCGCTGCCGGGCGTCTTGCGGTTCGGCGACAGTTCGCGCCAGGTGGTCGAGGACTTGTTGATCATCGCCTCCCAGCCGCCGAGCGCGTCCTTCCACGCCACCAGCGCGTCTGGCGACTGGCGCTCATCGCGGTAATCGACGAAGGCGTATCCGACGCCGAATCGCTTCAGCCAGTTCTGCGCCTTCCTGCAGGTATCGCAGTTCTTGAGTCCGTAGAGGGTCGCCATGTCAGTCGGCGAGCCCGCGCAGCAAGTCGTTGATGCTGGTCTTCGACAGGGTCTTCTTGTCGACCTGCTTGACGATCACCGCGCAGTACAGCGAATGCGAACCGTCCTTCGCCGGCAGCTGCCCGGACACGACCACGCTGTACGGCGGCACCGAGCCGTAAGTCACCTCGCCGGTCGCGCGGTTGTAGACGCGCGTCGACTGGCCGAGGAACACGCCCATGCCGATCACGCTGTGATGGCCGACGACGAAGCCTTCCACCACTTCCGAACGCGCGCCGATGAAGCAGTGGTCCTCGACGATCGTCGGCGCGGCCTGCAGCGGTTCGAGCACGCCGCCGATGCCGGCGCCGCCGGACAGGTGGCAATGCTTGCCGACCTGCGCGCAGGAACCGACCGTGGCCCATGTGTCGACCATCGTGCCCTCGCCCACCCAGGCGCCGATGTTGACGAAGCTCGGCATCAACACCACGTCCTTGCCGATGTGGCAGCCGCGCCGCGCGATTGCGCCCGGCACCACGCGCACGCCGAGCTTGCGGAACCTGGCTTCGTCGAAGCCGGCGAAGCGCGCCGGCACCTTGTCCCAGAACGGCGCCGGTTCGGACTCGACCAGTTGCATGGACTGCGTGCGGAAGTACAGCAGCACCGCCTTCTTCAGCCATTCGTTGACGGTCCAGCCGCCTTTGCCGTCGGGTTCGGCGACGCGGAACTCGCCGCGCTCGAGGCCATCGAGCACGCGTTCGACCGTCGGCTTGGTCGAACCCTCGATCTCGTCGAGCGTGAGCATCGTGCGCCGTTCCCAGGCGCTGTCGATGGTGAAGCGCAGCGCATCGACGCCGTTGTCGCCGGCGGCCTTCGTCGCCTTCTTCGTCGGCGCCTTCTTCGCGGCGGGCTTGCGTGCGGGACTCATGCGTTCGGTTCTCCATCGATGCGCGCGAGCAGCGCGTCGTGCAATGCATCCTTCGCCCCCGCCGACAGCGGGCGATCCTGTTCGTCGGTCACGCGGAACACGTCCTCGGCGCGTTCGCCGAAGGTCGCGATGCGCGCATCATGCACGCGAACGCGATGCGCGCGCAGCACCTGCGCGACGTCGGCGAGCAGACCGGGCCGGTCGGTGCAGACCAGGCTCAGCACGGTGCGGCGCCCGTCCGCGGCATCGGCGAACTGCGCCTGCGGCGCGATGCGGAAATGGCGCAGGTGGCGCGGCGCGCTGCGGCGTGCGGGCCGGATCGCGTCCAGCGCCCCGGCGAGGACGGTCGAAAGCCGTCGTTCGACCTCGGCCGGCGCCACCGGGCGCCGCGGGTCGGCGGGCAGGACGACGAAGGTGTCGAACACGGCGCCATCCGGGCCATCGAGCAGGCGCGCGTGCTGGATCGCCAGGCCGAGGCGATCGAGGGTGGCGACGATGGCGGCGAACAGGCCGTCGCGATCGGGCGAATGCACGAACACGCGCAGCGCGTGCGCATCGCCCTCGGCCAGCGCGCGCGCGCGGACGATCGCGGTGCCCGGCGCATGCCCGAACAACGCATTCGCCTGCCATGCCAGCTGTTCGGCGCGCTCGCGCAGGAAGCTCTCTTCCGGCATGCGCGCGAACAGCGCGTCGATGGCATCGCCATCGCGGCCTTCCCCGGCGAGCAACGCGCGCGCGGCGGCGCGGTTCTCGTCGATGCGCTCGCCGCCCGCGAGCGGATTTTCCAATCCGCGGCGCAAGGCCAGGCGCGTGGCCGCGTACAGGTCCGCGAGCAGCCGGTCCTTCCACGCGTTCCACAGTTTCGGCGAAGTGCCGGCGATGTCGGCGCAGGTCAGGAGGTAGAGGTTGTCGAGCCGTTCGCGGTCGGCGACCTCGGTGGCGAATCGGTGGATCACCGCGGGATCGCCGATGTCCTGCTTCTGCGCCGTGGTGGACATCAGCAGGTGCCTGCGCACCAGCCATTCGACCAATGCGGTGTCGGCTTCGGACAGATCGTGCGCTTCGCAGAACTCGCGCGCGTCGTCGGCGCCGAGTTCGGAATGGTCGCCGCCACGGCCCTTGGCGATGTCGTGGAACAGGCCGGCAAGCAGCAGCAGTTCCGGCTTGCGCAGCGATGGCCAAACCGTGTGCGCCACCGAGAAGCGTTCGTCGACCTCGCCGCTCGCGAATTGCGCGAGGTTGCGCAGCACCGCAAGCGTGTGCTGGTCGACGGTGTAGGCGTGGAACAGGTCGAACTGCATGCGCCCGGAAACCTGCGCGAAGGCCGGGATCCAGCGCCCGAGCACGCCGAGGCGCGCCATGCGCGCCAGGGTCTCCACCGCCTGCGGCCCGCGCAGCAAGGCGAGGAACTGCGCGCGCAACGCGGGATCGGCATCGGCATGGGCCGGAATCCGCGACAAGGCTTCGGCCAGCGCGCGCGCGGTATGCGAATGCAGGCCGCGGATGCCGGGATGCGCGGCCCACGCGGCGAACAGCGCGAACACCTCGCGCGGATCGGCGTTCGGCCACTCGGGATCGTGCGCGGCGAGATAACCGCGGCGCAGTTCGAAGCCGTCGCCGATGGGTTCGGGCATGGCCTCGCCCTCGAGCTGTTCCTCGAAGCGCTGCAGCAGGCGATCCGATATGCGCTGCACGAGCGCCGCGCTGCGGTAGAAGCCCTGCATCATCTGCTCGACCGCGAGGTTGTCGGCATCGTCGGCGTGGCCCAGGCGCGCGGCCAGCGCCTTCTGGTGGTCGAAGCGCAGGCGCTCCTCGCGCTTGCCCGCCACCAGGTGCAGGCCCCAGCGCAGCCGCGACAGCGCGCGGCGCTCGCGGTCGAGCGTCGCGTATTCGTCGGCGCCGAGCTGGCCGAGCGCGATCAGCGATTCGAGGTCGCGCGCGCCGAGCACGCGCATCGCCATCCAGCGCAGCGTCTGCAAATCGCGCAACCCGCCGGGTCCTTCCTTGAGGTTGGGCTCGAGGTTGTCGGAGGTGTCGCCGAAGCGTGCGTGGCGCGTCGTGAGTTCGGCGCGCTTGTCGGCGAAGTAGCGATCGACCCCGCCGACGCGCCGCGGCGCGATCGCATCGCGCAGGCGTTCGGCATCGGCTTCGCCAGCGGCCAGCGCGCGCGCTTCCAGCATCGCGGTGAGCGCGGTGATGTCGGCGACGGCGGCATCGCCGCATTGCGCGGCCGAACGCACCGCATGGCCGACCGGCAGGCCGGCGTCCCATAACGCGGCGAAGAACGCGGCCAACGATTCCTCCGATCCTGCCTGCGCGTTTTCGTCGGCCAGCACCAGCAGGTCGATGTCCGAATGCGGGAACAGTTCGCCGCGGCCGTAGCCGCCGACCGCGAACAGGGAAAGCGCGGAATCCGGTTCGAAGTGCAGCGTCCAGGCTTCGCGCACCAGCGCATCCACCGCGCGGGCGCGGTCGCGAAGCAGCCGATCGACGTCTTCGCCCGCATCGAAGCGCGCGGCCAGCGCGGCATCGGTTTCGGCGAGGCGGCGGCGGGCGCCGGCAGTCCAGGATTCGCCGTCGCGCGCGTTCGCGTCGGCGCGGGCGGCGGTCACAACTCGTTGTCGTCGCCGGGCAGGCGGGTAAGGATTTCCACGCCGCCGTCGGTCACGGCGACGGTGTGTTCCCACTGCGCCGAGAGCTTGCGGTCCTTGGTGACCACGGTCCAACCATCGGGCAGCAGCTTCGCGTGGCGGCTGCCTTCGTTGATCATCGGTTCGATGGTGAAGGTCATGCCCGGGCGCAGGACCACGCCCTGCCCCGGCCGGCCGTAGTGCAGCACCTGCGGTTCGTCGTGGTAGACGCGCCCGATGCCGTGGCCGCAGTACTCGCGCACGACTGAGAAACGCTGCGCTTCCGCGAATTCCTGGATCGCGTGGCCGACGTCGCCGAGGGTGGCGCCCGGCTTGACCGCGCGGATGCCGCGGAACATCGCCTCGCGCGTGGTTTCCACCAGCCGCCTGGCCATCACCGACGGCGTGCCGACGTAGTACATGCGGCTGGTGTCGCCGTGCCAGCCGTCCTTGATGACGGTGACGTCGATGTTGACGATGTCGCCGTCCTTCAACACCTTGCCCGGGCTGGGGATGCCGTGGCAGATGACGTTGTTGACCGAAGTGCAGACGGTCTTGGGGAAACCGCGGTAGCCGACGTTGGCCGGGATCGCGCCCTGCACCTCGACGATGTGGTCGTGGCAGATGCGATCCAGCTCCTCGGTGGTCACGCCCGGCCTGACGTGCGGGGCGACCACCTGCAGCACCTCGGCGGCCAGGCGGCCGGCGACGCGCATCTTTTCGATCTCGTCCGGGGTCTTGGGGGCGGCGGTCATGCCGCCATTATCGCCCATGCGCTCCGGGGACCGCGGACCCGTGGTCCGGCCGGGCCTTGCCCGGGCGTTGCCCTTGCCGCAATCGTTTTACTGGGGACCGCGGAATCCTGACGCGGGACGTCACCCCGAGGCGATGGAAACGGCATGGGTCGGCCGTCGCCTCGTTCATGCACGACCCTCATCGAATTGGTAATTTTTCACAGATTCCGCACGCTTGAGGTTCCGGCCAGGGATGGCATGGCCTTTGCTTTTGCACCGTCGACCGGCAGGCAGCATCGAAAAAACCGACCGCCGGCCCTTTTCGAACAGCCCTCAATCTTCCAGGAAAACACCATGCGCCTGCTCGCCAAATCCCTGATCGCCGCCGCCGTGCTCGCGTCCGCGCCGATGATCGCCAGCGCCGAATCCAACTTCCAGACCGGCACCGGCGGCCTGACCGCCACCGCCCGCGTCGATTTCCGGATCACGATCCCGAAGTTCCTGTACCTGCGCGTCGGCACCGGTACCGATTTCGCCAACAACACCGCGGTCAACCTGATCGACTTCACCGTGCCGGCCGCCAACGTCGGCAACGGCACCCCCGTGGCCGCGACCGCGGGTTCGGGCGACCTCGGCAACGGCGTCGTCACCGCGCGCCTGATGGGCAACGGCGGCAACGTCACCTTGTCGTCGACCACCGCCGGCGCCCTGAACGATGGCGGCACCAACACCATCTCCTACAGCCAGATCAGCACCACCGCCGCCGTCCTGACGTCCGCCACCGCGCTGGCGGCGCCCGCGCTGGCCGACGGCGCCACCACCAACACCACCGTCACCGCGACCAGCGGCGTCGTGAACCGCGACGCGCGCTGGACGTATTCCTACCTGAACACCGTGACGCCCGCGGCTGGCGTGTATGGCGGCGTGAACGTCAACAACGGCCGCGTGACCTACACGGCGACCTCGCTGTAAGGGTCCAGCGCCACGTCGCGGGGACGCCATCCGCGGCGTCCCCGCGACGTGTTGCCTTCGGCCATCCCCCGATGAAGAACACGCGTCGCCACGGTACCGCGATCGCAATCGCCTGCCTGTCCGCGTTCGGGCCGGTTCCGCAGGCGCGCGCGTTCGTCGTCAACATCACCCCGACCGGCACCCAGGCATCGATCTACCTGCGCGTCGGGGATGGCGCGTTCAACGGCACCTACAACAACGGCGGGACGCCGGCCGCGAGCGCGACAATCAACCTGGTATCCGTCTCCGTCCCGGTGGCCGCGGTCGGTAACGGCACCGCGCAGGCGATGACGACCAACGCCACCCAGGCGACCAGCTTTTACGATGGCTATGCCTTCTGCAACCTGCCCTCCGAGCTCTACATCGGTGGCTACAACCGGCGCGGCACGCTCGGGGCCGGCGGCACCGGCACCCTCACCGTCACGGCACCGGCCAGCCTGACCAATACCGGCGGCAACACCATTCCCTTCAGCCAGATCAGCTGGACCAGCAGCGGCAATGGCGATACCGGCGCGCAACCGTTCCCGTCCGGCGCCTTCACCGGCGGCACCCAGACCCTGGCGAGCTTCCAGGCGAACACCTGGAGCGAGAGTTGCCACAAGTTCTCGTATGCCAACAGCAGCGTCGTCGCGGCCGGGACCTACAACGGCCGGGTCACCTACACCCTGAGCGTGCCCTGATGCGCATGCGCCTCGTCCTCGGGTTCGCCTGCGCGCTGCTGGCCGCAACGGCTTCGGCCCAGGCCTATCGCGTCGACGACAGCAGCAGCCAGGTGCTCGGCGGGCCCTTGCGCCTGAAGCCGATCACCCCGATGCCGCATGGCGAACTCGCGACCGCGGTGTTCGGGCAGACCCGCGTGCTCGTGCGCCTCGATGTCGCGCCCTGGAAAGGACGGCAGGGCCGGATCTACATGACCCTGCCGCAGCAGGCGGATGGCCAGGTCGTCGCTTCGTGGAGCACGCAGGGCCGGTTGCTTCCCGGCACCTTGCGCAGCGGCGAACGCACCCTGGTCCATGCCGGGCCGATCGATGCAGATACGCTCGAAGACACCCTGCGCCTGTCGATCCAGGCCGATGGCAGCGGCCTCGCGCGCGGCCGGCAACTCGCCTTTTCGTTCGAAATCGACCTGGACGCGCCATGACGACGCGAAGCACGATCCGCCTCCTGTTCGCCGCATGCGCGTTGTTCGCATCGGCGGTTTCCGCGCAGGGATTTTCCGCGGTGGTATCGCCGCCGCGCTTCGAGGACGCCGCGAAGCCCGGCACGACCTACCGCAACGTGGTCGAGATCGACAACGTCTCGAACGCATCCGCGCATTTCACGGTCAAGACCGCGGACTGGATCCTCATGCCCGACGGCGGCGTGCAGTTTTCCGATGCGTTGACGGCCGACAGTTGCCGGCCGTGGGTCGGCATCGAGGCCGCCGACATCACGCTTCCGGCGAACGGCAAGCGTCGTTATCGCTTCGAAGTGCAAGTGCCCGCCGACGCGCCGCGCCGCGAATGCCGCTTCGCGCTGTTGATCGAAGGCGACCCGGAACCGGTCACGGACGGCATTTCGATCCCGGTCTCGGGTCGCATCGGCGTCGTCGTGTACCTGTCGATCGGCGACGCCGCGCCGCGCCTCGCGGTGGCCGGGCAACGCGTGGCGAAGGTCGATGGCCGCGACGTCCCGGTGTTGCAGGTCCGCAACGACGGCGATGCGCACGGCCGCCTGGAAGGCTTCATCGACGGCATCGATGCGGACGGGCATCGCCATGCCTTCGTGCCGTCGACCTTGCCGATCCTGCCCGGCGAAACCCGCGACATCGCATTGCAACCGCAACCGGACGATCCGAAATCGGCGCCGCCGACGCTCAGGTTCCCGGTGAAACTGCAGGGGCGCCTGGATTCGGGCACGCAGCGCATCGACATCGCGGCCACCGTCGCCCGATGAACCCTGCAGGATCGATCCCCGCCAGGCTCGCGCTCGCCGCTGGCGTGCTGGCCGTGCTCGCATGGCCCTGCGCGCGCGCGCAGGACGCGGGCACGGACACGCAGGGAACGTCGTACCAGGACCGGATCATCGCGCCGTCGCAATTGCAGGCCTTGCCCCCCGACGAAGACATCGACGAGGACAATGCCGACGGCCCGCCGCGCGGCTTCCACGTGGAAGCCATCACCAGCCGCACCGAACGTGGCGACGACACCTACGACGAGCAGGGCATCTCCATCGGCGGATTCCGCCAAACCGCGAACTGGGGCACCTTCTCGCTCGAAGCCACGCTGTTCGACAGCGACCGCGACCGTTTCGACGGCATCGGCGACGGCGGCATCGGCGGACTGGTCACGCTGTGGCAACGCGGTTTCTGGATCAACGAACGCTGGCGCCTCGACAACGGCTTCGGCGTGCTCAACACGCCGGCGACGCCGCTGCAACGCAACCAGTACAGGTTCTACCTGCCGACGGTCGCGTTCGCCGGCGCGAGCAGCGAATGGCACGACGACGCCAATGGCCTGTTGCTGCAGGGCGCGGCCGGCCGCGCCGGCATCTACACCGGCACCCGCATCGTCGGTTTCGACGTCGCCGACGGCAACGTCGCCGCACTCAACGCGCAGTGGCGCTGGGCGCCGGGATGGACCGGCGGCGCATCGTTCCTCGGCACCCAGGGCCGCATCGTTCCCGACGACCGCGGCGAAGCGGTGTACGAAACCGGCGATACCCAGGCGCTGTACGCGGCCACCGCATGGCAGGGCGCGCGCGACGAGGTGCAATTCAACCTGCTCTCCAGCCACGGCGATTCGGCATCCGCCACCGGCGCATGGATCGACGCCGACGCGCGGCGCGGACGCTACGTCCACAACTACGGCGCGTTCCGCCTGGGCGAAGGCCTTGCCTGGGGCGCGTATCCGATCAGCAACGACATGCAAGGCGGCTACTACCGCGTCAACTACCAGTACGCGCGCTGGTCGTGGAACGCGGGCCTGGACGCCATCGATTCGATTTCCGGCGAGGGCTTCGACGGCCTCTACGCCAGTTCCTTCGCGCGCTACCAGGCGAGCGCGACGCTCGGTTACGGCGGCAGCCTCAACCTGCGCCACGGCGCGGGCGACACCGGCTACAGCGCGCAGGCCTTCGTCGACCATCGCGGCTGGGGACAGACGCGCTGGCAGTTCGACACCGCGCACGGCAACGGCAACGACAGCTGGCAGGTCGGCGTGGACCAGTCCCTCCCGTTGCGCGAAGGCAACCGGCTGTCGGCCTCGCTGGCCTACGGCTCGCTCGACTACGGCTACGGCCCTTCGCGCACCACCACGCTCGCGCTGTACGGCGGACGCGACCTCGGCGACCGGGTCTCGGTCGACGGCAGCGCGCACTGGACCCACGGCAACGGGGAAGGCGCGATCCGCGGCACCGACGTCAACATCGGCGTCAACTACGAGATGGCCCGGCGCTGGATGCTGACGGCCGCGTTCTACCAGAGCCTGGGCTCGCAACGATCGCCCTTCGTCATCGATCCGCTGGTGACCGAGCAGCCCTTCGTCTCGCTGCCGCGCGACCGCTCGGTATTCCTCACCCTGCGCTACGAACGCAATGCGGGCCGGCCGCAGGGCATGCTCGGCGGCGTGGCCGGCAACGGCCCCGCGGGCAGCGTGTCCGGCAGCGTGTTCCTCGACGACAACAACGACGGCGTGCGCAGCGCGTCCGAACAACCGGCGCAGAACGTCACGGTCGTCCTCGACGGCCGCTTCGCGGTCCGCACCGACAGCCTCGGCAATTTCTCCTTCCCGCGCGTGTCCGCGGGCAGCCACGTGGTGACCGTGGTTCCCGACAACCTGCCCTTGCCGTGGTCGCTGCGCGACGGCGATGCCGAACGCAAGGTCGAGGTCGGCGTGCGCCAGCCCGCCGTGGTCGATTTCGGGGCGCGCCGGCAGCCCTGAGCCAGCCCGGCTTGCCCGCAAGTAGCTGTTCCGGCTACAATTCCGCGGCTTTCCCGGGCCTTGGCCCGCGAAGGACGTCCACGCCGGACGCCACCGGCGAATCCACACCCGTCGACAACCCCTGCCCCGGGGTGTCCGCGGCGCGCAAGCGCCAAGGATCTGGAGGCAGCGACGACGGGGAGGCCCAACCCCGGAACCCCGCGCCTTCAACGGCGCAGCGCCTCCATTTTCCCTGGCGCGGGTTCCACCACAGGAGTTCCACCCATGTCCCAGATCACCATGCGCCAGATGCTGGAAGCCGGCGTGCATTTCGGCCACCAGAACCCGCTACTGGAACCCGAAGATGGCCCCGTACATCTTCGGCGCCCGCGGCAAGATCCACATCATCAACCTCGAGAAGACCATGCCGCTCTTCTCGGACGCGATGAACTTCCTCTCCGGCATCGCGCAGAAGCGCGGCATCGTCCTGTTCGTCGGCACCAAGCGCAGCGCGCGCGACGCGATCAAGGAAGAAGCCGAGCGTTGCGGCCAGCCGTACATGACCCAGCGCTGGCTGGGCGGCACGCTGACCAACTTCCGCACGGTCAAGCAGTCGGTGCAGCGACTGAAGGAACTCGAGGCCGGCGAAACCGACGGCACCTTCAACAAGCTGGTCAAGCACGAAGTGCTGGGCCTGCGCCGCGAGCGCGAGAAGCTCGAGGCCTCGCTGGGCGGCATCAAGGACATGAACCGCCTGCCCGACGCGCTGTTCGTGATCGACATCGGCCACGAGGACATCGCGATCAAGGAAGCCAAGAAGCTCGGCATCCCGGTGATCGCGGTGGTCGACACCAACTACGACCCGGCGCTGGTCGATTACGCCATCCCGGGCAACGACGACGCGATCCGCGCCGTGCAGCTGTACGCCCGCGCCGCCGCCGACGCGGTGCTCGAGGGCAAGGCCGCCGCGCCGCAGTCCGCGAGCATGCGCGAGGAAGACTTCTCCGCCGCCGATGGCGAGAAGAAGCCGGCCCGCCGCGCGCCGGCGAAGAAGGCCGCCGCGAAGCCGGCCGAGGCCGAAGCCGGCGCTCCCGCCGCCGAAGCGCCGGCCGCGGAGTAATCGCGGCGCAACGCAGCCGCGCGAGCATGCGCGGCTGTTCCGCCCGTTTCGTCATTCCCGCGTTGCGTTTAACAGCCGAAAGGCTGTTCAAAGTGGGAATCCAGTCTTTTGATTGTCAACGCATGAAAAAGACGAGATCCCCGCTTCCGCGGGGATGACATCGCACAACATTCAGAGGTTTTATCAATGGCAGAAATCACCGCTTCCCTGGTCAAGGAACTACGCGAGCGCACCGGCGCCGGCATGATGGAGTGCAAGAAGGCGCTGACCGAAAGCAACGGCGACATCGACGCCGCGGCCGAGGCGCTGCGCAAGTCCGGCGCCGCCAAGGCCGACAAGAAGGCCGACCGCGTGGCCGCCGAAGGCCGCATCGGCGTCGCCCAGGACGGCGGCAAGGCCGTGCTGGTCGAAGTGAATTCCGAAACCGACTTCGTCGCCAACGACGCGAACTTCAAGAGCTTCGTCCAGTCCGTCGCCCAGGCCGCGCTGGCCTCCGGCGCCGCCGACGTCGAGGCGTTGAAGGCCGCGAAGCTGGCGTCCGGCGGCACCGTCGAGGAAGCCCGCGCCACCGCCGTGCAGAAGCTCGGCGAAAACATCCAGATCCGTCGCATCGCCAGGGTCGACGGCGGCAACACCGTCGGCGCCTACGTGCACACCAACGGCAAGATCGGCGTGCTCGTCGACCTGGCCGGCGGCAACGCCGAACTGGCCTCGGGCCTGGCCATGCACATCGCCGCGATGAACCCGCCTTACAACAAGCAGGCCGACGTCCCGGCCGACTTCGTGGCGAAGGAAAAGGAAATCGAGCTGGCCAAGATGTCCGAGAAGGACAGGCAGAAGCCGGCCGAGATCCTGGAGAAGATCATCGGCGGCAAGCTCGCCAAGATCGTCAACGAAGTGAGCCTGTACGGCCAGAGCTACGTGCTGGATGGCGACAAGAGCGTGGAGGCGGTGCTCAAGGCCGCCGGCGCCGACGTGGTCGGCTTCCAGCGCCTGGTGGTCGGCGAAGGCATCGAGAAGGTGGTCGAGGACTACGCCGCGGAAGTGGCGAAGGCGATGCAGGTCTGATCTTCGTCGCACCCGATCCGCAAGAAACCCGCCGCGAGGCGGGTTTTTTTTCGTTCGGCTAGAATTCCCGCGTTTGCCCGCCCGGAGTCCGCGCATGCCCAGCCTCGCCTATCGCCGCGTCCTGTTGAAGCTGTCCGGCGAGGCGTTGATGGGCGACGAGGACTACGGCATCGACCCCAAGGTCATCGGCCGGCTGGCGCGCGAGGTGATCGAGGCGCGCGAGGCCGGCGCCGAAATCGCGGTGGTGATCGGCGGCGGCAACATCTTCCGTGGCGCGGGGCTCGCGGCCGGCGGCATGGACCGCGTGACCGGCGACCAGATGGGCATGCTCGCCACCGTGATCAACGCGCTGGCGATGCAGGATTCGCTGGAGAAGCTCGGCGGCAAGTGCCGGGTGATGAGCGCGATCAAGATCAACGACGTGTGCGAGGACTACATCCGCCGCCGCGCGGTGCGCCACCTCGAGAAGGGCCGCATCACCATCTTCGCCGCCGGCACCGGCAATCCGTTCTTCACCACCGATTCGGGCGCGGCGCTGCGCGCGATCGAGATCGGCGCGGACCTGCTGCTGAAGGCGACCAAGGTCGACGGCGTCTACGACAAGGACCCGAAGAAGCACGCGGACGCGAAGCGATTCACCCGCCTCGGCTACGACGAGGTCATCGCCCGCGATCTGCAGGTGATGGACACCGCCGCGTTCGCGCTGTGCCGCGACGCGGAATTGCCGCTGCGCATCTTCGACATGTCCGAACCGGGCGTGCTGCTGCGCATCCTGCGCGGCGAGGACATCGGCACGCTGGTGCAGGGGCGTTCCGCGCAATAGTGTCCGCACCGTCGCGACGGCACGATTCCGCGATGCACGGACACCGCCACGGCCACTCGCATTCGAGCGCCACCCGCGCGTTCGCATGGGTCACGCTGATCAATCTGGCCTACACCGCGCTCGAGGCGGGCTACGGCTTCGCCACCGGCTCGCTGGCACTGCTTTCGGACGCGCTGCACAACTTCGGCGACGTGCTCGGCCTCGGCCTCGCCTGGGGCGCTGCGGTGCTGGCGCGCAGGCCGCCGACCGACCGCCATACCTACGGCTGGCACCGCGCGACGCTGCTTTCGCCGCTGGCGAACGCGCTGCTGCTGGTCGGGTTTTCCGGCGCGCTCGCCTGGGAGGCGCTGCTGCGCATGGGCGCGCCGCCGCGGATCCCGGGCGTGCCGGTGATGGTGGTCGCCGGAATCGGCATCGTGGTCAACCTCGGTGCCGCATGGCTGGTGCGCGATGGCCACGACCACGACCTCAACCGCCGCGGCGCCTTCCTGCACCTGGTCGCGGATGCGGCGGTGTCGCTGGCGGCGGTGCTGGCCGGCGCGGGCATGCTCGCCTTCGGCTGGAACTGGCTGGACCCGCTCACCGCGCTGTTGGTGGGCGCGGTGATCGCGGTCGGCGCCTTCGGGCTGCTGCGCGACGCCTTCGACGCGAGCATGGACGCGGTGCCGCGCAACCTCGACCGCGACCGGGTGCAGGCGTTCCTGCTCGAACAGGCCGGCGTGCTGTCCGTGCACCACCTGCACATCTGGTCGCTGGGCGCGGGCGAAATCGCGATGACCGCGCACATGGTGCGCCAGGACGACGACGACCACGACGCCTTCATCGACCGGCTGGCGCACGCGCTGGACGAGCGCTTCGGCATCAACCACCCGACCCTGCAGATCGAACGTGGCGGCGCCTGCGAACACGACCGCCACGACCGGGCCTCGCACGCGCATTGACCGGAAAGGCCGGGGAAGCGGCTTCGCTATACTTGCCGACCGCAGAAATCTGCCCGAAGGGCCCGGAGCCGGCGATGATCAAGGACATCCACAACGACGCCAACGTGCGCATGCAGAAGAGCATCGACGCGCTCAGGCACACCCTGATCAAGGTGCGCACCGGCCGCGCCTCGACCGCGCTGGTGGAACACCTCAAGGTCAACTACTACGGCTCGGACATGCCGCTGTCGCAGGTGGCCAGCATCGCGGTGGCCGATGCGCGTTCGCTCACCATCACGCCATGGGAGAAGCAGATGGTCGGCGCGGTGGAAAAGGCCATCCTCGGCTCCGACCTCGGCCTGACCCCGAACACCGCCGGCACCGTGATCCGCCTCAACCTGCCCGCGCTCACCGAGGAGCGGCGCAAGGAACTGTCGAAGGTGGTGCACGGCGAAGGCGAGGACACCAAGGTCGCGATCCGCAACATCCGCCGCGACGCCAACCACCACGTCAAGGAGCTGCTGAAGGACAAGCAGGTCACCGAGGACGAAGTGTCCCGCAGCGAGGCCGACATCCAGAAGATGACCGACAAGGCGATCAAGGATGTGGACGACGTGGTGAAGGCGAAGGAACAGGAATTGCTCGCGGTCTGAGCGGGCCTGCTGCGCTTGGCCATGCATCGTCATCGGCTGGACTCGTCGGCAGTCACGTACTGCCTGTACGCTCCTGCCGCCTCGCCAACCTCTTCCTTGCCTGGCCTGCGCTCGCGACGGCCCATGAAAGGCAGGGCTGGATGAGCATTCCAACGCATCTCGCCGTCATCATGGACGGCAACGGCCGCTGGGCGCAGCGTCGGCGTCGGCCGCGCATCATCGGCCACCGCGCCGGCGCGCGCGCGGTCGCGACCTGCATCGATTTCTGCCTCGACCGCGGCATCGGAGCGCTGACCCTGTTCGCGTTCTCCAGCGAGAACTGGGGTCGGCCCGAGGATGAGGTCGGCGGGCTGATGAAGTTGTTCCTCAACGTGCTCGAACGCGAGGTTGCGGAACTGCACCGGCGCGGCGTGCGCATCCGCTTCATCGGCGACATGCAACGTTTTTCGCCCGCGATCCGCGACCGCATGCAGGCATCGGAAAGCCTGACCGCGGCCAACGCCACGCTCTCGCTCAACATCGCCGCCAGCTATGGCGGGCGCCAGGACATCGCCGCCGCCGCGCGGGCGCTGGCCGAGGACGTGGCGGCGGGACGCATCGCCGCCGCGGACATCGACGAAGCCGCGGTCGCCGCGCGCGTCGCCCTCGCCGACCTGCCGCCGCCCGACCTGCTGATCCGCACCGGCGGCGACCAGCGCATCAGCAATTTCCTGCTGTGGCAGCTGGCCTACGCCGAGCTGTGGTTCACCGACACATTGTGGCCGGACCTCGATGCGGCGACACTGCAGCGCGCGCTGGACGAGTTCTCCGGCCGCGAACGCCGCTTCGGCCTCACCGGCAGCCAGGTCGCCGCCACCGACGAGAACCGCGCATGACCAAGACCCGCGTGCTGGCTGCCCTGGTGATGGCGCCGCTGGCGATCGCCGCGATCCTGCTCCTCCCCACGCAGTGGCTTGCGCTGCTCGCCGCCGTGGTGTTCCTCGGCGGGTTGTGGGAATGGCTGCGGCTGGCCGAGGTGGAGGACACCCTGGCCCGCACCATCCTGCTGGTGTTGAACCTGGCGCTGATGGTCGCGATCGTGTGGGGTTCGCGCACCGGCAACGGCTTGAATTACGTGCTGTTCCAGGTCGCGGCCATGATCGGCGTCGGGTGGTGGTTGCTGGCGACGCTGTGGCTGCGCTTCTACGACTTCGGTTCCGACCACGACCACGGCGCGCGCGTGGCCAAGCTCGCCGCGGGGACGTTCGCCGTGGTGCCGGCTTGGTGCGCGCTGGTGCTGATCCATGCGCAGCGTCCGAACGGCCACCTCTGGCTGTTCGTGGCACTCGCCATCGTCTGGGCCGCCGATACCGGCGCCTACTTCGCCGGCCGCAAGTTCGGGCGCCACAAGCTGAGCCCGCGCATCAGCCCGAACAAGACCGTGGAAGGCCTCGCCGGCGGTGCTGTCGCCGGCGTGGTGGTGGGCGTGCTCGGCGGCATCCTCGCCGGAACCGCGGCTTCCAAACTCCCGGCGGTGGCGCTGGTCGCGCTGGTGGTGGTCCTGGCCTCGGCGGTCGGCGACCTGTTCGAAAGCCTTCTCAAGCGCCATGCCGGAATGAAGGATTCCGGCTACCTGATCCCGGGCCACGGCGGCCTGCTGGATCGCATGGACAGCGTGCTCGCCGCGCTTCCGGTGTTCGCGCTGTGCAAGGAGTGGCTGGGCTTCTGATGCGCAACGTCGCCGTCCTCGGCGCGACCGGTTCGATCGGCACCTCCGCGCTCAACGTCATCGCCCGCCATCCCGATGCCTTGCGCGCGAGCGTGCTCGCCGCCGGCAGCCGCGTCGATGCGCTGGTCGCGCTGTGCCGCGCGCACCGCCCCGCGCACGCAGTGGTCGCCGACGAAAGCGCATACGCCGCGCTGCGCCAGGGCCTGCGCGATGCCGGGCTCGAGACGCAGGCGCACGCAGGCGCGAAGGCGCTGGCCGAACTCGCCTCCGGCGACGCCTGCGACACGGTCGTGGCCGCGATCGTCGGCGCCGCCGGGCTGGATTCCACCCTCGCCGCCGCGCGCGCCGGCAAGCGCCTGCTGCTGGCGAACAAGGAATCGCTGGTGCTCGCCGGGGAATTGCTGACGCGCACCGCGCGCGATGCCGGCGCGACGATCGTTCCCATCGACAGCGAGCACAACGCAATCTTCCAGTGCCTCGGTGGCTGCACGGACCGGACGGAAGTCGCGCGCATCGTGCTGACCGCATCCGGCGGGCCGTTCCGCGGCCGCGATCGCGCCGGGCTCGCCGGCGTCACGCCTGCGCAGGCGATCGCGCACCCGAAATGGGACATGGGCCCGAAGATCTCGGTCGATTCCGCCACGCTGATGAACAAGGGCCTGGAAGTGATCGAGGCCCACCACCTGTTCGGGATGCCGGGCGAGCGCATCGACGTACTGGTGCACCCGCAAAGCCTGGTGCATTCGCTGGTGGAATTCATCGACGGTTCCACCCTCGCCCAGCTCGGATTGCCGGACATGCGCACCGCGCTCGCGGTCGGCTTCGGCTGGCCCCGGCGCATCGCTTCGGGCGTCGGCGGGCTGGACCTGCGCGCGCACGGGCGGCTGGATTTCGAAGCGCCAGACCTCGACACCTTTCCCTGCCTGCGCCTCGCCTACGAGGCCATGGCCGCCGGCGGAACCGCGCCGGCCATGCTGAACGCGCTCGACGAAATCGCGGTTTCAGCGTTTCTTCAGGGCCGGATCGCATTCTTGGACATCCCCGCCACGATCGAGGACGGCCTGGCCGCGCTGCCCGTGACTCCCGCCGACACCCTCGACACGCTGCTGCAGGCCGACGTCCGCGCGCGCGCATTCGCGCGTCAACGCTGCGGTTCGGGAGGAAACGCCTGATGGGCGAATTCCTCGGCTCGGCGTGGTGGCTGCTGGTCAGCATCGGCGTGCTGGTCACTTTCCACGAATTCGGCCACTTCTGGGTCGCGCGCCGTTGCGGGGTGAAGGTGCTGCGCTTCTCGGTGGGATTCGGCAAGCCGATCTGGTCGCGCAAGGGACGCGACGGCACCGAGTACGCGATCGGCGCGATCCCGCTCGGCGGCTACGTCAAGATGCTGGATGAAAGCCTGCTGGGTGAACGCGAGGCGGACGTGCCCGCCGCCGACCTGCCGCATGCGTTCAACCGCAAACCGGTGTGGCAGCGCATCGCGATCGTCGCCGCCGGCCCGGTCGCCAACCTCGTGCTGTGCGTCGCGCTGCTGTGGGCGATGTTCGTGATCGGCCGGCCCGACTTCCAGCCGGTGGTCGGCGCCAGCAGCGGCATCGCCGCGAGTTCCGGCCTGCAGGCTGGCGATCGCCTGCTGTCGGTGGACGGCCGCGCCACCCCGACCTGGACGGACGCGGGCGAAGCCCTGTTCCTTGCCGCGCTGGACAGGCACGACATTGCCGTCGCGGTGCGCACGGCTGGCGGCGGCGAAGCGACAAGGACCCTCGCGCTGTCGTCGCTCCCGGCAGGTTTCGACGAATCCAATGCGCTGCGGCTGATCGGGATCGAAGCGCGGCATGAGTTGCTGCCCGCGGTGGTCGGCGGCATTTCCCCGGGCACGCCGGCGGCCGCTGCGTTGCAGGTGGGCGACCGCATCACCGCCATCGACGGCACCCCGGTCGGCCACTTCCAGGACCTGCCCGCGATCCTGCAGGCGTGGGGTGCGCGCGGCGGCGAGCAGGCCATGGTCGAAATCGACCGCGCGGGCGAGCGATTCGCCCTGCCCATGCGTCCAGCGAAATTGCACGATTCCCTGCGCGGGGATTTCTGGGGGCTTGGATTCACCCCGGCCACGGCACCGATGCCGGCTTTCGACGCGCGCCTGCATTACGGCCCGCTGGCGGCGATTCCGGCCGCGTTCCACGAGACCGGCAGGATGCTGCGCGACAACGCCGCGATGATCGGCCGCCTGCTCAGTGGCGGGGCATCCACGAAAAACGTCTCGGGACCGATCACCATCGCGCGCACCGCGAACGCGTTCGCGCAACAAGGGGCTGCATGGTTCCTGAGTTTCCTCGCGCTGCTGTCGCTGAGCCTCGCGATCATCAACCTGCTGCCGATCCCCGTCTTGGACGGGGGTCACCTGCTGTATTACCTTATCGAGTTGGCCAAGGGCAGCCCGCTGAGCGAGCGCGCCATGGCCGCCGGCCAGTACCTCGGGCTCGCCTTGCTGGCGGGGCTGATGGGTCTGGCGTTCTACAATGACTTCCTGGGCCTGGCGAGGTGAACGCCGTCGTGCATGGCAGCGCCGCCTACGCCCCCACCACCCCCACCCGGATGCCCCGATGACGCGACACCCCCAGCGCCGCCTCGCCCTCGCCCTCGCGGTCGCCGCCGCCCTCTGCGGGCCGGCCTGGGCGCAGACCGCCGAAGCGCCCGCCGCCGTGCCGAGCGCCGCCACCGAACTGCCGTTCGTGGTGGGCGACATCCGCGTCGACGGCCTGCAGCGCATCGGCGCCGGCACCGTGTTCACCTACCTGCCGGTCGAGCGCGGCGATACCCTCGACGCGGCCAAGGCCGCGCAGGCGATCCGCGCGCTGTACAAGACCGGCTTCTTCGAGGACGTGAGCCTCGCCCGCCAGGGCAACATCCTCGTGGTCACGG
Organism: Thermomonas sp.; assembly: GCA_047602125.1. GTDB lineage: Bacteria > Pseudomonadota > Gammaproteobacteria > Xanthomonadales > Xanthomonadaceae > Pseudoluteimonas. The sequence continues at coordinate 2,415,558 of JASGIB010000001.1, read as the reverse complement.
TGTCCGAACGCCCGGCGATCAACAAGGTCACGCTCACCGGCAACAAGGACATCAAGACCGACGACCTGATGAAGGGCCTGAAGGACATCGGCCTGGCCGAGGGCGAAACCTTCAGCCAGCAGAGCCTGGACACCGTGACCCAGGAACTCACGCGGCAATACAACAACCGCGGCAAATACAACGTCGAGATCGTCCCGACCATCGGCCTGCTCGACCGCAACCGCGTCGACGTCACCATCGCGATCAAGGAAGGCAAGGCCGCCAAGATCCGCCACATCAACCTGATCGGCAACGAGAAGTTCGAGCAGAAGGACATCCTCGACAACTGGGAATCGCGCGAATCGAACTGGCTGAGCTGGTACCGCCGCGACGACCAGTATTCGCGCGAAAAACTGTCCGGCGACCTCGAGAAGCTCAACGAGTACTACCTCGACCGCGGCTACATCGACTTCAGCATCGACAACAACCAGGTCGCGATCAGCCCCGACAAGCGCGACATGTTCATCACCGCGGGCCTGACCGAGGGCGAGCAGTACAAGATCTCCTCGGTGACGCTGGGCGGCGACACGGTCCTGCCGAAGGAGAACATGGAGAAACTGGTGCTCCTGAAGGAAGGCCAGATCTTCTCGCGCAAGCTGCTCGAGGTGACCACCGACGCGATCACCAACACGCTGGGCAACATCGGTTACGCCTTCGCCCAGGTGAACGCGGTGCCGCAGCTCGACCGCGACAAGCACACCGTCGCGATCGAGCTCCAGGTCGTGCCGGGACCGCGCGTCAACGTCCGCCACATCGTGTTCAAGGGCAACAACCGCACCGCGGACGAGGTGATGCGCCGCGAAATGCGCCAGTTCGAGAACGCCTGGTATTCGCAGGCGGCGATCGACCGTTCGAAGATACGGTTGCAGCGCCTCGGCTATTTCGACAAGGTCAACGTCGAGACCCAGCCGGTGCCCGGCACGCCCGACCAGGTCGACGTGGTCTACAACGTCACCGAAACCAATTCGGGCAGCTTCACCTTCGGCCTCGGCTTCTCGCAGCTGTCCGGCCTGACCACCTCGGTGCAGCTGACCGAGAACAACTTCCTCGGCACCGGCAACCGGGTGTCGATCGAAGCCAACCGCAACGACTACCTGCAACGCTACTCGTTCTCGTACATGAACCCGTATTTCACCGACGGAGGCATGTCGCTGGGCTACAACCTGTGGTGGCGCGAGTTCGACAATTCGAACTTCAACACCGCCAGTTACTCCACCACCAGCGCCGCGGCGCAGATGGTGGTCGGCCTGCCGATCACCGAGAACGACACAGTCACCGGCCTGTTCGGCATCGACCGCAACCAGATCTACGCCTACCAGGGATCGTCGCCGCAGGAGTTCGTCGACTACATCGATGCGCTCAACACGCGCACGTTCCATGCCTGGCGCACCGAGCTCGGCTGGGCGCGCGACACCCGCAACGACTATTTCTCGCCGACCCGCGGCATGTACCAGCGCGTCTCCGCCGAATTCGCCCTGCCCGGCTCCACCGTGCAGTACTACAAGCTCAACTACCAGTTCTCCAAGTATTGGCCGCTGACGCGCCACATGGTGCTGAACACGCGCGCCGAACTCGGCTACGGCGACAGCTACGGCAGCCCGGTCACGCGCAACGTCTGCTACACGCCGGGTACCTACGTGGACACCAACGGAGACGGCACGCTGGACACCTACCAGCCCGGCCCGGATCCGAGCGTGCCCTGCCTGAGCACCTCCACCGACTACATCAAGACGGTGACCGCCGACGGCCTGCCGTTCTTCGAGAACTTCTACGCCGGCGGCACCAATTCGGTGCGCGGCTTCCGCGACAACACCTTGGGCCCGCGCGGCACGGCGCTGGGCAGCAGCCTGCAACAGCCGCTCGGCGGCGCGGTGAAGACGATCGGCTCGCTGGAACTGATCTTCCCCACCCTGCTCGACACGCGTTCCGCGCGCGTGTCCGCCTTCGTCGACTTCGGCAACGTATACCGCAACGCCGACGACTTCGACGTCGACACCCTGCGCGCGTCGGCCGGCATCGCCCTGCTCTGGCGCGCGCCGGTCGGGCCGATCTCGATCAGCTACGCCATCCCGCTCAAGAGCGAGCCGGACGACGAGATCGAGCACCTGCAGTTCACCTTCGGCGGATCGTTCTGAGGAACGGCAGCGCCGCCATGTCCGAACCGAGCCATCGCGCGGCGGACCTTGCGGAGCGTTTCGCGCTGCGGCTGCATGGCGATGGCGACGTCGTCCTCGACGGCGTCGCCACGCTGGCGAACGCGGAACCCGGCAAGCTCGCCTTCCTCGCCAACCCGCGCTACCGCGCGCAACTGGCGCAGACCCGCGCCGGCGCGGTGGTGATGCGCGCCGCCGACGCGGAAGGCTACGCCGGCACCGCATTGCTCGCCGACGATCCCTACGCCGCCTTCGCCAGGCTCGCCGCGCAGTTCGAAACCCGGACCGCACCCGAACCCGGCGTCCACGCCTCCGCCGTGGTCGCCAGCGATGCCGTCGTCGATCCGTCCGCGCAGGTCGGGCCGTTCGTTTCGATCGGCGCGCGTTCGCGCATCGAGGCCGGCGCGGTGGTCGGGCCGGGTTGCGTGATCGGCGAGGACTGCATCGTCGGCGAAGGTTGCGAACTGGTCGCGCGGGTGACGCTGGTGAAGCGCGTGCGCCTCGGCAGGCGCGTGCTCGTGCATCCGGGCGCCGTGCTCGGCGCCGACGGCTTCGGCCTTGCGATGGACGCCGGCCGCTGGCTCAAGGTGCCGCAACTCGGCGGCGTGGTGGTCGGCGACGATTGCGAAATCGGCGCGAACACCAGCATCGACCGCGGCGCGATCGAGGACACCGTGCTCGAGGAGGACGTGCGCCTCGACAACCAGATCCAGGTCGGCCACAACGCGCGCATCGGCGCGCACACGGCGATGGCCGGTTGCGCGGCGGTCGCCGGCAGCGCGCGCATCGGCCGCTACTGCCTGATCGGCGGCGCCGCCGGCGTGCTCGGCCACCTGGAGATCTGCGACCGCGTGGTGGTGACAGCGATGAGCCTGGTCACCCATTCCATCCGCGAACCGGGCGAATATTCCTCCGGCACGCCGCTCATGCCCAACCGCGACTGGCGCCGGAGCGCCGCGCGCTTCAAGCAACTCGACCGCCTGTTCCGGCGCAAGGGCAAAGATTCCGACGAGGACCCGACATGACCGACACCGTTTCCTTGCCGATCAACATCGAAGGCATCCAGGCGCTGCTGCCGCACCGCTATCCGTTCCTGCTGGTCGACCGCGTAGTCGAGTTCGAACCCGGCAAGCGCATCGTCTGCTGGAAGAACGTCACCGGCAACGAGCCGTTCTTCCAAGGCCACTTCCCCGGCCATCCGGTCATGCCCGGCGTGCTGGTGCTTGAAGCGCTGGCGCAGACCGGCGGCCTGCTCACGCAGCTGACGCGCATCGCCGCGGCCGGCCCGGCCTCGGACAACATGTTCTATCTGGTCAAGATCGACGCCGCGAAGTTCTCGCGCATGATCGTGCCCGGCGACCGCATCGAACTCGAAGTCTCGCTCAAGCGCGTGATCCGCAACATGGCGATGTACGCGGCCACCGCGCGCGTCGACGGCGAAACCGCGGCCTGCGCCGAGATCCTCTGCGCCGAGGCGAAGGACTGACCGCGGTGGGCGCGGCGACGATCCACCCGACGGCGGCCGTCGATCCCGCGGCGCGCATCGGCGCGAACGTCGGGATCGGCGCGTACAGCGTGGTCGGCGCCGACGTTGAAATCGGCGACGGCACCATCGTCGGCGCGCATTGCACCTTCGAGGGCCCGACCCGCATCGGCCGCGACAACCGGTTCCACGGCCACGCCGCGATCGGCGGCGACCCGCAGGACAAGAAGTTCGCCGGCGAACGCACCGAGCTCGTCATCGGCGACCGCAACGTGTTCCGCGAATTCACCACGATCAACCGCGGCACCGGGCAAGGCGGCGGCGCCACCCGCATCGGCGACGACAACTGGCTGCTCGCCTACGTGCACGTCGCCCACGACTGCGTCGTCGGCAACGGCTGCGTGTTCTCCAACAACGCGACCCTCGCCGGGCACGTCGAGGTCGGCGATTTCGTCATCCTCAGCGGTTTCGCCGGCGTGCACCAGTTCTGCCGCATCGGCGCCCATGCGTTCATCGGCATGGGCGCGTTCGTCAACGGCGACGTGCCGCCCTTCGTGATGGTCGCGCAGGAGGACTATGGCCGGCCGCGCGGCGTGAACGCCGAAGGCCTGAAGCGCCGCGGCTTCGACGCCGGGCGCATTTCCGCGATCAAGCGCGCCTACCGCGCGCTGTACGTCTCCGGCGCGAAACTGGACGAGGCCAAGCAGCAACTCGCCGAACTCGCGCGCGACAGCACCGACGTTCGCGACGTCCTCGATTTCATCGAACGCGGCAACCGGCCGCTGTTGCGCTGATGCCGCGCTTCGCGCTCGTCGCGGGCGAAGCTTCGGGCGACGCGCTCGGCGCGGGGCTGGTGCAGGCATTGCGCGAACGCTTCCCCGGCGCGGAATTCGCCGGCGCCTGCGGCCCGGCGATGCGCGCCGCCGGCGTCGAGGCCTGGGCCGACGCCGGCGAACTCGCGGTGATGGGCCTGGCCGAAGTGCTGTCGCATTTGCCGCGCCTGTTGCGCCTGCGCCGCGACCTGCGCGAACGCATCCTCGCCTGGAAGCCGGATGTTTTCATCGGCATCGACGCGCCCGACTTCAACCTCGGCCTCGAACGCTGGCTCAAGCGCCGCGGCGTGCGCACCGTGCACTACGTCAGTCCGTCGGTGTGGGCCTGGCGCGAATCTCGCGCGGAGAAGATCGGTGCCAGCGCCGATCGCGTGCTCTGCCTGTTCCCGATGGAACCGCCGATCTACGAACGGCACGGCATCGATGCGGTGTTCGTCGGCCATCCGCTCGCCGACGCGATCCCGCTCGACCCGGACCGCACCGCCGCACGCGCGCAACTCGGCATCGCCGTGCACGATCCGGTGCTGGCGCTGCTGCCCGGCAGCCGCCTCGGCGAGATCGAACGCATGCTGCCGGTGTTCCTCGAAGCCGCCGCCGACGTCGCCGCGGAGTTCCCCGAACTGAAGGTGCTGGTTCCGGCCGCGAATTCGGATTGCCGCGCCGCGATCGAACGCCTCGCGGTCGGCGTTCCACTCGAACCCCGGATCCTCGACGGCGACGCGCAACGGGCGATGATCGCCAGCGACGTGGTGCTGCTCGCTTCGGGCACCGCCGCGCTGGAGGCGATGCTGTGCAAGCGGCCGATGGTGATCGGGCACCGCATCGCGCCGCTGACCCATGCCATCGTGCGCCGGCTGGGCCTGCTGAAATCGCGTTTCGTCAGCCTGCCGAACGTGCTCGCCGGCGAAGCGCTGGTGCCCGAACTGCTGCAGGACGATTGCACGCCCTCGAAACTGCGCGACGCAGTGCTGGCCTGGTTGCGCGATCCCGAGGCCGCGATCGCGCTGCGCCCGCGATTCCGCGCGCTGCACGAAACCCTGCGGCGCGACGCTTCCGAACGCGCCGCGGAGGCCATCGCCGAAGTCATCGCGAAATGAACGGCCCGCGCATCGCCGGCGTGGACGAAGCCGGGCGCGGTCCGCTCGCGGGCCCGGTCGCGGTCGCGGCGGTCATACTCGATCCCGCGCGGCCGATCGAGGGACTGGACGATTCCAAGAAACTGACCGAACGCCGCCGCGAAGCGCTGTTCCCGCTCATTCGCGAACGCGCGCTGGCATGGCGCATCGAGTTCGTCGAAGCCGATGAAATCGATGAGCTCAACATCCTGCAGGCGACGCTGGCCGGCATGCGCCGCGCGCTGCAGGGATTGGCGCCGGCCGCGGATTCCGCGCTCATCGACGGCAACCGCCTGCCCATCGACCTGCCCTGCCCGGCGCGCGCCATCGTCGGCGGCGATGCGCTGGAACCGTCGATCATGGCCGCGTCGATCCTCGCCAAGGTCGCGCGCGACCGGCACATGCTCGTGCTGCACCGCGAGTTCCCGGTGTACGGCTTCGACGGCCACAAGGGCTACCCCAGCCCCGCGCACCTGGCCGCGTTGCGCACGCACGGGCCCTGCCGCGCGCACCGCCGCAGCTTCGCGCCCGTGCGGGAAGCGCTGTCAAGCCTTGTCCCGCCCCCGGCACCGGCCTACCCTGCGGACTGAGCCTTGCCGTCGAAGGCGATGTCCGCAGCGTTCGTCCACCTCCACCTGCACACCGAGTTCTCGCTCGCGGATTCGACCATCCGCGTGCCCGAGAAACCGGACTACGCGCGTCCCGAGAAGGCCGGCGACCGCCCGAACCTGCTCAGCCGCGCGGTCGAACTGCAGTTGCCGGCGCTGGCGGTGACCGACCGCAACAACCTGTTCGCGCTGGTCAAGTTCTACAAGGCCGCCGAATCGGTCGGCATCAAGCCGATCGCCGGCGCGGACGTGATGGTCGCCGACGGCGGCGACGCGCCTTCGCTGCTGACCCTGTTGTGCCGCGACCACGCCGGCTACCTGAGCCTGTCGCGGCTGCTGACCCGGGCCTGGATGCACGGCCAGCGCAGCGACGGGGTCGCGATCGACCCGGAATGGCTGCGCGAGGACCATGCCGGGCTGTTCGCCATCGCCGGGCGCCACAGCCTGGCCGGCCGGCTGGCGACGGCCAATCGCCACGACCTCGCCGGGGACCAACTGGCCGAATGGCGGCGCGTGTTCGGCGAGGACCTGCACCTCGAGCTCACCCGCACCGGGCGCGAGGGCGAGGACGCGTTCAACGACTTCGCCCTGCACGCGGCCGGCAAGCTCGGCATACCGGTGGTCGCCAGCAACGACGTGCGCTTCCTCGACGCCGCGGGCTTCGAGGCGCACGAGGCACGCGTGTGCATCGCCGGCGGGCGCGTGCTGGACGATCCGCGCCGGCCGCGCGATTACAGCCGCGAGCAATACCTGAAGCCGGCCGCGGCGATGGCGGAACTGTTCGCCGACGTGCCCGACGCGCTCGACAACACCGTGGCCCTGGCGACGCGCTGCAACCTCGAACTGAAGCTCGGCACCTACTTCCTGCCCGCGTACCCGGTGCCGTCGGACGAAACCCTCGAGAGCTGGATCCGCAGGCAGGCGCGCGACGGCCTCGAGGCGCGGCTGGCGAAGCATCCGCTGGCGCCCGGCAAGACCCGCGAGGACTACTTCGCGCGACTCGATTTCGAGCTGGACACGATCGTCGGGATGGGCTTCCCCGGCTACTTCCTGATCGTCGCCGACTTCATCCAGTGGGGAAAGCAGAACGGCATCCCGATCGGTCCCGGCCGCGGTTCGGGCGCCGGTTCGCTGGTGGCGTGGGCGCTGCAGATCACCGACCTCGACCCGCTGCCGTACAACCTGCTCTTCGAGCGCTTCCTCAACCCGGAACGCGTGTCGATGCCCGACTTCGACATCGACTTCTGCATGGACCGCCGCGACGAGGTGATCGACTACGTCGCGCGCAAGTACGGCCGCGACCGCGTGTCGCAGATCATCACCTACGGCACGATGGCCGCGAAGGCGGTGCTGCGCGACGCCGGCCGCGTGCTCGGCTTCCCCTACGGCTTCGTCGACGGGTTGGCGAAGCTGATCCCGCTGCAGCCGACCGACCCGATGACGCTGGAGGACGCGATCGGCATCGGCAAGCGCGCGCAGCGGGAACCGGACCGGATCGTGGCCGAGTTCAGGCAGCGCTACGAGGCCGAGGAGGACGTGCGCGACCTCGTCGACCTCGCGCGCAACCTCGAGGACCTGACCCGCAACGCCGGCAAGCACGCCGGTGGCGTGGTGATCGCGCCCTCGCCGCTCTCGGACTTCTGCCCGCTGTTCGCCGAACACGACCACGGCACGCTGGGCAAGAACCCGGTGACGCAGTTCGACAAGGACAACGTCGAGGCGGTGGGCCTGGTGAAGTTCGACTTCCTCGGCCTGCGCACGCTGACCATCATCGACTGGGCGGTGAAGGCGATCAACGCGCGCCGCGCGCGCGAAGGCAAGGACACGCTCGACATCGCCGCGATCCCGCTCGACGACGCGTCGGTCTACCGCGACGTGTTCGCCAACGGCAACACCGGCTCGGTGTTCCAGTTCGAATCCGCCGGCATGCGCCGCGTGCTGAAGGACGCGCGGCCCGATCGCTTCGAGGACCTGATCGCGCTGAACGCGCTCTACCGCCCCGGCCCCATGGAGATGATCCCGTCGTTCGTGGCGCGCAAGCACGGGCAGGAGGAATTCGAATACCCCGATCCGCGCACCCGGGACATGCTCCAGGAGACCTACGGGATCATGGTCTACCAGGAGCAGGTCATGCAGATGGCGCAGATCGTCGGCGGCTATTCGCTGGGCGGCGCCGACCTGCTGCGCCGCGCGATGGGCAAGAAGATCCCGGCCGAGATGGCCAAGCACCGCATGCTGTTCCGCGAGGGCGCGGCGAACAACGGCGTCGGCGAGCGCAAGGCCGACGAGATCTTCGACCTCATGGAGAAGTTCGCCGGCTACGGCTTCAACAAGTCGCACGCCGCCGCGTACTCGCTGGTCGCCTACCAGACCGCGTGGCTGAAGAAGCATTACCCGTCCGAGTTCATGGCCGCGACCCTATCGTCGGACATGGACAAGACCGAGAAGGTCGTCGGCTTCCTCGACGAGGCGCGCGGGCTGGGCCTGGTCGTGCTGCCGCCGGACGCGAACGCATCCGCGCACATGTTCGAGGCGGTGTCGCCGGACACCATCCGCTACGGGCTCGGCGCGGTGAAGGGCGTCGGCCAGGGCGCCTGCGAGTCGATCGTCGCCGCGCGCACGGAAGGCGGCGCGTTCGAAGACCTGCTCGATTTCTGCAGGCGCGTCGATTCGACCCGGCTCAACAAGCGCGCGCTGGAAGCACTGGTCAACGCCGGCGCGCTGGACACATTGGGCAGCAACCGCGCCTCGCTGATGCTGCAGTTGCCGGAGGTGCTGAAGGCGATCGACCAGGCCAACCGCAACCGCGACGCGGGCATCGTCGACATGTTCGGCAACGCCACCGACGGCGGCGCGGACATCGCCATCGACCTGCCGCAGGCGCCGGACTGGCCGCTGGCGCAGAAGCTGCAGGGCGAACGCGACACGCTCGGGTTCTACCTGAGCGGGCATCCCATGGACGCGCATGCAGGCGACCTGCGCGGCCTGCTCGGCCACGACCTGGGCGAACTCGACAAGCTCTGGGCCTCGCAACCGGCCGGCGAACGCAAGGGCTGGCGGCCGGAATCCACCGTCGTCCTCGCCGGCCAGGTGGTGGACGTGCGCAGGCGCGGCGACAGCCAGATCGTGGTGGTGCTGGAGGACGGCCGCGGCCGCATCGAATGCAGCGCGTTCTCCGATGCCGCCGCCGAGTTCAGCCAGTTGCTGGTGCGCGACCGCATTCTGGTGGTGCGCGGCGGCCTGCGCGAGGACGAATTCGCCGGCGGCTACAGCCTGCGCCTGCGCGAATGCTGGGATTACGAAAAACTCTGCGTCGAACACGCGCGGCGGTTGTCGATGCGCCTGGACCTGCGCGTCGAAGGCACCTACGCGCGCATCGACGCGCTGCTGTCGCAGCACCGCCCCGGCAAGACCGCGTTGCGGTTCGACCTGTTGCGCGACGGCGCCGCCGGCAGCATCGACCTCAACGGCAGCCAGGGCGTGCGCGTCGCGCCCGAGTTGGTCGCCGCGTTGCGCCAGCAACCCGGCGTCGATGCGGTGTCGCTGGCGCTGGCACGGCCTTGGGCGAACTGAACGCGACGCCGCGCGCGATCCACGCCGTGCAATCGGCGCTGGGGATGATCAGGGTTCCACTTGCAGCTCGCTGCTGCCGGCCGGGTTGTAGTACGGATCGTTGGTGCCCACGTACTGGCCGTCGCCGGTCTGCAGCACGCGGTCGTAGTTCATGTCGGCCTGCACCTGGTTGCCGGAAGCATCGCGGTAGGTTTCGTAACCACCGATGCCTTCCATCGTTTCGCGATGCATGCGGTCGCTCGTCGCCGCGGTATCGGCCGCGGTGGCGGAATTGATCGCCGCCACGTCGCGCATGCCCTGCGCACTGATCGCCGCGCGCTGCGCGGCGCCGCGCGCATTGATCTCGGCCATGCGCGCGTTGTGCCAGGCGCTGATGCGCTGGCCCTGCTGCGCGCCGTACGCATCGGCCGACTGCTTGCCGCGCTGCACCGCCACTTCCCAGTAGGGTTTGTTCATCTCGAGGCTGGCACGGATGCGCCTGGCGAACTCCGGGTCCAGGCGATCGGCGGGCGCGCTGTAGCTGCCCACGTAACCCGTGTTGGCCACGAGCGAATTCTGCACCTGCGAGAAGCTGACCAGCGCCGACAGCACTTCGCGAACCTCGGCGCCGCCTTGCGCGCGGGACAGGACCAGTTCGCCGGCCTCGGACCATGTGCGCGCGCCGTTGGGCTGCATCCCGCCCTGGCCTTGCGGCAGCGTGGCCGACATGTCGCGGTATTCGACGATGCGCGCGTCCGGCCGCGCGCGTTGCGCGTACGCCTGCAGGAAATCGCGCGCGCCGCGGATCGGCAGCACCGGGCAGGGATTGAACTGCACCGCGGCGCCCTGCACCTGCCAGGCCAGGCCCGGCAGCATCGCCAGCCGCGTGCTGCCGTCGGGCGACGCGGCTTCCCACTGGAACTGCATCTGGTTGCCCACGCAGGGCGTCCCGCGATTCCACGCCAGGCCGCCATTGCTGCGCCAGCCGGCGGGCAGCATGACGATCGCCACCGGCTCGCCGGTCTGCAGGTCGGCGATGGTGGCCGGCTGCATGGCTTCCGTGGCGGCAACGGCACCGGCGGGGGCCTGTTCGGCTTGCGTCGGCAATGGAACCACCGGCGCGACCGGCCTTCCGGCATCCGCGACGTCGGCAGCCTCTCCCTGCGCCGGCGTACGGCCGCAACCGGCGATGGCCCACAGCCCCAGCGCCAGCAGCGCGATTCGTGCGTTTCGCTTGCCCATCGTCGACTCCCCACGCGCATGGACCATCCAAGCATTCGATTGAACCAACGCGATAACGCCATGCCGGGGGACAGGAAGGGCGCGTCCGGGGGCCGGCCCGGGTATCCTTGCCGGATGAATCCGAACTACCTCGATTTCGAACAGCCCATCGCCGACCTGGAAGCCAAGATCCAGGAACTGCGCCAGGCCAGTTCCGGCCCCGCGGTCGATGTCGACGCCGAAGTACGCGCGCTGCAGGACAAGTTGCGCAAGCGCACCGCACACATCTTCCGCGACCTCGCCCCGTGGCAGGTCTCGCAGCTGGCGCGGCACCCGGCCCGGCCGTACACGCTGGACTACCTGCGGGTCATCTGCGAGGAATTCCAGGAACTCGCCGGCGACCGCGCCTACGCCGACGACGCCGCGATCGTCGGTGGCCTCGCCCGCATCGATGGCCGCAGCGTCATGGTCATCGGCCACCAGAAGGGCCGCGATACCAAATCCAAGGTGCGCCGCAACTTCGGCATGCCGCGCCCGGAGGGCTACCGCAAGGCGTTGCGCCTGATGAAGATGGCCGAACGCTTCAAGCTGCCTCTGCTGACCTTCATCGACACGCCCGGCGCCTATCCCGGCATCGGCGCCGAGGAACGCGGCCAGTCCGAGGCGATCGCACGCAACCTGCTGGAAATGTCGGAACTGCGCACGCCCATCCTCTGCACCGTGATCGGCGAAGGTGGTTCCGGCGGCGCGCTCGCGGTCGGCGTCGGCGACGTCACCAACATGCTCGAATACAGCACCTATTCGGTGATCTCGCCCGAGGGCTGCGCGTCGATCCTGTGGCGTGACGCGACCCGGGCCAAGGACGCGGCCGAGCAGATGGCGATCACCGCCAAGCGCCTGCTCGAGCTCAAGCTGGTGGACAAGGTGATCCGCGAACCCATCGGTGGCGCGCACCGCAACCCGGAGCAGATGGCGAGGCGGCTGAAGGCGGTGCTGCTCAACGAACTCGACGCGCTCGACGCCATTCCGATGGACGAACTCCTCGACCGCCGCTACAAGCGCATGCGCGGTTACGGCGCGTACGAGGCGGCGTGATTCGACGATGTCGGCGGGACTGAAATGGCTCTGCGTCGCAGTCGCCATTCCGGTCGCCGCCGTCCTCGCCGCGATTTATGGCGCCTACTGGTACGGCGCATCCGCCCTGCCTGCCACGATCAGGCCCAGCGAACGCGAATATCCGGCCGAACTCCGCCGGATGTATTGGCAGTCGATGGGCGGTACCGGCGAGATCCGGATTCGCCGGCTCAATCCCTTGACCATGGCATGGACCATGTTCCGCATGGTCGAAGATGCAAATGATGGGCGCATGCCACCATCGCCTCCCGATCTGCAAGTTCTGACCATCGTTTCGCGGATCCGCGTTTCGACGATCACGCCACAACTGCCTACCAGCCGAAGGCACTTCGCCGAAATCGCGCTGATGATCAGGACCAGCCGCGAATGGAGTTCGAAGCAGATTCTCGATACCACCTTGGCGGAATTGTGGTACGGGCGAGGCGCACGCGGCCTGGACCAGGCTGCCGAAACCTACTTTGGTATCGGAACAAACGAATTGTCGCCGGAAGAATCACAGGCACTCTTTGCAATCGAACGTGGTCCTTCGTACTACGACCCGACCTGCCATCGCGCAAGGTTCGTCGAGCGCTATCGATTCATCGCCAAGCGCACTGGCCTGCGGGAAGACGAGAAATCCATCGAACGGGCCACGACCCGGCTGCACGCGATCAGCTGCCAATAATGGACACCGCATTCCCGGACGGAATCGCACGACCGCTGCTCGTCGGCCTCAGCGGCGGCCTCGATTCGACCGTGCTGCTGCACCTGCTCGCGCACTCCCCGCTTCGCACGAACGGATTTCGCGCAATCCACGTCCACCACGGCCTGCATTCCGACGCGGACGCGTGGGCCGCGCATTGCGAAGCCGCGTGCGCTGCGCTCGGTGTTCCGCTGTCGATCGCGCGCGTCGATGTCGTCGACACCGGCGACGGTCCCGAGGCGTCCGCGCGCGCGACGCGGCATGCCGCATTCGAGCGCGAGCTGCGCGACGGGGAAATCCTCGCGCTGGCGCACCATCGCGACGACCAGGCCGAAACCTTCCTGCTGCGCGCATTGCGCGGCTCCGGCGTCGACGGATTGGGCGCGATGCGGCCATGGCGCGTGTTCGGCCGCGGCTGGCTGTGGCGCCCGCTGCTGGCGCAACCGCGCGAAGCCTTGCGCGATTACGCGACTGCGCATGGCCTGCGCTGGATCGAGGATCCCTCGAACGCGGACGAACGCTTCGATCGCAATTTCCTCCGCAATCGGGTCATGCCGCTATTGCGCGAACGTTGGCCACGGGCCGATGCCGCATTCGCGCGCAGCTCCGCCCTCAGCGCCGAGGCCGCCGATGCACTCGCCCAGATCGACGATGCATCCTTCGGCGCGCTGGTCGACGGCGATACCTTGTCGACGGAGGCATTGCGTGTATTGCCTGCGGATGCGCGTGCGCGGCTGCTGCGGCGCTGGACGCAACGACTCGACCTGCCGCCATTGCCAGCGGATAGCTTGCGCCGGATCCAATCCGAATTGCTGCCGGCCGCCGACGACCGCGTTCCGCATTACGACTGGCGCGATGCGCGCATCGTGCGGTGGCGCGGACGGCTGCATGCGTTCCGGCGCGATGGCGAATGGCCCGTCGACTGGCAGCGCGACTGGGACGGCAGCGAACCGCTTGCACTCCCCGACGGCACCTCGCTCGCGCTGGAAGGCACGCCGCGTTTCGATGCGACCGTGCAGGTGCGAACGCGCATGGGCGGCGAACGCATCGTGCTGCCGGGGCGCACGCATTCGCACGCGCTCAAGCACGTGCTGCAGGAACGCGGCACGCCGCCCTGGGAACGCGCGCGGCTGCCCTTGCTGTTCGCGGCCGACGGCTCGCTGCAAGCGGCCGGTGCGGACATCCTCGCCGCACCGTTCGCCGAATGGCTGGCGACACGCCATGCGCGCCTGCGCCGCAGGCTGGCGTAAACTCCGCCCATGCCGCGCAAACCCACTCCCGACACCGCCGAGCCCCCTGCCGTCGCCGACTTCGAGGCCTCGCTCGACGCGCTCGAGCAACTGGTCGGCAAGATGGAAGCCGGCGGCATGAGCCTCGAGGAATCGCTGGCCGCGTACGAACGCGGCGTCGGCCTGTACCGCAAGTGCCAGGCCGCGCTGGAACAGGCCGAACTGCGGGTCAAGCTGCTGAGCGACCCGATGGATCCCGCCACCGCCGAAGACTTCCGGCCGGATGCCTGAGGCTGCGTTGCAGGTGCGCCTCGAGGCATGGCGCGCGCGGGTGGATGCCGCGCTCGCGCAAGCCCTGCCCTCGCCCGAGATGCCACCACGGCGATTGCACGCGGCGATGCGCCACGCGGTGCTGCTCGGCGGCAAGCGCATGCGTCCGCTGCTGGTGTACGCGGCCGGCACTGCGTTCGGCGCGGGCGAAGCATCGCTCGATGCCCCGGCCGCCGCGGTCGAACTGATCCACGCGTATTCGCTGGTGCACGACGACTTGCCGGCGATGGACGACGACGACCTGCGCCGCGGCCAGCCGACGGTGCACGTCGCCTTCGACGAGGCCACCGCCATCCTCGCCGGCGACGCGTTGCAGTCGCAGGCCTTCGCCGTGCTCGCGAACGCCGCGTTGCCCGAGGCCGCGCGCGCCGCGCTCTGCACCGAACTCGCATCGGCCGCCGCCGGCATGTGCGCCGGGCAAGCGCTGGACATCGACGCGACCGGCCAGGCATCCGCATTCGACATCGCATCGCTGGAACGCCTGCACGCGCTCAAGACCGGCGCCCTGCTGCGCGCCTCGGTGCGGATGGGCGCGATCGCCGCCGGGGCGGACGAAGCATCGCGCGATGCGCTGGATCGTTTCGCGAACGCGCTCGGGCTCGCGTTCCAGGTGCGCGACGACCTGCTCGACGTCGAGGGCGAAAGCGCGACGCTGGGCAAGACCACGGGCAAGGACGCGGCGCGGGCCAAGCCGACCTTCCCGTCGCTGATCGGCATCGAGGCTTCGCGCAAGCGGCTGGATGCGCTGGCCGGCGACATGCGCGACGCCCTTTCGAACCTACCGGTAGATGCATCGGCACTCGGGGAATTGGGCCGGCTGGCGATCGAACGCGACCGCTGACGCGCGCCGCTGCGGTACAGTCGCGGCGGGGCAAGGGGAGCGGGCGAATGGCAATGCCCAGGTTCTGGCGCGAACACGTGCTGCCGTGGCTGGAGTCGCTGTTCGCGTGGCTCGGCTACAGCTTCGTCAATCGCTGGGGCGCGCTCGAACGCGGCTACCGGCGGCCGTTGGCGAAATTCGCGCTGAAGCTGCGCTTCGCGTTCTATCCGTTGCTCGTGATCGGCGCGCTCGGCTGGCTGGCCTGGGACTGGGGTTTCGCCGGCGTCGGTGGCGCACGCTCGCTGGCGTCGGCCGAGGACGCGCTGTTCGACCAGGTGATCAAGTTGCGGCCGTGGGAACCGAAGCCGTCGGGCAAGGTCGCGATCGTGGAGATCGACGACTGTTCGATCGCGCACCTCGGGCCGTGGCCGTGGAGCCGGCAACAGCACGCCGACCTGCTCGACGCGCTCGATTCCGCCGGCGTGCGTGCGGTCGGTTACGACGTGATGTTCGTCGACGCCTCGCAGGACGATCCCGGCGGCGATGCCACGCTGGAGGCGATGGCCGAAGGCGGCAATGGCCGTTTCCTGTTCGGCGCCACGCGCGCGAACGCGGATTTCGACGACACGAAGGGCGCGATCGCGGTGTCGCAGGTGCCCGGTGCGTTCGCCATCGTGGCGAACCCGCAACGCCCGGGACCGCGCGTCGCCTTGCTGCGGCCCTACGGCGAGGCGATGCGCAAGGACAGCGCGCTGCTGGACGTCGACCGCGACGCGGATGGCGTGCTGCGCGACGTCAACCTGCGCGAGGACGAAGGCGACTGGGCGCTGCCGGCGATCTCGCTGCGACTGGCTTCGGCCGCGAGCGGCCGCGCGATGGCCTCGTATCCGGCGACGATCCGCGTGAACTGGCGCAACCACAGCCGCCTGCCCTACATCAGCGCCGCGGACCTGCTCGGCGCGAAGCCGGCCTGCGATCCGAACGGCGTTCCCGACCTCAAGGGCCGCACGGTGCTGGTCGGCTATACCGCCGCCGGCCTCAACGACGCCAAGCCCACTCCGGTGAACACCGCGATGCCGGGCGTGGAAGTGCACGCGGAAGCGGTGGAAGCGCTGGTCAACGACAGCGCGATCTGGATGCCGCCGGCCGGCTTCAAGTACCTGCTCGCGGCCTTCCTCGTCGTGTTCACCGGCTTCGCGTTCTGGCGCGGCGAACCGGCCTGGGAACTCGATGCGATCTTCGTCGCCAGCAACATCGTGCTGGTGGCGGTGGCGTTCGTCGGGTTGACCGCGTTCGGCGTGTTCTTCGACATCTTCGCCGCGCTCGGCTTCGTCAGCCTGTGCTTCGGCCTGTGCCGCATGTATGCGGCGACGCAGCGCGGGCGCGCGATCGGCAACGACGACTATCGCCCGCAGTTCGACGCGGGCCGCGACCACTGGCTGGCGATGGTGCGGCTGCGCTTCGTGCCCGACGAGGCGATGGACCGGCGCGCGCTCGCGCGCCGCATCCGCGAATACCGGCGTCGCCTGCGCGGCTGGCTGTACCGCGGCCACGAGGCGGTGGCGATCGAGGGCATCGTCGAATACAAGCACTGGCTTTGGGACGCATTGGTCGACATCAACGTGCTGACCTGGGGCGGCCCGGATCGCGCGACCGTCGTGGCGACCGCCGAACGCGAACTGCGTTCGCTGCGCGAATACCTCGCCGGCAAGGACGACGTGCTGCCCGACGACGGCAGCGTGCGGGTGGCCAGCCTGATCAGCACGATCGCCGGGGCGAACGAACCCATCGCGGACACGCGCGCCCGCGTCAGCCACATGCTCGGCCGGCTGCTCGCCAGCACCGACGAGCGCCCATTGTCGGCGCACGATTCCTTCGCCGCCGACGAGGCCGCGGGAGCGCCCGGCGCCCCCGCCGCGGACACCTGACCCGGCTGAACACGATGCCCGTGTCCCACACGCCATCCCGATTCCGTTTCCCTGCAAGACACCCGCCTTCGCGGACGACGCATCCGCCCGCCGCACGGAGCCTTCCATGCACATCCGCACCGCACGTTTCCTGGCCTCGACTTCCCTCGCCATCGCCCTTGCGTTCGCCACCGCTCCGCGCCCCGCACTCGCGCAGGCTGCAGCGACGCAGGCGCAGATCCACAAGCCTTCGGTCGACGTGCACGGCACGCCCGACCTGAAGGGCCCGGTGGTGGCCACGCTCAAGCAGGGCGCGACGGTGAGCGTGGCCGGCCAGCAGGGCCTGTGGTACCGCCTCGCCACGCCCGCGGGCTACGTGCGCGTGAACGACGTGCGCATGGCTTTCGGAAAGTCCGCCTCGTCTTCGGACGTCGCCGGCGTGTTCGGCGGTCGCGCCGGCAAGGGCCGGGTCAGCGAAACCGCCGGCGTGCGCGGCCTCGACGAAAGCGACCTGCGCGCGGCGAGCTTCGACGGCGCGCAACTGGCGAAGATGGAGTCCTACCGCGAAACCCCGCAACAGGCCGCGAGCGAAATGCGCAAGGCGAAGCTGCAGGAACGGACGATTTCCTACAAGCCCGAAGAACAGGCCATCGCCGCGAACAAGAAGGGCGGCGCGACCCAGTCCGAGAAACGCAGCGGCCTGTCGGCGGCGCGCGGCCTGCTCTCCAGCCTGGGCCTCGGCAACAAGGCCACCGATGCGGGATTCGGCGCCGCGGACGCCGGCGCGCGCAAGTCGGGCGAGGAACTAACCGAGGAGGAACTGCAACTCGGTCCGGAAATCGCGGGGCGCATCCTCGGTGCCGCGCCGTTGTGGAAGAACGATGCCGCGCAGCATCGCGTCAACCGCGTCGGCCGCTGGCTGGCCTCGCATACCGCGCGCCCGGAATTGCCGTGGACCTTCGGCGTGATCGATACGCCGGAGATCAACGCCTTCGCCGCGCCCGGCGGCTACGTCCTGGTCACGCGCGGCATGTACGAACTGGTCGACGCGAACGACGACCAGGAACTCGCCGGCGTACTCGCCCACGAGCTGAGCCACGTGGTGCAGCGCGACCACTACGAGGTGATCCACAAGCAGGAAGTGGAAGGTTACGGCCTGAACCTCGCTGCGTCGCAAGTGCAGGTCGGCGGCGGCGCGCTGGGCAGTGCGACCAAGGATTACCTCGCCAAGCAGGGCGCCTCGGTGATGCTCACCAGCCTCGATCGCGGCGCCGAATACCGTTCGGACGAAGCGGCCGAGGTCTACCTCGCACGCTCGGGTTTCGATCCGCTGGCGTTGTACGCGGTGTTGCAGAAGATGACCGCGCTCGGCAGCAAGGCGCCGGGCATGGCGCAGTTGTTCCGCACCCATCCACCGCTGGACGATCGATTGGACCGGCTGGATCGCAGCAAGGTCGTGGCGGGCAATTAGGAAAGCCTGAACATGCTGAATGTGGATGTCGCGGCGGGCGCTTGATGAACGGGCGATACCCGGGCGGATTTCCCCACACGCGGAATTAACCCCCTGCCCGCCGACGGTCGGCAAAATGTGGACTGCGTCACATTCCGTGCACGCATCCACACCCGCCGCAAGGCGGGAATCCGCAAAAAACCACAGGGGGTTTCAATGCGTACTTCGTTCTCCACGGGCCTGGCCTGTCTTGTCGCCGTGTTTGGCCTTGCCGCGACGCCGGCGGCCCGGTCGGCGACAGGCAACCAGTACCTCACCATCTCCGGTTCGATCTGCAAGCCGGCCGGCACCAATACCAATCCCGATTTCGTTTCCAAGGCCACCGGCGGCCGCAACGAATCAACGACCACCGGCATCTTCGTGGTCTGTCCGTTCTCGCTGTCGCCGGTTCCAATCGACGGCGGCGTGGTGACGGAAATGAACGTCACCCTCTATTCGCTGGACGGGCAGACGCACTCCGTGGCCTGCACCACCGTCATCGGTTCGCTGAATCGCTACGTCCCCGCGACGTACTCCTCCAAAACCACCAGCCTGCCCACCACGACCACGGGCGCGGTCGCGACCTGGAACGCGGGCGATTTCGGCGGAACGGCCGGCGCGGGGATCCAGGGCAGCGCATGGACCACCGTGACCTGCAACCTGCCGCCGCAGACGGCGATCGGTCTGCTGTACGCGAAATACAACCCGCAGTTGGGGAATTGATTCCACCGGCGGTTCGCATCGAAGGGCGCCCTCGCGGCGCCCTTCCTCGTTTGGCCGAAAGCCAGCCCGATCGGCGTTTTCACAATCGACACTGCCATTTCGGCTGGTGTCTCGACCACATGGAGAAGACGATGCGCATTCTGCTATACGCAAGCATTGCCGCCGCCATTGCATGGGGACTGACCGTCTCGCCCGTTATCTACGCCGCCACGGCAGGTGCGAGCATCGCGGTCCCGGGCGGGAGTTGCCAACTCAGCATTCCGACCACCAATACCGGAGTGCGGCCCAAGGCCACCGGTTTCCGCAACGAATCCACCACCGTCAGCAACTTCGTGTACTGCCCGATCGCGAATCCGGTGGCGTCTAATAACAACATGTTCACGCAATTGATTGCCGCGGTTTATTCGATCAACGGCGCGCCGCACCTAGTCACCTGCACCGCGGTCGTCGGTGCATACGATTATCCAATGGCCCCGCTCATCTATTCTTCCAAGAGCGAATCCGTCGACAGCAGCGATACGCCCCTCGGCCAGCTCTTTACCTGGACAGCCGCGGACTTCGGTGGAACGGAAGGTGATCCGATCGTCGGCAGCGTGCTGAGCAGCGTGACCTGTAGTCTCACACCGCAAACGGCCATCAGCTTCCTGCAGGCACCCTACTCGTACGACGTGGGACAATGAGGGTCTGATTCGAACTGCAAACGGGCGCCTCGCGGCGCCCTTTTCGTTTGGCCGAAACCTATCCGGATCCGCGTTCTTACAATCGATGCCGCCATTCCGGCCGGCATGTCGACACATGGAGAAAACGATGCGTATTCCGCTCTACGCGTGCATGGCCATCGCCTTAGGCTTGAGTGTCACGCCTGCGGCGAATTCCGCCACCACCACTCAATACTCGGTCATGACCGGGGGCAATTGCCAGCTCAGCATTCCGACCACGGACACCAAGTTCCGCCCCAAGGCCACCGGCGCCCGCAACGAATCCGCCACGACCAGCAGTTTCGTGATCTGCCCGTTTTCCATCACGCCCAGCACCTCGAATGCCTCGCCCGTTCTCGGTTTCTATCTGACCCTCTACTCACTGGACGGACTCGCGCACAACAACGTGAGCTGCACGGCTGTAACCGGAATTCAGACCCTCGGTATCCCGCCGGTCTACTCGGCAAAGACCGCTGACATACCCGCGTCAGGCGCTGGACAATTGTCTTGGCTGGGCGCGGACTTCGGCGGCACGAACGGTAACCCGATCACGGGAAGCGCGAACCTCTCCGTGACCTGCAACCTGCCACCGCAGACGGCGATCGACACGCTCGTCACGAACTTCAATTACGAAATCGGAACCTGAGCGCCCAAACTCTCGAAACGAAGGGCGCCTCGCGGCGCCCTTTTTCGCTTCAACCGAGCAAGCGCATCGTCAGCGGGTAGCGATAGGCCTTTCCGTCCCAGGCCTTGACCGCGGCGATGATGCTGCAGACCAGCCACATCAATGCGATGGCGGCGATCACGCACAACAGCACGATGCCGGCGGGCACGGTGACCAGCGCACCGATGCCGAGGGTGAGAACGGTGGCGCCGACCAGCACGATGCCGATCACGCCCGCGGCGCAGGCGTAGAGGAACATGCTGAGGTTGAAGTTCGCGGCCTCGCGCGCGTGCGCGCCGGCGAACGCGGACTTGTCGCGGACCAGCATCCACACCGCGAGCGCGGCAAGCGTGCCGGCGACGCCGGCGAACCAGTGCGTCAACGCGGCCGCGGCCAGCGCGGCGATGGGCGCGGCGACGGCCCAGTGGCGGTCGCTGGCGGTCGGGGACAGGGTTTCGGGGTTCGCGTTCATCGTCTTTCTCCGCCGGAAGGTTCCGGGTACCGACGATGATGTGGGCGTTTGCCCGCCGCGCAAGCCAACCGATGGCCCATGCCGGGCCATCGGCGGCGGAATCGCGCAGTTACTTGATCAGGCGGATCGCGAAGGGATAGCGGTAGGCCACGCCTTCGTTTGCCTTGAGGCCGGCGATGATGCTGAAGATCACGCTCACCACCCACGCGGCCAGCGAGATCAGCGGGCCGATCAGGATGATCGTGAGCACCGTGCCGGCGATGTAGCCGATCAGGATCGTGATCTGGAAATTCAGCGCTTCCTTGGCCTGGTCGTTCAACCAGCCCTTGTCGGACTTGTCCTTGTTCACCAGCCAGATCACCAGCGGAACGATGAAGCCGAGGATGATCCCCGACAGGTGGGTCAACATCGCCAGCGTGCGGTCTTCCTGCGACGCGGCAGCGGTTTCGATATCGCTCATGGTGTGGTGTTCCCCGTGGTCACGCCGCGGCGCCCGCGGCTTCGGGGAATATAACGTCAATCGGCCCCGGCCACGGTCATCCGCCCGACCAGGACGGAACCGGTGCGCAGGTGGGAACGCGGATCAACGTCGCTGCCCACGGCCTCGATCGCGGCGAACATGTCGCGCAAATTGCCGGCAATCGTGACGCCGTCCACCGGGAAGGCGATTTCCCCGCCTTCGATCCAGAACCCGGCGGCGCCGCGGGAGTAATCGCCGGTGACGGCGTTGACGCCCTGCCCCATCAATTCGGTGACCAGCAGGCCGCGACCCATGCTGCGCAGCAACACGGGGAGGTCGCCGGCATTCGGCTTCACCATGAGGTTGTGCACCCCGCCCGCGTTGGCGGTGGTGGCCAGGCCGAGCTTGCGGGCGGAATAGCTGCCCAGCACGTAACGCTGCAGCACGCCATCGGCGACCAATGGCGAAGCATGCGTGGCCACTCCCTCGGCATCGAACGCGGCGGAACGGAAGCCGCGCGGCAGGAACGGATCCTCGTCGATGGCGAACCAGTCGGGGAACACGCGCGTGCCGGCGGCATCGAGCAGGAAACTGGCGCGCCGGTACAAGGCACCGCCGGAGACCGCGCCGACCAGGTGCCCGACCAGCGAACGCGCGACTTCCGCGGCGAACAGCACCGGCACCGCGCCGGTCGGCAATTGCCGCGGCGCCATCCGCGCCAACGTGCGCTGCGCGGCTTCGCGACCGATCGATGCCGCGGATTCGAGGTCTTCGGGCGCCAGCGCGGTGCTGTACCAGCCGTCGCGCTGCATCGCGTCGCCCTGCCCGGCGATCAGCGCGCACCCGAGCGAATGGTGGGTGCCGCGTTCGCGCCCGCGGAACCCGTGCGAATTCGCGTACACGGCCAGCGAGGTGCCGGTCGAAACCGAAGCGCCGTCGGAATTGGCGATGCGCGCATCGAAATCGCGCCCGGCCTGCTCGCAGGCGATGGCGAGGTCGATCGCGCGCTCGGCATCCAGTGCCCACGGATGCCAGGCGTCGTAGTCGGGCCAGCCCGAAGCCGGCTCGCGCGCCATCCGTTCCGCATCGGCGAGGCCGGCGGCCGCGTCGTCCTCGGTGTGGCGCGCGATCGCGCAGGCCTGTTCGACGGTCGCGGCGAGGCTGTCCTCGCGCAGGTCGGCGGTGCTGGCGCTGCCCTTGCGCTTGCCGAAGTACACGGTGACGGCGATGCCGCGGTCGCGCGTGGCTTCGACCGTGTCCACCGCGCCCATGCGCACGTTCACCTCCAGCCCGGTGTCCTCGGAGCAACTGACCTCGGCCTGGTCGGCGCCGGCGCGGCGCGCGCGTTCCAGCAATTGCCCGGCGATGCCTTCAAGCGCCTCGAGCCGGGCCACGCTGTCGACGGCGGTGGAAAGTGCGTTCAATGACTTATCCTCGCAACTCGATTGGCACGGAAACGAAGGCCCGCATGCGCGGACGCGACGAAGACAACGGCGAATTTTTCGCCCCCAGCCGCAGCCAGCAGCGGCGCGACGCGCTGGACGTGCTCGCGCTGGCGGAAAAACTGGCGGCGCTGAGCGATGCCCAGCTCGGGCGGCTGCCGATTCCGGAAGGCCTGCTGCCGCACATCGTCGAGACCCGGCGCATCACCGCGCACGTCGCGCGCAAGCGCCAGACCGCGTTCCTCGCCAAGCAGATGCGGCGCGAGGACGACGAAGCGCTGGATGCGATCCGCGACGCGCTCGATGCCGGCGGCGAGGCGGCCAAGCGCGAAACCGCGCGCATGCATCGCGCCGAAAGCCTGCGCGAACGCCTGCTCGACGGTGGCGACGCCGCGCTGGGCGAACTGCTCGGCGAATATCCGAACGCGGATCGGCAGCAATTGCGGCAGCTGGTGCGCAATGCGCTGGACGAACGCGCCAAGCACAAACCGCCGCGCGCGTTCCGCGAGTTGTATCGCGCGGTGCATGCGTTGCTGGGCGAATCGGGCGAAGAAAACTCCTGATCGCCCTTGTAGGAGCGACGGAAGTCGCGACCATTCACGCGGGACTGTCGCGACTTCCGTCGCTCCTACATGGAGCCATACAGCCATCACGCCTGCGTTCCGCCGACGGTCAGTTCGCTGATCAGCAGCGAGGGTTGGCCCACGCCGACCGGGACGCTCTGCCCGTCCTTGCCGCAGGTGCCGACGCCATCGTCCAGCGCGAGGTCGTTGCCGATCATGCTGACCCGCTGCATGGTTTCCGGGCCATTGCCGATCAGGGTCGCGCCCTTCACCGGCGCGGTGATTTTCCCGTCCTCGATCAGGTAGGCCTCGGTCGCGGAGAACACGTACTTGCCGCTGGTGATGTCGACCTGGCCCCCGCCGAAATTCACTGCGTACAGGCCGCGCTTCACCGAGCGGATCATCTCCTCCGGATCGTGCGTGCCGGCGCGCATGTAGGTGTTGGTCATGCGCGGCATCACCAGGTGCGCGAAGGATTCGCGGCGGCCGTTGCCGGTGGGCGCCACGCTCATCAACCGCGCGTTCAAGGTGTCCTGCATGTAACCGACCAGCACGCCGTCCTCGATCAGCGTGGTGCAGGACGTCGGCGTGCCTTCGTCGTCGACGTTGAGCGAACCGCGCCGCCCATCCAGCGTGCCGTCGTCGACGATGGTGACGCCGGGCGAGGCCACGCGCTGGCCCATGCGTCCCGCGTAGGTCGAAGTGCCCTTGCGGTTGAAGTCGCCTTCCAGCCCGTGGCCCACCGCTTCGTGCAGCAGCACGCCGGGCCAGCCATTGCCGAGCACCACCGGCATCACGCCCGCGGGCGCGGCGATGGCTTCGAGGTTCACCAGCGCCTGGCGCAGCGCCTCGCGCGCGAATTTCTCGGGCTGCCCGTTCGCGAGCAGTTCCGCATACGAATAACGCCCTCCGAAACCGGCGTAGCCGGATTCGCGCCGGCCGTCCTGTTCGACGATCACCTGCACGTTCATGCGCACCAGCGGGCGCACGTCGCTGGCGAGCACGCCGTCGCTGCGCGCGACCAGCACGGTGTCGACATTGGCGCTGAGCCCGACCATCACCTGCTTCACCCGCGGGTCGGCGGCGCGCAGCAGCTTGTCGATGCGGCGCAGCGCCTCGACCTTTTCGGCGTTGCCGAGCGCCTCGACCGGATCCAGCGCGGGATACAGCGTCGGCGCGCGTACCGGCGCCAGCGCCAGCGGCGCATGGCTGCGGCCGTCGCGGGCGATGGCGCGCGCCGAACCCGCCGCCGCGAGCAACGCATTCGCATCGATGTCCTCGGAATAGGCGAAACCGGTCTTCTCGCCGGAGATCGCGCGCACGCCCACGCCCTGTTCGATGGAATGCGCGCCGTCCTTGACGATGCCGTCCTCCATCGACCAGCTCTCGCGGCGCGAATGCTGGAAGTAGAAGTCGCCGAAATCCACGCCCGGCCCGAGCAGCGAGGAGAACGCGCGCCCGATGCCGCTTTCGTCGAGGCCGGAAGGCGCGAGCAGGCGGGATTGGGCGATGGCGAGCGATTCGGTCATGGCGTGCCTGGCGGATTGCGAACTGAAAACGTGCGGATGCGAAGGACGGAATTCAATCCTTCGGCTGCGGCTGCGATTGCGCCTGGCTGCGCGCGACCACGTCCACCTTGGGCTGCTTCCACGGCCCGCTGACGTGGTAGGTCTTGGCCGCGAGCTGGCCAAGCGGTTTCTTCAGCACCATGTTCGCGGCCGCGCCGATGGCCGCGCCCACCGGTCCGCCGGCGATCGCGCCGACCGCGGTGAGCAGGTTGCCGGCCTTGGGGAATACGTCGACGGTCTGGTCGTAGGTTTCCTGGCGCATGTCGGCGACGCCGCGGATGTTGATTTCCGCGGCCGGGCCGTCGATGCGCAGGTTGTCGCTGCGCGCCTGGCCGTTGCCGAGCGCGATGTCGCCCTTGAGCGTGTTGAAGGCGAAGCCCTTGGAGAAGAGGTCGCGGAAATCGAGGGTGAGCCGTTGCGGCAGCCGCGCGATGCTGAGCAGGCCGAGCACGCGGCCGGCGCCGGGTTCGACTTCGGTGAGCTGGCCGTCGTGCGCGTCGATGTGCAGGTTGCCGTCGAGCGCCGCGAGCTTCAATCCCGTCGGCGTTCCCGGCCACGTCGCCTGCAGCCGCGCCTGGCCCTTGCCGCGCGAGAGCTGGCCGCCGAAGCTGAAACCGCCGAGGAAGGCGCCGAAGTCCTCGCTGTCCAGCAGCATGTCCACGCGTGTCCTGGCCGCTGCGCCGCGTCCGCTCCATTCGCCGCTGGCATCGATCTCCTGCTTCGCCGCGCGCGACTGGAACTGCAACAGTTTCAGCGAACCGGGCGCCTGTTGCGTGCGCACGCTCGCGCTGCCGAATTTCGCATCGCCGATGCGCAGGTCGTCGAAGACCAGGTTGAGCGGCGGTACCTTGCCGGGGTCGATGTCGCCATTCGGGTCCGGAGCGCCGTTCGCGGAGGGCGCCGCGGGGGCGCCATGCCACCAGAATCGCTGCAATTTGCCGGCGATCGCGGCGCTGCCGTCGCGCGGGATCGTGATCGCGCCGGCCAACGCATCGCCGTCCAGCTGTACCGCGGTCGCGCCTCCCGCCGCCGGTGCGACCTGCACGCGGGTATTGCGGAAATCGGAACCGAGCAGTTGCAGGTGCGCGGCGCTGAGATCGATGCGCTGCAGCGGCAAGCCGCCACCGCTGTCGTCGCCGCGCGACAACACCGCCCAATCCAGCGCATCGAGCGAGGAGGCGCGCCCGGTCGCGACCAGGCCGTTCGCCGGCGGCGCATCGGCCACGCTCGACGCGCCCAGCACGACGCGCACGCCGGTGCCGGCCTTGCCCTGGCGCGCGCGCAAGGCGAGCCGGTTGCCGAAGGCCACCGCGACCTCGCCTTCGCCCAGCGGCAATTGCGCATCGATGCGCGTCGCCAGCGGCGTGTTCGCATCCTTGTCGAGGGGCGCCGGCAGCGTCATCCGCGTGCCAACGAGGTCGGAACGCAATTGCAGGCTGCTCGGCGCGGCCTTCGATTGCGATTCCGGCAACGCCACGCCCACGGTCCATTGCGAACGGCCATCGAAATAGGGCTTCAGCCAGGCGAACTGCGGGGCACGGTCGATCAGCGCATCGGCATCCATGCTCGCCGCGAGTTCGGCCTCGAAGGCATTGCCGGCCGCGCGCACGTGCCCCTGCCCGGCGCGCAGGCTGAGCGACCCCGGCTGGCCTTCGTACTTCGCCTTCAATCCCTCGGCGTCGAAACCGTGCGCGTCGTAGTCCGCGGCGCCGCGCATGTCGTCGAAGCCGAGTTTCCAGCGCGCATCGGCCGCGCGCACGCCGGCCAGCCGCACCGTGCCGTGGATTTGCGCGGGCTGGTGTTCCGCGAACGGCAGGTCGAGCGCGAAACCAACGTCGGCGAGTCCGCTGGCCGAAAGCGCGTCGAGGGTTTCCTTCTGTTCCTTGTACAAGGGGCTGTCGCGCAGCAGCGCGAGCAGGCGCGAGGCATCGCCGCCGCCCTTCGCATCCACCGTCAGCCGCGCCTGGCCGAAGTGTTCGATGGCGGCATGCATCTCGCGGATGCCGACGCCGTCGAGCAGGCCCTTGCCCTGCATGTCCATGCCGTCGCCAATGAAGGCGACCTGCGCATCCACGTTCTGCAAGGGCGGCCAATCCGGCTGGAACTTGAGCGTCGCGCCCTGCAGCCTCGCGCGCGCCTCGAAGCGGCCTTCATGGTTCCGGAACGGCCAGTCGTCGAGGTCGCCGACGACCAGCGCGCGCGCCTCGCGCACCGCGCCGCCCTGCAGCGCGGCATCGAGCCACGCGACGACCGAAGGCGCCATCACGTCGTGGATCCAGAACTTGTGCGCCTGCGACACCGAGGTGTCGCCGATCCACGTCGCGAGGTCGATCCACGGCCGCGTCCCGTCGCCCTGGAACCACATGCCGCCGCGCACGTCGGCGTCGTAACCGTCGCCGTCGATGGCGAGCGCGCCGGTGCCGACGCGCCAGCCCGCGCCTTCGCGCCAGCCGCTGATCGTGCCGCGCAGCTTCACGTCATGGACGACGCCGAAGCCCTTCTTCCAGTCGAAACGCACCGTCGCCGTCGGGTCGGGGACGAAGGTCATTCCGTCCGCATCGCCGCTGACATCTCCGGCGAGGCCGGAGAGCGCGGGACCGCCATCCTTCGACGCGAAGCCGAAACCCTCGACGCGACCCCGTGCGCGCAAGGCGCCGCCCTGCACGCCGGCGATTTCCACCTTGCGCACGCGCGCCTGCGGCTTCGCGACCGACAACCAAGCGCGCAATCCCGGGGCGAGGCGGTCGCTGAGCGCGGCGACCGCGAGCAGCGGACCGGCATCGACCGCATCCGCGCGCACCGCGATGCGACGACCCCAGGCGAGCAGCAGGCCATCGAGCGATTGCGCATTCGCCCCGGTGCCGACGCGCAGCTTCGCGGCATCGACGCGCCAGCCACCATCGACCATGCCCCAGCGCGCGAGTCCCTCGACGCGGCCGAGGTCGGCCGCGGTCGTCGTGCCGTTCGCCAGCGGCGCGCCTTCGAGGCGCATGCCGTCGATCGCCACCGATGCGGTGGCCGCGACCACGCGGTGCGCGTGCAGGTCCAGCCAGGTTTCAGCGCGACCCTTGCCGCCCGCGAGGCGCACGCCGGCGATGCGGAACAACGGCGACCACGCGGCGAAATCCGCGTTCTTCGCGGAAAGATAGACGCGGCCATCGCCTGCGTCGCGATGGAAGTCCAGCGCGGCGAGCAGCGGAGCTGCCGTTCCGTGCACGGTCGCGCGCACGCCGGCCCGCACGCGGTCGCCGCGCACCTGCAGGCGCACGTCCACGCGCGGCAACGCGGCGTCGATGCCGAGCGCGGGCGCGACGACGCGGAGTTTCGCGGCGATCACCTGCAATTCGCCGAGGCGTTCGAAGGTCGCGAACGGATCCCCGCCCGCTTTTTCGCCCGGCAGGCCGCGTACCTGCCAACTGCCGTCGTCGCGTCGCTCGAGTGTCAGGTCGAGGTCGCGGACGCGCAGTTCGGTGAACGATCGCCCCGGCAGCAGACCCGCGTATTGCGACACCAGCACCTCCGCATCGCCGATCACCAGCGCCTGCGCACCGCTACCGACGCGCAATCCATCCACCCGCAACAAGGGCCCGCGTCGCGTCCATTCGGTTTCGACCCTGTCGAATGCGACCTGGCGTCCGGCGCGCGCGCTCAGCCACGCCGCGATGCGATCCGGATGGCGTTCGGCCAGCGGCAGCAACTGGCTCATCGCGCCGGCGCCCAGCGCCATCGCCACCAGCAACGCGGCGACCGCGTAGCCGAGCCAGCGGCGCGCGTGGCGCAGGCGCAAACGCAGCATGGGCGAGATCATGGCTTCACTCCCCTCTCCCACCGGGAGAGGGGCCGGGGGTGAGGGTTGATCGCGAGCGACATGCCGAATCGCGATGCCGAACCCTCATCCGCCCTTCGGGCACCTTCTCCCGGAGGGAGAAGGAAAAATCAGAGCAGCACCACATCGAACTGCTCCTGCAGGTACTGCGCGTCCGCCTGGAAGCGGATCGACTTGCCGAGGAATTCCTCCAGCTCCGCGACTGCCGCCGATTCCTCGTCGGTGATGCGCGCGACGACCTTGGGCGAGGCGATCACCAGCAGCCGCGCGGCCTCGAACTGGCGCACCGAGCGCACGATCTCGCGGAAGATCTCGTAGGTCACGGTTTCCGCGGTCTTGAGCATGCCGCGCCCGCCGCATTCGTGGCAGGGCTCGCTGAGCTGGCGCTGCAGCGATTCCACCGTGCGCTTGCGCGTCATCTCGACCAGGCCCAGCGGCGAGAAGTCGTACACCGTCGTCTTGGCGTGGTCGCGGGCCAGCGATTTCTCCAGCGTGCGCAGCACCTGGCGCCGGTGTTCCGGATCGACCATGTCGATGAAGTCGATGATGATGATGCCGCCGAGGTTGCGCAGGCGCAGTTGCCGCGCGACCGATTGCGCGGCCTCGAGGTTGGTGCGGTAGACGGTTTCCTCGAGGTTGCGCTGGCCGACGAAGGAGCCGGTGTTGACGTCGACCGTGGTCATCGCCTCGGTCTGGTCGATGACGAGGTAGCCGCCGGATTTCAGCGGCACTTCCTTTTCCAGCGCGCGCTGGATCTCGTCCTCGACGCCGTACAGGTCGAAGATCGCGCGCGAACCGCTGTAGTGTTCGATCTTCTCCGCCAGCCCCGGCATGTACTGCGCGGCGAACGCGCGCAGCCGGTCGCAGGTTTCGCGCGAATCGACCTTCACCTTCTCCACGTCGCGGCGCATCAGGTCGCGCACCGCGCGCAACGGCAGCGACAGGTCCTCGTACACGCGGGAGCCGACCTTCGCGTCGCCGGAATCGCTTTCGACCTGCTGCCATGCGCGCTGCAGGTAGGCGATGTCCTCGGCCAGCGCCTCGGCCGGCTGGCCTTCCGCATTGGTGCGCACGATGTAACCGTGCCCGGGAGTGGCCTGTTCGGAGCCGCCGGCGCACGCCGCCACGATGCCCTTGAGCCGCGCGCGTTCGTCCTCGTCCTCGATGCGCGCGGACACACCGACCACCTGCGTGTTCGGCAGCAGCACGAGGTAGCGCGAGGGAATGCTGATCTGCGTGGTGAGACGCGCGCCCTTGCTGCCGATCGGGTCCTTGACCACCTGCACCACGACCTCGCGGCCTTCGCGCGCGAGTTCGCCGATGGGACGCGGCGGCGGCGCGGTCGTTTCCTCGCCCTCGCCGCCGACCGCGGGCACGTTCGCCGGTCGCACGATGTCGTTGGCGTGCAGGAACGCGGCGCGCTCCAGGCCGATGTCGACGAACGCGGCCTGCATGCCCGGCATGACGCGCTGCACGCGGCCCTTGTAGATGTTGCCGACCACGCCGCGGCTCCAGCCGCGCTCGATGTGCAGCTCCTGCAGCATGCCGTTCTCGACGACGGCGACGCGGGTTTCGCGCGGGGTGACGTTGACCAGGATTTCCTCGCTCACGGCCACGCCCCGAATCCGCGCAGCAACGCCGCGGTGTCGTGCAGCGGCAGGCCCATCACCCCGCTGAAACTGCCGGACAAATGCTCGATGTGCGCCTCGAACCGGCCCTGGATCGCGTAGGCGCCGGCCTTGCCTTCCCATTCGCCGCTGGCGATGTAGCGCGCGATGTCGGCCTCGGAGAGGGCGGCGACGCGTACCTGCGAATTCGACACCGCCTGCGCCTCGCGCCCGGCCGACACCAACGAAACCGCGGTGATCACCTCGTGGTCGCGCCCGGACAAGCGCCGCAGCATCTCGGCGGCGTGCGCTTCGTCGCGCGGCTTGCCGAAGACCTCGCCGTCGAGCACGACCTCGGTGTCGGCGCCGAGCACGAGCGCGTTCGCCACCGCGACGACTTCCAGCAGGCCCGCGCCGGCCTTTTCCCGCGCGACCCGGCGCACGTAGTCCCCGGCCGCCTCGCCGGGGCCGCGCACTTCGTCCACGTCGAGGTCGAGCAGGCGGAATTCGACCCCGAGCTGGCCGAGCAACTGGCGACGGCGGGGCGATTGCGAGGCGAGATACAACATTCGTGCAAGGATAACCCGCGCTTGAATGGCTCCCGCGTGCGCCGCCGCACACAACCCCGTCGCGGCTCACCGCGCGTTCACCCGATCTTGAACAGCCTGTCCCGAACACCCTTCCCCGCCACTTGCCGGAGAACGCCATGTCCCGCCGCCCCATCCTTCGCCCGCTGCTGCTCGCCACCCTCATCGCCCTCGGAACGACCATGACCGCCTGCGCCCAGAACCAGCCCGCCACCGGCTATGCCGTTCCCGCCGACGGCACCCTGCTCTCTGTCTCCGCATCGGCCGACGTCAAGCACGCACCGGACGTGGCCACCGTCTCGGCCGGCGTCGTCACCCAGGCCCCCGACGCCAATTCCGCGATGCGCGCCAACGCCGAGCAGATGCAGAAGGTGATGGCCGCGATCCGCGGCGCCGGCATCGCCGACAAGGACATCCAGACCAGCGGCATCAACCTCAACCCGAACTACAAGTACGCCGAGAACCAGCCGCCGACGATCACCGGCTACCAGGCCAGCAACACGGTGAACCTCAAGGTCCGCGACCTCGCCAAGCTCGGCAAGGTGCTCGACGCGCTGGTCGCCAGCGGCGCCAACCAGGTCAACGGCCCGAGTTTCGAAATCGACCAGCCGGACGCGGTGCAGGACGAAGCGCGCCGCGCGGCGCTCGGAAAGGCGCAGGCGCGCGCCAACATGTACGCGAAGTCGCTGGGCCTGCAGGTGCGGCGCATCGTCAGCATCAGCGAGGGTGGCGGCTTCAGCCCGCCCATGCCGATGCCGATGGTGCGGATGGCGGCGATGGCCAAGGACGCCGGCACCGAAGTGTCGCCGGGCGAGAACACGGTCAGCGCCAGCGTCGACGTGGTGTTCGAACTCGGCAAGTAAGCCTGGCCGCACCGCGCCTCCGCCACGACGCCCCGGCTTGCCGGGGCGTCTGCCTTTCGTCGCGCGTAGATACCGTTCGTCCGCAGTCGCGTTTCCCTCACCGGCCCTGCACATTACCTCGGCGCAACGTGGCGTCGACGGCGACCGGGCGGCGCAGGGGGCGCAACCATCGGTCAACCCCGACCGCCGCCGTCGGGCGTTTGTCTCCCGCAGGCAACCGACAGGAGGTGGCTCATGGTGCTCGTCGACAACGTCCATTCCCGTGCCCGCGCCAACCCGTGGCACGTGCATCCCGATATCCGCCGGATCGCGGCCTACGCCGGCGCCATCGCCCTCAACCTCACGCTGTTGATGCTGGTCAGCCTGCCGATGCAGGAAGGACCGCCGCTGGCACCGGTGCGTCCGCCGGAAGTGATCACGCAGGTCGTCGATATCATCAAGCCAAAACCGGAAGTCGTTCCGATCGTGCCGCGCGTGCCCGTCCATCCAGACACGATTACCGTGCCTGTCCGCACGCAATTGCAAACACCGCCGGCCGACGTTCCGGTATTGGTGGACAACGGCAGCGAAGCTTATGTCCCGCCCGCCGATCCGCCGATCGACACGACGCCGGTGGGAACCGGCCCGGTCACCGGCATGAGCCTAGAATATGCGTCCGCGCCGGCGCCGTCGTATCCGCGCGATGCGCTGCGCAATGGCGTGACCGGCACGGTGCTGCTGGAAGTGCTGGTGGATGTCGACGGCAGCCCGCTGAAGGTGACGATCCACCGCAGCAGCGGCAATCGCGAACTCGATCGCGCGGCGCAACAGCAGGTGCAGAAGCACTGGCGCTTCCGCCCGGCCAGCCGCAATGGCGCGGCGGTGCAGGCGATCGGCATCGTGCCGATCGATTTCAAGCTCAACTAGTTCGTAGCAATCGCGACGCATCGGCACCGCTCATGCGGTGCCGATGTCGTTTCACGGAACGTCAGAGCGCGGTTCCGGCGACGGTGGTGCGTAACTGGACAGCGGGGTTAACAGCAGCGAATTCCCTTCCATCACTCTTCGCCGCCGGCTCCGGGTCCACCACATCGCAACGACCAGGGGAGTCAGCACACACCTTTATCGGCATATCCCCTTCGCCCGCAATTGGCTGACCGTCCACGAATTCGGTTGAAAACGTCATTTGCTTAACGAGCTTGGTAATAGTCTGGTCGACATTACGTGCGAAGCGGGAAGACTGCGCCACGAATTCCCTGCCGTTGAACATCCTTGAGTCGACCATGCGTGCATCGACGACTTGCCCGTTCGGGCCGATGTCGAGATGAACCATGAACCACCATCCGGAAGCACCGCCCAACTCGGACAGCAAGGGTCGCAGTGACGGAAACTGAAGCACTTCCATGCCAGTTCTGGCCGACTTGACCCTGAGTTGCAAACCGCCTGCCCCGTCGTCTTCCGCCACCAATGCCACGCCCACGTGGGTTTTGCCGGCAACTGTCACGCCATTCTTTGTCGGTGGCGTGAACTCCCAAGTTTCGATGCGCTCGCGCAACCGCGCCTTGATGATCTCCGCGATGGACCCAGGCTTGCCGTCATCGTTGAAGCCCGTGAGCTTGTCCATCTCCACGACATGCGCCTTGCCGGTCGCATCCACGTCGACCCATGCGCCTGCACCGAAATCGACAGATGCAGGTTGCGCGGCCTGCCCCGCCAGAGGCCACAGAAGCAGCAGTCCCAAACACAAAACGAAACGGCGCATTCTGGTTTCCCCCGAAAAATTCCAGCCGAGGATACGCCGGCTTCAGGCGCGGTGGTACGGATGGTTCGCCAGCATCGACGCCGCGCGATACAACTGTTCCGCGACCAGCAGCCGCACCAGCATGTGCGGCAGGGTCAGGGCCCCGAGCGACCAGGATTCATCGGCGCGCTGCAGCACTTCAGATGAATGCCCTTCAGGCCCGCCGATCAGGAACGCGAGGTCGCGGCCCTGCCCGCGCCAGTGTTCTAAGCGCTGCGACAGTTGTTCCGAACTCCATTCGCGGCCACGGCCGTCGAGCGCGACCACCAGCGCGTTCTTCGGCAACGCGGCGATGGCGCGCGCGCCTTCGTCGTGCGTCGCGCGCACGGCGTCGCGGCCTTTGCCGCGCAGCCCGGGTTCGATCTCGACGAGTTCAAGCGGAAGCCAATGCGACAGGCGCTGGCGGTAATCGGCGAAACCCTGCGCGACCCACGACGGCGCGCGTTCGCCGACGGCGATGAGGCGGGCTTTCACGCCTCGTCCGCGATCGTCTCCGGAGGTTGGTCGCCAACGGTCCAGAGTCGTTCGAGCGCATAGAACTCGCGAACGCGCGGCAACATGACGTGGACGACGACATCGCCGAGGTCGACAAGCACCCACTCGGCCTCGCGCTCGCCTTCCACGCCCAGCGGTTGCACGTCGAGCTTCTTCGCGAACTTCACCACCTCGTCGGCAATGGACTTCACGTGCCGGGTCGAGGTGCCCGAGGCGACGACCATGAAATCGCAGACGCTGCTCTTGCCGCGCACGTCGATCTCGACGACATCCCTGGCCTTGAGTTCCTCGATCGCGGCATGGACGGTCTTGAGCAGCACGTCGGCCGGCGGTGGCGGGTTGGGAAGGCGGGTCTTGATGACCTGGGCGGGACTGGTCAAGGGTGCGGGGCTCGGCGTGCGGGAACGGCGGCAATTATAGCGAAGAGCCGGCATCGGCCCCGTAAAGTCGGTTTTCGGCGATGTAATCGGCGACGGGAGGCGGGACCAGCGTGCGCCAGTCCATGCCGGCGGCGATGCGGCGGCGCACCTCGCTGGCGGATTCGGGCCGCAGGGGCTGGTCCAGGCGCAACACCAGGCCGCTGGCGACGGCATGCAACTCCTCCGGCGACCCTGCCCAGCGCCCGGACACGGCCGCGGCGAGTTCGCCGGGAAGCATCGCCGGATCGACTCCGCTGCCGCTGCGTTCGGCGACCACGACGTGCGCGAGGTCGAACAGCGATCGCCATTCCTTCCACGTCGGCAGCGACAGGAAACTGTCCGCGCCGACGAGGATCGCCAGCGGCCGGTCGCCCACGCGTGTTGCACGCAGGTAACGCAAGGTATCGATGGTGTACGAAGGCCCGTCGCGATCGAGTTCGCAGGCTTCGATGCCGAGCCCGGGTTCGTCGCCGATCGCGAGCTCCAGCATCGCGAGGCGTTGCCGCGCATCGGCGTGCAGCGGCCCCTTGTGCGGCGGATCCGCGGCCGGCATCAACTGTACTTCGGCCGCGCACGCGTCGCGTGCGTTGCGCGCCACTGCGAGGTGGCCCTCGTGCACCGGATCGAAACTGCCGCCGTAGAGGATTTCGAGCATCGCGCTCAGGCGGCGAGCATGCGCCGCGCCTTCGGGTCGGCGACCGCGAGCAGCAGGCGCTCGAGCTGGCGCCAGGCATCGCCCGGCGCGCGGCCCTTGGCGATGCGGTCCACGCGCCCGGCACCGGCGACGAAGCGTTCCCATTGCGCGGCGTCGTGACGCGCCAGCGCGCGCGTGTACGCCGCCTGCTTGGAATCCCACACCCGTTGCGCGCGGAATTCTGCGGCGAGGTTGCCGCCGCGCGCCTTGGTGTGCGCCAGCGCGGCGGCGCGCTGCAATTCCATCGCCACCATGCCCATCAATGCGGGCACGGCCTCGCCTTCGGCCTGCAGCCCGGCGAGCATGCGCGCGACCTGCGCCGGCTTGCCGTTCAACGCGGCGTCGACCAGGCCGAACACATCGTAGCGCGCGGATTCGGCGATCAGCCGTTCCATGCGCGCCGCGTCGAGCGGCTGGCCGTCGTCGAGCAACGCGAGCTTGTCCACTTCCTGCGCGGCGGCGAGCAGGTTGCCCTGCACGCGTTCGGCGAGCAGTTGCACCGCGTCGTGGCCGGCGCGCAGGCCGCGCGCGCGCAGGCGGCGTTCCAGCCAGTTCGGCAATTCGTGCGCGCGCACCTCGCGCACCTCGACGAAATGCCCGATGCGCGAAATCGCCTCGCTCCACTTGCCGCCGTGTTGCCGGCTCCACGCGCCGGCGATCACCAGCAAGGTCACGTCCGGCGGCGGGTTCGCGCAGAAACCGGCGATGAGCTCGGCGCCCTCCTTGCCCGGCTTGCCGGTGGCCAAGTGCAGTTCCAGGAGGCGGCGCGGGGAAAACAGGCTGGGCGCATTCACCTGCGCGGCGAAACCGTTCCAGTCGAAACCGCGCGCATCGGCCTCGAAGGTTTCGCGTTCGGAACAGCCCTGTTCTCGCGCTGCGGCGCGCACCGCGTCGGCGGCTTCCAGCACCAGCAGGGTTTCCGCGCCGGCGATCAGGTAGGCCGGTCGCAGCGGTTCCCCGGCGAGGCGCGCAGGCAGTGCGTCCGGGGCGATCGCCATCACGTCGTCAGGGCGTGGACGATGGAACCGCGTCTTCCACGGGCGGCGCCGGTTCCTGGTCGACCGGGCCGGTCGCCTGCAGCGCGGCATCGATGCGGCGCATGATCGAGGAGACCATGTCGCGGCGCATTTCCTTGGCGAGGATTTCCTGCTCGCTATCGGTGCCGATGCTGTTGTTGGGCACGGTCACGTAGTTGCGCGCGAGCTCCACCACCTGCCGCGGCACCAGCACGCTGCCGTCGGCGCGCAACAGGTCGAATTCCACCGCATAGCGCAGGGTGAGTTCCTGTGCGCGGCCGCGGGCATCGATGGCCGCGGGAATCGTGCCCCAGCGCTCCTTGCGGATATTCAGCGTCGCCACCGGCGTGGGCGGCGGGACCGGGGCCGCGGCATCCGCCGGTGGCGCGATGTCGGACCGCGCATCGTCCGGCGTGGCGGACAGATCGACGGGATCGGGCGCGGGAATGGCGCCCGAACGCGCCAGCGCCTGCGACAGCGATTCGGCCAGCGGGCTGTAGCGGCTGCTGGATACCACCCGCAGCGGGCCGAGGTCGGCGGGCAGGTTCGCGCCCTTGCGCAGGTGGAAACCGCAGGCCACGAGCGCGAGCGTCGCGGCTAGGAGGAGGACGAAGGGGATCGGCTTCATCGCATCAGTCTGGACGAGGCCGCGGGGGCCGGCAAGCCGACCGGTTCAGCCCGCGGCCACGATGTTGACGATCTTGCCCGGCACCACGATCACCTTCTTCACCGCCTGTCCTTCGAAGAACTTCGCCACGTTGGGTTCGGCCAGGGCCGCGGCCTCGACCGCTTCGCGCGGCGCGTCCGGCGCGACCTCGATCGTGCCGCGCAGCTTGCCGTTCACCTGCACCGCCAGGGTCACCGCGTCGCGCACCAGCGCGGCCGGGTCGGCCCGCGGGAACGGCACATCCTCCAGCAGCGCCTCGGGGTGGCCCAGCACCTGCCACAGCGCGTGGCTCACGTGCGGCGTCACCGGGTTGAGCAGCAGCACCATCGCCTGCAACGCCTCGTGGCGTACGGCACGGCCCTGGTCGGACATGTCGCCGAACTTCGCGACATGGTTCAGCAGTTCCATCAGCGCCGCGATCGCGGTGTTGAAGCTGTGGCGGCGGCCGTAGTCGTCGCCGACCTTCTGGATGGTTTCGTGCAATTGCCGGCGCAACGCCTTCTGCCCGGCATCGAGCTTCGAGGCATCGATTCCCGGGTGGTCCGGCTGCGAGGCATGCATGGCGACTTCGCGCCAGAACCGGCGCAGGAAGCGCGCCATGCCCTCGACCCCGGCCTCGTTCCATTCCAGCGACTGTTCCGGCGGCGCGGCGAACATCGAGAACAGGCGCACGGTGTCGGCGCCGTACTTGCCGACCATCGCCTGCGGGTCGACGCCGTTGTTCTTGGACTTCGACATCTTCTCGGTGCCGCCGATCGAGACCGGCCTGCCGTCCGCCTTCAGCGTCGCGCCGACCACGTGCCCGCGCTCGTCGCGCTGCACCGACACGTCCGCGGGGTTGATCCAGTCCTTCGAACCGTTCGCGTTCTCGCGGTAATAGGTTTCCGCGATCACCATGCCCTGCGTCAGCAGGTTGGTCGCCGGTTCGTCGCTGCCGACCAGGCCCTGGTCGCGCAACAGTTTGTGGTAGAAGCGGAAATACAGCAGGTGCAGGATCGCGTGCTCGATCCCGCCGATGTACTGGTCCACCGGCAGCCAGTATTTCGCCCGCGCATCGACCATGTCGGCCGCGCCCGGCGAGGTGTAGCGCGCGTAGTACCAGCTCGACTCCATGAAGGTGTCGAAGGTGTCGGTCTCGCGCTCGGCCGGCTTGCCGCATTGCGGACAGGTCGTCTTGCGCCACTGCGGATCGGACTTGATCGGCGAATGCACGTCGCCCGAGGCGAACGCGTCCTCGACGTTCTCGGGCAGCAGCACCGGCAACTGGTCTTCCGGCACGGGCACCGCGCCGCAATCCGCGCAATACACCACGGGTATCGGGCAGCCCCAGTAGCGCTGGCGCGACACGCCCCAGTCGCGCAAGCGGAAATTGACCCGGCGTTCGCCGATGCCTTCGCGCGCGAGCTTGTCGGCGAGGAAATCGAAGGCCTGGCGGTAATCCTTGCCGTCGAGTTCGCCCGAATTCACGCACATCGCGGCGGGATTCGCTTTGTCCGAATACCAGTCCTTCCAGACCTCGGGGTCGTAGGCGATGTCGGGCGCGAGGTGCGGCGGCAGCGGCGTGCGGATCGCGATGACCTGTTTGATCGGCAGGCCGTACTTGTGCGCGAATTCGAAATCGCGCTCGTCGTGGCCGGGCACCGCCATCACCGCGCCGGTGCCGTAACCCATCAGCACGAAGTTCGCGACCCAGACCGGCACTTCCTCGCCGGTGAGCGGATGGATCGCGCGCAGGCCGGTGTCCATGCCGCGCTTTTCCTGCGTCTCGAGTTCCGCCTCGGAGACGCCGCCCTGCTTCAGTTCGCGCAGGAACGCGGCGAGTTCCGCGTTGCTTTCGGCGGCCTCGAGCGCCAGCGGATGCTCGCCGGCGATGCTGACGAAGGTGACGCCCATCAGCGTATCCGGGCGCGTGGTGAACACGGTCAGCGGTTCGTGCCCGCCGGCGACGGCGAAACGGATTTCCAGCCCTTCGCTGCGGCCGATCCAGTTGCGCTGCATGGTCTTGACCGATTCCGGCCAGCCCGGCAGCGCGTCGAGGCCGTCGAGCAGTTCCTGCGCGTAATCGGTGATGCGCAGGAACCACTGCGGGATCTCGCGCTTCTCCACCAGCGCGCCGGTGCGCCAGCCGCGGCCGTCGATCACCTGCTCGTTGGCGAGCACGGTCTGGTCGACCGGGTCCCAGTTCACCACGCTGTTCTTGCGGTAGGCGATGCCCTTCTTCATCAGGCGCACGAACATGCGCTGTTCGTGCACGTAGTAATCGGGACGGCAGGTGGCGAATTCGCGCGACCAGTCGATGGCGTAGCCCATCGCCTTCAGCTGCGCGCGCATGTGCTCGATGTTGGCGTAGGTCCACTTCGCCGGCGCGGTCTTGTTCTTGATCGCGGCGTTCTCGGCTGGCAGGCCGAACGCATCCCAGCCCATCGGCTGCAGCACGTTGTGCCCGGTCATGCGCTTGTAGCGGCTGATGACGTCGCCGATGGTGTAGTTGCGCACGTGGCCGACGTGCAGCGCGCCCGACGGGTACGGCAGCATCGACAGGCAGTAGTACTTCGGCCGCGGGTCGTCTTCGCCCACCTCGAACGCGCGGGTCGTCGCCCAGAACGACTGGGCGGCCGGTTCGATGGCCTTGGGATCGTAGGCGGCGGCTTCGGGGGACACGGCAGGGGCGCTGGATGAATGGGCGGGACAGCCTACCGCAGTGCAGCATGGGCCGCCATGCGGCCGGCGCCGGCGTTCAGGCCATCCAGAAGAACACCCCGGCCATGCGCTTGTCTTCCAGCGTGCGGCCGCAGTAGCCGGTGGCGCTATGGACCAGGTTGGCGCGGTACAGCAGCAGGCGGTTGAAGCGGTTGGCGACGCGCAGGTCCTCGGCGAAGGCGTCGGGCGGCACGAAGCGCGTGCCCAGCGCCTCGACCAGGTTCCTGTGCGGCGGGGACACGAAATTGCCGCCGCGCTGCCCGCCCGGCAGGCGCTGGCGGAAAAATGCGGTGCCGCAGTCCTCGGGCGCGCCGGGGGTGAGGTAAAGCACCGCGGCGTAGCGGCACAACGCCAGCGAATCGGTGTGCGGGCGCGGTTCGCCCTCGCCCTCGCCGACCACCTGCACGCAGTTGTGGTTGAGGCGCGTGCCGTCGGACGCGGTTTCCACCCACAGCTTCTTCGCGCCGGTGGCCTTGCGCACCAGCGCCTCGACATGCGCCAGTTCCGCCTCATCCAGTGCAGGGATGCTGCGCAGTCCCGGCCAGCTTTCCGGCTTGTGCGGCCAGCCCTCGATCCAGTCCGTGCGCGCCAGGCAGCGCGCGCGCAAGGCTTCCGCATCGGGCAGCGCGTCGTCGATCACCCAGTAATCGCGGCCTTCGGTCGGTTTGCGGTACGGCAGCAACGGCAGGCGCATGCAGGACGGGTCCGGGAACGACAGGCGAGCCTAGCGCAGGGCCACCGCGCATGCCACGCAGCCTTAGGTAGGATGGCCCCGACACCAAGGGGAAACCGCCATGCCACGCCAACGCCTGCTCGCGCTGTCCTGCGCGTTGTTCGCCGTCGCCCTGCCCGTCGCCGCCGAGGATGCCGCCGCTCCCGCGCCCGCGGTGAAGGTCGTGCATTGCGGCCACCTGTTCGATTCCAACAGCGGGCGCATGCTCGGCGAAACCAGCATCGTGGTCCGCGGCGACCGCATCGAATCGGTGCAGGCCGGCGCCATTGCCGCACCTGCGGGCGCGAAGACGATCGAACTCGGCGATGCGACCTGCCTGCCCGGGCTGATCGATTCGCACACCCACCTGACCATGGAATTCGGCCCCACCACCTACAGCGACCAGTTCCGCTGGAACATCGCCGATTACGCGATCCGCTCCACCGTCTACGCCGACCGCACCCTGCAGGCCGGCTTCACCACCGTGCGCAACCTCGGCGACAACGACGGCGAATCGATTTCCCTGCGCAACGCGATCGACGCCGGCGAAGTACCGGGCCCGCGCATCTTCACCGCCGGCACCGCGATCGGTTCCACCGGCGGCCACGCCGACGGCAGCGACGGCTACCGCAAGGACCTGCAGGGCGACCCCGGCGCGAAGCAGGGCATCGTCAACGGCCCCGCGGATGCGTGGAAGGCGGTGCGCCAGCATTACAAGGACGGCGCCGACGCGATCAAGATCATGCCCTCGGGCGGCGTACTCGACGAAAGCGCCAGCGCCGACAACCCGCAGCTGACCGTCGAGGAGATCCAGGCGGTGGTCGCCGCCGCGCACGATTACGGCTTCACCGTCGCCGCGCATGCGCACGGCGCCGAGGGCATCCGCCGCGCGGTGGTCGGCGGCGTCGATTCGATCGAGCACGGCACCTTCATGGACGACGCCGACATGAAGCTGATGAAGCAACGCGGCACCTGGTACGTGCCGACGATCATCGCCGGGCAATTCGTGATGGAGAAGGCGAAGGAAGGCTGGTATCCGCCGCAGGTCGCGCGCAAGGCGATGGAAGTCGGCCCGATCATCATGGACACCGCGGGCAAGGCCTATCGCGCGGGGGTGAAGATCGCCTTCGGCACCGACGCCGCGGTGTACCCGCACGGGCAGAACGCGAAGGAATTCGCGTACATGGTCCAGGCCGGCATCCCGCCGGCCTACGCGCTGCAGGCGGCGACCACCCACGCCGCGGAATTGCTCAGGAAATCGAAGGACCTCGGCAGCGTCGAAGCCGGGAAATACGCCGACATCGTCGCCGTGCACGGCGATCCGCTGCGGGACATCGCGGTCATGCAGAAGGTCGATTTCGTGATGAAGGCGGGCACGGTGTACCGCGAAGCCGGCCGCGAAGTGCGCCCGTGAACCCGGAATGGCTGGGCGCGACGGCGGCGACGCTGACCACCGTGTCGTTCCTGCCGCAGGCGATCCGCACCATCCGCACGCGGGAGACGCACGCCATCTCGCTGTGGATGTACGTGCTGTTCACCATCGGCATCGCCTGCTGGTTCGGCTACGGCCTGGCGCTCGGCTCGTGGCCGATGATCGTGTCGAACGCGATCACCTTCGCCCTGGCCGCGATCATCCTCGCGCTCAAGCTGCGCCACGGCTGAGCGCGGGCTTGCATCCGCGCCCGCGCGCACCCATGTTTCCGGTTCCCCACACGCCCGCGCCGCC
Organism: Thermomonas sp.; assembly: GCA_047602125.1. Lineage (GTDB taxonomy): Bacteria > Pseudomonadota > Gammaproteobacteria > Xanthomonadales > Xanthomonadaceae > Pseudoluteimonas. Next base: position 2,373,281 of record JASGIB010000001.1, on the reverse strand, counting down.
ATGACCGACGCCACCGCCCACGCCCCGCACGTCTTCGACGCCACCGCCGCCACGTTCGAAACCGACATCATCCAGCGCTCGCTGCAGGTGCCGGTGCTGGTGGATTTCTGGGCGACCTGGTGCGGGCCATGCAAGACCCTCGGCCCGGTCCTAGAGAAGCTCGCCGCCGAATACCACGGCGCGTTCGAACTGGCCAAGGTCAACGTCGACAAGGAACCGGAACTCGCCGCCGCGTTCCAGATCCGCTCGGTGCCGACGGTGATGCTGGTCAAGGACGGGCAACTGGCCGACGGTTTCCCCGGCGCGCTGCCCGAAGGCCAGTTGCGCGAATTCCTCAAGCACCACGGCATCGAACCGCGCGAGGCGGACGCATCGAGCGACGAAGCGGCGACGGAGGTTCCCGCCGCGCCGGTCGACCCGCACGAGGAAGTCATGCGCCTGCGCAAGGCGATCGAAGCCGAGCCGGACAAGTCCGAACTCAAGCTCGACCTCGCGCTCGCGCTGCTGCGCACCGACGCCGCGACCGAGGCGGAACAATTGATCGACGCCCTGCCCGCCAACCTCGCCACCGACGACCGCGCGGTGAATGCGCGCGCGCGGCTCGGCTTCGCCGCGTTGTTGAAGGACGCGCCGCCGGTGGAAACCCTGCGCGCGGCGATCGATGCGAATCTCGACGACCTGCGCGCGCGCCACCTGCTCGGCGCACACGCGATCGTTTCCGGCGATTCCGAAGCGGGCCTGCAGCAGTTCATGGAGATGCTGCGCCGCAATCGCGCCTACGAGGACGGCCTGCCGCGCAAGGCGCTGATCGACGCCTTCCGCATCATCGACGACGAGGACCTCGTCGGCCGCTACCGCCGGCAGATGTCGGCGCTGCTGCTGGCCTGACGTGCTCCGCATCGATTCGCCGAAGTCGCTGCGCCGCGTCCTCAACCTGTGGCCGCCGTTCCTGTTCGCGGGAATCAGGGTCATGGAAGTCGGCGAGGACTGGCATAGCGCTCGCGTGCGGTTGCGCATGCATGCGTGGAACCGCAATTACGTCGGCTCGCATTTCGGCGGCAGCCTGTTCGCGATGTGCGATCCGTTCTGGATGCTGCTTGCCCTGCACGCGCTCGGCCCGGACTACATCGTCTGGGACAAGGCCGGCGAGATCGAATTCGTGAAGCCGGGCAAGGGCACGGTCGAGGCGGTGTTCCGGCTGGACGAATCCGCGCTCGATGAGCTTCGCGCCGAAACCGCCAACGGCGACAAGGCCTTGCGCTGGTTCGAAAATACCGTCACCGATGCCGACGGCGACATCGTCGCGCGCGTGCGCAAGCAGTTGTACGTGCGGAGGAAGGCGGGGCGGTGAGTGCGGTTTAAGCGGTATGCAACTCGTAGCCGCAAGGTCGAACTCAGGAACCGGATTCATTGAAAATCCGCGACGCATGTCGGTCACTCAAGCACGCTGAGAACTTCAAGCAAATTGTTGATTCGTCTCCGAAATGCCGCTTGACGGTGCTGTGGGCGCGGCCGAACATACGGCGCTTATCGCCCAATCCGAGCATTACTAGGGTCATCCATCACGGAGGCAGACTTGCACGATGCAACAGACTGGCAATACGAAGAAACAGTTGGTGCGAATCGCCGAAGCCATCTGACGGAACCAACCTCGTTTGAAGAACTCGTTACGCTCGCAACGGCGGACATATGCCATATCAAGCTACGCATTGATCACGGGCGAGGCCAGGATCTCACCGACTGCCTCCGACCAGTGTTTTCGTTCGAGTTGCCCACTGTTGGTGACCGCATCTTTAACGGATCGCATGGATATCGCGCACAGTATTGGCTCAGCCCAATGAATGGACTCCAGGCCAATGCGAGCCTGATTGGTGCACTCACATCGCATCTCCTTGCCGTAGTCGACCCGAGTGATCCCGACTTTTCGAAGATCAACGTCTGCGTATCGCTCAAAGCAACGTCGGCGAAGTTCTGGATTCAGGAGATTCCTTCTCTCTTAGTCAATCCATCGGTCGATCTTAGGGTGGAACCATGGCGCAGCGAGGCCCAACGCGGGGTTCAGTTGGCTCGCTGGGGCCTGTCCGCACCCGAGGTCACTCGGTTCGACATAATGGGAGCGCTTCTCGATCCAAGCGGAAATGAGGTTGTTCCGTCTCGAAAGATCTGTCGTCACTACGACATTCACCACTACGGCTTCTCCTAGAAAACCGAGCGTGACGCCCGTCGCGGATTCACGAATCTGGGCGTTTTGACATCGCAACGCGTTATGCTCGGCAGTTCCGGGGGGATCCACGACCGACGATGCCGAACACCGCGCACCGCGGAGACACACCGACCATCCAGGGCTACCGCCTGCTGCGGGTGCTCGGCGATGGCGGCATGTCCACGGTCTACCTCGCCGAACAAGCCTCCCTCGGTCGCGAAGTCGCGCTCAAGCTCATGCGCCCCGAAGCGCTGTCCGACGAAGTCAGCCGCCGCCGCTTCGAAAACGAAACCCGCACCATCGCCCGCCTGCGGCATCCCAACATCGTCGGCATCCACAACGTCGGCCGCAGCGGCGACGGCCTGCCCTGGTTCACCATGCCCTACCTCGCCCGCGGCCACCTCGGCCAGCGCGACTACGCCGGCAACGAAGACGCCGTGCGCCACATCCTGCGATCGCTGCTCGACGCGCTCGACTACGCGCATGGCCGCGGCGTCGTGCACCGCGACGTCAAGCCCGAGAACGTGATGTTCGACGACGGCGACCGCCCGCTGCTCACCGATTTCGGCATCGCCCAGCGCCGCGGCTACGGCTCGCGCGTCACCCACGACGGATTCGCGGTCGGCAGCACCGCCTACATGCCGCCGGAACAGGCGCGCGGCGAAGCGGTCGATCCGCGCGCGGACCTGTACAGCGTCGGCGTGCTCGGCTGGGAAAAACTCACCGGGCGCCTGCCCTACGTCGCCGGCGACGCGCTGTCGATGGCATTGCAGCACGTGCAGAAACCGATCCCGCGCCTGCCCGCGCGCTATCGCCACTGGCAGCGCTTCCTCGATCGCGCGTTGGCGAAAAACCCCGACAAGCGCTTCGCCGACGCGCGGCAGATGCGCGAGGCGCTGGCCAACGTCCCATCGCCGGCCACCGGGCTGCGCAGCGACGTGGGCGACGTGTTCGCCGCGTTCCGCGCCAACTTCCGTCCCTGGCGCACGCTCGCGGCGCTGGTCCTGGTCGGTGCGCTCGGCTTCGGCGGCTGGCAGGCGTTGCGCCTGTGGCGCGCCAACCTCGACGAGAACGTGCCCACGCGTACCGACGCGGTCGCCGGCCTGCCCGCGCCGGACCTGCCGTCCGGCCACGCCGCCATCGTCGGCGAGGACAGCGAACCGTTGCTCCGGCCCTTGCCCGAATCGCCGGCCGAACGCTGGCTGTTCGCGCTGGATTCGCAATTGCGCACGGGCCAGGTGACCTCGCCGCGCGACGACAACGCCTACGACAGCCTGCTCGCGGCCTGGCATGCCGACGCCGCGCATCCGCGCCTGGGCGCGGCCGGCGTCAAGGTGGTCGATGCGCTTTCCGCCCAGGCGGTGGACGCGCTGCAAGCCGGCAAGCTCGACCGCGCCAGGGACGCCGTCGGTCGCGCCGACGCGCTCGCCGCGCACATCGCCCAGCCCCGGACCGACGACGCGGTGCGGCGCCTGCGGCGCCAGCTCGGCGGCGCGTTCGCGACCTCGGTGGAAAGCGCGCTGGCGGCGCGCGACGAGGACGACGTGCAGGACCTGCTGGCCTTCGCCCGTTCCGTGCGCCTGCCCGATGCGCAGGTCGCTTCGCTGTCCGCGCGCGCCGACGCCATGCCGATGCCCGGCGACGTGCTGCCGGGCCCGTTCGGCGGCGTCGAGGTCGTGCAGCATGGCGATGCCCTGCTCGGCGTCGCGCAGCGCGCGGTGAGCCGCGACGACTACCAGCGCTTCGCCAAGGCGACGGCGCGCACGCCGGCGTTGTGCCGCGAACGCGCATCGCTGCTGCGCATCGTCAAGCCGCGCGACTGGCAGTCCCCTGGCTTCGAGCAATCCGCGAACGATCCGGTGGTCTGCATTTCCTACGCGGATGCCGCCGCCTATGCGCAATGGCTGCAGAAGCAGACCGGCGAGCATTACCGCCTGCCGCGCGGCGGCGAACTCGCCTCGGCCGGCGGCAGCGGCGGCCATCGCGTCTCGCAATGGCTGGACGACTGCAGCGGCGGTTGCGGCATGCGCGTCGTCGCCGGCAAGGGCTGGCGCGGCGGCGGCGAAACCCGCCCGCTCGACGCGACGCGTGGGTACGATGATGTCGGCTTCCGCCTCGTCCGCGACCTGACCCCCTGATGCCGCCCGCCCCCGAACCCCGCCTGCGCCGCCTCTTCCTCACCGGACTGCTCACCCTCCTGCCGATCTGGCTGACGTGGGTGGTGGTGAAATTCGTGTTCGTGCTGCTGTCGGGCATCGGCCGCCCGCTGGTGGAGCCAGTGCTGGTCGGCATCGCTTCGGGCTCGCGCTCGCTCGCATGGCTGGCGGAACCGTGGGTGATGGCCGGGCTGGCGCTGCTGGCGACGATCGGCGTGATCCTACTCGCGGGATGGCTGGCGCGGCGCGTGGTCGGGCAGCGCCTGATCGGCTGGTTCGAATCGCTGGTCGCGCGCGTGCCGCTGGCGAACACCGTCTACGGAAGCGCGCGGCAGTTGCTCGACATCCTGCAGAAGCAGCCGGATGGCGCGCAGCGCGTGGTGCTGATCGATTTCCCGCACAAGGAAATGAAATCGGTCGGTTTCGTCACCCGCGTGATCCGCGAACAGGGCACCGGGCGCGAGCTCGCCGCGGTGTACGTGCCGACCACGCCGAACCCGACCTCCGGCTACCTCGAGATCGTGCCGGTGGAACGGATCACGCCGACCGACTGGAGCGTGGACGAGGCGATGCGCTTCATCATTTCCGGCGGCGCGGTGTCGCCGGAATCGATTCCGTTCACCCCGCCGGGAACGAACGCTTGAGCCTGCCCGTGCTCGAGGACCGCGCCACCCGCGTGTTCGTGCTGCTCGCGTGCTTCTTCTGCGTCAACGCGGTGCTGGCCGAGTTCATCGGGGTCAAGATCTTCGCGCTGGAGGACACGCTCCACGTCGCACCGCTGCAATGGAACCTGTTCGGCCAGACCGGGTCGCTGAACTTCACCGCCGGCACGCTGCTGTGGCCGATGGTGTTCGTGTTCACCGACGTGGTGAACGAGTACTACGGCCGGCGCGGCGTGCGCCTGATCTCGTGGACCGCGGCCGCGCTGATCGCGTTCGGGTTCGCCTTCGCCTTCGCCGCGATCCACCTCGCGCCCGCGGGCTGGTGGGTCGGCGCCGCGAAATCGCAGGGCGTGCCCGACTACCAGGCCGCGTTCTCGGCGGTGTTCGGCCAGGGCCTGTGGACCATCGCCGGTTCGCTGGTCGCCTTCATGCTCGGGCAACTGATCGACATCGCGGTGTTCCACCGCATCCGCCGCGCCACCGGCGAACGCGCGGTGTGGCTGCGCGCGACCGGTTCCACCGCGGTCTCGCAACTGGTGGACAGCTTCGTGGTGCTCTACATCGCCTTCGTGCTCGGCCCGCAGCACTGGCCGGTCGGCCTGTTCCTCGCGGTGAGCACGGTGAACTACGCGTACAAGATGCTCGCCGCGATCGCGCTGATCCCGGCGATCTACCTGTTGCGCCGCTGGATCCACGACTACCTCGGCCACGAGCGCGCCGCGGAATTGATGCGCGAGGCCGCGGGCGAACACTACGTCGAGGCCGCGCCGCCCGGGCCGTGATGACCTTCGTCACCGAGACTCCTGGGCCATAAGCCGGGTCGACCCGGTTGTTAAGATCCGCGGATCCGCCCGGGGAAACCTCATGCTGCAAATCCGCGACCTGTCCAAGACCTACGCCAACGGCGTGCAGGCACTCAAGAGCGTCGACCTCGACATCCCCAGGGGCATGTTCGGCCTGCTCGGCCCGAACGGCGCCGGGAAGTCGACGCTGATGCGCACCATCGCCACGTTGCAGGACGCCGACAGCGGCAGCATCCGGCTCGACGAGCTCGACATGCTCACCGACAAGACCGCCGCGCGGCGCCGTCTCGGCTACCTGCCGCAGGAATTCGGCGTGTACCCGAAGGTGTCGGCGGAGGCGATGCTCGACCACTTCGCCGTGCTCAAGGGCGTGACCGCGCGTGGCGAGCGCAAGGCGCTGGTGCAGGCGCTGCTGCAGCAGGTCAACCTGTGGCAGGTGCGCAAGCGCAAGCTCGGCACGTTCTCCGGCGGCATGCGCCAGCGATTCGGCATCGCCCAGGCGCTGATCGGGCAGCCGTCGCTGATCATCGTCGACGAACCGACCGCCGGCCTGGATCCGGCCGAACGCAACCGCTTCCTCAACCTGCTCGCCGAAGTCGGCGAGAACGTGGTCGTGATCCTGTCCACGCATATCGTCGAGGACGTCACCGACCTGTGCCCGCGCATGGCGATCATCGCCGGCGGCCAGGTGCGGCTGGCCGGCGAACCACGCGAGGCGATCCGTTCGCTCGATGGCCGGGTCTGGCGCAAAACCGTGGACAAAAGCGAGCTCGCCGGCTACGAACGGACGCATACCGTGCTGTCCACGCGCCTGGTCGCAGGACAGCCGGTGATCCACGTGCTGGCCGACGCGGCCCCGGATGCCGGCTTCGAACTGGTGCCGGCCGACCTGGAGGACGTGTACTTCGGCGAATTGCGCAAGGCCGCGCCCGCCGCCGCCGCGGAGGCCTGAGCCATGCTCGGCCACCTGCTGGGAATGGAGCGCCGCCTGCTCCTGCGCAACGGCGTGTTCTGGATCGTCGCGCTGGTGTTCGGCGGAATCGGCTTCGCGATGCTCGCGTCCGACAACGTCAGCTACGGCGGCGGCGTCGGCAACGTGATGCGCAACGCGCCGGCGATCACCGTGGTGGTGCTCGGCGCGATGAGCGTGATGAGCGCGCTGCTGACCACGATCTTCGTCGGCGGCATCGCGCTGCGCGATTTCGAACAGCGCACGGCGGAACTGTTCTTCGCCACGCCGATGCGCAAGGGCACCTACCTCGCCGGCCGCTTCGGCGGCGGCTTCCTCGCCAGCCTCGGGGTAATGCTGTTCGTGGTGCTCGGCATGTGGCTGGGCAGCAAGATGCCGTGGCTGGACCAGGCGCGCCTCGGACCGACGCCGTGGGCGGCGTACGGCTGGGGCCTGGTCGTGCTGGTCGTCCCGAACCTGCTGTTCCTGTCGGCGCTGCTGTTCCTGCTGGCGACCGCGACGCGCTCGATGCTCTACACCTACATCGGCGTGATCGTGTTCTTCGTGCTGTGGAACGCCTCCGATGCGCTGAATTCGGACCTGCAGACGCGCTGGATCGGCGCCTTGCTCGATCCGTCCGGCGGCAATGCGGTGAGCCAGCACATCCGCTACTGGTCCAGCGACCAGCTCAACACGCAACTGCCGGCGCTGACCGGCGTGCTGCTCGGCAACCGCGCGCTGTGGCTGGGCGTCACCGCGTTGCTGCTGTGGGGCGCGTACGCGCTGTTCCGCGCCGACCGCGAAGGACTGCGCCTGCGCCGCCGGCGCAAGCTCGTGGCCGAGGCCGCGACCGAGCGCGAGCCGGCGTCATTGTCGTTGCCGAACGCCGTGCTGCGCGACGGCGCGGCGGCGCGCTGGACGCAGTTCCTGCAGGCGTTCCGCTTCGACCTGCGCCATGCGCTGCTCGGCGCCCCGTTGCTGGTGATGCTGTTGCTGAGCCTGGTGGTGCTGTTCTTCACCTTCCGCTCCGGCGGCCTGCTCTACGGCACCGACGTGTACCCGGTGACGGCGCGCATGCAGTCGATGCTCGACGGCGGCATCGGCATTTTCCTGATCATCGTCATCGCCTTCTACGCCGGCGAACTGGTCTGGCGCGAGCGCGGCACGGGCGTGGCGGAAGTCGCGGACGCATACCCGACGCCGGACTGGATCCCGCTGGCGGCGAAAATGGCGGCGCTGGTCGGCATCGTGCTGGTGTTCCACCTGGTCGGCACGCTGTTCGCGATGGGTTACCAGCTCGCCCACGGCTACACGCAACTGCAGCCGATGCTGTACCTGCAGTCGGCGGCGCTGGACATCGTCCCGTTCGCGCTGATCGCGGTGCTGGCGGTGTTCCTGCAGGTGGCCAGCGGCAACAAGTTCCTCGGCTACCTGCTGATGATCGCCTACCTGGTCTCGCGCATCGCGCTGCCGATGCTGCATTTCGACCACGCGCTGTACAACTTCGGCAAGGCGAGCCCCTTGCCCTATTCCGACATGAACGGCTGGGGCCATTTCGTCGGCCCGAACCTCTGGTTCCGCGCGTACTGGGCCGCGTTCTGCCTGGTGCTGCTCGCGTTCGCGGCGGCGCTGTGGCCGCGCGGCGCCTCGCTGCAGTGGCGCGACCGCCTGCGCCAAGTGCGCGCGCGCCTGCGCGGTCCGTTGCTGGCGACGGCGATCGCCGGCGGACTGGCCTTCGTCGCGCTCGGCGGCTGGATCTTCTACAACACCAATGTGTTGAATCGCTACGTGCCCGGCGACCAGGCCAAGCAGGAACAGGCGGATTACGAGAAGGCCTACCGCCGCTACAAGGACATGCCGCAGCCGAAGATCGAGGCGATCCATGCCGACGTCGACATCTTCCCGGAGACGCGCAGCGTGCGCGTGCGCGGCGACTACGCGATGCGCAACGCGGGCAACACGCCGATCTCCGAGCTGTTCGTCTCCATCGACCCGACCGCCGAGGTCGCGCGGCTCGATTTCCCCGCGCACAGCGTGGCGAAGGACGACCGCACCAACGGCGTGACGCTCTACCGCCTGTCCACGCCGCTGGCCCCGGGCGCGACCCTGCGCTTCGGCTACGACATCACCTACCGCCCACGCGGTTTCCCGCTCGACGGCGGCGACACTTCGGTGGTCTACAACGGCACGTTCTTCAACAACTTCGCCGCGTTGCCGCAGTTCGGCTACGACCAGGGCCAGCAGTTGCAGGACCGCAACGACCGGCGCAAGTACGGCCTGCCGCAATTGCCGCGGATGAACCCGATCGACGACACCGCCGCGTACGCCGACAACTACCTCGGCCCGAACCGCGACTGGGTCGATTTCGACACCACCGTGTCCACCAGCGCCGGCCAGATCGCGCTGGCGCCAGGCTACCTGCAGCGCGAATGGACCGAGAACGGCCGCCATTACTACCACTACAAGTCGGAGGCGAAGCTGCTGCCGTTTTTCTCCTGGCTGTCCGCCGATTGGCAGGTGAAGCGCGACCGCTGGCACGACGTGTCGCTGGAGATCTACTACGACCGCAAGCATCCGTACAACGTCGACCGGATGATGGCCGCGGCGAAGAAATCGCTGGACTACTACACCACGCGCTTCTCGCCCTACCAGTTCCGGCAACTGCGCATCCTCGAGTTCCCGGGCTACGCGACGTTCGCGCAGTCGTTCGCCAGCACCATCCCGTTCTCGGAGGCGATCGGCTTCATCGCCGACGTGCGCGACAAGGACGACATCGACATGCCGTTCTACGTGACCGCGCACGAGGTCGGCCACCAGTGGTGGGCGCACCAGGTGATCGGCGCCAACGTGCAGGGCTCGACCATGCTGTCCGAATCGCTGGCGCAGTATTCGGCGCTGATGGTGATGGAGCACGAATACGGCCCGCACCGCATGCGCAAGTTCCTCAAGTACGAGCTGGACAGGTACCTGTCCGCGCGTTCGCAGGAGCGCGTGGCCGAGCAGCCGCTGGCGCTGAACGAGAACCAGCAGTACATCCACTACAACAAGGGCTCGGTGGTGTTCTACGCGCTGAAGGACGCCATCGGCGAGGACACGCTCGACCGCGTCCTGGCCGGCTTCCTGCGCAAGTGGTCGTTCAAGGGCCCGCCCTACCCGACCTCGCGCGACTTCATGGCCGACCTCTACGCCGGTACCGACGCGAAGTTCCACCCGCTGATCCGCGACCTGTTCGAGCGCATCGTGTTCTGGGAGAACCGCGCCACCGATGCGACCGCGGTGAAGCGCGCGGACGGCAAGTACGTGGTCACGCTCAAGGTCACCTCGAAGAAGCACGTCGCCGACGGCAAGGGCAAGGTCAGCGACGAGCCGATGGACGAATGGGTGGACGTGGGCGTGTTCGCGCGCGCGGCGGACGGCAAGGAGGACGACGAGAAGGTGCTGTACCTGCAGAAGGCGCACGTCACCCAGCCCGAGACGAGCTTCACCGTGGTCGTCGACGAGGCGCCGTACGAGGCCGGCATCGATCCGTACAACAAACTCGTGGACACCGATTCGGACGACAACCGCAGGCAGGTCGTCTTGCACTGAACGGGAATGCCGGGCCGCGGAAGGGGCCGCGCCACCCGGCGGTGATGACCTTCGGCCCATGCCGGGGGAACGCATCGCGGCGACGCTAGCGGTTTCGTCCCGACCCGGAACCGACATGGCCGCCAAGTCCACCCTTCTCTGCGCCGCGCTGGTCGCGGCGCTCGCCTCCTTCGCCACGCCCGCGCTGCGCGCCGCGGATGCGCAGACGGCGACCGCGCCGGCCGCGAGCAAGGCGGCGCAACTCGACAAGCTCTATGCCGATTACTGGGAAGCGCTGCTCAAGCTCAACCCGCTGCAGGCCACCTTCCAGGGCGACGACCGCTACAACGACCAGATGCCGGATTTCTATTCGGCCGGATTCCGCAAGCAGCAGCACGATTTCACCACCGAATGGCTCGGCAAGGCGCAGGCCATCGGCAGCGACGGCCTGCAGGGCCAGGACCTGATCAGCTACGAGATCTTCGTGCACGACGCGAAGGAATCGCTGGAAGGCGAGCAGTACCCGGACTGGATGCTGCCGGTCGACCAGATGGGCAGCATCGCCACCTTCGCCGCGCAGCTGGGCAACGGCACCGGCGCGCAGCCGTTCAAGACGGTGAAGGATTACGACAACTGGCTGGCGCGCGGCAACCGCATCCCGGTGCTCGTGGACAGCATCATCGCCGACATGCGGGCCGGCATCGCCGCCGGCGTGGTGCAGCCCAAGGCGCTGATGGTGAAGGTGGTGCCGCAGTACGACGCGATCATCAAGGACAAGCCCGAGGACAGCCTGTTCTGGGGCCCGATCGCGAACATGCCCAAGGACTTCAGCGCCGCCGACAAGACGCGCCTGGCCGATGCCTATCGCGCGATGATCGGCGAGCAGATCATGCCCTCGTTCCGCAAGCTGCGCGATTTCATCGCCAACGACTACCTGCCGAAAACGCGCGACAGCGTCGGCCTGAACCAGCTCCCGAACGGCGACGCGTGGTACGCGTACCGCGTGCGCTCGACCACCACCACCGACCTGACCCCGGCGCAGATCCACCAGATCGGCCTGGACGAAGTCGCGCGCATCCACGGCGAGATCCGCGAGGTGATGAAGCAGGTCGGCTTCAAGGGCACGCTGCAGGATTTCTTCCAGTTCATGCGCAGCGACAAGCAGTTCCAGTTCAAGTCTGAGGATGCGCTGCTGGCGTACTACCGCGGGCTCGAGGCGAAGATCATGCGCGGCGTGCCCGCGCAGTTCTCGCTGCTGCCCAAGGCCGGCTTCGAGATCCGCCCGGTCGAGGCGTTCCGCGCCGAGTCCGCGGCCGGCGGCGAATACCAGAGCCCGAGCGAAGACGGTTCGCGGCCGGGCATCTTCTACGTCAACACCTACGACCTGCCCTCGCGCAAGACCTGGGACGCGGAGGACCTGTTCCTGCACGAGGCGATCCCCGGGCACCACTTCCAGCTCGCGCTGCAGCAGGAATTGACCGGCATTCCCGCGTTCCGCCGCTTCGGCGGCAACACCGCCTACGTCGAGGGCTGGGGCCTGTACGCCGAATCGCTGGGCAAGGACCTTGGCGTGTACGAAACGCCCTACGACCTGTTCGGCTACTACCAGAACGAACTGTGGCGCGCGATCCGCCTGGTCACGGACACCGGCCTGCACAGCAAGGGCTGGACCCGCGAGCAGGTGATCAAGTACATGCTCGACAATTCCGCGGCATCGGAGACCGATACGACCGCGGAAGCGGAGCGTTACATCGCGTGGCCGTCGCAGGCGCTCGCCTACAAGATCGGCGAGCTGGATATCCAGTCGCTGAAGAAGAAGGCGAAGGCACAGCTCGGCGACAAGTTCGACCCGCGCGAGTTCCACGCGGAGATCCTCAAGGACGGCGCGCTGCCGTTGTCGGTGCTGAACGACAAGGTGGATCGCTGGCTGGCGACGAAGCAGCCTTAACCGGTCTCGCGTTATTAAGAAAAAGCCCCGCTGTGCGGGGCTTTTTTGTTGACGTAACGAAAGGGTTTCCGAGGGGAATGCGATTTGACGGCCCGGACTGCCCAGGCAGAGAATCACGAATACGCCCCGCTGCGGGGTCTAATAGTAGTTAGGCCTCTCATGAGAACGCATCGCTACTGGATACTGTTTTCCCTGCTCTTCATGTGCTCTTCCTCTGCTCAAACCAGCGGAGGCGTGTGTCATCTATTCAAGAGCAATGAATCCGTTCGGGGCGCTTTGGTTACATTTGTTCTAATCGGCGCATTTCCTCATGGCTTCATCGCAACGAGTCCAGCCTGCCCACGCTCCAACCGTCCCATCAACCCCCTATCCCTTGGTCAAGGCACGCGCGCACGCAACTTTTATCGGCAGGTGCTCTTCAGTCCTTCAAAGCAAAGCGGCATCTGGGAGATCCAAGCCGATGTTGATTTGTCTCCGACTGGGTTAGTCATGAAACGAGTCCATGCATATCGTGAACTCCCTGAAGAAATGGCAAAGCCATTCCTCCCCAAATTTTCACCATCCGATGAAGCTGTCATTCAACAGGCCGCCTCTGATGCTGCTCGTGCTGCAGATGCGGCGCGCAGCCGCTGAGAGGCCTAACAATTCGTTCAAGCCGAGACCGCTTCGCGGCTCGGCTTAATTCAGGTGTTAGACGTCAGAGGAAAATATGTCGACAGCTTCGACATTCACACAGCGGCTTACGATGGCCGACATTCCTGGACCCGCCAAATCCGTTGGCGCCCATCTTGCCGCGAAGCTGGAGCTCTTTTGCACTGACGAACGGACACTGACGGACGAGCTATGCGACATGCTGTGTATATGGCTGGGCATGCAGGCTGCTTACGGCGTCTATGCGTCAGGCGGGCCCGCGTTCGATTTGACGGTTTCAAAAACTACTACAGCTGAAGAGGTAAAGACGGGCGCTGATCTTGAGCTCTTCGTTCAGAGCCCCCTTGGAAGCAAGCGTTGCCTTATACAGGCCAAGGTCCTTGACCCGGTAACAAACAAGCTACGATGCGCTACGAAAAAAGGCTGGCAGAAACTCAGAAAGCAACTTGTTGATGCGCGCAACGAGGTAGGCAGCCTTGCTTTCCTGCTTGTATACGTACCGATGAACCAGCTCGATGGGGCGAACTACGGATATGGCACTTATGAACAGGGGGGCGGATTTTCGCCTAACACAAGTGTGCCGTCGTTCTATGGCGCAACGCTTATTCCAGTTGACGATCTAGTCAGCAAATCGAACAGGTGGCGCAACAGGAAGGAAAAAGTTCCCCGCCTCACGACGGGCCAATTCAAGAATGGAATCCCTTTTTGGCGACTGCTGCTGCAGCTTATGCTTTGCCGTCGTGGAAAATGGGCGCTAGACCGCGAGCGTATAGGCACAGATGGAATTCCATCATTCCGCACTGTCGCGGTTGTGGCGAGTCGGATTGAACGAGATAGCTGGATAGAACTGGAGCATATGGCGGATCAATTCTTGGCAGAGCAAGCGCGTGACAGTGACGTCTAACAATTCATTCAAGCCGAACCCGCCTCGCGGGTCGGCCTAACTCAGGCGTTAGACCGCAGAGGGCCGTGATGTCATGACTCGCCAACTTGCCATCCGACTACTCGCCTCGCTTCTTTTCCCTTTGTCGCTCAGCGCTTCCGCCAGCACCACGCAAAACTCCTACAAGAGTGAATTGCAAGCCATGGCCGGCACCTGGCTGCCAGTCTCGGCCGAGAACAATGGATACAAGGCCACCGCACAGGACTTGCAGGGGGCGGTCTGGAAGCGCGACCGCGATGGCAACTGGACGATGTGGCGCGAGGGAAAAGCTGTCGTGTCTTGGGCAGTCAAGGGAATCGATGCGGAAAAGATACCCAAGTGGATCGATATCGAAGTAATGGATGGTTCGTATAAAGGCGTCGTGTACAAGGGCATCTACGAACTCGGCCGCGATACCCTCCGCATCTGCTTCGCATTGCCGGACAAGGGGATTCGGCCCTCGACCTTTTCCGCGGCCCGGGGAACCATCAATGCGTGCTCGGAATTTCGCAGAGTGCATTGACGTCGGGAACCGCGCGGCGAATTCCTGGCGTTGAGGCGATAGCCTGACAATTCATTCAAGCCAAGGCTGCTAGCTGCCCTGATCCCGTAAACAAAAAGCCCCGCATCGCGGGGCTTTTTCTACTCGGAACCACAGTTCAAACCGCCGTCTTCGCCGCAATGACGCCCTCCGGCCGCAATTCGTCCGCGAAACCGTGGTTCACGTCGCGATGCCCGGCCTCGTCGGCCCGTACCGCCAACACCACCTCGCGCAGGCGCGCATCCGCCGGCAACCGCCAGTAATCGATCGCGATCTGCGGCGCCGGCACGTTCTCCACCCGGCCCGCGTCGATTTCCTGCAGGTACTGGGTATAACTCACCACCGCCTGCTCCTCGAAATACCCCACCAGCCGGTGCGCGGTGCGCGGCGACAACAGGTACAGCAACAGGAAGAAAGTGAAGAACCCCGCCTGCGCCACCAGCACCAGCGCGCGTTCCAGCCAGCTCGGGCGCGCGATCTCGATGAAGGTCATCAGGTGCATGCGCTCGTTCTCCGCCTCCTCCATCAATGCGCGGATCCAGCCGTGGTCGTGCCGCATCCAGCGCAGGCAACGCAGGTGGATCATCGCCGCGCCGACCAGTCCCGGCACCGCCGCCACCGTTTCCAGCACGATCGCGCGGTTGCCGTAGCGCTTGGCGAAGAAGGTATCGGCGAGGAAGCGCAGGCTGCGGGTGATGCCCTGCGCGAGGTGGTCCGACCAGTCGCAGACCGGGTGGTGGGCGTCGAGTTCGATCGCGTCCGGGGTCTGCACGTAGGGAGTGATGAGGCTGTCGTTCATGGCTCGGTCCTGGCGTCTGCCGTCGTTGTCTTCGGAGGCAGGATGGCGCGCGCAAGGCCACCGCGCATTGACCTGGGTCAAGCCAGCCAGCGAACGAACCAGCCCAGCGGGTGGTGCGCACGGGCGATGCCGACGACCAGCGCGAACGCCAGCAGTGCGGCGACATAGGAACCCGCCTGCAGGCCGCGCCGCGGTGCGCGCATCGTGGCGATGCCCAACGCGACGTAGGCGGCGACGAAACACAGCTTCACGGTGAGCCAGTGGTTGGCGAACATGCCCGAAGGCAGGATCGTCACCAGCATCAGCGCCGCGGTCAGCAGCGTGGCGTCGACGGTGTAGCCGAGATAACGCACCGGCGCTGAGCGCGGCCAACGCATGCCGGCGATCGCGCAGGCGCCGCGCAACGCGAACAGACTACCGCTGAAGACCGCCGCGAGGATGTGCACCTCGCGGATCCTCGGGTAGAACTCCATCATCTCGTTCATGCCGGGATCACCCCGGCCGGCCGTCGGCGCGCGGCGTCAGGTAGATCCAGGTCGATCGCAGTACCCACGGCAGGAACGCGAGCAGCCAGCCGATCGCCGCCGCGGCCTGCCAGGCCAGCGCATCCGGGGCGAGTTCGGCCGCGATGCGCGCCACGCACGCGCACTGGATGGCGACGAACGCGAACGTCGCCGCGCCGCCGAACACCAGCGGGCGCCCGGAATGGCCCTGCGTCACCCGCGTCACCATCGCCACCAAGAGGCTACCGAAGAAACCGACGAACAGCGCGTGCGCCGGCGCGCGGCCGAGCGCATCGCCGCCGCCGAGGCGCAGCAGCGACTGCGCCGCGTACAACGCCATCGCGACCGGTAGCCACGCGTAGCCGATGAACAGCACGCGCAGCAGGCGCGGCATCGGCCCGCGCGGCCAGTTGCGCCACAGCCATGCCAGCGAAATCGCGAACAGGCCGAGGTCGGGCAGCCAGGTCCAGCGCGGCGCATGCGCGAGTTCCAGCACGAGGCGCGCGAGCGCGAGGATCCAGAATACGGCGAGCATCCAGTTCGGACGCCATGCGACGTAGCCGCGCACGACGTTGCCGGCGAAGAACGGGAACATCCGGTGCGCGACGGTGAAATACACGGGCAGCAGCAAGCCGAAGGTTCCGAGCTTGATCGAGGCTTCCAGCAGCCGTGCGTCGGGCACGTGCAGGAACGCCGCGTACAGCGCGAAGCCGCACAGGCCGAGCGTCATCGCCGCCGCGCAGGACAGCGCGTGCCGGTTGCGCCCGCGATCCAGCCACGCCTGGCGGAGCAGGTGGGACAGGCCAATCGCCCAGCCGATCAGGGTCAGCGCTGCGCCGACATGCAGGCAGCGTTCGAAGCCGAGCGCACCGACCAGCGTGAGCAATTGCCCGCCGAACAGCCCGATCCCGACCGGCACGTAATGCCGGCGCCGCAGTTCCAGTTGCCCCATCCAGCGCGGGAACACGGTGAGCAGGAAGCCGAACATGAAAGGCGCCAGCACCTGGTACTGCATCACCACCGCGTGCAGCCATCCGGCGTACACGCGCGGCGGTTGCGGGAGCGCGAACAGGCGCCAGCGCGCGTCCACCAGCCACAGCGCCCACCAGAGCATCGCCAGCAGCACATTGCCCGCGCCGACGAAGAACAGCAGCCGGTGCGGCGCTTCGGCGAGCAGTTTCGGCGAAGGCATGCCGCCGGCGCGCAACCCGTCCACGCGCTCAGTCGGCGTCGGTCGCGGGCAGGTTCCTGCGACCGAGCCACAGCGAAGCGACGAACAGCGACACCAGCAGCGCGCCGACCGCGAACAGCGTATCGCCCGGGACGCGCATCCACACCAGCATGTGGATCAGCGGCTGGCCCATGAATTCGGCCGAACGTGCGTACCAGTAGCCGTGTTCCAGCGCTGCCTGCAGTTGCAGCACCCCCATCGGCAGCAGCGTCAGCAGCGCCATCAGCGCAAGACCGATGTTGAGGCACCAGAAACCGCCGCGCAGCAGGCCTTCGGGCCACGTGCGGTCGGGCCTCAGCCCGCGCAGGCAGAACAGCATCAGGCCGATCCCGAGCATGCCGTACACGCCGAACAGCGCGGTGTGGCCGTGCAGCGGCGTGAGGTTCAGGCCCTGCATGTAGTACAGCGCGATGGGCGTATTGATCAGGAAGCCGAACAACCCTGCGCCGACCAGGTTCCAGAAGCTCACCGCGAGGAAGAACATGATCGGCCAGCGGTAGCGCTGCATCCAGCCGGTGGCGCGGCCGTGGTTCCAGGTTTCGTAGGCCTCCATGCCGATCAGCGCCAACGGCACCACTTCCAGCGCGGAAATGCTGGCGCCCAGCGCGATCACGCCGGTGGTGGTGCCGGCGAAATACAGGTGGTGGAAGGTGCCGAGGATGCCGCCGGCCATGAACACGATGGTCGCGAACAGCACGTTCACCGTCGCCGTGCGCCCGCGCACCAGCCCGAGCTTGACGAACAGGAAGCTCATCACCGCGACCGCGAATACCTCGAAGAAGCCCTCGACCCACAGGTGCACCACCCACCAGCGCCAGTATTCGACGGTGGAGATGTGCGTGTTCTCGCCCCACATCAGGCCGGCGCCGTACAGCAGCGCGATGGCGACCGTGGAGAGGAACAGCAGGCCGACGATGGACGAGGTTTCGTCCTTGCGCCGCAGCGCGGGCCACAACGCGCGCCCCATCAGCAGCAGCCACAGCAGCAGCCCGACGAACAGGAAGATCTGCCAGAAGCGGCCGATGTCGGTGTATTCCCAACCCTGGTGGCCGAACCAGAAGTTGTATTGCAGGCCCATCTTCTGCATCACCGCGAACCATTGCCCGGCGAAGGCGCCGACCACGATCACCAGCAGGCAGCAGAACAGGAAGTTCACGCCGAATCGCTGGAATTTCGGTTCGTGCCCGGATACCGCCGGCCCGATGTACAGGCCTGTCGCCAGCCACGCGGTCGCGATCCACAGCACCGCGAGCTGCGTGTGCCAGCTGCGCGTCAGCGAATACGGCAGGTATTGCGAAATCGCGAAGCCATAGGCCTGCTGCCCTTCCACCTGGTAGTGCGCGGTGGTCGCGCCGAGCAGGATCTGCAGCAGGAACAGCGCCAGCACCACCCAGAAATACTTGGCGGTGGCGCGCATCGACGGCGTCACCACGATCGCCGCGAGCGGATCGCGTTGCGGCGGCGCGACGTGCTCTTCCTTGCGGTGCCAGACCGCGTAATGCCACGCGAGCAGGCCGATGCCGGCGATCATGAACAGGATGCTGAACATCGACCACATGAACGCGCTCGAGGTCGGCGCGTTGCCGACCAGCGGTTCGTATGGCCAGTTGTTGGTGTAGCTCTTCGTTTCGTCCGGGCGGGCGGTCGTCGTTGCCCACGCCGACCAGAAGAAGAACGCGGTCAATTCGCGTCGATGCGCCGCGTCGGGGATCGTGCCCTCGCGCATCGCATAGCTTTCGCGCAGTTTCGCCGTCGCCGGGTCGTCCGAAAACAGGCTTTCGTAATGCGACGCCACCTGCGCGATCGCCTGCGCGCGGCGTTCGCCGACGACCAGGTCGCCGCTGGCCGGATCGTAGGTGTTGGTGCGCATCAGCGGCCGCAGTCGCGCCTGCTCCGCGGCCTGCGCGGCCGCATCCAGTTGCGCATAGGCAACGCCGTTGTCGGCACGGCTGCCGAGGTCGAGCATGGCCTCGGCTTCGCGATGCAGCCAGTCCGCGGACCAGTCCGGCGCGACCAGCGCGCCATGGCCCCAGATCGAGCCCAGCTGCTGTCCGCCGATGCTTTGCCAGACGCGCCGGCCCTGCTCGATGTCGGCGCGGGTGTAGATCACGCCGCCGCGATCGCTGACCACGCGTTCGGGCACGGGCGGCGCCTGCAGGTGGATGTCCCATCCCATCCACAACAACACGCCAAAACCAACGATCATCAGCGCGGCGAGGCCGAGCCAAAGCCTGCGGGTGGTGTCCATGCGGCGATCCCCGGGTGGAAGCCTGCATCCTGCGCGGCCCGGAATGCGGTTTCCCTGACCTGGATCAAGCCGGCGGCAACTCGCCCCGGCCCTCAGTCGCGCAGCATTGCACCCGCCGCCGCCGCCAGCGACGGCAATTCCCGCAATTCGACCTCGCGGCGGTCGATCCGGATCAGGCCCTCGTCCTGGAAACGCTTCAGCACGCGGCTCACGGTTTCCGGAGCCAGGCGAAGGTAGTTGGCGATGTCGGTGCGACCCATCGTCAGCTGGAAACGATGCGCGGAGAATCCGCGCGCGGCCAGGCGCCGCGACATTCCGACCAGGAACGCGGCCATGCGCTCGTCCGCGGACCAGTCCCCGGCCAGCACCGAGGCCGTGCCGATGTCGCGGCTGAGCAGCTTGAACAGGGTCTGCTGCAGGCCCGGCAGGCGCGCCGCCAGCATGGAGATGCGCGGGAACGAGAATCGACACAACGTGACGGTATCCAGCGCGATCGCATCGCAGGGATAGCGGTCGCCGTCGATGGCATTGAGCCCGATCACTTCACCGGGAAGGTGGAACCCCAATACATGTTCGCGGCCATCGCGATCGATGCTGCAGGTCTTGACCGTGCCGGCGCGCACCGCGGCGATGGCCTCGAACGGATCGCCGGCGCGGAACACATGGTCGCCGGCGTGGAGCGGACCGACGTGTTCCACCAGCATGTGCAGGTCGTGCAGCGAAGCCTTGTCCATGCCTTGCGACAGGCAGGCGCGGGAAAACGCGCAGGTCGAGCAGAAGGTGAAGGCGTCGCCGTCGTCGGCGACGATGCTCCTGTCGATCTGCGGGAACTCGGTCTCGCGCATGCGGCGATGGTACGCAATGACTGGCGGCAGGCCAACAAAAAGCCCCGGATTCGGGGCTTTTTCCGTTCCTGGCGCCGGTGTCGATCAGCGCTTGCCGATCGCCACGTAATCGCGCTCGGTGGCGCCGGTGTAGACCTGGCGCGGGCGGCCGATCTTGTTCTCCGGGTCGGCCTGCTGTTCCAGCCAGTGGCTGATCCAGCCGGCGGTGCGCGCGATCGCGAACATCACCGTGAACATCTCGGTCGGGATCTTCAGCGCCTTGTAGATGATGCCGCTGTAGAAATCGACGTTCGGGTAGAGCTTGCGCTGGATGAAGTAGTCGTCCTTCAGCGCGGCCTCTTCCAGCTTCATCGCCACGTCCAGCAGCGGATCGTTGACGCCAAGTTCGCCGAGCACCTCGTAGGTCATCTCGCGGATGATCTTGGCGCGCGGGTCGAAGTTCTTGTACACGCGGTGGCCGAAGCCCATCAGGCGGAAGCCCGATTCCTTGTCCTTGGCCCTGTCGACCGCCGACTGCACGTTGGACGGCGAGCCGATTTCCGCGAGCATCTTCAGCACCGCCTCGTTGGCGCCGCCATGCGCGGGGCCCCACAGCGCGGCGACGCCGGCGGCGACGCAGGCGTAGGGATTGGCGCCGGTGGACCCGACCAGGCGCACGGTCGAGGTGCTCGCGTTCTGCTCGTGGTCGGCGTGCAGGATGAAGAGCAGGTCGAGCGCCTTGGCCGCGACCGGATTGAGCTTGAGCGGCTCGCTGGGCACCTCGAACATCTGGTGCAGGAAGCGGGTCACGTACGGGAGGTCGTTGCGCGGATAGGCGCTGGGGAAGCCGATGCGGTGGCGGTAGCACAGCGCGGCGATGGTCGGCACCTTGGCGACGACCCGGATCGCGGCCAGGCGGCGCTGTTCCGGATCCTCGTAGTCGTGGTCGTTGTGGTAGAAGCTCGCCATCGAACCGAGCATCCCCATCATCATCGCCATCGGGTGCGCGTCGTAGCGGAAGCCTTCGGTGAACTGCTTGAAGCGCTCGTTGAGCATCGAGTGGTGCGTGACCTCGTCCTCGAACGCCGACAGCTGGTCCTTCGACGGCAGTTCGCCGTTCATCAGCAGGTAGGCGACCTCGGGGAAGCTCGACTGCTTGGCCAGCTGCTCGATCGGGTAGCCGCGGTACATCAGCACGCCCGCGTCGCCATCGATGTAGGTGATGGCCGAACGGCAGGCCGCGGTCGCGGTGAAGCCGTTGTCGTAGGTGAAGCAGCCGGTTTCCTTCGGCAGCCTGGCGATGTCGATGCAATCGTTGCCGAGCGTGGGCCGGATCACCGGCAGGGCGACGGACTTGTCGCCGACGGTCAGGGTGGCGTCTTTCGGGTCGGACACGGGCGCACTCTCCTCGGCGACGCGGTGGGGGGTGCGTCGCGTAAGCCGGGGATTATCGCATAGGCCAAACGCGCGTTTGGAACCGTGGCCCGGACGCGACGACGGCCGCTTTCGCGGCCGTCGGAGGCATTGCCGGCGGAAGCGCGGGGCTTACTTCGCGGCGTAGCGCTTCTTGAACTTGTCGATGCGGCCGGCGGTGTCCACCACGCGGTTCTGGCCGGTGTAGAACGGATGCGTGGCCGACGAGATTTCGACCTTGATCAACGGGTACTCGTTGCCGTCTTCCCACTTGATCGTTTCCTTGCTGCCAAGGGTCGAGCGGGTCAGGAACTTGAAGTCCGAGGTGACGTCCTGGAACACGACGTCGTGGTAATCGGGATGGATGTCGGCCTTCATGGCGGCTACCGGGATGAAGAAGCGGGAAAGCCGGGCATTGTAGGGGGCCGCGCCGGCCAAGGCAAATCCGCCCGACCGGCCCTTCAGGCAGCGGCGAGCGCCGCCCGCACCCGGGCCTCGAACGCGGCCTGGTCGTAATCGAGCAGGATCCGGGCGTTGTCCTGCGCCCCGCCGCGCCGGTCCCAGTCCACCGCGGTCAGGCCGCGGGCCTGGCCTTGGCCGATGTCCACCGCCACCGGCCGTTCCTCGATCCGGCTCGCGCCCTCCGGGGCCAGCGCCCAGGCCATCGCCAGCGCATCGGCCGAATGCCACAGTTCGCCGCGCCGCTGCGCGGCCCAGCGCCGGGTGTGGGCGGAAATCGCATCGTAGAACCGCGCCCGCGGCGAATCGGCCGCGACCCAGGCATCGATGCCGGCGTGGGCGAAGCCGTGGCGCATCGTCGCTTCCCAGTCGGACAGGTCGAAGCGCTGGAAGCCGGTGAACACCAGGTGCGCGGCCTCCGGATCGAAATAGACATTGAACTCGGCCACCGGGGTGATGTTGCCGTGACCGGTGACCGCGCCGCCCATGGCCACGAAGCGGCCGATGCGCTCCGGCAGGCTCGGGTCGAGCTTCAGGGCCAGGGCGATGTTGGTCAGCGGCCCCAGCGCCACCAGCAGCAGCCTGCAGGCATGTTCGTGCGACAGCCGCAGCAGCGCCAGCGCGGCGTGTTCGGCATCCGCGCTGCGCGCGGCCGGTGCATAGCCGACGTCGCCGAAACCGTCGTTGCCGTGCACGTTGGCCGCATCCGGCGCGGCATGCAGCAGCGGCGCGGGACAACCGGCGAATACCGGCACGTCGTCGCGATTGGCGACCTCGCACAACTTCAGCGCATTGCGCACGGTGTGCTCGAGGCCGACGTTGCCGGCGGCGATGCCGAGTCCGACGACTTCATGCGCGGGCGAATCGAACGCCATCAGGAGGGCGAGCGCGTCGTCCACGCCGGGATCGGTGTCGATGTAGAGCGGGATCTTGTCGGTCATGGGCCGACTATATCCGGCCCGGTCGCCTGGCTGCCGGTAACACGCAGCCACGGCACGCCGCCGGCCCGGCGGCGACGCGAAAACGCCGACCGCCGAGCCGGGTGGCCGCCCTCAGTGGCGTTCGTAGATCCGGATTTCCGGGTCGGCTGCCAACAAGGGCTTCAGCTCCCTCACCACGTCGTTGCCGAACAGTGCGCTTTGCAGGTAGCCGACTGCCGCAGCTTGCGTATCGAAACCGTGCAGGACCTGGACGTCTTCTTCGCGAATCAACAGTTCCTTGGATTCCGCACCGGGAATCGTCTGCAGGAACGATTGCTTGTACTTCGCGTACACCGCGCCGGCCTGCGCGCGATTTCCCATGTCCACCTTCAGCGTGATTTCGAGATATGCCTTGTTCATCCTGCTCTCCAGCATTGCGCGTGGAATCGCCACGCCGAAGCTCCGCAACCGGAGCCGCGTGCAGGCTAGTCAGGCATGGGGGTTGCGTCTGTTCCGCAGCTGACAGTTCGCCGCGATTTCACGCGTCGATCAGCTTCTCGATATCCTCGATCCCGCGAACGCACACGTATTCACGGCTGTAGCCAAGCACGCCCTGGTCGCGAAGCTTGTTGAGGATCGTGCTCACCACTGGCCGGCTTGCACCCACCAGATCGGCCAGCTCCTGCTGGGTCAAGCGAAGATGCTGGCCGAAGCCGTGTTCGCAACGGGTGGAAAACCCACCGGATAGTTCACGAAATGTCTCCGCCAGCCTGACCTCGGTGCGCTTGAAAGCAAAGCTTTCGAGCTTGCGCTGCAACCTCTGCTGGCGCTCCGCAAGCATGACGGAAAAATCCCAGGCGACCGCGGGACAGTGCAGCAACAGCTGGCGGAATTCATCGATCGGCACCCGCCATACCGACAGGCTGCCCTTGGCCCGCGCCGTGTCTTCGGCCATGGTGGCGGCACCAAGGCCCGGACTGAAAAAATCCCCCGAGCCAAGCGCTGCGATGGTCAGCGCGGTCCCGTCCGGCCGCAGCCTGGACAAGGTCGCCTGCCCTTCCAGCACGCAAAAGACGCTTCGCACCGGCTCGCCTTGCCGGTAGACCACGCCGCGATGCCGCACCGTCACGACTCGTGCCGACGGACAGTCGCGACGGAGCTGCTCCGGCGCAACGCTTTGCAACATCGGACAAGCTTGCAATGCACTTGACGGACCCGCCACGTTCGCGCACTCCTCGCTGTGACCGCGGCATCGAACCATCGCTTGACGCCGCATCAAGCCGAAGCATATCGCGCCGCGGCGCCGACCCAACGCGCGACGATGCGATCGGCGAGTGCGGGCGATTCCGCCATCAGCCGATCCGCAATGGCGCGTACCTGCGGCAGCAGGTCGGCATCGCGGGCGAGGTCGGCGACGCGGAACGCGGCGAGCCCGGTCTGGCGCGTGCCGAGCAGTTCGCCGGGGCCGCGCAGTTGCAGGTCTTTTTCGGCGATACGGAAGCCGTCGCTGGTTTCGCGCAAAGTCTCCAGCCGCTGTTTCGCCATCGCCGACAGCGGCGGCTGGTACAGCAGCACGCAACTCGAACGCGCGCTGCCCCGCCCTACCCGCCCGCGCAGCTGGTGCAATTGCGCGAGGCCGAGGCGTTCGGCGTTCTCGACGATCATCAGCGAGGCGTTGGGCACGTCGACGCCGACCTCGATCACCGTGGTCGCGACCAGCAGGTGGATGTCGCCCTGCTTGAACGCGCGCATCACCGACTGCTTCTCCGCCGGCTTCATGCGCCCGTGCACCAGCCCGACGCGCAATTCCGGCAGCGCCGCGACCAGGCTTTCGTAAGTGGTCTGCGCGGCCTGCGCGACCACTTCCTCGGAATCGTCGATGACGGTGCACACCCAGTACGCCTGCCGGCCCTCGGCGCAGGCGGCGCGGATGCGTTCGACCAGTTCCGGCCGGCGCTCGCCGCTCAGCACCACGGTCTGCACCGGCGTGCGCCCCGGCGGCAGTTCGTCGATGGAAGACACGTCGAGGTCGGCGTAGGCGCTCATCGCCAGCGTGCGCGGGATCGGCGTCGCGGTCATGACGAGCTGGTGCGGAACGCGATTGCCGGCACCGCCCTTGTCGCGCAGCGCGAGGCGCTGGTGCACGCCGAAGCGGTGCTGCTCGTCGACGATGGCGAGGGCGAGGTCGTGGAATTCCACTCCCTCCTGCATCAATGCATGGGTGCCGACCAGCAATTGCGCGTCGCCGGACGCAGCATCGGCCAGCACCTGCGCGCGCGCCTTGCCGCCGACCTTGCCGGCGAGCCAGCCGACCCGCACGCCCAGCGGTTCCAGCCAGGATTTCAGGTTCGCGAGATGCTGCTCGGCGAGCAGTTCGGTCGGCGCCATCAGCGCGGCCTGCCTGCCGCATTCGATCGCCTGCAGCGCGGCCATCGCCGCGACCACGGTCTTGCCGCTGCCAACGTCGCCCTGCACCAGCCGCAGCATCGGATGCGGGCGCGCGAGGTCGCTGCGCACTTCGGCGAACACGCGTTGCTGTGCATCGGTCAACGCGAACGGCAGCGATGCACGCAGGCGTTCGACCAAGGCTCCTTTCGCCTCCAGTGCGTGCGAAGCGCGGCGCTGCAGCGCGATGCGGCGGCGGCGCAGGCTCAGCTGGTGCGCCAACAACTCCTCCAGCGCGAGCCTGCGTTGCGCGGGATGCGTGCCGGCGTGCAGCGCGGAGACGTCGGCGTCGCGCGGCGGCCGATGCAGCGCCAGCAGCGATTCGCGCAATCCAGGCAGGCCGAAGCCTTCGAGCAGTCCTAGCGGCAGCAGTTCCAGCGAAGCCGCGTCCGGCAGTCGGTCCAGCGCGAGCCCGACCAGTTTGCGCAGCGTCGCCGGACCGATGCCTTCGACCTGCGGATACACGGGATCCAGCGCATCGCCCAATGGCGATTCGCCGGCTTCGAGCACGCGATAGCTCGGGTGCACCATCTCCAGCCCGTGCGCGCCGGGACGCGGCGTGCCGAAGCAGCGCACGATGGCGCCGGGCGCGAACTGCGCCACCTGCTGCGCGCGGAAATGGAAGAAGCGCAACACCAGGGTGGAACGCGACTCGTCGCCGATGGCCACGCGCAATTGCGGGCGATAACGGAATCCGCGCTCGACCGCCTCGACCCTGCCCTGCACCTGCGCCGCCACGCCGGCCTGCAACGCGCGGATCGGCGTCAACGCAGTGCGGTCCTCGTAGCCGCGCGGCAGCCACAGCCACAGGTCCTGCACGGTTTCCAGCCCGCGCGCGGCGAATTTTTCCGCGACGCGCGGACCGATGCCGGGCAAGGCGGCGAGCGGTTGCTGGTTGAAGTCGACGGCGACGCCGCCGGATCGCTTTGGCATGCGCCAAGCATGACCGGAATGCGGCCGCGGCGGAACCGCGGCGCATTCCGCGATGGCCCGGATCAGTAGCGGACCGTCAGTTCCACGCCGTAGGTCCGAGGTTCGCTGACCATCGCGCCGACCACCCCGAGCACGTCCTTGCCGTAGGTGTTCAAGCCGGTGACGTAGCGATTGTCGAACACGTTGTTGCCGTAGGCAGCGATTTCCCACAGGCCGTTCACCGAGGTCCACGCCACGCGCAGGTCGGTGCGTTGCTGGGATTCGCCCACGTTCAGCAGTTCGCTGATGCCGCAGTTGCCCTGCAGGCTGGAACCTTCGTTGCAGCGCGACTTGCCGCGGTAGGCGTGGCGCGCGGACAGGCGCAGCGCACCGCCATCGCCGAGGTCGAAGCGATAGCTGGCACCGAGCGATGCCGAGAAATGCGGCTCGCCGGTCGGTTGCCCGTCCAGGTTCACGCCTTCGGGCGTGGTGTAGTCGCGGTAGGTGGAATCGATCCACTCGGCGGCCATGTCCAGGCGGAACGCATCGGTCACCTTCCACGCCGCGTCGAAGTCCACGCCCCAGGCCTTGAGGTTGCCGGTGTCGATGACGAAGCGCGGGATGTCGGTCGGGTTGTTCGGATCGGGGTCGATCAGCCGTACCGACTGGCGGTTGTCGTAGCGGTAGTAGAACAGCGAGGCGTTGTAGGCCAGGCGGCCGAACGACTGCTTGATGCCGGTCTCCAGGTTCCACACTTCCTCGTTGTCGAACGCCGGCCCGATCTGCAGCGCGTTGTAGCCGCCGGCCTTGTAGCCCTTGGCCAGCGACGCGAACACCATGCTCTTGTCGTTGAAGTGGTAATCGACGACGAAGCGCGGGCTGAGGTCGTTCCACGCCTTCGACGCGCGGTTGAGCACGCCCTTGTTCGCCATCGCCGGCGGATCGATGAAGGCCATGTCGAAGGTCAGCGTCTGCCGCGTGATCGGCACGCCGGCCTGGTTGATGGCATCGAAGAAGCCGAGCGATTCGAGCAGATCCAGTTGCGCGTCCAGCCCCGGGGCGTCGCGCGTGTTGTTGAGCCAGGTAAAGTCCTTGGCATCGTGCGTGTAGCGCAGGCCGAAGGTGAGGTTGAGCTTGTCGGTCGCGTGCCAGATCACGTCGCCGAAGCCCGCGTACGAGCGCGTGCGCAGGGTGTTCTGGAATTGCTCGTGCCACGCCTGCCCGGTCAGGTCGACCGGGATGCCGAAGTTCTGCGCCAGCATCGTGGTGAAGGCGAACAGGCTGCCGTCCGGCGTCGGCGCGATGCCGAGGTTGCGGACGATGTTGTCCACCGCCGAGGTGTTGGTGTTGACCTCGCTGGTCTGGTGCGCGTCCTCGTCGAAATAGCTGGCGCCCGCCACCCAGTCGATGCGGTCGTTGCTGCCGGCGAGCTTGAACTCCTGGTAGAGGCTCCTGTTGCCTTCGGTGTTCTGCGAATCGACGTAGAGGTCGGCGCGGTTGGTGCCGTCCTCCTCGGTGTGGTTAAGCGAATCGTACTGGCGCCACGAGGTGGTCGAGGTCAGCGTGCCCCAGCCGAACGCGTGGTCGACGATCGCGGTCACGCCGTCGAAGGTGCGCCACTCGGCGCTGGGCGTGTCGCTGAAGGTCTGCAGCTTGCGCGGGTCGAGGTATTCGTCCGGCGTGGCCGGCGCCGGCGGCCGCGAAGGGAACGGCGGCAGCGGCACGATCCCGGTGGTCACGCGCCCGTTCTGGTCCAGGCTCTCGTGGTCCCAGCTCAGCAGCGCGGTGGTGGCGTCGCCGAAATGCACCTGCCACGCCACGCGCGAGGCCCAGGAATTCTCGCCGCCCAGGTCCTTGCCGGTGGCGCCGTCCTGGACCCAGCCGTCGCTGTGGTTGATCAGCGCATTGATGCGCAACGCCGAGTTGTCGCCGGTGGGGATGTTCCACATCGCGTCGGCGTAACGCTTGCCGTAGTCGCCGATGCGCACGCGGCCACGCGCTTCCACATCGTCCTGCGGGCGTCGCGTGATCAGCGAGATCGCGCCGGCCGCGGTGTTGCGCCCGAACAGCGTGCCTTGCGGGCCCTTGAGCACTTCGATCCGCTCCACGTCGACGAAGGGCAGCAGCACGCCGCCGCCGCGCCCGCCATAGACGCCGTCGACGTAGATGCCCACCGCCGGATCGGTGCCGATGCCGAAGTCGTCGGTGCTGATGCCGCGCAGGCCGAAGGTCGGCTGCGTCGGTTGCACGCCATCCACCACCAGGCCGGGCACGAAGGAATCGATGTCGCCGAGGTCCTCGGCCTCGACATCGTCGAGCAAGGCCTTGTTCACCACCTGCAATGCGATCGGCACGTCCTGCAACTGCTGTTCGCGGCTCTGCGCGGTCACGGTGATCGTGTCGAGCGTCGCCGCGTCCTGCGGATCATCGGCCGCGGGTTGCGGCGCATCCTGCGCGAACGCGGCGCCGCTGGCGGACAAGGCGGCCGCGAAGATCGCGCGGCGCAGGCAGATGGCGAGTTTCCGGGTCTTGAACGTCATTGCGGCTCCCCTTCGCTAGGCGTTTTCGGATGGAACGGATTACATCGGGATCGTGTCGGTTTCCTCCGGACCGCAATTGCCCTGCATCGCGGCGATCCAGTCGCGGATCAGTTGTACCCCTTCGTCGTGGACGACGCTACGTCCCAGTTCCGGCATCATCACCGAGGGATCGTCGCTGGCCATGCGGAACGGCATGATCGAGGCGTCGGGTTTCCCCGGCACGACGTCGTGGCGGCGGTCGCCGGTGCCCATGCCCGCCGCGATCGGCAATTTGCAGCGGCCCAGCCGCAGCGGTTCGTTCGTCGCCGCGTTCAACCACAGGCCCGAGGTGTTGCCCGGCCCCCTCGGGCTGTGGCAATGGCCGCAGTTGATGTCGAGGTAGGCGCGCGCGCGCGCCTCCAGCGGTTGCGACGGATCGCGCCAGTCCGCATCGCGCGGCGCCGACTGCGGCGCAGGCGCGCCGGCCAGGAAGCCCGCGTGCGTCCAGCGCACGAGCTGGTTCTCGCTGCCTTGCGCGTAGGCGAAATCGCGATTGAGGTGGCGCGCCTTCGGCCCGAGTGGATGCAGTGCCTTGCTCGTCGTGTCGGTGCCGTGGCAACCGCCGCACTGGTTCTGGTCCGGCACTTCGTATTCGGCCTGTTCGCGCGAACCATCGATCGCGACCAGGGTGAGCGGCACCAGTTCGCCGCCGCGCTTGAGGCTCGCTTCGGTCTGCGCGGCGTTCCAGACGTAAGGCAAGGCGACCCAGCCGTCCTTGCGCCGCACCAGCAAGCGCGTTTCGACCAGGCGCATCTTCGACAGATCGAGCCCGCCGCCGCGCAGGTCGGGGCCGTCGTCGGCGCTGCGCAACACTGCATCGCCTTCGCCACGCGGGTAATAGAAGGTCTTGCTGAAGATGGTGCCGACCGGGAAATCGAATTCCTCGCCGGCGCTGTAGCGCGCGGCCTTCCCTTTCGGCATCCATACCGTGCGCAGCTTGTGCGCGTAATCGGTGAACAGCGGCGTGGCGAGGTCGTAGGGCAGCACGCCGTCGTTCAAGGCGAGCTTGCCGTCGCGCACGTCGAGCACGTGCCAGTCGGCCAGCGATTGCGGCTGGCCTGCGGCGAAGAAATGCACCGGCTGCGGCGCGCGGGCGCAGGCCGCCAGGCACAGGACGGCGGCGATCGCGGCGGAACGACGCACCATCAACCGCGCTTGAGGTCGACCGCCGGCAGTTTCGGCAAGGTACAGTCGTAGGGCTTCGCGTCCTTGAGCGGGTTCTTGTAGCCGCCGGGGCCGTCGGCGTTGAGCACGCCGGACACATCGCGCAGGCAGATCTGCGGACCTTCCTTGCGCGTCGTGTTGACGTAACCGTCGAACAGCACGTCCGGGAAGCGCCCGCCGATGCCGTACGCCGCCAGCTTCAGCGCCTTCAGGTCGAGCCCGTCCGGCGCGTCGCCGCCGCCGGAGAGGCGGTTCGCGTACACGTTGACGCGCTCGGGATAGGGATCGAAGCCGCTGGCCGCCTGGTCGTTCTTGTAGCCGGTGGAATACACGCTGGACACGATGATGTTGGCGGTCTTGTTGTCGCTGATGTCGTTGTCGAAGATCTCGACGTCGTCGTTGGAATTCACCACCACGCCGCTGCCGGCCGGCACGCTCGCCACCGGCGTGCCCTTGGCGCCGAAGTTCTCGG
Source organism: Thermomonas sp. (assembly GCA_047602125.1). GTDB lineage: Bacteria > Pseudomonadota > Gammaproteobacteria > Xanthomonadales > Xanthomonadaceae > Pseudoluteimonas. The sequence continues at coordinate 2,342,910 of JASGIB010000001.1, read as the reverse complement.
TGTCGTTCGCCACCACCTTGTTGCGGAACACGCGGATGTTGCCGCCCTGCTGCGACAGCGCCGGCATGTTGAACACGAGGATGCCGCCGGTGTTGTGGGTGGCGACGTTGTCGTACACGTCGGCGTTGATCGTGTTCTCGATCTCGATGCCGGCCACGTTGTACTCGGCGCGGCTGTTGCGGACGATGACGTCGCGCGACTGGCCGACGTAGATGCCCGCGTCCGCGGCGGCGATCGCCACCGAGTTCTCGATCAGCACGTTGCGCGTCTTCACCGGATACAGGCCGTAGGCGCCGTTGCCCGTCTTCGGGCCGCCGGTCCATTCCACCCGCACGTTGCGGATGGTGATGTTCTCGCCTTCGTTGACCTTGAGCCCGTCGCCCTTGCTGTCCTCGATGGCGAGGTTCTCGATGGTGAAGCCGCTGGCGTTCACCAGCAGGCCTTCCGCGCCGGCCTTCTGGCCCTTGAAGCTGAGCACCGACTTGTCCGGCCCGGCACCGCGGATGGTCACGCCGTCGGCGCGCAAGGTGAGGCTGCGGTCGAAGCTGAACTTGCCCGCCGGCACTTCGATCACGTCGCCGGGCTTGGCGTCGAGCAGCTTTTCGCGGAACTGGTCGGCGAACGCGGCATCGCCGGCCGCCACTTCCGGCGTGGCGACATGGCCTGCCTGTTCGCCGCGGCCACAGGCCGCGGCCAGGATCGCCAGCACCAGGACCGATGCGCGTTTCGAAACGATCGACGCCATGACTCTCCCTCATGGTGCGGCCCATGCCGCCTCGATGCATCGAGTCTCCCGCCTGTGGCCCGCAGCGGCGAGGGCGATTGCGGCACACTAGGGGGGATTTCCGGCCAACCCGTTCGAGACCGAATCCCCGCCATGTCGACGCCGCGCCCGCCCAGGCCGAACGAACCGACGCTCGTTCCTTCGCTGTTGCTCGGCCTGTTCGCCGCCGCCGATGCCGTCGGCGCGCCGACTTCGGCGTGGCTGTCCGGCACCGGGCTGGCACGCCGCGACCTGGAAGCCGCGGACGCCCGCGTACCGGTCGACCTCGCCGCCACGATCGTCGAACGTGCCCTGCCAAGCCTGCCGGCGGATGTCGGCCTGCAACTCGGCCGCCACCAGCACATCGGCAACTTCGGGCTGGTCGGGCTGGCGATGAGCACCGCCGCCACCTTCGGCGAAGCGTTGCAGATCGGATTGCGCTTCACCCCGGTGATCGGCGGCCTGATGCGCTTCGTCGAACTGCCGCCGCCGCGGCCTGGCGTGCTCGCGCTGGGTGCCGAGCGCATCGCCGGCAGCGCCGCCATCGAACATTTCGTCGCCGAGGAATTCCTCAGCAGTTGCCTCGCGCTGGCCTGCGGCCTGCTCGGGGAAACGCTGCATCCGGTTGCGCTCGAATTCGCGTATCCGGCGCCCGCGCACGTCGCGCGCTACCGCGAGGTGTTCGCCTGCCCGCTCGCCTTCGAACAGGCGCAGACCCGGCTGCTGCTGGATGCACGGGTGCTGGCGCTGCCGCTGCGCACCCACAACCCGACCGCGTCGTGGCAGGTGCTGGCGCTGTGCGAGGCGCAGATGCTGCAGATCGAGCAGCGCGCCGGCATCGCCGCGGAAGTGGCGCGCCTGCTCGGCGGAGCCCTGGCCGAAGAGCCCCGGCTCGCCGCGGTCGCCGAGCGCCTGCATGTCAGCGAACGCACCTTGCGCCGCCAGCTCAGCCAGGAAGGCACCAGCTTCCACGCCATCCACGACCGCCTGCGCATCGAACGCGCGCTGGCCCTGTTGCAGGAGCCGAAACTGAGCATCGCCGCGGTCGGCGCGCAGATCGGTTTCCGCGACCCGCGCGAATTCCGCCGCGCCTTCAAGCGCTGGACCGGCACGCCCCCGAGCGCCGCGCGCGCGCGGCGGGGTTGATCAGCCGGCGACCATCACCGCGTCGACTTCGAAGACCGCGCCCTTCGGCAAGGCGGACACCTCGACGGTCGAACGCGCCGGGTACGGGCTTTCGAAATATTCGGCCATCACCGCGTTGACCTCGCCGAACTGGCCGAGGTCGACGAGGTACAGGCCCACGCGCACCACGTCGCCCAGCGAACCGCCGGCGGCTTCGCATACCGCCTTGAGGTTGTCGAACGCGCGCCGCGCCTGCGTCGCGATGTCGCCTTCGACGAGATTCCCGGTCGCCGGATCGAGCGGGATCTGCCCGGACAGGTAGACCGTGTCGCCGGCGCGCACCGCCTGCGAATACGGACCGATGGCCGCGGGCGCGTGGTCGGAATGGATGGGTGTGCGGGGCATTTCGAATTCTCCGGTGGATGCACCCATTGTAGGAGCGCACCGCAGGGGCGCGACAGAAAACCCGAGAAGATCGCGCCCCTCGGCTTGCAGCCTCGGTGCGCTCCTACAGGCGTTGCACGCCGTGCACGACCGCCAGCCTGCGCACCTTGCGGATGACTTCGGCGAGATGCTTGCGGTCGCCGACTTCGATGGCGAAGCGGATCGCGGCGATGCGCGCGTCGCGTTCCATGTAGTCGACGCGGTCGATGTTGGACTCGGCCTGCGCGATCGCGGCCGCGACCTGGGCGAGCACGCCGGGCTGGTTGTTCACCTCGACCCGCAGCAGCGCCTGGAAATAGCCTTCGACGTTGCGGTCCCAGCCGATCGGCACCCAGCGCTCGGGCGACTTGCGGTAGTCGGCGACGTTCGGGCAATCCATTCGGTGCACGACAATGCCTTTGCCCGCGGTGTGGTAGCCCATGATTTCGTCGCCGGGGATCGGCGTGCAGCAATTGGCGAAGGTGACCACGCCGCGCTCGGCGCCGGTGATCAGGATCTTCTCGTTGCCGCGCGGGGGCTGCGGCGCGAGCAGGTCGGCGGTTTCCGCCGCGCTGCGCGCCAGCGATTGCGCGACCTGCGCCGGCATGCGGTTGCCGAGGCCGATGTCGTGCAGCAATGCTTCCAGCCGCGGGTAGCGGTGTTCGGCGAGGTAGCCGTCCAGCCGTGCCGACGGCAAGCGGTCGAGCGAGGTACCGAGTCCTTCCAGCGCGCGGTCGAGCATGCGGTGCCCGAGTTCGACCGCGTCCTCGTGCTGCAGTTGTTTCAACTGGTGGCGGATCGCTGTGCGCGCCTTGCTGGTGGCGACGAACTCCAGCCATTGCGGCTTGGGCGCGGCCGACGGCGCGGTGATGACCTCCACGCGTTGCCCGCTCGCGAGCTTGGTGCGCAGCGGCACCAGCTTCTTGTCCACGCGCGCGGCGACCGCGTGGTTGCCGACGTCGGTGTGCACCGCGTAGGCGAAGTCGAGCGCGGTGGAATTGCGTGGCAGCGACATGATGTCGCCCTTGGGCGTGAACAGGTAGACCTCGTCCGGGAACAGGTCGACCTTGACGTTCTCGAGGAATTCCAGCGAGGAACCGGCCGAACGCTGCGATTCGATGAGGTTGGCGATCCATGCGTGCGCGCGCGTCTGCGCGCTGTTGGCCATGCCGCCGTCGTGCTTGTACGCCCAGTGCGCGGCGATGCCGCGTTCGGCGATGAGGTCCATTTCCGTGGTCCGGATCTGCACCTCGATCGGCGAACCGTAGGGGCCGAACAGCACCGTGTGCAGCGACTGGTAGCCGTTGGCCTTGGGAATGGCGATGAAGTCGCGGAAGCGCCCGTCGAGCGGCTTGAACGCCGCATGCACCACGCCCAGCGCGTGGTAGCACTCCGCGACCGAGCCGACCACGATGCGGAAGCCGAACACGTCCATGACCTGGTCGAAGCTCTTGCCTTCGTTGCGCATCTTCGAATAGATGCTCCACGGCGACTTGATCCGGCTGACCAGCCGGTAGTGCAGGCCTTCCTTGGTCAGGCGCTGCGCGAGTTGCGCCTCGATCTTGGCCAGCGCCTCGCGCCGCACCAGCGGTTCGGTGCGGATGCGCCGTTCGAGCACGCGGTGGCGCAGCGGATACAGCGCCTTGAAGCCGAGGTCCTGCAGTTCGGCCTTGATCAGGTTCATGCCCAGGCGCTGGGCGATGGGCGCGTAGATCTCCAATGTCTCGCGCGCGATGCGCGTGCGCGCTTCCGGCGACTGCGCGCCGAGCGTGCGCATGTTGTGCAGGCGGTCGGCGAGCTTGATCAGGATCACGCGCAGGTCGCGCGCCATCGCCAGCAGCATCTTGCGGAAGCTCTCGGCCGCGGCTTCCTGGCGATCGGCGAAGTGCAGCTTGTCCAGCTTGGTGACGCCCTCGACCAGCTCGGCCACGGTTTCGCCGAATTCGCTGGCGATGGATTCGCGCGAGAGCGGCGTGTCCTCGATGGTGTCGTGCAGGATCGCCGCGACCAGCGTCTCCACGTCCAGCCCCTGATCGGCCAGCACCTTCGCCACCGCCACCGGATGGGTGATGTAGGGCTCGCCCGACTTGCGCGTCTGCCCGGCGTGGGCGGCGGCGCCGACCGCCCAGGCGCGGCGCAACTGCAGATGCTGGTCGTCGGTCAGGTAATCGGCGGCCGATTCGAGCGCGGCGACGTAGTCGGGCACCGGTTCGGCCGGTGCCGCGGCGGCTTGGTTGCGCTGTTCGACATGCGCCGGATCGCTCATGCCCCGAGCCTACGACGGCGTGGGCCGGGCCGGCAAACGAAAACGGCCCCTCGCGGGGCCGTTCGGGCGGAACCGTAGCCGGATGACCCGACTCAGTCGTCGCCCTTCATGTCGTCGTCGCCGGCGACCACTTCGGCCGCGGCCCATTCCAGCGCCTCGCGCTCCTTGCGCTCGCGCTCGGACTTGTCGACCGCGTCGATGTAGTCCTGGTCGATGGCGCTGGCCGCGATTTCGCGCAGGGCGAGCACGGTCGGCTTGTCGTTGGATTCGCTGTTGTCGATCTGCGGATCGACGCCGTTGGCCAGCTGGCGCGCGCGCTTGGCGGCCATCATCACGAGTTCGAAGCGGTTGTCGACCACTTCCAGGCAATCTTCCACGGTAATGCGGGCCATAACTCTCCCGGCGGCCGGTCAGGCCGTCGATTCAAAAGACAGGGGGAAGCGGATGATAGGGACGGACCAGGGCTGGCGCAAGCCTCGTCCTGTGGAATCAATGGCTTAGGCTGGGTCCAGACCGGCCTGGGGAGCCCGGCGACCGGTCCCGGGGGACGGTGGCGGGCTTGGGCCGTCCTATGGATCGCGCAGCAATTCCTCGATCAGGGCCGCGTGGTCCCTCCGCTGCACCTCGATCCGGGCGCGGCTGGCCGCCATGATCGCGCAGACCTCGTCCACCGCGTCGTCGAACACCTCGTTCACTACTACGTAGTCGAACTCGTCGTAATGGCTCATCTCCTCGCGCGCGGCGGCGAGGCGGCGGCGGATAGTTTCCTCGCTGTCCTGCCCGCGCGAGCGCATGCGCTGCTCCAGCGCGCCGCGCGAAGGCGGCAGGATGAAGACGCCGATCGCGTCCTTCACCTGCTCCCGCACCTGCCGAGCGCCCTGCCAGTCGATTTCCAGCACCACGTCCTTGCCGGCGGCCAGCTGCGGCAGCACCGACTGCCGGGCGGTGCCCTTCCAGTCACCGTGCACCTGCGCGTACTCGAAGAAGTCGCCGTTGCGGATCATCCCCTTGAACTCGTCCACCGAGATGAAGTGGTAGTGCTCGGCATGGCGTTCGCCCGGACGTGGCTGGCGCGAGGTGAACGAGATCGACAGGCACAGGCGCGGGTCGCGCGCCAGCACCGCGTTGACGATGCTCGACTTGCCCGCACCCGAGGGCGCGGCGACGATGAACAGCGTTCCGGGCACGATGTCGCTCATTCGATGTTCTGCACCTGCTCGCGGATCTGGTCGATCAGCACCTTCAGTTCCACCGCGGCGTTGGTGCTGCGCACGTCGACCGACTTGCTGCCGAGCGTGTTGGCCTCGCGGTTGAATTCCTGCAAAAGGAAATCCAGCCGGCGCCCGACCGGTTCCCGCTGCTCCAGCACGCGACGCAATTCATCGAGATGGCTGTCGAGGCGGTCGAGTTCCTCGTCCACGTCGAGCTTCTGCAGCCAGATCACCAGTTCCTGTTCAAGCCGGCCGGGATCGAGCGAGGAACCGAGTTCGGCCAGGCGCGTTTCCAGTTTCTGCCGCTGCCCGGCGCGGATCTGCGGCACCAGCGTGCGCACTTCGCCCGAGATCCTGGCGATGGCGTCCGCGCGTTCGGAGATGGCGGCGGCGAGTTTCGCGCCTTCGCGTTCGCGCGCGGCGAGGAAATCGCCGAGCACGGAATCGAGCAACGACAGCGCCGCGGCCTGCAGCGCCTCGGAGTCCACCGCGTGCGACTGCAGCACGCCCGGCAGCTGCAGCAGTTGCGCGAAATCCACGCGCATGCCGGGGAAGCGCCCATCCATGCGCCGCGCGAGGTCGCCGAGGCGATCGACCACGGCGTCGTCGACCTGCAATGCGTCGCCGTCGGTCGCGGTGCGCAGGCGCATCGCGAGGTCGAGCTTGCCGCGCGATACCCGCGCAGCGATGCGTTCGCGCAGCGCGGGCTCGGATGCGCGCAGTTCGTCCGGCAGCCGCGTGCCGACCTCGAGGAAGCGATGGTTGACCGCGCGCAGTTCGCAGCCGAGCGTGCCCCATTCGGTGCTGCGCTCGCCGGAGGCGAAGGCGGTCATGCTGCGGATCGGCATGCGATTCGGCCGGGCCCTTGGGAAGCGAATGGTAATCTAGCGCGCCGTTCTTTTCCGGATCCGACATGTCCTTCGCCCGACCCAGCGGCCGCGCGCCCGAGCAGATGCGCGCCGTCTCGATCGCCCGCGGCTTCACCCGCCATGCCGAAGGTTCGGTACTGGTCGCGTTCGGCGACACCCGCGTGCTGTGCACCGCCAGCGTGGAGAACCGCGTGCCGCCGTTCCTGCGCGGCAAGGGCGAAGGCTGGATCACCGCCGAATACGGCATGCTGCCGCGCTCCACGCACACGCGTTCGGACCGCGAGGCCGCGCGCGGCAAGCAGGGCGGGCGCACGCTGGAGATCCAGCGCCTGATCGGGCGCTCGCTGCGCGCCTGCGTGGATCGCGTCGCGCTGGGCGAACGCACCGTCACGCTGGACTGCGACGTGCTGCAGGCCGACGGCGGCACCCGCACCGCGGCGATCACCGGCGCCTACGTCGCGCTCGTGGACGCGGTACGCTGGCTGCAGGCGAAGCGCGAGATCGCGAAGGATCCGGTCATTGGCGCGGTCGCGGCGGTTTCGGTCGGCGTGTACCGCGGCGTGCCGGTGCTCGACCTCGACTACGCCGAGGACAGCAATTGCGACACCGACATGAACGTGGTGATGAACGACGGCGGCGGTTTCATCGAACTGCAGGGCACGGCCGAAGGCCATGCCTTCCGCCGCAACGAACTCGATGCGCTGCTCGCGCTGGCGCAGAAAGGCACGGAAGAACTGTTCGCGGCGCAACAGGCGGCCTTGGCGCTGGCTTGAAACTCATCCTCGCATCCTCGAACCGGGGCAAGCTGGCCGAGTTGCGCGAGCTGCTCGGCGACGGCTTCGAACTGCACGCGCAATCCGAATTCGGCGCGGGCGATGCCGACGAAACCGGGCTGTCGTTCGTCGAGAACGCGATCCTCAAGGCGCGGCACGCATCGCGCGCGACCGGCCTGCCCGCGCTCGGCGACGACTCCGGCCTGTGCGTCGACGCATTGCGCGGCGCGCCCGGCTTGTATTCGGCGCGCTATGCCGGCGCGCATGGCGACAGCGAAGCGAACATCGACAAGCTGCTGCACGAGCTCGACGGCGTGGCGGACGAAGATCGCGGTGCGCGCTTCGTCTGCGTGCTGGCGCTGGTGCGCCATGCCGACGATCCCATGCCACTGATCGCCGAAGGCATCTGGGAAGGCCGCATCCTGCGCGAACGCCGGGGCGCGAACGGCTTCGGCTACGACCCGGTGTTCCTCGATCCGGAAAACGGCGTATCGGCCGCGGAACTCGGTCCGGCCGTCAAGAATGCCATCAGCCATCGCGGGCGCGCGCTGGCGATCCTGCGGGAACGCATCCCCGCGTTGCGCTGACCGTGTTGTCGACGCCGCCGCTCTCGTTGTACGTGCACCTGCCGTGGTGCGTGCGCAAATGCCCGTACTGCGATTTCAACTCGCACGAGCGCAAGGGTGAATTGCCATTCGCCGCTTACATCGATGCGCTCATCGCCGACCTCGATTTCGACCTGCCGCTGGCCTGGGGCCGGACCGTGCACAGCGTGTTCTTCGGCGGCGGCACGCCCTCGCTGTTCCCGCCCGAGGCGATCGACCTCTTCCTGCAGCAGGCGAGCGCGCGCCTGCGTTTCGCGCCCGATGCCGAGATCACGCTGGAGGCCAATCCCGGCACGGTCGAGCACGGGCCGTTCGCGGGCTATCGCAAGGCCGGGGTGAACCGGCTGAGCTTCGGCGTGCAGAGCTTCGACGATGGCTGCCTGCAACGCCTCGGCCGCATCCATTCCAGCGGCGATGCGGAACGCGCGGTCAAGGCCGCGCAGGACGCCGGTTTCGACAATTTCAACCTCGACCTGATGTACGCGCTGCCGGGGCAGGACCTTGCGATGGCCGTGGCGGACGTGGAACGCGCGGTCGCGCTCGGGCCAGCGCACGTCAGCCACTACCAGCTGACGCTGGAGCCGAACACGCTGTTCGCCGCCCGGCCGCCGGGCGGGATCCCGGACGAGGATTCGGCCTGGGACATGCAGGAAGCCTGCCAGTCGCGGCTCTCCGCGGCCGGTTACGCCCAATACGAAGTCAGCGCCTGGTCCCGGCCCGGCCGGCAGTGCGCGCACAACCTCAATTACTGGCAGTTCGGGGATTACCTCGGCATCGGCGCCGGCGCCCACGGCAAGCTCACCCTCGGCGCGGAGCAACGGGTGCTGCGCCGCTGGAAGGTCAAGCATCCGGCCGGATACCTGGCCTCGGCCGGCACCGCGGCCGCCATCGGCGGCGACGATGTCCTCAACCAGGCCCGTTTGCCGTTCGATTTCATGTTGAATGCGTTGCGGCTCAACGCGGGCGTGCCGATGTCCCTGTTCGAGGCACGCACCGGATTGCCGCGCGCGGCCATCGCGGGGCGACTCGCGGTGGCCAGGGAACGCGGCTGGATCGAGCCGGGCGACGAACGCCTGCTGCCCACCGGGCTGGGCCTGCGCTTCGCCAACGACGCGATCGCGCTGTTCCTCGAGGACGATTGACCCCGGGCGACCGCAGGATGCGCCCCCTCCCCCGGGTTGTGTCAGTATCCCGCCCATTCCACGCGTGCCGAGGCGAATGACACCAGCCACTCCATCCACGGGCGCACAGGCACCGCAACGACTCGCCTCCGCAGCCGTCCCGCGCAAGGTCCGGGTCATCCTCGACCACGTCATGGACGTCGCTTCGGACGAACTGGAGCGGCAACTGCAGGCGATGCTCAGCGAACTGGAGCAGCAGTTGTTCCGGCTCGCCGACCATGCCCGCAACCCGGGCATCGAATCCGAATACCTGCACACCCTGCGCACGCTGCGGCTCAACCGCTCCGACCTGGTGCCGCGCTTCATGATCGGGCTGGAAAGCAGCCTCGCCACACTCGGCCAATCGGTGGCGCCGATCCTGCACCAACCTGCCGCATGGACCGGCGGCAGCCACAACCTCTCGCTCATCGAAGATTCCGAGATGGACGAGGCGACGGTGCTGCGCGACATCGCTTCGCGCCACAGTTCGCGCTCGAGCCTCGCCCTGCACCTGCTCGGCCAGCGGTTCGGCGTGCTCGCCGCCGCGCCGGCGCTGGACGTGGAGCGCCTGCCCTGCGGCCCGCATTCGCTGTGCTCGATCCTGCGCGATGCGGTCGAAGCGCTGCAATTGCCGATGGACGCGCGCCTGCTGCTCTACCGCACCTTCGATCGCCAGGTGATGGCGGAGCACGAGCGCCTGGTCGAAATGATCAACGCCACGATGGCCGCGGACGGATTGTTGCCGGCGTTGCGCTACGTGCCGACGCGGATGCGCGCGCCATCCTCGGTCGCGGCCTCCACCCGCGACAAGCGCGAACCACAGCAGCAACGCGCGGCATTGGCGCCGCAATCGCAGTCGCAAGCGCAATCCCCGTCGCAGGATCCGTCCGAAGCAAAGCGCAAGGACGGGGCGGCGAAGGACGCATCGCAACGCCGCAAGGCCAGCGCGGCGCGCGATCCGCAGCGTCCGCACACCGGATGGCTCGGGGTCGCCGACCCCGCCGGCATGCAGGCCGAGGACACGGCCGCCTTCGAGTTGCTGCAGCAATTGCTGGCCGGGCGCCGCGAACTGCTCGGCAAGTTCCGCAGCAGCGCCCCGCAGGCGCCGTTGCAGATGCTGGAGCGCAACGAGGTGCTGGCCGCGCTGCCGCAGCAACTCCCCGCGACCGGCCCCGGCGCGCAGGCCAGCGTCGCCGACATCAAGCAGGACCTGCTCGCGAGGATGCGCCAGCAGCGCGGCAAGGGCGCGACGCTGTCCAGCGAGGACAACGACACCTTCGAACTGCTCGGCATGCTGTACGGGCAGATCGAACGCGAGATCCGCACCGACGCCCCCGCGGCGCCGCTGCTCAAGCAGTTGCAGGTGCCGCTGGTGCGGCTCTCGCTGCAGGACCGCGGATTCTTCGTGCGCGAGGACCATCCCGCGCGCCTGCTGCTGAACACGGTCGCGGAATCCGGCGCGCGCTGGCTCGACCGCGACGACGTCGACCCGCAGATGCTGCCCGCGATGCAGGATGCCGTGCAGCACGTGGTCAAGAACTACCGCGACGACGCGCAGGTCTTCGCCGCCGCCAACGACGACCTGCAGGGGCGGCTGCGCACCATCGCCCACAAGGCCGAGCTGGCCGAACGCCGCCACATCGAGGCCGCCCGCGGCAAGGAAAAACTCGAGGTCGCCAAGCGCCGCGCGATCGACACCATCACCGAACTGGTCGGCGACCAGCGCCCGCCGCACTTCGTGCGCGCGCTGCTCAACCAGGCCTGGGCCGACGTCCTGACCCTGACCCTGCTGCGCCACGGCGCCGAATCGGACGAGTGGAAGCGCAAGACCGAAACCACCCGGCAGATCGTCGAGAACTGCTGCCGCGGCGGCCAGCACGCGCCCGACCATGCGCTGGCGGAAGGCATCGAAGCCGCGCTGTCGCAGGTCGGATACCACAGCGAGGAAGCAGCGGCGATCGCGCGCCGCCTCGCCAGCGCTACCGACGACGACGAGAACGATCCGGCTTCGCGCACCGAACTGGCGATGAAGCTGAAGGCGCGCGCGCGCCTGGGCGAGGAAATCGCGAGTTCGCGCAAGAAACAGATGGCGCCGCGCACGCAGGACGAGCAGGCGCGCTACGAATACCTGCGGCAGTTGCCCTACGGCACCTGGATCGAATTCACCACCAACCAGCAGGGCGACGCCGTGCGCAGGCGCCTGTCGTGGTACAGCACGGTTACCGACAACGCGCTGTTCGTGAACCAGCGCGGCCAGCGCGTGGCCGAACAGACCCTCGACAGCCTGGCCCGGTTGATGGCCAGCGGCCAGGTGCGCGTCGTCACCGCCGAACGCGCGCGCCTCATCGACCGCGCTTGGCACGCGACGCTCAACGCGCTGCGCAGCTTCGCGGGCCGCTCCCCGTCGCCCGCCGGTGAACCCGCATGATCGACGAATTCCGCCGCGCGCCGCGCCGCAAGGTGTCGGAGAACGTCCTGGTCACCGACGCGATGACCGAACGCGTCGTCGGCCGCATCGGCAACCTGTCGGAAACCGGCATGCTGCTGATCGCCAACCTGCCGCTCAACGACGATGCGCTGTACCAGCTGCGCTTCCCGCTGCACGACGGCGGCGGCCACGACTTCCATTGCGAATTCGGCGCACACCAGTTGTGGCAGGAAGAAGCCGGCACGCCGGGGCTGTTCTGGATCGGCCTGCGCTTCATCGCCATCCCCGACGACCAGGCCGAACGCCTGCAGCGCTGGATCAATGCGCCGGGCGGCGTGTTCGAATAGCCAGACGGCACATGGTGGCGAAGCGCATCAGCTGGCGGATTGTACTGATCGTACTTTTCGTACTGTCGTCGATCGGCGCCTTCGAAGCGCATGCCATCTACCGATGCCATACGACAATATCGGAATGCTGGCCCTGGTTTTTCATTTTCACGCTTACATTGCCCGCATCCATTGGTTCATCGCATCTCGCCGGGTTGGCAATGGATCGCCTGCCGTTCGGACCAGGCTTATTCGCATCGTTTGTGGTCTATGTCTCGATAGGCACTCTCTGGTGGTCGCTGTTGCTGCATGGTTTGCGCTTCCTGCTCACATGGCGCACTCGCAGGAATCCTTCCGATTCAGCTTGAACTGAGCGTCAACGCAACAATCCCGCGATCTGCGGCAGAATGCCGATCCAAGAACGCATTCCCCCTGCATGCCGAGCCGCCAACATGAACTCGATCCGTCCCGGCGCGCTGTACGCCGACCACATCGCAACCCTGCAACAACGCGCCACCACCGCGCTCGAACGCGGCGGCTTCGACCACCTCGTCGTGCCGAGCGGAACGCTGCACTACCAGTTGTTCGACGACCGCGATTACCCCTACGCGGTGAATCCGCAATTCAAGGCCTGGCTGCCGCTCACCGACGCGCCCGGCAGCTGGCTGGTGTTCACGCCGGGAATGAAGCCGAAGCTGGTGTTCCTGCAACCACGCGACTACTGGCACGTGGTGCCGGCCGCGCCCAGCGGCTACTGGGTCGAACACTTCGACATCGTGGTCATCCGCGAACCGGACGAGGCGCGCAAATACCTGCCTGGCAATGCCGCGCGATGCGCCATCCTCGGCGAGGCGCAGAGCGCGCTGGGCCAGTACGGCGCCTACGCGCCGAACAACCCGGACGCGGTCATCGCGTACCTCGAATACCAGCGCGCGTTCAAGACGCCGTACGAAATCGCGATGATGCGCGAGGCCTCGCGCATTGGCGTGCGCGCCCATCGTGCCGCGGAACGCGCGTTCCGCGCAGGCTCCGGCGAATTCGGCATCCACCTCGCCTATTGCCAGGCCGCGGGACAGGACGCGAACGACCTGCCCTACACCAACATCGTCGCGCTCAACGAGCACGCCGCGGTCCTGCACTACATGCGCCGCGACCGCCTGCCCCCGAAACCGGTCCGCAGCTTCCTGATCGACGCAGGCGCCAGCTACGGCGGCTATGCCTGCGACATCACCCGCACCTATTCCGCGCAACAGGACGATTTCCAGTCGCTCATCGACGCGATGGATGCCGCGCAACAAAAAATGTGCGCGCAGGTCCGCGCGGGCGTCGACTACAAGCGGATCCACCTCGACGCGCACCTCGCGATCGCGACGATCCTCAAGGATTTCGGCTTGATCAACGTTTCGCCGGAAGTCGCGGTGGAAACCGGCGTCAGCAGCGCGTTCTTCCCGCACGGCGTCGGCCACGGCATCGGGCTGCAGGTGCACGAGGTCGGCGGGTTCATGTCATCCGACGCGGGCGGCAGCATCCCGAAGCCGGAAGGACATCCCTACCTGCGCCTGACCCGCGTGCTGGAACCGGGCATGGTGGTGACGATCGAACCCGGCCTCTACTTCATCGACATGCTGCTCGATGAGCTCAAGGACCGCGGCCTCGGCCCGAGCGTGGACTGGGATCGCGTCGCGCAGTTCAAGCCCTGTGGCGGCATCCGCATCGAGGACGACGTCGCCTGCACCGATGGCGGTCCGGAAAACCTGACGCGGGATGGGTTTGCGGCTGTTTGATTACTGCAAAAAAGCATGGCGCATATTCGAGCATTTCGAGTGGCCGCAATCTCGCTATCGCTACTCGCGATTGCCGGGATCGGTTTCCTTGCATCGAGGCAAGGTCAAAATGAACGCCTTTCGGCATATCAAAAAACCTCGACGCTTGAAGCGAGAGCAAAAAAGCGCTTCGAAGAATCGCGTGGTTTGACGCCGTGCGTTTATGACGACGTTCGTTGGATCAATGCTGCCGAACGCAAACTTCGGCAATCAGGACAATCACCTTCGTCAGCAATGATATTGGTTGCACCGACATTTTCCGACATCGATCTTTTCGTATTAAACCCGGATCATCTGGATCGATATACCTTCCCTAGCCTGACCGCATTCGGGCCAGAATTCATTGATAACGAAAAAATCGCTCCGCGAATCCTTCGTCAGATCAATTTGCCGGAAAGCACTTACGAAAGATTGAAGGCTGCGATTCATCGAAATACTGAGTATGCAATGTCGGCGCGGGAACATGGCCATGACGGGGTGGTTTATTACTTCAAATATGGAGACGATTGCGCAACGATGTGGTCCCCTAGCCAAGAAACCATTGGCGGTCACCTCGGCGAGCTCGTTGACGCGCTTTCGGGAAATCATCCAAGCCCAGCCACGGCAGAACGCAATCTGAAGTCCTTGGAAGATCTAGAGCTGATCCATTAGTGCATTCGCATGATCCGTTGGAAGCGATTCCCGCTTTCGCGGGAATGACGAGCAGAAGCCTGTCATCCTGAGGCGAAGCCGAAGGACCTGCTTTCCCCTGCAAACCATGAAGCAGATCCTTCGCTGCGCTCAGGATGACATCGCGGTGGTTCGCTAAACCTCCCGCGTCTCACCCGGCCTCGCCAACTCTACTTCGATGCCGAGCCGCTTCCAGGTTTCCAGGCTGACGCCAAGTGCTGAATTCCCGCGCTTTCGATATCCGAGGCCTGGATTCGCTTCGACCCCCGGCACTCCCTCGCTTGGCCGAAATGGCGGAAAATGCCCCGGACAGGGGATATGGATATGCCAGTGACAAGGACAGCGAACCGGACAACCCAGGACACCTCGCCCGTCACCGCCGCTCGGCGCCGCTTCTTCGCCCCGGCCTTGTTGCTCGGCCTGTTCGCGTCGCTGGCGACGGCCGGCGTGGCCGCGGCGGACTGGACCTATCGCGTGCGCCCGGGCGACACCGTCTGGGACCTCGCCGGGAAATACGTGCGCGGCGACATCCCCTGGCAACGCCTGCAGTCCTACAACCGCGTCGCCGACCCCTACCACCTGCCACCGGGATCGCTGATGCGATTCCCCGTCGCGTGGCTGAAACAGCAACCTGCCAAGGCGCGCGTGGTCGGCGTCCACGGCGGCGCGTTCGCGATCAATGCGCGCGGCAATCGAACACCGGTGTCCGAAGGCATGCGGCTGGGCATCGGCACCACTTTGCAGACCGCCACCGACGGCAACCTTACCCTGCAATTCGCGGACGGCTCCCGCCTGCTGCTCGAAGCCGACAGCGAACTCAAGCTCGACAAGCTCGGCGCCTATGGCGCAACCGGTATGGTGGATACCCGGATGCGCCTGCCTAAGGGGCGCGCCAGCAGCGAGGTGAAATCGCTGCGCGGTTCCGAATCGCACTACATCATCCAGACCCCCGACATCATGTCGAGCGTGCGCGGCACCAGCTTCCGCGTCGGCAGCGGCAACGGCCGCTCGCAGGTCGAGGTCATCGAAGGCCATGTCCAGGTCGCGGGCGCGAGCCACGAAGTCGTCCTCAAGCCGAACCAGGGCACGATCAGCGGCGCGGCGGGGACGCCAGGTGCCGCGCAGGCGTTGCTCGCCGAACCGGCTTCGCTGCAACTGGATGAAACCCGGGCGCCGCCCGCGGTCGTGCGCTGGGATTCCGTTCCGGGCGCCCGAAGTTATCGCGTGCAGGTCGGCACCACGCCGGCGTTCCTGTCCCTGCTCCACGACCGCGTCGTCGCCGGCACGCAGGATTCGCTCGACGGCCTGCCGCAAGGAACGCTCGGGATCCGCGTGCGCGCGATCGATGCGCAGGGACTCGAGGGGCGCGACGCGACGATCGAGGCGCGGATCGCTTCGCGACCGCCGTTCGCCATCGAACCCGCGGAAGGCGCGACCGTCGACGTGGATCGCCCGCGATTCCGCTGGGCCTCGCTGGGTCCGGACGTGCGTTATCGCTTCCAGCTGGCAGGCAGCGCGGGCTTCGACCGGCCGATCGTCGACCTCGACAAGCTCGACGCAGTGGATCTACGCAGCCCGCAGGCGCTGCCGCCTGGGAATTACGCATGGCGCGTCGCGTCGATCGATGGCACCGGGCATTCCTCGTTCAACGACGGCGTGCATTTCGCCGTGGTTCCGCCAGGCACCGGCCCGGAAATCAGCGGAGATACGCATGATGCAGCCGGTGAACTGCAGGTGCGTTGGCCCGCGGGAACGCCGGGACAGCGCTTCCGTTTCCAGCTCGCGCGCGATGCGAGTTTTTCGCGGCTGGAGGTCGATCGCATGATCGATGGCAACCAGGCCGCATTGCCGGGACTGGGCGCCG
Source organism: Thermomonas sp. (assembly GCA_047602125.1). Classification (GTDB taxonomy): domain Bacteria; phylum Pseudomonadota; class Gammaproteobacteria; order Xanthomonadales; family Xanthomonadaceae; genus Pseudoluteimonas. The sequence goes on along the minus strand of JASGIB010000001.1, from coordinate 2,326,605 downwards.
GCACGTGGCACGCGAGGGTGCAGGTCGTCGACAGCGACGGCTACGCGCATCCGTTCGGGTCCGGCCAGAGCTTCAAGGTCGGTTGCCTGCCATGCAGGTGGGCCGCTGGCGGCGGCCTCCTGATCCTGTTGCTTTCGCTCTGAGATGGCTGCGTCCCTGCTCTCCTGGCGCAACGGCTTGATCGCCGCGCTCGCGATCGCCGCCTGCGTGTGCGTGCTGGTGTTTTCCGGCGCCACCCGCATCGCCGACAACTGGTTCTACGACACGGTCGTCGGGCACGGCGAACACGCGACGAGCGACCGGATCGTGGTGATCGCGGTCGACGACAAGAGCCTGTCGGCGCTCGGTCGCTGGCCCTGGCCGCGCCGCATCCACGCGGACCTGCTCGACCGCCTGCGCGAAGCACAGCCGAAGGGCATCGGCTTCGACGTCATGTTCTCAGAACCCGATTATTCCGATCCGGACGGCGACCGCGCGCTGGCCATCGCCTTGAAGCGCAGCGGTCCCGTGGTCCTGCCGGTGATGGTGGAACCGCTCGAACCGGGCGGAACGCCGGTCGAAGTGCTGCCGATGCGCGCAATGGTGCAGGCCGCGGCCGGGCTCGGCCATACCGTCGTCGACACCGATGCCGATGGCGTGTCGCGCAGCGCCTACCTGCGCGCCGGCCTCGGCGATCCGCATTGGCCGGCATTCGCGCTGGCGCTGTTCGAGTCGCAGGCGCACGCCGGCAAGGCTTCCGTCCCCGGCGTGCGCAACCCACGACCGGAAACGGCATCGCCGTACCTGTGGACCCAGGACGATCGCGTGCTGGTGCCCTACGCGCCGTCGCGCGAATTCCAGCAGATCTCCTACATCGACGTGATGCGCGGGCAGGTGCCCGCCTCGCTGCTGCGCAACCGCTGGCTCCTCGTCGGCGTCACCGCGCGCGGCGTGGGCGACAGCGTCCCCACCCCGATGCGCGCGGGCGACGAACGCATGCCCGGCGTCGTCTACCAGGCGAACCTGCTCAACATGCTCCTGCAGGGCAACGCGATCGCACCGGTGGCGAACGCATGGCGGTTGCCGCTCGCCTTCGCGATGGTGCTGCTGCCGGCGTTGTTGCTGCTGCATCACCGATCGCGGCGCGCGTGGTGGATCATTCCGCTGGCCGTCCTGCTCATCCTCGCCACGAGCGCGGCGTTGCTGTACTTCGCCCACGCCTGGCTGCCGCCCATGGCGCCGGTCTTCGCATTGCTGCTAGTGTTCGTGCTGGTCGCGGCCTATGGCATGCGCCAATCGGACCGGCTCGCGCACTCCGACGCGCTCACCCAACTCGCTAATCGGCGATTGTTCGACCTCATCCTCAAGCGCGAATTCCTCGCGACCAAGCGCAACGAGAAACCGCTCTCGCTGCTGCTCATCGACGTCGACCATTTCAAGCACTACAACGACACCTGCGGCCACCAGGCGGGCGACGAGTTGCTCCGCACGCTGGCGCAGGCGGTGGAACGCCACGTCTGCCGGCCCCGAGACCTGCCTGCACGCTACGGTGGCGACGAACTGGCGGCGATCCTCCCGGAAACCGCCGCGCACATGGCCCACAGGATCGCCGAAGCCATCGTCCGCGACGTGCGCGCGCTGGCGATCCCGCGCCCGGGCACTGGCGATGCGCAGATCGTCACCGTCAGCATCGGCGTCGCGGCGTCCGATCCGCGGCGCGAGCACGACAGCAGCATGCTGCTCGAACGCGCCGACGTCGCGCTCTACCAGGCCAAGCGGCTCGGTCGCAACCGCAGCTACCTCGCGGCGGACTGGGACGCCTAGGCGCGGGTTCTAGACCTCGCGCGCCTCCCCCGGCCTCGCCAGTTCGACTTCGACGCCGAACCGCTGGCCGATCTCGCCGGCCAGCGCCTCGCGTGCGTCGTCCTCGCCGTGCACCAGCGCCAGCGGCGGGTGCGGATCGAATCCCGAATACCACTCGATCAATCCGTGCTGGTCCGCGTGCGCGGACAGCCCGCCGACGGTGTGCACCTGCGCGTTCGCCTGCACGTCGTGGCCGTGGATGCGCACCCACTTCGCGCCGTTCACGAGCCGTCGCCCCAGCGTGCCCTCGGCCTGGTAACCGACGAACACCACGTGCGCCTGGCGCTTGCCCAGGTTGTGGCGCAGGTGGTGCAGGATGCGGCCGCCGTTGGCCATGCCGCTGCCGGCGATCACGATGCCGCCGCGCTCGATGCGGTTGATCGCCATCGATTCCTCGGCCGTCGTCGTCGCGCGCAGGTTCGGCAACTTGAACGGATTCGGCGTGCCGCGCCAGACCTCCTGCGCCTCGGCGTCGAACAACTCGTGGTGGCGGTCGTAGACCTTCAGCACGCGGTTCGCCATCGGGCTGTCGAGGAACACCAGCCAGCGCGACATGTTCCAGTCGTTCCAGTGGCGCGCAAACCAGTACAGCAGTTCCTGCGAGCGCCCCACCGCGAACGCGGGGATGAGCACGTTGCCGCCGTCCTTCCACGCGCGCTCGAGGATGCCGCCGAGCTCGGAAATCGTTTCCGCGCGATCCTTGTGGTTGCGGTCGCCGTAGGTCGATTCCATCAGCACCATGTCAGCTTCCCGCACCTGCTCGGGATCGCGCAGGATCGGCGTGCCCTTTGGCCCGAGGTCGCCCGAGAACACCAGTTTCCTGCCGTCGGCCCACAGTTCGACGATGGACGAACCGAGGATGTGGCCGGCGTCGCGGAAGGCGACCTCGACGCCGGTGAGGATCGATGCCCGTGCGCCGTAGCGCAACGTGCGCACCTGGCCCGTCGCGCGCTCGACGTCGTCGCGGGTGAACAGCGGCATCGCCTCGGGTTGCCCTGGCTTGCGCTTGCGGTTGGCGCGGTCGGCATCGGCCTCGGCCAGCGAGGCGGCGTCGAGCAGCATGATCGGCATCAGTTCGGCCGTGGCTTCCTGGGCGAAGATCGGGCCGCGGAAGCCGCGCGCCACCAGTTGCGGGATGCGGCCGATGTGGTCGATGTGCGCGTGGCTCACGACCACGGCATCGATCGAAGCGGGTTCGAACGGGAATGGCTCGGCGTTGGCGGCCTCCATTTCGCGGCTGCCCTGCTGCATGCCGCAATCGAGCAGGACGCGCTTGCCGCCCGATGGCTTGCCCGCCGTTTCGACCAGGTGCATGGATCCGGTGACCTGCCCCGCGGCGCCGTGGAAATGGATGCGCATCCCGACCTCCCGTGTCGTGCCGACCGACCCTAGCACGCACGCCCCGCGGCGACGGAAACGTGAAAATTCCGTGTCCCGCGCGGCATGACGTAAGACACCCTCGGCCCGGGCCGCCGCGCTTTACAGTGCGCGATGCCGCCCCGCCTGGGGCACCCACGCGCATGCCCGGAGTCCCACGTGACCGCCACGCCCCGATTCACCCTCCTCGCCCTCTCGCTCACCGCGATCCTTGCCGGCTGCACGGGCAAGGACGCTTCCGCACCCGCCGCCGGAACCAAGTCCGCGGACGCGCCGGCCGCGCCGCAGTTCACCCTCGACGAATCCAAGCTGACGCCCGCGATCGGCTTCGCGATCTCCGACCTCGACACGACCAAGAACGCCTGCAGCGATTTCGGCGGTTACGTCAACGGCAAGTGGTACGCCGCCAACCCGATCCCGGGCGACCGTTCCTCGTGGGGTGCGTTCGACGCGCTGGCCGAGCGCTCGCTGGACGTGCAGCACCAGCTGGCCGAACAGATCGCGGCCGAAAAGAACCCGAGCGGCATCGACAAGATCATCGGCGACTTCTGGGCCAGCGGCATGGACGAGGCGAAGATCGATGCGCAGGGCATCGATCCGATCAAGCCCGAACTCGCGGCGATCGACGCGCTCACCGACACCGCGTCCATCGCCGCCTACATCCGCGACACCGCGGCCAAGGGCCAGAACGTGCTGTTCGACTTCGGCCCCGAGGCGGACTTCAAGAATTCGTCGATGAACATCGCCTACGCCACCCAGGGCGGCCTCGGCCTGCCCGAGCGCGGTTACTACTTCGACAAGGACAAGAAGGACAAGCTCGACGCCTACCAGGCGCACATCGCCAAGGTGCTCGAACTGGGCGGCGCCTCCGCCGCCGACGCCGCGAAGCAGGCCAAGGACGTGGTCGCGTTCGAAACGCGCCTGGCCAAGGCCTCGCTGTCGAAGGAACAGACCCACGACGTCGCGGTGTACTACCACCCGACCTCGCTCGCCGACGCCGACAAGCTGACGCCGAACTTCTCGTGGACGCAGTTCTTCCAGGCCCAGGGCGTGGAAGTGCCGCAGATGTTCTCGCTGGCCATGCCCGGCTTCCACGAGGAAGTGAACAAGATGCTCGCCGACACGCCGGCGGACGCGTGGAAGGTGTACTTCCGCTTCCATGCCATCGACGGCGCCTCGCCGTTCCTGAGCAAGGCCTTCGCCGACGAGAACTACGATTTCTACGGCAAGACCATGCGCGGGCAGAAGGAACAGAAGGCGCGCTGGAAGCGCGTGCTCGGCGCGATGAACGGCGAGATCGGCGAAGCCTTCGGCCAGGATTACGTCAAGGTCGCCTTCCCCGCCGAATCCAAGGCCAAGATGCAGACGCTGGTGCAGAACCTGCGCGACGCGCTCAAGGCGCGCATCGAGCACCTGGACTGGATGAGCGACGAAACCAAGACCAAGGCGATCGAGAAGTGGAACAGCTTCACGCCGAAGATCGGCTACCCGGACAAGTGGCGCAGCTGGGATGGCCTGGAGACCAGCCGCGACAGCTACGTCGGCAACATCCTCGCCGCCGAGGAATTCAACTACAAATGGCAGATGGGCAAGATCGGCAAGCCCGTCGACAAGACCGAATGGGGCATGAGCCCGCAGACGGTGAACGCGTACTACAACCCGTTCCAGAACGAGATCGTGTTCCCGGCGGCGATCCTGCAGCCGCCGTTCTTCGATCCCAAGGCCGACGACGCCACCAACTACGGCGGCATCGGCGCGGTGATCGGCCACGAGATGACCCACGGCTACGACGACCAGGGTTCGCGCTTCGGCCCGGACGGCAACTTCAACAACTGGTGGACCGACGCCGACGCGAAGGCGTTCAAGGCGCGCACCGACAAGCTGGTGAAGCAGTTCGACGGCTACGAGGCGCTGCCCGGCCTGCACGTGAAGGGCTACCAGACCCTGGGCGAGAACATCGCCGACCTGGGCGGCCTCAACGTCGCCTACGACGCGATGCAGCGCGCGCAACCGGACAGCAAGCCGACCACGCAGGTCGACGGGCTGAGCCGCGACCAGCGCTTCTTCCTCGGCTTCGGCACGATCTGGCGCGACCAGATGACCCCGGATTTCCTCAAGGTCATCGTCAACAGCAACGAGCACGCGCCCGGCGAGTTCCGCGCCATCGGCGCGCCCTCGAACATGCCGGCGTTCGCCGCCGCCTTCTCGTGCAAGGCCGGCGACCCGATGGTGCGCAGCGGCGACAAGCAGGTGGTGATCTGGTGAGGCCAGACCCCCGCGGCTGACCGCATGCCGCCCCGTCCGTGACCTTCGACACCCGCCCCGTGGCGGGTGTCGTCGTATGGTCGCGGGGCTCCGTGCCCGGCTTCCCGGGGCGGATAATCGCCGTCTTCCACCCCGTCCCGCCCGGAGCCTTTCGTGACCGCCAAGCCCGCACTGACCCTCCTCGCCCTTTCGCTCGCCGCCGCCCTCGCCGGCTGCGCGCAGAAAGACGCTTCCACTCCCGCCGCCGACGCCGCCAAGCCCGCGGACGCGCCGAAGGCCGAATACACCATCGACGAAAGCAAGCTGCCGTCGGTGAACCGCTTCGACATCGCCGACCTCGACACCAGCAAGAACGCGTGCAACGACTTCGCCGGCTACGTCGACGGCAAGTGGCTGGCCGCGAACCCGGTGCCGGGCGACCGCACCAGCTGGGGCGCGTTCGAGATGCTCGACGAGCGTTCGCTCGGCATCCGCCACCAGCTGGCCGAACAGGCCGCCGCGCGCAAGGACGCCACCGGCGTCGACAAGATCGTCGGCGACCTGTACGCCACGGGCATGGACCAGGCCAAGATCGACGCGGCCGGCATCACTCCCATCCAGGGCCGCCTCGATGCGATCAACGCGATCACCGACAGCGCGTCGATCGCCGATTACATGCGCACGACCACCGCGCGCGGCGAAGGTGACGTGTTCGGCTTCGGACCGAGCCCGGACTTCAAGGACTCGTCGATGAACATCGGCTACGCGTTCCAGGGCGGCCTCGGCCTGCCGGACCGCGGCTACTACTTCGACAAGGACAAGGCCGACAAGCTCGCCGCCTACCAGCAGCACATCGCCAAGGTGCTGGAACTCTCCGGCACGCCGGCGGCCGACGCCGCGAAGCAGGCCAAGGACGTGGTCGCGTTCGAAACGCGGCTGGCGAAGGTGTCGAAGTCGAGCGAGGAACTCTCGCGCGACGCCGAACTCGCCTACAACCCGGTGACCATCGCCGAAGCCGACAAGCTGACGCCGAATTTCCCGTGGTCGAAGTTCTTCGAATCGCAGGGCCTTGAGCAGCCGAAGATGTTCTCGCTCGCGATCCCCGCGTTCCACGAGGAAGTGAGCAAGATGATCGTCGACGTGCCGGTCGACACCTGGAAGGCGTATTTCCGCGCCCACCTGGTCGATGGCGCCTCGCCCTACCTGAGCGAGCCCTTCGTGCAGGAGAACTTCGCGTTCTACAACCAGACCATGCGCGGCCAGAAGCAGATCAAGGACCGCTGGAAGCGCGTGCTCGGCACGGTCGAGAACCAGACCGGCGAGGCGCTCGGCCAGTTGTACGTCAAGGTCGCGTTCCCGGCCGAATCCAAGGCGCGCATGCAGCAGCTGGTGCAGAACCTGCGCGACGCGCTGAAGATCCGCATCCAGAACCTGGCCTGGATGAGCGACGAGACCAAGAAGAAGGCGCTGGACAAGTGGGCCACGTTCACGCCGAAGATCGGCTATCCGGACAAGTGGCGCAGCTGGGACGGCCTGCAGACCAACCGCGACAGCTACCTCGGCAACGTGTACGCCGCCAACGAGTTCAACTACAAGTGGAACCTCGGCAAGATCGGCAAGCCGGTGGACAAGACCGAATGGGGCATGAGCCCGCAGACGGTGAACGCCTACTACAATCCGCAGCAGAACGAGATCGTGTTCCCGGCGGCGATCCTGCAACCGCCGTTCTTCGACGCCAAGGCCGACGACGCCACCAACTACGGCGGCATCGGCGCGGTGATCGGCCACGAGATGACCCACGGCTACGACGACCAGGGCGCGCGCTTCGGGCCGAGCGGCAACTTCGAGAACTGGTGGACGCCGGCGGATGCGAACGGCTTCAAGGCGCTGACCAACAAGCTGGTGCAGCAGTTCGACGATTACGAAGCGCTGCCGGGCAAGCATGTCAACGGCCACCTGACGCTGGGCGAGAACATCGCCGACCTCGGCGGCCTCAACATCGCCTACGACGCCATGCAGCGCGCACAGCCGGACAGCAAGCCGACCACGCAGGTCGGCGGGTTGAGCCGGGACCAGCGTTTCTTCCTCAACTGGGGCACGGTGTGGCGCCGCAACTTCACGCCCGACGAGCTCAACGTGCGCCTGGTCACCGATCCGCACGCGCCCGCCAACTTCCGCGCGATCGGCGCGCCCTCGAACATGCCGGCGTTCGCGGCGGCGTTCCAGTGCAAGGCCGGCGACAAGATGGTGCGCAGCGGCGACAAGCAGATCCAGATCTGGTAACCCGCGACATCGCAATGCGTTGAACGAAGGCCCGGAGCGATCCGGGCCTTTGTTTTTCCCTCTCCCCTTGTGGAAGAGGGTGCCGAAGGCGGGTGAGGGGCTGTCGTGTACGCGGGACTTCCCGCACTGCCGGCAACGCAGCGCAACGCTAGACTCGGGCTTTCGCCATCGACGGAGACGCCCGTGCCCGCTTCCCGACCGCATGCCCTCGCCCTCGCGCTTGCCGCGACTTTCGCCATCGGCGCCGCGCAGGCCGCGAAACCCGTGCCCGTCTACGACGTCAAGGAACTGGATCCGTCCGTTTCCGCCTGCCAGGACTTCAACGCCTACGCCAACGGCAAGTGGATCGCCGCGAATCCCGTCCCGGCCGACAAGACGCGATGGGGCGCGTTCGACGCATTGCGCGAGCAGAGCCTGGCCGCACAACACAAGATCGCCGAGGCCGCGAACGCGAAGGCGGACAAGGCGAAGGCCGGTTCGATCGAACAGAAGATCGGCTGGTTCTACCGTTCGGGCATGGACGAGGCCGCGATCGACAAGGCCGGCTTCGATCCGATCAAGCCCGATCTCGACGCGATCGCGAAACTCGCGAACACCGCCGACATCGCCGCCTGGCTCGGCAACGCCTACGCGAACGGCGAAGGCCAGGGCTTCCGCTTCGGTTCCGGCACCGATTACCAGGACGCGCGCAGGCAGATCGCGTTCGCCAACCAGGGCGGGCTCGGCCTGCCCACGCCCGACTACTACACGCTGGACGAGAACAAGGACGTCCGCGCCGCTTACGTCGCGCACATCGCGAAGCTGTTCGAATTGACCGGCGTACCGGCCACCGACGCGAAGACCAGGGCCGACGGCGTCCTCGGGTTCGAGACGCGGCTGGCGAAGGCCTCGCTGTCGCGGGTGGAACTGCGCGACCCGAAGAACCGCTACCACTTCATGAGCGTGGCCGAAGCCGACGCGATCACCCCGCATTTCGACTGGGCCGCGTTCTTCAAGGCCACCGGCGTGCCCGTGGGCGACGGATTCTCGCTGTCGCAACCGAAGTTCTTCGCCGAATTCGACAGGATGCTGGTCGACGTGCCGGCCGCGCAGTGGCGCGACTACCTCGCCTTCCACGCCATCGACGACGCCTCGCCCTACCTGTCGACGCCGTTCCAGGACGAGAACTTCGATTTCTACGGCAAGACCCTCAATGGCCAGCCAGAACAACGCGCACGCTGGAAGCGCGTGCTCGACGCGGTCAACAATGGCATGGGCGAGGCGCTGGGCCAGTTGTACGTGAAGGACTATTTCCCGCCGCAGGCCAAGGCGCGCGCGCAGCAGCTGGTCGACAACGTGCGAGAAGCGCTCAAGGCGCGGATCGAGGGCCTCGACTGGATGAGCGACGAAACCAGGGCGAAGGCGCTGGAGAAATGGTCGAAGTTCCTGCCCAAGATCGGCTACCCGGACAAGTGGCGCGGATGGGACGGACTCGCGGTGTCGCCGAACGATTATTTCGCGAACGTGCGCGCGGCCAACCGCTTCGGCAACCGCTACGACCTCGACAAGATCGGCAAGCCCACCGACCGCTACGAATGGAGCATGACCCCGCAGACGGTGAACGCGTACTACAGCTCGGGCACCAACACGATCAACTTCCCGGCCGCGATCCTGCAGCCGCCGTTCTTCTACACAAACGGCGACGACGCGATCAACTACGGCGGCATCGGCGCGGTGATCGGCCACGAATCCGGGCACGGCTTCGACGACAGCGGCAGCCAGTTCGACGGCGACGGCAACAACGTCAACTGGTGGACGCAGGCCGATCGCGACGCGTTCGACGCGCGCACCGCGAAGCTCGCCGCGCAGTTCGATGGCTATGCGCCGCTGGCCTCGCAACCGGACAAGCACGTCAACGGCAAGCTGACCATGGGCGAGAACATCGGCGACCTCGGCGGACTCAGCTTCGCCTACGACGCGCTGCAGGCGGCGGATGGCGCGAAGAAGGACCCGATGATCGACGGGCTCACCCGCGACCAGCGATTCTTCCTCAGCTGGGCGCGCGTGTGGCGCGGCAACATCCGCGACAAGGCGCAACTGGTGCTGCTCAACACCGATCCGCACGCGCCGGCGAAGTTCCGCGCGATCGGCGCGCCGTCGAACATGCCGGCGTTCGCGCATGCGTTCCAATGCAAGGACGGCGACGCGATGGTGCGGCCGGAAGACGCGCGCGTGGAAATCTGGTAAGCCGCGGGAATCGTGGCGTTTTCACGAAGGCCCGGCATGCCCGGGCCTTCGTTTTTCGCATGGCTCCGGCTGCATCCCGCGTTCATCGGGCCGCGTCCCGGCCTTGCTAGACTCCGGGCTCCCTTTTTCCCGCCGGAATCGCCCATGCCAGCAGCCCGACCGCTCGCCATCGCCCTCTGCGCCGCCCTCGCCACCACGCTCGTCGCCGGCGCGTCCGACGCGGCGACGAAGAAGCGGAGCAGCGCCCCGGCGAAACCGGCGAGCGTCAGCCCCTGCAGCGATTACTACGCCTCGATCAACAAGGCGTGGATGGATGCGAACCCCGCAGATCCGGCGACCGGCGAAACTTCCGCGCTCGGCCAGTTGAACGCGCTGGCGCGGCAGCAGCAGATCGACCTGCTGAACGCGGCGATGCAGTCGCCGCAGACCAACAACCAGAAACTGCTCGGCGATTTCTGGGCCAGCGGCCTCGACGAAGCATCGGTGGAAGCCAACGGCGCGAACCCGATCGCGCCGCTGCTCAAGCGCATCGACGGCATCCGCCGCGACCGCGACATCGCGCCGGCCATCGCCGCGCTGCACCAGGTCGGCATCCCGGTGGCGTTCGACTTCGCCGCCGACATCGACCTCGCCGACCCGAACCGCCAGATCGGCTACTTCACCCAGGGCGGCTTGGGCCTGCACGACCCCGCGTTCTACACGCGCACCGATACGGACGCGCGCGCGCTGATGGCGCGTTACGCCGACTACGTGCGCAAGATCCTCACCCTGTCCGGGACCAAGCCCGACAAGCTCGAAGCCGATGCCGGCGCGGTGATCGGCATCGAAACCGCCATCGCGCAAGCCTCGCGGGCGCAGCAGGCGATGCGCGATCCGCGCAGCAACTACGCGCTGGTGCCCGTCGGCGGCCTGAAGAAGCAGTACCCGCACCTGCAGCTGGTCGATTTCCTCGCCGCGCAGGGCGTCAAGGACGCGAACGTATCGCTGGCGAACACGCAGTTGTTCGCGCAACTGGATTCGATGGTCGATGCCTACAAGCCCGATGCGTGGAAGGCCTACCTGCGCTACCACGTCGGCGCGGCGATGGCGCCGTACCTGTCCAGGGCCTGGCGCGACGTCGATTTCGATTTCCGCGGCCGCGTGCTGCGCGGCGAGATCGCCCCGCCCTCGCGCCAGCAACTGGTGCTCGACGCGATCAACAAGGCCGGCGGCCCGATCCTCTCCAGCGAATACGTCGCCCGCTACCTGCCGCTGGCCACCCGCGCCCGCGCCGAAGCCATCGCCGACGCCATGCGCGAGGCCATGTCGCGCGCGCTCGACGGCAACACGTGGATGAGCGCCGAGGCCAAGGCCGAGGCCAAGGCCAAGCTGGCGAAGCTCAAGATCGCGGTCGGCGCACCGGCGAAGGATCCGGCGTTCGAACGTCAAGCCGCTCGGCCGCGGCAACTTCGGCGACGACATGCTGATCGCCTCGGCGTGGCGGCATTCCGTCGAGATGCGGCGCATCGGCAGCACCGACGCCGAACGCCGCTGGTACGTGCTGCCGCAGCAGCCGTCGGTCGGCTACGACTTCATGCAGAACCTGCTGATCGTCACCGCCGCCGCGCTGCAGGCGCCGATCCTCGACATGAACGCCGATCCGCGCGAGCACTACGGTTCGCTCGGCGCGCTGATCGGCCACGAGCTCACCCACGCGTTCGACGGCAAGGGCCACCTGATCGATGCTTCGGGCGACTTGCGCGACTGGTGGACGCCGGCCGACACCACGGCCTGGAACACGCGCAGCGGGCAGCTCTCGATCCAGTACGGCGAATACGTTTATCCGGAGCTGAAGACGAAGGTCAACGGTGGCCTGACCGCGACCGAGAACCTCGCCGACCTCGCCGGCCTGGAGCTGGCGTGGAGCGCGCTGTCGACGACGCAGGGCGGCACGCTGTCGTCGAGCGAGAAGCAGAAGTTCTTCGCCGGATGGGCCAGGCTCTGGCCGCAGCATCTTTCCGCGGACGGCGCCGCGCGCCTCGCCGCCGCCGACCAGCACGCGCCGGGCATGTGGCGCACCAACGGCCCGCTCGCGAACCTTCCCGCATTCGGCGAGAGCTTCAAGTGCAAGGCCGGCACGCCGATGCAGTTGCTGGAATCCAAGCAGACGAAGATCTGGCGCTGAGGATTCTTCGCCACGAATGGAAAAGCCCCGCACTGCGGGGCTTTTTCGTTCATCAGGCGATGCGATTCGTCAGCGCACGATGCGCGGCCTCGGCGGCCCGCGCCGGCCGAACGGCGGTTGTCCGCGCCAGTAGCGGATCATCAGCCAGCCGAACAACATGCCGCCGAGATGCGCGAAATGCGCGATGCCCGGTTGCAGGCCGGTGAATCCCACGAACAATTCGAACAGCCCGTACACGATCACCAGCGTGCGCGCCTTCATCGGGATCGGCGGGATCAGCAGCATCACCCGCTGGTTCGGGAACAGCATGCCGTAGGCGAGCAGCAGGCCGAAGATCGCGCCGGAAGCACCGATGGTGGGATAGCCGTCGCTGCCGTTCGCCATCATCCACGCGCCGACCGCGAGCTGGCACAGGCCGGCACCGACCATGCACACCATGTAGTACGAGAGGTAGCGCTTCTGCCCCCACGTGTATTCCAGCGGCGCGCCGAACATGAAGAGCGCCAGCATGTTGAACAGGATGTGGCCCCAGTTGCCGTGCAGGAAACCGTACGTCAGGAGCTGCCATGCGCCGAATCCCACGCCCGGGATCGATGGATCGCTGCTGCCGAGCGGCCACAGCATGAAGGGCGCGAACGCGACATCGCCCAGGAATTGCTGCAGCAGGAACACCAGGGCATTCGCGATCAACAGCGCCTTGGTGACGGGCGGCAGGTTGGACAGCATGGGGTTGTCTCGTGGGGGGCGCGCCTATGATACCGGCATGCCATGCGCCGATTTTTCACCCATTCCCGACATCGCCGCCGGCGACCACGACGCATTGGCCGATGCATTGGCGACGCGTGGCGCCTGTCGCATCACCGGCCTGCCCGATGCCGATTCGACCCGCGCGTTGCGCGATGACTTGCTGCGCCTGGCCGACGCGGGCGAACTCGCCCCTGCTGCGACAGGGCGTGGAGGGGGCCGAACGTTGCAGCCCACCCTGCGCGGCGACCGCACGCTGTGGCTGGACGACGCGCGCTGCGGCGCCGCCGCCAGCGCATTCCTCGCGCGACTCGACGAACTGCGCATCGCGCTGAACCAGCGCCTGTTCCTCGGACTCGTGGAAGTCGAGGCGCATTACGCCCGCTACGCGCCCGGCACGGGCTACGCGCGCCACCGCGACCGCTTCCACGACAGCGATGCGCGGGTGGTCTCGCTCGTCGCCTACCTCAACGAGGGATGGAACGAAACCGATGGCGGCGCGTTGCGCCTGCATTCCGACGAGGGCGCGGTCGACATTCCCCCGCTCGGCGGCAGCGCGGTCTGCTTTCGCAGCGAAATCGAGCACGAAGTGCTGCCCGCGCTGCGAGAGCGCCTGAGCATCGCCGTGTGGATGCGCCGGCGGGCCTGATCCGCGAGGACCTACATCCCCCACACCTGTTCGTCGAGGCTCGCGTCCGCGCGCGGCAGGCGCACGCGGCCCTCGCGCACGTCCACGCCTTCGGCGCGTAAACGTTTCGACTGTTCGCGGAACCCGCGCGAACCCGGCGGGAACGCGATGCGCCCGTCCGAACGCAGGATGCGGTGCCAGGGCAGGCCCGGGTCCTCGTTGCCGCTGAGCACGCGCGCCACCATGCGCGCGCGGCCGGGCAGGCCCGCGCGGCGCGCGATGTGGCCGTAGCCGGCGACTTCGCCCGGCGGGACGGCGCGGATCGCGGCGAGGATGCGCTCGATGGCGGACGCGGCTTCCATCTGCGGTTAGCATAGCCGCATCGTTCCCCCGGACGCGCGCCATGCACAATTTCGAACAGGTCCGCGGCCACCTCGCCGCCAGCGGCTACCGCATCAGCATGCAGGAACCCTATGTCGTGTGCGTGGAACTGTCGCTCGACGGCGGCAAGCGCCACCAAGCGATCTTCCTGTCCGAACTGCAGGACGACGACGAACGCGCCTACCTGCGCGCGAGCACGGTGATCGCGCCGATCACCGGCATCGACGGCAAGCGCGCGCTCGCGTTCAACTGGGAAAGCCGCGTCGGCTACCTCGCCATCGGCGAACTCGACGGCGTGCCCTACCTGCAGCTGTGCGAGAACCGTCCGTACGAAGGACTGGCAGCGGCCGAAATCGATCGCCTCATCCTCGAGATCGGCGGCATGGGCGATCGCCTCGAGCACGTGCTCTCGGCGGGCGGGGACTTGCTCTAGACAATCCTGCAAGGATCAGTTCAAGTCCAGCCCATCGCCTCGAACAGCTTGTAGAACCCGTAGGCGACGCCACCGGCGGCGGGGATGGTGAGGATCCACGCCCACACGATGCGTTCGATCACCCCGAGCTTGAGCGCGCGCGGGTTCTTGGCGAAGCCCACGCCCATGATCACCGTGGAAACCGTGTGCGTGGTCGAGACCGGCATGCCGAAGTGCGCGGCCGCCATCAGCACCGTGGCCGAACTGGTGTCGACCGCGAAACCATCGAGCGGATGCAGCTTCACCATCTTGTGGCCCAGGGTCTTGATGATGCGCCAGCCGCCCGACGCGGTGCCAGCGGCCATCACCAGCGCGCAGGTGACGACGATCCAGGTGGCGACGTCCTTCTCGCCCGCGCCCGCGGCCGGGTGCAGGAACGACAACCACGCCGGCAGGTTGTCGAACGCACCCGCGGCCTGCGCGCCGAACAGCGTCAGCGCGATCACGCCCATGGTCTTCTGCGCATCGTTGTGGCCGTGCGCATAGCCCATGTAGGCCGCGGAGACGATCTGCAACTTGCCGAAGATCGCATTGATCCAGCGCGGCCGCGCGAGCCGCTTCAGCGGGCCGCCCGCGCGTTCCATGCCCGAGATCAGCGCCCACAGCAGCACCATCAGCGTGATGCCGAGCAGGAAACCGACCAGCGGCGAGGTCACCATCGGGAAGAACACCTTCCACACCAGGCCCTTGTTGTGCGCCCAGTCGCCGACGCTCTGCGCCCAGATCAGCGAATGCCAGTTGTTGTGCGATGCCGACAGCGCTGCGCCGCACAGGCCGCCGATCAACGCGTGCGAAGACGAAGACGGCAGGCCGAACCACCACGTCAGCAGGTTCCAGGCGATGGCACCGGACAGCGCGCACAACACCAGTTGCGAGGTCGCCTCGACCACGTCGGTGTTGACGATGCCGGTGGCGATCGTCGCCGCGACCGCCGTGCCGGTCAGCGCGCCGACGAGGTTCATCACCGCCGCCAGGATCACGGCCTGTCCGGGCGTGAGCACCTTGGTCGCGACCGAGGCGGCGATGGAGTTGGCGGTGTCGTGGAAGCCGTTGATGAACTCGAAGACGAGCGCGGTCCCGACCACGACCAGCACGAGGGTCAGCATCGCGCGAGCCTCAGCTGTTCTTCAGCACGATCTGGTAGGCGACCACGCCCGCCTCGCGGCAGCGGTCGATCGCCTTCTCCAGGATCTCGAAGAACTCCTTGAGCAGGAACATCTCGCCCGCGTCGAGGCGGCCGGAATAGATGTCGCGGTGCAGTTCGAGGATCAGGCGGTCGGCTTCGGCCTCGAGCACGCGCAGGCGCTCGTTGAGCTTGCTCATTTCCTCGAGCCGCATCAGCCGCAGCTCCTTCACCATCTCCACGACCACGCCGGCGGCCTTCTCCAGCATCGCCGCGCGCGGGGCGAAGTCGATGCCATCCAGCCGGTGGCGGGCCAGGGCGAAGCGGTCGGCGAAGCGCTCGACCTGCTTGGGGATCTTGTACAGCGCCGAGGACAGCGATTCGATGTCCTCGCGCTCGATCGGGGTGATGAAGCTGTCGACCAGGGCCTTGCCGATCTTGTCCGAGGCCACGCGCTCGCGCTGGCGGGCCAGCTTGAACGCGTCCAGCGCCACGTTCCGCGCCGGGTCCTTGAGCATTTCGTACAGCGCCCGGGTGCTGTCGTGCGCGGCCTCGGCCGCCTCGTCCAGCAGGGTGAAGAACTGCTTGCCGGAACCGAAGATCGTCTGGAGGGAGAACATGGCGGACGCCCGAAGGTTGCAATACGGTGGCAAGGGTATGGCGGGATTATGACGTTTTCATGACCCCGCCCGGCCGACCCCGCGATCCGGCGCGGTCCGGGCGGGCCGGGTTGCTATCATGCCCGTGCGCCCCCGCGCACCCTATGGACGACGACACCCGCCCGCCGCCGCCCCGCCGCCCCGCCGCCTCGCCGGCCGGTGCCGCCCGCTTCCATGCCATGGACCGGTCCGCATGCTGCAGCTGCTGACCGTCCTGCTGCTGATCCTGTTCAACGCCTTCTTCGCGATGTCGGAGATGGCGGTGCTCACCTCGCGCAAGAGCCGCCTCAAGCAACTGGCGGCGAACGGCCGCGGGGCGCGCAAGGCGCTGGCCCTGGCCGAGCACCCCGAGGGCTTCCTGTCCGCGGTGCAACTCTGGATCAGCCTGCTCAGCCTGCTGATCGGCTATTTCGGCGGCGAATCGATGGGCGACAAGATCGCCGAATGGGTTTCGCGCGTCGATGTCCTCGCCGCGTACGCGCATCGCATCGGCTTCGTCGCCGGCTTCCTGGTGACGCTGTTCTCGCTCGGCCTGTTCGGGGAACTGGTGCCCAAGCGCATCGGCACCCTGCGCCCGGAACCGATCGCCTGCCTGGTGGCGCTGCCGATGGGCTTCTTCGCGACCGTGGCCAAGCCCTTCGTGGCGGCGCTGTCGTACGGCACGCGCACGGTGATGCGCCTGCTGCGCCTGGACGAAGGCGGCGCGGCGCAGGTGACGGAGGAGGAGATCCGCATGCTGGTGAGCGAAAGCCACGAGCAGGGCGTGATCGACGACGACGAACGCAACATGATGAACCGGGTAATGCGCCTGGGCGACCGCACCGCGGAGAGCCTGATGACGCCGCGCACCCGCATCGTCTGGCTCGATGCCGGGGCGAGCGCGGAGGAAAACCTCGCCGAGATGCGCGCGACGCCTTATTCCCGCTACCCCGTCTACCGCGGCAGCGATGCCGACGTGCTCGGCGTGCTCGAGGTGAAGTCGCTGATCGGCGGCCTCGAGGGGCATGCGCCCGAATTGTTCCGCGAACTGCGCCCGGCGCTGTTCGTTTCCGAATCCACCCATGCGCTGAAGTTGCTGGAGATCTTCCGCGAGGAACAGCAATCGCTGGCGATGGTGGTCGACGAATACGGCGACGTCACCGGCATGGTCACGGTCAACGACCTGATGGGCGCGGTGATCGGCCGCATCCAGTCCGGCGAGAACCAGGACGCCGATCCGCTGGTGGTGGAACGCGAGGACGGTTCGCTGCTGGTCGACGGCGGCCTGCCGCTGGAGGAACTGCGCGAACTGCTCGGCGGCGGCGCGCTGCCGGGCGAGGATGAGCACGATTTCCACACCGCCGCTGGCGTGCTGATCGCGCATTTCGGCCGCATACCGCGCGTCGGCGAGCATTTCGACTGGAACGGCTGGCGGATCGAGGTCGTCGACCTCGACGGGCCGCGCATCGACAAGCTGCTGCTGCAGCGCATCGCGCAGGATGCGCATGCCGACGACGCCTGATCCGCAACCGCGCGTTCGCGAACACGGCACCCGCGCGATCCTCGATCGTTTCGGCCAGGGCGACCCGGCGCAAATCCTGCGGCTCGACGAACTGCTCTCCGGGCTGGGGAAACGCGCGTTCGGCATGCTGCTGTTCGTGTCGGCGTTGCCCGCCTTCATCCCGATCCCGGGCGGCGGCGCGATCGCCGGCCCGCTGATGCTGCTGATCGGGCTGCAATTGCTGGTCGGCCTGCGGCGGCCATGGCTGCCCGGCTTCCTCGCCCGGCGCGGCCCGCGGCGCGAAGCGATGGCGCGCTTCGACCGCCGCCTGTCGCCATGGCTGGCGCGGCTGGAGCACCTGATCCGCCCGCGCATGACCTGGGTGCTGGACCATCGCGCGATGAGCGTGCTCACCGGCCTGCTGCTGGTACTGCTGGGCGCGCTGACCACGCTGCCGCTGCCGTTCACCAATTTCCTGTTCGGCGCGCTGGCGTTGGCGTTCGCGCTGGCCCTGCTCGAGCGCGACGGTGCATTGATGTTGCTGGCGTGGTTGGCGACCGGCATCGCGGTCGCGGTCTCGGGCGTGCTGTCGGGCACGCTGGTGGCCGAGGCGCTGCACTGGCTGCAGTCGCTCGGGATTTCCTAGCCCGCTGCGGGACCCTGCCGCCGCAGCAGGTCGGCGAATTCGGCCGCGGCGACGGGATGGCCCAGCCAGAAGCCCTGCGCGAGGTCGCAGCCGCGTTCGCGCAGCAGCGCGTACTGGCCTTCCTGTTCCACCCCTTCCGCCACCACGGTCATGCCCAGCGAATGCGCCATCGCGATGATCGCGGTGGCGAGCGCAAGGTCGTCCGGGTCGTCGAGCACGTCGGCGATGAAGCTGCGGTCGATCTTGACCCCGTCCACCGCCATCCGGCGCAGGTGGCTGAGCCCGGAGAAACCTGTGCCGAAATCGTCCAGCCAGACGCGCACGCCGAGCTCGCGCAGCGAGGCCAGCACGCCGCGCGCGCGCGGCTCGTCGCCGATCACCGCGGTCTCGGTCAGTTCCAGGTGCAGGAATTCCGGCGGCAGCGTCGAGGTCTTCAGCGCGCCCGCGACCAGTTCCGTGAGCGTGCTGTCGCGCAACTGCCAGGGCGAGACGTTGACCGACACGAACGGCGGCGCCCCCGGCGACAGCGGCAACCACTGCGCGGCGTCCTGGATCGCTTGGCGCAGCACTTCGCTGCCGATTTCCTCGATCAGACCGCGCTGCTCGGCCACGTCCACGAATACCGCGGGCGCCACGTCCCCGTGCTCGGGATGGCGCCAGCGCAGCAATGCCTCGGCGCCGACCAGCCTGTGATTGGCGAGGTCGTACACGGGCTGGTACACCAGACCGAGCTCGCCTCGGTCCCAGGCGCCGTGCAGGTCCTGTTCGAGGCGCATCCGCCGCGCCACCGCCTGTTCCATCGTGCGGTTGTAGAAGCGGTAGCAGTTCTTGCCCGCGACCTTCGCCTGGTACATGGCGATGTCCGCGTTCTTCATCAGGGTGGTGCTGTCGGCCGCGTCCTCGGGGAAGACGGTGATGCCGATGGACGTGCCGAGGAACACCTCGCGACCCTGCATCGAGATCGGTCTGCCGATCTCGGCGACGATGCGCGCACCCAGCCTCGCCGCTTCTTCGCGCGGATCGCCCGAACCGGATTGCACCATCACCACGAATTCGTCGCCGCCCAGCCGCGCCACCTGCGCCGCCTCGCCGGCCTGTTGGTCCGCGACCACGCGGATGCGTTCGGAGAACGCGACCAGCGCCTCGTCGCCCGCGTCGTGGCCGAGGGTGTCGTTGACGCGCTTGAAATCGTCGATGTCGGCGAACAGCAACAACAGCTGCTGGCCGCTGCCGCGCAGGCGGGTGAGGCTTCCGTCGAGCATCTCGCGGAATGCGAGCCGGTTGGCCAACCCGGTCAGCGGGTCGGTATAGGCCATGCGCCGGGTGTCGCGGTCGTGGCGTTCGATCGCCGCACCCATGCGCCTGAACGCGCGCATCAACTCGCCGATCTCGTCGTTGCGGCCGCTGTCGGCGATGCTGGTGCCGTAATTGCCGCGCTCGATGTCCTGGGCGGCGAGCGCCAACGAGCGGATCGGCGCAATCAGCAGGCGCTGCACCATCAGCCCGACGAGCGCCGCGAGCAACAGCAGCAGGCCGAGGATGGCGCCCACGAACGCGACGTGGCGGGAATTGATTTCGCGCAGGCGCTCGCCGAGCCGCTTCGACGACGAGGCTTCGGCCGCGCGCAACCCGGCCAGCGAATAGCCCACGCGCAGACCGCCGATGCGTTGCTGGCCGAGTCGCAGCGGGGCCGAGACCTCCAGCACGTCGTCGGTTTGCTGCACGTGCAGGCCTTCCGCCGCCCTGGCTTCGTAGGCGAGCGGATCGCGCATCGGCTGGCCGAAGGTCGGGATGTCGGCCGAACCGTCGTGGAGCACGTTGCCGTCGCCGTCGTACACGATCACGTAGTCCACGTTCGGCTGCTGCAGCAATGCGCGCGCGGTGCGCCCGATCGCCTCGAGGTCGAAGTAGTACACCGGGTTGACCAGCGAATCCGCGGCCTGCGACACCGTGCTTTCGCCGCGGCTGCGCAGGCTGCCCGAGACCATTTCGTGGATCTCGTTGCCGCTCTGCGCCAAGATCTCGCCCTGGGTCGCGTTCTGGCGCAGCAGCAGCACGCCCAGCGCCGCGGCCACGAGCGCCAGGGAAATCGCGACCATGACGAGGAACCTGGCCTGCAGGCCGAACCGGGGATTCATTCCACCTCGTCCTTGACCTGCAGCACGCCGCGCTGCAGTTCGCGCAGGGTGGCCTTCGTGCCCGCATCGATGGGCGCGAAGCCGGTGGTGTGGAAGTACTGCGCGAGCGCGACGCTGGCGTCGGGATCGGACGCGGCCTCGACCAGCAGCTTGCGCAGGCGTTCGCGGATGCGTTCGTCGAGCCCGCCGCGGACCATTTCCAGCGCGCGCGGATACTCGGGCGTCGTCCCGATCACCTTGAGGTCGGGGCGGAACGCGGGCGGCACCAGTTGCGGATTGTCCCAGTCGGTGTTGCTGATCGCGCCGACGTCGACCAGGCCCTTCTGCACCCAGGTCGCGATGTTGCGTTCCGAGCCGGCGAACAGGTAGCCCACGGTGCCGCGGTCGGGCCGGTCGTGCGGCGAGAGCAGCAGGGTCAGCGATTCGCCGCGTTCGAGCAGCTGCATCGCGGGCACGAAGTAGGCCGTCGTCGACGAAGTGTTCTGGAAGGCGATGCTGTGCCCGCGCAGGCCGTCGATGCCGCGGATGCCGGCATCGCGGCGGGCGAAGAACACCGTGTGGTAGGTGCCGTTGCCGAAGCGTTCGGTGAGCAGCAGCGGCACCGCGCCCGCGCGCGCTTCGAGCCACATGCCGCTGGCCGAGGTTTCGCTGACCCAGTCCACGCGCCCGCGGCGCAGGTAGCTGCCCATCTGCTGCAGGTTCTGGGCCATCAGGATCTCGCCCTTGCGGATGCCGAGGTCGGCCATGCGCGGGACGATGTAGTCGAGCAGCGGCTTGAGCTGTTCGTAATGGCTCTTGGGGTCGTCGCTGATGCGGCCGAGCACGAGCACGTGCGGATCGTCGCTCGACGCCATCGCGGGTTTCGCCCAGCACGCCAGCAGGCAGCCAAGCAAGGCGAGGACTCGGAGGGACATTCGGCTGCTTCGGCGTTCAGGGCGAAAGACAGCAGCGAGCCTAGCGGAAAGCCGGCGCGGGCGCGAGGACGCTCAGCGCCCGGACGCGAGCCTGGCCATGCGCTGGGCATCGGCCAGCACGCCGCGCAGCAGGCGCACCTCGCGTTCGTCCAGGCCGGCGCGCAGGAACAGTCGTCGCAGTTTCCGCATCGCCGATTCCGGCGCCCGACCCTTGTGGAAGTCGATGGCGTCGAGGGTTTCGGCCAGTTGCGCGAACAGTCCCTCGAGCTGGGCATGGTTCGCGGGCGGTTCGCCCTGCCCTTCCTCGCCAGCCGCTACCTCGCTGCCCGCTGGCGGCGCGAGCAAGGCCAGGCGCAGTTCGTAGGCCAGCACCTGCACCGCCGCGGCCAGGTTCAGCGAGCTGTAGCCGGGATTCGCGGGAATGTGCACTGCGGCGTGGCAGAGCTGCAGCTCGGCGTTGTCCAGCCCGGTGCGTTCGCGCCCGAACAGCAGCGCGATTTCGCCGCCCGCGTTCGCCACCGCCGCGACCCGTGCCGCTGCTTCGCGCGGCGACAGCATCGGCAAGGCGATGCGCCGATCGCGCGCGGTGCAGCCGAGCACCAGCCGGCAATCGGCCACCGCCTCGGCCGGATCGGCGAGCACGCGCGCGGTTTCGAGCACGTCTCCCGCGCCGGCGGCGAGCGCATCGGCTTCGGCGTGCGGAAAGCGTTCGGGCGCGACCAGCACCAGCCGCGACAGGCCCATGGTCTTCAGCGCGCGCGCCGCGGAACCGATGTTCCCGGGGTGCTGGGTACCGACCAGCACCATGCGCACGCGATCGAAACCGGGATCGTCCCCGGAACTCCCCTTCGAATCGTCGCTCATGGCGCGAATGGTAAACTCCGCGCCCCGGCCCCAGCGCCGGCCCGTTCTTTGCATTCGCCCGCCGCCCGCCTGTCCCGAGGTCCGTTTCCATGCAGAAACCCGCCGTCACGCTGATGATCCGGGCGGCCCGTGCCGGCGGCAACGTGCTGCTGCGGAACATGCACAAGCTCGATGCGCTGAACGTGGTCGAGAAGCAGCGCATGGACTACGCCAGCGAAGTGGACGGCCTAGCCGAGGCCGAGATCGTCAAGGAATTGCGCAAGGCCGGCCCCGAATACGCGGTGCTCGGCGAGGAAGGCGGGCACCAGCCCGCGCGCGGCGGCAAGAAGGCCAGGTTCACCTGGGTCGTCGATCCGCTCGACGGCACCAGCAACTACCTGCGCGGCATCCCGCACTGGTGCGTGTCCATCGCCCTGGTCGACAACGGCGAGCCGCTGCACGGCGTGGTGTTCGATCCGTTGCGCAACGAACTGTTCGTCGCCTCGAAGGGCGGCGGCGCGGTGCTCG
The DNA here is from genome assembly GCA_047602125.1 of Thermomonas sp. Taxonomy (GTDB): domain Bacteria; phylum Pseudomonadota; class Gammaproteobacteria; order Xanthomonadales; family Xanthomonadaceae; genus Pseudoluteimonas. The sequence continues at coordinate 2,303,913 of JASGIB010000001.1, read as the reverse complement.
AGGACAAGCGCATCCGCGTGAGCGAGCGCCGCGACCTCGAGGGCGCCCTGCTCTGCACCGGCTTCCCGCCGCGCGAACGCGCGCGTGCGAAACCGCAACTCGATTGCCTGAACGCATTGCTCGAACAGGCCGAGGACGTGCGCCGCACCGGCTCCGCCGCGCTCGACCTCGCCTACGTCGCCTGCGGCCGCTTCGACGGTTATTTCGAAGCCGGCGTGCAGCCCTGGGACATCGCCGCCGGCGTGCTGCTGGTGCGCGAGGCCGGTGGCCGCGTCTGCGATTTCCGCGGCAACGGACCGACGCGCATGGACATCGCCGAAGCGCGCGGCCGCCAGGTCGTCGCCGGCAACGTCAAGCTGGTCGAACCCTTGCAGAAGACCATCGTCTCCAGCGGATACGCCAAGGCGTTCGACTAGCTTTTTCACCTATCCCCTCGTGAGAGAGGCCGATGCGCGCAGTGCATCGGGCGAGGGGATGACGATTGCGAATACCCCCTCTCCCGCCTTCGGCACCCTCTCCCACAAGGGGAGAGGGGAAGCGACGATACATTTTTGCAAACCGACGAAAAACCCGCGCATTGCGCGGGTTTTTCGTATCCAGCGAATCGGCTTCGATCAGGGGCGACGCGCCAGCGCCGCCTCGTCCTTCGCCTTCGGCAGCAGGTCCTGCTTGCTGACCTTGAACGGCGCCACCGCCAGCATCGGCACCGCGACCACGATCGAGGACACCACGACGATGATCGCGCCGATCATGTGCGTCTCGGCGAGGCCCTGCATCGACTCGCCGCCGTACATGAACAAGGCCAGCGCCGAGAGGAAGAACATCACCGCGGTGATGATGGTGCGCGACAGGGTCTGGTTGATCGACTTGTTGAGAATTTCGATCGGCTCCGCGCGCATGCTGCGGAAATTCTCGCGGACGCGGTCGAACACCACGATGATGTCGTTGATCGCGAAGCCCATCACCGACAGCATGCCGGCCAGCACGGTCAGGTCGAACTCGCGCCCGAGCAGCGACATGTAGGCGACGGTGAGGATGAGGTCGAAGAACGCGGTGATGCTCGCCACGATCGCGAACTTCAATTCGAAGCGGAACGCGATGTAGAACAGGAAGCCGACCAGCATGAACAGGGTGGCGTAGACGCCGTTCATCGCCAGGTCGCGGCCGACCTGCGGTCCGACGAATTCGCCGGGCTGCGCCGTCGCGGGGTTCGCGGCGGTCGATACCGCCGCGCGGACGCGCTCGGCGACCTGCTGCCCGGCGTCGGCGGCGTTGTTGTGCTCGTTGTCCGGCTGCAGGCGCACGATGACGTCGTTGCCGCCGCCCACGCTCTGCACCTCGGCGTTGGAGAAGCCGGCCTTGGCGAGCTGCTCGCGCACGTGGTCCACGTGCACGGGTTGCGCGAAATGGGTGCGCACCATCGTGCCGCCGGTGAATTCCAGCGCGTAGTTGAAGCCCTTCAGGCCGATGACCGCGATCGACGCCACGAGCAGGATCGCCATGAACGCCAGCACCGGGCGGCTGTGCCGCATGAAGTCGATGTTGGTGTCGTTCGGGATGAGGTGGAGCGGAAAGAGTTTCATCGATGCGTTCCAGCCGGTCAGATGGCGACGGTCTTGAGGTGCTTGCGGCGGCCGTACAGCAGCGTGGCGAGCGCGCGCGACACCGTGATCGCGGTGAAGTACGACGCGAAGATGCCGATGACCATGGTCAGGGCGAAGCCCTTCAGCGGGCCGGTGCCGAACAGGTACAGCGCGATGCCCACGATCAGGCCGGTCGTGTTCGCGTCGAAGATCGTGTTGTGCGCGCGGTCGTAGCCGTGCTGGATCGCGGTCTTCGGCGGCATGCCGTGCCGCAGCTCCTCGCGGATGCGTTCGTTGATCAGCACGTTCGCGTCCACCGACAGGCCGACCGACAACGCCAGGCCGGCGAAGCCGGGCAACGTCATCGTCGCGCCGAACAGCGACATCACCGCGACCACGATCAGCAGGTTCAGCAGCAGCGCGATCGAGGTGATCACGCCGAACATGCGGTAGTAGATGGTGAAGAACACCAGGGTGAACAGGAACGAGAACACCACCGCCTTGATGCCGCGGGCCACGTTCTCGGCGCCGAGGCTGGGGCCGATCACGTATTCCTCGACGAAGTCCATCGGCGCGGCCAGCGAACCGGCGCGCAGCAGCTTGGCGAGGTTGTCGGCCTCGGTCTTCTCCAGGCCGGTGGTCTGGAAGTTCTTGCCGAACACGCCGGCGACGCGGGTCGGCGACAGCGCTTCCTCGCGGACCTTGACGCTGCGCACTTCCTTGCCGTCGACCACGGTCACGGTCGGGATGCGCTCGATGTATACCACCGACATCAGCTTGCCGACGTTGTTGCTGGTGAAGTCGAACATGCGCTGGCCGGCCGCGCCGTTGAGCGTGACGTTCACCGCCGGCAGGCCGTTCTGGTCGGTGCCCACCTGGGCATTGACCATCTCGTCGCCGGAAGCGAGCACGCGCTTGCTCAGCAGCACCGGTTGGTTGGTGTCGCGCACGTGGTAGAGCCTGGCTTCGGGCGGCACGCGGCCCGTGCGCTCGGCATCCTGCGCATCGCCGTCGACGACCGAACGGAATTCCAGGGTCGCGGTCGCGCCGATCAGGCGCTTGGCCTCGGCCGTGTCCTGCACGCCGGGCAATTCGACCACGACCCGGTCGACGCCCTGCCGCTGGATGATCGGCTCGGCCACGCCCAGCTCGTTCACGCGGTTGCGCAGGGTGGTGAGGTTCTGCTCGATCGCGTCGGCGCCGATCTTGCGCAGTTCGGTATCGGGGATGGTGACCACGACGCGGCCGTCGCTGGTGTCGGTCACCAGCGCGGGTTGCGATTTGGCGATCGCGTTGCGCGCCTTGTCCAGCGCATCGCCCGCGGACGAACCGAGCGTGGCGACGATGGTGTTGCCCGGCTGCACTTCCACGCCCTGGTAGGCGATGCGGCTGTCGCGCAGGGTCGCGCGGATATCGTCGGCGAAGCCATCGACGCGCTTCTGCAGGGCGGCCTTCTGGTCCACCTGCAGCACGAAGTGCACGCCGCCCTGCAGGTCGAGGCCCAGCACCATCGGCTTGCCGCCCAGCTTCGACAGCCAGTTCGGCACGGTCGAGGCGAGGTTGAGCGCGACGTTGTAATCCTCCCCGAGCGAATTGCGCAGCAGGTTGTTCGCCTTGCTCTGCTCCTCGAGGTCGGTCATCCGCGCCATCAGGTTGTCGCCTTCGATGGCGACCGCCTTCGGGCGCAGGCCGTCCTTGGCGAGTTCGTCGCGCACGCGGGCCACCAGCGCGGCGTCGAGCTTGCCGCCGCGGTTGGCGGTGACCTGCACGGAGGGATCCTTCTGGTAGGCGTTGGGCAGCGCGTACACCACGCCGAGCAGCACCACGACCAGGATCAGGAAGTATTTCCAGCGAGGGAATTCGAGCATCGGGGCATCCCGCGCGAACCCGTCCGGGCCGCGCTTCGGTTGGCGGAACGGATCAGGCCGACTTCAGCGTGCCCTTGGGCAGCACGTTGGCGATGGCGGTCTTCTGCACGCGGATGCGGACGTTGTCGGCGACCTCGACCGAAATGAAGTGGTCGCCGAGTTCGCGCACCACCCCGGCGACGCCGCCGTTGGTGATGACCTCGTCGCCGACGGCGAGCTTGCCGAGCATCGCGACGTGTTCCTTCTGCCGCTTCATCTGCGGGCGGATCATCAGGAAGTACATGATGCCGATGAGGATGAGCGGGAACAGCAGGCCGAAGCCGCCGCCCCCGAACAGTCCCCCGGGCGCGGCCTGTCCGGCGGCGGCTTGGGCATGGGCGGGCGAAATCAGCAGGTCGAGCAGATCCATCATGATAGGTCCGGGGCGGAAAACAGCAGGGAATTATGCCATGCCCCGGCTTTTCCCTTCTCCCGCTGGCGGAAGAAGGTGCCGAAGGCGGATGAGGGTGGCGCGTGGCCGCCCCGGGAACTCATGCGGCCTCGTCGCGACAACTCAACCCCACCCCAACCCCAACCCCTCTGCCGCCTGCGGGAGAGGGGTTTCGCGGGCGGCATGGAACGCCCCGCGGAATGCGCCGAAGGTTCCACTTTCGATGGCCGAGCGCATGTCGGCCATGAGTTTTTCGTAGTACCAGAGGTTGTGCAGGGTGCCCAGGATCGGCGCCAGCATCTCGTTGCAGCGGTCGAGGTGGCGCAGGTAGGCGCGGCTGTAGCCGCCCGCGCAGGCCGCGCAGCCGCAGCCTTCCTCGATCGGCCGCAGGTCGCGTTCGTACCGGGAATTGCGGATGCGCACGGTCCCGATGGACGTGAAGTAGTGGCCGTTGCGCGCGTTGCGGGTCGGCATCACGCAATCGAACATGTCCACGCCGCGGGCCACCGCCTCGACCAGGTCCTCCGGCCGCCCCACGCCCATCAGGTAACGCGGCCGGTCTTCGGGCAATTGCGGCGCGGTGTGGTCGAGCATGGCGTTGCGTTCGGCTTCGGTCTCGCCCACCGCCAGGCCGCCGATGGCGTAACCGTCGAAACCGAGCGCCTTCAGCCCTTCCGCGGAGCGCGTGCGCAGTTCGCGGTGCACCCCGCCCTGCACGATGCCGAACAGCGCAGCGTCGTTGCCTTCGTGCGCGCGCTTCGAACGCTCCGCCCAGCGCAGCGACAGTTCCATCGACTTCTCGACCACGCGTGGATGCACCGGCTGCCCGTCCTTGCCGTTCACCGGCGGGCATTCGTCGAAGATCATCACGATGTCCGAACCGAGCACCTTCTGGATGTGCATCGATTCCTCGGGTCCGAGGAATACCTTGCTGCCGTCGGTCGGCGCGGCGAAGGTCACGCCCTGCTCGGTCACCTTGCGCCGGTGCGCGAGCGAGAACACCTGGAAGCCGCCGGAATCGGTGAGGATCGGGCCGTTCCACTGCATGAAGCCGTGCAGCCCGCCATGCGCTTCGATCACCTCCAGCCCCGGCCGCAGAAACAGGTGGAAGGTGTTGCCGAGCACGATCTCCGCGCCGAGATCGCGCAACTGCCCGGGCAGCATGCCCTTCACCGAACCGTAGGTGCCCACCGGCATGAACGCCGGCGTCTCGACCGTGCCGCCCGGGAACGACAACCGCCCGCGGCGCGCGCCGCCATCGTTGCCGAGCAACTGGAATTGCATGCGGCTCACGACCGGGATTCCCGTGGCCACAGCAGCATCGCGTCGCCGTAGCTGAAAAAGCGGTAGCGCTCGCGCACCGCGTGTTCGTAGGCGGCGAAGATGCGCTCTTTCCCGGCGAACGCGGACACGAGCATCAGCAGCGTGCTTTCCGGCAAATGGAAGTTCGTGAGCAGCGCATCGACGCTGCGGATGCGCGCGCCGGGGAACAGGAAGATGTTGGTTTCGCCGGCGAAAGGCTGCAGTTCGCCATCGTGCATGGCGCTTTCCAGGGCGCGCACGACCGTGGTGCCGACCGCGACCACGCGGCCGCCGGCTTCGCGCGCGTGCCGCACCTGCTGCACCAGTTCCGCGCCGACGTTCAGCCATTCGCTGTGCATGCGGTGTTCGCGGATGTCGTCCACGCGCACCGGCTGGAACGTGCCCGCGCCGACATGCAGGGTGACGTGGCCGAACCGTACGCCGCGTTCGCGCAGCGCATCGAGCAGCGCTTCGTCGAAATGCAGGCCGGCGGTGGGCGCGGCGACCGCGCCGACTTCGCGCGCGAACACGGTCTGGTAGCGCTCGTCGTCGTCCGCGCCGGGTTCGCGCTGGATGTAGGGCGGCAGCGGCATGCGCCCGGCGTGCAGCAACCAGTTTTCCAGCGGTTCCGGCAGGTGGAAGCGCAGGCGCCAGAACCCGCCTTCCTCGCGCGCCAGCACTTCGGCTTCGCCGCCCGCGTCGAGCGCGATGCGGCTGCCGGGTTGCGGCGGCTTGCTCACCCCGAGTTGCGCGCGCGCTTCGTTCCCCGGCAGCAGGCGCTCGATCAGGATCTCGACACGCCCGCCACTGGCCTTGTGCCCGAACAGCCGCGCCGGGATCACCCGGGTGTCGTTGAACACCAGCAGGTCGCCCGCGCGCAGCAGCGACGGCAGGTCGCGCACATGCCGGTCCTCGAACGCGCCGTCGCCCGGCGGCACGAGCAGCAGGCGGCTGGCCGAACGCTGCGGCAACGGCGCCTGCGCGATCAGTTCCGACGGAAGTGCGTAGTGGAAATCGGATTTCTTCAAGGCGATGCGCGCGATGACGGCAGGACAGTTTAAAAGCAGGCCCATCGCTGCGCCCGGGGCGTCGACCTGGTCAACGCTCGAACTTCGCCGACAGGATGATCGAGGACGTGGTGCGTTCGACCCCGTCCAGGCCGCCGATGCGGTCGGTGAGTTCGTCCATCTCGGCGATCGCCGGCACCACGCCGATCGCGATCAGGTCGAACGGGCCGCTGACCGAATGCAGCGTGCGGATCTCGGGCATGGCGCGCAGCGCGTCCGTCACCGCCGTCATCTGCCGCGGCAGCACGGTGATCATGATGTGCGCGCGGATGTGGCCGCGTTCGGCCGCCTCGTGCACGCGCACGGTGTAGCCGCCGATCACGCCCTCGCGTTCGAGCCGCTCGATCCTGCCCTGCACGGTGCTGCGCGAGAGCCTGAGCTTGCGCGCGATCTCGGCCGTGGAGGCGCGGGCGTTCTCGCGCAGTGCGCTCAGCAGGCGCTGGTCGGTCTCGGAGAGCTTCATTCCGCATGATCCTTACCGTTGATTCGACGGAATATAGCCGCATTTCGTCGTTCTTGCGGCTACCTTTCGCCGGAATTCTCCGGATAATGGTGTTTTGCAGCCCCAGACCGGAGATTCCCATGGCCGTCGCGACCCAACTCCTCGCCCCGTTGCGTGCGCATGGCAAGGCCCGCACCAGCGGTCTCGCCGACGACACCATCCTCGACTTCGCCGGCCGCGATCCGCAGCTGGTGGCCGCGATCGAAGCCGCGGCCGCCGAATACGAGCGCGTCCGCGCCGAATTCCCGGCACTGCTGGACCTGGACGAGGACGCGCAGACCATCGAAGTGCAGTCGGGCTTCGTCAACTTCTATTCGCACGATGCGGCCAATCCCTACGTGGCGCTGGCCGCGCGCGGTCCATGGCTGGTCACGCTCAAGGGCGCGGTGCTGTACGACACCGGCGGCTACGGCATGCTCGGCTTCGGCCACACGCCGGAAAAGGTGATGGCGGCGATGGCCAAACCGCAGGCGGTGGCCAACATCATGACCCCGAACGTGTCGCAGCTGCGCTTCGCGCGCGCGCTGCGCAAGGAAATCGGCTCGACCCGCGGCGCTTGTCCCTACGCGAGCTTCATGTGCCTCAATTCCGGTTCGGAATCGGTGTCGCTGGCCGCGCGCATCGTCGATGCCAACGCCAAGACCATGACCGATCCGGGCGCGCGCCACGCCGGCAAGACGATCAAGCGCGTGGTGGTGAAGGGCGCGTTCCACGGCCGCACCGACAAGCCGGCGCTGTATTCCGATTCCAGCCGCAAGACCTACGTGCAGTTCCTCGCCAGCTACCGCGGCGAATCCAGCGTGATCACCGTGCCGCCCTACGACGCGGACGCGCTGAAGAAGGTGTTCGCGGATGCGGACGCCAACGGCTGGTTCATCGAGGCGATGTTCCTCGAGCCGGTGATGGGCGAAGGCGACCCGGGCCGCAGCGTGCCGCCGGCGTTTTACAAGCTCGCGCGCGAACTCACCCGCGAGCACGGTTCGCTGTTCCTGGTCGATTCGATCCAGGCCGGCCTGCGCGCGACCGGTTATCTCTCGCTCGTCGACTATCCGGGCTTCGAAGGCCTCGACGCGCCGGACATGGAAACCTATTCCAAGGCGCTCAATGCCGCGCAGTATCCCTTGTCGGTGCTCGCCGTGACCGAGGCCACCGCCGCGATCTACAAGCGCGGCCTGTACGGCAACACCATGACCGCGAATCCGCGCGCGCTCGACGTGGCCTGCGCGGTGCTGGCGCAGCTGACGCCGGAACTGCGCGCCAACATCCAGCAGCGCGGCAAGGAAGCGCTCGCCAAGCTCGAAGCGCTGAAGTCGGAACTGCCGGGCCTGATCACCAAGGTGCAAGGCACCGGCCTGCTGTTCTCCTGCGAACTCGCGCCGCAGTTCAAGGGTTACGGCGCCGGTTCCACCGAGGAATGGCTGCGCGAACACGGCCTGGGCGTGATCCACGGCGGCGAGAATTCGCTGCGCTTCACCCCGCATTTCGCCATCGGCGCGCAGGAACTCGAACTGCTGGTATCGCTGGTCAAGCGCTCGTTGCTCGAAGGCCCGCGCGTGGCGCAGCCGGCTGCGGCGTAAAGCGCGTTAGGGCTCGGGAACATGCGGCAGATCCTTGCATTCCTTGGATCGCTCACCGGTCCTGCTTGGATCTGCTTCGCCGTAGCTTCCGCTGGACTGCTCTCCAGCTTGTACGCATGGCTGCCGTTGTCCTCTCATCCCGCGCGATTGCCGCTTTACTTGCTTCTCGCCGCCATGGGTGCGGGGCTTCTTGCCTTCGCCTCTATGGCCGGGCATCACCTCATCACTTGGGAGCATCGCAAGCAGCCCCAACCCAAGATTCGCCTGCCTCGCGGGTTTTGGATCGCTGCTTTTGCAGCGCTCGCATATTTTCTTGCGGTCTTTCTTGGCGCCTTTGCCATTTACCCACATGGCGTTGATTTGGATCCCTTGATCAAGCTTCGCATCGCGTCAGCCGCGGCACTTTTCTTCGGCACTTCCGCGCTGGGTTTCACCCAATGGGCCGGACTGAGAGCGCGTGCATTGCAGGCCGCGACCTGACAACCCATCCAAGCCGATCAACTCCGCCGACGGCGGCGCAGCCATAGCATCGCCGCGACGAGCACCAGCAACATCGCCCACCACCAGCGCCGCACGAACGCGAGCGCTGGATTCGACTTGGTGACATCGGCGTCAGCGACGGTGTCGCTGCTTGCGACCACTGCGACCGCATCGCTCGCCGGAATCCACACCCCGCCCTGCAACGCGACCTTGCCCGCCAGCGACGGCAATTCCAGCTCGCGCCAGTGCACGCGCAAATCGCCGACCTGCGGATCCAGCGGATTGTCCGCGGTGCCGAGCCCGTCGCCCTCGGGCTGGAATGTCGCCGCGAGGTTCGCGGGCAACGCATTGAAGCTGGGGCGGAAATCCTTCCACTCGCCGTATTCCTTCAACACGTCGTCGTCGACGTCCTTGCCGTCGAGGGTCGCGTCCGCGGCGATCCAGTAGCGCGTCTGCAGCGGGAAATCGCCGGGATTCCGGTAAGCCTGCGCATAGCCGGAAGAATCGATGGGCTGCTCGCTCCATTCCTTGCGATAACCCGGCCCGAACTTGCGCCACTGCAGCATCTCGACCTGGCGCTGCAGCCCGAAACCGCGCGCAGTCACGCCGAACTCGGCATCGCGCGGCGGATGCGCGACGACCGGTTCGCCCCGCGGTTGCAGCGGTTCCTGCGCATGCGCGCCGCCGGCAAGCGCCAGCAGCAAAAACAGCGCCGCGAACCTCATGCAGCCAGCGCCCGCGCGTGCAGTTCCGCGACTTCGTGCGCGGTGCCGAACTTTCCCTTTTCGTCGCGCACGACCTGCGCCAGCGCGCAACCGGGATCGTGGGTGAAGAACAGATGCACGTTGCGCGCGAACTTGTCGGCGAGGAAGGCGCGCTTCTCGTCGATCAGCAGTTCCGCGTTGCGGTCGTAGCCCATGGTGATCGGCACGTGCACCCACGGCCGCCCGGGAATGAGGTCGGCGCAGAACACCACGCCGCCGTGCGCTTCGCCGTCGACGAGTTCGGGGCCGACGATTTCCGCCAGCATCAATCCGGGCGTGTGCCCGTCGCTGTGGTGGAAACGCACGTTGCGGCCCAGCGCGTTCGACCAGTCGCCATCGACCAGTTCCAGCCGGCCGCTTCCTTCCAGCAGGCCCGGCAGTTCGGCGATGAAGCTGGCGCGGTCGCGCGGATGCGGATCGCGCGCGCGTTCCCAATGTTCCCTGCCGACCACGAAGGTCGCGTTCGGGAACAGCAGGCGCGGCGGCGCGTTGTCCTCCCAAGCCGCGAGCAGGCCGCCGGCATGGTCGAAATGCAGGTGCGAGAGCACGACGACATCGATGTCCTCGTGCGAAAAGCCCGCCTCGCGCAGCGAATCGAGCAGCACGTGGTTGGCTTCCTGCACGCCGTAGCGTTCGCGCAGCTTCGGTTCGAAGAACGCGCCGATGCCGGTTTCGAACAGCACGGTCTTGCCGGCGAGCGGGCTGGCGAGCAGCGCGCGGCAGGCGAGTTCGATGCGGTTTTCCGAATCCGGCGGCGACCAGCGTTCCCACATGGCCCGCGGTGCGTTGCCGTACATCGCGCCGCCGTCGAGCTTCTGCGAATTGCCGCGGATCGACCAGAGTTTCATGCGCCGATTCTAGCGCCGCCGATGCGAACGGCGCGTGGCCGGTTTTCGCAGGCGCCGCGGCCGTCGCTCAGCGGCGTTCGAGGCCGAAATGGAACACGAACGCGCCCGCGGCCGGATCCTTCGCGGCGACGCGCACGGCCTGGGTCGCGCTGCCCGGCCCGACGACGCCCTCGCCGGTCGCGTCCGGCGCGCCGGCGACCAGGCGCAGGCGGCTTTCGCGCCAGCCGCGCACCTCGATCCGCACCTCGTTCCCGGCGCGGAAATGCAGCACGCCCCGTGCCTCGCGCGGGACCGCGACGTTGCGGCCGTCGCCGTCGTCGAGGTCGTCCTGGGCGAACGCGAACAGTGGTTCGCCGTCGGCGAGCACTGCGAAACGCCAGTCGGTGGTGCCGGGCGAACCGTCGTGTTCGACCACGATACGTTCCACGTCCAGGGTCGCGGTCGCGTCCTGCGGCGCCTGCGTCGGCACGGCTGGCGTTTGCGGCGGCGCGGCGACCGGGGTTTGTTCGGCGGCGTCGCGCTGCTTCTGCCGCAGTTCGAGCAGGTTGCCCGCGAGCGTGGTCAGGCCGACGAGGAACACGACCACCGCCGCGGCCTTCGCCGGCAGTTGCCGGTACCACGGGGCGGGCCGTTGCGGATCGTGCGGCTGGGTCACGGCGTCACCACGACCTTGGCTTCGCCGACCGGATTGCGCGGATCCGCGCCGGCGTGCATCGCGTTGGTGCGCCGATCCCAGTCCACCGCGTGCATCAGCACCAGCGGGTCGGTGTAGTCCTCCACGCGATAACCCATCGCCTGCAGCTTCGCCACGACATCGGCGGGCAGCACGCCGGGTTCCTCGGTAATGGTGTCGGGCAGGTATTGGTGGTGGTAGCGCGGCAGCGCGACGACCTGCGGCGAATCGAGCCCTTCGTCGAAACCGAGGATGCCGATCATGGTCGAGGTGATGATACGGCTGCCGCCCTTGGTGCCGAGCACCGCGACGCGATCCGGGCCGAACATGAAGGTCGGGCTCATCGAACTCAGCGGACGCCGCCCCGGCGCGACTGCGTTCGCGTCGTAGCCGGTGACGCCGAATGCGTTCGGCGCGCCGGGTTTCAACGCGAAATCGTCCATCTCGTCGTTGAGCAGGAAACCCGCGCCGCCGACCACCATGCCCGAACCGTAGGCGAGGTTCACGGTCTGCGTCACCGCGGCCAGGTTGCCGTCCGCGTCCATGATCGAGAAGTGCGTGGTGTTGACGGATTCCTTCGGCGGCAGCGTGCCCGGCAGCATGTCGCTGGGCGTGGCCTTGTCCGGCAGGATCGATGCGCGCAGGCCGGCGGCGTAGTCGTCGCTGGTGAGCAGGCGAACGGGAATCCGCACCGAGTCCGGATCGCCGAGGTAGAGCGTGCGGTCGCGATAGGCACGGCGCATCGCCTCCACTTCGTAGTGGATGCGTTGCGCGGGTTCGAGCGACTCCAGGTCCCAGCCTTCGAGGATCTTCAGGATTTCCGCCAGCACGATGCCGCCCGAGGACGGCGGCGGCGCGGTGACGAGGTTCCAGTCGCGATAGCGGAAGCGGATCGGTTCGCGTTCCTTCACCCGGTACGCGGCGAGTTCCTCGGCCGTCCATTCGACGCCATCGGCTTTGACCGCCGCCAGCAAATCCCGCGCGACCGGGCCGCGATAGAAACCGTCGAAGCCCTGCGCGGCGATGCGTTCCAGCGTGCGCGCGAGGTCGGGTTGTTTCAGCGTTTCGCCGAGTTCGGGCGGATCGCCGTCGACGAGGTAGACCGCGCGCGTCGCCGCGTAGCGTTCCATCACCGGCCTGCGGTTCGCGTACTCGTTCACCAGGCGCGGATACACCGGGAATCCGTCGCGCGCGATGCGGATGGCCGGCGCCAGCGATTTCGCCAGCGGCAGGCGCCCGTACTTGCGCGCGATGTGCACCAGCGCCGCGGGCAGGCCGGGGATGCCGGCCGAGGTCGCGCCGTTCTCGGCCTTGTCGCGGTCTAGTTCGCCGGCGGCATCGAGGTAGCGCGCGGGAGTGGCCGATTGCGGCGCGACTTCGCGCGCATCGACGAACACGTCGCGCCCGCTCTTCGCATCGTGCAGCAGGAAGAAGCCTCCGCCACCGAGGCCGGAACTGACCGGTTCCACCACCGACAACGTGGCGGAAACTGCGACCGCCGCGTCGAAGGCGTTACCGCCCTCGTGCAGGATTTCCAGCCCCGCATCGGTGGCGAGCGCGTGCGCCGAGGCGATCGCTACGCCGGGCGGATGCGCGGGCCGCGAATCGCGCGCGGTGGCCGGCGCGGCCAGCAGGCCGCACAAAAGCAGCGCCGACGCGAAGGGAATGCGCCTGGTCATGTCACGCGGCCCCGTCCTGCAGCCGCGCGAGCTTGGCCAGCAGTTGCACCTGCGTTTCCGGATGCTCCGGATCCGGGTCGATGCATTCGACCGGGCAGACGACCACGCATTGCGGTTCGTCGTAGTGGCCCACGCATTCGGTGCACAGCGCGGGATCGATCACGTAGATCTCCGGTCCCTGCGAAATCGCCTTGTTCGGGCAGGCCGGCTCGCAGACGTCGCAGTTGACGCAGAGTTCGTTGATTTTCAGCGACATGAGGGAAGCTTATGCCCCTCACCCGCCGTCGGTACCCTCTCCCCGCATGCGAGGAGAGGGAAAAGCGACGGTCACTTCGCCTCGACGAACACGTAGGTCACGCCGGCGGGCTCGACCGCGGCCTTGACCCGGGCGTTGTCGGCGGCCGATCCGATGAACAGCACCTTCACGCCCTTCATCGTGCCCGGCTGCACCTTTTCGAACGCCGCGACGATCATGTCCGCGGTCTTGCCCGACGACGGGCCGCCGTAGGCCAGCATGTTGCCGGCGATGATGCCGCGTGCGACGTCGCTCTTGGCCTTGTCGAGCAGGCTGTCGTACTGGTCCTGGAAGTCCGCGGCGCTTTCGGCCGGCAGCAGGTAGGCGTAGGGATTCGGGTTGCTGACGCCTTCCATGTTGCGCATCACGATATCGCCCATGTACGCCTGCCAGCCCGCCTTGTCCGCGGGGTCGGTCGGCATCGCCACGGTCGGTTTCTCGGCCTTCGGCGCCTCGGCTTTCTTGCAGGCCGCGAACGGCAGTACCAGGCAGGCGATCAGCATCAGGCGGAACAAGGTCTTCATGGCATTTCCCCCAGGGTGGTTCAGGTGTCGGGTCGATCCCGGCCGCGCGTCCATTGTGCCTGCAACGCCGCGGCGACCGCTGGCGGCACGAACGGCGACACGTCGCCGCCGAGCCGGGCGATTTCGCGCACCAGCGAGGACGAGATGAAGCCGTACTGCTCGGCCGGGGTGAGGAACAGCGTCTCCACGCCCGGGATCAGGTGCCGGTTCATGCTCGCCAGCTGGAATTCGTATTCGAAGTCGGAGACCGCGCGCAGGCCGCGCAGGATGATTCCCGCGCCGACCTCGTCGACGAAGCGCGCGAGCAGCGTGTCGAAGCCGCGCACTTCCACGTTCGGGTGCCGGGCCAGCGCATCCTGCGCCAGTTGCACGCGCATGCCGAGGTCCAGGGCCGGACCCTTGCCGGTGCTGGCCGCGACCCCGACCACCAGCCGTTCGAACAACGGCGCGGCACGGTCGACGAGGTCGATGTGGCCATTCGTGATGGGATCGAACGTGCCCGGATAGACGGCGATGCGGTTGCGGGCCTCGCTCATTCGGGGGGCACGCCTGGCTCGGATGGGTCTCCGGGCAGTGTAACCCACCGGTAAAGCGCATGGCGCGCTTCGCGGGTCCGGCCCTCGCGGTGCAGGCGGAAGCCGGTTCCGGGCTCCGCCTCGACCGCAGATGGCGACTCCACGTACAGCCACGCCTCGCCGGCCAGCCACGGCGGCAGCGCGGCGAACGCCGCAGGCCACAGGTTCGCGGCGAACGGTGGATCGAGGAACACGAGGTCGAAACGCCCGTGCAGCGGCGCGCGCAGGAAAGCCAGCGCATCAGCCGCGACCACCTTCGCTTCGTCCTGTGCATCCAGTCGCACGACGGTTTGCCGCAGCGATTCGGCGAGCTTCGCGTCGCGTTCCACCAGCAACGCCTCGCGCGCGCCGCGCGACAGCGCTTCCAGCCCCAGCGCGCCGCTGCCGGCGAAGAGGTCGAGCACGCGCGCGCCGGGCAACATGGGTGCCAGCCAATTGAACAGGGTTTCGCGCGCGCGATCGGAGGTGGGGCGCAATCCGGCCACGTCCGCGACCGGCAAGCGCGTGCCGCGCCAGCGTCCGCCGATGATGCGCACCGAACCGGGCGCCGATTTTGCGGGTGCTACCATTTCCGCATTCTCCCGCATCGCACCGTATCCGGCGCCATGGCCAGCTGGTTCCGCCGCAACAAGCCCGCAACCACGCCCGCCGCCGAACCGCCCGCGACGCCCGGGGCCTCCGGCGAGGCGAACGCCGTCGCACCCGGAATCGTCCCGGAACCAGGGCAGGCGACGCCCGCGCTTCCCGGCAAACCCGGCTGGCGACAGCGCATCGGCAGCATCCTGACCCGCGACATCGCCGAACTGTTCGGGCGCAATCCGCGCCTCGACGACGACCTGCTGGACGACATCGAAACCGCGCTGCTCACCGCCGATGTCGGCGTCTCCGCGAGCACCGAACTGGTCGAGGGCCTGCGCAAGCGCATGAAGGCGCGCGAATTCGCCGATGCGAACGCCCTGCTCGCCGCGCTGCGCGCCGAACTGGTCGCGTTGCTGCGGCCGGTCGCGCAACCGCTGCGCATCGACGTGGCGCGCAAGCCGTTCGTGATCCTGACCGTCGGCGTCAACGGCGTCGGCAAGACCACCACGATCGGCAAGCTCGCGCGCCGCTACAAGGACGAGGGCCAGGCACTCATGCTCGCCGCCGGCGACACCTTCCGCGCGGCCGCGGTCGCGCAACTGCAGGCCTGGGGCGAACGCAACGGCGTTGCCGTGGTCGCGCAGGGCCAGAACGCGGATGCCGCGTCGGTCGCGTTCGACGCATTGCAGGCGGCGAAGGCGCGCAGCATCGACGTGCTCGTCGCCGACACCGCCGGGCGCCTGCACACGCAGCAGGGGCTGATGGCGGAACTGGGCAAGATCAAGCGCGTGCTCCAGAAGCTCGATGCCGATGCGCCGCACGAAGTGCTGATGGTGATCGACGGCACCACCGGCCAGAACGCGATTTCGCAACTGCGCCAGTTCAACGAGGCGGTGAAGGTCACCGGCCTGGTCGTCACCAAGCTCGACGGCACCGCGAAGGGCGGCGTGGTGTTCGCGCTAGCGCGCGAATTCGGCATCCCGATCCGATACGCCGGCATCGGCGAACGCCCGGAAGACCTGCGCGTCTTCGATGCCGAAGCCTTCGTCGACGCGCTGCTGCCGGAAACGCTCGGCGGGTGAACGCCCCGGCGTCCGACGCGCCGCATCCACGCCCCGGACGCCTGCTGCGGCTGGTCGCGATCCTCGCCGCATTGCTGCTAGCGTTCGTGCTGGTCGTCGGCTGGCTGTTGCAGCCGCAACGCGCGGTCGGCTTCCTGCTGTCGCGTATCGGCGCGGCGCTCGGGCTCGAGATCACGTTCGACGATGTCGGTTACCGCCTGCGCGGCACGCCGCAACTGGTCGTGCACGGCCTGGCCGCGCGCGAGCCCGGGGCGAAGACAGCGATCCTGCATGCCGAACGCGTGTTGCTGGCGGTGCCGTGGTCCACGCTGCGTGCGCGCGGCGCGGACCTGACCGTCGAACGGGTCGAACTCGACGCGCCGGTGTTCGACCTGCCCGCATTCCAGCACTGGCAGGCGATGCGCCCGCCGAGCGAAACGCGGATTCCCACGCTGACGAACGGCTTGCGCATCCGCGACGGCATCGTCGTGAACGACGACTGGCGCATCGAAAAGCTCGCCGTCGACATTCCCGCGCTGCATCCGGAGCGGTTGCTGCGCATGCGCGTGCGCGGCCGTTACCTCGATCCACCGTTGTCGATCCCCGCCGACCTCGCGATCGCGGTGGCGAATCCCGCACGCCTCGCGAAAGGCGGCGCGAGCGGCGTCGCCGGCGTCGGCGCGCTCGATTTCGCCGGCGAGGGCTGGCGCGTGCCTTCGCGCGCCACCTTGTCCGGGCCGTTGCGGCTGGGCAAGGATTCGGTGCTGGTGAAGCCGATGCGCTTCGGCATGTCCGCGCGCTACGAATCCGATTCGACGCGATTGCCGTTCGCGCTCGGCCTGCACGGGCCGATGGCGTTCAACAACGCGACCTGGCGCGTGGTGCCGATGCAGGCGGTGTTGCGCGGCGGCGGCAACGTGCCGGACCTGCGCGGACGCGGCAGCCTGTCGCTGGGACGGCAGCTGAAACTGCACCTCGATGGCGCGATCGCCGCATGGCCCACGGACTGGCCGGCATTGCCGCCGCCGCTGTCGGGCTCGACCTCGCCGCTGCCGTTCGCGCTCGATTACACCGGGCGCATGGACCTCGCGGACGTCGCCTCGCTGCGGCTGCAACGCGACGACACCCGCTTCGACGGGCGTTTCCGCGCCACCGACGTCACCGCGTGGGCGAATGCGAAGGCGCGCGGCTCGGTGCTGCCGCCGTTGTCGGGCACGCTGTCCACGCCGCGCATCGACATCGCCGGCGCGACGCTGGAAGGTGTCGAGGTCGAACTCGACGATCCCGACCTGCCGCCGGCGACGCGATGAACGCTGCGGCGACGGGCGACTTCGCCGCGCGCCTGCTCGCGTGGTTCGATGCCGACGGCCGCCACGACCTGCCCTGGCAGCACCCGCGCACGCCCTATCGCGTGTGGTTGTCGGAAGTGATGCTGCAGCAGACCCAGGTCCGGGTGGTGATTCCGTATTTCGAGCGCTTCGTCGCCGCTTTGCCCGACGTGCGCGCGCTGGCGGATGCGCCCATCGACGACGTGTTCGCGTTGTGGTCGGGCCTGGGCTACTACGCCCGTGCGCGCAACCTGCACGCGGCGGCGAAGGCGTGCGTGGAACGCCACGACGGCGAACTGCCGCGCGATTTCGATGCGCTGGTCGCGCTTCCCGGCATCGGTCGCAGCACCGCCGGGGCGATCCTCGCCCAGGCCTGGGGCGAACGCTTCGCCATCCTCGACGGCAACGTCAAGCGCGTGCTCTGCCGCGTGCATGGCATCGAGGGCTGGCCGGGCGTGCCCGCGGTCGAGATGCGTTTGTGGAACATCGCCGAAGCGCAATTGCCGCACGCGCGCCTCGCCGACTACACCCAGGCGCAAATGGATTTCGGCGCGACGCTGTGCACCCGCGCCGACCCGGCCTGCGTGCTGTGCCCGTTACAAGGCGAATGCATCGCGCTGCGCGAGGATCGCGTGCGCGAATTGCCGACGCCAAAACCCGGCAAACCCCTGCCCGAGCGCCACGCGCTGATCCTGCTGCTGCGCGACGCGCAAGGCCGCGTGCTGCTGCAGAGACGCACGCAGGCCGGCGTCTGGGCCGGGCTGTGGTCGTTGCCGGAAGCCAACGACCACGCCGTGGCGAGAAGCTGGTTCGAAACGAACATCGTCGGCGATTACGACGCCGCGAGCCTGCTGGCCGCGATCGACCACGGCTTCACCCATTACCGCTTCACGATGCAGCCGCTGGAATGGCGCGATGTCGCGCTACGCGACCGCGTGCGCGACAATGGCGACATGCGCTGGGTCGCGCGGGCGGAACTGGCCTCGCTCGGCATCCCGGCGCCGATCCGGAAACTGCTGGAAGGAAGCCCATGACGCGGCAGGTGTTCTGCGAATACGAACAACGCGAAACCGAAGGCCTGGACTTCGTGCCCTGGCCGGGCGAAACCGGCAAGCGCGTCTACGCGCACATCGGCAAGGCGGCGTGGGCCGCGTGGCTCGCGCACCAGACCATGCTCATCAACGAGAACCGGCTGTCGCCGATGAACCCGCAGCACCGCGCCCTGCTCGAGGGCGAGATGCGCAAGTTCCTGTTCGAACGCAACGCGGACAAGCCCGCGGGTTACGTCCCCGAGGCCTGAGCCTTCTTCGCCTCGCGCGCCTCGCGTTGCGCCGCCTTCAGCGCCGGCACGTCGATCGGGCGGATTTCCGAGATGACGCACGGGATGTTCACCGGGTTGTTGTCCCGCACCAGTATCTTGTCGAAGCGAGCGCTGACCGTGCTGCCGGTCGAGGTCAAGCCGATCATGGGCGTGTATTGGAGCCCGTTGCATGGGCCGCTCAGGTCCAGCAACCAGGCCTCGTTCATGCGCGTCCAGATCACGACCGTCTTGTCGTCGAGCGGCGTCCAGCTGTCGATGCGGCCGAAGAAATGGAAACTGCGCACCGGCTGGCCGGCGTGGTTGCGGTACAGCGCCTGCTGCGCGGCGTCGCTCGCCTGCTTCTCGGGCGTGCTTGCGCACGAAACCAGCGCCATGGACAGCAGCATTGGAGACGCGATCCGGGCGATTCGGGAGACGGGTTCGGATTTCATGGGAAAACTCCAAGGGACGGAAACCTCTTCCGCGATTGCTATGTTGCGCCGGCGCGGGATGGGCGGAAGATGCGGCGTGCCCGACATTCAGCCGGCATCCGGCTTGCCGGCGAGGTGGCGGATCCGTATCATGCGCGGCTCGATTTAACCGGCCTTGGCCGGGTAGCTCAGTTGGTAGAGCAGGGGATTGAAAATCCCCGTGTCGGGGGTTCGATTCCCTCCCCGGCCACCACTCCGGAAAATCGACCGAACCGACCCGCGCCTCGCAGCGCGGGTTTTTTCATGTCCGGACGACGCCCCGCATCGCGTAATGCCCGGATGACTCCCATCCCGCCGACGATCGCCCCGGACATGCACGCGCCCATTCGACGCCTCCTCGCCTTTTCCCTGCTCGCCTGCGCATTGCCGAACGCATGGGCGGCGGCCGTCGATTTCGGCAACGTCAATGGCGCCGTGGACGGCAAGCCGCTGCGTCCGGTGGCGCGGCCGAATCCGCAGGCGACGAAGAATACGGGACCGATCGAGCTGGTCGACGGGCAGCCGCCCGAACGCAGCCTGCTGCGCGCGCAGATCCTGCTCGAGCGCGCGCACTTCTCGCCCGGCGAGATCGACGCCGGCGATGGCAGCAACACCGTGCGCGCCATCGCAGCGTTCCAGCGCGCGAACGGACTTGCCGGTTCCGGCAAGCTCGACGATGCAACCTGGGCCGCGCTCGACGCCGACGCGACTCCCGCACTCGACCGCTATGTCCTCACCGATGCCGACGTCGCCGGTCCCTACGTCTCCGTGCCGGGCAGCATGCTGGCGAAGGCGAAATTGAAGAAGCTCGGCTACGGTTCCCTCGACGAAATGCTCGGCGAGCGCTTCCACTCCAGCCCCACGCTGCTGCACCGCCTCAATCCGGGCAAGGCCTTCGTCGCCGGGACCGAGCTGCTGGTGCCGAAGATCGACGCCGCGCCGCTCGCCGCACCCAGCCGCGTGCTGGTGCTGGGCGACGATTACTCGGTGAACCTGGTCGACAACGACGGCCGCATCTACGCGCGCTTCCCCGCCACCTATGGCAGCGTGCACGACCCGCTGCCGGTCGGCGACTGGGACATCCGCGGCGTGTGGCGCAACCCGACCTACCACTACAACCCGGCGCTGTTCTGGGACGGCAATCCACGCGACTCCAAGGCGACCATCCAGCCCGGCCCGAACAATCCGGTGGGCGTGGCGTGGATCAGCCTGTCGAAACCGCACGTTGGAATCCACGGCACGCCCGAGCCTTCGCGCATTTCCAAGACCCAGTCGCACGGCTGCATCCGCCTGACGAACTGGAGCGTGCTGCAGGTCGCCGCCGCGGTCGGCGCCGGCACGCCGGTGCTGATCAGCGAAACGATGCCGTCGCCGGAAACGCTGCGCGCGCCGGTCGCGGCGCAGCCGTCCTTGCCGACGCCCGCCACGCTCCCGGCACCGGCCACCACCGCCGAACCCACGCCGGCGGATGCGACCATGCCGGTGCCCGCGACGATTCCACCACCGGCGGAGGCGATGCCAATGCCTTCGACGGCACCCGCGCCGCCTGTCGATGCGATGCCGGCACCCGCGCCGCAACCCGCGGAACCACAACCGACGCCACCTCCACCGCCTGCCGGCTGAACCGCAGTTCAGTTGCACGGCGCGCGTTCACGCCGCGCCGAAATCGCGATGCCGACCATGCCCGGCATCGCAACGACACCATGCGAGGCCATGGATGCGCGTCCTGCTCGTGTTCATCGCCGGATTGCTGCTCGGCGCCAATCTCATCTACTTCGCGATGCATCGCGCCGGGCCGCATGCGCCGGCCTCCGCTTCGCCCCCTGTCGCGGCCGCATCGGCGCCGACGGCGATTGCGTCGATCGAAACCGCTTCGGCATCCACGGCCATCGCACCGTCGGCAACGACTGCGGTTTCGACGCCCGCGCAAACTACGTCGCCGGCCGACGACCCCGCCATCGGCCCGACCGGCCTGCTGTTGCCGGTCGCCGGCGTGCGTGCCGGGCAACTCACCGATACCTTCAGCGACGCGCGCAGCGAAGGCCACGTACACGACGCGATCGACATCATGGCGCCGCGCGGCACGCCGGTGCTCGCCGCCAGCGACGGCGCGGTGGAAAAGCTCTTCACCAGCAAACTCGGCGGATTGACGATCTACGAGTTCGACCCGACCTCGACCTGGGTCTACTACTACGCCCACCTCGACCGCTACGCCGATGGGCTGGCGGAAAAGCAGGTCGTGCGCCGCGGCAAGGTGATCGGCTACGTCGGTTCCACCGGCAACGCCAGCCCGGATGCGCCGCACCTGCATTTCGAAGTGTCGCGGCTGGGGCCGGAAAAACACTGGTGGCAGGCGGCGCCGGTGAATCCGTATCCCCTGCTCGGCGGCAAGCCGCACTGAAGCCCGCGCGGGTAAGATCGTCTTCCCCCCGACGATCCGGAGTTCCGACATGTCGCTTCGCATTCGCCTGGCCGCGGGCGCGGCTGTCCTCCTGCTGCTGGCGGCTTGCGCATCGGGTCCCGTGCGGCGCGTGTCCGAACCCGCGGTCGGCATCCAGCAGTTGACCGTGGGTGCGGACGGCAACTGGGCGATCGAGGTGCGGATCAACAACTTCAGCAGCATCCCGATGCGCTTCGACGCGGTCGACCTGAAGCTGTCAGTCGCCGGGCAGGACGCCGGTTCGCTGTCGGCACAACCTGCGCTCGACATCGGCCCCGAATCGGCCAACGTCGTCAACGTATCGCTGAAGCCGCAGGCGATGGCGCGGCTGCAGGTGGCGAACGCGCTCGCATCGGGGCAAGGCATCGCCTACTCGCTGTCCGGCAACGTGCGCGCCACGCCGGAGAAATCGAAGCAGCGCAGCTTCGACGTGAAGCGCGACAGCAGCCTGAGCCCGGTCCCCGGGGTCCCCGGCGCCTTGCGTTGAGTTTTCGCTCCATTCCGCGCGGGCAGACTCGCGGCATGGATTTTGACAGGACGGATCGGCAATGAGCAGCTACAAGGCCCCGCTGGAAGACATCCGCTTCGCGCTGTACGACGTGCTCGATTCGGACGCGCTGTTCGCCAGGCTCGGCTTCGGCGAGGCATCGCGCGACATCGTCGACGCGGTGCTGGAGGAAGGCGCGCGCTTCAACGAAAGCGTGCTCGCGCCGCTCAACAGGGTCGGCGACGAAGTCGGCTGCAGGTTCGATCCGGCCGACGGCAGCGTGGCGACGCCTCCCGGCTTCGCCGATGCCTACCGCCAGTACGTGGAAGGCGGCTGGCCGGGGCTGGTGTCGCCGGCGGAACTCGGCGGGCAGGGACTGCCGCACGCGGTCGGCGTGCCGATCAAGGAAATGATCGACGCCGCGAACCTGTCCTGGGGCAATTTCCCGCTGCTCTCGCACGGCGCCACCGAGGCGCTGCTGCACTACGGCGACTCGTGGCAGCGCGAGGTCTTCCTCAAGCGCCTGGTGTCCGGCGAATGGACCGGCACCATGTGCCTGACCGAACCGCATTGCGGCACCGACCTCGGCCTGCTGAAAACGAAGGCCGCGCCCAACGGCGACGGCACGTATTCGATCAGCGGCACCAAGATCTTCATCACCGCCGGCGACCACGACATGGCCGGCAACATCGCGCACCTCGTGCTCGCGCGGCTGCCGGACGCGCCCGCGGGCAGCAAGGGCATCAGCATGTTCATCGTGCCGAAGCTGCGCATCGACAAGGACGGCAACACCGGCGAACGCAACGGCGTGCGTTGCGGATCGATCGAACACAAGATGGGCATCCACGGTTCGGCGACCTGCGTGATGAACTTCGACGCAGCGCAAGGCTGGCTGGTGGGCGAGGCGAACAAGGGCCTGGTCGCGATGTTCGTGATGATGAACACCGCGCGCCTCGCGGTCGGGCTGCAGGGCCTCGGGCTCGCCGACCGCGCGTACCAGAACGCGCTGCGCTACGCGCGCGAACGCCTGCAGTCGCGTTCGCTGACCGGCGCGAAGTTCCCGGACAAGCCGGCCGACCCGATCGTCGTGCACCCGGACGTGCGGCGCATGCTGCTGACGCAGAAGGCGCTGGTCGAAGGCGGACGCCTGCTCGGCTACCACGCCGCATCGCTGGTCGATGTCGTCGGCCACGCGCGGGACGCCGGCGAAAAGGCGCAGGCCGATGCGCTGCTCGGTTTCCTCACGCCCATCGTGAAGGCCTGCCTGACCGAATGGGGTGTGGAATGCACCTACCACGCGCTGCAGTGCTTCGGCGGCCACGGCTACATCCACGAACACGGCATGGAGCAACTGGCGCGCGATGCGCGCATCACCACGCTGTACGAAGGCACCACCGGCATCCAGGCGCTGGACCTGATGGGGCGCAAGACCATCCAGGCGCAGGGCGCCGGCCTGCGCGTGTTCCTCGGCATGATCGAGGCGTTCTGCAACGAGCACGAGGGCGACGACGCGCTCGCCGAATTCGTCGCGCCGCTGCGCGCCAAGTCCGCGGAATGGCAGCAACTGACCATCGACATCGGCCGCCGCGCGATGGCGAACGCGGACGAGGTCGGCGCCGCCGCGTACGACTACCTGTTCTATTCCGGCTACGTCGCGCTGGCCTACTGGTGGGCGCGCAGCGTCGCCGCAGCGGATGCCTCGGCGCGACCGCAGGCGTTCAAGGACGCCAAGCGCGAGACCGCGCGCTTCCATTTCGCCCGCCTGCTGCCGCGCACGCTGCAACACAAGGCGGCGATCGAATCGGGGCCCGCGCCGCTGATGGCGCTGGATGCGGGCGCGTTCGACGCCTGACGGCACGGCCTACACAAACCGTCATGCGAGGCGTATAAACTCGGGTTCCAATGGAGCCTGACAGAGCGAAGTTCCGCCTGCTGCAGGCCGGTTCCGATGCGGACCCGGCCCGGGACGCTTCCCCCCTCGTCTTCCCGAACGCCATGCCCGCGCGACTCGACGCAGTGCGCCTGCTCTCGCTCGACGCGCATGGCCGTGTGCTCGACTGGATGAGCTGGCAGGACGCGACCTGCCTGTACGCGCGCGGCGCGGTGGCCTGGACCCTCGGCGATCCCTGCCTCACGGTGCACGGCGGCACCAGCCGCACGACCGGCGAACACAGTTCGATGGAACTGCACCCGATCATCGCCGCGCGCGGCCATGCGCGGCCGCAGGCGCTCGATCCAACGCCGGCATTGACCAATGCCGCGCTGTTTGCGCGCGACCAGCACCTGTGCCTGTATTGCGGCCGCGAATTCCACCGCCAGCAACTCACCCGCGACCACGTCATGCCGCTGTCGCAGGGCGGCCGCGACCATTGGGAAAACGTCGTCGCCGCCTGCTTCCACTGCAATTCGCGCAAGGGCGGACGCACGCCGCAGCAGGCCAGCATGCCGCTGCTCGCGGTGCCCTACCGGCCGAGCTGGATCGAACATTTGATCCTGTCGAACCGGAACATACTCGCCGACCAGATGGCGTTCCTGAAGTCGCACCTGCCCAAGCGAAAGTCGCGTTTCAACTGAATCGGCAGCGGTGGACGAACGTGCCGACCCGCATCTGCGTGCCTGCGCTGGCGTCGGCTACACTCCGTGCTTTCCGGGGGGAAACGCATGGCCCACAGCATCGGCATGACCGGCATGGATCCGCAGACCGGCGCCGCACTCAATGAAGCGCTGCTGCAAGCCACCCGCCAGGTCGGCGGCGCATGGCGCGTGGTCGGCGACCAGGACGCGGACTTCGTGTTCGTCGACATGGACAGCATGTACGGGCCGATGAGCTGGATCCGCCTGCATGCCAACGGAAAGAAAGTGATCGGCGTCACCACCGCCAGCCGCACCCAGGCCGATTACCACCTTGCGCGCCCCTTCGACACCGCGAGCGTCACGGCCCTGCTGCAGTCCATCCAGGTCCCGGGCGCCTCGGGCGAAAGGGAAGCGCCGGCGGCAGCCGAACCGGCGACCGTGCCCGCCAGCGCAACGCCTGCGCCCGCTCCGACCGACCAGTTGCCGGAGGAAGCCGTCGCCCGGCGCGACGAAGAGCAGGCACCGGCGATGGTGGAACCGGTTGCCGCGATCCCGGCCTCGGCACCCGCTCCCCCCGAACCCGCCCCGCCGCCTGCGGTCCCCGAACCCGTCGTGCCGGAGCGCGATCCGGTTTTCGTCGACTGGATGGCGCCCGGTGCGCTAGGCGGTTACGTCCGCTACCAGCGCGGCGACGGCCCGGCGCTGCTGATCGACGCGGACAACCGCCAGTACCACGGCCCGGCCGCGTTGAAGCCCTTGGCCGATGCCATCTCCGGCACCGTGGAGCGCAAGGAATTCACCATGGTCCCGGCCAGCGAATGGCCGGCCCAGGCCAAGGCCGCGGGCGAACCTCAACCGCTGGCGCGGCTGCAATGGTTCGCCGGACTGGTCGCCGGCCACGGCAGCCTGCTTGCCGGTTACGACCCGCAGGCCAAGTACCGCCTCACCAAGTGGCCGCAGACCGAACGCGAGTTCCCCAAGCACTTCCGCATCGCCACGGTGATGATGAAGGCGCCAGCCACGCTGGCCGAAATCGCGGAAGGCAGCGGCGTGGGGATCGAGGAAATCGCGGATTTCGTGAACGCGAACCTCGCCACCGGCTATGCCGAGGCCTGGCGCGAACCGGAGCCTTCGCCCGAGCCGCAGAAACCCGGCGGCCTGTTCGGGCGCCTGCGCGGACGCTGAATCCACGCCCGCCACACGGGGCGGATTTACAATAGCGGGATGACCGATCCGACCCCGATCGACGCCGGGCGCTATCCGCGCCTGTCGCGCATCGACAGCCCCGCCGACCTGCGCGCCTTCGACGAATCCGAACTGCGCGCCATCGCCGACGAGCTGCGCGCCTACCTGATCGAATCCGTCGGCCAGTCCGGCGGGCATTTCGGCGCCGGCCTCGGCGTGGTCG
Source organism: Thermomonas sp. (assembly GCA_047602125.1). Taxonomy (GTDB): domain Bacteria; phylum Pseudomonadota; class Gammaproteobacteria; order Xanthomonadales; family Xanthomonadaceae; genus Pseudoluteimonas. Next base: position 2,278,099 of record JASGIB010000001.1, on the reverse strand, counting down.
AGCTGACCACGGCCCTGCACTATCTCTACGACACGCCGGACGACCGCATCGTCTGGGACGTGGGCCACCAGGCCTATCCGCACAAGATCCTCACCGGCCGCCGCGACCGCATCCGCAGCGTCAAGCAGGCCGGTGGCGTCGCGCCCTTCCCCAAGCGCGAGGAAAGCGAATACGACACCTTCGGCGTCGGGCATTCGTCCACGTCGATCTCGGCCGCGCTCGGAATGGCCATCGCGAACGCCCGCGCCGGCAACGACCGCAAGGTGGTGGCGGTGATCGGCGACGGCGCGATGACCGCGGGCATGGCTTGGGAAGCGCTCGGCCACGCCGGCGGCATGGATGTGGAACCGAACCTGCTGGTGATCCTCAACGACAACCGCATGTCGATCAGCGAGGCGGTCGGCGGCCTCACCCGCATGCTCGGGCGCATGACCGGCAGCAAGACGCTGAACGCGATCCGCGAAGGCGGCAAGAAGATCCTCGGCGACAAGCGCAGCAGCGGCCCCGCGCGCTTCGTACGCCGCTGGGAAGAACACTGGAAGGGCATGTTCGTGCCGTCCACGCTGTTCGAGGAAATGGGCTTCCACTACACCGGCCCCATCGACGGCCACGACGTCGAGGCGCTGGCGAAGACGCTGAAGATGCTCAAGACCCTCAAGGGCCCGCAGCTGCTGCACGTCATCACCACCAAGGGCAAGGGCTACGAACTCGCCGAAGGCGACCAGATCGGCTACCACGCGGTATCGCCGTTCGATCCGGAAAAAGGCGTCGTGTCGAAACCGGGCGCGAAGAAGCCGACCTACACCGACGTGTTCGGCGACTGGCTGTGCGACATGGCCGCGGCCGACCCGAAGCTGCTCGGCATCACGCCGGCGATGCGCGAAGGCTCGGGCCTGGTGCGCTTCAGCAAGGAATATCCGGATCGCTATTTCGACGTCGCCATCGCCGAACAGCACGCGGTGACGCTGGCGGCGGGCATGGCCTGCGAAGGCGCCAAGCCGGTCGTCGCGATTTACTCGACCTTCCTGCAACGTGCCTACGACCAGCTCGTGCACGACGTCGCGATCCAGAAACTCGACGTGCTGTTCGCCATCGACCGCGGCGGCGTGGTCGGCCCGGACGGCGCGACCCACGCGGGCAACCTCGATCTTTCCTACCTGCGCTGCGTGCCGAACATGGTGGTGATGGCCCCGGCCGACGAAAACGAATGCCGGCAGATGCTCAGCACCGGCTTCGAATACCAGGGTCCGGCCGCGGTGCGCTACCCGCGCGGCACCGGTCCCGGCGTCGCCGTGCAGCCGACGCTCGACATGCTGCCGATCGGCAAGGCGGCACTGCGCCGGCGCGGATCGCGCATCGCGTTGCTGGCCTTCGGCGCCATCGTACCCGCCGCGGAAAAAGTCGGCGAGGAACTCGGCCTGACCGTCGCCAACATGCGCTTCGTCAAGCCGCTGGATCGCGCGCTCATCCTCGAACTTGCGAAGACGCACGAAGGCTTCGTCACCCTCGAGGACAACGTCGTCGCCGGCGGCGCGGGTTCCGGCGTCGCCGAACTGCTCGCCGACGAAAACATCCAGCTGCCGATCCTGCACCTCGGCCTGCCGGACGCGTTCCAGCACCACGCCAGCCGCGAAGACCTGCTGGCCGAAGCCGGGCTGGATGTGGCAGGCATTCGCAATGCTGTGCTGAAGCGCTGGCCGGAGCTTTCGCAAATGCAAAGCGCGCGCAGCGCGACTGGCTGAATCCCGTGGCCAAAGAAAAAGCCCGTGAAAACGGGCTTTTTCGTGTTGCCTCGGGATATTGTCGCTTCAGGATCCGATATCGAATAAGTAATTCTGGCCGATTGCGTTGATACCGACATTCGGTGGCAGCGTACATGTAACCGACATGGTTCGGCTGCTGGGAATGGTGCTGCTGCCGCCAAAATCTGCCGGCGCCCAATCGATTTCCCCGAAATAGGTGGCGGGAACCGTGATCGTCTTGGACACATACTGCTGGACATCTACCGTACCGATCCCATTGACAGCGGTGCAGGTCAGGCTATGGGTGGCGCCGTCCAGGGATTTGGCTCCCAGAAAAACAATTGATGCACCACCATCCACCGACGCGGGGTTCGTGAGCCCGCAAATGACGAAAACATTCGTCGTCCCCTCGTTGTTGTAGGCGGTCGCCTTCGGCCTGACCTTGGAATCGATGGTCGGTGTACTCAACTGACAGACGCCGGCCGGATTCGCGATCATGTTCTTGGAACTGGTAGCGGCATTGGCGTTGGCCAATGCGCCAATGCATACGATCGAGCAACCCGCCAACGCCGCCAAACGCTTGTTCATCTCCGTTCTCCATTGACCGGTACCACGCCGGCTCAATCTCTAATGCGCAAAAAGTCGGCCATTCCGGCCATCGGGTCGAATCAGTACGGGAAAAACAAACGCCGGGCACGGGCCCGGCGTTCGAAGGGGATGAATTGGTCGGGGTAGCCGGATTTGAACCGACGACCACTTGTCCCCCAGACAAGTGCGCTACCAGGCTGCGCTATACCCCGGTGCGGGAATTATACCCGGCCGGCGCGTCTCACCGCTTCAGGAGCGAGAGGACTTCCTCCAGCTCCATCCGCACCTGCTTGACGATCTGCGTGGACATCGTGGTTTCCTGCTTCGCGCCCTCGCCTTCCAGCCGCAGGCGCGCGCCACCGATGGTATAGCCCTGCTCGTACAGCAGGCCGCGGATCTGGCGGACCATCAACACGTCGTGGCGCTGGTAGTAACGGCGGTTGCCGCGGCGCTTGACCGGCTTCAGCGAGGGGAACTCGGTTTCCCAGTAGCGCAGCACGTGCGGTTTCACGTCGCACAGCTCGCTGACCTCGCCGATGGTGAAGTAGCGTTTGGCCGGGATCGGCGGCAGTTCGCGGTTGCTGCCCGGATCAAACATGGGCAGCTCCCGTGAACGCCTCGACGCGTTCCTTCAGCTTCTGCCCGGGACGGAAGGTCACCACGGTGCGCGCGGAAATCGGGATTTCCTCGCCGGTCTTGGGGTTGCGGCCCGGGCGCTGGTTCTTGCGGCGCAGGTCGAAGTTGCCGAAGCCCGACAGCTTGACCTGCCGGCCCTGCTCCAGCGCTTCGCGCAGCACATCGAAGAACGCATCGACGAATTCCTTCGCCTCGCGCTTGTTGAGGCCCACGTCCGCGTACAGACGCTCCGCCATTTCCGCCTTGGTCAATGCCATCTGCGTTCCCCCTGAACGTCAGCCCCTGATTTCCGCACCGTGTTCCCCACGCAGCGCGGCCATGACCTCGGCCACCACCGTTTCCACTTCGCGGTCGGTCAGGGTGCGGGAATCTTCCTGCAGAATCAAGGCCATGGCGAGGCTTTTGAAGCCGGGTTCGACCCCCTTGCCCTGGTAGCGGTCGAACAGCCGGAGCTGCTTCAAAACCGCTCCGGCGGATGCACGCACGGTGGCGGCAAGTGCCGCCCACGGCACGCCCTCGGCGACGACGAACGCGAGGTCCCGGCGGACGGACGGGTAGCGCGACAACGGCTTGGCGACGGGGATGGCACGCGCCAGCAACGGATCGAGATCCAGTTCGAACGCGACGACCTCGATGTCCAGCCCCAGCGCCTGCTGCAGGCGCGGATGCAGTTGTCCGATCCAGCCCAGCGGATGGCCATCGCGCAGAACCTGCGCGAACCGACCGGGGTGGCCCCAGGCGGGCGCAGCCGCGCGGTACTCCAGTTTCGCGCCCGACAAGGCCGCGAGACTGTCGAGGTCGCCCTTGAGGTCGTGGAAATCGACCGCGCGCGATTTTTCGCCCCATTGTTCGGCCCGCGCGTTGCCGCAAGCGACGGCGGCGATGCGCGGCGTTTCGATCGGCGCCTCGCCCGCATTCGCGGCGAACACCTTGCCGAGTTCGAACAGGCGCACCCGCGATTGCTGGCGCGCGGCATTGCGCGCCAGCGCGGCGACGAGCCCGGGCAACAGCGACGGTCGCATCGTGCCGAGGTCGGCGCTGAGCGGATTCGCCAGCGGTACGCCCTCGCCCGCCTGCCACTGCGCGAGCAGCGTGGCATCGACGAAGGCGAAATTCACCGCCTCGAGGTAGTCGCGCGCGGCGAGCTGGCGGCGGGCATCGCCCTCGCCCGCGCGTTCCTCGCCTGGCGCCTGCAGGCGCGCGCCGGAACCGGGAAGCGTGGCCGGGATCGCGTCGTAACCGTGGATGCGCGCGACCTCCTCGACCATGTCTTCCTCGATCGCGAGGTCGAAGCGTCGCGCCGGCGAAGTCACGCTCCAGCCATCGTCGGCGGGACGCACGTCCAGTCCGAGCGCGGACAGGATGCGCACGACTTCGCCGTCGTCCACGCGCACGCCGAGCACGCGCGCAAGCCGTGCGCGGCGCAGCAGGATCGTTTGCGGCTTGGGCAAGTGTTCGGGCAACACGGCTTCGACCACGGGTCCGGGCGAGCCGCCCGCGATCTCGACGACCAGGCGGGTGGCGTGTTCGACCGCGGTGCGCGGCAGTTCCGGATCAACGCCGCGTTCGAAGCGATGCGAGGCATCGGTGTGCAAACCCAACTTGCGGCCACGGCCGATGATCGCCGAAGGCGCGAAATGCGCGGCTTCGAGGAACACGTTGCGTGTCGTTGCGCCGACCTTGGTGTCGTCGCCGCCCATGATGCCGCCGAGGCCGACGGCGCGGCCGGCGTCGGCGACGACGAGGAACTGCGGGTCGAGTTCGACCGTATCGCCATTCAGCAGTTTCAGCGTTTCGCCATCGTGCGCGGCGCGCACCGACACCGGGCCCTTGAGCAGGTCGCGGTCGTAGGCATGCATCGGCTGCCCGAGTTCCAGCATCACGTACTGGGTGACGTCGACGAGGAAGCTGACCGGGCGCACGCCGCTGCGGCGCAGGCGTTCGGCCATCCAGATCGGCGTCGGAACCCCGGCATCGACGCCTTCGATCACGCGGCCGACGAAACGCGGCGCATCCGCGCCGGCCTCGAGCGCGATCGCAAGCGCCGCGTCGTTCAATGCCGGCATCGGCGCGGCGTCGAACGCGACCACCTGCGAACCGCAGGCCGCGGCCACGTCCCAGGCGATGCCGCGCACGCTGAAGCAATCGGCGCGGTTGGGCGTGAGCTTGAGCTCGAACGTCGCATCCGGCAGGCCGAGATAGTCGGCCAGGGGCATTCCGACCGGCGCATCGCCAGGCAGTTCCAGCAGGCCGGAGGCATCGGCGTCGAGGCCGAGCTCCCGGGCCGAGCACAGCATGCCGTTCGATTCGACGCCACGCAGCTTCGCGGCCTTGATCGTAAGGTCGCCGACCTTCGTACCGATCGTCGCGAGCGGCGCGACCAGCCCGGCGCGCGCGTTCGGCGCGCCGCAGACGATCTGCAACGGTTCGCCGCCACCGGCGTCGACGCGGCACACCTGCAGCTTGTCGGCTTCCGGATGCTTCGCGCATTCGATGATGCGCGCGACCACGACGCCGTCCAGCGCTTCGCCCAGCGATTCGACGCCTTCGACCTCGAGCCCGATCGCGGTCAGCGTCGCCGCGAGTTCGTCGCGGGTCGCGGTGGTCGGCACGTGGCTGCGCAGCCAGTTCTCGGGGAACTTCATGCGAACTGCTCCAGGAACCGGACGTCGTTCTCGAAGAACGCGCGCAAGTCGTTGACGCCATAGCGCAGCATCGCGAAGCGCTCGACCCCGAGGCCGAAGGCGAAGCCGGTGTAGCGCTCCGGGTCGATGCCGACGTTGCGCAGCACGTTCGGATGGACCATCCCGCAGCCGAGCACCTCCAGCCAGCGCGTGGATCCGTCCGGCTGCTGCCAGGCGATGTCGACTTCCGCGCCGGGTTCGACGAACGGGAAGTAGCTCGGGCGGAAGCGCATTTCGAAATCGCGCTCGAAGAACGCACGCACGAATTCCGCCAGCGTGCCCTTGAGGTCGGCGAAGGTGGAATGCTCGTCGACCAGCAGGCCTTCGACCTGGTGGAACATCGGCGAATGGGTCTGGTCGCTGTCGCTGCGGTAGACCTTGCCCGCGGCGATCATGCGCAACGGCGGGGCATGCTCCTTCATGTAGCGCACCTGCACGCCCGAGGTATGCGTGCGCAGAAGGCGGCCGTCGCCGAAGTAGAACGTGTCGTGCATCGCCCGCGCCGGATGGTGCGGCGGGAAATTCAGCGCCTCGAAGTTATGCCAGTCGTCCTCGATCTCCGGGCCGTCGGCGAGTTCGTAGCCGAGGCGGCCGAAGATGTCGGCGATGCGCTCGAGCGTGCGCGAAATCGGATGCAGGCCGCCGCGGCCGCCATCGCGGCCCGGCAAGGTGACGTCGATGCCTTCGATCGCGAGGCGCGCGTCCAGCGCTGCGGCATCGAGCGTCGCCTTGCGCGCGGACAGGGCTTCGGAAATCGCATCGCGCGCGCGGTTGATCGCCTCGCCCGCGGCCTTGCGTTCGTCGGGCGGCAACGCGCCGAGCGATTTCAGCTGCGCGGTGACGCTGCCCCCCTTGCCGAGCAGCGAAACCCGCAGCGCCTCGAGCGCATCGGGCGTGGCCGCCGCGGCGATGTCGGCGAGCGCGCGTTCGGACAGCGATTCGATCTCGGTCATTCGGACCCCGGAAAACAAAATGGGGAAGGACTCGCGCCCTTCCCCACGTCGTGGCGGCCGTGGCCGCCGGATACCTCATCGTGTGGAGCGGCGGCTCAGGCCGCCAGCGCGCCCTTCGCCTTCTCGACCAGGGCGGCAAAACCCGTCGCGTCGTGCACGGCGATGTCCGCCAGCACCTTGCGGTCGAGGTTGATGCCGGCCTTGAGCAGGCCGTTCATGAAGCGGCTGTAGCTCATGCCGTTGGCGCGCGCGCCGGCGTTGATGCGCGCGATCCACAGCGAGCGGAACTGGCGCTTCTTCAGCTTGCGGCCGATGTAGGCGTACTGCTGCGCCTTGGTGACCGCCTGCTTGGCGACGCGGAAGACCTTGCGGCGGGCGTTGTAGTAACCCTTCGCGGCCTTGAGGACTTTCTTGTGGCGCCGACGCGCCTGTACACCACGTTTGACTCGTGCCATGTCCTATCTCCTCACAAGTACGGAAGCATGCGGTCCAGACGGCCCGCGTCCTCGGCACGAACATGGTTCGTCTGCCGCAGGTTGCGCTTCCGCTTGGTCGCCTTCTTGGTGAGGATGTGGCTCTTGTTGGCGTGGCCGCACTTGTACTTGCCGGAAGCGGTCTTCCGGAAGCGCTTGGCCGCCGCCCGATTGGTCTTGATCTTGGGCATTGGGAATCCTTGCGAAATCTCGAACTGGTCCAGGCGCCGTTTCCGGGCTCTCCGTCCTGCCTGACCGGTGGGTAAGCCCTTGATTCCGAAGGAACCGGGGCGGGTCCATGGGTATTGCCGACAACAACCCGGCGAACCGGGCCGGGCATTATGCCGGCCCGCGACGGGTCTTGCAAACAATTCCTTGCGAATCAGGGGCTTTCGTGCCCCGGACGAGGATCAGCGCTTCTTCGGCGCGATCATCATCACCATCTGCCGGCCTTCGAGGCGCGGGCGGGATTCGATCACGATGTCCTCGCCGAGGTCGGCTTCGATCCGCGCGGCCATCTCGCGGCCGAGCTCCTGGTGGCTCATCTCGCGGCCGCGGAAGCGGATGTTGACCTTGACCTTGTCGCCTTCCTCGAGGAAACGGCGCATGTTCCGCAGCTTGATCTGGTAGTCGCCCTCGTCGGTGACCGGCCGGAACTTGAGTTCCTTGATCTCCTGCTGCTTGGTCTTCTTCTTGGCCTCGTTGGCCTTCTTCTGCTGTTCGAACTTGAACTTGCCGAAGTCCATGATCTTGCAGACCGGCGGGTCCGCGTTCGGCTGGATTTCGACCAGGTCGAGGCCTTCTTCCTCGGCCATGGCGAGCGCTTCGTCGCGCGAGAGCACGCCCACCATCTCGCCGTCGCTGCCGATCACGCGCACGCGCGGCACGCGGATCTCGAGGTTACGGCGGTTCTGCTTTTCCGGTGTACTGATGTTGCGATCTCCAAGGGATGGCTTCGTCGAAGCCGAATGGCGCCCGATTCCGGAATCGGGCGCCGGTTGCGGAACGGTCGGCGGTCAGCCGGCCTGTTCCTGCCGCAAACGCGATGCGAAGTCGGCGACGGACATGGTACCGAGGTCTTCCCCACCCCGCGTGCGCACGGCGACTGCGCCGTGTTCCTTCTCGCGGTCCCCCACCACCAGAAGGTACGGCACGCGCTGCAGCGTGTGCTCGCGGATCTTATAGCCGATCTTCTCGTTGCGCAAATCGGCATCGACCCGGAAGCCTTGATTTGCAAGGGTTTTCCGCACCTCCCCGGCCCAGTCGGCCTGGGCGTCGGTGATGTTCATGACCACCGCCTGGACCGGGGCCAGCCAAGCCGGGAACTGGCCGGCGTGGTGCTCGATCAGGATGCCGATGAAACGCTCCATCGAGCCCACGATGGCCCGGTGCAGCATCACCGGGTGCCGCTTCTGGCTGTGCTCGTCGACATACTCCGCGCCGAGGCGGCCGGGCATCATGAAATCGACCTGCATCGTGCCCAGCTGCCAGGTCCGGCCGATGGCGTCGCGCAGGTGGTACTCGATCTTCGGGCCATAGAACGCGCCCTCGCCCGGCAGTTCCTGCCATTCGACGCCGGAGGCGCGCAGGGCCGAACGCAGCGCGTCCTCGGCCTTGTCCCAGGTCGCATCGTCGCCGAGGCGCGATTCCGGGCGCAGTGCGATCTTGATCTGGATGTCGGAGAAGCCGAAGTCGGCATAGACCTTCAACGCCTGCTCGTGGAAGGCGCGCACCTCGGACTCGATCTGCGATTCCGTGCAGAACACATGGCCGTCGTCCTGGGTGAAGCCGCGCACACGCAGGATGCCGTGCAGCGCGCCGGACGGCTCGTTGCGATGGCAGGAACCGAATTCGCCGTAGCGGATCGGCAGGTCGCGATAGCTGTGCAACCCTTGGTTGAACACCTGCACGTGGCCCGGGCAGTTCATCGGCTTCACCGCATAGGTCCGCTTCTCGGACTCGGTGAAGAACATGTTGTCCTTGTAGTTGTCCCAGTGGCCGGACTTCTTCCATAGCTCAACGTCGAGGATCTGCGGGCAACGCACTTCGCCGTAGCCGGTTTCGCGATAGACGCGACGCATGTATTGCTCGACCACCTGCCAGATGCTCCAGCCCTTGGGATGCCAGAACACCAGGCCCGGCGCTTCTTCCTGCAGGTGGAACAGATCCTGCTGCTTGCCGATGCGGCGGTGGTCGCGCTTCTCGGCTTCCTCGATGCGCTGGATGTAGGCCTTGAGCTGCTTGTCGTCGGCCCAGGCGGTGCCGTAGATGCGTTGCAATTGCTCGTTCTTCGAATCGCCGCGCCAGTACGCGCCGGAGATGCGCGTCAGCTTGAACGCCTTCAGGAAGCGCGTGTTCGGCACATGCGGGCCGCGGCACATGTCCACGTATTCCTGGTGGTGGTACAGCCCCATCGCGGTGACCTCGGGGCCCATGTCGTCGATCAGGCGCAGCTTGTATTCCTCGCCGCGCGACTTGAACACATCGACCACCTCGGCGCGCGGCGTCATCTTCTTGACGACGTCGTAGTCCTGCGCGATCAGTTCCTTCATTCGCTGCTCGATCGCGGCGAGGTCTTCCGGCGTGAACGGGCGCTCGGAATGGATGTCGTAGTAGAAGCCTTCGTCGATCACCGGCCCGATCACCATCTTCGCGTCCGGGTACAACTGCTTCACCGCATGCCCGATGAGGTGCGCGGCCGAGTGGCGGATGATCTCGACGCCTTCCTGATCCTTGGGCGTGATGATCCGCAGCTTCGCATCGTGGTCGATGACGTCGCTGGCATCGACGAGATGGCCATCGACCTCGCCGGCGACGGTGGCCTTGGCCAGGCCGGCGCCGATCGATTGCGCGACCTGCATGACGGACACGGGTTGTTCGAACTCGCGGCGGCTGCCGTCCGGGAGGGTGATGTTGATCATGGGTTTCTGTCGGGAGTTCCGGGAACGAAAAAGGCGCCGAAGCGCCTTTCGAATCGTTCGAATGACGTCGGCGGGGTCAGCGGTGGGCGGTGGTAGTGCTCATGTCGCACGCTCGGCGGCGGTTTCCCGGCGCCACCCTCTTCCTGCATCGTGGAGGCGGCAAACGTTAGGGCCGGACCGGCGCAAAGTCAACGAAACCGCCCGGCCGCAGCTGCCCCGCCCTACACTCGCGATTCCCCTCGAATGGCGAGCCAACCGGCGATGGCGCAGAGCATCCACGATTTCCACGACGATCCGCGCAACGCGGGGATCCGGATCTGGGTCAACGGCGAACTGAAGCCACGCGCCGAGGCGGTGGTGTCGGTGTTCGACAGCGGCTTCGTGCTCGGCGACGGCGTGTGGGAAGGACTGCGCGTGGTCGACGGCCACCCGGCCTTCCTCGACGAACACCTCGACCGGCTGTTCGAAGGCGCCAAGGCGATCGCGCTCGACATCGGACTCGACCGCGAAGCGCTGGAACGCGCGATCCACGCGACCCTCGCCGCCAACGGCATGCGCGATGGCGCGCACCTGCGGCTGATGGTGACGCGCGGGGTGAAGCGCACGCCCTACCAGGATCCGCGCGCCAGCGTCGGCGCGGCGACGGTGGTGATCGTCGCCGAGCACAAGGTCGCCAAGCCCGAGACGCTCGCCGCCGGGCTCAAGCTGTTCACCGTGCACGTGCGCCGCGGCTATCCCGACGTGCAGGATCCGAAGCTCAACAGCCACAGCAAGCTCAACTGCATCACCGCCTGCATCCAGGCGATCGAGGCCGGCGCCGACGAAGCGCTGATGCTCGATCCGCACGGCTTCGTCGCGACCTGCAATTCGACACATTTCTTCATCGTGCGTAAGGGCGAGGTGTGGACCTCGAGCGGCGATTACTGCCTCGGCGGCATCACCCGCGCCAATGTGCTGCGGATCTGCCGCGAAGCCGGCATTCCCTGCTTCGAAAGGAACTTCAGCCTCGCGCAGGCGTATTCGGCGGACGAAGCCTTCACCACCGGCACCTTCGCCGGGCTCGCGCCGGTGCGTTCGATCGACGGCCGCGTCATCGGCGACGGCGCGCTGCCCGGCCCGGTGACCGCGCGCCTGCAAGCGATGTACCGCGAACTCGCGAAGCGCGATGTCGCGAACCGCTGGCCGACGCCGGCATGACCCTGCGGATCGCGATGTGGAGCGGCCCGCGCAACATCTCCACCGCGATGATGCGCGCCTGGGAAAACCGCGGCGATTGCGCGGTGAGCGACGAACCGCTGTACGCGGCCTACCTCGCCGCGACCGGACTCGACCATCCGGGCCGCGACGAGGTGATCGCCGCCGGCGAAACCGACTGGCGCCGCGTCGTCGCCGGCCTGCTCGGCCCCGCGCCGGGCGATGCGCCGCTCTGGTACCAGAAGCACATGAGCCACCACCTGCTGCCGGGCATGGACACTGGCTGGGTATCCGAACTGCGCAATGTGTTCCTTATCCGCGATCCGGCCGAGGTCGTGGCCTCGTACATCAAGTCGCGCGCGACCGTGGCGCCGGAGGACATCGGCCTGCTGCAACAGCAACGCCTGTTCGACGAACTGCAGCAACGCACGGGCGAAATTCCCCTCGTGGTCGATGCAGGCGATTTCCTGCGCGCGCCCGAAGCGCACCTGCGCGCGATCTGCGAATCGCTGGGCATCGCGTTCACCCCGCGCATGCTGTCGTGGCCGCCCGGTCCGCGCGCGAGCGATGGCGTATGGGCGCCGCACTGGTACGACGCGGTGTGGAAATCGACCGGCTTCGAAGCATGGCGTCCGCGGGAAACCGCGCTCTCCGGCACGGCGCGCGCGGTCGCGGACGCCTGCCGCCCCGCCTACGACACGCTGTACGCGCAGCGGATGCGGGTATGAGCGCACACGATCAGGACGGCATCGAAAGCAAAGCAGGATGTTGCGGCTGCTACGGCAGCAGGATCGCGAATCAGATGAACAAGGCCCACACCGCCTTGCAAGCGACATGCAGGGCCTGGTCGGTGTTGTAGCCGATGCGTCCGCGGCATTTGCTGTCGTCGATCAACGCGTGCGACACGAATTCGGCCAGGCCGAGCCATAACGATCCGGTGATGAACGCGACTCCACCGGCATGGATCACGGCGTGGGCGCCAAGCGCCTGCCACCACGGAATCTCCGTGGTTTGCGTGGCGGGATTCTTGGCCCTGGCGAGGAATTCCCCCTGCAACGGATAGTCGGCGATCGCGTGCCAGACCAGCATCGCGAAGAACGGCGTCGCACTCACGGCGCTTCCGCCTTCGACGTGCCGCAACCGGGCACGTCAGGCCTCACGCTTTCCCGCAACCTTGATTGCCTCGCCTGCATCGATGCATGAACACAGGCCAGCCGATCAAGGCGTCGCGGTGACGACGCAGGCGAATTCGAGATGGATGGAATCGCCCACCGGCAACGCCGGGATTGTCAGGCCCGCTCCCTGCAGCCCGGCGATGGTCGGCGACGCGGGGCATTGGGCGCCGCCGGTCGCGCTGCACGTCACGATCGCCGCGCTGCAATCAAGTCCGGTGACCGCCGGATCCTGCACGACCGCGCCATCGCCGGCGAGCGGGCCGGCATTGCCCACGTCCAGCGTGTAGGTCACCGTGTCGCCGACTTTCGCGGTAGCGGGCGTCACCGCCTTCGTCATCGACAGATCCACGGTCGACATCGGCGTGACCACGCAATGCTTCGGATCGCTGGTCGGCGAACAGGTCGGTGGCGTGGTGCAAGCCTGATTGCTGCCGCTGCATCCGGGAGGCGGCGTGGTCGCATTGTCCAGCACCAGGTTGAGGATGCTGGTCAGGCCGGTTGGAACCGGGTTGTCCACTTTCACCTGCATGTCCGCGGTGGCGGTGCCGCCCGGCGCAATGGCGCCGCTCACGGTGATGGTGCACAAGCGCGCGCCCGCGGAACCGATCGGGCAATCGATGGTGCCGCCGCTGACCGACAACAGGGTCGTGCCCGCCGGCAGAACTTCAAAGAACGAATAGGTCGCGCCGCTCGAAGCCAGGCCGCTGTTGGTCAGGGTGAAGCGATAGTCCAGGGTTTCGCCCGGTTCGGCCTGCCCGGCGATCGTTCCCGATTCGGACTGCAGGACCTTGGCCACGTCGATGCTGGCCACTGGCGGCGGGGCATTGGGGCAGCGGGCGCCGTCGTTCTGGTTGGTCGCGGGCGCCGCGGTGGTCAGGATCTCGACGCTTGGCGTGCCGCCGCCGGTGGCATTGCGCACGCGGAAGATGGTGCCGTCGTTGCGCGAGGCGTACAGCGATCCCTGGTTGTCGAAATACTGTGCGCCGAACGCGGCGCCGGCGGGAAGACTGACTCCGGGAACGACGGTGCCCACGCCCGTGGCAGGATCGATCCGCAGCAGGGCGCCATCGGTGTTGCGGACGGCATAGAGCATCCCGTCGGCGGCGTTGAAGGTCCAGTCCGTCAGCGACGAAACCCCGGTGGTCGGAATCGTGGATTGCAGCGTATTGGTCGCCAGATCGACGACCAGCAACGTGTTGCTGCTCCACAGGTACAGCTTCTGGTTGAACACATCGCCCACCACCGCGTTCACAGAGCCCATGCCTGCGGGCGTCGGGCCGATGAACTCCGCGGACCCGTCCGCGCCGACCCGGACGACCTGGCGGACGGAATTGTTCCAGCCGTAGATGTAGCGATCGGCCTCATTGAAGCCGATGGCGTTGATGCCGTTGGTGTTGCCGCTGTTGTTGCCCTGCATCTCCGAGTCCCTGCCGATGTTGGTCAGGGTTCCCACACCGACATCGATGGTGTACAGGCTGTAGGTATCGGTCGAGAAATCGTCGGCCTGGATGGTCTGGTAGGCCTCGATCGGACATGCGCCGAAGGGCGGCAGCGATTGCGCCTGCGCCATCGGCGCCGTGGCCATGCCCGCGAGGAGCAGACAGGCGAGTGACGCCACTCCGCGGAAGCGCGAAGCGGCGGAACGGACCGCGTGCAGCGGATTGGCGAGGAATGCGATGGCTTTCATCAGTAGCTGCCCACGAAATTGACGAACCAGCCCTTGTGGTCGTAATCGAAATCGGTCAGGTCGTCGTTGAAATCGGTGAAGTTGTAGCCGGCGCCGATGCGGAAGTTGTAGCCGATGTCGCGGTCGACGCCGGCCATCCAGCCTTGCCGGTTGCCGCCTTCCTTGACGTCGAGCCAGCGGTATTCGGCCATCGCGTGCCACTTGTACACCAGTTCGTAGCGCGCCTGCGCGGCGACGAAGTTGGTCGCCGAATCGAACCAGTCGCCGGTGCCGCGACCATAACGCATCTCGCCATCGCGACGCGCCAGCTTGCCGGCGAATTCCCAGCGCTGGTCGCTGCGGTACACGCCCTCGAACGACAGCACCTGGGTCTTCTGGTCGTATTGCGCGCCGCCGACCTGCCCCAGCGTGGCCAGGTCGTAGAGGTAGGTGTAACGGCCGAACATGCCCCAGCGCGTGCTGTTCCACGGACGCCACGCAAAGCCGAAGTTGCCTTCGATGAACTTCGCGCTGGCGTTCGAATCCAGTTCGTCCTGGGTGTCGGCGTAGTTGAGGCGCGCCGCGATCCGCCAGCTCTCGTTGAACTTGTGCTCCAGGCGGTTGGTGCTCACCCACTGGGTCCTGCGCTCCGCACCGCTGTCCTCGCGCCACTCCAGCTTGCTCTGCCAGGTGGTGGCGGTGGATGTGCGCCCGCCGTTGACGCTGACCGCGCGCCGATCGACCTGGCCGCCGCTGCTGTTGGTCAGGTCGCCGTCGCTGAGGGTGAAGCCGACATTCCAGCCCTGTGCCGGATAGAAATCCATGCCGAAGGTATGCGCCAGCCCGCTCTCGTTCGGACTCTTCAGGAACTGGCTTTCGTTGAACAGATTGACTTGGTTCGACAAGCGCCAGCGCTGGCCGAGGGTCCAGCCGTTCTGCGCATTCGGATTGAACAGCGGGTCGTATTCGGTGGTGTCGGTCGAATAGGTGTAGCTGCCGTAGAGGCTGTGTTGCGGCGACAGCCGGTATTCCGCGTTGACCTGCGCCGCGTTGCCGCGGTCGCCGGTGGTCAGTTCCGCGCCGACGGTGGACAGGTTGGCGAAGTTGTAGCGCCCGCCGACGGTGTAGGCGTTGTTGTCGGCGTACTTGCCGCCGTCGTCGTCCAGGGTGAACTGGGCGATGCCGTATAGGTCCAGCGCGGTGCCGAAGCGATGGGTGTAGCGCGCCGCGCCGAGCAGGCCGGCCGCGTCGAGCGTGCCGCGCTGTTCCTCGACCCGGCGCAGTTCGAAGGCCAGCGAGTCGAAATCGTCGATCCGCCATTCGGCCTTGGCCTGCGCCTGGATCAACGCATCGCCATCGCGTTCGGCGCGGCTGTAACGCGCGTACAGGCCCACGTTCGGCCTGAACTGGCCGAGCACTTCGGCGCCGTATTCCTCGATGTCCGCGCCGGTGTCGTAGCGCGAAACCGAATAACCGGCATCGACCTGGCGCCACCACGCGCCCGCGCTCCATGGCTGCGTGGTCCAGCCCAGTTCCTGGAAGTTGGCGCGCGCCTCGACCGAGGTGGCATCGCCTTCGCGCGGCCCGGTCGGATTGAGCTGGGTGAAGCTCAGGCCGCCGTTGTCGGAGAAGAACACCGGCGTGCTGGTGGATTCGGTGTGGCTGTGTTCGAGCTTGAGGTAGGTGCCCTTGCCCGCCTGCAGGGTCACGTCGGCCGAGGTCAGCGTGTAGTCCTCGCCGGCGCGATTCTCGTCGACGTAGGTCGCGCCCACGCCGATGTGGTTTCCGAACCAGTGCTTGGCGCGAACGCCGGCGGTCATTTCGTCGTCGTCGAAATCGCTGGGCACCCATTCGTAATCGACGATCAGGCGTTGCTCGAAGCCGTCCAGCGGCGCGTCGCGGGTCAGGGTCGGAAGGTTCTCGCGCGTGACCTGGGCCAGCGGCCGGGTCAGCAGCACGCGGCCCTGCAGCTCGTCGATCTCGTAGTCGGCGCCGCGCAGCAGGTCGATGCGCTGTTCGACGCGGCCGGTGGTGCGGTCGCGCACTTCCAGCACGATGCGGTCCGAGCCGGGCAGGATGTCGGTATGGCGCAGGTAATAGAGGCTGCCGCCGGTGCCAATGAACTCGCTGTGTCCCGGCGCGGTCTGTGCTTCCGAGGCGAAGCCCCGCAGCTCGGTCATGGGATCGCCCCATGCGTTGGCCATGCGCGAGCGCCAGCTCAGCGCCGCGCCGTACAGCGCGCGCGAATACTGGCCGTATTCGGTATCGGTGAAGCCGGTGTTGAAGTTGCCCCACAACGCCTGGTTCTTGTCCCAGTCCATGCGCAGGTAGAAGCGGCCCATGGTGTCGACGTCGCGATAGACGCTGGAATCGTCGCCATAGGTCGGGTAGTACAGATCCGGATCGAGGCGGCGGAACACGTCCTGCGGATCGGCCTTGGCGAAGCCGTCGAACAGGTTTTCCAGCGGACGGTTCTGGGTATCGGCCTGGGCGGTGATCAGGTACTTGCCGGCCAGCTTGGTCTTGCCGTAGAAGGCGAGGCGACCGTCGCTGAGGATGTCGTCCGTGCGCCCGGCCTGCGCCAGGTCGCTGCCGGCGCCGCTGGCATCGTTCTGGAACACGGTGACATCGGCCAGCGCGGTACCGAAGAAATAGTGGCCGCTGACATCGACATCGAGCGCGCGATCGATCGTGGGCGTGTCCTTGTCGCCGGCGAGTTCGATTTCGAAACGATGCTGGCCGATCGGTTCCAGGTATTCGGCGACGAACTTGCGTTCCAGATCGACCGGATAGCTGTCGCCGTTGATGTGCAGTGCGTAGCCTTCGGGCAGGTTGCGGCCCTGGATGCGCACCCGCGAGCCGTAGATCGGGATGTTCTGCTGGCGCAGGCCGTTGCCGGAGAACGCATCGTCCACCAGTTCCTGCGTCAATGCCTGGTCGGCGCTCAGCGCGATGCCGAGCGACTGCTCGACGCCCTCGCGCATCTGGGTGCGGCCGCGTTCGGCTTCGTCGGGACGCACCAGTTGCAGCTTGCGCGGCATGGTTTCGTCGAAGTTGCCGTCGGCATCGTAGGCGCGCAGCACGTAAACCAGTTCGTCGCCCGCGCGCATGCGCAGGTCGGCCGGCAACGCGCCGTCCCACTCGCTCTGCGAAGTGGCTTCGACCGGCAGGTCCATGTGCGCGACCGGCGCGACCAGGTCGGCGTCGGTGCCGCGATAGAGCGTCAATTCGTAGTGCTTGACGAAGGCGATGTAGTTGCTGCGCACGAAGAAGCGCACCGGCTCGGTGATGCGGCCGCCGTCGAAGGCGACCATCGACGGCGCGGAAACGGTCAGTTCCGGCTGGCCGAGCGCGGGATCTTCGGTCGCCCAGACCACGCCGCCGCCCGGCAACTGCACCGAGAACGTGCCGCGCGCGCGCGCCCTGCCCGGCTGGTCGAGCGCGATGGAAACGCGGCGATCGGGTTGCAGCGCCTCTGACGACGATTGCTTGCCGGTGCCGGTGGTGACCGGCTGGTCGTAGCTGCGGGTGCGCACGCGGAACACCAGTTCGCCATTGCCGTTGCTGCAGTTGTCGTCGTTGCAATCGAGCGGCGCGCTCGCCGGCGCGGCGTCCTGCACCGGGGCCGCCTGCGGCCCGGGCGCGGGGTTGTCCTGCGCCAACGCGGGAGCGCCCATGCCGGCGAGGATGCCGATCAAGGCGGTATCGAGCAGTTTCATCTTCATGATCCGGGTCCCCATCACTTGCGTTCCGTATCGACGGGGGCCGTCGGATCGCTGCTTGCTTCCACGCGCACCCTGGCGCGCACCTCGGGGCTCAATCGCTGCGCGAGCGCCTGTTGCACGGCCGTGGCGCGACGCAGGCCGAGCGCGGTGTTGTAGGCGTGCGAGGCGCGCACATCGGTATGCCCGACGATCGCCACGACGCCGCCGCCGAGCGCTTCCAGCCGCTTCGCGACCGCGTCGAGCAGGCCCTCGAACTCGGGCCGGATCGCCGACTTGTCGGTGTCGAACAGCACCGTTCCGAGCAACGCGCCGCCGGCATTCACGCCCGCGACCAGGCTGTGCGGATCGTTCACCTCGGTGCGCAGGACCACGCTCAATCCGGCCTGCGCCTCGGGGCTTGCGTGCGCGTTCAGGGCATCGCGTACCGCCGCCGCGCGGGCGAAGGCCAGGGCCTCGCTGTCGCCGTCGGCGGTGATCACGACTTCGCCGCCGTGGTATTCGTCGACCTTCGCCGCCATCCGCTCGATCGCCGGCAGGTAGGCCGCGCGCACTTCGGCGCTGTCCGGGGCGAAGATCACTTCGCCCAGTTCCATTTCGACCTTGCGCTCGCCGCCTTCCAGCACCTGCACCGGCAGCTTCACGCCGAAGTCGAAGCGCACCGGGATGCCCGGGGTGAGGCGGCGCACGCGCGGGTTCTCGGTGGTGAACACCGTGCCCGGCGGCAGCGTGGCCGGATCGACCTTGAGGATGAAGTTGCGGCCGTGGCCCCAGTCCCCGCCCCAGACATCGGCCAGGTGGTAACGGCCGTACTGGTCGGTTTCGATCAGCAGGCCTTCCACCGATGCGATGCGCACGCCGGGAATGCCGCGTTCGTCGATGCCGCGGTTGTCGATGACGTAGGCGACCTCGTAACCGCCATCCACCGCGGACACCGTGCGTTCGACCGTCGGCTCGGCCGCGTTCAGGCCCCTGGCCGCTTCGCCGGACTTCTCGACCGTGGCGTTGCCGGCCGCATCCATGCGCACGGTCGCGCCCTGCGCGCTGGTCAGCACGAAGTCGTCGGTGAAATCGGGCGAGGTCAGGCGCTGGCGGATGGTCACGCGATGCGCTTCGACCGGATCGCCTTCCGACTGGCGGGCCGAGATCGCGCCGACGTCGACGCCGTGCAGCATCGGCGCGCTGGCATCGGCCAGCGGCTGCGGGCCGTTGCCGTAATCGATGGTCGTCGAATTCGGCACGTAGGCGCCGGGCGCGAAACCGCCCTGCACATGCACGTCGCTGAGGTCGGCGCGATCCTGCCAGCCGTCGCCGTCGCGGTCGTCGAAGACCGTGCCGAAGATCAGGCTGTCGTCGAGCAGCGGATCGGTGTCGAGCGTGACCTGCGCGGTGGCGACGTTGGAAATCGGATCGCCCGTTCCGTTCACCGCGACCGCCTGGTTCTCGTACACGCCCGGACGCACGCCGGCGCCGACGCGCAGCAGATAGACGATGGTCGCCTGCCCGCCTGCGTCGATGTCGACTCCGCCGACGCGCAGCGGATACTTGCCTTCCAGGGTGAACGCGCCGTCGCGGTCGGCGACCGACATCGAACCCTCGACGTAGCTGAAACCAGCCGGCGGGGTATCGACGATGGTGGCGTCGGTCACGTTCGACACGCCCACGTTTTCGACCGTCAGGGTGTAGCGAACCAGGTCGCCGATGGCGACGGTGCGCACGCCCACTGTCTTGACGATGCGCAGCTGTGCGTCGTCGACCACCTTGTGGTGGACTTCGCAGACGCCGCATTCGGGCGGATCGCCGCCGCCGTCGGTCGCGCCGACCACGGCGTTCTGCACGCTGTCGTGCGCCTCGGCAGTCACCGTCGCCGGGTAGGTGAAGGTGTAGACGCCCGGCACGCTGCCAGCCGGCAACGTGCAGACCATGGTCGCGCCCTGGGCCACGCAGTTCGCGGGCGACGCGCCCAGCGCCAGCCCCGGCCCTGGGGTATCGGTCAGGTGCACGTCCGCCAGCGTGGCCGAGTTCTCGACCGTCGCCGTCAGCGTGTACTCGATGGTGTCGCCGACGTGGACTTCCGCGCCTTCGCCAGGCGTGGCGCTCTTGGCGATCGTCACGCGCGGAGCTGCGAGCGGATGCTCGGTGCTGCAACTGGAGCACGTCGGCGGATTGCCGCCGCCGGTGCCGCCGCTGGCGGTCACCACGTTGCCCACGGTGCCGGTCGCGTTGGCATCCACCGTCGCGGTGTAGCTCACCGGGTACGTGCCCGGCAGCGTGCCCGCAGGCAAGGTGCAGGTCAGCGATCCGCTGCAGGTGAATGCACCCGCATTGGTCACCGCGCCGAAGGTCAGGCCGGCACCGAGGGCGTCGGTCAGGGTCAGCGTATCGATCGTCGCCGACTTCGCCACCGTCACGGTGAGCGTGTAGGCAATGGTGTCGCCCGCGCGCACTTCGGTGCCGCTGGCCGGGTTGGCCGATTTCGCCACCGTGATCGTCGGCGCCACCACTTCATGCTCGGTCGTGCAGGTGGTGCAGGTCGGATCCGGATCGCCGCCCGGCGGATTGGTCGCCGTCACCGCGTTGCGCAACGCGCCGGTCGCATCGGCGTTCACCGTCACGGTGTAGCTCACCGGATAGGTGCCCGGCAGCGTGCCCGCGGGCAGCGTGCACACCAGCGTGCCGGTGCAGGTGAACGCGCCGGCATTGGTCACCGCGCCGAAGGTCAGTCCGGCGCCGAGGGTATCGGTCAGGGTCAGCACTTCGGTCGTGGCGGCGTTCGCCACCGTCGTGGTCAGCGTGTAGGTGATGGTGTCGCCCGGCGACACCTGGCTACCCGACGCCGGATCGGCCGACTTCACCACGGTGATCGACGTATCCACGATCTTGTGTTCGGTCGTGCAGCTGGTGCAGGCCGGATCCGGATCGCCGCCCGGTGGATTGGTCGCCGTCACCGCGTTGTGCACGGAGCCGGTCGCATCGGCATTCACCGTCGCGGTATAGCTCACCGGATACGTGCCCGGCAGCGTGCCCGCGGGCAGCGTGCACACCAGCGAACCGCTGCAGGTGAACGCGCCGGCATTGGTCACCGCGCCGAAGGTCAGGCCGGCGCCGAGGGTATCGGTCAGGGTCAGCACTTCGGTCGTCGCCGACTTCGCCACCGTCACCGTCAGCGTGTAGGTCAGCGTGTCGCCCGGCGCCACCTCGCTGCCCGGCGCCGGATTGGCGGACTTGACCACGGTGATCGCCGTGTCTTCCACATGGTGTTCGGTCGAGCAGTTCGTGCAGGTCGGGTCCGGATCGCCGCCCGGAGGCGTCGTCGGTACCACCACATTGCCCACCGTGCCGGTCGCGTCGGCATCCACCGTCGCGTTGTATGCGAAAGCGTGCGTGCCCACGCTCGCGCCAGCGGCGAGCACGCAGGTGACAACCTGGCCGCTCGCGCTGCAACCGGCCGGCAACGCGCCGGACAGCGTCAGGCCATTGCCCAGGGTATCGGTCAGCGTGATCGCTTCGGTCGTCGGCGCATTCGCCACCGTCACCGTCAGCGTGTAGGCGATGGTGTCGCCGGGGCTCACCGTCGCCCCCGTCGCCGGGTTCGAGGTTTTCGCCACCGTCGTCGTCGGCGTCAACGGATGCGTGGTCGTGCAGGTGGTGCAGGTCGGATCCGGATCGCCGCCCGGCGGCGTGCTCGGCACCACGTTGTTGCCGACCGAACCGGTCGCGTCGGTATCCACGGTCGCGGTGTAGCTCACCGCGTAGGTGCCCGGCGCCGTGCCGGCAGGAAGCGTGCACACCAGCGATCCGCTGCAGGTGAACGCGCCCGCATCGATCACCGATCCGAAGGTCTGATCGCCGCTCAGCGTATCGGTCAGCGTGATCGCTTCGGTCGTCGGCGCGTTCGCCACCGTCAGCGTCAGCGTGTAGGTGATCGTCTGCCCGGCCGCGACTGCCACGCCGCTCGCGGGATCCGAAGTTTTCGCCACGGAGGTCGTCGGCGTCAGCGGATGCGTGGTCGAACAGGTGGTGCAGGTCGGATCCGGATCGCCGCCCGGCGGCGTCGTCGGAACGACGTTGTTGCCGACCGTACCGGTCGCGTCGGCATCGACGGTCGCGGTGTAGCTCACCGGATAGGTGCCCGGCGCCGTACCGGCAGGCAGCGTGCACACCAGCGATCCGCTGCAGGTGAACGCGCCCGGACTGGTCACCGCGCCGAAGGTCTGATCGCCGCTCAGCGTATCGGTCAGCGTGATCGCTTCGGTCGTCGGCGCATTCGCCACCGTCACCGTCAGCGTGTAGGTGATCGTGTCGCCTGCGGCGACCGCATCTCCCGACGCGGGGTTCGAGGTTTTTGCCACCGATGTCGTCGGCGTCAGCGGATGCGTGGTCGAACAGGTCGTGCAGGTCGGATCGGGATCGCCGCCCGGCGGTGTCGTCGCCACCACGCTGTTGCCGACCGAACCGGTCGCGTCGGCATCCACGGTCGCGGTGTAGCTCACCGGATACGTGCCCGGCGCCGTGCCGGCCGGCAAGGTGCACACCAGCGATCCGCTGCAGGTGAACGCGCCCGGGCTGGTCACCGATCCGAAGGTCTGGCCGGCGCTCAAGGTGTCGGTCAGCGTGATCACGTCGGTGGTCGGCGCATTCGCCACCGTCACCGTCAGCGTATAAGTGATCGTGTCGCCTGCGGCGACCGCCGTTCCCGAAGCGGGATTCGATGTCTTGACGACGCTCGTCGTCGGGCCCAGCGGCGTGGTCTCGTTGCAGTCGTTGCCTGCGGCGGTGCAGTCGATGGTGTCGTTCGGGAACGTCACCGCGTTGGCGATGCTGGACACGCCTGCCGGAACCGGATCGACGACCTGCACCACGAAATTCAATACCGCATTGCCGCCGGCCGGCACATTGACGGCACTGCCGAGGGTATAACCGGGGCCGGGCACGGCCGCGGCGCTGAACGTATTGCCGGTCGCGACATAGGTGGTGTTGGCCGGCACGGTCTCGACCACATCGTTCGGATACAGCGTTCCCACAGCGCCGCCGCTGTTGCCGACGGTGATGGCATAGGTCAGCACGTCGCCCGCATGCACCGGGGCATTGGCGACGTAGGGAGCGCCGTTCACCTGGGCCAGGGTCTTCTGCACGGACAGATCGGCCGTAGCCGGCGTCGGGAATGCGCACGAGGCCAGGTCGCGCGAAGCGTTCGCGGCGGTAGCCGCTGCCTGCGTCAGTTCGCCGGTGGCCGGGTCGTAGGCGTAATAGGCGCTGCCGCCGCCGCCCGCATTGTTGGCCAGGTAGAGCGTGCCGTCGTCGGCGAAGGCAATGCCGGCGAAGTCGAAGGTCGGCACGGCGCCGCCGATCAGCGGACGCGTCTGTCGCACGGCCTGCAACGTCGTCATGTCGACGAGATAGAGATCCTTGCCGATCAGCAGCCAGGCGTCGCCGTTGGCGTCGAACGCGATGTCGCCGGAGCCGGTTGATCCGTTCGGCGGGAAATCGAACGTCACGTTGCCGATATTCGCGACGCTGTAGTCGAACGTGCCGTTCGGCGTGATCCGCCACACCGCCGGGCTGGCGCCGCCTTCCATCAGATAACCGGTGCCGTCCGCGGCGAAACCGCCGCGCGGGAAATTGCCGGTCACGCCCGTCGCCGCCGCGTACCAGCCGCCGTTGTCGGTGTCGTAGGCCCACAACGTTGAGCCGCCGTGGAACAGCAGACGATCCTGGGCCCGGTCGATCATCAATGCGTTGACGTCGCCGGTGACCGTCGGCAGCGCCAGTTCGGAGACGTCCGCATCCGCGCCCGCGCCGGGCTCGTAGCGCGCGATCTTGACGCCGTTGACGATGCTGTAGACGGCATTGGACGTCGCGCTGCCGTTCGGCGCGGTGCAGAAGCTGTATTCCGCGGCCGCATTGACCGTGACCGTCGCGCTGCTGGTGTTGTTGCCGGGATTGGTGTCGCTGATGCCGCCGGCCGCATCGACCGTCGCCGTATTGACCCTGGACTGCGCATGCACCAGCGCAGGGCTCAACCCGACGAGTCCCACCGCCAACGTCAATGCCAGGCTCGTGGCAATCGTCCTGATCCAGCGGATACTGTTCGCGTGCACCTGCAATCCCCTTGAAAACCCCGACATATCGCGCACCGGCGTATGCCGTTGCCGTCCTTTGTGTCGACGGTCTGGGGCGAAATACGCGAATGCCCGCGCAATTTAGAGACGCGCACAGGCCCCATCAATCGCGGTTACTCACCATTGCTCACATGCGGTGAGTTTTCAGGATCGGGCACTGAAGTCGTCGGAACATGCCTCATCGAGACATCGTCGACATGCGGCGCGACGCGATGCGAGGCCGCCGGGCGGTCGGGTTCCGCCCTGGAGGCCGACAGCGAAGAACGAGGAATCGGCCGAAGGCTCCGGCTTCAAGGTTCGAACAGGTAGCCGACGCTCCTCACCGCCCGCAGCGGCAATGCCTCGCCGGACGTATCCAGGCATTTGCGGCGCAGGCGGTAGACCAGCATCTCCAATCTGTGCGGATCGAATCCTTCGGCGTCGCTGGTCAGATTGGCGATCAACGTCTCTCTGGATACGGGATGGTCGGGAGCCGCCGCCAGGATCCGCATGATCTGGCGCTCCGCCTGGTTCAAGGTCACCACGACGCCGGATGGGGTCGACAGCGACCAGCCCCGGCGGTCCAGCGACCATTTGCCGGATGCCGGAAGCGTGGGGTCGCCGTTTCCTCGTCTATCGCGCACGTTGCGCAGGGTTTCGATCACCTCGTCCATGTCCGCCGGCTTCACCAGATACGCATCCACGCCCGCGCGCAGGCCGCGCATGCGGTCGGCGGCCCGTCCGTGGCCGGTGTACATCACGATTCCGAGCGAAGGCGACAACCCGCGCAGGTGCCTGGCGATTTCGATGCCGTCCTCGTCCGGCAGCCCGACGTCCAGCAGGACCAGGTCGAATGGGGCGCTCGCCCACATGCGGTAGAGCTGCAGCGCATTCGCAAGCCCGACGGCGTCGAACCCGGCCGCGCGCAAGGCCGGCACCATGATCCTTTCGCGCAATTCCTCGTCGTCCTCGACGATCGCGAGGCGTGAACGGGAGAATGACGGTTCGGCTGCGCCCGGCTCCGTCTGGAGCCGCGTCGTTCGGGAGCCGCCAGCGCATGCGTCGTCGGGCACGTCCGCGGACATTCGGGGAATCCTTCCTCCGACCAGGCGAATGGATCGACCGCCGCGCCATCCCGGACTCCTCGCCGGGAGACGGATCGCCGATCGATTGACGGGCATCCTAAACGACATCGCGGTCGAATTTCACGTGGCGTGAGAATCCCGGATCGGCCGCGAATGCGGAACGACGCCAGCCGTGACCCTCGCCGATGCGTGGAATACCCTATGGATCGGGACAGGCTGGATTGCAAACCTCCATGGGAAACGGCAACGCCCGACCAACGGCATTTCCGCGTTTCGCGGCGGCGCTTCTGGTTGCGGCCGCGGTCGTGTCGCTGGGCATCGACATCCGGTATTACGGACTGGCGGCCCAGTCGGACATCGTGGTCATCTTCATCGTTCCGCTGCTCTTCGCCGGCCTGTTGCTGGGGCGTTCCGGCGTGTGGGCGACGATGGCCTGCTACGTGCCGATCCTCTCCTTCGGCGCATGGACCGATTCGAAGGACGCCGCCGGAAACATGGATGCGGGCCAGGCGCTCTCCATGCTGGCGCAGCCGTTGCTGGCTTCGCTGATCGTCGCGCTGATCCTGGACAGGATGATCGCGAAAGTGAACCGCAGCGACCGCCTGAACCGCGGCCTCGCCGCCGTCTGCGCGCGGCTGGAGGACGAAATCCGCGAACACGAGCGTTCGCACATGCAACTGGTGCATTCGCAACGGGTCGATGCGCTCGGCCGGCTGGCCAGCGGCGTGGTCCACGACTTCAGCAACCTGCTGAGCGTGATGGGCGGCTACGTGCATCATGCCGAGCGCGTCGCCGGCGGCAACGAGGAGATCCGTGGGTACCTGCGCGACATGAAGACCGTGACCCAACGCAGCCAGCACCTCATGTCGAAGCTGCTCACGCTCGCGCGCAGCGACGAGTTCGCGGTGGAAACCTTCGACGCCGGCAACGTCGTCGAAATGCTGCTGCCGCTGATGCAGAAGATGTTTCCGCCGGGAGTCGGGGTGCGGATGGACCTGGCCGAAGGACCTGCTCCGGTACGACTGGACCGGGCCGGCTTCGAAGCGGTCCTGCTGAACATGGCCAAGAACGCCAGCGATGCGCTCGACGGCAAAGGCGAGTTCCGGCTGCAAACCGGGATCGCGGATGACGAAATCCGCGTCCTCGTCGAGGACACGGGCCGGGGCATGAGCGCGGACACGGCGGCGCGGGTGTTCGATCCGTTCTTCAGCACCAAACCCCGCGGACAGGGCACCGGCATCGGGCTGGCGATGGCCTACCGCGTCGTCACCGAGGCGGGAGGGCGGATCGAGGTGGACAGCGCGCCCGGCGAGGGCGCCCGCTTCTGCATCCATCTGCCACGGGCGCCGGGCTGACCGCGCGATTCATGGCGCGTCTCCGTAACTCCGGCGGGATTTGCGCACGTCCTCGAGCAGATGTTCGTAATCCCGGATCGGCTCCCGTTCGCGCATCGCCCAGAGCAACGCCAGCAGACAGGCGAGGCTGATCAGCAGCCAGATCCATTGCCGTCGGTACCACGGCATCGGATGGTCGAGCCGGATCGCGACCGGTTTGGACCAGTCGCTTCCCAACTGCTTCGCCTGCACTTCGAAAACGAACTCGCCCCATGGCAGGGTCGGCAGCAACACGTTGCGACGATCGCCGGCGTCCAGCCAGTCGCTGCCGGACCGGATCAACCGATAACGGAAGCGCAGCCGTTCCGGGCTGGCGAATCCGATGGCGGTGTAGCCGATTTCCAGGTTTCCGGCATTGGGAGCCAGCGTTTCCGGTCGGACGGGATCGAGGTCGCGCCCGTCCACGCGCAGTCGTTCGATATGCACGATCGGCGGATCGGCGCGCTTGTCGAACCGCGCCGGGTCGATCACCGCGAACCCCTTGACCAGCGAATACCACAGCCGTCCCTCGCCATCGCGCAGGCAGGAGGACACCGAGCCACCGTTCATTTCCGCAGGACTCAGGCCATCGCTGGTGGACAGCGCGATGAGTTCCGGGCCGCGCGCGCCGATCCTGCGATCCAGCAGCACGGAGACGCCGTTGTTGCCGCCCAGCCACAGGCGTCCGGCGGCGTCGGGCAGGATGCACGAAACGGTGTCGTCGAACAGGCCGCTGGACGTGTCGTAGCGGTTCACCTGGCCATCGTGTATCCGGACCAGGCCGCCGCCGTAGCTGCCGATCCAGAGCGTGCCGTCATCGGGGTCTTCGTACAGCCAGCGCAGGAAACGGGTGCCGATGCCCTTCCGTTGCCATCGTTCGGCGATCGCACCGTCCACCAGTCGATAGGCACCCTTGTCGCCGACGAACCAGGTGCCGCCCTTGCGCGCCGGCGCCATGAAGGCGATCTCCATGCCATCCAGCGCGTGAACCTGCCGCGCATCGACGACATCGCCTTTCGCATCCACGTCCAGTCGCCACGTATCGCGCAAGGTGCCGAGCCAGTATTCGCCATCGCGCGGGTTCCGCCAGATCTCCAGGCGACCGCGCTGCGGCCACTCCCTGGCCAGGGTCAGGCGGCCGTCTTCCAGGCGGCCCAGCGTGCCGTCCCAGGTACCGATCCAGAGCCGATGCCTGTCATCCAGCAGCAGGCTGTGCACGCATTCGGTTCCCAGCGTGCCTTCCAGCCGCACGATTCGAACGACGCCATCGCGTCCCCAATGCCGCAAGCCGCCGCAGGCCATCCCGAACCACAGTCCGCCTTCTCCGTCCTCGACCACGGCGATGCCGGGGTTGTTCATCCGGACGTCGGCCGACTGCATCAAGCCGATGTGCGAGTTGCGGATGCGCCACAGCCCCCGCGTATCGCTTCCGATCCACAGGTTGCCTTCATCGTCGCGCCAGGCTTGCTGTGCATGCACGTCCGTCGGGATGCCTGGCAGCGGGCTCGTGCTGCCGTCGTCGTGCAACAGCTGGATGCCGCCCGCGAGCGCGTCCGACATCAACAACCCGCCGTCGTTGGAAACCGTGAAACGGGTATTCAGGGACACGCCTTCGCGAATCAACCGCCAGGCGCCATCGATGGTGTCGTAGCGATACAGTCGCCGGGCATCGGTGACCAGCCACAGGTAGCGGCCGTGGCCTGCCATCACCACGCGGGTACTGCCGTCGGGCAACGGGATGCCGACCGTGGCATCCGCGCCGATCCGGGCCAGACCGTTGCCGCCCGCCACATAGACGTTGCCGTCCGCCATCGGTGCGATGTAACCGAAGGCGTTGAAGACCGAATGGCGGGTTCGGTACCGCAGCGTGTCCGGGTCGAATTCGAACACGCCCTGCGGACTCAGGACCCACAGTTTGCGTCCGTCCGCGGACGGACGGATCGCCGTGACCTGGCAGGTGCCGCCACAGAAGTCGAGCGGACGGAATCGGCCGGATTCGTACAGCGCGATGCCCGATTCCTGCGTGCCTATCCACAATCGCCCGCGGCGATCCTCGTACAGGGACAGGATGCGATTGCTGACCAGCCCGCCGGGACTGGTGCGGAATGTCTTGAACGAATCGCCATCGAAGCGGACCAGCCCGCCGTAGGTGCCGATCCAGAGGTAACCATCGCGACCTTGCAACAACGCGTTGACGCTGGCCTGCGGCAGCCCCTGGTCGATGCCGAAATTGCGGGAGGAATCGATATGGACGGGTTCGGCCTTGCCGAGCACGTCGGTTTCCGGCGCTGCCTGCGCCGCGAGCGCCAGCCCGGCAAGCAGCAGGCACGACAGCTTCCGGATCATTGCGAGAGAACTGTCGGAACGCAGCAGCAGGTCCACTTTCCATCGCCGGCCATGGCTTTACCCTATTACATGGCTCCGACCGGAGCGCGGCGTGATGATTCCGGATCGGCCGGGCGATGGATGTGAAGGCGTCGCGGATGCGCGATGAACACGGCGATGACACGTGTTCGCGAAGAGATTCCAGATCTACCACCGAAGGTGCCGGAAAACCGGTGCCTGCGGTGGTGGGCGGTACAGGGTTCGAACCTGTGACCCCTACCATGTCAAGGTAGTGCTCTACCGCTGAGCTAACCGCCCGGCAACCCCTCGCGGGGGCGCGAATTGTAGCCCAAGCCCCGGTCCCGGGGCCACAGCCGGCTCAACCGCCGAGGCTGGCCTCGCGCAGGCGGTGCAGCTGGTCGCGGATCCGGGCGGCTTCCTCGAACTCGAGGTCGCGGGCGTGCTGGTACATCTGCTGTTCCAGCCCCTTGATCCTGGCCGCGGCCTGTGCCGGTTCCAGCGCGGCGTAATCCTCGCGCTGCTCCGCGACTCGGCGCGCCTTGCCACGGCCTTTCGCCTCCGGCGCCTCGCGTGCGCCTTCCATGATGTCCAGCACCGCGCGCTGCACCGATTGCGGGGTAATGCCGTGCTCAGCGTTGTATTCGACCTGCTTCGCGCGGCGACGATCGGTCTCGTCGATGGCGGCCCGCATCGAGCGCGTGATCGAATCCGCGTACAGGATGGCCTTGCCGCGCAGGTTGCGCGCCGCGCGGCCGATGGTCTGGATCAGCGACCCGGTCGAGCGCAAGAAGCCTTCCTTGTCGGCGTCGAGGACCGCCACCAGCGACACCTCCGGCATGTCGAGGCCCTCGCGCAACAGGTTGATGCCGACCAGCACGTCGAACACGCCCAGACGCAGGTCGCGGATGATCTCGACGCGCTCCACCGTTTCCACGTCCGAGTGCAGGTAGCGCACCTTCACCCCGTGCTCGCCGAGGTATTCGGTCAGGTTCTCGGCCATGCGCTTGGTCAGCGTCGTCACCAGCACGCGGTCGCCCATCGCCACGCGCTCGTGGATTTCCGACAACAGGTCGTCGACCTGGGTCGCGACCGGGCGGATTTCCACCTGCGGATCGACCAGGCCGGTCGGGCGCACCACCAGTTCGGTGACCTCGCCGGCGCTTTCGCGCAATTCGTACGGGCCCGGCGTCGCCGACACGAAGATCGTGCGCGGCGCGCGCGCCTCCCATTCCTCGAAGCGCAGCGGGCGATTGTCCAGCGCCGAGGGCAGGCGGAAGCCGAATTCGACCAGCGTCTCCTTGCGCGAACGGTCGCCCTTGTACATCGCGCCGATCTGCGGAACGGTGACGTGCGATTCGTCCACCACCAGCAGCGAATCGGCCGGCAGGTAATCGAACAGCGTCGGCGGCGGTTCGCCCGGCTGGCGCCGCGTGAGGTGGCGCGAATAGTTCTCGATGCCGTTGCAGTAGCCGACCTCGGCCATCATCTCCAGGTCGAACTGCGTGCGTTGCGCCAATCGTTGTGCTTCGACCAGCTTGTTCTGCGCGTACAGCTGCTCCAGCCGTTCCTTCAGCTCGACCTTGATCGTCTCGATCGCGTTGAGCACGCTCTCGCGTGTGCTGGCGTAGTGCGTGCGCGGATAGATCGTGTAGCGCGGGATCTTGCGCGACACCGCGCCGGTGAGCGGATCGAACAGGCTCAGTTGCTCGATTTCGCCATCGAAAAGTTCGATCCGCAGCGCCTCGTCCTCACTTTCGGCCGGGTGCACGTCGATCACCTCGCCGCGCACGCGATAGGTGCCGCGGCGCAGTTCGCTGTCGTTGCGCGTGTACTGCAGCTGGGTGAGGTGGCGGATCAGCGCGCGCTGCTCGATGCGCTCGCCGCGGGCGAGGATCAGGCGCAGCGACAGGTAGTCCTCCGGATCGCCGAGGCCGTAGATCGCTGACACGGTGGCCACGATCAGGGCATCGCGCCGCGACAGCAGCGCCTTGGTCGCCGACAGCCGCATCTGCTCGATGTGCTCGTTCAGCGAACTGTCCTTCTCGATGTACGTATCCGAGGACGGCACGTAGGCCTCGGGCTGGTAGTAGTCGTAGTAGCTGACGAAGTATTCGACCGCGTTGCGCGGGAAAAAGGCCTTGAATTCGCCGTACAACTGCGCCGCGAGGGTCTTGTTCGGCGCCATCACGATCACCGGCTTCTGCACCCGCTGGATCACGTTGGCGATGGTGTAGGTCTTGCCCGAACCGGTCACGCCGAGCAGGGTCTGCTTCGCCAGCCCGGCGTCGAAGCGTTCCACCAGCCGCTCGATCGCCTGCGGCTGGTCGCCCGCGGGCGCGTACGGGGCGACGAGTTCGAAACGGTCGCGTTGCGGATCGGGGCGGTCGTCTTGGGGCATCGGGGGCTGCTCCTGCAATCGATCAGTCTAGCCTTCCCGCCGATTCGGTGTTTTCCGATCCCGGCGCGCGATTCCCGCCGATGCGCCTGGCTGCGCGGTTTCCCGAGCATGGATGCATCCAATGGCGGAGGCGTTCCATGCAACGGCTGCATCGCGGTTTCACCCTGATCGAAGCGACCCTGAGCCTGGCCGTAGCGGGCATGCTGGCGGGAATCGCGATTCCCACCGTCACCGGCTCGATTTCCGCCGCGCACGCCGGCTCGGCCCGGTCGGCGATGGTGGAAACCTTCAGCAAGGCACTGACCCACTCCACCGTCACCGGCGCCGAGGTCGTCCTCTGCCCGACCTCTGGCGGCGATGCCTGCGTCGAAACCATCGACTGGAGCGGCGGCTGGATCGCCTTCGCGGACCTGGACGGCAACCGCAGCCGCGGGCCGGGAGAAACCCTGCTGCAACGGCAGGCCGCCTTCGCGCATGGCGTGCACCTGCGCAGCACCTCCGGGCGCAAGCGACTCGTGTTCCAGCCGCAGGGCGGTGCCGCGGCCGGTTCCAACGTCACCTTCACCCTGTGCGATTCGCGCGGGCCGGCGAAGGCGACCACGCTGGTGCTGGCCAACAGTGGCGCCTTCCGCCAGGACAAACCCAGCACGGACGCGGCCCGGGCCTGCATGCAGCCGATCTAGGCCGGAACTTGCGCGGCTTCCGGGCCGACGGCACAATGTCGCCCCCGCCCGAATAGCTCAGCCGGTTAGAGCACTTGACTGTTAATCAGGGGGTCGTTGGTTCGAGTCCAACTTCGGGCGCCAGATTCCGCAAACGAAAAACCCGCGCCTCGGCGCGGGTTTTTCGTTGGTTTCGCAGGCGCTCAGAAGCATTCGCTGGGCTTAGCTAAGGCGGTGCCGGTCACGGACTTGGTTCCCGCCTGGTCCACTCTGAGCGTGCCGCACTTCTTATCCTTTGCGAGCTGCGGTCCCACCGGAACGATCTGCAAGGTATAAGTTCTCGCCGCCGGGCCCGCAAAAAACGACGGGGCCGCATAGAACCTGCTGAGCTGTGTGGCGTTGCCGCAGGACGGAGGTGCATTGCTGGCTGCGCAAACGGGCGGAATGGCCGCATTCGGGGCGCTATTGTAAGCAAGGCATGTCGTATAGCGTCGTTCCATCGCCTGCGCCGCTTCCGTCAGGCAGCTGGCTGCTGCGCTTCGCCGCGATTTCACCACGGCGAAGTCGTAGGCAGCCACGGCGCTCGCGACCAGGATGGCCATGACGACCAGCACGATCATCAATTCCAGCAGCGTGAATCCGTCAGCACGATTGCGCATGGTCAGTTCCTGATGATTTCGCGCCACGAAATGCGGCCGGGGATGATCGGGAATTGCGCACGGTTACACTGCAATTCGCCGTTGCTGTCCTGCACGCATACCTGGGCTTCGCCATTGGTTCCATAGAGGATCACGGGGGTACTGGGCATCCCGTCGATGGGGACCGATCCGACAGGCACGCCGTCCCCATTCGCATCGCCCGTATTGACCGAGCCATCGCCATTGGTATCGACATATGGTTTCGGCAGCGATGTGCCGGTGAACGGATCGATGTAATTCACGTAACCGCGCCCGCCCGGACTGCACGCTGTGTTTCCGGGAATGGCGCTGGAAACCACCAGGAGCCGCCCATCCAGCACTGGCCTCGTCACGATGCGTTCGCTGCCCTCGGCCGTGTCCGAAGGTATCGTGAGATTGACATACCAACCCATCTTGTCCGTACCCAAGGCACCGTTCGCGGGGAATGTGCGGTTCCCGGAGCCGTCGACGGTGATTACCCTCGATTGCAAATCGGACACCGCCACCACGGCATCGGCGTCGATGACGGCGTACCAGGTTTGCTGGGTGCGATTCGCGGGGTCGGCCGTGGTCAGGTACCGGCCCGTGCCGAAGAACAGCCAACGCTTGTAGGTCGCCGGATCGATACCGATCGAGATGCCACCGGTCACCGGTTGCCCACCGGTACTGAACAAGGGCGCACTACCACTGACCTTGTTGCCCCATTGGCTGGTGTCGCTGCTGCTGATGTCGAACTTCCAGACATTGCCCTTCAGGTCGCCGGCATAGACGTAGTCGGCGGTGCCGGAACGGTTCACGTCCCACACGCTCGGTTCGGCCATGCCGTTGCCATCGGCTTCCGTCGCCGTGCCGCCGATCCCGGTGTCGAACGCCTTGATGATCGAACCGTCATCGATGTCGAGGATGAGGATGCCGGAATGGCCCGTGCTGCTGTTGTAGCCGTTGCCGACGATGACGCCCACCTTGTTGCTGCCATCGCCCTTCTTCGCGTTGAGCTGGACGATCACGGGCGCACCAACCATGTTGCCCAGCGCCGAGTAACCCGAATCCGCGGAAGACTTCTCCCAGAGGATGCTCGTCCCGCCGAAACTACCCGGGTTGCTGACGTTGAGGGCATAGATCGTCTTGCCACCACGGCCCAGGCTTCCCACCAGGATGTTCTTGCCGGGGGTCACGGCCCGCGTCGATACCGCCACGGGGCCATCCACGAAATACTGATGGCTGTAGGTCTGGTCGCTGAGCGTCTTGAGCTTGCTGTAGTCGATGCCCTTGGGCACGTAGGCGAACACTTCCGCACCGGTGGTAGCGTTGAAACCATGCAACATGCCGTCATTGGCGCCCGCGTAAATCATGGCCGGCGTCGACTCGGAAACGTAGAACGGGGAGGAATCGATGATGTCCCCCAGCAAGCGGGAACGCTGGCGGAACTTGTCGGCGGTGGTGCCCTCCCCGCTCTGGTCGCCACGCAGGTAATCCAGTACCTTCGGGCCCGTGGTGGCATCGCCCAACGCTGCTTTCTGGGTGGTGGTCAGGTTGTCCCAGGTGAATGTTCCCTTGGCGGCGCCCCAAGCATAGATCTTCCGGCTTCCGAAAGCCGGGATCTGTCCAGTCGTATTGGTCGTCCATGCGGCCGGCGTCGTGCCGACGACGGGTTGTGCGGAAATTTCGCCAGTCCACAGTCCGGTAACGTATTTCGACAGGAAAATCTGCGTGCCGGACGAGAAAGAGGAAGACGTGGCCGTCACGTTCGTCGAAGACGCATTCCGCTCCTGGATCGAAGCCAGTGCAGACTGCAACGCGGACGCGAATTCCGTCGGGTTGCTGGCGGCGACGAATTCGCCCCGCCCGTTCACCGCGGCATGCCAAAGGTCGTCAATGCGATCTTCGTCCTCCGCATCCATCGGATCCGTCCATGAGGGCGAATCGAAAGCCGGCGGCGGATCGGTGACCGTCATGTTGCCCTTCAGGCCGATGGAGACGCTGAACGTGGACATGTGCTGCCAGTTCGCGGTGTCCTTGGTCGACGTCGGCACATTGTTGGTCAAGGTGCGCAAGTCGGTGTTGTAGTAGCGCATGGCCACATCGGCCAGGGTCACGCTGTGTCCATCACCGTCCTGGTCACCCGTGGTGGTTCCCGCACTGCTATCGTTCCAGTAACCGTCGGTCGTCAGGATCGAAAAGCTCTGGCGGCAGGACAACTGGTTATCGGTGCTCGGACCCCAGGGGCCGTTGGCGTCGGAACGGGTGTAGTACTGGCCTACGGCATCCAGGGTGGTTCGCAGCGGCGTGGACCCGGCTTTCACGATTTCACTCTGCACGCTGGTGAACCATGAGGTCTTGTTGGCGGTTTCGAACAAGCCGCCGTTGGTATTCACAGGGATGATCGCCCCCGTCCCTGTCGCGGAAAGGTTCGCGGAACGGCCGTTGATCGGCGTATAGCCCACACGCGCATCGCGGGTCATGGTGGAAAACGCTTCCGATGCGCCGCCTTTCGCTGTTTTGATGCGAGTACGGTAGTACGAATACCAGGTCGCGATGTTTTTCAACTCGTCGTCCTGGGAACGACCCGTCGGGGTCCCGGGAACCGCGCTATACGCGGTGACCGTCAGGATGTTTCCGACAACGTCTCGGGCGGTAGATCCACCAGTATCGGAATTGTAGACACCGATACGCCATGTTCCAGTCGTTGGATTATTGATCGTGACAGATTCTGTGCTACCGCTACCGGTATCAGCGTAATCGTAATTGCCAGTGGTCGGATTGGCCGTTCGCCTCACGTATAGGTCAGCATTGCCGCGCGCGTTGCTGTTACCGGAAATCTGTATGAGCAACTGGATAGTACCGGTCGGGACGGTGATGGTCTGGTACGCCCAATTACCCTTCGAGATGGTCTGGGTCCATGTATTGAGCACACTCGCTGAGGATGTGACGACTTGCGCCGTTCCGCCATTGTTGCGAACCCAATACTTCACGAAGTCGTTGGGATCGGTCGAAGATGTGACGCCGGTTTTCGGCACGTAGAAGATCGACTCGCTGTTGTCGCGCAGATCGCGCGTGCCGCGGCCCGTATCCGCCAGATTCCAATCGAGATAGACCTGGGTGGGATCCGTGCCTCCCGTCATGCGGGTCGTGCCGTCGGCATTCATCCATGGGTTGTACTGGAGGTTCGGGTTGTAATAGATCGTGTTGTTCAGGTACGAGCGGTCATGCGGATTGTCTTTCAGGCCCGTTTGTCCCGCACCCGTGCTGGTGCCCGTATATTCGGGATCCTGGACATCGAAGGGCATCGATACCAGGGCCATCGAACCCGAGTTGTCGAGGATGAACATGATGTTGGGCGGGATCGATGCCCCGGACTGCAATGGCTTGTTGTCGAACGGCACGCCATCCACCGCCAGAGCCGGCTGGCAGGCCAGGGTGGCGAGCAGCGCGCACCAGAAACCGAACACACGGCTGCGCGCGGCGCGCGCGAAACGCGTGGGTTGTGCGTGGGTCAGTCGCGATGAGTGACGCATTGGGATGCCCCTGGCCGACGCGTTGTCAGCCCTTGATGAAAGTGGTTTGCAGGATGGTCATGGCGCGGCCGTTGGCCGGATCGCCACTGCAGGCGGTGACGCGGTAGGTGTCCAGCATCTGGCATTTGTCGTTCGGGTTCTTGCCGCAACCCGGGTTCCACGGCGGGGGCACCGGCCCCATCAATTCGATGATGTAACGCGGCACCTGCGCATTCGTGGAAACGCCCGTCACTTGCTGCCACGGGGCGCCTTCGGTGCAGGAGATGCCTGCCCAGCGATCGGCCTGGTTAGCGGTGGGGCGTGCGCACAGGCCGGCTCCGGCGCCGGAATTGGTGCAGCCGGTACCCGGGAACAAATCCGTGAAATTGCCGGAATAGTCCTTGATCCTCTTTTCGGCCACGCGCAAGGCCTGTTCGGTCGCCTCGAAGCTGAGGCTACGGTCGTAGGCGCCGCCCGCCATGCGTTCCTGCAGGATGCCGCTACGCAAGCTGAGGATGCCGATGAGCGTCATGACCACCAGCAGGATCAGTACCACCACCAGAGAAATACCCCGCTGACGGGACGGAACGAGGTTCGGATTGCGCTGCATGTTCATGCGCTGTGGTTCCGCAGGTTGACGGTCTGCACCAGTTGCCGGACAACGGTGTCTCCGCGATCCGAACGATCCTGGAAGGTGAGCGTGATCCGAACCGCCAGCACGCGGTTCCAGGCATCGGCCGCGGTCACGGCAGCAGCATTGCGATACTGGGTATCCGGCGTCACCTGCCGGTCGGACACGAAATTGGCATTGGTGTTAATCAGGTAACTCAGCTGCATCGCGGTGACATTGGGAACGATCTCGTCCGGGGTATCCGGTGTGCTCTCGCGCGCGGTCTGCTGGTACAGGGACGTGCCGCCATTCCCATTGTTGCCCACGTACCAGCGGGTGCTGCTGAGATGGCTGAGCACCGCGCCCGTCTGCAGACTGCTCAATGGTTCGCCGGTGCATGGGGATTCCGAATCGCAGCCTGCCAGATTGAGGCTTGCGTTTCCTGGCGCAGGGGTGCTCCCGGTAGTGTAGGTAATGGCCGTGCCAATGGCGCTGCCGATCTGGAAAATGCCGGCCCGCACGAAGTCGCAGACCATGGCCAGATCGCCTGCGCGGAAATCGTGGTCGGCCGTAGTCAGCGTAAAAGCACCTGGAGTGACCGAGGTGGTATTGATCGCCACGCCACCCACGTTGCCGGAGTGCATCTCGATCACATCGCCACTCGCGTAAGAACCGGCGCCGCTTGCGGGCATGCCCGTCATCGATGCACTGCTGCCGGCGAGATCGTTGTTCCAGCTGTACCACGTGCTGCCGGCGTCATTGAGCACGTTGGCGACGGTTCCCCGTGAATTACCGCACGGCGTGCTGCCGGCGGCGCGCAGGTCGCGCCCCATCAGCTCGAAGGCGGTACGCACGCCTTCCTGTGTGCGACCGAGGCTCTCCGTGGCGCCGTAGGTCTTGCGATTCGCGCTGAAGATGGCGATGGCAGCACCGGTCACGAACAACCCCAGCACCAAGGCCACCATCAACTCCATCAGGCTGAATCCCGCGGCATGGCGATGGATGCGTTTCATAGCTGTGTCACCAACGTCGTGGCTTGGGCGGTGGATCCCTGCGCGCCCGCCGTGCCGCCGCGGGAATCGTCCCATCGCACCGTGACCGTCACCAACCGGGGATTTCCGGCATCGATCGCGATGGATCCGCAAGCATTCGCCCCTAGCCCGCCCTGGCCCGCCTGCAATTGCGTGATCCACGAGTTCAAGTCCTTGCTGGCAAGCGTGGCGCCTGCTGCAGGCGCGTTGCAGGGCGTGGCCTGCATGTCCAGTTTGTATGCGGCCAGGGAATTGGAGTTAGCCCGCATCGCATCGAGGATGGAGTAGATCTGGTAAACCGCCTGGGTCCGATCCAGCGAGCTCTGCGAATTGCGCATGGAGAGCGATTGCAGCGCCGCAAGCCCGAGCATGCCGATAGCCATCACCAGGACGGACACCAGCACTTCGATCAAGCCGACGCCGCGTTGGTAACGGCGGGTGGAGGCGGGGCTTCGCATGCGGACAACCTTCATGGCGTGGGATTACCGGGGGCGTTGCAGGCCTTGTTGCCGTTGGACGCGAAGACCGAGGTGCGCCCTCCCGACACGAGTCGCACGTCGCGGACGTTCTCGGCAGGGAATCTCGTCGGGATGCAGACGCGGATCGCGACGTTCAGCAGCGTGTTGTCCGTGCCCCTCGCCATGCCGTCCGAACGGAACACGATGCGGTTGTTCGCGGCATTGGAGCTGGCCTGCAGGGTGGCCGGCGCGGCGATGGTACCGCTGCCGATCAGATTGTCGGAGCCCGCATCCGGCGCGAAATCGCCGTTCCAATCGACGAAGGCGATCCAGCCTGGCCAGTTGCCCGCGGTGGCATTACAGGTAGCGCCATCATCGCTGCGGCACAGCACGACACGGGTATTGCGGCTGATGGCCGTGGCACGCGCGCTTTGCAGGCCCGAAAGCAGCGCATTGGCCGGCCCGGCCAGCCGATTTGAATTGATGACGCTGGTGAAACTGGGAACCGCTAACGAAAGGATGATGGCGGTCACGACGATCGAAATCATCAGTTCGACCATGGTGAAGCCGGTCTGTTCGCCACGGACGCCTCTGGCCGCATGGATCTGGTCGAAATTCGCCCGCATGGCTCCCCCCTGAAGTCGCGCCCAAGGATTAAATCTTGGCCGTTGAGGCTCCGTCACCCTGCTTCCGACCGGCGGCCAATACCGGGGAACGGGCGGTTCGGCGGCCGCATAATGCCGCCATCCCTGCCCGGAGGCCATGCGTGGCCAACGTAACGCCAAGCCCCCTCGAATCCCTGTGGAAACCGACCGCGCTGATGGCGCTGGTTCTGGCGGGAGAAGCATTGGCGCTGATCCTGGCATTGATCCCCGACCACACCAATGGCCGCCTGGTCGCGTTCGGACTGGCATCGCTGGGGATCCAGTGGATCACACTGGGCACGCTTGCCCTGCTCTACGCCTTCAGGCGACCGTTATCGCGCCTATCCTCCGCCGCATTGGCGTGGACGTGCCTCGTCCT
The DNA here is from genome assembly GCA_047602125.1 of Thermomonas sp. Classification (GTDB taxonomy): domain Bacteria; phylum Pseudomonadota; class Gammaproteobacteria; order Xanthomonadales; family Xanthomonadaceae; genus Pseudoluteimonas. The sequence goes on along the minus strand of JASGIB010000001.1, from coordinate 2,239,087 downwards.
CTTGTTGGCGGTGACTTGGTTGATAGCGTCTACCGCGTGGGAGTTGTTCGGCGATGGCTCAGGGGCACCCTCGAACGGAACGGCATTCGTATTGAGGATGTGCACCATCGCACTGGTCGTCGGGCTGTTGACGTTGATCGCATTCCAGAATTACGCGCAGGCGAAATACCTGGCCGTGCGCACGAAACAACTCGAACTGGAGTCATTGCGCGCACGCATCCGCCCGCATTTCCTGTTCAATACGCTCAACACGGGGGCCGCGCTGGTGCACGCGCGGCCGGACGAAGCGGAACGCGTCCTGCTGGACCTGGCCGACTTGTTCCGTGCCGCCTTGCGCGGGCCGGAACGGATCCCCCTGGAAAAAGAGATCGAACTCACCCGCCGCTACCTCGAAATAGAATCGCTGCGATTCGGCCCGCGACTGCAGGTATCGTGGTCGCTACCGGAAAGGTTGCCGGATACCGTCCTCCCCGCCCTGTCGCTGCAACCCTTGGCGGAAAACGCGATTCGCCATGGCATCGAACGCCTTCCGGGCGGCGGGCGCATCGACATCCGGCTGGAATGCGAAGCCGGCTGGATCCGCATCGATGTCGTCAACGACATGCCCGGCGACGGCAGCCGTGCGGCCGATGGCCATCGCATTGGCCTGAACTCGGCACGTGAACGCATCAGCGCGCTCAGCGAAGGTCGCGGTGGCATCGAGACGCGAATGGACGACGGTCGCCATGTAGTGACGCTGCGGATCCCCGATACATCGGATCCAAAAGGAACCGCCTAGGCCACCACCCGGTAGCAGGGCCGGTACTCGCCGGCGATCTTCATCCGCCCCTGGGCCACGAAGGCCCGCAGCAGCGCATCGAGGGCCCGCATCATGTCGGCATCGCCGTGGATCTCGAACGGCCCCCTGGCTTCCACCAGGCGCATGGTCGGCTCCTTCACGTTGCCACCGACGATGCCGGAGAACGCGCGCCGCAGGTCCGCGGCCAGTTCGTGCGGCTTGCGCCCGTGGTGCAGGTCCAGCGCGGCCATCGATTCGTGCGTGGGGACGAAGGGCTGCTGGAATACGTGCGGGATCGCGAGCGCCCAGTTGAAGAAGAACGAATCCTGCTGGGCGATGCGCTGGCGCCTGACCTCGGCCACGCCCGCGTGCATGATCCGCGCCACTTCGACGCTGTCGCCGACCACGATGCGGTAGCGGCTGGCCGCGGCATCGCCCAGCGTGAGCCGGATGAACTTGTCGATCTGCTCGAAATACGCGGCCGCCGATGCGGGCCCCGAGAAGATCAGCGGGAACTTCAGGTCCGCGTTTTCCTCGCGCAGCAGGATGCCGAGCAGGTACAGGATTTCCTCGGCGGTGCCGACGCCGCCGGGGAACACGATGATGCCGTGGGCTATGCGCACGAACGCCTCGAGGCGCTTCTCGATGTCCGGCATGATCACGAGGTGGTTGACGATGGGGTTAGGCGATTCGGCCGCGATGATCCCCGGCTCGGTGATGCCGATGTAGCGCATGCGCCGGCGGCGCTGCTTCGCGTGCGCGATGGTCGCGCCCTTCATCGGCCCCTTCATCGCGCCCGGGCCGCAGCCGGTGCAGATGTCGAGGCCGCGAAGGCCGAGTTCATAGCCGACCTGCTTGGTGTAGAGGTATTCCTCGCGCCCGATCGAATGCCCGCCCCAGCACACGACGAGGTTCGGATCGGCCGGTTGCAGGATGCGCGCGTTGCGCAGCAGCCGGAACACCGCGTCGGTCGTGCCCGCGGAGGAATCGAGTTCGGCCGAATACTCCGGCCCGAGTTCGATGGCGGTGAACGCGAGGTCGCGCACCACCGCGAACAGCAGTTCGGCGACGCCGCGGATGATCTCGCCATCGACGAAGGCCATCGCCGGCGCGCGCTTCAGGTCGATGCGCACGCCGCGATCCTGCTGCCGCACCTGGATGTCGAAATCGGGATACAACTCCTGCGCGGCGCGCGGGTCGTCGCTGGCGCTGCCGCTGGTCAGCACCGCCAGCGCGCAACGGCGCAGCAGGTCGTGCATGCCGCCGACGGAGGCGTCGCGCAGCCGCGCGACCTCGTCGCGGGAGAGCACGTCCAGTCCGCCGCGAGGATAGATGCGTGCGTCGACGGTGGGCGCGCGCGCCGGATCCGGCCCGCCCTCGGCCTCGGCGTCGATGTGTTCGGGTTCGATCTGCATCCGCGCACTCTAGCGCGCCGGTCCGCAAACGGCACGTACTTCAAAAAAACGGCCGGGTTTCCCCGGCCGTTTCGCGCATTGCGACGCTGCTATCGATCAGAACTTGTACCGCAGCGTCATCACGGCCGACCAGCGCGAAGTCACGCGCGACGGCGGAGTACCGATGTTGTCGTAGGTGGTGTAGCTCTGCGGGGCCTTGGACAGGTCGTACACGTACTGGCCATCGGCATTGACGTCCGCAACCGTGGTCAGGGTGCGCGTCGCGAAATAGCCCACGCCTTCCTGCGTGCCCCAGTCCTTGTTCAACAGGTTCAGGAAGTTGTAGATATCCAGGCGCACCACGAACTTGTTGCCCTGGAAGAAGCCCGGGAATTCCTGCTGCACGCCGAGGTCGAGCTGGTTGACCCACGGCTGGCGCGCACCATTGCGGCCGGCGATCTGGCCACGGTGCTTGGACAGGTAGGGATCGTTGTCGATGAATTTCTGGAAGGTGGCGATCTGCGACGAACAATCGGAAGCACCGCCGCACACATATGCCACCAACGGATCGTTGGCCGTCGGGATGTAGGCCAGGTCGTTGAAGCCGTAGGTGTCGCCGTTGACGTCGTTGCCGAAGGTCCAGCTGTACGGCTGGCCGTCGTGGCCGTTGTAGTACACGCTCACCGTGGTCTTGTTGTCGCCCCAGAACGCGTGTTCCCAGTTCAGGGTGGCCTTGACCGACAGCGGGATGTCGAAACGCGCCGTGGCTTCGTCGAACCCGTTGGGGTTCACCCTCGCCACGTAGTTGTAGTTCGAGGCGGCCTGCGAACTGGTGCCCGGCGTGACGTCCGTGCTGTGGCTGAAGGTGGTGCTGAAGCTGCCGCTCAAGCCCTGGCTGAAAGGCTTCGTCAACGAGAAGGTCACCGAGTCGGTGTGGCCCTTGTCGGTATTGGTCAGCAGGGTGGAACCGGCGCCGAACTCGGGGTTGCGGCCGTTGGTGGCGCCGAGGCCGATCTTCGTGGGATCGGGGTTGAAACCGGTCCAGTACGACTCGCGCCCATCCGGAAGCGGTGCGTCGGCATTGGGCACGCCAACGTTCGGCTGCTGGTAGGCGATCGCATCCTTGGCCTGCAGGTGCAGGTATTCGATGCTGCCCACCAGGCCCCACCACGGCAATTCGGCGTCGTAACCCAGGCTGATCTTCCAGGAAGTCGGCAGCTTGAAATCCGGATCCAGCACGTCGATGTTGCCGCAGTTCCCGCCCGCGCCGCCGCAGACGCCGCCGACGGCGCCGGTCGGGCCGGGCTGGTTGTACGGATCGGCATTGAACGGATCGGCGTTCGGATCGGTGCTCGAGTACGTCCTGGACGAGTACACGCCGTTGTTGATGTACGGGTTGGACAGCCACACCGTGGGCGGCGTGGACTGGAACAGGCCCACGCCACCGCGCAGCTGCATCAGGCGCGCGGTGTTGAAGGCATAGTTGAATGCGAAGCGCGGCTCGATGACCTTGTTTTTCCAGCCCAGCGTCGTGTCGCTGGGGTAGCCGAAACGGCCCTCCCACACGGGGTCGCCCGCCGCCACCGCCGGCGAAAGCGGCGTTGCGGCGGCATCCGTGCCCTCGACCGCCACCGGCGGTGCATGGTCGGACTTCGGAATATCCACGCGCACGCCGTAGGTGATCGACAGGTTGTCGGTGACTTGCCACGTGTCCTGGATGAACGGGCTGGTCTGGCTGTACTTCCACAAGCCGCCGCTGGCCGCCAGGTCGACGCCGGTCGGCAGGTAGTTCTTGATGAAGGAGTAGTAATCGCCGGCCATGATTTCATCGACCGGAGAGCCATTGCCGTTCTTGTCGGCGAACAGGTAGGAACCGTGCAGGCCCTGGCCGAAGATGTCGAACGATTCGTTGCTCATGTAATCCACGCCGCCCTTGACGGTGTGGTTGCCGGCGTACCAGGTACCGGACAGGGTCGTGGTCCATTTCTTGCTGGAAATCGCGTTCTCGTGGCGGTACCAGTCTTCGCCCGCGACGACCCACGGGGTGGTGGCGGCGATGGAACGGGCCGCGGGGCCGAAGCTCGGCGGGAACGCGAAGCTGCAAGTCGCGGAGTCGAAGCACGCCACCACTTCGGGCTGCTCGCTACTCGCGGCGTTGGTGTTGTCGTACTTCTGGTAGCCCACCTTGAGTTCGGTGCTGAAGTTGTCGGTCCAGTCGCTGAAGAGCTGCAGCGAGTAGTTGTCGGTCTTGTTGGAGCTGGTGTACCAGTTGCTCGGCAGGACGACGCTGTTGGTCTTCACGTAGCCGTTGTACGGGCCAGGCTTGGATTCCTCGGTCCTCTGGTAGGTGAAGCTGGCGCGCTGGCGGTCGTTGATGTTCCAGTCCAGCTTGACCAGGGTGCGCTTGTCTTCCAGCGACACCGAGGTGGCGCCACCGCCTTCGGCACCCGTGGTGATGCCGAGGCCCTCGAACGCATTGGCCACCGCGTCCACCTGGGCCTGGGTCAGCATGCCGCTGGTCACGGCATCGAGACCGGAACCGGCCCCGAGGCCGTTGGTCTTCTGGTCTTCGTAGGCGGCGAAGAAGAACAGGCGGTCCTTGATGATGGGGCCGCCGAGGGTGACGCCCATCGTCTTGTTCTTGTCGAACAGGGAGTAATCCTTGCCGCCCAGATCGCCGACCATGTTGCTGGCGTTGGTGAATGCGTAATAGACGGAGCCGTGGAATTCATTGGTGCCCGACTTGGTGACGGCGTTGATGTTGGCGCCCACGCTGTCGGTGCCCGCGTCGAAGTCGGAAATCTTGATGTCGTAGGCGGCGATCGTGTCCGGCGAAACCGGCGACCCGACGAAACCCATGCCGTTGCTGTTCAGGCCGAACGGATCGTTCACCGACAGGCCGTCCACGCTGATGTTGTTGTAGCGGTTGTTCTGGCCGGCGACGGAGATCGAGCCGTCGCTCGAATCGGTCACGGTGACGCGGGGATCCAGGCGCGCGATGTCGTCCAGCGAACGGTTGCCCGACACGGCGGTTTCCAGCGCGCGGCCGCTGATGTTGGTGCCGACGCCCTTGTTGTCCGGGGTGAACATCGCGGCGGCACGCGACGCGGTCACGGTCACGGTATCCAGCGTGTTGGCCGCGGCGCCGATGTGGGCGTCGATCGTCGCCACCTTGTTCAACTCGAGGTAGACGTTGCTCTCGGTATCGGTGCCGGACGCGCTGTTCACGGTCACGGTGTACGGACCGCCCACGCGCAGGCCCTGCGCGGCATAGCGGCCGTTCGCATCGGTGGTGGCGTGGCGCACGGTTCCCGATTCGACGTGGGTGATGGTGACGTCGGCCCCGGCAACCGGCTGGCCATCGGCGCCAGTCACCGTGCCGGCGAGGCCGGACGAGGTGCTCTGCGCGAAGGCGGGCGCCATCGCCATCGCTGCGACCAGGGCAAGCGACAGCCTCGACAGCTGGACACGGGTGGATCGGGTCATGTGCGCAACCTCATTCTGTAAAGGAAACGGCTAACGGAAATGGCGAACCGCGTCGGCGACGCGATTGCTGGGCGATGCGAGGAAATTCCCCTCCCGGAAGGCATACCAGCCATCTCGGGTTAACAACATAATAACACTGTGGCCGCTGAAGATGACAGGAAGAAGACAGCCGATCGCATCCATCCGGCTGAATACGCGTCGTTTTTGACGACGATCCGAGATATCGGCCGCAAGGCCTTGTTTCGGAAAGTCAGCCGCCGGGACCGCGGAAGAAGACCCCGAAGCCATCGAGCAGCATCTGCACCGAGATGGCCACCAGCAGCATGCCCATCAGGCGCTCGACCGCGGTCAGTACCCGCGTCCCGAGGTAGCGATAGAGGACGGTCGCGCAGAACAGGATGACCGCGGTCGCACCCCAGGCGATCAGCAGCGCGAGGCTCCAGTCCATCAGCCGGCCCGGCTCCTTGCTGCCCATCAGCATCACAGCGGCCATGCCCGACGGACCCGCGACCAGCGGGATCGCCATCGGCACGATGAAGGGCTCGCCGTCGGGCAATTCGCCCATCAGGCCTTCCGGCGGCGGGAAGATCATGCGCAGGCCGATCAGGAACAGCACGATGCCGCCGGCGATCGATACCGATTCCTGGCGCAGGTGCATGAGGTCGAGCGCGTACTTGCCGCCCCACAGGAACAGCATCAGCACCACGAGGGCGATCAGCAGCTCGCGCGCCAGCACGATCCGGCGGCGGCGACCCGGCAGCGGCCGCAGCAACGACAGGAACACCGGGATGTTCCCGAGCGGATCGAGGATCAGGAACAGCAGCAGCGCGGCGGACGCGATGGTCATGCCGGCGACCACACCTGGCCACGATGCAACGCGCCAGCCGGCGACAGCAGTTCCACGCAATGCGCCGCGGCGCGCGATGGATCGGCCGCGGCCTGGTCGTGCTGGGCGAGGTAGGCGTTCGCGCGCAAGGACGTGCGCATCGGGCCGGGGTCGAGCCCGCTCACGCGCACCGGGGAATTCGGGCCGAGTTCGGCCTGCAGCATGTCGACCAGCGCCACCTGCCCGGCCTGGGCGAGGCCATAGCCGCCCCAGTAGGCGTGCGTGCCCGGCGCCTGCGCATCGAGCGCGAACACCACCGCGGCGTCTCCGGATGCCTGCAGCAAGGGCAGGCACGCTTGCGTCAGCCACCATCGCGCGGTGAGGTTCACATGCACCGCGCGCGCGAAATCGGCCGGATCGGTCAATGCCAGCGGCGTGAGGCCGCGGAAATGCGCGGCGCAATGCAGCACGCCATCGAGGCGACCGAATTCCCCGCCGATGCGCGTGGCCATTTCCGCGAAATCATCCGGCGAGGCGCCTTCGAGGTCGAGCGGATACAATGTGGCTTCGCCGCCGCCCTTGCCGATGGCGTCGTGCAGGCGGTTGAGCTTGGGCACGCGCCGCCCGAGCAGCACGAGCTTCGCCCCGGCATGCGCGCAGGCACGGGACGCGGCTTCGCCGAGTCCACCGTGCGCACCGACGACCAGCACCACGCGGCCCTCGAGCGCGCGCGGTTCCACGGCGTCGGCCGCGGCCACGCTCATGCCTTCTGCGTCTCCGCGATCATCCGCGCGAGCTCGCCGGATTCGTAGAGTTCCATGGTGATGTCGCAACCGCCGATCAGTTCGCCGTGGACGAACAACTGCGGGAACGTCGGCCAGTTGGAATAGCGCGGCAGGTTCGCGCGCACTTCGGGTTCTTCCAGCACGTTGACCGTGTACAGCTCGCCGGCACCCGCGGCCTTGAGCGCCTGCACCGTGCGGCTGGAGAAACCGCACATCGGGAATTGCGGCGTGCCTTTCATGTAAAGGACGATGGGATGGCCTTCGATCTCGGCCTGGATGCGTTCCAAGACGCTCACGGCATTCTCCTGCGGCATACCCGCCGGCGCCTCACGGGGCGGCGACGGACGGTGGGGGTAGAATGCAATTCTACCCGTGCATGCCGCGGCCGCGCGCCTCCCGGCACCGCATTCCCCCTCGCCCCAGGAGCCCGCCATGGCCATCGAACTGCCAGCCCTGCCCTACGACCGCACCGCGCTGGAACCGCATATTTCCGGCGAAACCATCGACTACCACTACGGCAAGCACCACAAGGCCTACGTCGACAACCTCAACAAGATGATCGAGGGCACCGAGTTCGCCGACATGGCGCTCGAGGACATCATCCGCAAGTCGCAGGGCGCGATGTTCAACAACGCGGCGCAGGTGTGGAACCACACCTTCTACTGGAACTGCCTCAAGCCGAACGGCGGGGGCGAACCGACCGGCAAGCTCGCGGACGCGATCAAGGCCGCGTTCGGCGATTTCGCCAAGTTCAAGGAACAGTTCAGCGACACCGCGGTCAAGACCTTCGGTTCGGGTTGGGCCTGGCTGGTGCAGCGCCCGGACGGCTCGCTGGCGCTGGCGAGCACGCCGAACGCCGCCACGCCGCTGACCGGCGAGGACAAGGCGCTGCTCACCTGCGACGTGTGGGAACACGCCTATTACATCGACTACCGCAATGCGCGGCCGAAGTACGTCGAATCGTTCTGGAACCTGGTGAACTGGGATTTCGTCGCCGGGAACATGAAGTAAACCGCGACATCGTGACACGAAAACGGCCGGGGAAACCCGGCCGTTTTGCATTGCAGCGGTCTGATCAACGCAATGCCGCGATCACCGGCGCGACCTGCGCTTCGCGTTCCAGCGACCTGCCCACGCGCTTCAGCGATTCGGCGAGTTCCGCGGTCGAATCCGCGCGCAGCGTCGCGTGCCCGACCTTGCGTCCCGCACGCGCTTCCTTGCCGTAGTCGTGCCAATGACCGCCGGCTTCGCGCAACACCGGCCCGGCATCGGGCATCGCGCCGATCCAGTTGAGCATGCAGGCGTGGCCGAGCATGCGAGTGTCGCCGAGGGGCAGTCCGAGCACCGCGCGCAAATGGTTCTGGAACTGCGAGGTTTCGCTGCCCTCGATGGTCCAGTGGCCGGAGTTGTGCACGCGCGGCGCGAGTTCGTTGGCGAGCAATTCGCCATTCCGGCAAAACAGCTCCAGCGCGAACACGCCGACATAGTCCAGCGCCTCCGCGAGCCGCTGCGCATGCGCCAGCGCGGTCGCCTGCAACGCGGCATCGACCCGTGCCGCCGCCAGGCTCGCGGAGAGCACGCCGTCGACGTGCCAGTTCTCGGTCAGCGGCCACGCACGGAATTCGCCATCGCGGCCGCGCACCGCGACCACGCTCAATTCGCGTTCGAAGGCAACGAAGGCTTCGAGGATCAATCCGACGCCCGCGGCCTGCGCACCGAGCGCATTCCACGCCGCGTCGACATCGGCCGGCGACTTGATCCGGAACTGGCCCTTGCCGTCGTAACCGAGCCGGCGCGTCTTCAGGATGCAAGGCGTACCGAGTTCGGCGACCGCCGCATCGAGTTGTTCGCGACTGGCGATGTCGGCGAAGCCCGGTACCGGGATGCCGAGTTCGCGGAACAGGGTCTTCTCGGCGAGGCGATCCTGCGCGACGGCGAGCGCGCGCGGGTTCGGGAACACCGGCACGCGTTCGGCCAGCCAGCGCGCGGATTCGGCGGGCACGTTCTCGAAGTCGAAGGTGGCGACGTCGACCTTCGACGCGAACTCCGCCAACGCGGCATGGTCGGTGTAATCGCCGACGATCATCGGCGCGAATTGCCCGGCGCAGGCGTCGGCGACCGTATCGAGCACGAGGAAGCGCAGGCCGAGCGGCGCGCCGGAAAGCGCGAGCATGCGGGCCAGTTGCCCGCCGCCCAGGATGCCCACCGTCGTCATGTGCGACACCGTTGCGGAGGTCGGGATTGCCGATCGAAGCGAACCCGCATGGCACCCACTCCCCCTCTCCCGCATGCGGGAGAGGGGTGGGGAGAGGGAGGCAAGCGCACATGCAATGCGTGCTTGGCAATGCCCACCGTCGTCATTTGCGCGGATCGTCGTTCGAGGCGACTTCGTCGGTCTGGCGCGCGCGGAACGCGGCCAGTGCGTCGGCGACGGCGGGATGGTCGTGCGCGAGCAGCGCCGCGGCGAACAACGCCGCATTCGCCGCGCCGGCGTTGCCGATGGCGAAGGTCGCGACCGGGATGCCGGCCGGCATCTGCACGATGGAAAGCAGCGAATCCATGCCGTTCAGCGCCTTCGACTGCACCGGCACGCCGAGCACCGGCACCGCGGTCTTGGCCGCGAGCATGCCCGGCAGGTGCGCCGCGCCGCCGGCGCCGGCGATGATCGCGCGCAATCCGCGCGATTGTGCGGTCGCCGCGTATTCGAACAACGCGTCGGGCGTGCGGTGCGCCGAGACCACGCGCACTTCGTGGGCGACACCGAGCGCATCGAGCTTGGCGGCGGCATGCTGCATCGTCTCCCAATCCGAGCGCGATCCCATCACGATGCCCACCAGCGGCGCCTTGGTTTCCCCGGTCATGGCCGTCCCCGCTCGCAAAGACGTATTCTAGCGCCGGTTCCTCCTTAATTCCCCCTTCGTTTCCCGCACGAATCGCCATGGATCGCAAACTGCTCGACCTCCTCGCCTGCCCGGCCACGCGCCAGCCGCTGGCCCTTCTGGACGGCGCCGGGCTCGAGGCGCTGAACCGCGCGATCGCCGCCGGCACGTTGCAACGCGTCGACGGCTCGCCGCAGCGCAATGCATTGCGCGAAGCGCTGGTGACGCGCGACCGCGCGCTCGCCTATCGCGTCGACGACGGCATCCCGGTGCTGCTCGCCGAGGAAGGCATGCCGACCGCGCAGGCCGCGGGTTTCCCGAACGCATGATCGGCGAACGCTTCGCGCCGCCGCTCGCGGACACCATCGCCGCCGACGTGGCCGCGGCACTGGCCGAGGACATCGGCAGCGGCGACGTGACCGCCGACCTGCTGCCCGACGCGCCGGAATCGGCCTACCTGCTGTGCAAGGAAGACTGCGTGGTCGCGGGGCGCCCATGGTTCGACGCAGTGCATCGCGCGCTCGATCCCGGCGTGCGCATCGAATGGCATTGCAACGAGGGCGACCGCGTCGCGAAAGGCACGGTGGTCGCGACCTTGCAGGGACACGCACGTGCGCTGGTGACCGCGGAACGCTCCGCGCTGAATTTCCTGCAGACGCTCAGCGGCACCGCGACCACGACGGCGCGCCATGTCGAAGCGGTGCGGGGCACCGGCGCGAGTATCCTCGACACCCGCAAGACCCTACCCGGCCTGCGCCTGGCGCAGAAATACGCGGTGCGCGCGGGCGGTGGCGACAACCACCGCATCGGCCTTTACGACGCGGTGATGCTGAAGGAAAACCACATCCGCGTCGCCGGTTCGGTGGATGCCGCGATTTCCGGGGCTCGCGCGCAGCACCCCGACCTTCCGCTCATCGTCGAAGTCGAGACGCTCGACCAGCTGCGCGAAGCGCTGGCGGCGGGCTGCACGCGCATCCTCATCGACGACTTCGATGCCGGATCGCGCCGCGAGGCGGTGCGCATCGCGAAATCCGCGCCGTTCGACGGTCGCATTCCGCTGGAGGTTTCGGGCGGCGTGGACATGGCCACGCTGCGCGCCATCGCCGAAGACGGCGTCGACTGCATTTCCATCGGCGGCCTGACCAAGCACGTGCACGCCATCGATTTCTCGATGAAGCTCGGGCCGGCTCCGCGCTGATGGACCCGATCCTGCTGCTCGTCGCCATCGCACTCGGTTACGGCTGGTGGAGCAGCGCGCGCAAGGCTGCCGAACGCGCCGAGGAAGTGGGCCGCAACGCCTGCCATGCCGCCGGCGTGCAATGGCTGGACCAGACCGTGCACGCGGATGGGCTGCGCCTGCGTCGTCGCGCAGATGGCTGGCCGGGATTCGAGCGCAGTTTCCGCTTCGAATATTCCGAGGACGGCGAGCAACGACACGTCGGGCGACTGGTGCTGTTCGGCGACGAATTGGTGTCGTTCAGCGGGCCGGTGCGGGCAACGAGTGTCGTTTCCCTGCACTAGCGGCAGGAGCGCCCATTTGGGCGTGACTCGGGCAGCGAAAACGATCGTCTGTCGCGCCCTGAAGGGCGCTCCTACTTCACGATGCGCAAATGCCCGCCGCGCTTCGGCGGCGGTTCGCTGCTCGGCGGTTCGTCGTCCGGCGGCGTGCCGTCGCTTTCGGGCACCGCATCGACGGGCGATGCGGAAGCTTGCGCCGCGTTGTCCGGCGGCAATTCCATGCCCTGCCCGTTCTCGCGCGCATAGACCGCCAGCACCGCCTCGATCGGCACGATCACCGCGTGGCTGACGCCGCCGAAGCGCGCGGAGAAACGCACGTCGTCGTTGTCCATCTGCAGGTGCGCGACCGCGCGTTCGGCGATGTTCAACACGATGCGCCCTTCCTTCACCGCATGCGTTGGCACGCGCACGCCCGGCCTGGTCGCGTCGACCAGCAGGTGCGGCGTCAGGCCGTTGTCGGCGATCCACTCGTACAGCGCCCGCAGCAGGTACGGGCGGTGCGACGTCATGGCAGGCGCGTCGGTCATCGACGATCCGGGCCCGTCGCCGGCATCAGGCGGGGATCTCGCGCAGGTTGCGTTCCTGCGGCGTCAGGCTGCGCAGGAACCCCGGGTTGCGGAAGATGCGGTTGCCGTAGTCCTCGATCGCCTTGCCGTCCTTCGGCAAGGGGATGTCGAGCGCCTCCAGCCGCCAGATGATCGGCGCCATCGCGCAGTCCGCGAGGCTCATTTCCGGGTTGAGGAAGAACTTGCTGGCCTTGAACAGCGGCACCGAGGCGGTGAGCAGTTCCTTCAGGCGCTTGCGCCCGGCTTCGGCCTGCTGCTTGTTGCCGAGCTGGATGGCCTGCACCTGCGGCACCCAATCGTGCTCGATGCGCAGCATCGCCAGGCGCAGGCGCGCGCGGGACAGCGGATCGACCGGCATCAACGGCGGATGCGGGTAGCGTTCGTCCAGGTATTCGCTGACCACCGATGCGGCGTAGAGCACCAGGTCGCGTTCGACCAGGGTCGGCACCGAATGGTAGGGGTTGAGGTCGACCAGGTCTTCCGGCGGATTCTGCGGATCGACCGGGATGAAGTCGTAGGTCACGCCCTTGGCGGCGAGCACCAGGCGCACGCGGTGGCACAGCACGTCGTCCACCGAGGAAAACAGGGTCAGGGCATTACGCATACGCGGACTCGCAGCCATCATCGGCCATCTCCACGCAGCCGGAATCCGCCGGCCGCATTGGCGCCGCCCACCCCGTGCGGGCGGTCGCCCCGGTCGCCGCGTGGGGGTCGCGGCTCAGTGCACGTCCTTCCAGAATTCCTTCTTGAGCAGCCAGGCAAGGAAGGTGAAGAAAGCGAGGAACAACACCACCCACACGCCCAGGCTCTGGCGCTTGAGCGCCGCCGGCTCGCCGACGTACTCGAGGAACGCGGTGATGTCGCGCACCGACTGGTCGAACTGCGCGGGCGTCTGCGTGCCGGGCGAAGCCAGCACCAGCTTCTCCACCGGGCGGTCGCCGCCGCCTTCGGCCTTGCCGTAGACCGGCTGCTGCAGGCCCTGCTGTTCCCACAGCGGGTTCGGCATCGAGGCGTTCGGGAACAGCTTGTTGTTCCAGCCCAGCGGGCGCGATTCGTCGAGGTAGAACGACTTCAGGTAGGTGTAGATCCAGTCCGTGCCGCGCACGCGCGCGATCAGGCTCAGGTCGGGCGGCATCTTGCCGAAGAACTGCTTGGCCTGGTCCTCGGTCAGCGCGACGTGGACCTGGTCGCCGATCTTGCCGCCGGTGAAGTTGAGGTTGCGCATCACCTCGTCTTCGCTCAGGCCGAGGTCCGCGGCCATGCGCGAATAACGCATGTACTGCAGCGAATGGCAGCCAGAGCAGTTGTTCATGAACAACTGCGCGCCACGCTGCAACGAAGCCTGGTCGCCGATGTCGGTACCGGCATGCAGCGTGTCGGCGCCCTCGTTGGCGAGTGCCGGGGCGGCGGCGAAGAGCCCGGCCAGCAGCGCGGGCAGCAGTCGGAATGCGAACTTAGTCATGCATCGTCACCCGTTCCGGCACCGGCTTGGTCCTGTCGATCTTCGTCCACACCGGCATGGTGATGAAGAACGCGTAGTAGAGGAAGGTGAGCACGCGGCCGATGATGGTCTCGACCGGGTCGGTGCCGGGGCCGGCGCCGATCTTCATCAGCCACAGGAAGCTGACCGCGAACATCGCCAGCATCGCCCACGACAGCGGGCCGCGGCTGCGGAACGCCTTGACCGGCGCCTTGTCCAGCCACGGCACCAGGAACAGCAGCACGATCGCGCCGAACATCACCAGCACGCCCCAGATCTGGGTGCCGAGGAACGAGGGCACCACGCGCAACATCGCGTAGTACGGGGTGAAGTACCACACCGGCTTGATGTGCTCGGGCGTCACCAGCGGGTTGGCCGCGGTGAAGTTGTCGTGCTCGAGGAACCAGCCGCCGAAGGTCGGCGCGAAGAAGATGATGAAGGCGGCGATGACCAGGAAGAAGCCGGCGCCGAACAGGTCCTTCACCGTGTAGTACGGGTGGAACGGGATGCCGTCGGCCGGCTTGTTCGGATCCCAGCGGTTGCCCTTCGGGCCCTTCTTGATGTCCACGCCCTCGGGGTTGTTCGAACCCACTTCGTGCAGCGCGCCGAGGTGCAGCACCACCAGCAGCAGCAGCACCAGCGGCAGCGCGATCACGTGCAGCGCGAAGAAGCGGTTGAGCGTGGCGTCCGCGGGGATGTAGTCGCCCATGATCCACTCGGTCAGGTCCTTGCCGACGACCGGGATCGCGCCGAACAGGTTGATGATCACCTTCGCGCCCCAGAACGACATCTGGCCCCAGGGCAGCACGTAGCCCATGAACGCCTCGGCCATCAGCACCAGGTAGATGACCATGCCCAGCAGCCACACCAGCTCGCGCGGCTTCTGGTAGCTGCCGTAGAGCAGGCCGCGGAACATGTGCAGGTACACGACGATGAAGAACAGCGACGCGCCGGTGCTGTGCATGTAGCGGATCAGCCAGCCCCAGTCGACGTCGCGCATGATGTATTCGACCGACGAGAACGCCTCGGCCGCGGACGGCTTGAAGTGCATCGTCAGGAAGATGCCGGTCACGATCTGGTTGACCAGCACCAGCAGCGCGAGCGAACCGAAGTAGTACCAGAAGTTGAAGTTCTTCGGCGCGTAGTACTCGCTCATGTGCTTGCGGTACATCGGCATCAGCGCCGGCGCGCGGGCGTTGACCCAGTCCCACACGTTGCAGGCGGTGCGCGTGATCACGTTGCTCATGGCTTACGCGGCTCCCGCGCTGTTCGACGACGTGGGGTCGACGCCGATCTCGATCGAGTTGTCGTCGATGAAGTGGTACGGCGGCACCGGCAGGTTGGCCGGGGCCGGCTGCGACTTGAACACCCGGCCGGCGAGGTCGTACTTCGACTTGTGGCAGGGGCAGAAGTAGCCGCCCTTCCAGTCCTCGTAGAACGCCTGCGGCTTGATCTCGGGCACGAATTCCGGCGCACAACCGAGGTGGGTGCAGACGCCGACCAGGACCAGGATCTCCGGCTTGATCGAGCGATATTCGTTCTGCGCGTACTTCGGCTGCTGGCCCGCGTTCTGCGACTTCGGATCCGCCACCACGGCATCCATCTCCTGCAGGGTGGCCAGCATGGATTTGGAGCGGCGGGCGATGTAGATCGGGGAGCCGCGCCAGGCGACGGTCAACTGCTGGCCTTCCTGCAGGGCGGAGATGTCCACCTTGACCGGGGCACCGGCCTGCTTGGCGCGCTCGCTCGGGCTCCAGGACTTGATGAAGGGCACGGCGGCGAAGCCGACCCCGACCGCGCCGACGACCGCGGTGGTCGCGGTCAGGAATTTGCGGCGACCGGTATCGTCCGGCCCCTCCCCGGCACTCGCGGGGTTCATCGTTGCTTCGTTAGCCATCCGGCGCTCCGTAGCGTCAGGGACCGCAAAACCGCGCCACGGCGCGGAAACGGGCCACTCAAAAAGACGGCGAAGTGTAACGGAAGGCTGAATCGGCCGACAACGGCAGCCGTCGCCTCAACGCTGGGCAAGGCTGCCGCGGTAGCGATCGGCGAGGGTCGCGACCCGGTCCACGTAGCGGCGGGTTTCGCTGTAGGGGGGCACGCCCTTGTACTTGTCCACGGCCCCTTCGCCGGCGTTGTAGCCCGCGGCCGCGAGCTTGAGGTCGCCGCTGTAGCGCTTGAGCAACCAGGCCAGGTATTGCACGCCGCCCTGGATGTTCTGCGCGGCGTCGTAGGAATCCGCCACGCCGAAGCGCCGCGCCGTCGCCGGCATCAGTTGCATCAGGCCCTGCGCCCCGACCCGCGACAGCGCGGTCGGCCGGAACGCGGATTCGGCGTGGATGATCGCGCGGATGATCGCCTCGTCCACGCCGTAGTCGCGCGCGGCCTGGGCGATCTCGTCCTTGTAGGCCGTGGTGTTGAGCCGGGTGGTGCCGAAGTTCACCCCCGGCTGCAGGCCGCAGGCATAGCAGGTTTCCATCTGGAACACGGCGTACTGGATCGATTGCGAGGTGACGTTGGCCACGCCGCGCGGACGCCGGTTGCTGAAATTGCGGGTGCCGTTCGCATCCACGTAGGAATAGATGGTCGAGGTCGCCATGCGCACGAACTTCGCCTTCGCCTGCTGCGGCGTCGACACCGGCGCGGACGCAGCCGGCAGCGTTTCGCGCGCCGGGGATCCGTCCACCCGGACGGAGGCGGTGGCGCTACCGGAAGACGCCGGGGCGGATGGCGTCGAGGCCTTCTGCGCGCTGCTGTAGCTGATGGCCACGCATTTCGCGCCCGGGACACGTTTGCTGACATAGCTGCGTACGCCGTCGGCGCCGTCGCAGCGGTACAGGGTGCCGGCCACGGCCGGACTGGCCGCGAGCAGCCCCAGCACGCCAAGCACGATTCCCCATCCCCTCATGCGGCGGACTATCACTCCATTCGAAATCGTTGACAAGCCTTTGATTTTCTTGAACGCGATCGCGGTCGCGTTTATGCCGCGGCGACGCCGGATCCCGCCCCTTCGGCTTTGCTAAGCTCGCGCACCCTCACCGGCCCGGATTACCCGCCGCGCCCCGGAGAAGACCATGAGCCAAGCCCAGACCGAGGCCGCATCGCCGGCCGTCCCCGCGACCGCCCCGCGCAGCCGCGGAAAAGTGTTCATCGAAACCCATGGTTGCCAGATGAACGAGTACGATTCGGCGAAGATGGCCGACGTTCTCGCCGAACACGAAGGCCTGGAACTGACCGACAATGCCGCCGAGGCCGACGTCATCCTGGTCAATACCTGTTCGATCCGCGAGAAGGCGCAGGAAAAGGTCTTCAGCCAACTCGGTCGCTGGCGCCAGCTCAAGCAGGGCGACCGCCCGGTGCTGATCGGGGTCGGCGGCTGCGTGGCTTCGCAGGAAGGCGAAGGCATCGTCAGGCGCGCACCCTTCGTGGACATGGTGTTCGGCCCGCAGACCCTGCACCGCCTGCCGGAGCTGATCCGCGAACGCCGCCAGTCCGGCAAGCCGCAGGTCGACATCAGCTTTCCGGAAATCGAGAAGTTCGACCGCCTGCCCGAACCGCGCGCCGAGGGTCCGTCGGCCTTTGTCTCGATCATGGAAGGTTGTTCGAAGTACTGCTCGTTCTGCGTGGTGCCTTACACCCGCGGCACCGAGGTCAGCCGCCCGTTCGAGGACGTGCTGGTCGAAGTCGCGCGCCTCGCCGCGCAGGGCGTGCGCGAGGTCAACCTGCTCGGCCAGAACGTCAACGCCTACCGTGGGCCGTACGGGGATGGCGAAGTCGCCGACCTCGCACTGCTGATCCGCGCCATCGCCGAGATCGAGGGCATCGGCCGCATCCGCTTCACCACCTCGCATCCGCTGGAATTCTCCGACTCGCTGGTCGAGGCCTACCGCGACGTACCCAAGCTCGCCAACTACCTGCACTTGCCGGTGCAAAGCGGCAGCGACCGCGTGCTCGCGGCGATGAAGCGCGGCTACACCGCGCTGGAGTTCAAGCAGAAGATCCGCAAGCTGCGCGCGGTGCGCCCGGACATCTCGATCAGCTCGGATTTCATCGTCGGCTTCCCCGGCGAAAGCGATGCGGATTTCGACAAGACCATGAAGCTGATCGAGGACGTCGGTTTCGACCAGAGCTTCAGCTTCATCTACTCGCGCCGCCCCGGCACGCCGGCCGCGGACCTCGCCGACGACGTGTCGAACGAGGACAAGCATGCGCGGCTCGACCGCCTGCAGAAGCACATCAACGCGCATGCGCTCGGCATTTCGCAGTCGATGGTCGGCAGCGTGCAACGCGTGCTGGTGGAAGGTCCCTCGAAGAAGAGTCCCGACGAGTTGACCGGCAAGACCGAGAACATGCGCTCGGTGAACTTCCCGGCGCCGAGGCGACTCATCGGCCGGTTCGTCGATGTCGTCGTCACCGAGGCGATGAGCAATTCGCTGCGTGGGCGCGTGGCAACCGCCGACGCCGTCAATCCACCGGAGGAACTCCCATGCTGACCTGGCCCAACGTCATCGCCCTTGCCGCGAACGGAAATCCGCCGCCGCCGCGCCGGATCGAGAAAACCCGCGAGCAATGGCGCGCGCAGCTCAGCCCGGAGGAATTCCGCGTCACCCGCGAAGCCGGCACCGAACGCGCCTTCAGCCACGCCTCGTGCGAACTGTTCGGGCCGGGCCGCTATCGTTGCGTGTGTTGCGGAACCCTGCTGTTCGACGCCGGCGAAAAATTCGATTCCGGCACCGGCTGGCCATCGTTCACCCAACCGGTCGAGTCCGACGTGATCGCCTATCGCGTCGACGACAGCCACGGCATGCAGCGGGTCGAAACCACCTGCAACGTCTGCGACGCGCACCTCGGGCACGTGTTCCCGGACGGCCCGCCGCCCTCCGGGCTGCGCTACTGCATGAATGGCGTGGCCCTGCGCAAGGACGCTTCCGAATAAGCGCTCGCGGATCCGAACCACACCAACGCGCGCCCGGCTAGTCGAGGCGCTTGCGGAAGCGCAGGATCGCCGCGGTCATCATCACCGCGGTGAACGCGACCAGCGCGGCGACGTCGCGCCACAACTCGCCGATGCCCGCGCCGCGCAGCATGATCCCGCGGATCAGGCGCAGGAAATGCGTCAGCGGCAGGATTTCCGCGAGCCATTGCGCCGCCCGCGGCATGCCGGCGAACGGAAACATGAAACCCGACAGCAGCATCGACGGCAGGAACGCGAAGAAGGTCATCTGCATGGCCTGGAACTGCGACTTCGCCAGCGTCGAGATCAGCAAACCGAGGGTGAGGTTGGCGGCGATCAGCAGGATCGAGGCGGAATAAACGTCGAGCACGCTGCCGCGCACCGGCACCTGGAACAGCCATAGCCCGAGCAACAGCACCAGCGTGGTCTGCACCAGGCCGATGACGACGTAGGGCAGCACCTTGCCGATCATCAGTTCCGCGCTGGTGACGGGCGTGGCGATCAGCAATTCCATGTTGCCGCGTTCGCGCTCGCGCACGATCGACACGCCGGTGAACAGCACCATCGTCATCGTCAGGATCACGCCGATCAGCCCCGGCACGATGTTCACCGCGGAGCGCCGTTCCGGGTTGTAGAAACTGACCACGGCGATCTGCTGCGACGTGGTTTCGCGCGCGCCGGTGGCGTTCGCCAGCGCGCGGCTGTTGTCCAGCGGCACCTGCGCCAGTTGCAGCGCCGCGCTCTGCACCACGGTGTCGCTGCCGTCGACCAGCACCTGCACCGCTTCGCGCCCGTCGATCTTGCGCCGTTCGAAATCCGGCGGAACGACGACGCCGACGCTGATCTCGCCGCGGCGCAGGGCATCCATCAATTGCTGCGGGGTATTCGCCGCGAGCGTCGGTTCGATCACTCCGGTCGCGACCATGTCCATCACCAGCGCGCGCGATCCAGCGGTGTTCGCCATGTCGGCGACACCCGCGGACAATCCACGCAAGTTGAGGTTGATCGCGTAGCCGAACAGCACCAGCTGCATCACCGGGATGCCGACGATCATCGCCAGGGTGACGCGGTCGCGGCGCAGTTGCCGCAATTCCTTGGCCATCACCGCGAACAGGCGACCGAGCTTCATGCGGCCTCGCGTTGCGCGGGCTGGCCGTGCGTGGCGGAGACGAATACATCCTCGAGGTTCGGTTCCGCAGGCAGCACTTCGGCCTGCAACCCGGACTTGCGCAGCGCGTCGTCGATGCGCGAACGCGCGTCGCCGTCCTGCGCGACGAGCACGCGCAGGCTGTTGCCGATCTGGGCCACGCTGAGCACGCCGGGAAGATCGACCAGCGCCTGCTGCGCGCGACGCGGTTGCGCGGCGCGCACTTCCAGCGTGCGCCCGGCCAGCGCCGCCGCGAGTTCGCCCGGCGTGCCGTCGGCGACGAGCCGGCCGGAATCGAGGATGGCGATGCGGTGGCAGCGCTCGGCTTCGTCCATGTAGTGCGTCGAGACCAGCAAGGTAGTGCCCGCATCGGCGAGGTCGAAGAGCTTCTCCCAGAAATCGCGGCGCGATTCCGGATCGACCGCGCTGGTCGGTTCGTCGAGGAACAGCAATTCCGGTTCGTGGATCACCGCGCCTGCGAGGGCCAGACGCTGCTTCTGCCCGCCGCTGAGCGTGCCGGCGAGTTGCTTCTGCCGATCGCCGAAATGGTATTCATCGACGAGTTCGTCGATGCGCCTGCGCGCCTTCGCCTTGTCCAGGCCCTGCACCGCGGCGAGGAATTCCAGGTTCTCGCGCACGGTCAGGTCCTCGAACAGCGAGAACTTCTGGGTCATGTAGCCGATGCGCAAACGCAACGCTTCCGCCTGTTCGGGAATGCGCAGGCCCAGTACCTCGATTTCGCCGGCGGTCGGCGTCAGCAGTCCGCACAGCATGCGGATGGTCGTGGACTTGCCCGAACCGTTCGGGCCGAGGAAGCCGTAGACCTGCCTTTTCGCCACGGTGAGGTCGACGCGGTCGACCGCGACCAGGTCGCCGAAGCGTTTGGTCAGGCCGCGTGCGCGGATCGCGACGTCTTGATTCGACGTCTGCATCAGAACGCCTCATGGATTGATGCTGTCATCCCCGCGCAGGCGGGGATCCAGCGTCTTTCGCAATTCCATGCCGAAAAAGCAAAGACACTGGATTCCCGCTTTCGCGGGAATGACGAGCAAAAGTGTTCCTGATGACATGTCACGGCTCGAATTCCACCCGCACCGGCACGCCGGCCGGCAGTTGCGCCGCATCCTTGCCGAGCGCGATTTCGGCGAGATAGCTCAGCCGCGCGGCGTCCTTGCCGATCAATGCGTAGTACGGGGTGAAGCTGGATTCGCTGCGGATCATGCGCACGGTGCCGGCGAACGCGGCATCGCGACCGTCGACGAACACACGCGCCCTGTCGCCGACCTTGACGTTCGCGCGGAGGGTTTCCGGCACGTAGATGCGCGCATACGGCGCATCGCCGACCAGCAGGATCGCCAGCGGCGCGCCGACCGGCGCCTGGTCGCCGAGCCTGTAGGGAAGGCTGTCGATGCGACCCGCGCGCGGCGCACGCACGTCGAGCTTGTCCAGCGTCGCCACTTGTGCGGTCGCCTGCGCTTCCGCGGCGCGCAGCGCGGCTTCGCCCTGGGCGATGTCCTCGCGACGCGAACCGTTCAGCAGTTCGTCGAACGCGGCCTGCGCCAGCTTCACCTGCGCATCGGCGCTGGACGCGGCGGCGCGGGCGCGATCCACGTCGGCGGCAGCGACCAGTTGTCGCGTTCCCAACGGTTTCAGGCGCGCGTAGTAGGCGTTCGCATCGCGCGCGGCGGCCTGTGCCGCGGCGACGTTCGCGCGTGCCTGCGCGATTCGTTCCTGGCGCGGCCCGGCCTCGAGTTCGCCGAGGGCTTCGCGCTGGCGCTGCGCCTCGGCGCGCGCGGCCTCGGCCTGCGCTTCGGTGCGGGTGCGTTCCAGCGTCAGCAACCTCGCGCCGGCTGCGACCTGCTGGCCTTCGCGCACGTCGATGGCGACGATGCGTTCGGCCACCGGCGCCGGCAGCGCGACGCGGTCGTATTCCAGCGTACCCAGCGCCTGCGGCGTGTCCTTCGCGCAGGCCGCAAGCGACAGCGCAATGGACAGGAATGCGATCTTCGATGCGTTCACGGCGATGGCCCCTTGAAATCGATGCCGCGGTCGAGCAATGCGAGCGTGTGCTTGCGGAAGGTGTCCATGTCCAGCGCCGCGGTGCCGGGATCGCCGGCGAACAGGCGCCGCCAGATCGGCGCGCCGGCGATCGGGAACAGCGTCAGCCCGACCAGCGAGACCATCAGCAGGCGCGGATCGAGGTCTTCGTTGATTTCGCCGCGCGCCTGCGCCTCGGCGAAGCGCTTGGCCATCACCTGCGGAACCTGCGGGCCGATGCGTTCGAACAGGACGTCGCGCAGGGCGCCGCCTTCGCACAGCACCTCGCGCACCCACAACGGCGGCAGCCACGGATGGCGCATCGCCACGCGGCCGATGCCGGACACGAACGCGGCGATCAGCTCGGGAACATCACCGCCGGCATCCGCGATGGCGGCGCGCATGTCCGCCAGCACCGGCAGCAGGCGATCGGCGACCAACGCCTCCTGCAACTGCGCCTTGTCGCCGAAGTAGTAATGCATCAGCGCCGGGGTGACGTGCGCTTCGCGCGCGATTTCGCGCAGGCTGGTCGCGGCGATGCCCTTGCGCACGAAGCAGGCGATGGCGGCATCCAGCAGCAGCTCGCGTTGCTCGGCCGGCGGCGCGGCCTTGCGGGCCGGACGGCCGGGAGCGCGCTTACGCTGGGGGGCGACCCCGCGGACACGGGGCTTGGCGGGTTGGGTCGATTCCATTTCCATATTTAACTATATATTTAATTAAATTGGAAGCCGACGATGGCAAGCGTCACCCCGGCGCGCTACCCTGCCCGCCCCATGCCCCAGCGCGACTTCGTCCTCGAACCCGCCGATACCGAACGCCTCGCCAACCTGGCCGGGCCGTTCGACGCCCACCTGCGCCTGCTCGAATTGCGGCTGGGCGTGGAAATCGCCAACCGCGGCAACGTGTTCCGCGTCTCCGGGGACGATGCCGATGCGGTCGCCCGCGCCGAGCGCCTGCTGCGCCAGCTCTACGACGAAGCCGCTTCGGAAACGCTCGACGAACACGCGATCCATGTGCGCCTCGGTCCGGATGTCGCCGACGCGCACACGGCTTCGCCCGATTACCTGCCGCAGGACATCGCGGTGAAGGTCAAGCGCGGCACCCTGCGCGGCCGCGGCGACAACCAGCGCAAGTACCTGCACGCGATCGCCACCCACGACATCAACTTCGGCGTCGGCCCGGCCGGCACCGGCAAGACCTTCCTCGCGGTCGCGATGGCGGTGGACGCGCTGAACCAGTCGCGGGTGCAGCGCCTGATCCTCGTCCGCCCGGCGGTGGAAGCCGGCGAAAAGCTCGGCTTCCTGCCCGGCGATTTGACCCAGAAAGTCGATCCCTACCTGCGCCCGCTGTACGACGCGCTGTACGAAATGCTCGGCGTGGACAAGGTCGCGCGCCTGCTGGAGAAGAACGTCATCGAGATCGCGCCGCTCGCCTACATGCGCGGGCGCACGCTCAACGACGCGTTCGTCATCCTCGACGAAGCGCAGAACACCAGCATCGAGCAGATGAAGATGTTCCTGACCCGGCTCGGCTTCGGCAGCACCGCGGTGATCACCGGCGACCTGACCCAGGTCGATTTGCCGAAGCACCAGAAATCCGGCCTCAGGGACGCGGTGGAAGTGCTGCACGGCGTGGAAGGCGTCAGCTTCACCTTCTTCGAGGCGCGGGACGTGGTCCGGCATCCGTTGGTCGCGCGGATCGTGAACGCCTACGAGGCGCGCGACGCGAAAGACGTGCAGACTGGTTCCGGACCGTAGAACACTTGTTAGACGCGGATACGCGCGGATTAAGATTGAAGAACGCTTTTCGGAGTAGCTTTATCCATCCTGATCCGCGTTGATCCGCGTCCGAAGGCTTCAAGCATGACCAAGGGTCCGACTCGCCTCGATGTCGCCGTCAGCTACGCCGCGCCGCGCGCGGGGCTGCCGGCCGCGGTGAGTTTCCGCAAATGGGCCGCGGCCGCGCTCGCGGGCCGCATCCGCGAAGCCGATCTCGCGATCCGCATCGTCGGCAGCAAGGAAGGCCGCGCGCTCAACCGCCACTACCGCGGCAAGGATTACGCGACCAACGTGCTGAGCTTTCCCGCGGATATCGCCGACGGGGTGAAATTGCCGAAAGGCGTGGTGATGCCGCTGCTGGGCGACCTGGTGCTGTGCGCGCCGGTCATCGCGCGCGAAGCCCGGGAACAGAAGAAGCCGCTGGCCGCGCACTACGCGCACCTGACCGTGCACGGCACGCTGCACCTGCTCGGCTGGGACCACCAGGACGCGCGCGAAGCCGAGTGTATGGAACAACTGGAGCGCGAGATCCTCGCCGGGCTCGGCATCGACGACCCCTACCTGGCCTGAGCGGCGCGATTCACCGGCCGGCAACGGGTCCGCGCTAGACTTCCCCCGAATCCATTGCGCGGGACCGCCCGCGAACGCCCCCGAATGTCCGAGGACGACAGTAGCCAGCCCGCCGAACGCCGCAGCTGGCTCGAACGCATCAGTGCCGCCCTGTCGGGCGAACCCACCACCCGCGAGGACCTGGTCGAACTGCTGCGCGACGTGCAGGCCGACGGCCTGATCGAGGCCGACACCCTGCGGATGATGGAAGGCGCGATTTCCGTCTCCGACCTCACCGTCGGCGACGTGATGGTCTCGCGTTCGCAGATGGTCGCGCTGCCGGCCGACGCCAAGCTGCTCGAGCTGATGAAGATGGTGGTCGAATCCGGGCATTCGCGCTTCCCGGTGCACGGCGAGGACAAGGATGAGATCCTCGGGATCCTGCTGGCCAAGGACCTGCTGCGCGGCGTCGTGGTCGACCATGCGCCGGGCAACGTGCGCGAGCTGCTGCGCCCGGCGGTGCTGATCCCCGAATCCAAGCGCCTCGACCTGCTGCTGCGCGAGTTCCGCCAGTCGCGCAACCACATGGCGATCGTCATCGACGAATACGGCGGCGTCGCCGGGCTGGTGACGATCGAGGACGTGCTCGAGCAGATCGTCGGCGACATCGACGACGAGCACGACGATGCCGAGGACCCGAATGCATTGATCGCGGCGCAGGCGGACGGCCAGTTCGTGGTCGATGCGCTCACGCCCATCGGCGATTTCAACGAACGCTTCGGCGCGGATTTCGCCGACGACGAATACGACACCATCGGCGGCCTCGTCACCGCGGCGATCGGCCACCTGCCCGAGGCCGGCGAGGAACTCACCCTGGGCCGCTTCGGTTTCCGCGTCGCCCGCGCGGATGCGCGCCGGTTGCATGCGTTGCACGTGAGCGTGCATGGCGACGCCTGAGCGAACGCAAGGCTGTCATCCTGAGGCGAAGCCGAAGGACCTGCTGCTGTCGGCATTCCGAGGCGGGAAAAGCAGGTTCTTCGCTGCGCTCAGGATGACAAGGCTTTTTGCGTTCTCGCTGGCATTGCTGCTCTCGCCGCTGTTCGCGACCGCCGCGCCGCGCATCGGGGTGATGACCATGCAGCCGGGCGAGGTGTTCTGGGAACGCTTCGGCCACGATGCCGTCGTCGTCGACGATCCGGCGCGCGGCGAAGCGATGTCGTACAACTTCGGCTTCTTCGATCCGTCCGAACCGGGCTTCGTCGGCAATTTCGTCGCCGGGCGCATGCGCTACGCGCTGGTCGCGCTGCCGTTGCGCGAGGACCTGGCGACCTATCGCGACGAAGGCCGTGGCGTGCGCATCCAGTGGCTGGACGTGTCGTCGGCGCAGGCGCAATCGATCGCCGACGCGCTGGAACACAACGCGAGGCCCGAGAATTCGCGCTATCGCTACGACTACTTCCGCGACAACTGCGCGACGCGCGTGCGCGATGCCATCGATCGCGGCCTCGGCGGGCTTTTGCACGAACGGCTCGCGGCTTCCTCGCGGGGACTGACCTACCGCAGCGAATCCACCCGCCTCGCCAGCCCCGCCCGCTGGATGTGGCTGGGCTTCGAACTCGGGCTCGGGCCGAACGCGGACGTGCCGCTCTCGCGCTGGGACGAATCCTTCGTGCCGATGCGCCTGGCCGACAACCTGCGCGAAGTCCGCTTCGCCGACGGGCGCCCGCTGGTCGCGGCCGAGGAACAACTGCTGCCGCATCGCATCGCGCCGGAGCCGGGCGATCCGTCGACCGCGTGGTGGCCATGCGCATTGGCCGGCCTCGCGGTCGCCGCCCTGATCCTCGTCGCCGCGAAGCGCCGGCCGCGATTGCTCGCCGCGTTCGCGATCCCGTTCTGGCTGTCGTGTGGCCTGGTCGGCGCATTGCTGCTGTACCTGTGGCTGCGCACCGAACACTGGGCCGCCTGGGGCAACCACAATCTGCTGCTGCTCGATCCGCTCTGCCTGTTGCTGCTTCCCGGTGGCTGGGCGCTGGCCCGTGGCCGCCGGACCGGACGCTGGTTCGCGTGGACGCTGCTCGCGGTCGCACTGCTGGCGATCGCCGCATTGGCCACCGCGTGGCTGCAAGTCCGAACGCAGCAGAACATGCGCTGGATCGTGCTGATGCTGCCGATCCACCTCGCCCTGTTCGCGGCGCTGCGCCGCCGCTGAGCGCTTGCCGCGCGCCGCGCGGGCGCGCACGATGGCGCGATGAACGACCATCATCGCGACGAATCGCTGCCCGCCTGCGTGGTCAACTGCGTGGTCTACGACCGCGCCGGGGGCCGCCGCGACATCAGCCTCGATTCGATCAGCGACGTGCTTGCGACGAACGACGGCAGCTTCGTCTGGGTCGGGCTGTACGAACCCGAGGACGCGTTGCTCGACAAGCTGCAGGAAGAGTTCGGCCTGCACGACCTCGCGGTCGAGGACGCGCAGAACGCGCACCAGCGCCCGAAGCTGGAAAGCTACGGCAGCTCGCTGTTCCTGGTGCTGCACACCGCGCAACTCACCGACGGGCACGTGCATTTCGGCGAAACCCACATCTTCGTCGGCGCGCATTTCCTGATCACGGTGCGCCACGGCGCCTCGGAATCGTATTCGCAGGTGCGCAAGCGCTTCGAGCGCGAGCCGGAAATGCTGGCGCTGGGGCCGATCGCCGCGCTGTACGGCATCCTCGACTTCGTGGTCGACAACTACGAGCCGATCGTCGAGGACTTCCGCCACGCGTTGGATTCGCTGGAGCACGAAGTGTTCGCCGAAACCTACCGGCGCGACACCATCGTGCACCTCTACGAATTGAAGAAGGAACTGACCCAGATGCGGCTGGCGGTGGCGCCGGTGCAGGACATCGTGGCGCAAGTGACGCGCACGCCGGTGCTGCCCTTCAGCGAGGAAGCCAAGCTCTACCTGCGCGACGTGCAGGACCACGCGGTGCGCCTGAACGAGTCCATCGACACCCTGCGCGAAATGCTGACCGCGGCGATGGGCGTCAACCTGTCGCTTGCCACCATCGGGCAGGGCGAGGTCGTGAAGAAACTCGCCGGCTGGGCCGGCCTGCTCGCGGTGCCGACCCTGGTCGCGAGCTGGTACGGCATGAACTTCAAGCACATGCCGGAATTCGACCACCCGCATGCCTATCCGGTGCTGATCGGCATCGTGCTGGTAGCCTGCATCGTGCTGTATCGCTACCTGCGCAGGGTGCACTGGCTGTAGCGACGGCGCCAATCCGCGCCCTTGCCACTAGCGCGAATGCGCTGCGTCCCAGCCGCCCTGGCTGCGGCGGCGGTCGCGGCCGCTGCGGCGGTCGTCCTTGTCCAGTTCGAAACGGATGTCGCGGCGACGGTCGCCGCTCGTGCGGCGGTCCATCCCCCTGCGGCGATCCGGTCCCTGGTAGGACAAGCCCGTCCTGTCTTCGAAATGGAGCATGTCGGACCTCCGGCGGTCGCCTTCCTGCCCTATAGAACGCGACCCTCAACCGCTACCGGCCAGACTCCGCAACACCAGCCCGGTCAGCCAGGCCAGGCCGGTTCCGGTGGCGTAGCCGAGGGTGCCGAGCAGCGCCCCGACCGGCGCGAGCGCCGGATGGAATTCCGATGCCACCACCGGGGCCGAAGCCGGCCCGCCGATGTGGCTCATCGAGCCGATGGTGAAATAGAACAACGGCGCGCGCAGCAAACGCGCGACGAGCCAGAGCAGGACGACGTGGATGCAGAGCCAGGCCACGCCGAGCAGGAACAGCCCCGGCCGGTCGAGCAAGGCGAACACATCCATCTGCATGCCGATGCAGGCGATGAGGAAATACAGGAACAACTGCCCCAGCGTGGACGCGCCCGCGCCTTCCAGGCGGCGCAACGGGGTGAAGCTCATGCCCAGTCCGGCGAGCGTGCACAGGGCGATGATCCAAATGAAGGGTTCGGCCAGCCCGACCGTCTTCGCCGCCGGCCATTGCGCCGCCAGCCACGAGGCGAACGGGCCCGCGACCGCGTGCGCCAACCCGACGGTGCCGAAGGCGATGCCGACGATGAGCATCAGGTCGGTCAGGGTGGGGATGCGCGCGTGCTGTTCGCGATACGAGGCGAGGCGTTCGCGCAATTCGTCCAGCGCGCGCGTGTCCGCGCCCAGGCGCCGGTCGATGGACGCCGCGCGCGGCGCGAGGAAGATCAGCAAGGCCATCCATACGTAGGCGACGCCGACATCGACGACGGCGAAGCGGCCGAACGTGGTCGCGTCGACGTGGAAGATCTCCTTCATCGCCAGCATGTTGGCGCCGCCACCGATCCAGCTCCCGGCGAGCGCGGCCATGCCGGCCCAGGTATCGCCGGCGACGGTCGCAGGGTGCAGTGCGCGGAACAGCAGGAACGCGCCGAACGCACCGAGCATGATGCTGGCGGACGTGGCCGCGTACATCGCGACCAGTTTCCAGCCCAGCCGCGCGATCGCGCGCAGGTCCACCGACAGCGTGAGCAGCACCAGCGCCGCAGGCAGCAGCACGCGGCTCGCCACCGGGTTGTAGAGCTGCGAATGCTGGCCGTCGATCAGGCCGAAGCTGTTGTAGAGCCCAGGCAACAGGTAGCACAACAGCAACGGCGGCACGACCGCGTAGAACTTGCGCAGCGCCGAGTTCTTCAGCGACGCCGTCCAGAACACCGTGCCGAGCGTGGCCGCGATCAGCCCGAACACGACGATGTCGTTGGCGATCATCGCCGTGTGGGCCACGGGTTCCATTTCAATTGCCGATGTGCGCCTTCAGCCAGGCGTTCACCGTGTCGTGCCAGAGCAGGCTGTTCTGCGGCTTCAGCACCCAGTGGTTCTCGTCGGGGAAATACAGGTACTTCGACTCGATGCCCTTGCGCTGCAACGCGGTGAACGCGGCGATGCCCTGCTCCACCGGGATGCGGTAATCGAGCTGGCTGTGCACGACCAGCATCGGCACGCGCCAGTCCTTGACGTGCAGGATCGGGTTGAACTTCTCGTAACCGGCGGGATTCTCCCACGGCGTGCCACCGTTCTCGTGTTCGGAGAACCACAGTTCCTCGGTCGCGTAACCCATCATGCGATTGTCGAACACGCCGTCGTGGGCGACGATGCACTTCCACGGCTGGTTCCAGTTGCCGGCGATCCAGTACGCCATGAAGCCGCCATAGCTCGCGCCGAGCGCGCAGGCCTTGTCGCCGTCGAGGAATTCGTACCGCTTCAGCGCCGAGGCCCAGCCCTTCTGCAAATCCTCGAGCGGGCGATCGCCCCAGTGCTGCGAAATCGCATCGGTGAAGGCCTGGCCGTAACCCACGCTGCCGTGGAAATCGACCATCACCACCGCGTAGCCCTGCCCGGCGTAGGTCTGCGGGTTCCAGCGATAGCTCCAGCCATTGCCGAAGCTGCCCTGCGGCCCGCCATGGATCAGGAATGCGACCGGATACTTCTTGCCGGGTTGGTAATTCCATGGTTTCACCACGTAGCCGTGCACCGTCTCGTTGTTCCAGCCCTTGAACGAGAACTGTTCGAAATCGCCCCAGGCCACGTCCGGCAACATATCGCCCGCGCCAGGCGTGATTTCGCGCGGCATGTCGCCGGCAATTTCGGCAGCGTTCGTGGTGTAGATCGTGTCGCCGGTCTTCATCGTGTTGCGCGCGAACGCAAGCGTCGGACCGGCGAAGGCGAATTCGCCGACGGTACCGTCGCCGATCAGTTGCGTCGCCTTGCCGCTGGCGATGTCGACCGCGAACAGCGGCTGCTGGCCCATGTCCTCGGCGGTGGTGTAGATGGTCTTGCCGTCGGCGGACAAGGCGATGCCGTTCGCGCTGCGATCCCACTGCGGATCGATTTCGCGCGCCTTGCCGCTGGCCAGGTCCATCGCCATCAACGCGAAGCGGTCGGCTTCGAAACCCGGCACCTTCATCGCGCGGTAATAGAGCGTGCCGCCGTCGGCGGAAAACACCGGACCGGCGTCCCAGGCGGTGTTCGCCGCGGTGAGGTTGCGCGCCGTGCCGCTGCCGTCGCTGTTCGCCAGCCAGATGTCGAAATTGGTCGACCACGGCTCTTGGCCGTTCGACGCGCGCGCGCTCATCGCCAACTGCTTGCCGTCGGGCGACCACGCGAGGTCGGAGAGGTCGCCGAAGGGCTTGGACGGAATGTCGCCGTTCACGCCACTGCTGACCAGCAGCGCGGTCTTCGCCGGCTTCTTCGCGTTGGCCGGTACCACGAACACGCGGTTCAGCGTGCCGTCCATCCACGTATCCCAGTGGCGCATGAACAGGTGATCGAAGATTTTTCCGCTGGCCTTGCCCCTGGCCTTGGCTTGCGCGTCCTGGCGCTGCTTCGTGCAGGCGAGCGCATCGGCATCGGGCGTGTCGCGGCAATCGGGGAACGCGGTGGATGCGACCGCGATGCGACTGCCGTCCGGCGAGAGTTTGAACGCGCCGAGGTCCTGCGCGAGGTCGGTGAGCTGCCTGGGCTTACCGCCCGCGGTCGGCATCGCATACAGCTGCGAGCTGCCGTTCTTTGCGCTGAGGAAGTACACGGTCTTGCCGTCCGGCGAAAACGTCGGCGAATTCACGTTCCAGCCGTCGGGCGTCAGCCGCTTCGGCGGCGCTGCGTCGCGCGCGAACAGGTCCTCGATCCACAACGAGCTGCTTGCGCGGTTCGCATCGAAATCCACCACGCGCTTGGCGAACACCAACTTGCGCCCGTCCGGCGACAGCGCCGGTGACGAATAACGATCCATGCGGACCATGTCGCTGGCCTGGAAACCACGCGCGGCCTGCGCGGCGGGGACGATGGCGAGCAGCAGCGAAGCGGCGAGGACGGCGTGGCGCAGGTTCATTTCAACTCCGGTATTGCGGACGAATGGGAAACGCAGGTCAGGCGCTGGCGCGGCGCGCCTGGCCTTCGACCCAGCGATACAACAGGAAGATCGCGACGACGAAGGCGATGCCGCCGATCCAGACGGAAGCCTTGGCGAATCCAGCGCCGACCAACTCGAGCGGGAACAGGTTGAAGGCGACGATGCCGGCGATCAGCACGCCGACCAGGCCTTCGCCGACGATCATGCCCGAGGCCAGCAGCACGCCGAGTTGCTTGGTGGTGTCCGGCTTGGCGCTGCGCTCGGCGCGCTTGTCGTACCACGCGCCGACCAGCGCGCCGACCACGACCATCAGCGTCGCCGACGTCGGCAGGTAGATGCCGAGGCCGACCGCGAGCGGCGACAGGTGCGCCTTGTCGCCCGTCGCCTTGCGCACCACCGCGTCGAGCACGATCAGCACCACGCCGATGCCGGCACCGATTTCGATCAGGCTCCAGTCGATGTTGTTCTGGATCACGCCCTGCGCCAGCGTCGAAATCAGGCCTGCCTGCGGCGCGGGCAATGCCGTGGCCGGATTCGCACCGGGCACGCCGGCGAAACCATAGGCCTTGTTCACCAGTTCCAGCACCGGCGGAATCACCGCCGCGCCGGCGAGCACGCCGACCAGCAGCGCCCATTGCTGCTTCGACGGCGTGGCATCGACCAGTTGCCCTGTCTTGAGGTCCTGCAGGTTGTTGTTGGCGATGGCGGCGACGTTGAACACCACCGCGGTCACGAACAGCGCGAATGCGACCAGCCCCTTTTCGTGTCCCGGACCCAGCATTGGCTTGATCGCCAGCAGCAACAGCGCGATGCCGATGACCACGAGGATGCCAACGCCCGAGAGCGGGCTGTTCGACGAACCGATTAGGCCGGCCATGTAGCCGCAGACCGCGGACACGAGGAAGCTCATCACCACGCAGTACAGCAAGCCGCCGATCACCAGCGTCCACGTCTGCGCGCCGAGGCCGCTTGCATTCGCGAAATGGCCGAACAGCCACGCGATCGGCACGAAGCTGATAAGCGTGATCGCGCCGACCATGCCGATCGGGATGTCGTGTTCGGTGCGCGGCAAGGTATGCAGGTTGCCGGCCTTGCGCACTTTCGAGGCCGCGAACGCGGACGACAAGCCGCTGATCACGGGCTTGACCAGCTTCAGCAGGCTCCAGATCGCGGCGAGGCCGATCGCGCCCGCGCCGATCAGGCGCACCTTGTCGCGGAAAGGACCCGCCGAGAAAGTGGCCGGATCCGCCATCGCCGCGAGCTGCGCGGATGGATCCAGGTGCGAGAACAACTCGGCGGTGTAGTGCGGCACGCCCCAGAGCCATGCGATCAGCACGCCAAGCAGCATCGCCACGCCGACCCACAGACCGACGAGATGGCCGACCGCGAACAGCGCCATCGACAGCCCCAGGTCGAATCCGCTCACGCCGCCGCGGTCGTTGACCTTGAAATAGCTGGTGACGCTGGCCGCGAACACCTTGGTCGCGACGATCACCGCGAACGCCGCCGACATGATCGAACCCCAGACCACGACGCGCAGGCCGGCCTTGCTTTCCTCCACGCCGCTGGCGTCGTCGCCGCTGCCGACCTTGAGCACCTCGGCGCAGGCCACGCCTTCCGGATACGGCAGGTCGGAACCAGTGACCAGCGCGCGCCGCAGCGGGATGGAATACATCACGCCGAGCACGCCGCCGAGCAGGCAGATGAGGAACGATTCCCAGAACGGGAAACCGGTCCACCAGCCGATCATCACCAATCCCGGCAACACGAAGATGATCGACGACAGCGTGCCCGCGGCCGAAGCGACCGTCTGCACGATGTTGTTTTCCTGGATGGTCGAATCCTTGAACGCGCGCAGCAGCGCCATGGAGATGACCGCCGCGGGGATCGAGGTGGCGAAGGTCAGGCCCGCCTTCAGCCCGAAGAACACGTTCGCCGCGGTGAACAGCACGGTGATGACCACGCCGAGCACGAGGCCGCGGATGGTCAGTTCGGTGCGGGGCATGGCCGCCGCGCTGGGTTGCTCGTTCATCCATCGACTCCGGGCACGGGAACCGCGACACGCTAAGGGCTGGCCCGGGGCAAGTCCAGTGCGATGAGCCACGTCTATACTCCGCCGACCCCGCCGCAGGCCCGCAGATGTCCGCCACCGCCACCTACAGCGACATTCCCCGGAACGAGGACTTCCTCGGCCACCCCAAGGGCGTCTACGTCTGCTTCTTCACCGAGATGTGGGAGCGCTTCTCGTTCTACGGGATGAAGGCGCTGCTGTTGCTGTACCTGCTGGAACACCACAAGTTCGGCGACCGCATCGGCCTCGACATCCTCGGCGCCTACGGCGGCCTGGTGTACTGCATCCCGGTGTTCGGCGGCATCCTCGCCGACCGCTACCTCGGCATGCGCAAGGCGGTGGTGTTCGGCGGCCTGCTGCTCTGCCTCGGCCACCTCGGCATGGCGGTCGAGGGCGACGCGGCGAGGACGGTGAACGGCATCGTCGAACGAGACATCGGTTCTCTGTACGTGTTCTACCTGTCGCTGGCGCTGATCATCATGGGCGTGGGCTTCCTCAAGCCCAACATCTCCACCATCGTCGGCAAGCTGTACGCGCCGGACGACGCGCGCCGCGATGCGGGTTTCTCGCTGTTCTACGCCGGCATCAATCTCGGCGGCCTGCTCGCGTCGATCGTCTGCGGCTACCTCGGCCAGACCTTCGGCTGGAAGTACGGCTTCGGCGCCGCCGGCATCGGCATGCTGCTCGGCCTCGGGCAATTCCTGTGGGGGCAGAAATACCTGCACGGGCACGCGGAACCGCCACGCCCGATCGCGCGTTCGACCGAATGGAAGATCTACCTCGGCGCGATCGCCGGCCTGCTGCCGGTTGCCGGGCTGATGTGGATGGTGGCGAACAACGTGATGCGCCTGCCGGGCGACATCTCACCGGCGCTGGGCCTGATGATCCTGGTGATGCTCGGCGTGCTCGCGTGGTTCCTGCGGTTCCTGCTGCGCGACTGCACGCCGGTGCAGCGCGACCAGATGATCGCGCTGATGGCGCTGATTTTCATGTGCCTGGTGTTCTTCACCCTGTACGAGCAGACCTACGGCAGCTGGGTCACCTTCACCGACCGCCTGCTGACCAAGGACATCGTGCCGTCGCTGGTGATCCGCGAAGGCACGCCGTGGCCGTGGTCGAGCATCGCGCTGGTGCTGGCGCCGGGCGCATTCATGGTCTCGGCGTGGTGGTCGGATCGCGATCCGCGCTCTTCTTCGCCGCGGCTGTTCTTCGCCGCCGCATGCGCGGTCATGGTGTTCTTCATCGGCCGCGACGTGCTGGTGCTGCCGCAGACCGCGAGTTCGCTCACCTATCTGCCGGGGCCGTTCATCCTGCTGCTCGCGCCTGCGTTCTCGATGCTGTGGAACTGGCTGGAGAAGCGCAACGCGAACCCGAGCAAGCCGGCGAAGAGCGCCTACGGCCTCATGTTCGGCGGGCTCGCCTTCGTGCCGATGGCCATCGCCGCGCAGCACGCGGGCGCCACCGGGCAGATGGCGAGCGTGTGGTGGCTGGTGCTCGCCTACTTCGTGCTCGAGGTCGGCGAAATGTGCATCTCGCCAGTCGGGCTTTCGGCAGTGACGCAACTCTCGGTGCCGCGCGTCACCAGCCTGATGATGGGAACCTGGTTCCTCGCCACCGCGTTCTCGGAAACGCTCGCCGCGCTGTTCGGCAAGATCGCCGCGATCGACATGCCCGACGGCGCGGCCCTGGACTTCGCCAGCGCCGGTGCGAAGTACGCGCACCTGTTCTGGCTGATGATGTGGATCGGCATCGGCTGCGGTGTCGCCGCGCTGCTGCTCGCGCCGCTGCTGCGGCGGATGATGCACGGGGTGCGCTAACCGGGCCGGCATTCGCCGGCCCGGCGCGATGCCTTACTTCGAGGTGGGCGCGGCCGGGCCGATGTACTTGTCGAAGAAACCCAGCATCTTCGTATACAGGTTGAGCTGCGCGTCCTCGGCGTAGAAGCCGTGCATCTCGTTGGGCTCGAGGATCACCTCCTCGGCCGGATGGCCCGCGGCCTTCAGCGCATCGCGCATCGCCGCCGTCTGTTCCGGCGGCGCGCGTTCGTCCTTGAGGCCGGCGGCGAGCATCACGGGCACCTTGATCCGGTCCGCCATCAACGCGGGCGAACGCGAATGCAGCTGCGATTCGTCGGTGCCGATCGTGCGGCGCAGGTAGCGCTTGCCGGATTCGCGTTCGGAGATGTCGCCCTCGTGGTACATCATGTCGAGGTCGTAGATGCCGGCGTAGCCGACCGCGCACTTGTACAGGTCCGGTTCCCTTGCGACGCCCTCGAGCGCCGCATAACCGCCGTAGCTGGCGCCGTAGATGCAGATGCGCGACGGATCCGCGTAACCCTGCGCCGCGACCCAGTGGGTGACGTCCACCAGGTCGTCCTGCATCTTCGCGCCCCATTGGCCGTGCCCGCGATCCTCGAACGCCTGGCCGTAACCGCCCGAACCGCGATAGTTCAGCTGCACGACGAGGTAGCCGCGGCTCGCGAGCAATTGCGCTTCGCTGTTGAAGCCCCAGTCGTCGCGCACCCCGATCGGGCCGCCGTGCGGATTGATGATGGCGGGCAGGCCCTTGCCGCCGCCGCGCGGCACGGTCATGTAGCCGTACAGCGTGAGTCCGTCGCGGGCCTTGAACGAGAACGGCACCACTTGCGCCATGCGTTCCGGGGGAAGCTCGGCCCGGCTCTTCATCAGGAACCGCACCGAACCGGAATCGCGGTCGTACAGGTACAACTGGCCGGGGTCGGTATCGCTGCGCACGGACACCACGATCTTCTTCCCGTCGAGCGTCGCGCTGGTCAGGTCCACGAGTTCGCCCGGGAAAGCCTTGCTCAGTGATGCATACAGCGCGGCATCGGGATTGTTCGCCTCGACCATTTCCACGTGCGGGCCGCCCGCGGTGGTCACGACCGCCAGCACCGTGCTCGCGTCCGAGGCCACCACGAACTGCGATGGCGAGGCCGCGGGATCCGCGTACAGCGCGCGGAACGTGTCGCTGGCCGGATCGAGCAGGCCGAACTCCGCCGGCTTGCCCGCGTCGGAGGCCAGCGCATAGATCCGCCCGTCCGCCGCGGTCCCCATCACCGAGATCTGCCGGGAATCGTCGCGCTTGCCGAGCAGCGTCCAGTTGCCGTCGTCGCCGCGCCGGTACAGCTCTGAATGTTGCTTGTAATTGCCCGCCTCGTCCTTGTCGTCGGTGCAGTTCGCATACCTCGGCTGGAGCTTCTCGTCGAGGATCATGTCGCAGTTGTCACGCGGCGCGCGCGCCAGTGTCCTGCGGCGGCCGGTGGACGTGTCGACGGACACCACTTCGTTGCGGCCGCCGGGCATGCCGTCGACCATTTCCATGATGGCGGCGCGCCCGTCGCGCGGGTTCGGGTCGAGCATCCGGAAGCTTTCGCCAAAATGCACGATTCGGTTCTGGCCCTGGCCCGAAACGGCCCCCTGCGAATAGCTCAACAGGCTTTGCGGATGGCCACCGTCGGCATCCATCGCGTACCACGAGCCGGTGAGGAACGGACTGGCCAGCGAACCGAAGTTGCGGATGGAGTCGTAGACGATGCGTTCGGGCCCGGTCCAGTAGAAATCGCCGACGCTCTCGCGGTTCGTCAGCCGGGTGATGCGGATCACCTTCATGTCCTGCAGGGTGATGACCGCGAGCACCTTCTGCTCGCCCTGCTGCATGGTCAGCGCGAGGTAGCGCCCGTCCGGGGAGATCTTCGCCTCGCTGTATTCGGGATGGTGGATGAAATCGCGGATCGGGATCGCGTCGTCGGCGAGCGCCGGGGACGGCGCCATCGCCGCGGCGAAGGAAGCGGCGACGGCGAACGCGGCCGCGAATCGATGCAGGAACATTGAACCCCCTTTCGAATTGGACGACCCCGCACCCGCGCGAAGGCAGGGCCGCGAGGCAAACTTGAACCAGGTCACCCGATCAGTTCCCGGCCGATGCCGAGGCGTGCGCATTGACGACACCGATGTTCCTGCCGAGGAAATCGAGCAGCTTGTCGTAGAACTGGACCTGATGCTCCGTCGTGTAGAACCCGTGGCCCTCGGTGCGGACGAACAGCGTTTCCACCGGCACGCCGGCATCGCGCAGCGCCTTCTCCATCCGCTCGCTGTGCTCGATCGGCGCGCGTTCGTCCTGCCCGCCGGCGGCAAGGAAGACCGGCACCTTGATCCGCGCCGCCTGGTTGACCGGCGACATCGCGCCGAGTTGCGACGGCTCGCCGATCCAGTCGTGCATGTAATTGCGCCCCGATTCCAACTGACGGGTATCGCCCTTGCTGAACATCAGCGGCAAGTCGTACACGCCGACGTAGCCGGCCGCGCACTTGTACAGCGCGGGCTCCTTCGCCACGCCCTCGAGCGCCGCGTAAGCGCCGTAGCTCGCGCCGTAGATGCAGATGCGCTGCGGATCGGCGATGCCCTGCTCCACCGCCCAGCGCGTGGCATCGGTGACGTCATCCTGCATCGTTCCGCCCCACTGCCGTGCGCCGGCCTGCGAGAAGGCACGGCCATAACCGGACGAGCCGCGGAAGTTGACCTGCAGCACTGCATAACCTGCCGACGCCAGCAATTGGGTTTCGGAATCAAACCCCCACGCGTCGGCCACCTGGAACGGACCGCCATGCGGCAACACCACCAGCGGCAGGTTCTTGCTGCTGCTGCCATGGGGAATGGTGAGGAACCCGTGCAACGCCAGCCCGTCGCGCGCCTTCAGCTCGAAGGGTCGCATTTCGGCCATCTTCTGCGGATCGATCCAGTCGCGGCGCGCAAGCAGGAAATCCGCCTTCTTGTTGACGGTATCGAACAGATAGAAGCTGCCCGGGTCGTGGTCGCTGCGGACTTCCACCAGCGCCAATGCACCGTTGCTGGTCTTGGACGTGATCGCCACCGTGTTCCCCGGGAACGCGGCCTCGAGGCTGCGATACAACCGCGCCTCGTCGCTGCCGTCATCGAAGAACGCGGTATGCGGCTTGCCCCCGGCGATGAACGCCCCCACCGGCGCGCCATGCGGTTTTCCGAGCGCGCGGATGATGCGCCCCGGATCGCCCACCGCATCGCGCAACACGGTCTTCCTGCCGCCGTCGGTGGTGTCGTACGCGACGATGGCACTGGGGCCGGAAGCCTGCTCGACCTGCAGGTACGCATAACGGTCGTCGGGCGAAAAACCGAGCGGGATCTCGACGTGGTCGCTGGCCGCCTCGTTGTTCAGTTCCTTCCAGTCCTCGGTCTTGGTCCAGTCGGAGGCATTCGCCGCGCGGTAATACAGCTTGTTCGCGTTCTGCAGGTCAGTGCCCCAGGCGAAACGGACCACGCCCTTGCCGTCGGCGAGGTAATCGGCGTTGCGCACCGGCGAACGCGCCACCGGGACGCGCTTTCCGCTGTAAACGTCCATCTTCTCGACGCGGTTGAAGGTATCGCCGGAGAAGGGCGAAGCCATGATGAGCACGTTCTTGTCGTCGTCCGGCAGGTCGTCGACGAGGAAGGCCGCGATCATCTCGACCTTCTTGGTCTGGATGTGCGTCCCGGTGCTCATGACGTTGACGTCCTGTCCGACCAGGATGTCCTTGCCGCTGCCGTCGGCGTTCATGGCATAGAGGTTGCCGGTGAGCTGCGGCTGGTCCAGCGCGCCGAACTTGCGCGCCGTGCCGAACACGACCCGCTCCGCATTGACCCAATCGAAATCGGCGATGTAGGTGTTCTTGCCGAGGCCGAAACCGCCCATCACCTTGTTGTCCGCGCGCCTCAGGATCACGAGGATGGAATTGTCCTCGGCCGGCACCGTCGCCGCGTAGTAATCCCCGTTCGGCGAAATCTTGATCTGGTCGAAACTGTCGGGTTTCACGAACCCGGCCACGTCCACTCCCGGAGCCGCCTGGGCGATCCCCGCCCACAGCAGCAGCCCGGCCAGCAAATACTTCATCCCCTTCCCCTTTCCCGGTTTTCCCGATCGACTGCAATCACGCGCCGGCGGCAATCCTGTCCAGCACGCGCCCCAAGCCATCCTGCCATTCCGGCAGGCGGATTTCGAATCGTTCCTGCAACCGCGTCGTGTCCAGCACCGAATACCCCGGCCGCGCCGCGGGCGTCGGGTAGTCCGCGGCCGGAATCGCATCGACCGCCGGCGCACGCGGCAACAGGCCGCGTTCGACCGCGCCGGCGAAGATCGCTTCGGCGAATCCGTGCCAGCTGGTTTGCCCGCCCGCGGTCAGGTGCCAGGTTCCCGATGCGCGCGCGGGATGCGCGAGGACCTGCGCCGTCGCATCGGCGACCAGCGCCGCGCTGGTCGGCGTGCCGACCTGGTCGGCGACCACGCGCAGGCGCTCGTGTTCGGCGCCGAGGCGCAGCATGGTGAGCAGGAAATTCCTGCCGCGCGGCGCGTACACCCACGCGGTGCGCAGGATGGCGTGGTCGGCGCCGCTGGCGCGGATCGCCTCTTCGCCGGCGAGCTTGCTCGCGCCGTACACGCCCAGCGGCGAAGTCGGATCGTCCTCGCGCCATGGCCGCGTGCCGCGTCCGTCGAACACGTAATCGGTGGAGTAATGCACGAATCGCGCGCCATGCCCTGCGCAAGCTTCGGCCAGCACGCGCGGAGCCTCGGCATTGGCGCGGAACGAGGCCTCGCGCTCGGCCTCGGCCAGGTCCACCGCGGTCCACGCCGCGGCATTGACCACGACATCGGGGGCGATGCGTTCAACCAATGCGGCGAGCGACGGCGGATTGTCGAGGTCCGCGACTTCGCAGGAACCGCCGTCGGACAGGCGGCCGTCGCGGGTGGCGGCAAGCACGTCGCCGAGCGACGCGAGGCTGCGGCGCAGTTCGTGGCCGACCTGGCCGTTGGCGCCGAGCAGCAGCAGTTTCACGCGAAGGCCGGCAGGCGTTCCGGCGCGATGTCGTCGAGGAACGGCGCCGCCGCGTCCTTCGCCGAGAGGATCGGTTCGGCGATCGGCCAGTCGATGGCGAGCCGCGCATCGTTCCAGCGGATGCCGGCGTCGGCGTCGCGGTCGTAGGTCGCGGTGCACAGGTAGGTGAACAGCGCGGTCTCGCTGAGCACGACGAAACCGTGGGCATAGCCTTCCGGGATCCAGAAATGCCGGCGGTTGTCGCCGCTCAGCACCGCCGCAGCCCACTGCCCGAAGGTCGGCGATCCGCGCCGGATGTCGACCGCGACGTCCCACACTTCGCCTTCCAGCACCGAGACCAGCTTGCCCTGCGGCTTCGGCCACTGGTAGTGCAGGCCGCGCAGCACGCCGCGCGCGGAGCGCGAAACGTTGCCTTGCACGAAATTCGGCGCGAGGCCGTGCGCGGCCAGCTTGTCGTGGTTGAAGGATTCGTAGAAGAAGCCGCGCTCGTCGCCGAACACCTGCGGTTCCAGCAGCAGGCAACCCGGCAGTCCGGTCTCGATGACCTTCATCCGATCCGCCCGTGCTCAAGCAGGCTCAGCAGGTACTGGCCGTAACCGTTCTTCGCCAAAGGCTTGGCGAGTTCGCGCAGTTGCGCTTCGTCGATCCAGCCGTTGAAGAACGCGATCTCCTCCGGGCAGCACACGCGCAGGCCCTGGCGCTTCTCGATGGTCTCGATGTAGGTCGAAGCCTCGACCAGCGATTCGTGCGTGCCGGTATCGAGCCAGGCGAAGCCGCGGCCCATCTTTTCCAGGTGCAGCGAACCGTCCTCGAGGTAGCGGCGGTTGAGGTCGGTGATTTCGAGTTCGCCGCGCGGCGAAGGCTTGAGCGACGCGGCGTAGTCGCTGGCGCGGCCATCGTAGAAATACAGGCCGGTCACGGCGTAGTTCGACTTCGGTTGCGCCGGCTTTTCCTCGAGGCCGACCACCTTTCCGGTGGAATCGAATTCGGCCACGCCGTAGCGTTCCGGATCGCGCACCCAGTAGCCGAACACGGTCGCGCCGGTGTCGCGCGCGGTCGCGCGTTGCAGCAGTTCGGTCAGGCCGTGGC
Source organism: Thermomonas sp. (assembly GCA_047602125.1). GTDB lineage: Bacteria > Pseudomonadota > Gammaproteobacteria > Xanthomonadales > Xanthomonadaceae > Pseudoluteimonas. Next base: position 2,198,007 of record JASGIB010000001.1, on the reverse strand, counting down.
CGTAGAAGATGTTGTCGCCGAGGACGAGGCAGCTCGGCTGGCCGGCGACGAAATCCCGGCCGATCAGGTAGGCCTGCGCCAGCCCGTCCGGACTCGGTTGCGCCGCGTATCCGATCTTCATGCCCCACTGCGAACCGTCGCCGAGCAGGTTCTTGAACAGCGCCTGCTCGTGCGGCGTGTTGATCACCAGCACTTCGCGGATGCCGGCGAGCATCAGCACGCTCAGCGGGTAGTACACCATCGGCTTGTCGTACACCGGCAGCAGCTGCTTGCTGATCGCCTGCGTGATCGGGTACAGCCGGGTGCCGGAACCGCCGGCGAGGATGATGCCCTTGCGCGCGGCGTTCACGCCGCGACCCCGATGCGTTCGAGGCGATAGGAACCGTCGAGCACGCGCTTCACCCAGTCCTGGTGGGCGAGGTACCAGTCGACGGTTTCGGCGATGCCGCGCTCGAAGGTGTATGCCGGCTCCCAGCCGAGTTCGTCGCGCAGCCTGGACGCGTCGATCGCATAGCGGCGGTCGTGGCCGGGACGGTCGGCGACGTACGTGATCTGGGATTCGCGCGGCTTGTCGTCCTCGCGCGGGCGGCGCTCGTCGAGCAACGCGCAGATCGCCTTCACCACCTCGATGTTCTGCTTCTCGGAATTGCCGCCGACGTTGTAGGTCTCGCCGACGCGGCCCTTCGCGAGCACGGTGCGGATCGCGGCGCAGTGGTCGGCGACGAACAGCCAGTCGCGCACCTGCTTGCCGTCGCCATAGACCGGCAGCGGTTCGCCGGCCAGCGCCTTGGCGATCACCAGCGGGATGAGCTTCTCGGGGAAGTGGTACGGGCCGTAGTTGTTGCTGCAGTTGGTCGTGAGGACCGGCAACCCGTAGGTGTGGTGGAAGGCCCGCACGAGGTGGTCGGAAGCCGCCTTCGAAGCGGAATACGGCGAATTCGGCGCGTACGGCGTGTCCTCGCGGAACTTGCCGGTCTCGCCGAGGCTGCCGTAGACCTCGTCGGTGGACACGTGCAGGAAACGGAAATCCCGCTTCGCATCGCCTTCCAGCGATTTCCAGTGGTCGCGCACCGCCTCGAGCAGGGCCAGCGTGCCGACGACATTGGTCTGGATGAACGCGGCCGGGCCGTCGATGGAACGGTCGACGTGGCTTTCCGCGGCGAAATTCACCATCGCGTCCGGGCGGTGTTCCGCCAGCAGCTTCGCGACCAGTTCGCGGTCGCCGATGTCGCCATGCACGAACACGTGGTCCGGGTTGCCGTCCAGCGATGCGAGCGTGTCGCGGTTGCCGGCATAGGTCAGCGCATCGAGGTTGACGACCTTGATGCCGTCGCCGACCGCGCGCAACACGAAATTCCCGCCGATGAAACCGGCTCCCCCGGTGACCAACCACGTAGGCACGCATCCACTCCTGTCTTGGCGCGGGTCGCCGCCCGCCGGAAAAAACACGGCGGGCCGAAGCCCGCCCCGTGATCGACCGACCTCAGAACGGGATGTCGTCGTCGAACGGCACGTCGTCGAAGCCGGCGGCCGGCGCGGGGGACGAAGCGCGCGACGAAGCCGGTTCGCGGCGCTGGGCCGGAGCCGGGCGCGATCCGCGTTCGTAATTGCCGCCACCGCCACCGCCGCCCTGCCCGCCTTCGCCGCGACCGCCGAGCATCTGCATCTCGTTGGCGATGATGTCGGTGCTGTAGCGTTCGACGCCGTTCTTGTCGGTGTACTTGTCGGTGCGCAGCGAACCTTCGATGTAGACCTGCGAACCCTTGCGCAGGTAGTCGCCGGCGATCTCGGCGAGGCGGCCGAAGAACTTCACCCGATGCCATTCGGTGCGTTCCTGCGCCTGCCCGGTCTGCTTGTCCTTCCACTGCTCGCTGGTGGCGACGCTGATCGTCGTGACGGTGGTGCCGCCCTGGGTCGCCTTCACGTCCGGATCGTTGCCGAGGTTGCCGACCAGGATCACCTTGTTGATGCCGCGTGCCATATGCATTCCTTGATGTGCCGTCCGGGTTCGGACGACAGGCATTCGATTATAGCGGCCGCCCCCGCGACACCGGCCGACACCGCAACGGATGGCCGGAAATCCCTGAAACCCGCCATAATCGCGCTTTCGCATCAATGGCTTGCCGATGGATTCGACCGCCGGACCGCACACCCTGCCCGACCTCCCCGCCATCCAGGCGCTGGCACGCGAGGACATGGCCGCGGTCGATGCGCTGATCCGCCGCCGCCTCGCCTCGGACGTGGCCCTGGTCAACCAGGTCGCCGAGTACATCGTCGGCGCCGGCGGCAAGCGCCTGCGGCCGATGCTGCTGCTGCTCGCCGCGCGCTCCCTCGGGCACCGCGGGCCGGACGCGCACCAGCTCGCCGCGGTGGTCGAATTCATCCATACCGCGACCCTGCTGCACGACAACGTCGTGGACGAATCCGACCTGCGCCGCGGCCGCCGCACCGCCAACGCGGTGTTCGGCAACGCCGCGAGCGTGCTGGTCGGCGATTTCCTGTATTCGCGCGGCTTCCAGCTGATGGTCGAACTGGACCGCATGGAAGTGATGCAGATCCTCGCCGACACCACCAACCTCATCGCCGAGGGCGAGGTGCTGCAGCTGCTCCACGTGCGCAACCCGGATACCGACGAAGCCGCATACCTGCGCGTGATCGAACGCAAGACCGCGGTGCTGTTCGCCGCCGCGACCCGGCTCGGTGCGTTGCTCGCTGGCGCGGACGAAGCGACCTGCGACGCGCTGCACGATTACGGCCTGAACCTGGGCTACGCGTTCCAGATCGCCGACGACGTGCTCGATTACGCCGCCGACGCCGGGGCGCTGGGCAAGAACCTCGGCGACGACCTGGCCGAAGGCAAGGCCACGTTGCCGCTGATCCATGCGATCGCGCACAGCGACGAAGCGACGCGCGCGAAACTGCGCGGCGCGGTCGAACACGGCGACGTGGCCGCGATGCCGGTGGTGGTCGCGGCGATCCGCGCCACCGGCGGGCTCGACTACAGCCGCGACAAGGCCCGCGAATTCGCCGCCGCGGCGACGCGCGCGCTCGACGGCCTGCCCAACAACCAGGCGACCGCCGCGCTGCGCGGCCTCGCCCTGCACGCGGTGGAACGCGATCGCTGACCGCTACTTCTTCGCCAGGGCGTAGCCGAAACGTTCGGCGAAGAATACCTTCATCATCCGTTCGCCGCGGCGCATCGCCAGTTCGTCGTAGACGCAACCCGGCGGGTTGTGCGCCTCGGGCAGCGCGAAGCAGTGCACCGCGCCGCTGAAGTTGACGAACTGCCAGTCCACGCCGGCATCGGTCATTTCCTTCTCGAACGCCGGGATGTCCTTGGCCACGTAACTGTCGTCGGCGCCGTTCAGCACCAAGAGGCTCGGCTTGAAATCGCCCTTCACGGCCGGCTTGGTCGTATCGAGCGCGCCATGGAAGGTGACGACCGCGGCGAGGTCGGCGCCGCTGCGCGCGAGTTCCAGCACGGTGGCGCCGCCGAAGCAGTAACCGACCGCGCCGATCGTGCGCAGGTCGATGGGCGCATTCGCGGCCTGCGTGCGCAGCACCTCCAGCGCCTTGCTGGCACGCGCACGCAGTACATTACGGTCCGCGTACAGTCCCTTGACCTGCGCCATCGCCTCGGCGTCGGTCTTCGGGCGCACGCCCTTGCCGTACACGTCGGCGAGCAGCACCACGTAATCGCTGCCCGCGATGTGTTCGGCCTTGGCCACGGCGTTGTCGCCGACGCCCTTCCAGTCCGGCACCATCAGCACGCCGGGCCGCTTCGTGGTCGTCGCGTCGTCGTACACGAGGAAGCCGCTGAAGGCCTTGCCGTCGAGGGTCCATTCCACCGGCTTCGCCTGCATCTTCGCGAAAACCGGCATGGTGGCGAACAGCAATCCGAGGGCGAACAGGAATCGGCGCATGGCGGTGTCCTTGGGGGAATGGGGATACGCTACGCAGGCCGGGTTCAACCCGCGTGAATCAGGCGATGCCCATGCCCGCGATGCCGCAGATCGCCTCCGGGTCGAAGCCGGCGAGTTCGGCGAAACGCCTGCCGCGCGCGACGTAATCGCGATACAGGCCGAAACTCGGCGCGCCCGGCGACAGCAACACCACGCCGCCCTCCGGCAACGCGGCGCGCGCCAGCGGCAATGCTTCGTCGAGGTCGCGCGCCTGCGACAGCGCGAATCGTGCTTGCGCGGCGAGCGGCGCAAGCAAGGCGTGGACGCGATCGCCGTTCTGCCCGACGACGCCGTGGCCGAGGGTCACGATCGCGACGGGCGCACGCACGCGCATCGCGGCGGCGAATCCATCCCACGGCAGGCCGCGGTCGTGGCCGCCGACTAGCACCGCGACCGGGCGATTCGCGTACAAGGCCAGCGCCGCGAGCGTGGCATGCGGCGTGGTACTGATGGAATCGTCGACGTAGGCGATGCCATCTCGTTCGCCCAGCGGCTGCAGCCGGTGCGGCAGCGGGTTGAAGGACATCGCCCGCGGCGCGAGCGCAACCGCATCCAGCCCGAAGGCTTCCAGCGCGGTCAATACCGCGCACAGGTTGCCGCGGTTGTGGTGTCCCGGCAGCGGCAATGCGGACGTATCCATCACGAACTCTTCGCCGCGATGCAGCGCGTCCTCGCGCAAATGCCAGCCGCGCGCGTCGCCGTACCAGCGGATGTCGCTGTCGGGAAGCGCGAGCGCGGCGAGTGTCGGATCTTCGCCATTCAACACCGCGACTTGCGGCTTCGCTTCGGTCAGCAATGCGAGCTTGTCGTCGACGTAGCGCCGTTCGCCGCCGTGCCAGTCGAGGTGTTCGGGATGCACGTTGGTGACGATGGCCATGCGCGGCCGCGCGCCGGATTCAGCGACATCCCGGGTCTGGTAGCTGGACAGTTCGATCGCCCAGGCATCGGCGCGCTCGCCTTCGAGTTCGAGCAAGGGGAGGCCGATATTCCCGGCCAGCGCGGTGCGCAAGCCCGCCGCGCGCAACAGGTGCGCAAGCAACGCCGTGGTCGTGCTCTTGCCCTTGGTGCCGGTCACGCAGAACGTTCGTTCCATCGTGCCGTCATGCGCATGCGCGGCGAACCACAATCCGGTGCCGCCGACGAAGCGCGTGCCACGCTCGGCGGCGAACAGCGCTTCCGGCTTGCATGGGCTGATCCCGGGCGACTTGACGACGACATCGAACGCGGACAAGGCTTCGCCCATCGCCTCGCATTCGACCGCAAGCAGCGGATCGTTCAATGCGGTCGCATCGGCCGCTTCGGTTTCATTGCAGAACAACAGCAGCGGTTGGTGCGGAAGCCGTGCGCGGATCGTGCGATACGCCGCCCGCCCTTCGCGCCCCCAGCCCCAGAGCGCGACGCGCTTTCCCGCGAGCGAGTCGATGTCAGGCGACGAAGCGCGCACGCAGGCGTTCCCACAGCGCGGGCGGGATGCGATGTTCGCCTTCGAGCGCGAGCAAGGGCTCGACGCGCAGTTCCGCGGCATCGAGTTGCGGGGCGATTTCGCGCGCGAAGCGTTCGACGAGGAAATCCTCGCGCCACTCCGGGCGCTGCGCCAGCACGGCCATCGCCGCGCGCGATTCGCGGCCCTCGCCCACGCATTCGAAGGGCTTGTGGTCCTGGTATTCGAGCAGCGCGTCGTAACCGGCGGCCTGGTCGGGATCGTCGAGCAGGTTGCGGCCGAAGATCGCGGTCAGCCGCGGCTTGGGCATGAACGGCGCCAGCGCGAGGAACACGAAATGGCACTTCGGGCAGACGCCGCACCAGCGCGCCGCCGGGCGTTCGCCGAGCAGGTGGAAATTGCGATTGCAACTGGAGAACCACGCGTCGTAGCGATCGCTTTTCGCGAACTGGCGCGCGACCGCGAGTTCGCTCAGCGGCCGCAACAGCGAGTAATAACGAAGATCCGCGACGATGCGTTGCTGCACGTAGTCGCCGAACGCGGATTCGAACGCCCAACCCTTCGACCACTGGTGGTTCACTTCGCCGGTGCCCGGGATCAGCGAACCGTAGCTGGCCGAACGTTCGTTCGAGAAAACGACCTGGTCGAAGCCGAGCAGCACCGCGGCGAACACCAGGATCGCCGAGTTCACCGCCGTCACCGGGATGTGGCCGTTCCACGCGCCCTGGCGGTTGAAATCGAACAGTTGCGGCGCGAGCTGGCGGCCGATGTTGAGCGTCGGCAAGCCGGTGCGCGCGGCGCAGGCGGCGATCAGCTGCGAACCGCCGATCCACGCCACCGTCTGTTCGACGTCGAGCCCGCGCAGCGCCTCGATGCTGACCAGCGAATCCTTGCCGCCGCCGATGGCGACCAGGGCGTGCTCGCGCAGGCCGAGCGCGGGCGTGCTGCCGGCACCGCCCTCGCCCACCGGAAACCTGATCCGGCCATGCAGGTCGAGGCCGTTGCGATAGGCGAATTCGCCGAGGCCATGCAGGTACAGGTCTTCGAGCAATGCGGCGGTGTCGGCGTCGATGGCGTAGCCGTCGATGCGGATTTCCGGCGGCACCGCAGCCTTGTAGTAGCTGACGCCGGCGACGAGGTGCAGCAGACGCAGCGCACGTTCGGCCGCGGCGGCGCGTTCGCCGTCGAGCCGGAACGGCGCGCCCGGCACGACCACGGTTTCCACCAGGTCCGGGCCGTCGTCGAAGGCGTAAACGAGTTGCGCGATGCCGGTCTGCGCGTCGAACTCGCAGCGCACGAAGCGGAAGGCGCGGATCGCGTCGCGATCGAAGGTCCAGTCAGTCATTCGAGGATGTCCTCTGCCGGCAACGCCCGCAGGTTGTATTCGCTGGCCATGCTGAAGCCGTAGGCGCCGGCGTCGGCAATCAGGATCACGTCCCCCGGCGCGGTCGCGCGCGGCAGGCGGCGATCCTTGCCGAACAGGTCGCTGGATTCGCAGATCGGGCCGACCACGTCGAACATCGCGTCGTCGCCATCGTCGAGGCGACCCAGGTTGGCGATGTCGTGCCAGGCCTCGTACAGCGCGGGCCGGATCAGTGCGTTCATGCCGGCGTCGAGGCCGACGCGGCGCACGCCGTCCTTTTCCACGACCTGCGTCGCCCGCGCGAGCAGCACGCCGGCTTCGGCGACGAGGAAACGGCCGGGCTCGATCGCCAGAGCGAACGCCGGGTGCAGGCGCTTCATCTCGGCCAGGCCTTCGGCCCAGGCGTCGAGGTCGAACGCTTCCTCGTCGGCGCGGTACGGGATCGGCAACCCGCCGCCGATGTCGATGGTGTCGACGCTGCCGATGCGGCGCGCGAAGCCGGCGAGTTCGTCCAGCATCGCCTTCCAGTGGCCGCCGTTGTCGATGCCGCTGCCGAGGTGCGCGTGCAGGCCGGTGATGGCGGTGCCGAGCGCGCGCGCGACATCGACGAATTCGTCCACGCGTTGCGCCGGCAGGCCGAACTTCGCCTCCTTGCCGCCGGTGCTCACCTTCTCGTGGTGGCCGTCGCCGTAGCCGAGGTCGATGCGCAGCCACAGCGCGCGGCCGCGGAACACATCCGGCCAGCGCTTCAGCAATTCGACGTTGTCGACGGTGACGGTGGCGCCGCGCTCGAACGCGGCGCGGTATTCGTCGATGGGCGCGAAGCTCGGGGTGAACAGCACGCGTTCCGGGGCAAGGCCGGGCAATGTTTCGAACACGCGCTCGAGTTCGCCGCGCGACACGCATTCCAGGCCGAAACCCTCCGCGACCAGCGCGCGCAGGATCGCCGGATGCGGATTCGCCTTGATCGCGTAGAAACGCCGATCGATGGCGTCGATGGCCGAGAGTTGGCGCGCGCGTTCGCGCACCGTCGGCAAGTGGTAGGCGTAGCGCGGCGTGCCGCGCCCGGCCAGCGCGAGCAGGCGTTCGCGCTCCCCGCGCCACCACGGCGCCGCGCGCCGCGTCGCGCCGTGCAGCAGCGTGCGCCAGCTCGGCCCGAACACGCCGGCGTCGTGCACCGGCATCGCGCCGCCGCGGATCAGTTCCGCGTGCAATTGCGGGACGAGCCCGTCGGCATCGGCTTCGTCGACGACGAAGGTGAGGTTGAGGTCGTTCGACGACTGCGAAATCAGGTGCACGCGTTCGCGCCCGAACGTGGCCCAGATGTCGGACAGGCGGTGCAGCAGCGAGCGCATGCCGCGGCCCACGAGGGTGATCGCCGCGCACGGCGCGATCACCTTCACCCGGCACACTTCGGCCAGGTCTTCGGACAGTTTCGCCAGCACGTCGGTGCTGACCAGGTTGTCGGACGGATCGAGCGAGACGGTGACGTTGGTTTCGGACGAACCGATCAGGTCGACCGACAGGCCGTGGCGGCGGAAGCGCTCGAAGATGTCGGCGAGGAAGCCGACCTGCTGCCACATGCCGATGCTTTCCATCGACACCAGCACGATGCCGTTGCGGCGGCTGATCGCCTTGACGCCCGGCACCGCGGCGACGCTGGCGTCGATGCGCGTGCCCGGCAATTCCGGGTTCGAGGTGTCGAGGATCGCCATCGGCACGCCGGCGTCGCGGCAGGGCGCGATGGAACGCGGGTGCAGCACCTTGGCGCCGGTGGTGGCGATTTCCTGCGCTTCGGCGTAATCCAGCCGCGCCAGCAGGCGCGCGTCCGGCACCTCGCGCGGATTGGCGCTGAACATGCCGGGCACGTCGGTCCAGATCTCGACCCGGCGCGCGCCGAGCAGCGCGCCGAAGTACGCGGCCGAGGTGTCGGAACCGCCGCGGCCGAGGATCGCGGTGCCGCCGTCGGCGTGGCGGGCGATGAAGCCCTGGGTCAGCAGCATCCGCGCCGGTTGCGCGGCGAAGCGTTCGCGCAGCGCGGCGTCGCCGTCGTGGGCGCAGTTCACCGACAGGCGCAGCGCCCAGTCGCTCTGGTTCGGCATCGCCAGCGCGCGCAGCCAGTCGCGCGCATCGCACCAGCCGAAGTCGAGCCCGCGCGAACGCAGATAGGCGGCGCCGAGCGTGGACGACAGCAATTCGCCCTGCGCCAGCACTTCGGCCTGCCACGCCAGCGGGCGCGATGCCGAACGCAGGTCGTCGCGCAGCGCCTCGAGCGCGTGCAGGCGTTCGCCGAGCGCGATGTCGGGATCGAGGCCGAGCTCCGCGCAGAACGCGCGATGGCGTTCGACCAGCGCGGCGATGCGACCGGCGATGTCGTCGCCATTCGCAATCGCCTGCAATTCGTTGGTCACGCCCGACAGCGCTGACACCACGACGAGCACGCGGCCTTCGCCGGCGCGCGCGGCGGCAATGCGGCCGATTTCGTCCCAGCGCTCGCGTTTCGACACCGAAGTGCCGCCGAACTTGAGCACGGTCCAGGAAGCGTCGGCGGGACGGACGGGCGGCATAGAATGCGGTTCTGCCCGGGCATCGGGCGCGAACGGGGATTCTAGTCGATGCGTCCACCCCACACCGCGCGCCGCTACCTGCAGTGCGACGTGTTCGCCGACCGTCCCGGCGCCGGCAATGCGCTCGGCGTGGTGTTCGATGCCGGCGACATGGACGCCGCGTCGATGCAGGCGCTGGCCGCATGGCTGAACCTGTCGGAGACGATCTTCCTGCTGCCGCCCGACGCCGGCGCCGATTACCGCATCCGCATCTTCACCCCGGGCAGCGAATTGCCGTTCGCCGGCCATCCCAGCGTCGGCGCGGCCTGGGTCGCGGTCGCGCACCGGCTGGCGATGCCGCGCGCAGGCCGCCTCGTCCAGCAATGCGAAGCCGGCCTGCTGCCGGTGCAGATCACCAGCGCCGATGATCGATTCCACGTCGCGGTGCGCAGCCCGCGCGCGCGCTTCGTCGGCGACCTCGCCGGCCCGCTTCCCGCCGGGCTGGAAGCAGTGGTCGCGCCGGGCGGCCACGCCGCACTGTGGGACAACGGCCCGCACTGGTGGCTGGTGGAAGCCGCATCGCCGCAACGGGTGCGCGCCTTCCGGCCCGATTTCGCCGCTATCGCCGACTGGAGCAATGCGACACAGGCGACCGGCGTCGCGATCTTCGCGTTCGAAGACGACGACGGCCACGACATGGTCGTGCGCGCGTTCTGCCCCGGCGACGCAGTCAACGTGCCCGAGGATCCGGTCACCGGCAGCGCGAACGCCCTGGTCGCCGCGCTCTTGCATCGGCAGGGAAGATTGCCCGGCCGCGACGGACGCCACATCGCCAGCCAGGGCCGCGAACTCGGCCGCGACGGCAAGGTGCGGCTGCGCGTGGACGAGGACGGCGAGGTCTGGATCGGCGGCGAAGTACAGCAGGTCATCGACGGGCGCGTGGATTGGTAAGCTGCGCGCCCCTCGCGCCCGGCCACGCCATGTCCCGCCGCTACCTGCAATGCGATGTGTTCGCCGACCGGCCCGGCGCCGGCAATCCGCTCGCCGTGGTGCTCGACGCCGACGGCCTCGACGACGCGGCGATGCAGGCCATCGCGCGCTGGACGCGATTGCCGGAAACCACCTTCGTGTTCCCGCCGTCGTCGCCGGAAGCGAGTTACGGCATCCGCATCTTCAGCCCGCGCCGCGAAGTGCCGTTCGCCGGACATCCCAGCGTCGGCACCGCGCACGCCGTGCTCGAAGCCGGACTGGCGACGCCGCGCGACGGGCTGCTGGTGCAGGAAGGCAAGGCCGGCCTGTTGCCGTTGCACGTATCCGGCGAAGGCCGCGAACGCACCATCGCGGTGCGCACGCCGAGAGCGCGGGTGGTGGAAATCGCTTCGCCCGGCGATACGCGCCTGCGCGACGCCCTCGCCGGCCTGCCGCTCGGCGCGTTGCCACAGGCCTTGATGGATGGCGGCCGCCGCTGGTGGCTGGCCGAACTCGCCGACGAAGCGAGCCTGCGCGCGGCGCAGCCGGACTGGGACGCGATCGAACGGCTGGCCAACGCGACCGACAGCATGGGCCTGTGCGTGTTCGCGCGCAGCGACGATCCGGTGTACTACCTCGCGGTGCGCGCCTGGGTCGGCGCGCCGGCGCGCTTCGAGGATGCGGCTTCGGGCGCGGCCAACGCGACGCTCGCGGCGTGGCTCGCGGATCGCGATGCGTTGCCGGGCGACAGCGGTTTCTACCGCATCAGCCAGGGCCGGGAAGTCGGCCACGATGCGATCATCGAGCTCACGGCCGATGCCGATGGCGAAGTCTGGTCCGGCGGCCGCGTGTGCAGCGTGGTGCGCGGGGAGATCGATTGGCGTTAGAGCGAATGATGGATGTCACTGCTGGAAAGGTTGGCGAAGAAGTGAACCTGACCCCGTTAGTTAACCCCGTTAGTTAGCAACGTGAAATTATCAGGTGAAGGTACGGTCGTTGATGAATTTTCTTCGACATCTTGTCTTATCTAGTGCTTTATTGGTTGGCGCTTGTGCCGGTACCACAACGTCTCGGCATCAACTTTCAGAAATCGAGCTGACAATTGCCTATTCGACTGATTGGGTAGAGGTTAGTAAGCAGCGGCTTACAAAAGCTTATGAGGCCGATTCGAGTCCAGACAAGCGCCAATTGCCAGGGGGCGATTTTTCGCAAGTAATATTCGCAATAGCGAATCGATCTTTTAGTGGCCGCACACCTATTATCACTGTCGCTATTATTCCAAATTCAGAAGGCGCGTGTCCCCTGGCTGCTGAGCCTGGATTAGCGCGCGAGCTTGCTGCTCTTGAATCGAAAAGATTCCCAGGCGCTAGCTTCGATTTTCGGAAATTCTCCGAATTAAAACTCTCGTCTGATTTTGAGGGCTATCTAATGAAGATAAATCTTCAAAATCGAGAGGTGGATCAATATCACGTCTTTTACTGTCATGGGAATGATTTTGTTCGAATTGAAGGAACGTCGTCTTCAGAGGCGGCTGGCCGCGAAGTCGAGTTGGTGCTTTCAAGTTTGGCAAAAGATTAACGAAACTAACGGGTTAAACTAACGGGGTAACTAACGGGGTCAGGTTCACTTAGTTGTAGTTGTGCGCGGCCAGAACAATTGATGGGTATCGCTGCGCTCAACCCATCCTACTTCGTTCTCCCGACCTTCGGTCACCCTCTCCCACAAAGGAGAGGGAACAAACAAGAACAAAAGAAAAGGGGCCCGAAGGCCCCTTTGTCGTTCCGTCGACCAGCTCCCTCCCTGAGGCGATGCCTTACTCGGGACGCACGTCCACCCGCACGCGGATGCGGTCGCCCGGGTTGTAGCTGGTGCGCGTGGTGTATTGGCGGCCGGCGTATTCGTAGGTGACGTCGTAGGCGGTGGCGACGTTGTTCGCGTTGCCGTAGTAACCGTTCGCCGGCACCGGGTCGCAGACCTGCACGGTCGCGGTGCGCTGCTGGCGATGCGCGTTGTCGTAGACCTGGCGCCCGGCCATGCCGCCGACCATGGTGCCGATGGCGCTCGCCGCGACCTGGCCGCTGCCGCCGCCGACCTTGCTGCCCAGCACCGCACCGGCGATGCCGCCGATCACGGTCGCGACGGTGCGGCCGGTGTTGCTGCCGCCGCTGGCCGGGTGGTAGTTGCCGTACTGGTCGTAGTAACCGTTCCCGCCGGAACCGTTGCGGTGGTAATTGCCGTTCTGGTCGTAATAGCCCTCGTTGCCGTATCCGCCCTGGGCATAGCTGCGGTCGCTCTCGCTGTAGCAGCGCTGCGACGAGGTGTTGTTGTAGCCGTTGCCCATCACCGGATCGACGCGGACCACGCGCGCGTAGTCGTAGTACCCGCCGTTCGCCGGCTGGGCGTAGCCCGAACCGCGGTCGTTCGGATCGTTGTCGTAGCCGTAGGACTGCGCCGCGGCAAGGCCGCTGGTGGCGGCGAGGCCGATGGCGAGCAGCGAGGCAGGAAGGCGTTTCATGTGCAGGCTCCCCGCGCCGGGGTGGCGCAGGCGCATCCTCGGGTCGCGTCGGTAAAGCCGTGCTGAACCCGGCCGGCGTCGTCACGCGGCGTTTACCTGCGCGACAGCCGTTGCCGCGCGCGGCGTTCGCGGGCTAAGGTGCCTGTCCGCCATGACCGCCCGCCGAGCGCCCACGCTCCGGCGCGAAGCGCGGACAGCCATGACGCCACGTCCATTCGCACGCGAAGGAGGAACGGGCTCATGTCCTACTCGACAGAACAGATCCGCAACGTGGCCCTGGCGGGCCACCCCGGCGCCGGCAAGACCACCCTGTTCGAAGCCCTGCTGCATGCCGGCGGCGCCATCCAGGCGGCAGGCACGATCGAACGCGGCAGCACCGTCTCCGATTTCGATCCCATCGAGAAGGAACGCGGCCATTCCGTCGATGCCGCGATCGCCAGCACCGACCACGCTGGCATCCACGTCAACCTCGTCGACACGCCCGGCTATCCGGATTTCCGCGGCCCGGCGCTGTCCGCGCTCTCGGCGGTGGAAACGGTCGCGATCGTGGTCGATGCCGACGCCGGCGTCGAATACGGCACGCGACGGATGATGGAACGCGCGGCCGAGCGCGGCCTGTGCCGCGCGGTGATCGTCAACAAGATCGACCACGAAGCCGCCGACTGCGCGCGCGTGCTGCAGCAGCTGCGCGAAGAATTCGGCCAGGAAGTGCTGCCGGTGAACCTGCCGGCGGACGGCGGCAGGAAGGTCGTCGACTGCTTTTCCGGCGGCGATGGCGATTCCGACCTGGGGCCCGTGTCCGAATGGCACCAGAAGATCCTCGACCAGGTGGTCGAGATCAACGAAACCGTGATGGACCACTACCTCGACCTCGGCGAGGGCGGCCTGTCCGGCGCGGAACTGCACGACGCGTTCGAACAATGCCTGCGCGAAGGCCACCTGGTGCCGGTGTGCTTCGTCTCCGCGCGCAGCGGCGTCGGGGTGAAGGAATTGCTCGGCGTCGCCGAAAAGCTGTTCCCGCACCCGGGCGAGGCGAATCCGCCGGCGTTCGTGAAGGGCGTCGGCGCCGACGCGAAACCCATCGAAGCCAAACCCGATGCGAAGGCGCACGTCATCGCCGACGTGTTCAAGATCGTCAACGATCCCTTCGTCGGCAAGCTCGCGGTGTTCCGCGTCTACCAGGGCACGGTCAGGAAGGATTCGCAGCTGTTCATCGACGACGGCAAGAAGCCGTTCAAGGTCAGCCACCTGTTCAAGCTCAAGGGCAAGGAACACGTCGAGATCGCGCAGGCCGTGCCCGGCGACATCGCCGCGGTGGCGAAGGTGGAGGAACTGCACTTCGACGCGGTGCTGCACGATTCGCACGACGAGGACCAGATCCACCTCGCGCCGGCCAATTTCCCGCGGCCGATGTTCGGGCTCGCGATCGAGGCCGCGAGCAAGGGCCAGGAACAGAAGCTTTCGACCGCGTTGCACAAGCTGGCCGAGGAAGACCCGGCCTTCGCGGTCGAACACCAGGCCGAGCTCAACGAAACCGTGGTCCGCGGCCTTTCCGACCTGCACCTGCGGATCATGCTCGAACGCCTGAAGCAGCGCTTCGGCGTGGAAGTGAAGACCCATCCGCCGCGCATCGCCTACCGCGAGACCGTCGGCGCGAAAGCCGAAGGCCACCACCGGCACAAGAAGCAGACCGGCGGCGCCGGCCAGTTCGGCGAGGTGTTCCTGCGCATCGAACCGCTGCCGCGCGGCGGCGGCTTCGAATTCGTCGACGAGGTCAAGGGCGGCACCATTCCCGGGCAATTCATGCCGGCGGTGGAGAAAGGCGTGCGCCAGGTGCTGGCTGGCGGCGCGATCTCGGGCCATCCGTTGCAGGACGTGCGCGTGATCGTCTACGACGGCAAGCACCATCCGGTTGACAGCAAGGAGGTCGCGTTCGTGGCCGCGGGCAAGAAGGCCTTCCTCGACGCCATCGCCAAGGCCCGGCCGCAGGTGCTGGAACCGATCGTCGACCTCGAGGTGCATGCGCCCGAACAGCACATGGGCGACATCAGCGGCGGCCTGTCATCCAAGCGCGCGCGCATCAGCGGCACCGATTCCGAGCGCGGCGGCGAGATCGTGGTCAAGGCGCAGGTGCCGTTGTCGGAACTGGACGGCTACGCCGCGGAACTGAAATCCGTCACCGCCGGCCGCGGGAGATATGCCTTGGATTTCAGCCACTACGAACCGGTTCCTGCACAAGTGCAGCAGAAGCTGGTCGAGTCCTGGAAACCGCGCCACGAGGAAGACTGATCCGTCGCCGGAGATTCCCGCCGGGCATCCGACCCGGCGGGAACGCACCCGGGATGCCCGCGAAAACCCCTGAAAAAAAAGCGCCCGCGGGGCTTGGCGCCACGGATTTTCTGCAATACATTGCGCTGGCGCCGGCACCAACGCCGGACTACACACCAAACACGACGAGGGAATCACACGCACATGGCAAAGAAGAAAGTCGCTGCCAAGAAGAAGACCGCCAAGTCCGCCGCCAAGCCGGCCGCCCCGAAGGCGATCAAGTCCGCGCTGAACCGCGCCGGCCTGGTCGCGCACATCTCCGACGCCAGCGGCGTCGCGCCGCGCGACGTGCGTGCGGTGCTCGCGGGCCTCGAAGGCGCCGTCGCCGGTTCGGTCAGCAAGAAGGGCGCGGGCAGCTTCACCCTGCCGGGCCTGCTGAAGATCACCGTCGTCAACGTGCCGGCCAAGCCGAAGCGCAAGGGCATCAACCCGTTCACCAAGGAAGAGCAGTGGTTCGCCGCCAAGCCGGCTTCGGTCAAGGTCAAGGTGCGCCCGCTGAAGAAGCTGAAGGACGCCGCGGCCTGATCGCAGCGCCGGCTTCACGATCCGGAAGGCCGGGTTCCGCGAGGAATCCGGCCTTTTTCATGGCGGTCGCAATGGCCCCGGCGCCGCGCTAGCATCGTCCCGCCATCCGGAGGAAAGCCATGGACAAGCGTTTCTGGATCTGCGGCATCGTCGTGTCGGTCGCCGCGCTGCTGCTCGATTTCCTGGTGCATGGCGTGTTGCTGCAAGCCGACTACAACGCATTGGTGCCGACCGGCATCTACCGTGGTCCGGAAAACGCCAACGCCTACATGCCGTACATGTTCGCGGCGCACCTGCTGATCGGCTTCGGTCTGACCTGGCTGTACCGCAAGGGCATGGAACCGGGGCGTTCCGTGCTCGGCCAGGGCCTGCGCTTCGGCGCAGCGGTGGCGGTGATGTCGACCATTCCCGGCTACCTCATCTACTACGCGGTGCAACCGTTGCCGCCCGGGCTCGTGCACAAGCAGATGATCTTCAGCACCATCGCCATGCTGCTGCTCGGCGTGCTACTGGCGTGGCTGAACCCCGCGCGCAAGGCGCTCTGAATCCGCATCGCCGGCCGTGATCCTGCGTTCATCCGGCGCGGGGCAAGGTGGCGACATCCCCGTCCGACGGCCATGCGCATGCATCCCCACCGTTCCCTGTTCCGCGTTGCCGCCTGTTGCGTCCTTGCGTGCGCATTGGCATCGCTCGCGGCGTGCTCCAGCCTCGGCACGGCATTGCTGGGAAACGAATACGCGTTCACCGCGCCGCAATTGCAGGCGCAGCTCGACCGCCGCTTCCCGCGCGACTACAAGAAGCTGGACGGACTGGTCAGCCTGCGCATCGCCAATCCGCGCCTCGGCATTCCGCCCGGCAGCCATCGCCTGCGGCTGGATTTCAACGTCGGCTTCGGCACGCTCGGGCGCGAAGCCGTGCCGTCCGGGCACATGGCCATCGCCAGCGGCCTGCGCTTCGATCCGCAGACGCTGGGCCTGCACCTCGACCAGCCGACGCTGGAAGACGCCGATTTCCCCGGCCTCGGCGGCGCGATGAACGCGACCGGCCGCGAACTGGTGGACCGCTGGCTCGAGGACTACGCGCGCAACGAGCCGGTGTACAAGCTCGACAACAGCCTGGTCGAGCGCCTCGGCGCGCAGCGCATCACCTCGACCACCATCGACGACGGCCGCGTGGTCGTCCATCTCGGACCCTGACATGACGCCCGCATTCCGCATCGCCTGCCTCGCCCTCGCCTGCACGTTCGCGCTCGCCGCCTGCGGGCACAAGCAACAGGCCGCGCAACAGGACGCGGACACGCTGCCCGCACCCGATGCAGGCAAGGGATCGGTGACCGGCATGCCGGCGACGCCGGGTCCCGGGCAGATCGGCACGCCTGCCCCGCCCGCGCCTTCGACCGTTGCGAACGCCGCCGACGCGGCGGCTGCCCCGGACCAGGCACAGGGCATCGCGGTGGGTGAACGGAACCCGGCCGCGGGCAATGTCGTCGAACCCGGGCCGGACGACGCGGTGCAACTGGTCCGCGATTACTACGCGGCGATCGACGCGCGCGATTACGGGCGCGCGTGGCATCTCTGGTCGGAGAACGGCGCCGCCAGCAACCAGAGCGCGCAGCAGTTCGCGAACGGATTCGCCGACACCACCGACGTCGGCGTCGAGATCGGGACGCCCGGCGACGAGGATGCTGGCGCCGGCCAGCGCTACATCGAAATCCCGGTGACGGTGACCGCCACCCACGCCGACGGCAGCCGCCACCGCTACGCAGGCAGCTACACCCTGCACCGCACCGTGGTCGACGGCGCCAGCGCCGACGAGCGCGCATGGCGGATCTCTTCGGCGAAACTCCGCGAAGTGGCCCCGTGATTCGCCGGTTCGCATGCGCGGGCGTCGTGCTCGCGCTGTGCGCGTGCAAGCCGCAGGCCGAATCGACGGCCGAAACGCCACCCATTCCTCGTGCACCTGCCACGATCGCGGCGCCTTCCACCGCGCCCGCTGCGCTGGCCAACGATGCCGATCCGGCAACCGCCGACCAGTCGGCCGAGTCCACGTTCGAATTGCCCGGCGCGTTCGCGCCCGACACGAGCGTCGTGCAGCTCGAACAGCGCTTCGGCAAGGCCAACGTGCAGGTGGGCGACGTACCCGGCGCGGAAGGCGAAACCTCGCGCGGCGTGATCCTGTTCCCGAATGACGCCACGCAGCGCGCGTACCTGTACTACCAGGACGAGGACAAGCCCTCGGGGCTGCAACTGGTGCGCGTCCTCGACGAGGGATCGCGCTGGCATTTCGCCGACGGCGTCCGCATCGGCATGCCGTTGTCGCGACTGGTCGCGCTGAACGGCAAGCCGATCCGGTTCTACGGCTTCGACTGGGATTACGGCGGCACCATCACCGACTGGAACGGCGGCAAGCTCGCACCGGCCGGGGCGAAGGACGCGATTTCCCTCGGCATCCGCCTGAACCGCATCGAGGATGCACCCGACAAGTCGTATCCGATCGGCGAAGGCGAATTCGCCAGCGGCGACCGCAGGTACCCGAAGCTCGGTTCGATCGCGATCGTCGGCGAAATCTCGGTCTCGTTCCCGGGCGAGGACGACCTGTGAGCGCTACAGCTCGAAGCGGTAGCTGAGCTTCACGAACAACTGTTCGTCGTCGCGCAGCGAGAACGCATCGCCGAGCAGGCCGCCGACTTGCCGTGATTCGTCCTGGAACCCGAAGCCGCCGCGCACGTAGGCGATGTAGAGGTTCGACAACGGCGCGAGCTCGTAGCGATAGCGGATCTGGAAGCCGAGGTTGCGCAGGCTGAAATCGTTGAGGCCGTCGCCGACGCGCTGCGGCTCGCCGTTCGCGGCCAGGTCCCAGCCCTGCACGGCATGCGCGTCGAGGGCGATGGTTTCCAGCTTGATCCGCAATTCCTGCTTCGCGTCGATGATCCACTGCATGCCGCCGTTGAGCTGCAGCAGGCTCGCGCGATAGGTGCCGAGCAGGTCGCGCCCGCCCTGCCCCGCGCACGGACCGCCGCCGACGGGGCACCACAGCAACCAGTCCGGATTATGCTGCGCGAAGAATTCGCCGTAGAAACTGAGGTTGTCGTTGACGAAATAGGTGGGGTTGAGGTCGAACGACAGCAGGCCATGCGCCGGCCCGGCGAGGCCTTCCGCCGCGTAGCGCACGTTCCAGTACATCGACCAGCGGTCCTTGCGCGGGGTGAAGCGCTCGAAGTACAGGTAGAACCTGGCGGGGACATCGACCACGCCGTTGCCGCGCGTGATCAGGTCGTCGTGGCCCGGCGTGAAGCCCGCGATTTCGAAGAAGTCGTTGCCGCCGTCGCGGCGGTCGCTGAGCAGGTCGAGCGCCCACGCATCGGCGATGACCACGCCGTGGTCGTTGTTGCGGCGGGAAATGGCATAGCGCCAGTCGCGGGCGGAATAAGCGGAGTCCGCGGCGAAATCGGTGGCGCGGTAGGCGACCTGGTAGCGCAGGTAATTGAAGTCGTTGCGGTCCAGGTAGCCGAAATCGTTGAGCTGCAGGCCATCGCCCGAATGCAGCAGGTAGGCCTGCTGGCGCCAGCCGTTGCCATGGTCGTAGTCGACCTTCAGCTGCCCGCCGCTGTCCTGCTCGTTGTCGCCGGCCTGGCGGATGTCGCTGCCGACCAGCGTCGTCCGCACCGACAACCTGGGGTTCGGGGTCCAGCGATGGTCGAATTCGTAGACGTCGGCTTCGCGGTCGAGGAACGGGCGCACGACCCGGGTGAACATGGCGCCGACGCCCTGCGTGTCGAAGTCGCGGGTCGCGCGCATCGCGTAGAAATCGCGGCCGGCCTCGTCGGCTTCGGTGGCGGCGAACACGCCGTAGTTGAATCCGCCCGCACTTCCGTTGAGCTTGACCGCGGCGGTGACGTCGCCGGAACCGTTGCCGTCGTCCGCGGGTCCGCCGACGCGGCGCGTGTACAGCAGGCGGCTGTTGTTGTTGAGCGAACCGAATGGCATGTCGAAGAACGCCTGGTTCTCGGTGAAGAACGGGCGCTTGTCGCTGAAGAAGGTTTCGGTGGCGCTGAAGTTCACCACCAGCTGGTCGCTTTCCACCTGGCCGAAGTCCGGGTTCAGGGTCGCGCTCAGCTGGAAGCGGTTGTTCGGCTTCCAGAACAGGTCGACGCCGCCGTCGAAATGCGCGCTGCCGTCGATGTTGTCGTACAGCCCGGACACGTAGGGCGTGATCGCCAGCAGCGACTGGCTGTATTCGGGCACCTCGACCTTGGCCAGCACCGACAGGAAGCGCTGTTCCTGGAACGACACCGCGGGCCACGCCATGCGTTCGCCGGTGGCGCCGATCACCCGGTCGAGCTCGATGCCGATGGTGCGCTTGCCGCCGCTTCCCGCCTGCATCGGCGCGATGTACCAGGGGATGAGCATCTCCGCGCTCCATCCCTCGGCGTCCTCGCTCACCGCGTGCTTCCAGTTGCCGTCCCAGTCGGTGGCGAACTGGTTCTCGTTGGTGATCGTGCTGTCGACGATGCTGTCGGAGAGCAGCACGGTGAAGTTGTAGCCGGTGCGCCCTTCGCCGTCGAAGTCGACGTAGAGGTTGACCCGGTCGGCCTGCGCGCCGACGTCGCGCTGCGCGCTTTCGCGGGTGCGCGGGATGCTCGCCGGTTCGGTCGAACGGAAGCCGATCGCGAGTCCCTCGGGCGTGGCGAGGATCCAGGCATCCGTCGGCTGCGATCCGGGCTCGCGCGTCAGCGGCTGCACCTGGCGGAAGTCGGTGACGTGTTGCGCGCCCTGCCATTCGGCGGGATCGATGCGCCCGTCGACGTCGATCGCCCACGCAGGCGCGGACAACAACGACAGCAACAGTGCGAGGCTGGTTCGTGCGAGGCGCATGCGCGGATTCCCGCGGGATCCCGATCCCGACGGCGCGCACGGTAACGCGGGCGCGCACGCCGCCCGACTGTCGGAAGTCATGCAAACCTTCGGCGGCGATTCGACCTCCGCCGCCGCAAGAAGACCGCGCCGCGCGTCAGCGCTTGGGTTGCAGCATCGTTCCTGTGCAGTTCTTGGCGCCGCACTTGCACGCCCAGAGCTTTTTCACCTTCGCGGTGTGCGGTTCGTCGAGGACGATGCCGTAGTTATAGGTGAGTTCCTCGCCGGGCTTGATGTCGCGCAGGGCATGGATGAACACCTTGTCCTTGTGGCGCTTGCCCTTGGCGTTTTCCTCGATCTCGGATTCGCAGTTCGGCTTGCAGCTGTGGTTGATCCAGCGCGCGACGTTGCCGTCGACGTTGGCGTCGATCACGTAGTCGTCGTTGAGCGTGAACAGGAAGGTATGGCCGTTCTCGTCCTCGTCGCCGTATTCCTCGTCCACTTCCTCGTGGGTGCGCAACTTGCCCTTGTAGCGGACGATGCGCTCGCCCTTCGCGATCGCTTCGGTGGCGAACACGCCATTGCCGTGGATCGGGGACAGCCGCGCTTCGATCTTCTTGGGCTTGGACTTCGGCTTCGGCATCGCTTGCGTTCTCGACTGTGGGGTGCGGAAAGTCATTGTGGCCGATGCCACGGCATACGTCACCGCTGTCCTCCCGGCGCCCCTTGTTGCGTGAAACGGACTTTCCCCCCGACGACACACGACCATGCGCCACGAATTCCTCCGCCCCGCCCTGCTGGCCACGGGCCTCGCCCTCGCCGGCTGTTCGGCCACCACCGCTTCGCCGGACGCGGCGCCGCCGCCCGCCGCCAGCGGCGCCGATCTCGTCGCCCGGGGCGAATACCTCGTGAAAATCGGGGGTTGCAACGATTGCCATACGCCCGGCTACGGCGAGAAGGGCGGCGATGTGCCGAAGCAGCAATGGCTGGTCGGCTCGCCGCTCGGCTTCAACGGCCCCTGGGGCACCACCTATGCCGCCAATCTGCGGCTGAAGCTCGCGGACATGGACGAGGCGACATGGCTGCAGTATTCGGCCGACCTGCACACGCGCCCGATCATGCCGGACTACAACGTGCGCGCGATGAGCGAAGACGACCGCAGGGCCTTGTACCGCTTCGTCCGTTCACTCGGCCCTGCCGGGGAAAAGGCTCCGGACTACCTGCCGCCGGGCCAACAGCCGCCCGTGCCCTACATGCAAATGGTGCTGCCGCCACCGGCGACGCCCGCATCCGCCGCGGGTTGAACGCACCGATCCGATTCCCCACGCCGAAACGAACGAGGGCGCCATCCATGGCGCCCTCGCTGCTTCAGCGTTGCGTTTCGGCTACTGCTTACTGGCCGTCATCATCGGACCTGGTGGGGCAATCGACGGTTTCGCCGGCGGAATTGGTGCAGGTGCCGGTGTGGGTGACCTGGCCGTCATCGATGGTCGTCGAGCCGTTGTAGGTCGCGCCGTTGGCGCCGGTCGCGGTGCTGCTGCGGCTGCCGTCGACCTTGCCGTCTTCGCCACGGCTGTAGCTGCCTTCGGACTGGATCGTGCCGCCGTTTGCGCCGGTTCGCGTACCGGTGTGGGTCACCTGGCCATCGTCCAGCGTGGTCGTGCCGTTGTAGGTGCCGCCCTTCGCGCCGGTGGCGGTGGTGGTGCGGCTGCCGTCGAACTTGCCGTCATCGCCACGCGTATAGCTGCCGTTGGTCTGCGAGGTGCCGCCATTCGCGCCGGTCACCGTGCCGGTATGCGTGACTTCGCCGTTTTCCCAGGTGGTGGAACCGTTGTAGGTGCCGCCGTTCTTGCCGGTCGCGCTGGTGGTGCGGCTGCCGCTGACGTTGCCATCGGCATCGCGGGTGGTGCTGCCGCTGCTTTCCATGGTGCCGCCGTTCTTGCCGGTCGCGGACATGCTGCCCTGGTGGCTCGCGCTGCCATCGGCGTTGCGCTCGTAGCTGCCCTGGCGTTCGGCGCTGCCGCCGTTCGCACCGGTCACGTCGCGGCTGGTCGAACCGCTGGCGTTGCCCTGGCCGTCGCGCTGCCAGTCGCGGGTGCGGTCGCTTTCGCCGCGTGCGTTGTCGCGTTGCCTGGAAACGCTGCCCTCGTGCACGTTGCCGGTGCGCTGCACGCTGCGGCCGCGTTCGCGGGCGCCGGCGTCGAGGCTGGCGATGGTGCCGCAAGCCAACAGGATCGCGGCGATCAACACCGTGTTGTTCTTGATCTTGGTGTTCATGGTGACTGTTCCTCGGAAGTGGGACTGGACGCCGCCGGGGGAAGGGAGCGGCGACGCATCCACTTTGCGCCGCGCGGATGTATGCCAGATATACGCGGCATGCCGCGCGTGCCAGCAGATGCGTCTGGCCGCGGCACTCGAAACAACTGTTTACAAATCACGGCCGGGGCCTCCTGCCCGACATTTGCGCAAGGGCGGTGGCGACCGCGATAGTGGCTGAATGGCCACCGATGCAGCCCCGTCCAAGCTCCTGCTGGTCGACGACGACCTGCGCCTGCGCGAACTGCTCCAGCGCTACCTGGAATCGCAGGGCTTCGCGGTGAAGGGCGTCGGCGACGGTACCGAGATGCAGCACGCGCTGGACCGCGGCCATTTCGACCTGATCGTGCTCGACCTGATGCTGCCCGGCGACAGCGGGCTGGACCTCTGCCGCCGTTTGCGCGGCCAGAGCGACCCGACGCCGGTGGTGATGCTCACCGCCAAGGGCGACGAGATCGACCGCATCGTCGGGCTCGAGATCGGCGCCGACGATTACCTGCCCAAGCCGGTCAATCCGCGCGAACTGCTTGCGCGCATCCGCGCGATCCTGCGCCGCAGCTCGCCGCCAGCGCCCGGCGCGCCGATCGCGGATGGCGGCGAAGTGCGCTTCGGCCCGTTCCTGCTCGACCTCGGCCGGCGCGAATTGAGCCGCGACGGCGACCCGTTGCGGATCACCGGCGGCGAATTCGCGATCCTGTCGGTGCTGCTGCGCCATCCGCGCCAGCCGCTCAGCCGCGACCGCCTGATGAGCCTGGCGCGAGGCCGCGGGCACGAGGCCATGGAACGCAGCATCGACGTCACCATCGCGCGCCTGCGCAAGCTGCTGGAAGACGATCCGAAGCAACCGCGCATGCTGCAGACGGTCTGGGGCGTGGGCTACGTATTCGTCCCGCCGGAGGAAGGCGCATGAACCGTCCCGCGCGCGGCGTCTTCGCGCAACTCGTGTTGGTGATCGTGCTGGTCCTCGCCGGCACCAGCACATTGGCCTTGCTGCTGAGCCGCGAATTCACCCGCAGGCCTCCGACCGAGCAACTGCTGCACAGCATCGACGCATTCGCGGGCACGGTGGAAACGCTGGATCGCGACCAACCTCCGGCGCGCACGCTCGAATCGCTGCGCAAGAGCGGGTTCGAAGTGCGCACCCAGCCGCCGGATGCGGTCCGGGAGAACAATTCGCCCTGGTTCTCGCTGATCGAAAAACGCGCGCGCCACGTCCTCGGCGACCGCGATGTCGCCACCGGTCCCGGTCCTCGCGGGGACGCGTTGTGGCTGAAGCTCGATACCAGGCAACCCCTGTGGGTGTCCTTCGCCCAGGGCACGCGCGAGGGCGCGCGTCAATTCTCGGTGCTGCTGCTGGCCAGTTGCGCGTTGCTGGTCTGGCTGGCGGCGGCGTATTTCGCGCGGCGGTTGACCCAGCCGTTGAAGGAACTGGCGGCGGCGGCGCCCGCGCTGATGCGCGGCGAGGACGTCGGCCTCGGCGGGGCCGGTGCGCCGCGCGAAGTGCGCGAATTGCAATCGGTGCTGCTGCGCGCCAGCGGCGAGGTGCGCGAAGCCGCGAGCGAGAGGCTACTCATGCTCGCGGGGATTTCGCACGACCTGCGCACGCCGCTGACCCGGGTGCAGTACGCACTGGCGCTGTTGCCCGACACCGATCCCGATTTGCGCGACGGCATGGAACGCGACATCGGCGAGATCGACGCGATCCTCTCGCAATTCATCGCCTATGCGCGCGACGGCCGCGACGAAGGCGTCGAAGGCGTCGACCTCGCGGCGACCTGCCGCAATGCGCTCGCCGCCGCCGCGCAGGACTGGGAAGCCGAGATCCCGGCGGATGCGCACATGCGCGGCCGGCCGATGGCCTTGCTGCGCGCGATCGAAAACCTGATCGGCAACGCCGAGCGCCACGGCGAACCGACGTTCTCGCTGTCGCTGCGCCGCGACGGCGACGCGTGGCGGATCGAGGTCGCCGACCAGGGAGCCGGGATTTCCGACGATGCCGCGAGGCGCGTGCGCCAGCCGTTCGTGCACGACGGCAGTGCCGGCGGCACCGGGCTCGGGCTCGCCATCGTCGACCGCATCGCGCGCCAGCACCACGGCGAACTGCAATTGCTCGCGAACGCGCCGCGCGGACTGCGCGCGGTGTTGCTGCTGCGCGATGCCTGATCCCCGCTTCAGCCGCCGAGGAACCAGCGCATCGCGAACAGCCCGAACAGCGCCCACAGGAACGGCTTCAACCCGCGCCACAGGCGCCAGGCGACGAACAACGCGCCGATCGCCAGCAGCCAGCGCAACACCTGCGGGCGCCCGGCTTCGGCCGGCAATGCGGCGGCACGCTCGACCAGCTGGCTGGCGGCCGAATGCAGGGAGGTTTCGAACGGGCTGCGGGTCTGGGTGCTCATCGCGGTTCCTGGTCCGGAAGGGACGAAAGCGATTCTCCGCAGCGTGCCTGCGCGCGCCATTCGCAGCCGTCAGCCATCGCGGGTGATGGCTGTCATGCCCGCGCGGCGGCGGATTTGAGCGGTTCGGGCCGAAAGCGTACAATTTCGGTACGGTTTCAAGGTTTCCCGCCATGCTCCGCGTCACCAAGCTCACCGACTACGCCACCCTCGTCCTGACCGTGCTCGCCGCGCGGCCCGGCGAAGTGCTGAGCGCGGCCGGGCTGGCCGAGGAGGCCGGCCTCGAGGCGCCGACCGTGGCCAAGGTGCTCAAACCGCTGGCGCAGGCCGGCCTGGTCGAAGCCTTCCGCGGCGCGAGCGGCGGCTACCGCCTCGCCCGTCCCGCCACGCGCATCACCCTGGTCGACATCGTCGAGGCACTGGAAGGCCCGCTCGGCATGACCGAATGCAGCGTTCATGCCGGCGCTTGCGGCATCGAAAGCTCCTGCGGCGTGCGCGCCAACTGGCGCCGCATCAACGACGTGGTCGCCGATGCGCTGCGCAAGGTCACGCTGGCGGAGATGCTCGCCCCGCCCGCCCGCGCTCCACGCGCCATTCCCGCCACGCTGGCGACGGCGTGAGGAGCGCATGCATGGCCATCGAAACCACCGTCGAAAAGAACCAGGAAATCCTCGAGCAGCTCGGCCGCCGCTACGACGCCGGCTTCGTCACCGAAATCGAATCCGATTCGCTGCCGCCGGGCCTGTCCGAAGACATCATCCGCGCGCTGTCGGCGAAGAAGGACGAACCCGAGTGGATGACCGAATGGCGGCTCGCCGCCTATCGCCACTGGCTGACGATGCCGGTTCCGCACTGGGCGAAGTTGAACATCGCGCCGATCGATTTCCAGGCGATCAGCTACTACTCCGCGCCCAAGGCGAAATACGCCTCTCTGGACGAGGTGCCGCAGGAACTGCTCGACACCTACGACAAGCTCGGCGTGCCACTGCACGAGCGTGCGAAGCTCGCCGACGTCGCGGTCGACGCGGTGTTCGACTCGGTCAGCGTCGGCACCACCTTCCGCAAGGAACTGGCCGAGAAGGGCATCGTGTTCTGCTCTATGTCCGAGGCGATCCGCGAACACCCGGACCTCGTGCGCCAATACCTCGGCAGCGTCGTCCCGACCGGCGACAACTATTTCGCCGCGCTCAATTCCGCGGTGTTTTCCGACGGCAGCTTCGTATTCATTCCGCGCGGCGTGCGTTGCCCGATGGAACTGAGCACCTATTTCCGCATCAATGCCGGCCACACCGGCCAGTTCGAGCGTACCCTGATCATCTGCGAGGAATGCGCCTACGTCAGCTACCTCGAAGGCTGCACCGCGCCGATGCGCGACGAAAACCAGTTGCACGCGGCCGTCGTCGAACTGGTCGCGCTGGACGATGCCGAGATCAAGTATTCGACCGTGCAGAACTGGTATCCCGGCGACGAGGAAGGCCGCGGCGGCATCTACAACTTCGTGACCAAGCGCGCCGAATGCCGCGGCGCGCGCAGCAAGGTGACGTGGACGCAGGTGGAAACCGGTTCCGCGATCACCTGGAAGTACCCGAGCTGCGTGCTGCTCGGCGACGACAGCGTCGGCGAATTCCATTCGGTCGCGCTGACCCACCATCGCCAGCAGGCCGACACCGGCACCAAGATGATCCACGTCGGCAAGCGCACCAAGTCGAAAATCGTCAGCAAGGGCATCAGCGCCGGGCGCGGGCAGAACAGCTATCGCGGGCTGGTGAAGGTGGAACGCAGCGCGGAAGGCGCACGCAACCACACCCAGTGCGATTCGCTGCTGATCGGCAAGCAGTGCGGCGCGCACACCTTCCCCTACATCGAGGTCAAGCGCCCCAACGCGACGGTGGAGCACGAGGCGACCACCTCCAAGATTTCCGACGACCAGCTGTTCTACTGCCGTTCGCGCGGGATTTCCGAGGAAGACGCGGTCAGCCTGATCGTCGACGGCTTCTGCAAGCAGGTCTTCCGCGAACTGCCGATGGAATTCGCGGTGGAGGCGAAGAAGCTGCTGGAAGTGAGCCTGGAAGGAGCGGTGGGATGAAGCGGATGCCGCCATGGCTCGTGGCCGGTTGTGCCCTGTTGTTCGCGGCCGCCGCTCCGGTCGTTGCCCGCGTCGAACGACCCGTCTCGTCGCGCGCCCTGCCCGACATGCCTTCCCCGCGCGCGGCGCACAGCGCGTCCCTGCTGCGCGACGGTAGCGTGCTGCTCGCCGGCGGCTGCCATGCGCAGGGTTGCGAAGAAGGCATCAGCGACGATGCCGTGCTGTTCGATCCGGCGACCGCTTCCTTCGCGAGCGCCGGCAAGCTGGCGCAGGCGCGCGCCGGCCATCGCGCAGTTCCGCTGCGCGATGGCTCCATCCTGCTGTTCGGCGGCTGGACGCCGGATGGCGCCACCGCGAGCGTCGAGCGCTACGATCCCGAGAGCCATCGCTTCTCCGTGCACGGTCGATTGCTGCACGCCAGGGATGGTTTCAGCGCCACCGCATTGCACGACGGCACCGTACTCGTCGCAGGTGGTTATGCGGGCGCGATGCAGCGTAGCGCGAGCGCGGAACTCTACGACCCGCGCAGCGGCCGCTCGATCGCCGTGGCCGACATGGGCGCGCCGCGGATGTCGCACACCGCGACCTTGCTTGCGGATGGGCGGGTGCTGCTCGTGGGCGGCTCGTCGGAGCGCGGGCGACTGCTCGATTCGATCGAAATCTACGATCCGGCGACGCGGCGCTTCTCGCCCGCCGGCTCCTTGCGCAAGGCGCGCCACAAGCATGCCGCGATCCGGGTCGGCGAGGGCGTGCTGGTGATCGGCGGCGCGGGAACCCGCGAATACGAGAGCCAGTACGCCGACACCGAACTCTGGCGCGAGGGCGAGCCACGCACCTCGCCCGGTCCGGGCATGGCGGACGGCCGCTACAAATTCCTCGACAGCGTGGTCGCGCTCGGCGACGGTACCGCGCTGGTGGCCGGCAGCGGCCGTTCCCCCGAGCGGCTGAGCACGACCGCGATGCGCTTCGATCCGGTCCGCGTCGACCTGGGCGCGAAGCTTTCCTTCACCACCGCTACCCGCCTGTCCGACGGACGCATCCTGCTCGCGGGAGGGTACGACCCGCGTCTGCAGGTCTCGCGCAAGGCCTGGCTGCTGCAACCCTGAGCGACCGAACATGCTGAAGATCGAAAACCTCCACGCGTCCGTCGCCGGCCGCGAAATCCTCAAGGGCCTCTCGCTCGAGGTGAAGCCCGGCGAAGTGCACGCGATCATGGGCCCGAACGGCGCCGGCAAGTCCACGCTCGGCAACATCCTCGCCGGGCGCGACGGCTACGAAGTCACCGCGGGTTCGGTCGAATTCGACGGCAAGCCGCTGCTTGAACTCGAACCGGAGGAACGCGCCGCCGCAGGCATGTTCCTCGCCTTCCAGTACCCGGTCGAGATCCCGGGCGTGAACAACACCTACTTCCTGCGCAGCGCGCTCAACGCGCAACGCAAGGCGCGCGGCGAGCCGGAACTGGATTCCATGCAGTTCCTCAAGCTGGTGCGCGAGAAGATCAAGGTGCTGCACCTGCCCGACACCCTGCTCAACCGCGGCGTGAACGAAGGTTTCTCCGGCGGCGAGAAGAAGCGCAACGAAATCTTCCAGCTCGCGGTGCTGGAACCGAAGCTGGCGATCCTCGACGAAACCGATTCCGGCCTCGACATCGATGCGCTGAAGTCCGTCGCCGAAGGCGTGAATGCGTTGCGTTCGCCCGATCGCGCCTTCCTCGTCATCACCCACTACCAGCGCCTGCTCGACTACATCAGGCCGGACGTGGTGCATGTGCTCGCCGACGGGCGCATCGTCGAAACCGGCGGTCCGGAGCTCGCGCTGGAACTGGAAGCGCACGGCTACGCATGGGTGAAGGACCGCGTGGCGCCGGAGGCGGCCGCCTGACATGAGCGCATTGCTGGATTCGCTGGCGTCGGGCTTCGAAGGCGACTGTGCGCGCCGCGCCGCGCTCGAGGCCGCGTTGCGCGACGGCCTGCCCGGCCCGCGCAGCGAAAGCTGGAAATACACGCCGCTGCGCGCGCTGGAACGACGCGCGTTCGCGCCTGCGGCGGCAACCGCCGCGATCGATCCCGCCCTGCTTGCCGGCATTCCCGCGCCGCGACTGGTGTTCGTCAACGGCGTGTTCGCGGAAGATTTTTCCGACAAGGACGGGCTTCCCGCCGGTGTCGAATTGCGGCCCCTGTCGCAGGTGATGCAGGATGATGCACGCAAATCGAATTTCCTCGAAAGGCGTTTCGAACGCATAGACGAGGTGTTCGCGCGGCTGAACGCCGCGCTTGCCCGCGAAGGCGTGGTGCTGCGCATCGACGAAAGCGTATGCGTCGACACGCCGA
This sequence comes from Thermomonas sp., assembly GCA_047602125.1. Taxonomy (GTDB): domain Bacteria; phylum Pseudomonadota; class Gammaproteobacteria; order Xanthomonadales; family Xanthomonadaceae; genus Pseudoluteimonas. The sequence goes on along the minus strand of JASGIB010000001.1, from coordinate 2,168,377 downwards.
TCCACCTGGTATTCGTCGGCGCCTCGACCGGGACCGACAGCGCCTGGCACGCACGGCATTTCATCGAACTGCGGCGCGGCGCGTCCGCGAGCGTGGTCGAACACCACTTCGCGCAGGATGCGCACGCCAACCTCGGCAATGCGCTGATGCATGTGCACCTCGCCACCGGCAGCGCACTGCGGCATGCGCGACTGCAGGACGAGGCCCTGGGCGCGACCCTGTTCGCGCGCACCGACGCGGTGCTGGCCCGCGACGCAGGCTATCGCCGCATCGACCTGGAACTCGGCGCGGCGCTGTCGCGGCACGAACTCAATGTGCGGCTGGAAGGCGAAGGTGCCCGGCTGCGCGCCGACGGCGTGCTGTTCGCCGACGGGCGCCGCCACGTCGATACCCGCCTTGGCATCGAGCACATCGCGCGCGACACGACATCCTCGCTCGCGTGGCGCGGGCTCGGCGCGGGGCGTTCGCGCGCCGTGTTCCATGGTGGCATCGTGATCCGCGCCGGCGCCGACGGGAGCGAAGCCGCGCTGTCGAACAAGAACCTGCTGCTGTCGGAGAACGCGGAGGTCGACACCCAACCCGTACTCGAGATCCACGCCGACGAGGTGAAGGCCGCGCACGGCGCGACCGTCGGCCAGCTCGATCCGGTCGCGCTGTTCTACCTGCGTTCGCGCGGCATTCCGGAAGCCGATGCGCGGCGCCTGCTCACCGCCGCGTTCTGCCGCGAGATCGTCGCCGGCGTCGATGACGAAACGCTGCGCGCGCAGCTCGACGCGGTGCTGGACCGCGCGTTGTCGAGGATCGCGGCGTGAGCATCGACTGGGACGCGGTCCGCGCGGATTTTCCGCTGTTGCGGCGCGAAGTGCACGGCAAGCCGCTGGTCTACCTGGACTCCGCGAACACCGGGCAGAAGCCGGCAGCGGTGATCGAAACCGTCGACGATTTCTACCGCCAGCGCAACGCCAACGTCAGCCGCGCGGTGCACGCGCTCGGCAGCGAGGCGACCGAAGCCTACGAAGCCGCGCGCGACAAGCTCGCCGCCTTCGCCAACGTCCGTGCCGACGACCTAGTGCTGTGCAGCGGCACCACGTTCGCGATCAACCTGGTGGCGTATTCGTGGGCGTTGCCGCGGCTCAAGCCCGGCGACTCAATCCTGCTCACGCGCATGGAGCACCATGCCAACATCGTGCCGTGGCAGCTGGTCGCGCAACGCACGGGCGCGACGATCAAGGTCGCGGAGATCCGCGAAGACGGCACGCTCGACCTCGATGCGCTGCGCGCGGCGATGACGCCGGACGTGAAAATCCTTGGCGTGGCGCATGTGTCGAACGTGCTGGGCACCATCAATCCGGTACGCGAAATCTGCCGCGAGGCGCGCAAGCGCGGCATCACTATCGTCGTCGACGGCTCGCAGGCGATGCCGCACATGCCGGTGGACATCGCCGCGATCGGCTGCGATTTCTACGCCTTCACCGGGCACAAGATGTGCGGCCCGACGGGCACCGGCGCGCTGTGGGCGCGGCGCGAGCACCTCGAGGCGATGCCGCCCTTCCTCGGCGGCGGCGAGATGATCCGCGAAGTGCGCTTCGACGGCACCGTGTTCAACGACCCGCCGCACAAGTTCGAGGCCGGCACGCCGAACATCGCCGGCCACGTCGGCCTCGGCGCGGCCGTGGATTACCTTTCGCAGCTCGGCATGGCGAGCGTCGCCGCGCGCGAAACCGAATTGCTGGCGCACGCGACCGAAGAATTGTCGAAGATCGACGGACTGCGCATCATCGGCACCGCGCCGGACAAGGCCGCGGTGGTCAGCTTCCTGCTCGACGGCGCGCACGCGCACGACCTCGCCACCCTGCTCGACCTCGAGGGCGTGGCGGTGCGCTCCGGCCACCACTGCGCGCATCCGCTGATGCAGTTCTACGGCGTGCCCGCCACCTGCCGCGCCTCGTTCGCGTTCTACAACACGCACGCGGAGGTCGAAGCCTTCGTCGCCGCGCTGCGCAAGGCGAGGACGCTGCTGGCATGAACCGGATCCTGTTCCGCGATGCCGTCGAAGCCGACATCCCGGCGCTGGTCGCACTGGTCACCTCCGCCTACCGCGGCGACGCCAGCCGCGCCGGATGGACCACCGAAGCCGACCTGCTCGATGGCAACCGCATTGATCCGGAAGTGCTGCGCGGCGACATCACCCGCGCTGACAGCCGCGTGCTGCTGGCCGAACGCGATGGCGTGCTGCTCGGCTGCGCGCACGTGAGCATCGAGGACGGTGCCGGCTATTTCGGCATGTTCTCCATCCGCCCCGACCTGCAGGGCGCGGGCTTGGGCAAGCAGTTGCTGGCCGAGGCGGAACGCGTGGTGCGCGAGGACTGGAGACTGCCGGCGATGCGCATGACCGTGATCGACGTGCGCGAGGAACTGATCGCGTATTACGAACGCCGCGGTTACCGCCGCACCGGCATCAAGAAGCCCTTCCCCGCCACCGATTCGCGCTTCGGCATCCCGAAGCGCGACGACCTGCGCTTCGAAGTGCTGGAGAAGGCGCTATGAGCGAACGCTGGGTGCGCGTCTGCGCGACCGGCGAACTGCTGCCCGGCGAAACCGCGGTGGCCTGGGACGGCGATACCCCGATCCTCGTGGTGAATCTCGATGGCGATTACTACGCGCTCGAGGACCGTTGCAGCCACGAGGATTTCGAATTGTCCGCGGGACCGTTCGACGCCGAAGCCGCGACCATCGAATGCGTGCTGCACGGATCGAAGTTCGACGTGCGCGATGGCCACGCGCTCAACGCTCCCGCCTATGCACCGGTGGCGAAATTCCCGACCAGGGTGGAAGACGGCGCGGTCTGGACCCGAGACGACCGCGGATAGCGAGTGAAAACCATTTGCGATTGCGAATGATTCGCATCTAGAATGTCGGCCCCTCCCACAGGCCGAACCATCCCCGATGCGCTACGTCCGCTCCCGCAAGCACGCCGCCGCCCTGCCCGTCGCCACCCTCGCCGCCAGCTTGGCGATGGCCCTCCCGGTCGCGGCCCATGCCGCCGACGCGGACGGCGCCGACGGCGGGAACCGCGATTCGGCCACCCTCGACAAGGTGGAAGTGGTCGGGAAGCGCTCGCCTGTCGTCGACAAGTCCTCTTCGCCGAAGTACACCCAGCCGTTGCAGGACACGCCGCAGACCATCCAGGTCATCAGCAGCGACCTGTTCAACCAGCAGGGCGCGACTTCGCTCACCGATGCGCTGCGCAATACCCCGGGCGTCGGCACGTTCTACGCCGGCGAAAACGGCTCGACCAACACCGGCGACGCGATCTACATGCGCGGCTTCGACACCTCGGGCAGCCTGTTCGTCGATGGCGTGCGCGACCTCGGCAGCATTTCGCGCGACGTGTTCAACATCGAACAGGTGGAAGTGCTGAAGGGCCCGGCCGGCACCGATAACGGCCGTTCCGCGCCGACCGGCGCGATCAACCTGGTGAGCAAGCAAGCGAAGCTGGGCGAGGCGGTTTCGGGCACGGTTTCCGCCGGTACCGACGGCCAGAAACGCACGACCGCCGACTGGAACCAGGCGCTTGGCGAAACCTCCGCGCTGCGCATCAACGCGATGTGGCAGGACAGCGACGTCCCCGGCCGCGACCACGTCAACAACAGCCGCTGGGGCATCGCGCCCTCGCTCGGCTTCGGCCTGGGCACCGACACGCGCTTCTGGATCGACCTGCTGTACGTGAAGCAGGACAACGTGCCCGACGGCTTCGTGCCCACGATCGGCCTGCCGGGATGGGAACCGCAGCCGGGGATGGAGAACCTTTCCGGGCATCCTGTCGATCCGCAGAACTTCTACGGCACCCGTGCCGACCACGACGACGTGACCGCGCGGATGGCGACGTTGCGCTTCGAGCACGATGTCTCGGACAACGTGCGCCTGAGCAACATCGCGCGCTGGGGCAAGACCGATCAGGACTACCTGCTGACATCGTTCAGGAGCGACAACGTCGGCACGCTCTGCGCCGATCCGGCCGATCTGTCGACCTGCACCCTGGCGCGCGGCCTGCCGACGCTGAAGCAGGTCGAGAACAAGATCCTCACCGACCAGTTGAACCTGCGCGCGGACTTCGCCACCGGCGGCGTCGAACACAACCTCAGCACCGGCCTGGAATTCGCGCGCGAAGAGCAGTACCAGCCGACCGTGGCGGTCGTCGCCGGCAGCGCCTGGACGCCGGCCAACCTCTACGATCCGGACTGGAACGCCACCGGGCTGGCCTGGGGCCGCAACGGCGCGCGGTCGCGCGGCAAGACCGACACCACGTCCGCCTACGCGTTCGACACGCTGAAGTTCGGCGAGCGCTTCCTGCTCACCGCCGGCCTGCGCCTGGATCACTACAAGACCGATTATTCGGCGAATGCCGTCTGCACGACCGCGACGCCGGTTCCGCGCGGCGGGGTAGCCTGCCCGGCCGGAACCGCGGACGGCACCATCGTCTCCACCGCCGACTTCAGCGATTCGGACACGCTGTTCAACTGGAAACTCGGCGCGGTGTACAAGCCTAGCGAGGACGTGAGTCTGTACGCGGATTACGCGATCTCGCAGCAACCGCCCGGCGGCGCCAACTTCCAGCTCAGCGATGCGACGAACAGCGCCAACAACATCGCCTACGACCCGCAGGAAGCGAAGACCTTCGAGGTCGGCGCCAAGTGGTCGCTGCTCGACGACACCCTCGCCCTGGACATGGCGCTGTTCCAGACCACGGTCAGCAACGAGGTGATCAGCGACGGCATCGGCGGCTTCTACCAGCAGGGCGAGAAGCGGGTGAAGGGCGTCGAGCTGTCCGCTGTCGGCAACATCACCGACGACTGGTCGGTGTCGGCCGGTTACACCCACCAGGACGCGACGGTCGAACAGGGCCCGCCGGTCACTTCCGACGGTTCGCTCGACCTGGCCTACACCCCGGGCGACAGCTTCACCGGCTGGACCACCTACCGCCTGCCGTTCGGCCTGACCGTCGGCGGCGGTCTGCGCTACAACGAAGGCCTGCACCGCGGCACCGACGGCGCGGTGGGCACGCCCGCGTTCACCAAGTCGTGGACAGTGTGGGATGCGATCGTGTCGTATCCGGTGAACGACAGGCTGGACATCCGCCTCAACGCCTACAACCTGTTCGACAAGAAGTACGTGGCCTCCATCAACAAGAGCGGCTACCGTTACCTGCCCGGGGCGCCGCGCTCGTTCCTGCTCAGCCTCGACTACCGTTTCTGAGGACTGCACCCACCCGGGCCAACGCATGCTGCTGCACATACCGAACATCCTGGGCCGCGACGAACTGGCGCACCTTCGCGGTGCGCTTGGCGCCGCGGACTGGACCGACGGCCGCGAGACCGTCGGCGCGCAGGGCGCGCGGGTGAAGCGCAACGAACAGTTGCCCGAAGCCTCGCCGGTACGCGCCGAACTGGCGCGCATCGTGCTCGCGGCGCTGGCGCGCAGTCCGCTGTACTTCGCCGCGGCGCTGCCGCTGAAGACGCTGCCGCCGCGCTTCAACCGCTACCAGGGCGGCGGCGAATACGGCTTCCACGTCGATGGCGCGGTGATGCGCGCGGGCGACGGCGGCCACGTGCGTTCGGACGTGTCGTGCACGTTGTTCCTCAACGATCCCGGCGAATACGACGGCGGCGAACTCCTCGTCAGCGACACCTACGGCGAGCACGAGGTGAAGTTGCCCGCCGGCGACCTGATCCTGTACCCGTCGAGCAGCCTGCACCGGGTCGCGCCGGTGACGCGCGGCGCGCGCCTGGCTTCGTTCTTCTGGGTGCAAAGCATGGTCCGCGACGATGCGCGCCGCGGCATGCTGTTCGAGATGGACGGGGCGATCGAACGGCTGCGCGCCGATGGCGCCGATGCCGAGGCGGTGCTGCGGCTCACCGGCGTGTACCACAACCTGCTGCGGCAATGGGCCGAGACCTGAACGCCCAACGTTCCATTCCCGGGAATAGACGACGATCCGATGAATCCGAATGCACAGGCCAAGCGCGGCCCCGCGATCTTCAACCACCACAAGAGCTATCGCTGGATCCGGCAAATCCACCTGTGGATCGGCGCCTGGGGCGCGCTGGCCGCGGTGCTGTACGGCAGCACCGGCCTGGTGCTGAACCATCGCATCGGCGAAAACGCATGGCCGCAGGGCAAGAGCAGCGAGACCGGTTCGAGCGTGCTGCAGATCCCGGCCGAAGCGCGCACGAGCCCGGAACAACTCTCGCTCTGGCTGCAGCGCACGCAGCACCTCGACGTGCAGTCCATCCGCAAGGGCGGTCCCGGCGGCCGCGGCGGCGAACGCGGGGAACCGCGCGGCCAGCGCGGCGGCGATGCGCCCGCGCCGAAGTGGAATCTTTCCGGCGGCACCGCCGCCGATTCCTGGCAACTTGAATACACGCCCGGCGGCGACCAAGCCGAACTCAAGCGTAGCCACCAGAGTTTCCTCGCCGCCATCAACCGCTTGCACAAGACCGTTGGTGGCGGCATCGGCTGGCGCGTGCTGTCCGACAGTTTCGCCATCGCGATGGTGCTGCTCGGCCTGTCCGGCATCTGGATGTGGGCGCGCGGCCGCAGCTACCGGCAGATGCTGCTGAGCGTGTTCTGCGTATCGTCCGCAGCGTTCTTGCTGGTCGTGATCCCGGCGCTGCTCTAGCCAGATCTAGGCTGCAATCGAACCAGCAGGACTTCGCCGGCGCCATCGAGTACGTGGCGCACGCGTTCGCCGCCCGCGTGCAGCAACGCGGTGTCGCCCGCCTCCATCCGGCCCAGGCCGGAGGCGTCCGCAAAGCGCGCTTCGCCCGCCAGCAGATGCACGGCCCAGGTTTCGCCGGCATCGACGAACAGCACCATCGTGCCCACCAGCGGCCGGTGCCAGAGTTGCGCATCGAGCCGTTCGCGTCGCCACATCAGGTTGAAGTCGTGGGTGGGACCGTCGATCAGCTCGCCGCGCAGCTTGCGTTCGCCGGCGAAGCGCAGCCGGTCGTGGGGCGGATGCAGTTCATGCGTTTCGCCGTCGTCGAAGACCAGCCGCACGCCGTTGCCCGACAACAGCACCAGTTCGCGCTCGATGCCGGGAAAGGCGGAGAACTCCGCGTCGCGTTCGATCTCGGCGATCGACAACCGCCAGTCCCAATCGTCGGCGTCGGGGAAGCGCGCGATTTCGCGCGTCCATCCGAGGCCGTTCTTCCAGCGCACGCGCTGGTACTCGTTGGCGGGAACGATGCGGGAAAGCGGTTCGCCCATGCCCCGAGTGTAGGCCCGGCCGCGTATTCGATGGGCCGGGAACGAAAACTCCCGGCCGCGTCGCCGCGACCGGGAGCGGGTTCGGATCCGCCGCGGATCAGCGCTTGGCGACCGCGCCCGGCTTGGCGGCCGGGGCGACGGGACGCGCCGGGGCGACGATGATGCGGTCGCGGTTCTTCTCGACGGTCTTCAGGCCGATGCCCTTGACCATGGCCAGCTCTTCCGGGCTGTGGAAGGCGCCGTGCTGCTTGCGGTAATCGACGATGGCCTCGGCCTTGGCCGGGCCGACGTTGACCAGCACGCGGTCGAGTGTGGCGGCATCGGCCGTGTTGAGGTTGACCTTGTCGGCGGCGAAGGCGCTGCCGGCGAAGGCCAGCGAGAGCAGCAGGGTCGTGCAGGCGGTCTTGAACAGGTTCATGGCGGTCTCCGTGTCGGTTGGATGGGTAGTGCGGCGCGTGCCCCGCGCCGTGGAGACACTTTCCCGCGCGGGCCTCGGCCGTCCCATCGCGCAACCGGCCGCGCGGCGCCGGAAGCCGCCGCTCCGCGGCCTCGGAAAAGCCCGATCCGGGGCAGGCGCTAGAATTGCCTGACGAATTCCGCAGGAACGCCGACACATGGATGCCAAGCAGTTGCAGCAGCACATCGACCGGGCCTGGGACGGCGACATCGTCCCGCAGCTGGTCGACTACATCCGCATTCCCAACAAGTCGCCGATGTTCGACGCCGACTGGGTGAAGAACGGGCACATGGAACGCGCGGTGCAGCAGCTCGCGGGCTGGGCGAAGGCGCGGCCGATCCCCGGCCTGAAGCTCGAGGTGGTGCGCCTCGAGAACCGCACGCCGCTGATCTTCATCGAGATCCCGGCGGCGAACGGCGGCAGCGACGACGATTGCGTGCTGCTCTACGGCCACCTCGACAAGCAGCCGGAGATGACCGGCTGGGACGAAGGCCTCGGCCCGTGGGAACCGGTGCTCAAGGGCGACAAGCTGTTCGGCCGCGGCGGCGCGGACGACGGCTACGCGATCTTCGGTTCGCTCGCGGCGATCGAGGGATTGCAGTCGCAGGGCGTGGCGCACGCGCGCTGCGTGGTGCTGATCGAGGCCTGCGAGGAATCGGGCAGCTACGACCTGCCCGCCTACGTCGACCACCTCGCCGACCGCATCGGCAAGCCTTCGCTGGTGGTATGCCTGGATTCGGGCTGCGGCAATTACGAACAACTCTGGTGCACGACCTCGCTGCGCGGCCTCGCCGGCGGCAACCTCACCGTGCAGGTGCTGGAGGAAGGCGTGCACTCGGGTGATGCCTCCGGCATCGTGCCTTCGAGCTTCCGCCTGCTGCGGCAATTGCTCTCGCGGATCGAGGACGAGGACACCGGCAAGATCCTGGTCGACGGCCTGCACGTCGAGATTCCCGACGATCGGCTTGCGCAGGCAAGGAAAGTCGCGGAGGTGCTCGGCAACGAGGTCCACGACAAGTTCCCGTTCCTGCCCGGCATGACCGCGATGGACGCCGACAACACCGAACTGGTGCTCAACCGCACCTGGCGCCCGGCCCTGTCGATCACTGGCGTCGACGGCATCCCGCCGCTGGCTTCGGCCGGCAACGTGCTGCGGCCGTTCACTTCGGTGAAGCTGTCGCTGCGCCTGCCGCCCACGCTGGAAGGCCAGCGCGGTGGCGAACTGCTGCAGGATGCGCTGCTGCGCGATCCGCCGAACGGCGCCAAGGTCACGCTGTCGCTGGAAAAGGCCTCGACCGGCTGGAACGCGCCGGCGCTGGCGCCGTGGCTGGAACGCGCGATCGCCGATGCCAGCGAGGCGTACTTCGGCAAGCCGGCGATGTACATGGGCGAAGGCGGCACCATTCCGTTCATGGGCATGCTCGGCGAGAAGTTCCCGGGCGCGCAGTTCATGATCACCGGCGTGCTCGGCCCGCATTCCAATGCGCATGGCCCGAACGAATTCCTGCACATCCCCATGGGCAAGCGCGTCACCGCCTGCGTCGCCCACGTCGTGGCCGAACACCAGGCGGCCAGCGCGCGCGGCGAAACCCGCGGCGTGGCCGCGGTGGCCGGGGGCAGCGACCACGGCGACCACGGCTGCTGCTGAGCCCGCCCCACCGCCTGCCGCGGCTTGCTAGGATGCGGCCGCGGCACCCACCACCACACGACCGGAGGGGTTCATGTTCAGCGGATTCTTGGGCTACATCATCGGCGGTCTGGTCATCGGCGTCCTCGCAAGGCTGATCAAGCCCGGCGCGGATCCGCTGGGCTGGATCATGACCATCATCCTCGGCGTGCTCGGCGCGGTGATCGGTGGCTGGGCTTCGACCAACTTCGGCCTCGGCGGCATCATGACCTGGGTCGTCGCCATCGTCGCCGCCATCGTGTTGCTGTTCATCTACGAATCGATCCGCGCGAAGAGCGCCAAGCGCTGACCCGCGGGATCGCGCACCAAAGCACACGAAACGCCCCGCGCATGCGGGGCGTTTTCGTTTTGCGGAATCGCTCTTGTAGGAGCAGCTTTTTGTGGGAGCGGCTTTCAGCCGCGACAAACCGTGCCGTCGGGCCTGAAGGCCCTCCCACAGCGATGACGCAAGCGTCAGCCCACGCGCCCGTAGACGTCGTCGTAGCGGACGATGTCGTCCTCGCCGAGGTAATCGCCGGACTGCACTTCGATCAATTCCAGCATGTCGGTGCCGGGATTCTCCAGCCGGTGCTTCGCGCCGATCGGAATGTAGGTGGACTGGTTGGCGAACAGTTCGAACACGTCGTTGTCGCGGGTCACGCGCGCGGTGCCGCGGACCACGATCCAGTGCTCGGCGCGGCGCGTGTGCGACTGCAGCGACAGCCGCGCGCCCGGCTTCACCTTGATCCGCTTGACCTGGAAGCCGTCGCCGACGTCGACCGAGTCGTAGCTGCCCCAGGGCCGGTGCACCTCGCGGTGCAGCGCGGCCTGCGAACGCCGGTCGGACTTCAGCTTCGCCACCACGTCCTTGACCTGCTGCACGCGATCCTTGCGCGCGACCAGCACCGCGTCGTCGGTTTCGACCACGACCAGGTTGTCGACGCCGACCAGCGCGACCAGCCGCCGCGCGTAGGCGTAGCTGTCGCGCGAATCGACCGAGATCACGTCGCCATGGTGGGCGTTGCCCTCGCCGTCCTGCTCGCTCACGTCCCACAGCGCCGACCACGAACCGACGTCGTTCCAGCCGATGTCCACTGGCAACACCATCGCCGCATCGGTCTTCTCCATCACCGCGTAGTCGATGGAATCGGAGGGACAGGCGGCGAACGCGTCCTTGTCGAGGCGCACGAAATCGCCGTCGCGCTTCGCCGCGTCGAACGCGCGCGTGGTCGCTTCGAGGATGTCGGGGCGGAACTTGCGCAGTTCCTCGAGGTAGCGCGAGGCGCGGAACAGGAACATGCCGCTGTTCCAGTAGTAGCCGCCCTCGTCGAGATAGCGCTGCGCGGTCCCGGCGTCGGGCTTCTCGACGAAGCGCAGCACCTCGCGGATGCCTTCGCCTGGCTCCGATTGGATGTAACCGAATCCGGTCTCCGGCGCGTCGGGCACGATGCCGAACGTGACCAGCGCGCCCTGCTCGGCCGCCTGCGACGCGGCCTGTACCGCGACGCGGAACGCATCGGCGTCGCGCACCACGTGGTCGGAGGGCAGCACCAGCAGCAGCGGATCGTCACCCGCGGCCATCGCCTGCAGCGCCGCCGCGGCGATCGCCGGCGCGGTGTTGCGGCCGACCGGTTCCAGCACGATGGCGGGGTCCGCAACGCCGACCAGGCGCAACTGCTCGGCGGCGAGGAAGCGGTGTTCCTCGTTCGCGACCACGATCGGTGCCGATGGCGCGATCGGCGCCACGCGCCGCCAGGTCGCCTGCAGCATGGTGTCGTCGCCGGCCAGCGGCAGGAACTGCTTCGGATAGGCCTCGCGCGACAGCGGCCACAACCGCGTGCCCGAACCTCCGGAGAGCAACACCGCCTGCAATCGCGCCACGTCCACCTCCCGGTCTGCGAGGCTGCAGTTTACCCTGTGGCCCGGAACCAGCCCCGACGGAACCCGGATGACCGCACGCGACGATGCCCGTGCCGATGCGCGCCTGGCCTGGGCCCGCGCCGCGCTGGACGATGCGGGCGCCACGCTGCAGCGCGCATCGACGGACGCCGGCTTCCGCAGCTACTGGCGCAGCAGCGGCACGCCCTCGCGGATCGTCATGGATTCGCCGCCAGGCAAGGAGGACGTGCGCCCGTGGTTGCGCATCCGCGACCTGCTCGCAGCCGGCGGCGTGCGCGTGCCGCGGGTGCTGGCGCGCGACGTCGACAACGGCTTCCTGCTGCTCGAGGACCTCGGCGGCCCGACCATGGCGCAGGTCGTCGACGCGGCGAACGCGGACGCGCACATGGACGCCGCCATCGAACAGTTGCTGCGCCTGCAATCCATCGCGGTGCCCGGCGACCTGCCGGTGTTCGGCGAAGCGCTGCTGAAACGCGATGCGGGCCTGTTCGAGGAATGGTTCCTGCAACGCCATCTCGGCATCACGCTCGACTGCGCAGACGCCGAACATCTGCAACTCGTGCAGCGGCGGTTGATGGACAACGCGCTGGCGCAGCCGCGCGTGCCCACGCACCGCGACTACATGCCGCGCAACCTCATGCCCGTCGCCGACGGCCCGGCGGTGCTGGATTTCCAGGACATGGTGCTCGGGCCGGTCGCCTACGACCCGGTCAGCCTGGTCCGCGATGCGTTCCTGAGCTGGCCGGAAGCACGCGTGGACGACTGGCTGCGCCGCTACCACGCGCGTGCGCACGCGGCCGGTTTGCCGGTGCCGGACCTCGCGACCTTCCTGCGCGACGCCGACTGGCTCGGCGTGCAGCGGCACCTCAAGATCCTCGGCATTTTCGCCCGCCTGCACCATCGCGACGGAAAATCGAAATACATCGCCGACGCGCCACGCTTCATCGCCTACCTGGACGCGGTCGTTCCGCGTCATCGCGAGCTCGATCCGCTGCGCGAACTGCTGGAACGCACGGTGAAGCCGGCGCTCGCGAAGGCGGGCGCGTGAAGGCGCTGGTCTTCGCCGCGGGTCTCGGCGAGCGCATGCGTCCGCTCACCGATGCGACGCCCAAGCCCCTGCTTGTCGCCGGCGGCAAGCCGCTGATCGAATGGCATATCGAGAAACTCGCGGCGATCGGCGTACGCGAAATCGTCATCAATACCTCGTGGCTGGCGGAACAGTTCCCGCGCGCGCTCGGCGACGGCAGCCGCTGGGGTATCGACCTGCATTGCATCTACGAAGGCGCAACCCCGCTGGAAACCGGCGGCGGCATGTGGAACGCCCTGCCCTTCCTGCGCGAGCCTGCCCCCGCGAAGGCGGGGGGGAATGAAGCCTTCATCGCGGTGAACGGCGATGTGTGGACCGATTACGACTTCTCGCTTCTGCCGGACGAACCGAAAGGCGATGCGCACCTCGTCCTCGTCGACAACCCGCCGCAGCATCCGCGCGGGGATTTCGCGTTCAAGCCCCTCTCCCGCCGGGAGAGGGGTTGGGGTGAGGGTACGGATGAAGCGAAACATCTAGGCGATACCGAACCCTCATCCGGCGCTGCGCGCCACCTTCTCCCGGAGGGAGAAGGAAAACTCACCTTCTCCGGCATCGGCGTCTACCGGCCCTCGCTGTTCGACGACTGGCGCGACATCATCGGCGACGCGCCCGGTGTGAACGAAACCCCGCCGCGCTTCAAGCTCGCCCCGCTGCTGCGCGCGGCGATGGCGCGCGGCGCGGTGACGGGAGAACACCATCGCGGCCGATGGACGGACGTAGGCACGCCGGAGCGGTTGGCGGAGTTGGATGCGGCTCTGGGTCAAGGCGGGCAGAATGCCTGACAAGGACGAAATCCGGATTCGCAGGACCACGAATCTCTACGATCTCCTCGACGACGGGATTGCGAACAACAGCGACATCGGTGAATTGATCCATCGCGAAGATGAAGTCGCCAAACAGCGGTCGGGCCAGGCGATGCCGGAATGCAGGAGCGTGCCAAAATCGCCGGCCATCTCCAGAAAGGCACGAAGCTGGTTCGGAATTATCCTTGGAATACTCGTTTCGATCGCCGGGGCCGAGACCGCTCTTCATCCGGTGGCGATGGAGGTCTGGCATGACCGCGCAAAATACCTGCCCTCGTTTTGGGAATATGTCGATATCGAACGGGCACGGGGCTATGGAATCTGTGTCGCGATTTTCGGCCTGCTTCTTCTCGCCTACTCGCTGATCAAAATGCCCGTGGCGGACAAGAAATCGCAGGACTGAGCCGCCTTGCGCCGCTCACAACAGCGGCAATTGCCCAAGCACCTTGCGCAGGAACGGCACGGTCAACCGCCGTTGCGCCGCCAACGATGCATGGTCGAGGCGCTCGAACAATTCCGAAAGATCGGACAGGTCGCGGCTGCAGCGCGTCATCATCCACTCGATCGCCGCGTCGTCGAAGGCCACGCCGCGGTGACGCGCGCGCAGGCGCAAGACCTCGCGGCGGCCGTCGTCGTCCAGCGACGACAGCGCGATGCGGTGGCATTGCGCGAGGCGCGAAACGAGATCCGGCAGCGCGAATCCCAGTGCCGCGGGCGCGGCCTCTGCGGCATACAGCAAGGCGATACCATCGGCGCGTGCGCGGTTGTGCAGGTCGAACAACGCGACTTCGTCCTCGCGTTCGCCGGCGATGGCTTCGAGGCCGTCGATGGCGACGAGGTCGCGGCCGGCAACCAGTTCCAGCGCATCGCGCAGGCGGCCGCGCAGCGCAGCCAGCGGCAAATAAGCGACATGGCGACCGTGCGCATCCGCCTCGGTGCAGGTCGCGCGCAGCAAATGCGATTTCCCGGTGCCGTGCGCGCCCTCGACGTAGAAGTTCTCGCGCGATTCGCCGTGCGCCAATGCGCGCAACTGCGCCGGTACCGCGGGCGAAGCGGCGACGAAGGTGTCGAAACGCTGGTCGGGCGGCATGCGCAGCTGCAGCGCGAGCTGCCCGTGGCCGCGCGATGCGTCTTCGCTGGGGTTCACGCCGGCGGTGGATCCTGCGGCGGCGGAACAGGCTCGGCGACGCCTTCGGGCAGGATCACCACCGGCACGGGTTGTTCGCCCTGGTAGATGCGGCTCGCGCGGTAGCGTTCCACCGCATAGTGCAGCAGCACGTTCGCCACCGCCGCCACCGGCAGCGCGAGCAGCATGCCGAGGAAGCCGAACAACTGCCCGCCGGCGAGCACGGCGAAGATCACCGCGACCGGATGCAGGCCGATGCGGTCGCCGACCAGTTTCGGGGTGAGCCAGTAGCTCTCGATCACCTGGCCGACACCGAACACCGCGAGCACGCCGAGCAGGTGCGGCCAGTCGCCGTACTGCACCAGCGAGGCGATCCCGCCGAACACGACCACCGTGGCGGGACCGAGGTAGGGCACGAAGGTGAGCAGGCCGGCGAGCACGCCGATCAGCACGCCGAGGTCCAGGCCAACGGCCCACAAGCCGATGCCGTAGAGCACGCCGAGGATCAGCATCACCAGGAACTGCCCGCGCAGGAAGCCGCCGAGCACGTCGCTCGAGGCCTGCGCCAGCCGCGCCACCGTCGCCTCGTGGTCGCGCGGGACCAGCGCGGCGACGCGTTCCACGAACAGGTCCCAGTCGCGCAGGAAGAAGAACGTCAGTACCGGGAGCAGCACCACGTTCGCGACCACGCCGAGCAGGGCGAAGCCGGAACGCGACAGGTAGCCGAGCACGGTCTTGGCCATGCCGCCGGCTTGCTGCCAGTGCGAACGCACGAGTTCGATCAGCCGCTCCGGATCCAGCCACGCCATCAACTGCATGCCGGTGCGGCGCTCGAGCCACGGCACCACGCTGCCGACCAGCCAGTCGCGGTAGCGCGGCAGCGATTGCACGAGGGTGATGATCTGGCGTTCGAGCAAGGGCAACAGCAGCACCAGCGCGAGCACCAGGACCAGCATCATGCCGCCGAACACCAGCAGCACCGCCGTGTTGCGCGACAGGCCGCGGCGTTCGATGCGGTCGACCAGCGGATCGCCGAGCCAGCCGAGCAGCGCGGCGAAGACGAACGGCGACAGCACCGGCGCCAGCAGCCACAGCAGGACGCCGACCAGCAGCGCCACCACCGTCCACTGCAGGCGACGGTAGAAGCGCGCGATCTCGTGCAGCGGCGTCGGGTCGGACATCAGCGCAGGCGGAACACCGGCGGCGCGCCGTCGGTCGTGTCCGCGGGCTCCAGCGCATCGCCGGCGAGGCGGCGGAAACCGGCGATGCCGGTGCTGAGGTCGAGCTGCACGTCCAGCGTGCCCGGCATCGCGTGCACCGGGCGGAACGCGCGCACCACCGACACCTTCTGCAGCAACGCGGACAGGCGGATGTAATCGTCTGCGTTGTCGATGCCGGCGAAACTCACCGTATAGCTGCCCGGGCTGCCGACGCCCGGCCCGCCGCGCCTGGCATAGCGCTTCACCAGTGCGTTGGCGGCGCCATCCGCGCCCGAGGCCATCGCCCGGCGCGCATCGGCATCGTCGTCGCTCCAGCGCGAGAGCACGCGGCCGTTGTCGACCAGGGTCCAGTCCGCGTGCCAGCCGGCGCCTTGGCGCGAGAGCTTGCCGATCAGCTGCATGGGCGGGCTGTAGCGGCTGGAAATGCGCGCGATTGCGGCGGTATCGCCACGCCAAATCGCACCGGCGGCGGCCAGTTCGGCGGCATTGCCCGCCGGCAGGCCGAGCTTGTAGCCGCGCGCCTTGGCGCGGTCGAGGATGGAGCGCGCCGCGTTCGCCTGCCCCAGCGCGACCAGGCGCGGACCGCTGCCATCGTCGATGGCGAGCCACAGCACCGGCTTGGGCCGCGGTTCCGGCCACACCGACAGGCCGAGGTCGCCGGCCATCTCCTGCACCTTGGCCGGATCGAAATGCACCACCAGCGTGGTGCCGAAGGTCGGTGCGCCGGTGGTGGCGGAGACCCCCTCGTCCTGGCGGTAGTCGTAGTCGTCGACGTAGTCGGCGGCGCGCTTCAGTTCGGCAGAAACCCCGGGCTGCGCGGCGGCGTCCTGGCCCCCGGACAGATTGTTCAGTACCTGCACCAGCCCGCGCGCGAACGCGGAATTGCGTTCGGCGGTGTTCTGGCTGCTGACCGGCACTTCGGCGTCGAACGGGCCGCTGGCACCGGCGCGATCGCCCTCCACGCGTTGCGCGAACGCGCTTCCGGCGGCGAGCAGCCCGGCCAAGAGACAGGTCCAGCGGATCGAAAGGCGCATTCGGCATCCTGCACTGCGGTGACGGTGGAATGGTGCCGCAGGCGGGCCAGCGCGTCCATGCGCGGCGCCCGCGCAGGCTAAAATTGCGGTTCCGACGCCATTCCGCCGCGAGGCCCCATGCCCCAGCCACCCGCCTCCGCCGGCCTGACCTACCGCGATGCCGGCGTCGACATCGACGCGGGCAACGAAGTCGTCGAGCGCATCAAGCCGCTGGTGAAGCGCACCATGCGCCCGGAAGTGCTGGGCGGCGTGGGCCTGTTCGGAGGCCTGTTCGACCTGTCGAACCGCTACCGCGAGCCGGTGCTGGTCTCCGGCACCGATGGCGTGGGCACCAAGCTGATCCTCGCCAAGCAGCTGGACCGCCACGACACCATCGGCCAGGACCTGGTCGCGATGTGCGTGAACGACGTGCTGGTGCAGGGCGCCGAACCGCTGTTCTTCCTCGATTACTTCGCGACCGGCAAGCTGGATGTCGGAACCACGGTGCAGGTGGTGGCCGGCATCGCCAAGGGCTGCGAACTCGCCGGCTGCGCGCTGATCGGGGGCGAGACGGCGGAAATGCCCGACATGTACCCGCCGGGCGAATACGACCTCGCCGGCTTCACCGTCGGCGTGGTGGAGAAAGCCAGGCTCATCGATTCGAGCAAGGTCCGCGAAGGCGACGTGCTCATCGGCATCGCCTCCAGCGGCCCGCACTCCAACGGCTATTCGCTGATCCGCAAAATCCTGGAACGCGCGGGCAATCCGCTGGACCTGGATATCGGCGGCGTGAAACTCGCGGATGCGCTGATGGAACCCACGCGCATCTACGTCAAACCGGTGCTGGAATTGCTGGCCAGGCACGACATCCACGCGATGGCGCACGTCACCGGCGGCGCGCTGGTGGAAAAGATCATCCGCGTGGTGCCGAAGGAATTCGGGCTGGAGATCGACACCTCGTCGTGGCCGCTGCCGGCGGTGTTCGACTGGCTGCAGCGCGAAGGCAGCGTCGCGCGCGAGGAAATGTGGCGCACCTTCAATTGCGGCGTCGGTTTCGTGCTGATGGCCGCGCGGGACGATGTCGCCGCCATCGAATCCGACCTCGACCGCTTCGGCCTCGCGCACTGGCGCATCGGCCGGGTGACCAAGTCCGGCGACGGCGAGCGATTGAGGATCGGTTGAATCATGAAACCCCGCGTCCTTGCATTCATCGTCGCCCTGCTCCTCGCCTTCCCGGCGACGACGCGCGCCGCGGAACCCGTGCGGGTCATCCCCTCCGATCCGTCCCCCTTGTCCACCACGGAAAAACTGGTCGAGCGGCAGCTCAGTCCGCTCGATGCCGTCCAGGTCCTGCGCAGACTCCGCGAGCTCGGCGCGACCGATGCGCTCGGCCTGCACGATCCGACCGCGGAAAAACTGCTGATCCGCACTCCCGCCAAGGCGGGCCCGGACGGGCGCTATGGCCTGCTGCTGTTCATCGATCCGCGGCCCAAGGCACGCCTCGATGCGCAATTGAACAACGTGCTCGATACGTCCGGCTTGATCTGGATCAGTCCCGACAACGCCGGCGATGACGCCGACGAACTCGGACGGCGCATTCCCCTCGCCCTCCTCGCCTACGAATACGCCCGCCGGACCTACGACCTGGACCCGGACCGGATTTACCTCGCGGGGTCGGCCGGGGGATCGCGGGTCGCGCAGCGATTGCTGTTCACCTATCCGGACCTCTTCACCGGCGTCATCGTCAATTCGGGTGCCGCCGAACTCGGCACGCGGGCTTTGCCAGTTCCGGCCGGCGCACTGCTGGAACGGCTGCGCACGCATTCGCAAATGGCATTCGCCACTTCGAGCCACGACCAGCCGGCATTCTCCGAGCAACAGCGCGCGCTCAAATCCTTGCGCGCCTACTGCGTGCCGGTGGCCCGCGTCTTCGACAACGGGCATACCGTCGCCGGACATGCTCCGCTCACACCCGTGCTGCTGTTCGATGCCTTGAAGGCATTCGAGGCGCCTCGCGCCACGGGCTCCGACAAAACCTGCGCGCAGACCCTGCAACAGGGCGCACTCGCGGAACTGGCACGCATCCGGCAAATGGACGCCGGGGGAGACCGCGCAGGCGCACTCAACGCCTTGGTGGACTTCGACCACGCCTACGGCCGCCTCCTGCCGGACGAAGAGATCGCATTGGCCAGGCAGCTCAAGCCGGAGTTCTTCGGAACGCCCGCCGAACCCGGAACGCAGGCAGCGCATTGAACGCCATGATCCACCCGTTAAGTGGAATCGCGACCGCGCTTCGCCCCGTGGTCGCGGGCAGGAAACCCCGTTGAGCGCGACATGCTGATCGGCGTCCGCCTCTCCGACCTCGGCCGCCGCAGCCGCTGGCTGCTGGCGATCGCGAGCCTGCTGTTCTTCATCGCGCTCGTGGCGACCTTCGCCATCCCGCAAGCGGCGCTATGGATGCTGCGCGCGTGGCTGCTCGCAATCCTGTTCCTCGGCGGCTACTGGCTGTCGTTCCTCGCCGACCTGCGCGGCCGGCTCGGTGGCTGGCAACTCGCGCTCGCCAGCCTGTTCGGCGTGTTCGCATGGATCCTGGTGGTGGCGATGCTGCTGATGTGGCCGCAATTGCTGATGGGCGCGCGCTGATGGCCGGCGCCTTGCCGCGACTGGCGGTGCTCGCCTCGGGCCGCGGCAGCAACCTGCAGGCGATCCTCGATGCGATCGCCGGCGGCACGCTCGATGCCGAAGTCGTCGGCGTGTTCTCCGACAAGCCCGGATGCGAGGCGCTGTTGCGCGTCGACGAAGCGCGGCGCTGGTCGCGCGATGCCGGTTCGTACGCGGATCGCGCGGAGTTCGACGCCGACATGGCGGACGCGGTGGCCGCGGCGAAGCCGGACTGGATCGCCTGCGCCGGCTACATGCGCATCCTCGGCGATGGTTTCGTCGCACGGTTCGCCGGGCGCACGCTCAACATCCATCCCTCTTTGCTGCCGAAATACCGCGGCCTGCGCACGCACGCGCGCGCGCTCAAGGCGGGCGACGCCGAACACGGCGCCAGCGTGCATTTCGTCGTGCCCGAACTCGATGCGGGCGCGGTGGTCGCGCAGGCGGTGGTACCGGTCCATGCGGGCGATTCCGCCGACACGCTGGCCGAACGCGTGCTGCAGCGCGAACACCCGCTGCTGCTGGCGACGCTGCGCCTGGCCGTCGCCGGGCGGCTGGCTGAACGCGACGGCCAGGCGTGTCTCGATGGTCACCCCTTGTTCAAGCCGCTGCACCTATCGTCCGCCGACGTTTTCATCGAACCGACGCGCCATCCATGACGCGCCTCCATGCCATTTCCTGCGCCGCGCTGGTTGCGGCGATGTCCGCGACATTGCCCGCGCGCGAAGCCTTGGCTCAGTCGCAATTGCTGCCGGCCAGCGAAGCCCCGGCCGCGGCCGTGCCGGTACTGCGGCCGTTCGTCGCCGAATACCAGGTGTTCGACCATGGCCGCTCGCTCGGCACCGCGACCATGCAGGTGGTTGCGCTCGCCGATGGCCGATGGCGCGTGGACCTGACCATGAAAGGCGGCGGCCTGCTGCGCATCGCCGGGCTCAACCTCGAGCAGAGCACCGTGTTCGACGTGGTCGATGGCCGCTATCGCCCGCTCGGGCAAAGCACGGTCAAGCGCGTGTTCCTCAGCAAGCGGCGCACGAGCGGCGGCTACGACTGGGCGAAGCGCACCGCGCAATGGACCGGAGACGTCAAGGAAACCCGACGCGCGCCGGTGCCGCTGCAGGACGGCGACATGAGCGGGCTGCTGGTCAACCTCGCCATCATCCGCGACGCGACCCCCGGCGCAACGCTGCATTACCGTTTCGTCGACGACGGCCGCGCCCGCCCGCAGGACTACGCCGTGGCTGCGCAGACACAGGCCATTCAGGTCGGAGACCTCAGTTTCGACGCGCTGCGAGTGGATCGCAGCAATGCCGGCAGCGAGCAGACCAGCGTCTGGGTCGCTTCCGGCGTGCCGACCCCGCTGCGCATGCTGCAGAGCGAAAACGGCGAAACCGGGCTGGACCTGGTCCTCGTCGGCTACCAATGATCAGGAGAGGAACGACACCATGACCGACCGCATCGCTTTCCGCATGATGCCGCTGCTGCTCGCCGCGGCCGGGATCGCGTCGGCGGCAACGCCGTCGATGAAGCCCTACGCCGCCGACTACGACGCCAGCTACATGGGCATGCACGGCACCGGGCACATGAGCCTGTCGCAACAGGGCGGCGGCCGCTGGGTGTATTCGCTGCGCATCGGCAGCTCCCTGGCGCAACTGTCGCAGAGCACCGTGTTCGACGTGGCCGGCGGCACCCTGCGTCCCTTGTCCGGCACCGATTCCTCGGCGTTCCTGGTCAAGCGCGTGACCAAGCAGGCCAGCTACGACTGGAAGTCCGGCCAGGCCAGTTGGAGCGGCGACGTGAAGCCCGAGCGCGCCGGCCCGGTCGCGCTGCAGGCGGGCGACGTCGACGGCATGCTGCTCAACCTCGCGCTGCCGCGCGACGTGGCCGCGGGCCGCCCCCTGCACTACCGCATGGTCGACGACGGCCGCGCCAAGCGCATCGATTGCACGTCCTCGGGCAGCGAAGCGCTCGACGTGAACGGCAAGTCGCTGCAGGCGACCAAGGTCAGCTGCGACATGGGCGGCGACAAGCAGATCCTGCTGTGGGTGGTGGACGGCATGCCGTTCCCGGCGCGCATCCTGCAGCGCAAGGACGGCAAGGACGACATCGACCTGCGCCTCGGCAAGGCCGCCTGACGGCTCAGTCGATCCGGCGGATCCTCGCGCCCAGCGCGGAAAGCTTCGCCTCGATCCGCTCGTAGCCGCGGTCGAGGTGGTAGATGCGGTCGATGACGGTTTCGCCATCGGCCACAAGCCCGGCGAGGATCAGCGAGGCCGAGGCGCGCAGGTCGGTGGCCATCACCGGCGCGCCGCCCAGCTTTTCCACGCCGCGCACCACCGCCGTGTGGCCGTCGACGCGGATGTCGGCGCCCAGCCGCAGCAGTTCCTGCACGTGCATGAAACGGTTTTCGAAGATCGTTTCGTTGATCACGCCGACGCCGTCGGCGATGCAGTCCAAGGCCATGAACTGCGCCTGCATGTCGGTGGGGAACGCCGGGTGCGGCGCGGTGGTGATGTTGACCGCGCGCGGGCGCTTGCCGTGCATGTCCAGCGCGATGCGGTCGCCATCGACGCAGATTTCGGCGCCGGCTTCGCGCAATTTGTCGAGCACCGCGTCCATCGTGTCCGGCCGCGCGTGCGTGGCGACGACGCTGCCGCCGGTCATCGCCGCGGCGACGAGGAAGGTGCCGGTCTCGATGCGGTCGGCGATCACCGCGTGCGTGCCGCCATGCAGGCGTTCCACGCCTTCGACGACGATCCGCGGGGTGCCCGCGCCTTCGATCTTCGCGCCCAGCGCGCGCAGGCATTCGGCGAGATCGACGATCTCCGGCTCCATCGCCGCGTTTTCCAGCACCGTCGTGCCTTCGGCCAGCGTCGCGGCCATCAGCACGTTCTCGGTGGCGCCGACACTGACCATTTCGAACACATGGCGCGCACCCTTGAGGCGACCATCGCAACTGGCCTTGATGAAGCCGTGTTCCACGTCGATCTTCGCGCCGAGCGCCTGCAGGCCCTTGATGTGCAGGTCGACCGGGCGCGAACCGATCGCGCAACCGCCCGGCAGCGAGACTTCGGCATCGCCGAACTTCGCCAGCAGCGGGCCGAGCACCAGCACCGAGGCGCGCATGGTCTTGACCAGCTCGTAGGGCGCGACATGACTGTTGACGCTGCGCGGATCGACGGTCATCGCGTCACCCGCGTGTTCGACGCCGGCACCGAGGCCCTGCAGCAACTTCGCGGTTGTGACCACGTCGTGCAGGTGCGGCACGTTGTCGATGCGCACCGGCGCATCGGCGAGCAGGGTCGCGCACAGGATCGGCAACACCGCGTTCTTGGCGCCGGAGATGCGCACTTCGCCGCGGAGCGGGCCGTTGCCGGTGACGACGATCTTCTGCATGCCTGGATTCCGTGGACTTAATGTTTCGGTTTCTGAAGCGATGCCTGCATTTTCCTGATAGCCCCTTCGAGAAAATCAGCTTGATCTGCCTGCCATTCGTCGCTGCGATCCACTTTCTTTAGCGTTGCCTCGATCATGGCGACGTCCAGAGGCTCATTAATGAACATGCGTCGCCGCAAATCCAGTATCCAGCCACGGCCGTCGTCCGGATATTCCCGCAGGAGGCGATCGATGTAGGGCTTTGCCTTCGCCATTCTCGCGTGATCAGGCCGGTCGCCGAAGAACCACATCTGCGCAACCTCCCGCAATGAATAGTGGCGCTGGTTCGGGTCTTCCATCGCGATCCCATACTGTTGCTCGGCCTCGGGGAGAAGATGCATGTTCGAGTATCCGGCGCCAGCGATCGAGTGCGCCTTGGCGTTGCCCGGATCAAGCTCGATGGAACGCAGAGAATAGCGCAAGCTCCATTCCGGTTCCGTCAATACCAACGCCCATCCGATGCTGCGATTACCCCATGCGTTGGTGTCGCGGAAACGGGTTTCCTGCAAAAGATACGAGACGCCCTTCCAACGATCCTTCTCGACGTCCGTCGCGTGGAACGCCACGTCCGCCGCATCCCGAAATGCGTCCTCGTCGCCACCAATCGCGACAGCGGCCTGCAGCACGTCGAGCGTGGCTTTGGTGTATTCGTCGTCGTCGACGAGCACATCTCCTCGATCCGAGAACGGCTTCTCGATGTACATCGCAAGTTGCGGCCTGCCCGGCACGTACTGCTTCAGCTCGTTCGCGTACGAAAGCATCTGTTCGTAACTTCCGCCCCACCTCGGCTCGAGCGCATTCATGCGCATCCTGGCCAATTCCACGCAGGCCGGGTCGATTTTCTTCGCGCGCTCGAATGCATTTTCTTCGACGTCCTCGCGCGAATCCATCATGCCGAGGTTGATCAGCACGGTATACGCAGGCATCAGCCGTGGGTCGATCTGCAGCGACTTCTCGAGATACGGGATGGCCTCGCCCGCGAGTTCGGACATGCGCTGCAGGCTGGCGCGTGGCGTTTCCGAAGCATATTTCCCGCCGCGCGCGTCCCATGCCGAGGAAACCAGGAATTGGCCGCGCGCGAGATTCGCATACGCACTCCCCGGCGCGAGCTCCAGCCACTTCGCGGTGACCCGATCCGATTCCGGGGATGCATCGAAAAGCGCCCGATCGAAGATCTGGTGGATGTCCTCGCCGAAATCCCGATCGCTGAAGTGGCGCTGCTGGCTGGCGTCCACCAGCGCTTCGAGTTCCGCGACTTTGCCGCCATCGAGCATCGCGGCGATTTCCGCGAGCGAAGGCGCCTTGTGGGCGAAGTGATAACGGCAGTGCGCAGCGGCATGTCCGGCGGGCCAGTGGTTGCCGGGAAGGTCCGGGAACGCGAGGCAACGCTGCAGGGGATCGCCGATGCGTTCGGCGGCGCGTGCCTGCAGCAGGTAATCGCGCCACGGTTCGGGTACTTCTTCGTAGCGCTTGGGATCCACCTTTTCCGGGATCGCCGGCGGTTCGGCGGCGAATGCGACCGTGCTTGCCGCGAGCAGCAAGCAAGCCAGGCCCATGGATTCGCGCATCAGGCGCCAGCCTCTTCCGGCGTCTGCGTGCGCAAGGCGAGCGCATGGATTTCGCCGCCCATCAGCTCGCCCAGGGTCGCGTAGACCATGCGGTGGCGGGCCAGCGGCAGCTTGCCCTGGAACGCGTCGCTGACGATGAGGGCTTCGAAATGCACGCCATCCTCGCCCTGCACTTCGACCCGTGCGCCCGGCAGGCCGGCTTCGATCAGGGCACGGATGCGGTCTGCGTTCATCGCGATGGGCACCGGGGCGCGTAAACTGAATGGGTCAGTGTAACGGAAAGCCCCGTCGCCCCATGCCCGCCGAACGCGCGCCCGCCGACTTCGATTTCGCCGCCAGCGGCCGCCGCGTGCTCGCCACCGAAGTGCAGGGGCTGGAGGCGATCGCGGCGCGCATCGACGGCGCGTTCAGCGATGCCTGCCGCCTGTTGCTGGCCTGCCGCGGACGCGTGGTCTGCACCGGCATGGGCAAGTCCGGGCATGTCGCGCGCAAGATCGCGGCGACGTTCGCCTCCACCGGCACGCCGGCGTTCTACGTGCATCCGGGCGAAGCCGGGCACGGCGACCTCGGCATGGTCACCGACGCGGACGTGGTGCTGGCGCTGTCCAATTCCGGCGAGACCGACGAACTGCTGACCCTGCTGCCGGTGTTGAAGCGCCAGGGCAACGCGCTGGTGGCGATGACCGGGCGACCCGAATCGACCCTCGCCCGCGAGGCCGACCTCCACCTCGACGTCGGCGTGCCCGCCGAAGCCTGCCCGCTCGACCTCGCGCCCACCGCCAGCACCACCGCCGCGCTCGCGCTGGGCGACGCGCTCGCGGTCGCGCTGCTCGAGGCGCGCGGCTTCACCAGCGAGGACTTCGCGCGTTCGCACCCGGCCGGCGCGCTCGGCCGCCGCCTGCTGCTGCACATCACCGACGTCATGCACGCCGGCGACGAAGTGCCGCGCGTGCGCGAAACCACGACGCTCAGCGAAGCGCTGGTGGAAATGAGCCGCAAGCGCCTGGGCATGACCGCCGTGGTCGATGGCGACGACCGCATGCTCGGCCTGTACACCGACGGCGACCTGCGCCGCACCCTGGACGATGCCGCCGTCGACTTGCGCACCACGCCGATTTCCGCGGTGATGACGCGCACGCCGAAGACGATCGGCGCCGACGCGCTCGCGGTCGAGGCCGCGCAATTGATGGAAGCGCACAAGATCAACGCGCTGCTGGTGCTCGACGGCGGACGCCGCGTGGTCGGCGCGCTCAACATCCACGACCTGCTGCGCGCGCGGGTGGTGTGATGGCGGCGAATGCGATTCGTCCCGAATATCCCGCCGACGTGCTGCGCCGCGCCGCGCGCATCCGCGTGATCGGCTTCGACGTCGACGGCACGCTCACCGACGGGCGCCTGCTGTACGGCGACGACGGCAACGAATCGAAATCCTTCCACGTGCAGGACGGGCTCGGCATCACCCTGCTGCGCCACGCCGGGATCGAGGTCGCGCTGGTCACCGCGCGCATCAGCAAGCTGGTCGAACGCCGGGGCCGCGAACTCGGCATTGCCCGGGTGCACACGCATACCCGCGAAAAGCTGGCCTGCATGCAGGGCATCGCCGCGGAGCTGGGCATCGGCATGGACAAGGTCGCGTTCATGGGCGACGACCTGCCCGACCTCGCCACCCTGCGCGCGGTCGGGCTCGCGATCGTGCCGGCGAACGCGCACGACTGGGTGCGCCCCGCGGCGCACTGGATCGCGCCCCGCGCGGGCGGCGAAGGCGCGGCGCGCGATGCCTGCGACCTGCTGCTGCATGCGCACGGCCGCGTCGATGCGATCCTCGCGCACGGGGAACATCCATGAGGGAGCGGCCATGAACTGGCGCATCTGGCTGACCATCGCGCTGCTGCTCGGCGCGGCGGTTTCCGGCTGGTCGGTGTGGCGCAACCACGAGGCGCTGGTCGCGCCCGCCGACAACGGTGGTCGTTCCGACTACGTGCTGCACGATTACGAAATCATCGCGCTCGACAAGGACGGCAAGGAAGCCTTCACCCTGCTCGGCCCGATGCTGCGGGAAACGCCGGGCGGGAAGACCATGGAGATGGAAACCCCGCTGTTCCTCATCCCCGATCCGAAGGGGCTGCACTGGACGGTGCAATCGAAGCGCGGCTGGGTCAGCGAGGACCGCGAGCACATCCGCCTGACCGGCAACGTGCGCGCGATCGGTCCGCGCAACCAGCCGCAGCCGCCGGCGAAGATCGCCAGCCAGCAGCTGAACGTGTACCCGAAGACCAAGCTCGCGTCGGCGCCGGGCGCGGTGACCATCACCCAGCCCGGCTCTATACTGCGCGGCCACGGCCTCGCCGTGAACCTCGACAACAAGCATTACGAACTCAAGTCCCAGGTCCGCGCCCGCTATGTCCGTTCGCCCCGCTAGCCTGCTGTTCGCCATCGCGCTCGGCGCCCTCTGCGCCGGGCCCGCGGCCGCGCGCTCGAGCGACCGCAACCAGCCGATGGACATCCAGGCCGGGCACCAGTCGGGCACGGTCGACTACAGCCAGCCCACGGTCCTCTCCGGCGGGGTGAAGATCGACCAGGGCACGCTGCACATCGATGCCGACCGCGCGGTGATCTCGTTCAAGAATGGCGAAGCGTCGCAGGCGGTGCTGACCGGCAGCCAGGCGTTGCTCAAGCAACAGATGGACGACGGCACGCCAATGACCGCCAGGGCCGACCGCATCGATTACGACATGCTCGCCGACGTGGTCGTGCTCACCGGCAACTACACCGTCACCACCCAGCGCGGCAGCACCAGCGGCCAGCGCCTGACCTACAACCTCAAGAGCGGACAGGTGGACAGCGGCGGCGAAGACGGCGGCCGGGTCAAGATGCGCATCCTCCCGAAGTCGCAGCGGACGCAGAACTGATGCTGGTCGCGCAGGGCTTGCGCAAGCGCTACAAGTCGCGCGAAGTGGTGCGCGATTTCGGCCTGACCCTGGACGCCGGCGAAGTGGTCGGCCTGCTCGGCCCCAACGGCGCCGGCAAGACGACCTGCTTCTACATGATCGTCGGCCTGGTGCCCGCGGACGCCGGGCGCATCGAACTGCACGGCCGCGACATCACCGCCGAACCGATGTACCAGCGCGCCAAGCTCGGCGTCGGCTACCTGCCGCAGGAACCCTCGGTGTTCCGCAAGCTCAGCGTCGCCGACAACCTGCGCCTGGTGCTGGAACTGCGCCCGGACCTGGACAAGGCCGGGCGTGAGCGCGAGCTCGCCGCGCTGATGGACGAATTGCAGGTCGAACATGTCGCCGACCAGATCGGCGCCAGCCTGTCGGGCGGCGAACGACGCCGGACCGAGATCGCGCGCGCGCTGGCGGCCAAGCCGCAGCTGATGCTGCTCGACGAGCCCTTCGCCGGCGTCGACCCGATTTCGGTCGGCGAGATCCAGCGCATCATCCAGCACCTCAAGGATCGCGGCATCGGCGTGCTGATCACCGACCACAACGTGCGCGAAACCCTCGGCATCTGCGACCGCGCCTACATCCTCAACGACGGCGCGGTGCTGGCACAGGGCACCCCGGAAACGGTGCTCGCGGACCCGGAAGTGCGCCGGGTCTACCTCGGCGAAGCCTTCCGCCTCTGAGGCAACCGGGCCGTATCTCGGCCTAGAATGGCTCGAACCGGGTGTTCACGGGGAACACGGTCCGACCGTTCGCGATGAAGGCACGCCTGCAAACCTCGCTCGGCCAGCAGCTGGTGCTCACGCCCCAGTTGCGCCAAAGCCTGCACCTGCTGCAGCTGTCGGCGCACGAACTCGAAGCCGAATTGGTCGAAGCGGTGGAATCCAACCCGCTGCTCGACTGGGCCGAACCCGCATCGGTGGCGACCGAGGCCGGCCAGGAAGAACGCGATGCGCGCGACGGCGACGCCCGCGAAGCCGAACCCGCCCCCGAATGGGAACGCGGCGAGGAATGGCCTGCGCCCGGCACGCGCGGCGGCGACAAGGACACCGACCAGGAAGCCGCCGAGCGCGTGGCCGCGAGCGAGACCCTGCACGACTACCTGCAATGGCAATTGCAGTTGTCGCACCTGTCGCCGCGCCAGTTGCAGGTCGGCATCGCGCTGGTCGATGCCATCGACGACGACGGTTACCTGCGCGAAACACCCGAAGCCATCGCCGCGGCGCTCGCCCCGGACATCGTCGCCGGCAGCGACGAGGTACTCGCGGTCCTGCGCCAGCTGCAGCGCCTCGACCCGCCCGGCGTGGGCGCGCGCGACCTCGGCGAATGCCTGTCGCTGCAACTCGACGCATTGCCCGCCGCGACCCCGGGGCGCGAACTCGCGCTGCAGATCGCCGCTACCGCCATCGAGCGCCTGCCAAAAATCGGGCGCGACGGCCTCGCACGCGAACTGCAGGTGCCCGCGGAAGACATCGACGAAGCGCTGCACCTGCTGCGTTCGCTCGACCCGCGCCCCGGCGCGCGCCATGGCGACCTCGCGGTGGACACCTACGTCGTCCCCGACTGCGTCATCCGCCGTCGTGGCGGCGTGTGGGAAGTCGCGCTCGCCAACCAGCCCTGGTCACGGCTCGGCATCCACCAGGGCTACGAACGCATGCTGCAGCACGCCGCCGGCGAAGACGCCAGCTACCTGCGCAGCCGCCTGCAGGAGGCGCGCTGGCTGCTCAAGAACCTCCAGGCCCGCGGCGAAACCCTGCTCAAGGTCGTGCGCTGCGTGGTGCGCCAGCAATCGGGCTTCCTCGAATTCGGGCCGCAGGCATTGCGCCCGCTGACCCTGCGCCTGGTCGCGGCCGAGATCGGCGTGCACGAATCCACCGTGTCGCGCGCCATCGCGCGCAAGTACGCGCACACCCCGCGCGGCACCGTGCCGTTGCGCGCGTTCTTCGCATCCGGCGTCGAGGCCGAGGGCGGCGGCGAGGCATCGAGCACCGCGATCCAGGCGATGATCCGGCAACTGGTCGCCGCCGAGGATCCGCGCAAGCCCCTGTCCGACGCCCGCCTGGCGGACATGCTCAAGGCCGGCGGCGTGCCGGTGGCGCGGCGCACCGTGGCAAAATACCGCGAGGCGCTGCGCATCCCGTCTTCGCACGAACGCGTGCGCCTGGGTTGAGGAAGGAACGGGGAAACGAATTCTTCACCACGGCACCGGCGCGTCGCGCCATGCTGTGGTCCCTGGACAAAGGAGGGATGGCATGCGCATCGAAACCCACGGCCAGCAGATCGAAGTGACCCCGGCGCTTCGCAATTACGTCGAAACCAAGCTCGCGCGCCTGTCGCGCCATTTCGAGCAGCCGCTGGAAGTCCGTACCCAGCTCAGCCTCGACAAGCCCGAACACAAGGCCGAGGCCACGGTGAACGTCTCCGGCCGCACCCTGCACGCCGACGCCAACGCGATCGACATGTACGCCGCCATCGACCGCCTTGCCGACAAGCTCGACCGGCTGCTGGTCAAGCACAAGGAAAAACTGGTCGACCAGCACCACGGCGCCGGCCTGCGCGGCGACGCCGGCTGAGCGGAGGATGGCGCTCGCGTCGCTGCTCGCCGTCGACCGCATCGCCTGCATGGATGGTGCCGGCGACCGCGACGAAGTCCTCGAAGCCGCCGCGCGCCTGATCGCCGCCGGCACCGCCGTCGATGCCGGCGACATCGCCGCGAGCCTGCGCCAGCGCGAACGCCTAGGCAGCACCGCCATCGGCGACGGCGTCGCCATCCCGCACGGGCGTGGCGCCGCCTTCGCGCAGCCGCGCGCCGCGTTCCTGCGCTTGCGCCCCGCGGTGGAGTTCGCCGCGGGCGACGGCGCGCCGGTCGACCTGGTGTTCGCGATGGCGGTGCCCGAAGGCATGCCGCAGGAATACCTGCAATGGCTGTCGGAACTGGCCGAACGCTTTTCCGACCCCGCGTTCCGCGAACGCCTGCGCGGCGCGGACGATGCGGACGCGTTGTACGCCGCGTTGCGCGGCGCGGGCGTGGCCGCATGAACGCGCGCATCAGCGCGCGCGAACTGTTCGAACAACTCGGCGAACGCCTGTCGCTGCGCTGGATCGCCGGCGAGCGCGGCGGCGAACGGGTGCTGGAGGCGGTCGAAACCGTCGCCCGGCGTCCTTCGCTGGCCGGATACCTCAACGCCATCTACCCGAACAAGGTGCAGATCCTCGGCACCGAGGAGCTGGGCTGGATGGACACGCTCGATGCGCGCCAGCGCTGGGACACCATCCACAAGATCGTGCACCAGCGGCCGCTCGCGCTGGTGGTGAGCAAGGACCAGCACTGCCCCGACGACCTGCGCATCGCCGCCGAGGAAACCGACACGCCGCTGTGGACCTCGCCGCGCCGCGGGCACGAACTGCTCAACCACCTGCAGTACCACCTCGCGCGCACGCTGGCGCCGCGGGTCACCCTGCACGGCGTGTTCATGGAAATCTATTCCATCGGCGTGCTGATCACCGGCGAATCGGGTTCGGGCAAGAGCGAACTCGCGCTGGAACTGGTCACGCGCGGGCACCGCCTCGTCGCCGACGACGCGCCCGAGTTCACCCAGATCGCGCCCGACGTGCTCGACGGCACCTGCCCGGAACTGCTGCAGGACCTGCTGGAACTGCGCGGCCTGGGCATCCTCAACATCCGCCAGATGTTCGGCGACACCGCGGTGAAGCGGAACAAGTACCTGCGCCTGATCGTGCACCTCACCCGCCCGCACCTGGAACCGCAGCTGGGCGCCGGCGACGGCATGCAACGCATCACCGGCGACCTCGGCGCGCGCCGCGTGCTCGACCTCGACGTGCCGATGATCACCCTGCCGGTGATGCCCGGCCGCAACCTCGCGGTGCTGGCCGAAGCGGCCACGCGCATGCACATCCTGCGGGCGAAGGGCGTGGATCCCTCGGCCGCGTTCATGGCCCGGCACAGCCATTTCCTCGAACGTTCCGAGTAAGTCTTGGTTATCTCACGATGGATGCCATGGACACGTTATTTCATCCAGAATCGAAGACGTTTCCGTTTCGCCATCTTGTCGGGTATGTCGCGGCGTGGTTGGGCCTTGCGCTGATCTTCGGGTTGCTTCTTTCCTCGCTCAACCTTTTCCGCTATCACCAACTCGTTGAAAATGGTGTAGCCACAACTGGT
This sequence comes from Thermomonas sp., assembly GCA_047602125.1. Taxonomy (GTDB): domain Bacteria; phylum Pseudomonadota; class Gammaproteobacteria; order Xanthomonadales; family Xanthomonadaceae; genus Pseudoluteimonas. The sequence goes on along the minus strand of JASGIB010000001.1, from coordinate 2,137,048 downwards.
CGAGTGCTTTCTCTGGAAGAACTCAATCATCAGACCGTGCATTACACATACCGAGTCGGTGATCAAAGCTATTCCGGACTTGGCACCCTTGGCGAAGGCAATCCGAAGTTTGAAGCGATCGATGTCGGCGATCCGGTCCTCATCTACTATTCCACTGAAAAACCCTCGTTATCCGTACTTGGCAGACCCGACTCGCGATTCAAAAACGAACTCGAGGCCATTCTCTTGGCCGCACTGACTATTCCCGCGGTGCTCGTGGGGGGATTCGTTAGATTATATAAACGATCGAGGGGAATCCGTTCTTGAATGCCCCTACTTCCCCTGTCCTTGTCATCGTCAGCGGCATGTCCGGCTCGGGCAAGTCGGTGGTGCTGCGGACGCTGGAGGACATCGGCTTCTTCTGCGTCGACAACCTGCCGGCGGAACTGCTGCCGCAGTTCGTGCGCAGCGTCGCCGGCGACGATGGCGCGCCGCGCAGGCTCGCGGTCGGCATCGACGTGCGCAACCGCCACAGCGACCTCGCCAACATGGCCGGCTGGATGTCCGAAGTCGGCAAGCTCGGCCTGCAGCCGACGCTAGTGTTCCTCGACGCCGGCGACGACACCCTGCTCCGGCGCTATGCCGACACCCGCCGCCGGCATCCGCTCAGCCACCGCGGCCTGTCGCTGGCCGACGCCATCGCGCTGGAACGCCAGTTGCTGATGCCTTTGCGCGAGCGCGCCGACACGACGATCGACACCAGCGCGCTCAACGTGCACCAGTTGCGGCGGCAGGCGGTCACCGACATCGGCCTCGCCGACGACGGCTCGCCGTCGTTGCTGTTCGAATCCTTCGCCTATCGCCGCGGCGTGCCGGCGGATGCGGACTTCGTGTTCGACGCGCGCGTGCTGCCGAACCCGCACTGGAACGCGGAACTGCGCCCGCTGTCGGGCCGCGATGCGCCGGTGCGCGAATTCCTCGACGCGCAGGAAGACGTCGCGCGCTACGTCGAGCAGGTCGCGGGCTTCCTCGATGCATGGCTGCCGCGGCTGCGCTCGGACACGCGCAGCTACATCACCGTCGCGTTCGGCTGCACCGGCGGGCGCCACCGTTCGGTCTACCTCGCCGAGCGGCTTGCCGCGCACTTCCGCGACGCCGGCTGGGGCGATGTCGCGGTGTACCACCGCGAGACGGATTGAGCTACTCCTCCCCTTGCGCGAAGCGCAGCGGGAGGTCGGGAGGGGGTTGTTCCCATGTGCGAACTGCAACCCCTCCCCAGCCCTCCCCTCCGCTTCGCGAAAGGGAGGGAGGCCACCGCAGCCTCAACTACCGACGTCTTCCTGCGCTTCCAGTATTCCGATCTCGATCGCAACGCCGGGCGGCAACTGGCAAGTCACCGAAAACGCGCCCGATGTCGGAATGTGCGCGGTTCCATAGTCGCTCGATCCCCAGACCAGCCCGTCGAGCGAAGTTGCGTCCGCATCGACGACTGCAGTCTTGGTCATGTATTGCATCGGCCCGGTTCCGTAGGCGACCGATCCCCACGAATTGACCGCGGTGCAATTGAAGCTGTGCGCCTGCCCGTCGATCGAGGTGAAATAGAGCCTGACCACGCTTGGGTCGAAGTCCTTGTCGGCGGAATAGACATTGGTCTGCCCCGGTGCGGAATCGAAGGTGCAGATCACGAAGGCGCCGGTCTTTCCTTCGTTGCGGAAACCGGTCGCCCTGGGCCGCACGCCGGTATCGGTGGTGGGAATGCTCAGCGTGCACAATCGCGCGCCCGGCGTCGTCACGGATCGCGCTTTGGTCACTGCATGGGCAGGCATGGCGGCAAGCCATGCGGCGGCGAGCGCGGACAGGGCGATGGAATGCGAAGGTTTCATGCCGATGGCTCCGGATGCGGGAAACAGGGCGTCCCAAGGGAATGTATGCGTAAAACCACCGGGATTCCGGACATCGCCGGCGGCCGCTTCCGGCGGGTCACGGGCGTCTGCTAACTTGGCGCCATGGCCGTCGGCATCCTGCTCCTCACCCACGAAGGCATCGGCAGCGCGATCCTCGCGGTCGCGACGCGGCTGCTGCGCCAGTTGCCGCTGAAGACCGAAGCCTTCGAACTCGCCTTCGACGCCGACCCGGAGGCCGAACTGCCCCGCGCCAGCGCCGCGCTGCGCAAGGTGGACGGCGGCGATGGCGTGCTGGTGCTCACCGACCTGTTCGGTGCCTCGCCGGCCAACCTCGCGGCCAGGGTCGCGCGGCTGGGCACGCCGGTGCGGCGCGTCTCCGGGCTGAACCTGCCGATGCTGCTGCGGGTGATGAACTATTCCGAATTGCCGCTGGACGAACTGCCCGCGATCGCCGCGGCCGGTGCGCGCAACGGCGTGATCCACGACGACGCCTGAGGCAGGACGATGATCGAACGCGAATTGCCCGTCGTGAACCGCCTCGGCCTGCATGCGCGCGCCACCGCCAAGCTGGTGCAACTGCTGTCCGGCTATCGCTGCAGCGCGACGCTCGCCGCGCGCGGCCGCGAAGTGAACGCCAAGAGCATCATGGGCGTGATGCTGCTCGCCGCGGGACAAGGCTCCAGCGTGCTGCTGCGCGTGGACGGCGAGGACGAGGCCGCCGCCGCGGATGCCGTGGCCGAACTGTTCGCGCGCCGCTTCGACGAGGCCGACTGATGCGCAAAGACCTCTCCGCGCACGGCGCCTCGCGCGGTTGCGCGCTGGGACGGGCGCGGGTGCGGTTGCCACATGCGCTGGAAATCGACGAAGCGCGCATCGACGACGTCGAAGCCGAACTCGCGCGGCTGCACGCGGCGATCGACGCGGTGCGCGACGAAATGCGCGAACTGCGCGCGCGCCTGCACGGCGCGCTGGCGCACGAGGTCGGCGAGTTCCTCGACCTGCACGCCCTGCTGCTCGACGACCCGGAACTGCTGCAGGGCCTCGACGGCCTGATCCGCGACGGCCGTTATTCGGCCGACTACGCGCTGCGCCTGCAGCGCGACCGCATCGCCGCGGTGTTCGCCGGCATGGACGATCCCTACCTGCGCAGCCGCGTGGAGGACATCGACCAGGTGATCGGCCGCGTGCACGCGGCGCTGCACCGGCGCGACGCGGAACTGCAGGGCGTGGCCGGCGAGATCCTCGTCACCGACAACGTCGCCCCGGCCGAACTCGCGCAACTGCAGGCGCGCGGGGTGATGGCGGTCGTCACCAGCGGCGGCAGCGCGCTGTCGCACAGCGCGATCATGGCGCGCAGCCTGCACCTGCCGCTGGTCGTCGGCGCGGCCGAGGCCCTGCAGAAGGTCAACGACGGCGACGTGCTGGTGGTGGACGGTGGCAGCGGCCTGCTGGTGCGCGAACCCGACGCCGCCGACCTGCGCGCGCACCAGGCGCGTTTGCGCGAACAGGCGCGCGAACGCAAGCAATTGCATCGCCTGCGGCGCGAACCCTCGCGCACCCGCGACGGCGCCGACATCAAGCTGTGGGCGAACGCGGAATCGCTGGAAGACGTGGCCGAGGCGCATGCGCTGGGCGCGGCCGGCGTCGGCCTGTACCGCACCGAATTCCTGTTCCTGCAGCGCGACGAACTGCCGGACGAGGACGAACAATTCCGCGCCTACCGCGACGTGGTGCTCGGCATGACCGGGCGCAACGTCACCATCCGCACCCTCGACCTCGGCGCCGACAAGGCCGACCGCAGCGGGCTCGCCCTGCGCGGCGAACCCAATCCCGCGCTCGGCCTGCGCGGCGTGCGCTTGTCGCTGGCGCGCGAAGCGCTGTTCGAAACCCAGTTGCGCGCCATCCTGCGTGCGTCCGGTTACGGCCCGGTGCGCGTGCTGCTGCCGATGATCAGCGGCCGCGAGGAAGTGCTGGCCGTGCGCAAGCTGATGCAGCGCGTTGCGCGCGACCTGCGCAGCCAGGGCCACGAGATCGCCGAAGGCATCCCGCTCGGCGCGATGATCGAAGTGCCGGCTGCGGCGGTGGCGCTGCCGACCTTCATCGGCGCGATCGATTTCGTTTCCATCGGCACCAACGACCTGGTGCAATACCTGCTCGCCGCCGACCGCAACAACGAGGCGCTGGGCGAGCTGTACACGCCGCTGCACCCCGCCCTGCTGCGCCTGCTGTACACGGTGATCCGCACCGCCCGCGCGCGCGGCAAGACCGCGGCGGTCTGCGGCGAAATGGCCGGCGACGCCGCGCTCGCGCCATTGCTGCTCGCGCTGGGGCTGGAGGAATTCAGCCTGCATCCGGCGACCCTGCTCGAAGTGCGCCAGGCGATCCGCGGCTGCGACCTCGGCCGGCTGCGCGCCAACGCCGGCGCCCTGCTGCGCGCGCGCGACCGCAAGCGCATCGAGGCATGGGTGCTCGCGAACGCATCCGCGAACCCGTAGGAGCGCCCGTTCGGGCGCGACATGAGACCTCGGCAAATCGCGCCCTGAAGGGCGCTCCTACAAAAGCAGGTATTGGAATGGGTGGGCATTCGCGACAATGCGGGCGATAATGGCCGCATGAACGCCTGATGCTGTCGCGCCCTCGTGGTGCGGCGACGACCACCGTCCTTCGGAAGCCTGCCATGGCCGAAGCCGTCCGCCACGACAAGACCGCGCGCCAGTTGCGCCTGCTTTCGGACGCGCTCGACAGCGGCCGCCTCGGCCCCGTGCGCCGGCTGGTCAACACGCTGTCACCGGCGGAAATCGGCAACCTGCTCGAATCGCTGCCCAAGGCGCAGCGCACCGTGGTCTGGGGACTGGTCGATCCGGAGGACGACGGCGAGGTGCTGGTGCACGTCGGCGACGAGGTCCGCGAAGGCCTGATCGCGGACATGGACCCGGACGAGATCGTCGCCGCGGTCGAGGACCTCGACATCGACGACCTCGCCGACCTGGTCGAGGACCTGCCCGACACGGTGCTCGACGAAGTCCTGAAGTCGATGGACCGCGACAACCGCGAGCGCCTCGAGCAGGTGCTGTCCTACGACGAAGGCAGCGCCGGCCGCCTGATGAACCCGGACGTGGTGACGGTACGCACCGACACCACCATCGACGTGGTGCTGCGCTACCTGCGCCTGCGCGGCGAACTTCCGGACCATACCGACCACCTGTACGTGGTCAGCCGTCGCCACCAGTACCTCGGCCGCATCGCGTTGCAAGCGCTGCTCACCAGCGAACCGAGCACGCCGGTGAACCGCCTGATCGACGACGAGCAGCCGGCGATCGACGTGCACGAATCCGAGGCCGACGTCGCCCGCCAGTTCTCCGACCACGACTGGATCAGCGCGCCGGTGGTGGACGACAACAACATCCTGCTCGGCCGCATCACGATCGACGACGTGGTCGACATCATCCGCGAGCAGGCCGAGCACCAGGCGCTGGGCGCGGCCGGCCTCGACGAGGACGAGGACCTGTTCTCGCCGGTGCCGCGCGCGACCAAGCGCCGGCTGTTGTGGCTGGGCATCAACCTCGCCACCGCGTTCCTCGCCTCCTCGGTAGTCGGCCAGTTCCAGGTTACCATTTCGCACATCGTGGCGCTCGCGGTGCTGATGCCCATCGTCGCGGGCATGGGCGGCAACGCGGGGACGCAGGTGCTGGCGCTGGTGGTGCGCGGCCTCGCGCTGGGGCAACTGGGCGCGTCGAACGTGCAGGTGCTGATCTGGAAGGAAATCCGCGTCGCGCTGCTCAACGGGCTGATGCTGGGCCTGGTGCTCGGGTTGATCGTGTGGGCGTGGTTCGGGGAATGGCCGCTGGCGCTGGTGATCGCGGCGGCGTTGACGATCAATCTGTTCTTCGCCGCGCTGGCGGGTGTGCTGGTGCCGGTGACGTTGAAGCGCATGGGCTTCGATCCGGCGCTGGCGGGCGGGGTGATCCTCACCACCGTCACCGACGTGATGGGGTTTCTGAGTTTCCTCGGACTCGCGACGCTGGTGTTGGTGCGTTAGCCGGCAGGCCCGCGGGGTTTGCGGCGTAGTATCCGATGTGACGGCATGTTCGCCGTGTAAACAATAGTTAGGCTTTGCACTCTGGAGTCAATGTGACCGCAAACACAAGGACACTCCTCGTAGACGGCAAGCCAATTGCTGAGATCCCAATATCTGGTGACATCGAGAAAGATGTTGCTGCTGTCAAAGCCGCCATGACAGAAGCAGGCGTGGACAGGCCACTTTCAAGTTTGGAGTTGTTGCTGCAACAAGCTAGGTCTTTTGGTGCCACGGCCATGTTCATTTACGGAACGAAGCTATCTCGCAAGCCTTGGGATCATTCGGCAGTGACACCCTTTGTTGTCAACTCGGTTTTCTCAATCGAGCTTTACCTCAAAGCGGTCGGGCAAATTTTCGGCAAGAACCTCCATGGGCATCGTCTTCGGACAGAACTATTCGACAACCTCCCCGCCGCAGCAGTGCATGCGATCGACTTGCTCACAACTCAGTACCAAGAAGACAAGGGCTCTGAAGCGCCCGGTGATCTCCGCTCGGTTCTAGAGACACTGAACAACGCATTTGTTCTGTGGCGCTATCCTCATGAAGGAAAGGACGCCCCGTATTTCAAGGTGTCAGACGCCATCGCGACGCTTGATATTCTGGATGCGGCGTGTCGCAACTCGGACAAAGCCTAACAATTCCTTCGAGCCGAACCCGCCTCGCGGGTCGGCTTAATTCAGGCGTTAGGCGTGTCATGAAATCGGCCGCTACGGAGAGATGAAATGAACAAGAATTCCGGAGCTAAAGAATCTCTAAAAGACAAGCCTCTCACTATCCCCGATCCAGAAAAGAAGACGTACATCGACGAGCACGGGCGAAAGTATTGGCTTACCACTGGATTCTACGGCCGCACGATCAAGATGTATGGAGAACCTTGGAAGTTCAGAACCACACTTGGTGATGTTATTGCTCAAGTTCTTATCCTAGGGCTAGTGATCTTCGGAATTTACAGCGCCCTATTCGATAAGTAATTTCGTGCATATGATCATCCAGAATTATTGGCTTGTCAGGCCTAACAATTCATCCAAGCCGAACCCGCTTCTCGGTGCGGCTTGATTCAGACGTCAGACCTCACAAGAGAGGTTCGCAATGTCCTCGCCAAGCGCCATCGTACTCGTCGCCTTCATCGCCTGGACGCTGCTTCTGCTGACCCTCATGGAAGCCGTTCGCACGCAACTCGTGCTGCGCCGGAAAGTCCCGGCCAACGGATTCACGCCCGACAACGCGAACCTGTCGCCCTTTATGCAGCGACTCGCCAGGGCGCACGCCAATTGCCTCGAGAACCTGCCGATCTTCGGCGGCCTGCTCCTGGCCGCGATCGCCACCGGCAATACATCCATCACGAATCCGCTGGCCTGGCTGTTCCTCGGCGCCCGCGTCTTCCAGTCGCTCGTGCACTTGTGTTCGGTGTCCGCGCTTGCGGTCAGCATCCGCTTCACCGCCTTCGCCGTGCAAATGGCGATCGGGCTGTATTGGGCTTTACGCCTGTTGGCCGCGGCGTGAGGCACAACACTTCGCCCATGCCGCTTTTCGCTCCGCGGCCCGATTGAAGTCGGGCTTCGGCATCGCACCGACCGGAAGCCCCGGTCTCCCCGCAATGAGGGAACCTACGATGGCCGGAAACAAAACCAGACCGACGGGCGCGAGCGTCACCGAATACCTCGCTTCCAGGGCCAGCCCCGGGCAACTGGAGGATTGCAAGACCCTCATGGCGCTGTGCAAGCGGGTCACGAAGCAGCAACCCTACATGTGGGGACCGAGCATCGTCGGCTATGGCTCGTACACCTACCGGCACGACAGCGGTCGCTCGGGCGACACACCGCTTGCCGCCTTCGCAGTGCGCGGCAAGGAACTCGTCGTCTACCTCGGCCCGGAAGATCCCGGGCAAGCCACGCTCCTGGCCCGGCTCGGCAAGCACAAAATGGGCAAGTCCTGCCTGTACTTCAAGTGCCTGGCGGACCTCGATGCCGGCGTACTCGAGGCACTCATTGCTTCCTCGGTCGCCGCAGCAAAGCGCCTTTCCGGCTAGCCCCTGCGACGCGCCGGATCATTCGCTCGAACCGATCCGCCTCGCGGTACGATTCGGCCAACACACGGAGGAACCCATGCACGCCTTCCGCACGATTCTCGCCCTCGGCGCAGCCCTGCTCGCCTCCGCCTGCACCACGGTTCCGAAGGAAACCTCGATGGATACCGGCGCATTCGTCGAACGCCAGCTCGTCGTCGATGGCACGGCGCACAAATACCAGGTGTTCGTGCCCTCGCGCGCGGGGGGCGGCACGCATCCGCCGATCATCCTGTTCCTGCACGGCACCGGCGAACGCGGCAGCGACGGCGAGAAACCGACCAAGGTCGGGCTCGGGCCGTACGTGCGCCAGCACATGGACGATTTCCCCGCCGTCGTGGTGTTCGCGCAGGCGCCGGACGACCGCGACTGGATGGGCCCGACCGCGCAGCTCGCCATCGACGAACTCGATGCCGCCAGCCGCGAATTCTACGCCGACCCGAAGCGCACCTACCTCACCGGCCTGTCGATGGGCGGCTACGGCACGTGGGAAGTCGCGCTGATGCAGCCCGACCGCTTCGCCGCGCTGGTGCCGATCTGCGGCGCGCTGACGCCACCGAGCGACGAACGCAGCCTGTACGTGACCGAACTCGCCGGCGTCGCCGATCCGTACGCGACGCTCGCGCAACGCCTGAAGCATGTGCCGATCTGGATCTTCCACGGCGCCAAGGACGACCTCGTCCCGCTCGAGGACGACCGCAAGACCTACGCCGCGCTCAAGGCCGCGGGCGCGGACGCGCGCTACACCGAATTCCCGGACGCCAACCACAACGCCTGGGATCCCGCGTATTCGCAGACGCCGGAACTGTGGACATGGCTGTTCGCGCAGAAGAAACCCTGACTGCCGACCTCACCGCCATCGATACGCTCGCGGCGCGCATGTACGCCGCGTTCGACAATCGCGGCGGTCGCGCGCCGGATCTCGACGGCCTGCGCGAAGTGTTCCTGCCGCAATGCGCGATCTGCAAGGCGATTCCCGGGCAGGAACAGGTGCAGTCGCTGGATGCATTCATCGAGCAGCGCCGACCGTTGCTGACGCAGGGCCGGCTGGTCGACTTCGACGAACGCGAAACCGATGCGCGCACGTGGATCGACGGCAACACCGCGAGCCGGCGCAGCCTGTACGCAAAATCTGGCGTGCTGGATGGAGTGTCGTTCCGCACGCGCGGCGCCAAGCAGATGCAGCTCGTGCGCCTCGACGGCCGCTGGTGGATCGCCGCGCTGGCCTGGGACGACGAACGCGAGGGGTTCGAGCCGCCTTCGTCCTTGGCGCGCAAGGCATCAACCCGGTGAACTTCCTTTACCCGCCATCCGAATACCTGCGCCCGTGGAAACTGCTCACGCTGGCGATCGGCATCGGCCTCCTCGTCGCTGGTTCGATCCATACCCCTGCACCGGATTGGGACATCCCGGTCAGCCTGCTCATGGCCGGGTGCACCTACTTCACGGCGCCATGCAGCCTGCGGGTCTTGCTGGATCGGAAATGGCGGCAACTTCCACTCGCCATCCTCTCCGCCTGGCTCTCTGTGGATGGCGGTTATGCCCTCTACTGGCATTTCAGGGATCCGGCGGCATTGGCCCTCATGCGTTCCGCCAACGCGCCCGCCTCGCTTGCGCTCTACGTCGCTTGCGGCGGCATCTGGTTGTACCGGGGCACGCTGCGCGAACTGTTCGGTTTCATCAAATCGCTGCGATTCAGCTGACACGCTGGCCTCCAGCGCGAGAGGCGTGTCCTGGCGGCCGTCGCTCGACCCGGCGCGGCGCGCTACGATGGCCTCCCCGACCGGATCACGCCATGCCTGTCACGAGTTCTGCCCAAGCATGCCTGCATCCCCTGTCCCTCTTCGCCGGAAGCCTGCTGTTGGCCTTGTCCGTGCCCGCCCACGCCGCCCCGAACTGCGCCGTGGGCGCGACCCGCAATCTCGTCGTCATGAACATCGGCCCGGAGATCCCGGGCAGGCCGTGGCTGCAATCGACCACCTCGACCGACCGGATCATCCTGAACCGCTGCAGTTTCCAGAACACGCCGGGAGGTATCTGTTACTTCGCGGCCGACGTGCCTGCGGGCAAGTACTACTTCAGGGAATTCATGACGGGCGTAATGAACGACCTGACCTACCCGGTTTCCACGTCTTCCTTGTGGTTCGGCGTCTCGCCGGTCGGGCTAACCTATCTGGGTGACTGGACGGTCGAGTTCGGCGACCAGCGCGTCATCGACAAGCTGGAGATCCATTACCAACTCGACCATGTCGACAGCATGCGGGAAACCTGCGGATTGCCGGCGCAACGACTATTCCTCGGCAGGACGAAGATGGAACTGGCGGAAATCGTCGACTGATCCCGCCGCACCGAAATGATCCCCCAAAGAATGAGAGACCCGCCATGCAACTGCGCCCCCTGTCCCTGCTGATTCCTGCCCTGCTCCTCGGCCTGGCCGCCTGCCAGAAGCACGAACAGGCGAACACCGCGCCTGCGCCGGCCGCGAAAGCCACGGTGCCCGTTGCCGCCGCCGCAACAAAGCTGGTTGCGGTCGACAGCTTCGACGCAGGCATGGCGAAGGCCAGGGCCGAAGGCAAGGCGTTGCTGGTCGATGCCTGGGCGCCGTGGTGCCACACCTGCCTGTCGATGCAGCACTACGTGCTCAACGATCCCGCGCTGGCGCCGCTCGGCGACCGCGTGGTGCTGGTCGAACTCGATACCGACAAGGAAGAGAACGCCGGCTTCCTCGAAAAGTATTCGGTCAACGTCTGGCCGACGTTCTTCGTCATCGATCCGGCGAGCGGCAAGGCCACCGGCCTGTGGCCGGGTTCGGCTTCGGTGAATGAATTCCGCGGCTTCGTGCAGGACGGCCTCGCCGCCATCGACGCGAAAGGCGCAAACCCGGATTCGCCCGAAGCCCTGTCCGCAACGGCGAAGTCGTTGCAGGCCACCGGCGACTGGGCCGGTGCGGCGAAGCAATACGCTCGTGTCATCGAAAAAGCACCAGCCAATTGGCCGCGCCGCAACGAGGCGCTGATGGGCTGGCTGTTCTCGCTCTCGCAGGCCGGCGACGATGCGGCCTGCGTCAAAGTCGGCCGTGCGCACCTCGCCGAAGTGCGCGGCGCCGCGGTGCCCGCGGATTATTCCGCGACCCTGCTCGACTGCGCCGGCGATGCGAAGACGGGCGACGCGAAGCTGGCGCATGCCGAGGCGGTCGCGCAGCTGCGCGATTTCACCGCCAACCCGCCCGCCGACGCCAGCGCCGACGATCGTGCCGATGCGTGGAACACCCTCTCCTACGCGCTCGCCGACGACGGCGACGAAGCCGGTTCCAAGCACGCGCAGGAACAGCGCCTCGCGATCCTCGAAAAGGCGGCGGCCGGGATCAAGGACCCGTTGCTGGCGCAAACCTTCGATTACGCGCGCGCGCAGGCCTACGTCGCGCTCGGCCGCGGCGACGAAGCGGTGGCGATGCTGGAAGCGCGCGAAAAGGAATTGCTGGATTCGTACGAACCGCCAGCGCGGCTCGCGAGCGCGCTGTCCAAGATGGATCGGCTGCCGCAGGCGCTGACCGCGGTTGATCGCGCGATCGCCAAGGCTTACGGCCCGCGCAAGTTGCTGTACGTGCGGCAGAAGGCCGACATCCAGTCGCGCATGGGCGACCATGCCGGTGAAGTCGCCACGCTGAAGCAGGAAGTCGCGGGCTACGAAGCGCTGCCGAAGGGACAGGCGCGGCCGGATGCGCTGGCGGATGCGAAGAAGCGACTCGCCGAGGCGCAGAAAAGCTGAGTCAATCGGCATGTAGGGTGGGCCCTGGCCCACCACGTCATCGCTTTTCCGCCCGGGAAACACGCAAAGCGATTTCAATCATCGTGAACTGGTTGCTGGCAACGGTGGGCCAAGGCCCACCCTACGTCAGCACCTCTTCGAGCACCGCCATCCGCACCGCGACCCCGTTCGCGACCTGGCGCAGGATCAGCGACTGCGGGCCATCGGCGACCGCATCGTCGATTTCCACGCCGCGGTTCATCGGCCCCGGATGCAGCACCACCGCATCCGGCGCGGCGCGGCGCAGGCGTTTTTCGGTCAAACCGTAGTTGCGGTGGTAATCCTCGAGCGAGGGCACCAGGCCCTGTTCCATGCGTTCGCGCTGCAGGCGCAGCATCATCACCGCGTCCACGCCTTCGAGCGCCGCGTCGAAATCGTCGGCGATGTTGCAACCCGCGAGCGTGGCGTCGTCCGGCAGCAACGACGCCGGTCCGCAGACGCGGATCTCGCCGGTGCCCAGCGTCTGCAGCGCGCGCAGGTCGCTGCGCGCGACCCGCGAATGCAGGATGTCGCCGACGATCAGCACCTTCAGCGTGGAGAAATCCGCGCCCTTGGCCTGGCGCAGGGTGAGCATGTCGAGCAGCGCCTGCGTGGGATGGTGGCTGCGCCCGTCGCCGGCATTGACCAGTGCGGTTTCGGGCATCGCCGCCGCGGCGAGCGCCGCGACCGCGCCGTCCTCGGCGTGGCGCACGACGAAGCCGCGCACGCCCATCGCTTCCAGGTTGCGCAACGTGTCGAGCGCGGTTTCGCCCTTGCTGGTGGACGAAGTCGACGCATCGAACACCAGGGTATCCGCGCCGAGGCGCTGGGCCGCGAGCAGGAAGCTGGAGCGCGTGCGCGTGGATGGTTCGAAGAACAGCGTGCACACCGCGGTGCCGGCGAGCGTCTCGCGCATGCCGGTGCCGCCGCTTGCATGCTCGCGCAAGGCCTCTGCGCGCTGCAGCAGCCGGTCCAGCGCCTCGCGCGGCAGGCCTTCGAGGCCGAGCAGGTGTCGCAGGCGTCCGTCGGGTGCGAGCTGTTCGATCATGGCGTCGTGTTCGCTTCGGAATCAGGTCACGGGTTGCGCATCCTGCGGCGCCGCGAGCCAGCGCTCGACGATCACCGCGGCGGCGACGGCATCGAGCGCGGCGGCATCGCGCTTGCGGCGACGGCCTTCGGCGCGGTCGGCGGCGAAACGCTGCGCGGCCTCGATCGAGCTCGCGCGTTCGTCCACCATCACCACGGGCAGCGCATAGCGACTGCGCAATTCGCCGGCGAAGGCGCGCGCGAATTTCCGGATCGGCTGGTCGCCGCCGTCGAGCGTCATCGGATCGCCGACGACGAACCCGTCCGGCCGCCACTCGCGGCGCAGGCGGTCGATCTCGTTCCAGTCCGGGCCGTGCGCGTGCACATCGACCACCGCCAGCGCGCGCGCGCCATGGCCGAAGGCGCTGCCGACCGCAACGCCGATCCGGCGCGCGCCGACATCGAAGCCGAGCACGGTGCCGTCGCGGCGGATGTCGCTGGCGTTCGCCTCAGGCATGGCCGGCGTAATCCGCGATGCGCGCGAGGTCCACGCCGATGCGTCCGGCCGCGGCCTGCCAGCGCGCTTCCAGCGGCAGCGCGAACAGCAGTTCGGGATCCGCGGGCACGGTGATCCAGGTGTTCTCGCCGAGTTCGTATTCGAGCTGGCCCGCACCCCAGCTCGCGCAGCCGAGCGCGACCACGGCGCGCCGCGGCCCCTCGCCCCTGGCCATCGCCTCGAGCACGTCGCGCGAGGTGGTGACGTGCAATCCGTCGCCGAACGCGAGGCTGGATTCCCAGTCGCGCTCGCCGTCGTGCAGGACGAAGCCGCGCTCGGGATGCACCGGGCCGCCGCCGAGCACGGGTTGTTCGCGCAAGGCGGGGTCGCCGCCTTCCAGCCCGACCTGCGACAGCACCTCGCCGAGGCGGTATTCGGACGCGCGGTTCACCACGATGCCCATCGCGCCGTCGGCATCGTGCTGGCACAGCAGCACCACGCTGCGCGCGAAGTGGGGATCGGCGAGCGACGGCAGCGCCACGAGCAGGTGGTTGGCGAAGGACGTGGCCGGCGTTTGATGCATGCGGTCATTCTAGCGCGGGGCACGCGACCCGCCCTGATGGCGCTGGCGTACGATGCGCTTTTCCTCGCACCGGAACCGCCATGCGCCGCCATCCCCTCCTGCTCGCCTGCCTCGCCACGCTCGCCCTTGCCGCATGCCAGCGACAGGATTCGACGCCCGCCACGGCCGCTGCCGACAAACCTGCCGCCGCGCCCTCCTACGCCGAACAGCATGCCGGCGATTACGCCACGGTGCCGTTGAAGGCGGACCTGGGCGGCTTCGACGACGAAGGCAAGCGCATGCTCGCGCTGCTCGTGCAGGCCAGCGAGGTGATGGACGACCTGTACTGGCAACAGTCGTGGCCGGACAAGGCCGGCTTGCTGGCGAAGGCGCCGGACGCGGCGACGAAGACCCTGCTGGAAATGAATTTCGGGCCTTGGGATCGCCTCAACGAGGACACGCCGATCCTGCCCGGCATCGGCCTGCGTCCCGTCGGCGGCGTGTTCTATCCGGCGGACATGACCAAGGACGAATTCGAGAACGCCGACCTCGCCGACAAGGCCTCGTGGTACACGCTGCTGCGCCGCGACGCCGACGGCAAGCTCGTCACCGTTCCCTACCACGAGGCCTACAAGGCCGACCTGGAACGCGCGGCGTCGCTGCTGCGCGAGGCGGCGAAGCACAGCGCCGACAAGTCCTTCGCGCACTACCTGCAGATCCGCGCCGATGCGCTGCTGAGCGACGACTTCCGCCCCAGCGACATGGCGTGGATGGACATGAAGACCAACCCGGTCGACATCGTGATCGGCCCGATCGAAACCTACGAGGACCAGCTGTTCGGCTACAAGGCCGCGTACGAGGGCCTCGTGCTGGTCAAGGACCAGGCCTGGAGCGCGAAGCTCGCGCGCTTCGCGCAGTTCCTGCCCTCGCTCCAGGCCGGCCTGCCGGTCGCGGACAAGTACAAAGCCGAGAAACCCGGCTCCGCCGCCGACCTCAACGCCTATTCGGCCATCTATTACGGCGGCAACGCCAACGTCGGCGCCAAGACCATCGCGATCAACCTGCCGAACGATGAAGCGGTGCAACTGGCGAAGGGCACGCGCCGGCTGCAGCTGGAGAACGTGATCCGCGCCAAGTTCGACGCCATCCTCATGCCCATCGCGAAGGAACTGATCGCGCAGGACCAGCTCGCGAACGTCACCTTCGACGCCTTCTTCGAGGACACCATGTTCCATGAAGTCGCGCATGGCCTCGGCATCAAGCACGTGCTCGGCAAGGACGGATCGCCGGGCAAGACCACGGTCAGCGACGCGCTGAAGGAATTCTCGTCCAACTTCGAGGAAGGAAAGGCCGACGTGCTCGGCCTGTACATGATCGATGCGCTCTCGCAGCGCGGCGAACTGGACAAGGCCAAGCTGATGGACAGCTACGTCACCTTCCTGGCCGGAATGCTGCGCTCGGTGCGCTTCGGCGCCAGCGACGCGCACGGCAAGGCGAACATGATCCGCTTCAACTTCTTCGCCGAGCGCGGAGCCTTCGTGCGCGGGGAAGACGGCCGCTACCGTGTCGACTTCGACAAGATGCACGACGCGGTGGACGCGCTCAGCGCCAAGCTGCTGACCGTGCAGGGCGACGGCGACTACGCCGAAGCGAAGCGCATGACCGAGACCCTGGGCGTGGTGAAGCCGCAACTCGCCGCCGACCTCGAGCGGCTCGAGGCCGCGAAGATCCCGGTCGACGTGCGCTTCGAACAGGGGCTCGATGTGCTGGGGCTGGGACGGTACGCCGCGAAATCGCCGTAACCGCAAACAGGAACCCCGGCCGTGGCCGGGGTTCTTGTCGTGCCGATCGCAGGCGCGATCAGCTGCCCACGTCTTCGCTCATGTTGGAAAGCACGAGGTCGAGGCTCACGTTGGGAGGAAGGACGCAGGTGATCGAGAACACCCCTGTCGTGGGAATGCCCGTGGTCGAACCGAAATCTTCCTGGAGCCACCAGAACTGGGTGGCATTGCCGAATTGGCTGGTGTTCTGGGTCTTGGCGACGAATTGCTGATCGCCGAGGATGCTGAAGGAATTGACGCCGGTGCAGGTCACGTCGTGATCCACGCCGTCGAGCGATATCGCGATCAGCCCCGCGTCGATCAGGGCCGGGGTACCGAAGCTGCCCCCTGGGCCATTGTCCGTGTGCAGCGTGCAGATCACGAACTGGTTCGTCGTTCCCTCGTTGCGGAACCCGGTCGCGCGCGGCCGCACCTTGGTATCGGTGGTCGGGACGCTCAGCTTGCACGAATCCGAGCCCAGCGCCGCCATGAGCCGGTTCTGGGTCACCGCGTTCGCGGGTTGACTCATGCCCATGCCCGCGGCGAGGACGGCGAAGGACGTAATTGCCAAGGAAAAGGTACGCATTCGAACTCCCTCCCGATATGGGCCGGCATGGCCCTGTAATCCGGCGAACGGGATCGGTCGATCCGATCGGCCAACGCGCGCCTTCAACGAAAAACCCCGGCGCTAGGCCGGGGTTTTCGTTTTCCGGGCATGGAGTGGATCAGGATGCCGGAGTGTTCACGTTGAAGGAGGTCGTCATGAAGCCGACGCTGGTTTGCGCAGGCAGGTTGCAGGTAATCGACCAATAGTCGTTCTGCGCGAGCGGCTGTCCGGGCGTTCCCCCGAAGTCGGCGGCGTCGAAACTGATGGTAGCCGCGGCAACCCCCGCATTCGTCGCAATGGTCTTGGCCGAATAGAGCGGCGTGGAGTTCGCATAACCGTTGACGGCGGTGCACGTGACGTTCTTCGAAACGCCGTTCAACGAATACAGCCCGATGCTGAGGCCCGTGATGGTGCCGATGGCTTCCTGGCTGTTCGCGGATTCCATGCCGCAGATGACGAATTGGCTGACGGTGCCCTCGTTGCGGAAGCCGGTGGCTTTCGCTTTGACCGTGGTGTTCAGGCTCACGTCGGTGAGCCTGCACACGACGCCTCCCTGCGCCCTCTGGTAGCGGGTCTCGACGACCGCATTGGCGGGTTGGGCGGCGGATGCCAGCGCCATGGCGGCGATGGATACGCCTAGCAAGATACGCATTTGTTCCCCCTCTCCTGCGGATCTCGACGATCCGCCTGAATGAATCGAAGCATCGAAGGCCATCTGTCGACAGGACCAGATCCTGGCGTCGCCGGGATCCGCGGCCAAGCCGACCGGATGGTTCAGTTGGGAGTGCTCACCGTGAACTCGGCCACCATGTTGCCGATGGCGGTATTCCCGGGCAGGTTGCAGGTGATCGACCAGAAGTCGCTTTCCGGCAACGGATCGCCCGCGGTGCCGCCGAAGTCGGACGCGTCGAAGGTGAGGGTCGTCGTGGCGCCGTTCGCGGCCACGCTCGCGTTCTTGCTCGAATAGATCGGGGCGCCGTTCGCGAAGCCATTGACCGCGGTGCAGCTGGCGGTTTTCGCGGACTGGTTCAGCGAATACAGGCCCACGCTGATCCTCCTGACCGTACCGACGCCCTCGCGGCTGTTCGAGGATTCCATGCCGCAGATGGCGAACGCGCCGCTGGTGCCTTCGTTGCGGAAGCCGGTGGCCTTGGCCCTGACCATGGTGTCCAGGGTCGGGATGCTGAGCTGGCACACGACGCCGCCCTGTGCATTCTGAAAACGGGTTTCGGTCCCGGCATTGGCCGGGGAGAAGGCGGATGCCAGTACCACCGCGGCAATGGATACGCCAAGCAAAGTACGCATTTGTTTCCCCCTGTTGCACGGATCGGGATGATCCGCCTGTGATGACCCGAAGTTCGGTTGACCGGCCACGGGCCGGAGCCGAATGATAATTCCTGTACAGGCCCGGGCCGAAGCGACCTTGCTGGCAGGAACGCGAAAACCGGCCCGGCCCGGCCAGCCACGAGGTGACACGCAAAAACCGGGCCAGACCGGCATGCCGGCGCCTGCGAGAAAGACCGGCGCGCGGAAGCCGGGAAGCCCCGCATCCGACCGAGGAGACGCACAGCCCGGCAAGTTGGAAGGGGCAGCGGGAAGCCCCCGCGCGATCAGCTGCCGATGTCTTTCGAGTAGTGCATGGACATGGTCCCGACGCTGACGTTCGGGGGCAACGCGCATGTCACCGTCATGAACCCGTCCTGGGGCATGGTCCCGGTTCCGCCGAAGTCGGTCGGCTCGAAAACCAGCGACGTCCGGGAAGTGGGGGATGTCGCGGTGACGCTCTTGGTCGAATAAAGGTAATGGCCTTCATCCGGCCAACCGTTCACGCCGGTACAGCTGAAGGTATGCGGTTTGCCGTCCAGCGAATAGAAGGTGATCGTCGCTTCCGAGACCGCGCCCTGCACCGGGTCCTGGATCCCGCAAATCGCGAAGACGCTCGCTGTGCCTTCGTTGCGGAAACCCGTGGCCCTGGGCCGCACGGCCGTCTCGACCGTGGGGATGCTGAGGTGGCAGCCCATGCCCGCGGGGACCTGGGCCAGGCGGGTGACGGTGTCGGCTTGCGCGGTACCGGCCAAGCCGAACGCAAGCGCGGTGCCCGCGAGGAATGCGCGGCTCATCGGCGAACCCCTCCGGCCATCAGTTGCCGACGTCTTCGTCATAGGACATGTACAGGTAGCCGACGCTGACCTGCGGCGGCAGGGAGCATGTCACCGTGATGTATCCCTCGTTCGGCAGGTAGGTGGTGCCGCCGAAATCCGCGGGCGCGAAATGCAGCGACGACCTGAACGTCGGGGAGCTCGCCGTGATGCTCTTGGTGGAGTAGACGTAGCTTTCGACATCCGGCCAGCCGTTCACCGCGGTGCAACTGAAGGTGTGCGACTTGCCGTCCAGTGCGTAGAAGGCGATCCCCACGTCGGTTATCGCGCCTTGCACCGGATCCTGCAGGCCGCAGATCGCGTAGGTGCTCGCCTTGCCTTCGTTGCGGAAACCGGTCGCCTTGGCGCGGACGGACGTGTCGGTCGTGGGCATGCTCAACTGGCAGGCCACGCTGGCAGGAATCTGGGTCTGGCGAGCCTGGGTCACCGCCTGGGCCTGGGCGCACGGAGCGCATGCCAAGGCGATGCCGATTGCCGCGAAAATCAGGTAGCGCATGCAGGCTGCCTCGTTGCTTGCCGTGACGACACGTTACCACTCGAACGCATCGGGTTGCCTGGACCGGCCACGGTACAAGCGAAAAAGCCGGGCATTGCCCGGCTCTTTCGACTGGAACCCGCGATGCTCAGCGCAGTTCCGCGACCTCGACCCCGTCCAGGCCCTGCGCCAGCGTGCGCGCATCGCCGCCCTGCGCGAGCTTGATGCGCAGGCGCACCTCGTTCTGCGAATCGGCGTAGCGCAGCGCGTCCTCGTAGCTGATCTCGCCGGCCTGGTACAGCTCGAACAGGCTCTGGTCGAAGGTCTTCATGCCCAGTTGCACGGAGTCCTTCATCACTTCCTTCAGCTTGTGGATCTCGCCGTCGCGGATGTAGTCCTGCACCAGCGGCGTGCCGAGCAGGATTTCCATCGCCACGCGGCGACCCTTGCCGTCGGGCGTCGGGATCAGCTGCTGCGCGACCACGCCCTTGAGGTTCAGCGACAGGTCCATCAACAACTGCCCGCGACGGTCTTCCGGGAAGAAGTTGATGATGCGGTCCATCGCCTGGTTGGCGTTGTTGGCGTGCAGGGTGCACAGCACCAGGTGGCCGGTTTCGGCGAAGGCGATGGCGTGGTCCATGCCCTCGCGGGTGCGGACCTCGCCGATCATGATCACGTCCGGCGCCTGGCGCAGCGTGTTCTTCAACGCCGCGTCCCAGCTGTCGGTGTCGATGCCGACCTCGCGCTGGGTGATGATGCAGCCCTCGTGCTTGTGCACGAATTCGATCGGGTCCTCGATGGTGATGATGTGCCCGGTCGAGTTCTGGTTGCGGTAGCCGATCATCGCCGCCAGCGAGGTCGACTTGCCGGTGCCGGTGGCGCCCACGAAGATGATGATGCCGCGCTTGGTCATCGCCAGCGTCTTGATGATCGGCGGCAGGTTGAGTTCCTCGACCGTCGGGATCTTGGTCTCGATCCGGCGCAGGACCATGCCCACCTGGTTGCGCTGGTAGAAGCACGAGACGCGGAAGCGGCCGACGCCCGACACGCCGATCGCGAAGTTGCATTCGTGGGTCTTCTCGAACTCCTCGCGCTGCGGCGGGCTCATCACGTTCAGGACCAGGTCGCGCGCCTGCTGCGGCGTGAGCGGGCTCTGCGTGATCGGCGAGATCTTGCCGTGAACCTTCATCGACGGCGGCATGCCCGCGGTGATGAACAGGTCCGACGCCTTCTGGTGCGCCATCAGCTTGAGGAAGCTGGTGAAATCGATGCTGCTCATGTCGTTCTCCGGCTTCTTCTGGCGTCAGTCGAACAGGCGCTTGTCCTTGGCGTATTCGCGGGCGTGCTGCTTGGTCACCACGCCGCGCTTCACCAGGTCCTGGAGGTGCTGGTCGAGCGTCATCATGCCGGACTGCTGGCCTGTCTGGATCGCCGAATACATCTGCGCGACCTTGTCCTCGCGGATCAGGTTGCGGATGGCGGGCGTGCCGACCATGATTTCCCAGGCCGCGGTGCGGCCGCCGCCGATCTTCTTCAGCAGCGCCTGCGAGATCACCGCGCGCAGCGACTCCGACAGCATCGAGCGCACCATCGGTTTTTCGCCGGCGGGGAACACGTCGATGATGCGGTCGATGGTCTTGGCCGCCGAACTCGTGTGCAGGGTCGCGAACACGAGGTGGCCGGTCTCGGCCGCGGTCAGCGCCAGGCGGATGGTCTCGATGTCGCGCATTTCGCCGACCAGGATGTAGTCCGGGTCTTCGCGCAACGCGCTGCGCAGCGCCTCGTTGAAGCCGTGGGTGTCGCGGTGCACCTCGCGCTGGTTGATCAGGCATTTCTGCGCGGTATGCACGAACTCGATCGGGTCTTCGATCGAGAGGATGTGCGCGTACTCGTTCTTGTTGACGTGATCGAGCATCGCCGCCAGCGTGGTCGACTTGCCCGAACCGGTCGGGCCGGTCACCAGGATCAGGCCCTGCGGCTGGTCGATCAGTTCCTTGAAGATGCGCGGGCAGCCCAGGTCCTCGAGCGTCAGCACTTCCGAGGGAATCGTGCGGAACACCGCGCCGGCGCCGCGGTTCTGGTTGAAGGCGTTGACGCGGAAGCGCGCCAGGCCGGGGATCTCGAACGAAAAGTCGACCTCGAGGAATTCCTCGTAGTCGCGGCGCTGCTTGTCCGACATGATGTCGTACACCAGCGCATGCACCTGCTTGTGGTCGAGCGCCGGGATGTTGATGCGGCGCACGTCGCCATCGACGCGGATCATGGGCGGCAGGCCTGCGGACAGGTGCAGGTCGGACGCCTTGTTCTTGACCGAGAAGGCCAGGAGTTCAGCGATATCCATGGTGGCAATACTCCCCGTGGTGCGCGGCGTGTTTCCCCGTTGTTGCCGCGCGAGTCGTCGTAACCGCATCGGGGCCATCCAGCCCCGCCGCGACGCTTCGAGTCCCGGACCCGATCCTTGCGGGATCGACCCGTCCTCGCGTGCCGGCAGACCGACGCTTTCGCGGCGGAACCCGGCGGGCGCAGCTTCCATGCAGCGCCCTTGAACCCGCTGTCGCAGGACACGACAGGGGGCCGCAGGCAGTATATGCCTCCCGCAAGAGCCGACAATCGATCCATGAACCCGTACCGCCGGGCGTTTGTCGAACGTCCTGCACAGTTTGGATAACGCAACGCAGGCCGGCGGGCGGCCAGAACGTCCCGCGCCTGTTGGCGGTGTCCAAGACCCGGACCGCGGACGAGGTCGCGGCCCTGGCCGGACTGGGCCAGAAGGCGTTCGGGGAAAACTACGTGCAGGAAGCCGCGGGCAAGATCGCGGCGCTCGCCGGGCGCGGGCTGGAATGGCACCTGGTCGGCCACCTGCAATCGAACAAGGCGCGCGAGGCCGCCCGCGATTTCGACTGGGTGCAGACCGTGGACCGGGGCAAGCTGGTCGATGCCCTCGCCCGCCACCGGCCGGACGCATTGCCGCCGTTGAACGTGTTGCTGCAGGTCAACATCGATGACGAAGGGAGCAAGCACGGCTGCCGCCCGGACGATGTCCCGGCGCTGGCCGCGGCCGGCGCTGCGGAACCGCGCCTCGCCCTGCGCGGGCTGATGGCGATTCCCGCGCCGCATGCCGATCCGGAACGACGCCGGCCCGCGTTCGCCCGCATGCGCGAATTGTTCGAACGCCTGCGCGAAAACCATCCGCAAGCCGACACGCTGTCGATGGGCATGAGCGACGATTTCGCGATCGCCATCGCCGAGGGTGCGACCATGGTCCGCATCGGCAGTGCATTGTTCGGGCCACGACCAGCGAAGGAGACCGCATGATCCAGCCGACCATCGCCTTCATCGGCGGCGGCAACATGGCCCGCAGCCTCATCGGCGGGCTGGTCGCGCAAGGCATGCCGCCGGAGCGGATCCGCGTCGCCGAACCGGTCGATGCGCCGCGCGAAGCGCTGGCCAGCGGTTTCCGCGTGCGCACCTTCCGCACCGCCGCCGAAGCGGTCGAAGGCGCCGGCGCCTGGCTGTTCACGATCAAGCCGCAGGTGATGCGCACCGTGTGCGAATCGCTGGCACCGCTCGCGCAGGCCGGAAAACCCCTGGTCGTCTCCGTCGCCGCCGGCATCACCAGCGTGCAGCTCGAGCACTGGCTCGGCGATGGCCTTGCCGTGGTGCGCGCGATGCCGAACACGCCCGCCCTGCTCGGCGCCGGTGCCACCGGCCTGTACGCGAACGCGAATGTCGACGCCAACGGCCGTTCGATCGTGGAACAACTGCTCGCCGCGGCGGGCCCGACCACGTGGATCGGGGACGAAGCGCAGATGGATGCGGTGACCGCGCTTTCCGGCAGCGGCCCGGCCTACGTCTTCCTGCTGGCCGAGGCGATGATCGACGCCGGCATCGGCGAAGGCCTGACGCCCGACGCCGCGCGCGCGCTCGCGTTGCAGACCGTGCTCGGCGCCGCGCGCATGCTGGTCGAATCCGGCGAGGCGCCCGGGGAACTGCGCACGCGCGTGACTTCGCCGAACGGCACGACGCAGGCGGCGCTGGAAAGTTTCGAACGCGACGGCTTCCGCGCGATCGTCGCGCGCGCCATCCACGCCGCGCGCGTGCGCGGCGGTGAACTTTCGGCCATGAACGACTGAGGCGAACATGCACGCATCCACGCTTCGATTGCCCATCGCGTTGTGCTTCGCGTTCGCACTGGCGGGTTGCGGCCACGAAGCGGCGACGCCCGCCGCGCCGATGGCGGCGACCACGCCAGGCGACGCCGCGAATGGCGCCACCGCGACCAGCAACGGCATCACCCTCCGCGCAAACGTGGTGGAGACGCGGGATTTGCAGGAATCGGTGGCGCGGGGCTACGGCATTCCGCGCGAACCGAACCAGGCGCTGTTGCTGCTCACCGTGCGCGACGCCAGGGGCGACAACGCCACGCCGCTGTCGTTGCAGGCCACGGTTTCCGATCTCAAGGGCGGCACGCAGCCATTGCCATTGCGCGAGATCCGCGTCGGCGAATTCGTCGACCACGTCGGCCTGGTGCCGGTGGCTGCGCCGGATACGCTGACGTTCGAGGTACGCGCGCAACTTGCGCCGGGTTCGACCTCGAGCGTGCGCTTCAGCCGGGATTTCTATCCGCGCTGACGCTCGGCCCAGGCACAGACAATACCCGCGATCTCGCGCACGCCATCGGTCAATGCCGCCGGGCCGGGCTGCAGGATGATCGGCGACTTGATTTCATGCAGTTCGCCGTCGCGCACCGCGGGAATCGCGTTCCAGCCCGGGCGCGCCGCGACCCGTTCCGGGCGGAACTTCTTGCCGCACCACGAGCCGAGGATGATGTCCGGTGAACGGCGGATCACTTCACTGCTGTCTTCGAGGATGCGTGCCTTCGCCAGCGGTTCCAGTGCGCGTTCCGGGAAGACGTCGTCGCCGCCGGCGATGCGGACCAGTTCCGCGACCCAGCGAATGCCGGTGATCGGCGGCTCGTCCCACTCCTCGAAATACACTTTCGGTCGCCGCACGAGCTTCGCGGATTCGCTTTCGATGGCATCGAGCCCGCGTCGCAATTCGTCCGCGTAGACGTTGGCCTTGTCGCCCACGCCGACCAGCGCACCGAGTCGGCGCACGTAATCGAGGATGCCTTCGACGCTGCGATGGTTGGAAATCCACACCTCGACGCCACGGCGCACGAGTTCCGCGGCGATGTCGGCCTGGATGTCGGAAAACCCGACGACGAAATCCGGTTCGAGCTTCAGGATCTCGTCGATCTTCGCGCTGGTGAACGCGCTGACCTTGGGCTTTTCCTTGCGCGCGCGCGGCGGCCGCACGGTGAAACCGCTGATGCCGACGATGCGCTCCTGTTCGCTGAGCGCGTACAGGACTTCGGTCGGCTCCTCGGTGAGGCAGACGATGCGGCGCGGACCCGATGCCATACTCATGGCCCCGATTCTGTCATGTCTTCGCGGGCAAGCCGACCATGGACACGGATACCAAGCAGGCAACGCAGAGATTCGCTGCCAAATTGCTTTTCCAGTTCAGGGTCATGATCGGAGACGATCCCGGTAAACGCCGTCTCTGCGAAGAAAGGATTGTCTTGATCGAGGCGGCTTCCGCCAAGGCGGCATTGGCCGAGGCCAAGCGAATCGGCAAGAAAGCACGGCAGAAGTACAAGAACACGGACGGAAACGATGTCTATTTCGAATTCGTGGGCATCCTCGACCTGATGCACCTTGGGGTCGAATGCGAACCGAACGAGGTCTGGTACGACATCAAGGAGATGCCGACCCCGATGGAACGCGCCGGGAAAATCCTTCCCAAGGAAAAAGACCTCAGCGCCATCCGGAACTCGACGAGGTTCTGACGCCCGTTTACGGATACAACATCCGCTTCGTCCACTTCCCCGCAGCATCGCGTTCGTACAGGTGGCGTTCGTGCAGGCGGAACTGCGCGCCGTACCAGATCTCGATGCTGCGCGGCGCGATGCGGAATCCGCCCCAGCGCGGCGGGCGCGGCACGTCGCGGCCCTCGAACTCGGCCTCGGCCATTTCCAGCCGGCGCTCGAAGGTTTCGCGCGCCTCCAGCGTCTCCGACTGGCGCGAGGCCCATGCGCCGATCTGGCTCATGCGCGGACGGCCGGCGAAATACGCATCGGCCTCGGCATCGGGGACGATGGCTGCATCGCCCTCGATCCGTATCTGCATTCCGTGGCGCACGCGCGGCCAGTGGAACATCAGCGCCGCGCGCGGATCGGCCTGCAGTTCGCGGCCCTTGCGCCCGTCGAGGTGGGTGTAGAACACGAATCCTTCCGGCCCGTGCGCCTTCAGCAGCACGATACGCGCGGCCGGGCCGTTCGCGCCGATGGTGGCGAGGGTCATCGCGGTGCGATCGGGTTCGCGCGCGGCCTCGGCCTCGTCGAACAGGCGGTCGAAGGTGGAAAGGGCTTCGGCGAGCAGCGCGTCCATTGCGCTATTGTCGCGCGATGGCGCATCGCACGCATCCACCCTCGCCGACCGGCTATTCCGAACCCTTCGTCGCCGCGGTGCTTGACGACGCCCTGGCCCACGACGCACGCGTCCATGCCATCGCCGGGCTGCAGGGCAGCGGCAAGTCCACGCTCTCGGCACAGGTGGCCGGGCTTGCCGCCGCGCGCGGGCTGCGCGCGGTGGTGCTGTCCATCGACGACTTCTACCTTGGCCGGCGCGAACGCCTGCGGCTCGGGCGCGAGGTGCATCCGTTGCTGGCCACACGCGGAGCGCCGGGCAGCCACGACGTACCACTCGCGATCGAGACCATCGACGCCCTGCGCGAAGGCCGCGCGACCCGGCTCCCGCGCTTCGACAAGATCGCCGACCGGCGCCTGCCGCCATCGAAATGGCCCACGGCGCGGGGCGCCGACCTCGTGCTGTTCGAAGGCTGGTTCCAGAAGGTCCCACCGCAGCGGAACGAAGAACTCGTCGTTCCGCTCAATGCGCTGGAACGCGACGAAGATGCGGATGGCACCTGGCGGCGCTGGTGCAACGACGCGCTCGGCCGCGACTATCCGCCGTTGTGGGAACGCATCGACCGCATGCTGTTCCTAGAAGGCCCGGGATTCGAGATCGTGCCGGAATGGCGCTGGCAGCAGGAAGTGACGTTGCAGGCGGCGAACCCCGACCGCCAAGCGATGACGAAACCGCAGGTGCTGCGGTTCGTGCAGTTCTTCGAACGCGTGAGCCGGCAGGCGCTGCGGACCCTGCCGGCCATCGCCGATCGCCACGTTCGCCTGGATGCGGCGCGGCGACCGCTGGATGCCTTGCCGCTCAGCTGACCACGAAGGTAATCCGCAGGTTGACCCGCCATTCGCTGACATTGCCGCCGTCGTCGGTGACGACCTTGATTTCGTTCACCCAGGCGCCCTTGATGTTCTTCACCGTTTCCGATGCCTTCTTCAGGCCGGACTTGACCGCGTCTTCCATGCTGGTCTTGGACGAGGCATTGAGCTCGATGATCTTGGCGACGGACATGGCGTTTCCTTCCTGTGCTTGGCGGCTGCCGGGGACGGCCAGATTAGGCGGCGGATTGTTAAGATCGCGCCGATGAATCCCGCCCCCAACCTCGCCCTGGTCGGACCGATGGGCGCCGGCAAGAGCGCCGTCGGGCGGTTGCTGGGCGAACGCCTCGGCCTGCGCTTCGCCGACCTCGACCACGAGATCGAAGGGCGCACCGGCGCGACCGTGGCGACGATCTTCGAATGCGAGGGCGAAGCCGGCTTTCGCGTGCGCGAACGTGCGGTCCTGCACGCGCTTCTCGCCGGCGACGGGCTGGTGCTGTCCACGGGTGGCGGCGCGGTGCTGGAGGACGACAACCGTCGCCTGCTGCGCGAACGCGCCTTCATCGTGCACCTGCACCTCGACGTGCCCGCGCAATTGCAGCGCCTCACCCGCGACCGCAGCCGCCCACTGCTGCAACGCCCGGATCGCGAGCAGGCCCTGCGCGAACTCGCGGCGATCCGCGGCCCGCTGTACGACGAAATCGCCGACCTGCGCTTCGATACCGGCAACGACAACGCGACGCACGCAGCGACCACGCTGGCGGGATTGCTGGCCACGCGATGGCAGCGCGGGACGGTGGCCGCATGACGACCATGATCAACGTCGGCGGCGACAAGCCTTATGCCATCCGCATCGGCGCAGGCCTGCTCGGCGATGCCGATGCGCTGCTCGCGCCGATGCGCGGCCGACACGCGCTCGTCGTGGGCGATGCGAACGTCGCGCCGCTCTACGCCGCGCGCGTGGTCGATGCGTTGCGCTCGCGCGACGGGATCGTCGTCGGCGAATGCGTGCTGCCCGCTGGCGAGGAAGCGAAACGGCTTCCGCAGTTCGAACGCGTGCTGCAGGCGCTCGCCGACCTCGGCGCCACCCGCGATGCCTGCGTTTACGCGCTCGGCGGCGGCGTGGTCGGCGACCTCGCCGGCTTCGCGGCCGCGTGCTGGATGCGCGGCATCGACTGCGTGCAGTTGCCGACGTCCCTGCTCGCGATGGTCGATTCCTCGGTCGGCGGCAAGACCGGGCTCGACCTCGACGCCGGCAAGAACCTCGTGGGCGCCTTCCATCCGCCGGTCGCGGTGTTCGCCGACACCGATGCGCTGCGCACGTTGCCGCCGCGCGAACTGCGCGCCGGTTTCGCGGAAGTCGTGAAGTACGGCGCGATCCGCGACGAAGGATTCCTCGACTGGCTCGGCGCGCACGCCGACGCGCTGCTCGGCCACGACGACTTGGCGCTGGCCGAGGCGATCGCGCGCAGTTGCCGGCACAAGGCCGCGATCGTCGAACGCGATCCGTTCGAACGCGGCGAACGCGCGCTGCTCAACTTCGGCCACACCTTCGGCCACGCGATCGAGGCCGGACAGGGCTATGCCGGCCTCAACCACGGCGAAGCGGTCGCGGTCGGGATGGTGCTCGCGGCGCGGCTCTCGGCGCGGCTGGGCATGGCCGACGAGGCCGATGCGGATCGACTCGCGGCGCTGCTCGCGCGCTTCGGGCTGCCGATCGCCCTCCCGCCCCGGCTCGAGCCCGAGGCCCTGCTCGCGCGCATGCGCCTGGACAAGAAGGCCACCGCGGCCGGCCTGCGCTTCGTGCTCTGGCGCGGCCCGGGCCGGGCGGAAATCGTGGGCGGGGTCGACGAAAGCGCAGTCCGGGCGGTGCTCGCAGACGGGGCCTGAGGGCGCGACGGCTACAATTCACGCATGCGCCTGCTGCTGCAACAACGCCCCGACGGCCGCGAATCGCCGCGCTTCGTCCAGCTGCAACTGGAAGCCGACCTGCTCGGCGGCTGGTCGCTGTTGCGCGAGAGCGGCCAGATCGGCGGCCGCAGCACGCTCAAGCGCGAGCAGTTCCCGGACCAGGCTTCGGCATTGGTCGCGCTGGAACATGCGCGCGATTTGCAGCTGAAGAAGGGTTTCCAGTTGATGTTCGCGCAGGGCGCGGATGCGCCGAAGGGCTGAAATCACTCATGCCGTTATTCCGCTGCCTTATTCGTGGCGACAACTTCTCCGGAAAGTTGATTGGCAAGAAGAAGCCAATCGGCTTCTACACAACGCGTTTCGTAGAAGCCGAAACGTCGAAAGAAGCCGAACTACTCGCGTTGGAACTCCTGAAGAACGATCCAAATTTGGAAGTCGCTCCAAAGTACCGAACAGAAGATGCACGGGTCTTCTTCGAAAAAATTGACGAAGTCCCCCAAGACACGAAGCGAGTTCCCAACAATGGATTTACCTTCTTCCTGGATACCTGACCACTCTTGCAGAGAACCACTTTGTCCAGTCTGAAAAACGACCGCCTCCTCCGCACGCTGCGCCGCGAACCCGTCGATTGCACGCCGGTGTGGCTGATGCGCCAGGCCGGGCGCTACCTGCCCGAATACCGCGCGACCCGCGCGCAGGCCGGCAGCTTCCTCGCGCTGGCGAAGAACCCCGAACTCGCCTGCGAGGTGACGCTGCAGCCCCTGCGCCGCTTCGACCTCGATGCCGCGATCCTGTTTTCCGACATCCTCACCGTGCCCGACGCGATGGGCCTCGGCCTGTATTTCGCCGACGGCGAAGGCCCGAAGTTCGAACGCCCGATCCGCAACGCCGGCGACGTCGCGAAACTCGCGGTTCCGGACATGGACACCGAACTGCGCTACGTCATGGACGCGGTGCGCACGATCCGCCGCGAGCTGAACGATTCCGTCCCGCTGATCGGGTTTTCCGGCAGCCCGTGGACGCTGGCCTGCTACATGGTCGAAGGCGGCGGCAGCGACAACTTCTCCAGGATCAAGGCCATGGCCTTGAACGAACCTGCGCTACTGCATCGCGTCTTGCAGGTGAACACCGATGCGGTGATCGCCTACCTCGCCGCGCAGCGCGCGGCCGGCGCGCAGGCGCTGCAGGTGTTCGATACCTGGGGCGGCGTGCTGTCGCCGGCGATGTACCGCGAATTCTCGCTGCCCTACCTCGTGCGCATCGCGAAGGAACTCGAGCGCGGCGACGCGCCGCTGATCCTGTTCGGCAAGGGCAACGCGCCCTACCTCGACGAACTCGCCGGCAGCGGCGCCGAGGGCGTGGGTGTGGACTGGACGATCGGCCTCGACGAGGCCGCGCGCCGCGTGCAGGGCAAAGTCGCGCTTCAGGGCAACCTCGACCCGGCGATGCTGTACGGCAAGCCCGACGCAATCCGCGCGCAGGTGAAACTCGCGCTGGACGGTTACGCGAGCGGCAACGGCGGTTCGCGCGAAGGCCATGTGTTCAACCTCGGTCATGGGCTTTCGCCGGACATGGTTCCGGAACACGTCGCCGCGCTGGTGGATGCGGTGCACGAATCGAGCAGGCGCTGAACGACCGGAATCGACCTAGCGGGAGCGACGGAAGTCGCGACCTGCAATTGCATTCGACGCTCATCGCGGCTGTAAGCCGCTCCCACAAGAGCGCAATACCTTGCTTTTGCAGAGCCGAGCTTGTTCGGCTCCATCAACCGACGGTCGCGACTTCCGTCGCTCCTACAAAGGCCGCATCACGCCAGCTATCGCATCCGCCAGCAGCGCGCCCGTCACCGGCTTGCGCAGGAATCCGTCGAAACCGACGGCAAGCGCCGCGGGTTCGGCGTCGCCGTCCGCACGCGCGGTTACCGCGATGAGCGGTTTGTCGAATCCCTTTGCACGCAATGCACGCGCCAGCGCGAGGCCGTCGAGGCCGGGCAGGTCGAGGTCGAGCAGGGCGAGGTCGAATTCGCGCGACGCGGTTTCCGCCAGCGCGGCGAGTCCGTGCAGTGCATGCACGACGTCGTGGCCCTGCGCACGCAGCAAGCCGCCGACGACTTCGGCGACCGTGGGATCGTCCTCGACCAGCAGCAGGCGCAGCGCGCCCGTCGCGGGCGGCGCACTGCGCGGGGTACGCGCTTCGGCTTCGCGCGGGGGCGATTCGGCCGGCGGAATCGGCAATTCGACGATGAAGCGCGTGCCCTGCCCCGGCGCGCTGTCGACGTCGATGCGTCCGCCCATCGCCGCCGCGAGTTCCTGCGAAATCGCGAGCCCGAGCCCGCTGCCGCCGTAGCGCGCCGCGGTGCGTGCGCCCTCGGCCTGTTCGAAGCGGCGGAACAACCGCGCCTTCTGCTCCTCGTTGAGTCCGGGCCCGGTGTCGCGCACTTCGAAACGCGCGCCTTGCGGCGACAGCAGCGCGACCGTGAGCGTCACTTCGCCGTGTTCGGTGAACTTGACCGCGTTGCCGATGAGGTTGAGCAGGATCTGCGAGATGCGCCCGCGGTCGCCGCGCAGGTATCGCGCCATGGCCTGGTCGGTGTCCGTGGCGAATCGCAATCCGCGCTGCGCGGCCAGCGGCGCCATCAACGCGGCGACGTCGTCGACGAGGGCGTGCAGTTCGAAATCGACCGGGTCGAGCTGCAGCTTCCCGGCTTCGATCCGCGCAAGGTCGAGCGCATCGTTGACCAGCCGCAGCAGGTGTTCGCCGGCGCGCCGGATCGCGTCGACCTGGCCACGCTGGGCCGGGTCCAGCGATCCGGACTGCAACAGCTCGCTCATGCCGAGCACGCCAGTCATCGGCGTGCGCACCTCGTGGCCGAGGGTGGCGAGGAAGCGGGATTTCGCGTCCGAAGCCTGCTCGGCGAGTTCGCGCTTGTGTTCGGCGAGCTGCCACGCGTTGCGGCGCTGCAGTCGCCGGCGATAGGCGATCGCCGCCCATGCGACGAGCAACATCGCGAGCAATGCGGAACCTGCATAGGCCCAGGCGGTGCGCCACCACGGCGGCAGTACCCGGAACTTCAACGTCACCGGTTTCGACCAGATGTTGTCACCGGCCTTGCCTTGCGCCTGGAGGACGTAATTCCCCGGTTCCAGGCGCGGGAACATGCGCATGCCTTCGGGACCGGCCTCCATCCATTCGGTGTCGTAAGGCACCAGGCGGAACCTGTATCGATGCGTGCGCGCATCGTTGAACGAGGGAAGGCGCACCGTCACGTGCAGGTCGCGGTCGTCGTGGTCGAGGACGAAACCGCCAGCGCGGTCGAGCAGGGTCCGGCGATCCGCGCGCACGACATCCACCGCTTCCACCGCCAGCACAGGCGGCTTGGTGGTGGGACGCAGGGCGCCCGGGTTGAACAGGATCAATCCTTCCGGCGAAGAAACAAGTATCCGGCCGTCCTGGGGCCGCGCTACCGGGCGTTCGCCGAGTTCCTGGCTCGGCAATCCTTCGCGCACGCCGTAGATCCGCGCGGAACGGCGCACCGGATCGAATCGCACCAGGCCCCGCAACGTCGTCATCCACACGATCCCGTCGTGATCGACGGTCAAGCCGTTCGACATCAATTGCGGCAAGCCCTCGGCCGCGCCGAAACCCTGCTCCAGCCGCAGGCGCGCGCCGTCCCAGCGATAGCGCTCGAGGACGCCGGAACCCCCGACCCAGACCTCGTCGCCCGACAATGCGAACATGCCCGATGCGTTCGCCGGCGAGCCGGGCACCTGTTCGAAACGGCGCGTGCCGGTATTCCACATCGACAATCCATGCGTCCCCGCGATCCATATCGCCCCATCGGGCCCGCTGTCGATCTGCACCAGCTTGTCGTTCGAAGACAATCCACGGCGGCCATCGGGGGCGATCGATTCGACCACATGGCCCTCGATATCGCGCGCCTGCACGCCATCGGCCTCGGTCGCGAACCAGAGCGTGCCATCGCTGGCTTCCGCCATGTATTTCCGCTCCCAGGACAACGCCGGGTCGATCGCATCGTCCGCACTCCATCGCTTCAACACGCCGGTGGCAGGATCCAGCCTCGCCAAGCCGCGGTAATAGCCGATCCAGACCGCGCCCGTCCTGTCCTCGAGCACGTCGGTCGGCAACCACCCGGCGCCGGCGTCGGCGAGGACGTGCCGGACCCGGCCGGTTTCCGGATCGAGCCGGTCGAGCACCCCGCCGCTGCCGATCAGCCACATGTCGCCATTGGCCGACGGTGCGATGTCCCGGACGTAGGCGTTGCCCATCGAATCGGGATCGTCCGCCATGCGCGCCAGTACCGAGAACCGCGTCCAATCGGATGGCAGGAACCAGAGGCCGCTATCGCTGCTCGCGAACCACAATCCGCCTTCCCGATCCTGATAGGCGCCCGACCAGGATGGACGGATCATGCCGTGCGCCGCATCGCTGTACAGCGGCACATTGCGTACCTCGCCCTCCTCCTCGAGGCCAAGCCCATCGACGGTGTCGAGCCAGCGATTTCCGCTGCGGTCCGTCAACAGCAACCCGTAGACCTTCTTGCCGTAACCGGGCGAAGGATCGAGGTCCGCATGGCCATCCGGATATACCGCACTCACCCCCCGCGGCGTGCCGATCCACAACGTGCCGTCCTGGTCGAAGCGCAGCGCATTGATGTTGGGCGCATTCATCGCGGAGGGCGGCAGGCGCGCGAAATCGCGCCCGGTCCAGCGCGCGACGCCGTTTTTGCTCCCCACCCACAAATCGCCGTGCGGCCCTAGCACCAGTTGGCTGACGCCCGCATCCGGCAGGCTGCGCGGATCGTGCGGGCGAGGCATGAACCGCGTGATGCGGCCATCGGGGTCCAACCGGTGCAGTCCGGCGTCGGAAGTGCCAAACCAGAGCGCGCCATCGCGCGTCGACGCGATCGACCAGACCTCGTCGCTGCCGATTTGGGGATGGTTCGCGCGGTCGTAGTACACGAAGCGCTGGCGATCCGCGTCGAACATCGCCAGTCCCGCGTGCATGGTGCCGACCCAGACCCGGTTCCGCTGGTCGACGTGCACTGCCCAGATGTAGTTGTCGCGCAGGCCCTGGCCCACCCGCCAGATGCGGTAGCCGATGCCGTCGTAGCGGACCAGTCCGTCGCTCGTCGCGATCCACAGATAACCGGACGCGTCTTCGGCGACCGCATTGATCCGGTTCGAGGAAAGGCCATCGGCGACCGTCAGCTGCTGTGGCCGCGGCGTTTCGGGCAACCCCGCCCATGCCGTGCCCGCGAACAGCCAACCCGCTAGCAAGCAGCCCGCGATCCTGCGCATGGTCCCTCACTCCATTCTCCCCGGGGACATCCTCGCAACGCGGCGTTCCGCCCGCAACATCCGGCGTTCATCGCCAGTGTGCCTAGAATCCGCATCGACCCGCCGCGAGAACCGCCATGCCCCGGCCGCACCGACTCGCCTTCGCCCTGTCCGCATTCGCATTGCCGTTCGTGGCAATGGCCGAACCCGCGCACTACGAGCTCGACCCGGTGCACACCCGCGTGCTGTTCGCGGCCAGCCATGCCGGCTTCTCGCAGGCGATGGGCACGGTGTCGGGCAGCCATGGCGAACTGTGGTTCGATCCAGACGACTGGAGCCAGGCGAAGCTCGCGGTCGAAGTGCCGCTGGATCGCCTCGACATGGGCGATGCGAAATGGACCAAGGCGGTGCAGGCCGCGAACCTGCTCGATACCGCGGAATATCCGGTGGCGCGCTTCGTGTCGAAGCGGATCGAGCCGGTCGACGCGACGCATGCGAAGGTCTGCGGCGACCTCGCCATCCACGGCGTGACCCGGGACGCCTGCCTCGACGTGGCGTTCAACCAGTTGAAGCGGCATCCGCTGCCGCCGTTCCGGCGCACCGCCGGCTTTTCCGCGACCACGACGCTGAAGCGCACCGATTTCGGCATCGATGCATGGAAATCGGTGATCGGCGACGAGGTGCAGCTGCGGATCGAGGCCGAAGCCGTGCGTGCCGGCGGCGGCGGCAACGACGACTCCGATCCGTCCACCGACACCACCAAGCCGGAGGCGTAGCCATGAGCCTGAAGAATCCGAACGAACGCTGGGGCGCGGTGAGCCAGTCGTTCCACTGGCTGATCGTGCTGCTGCTGCTCGCGCAGGGCACCGTCGGCCTGCTCATGGGCGACATGGCGCGCGGCCCGGACAAGATCGCGGTGTACGCCTTCCACAAGTCGGTCGGCATCACCATCCTCGCGCTCGCGCTCGCGCGCTTGCTGTGGCGCCTGTATGCCGGTCGCCCCGCGCCGGTGCCGGGCACGCCCCCATGGCAGGAACGCGCGGCTTCGGCGATGCACTGGCTGCTCTACGCGCTGCTGTTCGCGGTGCCGCTGAGCGGCTGGGTGATGAATTCGGCCGCCGGCTTCCCGTTGCAGTGGTTCGGGCTGTTCAACCTGCCGTCCATCGCCGCGCACGACCACGACCTGCACGAACTGACCGAATCCATGCACGAATGGCTGTTCTGGCTGCTGGTTGCGCTGGCGGCGGCGCATGCCGCGGCCGCGATCTACCACCATCTGTTCCGGCGCGACGCCACTCTCGCGCGCATGCTGCCCCGCGGCTGGCTGCGCGTCCCCGACCAGGAGCCACGCGATGTCGCCTAGGAACCTGCTGCTTCCGCTGCTGCTGTTCGCCGCGCCCGCGAGCGCCGCCGATTACGTGCAGGCGCCGGGTTCGGCGCTGACCTTCGCCGGCAAGTACCAGGGCGAAGTGTTCACCGGGAAATTCCCCGGCTTCGCCACCAGGTTCTCGTTCGATCCGGCGCAACTGGCGACGGCGAAGCTGGACGTGGCGATCCCGCTCGCGACCGCGACCACCGGCAACGACGATTACGACGACAGCATGCGCGGCGACGATTTCTTCGCCAGCGCGAAGTTCGCGCAGGCGCATTACACCGCCACGAAATTCCGCGCGCTCGGTGGCGACCGCTACGCCGCCGACGGCATCCTCTCGCTGCACGGCGTGGACAAGCCGGTAACGCTGGAATTCACCTGGACCCCGGGCGCGAAGCCGGTGCTGTCCGGCAAGGCCACGGTGTCGCGGCTGGCGTTCGGCGTCGGCGGCGGCGACTGGGCCGACACCAGCCTGATCCCGGACGCGATCGCGGTCGCGGCGAAGGTGGTGTTTGCGCCGGCACCGTAGGAGCGCCCTGAAGGGCGCTCCTACAAGTCGAGGAAACGTTTCAACCCTTCCTCGTCGAACGGCCATTCCAGTTCGACGCCGCGCGACTCGTCGCGCAGCACCGGTACGCGGATGCCGTAGCGTTCCTCCAGCGCGTCGTCGCCGTCGATGAAGACGCTGTCGAACTCCGGCGCGCGCACCTCGGCCAACAGCCCGAGCGCGAGGTCGCAGAGGCGGCAGTCGTCGCGCTGGTACAGGGTCAGGGCCATGCGGCATAGAATACGGAAATGGCCGTCTCCACCTTCGACCTCTACAAGATCGGCATCGGCCCGAGTTCCTCGCACACCGTCGGCCCGATGCGCGCCGCCGCGCGCTTCGTCGAGAAGTGGCTGGCCGGAACGGACAGGCTCGGCGACGTCGCGCGGGTGCGCGCCGAGGTGTTCGGTTCGCTGGCGCTGACCGGCCGCGGCCACGGCACCGACAAGGCGGTGCTGATGGGCCTCGAGGGCCACTGGCCCAACCTGATCGATCCGGACGCGATTCCCGCCGCGCTGGAACGCATCCGTTCGACGAAAAGACTTCGGCTGCACGGCGAGCGCGAAATCGCGTTCGACGAGAAGACCGACCTGGTCATGAACAAGCGGCAGAAGCTGCCCTACCACACCAACGGCATGCGCTTCTCCGCGTTCACCGCGGATGGCGGGGAAATCGCCTCGCGCGACTACTACTCGGTCGGCGGCGGCTTCGTGGTCAACCAGGACGAGGCCGCGGAAGACCGCATCGTCGCCGACACCACCGAACTCGCGTTCCCGTTCCGCACCGGCGCGGAACTGCTGGCGCAATGCGAGCGCCACGGCCTGTCGATCGCGCGGCTGATGTTCGCCAACGAACGCGCCTGGCGCAGCGACGACGAGATCGTCGCCGGGCTGCGCGAACTCTGGCGCGCGATGCAGGACTGCGTTTCGCGCGGCGTGCGCGAGACCGGCACCCTGCCCGGCGGCCTGCACGTCGCGCGGCGCGCGCCTTCGCTGCAGGCGGAACTCGCCTCGC
Organism: Thermomonas sp.; assembly: GCA_047602125.1. GTDB lineage: Bacteria > Pseudomonadota > Gammaproteobacteria > Xanthomonadales > Xanthomonadaceae > Pseudoluteimonas. Next base: position 2,100,653 of record JASGIB010000001.1, on the reverse strand, counting down.
GCCCGGAAGCGGCGATGCGCGACCCGCTGACCGTGCTCGACTGGGTCAACCTGTACGCGCTCGCGGTGAACGAGGAAAACGCCGCCGGCGGGCGCGTCGTCACCGCGCCCACCAACGGCGCGGCCGGGATCATCCCCGCGGTGCTGCACTACTACGACCGCTTCTGCCCCGGCGCTTCCGAACAGGGCGTGTTCGATTTCCTGCTCACCGCCGCCGCAGTCGGCATCCTGTACAAGGAAAACGCTTCGATCAGCGGCGCCGAAGTCGGTTGCCAGGGCGAAGTCGGCGTCGCATGTTCCATGGCCGCGGCCGGACTGACCGCCGCGCTCGGCGGCACCCCGGGGCAGATCGAGAACGCCGCCGAGATCGGCATGGAACACAACCTCGGCCTGACCTGCGACCCGATCGGCGGGCTGGTGCAGATCCCGTGCATCGAGCGCAACGCGATGGGCGCGGTGAAGGCGATCAACGCCTCGCGCATGGCATTGCGCGGCGACGGCAAGCACAAGGTGTCGCTGGACAAGGTGATCAAGACCATGCGCGACACCGGCCGCGACATGCAGGACAAGTACAAGGAAACCAGCCGCGGCGGCCTCGCGGTGAACGTGATCGAGTGTTGAGCCTGCGGTTTTCAGCGCGTTTGGTACGCGATATCCGATATCACGGCAAGTTCGCCGGATAACACGTAGTTAGGCGGCATGAATCGCTATTTGGCAATCGGCTATGCTCTGACCGTTGCGATCTTTATCGCTGATCTGGCCGTGCTTCGTTGGATCTTTCCAACGCCAAGCGCCAATACTTTGCTCGTTAGCCAAGTTTTGCACCTTGCATTCATTCCGGCAGCAATACTGCTGTTCATTGGCACAAAGCGCTCTGTCACTCTTATCCGCAAAATTATCGGTTACTCCCTTAGCGTCTTGACCGGACTGGCAGGCATCAGCGCCTGTGTTGCAGTCGCACTCATACTGTCGGGGCATGTTGAGGCAGTTGCCGCCTAACAATTCGTTCAAGCCGACACCGTCCCATGGATTGACTTGATCCAGTGATCTGGCCCGGTTCAGTGCGTCACGTAATACAGGAACTTGCCGAGCATCTGGCTGAGATACAGCACGCATAGCAGTATCGCGCCCACCGCCAACGCCCATTTCCACGCATTCGGCCACGATCCGGACGACGTTGCCGCGATACCGGAACTACCGCCTCCGCCCCCATTGAGCCGGCCCGGATCCACGCCGAAGGCCGCTGCCAGCGCCGAACGCGATTCCAGCGACGCATTGCCCTCTGCTTCCAGGCGCTGGACGGTCCGCGCGCTCAATCCGGACACCGCGGCCAGATGCTCCTGCGACCAGCCCTTGTCCTCGCGCAACTTCCTGACCAGATCCGTATCGAGCTTCATGTCCAGTGCCATTGCGATCCCTCCCGTGCATTTTCATTGCCCACGGCATGGTTGTCGACGCGGCCAACCGGCGACACGACAGCAACGCGACACAGCCACGACAGCGACCCGCCAACCCGGAAGCCATCGTTCTCGTGCATGGACACGGCAGTCCCGCCGCAAATGTGACCGACTTCCGATTCCGGAAATCCGGCGGTCGAACGGCACCATCAACCGCCCATCCGGGCAGGTGCATCCTCCATAGCGCAGGCCTATAGTCCGGCCATGGGCGCCAGGGGGGCCAGCCTCATCCGTTGGGGACTACTGACCGGTCTGTACTTCGCCGGTACGGTCGTTGCCAGCCTGTACCTGCGTACCCCGCAGGACATCACCCTGTTCTGGCCCAGCGCCGGCATCGGCTACGCCCTCGTCCTCCGCTACGGCACCCGCGCTGCAGCGGTCATCCCCGTCGGCATCCTCCTGCTGCACCTGCTGCTGGTGCCGGTGCCACCGCTGTTCCTGCCGTTCTCGGTCGGCAGCAATATGCTCGGCGCGCTCGCCGCCGGCGCCTACGTCCGGCGACGCCATCCACAGGCGCTGCGGCTCGTATCCGCCGACGGACTCCTGCTGTTGCGCGGCGGATTGCTGCTGGCCATCGTCAGCACCACGATCGGCTGCGCCGGCCTGGTCGTCGCCGGCATCGTTCCGTCGCACGACATCGCCGACGCGGTCCCGCTCTGGTTCCTCGGCGACCTGCTCGGCGCGACCTCGACCACGCCCGGCCTGATGCTGCTGTTCGCGCAATACGACGGCGAAACCGCGCCCGCGCGTCCGCGGGCGGGATCCAGCCCGGCCGAACACGCCACGTGGCTGCTCGCGCTGGGCATCAGCTTCAGCCTGCTGTTCCTTACCGGCCGCGCGGGCAGTCCGTATGCGCTCGGCCTGGTCAGCCTGCCGCTGGCGATGCTGATGTGGTCGGCGGTGCGGTTCAGCCCGCTCTGGACCACCATCGCGACGTTCGCGACGGTGGTGTTCCTCAGCTTGACCACCGGCCTCGGGCTCGGCAGCTTCATCCGCCCGCCTTCGGCGACGGACGCCTCGCTGCTGATGTTGCTGCTGTGCGTGATCTCGGTGCTGCCGCTGTTGCTGTCGGCCTCCGACCACGAAAAGCGCCTCGCCAGCGCGGCCTTGTTCCGGCGCGCGACGCGCGACCCGGTCACCGGATTGCTGAACCGCGCGGCCTTCGCCGAACGCGCGCGCCAGCGCCTCGCCGTGGCCGAAGGCCCGCTGGCGTTGCTCCACCTCGACCTCGACCAGTTCAAGCTGGTGAACACCTCGAGCGGGCACGCCGCCGGCGACGAACTGCTGCGCAACGTGGCCGGACTGGTGCAGGCGGAAGCCGGCGCGGATGCCCTGGTCGCGCGCATCGGCGGCGACGAATACGCGGTACTGGCGCCCGTGGACGATGTCGCGGCCGGGGCCCTGGCGCGCAAGCTGGTGGCCGCGATCGAAGGCCTGCGCCCGGCCTGGGACGGCAACATGCTGGCGGTCACCGCCAGCATCGGCATCGTGCCCAGCCGACCGCCGCACGCCGATCTCGACACGCTGCTCTCGCTGGCCGCCTCGGCCTGCGCCGCGGCCAAGGAGCATGGCGGCGGCCGTTTCCGCCTCGCCTTGCCCGACAGCGACGAAACCCGCCTGCGCACGGCCGGCATGCGCTCGGCGCTGCGGGTGCGCGCCGCGATCGAGGAACGCCGCTTCGTGCCGTATTGCCAATCGATCGTGCCGCTGCACGCCACGCAGGACCGCGGCCGTCATTTCGAAGTGCTGCTGCGCATGGTCGAGGCCGACGGCAGCCTGCTGCCGCCGGCCGAATTCATCGCCGCCGCCGAGCGCTACCAGCTCGGCCCGCGCCTCGACCGCCACGCGATCGACCTGGTGCTGGACTGGATGGAACAGCACCCGGAGGCGACCGACGGCATCGGTCTGTGCAGCATCAACCTCGGTGGCGGCACCCTGGTGGACGACGAATTCCGCGACGACCTGCATGCGCGCCTGCGCCGCGGCCGCTTCCCGCCCGATCGCCTGTGCCTGGAGATCACCGAGACCAGCGTGGTCCGCGACCGCCGCCGCGCGCAGCGCTTCATCGGCCGCATGCGCGAACTCGGCTGCCGTTTCGCGCTCGACGATTTCGGCACCGGTTTCTGTTCCTTCAGTTACCTGCGCGACCTCGACGTCGATTTCCTCAAGATCGACGGCAGCTTCGTACGCGACATGGACGCTTCGCCGCTGGCCGGCGCGGTGGTGCGCTCGATCACCGACATCGCGCACGTGCTGGACAAGCGCGCCATCGCCGAACACGTCGAGGACATGCGCCAGCACGAGGCGTTGGCCAGGATCGGCGTGGATTACGTGCAGGGCTATGCGATCGACCGGCCGGTGCCGATCGACGAATACTTCGCGCCCGTCGGCCCGCGTTCGATCATGCCCATGGCCGCGGCCTCGCTGTCGCGGCCCTAGTCGCCGTCGACGAGCACGAGCGACACGGCTTCCCCGTGCAGCGAGCCGATGGTGCCGAGGCCGCGCGCGCGCCAATACGCCGCCTGCGCGTACCAGAACTCCCTTCTTCCCAGCGGGAGATGTACGGGGAGCGGACGATTTCTTTCCATCGCAAGCCTGCACAACTGCATCCGATGGGATGGATGCTCGAGCGTCACCCATTCCGGCAAGGGCCCGAACCGCCGCGCGTAGTGCCCCATGCGCTGGTAACAGCCCATGCCGACCGTCCAGGCGAAGGTGTGGCGCACGTGAATGCCGTAAGCCATTACCGTCTGCTGGCAGAATCCCGTCTGGGTCTTGCGCTCGAGCACGCATGCGATCGCGGATGCGAATTCGGACATGGATGACACGAGGCTTCAGCCTTTTGACGCCCAATCCAGCAACAGGGACTGGGCTTCGCCATTGAGTGCGCTGACGACACCGATTCCGCGCGCGAGATCGCGCAGCGCCGCCTGCAACAGATCCCGCTTCGCCGATTCCCGAGCGAGGAAATACCGTCGTTGTTCCGGATCCAGCCCGGCGAGGAATCGCGCGTCGTTTTCGATGCTCCCGCTCATGCCTGCGTCGCCGCGATCCGCAGCACGTCGTCGAGCAACGCGGCGGCGGTGACCGCCGCGCCCGCGCCGGGGCCCTGGATCAGTAGCGGCTGGCGGCGATAGCGGTCCGACCAGATCGCGACGCGGTTGTCGCTGCCGCTGCCACCGAGCAGCACGTCGTCGGCGGCCAGCGCTTCCAGCCCGACCCGCGCACTGCCGTCTTCGCCGAGCCGAGCGACGTAGCGCAATTTCCTTCCATCCTTGTAGGCGCGGGCGAAGCGTTCGCGCAATGGCGCGTCGAGCGACTCGAGCGCCGCGTCGACGCCGTCGCGCGCGAGGGCAGCGAGTTCGGGCGGCACCAGCGATTCGACGTCGACCGCATGGCTTTCGAGTTCCACGCCGGCGCTGCGCGCGAGGATCAGCAGCTTGCGCCGCACGTCCTCGCCGGACAGGTCCTCGCGCGGATCGGGTTCGGTGTAGCCGGCGTCGCGGGCCTCGCGCACGAAACCGGAGAACGGACGCATGCCGTCGTAGCGATCGCACAGCCACCCCAGCGAACCCGAGAGCACGCCGGCGACGGCATGGATGCGGTCGCCGCCGGCCTGCAGTTCGCGCAGCGTGCGCAGCAGCGGCAGGCCCGCGCCGACGGTGGCGGAATCGCCGTAGTGCGCATCGCTGCGCGCGCAGGCCTGGCGGATGTCGCGCCAGCGCGCGAGTCCGGTGCCCTGCCCCAGCTTGCATGCGGTGACGACATGGATTCCGCGCGCGAGCCATTGCGCATGCTGCGCCGCGACCGCGTCGCTGGCAGTCGCGTCGATGACGATGCGCGCACCGCGGGAACGGAATGCGTTCGCCACCGCATCCAGCGAGGCGGCGATGCCGATGCCCGTTGCCGGCGCGCGCAAGGCGACGCCGCGCTTGTCGCTGACCGCGCGCCGGCTGTTGGCGACGTGCACCAGCTGCAGGCGCCGCCCGAACGCGGTGCCTTGCCAGCGCTGCAGTCGCGCCAGCACCGCGCTGCCGACGGTGCCGGTGCCGAGCAAGGCGATCTGCGCCGGGTGTTCGGCGCGGATCGCGTCGAATGAAGCCGAGGCCGGGGCGATGTCGGCGCGCCGTTCGGCGAGCAGCGCGCTCACGTCGCCACCTTCGCGAACGCATCGCCGGTCCGCGCGGCGCGTTCCAGCCCCGCCAGCAGGTCGGCGCGCAGGTCGTCGACGTGCTCGATGCCCACCGACAGCCGCAACAATCCGTCGCCGATGCCGGCGGCAGCGCGCACCTCGGGCGACATCGCCGCATGGGTCATCGTCGCCGGATGCGCGACCAGGCTTTCGACGCCGCCCAGCGATTCGGCGAGGGTGAAGCATTCGAGGCCGTCGAGGAACGCGCGCACTGCATCCTCGTCGGCGAGTTCGAACGAGAGCATCGCGCCGAATCCGCATTGCTGGCGCGCGGCCAATGCGTGGCCGGGATGCGAAGCGAGGCCGGGGAAATGCACCTTCGCCACCGCCGGATGCGCGGCGAGCGATTCCGCGATCGCGACCGCGTTTTCCTGGTGCACGCGCAGGCGCGCGTCCAGCGTGCGCAGGCCGCGCAGCGCGAGGTAGCTGTCGAACGGCGCGCCGGTGAGGCCGAGCGCATTCGCCCACCACGCGAGCGTTTCGTGCACCGCGGCGTCGCGTGCGACCACCGCGCCGCCGACCACGTCGCTGTGGCCGTTGATGTATTTCGTCGTCGAGTGCACGACCACGTCGGCGCCGAATGCGATCGGCGTCTGCAGCGCCGGCGAAAGAAAGGTGTTGTCGACCACCGTCAGCGCGCCGGCCTTGTGCGCGGCGTCGACGACGAAGCGCAGGTCGGTGATGCGCAGCAGCGGGTTCGATGGCGTTTCGATCCACACCACCGCGGGTTTCCGTGCCAGCGCCGCGGCCAGCGCGCGTGGATCGGTGAGGTCGGCCAGCTGCAGTTCGAAACCGCCCTTGCGCGCGAGTGCGTCGAACAAACGCCAGCTGCCGCCATAGCCGTCGTGCGCGGCGACGAGGGTGTCGCCCGGCCGCAGCAAGGCGTGCAGCACCAGCGCGACCGCGGCCATGCCGGTCGCGGTGACGACGCCGCCGGCGCCGCCTTCGAGTTCGGCCAGCGCTTCGCCGAGCAGGTCGCGGGTGGGATTGCCGCTGCGGGTGTAGTCGTAGGCGCGCTTCCGGTTGAAACCGGCGAAGCTGAAGTTCGACGACAGCACCAGCGGCGGCACGACCGCGCCGAAGGCGGGATCGCGGTCGATGGCGGCGCGCACGGCGCGGGTGGCGTGGCGCTGGCGGGAAGCGGGCGGATCGAAGGACATGGCGGCTCCGGGCATGGGCGAGGGCCATCCATCTCCCGTGGAGCGCAGTCGACGCGTTCGCTGCGCAACAGCGCGAACACGACCATCTGCCGGGGGCCCAGGCCTCCGCAGGAGTTGGCACCTTTCGCCGGCTTCCCCTAGGTCGGGAAGTCGGCGTGGTTGCCCCGGCGTCTTAGGGCCTGTCCCTCAGCCGGTCTGGATGGATGCGGCCAGCTTCACCAAGGTTTCCGAGTTTGTCAATCCCTTCATCCGCATGAAGCGATGAATTTTTCTCTTCACGCCCCGGCACCGGTTCCGCATACTTCGCCGATGCGAATTTCCCCCGCTTCCGCCGCCTTGCTGGCGCTGCTGCTGGCCGCCTGCGCCAGCCAACCCGCGGCTTCCGCCGTACCCGACCCCGCCCCTGCCACCGCCGCGCCGAAGGTGCTGGTCGTGCCCGAAAGCTTCGTTTCCGCGGAAACGCCGGCCGAGGAACTCGATTCGGTGGCGGCATGGACCGCGCCCGACGGCCGCACGCTCGCGATCGTCACCGGCAAGTCCACCCATCGCCTCGATGTGTACGACGGCGACAGCGGCGAACGCCTGCGCGAAGTCGGCGGGGAAGGCCAAGCGCCCGGCCAGTTCCTGCGCCCGAACGGAATAGCGATCGCCGGCGACATGTTGTTCGTGGTCGAACGCGACAACCACCGCGTGCAGGTGCTGTCGCTGCCCGGTTTCAAGCCGGTCGGCATGTTCGGCGAAGGCGAATTGCGCAGCCCCTACGGCCTGTGGATCAACGAGACCGAACCGGGCGAACTCGAGGTCTACGTCACCGACAGCTTCATGTACGGCAAGCGCTACGACGTGGTGCCGCCGTATCCGGAACTCGACCAGCGCGTGCGCCGCTACCGCGTGCAGTTCGACCAGGATGGCCGGCTGATGGCGCACTACGGCGGATCGTTCGGCGACACGCGCGAGGAATACGCGCTGCGCATGGTCGAATCCATCGCCGGCGATCCGCGCAACGACCGCATGCTGGTCGCCGACGAGGACACGCGCCACCTGTCGACGCTGCGCGAATACAGCTTCGGCGGCGAGTTCACCGGCCGCAGCCTGCCGCAGGACAGCTTCGGCGCGCAGGCCGAGGGCGTGGCGTTGTGGACCTGTCCCGACGGCAGCGGCTACTGGATCGCGGTGGACCAGCTCGCGCCGCTGACGATCTTCCACCTGTTCGACCGGACCACGCTGAAGCCGGTCGGCAGTTTCACCGGCAAGGTCACCTCGCACACCGACGGCGTCGCGCTGCACGGCCCGACCAGGCGCTTTCCCGGCGGCGTGCTGTATGCGGTGCACGACGACAAGGCGCTGGCGGCGTTCGATCTGCGCGAGGTCGCGCGCGCGCTGCACATCGCGCCCACCTGCCTGCAACCGTGACCCGCGCCGCCCGCGCCTGGCTGCTGTTCGCGGCGCTCGCCATCGCCGTGTTGCCGGCAGCGCGCGCGGCCAAGGTCTACCGCTGGGTGGATCGCCAGGGCGTGGTGCATTACGGCGACAGCGCACCGGCGGCGAACGCGGTCGTCGGCGGCAATGCGCGGGTGAAGGTGATCCCGGTGCAAGCCGAACCCGGCGCGATGGTCGCGTTGCGGCTCGAACACGACGGCAACGACTACCTCGCCTGGGCCGACAACCGCCTCGCCGGCCCGGTGCAAGTGCGCTTGTCGTTCACCCGCGGCAACAACGTGGTCGGCGTGCCCGCCCTGCCCGCGCGCGCGACGGTCGATCCGCGCGGCAGCGCGCTGGTCGCGCGCATCGGCGCGGCGGATTCGGCGGCGCCCGGCGATTTCGAACTGCGCCTGGACGCGGTGCCCGGCAGCCCGAACGCACGGCCGGTGGATTTCGAATACGCCTATCCGCTGGGCGGCGACGGCGTGCGGGTCGCGCAGGGTTTCGGCGGCGCGTGGAGCCACGAGGACGAGCAGAACCATTACGCGGTGGATTTCGCCGCGCCCATCGGCACGCCGGTGTTCGCCGCGCGCGACGGCACGGTGATGCAGGTCGAAAGCGACTTCGACAAGGCCGGGCTGAACCTGGAGAAATACGGCGGCCGCGCCAACTACGTGCGCATCGTCCACGACGACGGCACCATGGCGCTGTACGCGCACCTGCGCGAGGGCGGCGTGCTGGTGCGCGTCGGCCAGCGCGTGGCCAAGGGCCAGCAGATCGGCCTGTCCGGCAACACCGGCTTCACCAGCGGCCCGCACCTGCACTTCGCGGTGCAGGTCAACCGCGACATGCGCCTGGTCTCGATCCCGTTCCGGATGTTCGGGCCCGGGGGCATCCTGCGCTTCACCGACGTCTCGGCGCACTGAGCCGGCGGGTATAATTCGCGCATCCCCTCGATCCGAATCGCGCGCATGCGCGGCGCCACCATGTCCGAAGTCGCACAAGAAGCCGCGCGCCGCCGCACCTTCGCCATCATCTCCCACCCCGACGCCGGCAAGACCACGCTGACCGAGAAGCTGCTGCTGTTCGGCGGCGCGATCCAGATGGCCGGCTCGGTGAAGGGTCGCAAGGCCGCGCGCCACGCGACGAGCGACTGGATGGCGCTGGAAAAGGAACGCGGGATTTCCGTCACCTCGTCGGTGATGCAGTTCCCCTACGAGGGCCGCATCGTCAACCTGCTCGACACGCCCGGCCACGCCGATTTCGGCGAGGACACCTACCGCGTGCTCACCGCGGTGGACAGCGCGCTGATGGTGATCGACGTCGCCAAGGGCGTGGAGGAACGCACGATCAAGCTGATGGAGGTGTGCCGCATGCGCGCCACTCCGATCATGACCTTCATCAACAAGCTCGACCGCGAGGGCCGCAACCCCATCGACCTGCTGGACGAAGTCGAATCCGTGCTCGGCATCCAGTGCGCGCCGGTGACCTGGCCGATCGGCATGGGCTCGCGACTCAAGGGCGTCGTGCACCTGGTCAGCGGCGAAGTGCACCTGTACGAAGCCGGGCGCAATTTCACTCGCCAGGATTCAACCATCTTCGCCGGCATCGACGATCCGGGCGTTGCCGACGCCATCGGCGACAACATGCTGGCCGAACTGCGCGAGGAACTGGAACTGGTGCAGGGCGCGAGCCATCCCTTCGACGCGGAGAAATACCTCGCGGGCGAACAAACGCCGGTGTTCTTCGGCTCGGCGGTGAACAACTTCGGCGTGCAGCCGCTGCTGGATTTCTTCGTCGAACATGCCCCTTCGCCGCAACCGCGAGAAACAACGACGCGCGAAGTGAATCCGACGGAAAACAAGCTGACCGGCTTCGTGTTCAAGATCCAGGCGAACATGGATCCCATGCATCGCGACCGCGTCGCGTTCATGCGCGTGTGCTCGGGCAAGTTCAGCGCCGGCATGAAGGCCTTCCATCCGCGAACCGGCAAGGAAGTGAAGCTGGCGAACGCGCTGACCTTCATGGCCAGCGACCGCGAGATCGCCGAAAGTGCCTTCCCCGGCGACGTGATCGGCATCCACAACCACGGCACCATTTCCATCGGCGACACCTTCACCGAAGGCGAGAACCTCGCGTTCACCGGCATCCCCAACTTCGCCCCGGAACTGTTTCGTCGCGCGCGCCTGCGCGACCCGCTCAAGCTCAAGCAATTGCAGAAGGGACTCGCGCAGTTGAGCGAGGAAGGCGCGACCCAGTTCTTCCGCCCGCTGATGTCGAACGACCTCATCCTCGGTGCGGTCGGCATGCTGCAGTTCGACGTGGTCGCCTATCGCCTGAAGGACGAGTACGGCGTGGAAGCGGCGTTCGAGCCGGTACAGGTCGCGACCGCGCGCTGGACCAAGTGCGACGATGCGAAGAAGCTGGAGGAATTCCGCGAGAAGAACGCGATGAACCTCGCCCTCGACGCCGCCGGCGAGCTGGTCTACCTCGCGCCGACCCGGGTCAACCTGCAGCTCGCCGAGGAACGCGCGCCCGCGGTGCGCTTCCTCGCCACCCGCGAGCATGCGCACGCCGTGGCGGTGGACTGAAAGTCCGGCGCGAAAGCGCCTTGACCGCCTCGACGAACGGCGCGCACGATAAGGCCTGTCACCCCGGCTCCGGGGGTAAATCTGTGGTTAGGCCTCATGGAAACGGATCGACAACTTTGGGGCAACCGCCATCCCATCTTATTTTCTTTGGTGGTATTGCCGTTATTAACAATCGTTGCGCTAATCGCTAAACCATTTGCGCTTCTTTTTTCCAAACCGATCGTGCGTTCCCCTTCAGAAGTGGCAAGCATCATTGAAGCTTTCCTCAGCGGCACCGGCGGACCTTACGATTGGGATGATTTTGTCTGCGGCGGTAGCATCGCAAATCCAGAATTGGAGGCGATTCGTGCTAGATGCGCATCACTTCCCGACGAATTTCCGCCGACAAGTTATAGCCACTACTGTAGTGAGGCGGGTTTCGAGGTAATGCGAGATCTTGCTGCTCGTATCAGATCTACAAGTTGGGCGTAATAATTCATTCAAGCCGATTCCGCTTCGCGGATCGGTTTAATTCAGGCATCGGACGCCACGCAACGTTCCGACTCCTCGTCCACTACGCTTGAGAGGTGATCAGCCATGAGCTCGCGCCGCGAATCGTTTCGAGTCGCCTTCGTTCTCTCCGCCTTCGGCCTCCTGAGCCTTTGCAGCATGCTCGCCCGCCCGAGCCTCGCCAGCATCCGGGCGGTGGATTTCGTGCATCTCATCGGCACCGGCATGTGCCTTGGCGCCGCCATCGTGGCGTTTGCCTGGGCGCGTTCGAAGTAATCGCAGGCGCGCCCGTGCCGGGCGCTCTACGCGGATACGCGCATCAACCCACCCAATCCGGATCGGGCTGGTCGAGGTCGTAGTACTCGAAAATCAGGTGGATGCGGTCGCTGTCGCCATCGTTGTTCACCGCATGGATGCCGAGGTTGTTGACTTCCACCGCCCCGCCTTCCGGGAAATGGTGGACGCTGCCGCCGGACAGGAAGGACACCTTCGGGTTGGTCAGGATCGGCACGTGGATCTTGTGCGGCCACTGCGCCGCCGCGTTCGAATCTGTGTGCGGATGGATGATGCCGCCCGGCGCCATGCGCGCGAACATCACCCGCGGATAGGCGCCGCGCGCGTATCCGTACGGCCGCGTGGCCTGCTCCATGATCGGCAGCAGGCGCTCGCGCCATTCCGCCCATGCCGGCCGGTCGTGCGAACTCCGCCAATCCTTCGGGCTGTCGATGAAACGGAACACGATGTGCCGGGTGCGGTCGAGCGCCTCGTACCTGTTCGGCTTCGATGCGTTCTCCGCGTCCCAGACCGATTCCGGGATCGCGAGGACGGCGTCGCGGATCGACGAGATGTCGACGTTGCCGAGGTGGCGGACGGTCGTGGTCTTGCGGGGATTGGCGTGCATGGTCAGGACGTAATGGGTTAGAACTGGTAGCCGAACAGTTGCAGGTCGCGCGCATAGAGCTGCGACACGCCATCGATCAGGTCGGGATCGTAATACTGGCGGTAATCGCCGCGGCGCGAACCGTTGACCTTGTCCAGGGCGCGGCTGGGGATGCCGACCATCGCGCACAACGCGTCGTAGGATTCCTGCATGGTTTCCACCCGGCCGATGAAGTCGGTCGCCAGCTCGCCGCGCTCGTCGACGAGGAACGTGTATTGCGGTTGGAAATGCACGTGCTCCAGCGGGCGGAGTTCGAACAGGATGCGGTGCATCGTGCCGCGCGGGTCGCGGTCGAAATCGCCGCCTTGCCGGGTCATGAAGGAGCAATACGACACGAAGCGATCGAACGGATTGCGCACGAAGGCGAACTTCAGGTAATCGCGCATCGCGTCCGGGCCGAGGAAGGGCGCGACCTGGCGCAGGCTGAAATGCCCGTGCCCGAGCGCGGCGAGTTCCGGCCACGGAAACTTCCGGTTGACGAACAGCCCGACCTGTTCGATGTCGTCCGGCCCCATGTGTTCGCGCAGGGCCTGGCGCACGGCATGGGTGCCGGTCTTGGGGATCGGCACGAAGACGTAGCGGTGCGCGCGGGAGACGATCATGCGGAATGGAGCGGCTTTTCGCCATGATACGGCAGCCGGTCCGGGGCATGGAGCAATTGCTCGGCGCCGGGCGCGCATGGTGGGCGCATGCGCATGCACCTTGCATTCGACCACGACGAACGCGCCAACGCCGCCACCGCGTGGCTGGGCTTCGTGCTGGCGTTCGCCGGCGCGTGCTGGATGCTGCCGCAGTCGATCCTGCATGGCGACGCATGGCAATGGGCCTCGGCGCTGGCGTTCTCGTCCGCGCTGGTGCTGATGCACCTCGCTTCCAGCCTGTACCACAGTGCCCGCATTCCCGCGCGCAAGGCGCGCCTGAAGGTGCTCGACCATTGCGCGATCTACCTGCTGATCGCGGGAACCTACACGCCGTTCACCCTGGTCGCGCTGCGCGGCAAGGCGGGCTGGATCCTGTTCGCGGCGATCTGGACGCTGGCCGCGATCGGCATCGTGTTCAAGCTGTTCAGTACCGGGCGATTCAAGCTGTTCTCCACGCTCGTCTACGTGGCGATGGGCTGGCTGGTGCTGTTCGCGATCAAGCCGGTCTGGGCGGCGCTGGATGCATGGACGCTCGGCTGGCTGTTCGCGGGCGGCGCCGCCTACACGCTCGGCACGGTGTTCTACCACCGCGAATCGCCTGCGTATGCGCACGCGATCTGGCACCTGTTCGTGATCGCTGGCGGCGCCTGCCATTTCATCGCGATCGCCGCGCAGGTGCTGCCCCGCGCATGACGCGCTAGAGTGCGGAAACCTCCTTCTGCATTCCACGCCATGCGCCGACATGCCGCACTGATCTCTTTTGCTTTTGCCTTCGCGCTCGCCGCCTGCGGTCGCGGCACTGAGCCCCCGACCGCCGGAGCGGAGCCGGATACTGCGGGCACGGCAGAACCGTCGGCACCCACGCCAACGACCATTGCCGCCACTGCGCCGGAATTGCCGATCGACGCAACCGGAGCGCAACAGCAACCCGCGCCGATGCCGGAAGGCAGCTTCGCCTTCTACCAGTGCGACGATGGCGCGCAGGTCGAGGTGCATTTCAACGGCGTCGCCGCGACCGTGTCCTGGCCCGATGGGCGCACTGCGCAATTGTCGCAACCGACATCCACGGCCGAAGGTCAGTCGCAGGTCTATTCCGACAGAAATATGCGAATCGAACGCGCCGCGGATGGCTTGCACCTGAGCGATGGCGACAAAGCGGAAACGTTGTGCACGGAGACGCAAGCCAGCGCGTGAGCGCTTGCGATCCATCCGAATCGATGCCGCTTCGCGCGTCGTCTCGATTCGCACTTCGGGAAGTGGAATGCAGGCAATCACGAACCTCAAAGAGCTTCTGATCCACATGCAGCCGGAACTCAACCCCGGCCGCTACGCTTTTGTGGCCCTGCCTTCCGGTTACTCACTCGATCCGGACCATGTCTTGGCTTCGGTCCGCGAGCCGGAAGGGCTTTCGGTCGTTCTCCGGGAACACATCGCCCTCGAACTGGGCCTGCCGGTTGCGTTCATCGCCGCATGGATCACGCTCAGCGTCCACTCGGATCTTGCGGCCGTCGGCCTGACCGCCGCGTTTTCGCAGGCGCTCGGGCGGGCCGGGATCAGTTGCAACGTCGTTGCGGGCGTCCACCACGACCACGTGTTCGTGCCCGTTGGGCAGGCGCAGGCCGCGATGGATGCCCTGCGTGCACTGTCGCGATCCGCTGCCTGACGGCCCGTTCAAATCCACACCGCTTCGCCGCGAGTCCTGATCCAGGCGTTCGACCGCCCGGCGCAGAACGCCAGTCCGCGCTTCAGGACGCGATGTACCGCTGCAGGTGGTCGAGTTGCTGTTGCTGCTCTTCCATCGTCGCCTTGACCAGGTCGCCGATCGAGACCAACCCGACCAGTTCGCCGCGCTCCAGCACCGGCAGGTGGCGGATGCGGCCATCGGTGACGACCTGCATGCAATGCTCGATGCCGTCGTCGGGCGCGACGGTGTGAAGTTCCGCGGTCATGATGTCGCGCACCGGGGTGTCGGCGGAACTGCGCCCGAGCAATGCGATCTTGCGTGCGTAATCGCGTTCGGAAAGGATCCCCGCGAGCTTCCCGCCTTCCATCACCAGCACCGCGCCGATGCCCTTGTCGGCCATCAGCCGCAACGCCTCGATCACGGGCGCATCCGGCGGGATGGAATGGACCTCAGCCGGTTTCGACGCGAGCAACTGGCGGACGTTGCGCATGGAACCCTCCTTCGGAGGCCGACGAATCCGAGGATACTCCTGCCGCCGGCAACCATGCATCCACGAGGTATAGCGGGCGCTGCTTGGCTTCCTCGTACAGGCGGCCGAGGTATTCACCGATCAGGCCGAGCGCGACCAGCTGCACCCCGCCCAGGAACAGGATCACCGACATCATCGTCGGCCAGCCGGCGACCGGATCGCCCCACAGCAAAGCCTTGGCGATGATCCACGTTCCGTAGACGAAGGCGACGAACGCGGTGGCGATGCCGAGGTAGGTCGCGACGCGCAGCGGCGCGGTGCTGAAGCTGGTGATGCCTTCCAGCGCGAAGTTCCACAGCTTCCAGAAACCGAACTTGCTGCGCCCGGCGAGGCGCGGTTCGCGCTGGTAGGGAATCGAGACGCGGTTGAACCCGATCCAGCCGAACAGGCCCTTCATGAAGCGGTGGCGTTCGCGCAGTTCGCGCAGCGCGGCCAGCGCACGCGGCGAAAGCAGGCGGAAATCGCCGGTATCGGCGGGCACCGGGGTCTTCGACAGCCGACCGATCAGCCGGTAGAACACGTGCGCGGTGGCGCGCTTCAGCCAACCCTCGCCTTCGCGCGCGATGCGGGTGCCGTGCACGTCGTCGAAGCCTTCCTGCCATTTCGCGACGAACCGCGGGACCAGCTCCGGCGGATCCTGGCCGTCGGCATCGAGGATCAGCGCCGCGCCTTCGGTGACGCGGTCGAGGCCCGCGGTCAGCGCGAGCTCCTTGCCGAAGTTGCGCGACAGCCGCAGCAGCGACACGCGCGGATCCTGCTCCGCGATCGCCTGCAGCGAGTCCCAGGTACCGTCGCGACTGCCGTCGTCGACATACAGCACACGTCCTTCCACGCCCGCATCGCGCCGCAAAGCGTCCAGCGCCACGGCGATGCGCGGCTGCAGCAACGGCAGCGCGGCCTCCTCGTTGAAGGCGGCGACGACCACGGTCAGGGTCAGCATGTGGCGGGATTCATCCGGCATGCGGCGATGGTAGCCCGGGCGCGCCTTGCCGATTCATTCCAGCGCGGCCGTTCCGCCCATGGCCCGCATCTGCCGCTGGATCGCAGCCGCGCGGCGCTGCACGTAGGGGCCGGGCCGGGCCACGCTGTAGCGTCGCGGGTTCGGCAGGACGGCCGCCATCCGCGCGGCTTCGGCCGGCGACAGCCGCGACGCGTCCTTGCCCCAGAAACTGCGCGCCGCCGCCTGTGCGCCATATATGCCGTCGCCGAATTCGGCGAAGTTCGCATACATCTCAAGGATGCGCGATTTCGGCCACATCGCCTCCATCAGCACCGTGTACCAGGCCTCCAGCCCCTTGCGCAGCCAGCGCGTGGGGCCGTTGCCCGCCCACAGGAACAGGTTCTTCGCGGTCTGCTGGCTGATGGTGCTGGCGCCGCGCAGGCGCCGCACCGGCGTGCCGCGCTTCTCGGCGCGCTCGACCATCCGTGCGTTGTGCGCACGCGCCTTGTCGATGGCCGCGAAGTCGAAGCCGTGGTGGCGCATGAAGTTCTGGTCCTCGGCCGCGACCAGCGCCACCGGCAGGTTCGGCGAGACCTGCGACAGGCCGCGCCAGTGGTGGGCCATGCGGAACGACCAATCGCCGTGCGCGAACGCCTGCAACTGGCGGATCGCCATGAAGCTGGAGAACGGCGGATCGATGACGCGCAGCAACAGCACCTGCGAAAAGCTGACTAGCACGAACAGCAGCGGCAGCTTCCACAACCAGTGCAGCCAGCGCCGGCGGCGCTTGCGCGTCCGCGCCCTGGCTTCCATCACGTTCGCTTGCGCATCCACGTCCCCGGCCCCATTTCATCGAAACCCACCGCGGAGCATTATCCCGATGCCGAGCACCGACACGAATCCCGCCATGCCCGAGACGACCACACACGCCGCCCCCGACCAGCTGGGACGCTTCCTGCTGTCCGACGCCGGCGTGCGCGGCGTGCATGTGCGGCTGGACGAAGCCTGGCGCGAAATCCGCGGACGCGCCGAATACCCGGCGGCCGTGGCCGAACTGCTCGGCGAAGCCGTGGCCGCGGCGGCGCTGTTCACCGGCCATGCCAAGGTCGACGGGCGCCTGTCGGTGCAATTGCTCGGCGAGGGCGCGCTGCGCACCCTGTTCGCCGAATGCACCGCCGCCGGCACCTTGCGCGGCATCGCGCAGTTGGGCGAAGGCGAGGTCTCGCGCAATCTGGGCGAGGCTGCCCCCGGCGGCGTGCTGGCGATCACCATCGAGAACCCCGGCAAGGGCGGGCGCGAGCCCATCCGCTACCAGGGACTGGTGGCGTTGTCCGCGGAGACCCTGGCCGGGGCGTTCGAGGATTATTTCCGCCAGTCCGAACAGCTCCCGACCCGATTGCTGCTCGTCGCGGACGAGCATCAGGCCGCCGGCCTGATGCTGCAAAAGCTGCCGGGCGACGGTGGCGACGCCGATGGCTGGAACCGGGTTTCCCTGCTGTTCGACACCCTTGGCCCCGCCGAATTGCTGGCGCAACCGGCCGACGCCCTGGTCTACCGCCTGTTCCACCAGGACACCCCGCAGTGGCTCGACCGGCGGCCGCTGCGTTTTGCCTGTTCCTGTTCGCGGGAACGCGTGTCGGCAATGCTGGTGTCGCTGGGCCGCGCCGAGGTCGATGCCGCGGTCCAGGCGGGGGACGGAACGGCGGAGGTCAGGTGCGAGTTCTGCGGCCAGGCCTACCGTTTCGACCAGGGCCAAGCCGATGCACTGTTCGCGGCCCCGCAGGCCACGGCCGAAGCCCCGGGAACCCTGCAGTGATCGAATCTGAATGGGGATGACCCGGTTGTTAAAGAAACATAAATCGAATAAGCTCGGGGCGCCTGAACCCGAGGAACTTGCCGGCTCACGCCCGGTCTGACCCACGCCATGTCCCGCCGCCTTTCCCTGCCGCTCGCCTTGCTCCTCGCCATCGGCGTGGCCGGTGGCGCGCGCGCGCAGTCCGCGCCCGGGGACAAGACGGTCTTGCCGGTGTGGAACAACGCCAGCGGCAAGGTCGAGGCCGTGCTCGTGCTCGAACCCACTTCGGCCGCGGAAGCCGGCGGACGCTTCCGCTTCGGCAACAGTTCCCTCGATGCCACCTTCGGCCTCGATGCAGGCGATTCGCTCGCCTTGTTGTGCGATCGCAAGAGCGGCATCGCCAGCGCGATCGGCAACCTCGCCAACAACTGCCTCCTCGCCTCGCTGGATACGGACGGCAATTCGCGGCGCAATGCCGCGACTGCCGCGTTTTCGCGGGGCGGCGCACGTTTCGGCGTCGGTATCGGCGATGGCCGCGACACCCTGCCCGCCTGGCTGACGCCCGGCACGGGTTCCACCAAGGTCGATGTCAACGACCTGACCGTGTTCGCGCGCAAATCGCTGCCGCGCGAAGGCTACGTCTCCATCGCCGGTACCGTGGCCAAGGCGCGCCTCGTGCCCTATCTCGATGCCCAGGCCAGCGGCCTGCTTCCGGACCAGTTCACCACCCGCTCCCTGAGCCTGGCCGGCGGCATCGGCGCCTTCAGCGCAAACATCGTCGGCCACGTCACCGATACCCCGGGGCAGGCGAAATGGGAGGGGCTCGGCATCGGCCTCACCTGGCGTACCCCCTGGAGCGGCCAACTCTCCGTGGGCGCGGACAACGTCATCACCCGGGGCAAGAACCCCTTCTCCCTGGGCAGCGACGAAGACGGGCAGGCGGACGACGGCGCCGTGCCTTATATCCGCTACGAGCAGGATCTCTAGAATCTCGTTCTGTGATTGCGGGCAAGTATTTGTCCCGAAAGGGATTCCTGAGCCGTTTAACGGCACTTTAATTTCTCTCCGAAGGCGGCTACTATCGGCCCCGGCCTGACCGGATTTGGCGTCTTTCTTGACTCCTCCGGGTAGGTTCCCATGGGAATTACCAAGACTCACTTGGAGAGAGAGATGACCTTGAAGACCACCAAGCTCCGCGATGCGATTTCCGTCGCACTCGCAGTGGGCGTCACCACCCTGGCGGGGACGGGTGTCGCGTTTGCGCAAGACGCGACCACGCCGGCCCCGGCCACGGATGCCGAACAGGCCAAGACCCTGGACCGCATCGAAGTCACCGGTTCGCGCATCCGCCGCGTCGATGCCGAAAACGCCAGCCCGGTCGTGACCATCGATCGCCAGGCGATCGAGAAGACCGGCAAGCTGACCATCGGCGACCTGGTGCAGGAACTGCCCAACATCGCCGGCGCGGCGACCAACCCGACGGTCAACAACGGCGGCGGTACCGGCGCCTCGACCGTCGAACTGCGCGGCCTCGGCTCGCAGCGCACCCTGGTCCTGATCAACGGCCGCCGCATGCTGCACATCGGCGGTACCGACGGCGGCGCGGACGTCAACTCGATCCCGGCCTCGGCGGTGGAGCGCATCGAAGTGCTGACCGTGGGCGCCTCCTCGGTGTACGGCTCGGACGCGGTCGCGGGCGTGGTGAACTTCATCATGCGCAAGGACTTCGACGGCATGCAGGCCTCCGTCGACTACGGCATTTCCAGCCGCAATGATGGCCAGCGCACGGGCGGCTCGTTCACCTTCGGCCAGACCGGCGAGAAGGGCAACGTGGTCGCCGGCGTGAACTACAACAAGTTCGACGGCATTTCCTCGGCCGATCGCGATTTCTCCAAGAATGCGGTGTACCTGTACGGCGGCAGCATCGTCGGCCTCGACGGATCGATCGGCTCCGGCCGCAACCCGCGTGGCCGCATCTACCTGCCGGAAGGCGACCCGACCCTGACGGCCCTCGGCTGCACGGGCACGTCCGTGACTCGCATCCCCGGTGCCGCAGGCTCCTCGCCTTCCGACTATCGCTGCTATGCGGCGAGCTCCGACGCGTTCAACTACCAGCGCACGAACCTGATCCAGACCCCGCAGGAGCGCACCAACGCGTTCTTCCTGGGCAACTACCAGCTGACCGACGACGTCAACGCGTTCATCGAGTACTACCACAACAAGACTTCCGCGAACTTCGGCATCGCCGCGCTCCCGTTCGACGCGGACAGCGATGGCGTGGTCATCTCGGCCGACAACTACTACAACCCGTTCGGCGTGAACTTCGGTCCCGTCAGCGATACCGACGACAACGAGTTCCTGACCCGCTTCACCTCGCTGGGCCAGCGTTCGGCGTTCTTCAACACCGTGACCGACCAGTTCGTGACCGGCCTGGAAGGCTTCCTCGGCGATACCTGGAAGTGGGACGTGGCGCTGAACTACGGCCACCAGAACCAGTCCTCGCTGACGCGCGGGTATGTCTACTACGAAGGCCTGCGTGACGCCCTCGGCCCGTCGTTCCTGGACACCGACGGCGTCGTGAAGTGCGGTACCGCCGGCAACGTGATCGACGGCTGCACCCCGCTCAACATCTTCAACATCGACGATCCGCAGACCATCGCGACGCTGGGCCAGTACACGGCCAACCCGCTCAGCAGCCAGCTCTACATCATGAAGAGCGTCGAGGCGAATGCCTCGGGCGAACTGTTCGACATGCCCGCCGGCGCCGCGCAGTTGGCGTTCGGCGCGCAGTGGCGCAAGGAATACCTGCGCAGCGACGTCGACTTCATCACGATCGCCGACTCCAGCGGCCAGTGCTTCATCGCCCAGGAAGCGTGCTCTTCGCCGGTGAGCGGTTCCTACACCTCCAACGAGTTGTACGGCGAATTGTTCCTGCCGCTGCTGAAGGACATGCCGTTCGCGAAGTCCCTGAACGTCACCCTCGGCACGCGTTACTCGGACTTCGACCTGTTCGGCAACAACACCAGCTCGAAGCTGCAGGTGGAATGGCGCCCGGCCGACAGCGTGCTGCTGCGTGGCACGGTGGCCGAGGTGTTCCGCGCCCCCGCCATCGCCGACGTCTTCGCCGGCCCGGCCGGCAATGCACCCCAGTTCGTTGATCCCTGCGTCGGATACGGCGCGACCGGCTCGGCGCTCAATCACGAGAACGCCTGCGGCGCTCCGACCGGAGCCACCGCGATCCCGGCCGGCGGTACCGCATCCACCGGACTCAGCCAGTCCACGGGCGTGGTGTCCGGTTCGGCGTATGCCGGCTACAGCCTCAAGCCCGAGCAGGGCAAGTCCTTCGACTGGGGCGTGGTCTACGACCCGAGCTGGTTGCCAGGCTTCTCGGTCAGCGTCGACTACTGGCGCATCTACCTGAACGACCTGATCACCACGATCGGCGCGCAGACGGCAGTCGATGCCTGCTACGCCGACGAGTCCAGTCCGTTCTGCGGCTTCATCCACCGCAAGGGCAATGGCCAAGTCCAATACATCAGCCAGCCAACCGTCAACCTCGGCCGCCTGGACACCAAGGGCTGGGACCTGGCGTTGCGCTACAAGTTGCCCGACACCTCGTGGGGTAGCTGGAGCTTCGGCTTCGACGGCACCTACATCGCCCAGTACGACATCGACGTCGGCGCCGGCACCACGTCCCTGGCTGGCATCTACAACAAGGACTTCGGCAACTACTCGCGCGTGCGTAGCCGCCTGTTCGCCAACTGGAGCATGGGCGACTGGTCCGCTGCGTACCGCATGCGTTATGTCGGCGGATTCACGATCGCCAGTGCCGACGGTGGCTGCCAAAACGATGACGCCTTCTGCTACTCGAAGTCCTACGGTTCGTACATCACGCACAGCCTGTCGGCCAGCTATGCCCTGCCGAAGATCAATTCGACGATCGAAGTGGGCGTGGACAACCTGACCGACAAGCAGCCGCCGATGATGTTCCAGAACAACGTGTTGAACGCCAACACCGACGTGAGCACCTTCGACACGATCGGTCGCTTCTTCTTCGGCCGTTACACGGTCAAGTTCTGATCCAACGCTGTACTGCTAGACTTCCGGGCCGCATGGGAAACCATGCGGCCCTTTTCTTTGGATCCTGCAATGGCAGCGACAGCCTTCGACGCGGCGGCGGCGGAATACCGGGCAGGCCGATACGAGCAGGCCGCCGCCCTTGCCCGGCGGTCCCTGGTCGGAGAGCCCGACGACGATCGCCTCTGGGTCGTCGCCGCGATGGCCGCGCACGGCCTGGGTCGATTCGAGGATGCTGCCGATGCCTTCCGCCGCTTGACCGAACTCAAACCGGCTTCCGCGGAGCATTGGTCCAACCTCGGCTACATGCTCAGGCTGGGCGGTCGGCAGCAGGAGTCCGAGGCCGCGTTCCTCGAGGCTCTACGGATCGCCCCCCGCGCATACGGCACATTGCTCAATTACGGCCTGTTGCTGATGGACATGAGCCGCTTCGGCGCGGCACGGCATCGCTTCCTCGACGCGGTCGAAGCCGATCCTTCGCAGGCGGAGGCACGGATCTATGCCGCCACGGCATGCTTCGAATGCGGGGACGTCCTGCGCGCCGAGCAACTCCTTCCGCCACGCGAAGACTGGCATTTGCTGGATGCGGAGGCGAAGCACGACCTGGGTATGGCGCTCATGCGGCTCGGACGCGCCAAGGAAGCCGAGCGGTTGCTCGACCCGGGCGAGCACGGTTCGGACGATGCCAACGTCCTGGCCAAACTGGCGTTGCTGTACGAACGCACGAATCGCCTCGACCTGGCACAGGGTTTGTTCGATCGCCTCAGCGAAGGGATGGATGGCCTCGGGCTCGATTCGAAAATCGACGCCATGACGGTCGGCGCAACCCTCGCCATGCGTCGCAAGGATTACGAACAGGCGCGCGTGTTGACCGAGGAACTGCTCTCCCTGAACCCGACTCCCACCTCGCGGGCCAATGCGCTCTATTCGCTCGCCGCGATCGCGGACAAGCGCAAGGACCCGCGGCAGGCGATGCAATACCTGGGCGAGGCGCATTCCATCCACCTCGACCTTGCCCGCGAAATGATGCCCGAGCTGTCGGAGCCCGGCTGGAGGCCGCTGGCGGTGACGCAATCGCGCATGACGCCGGAACAAGCGATGTTTCCCGGCAGCGACGGCCACAAGGTCCGTACTCCGACCTTCATCGTCGGTTTCCCGCGCTCCGGGACGACCATGCTCGAGAACATGCTCGACGCCCACCCGGGCTTCGTGTCCATGGACGAACAACCTTTCCTTGATCGCAACGTGGAACTCGTGAAGCGCGCTGGCCTCGAATACCCGAACCAGGTAGGGCAGCTGCAGGAGAACGACCTCGAAGGGCTTCGCGAGGACTATTGGAGATCGGTCTCGCGCGTCGTGGACGTCGGCGAAGGGCAGACGCTGGTCGACAAGAATCCGTTGAACATCCTGCGGCTTCCGCTCATTCGCCGCATGTTCCCCGATGCTCCGATCATCCTCGCGTTGCGCCATCCGTGCGACGTGATCCTCAGCTGTTACATGCAGGATTTCCGTTCCCCCGTGTTCCGCGTCCTGTGTTCCACCCTCGAAACGCTCGCACGCGGCTATGTCGAACGTCATGCAGTTCTGGATCCACCACCAGGAACTGCTTCGCGCCAACGTGCTGGAATTGCGCTACGAGGAAACCGTGCGCGACTTCGACCGGCAGACGGAACGCATCGCCGGCTTCCTCGGCATCGACGACGGCCACCGCCTGGCCGGCTTCGCGGACGCGGCGCGGCGCAAGGGATACATCGGCACGCCGAGCTACTCGCAGGTCATCGAGCCCGTGAATGCCAATGCAGTCGCGCGCTGGAAAGGCTATGCGCCCTGGTTCGAGTCCATCCTGCCCATCCTCCGCCCCGTGGCCGATCATTGGGGCTATTCGCTGGATCCGGAATGACGATGGACGACCTGCGCCACTACATCCGCGTCTACGATGGCGCGTTGCGCCCGGAATTCTGCGCACAGTTGGTCGCCGGCTTCGAGCAGACCGTGGAAGCGCAACGCAGGAACGGGCGCGGCGTGCGCGAAGGGCTGGAAGACAGCGCGTGGACCGAGGTCAACCTGGGCGCGCTTGCCGACGATGCCATGCGCGGGTTTTTCCTGAAACAGGTCGAATCCAGCCTTGAGCGCTACAACGCCGACATCGGGCTTCCGATCCCGGTGCCGCTGCGGCCGCGCACCGACAAGCTGACCATGAAACGCTATCGCCCAGGCGACCAGGAACGATTCCAGCCGCACTTCGATTCCATCGACGTGGTCTGTGCCCGCTACCTCGTCTTCCTGTGGTACCTGAACGATGTCGAGGTCGGCGGCGAAACCGAATTCTGCGGCCTCGACGTCAAGGTCGCACCGCGCGCCGGCCGGCTGCTGATGTTCCCGCCCTACTGGATGTTCCAGCACGCGGGCCTGCCGCCGATCAGCGGGAACAAGTACATCCTTTCGACCTACATGATGTTCTGAAGCGCGTTCAGTCCGCCGCCGTCGCCGCGGCGTTGAAGTCGCCGATCCGCTCGACCAGGTCCTTGAGCGCGATCCGCTCCGGTTCCTCGAGATGCGGGTTCCAGGTATCGAGGATCATCACCACGCGGGTTTCGCCCGTACGGTTCCAGGCCTCGTGCAGCATGCTGTCGTCGAAAGTGATGCAGCGGCCCTGTCGCCAGCGATGCGTGTCCCCGCCGACCACCAGCGCGCAATCGCCTTCGGGAACGACCAGCGGAAGATGGGTGACCACGCGGGTGTTGGTCACCCCGTGGTGCGGGGTGATGTGCGAGCGCGGCGCGAGCACCGAATACAGCACTTCGGGTGCATGCGCGCGGATGCGGGTGAGCGGAACCTCGTCCAGCGCCGCCGACGTGCGCGGGCATGCCGCATGGTGCTCGTCGAACCGCGCGCCATGGCGGAAGAAGAAATACGCATCCCACGCGCGCGAATGTTCGTCGCCCGACAGGAACTCCGCTTCCACGGCCTTGTCGAGCTTGCCGAGGAAGGGCTCGAGATCGTTCGCTTCGCCCAGGCGCGCGAGGGCTTCATCGCGTATCGGCGCGGTCTGCGCTTCGAGCGCCTCGTACCACGGGAACAGTTTCGGATCGAAGAACGTGGTCGCTGGCAGCGAGGGCATCCAGAAGAACTTGGGTTGCTGGCGCGGATCCCGTGCCGGCGAGGCACGCAGCCCGAGATGGATGTCCAGCGCTTCGACCACCCGCTCCAGGCTGCTGCGCCCGTAAGCCGCGATGTGCGGTTCGAGCGCCTGCACGAAGCTTGCGACGCGGCCTTCTTCCACGCGCTGCATCGCCTGCTTGACCCGGGCGCGCATGCCGGGTGGGGTCGACGCATCGGACAACCATTTCCCCTGGCTCTGCGCATCGCAGATCGCACGGAAATACGCCCGTACCGCGGCATCGCGCTCGCCGAGCGCGTCCAGCGTCTCGCCATGCACCAGGCGCAGGGCGAAATCGCCGGGACGCTGCACCAAGGCCTTGCCGAAGGCGGGCGCCGCGGATGCCGGATCGCCAAGCGCCGCGCGGCAGATCGCGTAACGCGCGGCGATCGCGTAAGGCACCTGTGCGGCGGCGGCGGGAACGGCCAGCAAGTCCGCAGCGGCGCGCCAATCGCCAGCCGCCATCAATACCGAAGCGTGCAATACCTGCGCTTCGCCATTCGACGGATCGCGCACGAGCAGGCTCTCGCTGGTTTCACGGGCCCGCCGCAAATCGCCTGCGGCGAGATGGCGCTCCACCTCGCTGCGCGCCTCCGACGGAAGTGGAGCGCTCACTCCGCCAGCGCGCCCGCGATGCGTCGCTGCTCCTGCTTCAGAGCGACCGGCATGCGCGGCCCGTATTCGCCGAGGTAGTCGCCGATCGAATCGAACTCGGCCTTCCAGCCTTCGGCATCGAAGCCGAACAGCTTGGCGCGCGCCTCGTCGGACAGCTCGACGCCCTCGAGGTCGAGGTCGGTTTCCGCGGGCAGGTTGCCGATCGGCGTTTCCACCGCACCGGCCCCGCCATCCGCGCGCTTGATCATCCATTCCAGCACGCGCAGGTTGTCGCCGAAGCCCGGCCACAGGAACTTGCCGTCGTCGCCCTTGCGGAACCAGTTCACGTGGAAGACCTTGGGCAGCTTCGCGCCGGGCTTGTCGAACGACAGCCAATGGTTGAAGTAGTCGGCGAAGTTGTAGCCGCAGAACGGCTTCATCGCCATCGGGTCGCGGCGCATCACGCCGACCGCCCCGGTCGCGGCTGCGGTGGTTTCCGAACCCATGGCCGCGCCGACCAGCACGCCGTGGGTCCAGTCGCGGGCCTCGAACACCAGCGGTACCAGCGAGGCGCGGCGCCCGCCGAAGACGATCGCGGAGATCGGCACGCCCTGCGCGTCCTCGGCCTTGTCCGAATAGCTCGGGCAACGCTTCGCCGACACGGTGAAGCGCGAGTTCGGGTGCGCGGCCGGGCGCTTGGCCGGATCGTAGGCTTCGCCGCGCCAGTCGGTGACCGGCGCCTGGCCGTTGTCGATGCCTTCCCACCACGGCTGGTCGTCCGCGGTCACGCCGACATTGGTGAAGATGGTATTGGACTGGATCGAGGCCAGCGCGTTCGGATTCGATTTCTTCGAAGTGCCCGGGGCGACGCCGAAGAAGCCGGCTTCCGGGTTGATCGCATACAGGCGACCGTCGGCGCCCGGGCGCATCCAGCAGATGTCGTCGCCGATGGTCCAGATCTTCCAGCCTCTCTCGCGGTAGCCTTCCGGCGGGATCAGCATCGCCAGGTTGGTCTTGCCGCAGGCCGATGGGAACGCCGCGGCGATGTAATGCGTTTCGCCCTGCGGGCTCTCGACGCCGAGGATCAGCATGTGCTCGGCCAGCCAGTCTTCCCGGCGCGCCTGGTGCGAGGCGATGCGCAGGGCGTGGCACTTCTTGCCGAGCAGCGCGTTGCCGCCGTAGCCGGAACCGAAGGACTTGATGGTCAGTTCCTCGGGGAAATGCATGATGAAGCGGCGGTCCGGGTCGAGCTCGCCGGTCGAATGCAGGCCCTTGACGAACGAACCCTCGCGCTCGATGCGTGCCAGCGCCGCGGCGCCCATGCGGGTCATGATCCGCATGTTCGCGACCACGTACGGCGAATCGGTGATCTCCACCCCGCAGCGCGACAGCGGCGAATCGATCGGGCCCATGCAGTACGGGATCACGTACATGGTGCGGCCGCGCATGCAGCCGTCGAACAGCGCGTCGATCTTCGCGTGCGCCTCGGCCGGCGACATCCAGTGGTTGTTCGGGCCGGCGTCGTCGCGCTCGGGCGTGCACACGAAGGTCAGGTGCTCGACCCGCGCCACGTCGTCCGGATGCGAACGATGAAGCCAACTGTCCGGATGGGTCTTTTCGTTGAGTTTGACCAGGGTGCCGTCGGCCTGCATCCGCGCGATCAGCTCCGCGTTCTCGGCATCACTGCCGTCGCACCAGTGGATGCGTGCCGGCTTGGTGAGCAGCGCGACCGAAGCGACCCATTGGTTCAGGGCATCGAGGGCGCTGCCGTCGGCATGCGTGCGGGAAGAGTCTTTCGTAACGGCGTTCATGGGTGGCCTCGGCCCGGACGGGCACCGGTGGACGCGAGCGGACTCGCGCCCGGATTGGGAAATCAGGGTTTCGGAATCAGCGTGACCATCATGTGCTCGATGTAGCCCTCGAAGCCCTCGATCGGCTGGCGGTCCTGGAACTTCGGCAGTTCCAGTTGCAGGAAGCCGACGTACACCGCGTAGGTCATGCGCGCGCGGTGGAGCGCGTCCTTCTGGCTCAGGCCGGCCTGGCGGAAGGAAGCGAACAGGAACCCGACGCGGCGTTCCAGCACGTGTTCGAGCACCGCCTGCACGGCCGGGTGGTCCACCGCCTTCAGCAGCTCGGAATAGATGATGTGGGTCTTGTTGTGGTGGGCGATCAGGTGGAACAGCTCGCGCAGGCGCTCGGTCGGGTCGGCGATCGCCTCCAGCGCGCCGTAGGCGGCCTGCTCGTCCTGCTCCCAGCGTTCCAGCGCGGCCTGCAGCAGGGCGTCGCGCGAGGGGAAATGCCAGTAGAAGCTGCCCTTGGTGACGCCGAGGCGGCGCGCCAGCGGCTCCACCGCCACCGAAGCCACGCCGGCATCGGCGATCTGCTCGAGCGCTTCGCGGGCCCAATCGTCTGCGCTCAGGCGCCCGGTCCGGGGCTCCTGGCGGATCGCGGTTTCGGTCATGGCGGAAAGTTTACCGTACGGTGACGTCGGTTCGAGTATGCATTCGGAGGGCCTGTGACGGCCGTGGCCGTTGACAGGCGCCGCCAGTAAAACATACTTATGCGTATGGTTGGCCCGTGCACGGGCCTTCGCCCACATGCCGGAGATCCGCGATGAGCGTCGTCCTTCCCTTCCTGGCTTTCCTCGTCGCCGGGGCTTTCGCCGCCTACCACCGCCTGCGCCTCGGCATCTGGGCGGCGATCACCGCCGTGCTGCTGCTCGCCTGCTGGATGCTGGGTGCGAACCACGCCGCCACCATCGTCGCGGCGATCATCGTCGCGTTGATCGCATTGCCGTTGCTGTTCGCGCCGGTGCGCAAGGCGCTCGTCACCACCCCGCTGCTGAAGTTCTACACGAAGCTGCTGCCGCCGCTGTCGGACACCGAGCGCACCGCGCTGGAGTCGGGCACGGTCGGTTTCGAGGGCGAGCTGTTCTCGGGCAAGCCGGACTGGAAGAAGTTGCTGGATTTGCCGAAGCCGGAACTCACGACCGAAGAGCAGGCCTTCCTCGACGGCCCGTGCGAGGAACTGTGCCGGATGACCAACGACTGGGAGATCACCCACGTCCGCGCCGACCTCCCGCCGGAGATGTGGGATTTCCTCAAGCGCAACAAGTTCTTCGGCATGATCGTGCCGAAGGAATACGGCGGCCTCGGTTTCTCCGCGCTCGCCAACCACAAGGTGATCCAGAAGATCGCCTCGATTTCCTCAGTGGTGAGCTCCACCGTCGGCGTGCCGAACTCGCTCGGCCCGGCCGAACTTCTGATGCACTACGGCACCGACGAGCAGAAGCGCCACTACCTGCCGCGCCTGGCCGATGGCCGCGACGTGCCCTGCTTCGCGCTGACCGGGCCGTTCGCCGGTTCCGACGCGACCTCGATCCCCGACTACGGCATCGTCTGCAAGGGCATGTGGAACGGCGAGGAAACGCTGGGCTTCAAACTCACGCTCAACAAGCGCTACATCACCCTCGCGCCGGTGGCTTCGCTGATCGGCGTCGCGTTCCGCATGTACGATCCGGACGGCTTGATCGGCGAGCAGCGCGACGTCGGCATTTCGCTCGCGCTGGTTCCGCGCGACACGCCGGGGCTGGAGATCGGCCGCCGCCATTTCCCGCTCAATTCGCCGTTCCAGAACGGCCCGATCCACGGCAAGGACATCTTCATTCCGCTGTCGCAGCTGATCGGCGGTCGCGACATGGCCGGGCACGGCTGGCGCATGCTGATGGAATGCCTGTCGATCGGGCGTTCGATCACCCTGCCCTCCACCGCCAGCGGCGGCAGCAAGATGGGCGCGGTCGCGGTCGGCAGCTACGCGCGCATTCGCAAACAGTTCGGCCTGTCGGTCGGGCGCTTCGAGGGCGTGGAGGAACCGCTGGCGCGCGTCGCCGGCAATGCATACGCGATCAGCGCGCTGTCGCAGGCCACCGCCGCGGCGGTGTCGCGCGGCGAAAACCCGGCGGTGCCCTCGACCATCGCGAAATACCACTGCACGCAGATGGGCCGCGAGGTGTCGAAGGACGTGATGGACATCCTCGGCGGCAAGGGCATCATCCTCGGCCCGCGCAATTTCGCCGGGCGTTCGTGGCAGGCCGCGCCGATCATGATCACGGTCGAGGGCGCGAACATCATGACCCGCTCGCTGATGATCTTCGGCCAGGGCGCGATCCTCTGCCACCCGTGGGTGATGCAGGAAATGAAGGCCGTGCAGCTGCAGGATCCGAAGCAGCGCATCGACCAGTTCGACACCGCGCTGTTCGGCCACATCGGCTTCGCGATCAGCAACGCCGTGCGCAGCTGGTGGTACGGACTCACCGGTTCCAAGATCGGCACCGCCCCGGGCGACGACGACACCCGCCGCTACTTCCGCAAGCTGGATCGCTATTCCGCTGCGCTGGCGGTGATGGCCGATACCTCGATGCTGCTGCTCGGCGGCAAGCTGAAGTTCAAGGAATCGCTGTCGGGCCGGCTCGGCGACGTGCTCAGCCAGTTGTACATCGCCAGCGCGATGTTGAAGCGCCACCAGGACGAGGGCAGCCCGGCCGGCGACCAGCCGCTGCTGGCCTACGCCTTCCACGACGCGATCAACAAGATCGAAACCGCGCTCTCCACCGCCTTGCGCAATTTCCCGATCCGCCCGATCGGCTGGCTGCTGTGGCTGGTGATCTTCCCGTGGGGCCGCCGCGCGCAAGCGCCGGGCGATCGCCTCGGGCACAAGGTCGCGGCCTTGCTGATGACGCCCTGCGACGCGCGCGACCGCCTCGCCGATGGCGTGTTCACCACCCCGGGCGAGCACAATCCGGCCGGGCGCATCGTCAGCTACCTGCCGAAGTTCGTGCTGGCCGAGCCGGTGGAACGCAAGTTCCTCAAGGCGCTGAAGAACAGCGACATCGAGGCGCTGGAGTTCGACGCGCAACTCGACGAAGGCGTGCGCGAGGGCTGGATCACGGCCGACGAACGCAAGCAGCTGGAGGAATTGCGCACGCTCACCCTGGACGCGATCACAGTCGACGACTTCGATCCAGGGGAACTGCGTTCGGCCGGTTATGCCGACCTCGTCGCCGGCGAACGCAAGTCGCCGCGGGCGGTGGCGTAGTTTTCCCGCCCCGAATGTCCAGCCCGGTCCTTTCGTCTTATCGCCGCCTCTCGACCTGGCCGGGCGGGCGCTGGCTGTTCGCCAAACTGGTGTGCTGGAAGGCGCCGTACTTCGCGAGCATCGCCCCGCGCATCGAATCGCTGGAACCGGGCCGCGGCGTGGCCAGCATCGCCCACCGCCGCCGCGTCACCAACCACATCGGCACCGTGCACGCGATCGCGCTGTGCAACCTCGCCGAATTCATCGGCGGCCTGACCTGCGAGGTGAGCATTCCGCCATCGATGCGCTGGATCCCCAAGGGCATGACCGTCGAATACCTGAAGAAGGCGGTTGGCACCATGCGCGCCACGGCCACGCCCGCATTCGCGCCGCACACGGCCGACGACGGTTACGAATTGCCGTTCGACGTGGTGATCGAAGACCCGCAAGGCGACGCGGTGTTCCGCGCGCGGATCGCGATGTGGGTGTCGCCGAGGAAACCAGGCTGATCGTCCGGAGCGATTGACTCGCTCTCGGCGGCGACGGAATATTCCTTCACCGCCCACGTTTCCGGGGCTTGTGGCGTTAGGCCCGCAGGGGCAAGGGAGGTGGGTCGTGAGTGATTCGATTCCTTGGCGCATCCTTCGCTATCTGTTCGCCGCGTACTATCTGCTCGTCGGCGTTTATCTTGCGCTGTCCCTCGCGGGCGTTGTTCCAGCGCCGCACCCAAAAGTTAGCGCCGCGTCCGCAGCATTTCAGGAGGCCTTGGGCAATACAGGCTTCATGTTCCCGTTGCTTGCGTTTACCTATGTAGCCTCGGCCTGCATGCTGTTTTTTTACCGAACTGCGCCGCTCGGCCTGGTGCTGTTGGCTCCGATTGCAGTCATCATCTTTTTCACCGATACGCTTCTGGATACGGCTTGGCTATTCGGTACGCTCAATGCGGTGGTGTTGGCGGCGTTGGCATGGCACTTCCGGCCGGCGTATCGCCCGCTTTTCGCTTATTCGGCTAAGTCCCAAGGTGCGCAGCGGGCCTAATTATTCATGTACGGACTCCCCGTCAATCCTTGATTTCGCCGTCTGGCAAAGCGGTGTGATTGCATTCGTGTATCCGGCCTTGGAGTGTCGGCGCATTACGCCTTCGGCGAATGCGCCCTACGCCCCGTGCTTCAACACGCCTTACTCCAGCACGATCTCCGCGTCGCCGGAAAACGTTTCGAGGTGGATCTCGCCGTCGCCGTCGCCGTAGCGATGGTTGAGGCTCTTCGACGGCCCGAAACCGTCCTTCTGCGCCTTCGCGCCGGGCGCGGTCAGGTCGCCGCTGAAACTGCTCGCCTCGACCTGCGCCGACACGGCGCGCGGCAGCACCAGGCGGACGTCGCCACTGACCGTCTCCGCGCGCACTTCGCCCGCCGAAGCGAGGCCGAGCCGTGCGTCGGCGTTGCCGGACACGCTGCCGATGCGCAGGCGGCCCAGCGCTTCGCCGCGGCTGTTGATGCGGATGTCCCCGGACACGGTTTCGACCGAGACCTCGGCCTTGAGCCGTCCGTTGAGCACGATGTCGCCGCTCACGCTCTCGACGCCGACGCGCGGCGAATTGAGGGTGAGGCGCTGTTCGCCGCTGACGCTCTCGATGCGCGCGCGCTGCGGCGCAGCCGCGACGACGATGTCGCCGCTGACGGTGTCGATCTGCAGGTCGCCGGGGGCGACGCCGTCGATGTCGACGTCGGCGGCGACCGAATCGATGTCCAGCGATGCCTGCAGCGGTACCTGCAGCAGCAGCGTGGTCGGTTCGGTGTTGTTGCTGTTGCGCGGGTATTGCGCCTTCACCTGCAGGTGGCGGCCGTCGCCTTCGATCACGAACTTCTCGACGCCGGCGCCGAGCGAACCGGTAACGCGGACCTGGTTGCGGTCCCAGGCGCGTACCTGGATGCGTCCCTTGAGGTTGTCGATCTCGACCTGGCCGTTCGGATCGAGCGGGCGGCTCTGGTCGATGGGCGTGGCGGCGAATGCCGGTGAGGCGGCGATGGCGAGCGCGGCGAGGCAGGCGGCGCGGAGCGGTGCGATGCGGTGCATGAGGGTTCTCCGGAATTCAACCGAACAGCGCGCGCTGGGTCAGCGCAAGCCGCTTTTCGTAGGTGTAGCGCAGGCGTTGCAGCAAGAAGCCCGCATCGGGATCGTGTTGCAGGGCATCGCGGATCAGGCCGGCGTTGCGGTCGAGTTCGTGCAGCGCGGGATCGTGGTCGGTGGCGGGCGCGGCTGCCTGCAAGCGGCGAAGGGTCGCGTCGTAATCGCGGGTCATGGCATCGGCTTCCCGTTGCACCAGCGAAGGCGCGGGCGCGGTCGTCGCGACCGGCCGCAAATGCCAGCCGATGCCGAAAGCCAGCAGCAGCGAGGCCGCGGCAGCGAGCCAGGTGGCGGCGCGGCGGCGCGGCGTACGCACCCGCGGCGCGTCGAGGCGGGCGGCGATGCCCGGCCACAAGTCGTGCCGCGGCGGCAAGTCGGTGCGCAACGCGCGCAACTGCCAGCGCAGGCGCTCGTCGAGTTCCTGTTTGCCGGAATCGTGTTCGGGACGGTCGTTCATGGTCATGCTCCCAACTTCGCGCGCAACAGGCCGCGCGCGCGATGCAACTGCGCCTTGGAACTGCCCACCGCCATGCCGAGCTCGGCCGCGATGTCCTCGTGGGTCCAGCCTTCCACGTCGTGCAGCACCAGCACCGCGCGCGCACGTGGCGGCAAGCTGGCGACCGCGCGTTCGAGGTCCATTCCCAGCGCGGTGGCATGCCCGGCGGAATCGGGCGTGGAAGCGCGTTCCATCGCGATCTCGTCCTCGTCCTCCCGCGGCCGTGCGCGCGCGGCGCGCAGCGCCATCAACGCGGTGTTCACCGCGACCCGGTGCAGCCAGGTCGAGAACGCGCTTTCGAAGCGATAGCGCGGCAAGGCCTGCCATGCGCGCACGAAGGCATCCTGCGCCAGTTCCTCGGTCTGCCCGCTGCGTCCGCCGAGCAGGCGCGCGATCGTGCCGTGCACGCGGCCCGCGTGGCGCCGATACAGGTCCTCGAACGCCGCGACCTCGCCGGCGCAGGCGCGGCGCGCCAGCGCATGGTCGGGGTCTTCGCCAGTCGGCGAGGCCACGAAGGAAAGGTCGGGTGCGGTGGCCACGGCGGTCAGCATAGCCATTGGGATGCGCCGGGGTCGCGCCGGGTTTAAGCGGCCGAATCCGCCGCCGCATGCCGTTTGCACAGGAGCGGACACCCGCGTGGCCCCGGAGGACAGAGGCGATGGCGCAGGACGATGCCCCCGTCGACGGAGCGGGAACCCGGCTGTACCTCAACATCGGCGTCACCGCCCACCGCGACCTCGTCGATGCGGAAACCCCGCGCCTGCGCGCGCAATGCCGGGACTTCTTCGCGGGACTGCAGCATGCGTTCCCGTCGCTGCCGTTGCGCCTGATCTCGGCGCTGGCCAGCGGCGGCGACCAACTCGCGGCCGAGGAGGCGCTGGCGCTGGGCATCGAGGTGATCGTGCCCTTGCCGTTGCCGCAAGCCGAATACGAGCACGATTTCCACGAAGCGCACGCGCTGGCGCATTTCCGCGAACTGCTCGCGAGGACCCGGCAGCGCACCCTGCCCCTGGCGCCTGGCAATACCCTCGGAGCGGTGCGTGCGCGGGGGCCGGCGCGCAATCGCCAGTACGCGCAGCTCGGGATGTTCGTGTCCTCGCGCTGCCAGATCCTGCTGGCGCTGTGGGACGGCGAACCCAGCGACGCGCCCGGCGGAACCGCGCAAGTGGTCGGCTACCACCTGCACAACGCGATGCCGGGCTTCAGCACCGCGGACGCCGCCCCCAACCTCCTCGCCGATGACGAGAGCGACCTGGTCTACCACGTGCCCTGCGCGCGCCGGTTCGCGCCCCATGCGGTGAATGCGGCGGCGGAGCCGCCGCAGCCGCGATGGCTGACCGCGGACGGCGACGCGACCGCGGGCTCGTCGATGCCGGCGCAATACCGGCATGTGTTCGGGCAGATGCAGGATTTCAACCGCGATGTGCAGCGCCACGCCGAGGCGATCGGCCGCAACGCCGCGCGCCTGCTCGCTCGCGGGACGCCTTCGACGCCGCCGGCCGCCGTCCGCGAACTGGATGCGGTGTTCGGCGCCGCCGACTGGCTTGCGGTGCATTTCCGCCGCCGGGTACGCGCGAGCATGTTGCTGACCCATTCGTTGGCGGCCGCGATGGGGCTCGCCTTCATCCTCTATTCCGACCTCGAGGCGAACCGCGCCTACATCGCGGTCTTCCTGCTGCTGTTCGCGCTGGGACTGGCGATCCGCTGGGCGGGGAAGCGGCGCGAATGGCATCGCAAGTACCTGGATTACCGCGGCCTCGCCGAGGGCCTGCGCGTGCAGTTGTACTGGCGGCTAGCCGGGGTGGAACCGCCGCCGAACGACAGCCTCGGCTACGACAGTTTCCTGCAGAAGCAGGACGTCGACCTCAGCTGGATCCGGCATGCGATGCGCAGCACCGGCCTGCCGCACGACGAAGCCTTCCACGCCGACGAACGCTGGCTGCAATGGGTGATCGACCACTGGGTCGGGCGGCGCGATTCCGGCGATGGGCAGTTGGCCTATTTCGACGCGGGCAGCCGGCGTCGCGAACGCGCCTACCGGACCACCACCCTGCTCGGCGAGCTGTCGCTGGCCGCGGGCGTGCTGGGCGCCGTCGCGTTGCTGCTGGGCGGGAACCGGATGGGCACCGGGATGCAGGCGCAGCTGATCGTCGCCATGGGCCTGCTGCCGCTACTGGCGGGCATCCGCGAGGCCTTTTCCTACAAGAACGCCGACAAGGAGCTGATCAAGCAGTTCCGCTTCATGAGCCGCCTGTTCGGCAGCTGCCGGGCCCGCCTGGACCTGGCCCACGATCCGGCCGAATCCCGCTACCTGCTGCGGGCGCTGGGCAATGCCTGCCTGGAGGAGCACGCCGAATGGATCCTGCTGCACCGCGAGCGGCCGATCGAAACCTCGGTCCTGTCCGGCTGACGCCCCCGCCTGCGTTCTCCCCCTGATGGCGGATCTCGGCTCTCCCCCGGGGGTGTGGTCTGCGTTATCGCGCTTTCATCAGCTATAGCCATGCCGACGGACGCTGGGCCCGCTGGCTGCACCGCAGCCTCGAAGGCTACCGCCTGCCGTCGCGGCTGCGCGGCGGCCAGGGCGAACACGGCCCGTTGCCGGAACGGCTGACCCCGATCTTCCGCGACCGCGAGGACCTCTCGAGCGCGGGACAGCTCGCATCGCAAATCGAACTGGCGCTGGCCGAATCCGAGGCGCTGGTGGTGGTGTGCTCGCCCGGGGCGGCGCGTTCGCCGTACGTCGAAGCCGAAGTGCTGGCGTTCAAGCGCAGCGGTCGCGGCGACCGCATCTATGCCTTCATCGTCGACGGCGAACCGAATTCGGGGAATGCGCGGGAATGTTTTCCGAACGCGCTGCGCCACGAACTGGGCGACGACGACATGTTGTCGGCGAAGCCGGCCAACCCGATCGCCGCGGATGCGCGCAAGGGCAAGGACGGCAGAAACCTCGCGCGGCTGAAGCTGCTTGCGGGACTGTTCGGCCTTCCGCTCGATACGCTGCGACAACGCGAGGCGCAGCGGCGGCACAAGCGCTTGCTGCTGGTGACCGCCACTTCCGTGGTGGTGATGCTGCTGACCATTTTCCTCGCCGTGCAGGCGATCATCGCGCGTCACGCGGCCGAACGCAGGCAGAAACAGGCCGAGGACCTCGTCGCCTTCATGCTCGGCGACCTCAACGACAAGCTGCTGGACCTGTCGCACCTCGATTTGCTGTCCGCGGTCAACGACAAGGCGATGCAATACTTCAACTCGTTGCCGAGCGCCGACGTGACCGATGAAACGCTCGCGCAGCGTGCCAAGACATTGATGCGAATCGGTGGAATCCGCCTCGACGAGGGGCAATTTCCGCAGGCGATGGAAAGCTTCCGCGCCGCCGCCGGATTGTCGGGCCCTTTGGCGACGGCGGCACCGCGCGATGTCAAGCGCCAGCTCGCGCATGCGGATGTTCTCGCCTTCATCGGCACGACCTATTGGTACCAGGGAAATCTGGACGCCGCCCAACGCGAATTCGATGCCGCGCATGCCCTGTTGCTCCCGGCGCAACGCATCGCACCGAACAACACGGAGCTATTGAGCCAGCTCGCCACCGTGGACAGCAACAACGGGCATGTGCTCGAAGCGCGCGGCAAGCTCGAGGAGGCCACGATCCGTTATGGACGCATGCTGGAAGCCGCGCAACGACTCGCGAAGCTACAGCCCGACAAGATCGACTGGCAGAACCAGCTCGGCCTGGCCCACAACAACCTGGCGAAAATGGCGCTGTTGCGCGGC
Source organism: Thermomonas sp. (assembly GCA_047602125.1). Lineage (GTDB taxonomy): Bacteria > Pseudomonadota > Gammaproteobacteria > Xanthomonadales > Xanthomonadaceae > Pseudoluteimonas. The sequence goes on along the minus strand of JASGIB010000001.1, from coordinate 2,063,516 downwards.
GACTTGCGTGCCGCGATCGACGGCTATCGCGCGGACATGGTCATCGAGGCCAGGGCTTCCGCCCTCGATCCGCGCAACAACTTGCAGCGTGAACGCCTGCTCATTGCGCGCGCGACGCTCGGCAGGACCCTGGCCCTGGCCGGTGAACTCGACCAGGGGACCAATCTGCTGCGCGTCGCGGTGTCCGATGCGATGCAGTTGCAAAAAACCGAACCCGGAAGCACCCCCTATCGGGAAGACGTCGCCTTGTACTCGGGACAGCTCGCCAAGTTGCAGCGCCAGCATGGCGAAACTGCCGACGCCGCCAGGCTCGCTGCGCAGTCGTTGGCGGTCTTCGACAATCTGGTCGCCACCGATCCCACGCAATGGGCTTGGCAACGCGAACGCGCGGAAACGCTGGTGGAAATCGCGGCGCAAGCGATGGAGTCCGGGAACCGTGGAGACAAGGCGACGACGCCATTGCACCAGGCACTCGCGATTCTTGAACCCCGACTCGCGGAGAACGCACAAGATCACGACACGGTACTCGCCACCGTGGATGCACGCCTGCGCCTCGCGTCGCTATCGTCGGCCACGGAACGCGAAGAGTTGGCGCGGAAGGCGCTCGCCGACATCGATGCGCAGGCTTCCGGCCGGGCGGATCCGCGCTTACAAGCATTACGCGTCGAATCGCTGCTTGCCTTGGGCCGCGGGCAGGAAGCGCACGAACTGAGCGGAACGCTGGTGGCCTCCGGTTTTCGCGAAGCCGGATTCATGGCCCTGCTGCAACCGAACGATCCTGGCATCACCACACCAGCACATGATCGAAGCAGCCCCACAACACTGACGATGGATCGTCGGCGTAACTGATAGGATGCACCATCGGAGCCATCGCATGGCCGTGTACATGATCAAGGTTACGTTGGCGGTCAAGGACGGGGTGAATACCCTGGTGCTTACGCCAACGTATTGCGAAGTCGACTTGGACAAGGGAAAGGCGAGTCGGATCGTCTGGGTTCTGGACGATGGCGGGACGGATGCGCACTTCCAATTGATGAAGGGCGTCCAGTTCGATTGGCTGGACAAGCCGGCCAAGGGCATTTTCGGAGATGTCGATGTCGACGCAGGGAAACGGATCATTGCCATCCAGGACAATCACCTAGGAAGCGGCAGGTTCGGGAACTGGCGGTACGGCCTGAGCGTCAAGAGTGGAACCGAGGTCTACAAGCTCCCGCCGGAACGCAGCGGTTCCCACGAGGCCGAACCCGGGGGAACTGATCGCGGGAAAACCCCGATCATCATCAACAGATAGCCGTTGCACGTGGACCATCACGACATAGGGACGTGCGCCCACCAGGAGTACGCCATGAACAACAGCGACAACCCGGACCTTGAACAGGAAGAGCAGGACCAGCGCGAACAGGAATTGCGCGAACAGCAACGCGCGGCGCACGACGAATTGCGCCAGTCGACCGATGGCGGCGACGAAGGCAAGGACCCCGTGATCATCAACCGCGGCGGCTGAGCGGCGCACGAAGCGCGCCGTCGCGCCTTCAACGCGACGGCGCGCTTCGCAACGTCAACCGCGAGATTTCCGGCGGCACGCCCAGGCGCATCGGAACGATGCTGGTGCCGATGCCGGGCGTGACGAACAACAAGCGGCCGTCCACGTCGTAGACGCCACTCAGGCGATTCGAACGCGGATCGAAGCGCTCCTCGCCGAACAGCGTGCGTGGCCAAAGCTGTACCTGTCCGCCGTGGGTGTGGCCGGCCACGGTCAACGCCGCGCGCGCGGGTATGCGCGGGAACAGGCTGGGCTCGTGGGTGAGCGCGACCGCGGGCGCATCGCCGTGCACTTGCGCGAACGCGCCGGCGATGTCCGGATGGCCTTCGACCGCATCGCCAAGCCCGACCAGCCAGAACCTGCAATCGCCGAGGGAAACCTCTTCGGCATGGTTGTCGATCATGTGGACGCCCGCAGCCGCGAAGGCATCGCGCACCGCCGGCCCGCCCTTCCACCAGTCGTGGTTGCCGAGCACCGCGTACACCGGCTTCTTCGCGACCAGCGGTTCCAGGTGCCGCGCGACCTCGGTTGCAGGCACGTACTTGCCGAGCAGGACCTTGAGGATCACATAGTCGCCGGCCATCAGCACGGCCCTGGAATCGTCGTTCGCCAGCCGCTGCACGACCTCATCGAAATGATCGAGGCCGTTGCGCGGCGAGCCGGTGTGGGTATCCGCGACCACGTCGATGCGCAGCCCATCGCAGGTCCCGGGCCAGCCACGCGGCGCGAGCGTGTAGTCGCGTTCGACCAGTTCCCCCGGCTCGATCACGAAGCCTTGCACCATCACCGCGAGGAGGCCGGCCGCGACCAGCCACGCGCTCCAATGCAGGCTGCTTCGACGGCGCCGCAAACGATGCGCTTGGTCGTCGGTCAGCGGCTTCACCCGGTCAGTACACCTCGCCGGCGGCGCTCGCGCGTTCCAGCTTGCGCGCCAGCCACCAACCCAGCGAACCGGAAGCCGCCAGCGCCGCCGCGCCGATCCAGCCGAACACGCCGACCGTGGCGCCGACCGCGCGCAAACCATTGACGCCCAGCGCGCAGACCACGTCGCCCGCGCGCCATACCGCGGTATCCACCGCATTCTTGCCCTTGTAGCGCATGCCGCGCGGCACCAGGGTGAACAGGGTTTCGCGCGCGGGCTGGTCCATGCCGTAGGCCAGCGAACGCGTGAGGACCAGCATCACCGCGACCCACGGCAGGCCACTGAGCGCGAGATGCAGCGGACCCAGCGACAACGACAGCGGCCCGACCACCACTGCGTACGGATCCAGCGCCAGCGCCATGCCGATGCAGGCGAGGATGCCGACCACCGCGCGCAGCGCCAGCACCGGCGCCGCGCCTTGCCGCACCAGCAACCAGCGGGTGATGGTCAACTGCGCGACGACCTGGACGACGTTGGTGGCCAGGTCCACGTCCGCGGCGAATTGCGTGCGCGAAACCGCGTCGTGGAAAGTGGCGCCGGAATAATCGGTGACCAGCATGTAGGCGATGGTGCCGATGGCATCGCCCAGCACCATCAGGATCGCCATCGTGCGCATGAAGGGCGTGGCGAACACCTGCTTCAAGCCGTCGAACATGCCGCCGCCGATTGCCGCTTCGTGCTCCTGCCGGTGCCGATGCACGCCGTGCAGCCGCGCCCAGCGCCCGAGCACCAGCACGCACAACAGCGCCAGCCCGAGCAGCATGGCCGAAACGAGGAGCAGGTTGGCGACGCCGATGCCACCGACCAGCGCGCGCGTCAAAGCGGGACCGGCGATCGCCCCGGCGGTGCCGCCAAGACCGATGAGCGGATACAGGCGACGCGCCTGTTCGTCGCTCCAGATGTCGGACATGAAGCTCCAGAACACCGACACCACGAACAGGTTGAACACGCTCACCCACACGAAGAACAGCATGCCCAGCGCCTTCGGGCTGAGCAGGCCCTGGGTGGTGAACAGCGGCACGAAACCGAGCAGGCAGGCGATGAAGAAGCCGTACACCAGCGGCACCACGATCCGGCGCGGCCAGCGCGAGACCATCCATGCGAACACCGGGGTCAACACCAGCGTCGCGACCAGGGTCGCGGTCCAGAACCAGGGCAACTGGGTGGAACCGACCGCGGCCGCGAGCTGCTCGCGCACCGGCCGCATCACGTAGTACGCGGACAGCACGCAGAAGAAATACGCGAACGACCACGCCACCGCGCGCCATTCCCCGCCATGCACGCGCTTCGAACCTGTTCCGCTGGGGAAGGACGACATCGGCGGGTTCCGCTTCGGGTCGCGGCACGTTACCGCAGCCTGCCTTGCGCTGGCTAGCGGCCGAGCAATTGCTCAAACGACGCGGCATAGTGTCGGCCGATCCGGTTCTCGGGAAACGCAGTGTTCGACACCATCATCATCGGCGCCGGTTCGGCCGGCTGCGTGCTCGCCAACCGCCTGTCCGCCGATCCGAACCGCAAGGTGCTGCTGCTCGAAGCCGGCCCGCGCGACTGGCATCCCTTCATCCACATGCCCGCCGGCCTGGCCAAGCTGGTCGGCAAGAAGGGCGTGAACTGGGATTACGACACGGCGCCCGAAGCACGGCTCGACGGGCGCGCGTTGTGGTGGCCGCGCGGCAAGGTGCTCGGCGGCTCGAGTTCGATCAATGCGATGTGCTACATCCGCGGCGTCCCGCGCGACTACGACGACTGGGCCGCGCAGGGCGCGGACGGCTGGGACTGGGATTCGGTGCTGCCGTATTTCAGGCGCAGCGAAGGCAACAGCCGCGTCCTTCGACAAGCCCGGGATGAGCGGGAATTCCAAATGCTGCACGGCGTCGAAGGCCCGCTGTCGGTCTCTGACCTGCGTCATACCAACCTGTTGTCGCAGGCATTCGTCGATGCTGGCGTGCAGGCCGGCCTCGCACGCAACCCGGACTTCAACGGCCCGGTGCAGGCCGGCGTCGGTTTCTACCAGGTCACGCAGCGCGACGGCGCGCGCTGCTCGTCCGCGGTCGCCTACCTCGATCCGGCGAAACCGCGCCCGAACCTCACCGTCCACACCGGCGCATTGGCTTCGCGCGTCACCTTCGAAAGCGGCCGCGCAAGCGGCGTCGTGTATTCGATGCGTGGCCGTGCGTTCCACCAGCCGGCGACGGAAGTGATCGTCTGCGGCGGCGCCATCAATTCGCCGCAACTGCTGATGCTCTCTGGCATCGGCCGCCCGGACGAGCTGCGCGCGCTCGGCATCGACGTCGTCGCCGACCTGCCCGGCGTCGGCGCCAACCTGCAGGACCACCTCGACATCTGCACCCTGCGGCATTGCCCGCCGGGCGTGAGCTACGACCGCATCAACGAACCGAAGATGGCGTTCGACTACTACCTGCGCGGCCATCGCGGCGCGGGCAGCAGCAACATCGCCGAAGCCGGCGGCTTCTGGCGCTCGCCGCTCGCGACCGACGAACGCTGCGACGTGCAGTTCCATTTCGTGCCGGCGATGCTTGACGACCACGGCCGCCACCGCCTGCCCGGCGACGGTTACACGCTGCACGCATGCTTCCTGCGCCCGCGCAGCCGCGGCCGGATTTCGCTGGCGAGCAACCGCGCCAGCGACAAGGCGCGGATCGAGGCGAACTACCTCAGCGATGCCGACGGCTTCGACATGAAGATGATGGTCGAATGCGCGAAGATCAGCCGCGAACTGTTCGCGCAGGAGGCATTCGACGCATATCGCGGCACACCGATCTTCCCGGCGCGCGACGACTTGAGCGATGCGGAACTGGTGGAATTCATCCGCGCCAAGGCCGAAACCGTCTACCACCCGGTCGGCACCTGCCGCATGGGCCAGGACGACGGCGCGGTCGTCGATCCGCAGCTGCGCGTGCGTGGCGTCGAAGGCCTGCGCGTGGTAGATGCCTCGGTGATGCCGACGCTGATCGGGGGCAACACCAACGCCCCGACGATCATGATCGCCGAACGCGCGGCGGAGTTGATCGCGGCGGGGTGATGTTTTGCAACTTGGGCCGTCTTCATCAAGCCGGCAATTGCATGGAGAAGCCGGGTTGATACGGCTGTTCAGCCTACGGCGCTACTCGGCAGGCGCCAACACTCCGCCCGGTGCAATTTTCCGCGCCGATTCGACCAATGCTTGCAAGTACTCGGCATAGTCCTTCAGTTTTTCATCGCTGGCGGCGTCAATAAACAAATCCGTCAATTGTTCAAGCTTGCGATCCGATTCGTCTGCCCGGCCAAATTCCCGCGCATAATTAGCAGTGACGAACAAATACTGAAGCCTGAGAGCCGGGTCCAGTTTTTCGTCGGCCAATCTTTCTTCCATGGCCTCTGCGGCCTGCGCCCTCAGTGCATTTGCAATATCCTGCATACCAATACTTTGATATTGATAAGCCAGCGCCCTAAGAATTCCAATTTTCTTGGTCGGGTCTGGTTTACGCAATGAATAGATCGATCTCAGGCGATCGAGCACTATTTTCGAGGTTGCGTCTTTCGGAAGTGGCGGCGCATCTTTCAGGAAAGCGGAGATTGCAGCTTTTTCCTCTGCGCTGAGTCCTTCGTCTCCGATAAAGGTTGCAAATCCCGACGCGGGACAAGCCCAGACTCCGTTCGGATCGGTGAGAGGCCAAAAAATCTGGTCGTATTTCTCAGGCCACTGGTAAATGTAGGACCCAGAACTCATCGGAGTTTGGACAGCGCATTGTTTCCCGTCGATAGGGTCTTTGATCTTCGTTTCCGCCCATGTCGTTGCAAATACTGGCGATGAAGCGCAGACCAGCCAACATACGATGATGACTTTTGTATTCATCGAGATTCCTATCCCCCACGTTCAAGCATCGGCGGCAGCGGGCAGTGCAGTACGCCGCAGATCGTGCGCAGCAGTTCCGCTTCGGCGACGCTGACGCGGCCGTCGTTGCCGATCGCGGCAGTGACGCCTTCGACCAGCACCTGCTTGGCCAGCGGATCCAGGCGATCCAGCGGACCCCAGACCTCGTCCAGCGCCAGCACGCCGTTCGCCGGTGGCGCATACGCGATGTGCTCGTTCGGCAACACGCGCAACATGCCGGCGAGGTAGGCGCGGCGCGCGCCGTCGGCATCGTCGTGGCCGGCCTGCGCGACGACCGAAAGCAGCAGCGCGAGTTCGTGCTTCACCGCCGCAGGCTTGCGCGGGCCGAAATGCGAATAACGCGCCGGATCCAGCGATTCGCGCACCTGCACCGTGAGCAGCCGGCCGAGGCAGTATTCGAACAGCGACACCTGCCCGTCGGCGTTGACCACCGCGTGCACCGTGTCCATGAACGCATCGAGTTGCGGCCGCGGCCGCAGGCGCAGCACCGGGAACGCCAATGCCGCGAGCGGCAGGCGCAGCATCGGATGCAGGTCGGCGACCAGTTGCTGATGGATGCGCGCGGCGTGGTCAGCGGCATCGCCGCCGAGGCGCGCGGCGATTTCGAAACGCTGGCGTTCGGCCAACGCCTCGTCGTCGGCGAGCAGCAGCGCGAGCAGCAACGGCATCACCGCATCGCGTTGCGCGGCAAGGTCGCGCAGGGCTTCGGGAATGCCGCTGGCGATGGCGTTCGCGCGCCTGTAATCGTCGGCCGCCGGCGTGGCGACCTGCGCCGCGACCATCGGCGGGGTGACGTGCAATTCCTGCGTCGCGTTCGGCAGGCGCGTGCCGCCATGGGCGTCGAGCCCGAGCATCGCGTCCTCGTCCAGCCCGACCGGCGGCGCCGCGAACCACTTGCCGCGCAGGCGTTCGAGTTCCTCGCCGCGGAAGTGCGGTTCCAGCGCCTGGATGCGCTTGAGCAGCGGCGGGTGCGTGGCGAACAGGCTGGACAGGTTCAACCCTTCGCCGAACAGCATGTGGTTCACTTCTTCGGCGTCGCCGCGGTCGTTCAGTTGCGAACCGTCGGCGAGGCCGCCGATCTTCTTCAGCGCACCGGCGAGGCCTTGCGTCTGCCGGGTGAACTGCACCGCGCTGGCATCGGCCAGCGATTCGCGCGTGCGGCTGACGCCGGCCTTGATCATGCGGCCGAAGAACAGGCCGATGTAACCGACCGCCAGCGCCACGAGCGCCGCGCCGAGCACCGCACTTGTGCTCCGCCCGCGCCCGAAGCGACCGCTCCACAGTATCTTGCGGCCGATCAGGCCGATCATGAGGATGCCGAACAGCACGCCGATCAGGCGGATGTTCAGGCGCATGTCGCCGTTGAGGATGTGGCTGAACTCGTGCGCGACGACGCCCTGCAGCTCGTCGCGGTTGAGCCGGTCGAGCGCGCCGCGCGTCACCGCGACCACCGCGTCGGAGGGCGAATACCCCGCGGCGAAGGCGTTGATGCCGGATTCGTGCTCGAGCACGTAGAGCTTGGGCATCGGCACGCCGGAGGCGATCGCGATTTCCTCCACCACGTTGCGCAGCCGGCGCAGGTTCGGATCGACGGTGTCCTCCGGCACGGGCACGCCACCCATCTGCAGCGCCACCGGTTCGCCGCCGCCGCGCAAGGACGCGATGCGGTAGAGCGACCCGAGCCCGATCGTCGCGAGCGTGGCGAGGCTGAAGAAGACCAGCGCGCCGGGCGAACCGGTGACCACCCAGGCGACGGCATCGACCGCCAGCACGATGCCGGCCACCGCCAGCGCGAACAGCACGACCAGGCGCATCGACGCGCGCCGGGCCGCGGCCTGGTGTTCGAAGAAGTTCATCCGAGTCCCCTCTCCCGGCCTGCGGCCACCCCCTCCCACAAAGGGAGAGGGAACAGCTTGCTCAGAAGGAAACCTTCGGCGCTTCGCGTACCTGCACCTGCTTCTCCGCCGGGATTTCCAGCAACGTGGCCGGGGCGAAATTGAACATGCCGGCGAAGATGCTGTTCGGGAACACTTCGCGCTTGTTGTTGTAGGCCATCACCGCATCGTTGAACGCCTGCCGCGCGAAGGCGACCTTGTTCTCGGTGCTGGTCAGCTCCTCGGTGAGCTGCATCATGTTCTGGTTGGCCTTGAGCTCGGGGTAGGACTCGGCCACCGCGAGCAGGCGCCCGAGGCCGGCATTCAACTGGCCCTGCGCGGCCACCAGCTGCGCCATCGCCTGCGGATCGCCGGGATTGGACTTGGCCGCGGCAAGGCCGGACTGCGCGGCCGAGCGCGCCGCGATCACCGCCTCCAGCGTCTCGCGTTCGTGCGCCATGTACTTCTTGGCGACTTCCACCAGGTTCGGGATCAGGTCGAAGCGGCGCTGCAACTGCACGTCGATCTGGGCGAAGGCGTTCCTGAACGCATTCCGCGCGGTGACGAGGCCGTTGTAGATGCCCATGGCCCAAAGCGCGACGACTACCACGATTACCAGCAGGATCAGCAACATGGCCATCAAACCTCTCCCCATTCATGCAGAAACGGACGCAGGCGTTATCATCGCCAGCGACCTGAGCATACGGACGGGGACCCCGCGATGAAAGACGACGCGAACCGGCCGCAGAAGCGGACGCGCCTCGCCTGGACCCTCAGCCTGTTGTTGTTGCCGCTCGCCGCCGGCAGTGGCGCGCAGGATTCGCTGCGCTGGCGTGGCGCCGCGGCCTATCCGCCACCGCCGCCGCAACAACCTTCGCGACCTTCCGTCCAGGCCGTGTCGCAGCCGGGCGCGGCGTTCGATCCCTCCGTCTTCGAAACCCTCGCCCAGCAACTCGTCTCTAACGAGGGCGTGCCGGGCCTGGCGATGACCATCGTGCAGAACGGCAAGGTGGTGAGCGAGCGCGGCTACGGCGTCACCGACGTGCAGGCCGCGCAGGCGATCGACAACCACACCGTGTTCCGCCTCGCCTCGCTGTCCAAGGCCTTCGCGGGCACGCTCGCCGGCCTGCAGGTGAACGCGGGCAAGTTCCGCTGGGACACGCCGGTGGTCGACTACGTGCCGTGGCTGCGGTTGTCGCGCCCGGGCAGCGAACGCCAGCTCACCGTCGCGGACGTGCTCAGCCATCGCGTCGGCCTGACCCGCAACGCGTTCGACCGCGACCTCGAGGCGAACGCGGATTACGACGGCCTCGTCGCCAAACTGGCGTCCGCGCCGATGACCTGCGACCCGGGCGAGTGCTACGCCTACCAGAACGTGGCGTTCAGCCTGATCGGCAAGGTGCTCGCCGCGACCAGCGGCGAGGATTACGGCCACGAACTCTCGCGCATGGTGTTCAAGCCGCTGGGCATGAACGACGCCAGCACCGGCCTCGAGGGCATCGAGTCCAGCCCGCGCTGGGCGCGACCGCACATCCGCGGCGGCGGCGGCTGGGTCGCGCTGATGCCGAAGCCATCCTATTACCGCGTGCTGCCTGCGGCGGGCGTCAACGCCAGCATCGACGACATGTCGCAATGGCTGATCGCGCAGACCGGGCATCGCCCCGATGTGCTGCCGGCGCCGCTGCTGGCGACCTTGCACAGGCCGGTGATCTCCACGCCAACCGAGTTGCGCGGCACCGAATGGCGGCGCGAGCGCCTGGGTTCGGCGGGCTATGCGATCGGCTGGCGCGTGTACGACTACGCCGGGCACGAGGTCGTGTTCCATGGCGGCGCGGTGCAAGGCTACCGCGCCGTGGTGGCGATGCTGCCCGACCGCGACCTCGGCGTCGCCATCCTCTGGAACAGCGAGAGCGCGCTGCCGAGCGGATTGCTGCCGACCATCCTTGATCGCGCGATCGGCCTGCCCTACCACGCCTGGATCGAAAGCAGCCAGGCGCCGACGACGCTCTACGCCAGCGGCCAGGCCGACGGCGAGGATGCGTCGGCGAACCAGGCGAACGGCGACGCGCCACCCTCCCGCGCCGGCGGCGTTCCGCGCTGACCGAGCTTCGAGGACACGGCGCGACGCGCCGCGATTCCGACCGCACAAAAGAAAACCCCTTCCCCGCCTGGGCTGCGGGAAAGGGGCTCGATGCTTCAGTGTTGCCGCTTAGATCATCGGTGCCGGAACCGACGGCATGGCCACCGGACCGGACTTCTTCACCGACCTCTTAGCTTTTTTTTTAGCAGCCTTCTTCGCAGGCTTGCGCTTGGCAGCCTTCTTCTTCGCGGCCTTCTTCGCAGGCTTGCGCTTGGCGGCCTTCTTCGCGGCCTTCTTCGCGGGCTTGCGCTTGGCGGCCTTCTTCGCGGCCTTCTTCGCAGGCTTGCGCTTGGCGGCCTTCTTCGCGGCCTTCTTCGCGGGCTTGCGCTTGGCGGCCTTCTTCACCGCCTTCTTCGCGGTCTTCTTGGCGGCCTTCTTGACGGCCTTGCGGGCGGTCTTCTTCTTAGCGACCTTCTTCTTCGCCGCCTTCTTGGCGGGTTTCTTCGCAGCTTTCTTCATGGCCATGGGATGGCTCTCCTCGTCAGTGGACTTGCGGGTACTGCTCTGGCTGCCCAGTACTCGACAACGCCGCGGGAGTCGGACCCGCGAGCAACCGCCAGCGCGCGGAGCGCGCCGAAACGGATTCTTGGCATGCGGGCTTTCCTGCCCGCACGGGCCGGTGGCCTGCGCCACCGAAACACGGTCCTCCAGACACGGAATCGGCCGCTTCACCGGCGGCCGACAACGATGGAACCTGGATGTTCACGGAAGCTTTCTTGCTTTTGTCGGGGGAGACGACGCCTGAGTCCACCTTTATGTACGTCGGGGCGGAGTTCGCTTTTACCTGGCGCTTGGTCGTCGTTGTCGTTCTCACTCGCTTCCGCAGGAACCGTCTGCTGGGCGAAACCTAATCACGGTTTTTTCCACTGTCAACACTTTTGCAACACGAATGTGCCGGGGCGTTCACGCCGCGGGCGCCGCGCGATCGCCTGCGCGGCACGCGAGACGACGACGTCGATGCCGCCGCACGCATGCCGGCCACGAATGCGTTCGCGAAAAAAACCTTGAAAACAGCTGCGCGATTCGCAACGCATCGCCGCGTGCGCAAGCGCGAACGCCGCGGCGGCGGCAACGTCGGCGACCCGTCGAAGCGGTTCGGGAGCGCACCTGCGGGTATCGAAAAAAGTTTTCGGCGGACGCCGGATTTCGCGTCGCAACACCCGATTTGCGCGAAATCGCGCGCCGCTTCAACCGCCGTCGGCAGGTGCCGCGACTGCTTCCGCACGCCGCGCAATCATGTTCCGAACACCGGTTGCGGAAACGAAACCGGCCGCTTGCGCGGCCGGATCGGAGGACGATGGAGCGGGTGGAGAACCCTCAGTGCTCTTCTTCCTCGAGCAGTTCGGCGTAGTCGTCGGGGGAGAGGAGTTCGTTCAACTGCTCGGGTTCCTCGGCCTCGACCACGAACAGCCAGCCGTCGCCGTAGGCGTCTTCGTTGATGGTTTCGGGCTTGTCGGCGAGCGCGGAATTGACCTCGACGACCTTGCCGGTGACCGGCGCATAGACGTCCGAGGCCGCCTTCACCGACTCGACCACGGCGCTGGCGTTGCCGGCCTCGACGCGGTCGCCGACGTTCGGCAGTTCGACGTAGACCAGGTCGCCCAGCAGTTCCTGCGCATGGTCGGAAATGCCGACGGTCACCTTGCCGTCGCCTTCGACACGCGCCCATTCGTGGGACTTGAGGAACTTGAGGTCGCCGGGGATCTCGCTCATGGAACGCTCCGTCTGCTTGCGTCGTGGAAATGAAAGCCGCCCTGTGCGGCCAAGTTTAACGAAGGCCGAAGCCGTCGCGTCAAATACCGTCCATCGGCTTGCCGTCGCGGACGAAGGGGAACTTCACCACCCGCACCGGGATCTCCTTGCCGCGGATGTCCACGCGCACCTCGCCCGGCTCGCCGGCCGGCACCCGCGCGAACGCGATCGCCTTGCCCAGCGTCGGCGAGAACGTGCCGCTGAGGATTTCGCCGTCGCCGTTCGCGGTCAGCACCTTCTGGCCGTGGCGGAGCACGCCCTTCTCGTCCATGACGATGCCGATCATCTGCCGCGGCGCGCCGCCGGCGTGCTGGCGTTCGAGCACGTCGCGACCGATGAAGCCGCGGCCCTCGTCCAGCGCGACGGTCCAGCCGAGCGCGGCTTCGTACGGGGACACGGTTTCGTCCATGTCCTGCCCGTACAGGTTCATGCCGGCTTCGAGGCGGAGCGTGTCGCGCGCACCGAGCCCGGCTGGCTTCACCCCCGCGGCGAGCAGCGCGTTCCAGAACGCGACGGTCTGCGCCTCGGGCACGATCACCTCGAAACCGTCCTCGCCGGTGTAGCCGGTGCGGGCGACGAACACGACGATGCCGTCGGCGGTCCTGGCCTCGCGCGCGCTGAAGCGGACCAGCTTGGCCACCGGCGCGCGGTCTTCCTCCCGCAGCAGGCCGATGACCTTGTCGCGCGCGTTCGGACCCTGCACCGCGACCATGCCGAACTCCGGTCGTTCCGCAACCGCGACGTCGAACGCCTTCGCCTGTCCGGCGATCCATGCCAGGTCCTTGTCGCGGGTCGCGGCGTTCACCACCAGCCGGAACCAGTCCTCGGACATGAAGTAGACGATGAGGTCGTCGATCACCCCGCCCTGCGGATTGAGCATGGCGGTGTACAGCGCCTTGCCCGGCTTCTGCAGCTTGTCGACCGAATTGGCGACGAGGTGGCGCAGGAACTCGCGGACGCGCGGACCGTTCAGGTCGACCACGGTCATGTGGCTGACGTCGAACATGCCGGCGTCGCGGCGCACCTGGTGGTGTTCCTCGAGTTGCGAGCCGTAGTGGATCGGCATGTCCCAGCCGCCGAAGTCCACCATCTTGGCGCCGAGCGCGCGATGGGTGGCGTTGAGGACGGTCTGCTGGGTCATGGCGGTTTCCGCGATGGGGAAACCGTGATTATCGCGGATCGGGCGGGATCGCGGTCAGCCGTCGTAGCCGAAGCCTTCGTTGCGGCAGCGGACGCCGGCCGGAGCGAGGTCGTCGAAGCGGCCATCGTCGCCCAGCCGCCACAGGCCGCGGAAGGCGGCGAACCATTCCACGTCCGGTCCGGGCACCAGCGCCGCCACGATGCGCGGATCGTCGGCGCCGTCGCGCTGGCAGGTGCCGACCGCGAGTTCGATCTTGGCGTCGTACAGGACGTCCGGTTCGATCGCGTCGGTGACCAGTTGCAGCGGCTTGTCGCCGCCGACGAGGGTACCGTCGGGATGACGCAGTTCATGGCTGGCGAGCACAGTGCGCACGTGGCTCTGCTCGTCGCGCAGGACGTGGATCGAGATCGTGCAGATCTCGTCGCCGGAGGTTCCGGGCCCGACGCAACTGCCGGAGAGCTCGTGCACGCCGGAGGGATACGGCGGGACGACGGTGCCGACCCACTTGTCCTCGTGCTGCAACTCCTGCGCACCGGCGCTGCCAATGGCGAATGCGAGCGCGAACAGAGCCGCAGAGCGAAACCTCACGCCGCCTCCACCTGCAAGGTCATGCCATCCGCGCCGGTCACGCGCACCGGGACGCCGGCCGGCAATTCCGGTCCGGCGACTTCCCAGAACGCATCGGCGATCTGCACGCGCCCGTGGCCGTCGACGATGGCGCGTTCCAGCGGCACGACGCGCCCGATCAGCGCCGCGGTGCGGCGGTTCAGCGCCGGCTGGTCGCTGGGCTTTTCGCGCTTGCGAAACCAGCGGCGATACACCTGGATCGACACGAAGCTGAGCACCACGAACGCTGCGACCTGCGCCAGCACCGGAATGCCGGAGAACAGCAGCACGACGACGAACACCACCGCCGCGGCCAAGCCCAGCCACAGCATGAAGGCGCCCGGCGCCATCGCCTCGGCGGCGAACAGCAGCAGCGCGACCGCGGCCCACGCGAACACGTCCCAACGCATGGTTCAGCCTCCTCGATCCTGCTCGAGCGACCGCGACTTGCCTGTGGCCTGCTGGCGCTGCATCGATTCCTTCGCCAGCTCGGCGATACCGGCGATGGAGCCGATCACGCCCGCCGATTCCATCGGCATCATCACGAACTTCTGGTTCGGCGCCTCGGCCAGCGACTTGAACGCCTCGATGTACTTCTGCGCGACGAAGTAGTTGATCGCCTGCACGTTGCCGGAGGAAATCGCGTCGGAGACCAGTTGCGTCGCCTTGGCCTCGGCCTCGGCCGCGCGCTCGCGCGCCTCGGCGGCGCGGAACGCGGCTTCGCGGTTGCCTTCGGCCTCGAGGATCACCGACTGCTTCTCGCCCTCGGCCTTGAGGATCGCGGCCTGGCGCAGGCCCTCGGCCTCGAGGATGTTGGCGCGCTTCTCGCGCTCGGCCTTCATCTGCCGCGCCATCGATTCGACCAGGTCGCGCGGCGGCGCGATGTCCTTCAGTTCGATGCGATTGACCTTGATGCCCCAGGGATGCGTCGCCTGGTCGACCGCGACCAGCACCTTGGCATTGATCTCGTCGCGCTTCGACAGCGATTCGTCCAGGTCCATCGAACCGATCGCGGTACGGATGTTGGTCATCACCAGGTTGAGGATGGCGACTTCCAGGGTCGCGACCTCGTAGGCGGCCTTGGCCGCGTCCAGCACCTGGAAGAACACGATGCCGTCGACCTTGACCACGGCGTTGTCCTTGGTGATGACGTCCTGCGACGGCACCTCCAGCACCTGCTCCATCATGTTCACCTTGCGCCCGATGCCATACATGATCGGGAACAGGAAATGCAGGCCCGGGTCGAGGGTGCGGGTGTACTTGCCGAAGCGCTCCACGGTCCATTCATAACCCTGCGGAACCACACGCACGGTCTTGAACAGCAGCACGACGCCGGTAAACAGGACGATGGCGCTCAATAACGTAAAGAAGGACATCTGCGGGACTCCCCTGTGGACGGGCGCAGTATAGGCAGCGCGCCCCGCCGGACGATATTGCAACCCGCTGCGACGCTTCCGCCCCCGGTCGCATCCACAGGTATCGAATGCCCGCCGCCTCCAGCTTCGCCATCAACGTCCCGGAACGCCTGTTGCGCCGCGCGCGCGACGGCGAACGGGCGGCGCTGGAACAACTGTGCCGCTGGTTCGAACGGCCGGTGTTCACCCTCGCGCTGCGCCTGACCGGCGACCGCGACGAGGCCCAGGACGTGCTGCAGGAGACGATGTTGAAGGCGATCGGCAAGCTCGGCGAATTCCGCGGCGAGTCCCCGTTCTGGGGCTGGATGCGGCAGATCGCGGTGAACGAGACGCTGATGTCTTTGCGCCAGCGCCGGCGGATGGAGGACAGCCTCGACGACGACGGCTTCGAGCCCGTGGACGCATCGCCGCCGCCTTCCGCCGCCGCCGATGCCGCCGCGCTGTGGCGCGCGCTGGAACAACTGCCGGCCGCGACCCGCGCGGTGCTGTGGCTGTACCACGCCGAAGGCCACACCCACGAGGAAATCGCGACGCTGATGCAGCGCACGCCAAGCTTCTCCAAGTCGCAGCTCGCGCGCGGCGGGCGCCGCCTGCGTGCGTTGCTGGAACCGCAATCCCTGCATGCGCCGGAGGTGCAGCATGCGTGAGCCGCACATGCCCGGACCGATGCCGCCCCGCGACTGGAACGAAGCCTTCGCCGCGCTGCCACCGGAGACGCCGGCGGCGGACGCGCTGTCGGGCGTGTTCGCGCGGCTGCCGGCCCCCGCGCCGGAGCGTCGTCCGCTGCGCCTGCCGCTGGCGTTGGCCGCTTCGCTGCTGGCGCTTGCCTGCGTGCCGCTGTTCCTGCGCGAACTTCCGCACGCGTCCAGCGTCGATCCGTTCGCTGCGAAACCGGTGCCGGCGCGAAGCATGCCGACGCAAGCGGTCGTGGCCGCGACGACGCCAACGGGTGCCACGCCCGCTCCGGCAACGCCCTCCGTCGTCGAAACCGTCCGGCACGCAGATGAAACGACGACGCACACCCGCATCGCCAAGGCGACCACGCCGCACCGGGCGAAGCCGCACCGGGCGAAGCCGCGCCGGAACACGCACGCCACCCCGCCGAGCGACCCGCCCGCCAGCACGATGGAACCGCTATACGCCGAATCCGCGCGACTGGAGGCATTGCTCGCGCTGGCCCGCGACGACCGCGCCGCGTCGGCCACCGCGGTCGCGCTCGGCAGCGATTTCGAAGCGCGGGTCGCGGGCATCGATTCCGCGCTCACCCAGCCTTCGCTGAGCGCACAACGCCGGCTCGGCCTGTGGCGCGAACGCGTGTCGGCGCTGCGCGCCTACGCCAGCTTCGAAAGCACCCAGCGCGCGCTGGCCGCCAGCGGCGAACGCTACGACGCGATGCTCGTGAGCATCGACTGACCCTCCCACCCGCGAGAACGCCATGAAACGAACCGTGAAACGCCTTGCCCTCGCCTGCGCCGTCGGCCTCGCCCTCGCCGGCGCTGCCGCCGCGCAATCCGATGCGCCGACGCCCGCGCAGCAGAAGGAACTCGATGCCGCGCGCGCCGACCTCGACCGCGCCGCGAAGCATTACGCCGACCTGACGCGCGAATACAACGCGCCGGGCGCGGCACCGATGATCATGACTTACGAGAAGCAGATGGTGCGCAAACCCATCCTCGGCGTATTGCTCGGGCCGGATCCGCAGGCCGGCGTGCGCATCGCCGGCGTCACCCCCGCGAGTGGTGCCGCGCAAGCCGGATTGAAAAGCGGCGACCGGCTCGTGTCGCTGGACGGGGTCAGAATCGCGGGCGCCGATGGCGAAGCGCGGCTCGACGAAGCACGCGCGGGACTGGCGAAACTCGTCAATCAAAAGCCGGTTCTCATCGGCTACGTGCGCGACGGCCGCGAAACGACGGTGTCGGTGACCCCGCATGTCGCCGACCGCTTGTTGATGCTGGGCGACTCGGGCGAGCCAGCGATTTTCTCGGGCAACGTGACCATCCAGGAAGGCGCAGACGGCGATTTCTCCGGAGCCACCGCGGATCGCATCGACGTCGACCTTCCACCCGGCGTCGCTCCCGAGATCCACCGCGAGGTGATCCGCCTCGGCGATGGCGATGCGCCGATGGCGCTCGGCGATTCGCGCCTGATGAAGGGCGCGATGTTCGTGCCCGCCTGCAAGGGCAAGACGCCCTGCGCGCAACCGCTGCTGCTCGAGGCGTTCCGCTGGAACGGCCTCAACCTCGCCTCGCTGGACGCGCAGCTCGGCCGCTACTTCGGTACCGACAAGGGCGTGCTGGTGCTGAGCCCGGGCCCGCAGCTCGGCGAACTGCAGGCAGGCGACGTGATCCTCGGCATCGACGGCAAGCCGGTGGCCACGCCGCGCGAAGCGATGGATGCCCTGCGCGCGCGCAAGGAAGGCGAGAAGGCCACGCTCGCGCTGTTGCGCGACCACCACGACGCCAGCGCGCAGGTCACGGTGCCGAAGGCGATGCCATTGCCGATCCCGCCGGCACCGCCCGCGCCACCGCCTCCGCCGCCTCCCCCACCATCGGTGGGCGACGTACCCGCACCGCCCGCGGCACCGGCCGCGCCGCGCGTAATCGAACGTCGACACGTCGTGGTGATCGACGACAACGGCAAACGCACGGAATGGAGCGACGACGGCAGCGTGCCGCCGCCTGCTCCGCCTGCGCCTCCCGCGCCACCGCCGCCTCCGCCGCCGGCGAAGGACTGAGCGACGGCGACACGGCAAAGCCCCGCGATGCGGGGCTTTGCCATTCCGGGGATGGCGGATTACTTCGCCTGCGCGTCGAAACCCGTGCGCAGCGCCTCGGCTTCGCGCCGGACCCAGGCCGTGACCTGCGGATCGGGTACCAACCCGACGCCGTCGGAAACGTAGTCGAGGCCCGCCAGCGTGTCCTTGTAGGGGCCGAAGCCCTGCACGCGGTAGGGAATCACGATCGCGCGACCGCCTTCGCGCCCGGCGCGCTGGACGAAGTCGCGGATCTCGCGGGTCGCGGCGTCGCGCTTGTCCGGCCAATCCTCGCGTAGCGTCATCACCTGCACCCGCCGGAACGGCATCGCCTTGCGCACCACGTCGGCGCGCGCATCGATGTTGGCGATCCAGCGCGCGTTCTCGGCATCGTCGCCGGGACCGTGGGCCAGGATCAGCACGTCTTCGTGCGCGGGATCCTTGCTTAACGCGCGCGCGCGTTCGGCCAGCACCTGCCCCATTTCCGGCGCGTCCGCCAGGCCGTCCTTGCTCAACGCGAACGCGGCGTCGCTGTCCACCCGCCAGAACGCCATCGACATGTCGCCATGGTCCATGCCCGGCATGTCGTGCATGGCGTGGTCCTGCGCGGGCCTGGGCGGCGCGCCGGGTTCGAGGCCGAAGATCTGCCGGGTTTCCTTGTAGAAACTCTCGCCGCTGACGAACAGGCGCACCACTCCGATACGGCGCACGCCTTGCTGCTGCAACGCGTCGACGCCCTGTTGCAGGCTGGCTGCATCGGCCATGCCGAAGGCGACTTCCATCGGGAACTCGTCGCGCAACGGCGACAATGCCGCGGCCACTTCGCGGTTCCAGCGTTCGCCGCCGCCGTGCGCCATCACCAGCACGCCGAAGCGGTCGTTCGTCGCCGGCGCGGGGGCGATGCCCGCTTGCCCGGCGGCCGTCGCCGGTTCGACCCACTGCGCGAACACCGCGTCGATGTCGGCGTCCGCGACCGGCTTGCCGGACTGCACCGCGTCCGCCTGTTCGAACAGCGGCACGATCATCGCCATGCCGTCGACCTTGGTCTTCAGGTGCAGGCCGGGCGGCTGCGACAGGAAACCATTCCAGCGCGCGCGCACCTTGGCCCAGTAGCCGGACGTGGCCTTCCAGTAATCGTAGGCCGGCTTGAAATCGACGTCGGTCGTCTTGCGGTAGTCGTCGAAGCCGAACTCCCGCGCCAGCGCGACCTGGCTGCCGTCCGGCTTGCGCAGGATCTTGGTGTTGAACTGCTCGTGGGTCCAGCCGCCGGGCACGATGGTCTGGCGGTTGACCACGCGCAAGGCGTTGTAGTCGCTGCGCTTGGTGTATTCGCGCCGCGGCAGCGGGCGCCAGGTCGCGTCGCTGGTCCAGGTGGCGACGCCGTCGTCGTAGTTCCACTTGCCGGTGCCGCAATAGCGCGGCGCGTCGTCGACCTCGTACACGCATTGCGTCCATGCACCGCGGGTTTCGGTCGGCGACAGCGCGCGGACGGTCCATGTCTGGTCGGCGCTGAACTCGAAGCGGGACGGCGCCTCGTACGTCCAGTCCTGGCGCCAGTGCTTGGTGACGTGGCCGCTGTCGGGATCGACCAGAATGTGCTGCAGCACCACGTGCGTGGGCGTGTCCTCGACCACGACCACCGCCTCGTCGCCGCCGCTGCGCAGCGGTGCGTGCCGCTGGTAGCCGGGCTGCAGCAGCACCGTCTCGTCGAAGGCGAAGCTCACCGCGTGTTCCCCGCGCATCGCGAGGATCGAAGCGTGGTCGCGGGCGGGATCGGGGGTGGCGGCGCCTTGCGCACCGGCCGCGCCGCCGGCGAGCGCGGACAGCGCCAGCGCGGCGGACAGGAAAGGCTTCATGGTCGTACTCCGGGTGGGATCGTTCGAGGATGGGCTTCGCCCAGCGCATCGTCGATGACGCCTTCGTCGCGGGCGATGCGGCGTGCGGTGGCGAGGCCGAGTTCGGACAGCGATGCCAGGCTCGCCGCCAGCGCGGTGCCGTTGGCGCCGCAGGGCAATGCATGCAGGCGCAAGGCGCTGGCCTGCCAGTGGCCGCCGTTCAGGCGATTGGCGAGGCGCGACAGCAGGCGTTCGGCGATGCCCGCGTGGCCGCCGTCCGTGCGCAGCGGCAACCGCGAGGACAGTTCTTCCCACGCGAGGAAATCGCTCTCGGGCAGCAGGTACAGGCGCCAGCAGCACTGGCCGTCGCGGTCGAGGAACGACAGCGATTCGCGCAGGCCGTCGCTGTCGCAACGGCAAGCGACTTCGGCGCGGACCGCCGGCGTCCAGCCCGCGAGCGGGTGGCCGAAGCGCGCGCGCGACAGGCACAGCACGGCGCCCAGGGCCGCGAGTTGCCGCGGTTCCGGCAAGGCCCGCGCCGGCACATTCGCCGGCGAAAGTCCCGCGGGGAGCAGCGCGAGCGCCATCAGTCCACCGTCACCACTCGAAGGCGAGGCTCAGCGCGAGGTTGCGGCCCGGCGCGGTGTAGCGGTCGAGCACGGCGCTGTTGTCCGCGACCAGGCTGATGCCGCCGGCGTTGAAATACTTGCGGTCGCCGAGGTTGAAGATGCCGGCGTCGAGTTTCGCGCCAGGCGCGAAGTTCCAGTGCGCGAGCAGGTCGAACACGCCGTAGCCGGGGCTTTCGTAGTAATCCGGGCTGCCTGTCGGCGGCGGCGGCAGGCGGTCCTTGCGCCCGGCGAAACGACCGGCGAGTTCCGCGCCCCAGGTGTCGCGGTCGAAGCCGAGGCCGATCGTCGCGGTCAGCGGATCCACCGATTCCAGCGGCACGTCGTCGGTGCGGTTGTCGCCGCGCGCGTACGCCGCGGCCGCGCGCAGCGACCAGCCGGCCATGCGTTCGGACAGCGCGCCGAAATCGATGCCGCCCTTGAACTCGACGCCGCGGATGCGCGCATCGGCCACGTTCTGCGACTGGAACACCATCAGGCCCGCCTCGTTGAAGCCGGCGAAGGCGAAGGATTCGATGAAGTCGTGGTAGCGGTTGTCGTAGCCGGACAGGCTGGCGTACACCGCCTTGCCGGCGTAGCGCAGGCCCAGTTCCACGCCGTCGCTGGTTTCCGGCTTCAAATCCGGGTTGGCGATCGCGGTGTAGCCGAACATCAGGTTGGTGAAGCCGATGTTGACGTCGCTGTAGGGCGGCGAGCGGAAACCGCGCGCATAACCGCCGAACAGCGACCAGTCGCCGCCGACGTGCCAGACCGCGCCGAGCTTGGGCGAGACGCTGGTCTTGGTGAGCCCGGTCACCGCAACGCCGGGATTGTCTTCGGCGAAGATCGCGTCGACCTCGGGATCGAGTTCGTAATGATCCACGCGCACCGCCGGCACCAGCCGGAAGCGGTCGTTGGCGAAGGCGATTTCGTCCTGCACATACAGCGCCGCGTTGGTGGTGCGGCTGATCGGGAAATCGCGCACCGGGAACACGTCCGGCGGCATCGAATTGCTGACGCTGCCGGTGAGCAGGTTGGTCACGCGCCCGTCGCGCTTCTGTTTCGTTTCGGTGCGCGACACGTCGATGCCGTAACCCAGGTCGTGGCGCACGCTGCCGGTGGCGAAGCCCTTGTGGAAGTTCGCCTGCAACCCGTAGG
This sequence comes from Thermomonas sp., assembly GCA_047602125.1. GTDB lineage: Bacteria > Pseudomonadota > Gammaproteobacteria > Xanthomonadales > Xanthomonadaceae > Pseudoluteimonas. The sequence goes on along the minus strand of JASGIB010000001.1, from coordinate 2,041,878 downwards.
TGCGCTGGTCGAAGTCGAATTCGCGCGCCCGCCGCTCGGGCGTGCCCGACGCGGTGGTGCGCTCCTCGAGCGTGTCCTGCGTGGTTTCGCTGTCCTGCCGGTAGAGCTGCCAGTCGAGGCTGTCGGCGAAGCCGGCATCGAGCGCGTCCATCTCGTGCGAGAACGCCAGCCGCGCGCGGGTCTGGTGGTCGTCGCCGGTGAGCGCGGTGGTGGTCGCGCGGGTCAGCGACGAATAACCGAGCGAGCTTAGTACGTCGGTGCCGGCGCTGTCCTCGTTCGCGTCGAGTGTCAGCTTGAAGCGCTGGTTCTCGCTCGGCGCGTACACCAGTTTCGCCAGCAGGCTGCGGCCGTCGCGATCCTGCGGGTTGGACTTGGTGCGCAGATTGACCGGTACGCCATCGACGATCGTCGTCGTCCTGTCGTCGTTGGTTCCCATGTTTTCGGTTTCGCGTCCCTGGCGATGGTTCACCACCGCCATGCCCGACCAGCGTTCGCCGCCGAAGGCCGCGGTCGCGCCCGCGTTCAAGCCGTCCCAGTCGCTTTCGAACCCGAGGCGGAAACCGAAGTAGGCGTCCTTGCCCGGCGCGAGGTAATCCGCGGGATCCTTGGTGACGAACGACACCGTGCCGCCGAGCGCATCGGAGCCGTACAGCGAACTGGTCGGCCCGCGCACCACTTCCACGCGCTTGAGCGTGTCCATGTCGACGAAATTGCGGTTCGCGTCGGAATAGCTGCCGATGATGAAGGCGTCCGGCACCGCGATGCCATCGGTCTGGATGCGCACGCGGTTGCCGCCGAGGCCGCGGATGCGGATGTCCTCGACGCCGAAGCGGCCGAAGGCGCTGCCGACGGTCACGCCCGGTTCGTAGCGGAACAGGTCCTGCAGGTTGCGCGCGAGGATCTCGTCCATGCGCTCGCGATCGATCACGTCGACGCTGTTGGGCACGTCGCTGATCGCGCGCGCGGTGCGGGTGGCGGTGACGACGACGCGGTCGAGTTCGGAGGACGCATCGGCGGCGGCGCCCGGCGGCGCATCGGCGGCAACGACGGGGCCGGCGACGGCCAGGGAGAGGGCGAGGAACAGGGGATTCGGACGCATGCAAGGGCTCGACGGGGAATAAGGTCGGCGGGCTTGCGTCCGGCGCGGGTCCGGGGCTGGCGTGCCTGGAGAGAGACGTGGAACCGTTCCCGCGCGGCGGGAACGGCGCAGTTACTTGGTGAGGATCAGCTTGTCGTTGCGGGTATGCCGCAGGCGGTAGCACTCGCCGCCGTGGCGGATCACGATTTCGCGCTGCCCGCCGAGCAGGCGCGCGCTGTCGATCTCGAGGGCTTCGGGCGCGCGCCGCGCGGGCGCCTGCACGGAAGCGGCGGACAGGGGCAGCGTTTGGGTCAGGACGGCATGCATCGATCACGACCTCCAATGGACGTGATTGATGATAATGATTCTCATTACCTTGTCAATGCGCGCCCCGTCCCGCCAAGGCCTGTGCGCTCAGGCCGTCGCCGCCTCGATCTGGCGCCAGGTATCCGCATCGAAGCGTTCCACCAGTTGCGGCGCGATCAGGTTCTGCTGCAACTGCTCGACCCGGCTGGCCCCGAGGATGACCGTGGACACGTCCGGGTTGCGCAGGCACCAGGCGATCGCCAGCGGCGCAGGATCCACGCCGAGTTCGCGCGCGATCGCGGCGAAGCGGCGCGCGCGTTCGACCCGGCGCTCGCCGTCGTCGCCCTGCAGGTTGCGCTGCAGCCAGGTGTAGCTCTCCTGCGCAAGCCGCGAATCCGCCGGAATGCCCGCCGCGTACTTCCCGGTGAGCAGGCCGGACGCGAGCGGCGACCACGTGGTGGTGCCCATTCCGTGCTGGCGGTAGAGCGGCGCGTATTCGCGTTCGACGCGTTCCCGGTGCAGCAGGTTGTATTGCGGCTGCTCCATCGCCGGCGGTTGCAGGCCGTGCGCGCGCGCGATGGCATGCGCGTCGAGGATGGCATCGGCCGGCCACTCCGACGTGCCCCAGTACAGCACCTTGCCCTGGCGGATGAGCGCATCCATCGCGAACACGGTTTCGGCGATGGGCGTGTCCGGGTCCGGGCGGTGGCAGAAATACAGGTCGAGGTAATCGACACGCAGGCGCTTGAGCGCGGCGTGGCAGGCGTCGTGCACGTGCTTGCGCGACAGTCCGCGCTGGGTGGGGCGCGGTTTGTCGACCGCGCCGAAGAACACCTTGCTGGAAACGCAGAAGCCGTCGCGCGGCAGGCGCAGGTCGGCGATCACGTCGCCCATCACCCGCTCGGCCTCGCCATTGGCGTAGGTCTCGGCGTTGTCGAAGAAATTGATGCCGGCGTCCCAGGCCGCGGCGATCAGCTCGCGTGCCGGGCCACGGCCGACCTGGCCGCCGAACGTGACCCAGGCGCCGAACGACAGTTCCGACAACTGCAGGCCGGAGGAACCGAGGCGACGGTATTGCATGGCGGGCTCCATCCGGGGGAACCTGCATTGTAGGCACCACGCCCGGGGGCGCTAGAATGCGCGTCCTTCCTCCGGGGAGTAGCCCGCCGCCGGCTTCGCGCCGGCGGCCCGCGCGTCAACACACTTGGCCGGCCGGCCATGGCGCGCGACATCGCATCGCGACGGGGCAAGACCGAAGGCAGCCGCGTGCACCCGGGCCGGGCGCGACACGGTTGTCTTCGCGCCTGCAACGCCCGGCCCCGGAGTTCGAGATGCTGCAGCCCCTGTTCGTTTCCGCGGGAACCGTCGCGCTCGCCGAAATCGGCGACAAGACGCAATTGCTGGCGTTGCTGCTCGCCGCGCGCTTCCGCCGGCCGTGGCCGATCGTCGCCGGCATCCTCGTCGCGACCCTGCTCAACCACGCGCTCGCCGGCTGGCTCGGCGTGCTGGTCGCGCAATGGCTGACACCGAACGTCCTGCGCTGGGTGGTCGCGGCGAGTTTCATCGCCATCGCGCTGTGGACGCTCAAGCCGGACAAACTCGAGGAGGACGCGCCCCTGCCCGGCGGCAACGTCTTCGCCGCGACGGTGATCGCGTTCTTCCTCGCCGAGATCGGCGACAAGACCCAGGTCGCCACCGTATTGCTGGCCACGCGCTTCGACGCGCTCTGGCAGGTGGTGGCCGGAACCACCGTCGGCATGCTGCTGGCGAACGTGCCGGTGGTCGCGTTCGGCAGCCGCTTCGCGCAACGCCTGCCGCTACGCGCGGCGCGGATCGTCGCGGCGCTGGTGTTCCTCGCGTTCGGCCTGTGGGTGGCGCTGCGCGGCATCGGCTGAGTCGTCCTCGCCCGCGCGGCCGGCTATGCTGGCTGCGGACGACACGGGGCGGGCGATGGGGCTGCGCGGCACGTTTCGCTGGCTGAGGGACCTGGTCGGGGCGCTGCTCGCGCGCCCGGACGAACTGATGCTGGAACTGGGCGCCGGCGGCGAACTGCTGGTGGCGCGGCTGCGCGCGCTGCTGTCGATCACGGCGCTGTTGCTGCCGCTGGCCAACGCGGCCAGCGGCGCCAGCACCAACGAAACCATCGTCGGGCTCGGCGCGGTGGTGTTCATCAACATCTTCGCGCAAGCGTGGCTGGCGCTGGCCAACCGCGCGCGCACCTACCCCTGGCTGCCGTACGCGACCACCACCTACGACGTGACCACCACCACCGGCGTGCTCGCGCTGCTCGCGCTGGGCGATCCGGCCTCGGGGGTGAACAGCCTCATCGTCTGGTGCTTCTACCTGATCTCGATCGCGATGACCGCGCTGCGCAACGACGGCCGCCTCACGCTGTACGCCGGCGCGCTAGCCATCGTCGAATACGCGGTGCTGGCATCGATCATCCTCGCCACGCACCCGCAGCCGCTGTCCTCGCCCGACTACGGCACGGTCTCGATCGGCGGGCAGGTCGAGCGACTGGTGCTGCTGACGATGACGACCATGCTCACCAGCGTCATCGTCTACCGCATGCAGCGGCTGGTCGAACTGTCCGGCAACGACGGCCTCACCGGCCTGCCCAACCGCAGCTGGCTGCTGCAACGCATGCCGCGCATCTTCGACAAGGTGCGCGACGGCGGCGGTTCGCTGACCCTGGCGCTGATCGACCTCGACCACTTCAAGCGCGTCAACGACGACATCGGTCACCTCGCCGGCAACCGCACGCTGCGCCAGGTCGCGGCCTTGATGTCGGAGGCGCTCGGCCCGGGCGAACGCCTGGTGCGCATCGGCGGGCAGGAATTCGTGGCATTGCTGCATTGCCCGATCGGCAGCGCATGGGAACGCACCGACCGCCTGCGGCGCGTTCTCGCCGAACAGGTGTTCCTCGGCGAACGCGGCACGCCCGGCCCGCGCCTGACGTTCAGCGCCGGGCTCGCCACCTGGCCGCAGGACGGCAACAACCTGTCGCTGTTGTTGCGCAGCGCCGACCGCCGCCTGCAGGTGGGCAAGCGCGATGGCCGCAACCGGGTGATCGCGCGCAACGTCTGAACCGTTATTGCCGGCACTGCCACCGGTGCCCTACCCTGCGACCACCGGCGCGCCTGCGCCACCGCGCGACGGGGAGCGGTACGTGAACCTGAAATTTCGCCTGACGGTGATGAATTTCCTCCAGTTCTTCGTCTGGGGGGCGTGGCTGATCACCATCGGCCGCTACTGGTTCGAGAACCGCGGCTGGTCGGGAACCAGTTTCGGCGCGATCTTCTCCACGATGGGCATCTCGGCGCTGTTCATGCCCTCGCTGATGGGCATCGTCGCCGACCGCTGGATCAACGCGGAAAAACTCTACGGCGCGCTGCACATCCTCGGCGGCGTGTTCCTGTGCCTGCTGCCGCAGGCGGCGGATCCCAACCAGTTCTTCTGGCTGATCCTGGCGACGATGCTGTGCTACATGCCGACGATCTCGCTGGCGATCGCGGTGGCCTACAACGCGTTGAAGCAGCAGGGCATGGACGTGATCCGCGATTACCCGCCGATCCGCGTCTGGGGCACGGTCGGCTTCATCGCCGCGCTGTGGACGACGAGCCTGCTCGGGCTGGAGAAATCCGCGGGCCAGTTCTACGTCGCCGCGGGCGCCGCCTTCGCGCTGGGCCTGTACGCATTCACCCTGCCGGCCGCGCCGCCGCGCATGCGCGAGGCCGAGAACCGTTCGCTGCTCGAGATCCTCGGCCTGACTTCGTTCCGCCTGTTCAAGGACCGGAACATGGCGGTGTTCTTCGTGTTCGCGATGCTGCTCGGCGCGGCGCTGCAATTGACCAACGCCTACGGCGGCACCTTCCTCGGCGAATTCGAGAACGACCCGGCCTATGCCGGTTCGCTGGCGGTGAGGTACCCCGCGATCATCATGTCGATTTCGCAGATCAGCGAAACGCTGTTCATCCTCACCATCCCGTTCTTCCTCAAGCGCTTCGGCATCAAGGCGGTGATGACCATCAGCATGGTCGCCTGGTTCCTGCGCTTCGGCCTGTTCGCCTACGGCAACCCGGGCCCCGGGCTGTGGATGATCGTGCTGAGCTGCATCGTCTACGGCATGGCCTTCGACTTCTTCAACATTTCCGGCTCGCTGTTCGTCGAACAGCAGAGCGACCCGCGCATCCGCGCCTCGGCGCAGGGCCTGTTCATGCTGATGACCAACGGCATCGGCGCGGTGCTCGGCAGCTCGATCAGCGGCTGGATGATCGATCGTTTCTTCACCGGCGAAGGCGGCGCGAAGGACTGGCACGGCATCTGGACCACGTTCGCGCTGTACGCCCTGGCGATGGCCGTGCTGTTCGTGCCGCTGTTCAGGCATCGGCACGATCCCGACCGCATGGTCGCGGCGCACGGCGCGGGCGATGTCGACAACCCCTGACGGGATGGATGCGGAAACGGCACGGGCACTGGAAGCCCTGCGTGCCCGCGAACCATTGTTCCATCGCCCAGAATTCGGCACGAAGCGCGCGGATTTCGAGCGCATGATCGTCGACGATTTCCGGGAGACCGGCGCCTCCGGCCGGCAATACGACCGCGCCTTCGTGCTCGACGCGCTCGAAGCGCGCCATGCGCAAGCACACGACGACCCATGGGAAACCTCGGACTTCGGTTGCCGCGCGCTTGGCGCGCGCACGTGGCTGCTGACCTACACATTGCGGCAAGGCGAACGGCTCAGCCGGCGCATGACCCTGTGGCGCGAGTGCGGCGACGGGTGGCGCGCGATCTACCACCAGGGCACGCTGGTGCAGGACGCGGCATCGTGAATGTCGCCGTCGTCGGTTCGTTCAACGTCGACCACGCCTGGCGCGTGGCGGCGCTGCCGCAAGCCGGCGCCACGCTGAGCGGCGAGTACGCCAGCGGTCCGGGCGGCAAGGGCTTCAACCAGGCGATGGCCGCGCGCCGGGCCGGTGCGACGACCGCGTTCGTCTGCGCGCTGGGCCAGGACAGCGGCGCGCAACTGGCGCGTGCGTTGTGCACGGCCGACGGCATCGACCTGCGCGATGTCGCCTGCGACGCACCCACCGGAACCGCCGGCATTTACGTCGATGCGGGCGGACGCAACGCGATCGTCGTGGCGCCCGGCGCGAACGCGCGGCTCGAACCGGGATTCGTCGAATCGACCTTGTCCGCATTGCCCGTGCCATCGGTGGTGCTCGCGCAACTGGAATCGCCGGCGGAGGCGATCGCCGCGGCGCTGCGCTTCGGCCGCGAACGCGGCGCGGCCACGATCCTGAATCCCGCGCCGGCAAACGTTGCGGCCCCGGGCTCGCTGCTGGCGCTGGCCGACGTATTGACGCCGAACGAAACCGAATTCGCCGCGCTGCTCGGGCGACATGTCGGCGAACGCATCGAAGCCGACGCCGTCGCCGGCCTCGACCAGGCCCGGTTCCACGCGCTGTGCCGCGACCTCGGCCACGACGCCAGCGTGGTGGTCACCCTCGGCGCCAGCGGCTGCTTCGTCTCGCACCCGGAATCGAACCTGCGCGGCGACGATGCCGCGTGCTATCGCATCAAGGCCGAACCGGCGCGCGTGGTCGACAGCACGGGCGCCGGCGACGCGTTCAACGGCGCGCTCGCCGCATCGCTCGCGCTGCGCCCGGACGCCGCGTTCGCCGAACACCTGCGCTTCGCCACGAAGTACGCCGGACTTTCGACCGAGCGCGAAGGCGCCGCGCTGGCGATGCCGCGATTGGTGGTCGGATAAAGCCTGCGCGATGGTGGGCCAAGGCCCACCCTACAATGTACGGATGCAGATCGGCCCCTACTCCATCTCTCCGAACGTCATCCTCGCGCCCATGGCGGGCGTGACGGACAAGCCGTTCCGCCTGCTGTGCAAGCGGCTCGGCGCGGGCCTGGCGGTGTCGGAGATGACCACCAGCGATCCGCGTTTCTGGAACACCGCGAAATCCCTGCACCGCATGGACCACGCCGGCGAACCGGACCCGGTCAGCGTGCAGATCGCCGGCACGATTCCCAACGTCATGGCCGACGCCGCGCGCCATAACGTCGACCACGGCGCGCAGCTCATCGACATCAACCTCGGTTGCCCGGCGAAGAAGGTCTGCAATGCCTGGGCCGGTTCCGCGCTGATGCGCGATCCGCCGCTCGTCGCGCGCATCCTCGAGGCGGTGGTGAACGCGGTCGACGTGCCGGTGACGCTGAAGATCCGCACCGGCTGGAACGCCGAAAACCGGAACGCGCCGGAGATCGCGCGCATCGCCGAGGATTGCGGCATCGCCGCGCTCGCCGTGCACGGCCGCACCCGCGACCAGCAATACACCGGCGTGGCCGAATACGAGACCATCGCCGCGATCAAGGCGATGCTTCGGATCCCGGTGATCGCGAACGGCGATATCGATTCGCCGCAAAAGGCGAAAGCGGTTCTCGACGCCACCGGTTGCGACGCGGTGATGGTCGGGCGCGCCGCGCAGGGCCGGCCATGGATCCTGCGCGAGATCGCGCATTTCCTCACCGGCGGCGAACCCTTGCCGGAACCGTCGCTGGCCGAGGTTCGCGACATCCTGCTCGCGCACCTCGAACACCTGCACGCGTTCTACGGCGAACACTCCGGCGTGCGCATCGCGCGCAAGCACCTGGGCTGGTACGCGAAGGATCGATCCGAGAACCGTGCATTCCTCGCCGTGGCCAACCGCGCGCAGACCGCCGACGAGCAACTGCGGCTGACGCGCGGTTATTTCGATGCGCTGGCCGCGGGCGTGACGCCCGGGTTGCCGGCCGCGGCCTGAGCAACCGTCGCCACGGCGCGCGACAATCCCGCATTCCCGCCACCCCGACCGCCGCCATGTCGAATCCGCAGCCCTACCTCCATGGTTTCTCTCGCACCGAGCAGGAACGCCTCGTGCGCCAGGCGCGGATGGCCGAATCCACGGTGTTCCACGACATCGACCTGTCCGGGGCGAAGCGCCTGCTGGAGGTCGGCAGCGGCGTCGGCGCGCAGACCGAGATCCTGCTGCGGCGCTTCCCCGACCTGCACGCCACCTGCGTCGACCTCAACCAGACGCAGCTGGAAGCCGCGCGCGAAAACCTCGGGTCGCGCCCTTGGCTAGACGGCCGCTACGAACTCCGGCATGCCGACGCCACCGACCTGCCGTTCGAGGCGCGCAGCTTCGATGCCGCATTCCTGTGCTGGATCCTCGAACACGTGCCATCGCCGACGCGCGTGCTGAACGAAGTGCGCCGCGTGCTCGCGCCCGGCTCGCCGGTCTACATCACCGAGGTGATGAATTCCTCGTTCCTGCTCGATCCGTATTCTCCGCATACCTGGCGCTACTGGATGGCGTTCAACGATTTCCAGCTCGAAAGCGGCGGCGATCCCTTCGTCGGCGCCAAGCTCGGCAACCTGCTGCTCGCCGGCGGTTTCCGCGACGTCACCACGCAGGTGAAGACCTTCCACTTCGACAACCGCGAACCGGCCAGGCGCAAGGCCATCGTCGAATACTGGGAGGAGCTGCTGCTCTCGGCCGCCGACCAGCTGATCGAGGCCGGCAAGGTCACCCGCGAAACCGTCGACGGCATGCGCCGCGAGATGCAACTGGTGCGCAACGATCCGAACGCGGTGTTCTTCTACGCCTTCGTGCAGGCGCGGGCGATCGCGTTCTGAATCAGATGTCCGCCGGCGGTTCGTGCCAGATCCGCCACCAAAGCTCGTTCCACCCACGGCGCATGCGCCATTGCATCGGCGGCTGCCGCGGCGGCTCGATCGCGACCCATCTACCGTCCTGTTCGCGCGCCACGGCGAAGTTGAAGCTGTAATCCGGCTCGCTGCCCATGCGCAGGCCGCTGAGCACCAGGCTGCCGTCGCGCACCTCGGCCTTGGCGAATCCGTGGTTGAACCAGAGGATGCGTTCCACCGATGGCAGGCCGCGCACGGCGGCGAGCGCGGCGACGTCGGAACGGTGCGGGCGGAAGCGCATCGGCCCGCGGTCCGCGACCAGCGAGCGTTCGCCCTCGACGAAACCGTTCGGCGTCATCGCCACCACCCGCCACAGCAGCGTGTTGAACGGCTGCGGCACCGAGAAGCGCGGCGCATCGGCGAGGCCGAGCGAGGCCAGCGCGCGATCCGCCGCGCGTTCGACCAAGGACTTCGCGACCAGCGACCAGCCGATGTAACCGACGCCGAGCGCGAGCCCGGCCGCGAGCGCCCGCCCACCCCAGCGCTTCGGACCGGCAACCATCGCCAGCGCGAACGCGATGAGCCACGGCAGGGTGAACAGCGGATCGATGATGAACAGCGAACTCCACATCACCGGCGGCAGCGGCAGCGGCCACAGCAGTTGCGTGCCGTAGACGGTGAAGCAGTCGAGCAGCGGATGCGCCATCAGGCAGGCGAAGATCGCCCACCACCAGCGCACCGGCGACTGCGCCACGCGCCCACCGCGGCGGCGGAAGAACCACCAGATCGCCCAGGCCGCGAACGGCAGCACCAGCCAAGAATGCGTGGCGGCGCGGTGGCAGGTCATGCGCACCACCGGGTCGTCGCTGATCATCAGCGGGAAGATGTCCAGGTCGGGCAACGTGTTCAGCGCCATGCCGGCGAGCAGCGCGGCGCGGCGGTGTTCCCGCGGGACGATGGCGGCGGCGATGACGCCGCCAAAGAACAGGTGGGTGACCGAATCCATGCGTGGATGCTAGCCGCTGGCGCGCGCCTGACGCGCCGGCGAAACCCAACCGGCGCACAATGCGCGTCCCGGCGCCGTGCAAGGGCCGGGCCGAGGCTGTATCATGCCCGGCCATCCTTTCATCCGCATCAAGGGATATAAGCAGCGATGACCAGCTCCAGCTACCTGTTCACCTCCGAATCGGTCTCCGAGGGCCATCCGGACAAGATGGCCGACCAGATTTCCGACGCGGTGCTGGATGCGATCCTCGCCCAGGACCCGAAGGCGCGCGTGGCCTGCGAGACGCTGGTCAAGACCGGCGCCGCGATCGTGGCCGGCGAAATCACCACCACCGCGTGGGTGGACATCGAGTCGCTGGCGCGCGGCGTCATCAACGACATCGGCTACGACAATTCCAATGTCGGCTTCGATGGCCACACCTGCGCGATCATCAACATGATCGGCAAGCAGTCGCCCGACATCAACCAGGGCGTCGACAAGAAGAAGCCCGAGGAACAGGGCGCGGGCGACCAGGGCCTGATGTTCGGCTACGCCTGCAACGAGACCGAGGAACTGATGCCGGCGGCGATCTACTACTCGCACCGTCTGGTCGAACAGCAGGCCAAGGTGCGCAAATCCGGCAAGCTGAAGTGGCTGCGCCCGGATGCCAAGAGCCAGGTCACGCTGCGCTACGAGGGCGACAGGATCGTCGGCCTCGACGCCGTCGTGCTTTCGACCCAGCACGATCCGGGCGTGAAGCAGAAGGACATCGTCGACGGCGTGATGAAGCACATCCTCGAGCCGGTGCTGCCGAAGGCGTGGCTGAAGGCGCTGCCGAAGTCGAAGATCCACATCAACCCGACCGGCAACTTCGTGATCGGCGGCCCGGTGGGCGACGCCGGCTTGACCGGCCGCAAGATCATCGTCGACACCTACGGCGGCATGGCCCGCCACGGTGGCGGCGCGTTCTCCGGCAAGGATCCGTCCAAGGTCGACCGTTCGGCCGCCTACGCCGCGCGCTACGTCGCCAAGAACGTCGTCGCCGCCGGCCTGGCCGACAAGTGCGAGGTGCAGGTGAGCTACGCCATCGGTGTGGCCGAGCCGACCAGCATCTCGGTCACCACCTTCGGCACCGGCAAGATCGGCGACGACAGGATCGAGAAGCTGATCCGCGAGCATTTCGACCTGCGCCCGTACGGCATCACCAAAATGCTCGACCTGCTGCACCCGATCTACCGCCTGACCGCCGCCTACGGCCATTTCGGCCGCAAGCCCTTCCAGGTGACCTACACCGACGCCAAGGGCAAGAAGCGCACCGCCACCGCGTTCTCGTGGGAGAAGACCGACAAGGCCGACGCACTGCGCAAGGCCGCGAAGCTCAAGTAAGCGACAACGGAAACGGGCGCGTGGCGCGATGCCGCGCGCCCTGCTCCATCGAGGGGCGCTGCACTCACGCGACCGGGTTTCCGCGGGCGTGATCAGGCTCGATGGCAGCGAAAACGATGCAACGGCGCCCGTTGATCGAATCGCGCACGACGCGATTCCCGACTGACGGAGCTACACCATGAACGCGCAAGTGAAGACCTTCTCGCAGGACGGCGATTACAAGGTCGCCGACATCGCGCTGGCCGACTGGGGCCGCAAGGAAATCGACATCGCCGAGCAGGAAATGCCGGGCCTGATGTCGATCCGCAAGAAATACGCCGCCGCCACGCCGCTCAAGGGCGTGCGCGTCACCGGTTCGCTGCACATGACCATCCAGACCGCGGTGCTGATCGAGACGCTGAAGGACATCGGCGCCGACGTGCGCTGGGCCTCGTGCAACATCTTCAGCACCCAGGACCACGCTGCCGCCGCGATCGCCGCCGCCGGCACGCCGGTGTTCGCGTGGAAGGGCGAATCGCTGGAGGAATACTGGGACTGCACGCTGTCCGCGCTGTCCTTCCCCGACGGAAAGGGCGGTTTCCTCGGCCCGCAGCTGGTCGTCGACGACGGCGGCGACGTCACCCTGCTGATCCACAAGGGCTACGAGCTCGAGAACGGCAGCGATTGGGTCAACACCGCGTCGGGCAACCACGAAGAACAGGTGATCAAGGACCTGCTCAAGCGCGTGGCGAAGGAGCGCCCCGGCTACTGGCACAAGGTCGTCGCCGACTGGAAGGGCGTGTCCGAGGAAACCACCACCGGCGTGCATCGCCTGTACCAGCTCGCCGAAGCCGGCAAGCTGCTGATCCCGGCGATCAACGTCAACGACTCGGTGACGAAGTCGAAGTTCGACAACCTCTACGGCTGCCGCGAATCGCTGGCCGATGGCCTCAAGCGCGCGATGGACGTGATGCTCGCCGGCAAGGTCGCGGTGGTCTGCGGCTACGGCAACGTCGGCAAGGGCTCGGCGCATTCGCTGCGTGCCTACGGCGCGCGCGTGGTCGTCACCGAAATCGACCCGATCAACGCCCTGCAGGCGGCGATGGAAGGCTTCGAGGTCAACACCGTCGAATCCACCCTCGGCCGCGGCGACATCTACGTCACCACCACCGGCAACAAGGACGTGCTCACGCTCGCGCACATGCAGGCGATGAAGGACCAGGCCATCGTCTGCAACATCGGCCACTTCGACAACGAGATCCAGGTCGATGCGCTTGCCGCCTCGGGTGCGACCCGCCTCAACATCAAGCCGCAGGTGGACAAGTACACGTTCGCGAACGGAAATGCGATCTTCCTGCTCGCCGAAGGCCGCCTCGTCAACCTCGGCTGCGCCACCGGCCACCCGAGCTTCGTCATGTCGAACTCCTTCAGCAACCAGACGCTCGCGCAGATCGACCTGTGGGCGAACAAGGATTTCTACGACCCGAAGGTCTACATCCTGCCGAAGAAGCTGGACGAGGAAGTCGCGCGCCTGCACCTGGAGAAGATCGGCGTGAAGCTGACGAAACTGACCCAGGAACAGGCCGATTACCTTGGCGTCTCGGTCGATGGCCCGTACAAGCCGGAGCATTACCGCTACTGATCGCTTTCGCCCCTCTCCCGCATGCGGGAGAGGGGTTGGGGTGAGGGCACATCCGCTCTCCTGCACCGCAACGGAGTCCTGCATGCCCGTCCGCGTCCCGATTTCCTTCGAGTTCTACCCGCCCAAGACCGACGAGCAGCGCGAGCAACTCGATCGCACGGTCGAGAAGCTCAAGCCGCACGCACCGCAGTTCATGTCGGTGACCTTCGGCGCGGGCGGCTCCACCCTCAGCAACACGCCCGAAACCGTGCAGCGCCTGCGCAGCCAGCACCGCGTCGCCGGCGTGCCGCACCTGACCTGCGTTGGCGGCAATCGCGAGGAAATCCGCGCCCTGCTCAAGCTGTACCGCGCACTGGGCTGCGATCGCATCGTCGCGCTGCGCGGCGACACGCCTTCGGGCATGGTGCGCAGCGGCGACCTGCGCTACGCCAGCGAACTGGTGGAACTGATCCGCGTCGAACACGGCGGGCATTTCAAGATCGAGGTCGCGGCCTACCCGGAAACGCATCCGCAGGCCAGCGATGCGCTCGCCGACCTGCGCAACTTCAGGACCAAGGTCGATGCCGGCGCCGACGGCGCGATCACCCAATATTTCTACAACACCGACGCCTACTTCCGCTTCGTCGACGATGCGCGCGCGCTCGGCATCGAGGTTCCGATCGTGCCCGGCGTCATGCCGATCTCGAACTTCAGCCAGCTGCGCCGCTTCTCCGAATCCTGCGGCGCGGAAATCCCGCGCTGGATCGGCCAGCGCATGCGCGCCTACGGCGACGATGCCGACGCGATCCGCGAATTCGCCTCGGACTTCATCGCCCGGATGTGCGAACGCCTGGTTGCCGGCGGCGCGTCGGGCCTGCATTTCTACACCCTGAACCTGTCGAAGCCGACGCTGGCCGTGCTCCGGCGAATCGGCCCGACCGCGGCGTAGAGCCTCCCTTCCGCCGTCCGGCGGCAGGGGCTAGGCTGGCGCGATGCGCCCCCGACACGCGACGTTCCTGACCGGACTGCTGCTGCCCGCACTCGCGGTCGCGTTGTCGGCCTCGATCCCGGCGACGCAGGCGCGCGCCGAAGTGCATCGCTGCACCACGCCGAGCGGGGAAAGCGTTTACACCGACAAATCCTGCAGCGCCATCGGCGCCATCGACCGCCGGCCGCAGGCGTCGGCCGGACCCGCGGGCGCGTCGCGGTTGTATCGCAGCAGTTGCTCGCGCACCTTGCAGGACCTGGTGTACGAATTGACCGCGGCCATCGACAGTCGCGACGTGAATCGCCTCGCCGGCATCTACGACTGGAACGGCATGTCCACGTCGACCGCCTACGGCGTGATGGACAAGCTCGATGCGATCGCGCGGCGGCCGCTGGTCGACGTGGTCCCGGTGGCGCCACGCGTGCCCGACGAGGACGGCACGATCATCGACGGCGAGTATTACCCGCAGGATGCGGTGCGCCGCGCGCCGGTGGGGCTGCGGCTCGAACAGACGCTCGGGAATTCCGCCACGCCTTCGCGCACCGTGCTCGGCATTCGCAAGTACATGGATTGCTGGTGGGTGCGGCTGTAAGCCGTCGAGCCGCAGCTATCGCAGCTTCACCAGCCAGCCATGGCGGTCGGGAATGCGGCCGTACTGGATGTCGGTCAGTTCATTTCGGATCGACATGGTCACCTCGCCCGCCGGCGCATTGATGTCGCCGAACGAGAAATCCTTGCCCTTCAGTTCGCCGATGGGGGTGACCACCGCGGCGGTGCCGCAGGCGAAGGCTTCGGTGATGTCGCCGGACGCCACGCCGTCCTTCCATTCGTCGATGGAAATCCTGCGTTCCTCCACCCGCATGCCGCGATCGCGCGCGAGCTGCAGGATGCTGGAACGGGTGACGCCTTCGAGGATGCTGCCCGACAGCTCCGGGGTGACGAGGCGGCCATCCTTGTAGACCAGGAATATGTTCATGCCGCCGAGCTCCTCCAGGTATTTTTCCTCGACCGGATCGAGGAACAGCACCTGCGAACAGCCCTCGGCGCGGGCGTCCAGTTGCGGCAGCAACGATGCGGCGTAATTGCCGCCGCACTTGGCCGCGCCCGTTCCGCCCTTCGCCGCGCGCGCGTAATCCTGCGACAGCCAGATCGAGACCGGCGCCACGCCCCTGGAAAAATAGGCGCCGGCCGGGCTGGCGATGACGAGGTACGACACCGCGTTCGCCGCACGCACGCCGAGGAAGGCCTCGGTGGCGATCATGAACGGGCGGAAATACAGGCTGGTTTCCGGCTTGGCCGGCACCCAGTCGTGGTCGACGGCGATCAGCTGGCGCAGCGATTCGACGAATTCGTCCACCGGCAACTGCGGCAGCGCCAGCCGCGCCGCGGAATGCTGCATGCGCGCGCCATTGGCCTGCGGCCGGAAGGTCCAGATCGAGCCATCGGCGTGGCGATAGGCCTTGATGCCTTCGAAGATCTCCTGGCCGTAGTGCAGCACCGCCGCGGCCGGGTCCAGCGCCAGCGGGCCATAGGCATGCACCCGTGCGTCGTGCCAGCCGCGCGCCTTGTCCCAGTCGATGGAGACCATGTGGTCGGTGAACACATTGCCGAAGCCGAGTTCGCCGCCGAGGATCGCCGCGCGCTGCTCGGCGCTGCGGGCGTGGTCGGAGGGCGTGACGCGATAGGCAAGTGGCGTGGCGATGGGAGCGTTCATGCGGTGGTCCGTGGAATGCTGCCCGCGCATTATGCCGCCGAAGCGCCGGACGCTGTGTTCACGCCGGCCCGCCGCGGCGGCGATCAGAAATCGACGCGCAGGTCGAGCGAACCGTTGATGCCCTCGCCCAGCGTGTCGAGGTTCCAGTATTTGCGGTTGAACAGGTTGTTGACGTTGCCGGTGAGCGTGGCCGGATGCCTGCCCAGCATGGTGCGGTACTGGAAGCCCGCGCTGGCGATGGTGTGTCCCGGGATCAGCACGGTGTTGATGTCGTTGTAGTACGCATCGCCCGAATAGCGGACGTTGCCGTGCAGGCTCAGGCCGGCGATGGCGCGCAACTGGTAATCGACATTGGCGACGGCCTGCCAGCGCGAGGATCCGGCCGGGCGGTTGCCGCGCAGCGCTTCGTTTTCCGGCGACAGGTCCTCGAGACCGGCATCCAGCCACACCGCGCCCAGGCCCAGCCGCAGGTCGTCGGTCACGCCGACGCTGCCGATCGCCTCGATGCCGCGGTACAGCGTGAGCCCGTCCTGGGTGAGGTAGCGCAGGCCATCGTCGCGCAACTGGTCGATCTGCGCCGCGCGCTCGACCCGGAACGCGGCCGCGGTGAAGCCGAAGGTGCCGCCCTCGAATTTCGCGCCGACCTCGTACTGCTTGCTGATGGTCGCATCCAGCTTCTCGCCGGCGTTGGCGTAAGGCGGCACCGCGTCCTCCGGCACGCGCCCCGCGGCCTCGAGCGATTCGACATAACTGCCGTAGATCGAAACCGCATCGACCGGCTTGTACACCAGCGCCAGCGTCGGCGTCGTCGCGCGGGTCCTGTACGCGGAATCGAAGGTCGGGTCGCCGTCCACGTCCTTCTGCTCGTAATCGGTGCGGCGCAGGCCGAGGATCGCCTGCCAGCGCTCGCCGAAATGCAGGGTGTCGCTGGCGAAGAACGCGCGTTGGCGCTCGTCCCAGCTGATCGGGCCGAGGCTGAAGTCGGGGACGTGCGTGGCGAGGTAATCCTGGCGCTGGTACAGGTTGCCGCTGAAGTCGTTGCTCCAGTACCAGTCGTTGCTCCAGCGTTCGTATTCGCGCTGTTGCGAAGCGCCGAGCACGAGCTCGTGCCGGATCGCGCCGGTCCGCCACTGCCCCTGCGCGAGGGCCTGGACCACCGTGTTGCGCAGGTCGCCGGCGAAGTTGTAGACGTAGCCGTCGTAGTCGCCCGCCTCGTTGAGCAGGTCGCCGAACATCTTGTTCGAGTAATGCCGCTTCCGGCTGTGGCCGAGGGTCAGTTCCGCGCGCCAGTCGTCGTTGATGCGCCACTTCAGGCCGGTCGTGCCGAACTCCGTCTGCGAACGGTAGTACGAGTTGCGGACCTCGACGTCCCTGTAATCGTAGGTCGGCTCGGGCAGGCGGTCGCCTTCGTAGATATCCCAGTAGAAATACATGGGCTCGTGCTCGAGCCGGCTGTCCTCGTGGAACGCCTCGGCGAACCAGGTGAGGTTCGAGCCGATGGCATGGTCCACCGCCAGCGACAGCAGGGTGCGGTCGATGCCGGCGCCGTTGTAGGCATCGCCGTGTTCGCCTGCGACGTTGGCGCGGTACCCCAGCGAATCCGGGCCGCCCAGGCGCCCGCCCGCGTCGACATGCGCGGAAAACGCGCTGTCGTTGCGATAGCCGATGGTCGCGGCCAGCAACCGCTCGTCGGTGGGCTTCTTGGTGGTGTAGCTGATGATGCCGCCCGGCGAACCGAAGCCGTACATGAAACCGCCGAGGCCTTTCAGCGCCTGCACCGATTCCACCGGCTCCAGCGGGAATTCGCCGCCCCACTGCATCAGCACCGGAATGCCGTCGACGTAGTGGTTGTACACGCCGAGCCCGCGGATCTGCGTGCCCCACCAACTCGTGGACGCGGGCGGTTCGGCGGCGGATACCGACGGGTCGTTGATGAAGACCTGCCCGAGCGTGGTCGCCTTGCGCTTGGCGATGTCGTCCGCGCCGACCACCGTGACCGAGAACGGCGTGTCCAGCAGGCGCTTCGTACCGAGCGCGCCGTTGCTGGCCGCATCGTCCAGCCCCAGCGCTGCGTCGCGCTTGCCGGTCACCACCACCGTGTCGAGCGTGCTGGCCTTGTCGTCCTTCGCGGCCTTGCCTTGCGCCGGTTGTTCCCGCGCCGGGGCTTCCTGCGCCTGTGTGCGCGTCGCGAACGCGGTGCCGGCCAGTGCAAGCGCAAGCGCGAACGCCAGGCGTCCCGTTTCCTGCCCAGATTGGATGCGCATGGTGTGGGAGGAACCGGACTTCGATGCGAACGACTGCGACATGCGCGACTTTCCCCGTGGCATGGAGCGGCCACGCGGAGACTGGCTCCGATCGATGGCCTCAAATGAGAATAATTATCATTTTAGAGGCCTGCTGGCCGCGTCGCAACCGAACCCCGGCCGCGAACCCGCGGATTCAGGAAAAGCGCAGCGTCGCGACCACGCCGCGCGTGTCGCCGGGCCGTACCTGGACGTGCCAGCCGTACAGTTCGCACAAGCGGCGCACGATCGACAGGCCGATGCCGCCGCCCTGCGAATGCTCGGCATGGGTGCCGCGATAGCCGCGTTCGAACAACCGCGCCGCATCCTCGGCGCTGAGCCCGGGACCGGTATCGACGACTTCGACCGCGCCCGGCAGCATCCGCACCACGACTTCTCCCGAAGGCGTGTACTTGACCGCGTTGCCGATCAGGTTGCCGAGCGCCACGTTGATCGCGGCCTCGGGCGCGTCCACGCGCTGTTCGATGCCGCCTTCCAGGCGCAGTTCCAGCGGCTTGCCGCCGAGCTGGGCGCGGTGCGCGTCGAGCAACTGTTCCGCGACCTTGCCGACATCGGTGCTGCCCGCGCCGCGCTCGTTGCGCGAGAGCAGCAGCAACGCGCTGATCAGGTCCGTGCACTGCGCCTCAGCGCGCTGGATGCGTTGCAGGCGGCTGCGGGTCTTGTCGTCGAGGTCGGGACGCGACAGCGACAGTTCCACCGCGCCCTTGATCACCGCCAGCGGCGTGCGCAGTTCGTGGCTCACGTCCGCGTTGAACTCGCGGTCGCGCTGCACGACTTCGGTCAGGCGCGAGGAATAGTCGTCCAGCGCCTTCGCCAGCTCGCCGACCTCGTCGTCGGGGAAATGCGTCGCCAGCGCTTCCGGTTGCGAACTGCGGCCGGAATCGCGCAGGCGCTGCGCCAGTTCCGACACCGGGCTCATCACGCGGGAGGCGGCCCACCAGCCAATCAGCAGCGACAGGCCAGTGAACACGATCACGACGCCGATCAGCGCGTTGTTGAACTGCCGTTTCCCGAGCAGCGATTGGCTCATGTCGTAAGCAAGGAAGAACCATGCATCCGCAGTCTTGCGCACCGCGAGCTTGTACGAGAACGGCGAGCCGGACTCGTCGACGCCATTCATGCCGTAGATGCCGTCCGGCAATGCCGCCCATTCCGGACGCTCGCCGCGCACGCGGGCGAACTTGTCCGAGGAGAACGCGTACGCGCGGATCTGTTCGACCGGGACCGCCGGGTTGCGCGAAGGGTTGGCGTAGTAACGGCGCGCGTATTCGTCGATGTTGCGGTTCATCAAGTCTTCGACAAGCTGGTCCTCGACGCGCGCGCGCGCCAGGTTGGTCGCGAACGCGAGCAGCAGGGTCAGGCCGAAGCCGAGCAGCAGGAACGAAAGGATGATGCGGGTACGAAGCCGCCGGCGGTAACGCGGCTTGCGGCGCGGCGCGGCGCTGTCAGGCGTTCGCATCGGGCGCGGCGATGCGGTAGCCGATGCCGTGCCGGGTCTGGATCAGCGGCACCTCGAACGGCTTGTCGACCACCGCGCGCAGGCCGTGGATGTGCACGCGCAGCGAATCGGAATCCGGCAGCTCCTCGCCCCAGACGCGGGTTTCCAGATCCTGCCGCGTCACCACCGCGGGCGAGGCTTCCATCAGCGCCTGCAGGATCTTCAGCGCGGTCGGGTTGAGCTGCAGCAGCTTGCCCTGCCGCCGCACTTCCAGCGTGTCGAGGTTGTATTCGAGGTCGGCGACATCCAGCACGCGCGTCAGCGGGCCCTTGCCGCGGCGCGACAGCGCGTTGAGCCGTACTTCGACCTCCTGCAGCGCGAACGGCTTGATCAGGTAGTCGTCGGCGCCGGAATCGAAACCGGCGAGCTTGTTCTCCAGCGTGTCGCGCGCGGTCAGCATCAGCACCGGCGTCTGCTTGCGCGCGTCGTTGCGCAGCTTGCGGCAGACCTCGAGCCCGTCCATGCCGGGCAGGTTGAGGTCGAGCACGATCGTGTCGAAGTCGTTCACCACCGCCAGGTGCAGGCCGGTCACGCCGTCCGCGGCGAAGTCCACGGTGTGGCCGCGTTCCTCGAGATAATCGCCGAGGTTGGCGGCGATGTCCTGGTTGTCTTCGATGACGAGGATGCGCATTCGCTGGCTCCGTTGGTTTGCAGGTTCGACCGCGGCCGATGGCCACGGTTCCGCGCTGCAGGCGCTCGATTCTGGCACAGGCGCCATGCAAGGCGCCGCGAAGGAGTCAGGCGGCGCGGCGGTTGCGCCGGCGCACCGCGGGCCGGGTCGGCGACGCGGCCGCGTGCTCGATGATCGCGCGCGCGATGTCGACGCCGGTCGCGGCCTCGATGCCCTCCAGCCCCGGCGAGGAATTGATCTCGAGCACCAGCGGGCCTCGCTTCGAGCGGATCAGGTCGACGCCGGCCACGCCCAGCCCGACCACGCCGGCCGCGCGCACCGCCACTTCCTGCTCGATGCGCGAGGCGACCACCGCCTTGGCGGTGCCGCCGCGATGCAGGTTGGAACGGAAATCGCCCTTCGGCGCCTGCCGCCGCATCGCCGCGACCACGCGTCCGCCGACCACGAAGCAGCGCAAGTCGGCGCCCTTGGCCTCCTCGATGAATTCCTGCACGAGGAAATTCGCGTACAGCCCGCGCAGGGTTTCGACCACGCTGCGCGACGACGACAGTTTTTCCGCCAGCATCACGCCCGCGCCCTGGGTGCCTTCGTTGAGCTTCACCACGTGCGGCGGCGGCCCGAGCATCGACAGCAGGTCGTCGGTGTCGTCGGGATTGTCGCCGAACACCGTCACCGGCAGGCCGATGCCCTGCGCCGCGAGCAACTGGTGGCAGCGCAACTTGTCGCGCGCGCGCGCGATCGCGTCGGAAGGATTCGGGGTGTAGCTGCCCATCAGCTCGAACTGGCGCAGCACCGCGGTACCGTAGCGGGTGATCGACGCGCCGATGCGCGGGATCACCGCGCCGTAGCCGTCGATGGCGCGCCCCTTGTAATGCATGTCGAAGCCTTCGCTGCTGATGCGCATGTAGCAGCGCAGCGGGTCGAGCACGCGCACGCTGTGTCCGAGGCCGCGCGCGGCCTCGACCAGGCGCCGGGTCGAATACAGCTTGGCGTTGCGCGAGAGGATGGCGAGTTTCATGCGCGGACGGGCCTCGGGTGGAGGAAGGAGCGTGCCGGATCGACCGTGAACGCTCCGCCCAACGCGGTGCGGCCGACCAGCAGCGGGAACAGCATGCCGCCGCGATCGGTCAGGTTGATTTCAACCGGCCGCGCCTGCCCCGCCAGCCAGAGCGTGGTGTGCAGGAACGGGCGGGTGACGCGGTGGCCGCCCGAATCGATCACTTCGCGCTCATCGGCCAGCGGCGCCGTGGCCTCGACCATGCGCACCCGGCGCTTGCCGCAACGCACCCGGAAACCGATCCATGGCGCGCCCGCTTCGACGAAACGCCATTGCGCGTCGACATGCAGCGCGGAGGTGCGCGCGCCGGTATCGATCTTGGCGCGCATCCGCGGCAGGCCGAGGTCCGGCAATACCGCCCATTCGCGCCAGCCCAGTTCGATCATGCGGCGCCTCCGCTCCCGGAGAACGCAAGACGGCGGATCCGGGGGATCCGCCGCCTGCGGCGATTTGGAGCGGGTGAAGGGAATCGAACCCTCGTCAGTAGCTTGGGAAGCTACAGCTCTGCCATTGAGCTACACCCGCGCAGGGCGGCAGTCTAGGACCGCCGCGCGAGGCTGGCAACGCAGCGCGGATCGCCCGCGCCGCGCGCCCGTTCGGCTCAGAAACCGCGGCCGATGGTGACGAACGCGCTGGCGTCGTCGGCGCTGTCCTGGCCGAGCGTGCCGGTCACGCCGAAATCGGCGTCGAAGCCGCCGACATGCGTGCGCATGCCAAACAGCGCGGTCGCGTAACTCTTGTCCTGCGACAGCCCCGGCACTGCGTATTCGCCGGCCGTGCCCAGCGTCTGCGACGTCGCGAAGGCCTCTTCGGGCGCATCCTCGAACTGGCGGTTCCAGGCCACGCGCGCATACGGCTGCACGCGGTCGTTGATCGCGTAGCTCGCCTGCCAGCCGACGCTGCCGATCAGCGAATCGAACTTCTGGTCGGGATAGGACAGCGAGGTGGAGAGCGTCGGGTCGCTTTCGTCGAAACCGTCGACCTTGATCGTCTGCGACAACAGGCCGAGCACCGGCCCCTGGTGGAACGCACCATCGCCGAAGATCCAGCCGGCCTGCACGCCGGCGCTGATGTTGCTGCCGCCCGGCGAACCGTCGTGGGTGCGCGTGGCGGTGCCGAGGACGATGTCGCGGTGGGTCTCGAAGTCGAGGTTGGTATAGCTCAGCTGGCCGGCCACCCAGCCATGCGCGCCGTTCCAGCCGATGAAGCCGCCGAGGGTCGCGTCGGTCTGGTCGAAATCGCCGCTGTCGTGGCCCCAGTCGATGCTCTGCCGGCCGATGCCGCCGAACACGCCGTAGGCCAGCGCGCCGTTGCGCCAGTCCACGCCGCCGGTCAGCGAAGGACCGCTGCCGCCGTAGGCGTTCTGGTCGCCGCTCGAATGCTGGAAGTCGCCGCGCGCGCTGCCCCACCAGCGCATGCCGTCGCCCTGCACGCCGGCCGCATGGCCGAACACGCTTTCGGCGCGGGCGCGGCCCACCGCGTCGGCCGATACGGGCAGCGCCGCGATCTGGCGCGGGCCCTCGATCACCGAGATCGCGTAGTTCGCAAGCACTTCGTGCGCGGTCGTGGTCGGGTGCACGCCGTCCGCGAACACGTAGCCGCTCACGTCCGGCGCGACGTAATCCAGCGGGCTGCACAGTTGCGAAGACACCGCGCCGCAGGCCGGCGTGGTGACGTTGGTGAAGCCGTACATGCTCGGGTTGGACACGATTTCCTGCAGCAGGTGGAAGGTGTCCAGCGGGATCACGCGCAGGTTCGCCGCCGCCAGCGACGAGAACAGCGCGTCGTTGTACGAGGTGGTGAGCTGCGTGCCGAGCGCCGAATTCGCACCCGCGTACGCCGGCGTCAGGCCGATGTCCGGCACCGTCGCGACCATGACGTATTTCGCGCCCGCCGCCTCGAGCTGGGAGACGATGCCGACTTCCGAGGCCACGGCCTGGCCGATGATGGTCGGGGCGGTGGTCGGATCGGTCACCGCGAAAATGTCGTTGGCGCCGCCCCAGACCGTGTACAGCGCGTTCGGGTCGACGGTGTTGGTGGACAGGTACATCGCCAATTGCGTGCTCAGCGAGAGCGAGGGATTGCCCGGCGCATCGGTACCGACGCGCGCGCCGCCGATGGCGTAGTTGGTGCCGCCTTCGGGAACGACCGCGTCACCGGTGAAACCGAGCGCGGGATCGGCATTGGTGCCGAAATAGTTGGCCATGTATTCCGACCACACCAGCCCGGGGTTGGTGGTGAATTTGCCGACCAGGGCCCCGTTCGGGCCGGCCTGGCTGATGATGTACGGGCGGAAGTAGCCCGAATCGGTCAGGCTGTCGCCGAAGAACCAGGTGTTGCTGAAGACGTTGTCGCCGGCGAAGGCCGGTGCCGCGGACAGCGCGAGCGCGGCGGCCAGCAGGCCGCGCACGGGACGGAATCGCTTGCTCATTTCCCCTCCCAGGGATGGTTCCGGGGGCGATACGCCCCCGCATGGGCCGCGATGTTTTCACGAAGCCGCCACGCCCACAAGTCGCGCAAGGCTGTCCCGCCGGCGCGCGATGAACCACACTGTCGGCATGGAAATCCAGCTGAATGGCCAACCCTGCCATGTGCGCGACGGCGCGACGCTCGACGACCTGCTCCGCGAACAGGGATTGGCCGGACGCCGGGTCGCGATCGAGCTCAATGGTGAAATCGTGCCGCGCGGACGCCATGCCACGCACATGCTGCACGCGGCCGACCGAGTCGAAATCGTGCATGCCCTGGGAGGCGGTTGAGGGCCGACTCCGCGGCCGCCGATGGCGGCGGCGCTACCCGGAACGCACGGTACGATTCGCGCGACAGGCAACCCGGCGATCGCCGGCCACACGGGCATGACCGGGATCCGTGGCTTTGCGGCCCCGGCTTGCGCCGGGTGTGCGTTTTGGCTGGCGCGCGAATCGCAACGCGCGCGAGCGGGCAGCCACGGTGGCGTTCGGGGGTTCACCACGCGCAACGGGCCCGCTCCATCGGCTCAACGCGGGTTGTCGCGGGAACCGGACAAGGATGGGCCGGTCGCCGGCCCGCGGTACCATGTGCCGATGATCGAAACCGCCGCAGACCCGCTCGTCATCGCCGGGAAGCCCTACCGTTCCCGCCTCCTCACCGGCACCGGCAAGTTCCAGGACCTCGACGAAACCCGCCGCGCCACCGAGGCCGCCGGCGCGCAGATCGTCACGGTCGCGATCCGTCGCACCAACATCGGCCAGAACCCGGGCGAGCCCAACCTGCTCGACGTGCTGCCGCCGGATCGTTTCACCATCCTGCCCAACACCGCCGGCTGCTACACCGCCGACGACGCGGTGCGCACCTGCCGGCTGGCGCGCGAACTGCTCGACGGCCACGCGCTGGTGAAACTCGAAGTGCTCGGCGACCAGAAGACGCTCTACCCCGACGTGGTGCAGACGCTGGCGGCAGCGGAAACGCTGGTGAAGGACGGCTTCGAAGTCATGGTCTACACCAGCGACGACCCGATCCTGTGCAAGCGCCTCGAGGACATTGGCTGCGTGGCGGTGATGCCGCTGGCCGCGCCGATCGGCTCCGGCCTCGGCGTGCAGAACCGGTACAACCTGCTCGAGATCGTCGAGAACGCGAAGGTGCCGATCATCGTCGACGCCGGCGTCGGCACCGCGTCCGACGCCGCGATCGCGATGGAACTCGGCTGCGACGGCGTGCTGATGAACACCGCGATCGCCGGCGCGAAGGATCCGGTGCTGATGGCCGGTGCGATGCGCAAGGCGGTGGAAGCCGGGCGCGAGGCGTTCCGCGCCGGGCGCATCCCGCGCAAGCGCTTCGCATCGGCGTCGTCGCCCATCGACGGCCTCATCGGCTGAGATGACCGATCCTTACGCGAGCGACGGACGCAAGGCGCCTCCGAAGCCGTTCACCGTCACCGAAGGCCAGCGCAAGGTACGCAGCTTCGTGCTGCGCCAGGGCCGCTTCACCGAGGCGCAGCAACGCGCGTTCGACGAACTTTGGCCGCGCTTCGGGCTGGATTACACCGGCAATCCGCGCGATTTCGACGCCGTGTTCGGGCGCAAGGCCAAACGTCTCCTCGAAATCGGCTTCGGCAATGGCGAAGCGTTGCGCTATTCCGCGCAACGCGACCCGGGTCGCGACCATGTCGGCATCGAAGTGCACGCACCCGGCGTCGGCCGCCTGCTCAACGCGCTCGACGCGGACGACGCGCGCAACGTCCGCCTCTACCACCACGACGCGGTGGAAGTGCTGGAACACGAAATCGCCGACGCATCGCTCGACGAGGCGCGGATCTACTTCCCCGATCCTTGGCACAAGAAGCGCCACCACAAGCGCCGGCTGGTGAACCCGGACTTCGCCGCGCTGCTGGTGCGCAAGCTCGCGCCCGGCGGACGCTTGCACCTCGCCACCGACTGGCAGGACTATGCCGAGCAGATGTGGGACGTGCTCGACGCCACCCCCGGCCTCGCCAACCGCGCCGGGCCGCGCGGGCAGGTGCCGCGTCCCGACTGGCGCCCGCAGACCCATTTCGAGTCGCGCGGGCAACGGCTCGGCCATGGCGTCTGGGACCTCCTCTACGACCGCACGGCGACCTGACCGACGATGGACAGCACGCTGACGCTCACCACCGACATGAAGCTCGTGCTCGGGCTGGTGCTGCTCACGGTCGTGCTCTTCATGTTCGAACGCCTGCGCGCCGACCTCGTCGCGCTGGTGGTGCTGGTGCTGCTCGGCCTCACCGGCCTGGTCGCGCCCGAGGACCTGTTCAACGGCTTCTCCTCGAACGCGGTGATCTGCGTCATCGCGACCATGATCCTCGGCGCGGGGCTGGACCGCACCGGCGCGCTCAACCGCCTCGCCGGCTGGCTCCTGCGGCGCGCGCGCGGCATGGAAAAACGCCTGCTGCTGTTCACCACCACGATCGCCGGATTGAATTCGCCGTTGATGCAGAGCCCGGCGGTGATGGCCCTGTACCTGCCGGTGGCCTCGCGGCTGTCCTCGCGCACCGGCCTGCCGCTGTCGCGCTTCCTGCTGCCGATCGCGGCCGCGATCATCATGGGCAGCAGCCTGACCATGGTCGGCAGTTCGCCGCTGATCCTGCTCAACGACCTGCTGGTGTCGTCGAACAGCAACCTGCCCTCGGGCACCGCGGTGCTGCACCCGCTGAAGATGTTCGCGCCGCTTCCCGTCGGCCTCGCCCTGCTGCTGCTGTGCCTGGCCTATTTCCACTTCCTCGGCGACCGCCTGCTCGGCGGCGACGAGGAGAAATCCGCGGTCACGCCGGCGCGCACGCAGAGCTATTTCGCCAGGAGCTACGGCATCGAGGGCGACGTGTACGAACTCACCGTCGGCGCCGAAAGCCCGCTGGTGGGCATGTCGCTGGGCGAAGCCGAGGCGATGCATGGCGCGCCGCTATTGCTGGCGATCAAGAGCGGCAACGATGATTCGCGGCTGGCGCCGCCCGCGAATGCGCGCATCTGGGTCGGCAGCGTGCTTGGCGCGATGGGCCCGAAGCAGGAAGTCGCCGATTTCGCCCAGAACAACTTCCTGCGCATGAGCGCCCGGTTGCGCGAATTCGGCGACCTGTTCAACCCCAGCCGCGCCGGCATTTCCGAAGCGGTGGTGCCGCCGACCTCGCCCTTCATCGGCAGGACCGCGGGCGAACTGCAGTTGCGCCGGCAGCAACGCCTCAGCCTGCTCGCGATCAACCGCGACAAGGAAGTGATCGCCGAGGACGTGCGCAACGTGAAACTGCGCGCCGGCGACATGCTGGTGCTGCACAGCATCTGGACCGACCTCGCGCAGGCCGCGCGCACGCGCGCCTTCGTCGTGGTCACCGACTACCCCAAGGCCGAGCAGCGCCCGCACAAGTTCCGGGTGGCGATGATCATCTTCGCGATCACCATTCTGGTGGCGCTGAGTTCGCGCATCCCGATCTCGATCGCGCTGATGACCGGCGTCGCCGGCATGCTGGTCTGCGGCGTGCTGAAGATCGACGAAGCCTATTCCGCGATCAGCTGGCGCACCGTGTTCCTGATGGCCTGCCTGATCCCGCTCGGCTGGGCGGTGGATTCCACCGGCGCCGCGGCCTGGGTCGCGGGCGGGTTGCTCGACAACCTGCCGGACAGCCTGCCGCCGTGGGTGCTGGAGGCGGCCATCGCGGTGCTCACCAGCATCTTCGCGGCGATGATCGGCAACGTCGGCTCGACCATCGTCATGGTGCCGCTCGCGATCAACCTCGCCATCGCCAGCAACGGCAACCCGACCGTGTTCGCGCTGGTGGCCGCGCTCTCGGGTTCGAACAACATCGTGACCATGTCCAACCCGGTGATCGCCATGATCGCCGGGCCGGCCGGTTACACCACGACCAGGCTGCTGCGCGTCGGCCTGCCGCTGGTGCTGGCCTACATCGCGCTGACGGTGCTGGCGGTGAACCTGATGTATTGACGGCGCGATTCATGCCGTGTCGGCGAGGTAGACGCCGCCATCGCGCACTTCCAGCGCGACCGCACGCAGCGATTCGCCGCGACACGGGCCGGCGACGCATGCGCCGCCGCCGAGTTCGAAACTGGCGCCATGCGCGGCACAGACGAGCAAACCGTCCTTCGTCTTGAGGAACCTGCCCGGCGCCCAGTCGAGCCGGCGCCCGGCATGCGGGCAGACGTTGAACCAGCCGCGCACGCGGTCGCCGTCGCGATGCAGGACCAGCGATTCGGCATCGCCATCGACCGTGCCCTCGACTTCGAGCAGGCCGCCATCCTCGATGGCATCGAAGGCGATCAACGCGGTGCGGGTGCTCGTGTCCTGGCTCATGGCTTAACGAAATCCTTGCAAACGCGGCGAGGCCAATCGGGATACTCGCAGCCCCAGCTGTCACGATTGTGTCACGCCGCCGATGCGATTCCGCCATGCGTTCTTCCGTGCCGCCGCACCGCGCAAGCCGCGCCACCGCCTGCTGCGCGTGCTGCTCGGCGTGCTCGGCCTCGCCGTGCTGCTGGTGTTGATCGCCTTCGGCGTGTTCGTGGGCGCCGCCATGCTCGGCGCCGGCGCATTGCTGCGCCTGTGGACGTTGCGGCGCAAGGTGCCCGTGCGCAAGGACGATGCGTTGCAGGGCGATTTCCGGGTCGTGTCGAAACCCGCCCTGCCCGCGCGTTGAACGCCGACGTCGTTCCCGCCCCGCCGGTACCGCGCGTGCCCGTGCGCGGCGGCACATCGGTGGCAGGCATGTTCCCCGTGCACCGCATCTACTGCGTCGGCCGCAACTTCGCCGACCATGCGCGCGAAATGGGCGCGACCGCGCCGGCGTCGAAGGCCGAACGCGGCACGCCGGTGTTCTTCCTCAAGCCCGCCGATGCCGTCGTCGTCGACGGCGTGGTGCCCTACCCGCCCGGCACGAGCGACTTGCAGCATGAGGTCGAACTCGTGGTCGCGCTCGGCCGCGATGCGCCGCCGGGCGTACTCGCCACGAACGATGCGATGGCGCTGGTATTCGGCGTCGGCATCGGCCTCGACTTGACCCGCCGCGACCTGCAATCGGCGGCCAAGGCCAAGGGCCTGCCTTGGGACACCGGCAAGGCATTCGACCACGCCGCTCCGGTTTCGCAACTCATTCCGCTGGCCGAAGCCGACGACCTCGACGCGCTCGACATCGAGCTCGACGTGAATGGCGAAAGCCGCCAGCACGGCGCGTTGCGCGACATGGTGTGGAACGTGCCCGACATCCTCCACGAACTGTCGAAGCTGTACGCGCTGCGCGCCGGCGACCTCGTGTTCATGGGTACGCCCGCGGGCGTCGCGCCCTTGCGCGTGGGCGATCGCTTCCGCGCCCGCCTCGGCGACATCGCCAACCTCGAAGGCGAGGTCGTTGCCGGCCCTTCGCCGGCGTAAGCTTGGCCCTGCGCCGCGACGCGGCGCGATACCACCCACCCCTGCAGGAGGCGCTTCGATGGGCATGATGAGTGAGTTCAAGGAATTCGCGATGCGTGGCAACGTGCTCGACCTCGCCATCGGCGTGGTCATCGGCGGCGCGTTCGGCAAGATCGTCACCTCGCTGGTCGACAGGATCATCATGCCGGTCCTCGGCTACCTGACCGGCGGCATCGATTTCTCGAAATGGGCCTACACGCTGAAGGCCGCGACGCTGGACGCCTCGGGCAAGGAGCTCGCGCCCGCGGTGACGATCGGCTTCGGCGACTTCCTCAACGCCATCATCCAGTTCGTCATCGTCGCCTTCGCCATCTTCCTCGTGATCAAGGCGGTCAATCGCGCCACCCGCAGCAACCTCGGCGCGCCGGCCGCGCCGCCCGAAGACGTCCTGCTGCTGCGCGAAATCCGCGATTCGCTGAAGAAAGGTTGACCGTTCGCGGATCGCAAGCGATCCGCGGGGAACGAACTTCCGTCACATCGCGAAGAAGCCGCCGGGCGGTAGTCTGGCGGCTTCGTCGTTTCCGGAAGCCCGCCATGCGTTTTTCGCCCTTGCTGCTCGCACTCGTTGCCCTGCCCGCCTTCGCGCGGCAGGCGACGACGAGCATTCCGCAATCCGCGCTGGACCAGGTGCCGGCGCTGCGCGAACGCGCGCTGGCCGACCGCACCGGCTGGAACGTGGTCGAATCGCTGACGACGGAAGTCGGCCCGCGCCTGGCCGGCAGCGAGGCCGATGCGCGCGCGGTGGAATGGGCGAAAGCGAAGTTCAAGGCGCTGGGCTACGACAAGGTCTGGACCGAACCGGTGACGTTCCCGAACTGGGTGCGCCGCAGCGAACATGCCGAAGTGCTCGGCGTGCATGCGCAGCCTCTGGTGGTTTCCGCGCTCGGCAACAGCCCCGGCGGCACCGTCGAGGGCGAAGTCGTGCGCTTTCCCGACCTCGCCGCGCTCGATGCCACGCCGGACGGTTCGCTCGCGGGCAAGATCGCCTTCGTCGATTACCAGATGCAGCGCTATCGCGACGGCCACGATTACGGCGTCGCCGGCGGTGGCGGCATCCGCGGCAAGGGGCCGTCGGCAGCGATCCACAAGGGCGCGATCGGATTCCTGATGCGTTCGGCCGGCACCGACATGTCGCGTGCGCCGCACACCGGCATGACCGATTTCGACGACGGGCTGAAGCCGATTCCCTCGGCCGCGCTCTCCACCATCGACGCCGCCCAGCTCGCGCGCCTGGTCGCGCTCGATCCGCATACGCGCGTGCGCCTCGCGCTCGATTGCGGCATGGAAGGCGACTACACCTCGCAAAATGTGATCGGCGAAATCACAGGCCGCGGGCCGCACAAGGATGAAGTGGTGCTGATGGGCGGCCACCTCGATTCCTGGGACCCGGGCACCGGCGCCATCGACGACGCCGCCGGCATCGGCATTTCCATGGCCGCGGGCGCGCTGTTGATGCCGCTGCATCCGCAGCGCACGATCCGCGTGGTCGCCTATGCCAACGAGGAGCGCGGCCTGTTCGGCGGCAAGGCCTATGCCGCCGCGCATGCGAACGACATCGCGAAACACCAGATCGTGTCGGAAAGCGACTTCGGCGCCGGCCACATCTACAGCTTCAACACCAATGCGCCGGAATACGCGAAACCGGCCATCGACCAGATCGCCGCGGCGCTGGAGCCCTTGGGGATCGATACGATCGACGGCGAAGGCGGCCCGGAATCCGACGTCGGCCCGATCGCGCGGCTCGGCGCGACATGGGCGTCGCTCAGCCACGACGGCACGCGCTATTTCGACTACCACCACAATGCCGAAGACACGCTCGACAAGGTCGACCCGAAGGACCTCGCGCAGAACGTCGCCGCCTACGCGGTGTTCGCGTGGCTCGCGGCGCAGGCGGATGGCGGTTTCGGCAGCGCACCGAAGGCCGGCGCAGGCACGGATTGACCGCCGCGTGACGTCGCGATGCCGGCGGGTCCGCCGGCAGTCGCCCATGCTGCGGCGCGCAACGGACGCATCCGTTGGCCGGTCGGAACGGCCGATCCCGTCTTAATGGAAACCCAACATGGGCGCGAAAACGCCGTGCTAGGGTCATTTCCGGGGTCAAAAGGGGAGTCACGAAGATGCGCAAGCTGCTCTTGAACGCAGTATGTGTTCTCGCTGCGTGCTTTCTGTCGACGCAGGCACTGGCGGCACCGCAAGTGCAACTGACGCCGTCGCTGCCATCGCCGCAATCGACCGGGACGACGGTGAACCTGGTGGCGACGGGAAGCGATTCGGATCCCGGATTGCTGACTTACAGATATTCGGTCGCCTATCGAGGCGCCTTGCGCGTCGTCCGCGACTACAGCCAGGACAACGGCTTCAACTGGGCCGGAACCGTCAGCGACGGGCTTTACCTCGTGCAGGTGACGGTGCGCAACAACGCGACCCAACAGACGGCGAAGAAGAACCTGCTGTTCCAGTTTTCCCCGCGCGTCGCCGGCAACCAGCCGGTGGTGTCCGCCACCGCCAACCCGCTGGTGGCCTTGTTCAGCGCGCCGGCCTGCGCCAAGGGCAGCCGGATCCGGGTGCGCTTCGAGGCCCGGGGCGGCACATCCGAAGTCACCGACTGGCGCGCCTGCGATCCGGCGTCGACCAGCAACATCTATGTCGCGGGCATGCGCCAGAACACGCGCTACTCGATGGCGGCGCAGGTCCTTTCCGGATCCGGCAGCAGCACCGGTCCGACATTGTCGTTCCTGACCGGCAGCGGACCATCGAACCTGCCGATCGTCGCGCAGACGGCCCCCATCGATTCGAACACGAGCCCGGACAACGTGCTGCTGATCGACTCGCTCAGCATCGGCGCTTCGGTGGGATATCCGGTGGCGACCGATCTCTACGGCCGCCCGATCTGGTACTACGCCGCATTCAACGATCCGGCGCAGGCCGGTGCGTTGCTGGTCCGGGTGCTGCCCAAGGGAACGATGCTGACCATCGCGAACGGCAAGAATTCCGTCGACGCGACGACGTCGCTGCAGATCCTCCGCGAGATCGATTTCGCCGGCAACACCCTGCGCGAAACCAATGCATCGCGGGTCCGCGAGCAACTCGAGGCGATGGGCCTGCATTCGGATTGCACCGTGGGCGGGTCGTTCTGCGCGGCCACCACCTTCCACCACGACGCGATCCGCCTGTCGAACGGCCATACCCTGGTGATCGGCAGCGCGGAGCGGATGTATCCCGCCGGCACCCAGGGTTCCAGCGGGCCGGTGGACGTGCTCGGCGACATCGTGGTCGACCTCGACGAGGACTTCCAGGTGGCGTGGTACTGGAATGCGTTCGAACACCTGGACGTCAACCGCGCGGCGATCCTGCACGAGACCTGCGCGAACCCGCAGCAGGGCGGCTGCCCGCCCATCTTCCTCGCGTCGATCGCCAACGACTGGCTGCATCCCAACGCGATCCAGGTCACGCCCGACCGCGACCTGATCATCTCCGTTCGCCACCAGGACTGGGTGGTCAAGCTCGACTACCAGGACGGCGCGGGCGACGGGCACGTCGTGTGGCGGCTCGGGGCCGGCGGCGATTTCGCGCTCGCCTCCAGCGATCCGTATCCGTGGTTCACCCACCAGCACGATGCCGGCTTCGAGGCCAACGGAACGTTCACCGTGTTCGACAACGGCAACACCCGCTTCGCCGACAACCCCGGCGTCACCGAAAACAGCCGCGGGCAGGCGTATGCGATCGACGAAGCCAACCGCGTCGCGAGCCTCGTGGTCAACTCCGACCTGGGCGTCTATTCGAACGCGCTCGGCAGCGCGCAACGGCTGACGAACGGCAATTACCACTTCCTCGCCGGCTTCATCAGCCCGGGCCCGTCGCAGAACAGCCAGTCGATTGAGGTGCTCCCGGACGGGACGACCAACCTGCGCCTGCAATCGCCGCAACTGGCGTACCGCAGCTTCCGGATCCCGAGCCTGTATGCACCTCCGGGCACCTGAGCTCCAGGCCTGCCCCGATCATCCCGGCCACGGCCGGGATGATCGTGTCGGGGCCGCGGAATCATGACCGGTCCATGCCGCGTTCGCCGTTGGAACTCCTGAGGCACCCGTCGGGACGGAACGATTCCCGGCGGATGCATCGAGAGCGGAAGGGGGACAGATGAAACGTTTCGCCCGAGCCTTGGCGGCCTTGGCTCTCTGCATCGCTTCGCTTCCCGCGGCGGCAGACGCCTTCGTGGACTCGGTCGGCGATGCGTTCATCGCGAACCTGCCCCCCGGCTGGAACGCGACGACCGGCGCCTGGCGGTATTTCGACACGCTGGGCTGCTTCACCACGCCCGGATACATCTGCTACGGGAACAATCCCGCGAGTCCGTACGGATCGCCGTATTTCGGCGAATACGGCGCGAACCCCAACCTCGCCACCGTGCAGCTGGGGCAGGACGAGGCGATCGTCGTCATCTTCCGCACGCCGCCGGAGATGCGCTACTACTCCTTCAACCAGTACCTGTTCCGCCGCTCGGACAGCAGCACCGAGGTGTTCGCCAGCCTGAGCGAGGCGCTCAACCTGAAGCGGCTGGGAACCACGGGTTCTCCCACCCCGGGCGCCAGCCCGTTCGGTTCCTACGCGGCCGTGGTCTGGACCGCCGACCAGAACACCTTCGACAGCGTGCAGGCGGACCTGCTGCAAAGCGGCCTGCCCCTGCATGCGATCAATTTCCTGCCGCTGCCGCAGGCCATCCCGGCGAGGCCCGCCGAGCCTGCTTACGGCGTGCACCTGGGCCACGGATCGTCCGCCGACGTCTTCAACATGCTCATGCGCACGGCGTTGCCGAGCGACCAGGCGCAGTTCGATGCCTACGTGCAGGAAAATCCGTACTACGTGGTGCGGGTGGGCCCTTCCACCCACCTGGCGCCGAACCCGGCGCCGGTGATCGGCTATCCCTCCGATGTTTCGGGCGTCAGGGAAAGCGCCAGCCTGCAGGCGGCGCTGAACCGCCTGGTGTCGGACATCGGCAAGAACTACGCCGGCGGGTTCACGTTCAAGAAGCAGACCAGCACCTTCACGACCCACGTCGGCTGGGACTGCATTTCGGAAATCTCCGAATGCACGGGCGACAACTTCGACGTCCTGTACTCGCACGACGAGGCGACGTTCATCCGGGTCAAGAACCTGCAGGATTTCATGATCGTGGTCGGCGTGAACCACGAAGCGACCGACAAGGCGGCGTACATGAACTTCGCGGTGTACGACACCAAGAAGCTCGCGAGCATCGTGTCGGTGTCCGATTCCGACCTGACCAACCAGAGCGCGCTCTACCATGCGGGCATCACCAACCCGCGCGATCCGCGTGTCCGCACCTACAAGGGCCTCTACGCCTACATGTTCTCGTACGATTGCGCCGGCAAGCCTTATTGCGCGCCGATCCCGGCGCCGACGGCCTCCAATCCGATCGGGTTGAAGGCGGGCGCCCCGTTCTTCGTGCTCGGGCGCAATTACCTGGAGCCGAACACGCTGGTGCGTCCATTGCCCGCGGAAATCGTCCCGCACCAGGTTTTCCTCGGCACCAGGAAATGACACGCAAGGATTGAGTGGTTTCGTTTTCCCGCGGGGCGCAACACGGCGCGCCGCGGCTTCACAAAGGGGGAGTCATGTTCAAGTCATTCCCGGCGCTCGCCGCCGCCGTCGCCATCCTGATCGGCGGCGCCATCGCGCCGCGAACCGCCAGCGCGGATTGCGAACCCAGCTTCCGCGAGGTCGCCACCGGCGGCTTCGGCAACCGCTGGAACCTGTACGCGTGGAGCATGCAGGTCTTCAACGACAAGCTGTACGTCGGCACGATGAACCAGAAGACCGGCGGCGAGATCTGGGCCTACGACGGCAACCAGTGGCAGAAGGTGCTGCAGCAGAACATGCGCAGGACCGGCAACACCGGCTTCCGCAGCATGATTATCTTCCGCGGATTCCTGTACACGGGC
Organism: Thermomonas sp.; assembly: GCA_047602125.1. Classification (GTDB taxonomy): domain Bacteria; phylum Pseudomonadota; class Gammaproteobacteria; order Xanthomonadales; family Xanthomonadaceae; genus Pseudoluteimonas. Next base: position 2,006,744 of record JASGIB010000001.1, on the reverse strand, counting down.
GGCACCAACGACGCCCAGGGCGCGGAACTGTGGCGCACGGCCGATGGCGTGCGCTGGCGCAAGGTCGTGTCGGGCGGGTTCGGCAGCAAGAACAACGACTCCATCCGCGGCGTGGCCATCTTCCACGACCAGTTGTACATCGGCCTGCAGAACGCGTCCGGCAGCGGCGGCGAGTTGTGGCGCAGCGCCGATGGCCTGAACTTCGAACCGGTGAGCCTCGATGGCTTCGGCGACACCAGCAACATCTCGATGCACAGCATGGCCGTGCTCAAGGACCAGCTCTACATCGGAACCAAGAACAAGGACAGCCTGATCCAGGTCTGGCGCACCAGCGACGGCGACCATTACGAACAGGTCGTGGGTCCGAACGGATCGAGCCCGTCGGGCTTCGGCATCGCCGGCAACATCCTCACCCAGTCGATGTACGTCTACAACAACGTGCTCTATCTCGGCACCGGCAACGCCAAGAACAACGGCGATCCGCTGAATGGCTTCAGCGTGCTGCGCACGACCAACGGCACGCAATGGCAACCGATCACCGTCAACGGCGCCGGTGACATCGACAACCGCTTCGCGTGGCGCTTCTTCGCCTACCAAGGCTACCTGTGGATGGGCATCGGCAACTTCAACATCGAGAACGGCGAAGGCGGCCAGGCCATGCGCAGCGCGACCGGCGCGCCGGGCAGCTGGCAGATGATGGTCGGCCCGAACGCGACCTACGCGCCCACCGGCTTCGGCAACTGGATGAACTGGGGCATCCGTACCTTCGCCGAATACCACGGCAAGCTCTACCTCGGCACTGCACAGTGCTGGCAGGACTGGTGCGATGCGGACGTGACCGGCGCGGAGATCTGGGAGTGGTCCGGCGAAACCTGCCCTGCCGCGCGTACCGCGGCGGACAGGCGCCGCCTCCTCCACTGAGGCCGGTGTACGGGTCGTAACGGCAAACGCCAAATACAGGAAGTCGACTGCATCCAGGGAGGGCGCGCCGTGTTCAAACTCCATCGGGCAACCGTGCTTGCCGCCATCCTGGCCACCGGCGCCATGCTTCCGGCGACCTCCTTCGCCGATTGCACGCCGAGTTTCCGCCTCGCCAACGTCGGCGGCTTCGGCAACCGGTTCAACCTCTACGCCTGGAGCATGCAGGTGTTCCAGGACCGGCTGTACGTCGGCACGTTCAACCAGACCACCGGCGGCGAAATCTGGGCCTACGACGGCGCGCAATGGACGCAGGTCCTGCAGGAAAGCCTCCCCGCGACGGGAAACGAGGGCTTCCGCAGCATGATCGTGTTCCAGGGCCACCTGTACGCCGGCACCTACAACACGGTCACCGGCGCCGAGTTGTGGCGCACCGCGGACGGCACGCACTGGGAGCAACTGGTCGCCGACGGTTTCGGCGACGTGGCCAACAAGGCCGTGCGCGGCATCGCGGTGTTCCAGGGCCAGCTCTACATCGGCACCCAGAACGAACTGGGCAACGGCGGCCAGCTCTGGCGCAGCGCCGACGGCACGACCTTCTCGCCGGTCAGCACCGACGGTTTCGGCAATCCCTCCAACTCCGCGATGCACAGCATGGCGGTGTTCCGCAAGCAGCTCTACATCGGCACCAAGAACCAGGACACGATGCTGCAGGTCTGGCGCACGTCGGACGGCGACCACTACGAACAGGTCGTCGGCCCGAACGCGGCGGTGCCGTCCGGCTTCGGCATCGAATCCAACAACGCGACGATGTCGATGTACGTCTACGACGGCATGCTGTACCTCGGCACCGGCAACTTCGACGAGGAAGGCTTCTCGGACAAGGGCTTCGGCGTCTATCGCACCCGCGACGGCATCCGCTACGCGACGATCAACGACAACGGCGCCGGCGACGTCGACAATCGCTTTGCGTGGCGCTTCATCGAATACGAAGGCCAGCTGTGGCTGGGCATGGGCAACTTCAACGTGCTCGCCGGCGAAGGCGGCCAGGCCGCGCGCAGCCCTGACGGCAATCGCGGGAACTGGCAGATGATGGTCGGGCAGGACGGCGCGTATGCGCCGGTGGGTTTCGGCAACTGGATGAACTGGGGCGTGCGCAGCTTCGCCGTCTACCACGACAAGCTCTACGTCGGCACCGCGCAATGCTGGAAGCCCTGGTGCGCGCAGTACGTGACCGGCACCGAAGTGTGGGAGTGGTCCGGCGAAGCATGCCCCGCGGCCGCCGCGAAGGCTCCATTCGGGAACAGTGCCGTCGACAGGATGCAAGCGATTGCGGAGGATTGAGCGCGCGCACCATGCTTCCCGATCGAATCACCGCGAGCGCGAAGTGCCACGCATGTCGCAGTTCGACGCATGTGCTTCGGCAATGATCCACCACTGACCTGCACTGCGGGTCGCGGCGGTCGAAGCACTCGTTCGCCGGCATCCGATGCAACCCTTTCCCGAGCCACTCCTCCGACCATGGCCAAAGAGTCATCTCCGCCATTGCCGCCGGACCTCCTCGCAAGCCTCGAAGGCTATGGCGAAACGAGGGACTTCGAGGCCAGCGACATCCTGTTCCATGAAGGCGAGGCATCCAGCCATCTCTACATCCTCCTGTCCGGGGAACTGCAGGCCTTCGCCAGCAAGAATGGCCGCGAGCTTGTCTACAGCACGCTGCGGCCCGGGGAATATTTCGGCGAACTCTCGCTGGACGGCAACCCGCGGTCGGCCTCGGTGCGCGCGGTCGCGCCCTCGCGTTGCCTGGTGATCCCGGGCGAAACGGTGCGGACGCTGGCGCGCACGCACCCGGAGTTCGCGGGCCATCTGGTCGACAAGCTCATCCACCTCCTGCGGCGCTCGACCCGCACGCTCAAGCGCATGGCGCTGGACGATGTGTACGAACGCATCGTCGCCCTGATCGGCGAGGAAGCCGTCCTCGAGGGGGGCATCCTCTACCTGCCGCGCGCACTGACGCAGCAGGAGATCGCCAACCGCATCGGCGCGAGCCGGGAAATGGTCAACCACGTATTGCGCGAGCTGAAGCGCGGCGGCTTCGTCGCCAAGCTTCCCAAGATCGGGTTGGCGATCAGGAAGAAGCTGCCAAGCCACTGGTGACGCCCGCCGGCTGGTGCGGGAAAACGCGATCGGCTAACGGCGCGCGCGCAGCACCCATTGCGCTTCGGGTAGTCCGTGCCCGGGATCGGAAACGCGCAACGCCTCGGCTTCGGCGAAACCGCAATCGCGCATCGCCTCGAGCAGGTCCCAGCCGAAGTGGTGGAAGCACAGCACGCCGCCACCGAGCGGATCGCCGTGGTATTCCGGCGGTTGTTGCAGGTGTTCGATGCCGCCGTCGGCGCGGATCCGCGCGATTTCGCGGCTTTCCGCGCGATCCCAATACCAGGGCACGGTGAGCAGGAGCGCGCCGCCGGGTTTCAGCACGCGCGCGAATTCGCGCAGCGCCGCGCGGAAATCGGGCACGTGCTCGAGCACGTCGAGGCACACGATCGCGTCCAGCGACGCATCGCCGAACGCCAGCGCGGTGGCGTCCCGATGCCGCACCCAGGTCCATACGCGCTGCCGCCACAACCAGGCCGACAACTTCAGCCGCTTCGCCAGCGAAGGCTGGAATTCGCTGCCGGCCAATCCCGGGTAGCGTCGATGCAGGGCGATGAAGAGCGGGCTGGCCTGCTCGGTGAGGTAGATACGCGGCCGCCTGGCCGAAGCCAGTTCCCGGATCATGGCGCTGGTGGCGGCGCGCTGCCGCGCGTTGCTTCCGCAATTGATGCAGGCCAGCGATTCTCGCAACGAATCGGGCGGCCGCCGATTCGTCCAGGCGATCCGGAATCCGCTGCTGCTGCCGCAAGTGATGCAGTGTCCGGGCCAATGGCGCTTCGAAGCGAGCAATGGCGCGTGCACGACGCCCGACTCGCGCCACGCGGCGAAATCGCGGTAGGACTCGATCGATTCAGGCATGCGGCGAGGCGTCCACCGAGGCGATCTCGCGCTCGAGCGCATCGAGTTTCTGTGTGCGCTCCTCCGGCGGGCGCGTGCGCGGCGCGACGATCAGGTAGAACGCGGGCACCACGAACAGCGAGAGCAGCGTGGACAGCGCCACGCCGAACACCACGACCACGCCGATCGAGGTGCGGCTGCCGGCGCCTGCGCCGGTGGCGAGCATCAGCGGCAGCGCGCCGGCGATGGTCGCGATCGAGGTCATCAGGATCGGCCGCATGCGCGTGGCCGCGGCATCGAGGATGGCTTCGCGCACCGACAGGCCGGCGTCGCGGCGCTGGTTCGCGAATTCCACGATCAGGATGCCATTCTTGGCCGCGAGCCCGACCAGCATGACGATGCCGATCTGGCTGAACAGGTTGAGCGACTTGCCGAACAGCCACAGGCCGAGCAATGCGCCGAGCACCGCCAGCGGCACGGTCAGCATGATCACCAGCGGATGCAGGAAGCTCTCGAACTGCGCGGAAAGCACCAGGAACACGATCAGCAGCGCCATCGCGAAGGTGAACATCACCGCGCTGCCGGATTGCAGGTATTCGCGCGACTGGCCGCTGTAGTCGACCTGGGCGGTCGGCGGCAGGGTCGTGCGCGCGGTGGCGTTCACCCAGTCGATGGCCTGGCCCAGCGTGTAGCCGGGCGCGATGCCGGCGGACAGGGTGATCGCGCGCAGGCGGTTGAAGCGGTTGAGGCTGCCGGCCTCGGCGCGTTCCTCAAGCTTCACCAGGTTGGACAGCGGCACCAGTTCGCCGCTGCGGCTGCGCACGTACAGGTTGTCGATGTCGGTCGGCGACGCGCGTTCGCCCTGCGCGGCCTGCAGGATCACGTCGTATTCCTGGCCGCGGCGCACGAAGGTGGTGACCTTCTGCGAACCCATCATCGCCTGCAGCGCGTCGCCGATCGCCTGCTCGGTGACGCCGAGGTCGGCGGCCTTGGCCTGGTCCACGGTGACGTGCACTTGCGGCCGCGTCTCCTTGTAGTCGGCATCGACGCCGTACAGGCCGGGGTTCGCCTCCATCTTCGCCTGCAGCGCGTCGCGCCACTGCACGAGTTGCGAATACTCCGGTCCTTCCAGCACCACCTGCAACGGTTGCCCGCCGCTGCGCACCAGGCCGGTGCGCACCTGCGGCACCGCGCGCACGCCGGGGATCCTGGCCAGGTCGCGGCGCACGTCGCCGACCACCTCGTCGGTACTTTCGCCGCGCTCGTCCCAGGGCTTGAGGATCACGATCGCGCGGCCGCTGTTCATGTCCTCCGACGGGCCGTAACTGCCGGGTACGCGGCTGAGCACGCGATAAACCGGCTTTCCATCGCCGATGTGGCCCATCAGCGCGCGTTCCACCTGCTGCATCTGCGCGACGGTGTAGTCGTAGCCCGCGCCTTCCGGGCCGGTGACCGAGACGCTGAAGGAACCGCGGTCCTCGGTCGGCGAGAGTTCGCGCGGCACCGCCTTGAACAGCACGAAGGCGAGGCCGAGCGCGGCGAGCATCGCCACGCCGAACAGCCACGGATGCGCGATGCTGCGGTCGAGCGCCTTGCGGTAGCCGCGCGAGAGCGAACGCAGGCGGCGTTCCATCCAGCCGCTGATGCCGGTGCCCGGATCGCCTGCGGCGCGTCCGTGCGGATGCACCAGCAACGAGCCCATCATCGGCGTCAGCGTCAGCGCGACCAGGCAGGAGATGGCGACCGCGCCGGCCAGCGCCACCGCGAGTTCGCGGAACAGGCGGCCGTTATTGCCCTCGAGGAACGCGATGGGCAGGAACACCGCGACCAGCACCGCGGTCGTGGCCAGCACCGCGAAGCCGACCTGGCGCGTGCCGCGCAGCGCGGCGATCGGCGCCGGTTCGCCGAGGTCGGCGCGGCGCTGGATGTTCTCCAGCACGACGATCGCATCGTCGACGACCAGGCCGATCGACAACACCAGCGCGAGCAGCGTGAGCAGGTTGATCGAGAATCCGAACACCAGCAGCGGCAGGAACGCCGCGGCCACGCATACCGGCACCGTCACCGCCGGCACCAGTGCCGAGCGCCAGCTGCCGAGGAACAGCCAGATCACCACCAGCACCAGCAGGATCGCCTCGCCGAGGGTCTTGTACACCTCGTGCACGGCGACATCGATGAACACGGTCGCGTCGTAGGTGACCGCGAGCTTCATGCCGTTCGGAAGGGTGCGGTTGATCCGCTCCATCTCCTTGCGCACGCCGTCGGCGACGGCGAGGTCGTTGGCGGTCGAGGTCTTGATGATGCCCAGCCCCACCTGCGGGCGGCCGTTGGTGCGGTAGTAGGCGCGGCGCTCGGCCGAACCGAGTTCCACCTTCGCCACTTCGCCCAGCTGCACCACGTGGCCGTCGCCGCCGCGGCCGATCGGCAGCTTCGCGAAATCCGAAGGCTCGGCGAAGCTGCGGTCGAGCTGCAGGGTGAAATCGCGCGCGTTCGATTCCAGCCGGCCCGCCGGCAGGTCCACGTTGCGCGCGCGCAAGGCGGCCTCGATGTCGCCGACGGTCAGCCCGCGCGCGGCCAGCGCGGCGCGGTCGATCCAGATGCGCATCGCGTAGGCCTGCGCGCCGCCGAGCTGGATCTGGGCGACGCCATCGACCGTCGACAACTGGTCGACGAGGTAGCGCTGCGCGTAATCGGTCAGCGCCAGCGTGTCCAGGCCCGGCCCGCTGAGGTTCAACCACAGGATGACGTCCGAATCGCTGGATACCTTGCGGATCTGCGGCGGGTCGGCGTCGTCGGGCAATTTGCCGAGGTTGCGGCTGACCGCGTCGCGCACGTCGTTCGCGGCGCTCTCGATGTCGCGGCCGAGGGTGAATTCGATGTTGATGTTGGAAACGCCGTTCTCGCTGCTCGAGCGCAGCGTGTCCACGCCCTCGATGCCCGAGACCGCGTCCTCCAGCACCTTGGTCACGCGCGTTTCCATCACCGCGGCCGAGGCGCCGGTGTAGGTGGTGCTGATCGACACCACCGGCGGATCGATGTCCGGCAATTCGCGCAACGGCAGGCGGGTGAAGGAGATCACGCCCAGCACCACCAGCAGCAGGCTGCCGACGGTGGCCAGCACCGGGCGGTGGACCGAGATGTCGGAAAGCTTCATTCCGCGGCCGCTGGCGTGGCGTCGCGGGCGGCCGGCGCCGCTTCCACGATGCTGCTGCCATCGTGCAGCTTGACGATGCCCTCGACCACGACGCGGTCGCCCGCCTTCAACCCGGACGCGATTTCGACCTTGCCCGCGTTGCGGCTGCCGAGTTGCACCGGCACCAGCTCGACCTTGTCGCCGGCACCGACCCGGAACACGCCGGCCTGCGTGCCTTCCTGCTGCACGGCGATTTCCGGCAACGCCAGCGCCTGGCGTTCGGGCAGGCGCACGGCGACGCGCAGCAGCATGCCGGCGCGCAGCCGGCCATCGGGATTCGGCAATTCCGCGCGCACCGTCACCGCACGCGTGTCGGGATCGATGCGGCTGTCGATGTCGGCGACTGTGCCGTCGAACGACACGCCGGGCCACGCATCGCTGCGCGCGCCGATCGCCTGCCCGCGCGCCAGCGACGACAGTGCGGATTCGGACACGGTGAAATCGAGCTTGATGCGCGAATCGTCGTCGAGCGTGGTGATGGTCGTGCCCGGGCCGACCAGCGCGCCGACGCTGACCTGGCGCAGGCCGAGCACGCCGGCGAACGGCGCGACCAAGGTCCGGTCGGCGACTGCGGCGCGGCGCGAGGCCAGCGCCGCGGCGGCGGCATCGCGGTTCGCGCGCAGGGTCTCGAGCTGGCCCTGGGCGATGAGTTGCTGGCGCGCGAGTTCGCTGCCGCGGCGCAATTGCTGTTCCGCGTCGCGCAGCGTGGCCGCGGCCGCGGCGACGTCGGCGCGTTGCGCGCTGCTGTTCATGTCGACCAGCAACTGCCCGGCGCGGACGCGCTCGCCGCTGTCGAAGGCGAGCCGGGTGACCACGTCGCTGACCTTGGCCACGATCGCGATCGATTCGTTGGCGCGCGCGGTGCCCAGCGCCTCGATGCTGTCCTGCCACGGCTGCGCCGCGACCCGCGTCGTGGTCACCACGACCGGCGCGTCCTTGCGCTCCCCAGGCCCGGACTTGCCGCAGGCGGCGAGCATCAGGATGGCGGAAAGGATGGGGGCGAAGCGGCGAAGCGGCATCGAAAGGCACGCCTGGCGAGGGGAATTGCGGATTCTACCGGCGCTGCGTGATGTCCCCATGTGCCATCGGCCCCGACCGGATGCGGTCAACCGCTGGCAAGACCGTGCGTTACGCGGCACATTGGCCGGGCACTGGCCGCCGGTGGCGCCACGCTGCGTCTTTTCTTCCGTCCCCCATGCGGAGCCACGCCATGATCCACGACAGCATCCTCGACACCATCGGCCGCACCCCGGTCGTCCGCCTGCAGCGCATCGCCCCGCCTGGCGTGGAGCTCTACGCCAAGGTGGAATCGTTCAATCCCGGCGGTTCGGTCAAGGACCGCCTCGCCATCGCCATCATCCTCGACGCCGAAGCGAAAGGCCTGCTCAAGCCCGGCGACACCGTGATCGAAGCGACTTCCGGCAACACCGGCGTCGCGCTGGCGATGGTCTGCGCCGCGCGCGGCTACAAGTTCGTCGCGGTGATGGCCGATTCGTTCTCGATCGAACGCCGCAAGCTGATGCGCGCCTACGGCGCGAAGGTGATCCTGTCCCCGGCCGCGGAACGCGGCACCGGCATGGTGCGCCGCGCCGAGGAACTGGCGAAGAAGCACGGCTGGTTCCTCGCGCGCCAGTTCGAGAACCCGGCCAACCCGGAATACCACCGGCAGACCACCGCCGCGGAAATCCTGCGCGATTTCGCCGGGCGCAGGCTCGATCATTTCGTCAGCGGCTGGGGCACCGGCGGCACGCTCACCGGCGTCGGCGAAGTGCTCGCGGTCGCGCGCCCGGAAGTGCGCGTGCACGCGGCCGAACCCGAAGTCGCGGCGCTGCTGCAGGGCAAGGACTGGTCGCCGCACAAGATCCAGGGCTGGACCCCGGATTTCGTGCCGCAGGTGCTGAACCGCAAGGTCGCCTCGCAGGTGCTGTCGATTTCCGACGCCGACGCCATCGCCACCGCGCGCAGGCTGGCGCAGGAGGAAGGCCTGTTCGTCGGCATTTCCGCCGGCGCCACAGTTGCGGCGGCATTGCGCGTCGCCGCGAACGATGCGAAGCAAGGCGACGCGATCCTCGCCATGCTTCCGGACACCGGTGAACGCTATTTCTCCACGCCCTTGTTCGAAGGCGTGCCGGACGGTTCCGACGACGAGTGGCTGGCGAGCCTGGGTTGAGGTTTGCTTTTCCTTCTCCCCGCGTGCGGGGAGAAGGTGCCGAAGGCGGATGAGGGGCAAACAAAAACGCCGGCTTTCGCCGGCGTTTTCATTGCTCCGTGATGCCTGCGCAGGCAGGCATCCAGCGTCTTTCGGCAACGATCGAACCGAATTACATAGGGCAAAGACGCTGGATTCCCGCTTTCGCGGGAATGACGAGCAAGATCAACCCTGCCATTGCCCCAACGCCGCGAGGCCATTCGCCTTCGCGCGTTCGTACACGGTCTGCTGCGCCTTGGCGAAGTTGCCGGCCATGTCCTGCGACCACAGCTTGAGCGCGGCCTGCTGCATCGCGCGGCCGTAGCTGAAGCTGAGCGGCCACGGGTTCGGGCCCATTGCGTTCATCGCGTTCAGGTGCGCAGTCGCGGCTTCGTCGCTCTGCCCGCCGGACAGGAACACGATGCCCGGCAGGATCGCCGGCACCGCCGACTTCAGGCACATCAGCGTGCTTTCGGCCACTTCCTCGACGCTGGCCTGTTCCGGGCAGTCCTTGCCGGGCACGACCATCGACGCCTTGAGGATGGTGCCTTCCAGCATCACGTTCTGGTTGTACAACGCGTCGAACAGCGAACGCAGCACGACTTCGGTGACTTCGTAGCAGGTTTCGATGTCGTGGTCGCCGTCCATCAGCACCTCCGGTTCGACCATCGGCACGATGCCCTGCTCCTGGCACAGCGCGGCGTAGCGCGCCAGCGCGTGGCTGTTGGCCTCGATGCAGGTGCCCGACGGAATGTCCTCGCCGATGTTGATCACCGCGCGCCACTTGGCGAAGCGCGCGCCGAGTTTGTAGTACTCCTGCAGGCGCTCGCGCAGGCCGTCGAGGCCTTCGGTGACGACTTCGCCCGGGAAGCCGGCCAGCGGATGCGTGCCCTTGTCGACCTTGATGCCCGGGATCATGCCGTGGTCGGCCATGTATTTGGCGAACGGCACGCCATCCTTGGTCTTCTGGCGGATGGTTTCGTCGAACAGGATCGCGCCGGAAAGGTATTCGTTGGCGTTCGGCGCGGTCAGCAGCAGCTCGCGGTAGGCGCGGCGGTTTTCCTCGGTGTTGTCGATGCCGACCCCGGCGAAGCGCTTGGCGCAGGTGCCGGAGGATTCGTCGATGGCGATGATGCCCTTGCCCGGGGCGACCATGGCGCGGGCGGTTTCGGCGAGTTGTTCGATGCTCATGGCGGGCTTTTCGGGCGGAGGAAAGAGGCGGAATTATAGCCTTTCTCGCGGTCCGACCTCCGGAGTTCGGAGGCAACTCAGTTCTGGTCCGGCGTCCCCGCATAGCGCAACCGATACAAGGCCGCCGCCATCCCGCGCCCGCCCAAGATCAAAGCGATAGAGATCACCGCCTCCAGCACGCATCCGGCGATCTGACCCTTGAGGGAAGCGAGCACGTCGGCGGCGCTCACACCCGCAACGATCTGGGTTTGCGCCCATAACCTGAAACCCTGCATCAGAGCATCGAACAGGTGCCAAGCGCCGATCGCCGCGAGCATGAGCCCAAACCACGTGGATGCATCGATATCGCTTTCGAATACATGGTCCGATGGACGCGTCAATGCGAGGCGCGCGAGCTTGTCGGCGAAGATCCACAGCAATGCCATAACGACGAACACCACCGCGAACAGGAGGAAAAGCTGGCCCGGCGTGAAGAACTCGGATTGATTTCGAGTGGCGAGCAGCAGCATCGGTAGACCGATCACGATCTGCAAGGCCGACCACAGCGCAATCGCCCGGATCACCATGCACAGAATCGAAAACGCATTCGTCTTCGTCACGGAACACCCCTGCAAACCCGCGTTTTTACAACTCCCCCAACCCCTCGGCCTTGCCGTCCTCGCCGACCTGCAACAAACGCAACGTATTGGTGGCGCCGTGCGTTTCCATGTGCTCGCCGCTGGTGAACACCACTCGGTCGCCCGCTTCGAGAAGCCCGGCCTCGACCAGCGTCTGGATGCTGCCGCGCGCGGCCTGCCGCGGCGTCTGCCCGCGGCTGTCGTAATCCCACGGGAACACGTCGCGCATCAGCGCCATCCGGCGGCGCGCGCCGTCGTGGCGCGAGAACGCGTGGATCGGCACGTTGGAACGGAACCGCGACAGGTAGCGCACCGTGCCGCCGGACTCGGTCATCGCCACGATCGCGCCGACGCCGATGTGCTCGGACAGGAACATCGCGGCCATGGCGATCGCCTGGTCGGCGCGCTCGAGGTTGCGCTGCGCCTTCTCGAAATCGGTGTCGCACTCGAAGCTGCGCTCGGCGCCGATGCAGATGCGCGCCATCGCCTCCACCGCCGCGACCGGATGCTGCCCGGCCGCCGATTCCTGCGACAGCATCACCGCGTCGGTGCCGTCGATCACAGCGTTGGCCACGTCCAGCACCTCGGCGCGGGTCGGGATCGGGTTGTCGACCATCGACTGCAGCATCTGCGTCGCAGTGATCACCACGCGCTTGCGCGCCAGCGATTCGCGGATGATGCGCTTCTGCAGGCCGGGGAGTTCCGCGTCGCCGATCTCCACGCCGAGGTCGCCGCGCGCGACCATCACCACGTCGCTGGCGTCGATGATCTCGCCGAGGTTCTCGATGGCTTCGGTGCGTTCGATCTTCGACACCAGCGCGGCATCGCTGCCGGCCGCGCGCGCGACCCGCCGCGCTTCGTGCATGTCGGCGGCGTCGCGGCAGAACGACACCGCGATGAAGTCCGCGCCGATGCGCGCGGCGATGGCGATCAGCTCGCGGTCGCGCTCGGTGATGGCGCCGAGCGAAAGCCCGCCACCCTGCTTGTTCAGGCCCTTGCGGTCGGACAGCACGCTGTCGTTGAGCACGGCGGTGACGATGCGTTCGCCCTCGACCCGCTCGACCCGCAACTGCACCAGGCCGTCGTCGAGCAGCAGCACGTCGCCGGGCGCGACGTCGCCGGGCAGGCCGAGGTAACTGACCCCGACCTGGCGTTCGTCGCCGGGCGGGGCATCGTCGCTCGCGACCAGGTCGAAGCGCGCGCCGGCCTTGAGCGCGACCTTGCCCGCGGCGAAGCGTTCGACCCGGATCTTCGGGCCAGGCAGGTCGGCGAGGATGCCGACCTCGCGGCCGAGCTTAGCGGCGACTTCGCGCACCTGCGCGGCTCGCGCTTCCTGCCCGGACGGATCGCCGTGCGAAAAATTGAGCCGGACCACGTCGACGCCTGCCAGCAGGATGCGTTCGAGCACCCCCGGCTTGTCGGTCGCGGGCCCCAGCGTGGCGAGGATTTTGGTGCGGCGGCGGTGTTCGGTCATGGCATGCTCTCTCCCCGCCCGCACGCTAGCACAGCCACGCGACATGGCGACCGACCGCCGCATCGACATCGCCGCGACCCTCGCCGCGCTACCCGCCTTCCCGCGGTTGCGCGGCAAGCGGACGTGCCTGCGCGGGCCGACGCCCGACGACATCGACGACCTGTTCGCGTTGTTCTCCGACCCCGAGGTGATGCGCTACTGGAGCCGCGCGCCGATGCGCGATCGCGGCGAAGCCGAGGGGCTGATCGGTGAAATGCTCGAAGCGTTCGAACGACGCGAGCTGATCAACTGGGTGATCACCGGCAGCGACGACCGCGCCGTCGGCACCTGCACCCTGTTCCATTTCGATCCGCGCCACCGCCGCGCCGAAGTCGGCTACGCGCTGCGTTCCGACCACTGGGGCCGCGGCCTCGCGTCCGAAGCGGTGACGCTGGCGATCGACTGGGCGCTGCGCGCGCTGGACCTGCACCGCGTGGAAGCCGACATCGATCCGCGCAACGACGCCTCGCGCCGCGTGCTCGAACGCCTCGGCTTCCGCAGTGAAGGCGTGCTGCGAGAACGTTTCTTCGTCGGCGATTCGGCGACAGATTCGGAACTGTTCGGCGTGCTCGCGACGGAGTGGCGCGAGCGGCACGGTTGACGTCAAAACCTGTTCACGCTCCGTCGCGAGCGATGGCAGGTGGCACGTGGTGGAGCGCAGCAAGCGCAACGTATGTCGAAATACGTGAGCATTGCGAGCACCGCACGCGGGCCGCATGCCGAGCGCAGCAGGAGCATGGACAGGTTTTCAGCTCCGCGCTTCCAGCGCCGCCACCGCCGGCAAGGTCTTGCCTTCGAGGAATTCGAGGAAGGCGCCGCCGCCGGTGGAAATGTAGGACACGTCGGCTTCGATGCCGTACTTGTCCACCGCCGCGAGGGTGTCGCCGCCGCCGGCGATGGAGAACGCCTTCGACGCGGCGATCGCGCGCGCCAAGGTTTCGGTGCCCTTGCCGAAGGCATCGAACTCGAACACGCCGACCGGGCCGTTCCATACCACCGTCCCCGCCTTCGCGATCAGGCCTGCGTAGTTCTCCGCGGTTTGCGGACCGATGTCGAGGATCATGTCCTCGCTTCCGACCGCATCGACCGCCTTCACCGTCGCCGGCGCGTTCGCGCTGAATCCGGGCGCGACCACGACATCGACCGGAATCGGGATGTCGGCGCCGCGCGACTTGGCATCGGCCATGATCTTTTTCGCGGTGTCGATGAGGTCCATTTCCACCAGCGACTTGCCGACCGAAAAACCTTCGGCGGCGATAAAGGTATTGGCGATGCCGCCGCCGACGATCAACTGGTCCACCTTCGAGACCAGCGAGGACAGCAGTTCCAGCTTGGTCGACACCTTGGAACCGGCGACGATGGCGAGCAGCGGCCGCGCCGGGTTGTCCAGCGCCTTCGCGAGCGCATCGAGTTCGGCCATCAGCAGCGGCCCGCCCGCGGCCTGCTTCGCGAACTTGATCACGCCATGCGTGGACGCCTGCGCGCGATGCGCGGTGCCGAACGCATCCATGACGAACACATCGCACAACGCGGCGTATCGCTGCGAAAGCGCTTCGTCGTCCTTGCCCTCGCCCACGTTCATGCGGCAGTTCTCGAGCAGCACGAGTTCGCCGGGTTTCACCTCGACGCCGTCGAGGTAATCCTTCACCAGCGGCACCTCGCGGCCGAGCAGTTCGCCCAGGCGCTTCGCCACCGGCGCCAGCGAATCGGCTTCGCTCCACTGGCCTTCCTTCGGCCGCCCGAGGTGCGACATGACCATCACCGCCGCGCCCTGTGCCAGCGCGTGTTTCAGGGTGGGAATCGAGGCGACGATGCGCTGGTCGGAAGTGACCTTGCCGTCGGCGACGGGAACGTTGAGGTCTTGCCGCACCAGCACGCGCTTGCCGGCGAGGTCGAGGTCGGTCATGCGGAGGATGGACATGCGGGCGGCCTTGGATCGGGGCCGGCCATTGTCCGGGGCGGGGGCCGCGCTTTCAAACCGGCAGGACCGGGTCGGCGCGATCGCGGCATGGGCTACCATCGCCTCGGCGTGGGGGCGCGAAGGAACCGGGGATGCGTGGTTTTTGGGCCGAACTCAGGCGCCGCAACGTCATCCGCATGGCGGTCGCCTACTGCGCGCTGGCGTGGCTGCTGTTGCAGGTCGCGGCGTTGCTGATCCCCGCGTTCGACATCCCCAACTGGGTGCTGCGGCTGCTGATCCTGCTGGCGGTGCTGGGCTTCCCGTTCGCGCTGCTGTTTTCGTGGGGCTACGCCTGGACCGATGCCGGCGTGGTGCGCGAATCGCGCCTGGCGCGCACCGGCGCGACGCCCGCGGCGGAAGCGACGGCCGGCGATGACGACGATTCACGCATGCATGCATCCACGCCCGCGCCCGCGGCGCCGCCGGTCGCCGCGTCCATCGCGGTGCTGCCGCTGGTGAACATGAGTTCGGACCGGGAACAGGACTATTTCTCCGACGGCCTTTCCGAGGAACTGCTGAACCTGCTGGCGCAGGTGCCCGGCCTGCACGTCGCCGGGCGCACGTCCTCGTTCTCGTTCAAGGGCAAGTCGACCACGATCGGCGACATCGGCCGCGCGCTCAACGTCGCCAACGTGCTCGAGGGCAGCGTGCGCAAATCCGGCGACCGCGTGCGCATCACCGCGCAGCTGATCCGCGCGCGCGACGATTCGCACCTCTGGTCGCAGGCCTACGACCGCGAGCTCACCGACATCTTCGCGGTGCAGGACGAAATCGCCGCGGCGGTGGTGGGCGCGCTCAAGCTGAAACTGCTGCCGGCGCAGCAACCCAGCCACGCCGGCCACCACGTGCCCGGCCCCGTGGCCCACAACCATTTCCTGCTCGGGCGGCAGTTCCTCAACCGCGCGACCGCCGACGGCTTCCGGCGCGCGATCGCCGAATACCGCGCCGCGGTGGAACTGGAACCGGGTTACGCGGCCGCCCATGCGGGCCTGGCGCTGGCCGAGGCCTATGCCTCCGACGACACGGACACCGACGCGCTGATGCTCGCGGGCCGTGCGCGCGCCGCCGATGCGGCCGAACTCGCGGTCGCGCGCGATCCCGAACTGGGCGAAGCCTATGCCGCGCGGGCCGTGCTCCGGTTCGTGTTCGGACAGGACTGGCACGGCGGCGACGCGGACTTCCGCCAGGCGCTCCGGTTCAGCCCGGGCGACGTCATGACGCACTGGCAATACAGCCGCTTGCTGGCCGCGCTCGGGCGCGTGCCGGAGGCGCTGGAGCAGGCACTGCTCGCGACCGGGCTCGATCCGCTCTCCGCGCAGGCCTGGGAGATCGTCTCCCGTTACCAGATCGCGCTGGGCGATTTCGACGCGGCGCGTGCTTCGCTGCAACGCTCGCTGGATATTTCCCCCGAACACGGCCGCGCGCCGGTGGGAATGGCGACGGCCTGCCTGCTGCAGGGCGACCCGGCTGCCGCGCTGCGCTGGTATCGGCACGCCGACAACACGACTTTCCGCATGATGGGCGAAGCGATGGCCCTGCACGACCTGGGCGATGCGCCCGGTTCGGACGCGAGCCTGCAGGCGCTGGTCGAGGCCGATGCCCACCATGCCGCGTACCAGGTCGCCAGCGTGCATGCCTGGCGCAATGCGCGCGACGCGGCGTTCGCATGGCTGCAGCGCGCGATCGCCCAGCGCGACGCCGGCGTGCAGTACCTCAAGTACGACCCGGTGCTTCGCAACCTGCGCGGCGATCCGCGCTATCCGCAGTTGCTGCGGCAGGTCGGTTTGCCCGACTGAGCGCGAATTCGCGGTTCAGGCCTCGGCACGGTCGCGGCCGGCCGTCTTGGCGCGGTACAACGCGGCATCGGCCCCCGTCAGCAATGCCCCGAGCGGCACCGGGTCGCCCGGCGCCATCGCGGCGATCCCGATGCTCGCGGTCATGCGCCCGGTCGGCGAACCGACGTGGGCGATGTCGGCTTCGCGCAGGCGTTCGCGGATGCGCGCCGCCGCCACGCGCGCCTGTTGCAGCGTCGCATCGGGCAGCAGCACCGCGAATTCCTCGCCGCCCTGCCGCGCGAGCACGTCGTCGGCATGCAACAGCGCGCTGCGCACCGCGCCGGCGAAGCGTTTCAACGCGCCGTCGCCGTGCAGGTGGCCGTAATGGTCGTTGTAGGCCTTGAAGTGGTCGATGTCGATCGCGAGCACGGCGAAGGCCGCGCCGCGGTCGTGCGCCGATTGCCACAGCCGCAACGCCAGTTCCTGGAAGCCGCGGTAGTTCAGGCATCCGGTCAATGCGTCGGTGCGGCTGAGGCGGTCGAGCTCGGCCACCGCCTCGCGCAACGATTCGGTGCGTTCGGCGATGGCATGCTCGCGCTGGTCGAGCACTTCGCGCAGTTCCGCAAACGCGTCGTTCATGCGCGCGGCGAGGTCGCCGATGCCGCCCGCCAGCGGTTGCAGTTCCTCCGGCATGCGCGTGAGCTGGCGCGGATCCAGCTTGCCGCCGAGCGCATAGCCGTGGAGGCTGGCCAGCAGGCGACCCATGTTGCTGGCGAGCAGGCGGCGCATGCGCCACAACGCAAGCAGGATGCCGAGCGTGGTCACCGCGAGCAGGCCGAGCAGGAGTCCGAGCCGCGGCAGGCTGGGCGCAAGCAACCGCTGCTCGGGCGCGATCACCGCCACCGTCCATCCGCTGCGCATCCGCATCGCATCCACATAGGCGCGTTCGTCGCCGGCCAGCAGCCCCGGCAGGATGCGCGCCTGCGCGATTTGCCCGGATGCCACGGCGCCGCCGCGGATATCGGCGCCGAGCGCGCCCATCGAATCCAGGAAATGCCAGCGCAAGTTGCTGCTTGCGTACACGACGCGCCCGCCGCGATCGAGCAGCAGCAGTTCCAAGCCACGCCTGCGCAAGGTATTGGCGCGTTCGCGCACCAGGCGCTCGACCGGCAGGGACGCCTGCAACACGCCGGCGAATCGCCCGTCGCGGAACATGGGTGCGGACACGGCGACAAGGGCCTCGTCGCCGTAGATGCGCGCGCGATACGCCTCCGAGACATGCGGAAGCCCGCTGTCGCGGGGCATGCGGAACCAGTCGCGATCCGCCGCCTGTTCCTCGGCGCGCGCGAGCGGACGGCCGTTGCGCGCATGCGCCGCGACGATGCGGCCATCGGCATCGGTGGCGAGCGCGCGCAGGAAGGACGGATAGGCCTTCAGCAGGCGGTCCAGTTCCTCGTCGGGCACCGCGGTTCCGCTTGCCGGCGACGCGGATTCGGCTGCCGGGCTAGTGGCAAGCAGGCGCACGCCCGCAAGATGGCCGTCGAGGAAATCATCGAAGGTGCTTGCGCTGCTTTGCACGCCAGTGGACAGGCGCAGGAACAGGTCGCTGCGATCGCGCTGCCACTGGCTCCAGAGCAGGGCCATGCCGAACACCAGCGCAGGCACCAGTGCAGCCAGGACTAGCATCCGCGTCAGGCTGCGGCGCAGGCTCCAGCTAGCGGCGCGGTTGTCGTCCGGTCCCGTCACGCGGCGATCCTAATCGGCCCGCCGTGAAGGCGAAACCCCGCGGGTGCGGCGATCCGTGGAATCGCGCCGCAATGTTGGCCGGCGCCTCAACCGAAGCGGCGCATCCGCGGCCATTCCTTTGCCCAGTCGATGCGCAGGTTGCGGCAGACGTAGATGTCGGGGTGCCCGCTTTCCTCGTTCTCCACGCCATGCGGGATGCGCACGCGCGCGGCGAGCGCGCAATCGGCAGGCGTGTCGGCCATGCCCTCGGCATCGTCGCCGAGGACGATCACCGTGGTCGGCGCCGCGTCGCCATAGCCGCGCGCCCAGTAGCTGTTGATCGGGCTGATCGCGCGCGGCAATCCATGCGCCGGCCCGTACAGGTCGATCGCGCCAGCCTCGCCGTAATTGTTGGCGAAGATCGCGGTGTGCGCGCGTTCGGCTTCCGGCAAGGCGCGGTAGACCGCGGCGACCTGCGCCACCAGTTCGGGCCAGCCCACTTGTTCGGCGAAATTGTCGTGCGCGCGCCGGGCGATGCGCCAGCCCTCCGAACCCACCGGCGACACCGGCAGCGCGACGACGACGGCCAGCACGAATGCCGCGCACGCCACCAGCCCCGCCGCGATGCGCGCGGGCATCGCGAAACGCGGGCGCAGGCGCGCAAGGCCGGTGGCCAGCGCGACGCAACCGGCGGCGAGCAGCATCGGATAGGCCGGCGCGAGGTAGTAATCGCGCGCCTTCGATAGCCAGAACAGCAGCAGCGCCACGGCATACCAACACGCGATCGCGCGCCACGGCCGTGCGGTTTTAGCGAACGAAAGCCACGCCAGCCCGGCGATCCACAGCGGCGCCAGCAACGGGCCCGCGCCGACCAGCAATTGCCCCGGAAGGAAACCGTCGGTGCGGCCGATGCGCACGTCGCGCGCATGGATCGCGTGCACGAAATCGAGGTAGACGAAGCCGTGCTTCCACTGCCACCATGCATTCGGCGCGAACAGCAACAGCGACAGCAGCGCGCCGAGCCACGGCCATGGCGTGGCCAGGTGCCGGCGCAATGGCGTCGTCATGACGGATACCGCGATGGCAATCGCGCAGATCGCCATCGTGTAGCGCGTCAGCATGCCGAGACCGATGGCGGCGCCGAGCGCCAGCCACCAGCGCGGGTCGCCACCGTTGGCGATCCGCAGCAACGTCCATGCCGCCAGTACCCACCACAGGTAATCGAGGCTGGTGTACTGGAACATCGAGCCGGCGAGCAGCGAAAACGGTACGCAGCACAGCGCAAGCGACGCGAGCAGTTGCGCGCCGCGCGCGCCGCCGAGTTCGCGCGCGATGAGGCCGGCGAGCAGCGTCGCCGCGGCCTGCGCGATGCCCGAAAACAGGCGATAACCGACCAGCGTGGTGCCGAGCGTTTCCATGCCGATGCGCGCAAGGAACGGCACCAGCGGCGGATAGGCGACGTAGCCCCAGGCCAGCCGGCGTGCATCGTCGAGCACCGCGAGCTCGTCGCGGTGGAACCCGTACTGGCCGTTGGTGCACAGGTGCAGCAGCAGCCGCGCGACGGCGATGGCGAGCAGCCAGCGCCACGCAATCGGCGACAGCGGCCGATCCGGCGCGGACACGGGCCTCATCGGCGATGCAGGGCCGCGCCGGCCGCGGAACCTACTTCGCCGCGACCACCTTGACCATCTCGAGGCACTTGTTCGAATAGCCCCACTCGTTGTCGTACCAGCTGACCAGCTTGACGAAGGTCGAATCCAGCGCGATGCCCGCTTCGGAATCGAAGATGGAGGTGCGCGCGTCGCCGCGGAAATCGGTGGCGACGACCTTGTCCTCGGTGTAGCCGAGGATGCCCTTCAGCGCGCCTTCGCTCTGCGCCTTCATTTCCGCGCAGATCTCGGCGTAGGTCGCGGGCTTCTCGAGTTCGCAGGTCAGGTCGACCACCGAGACGTCGCTGGTCGGCACGCGGAAGCTCATGCCGGTGAGCTTCTTGTTCAATTCGGGAATGACCACGCCCACGGCCTTCGCGGCGCCGGTGGACGAGGGAATGATGTTCTCGAGGATGCCGCGGCCGCCGCGCCAGTCCTTGTTCGAAGGACCATCGACGGTCTTCTGCGTCGCCGTCGCCGCGTGCACCGTGGTCATCAGGCCACGCTTGATGCCCCACTTGTCGTTCAGCACCTTGGCGATCGGCGCGAGGCAGTTGGTGGTGCAGCTGGCGTTCGAGATGATCGCTTCGCCGGCGTACTTGTCGCTGTTCACGCCGAACACGAACATCGGCGTGTCGTCCTTGGACGGCGCCGACAGGATCACCTTCTGCACGCCTGCGTCGAGGTGTTTCTGCGCGGTGGCCTTGTCGAGGAACAGGCCGGTGGATTCGATCACAACGTCGGCGCCGACTTCGTCCCACTTCAGCGCGGCCGGGTCGCTTTCCTGGGTCAGGCGGATCTTCCTACCGTTGACGACCAGCGTGTTGCCCTCGACCGAGACCTCGCCCTTGAAGCGGCCGTGCACCGAGTCGTACTTCAGCATGTAGGCGAGGTAGTCGGGTTCCAGCAGGTCGTTGATGGCGACGATCTCGATGTCGCCGGCGAAGTTCTGCACCGCCGAACGCAGCACGTTGCGGCCGATGCGGCCGAAGCCGTTGATGCCTACCTTGATCGCCATTGCAGCCGCTCCCGTGGGTCTGGAATCCGTGGAAGGCGCATTTTACCCGCGCGGCGCCCGCGAGCCAGCGGCCGCGGATTTGATCCACGTCAACACGGCGCCGCCAGCATGCGCGGAGACTGGGTTCCAGCCGAAAACCACGGCCATCGGAGTCCCCCCATGAGCATCATCCGCACCACGCTCGCCGCCGCCCTGGCGCTGGCGGCCTTCCCCGCGTTCGCCCAATCCGCTGGTGATTGGACCATCGGCGTCGGCGTCCACGACGTCGCGCCCAAGTCCGGCAACGGCACCCTGGCCGCCACCCCGCTGGGCGACCTGCACATGGACGTCGGCGACAGCACGCGCCCGACCATCACCGCCGAATACTTCGTGCGCAACCACCTCGGCATCGAAGTCCTGGCCTCCGTGCCGTTCCAGCACGGCATTTCGGTCGATGGCGTGGGCAAGGTCGGTTCGACCCGGCAACTGCCGCCGACCGTCTCGCTGCAATACCACTTCGGCGAAGGCAGGGTTCGCCCCTTCGTCGGCCTCGGGGTCAACTACACGACCTTCTTCGACACCGATTCCAGCGGCCCCATCGCCGGCAGCGACCTCGAACTTTCCGATTCGTGGGGACTCGCCGCGCACCTCGGCGTCGATTTCCGCGTCGGCAACCGCGGCGCGATCCGCATCGACTACCGCAAGATCGACATCGACACCAAGGTGAAACTGGACGGCGCCGACCTCGGCACGCGGAACACGGTGAACATCGATCCGTCCGCCTACGGCGTCGCCTACGTATTCTCGTTCTGAGCAAATTCTCGTTACGGGCGAAGCGGCGGCCGATTACCCTCCGCCCGCCATGCCGGGCTATCCTCCCGGCATGGCCCAACCCCGCCCCAGTCGGTTGAAAGCATGCGCGATCGCGCTCGTGCTGTGCCTGTCCTTCGTTGCGTCCGACGCGGGTGCCTGGGCCGCGCTCGGCCACCGCATGGTCGGCGCCATCGCCGAGCGCCACCTGACCCCCGAAACCGAGGCACGGGTGCGCGAACTGCTGGCCGGCGAACCCGACCCGACCCTGGCCGGCGTCGCCTACTGGGCCGACGCGATGCGCAACGAGGATCCGGCGCGGTTCAAGCAGACCTCGCGCTGGCATTACATCAACGCGCAGGGCGGCGGTTGCGATTTCGACCCCATCCGCGATTGCCCGGACGGCGGCTGCGTGGTCGCGCAGATCGAACGGCAGCGCGCGATCCTCGCCGACGCGACGCAACCGCGCGAAGCGCGGCGCGACGCGCTGAAGTTCCTCGTGCACTTGATCGGCGACGCGCACCAGCCGCTGCATGCGGGCGACCGCACCGATGCGGGCGGCAACGGCTACCAGATCAGCCTCACCACCGCGCTCGAACCCGAAGCGTATGCGAAGGACAAGTACGTCGACGGGGTGATGGGCACCAACCTGCATTCGGTGTGGGACTACTACATCCTCGGCGCGCGCGGCCTGACGCTGCCGCAATACACGCAAAGGCTCGACGCGCTGCCATGGCCGCCATCGAACGAGGCGCCGCTGTTCGCGCCGATGGCATGGGCCAAGGAATCCTGCCGGCTGATCGAGGCGCGGCACATCTATCCCGACGGCCACAAGCTCGACGACGCCTACCTCGATGCATTCCGCCCATTGGCGGAGCAGCGCATCCGCCAGGCCGCGTGGCGGCTCGCCGGCATCCTCAACGACACGCTCGGCCACCAGGGCGCGCCTGCCGCGAATTGATGCGCGGCGCCCGTCGAATTAAAATGGCGGCCCGCATCCACGGGCCTGTTCGCCGCAGATGGATCCCCCGATCGCAGGAAACGCCGAGGCGCCGCAACGATCCGCGTTGCGCGGATTGCGCCGCCACCTCGGCTGGATCCTGGCCGCGAAGCTGGCCTTGATCGCGCTGCTCTACGCCTTCTTCTTCGGCCCCTCCTCGCGCCCGGACATCGATGCCGGCGCCGCGGGCCAGCGCATGCACATCCCCTCCAGGTAACGGCCATGCCCGACTTGCACGTCGTCGATCTGTCGCGCCTCCAGTTCGCGGTCACCGCGCTCTACCACTTCCTGTTCGTGCCGCTGACGCTGGGCCTCGCGCTGCTGCTGGCGATCATGGAAAGCGTGTACGTGATGACCGGGCGCGTGATCTGGAAGCAGATGGTGAAGTTCTGGGGCGTGCTGTTCGGGATCAACTTCGCCATGGGCGTGGCCACCGGCATCACCATGGAATTCCAGTTCGGCACCAACTGGGCCTACTACTCGCACTACGTCGGCGACATCTTCGGCGCGCCGCTGGCGATCGAGGGGCTCATGGCCTTCTTCCTCGAAAGCACCTTCGTCGGCCTGTTCTTCATGGGCTGGAACCGCATGAGCCGGCTGCAGCACATGGTGACGACCTGGCTGATGGCGCTGGGGGCGAACTTCTCGGCGCTGTGGATCCTGATCGCCAACGGCTGGATGCAGTACCCGGTCGGCGCGGAGTTCAACTTCGAGACCATGCGCATGGAAGTCACCGACTTCGCCGCGGTGCTGTTCAACCCGGTGGCGCAGTCGAAGTTCGTGCACACGGTCAGCGCCGGCTACGTCACCGGATCGATGTTCGTGCTGTCGATCAGCGCGTACTACCTGCTGAAGGGCCGCAACCTGCAGTTCGCCAAGCGCTCGCTGACGGTGGCCGCGAGTTTCGGCCTGGCATCGGCGCTATCGGTGGTGGTGCTGGGCGACGAGAGCGGCTACACCGCCTCCGAGAACCAGAAGATGAAGGTCTCGGCGATCGAGGCCGAATGGCACACCGCCCCGGCGCCGGCGTCGTTCACCCTGTTCGGCATCCCCAGCATGCGCGATCGCGAGACGAAGGCCGCGATCCGCATCCCGTGGGCGCTGGGGCTGATCGCGACGCGCTCGCTGGACGAACAGGTGCCGGGCATCCACGAACTGGTGGACGCCAACAAGCAGCGCATCCGCAACGGCATCGAGGCGTATTCGGCGCTGGCCGCGGTGCGCGCCGACCGCACCAACCCGGAGAAGCAGCAGGCCTTCCTCGCCAAACGCGGGGACCTCGGCTTCGGCCTGCTCACGCTGAAATACGTCGACGACCCGGCCAGGGCCGACGACGCGGTGATCGAGCGCGCGGCGTGGGACACGGTGCCGAACGTGCCGGTGCTGTTCTTCTCGTTCCGGATCATGGTCGCGCTGGGCTTCTTCTTCATCGCGCTGTTCGCGTGGGCGTTCGTGCTCGCCAGCAAGCGCAAGCTCGAGAACCCGCGCTTCCTGCGCATCGCGCTATGGAGCCTGCCGCTGCCGTGGATCGCAGCGGAACTGGGCTGGATCGTCGCCGAATACGGCCGCCAGCCATGGGCGATCGACGGCGTGCTGCCGACCTTCATGGGCGTGTCGTCCACCAGCGCCGGGCAGGTCGCCGGCAGCCTGGCCGGCTTCGTGCTGCTGTACACCACGCTGGCGGTGTTCGACGTGTACCTGATGCGCAGGATGGCCAAGGCCGGGCCGGACGGATTGAAGTTCTGGCCGCTGCCGGACGCACGCCTGGCGTACGAAACAAACGCCCCTTCCACCCACGCGAAGGAGGACGGCCATGTTTGACTACGGCACCCTGCGCGAAACCTGGTGGCTACTGCTCGGCGTGCTGCTGATCGGCTTCGCCGTCACCGATGGCTACGACCTCGGCCTGGGCGCGATCTACCGCTTCATCACCCGCGACGACACCGAGCGGCGGATGGCGCTGGAGGCGATCGAACCGCACTGGGAAGGCCACCAAGTGTGGTTCATCCTCGGCGGCGGCGCGGTGTTCGCGGCGTGGCCGGTGCTGTACGCGGCTTCGTTCTCGGGCTTCTATTTCGCGATGCTGCTGGTGCTGCTGGCGCTGATCCTGCGTCCGGTCGGCTTCAACTTCCGCAACAAGGTCGCGCACCCGGCGTGGCGCAACCTCTGGGATTGGGCGCTGGCCATCGCCGGCACGGTGCCCTCGCTGGTATTCGGCGTCGCCTTCGGCAACCTGTTCCTCGGCGTGCCGTTCCATTTCACCGATGCGATGCGTCCGGTCTACGACGGCAGTTTCTTCGGGCTGTTCCATCCGTTCGCGCTGCTGGCGGGCGTGGTCAGCCTGGCGATGCTGGCGATGCACGGCGCGATCTTCGGCGCGATGAAGATCGAAGGCGCCGTCGGCGACCGCGCGCGCGGCGTCGCGCGCATCGCCGCCATCGTCGCCCTTGCCGCCTTCGTGGCCGCGGGCGCGTGGCTGGCGGTGCTGCCCGGGCACGTCGTTACCAGCGCCGTGATGGCCGATGCCGCCTCCAACCCGATGGGCAAGCAGGTGGCGGTGGAAGCTGGCGCATGGCTGGCGAACCAGCGGGCGCACCCGACGCTGTGGCTGGTTCCCGCGATCGCGGTGCTCGCGCTGCTCGCGGTCGCGCTGCTGCGCAACCGCGCATTGGCCTTCGCCACGAGTTGCATCGCGCTGGCCGCGATCGTGCTGACCGCCGGCATCGCGCTGTTCCCGTTCCTGATGCCCTCGTCCACGAACCCGGCGCACGGGCTGACCATCTGGGACGCGTCGTCCAGCCAGCGCACGCTCGGCATCATGCTGTTCGCGACCGCGGTGTTCCTGCCCATCGTGCTGGCCTACAGCACCTGGGCGTTCCGGATCATGCGCGGCAAGGTGACGCGCGCGCACGTCGAAGAACAGGCACGCGAAGGAGGCGGTTACTGATGTGGTACTTCTCATGGATCCTCGGCCTCGCGTTCGCGGCGGCCTTCGCCATCCTCAACGCCATGTGGTACGAGGTGCACAGCGACCAGGAGCGCGGGCACGAGGCGCCGTTCAAGCAACCCTGAGCATGGCGCGGACGCTGTCGCTGCTGCTCGGCGCCGCGCTGGCGTTCGGACTGCTGTTCCTGCCCGCCGCGCGCGGCCGGGAACTCACCGGCGCCGAGCACGGGATGATGACCCTGGCGTTGGTCGCGGTCTGCGGCCTGTTCGTGCACGGCAGCGGCTTCCGCTTCGAACGCGCGTGGCTGCGCCGCGTGTTTTCGCCGTGGGTGTTGTGGCCGGCGGCCGCCGCGTCCTGGCTGGCGTTCTGGCTGCGATGAAGGCTACCGCCCGGCCATCGTCGCAAGCCGGGCCGCGATGGGCCAAGATGGCCGCTACGAATCCGGCCACGCTTCCATGAACGCGAACGCCCGCCCGCCTTCGGTCACCCCGTTCTTCCATGCCGAGAGCAACACATGGAGCTACGTGGTCCACGCGCCGGGCGGCACCGAAACGGCGGTGATCGACCCGGTGCTGGACTTCGACACGAAATCCGCGCGCACGTCCACAAGCTCCGCGCAGCGACTCGTCGATTTCGTGCGCGAGCGCGGACTGGAAGTGCGCTGGCTGCTGGAAACCCATGCGCACGCCGACCACCTCAGCGCCGCGCACTGGCTGAAGTCCGCGCACTGGCCACGGGCCACGCTCGCGATCGGCAGCGGCATCCGCGCGGTGCAGGAGACCTTCCGCCCGGTCTTCAACCTCGGCGAGCATTTCCCGGTCGACGGTTCGCAGTTCGACCGCCTGTTCGCAGACGGCGAAGCGTTCGCCATCGGCGAACTCGAAGCGCGGGTGATCGCGGTGCCCGGCCACACCAGCGACAGCAACGCCTACCTCGTCGGCGACGCGCTGTTCACCGGCGATTCGCTGTTCATGCCCGACGGCGGCAGCGCGCGCTGCGATTTCCCCGGCGGCGACGCGGCCACGCTGTACCGCTCGATCCGGCGCCTGTTCGAATTGCCCGACTCCACCCGCGTGTTCGTCTGCCACGACTACGGCCCGGGCGGTCGCGAAGTCGCCTGCGAAACCACTATCGGCGAGCAGAAGCGCGCCAACATCCACGTGCGCGACGGGATTTCCGAAGCCGAATTCGTGGCCATGCGCGAGGCGCGCGACGCGACCCTGGCGATGCCGGCGCTGATCCTGCCCGCGGTGCAGGTCGACATCCGCGCCGGCGCGTTGCCCGATGCGGAAGACAATGGCGTGCGCTACCTGAAACTCCCCGTCGACCGGATCTGACGATGCGCGCTTCCCTCCTGCTCGCCCTCGCCTGCTGCTGCGCACTGCCCGCGCAGGCCGCCGATGCGGGCGCGGATCGGGTGGCGGTCCCGCTCGATGCGGCGACCCTGGCCGCCCTGCCGCACGAAGCCGTGTCCGCCGACGCGCATGGCCACCACTACGTTTGCGAAGGCGTGCCGCTGGTCGCACTGCTGCGCCAGGCCGGCGCCATGCCCGAAGGCGAACTGCGCGGCGCCGCGCAACTCGCCCGCTTCGTCGAAGCCGGCGCGCGCGACGGTTACCGCGTGGCGTTCTCGCTGGGCGAACTCGATCCGGCCACCGGCGCACGCCGCGTGTACGTGGTCGATCGCTGCGACGGCAAGCCGCTCGGCGACGACGGCCCGTTGCGACTCATCGTTCCCGACGACGCGCGCCCCGCGCGCTGGGTGCGCCAGCTCGACTCCATCACCGTGTCCACCCCCTGAGGCGAATCCCATGAACCCGTTCCGCATGCATGTCGCCGCGCTGCTGTTCGCGCTGGCCTCCGTGTTCGCTTCCACCGCGCAGGCCGGCGACAAGCCGATCACCGTGTTCGCCGCGGCGAGCCTGAAGGAATCGATGGACGAGGCCGCGGCCAGGTTCGGCCAGGAAACCGGGCAGCAGGTGGTCGTTTCGTATGCGGCGAGCTCGGCGCTGGCGCGGCAGATCGAACAGGGCGCGCCGGCCGACGTGTTCGTGTCCGCAGACCTCGACTGGATGGACGAACTGCAGGGCAAGAACCTGATCGACAACGCGAGCCGGCGTTCGCTGCTCGGCAACACGCTGGTGCTGGTCGCGCCCGCCGACAGCACGCAACCTGCCCTGGCCTTGCACAAGGGCTCGAACCTGCTGCCCTTGCTCGGCGCCGACGGCCGCCTCGCGGTCGCGCTGGTCGACAGCGTGCCGGCCGGCAAGTACGCGAAAGCCAGCTTCGAATCGCTGGGCATGTGGAACGCATTGCAACCGCGCCTCGCCCAGGCCGAAAACGTGCGCGCGGCATTGCTGCTCGTCGCGCGCGCGGAAGCGCCGCTCGGCGTGGTCTATGGCAGCGACGCGAAGGCGGAACCGCGCGTGCGCGTGCTGGCGACGTTCCCGCCCGGTTCGCATCCGCCCATCGTCTATCCGGTGGCGCGCATCCGCGCCAGCACCCAGCCACGGGCCGGCGCGTTCGTGCGCTGGCTGCAAACGCCGCAAGCCGGCGCGATCTTCCGCGCGCACGGCTTCACCACGTTCTGACCGCGCCTGCCCGCGTCGCGATGACGGCGTTCTCGCCCGCGGAACTGACCACGATCGCGCTCAGCCTCAAGGTGGCGACGGTCGCCGCGCTGGCCAGCCTGCCGTTCGGGATCGCGATGGGCTGGCTGCTCGCGCGCCGCGAGTTCTTCGGCAAGTCGCTGCTCGATGCGCTGGTGCACCTGCCGCTGGTGCTGCCGCCGGTCGTGGTCGGTTATGCGCTGCTGGTGCTGCTCGGCAACAACGGCGCGATCGGCGCGCCGTTGCGCGAATGGTTCGGCGTCGGCTTCGCGTTCCGCTGGACCGGCGCCGCTCTGGCGAGCGCGATCATGGGCTTCCCGCTGATGGTGCGCAGCATCCGCCTGTCGATCGAGGCCGCGGACCGCAAGCTCGAACAGGCGGCATCGACCCTCGGTGCGTCGCCGTGGCGCGTGTTCCGCACGGTGACCCTGCCGCTGGCATGGCCGGGCATCCTCGCCGGCGCGGTGCTCGCGTTCGCGAAGGCGCTGGGCGAATTCGGCGCGACCATCACCTTCGTCTCGGCGATTCCCGGCGAAACGCAGACCATATCCTCCGCGATCTACGGCCTGCTGCAGGTTCCCGGCGGCGAACGCGGCGTGCTGCGTCTGGCGCTGGTCGCGGTCGCGATTTCGCTGCTCGCCCTGCTCGCGGCCGAGGCGCTGGCGCGGCGCGTGCGCCACGAGGCGCCACGCTGATGTTCGCGCTCGACATCGAATTGCGGCGCGGCGATTTCGCCCGCCGCGTGCGCATCGACGACGAGGCGCGGGTGATCGCGCTGACCGGGCGTTCGGGCGCCGGCAAGACCTCGGTGCTGCATGCCATCGCCGGCTTGGCGAAGCCGCGCAGCGGCCGCATCGCCGTCGGCGAACGCGTGCTGTTCGACGCCGCGCAGCGCATCGACCTGCCGCCGCACCGGCGCCGGGTCGGCTACGTGTTCCAGGATGCGCGCCTGTTCCCGCACATGGACGTGGCCGGCAACCTGCGCTACGGCCGCCACGATCCGCGCGAACGCCCGGGCTTCGAATTCGACGCGGTGGTCGAACTGCTCGGCATCGCGCCACTGCTGTCGCGCCGCACGGCGAACCTTTCCGGCGGCGAGGCGCAACGCGTGGCCATCGGCCGCGCTTTGCTGTCGCAACCGGAGATCCTGCTGCTCGACGAACCGCTGTCGATGCTCGACGCCGAACGCCGCGACGAGCTGCTGCCGTACCTGCGCCGCGTGCGCGACGAGGTGCGGCTGCCGATGGTCTACGTCAGCCACCAGCCCGGGGACGCGGCGCAACTCGCGGCATCGCTCCACGCGCTGGATTGAGGCACGATGCCCGGAACGCGAGAGGATCCGGACGAATGAACGACACCACGTTGCCGAACCCGCAACCCTTCCTGCAGGGCAACGGCCTCGCGATCTGCCACATGCAGCTGGATTTCGTCGAAGGCGTGCCGCGCGAACGGCTGCTCGAACGCCTCGGCAAGCTGTGGGATACCGCGCTGGTCGGCGACGACGATCCCACCGCCGGCGGCATGTTCGGCCATCACCTTCCGCCGGAATACGGCGCGCCCAGCGGCAGCCTGGTCGCCGGTTTCCGCCCCGAATTCTGGGCGAAGCTCGATCCCGGCGGCGTGCCGGCGAACCTCGCCGGCTTCGATCGGGACATCGTCGGCATCGACGGTTCCACCGCGCCGGCGACCCAGCGCGACCTGTGGCTGTGGATCAACCAGTCCTCGGCCGACAAGCTGTACGACAGCATCCACAAGGCGCAGGCCGCGCTGCACGGCGTGGCGCGCATCGCCGAACTGCGCGAATGCTTCACCTACCACAACAGCGTCACGCTCGACGGCTTCGCCGACGGGCTCGGCAATCCCAACGTGTTTCGCGCGGCATCGGTGACGGTGATTCCCGAAGGAAGTCCCGGCGCGGGCGGAACCACGGTGCTGTTGCAGAAGTGGTTGGTCGAGGTCGACCGCATGCGCGCGCTGACAACGCGCGAAGGCGAGGACGTCTACGGTCGTTCCAAGCTCAAGGGCCACCAGCTCAGCCCGCTTCCGCCGCGTTCGCACATTGCGCGCAACCAGTTCGCCGACGGCCGCGGCGGCACCATCGACATCGTGCGCCGCAACGCCTACTTCGGCGACGCGGACGAAGCCGGGGTGATGTTCGTCGGCTTCAGCAACGACATCGCCGTGAGCATGGGCATGCTGAAGCAGATGTACGGCATCGGCCCCGACGGCATCGCCAGGACCGACGCGTTGCTCGACTACTCGCGCGCGGTCAGCGGCGCGGTCTACTTCGTGCCTTCGTTCGACGCGTTGGCCCGCGCCGGCATCCGCGCCGTGGACCAGCCCTGAGCGGCCTTCGCGACGCATCGACGCCCACGCGCGATACTGTCCCGATGCAAACGCCGCCAAGCCTCGATTCGCTGGATGTCGCCGTCGACGCGATGCTGTCGCGCATCGACGGACCGCTGAAAATCGGGGCGCCGCTGGGCCTGGGCAAGCCGCACCGTTTCCTCAACGCGTTGTATGCGCGGATCGAACGCGATCCGTCGCGACCGCTGCAGCTGTACACCGCGCTGTCGCTAGATCCGCCGCGCGCCGGCAGCGAACTCGAGGCGCGCTTCCTCGATCCCTTCGTCGAACGCATCTACGGCGACGATTTCCCGCGCCTGGCCTATGTCGCCGCGCAGAAGCGCGACGCACTCCCCGCGCATGTCGAAGTCGAGGAGTTCTACCTGCAATCCGGGGCCCTGCTGAAGTCCTCGCAGGCGCAACGGCGCTATGCCAGCCTCAACTACACGCACGTCGCCGCCGCGCTCGCCGACCGCGGCATGAACGCGCTGGTGCAGAAGGTCGCGGCGAACGCCGATGGCTCCAGGCTGTCCCTGTCGTCGAACACCGATCTCACCTTCGATGCGATCGACGCCGTCGTCGCGCGTGGCCTGCCTCGGCCGCTGCTGGTGGCCGAAATCGATCCGCAGCTGCCGTGGATCGGCGGCAAAGCCGCGGTCGATGCCGGCTTCTTCGACATCGTCGTTGCGCCGCCCGGGCCGTATCCAGCTTTGTTCGCGCTGCCGCGGCAGCCGGTCGGGGATATCGATTACGCCATCGGCTTGCATGCCAGCACCCTGGTGCGCGATGGCGGCACGCTGCAGATCGGCATCGGCGCGCTGTCCGATGCCCTCTGCCACGCGCTCGTGTTGCGCCACGTCGACAACGCCGCGTACCGGCGCGCGCTGCATGCGCTGGATCCCGGCATCGAATCGCATCCGGCGGTGCTCGCCAGCGGCGGGCTGGGTCCGTTCGAACAGGGTCTGTTCGGCTGCAGCGAAATGATCAACGAAGGTTTCCGCCTGCTGGTCGAACACGGCGTGATCCGCCGCCTCGTGGTCGACGACGAAGCCACGATGCGGCGCCTCGCCGGCGGCAGCGCGACCGATGAGGACCACGCACGCCTGCAACGCGACGGCCAGTACCTGCATGGCGCGTTCTACCTCGGCTCGCCCGCGTTCTACGACTGGCTGCGGGGCATGCCCGAGGACGGACGCCGCGTCGGAATGCGCCGCGTCAGCGAGGTCAACGACCTGTACGGCGACGAGGCGTTGCAACGGCTGCAGCGGCGCGAGGCGCGCTTCTTCAACACCTGCATGATGGCGACCGCGCTCGGCGCCGCGATCAGCGACGGGCTCGCCGACGGCCACGTCGTCTCCGGCGTCGGCGGGCAATACAACTTCGTGGCGATGGCGCACGAGCTGCGCGACGGGCGTTCGGCGCTGCTGCTGCGCGCCTTCCGCGGCGAAGGCGGCGATGCGGTTTCGAACATCCGCTGGAACTACGGCAGCAACACCATCCCGCGCCACCTGCGCGATCTCTACATCACCGAGTACGGCATCGCCAACGTCCTCGGCAAGACCGACGAGGACTGCATCGCGGCGATGGCCGCCATCGCCGATGCGCGCCATCAGCCCGGATTGATCGAACGCGCGAAACGCGAGCGCAAGCTGCGCGGCGACTTCGCGATTCCGGAGCGCTGGCGACGCAATTCCCCGGAACGCCTGCGCGCCGCGCTGGCGCCATTCCGCAAGGACGGCACCCTGCCCGACTATCCGCTGGGCAGCGATTTCACCGAAGTCGAGCAACGCCTGGTGCGCGCACTGCAATGGCTGAAGGCGGAAACCGCCACCACCGGGGGCAAGCTGCGCACCGTCGCTGCCGCGATCGGCGCTGGTCGCGGCAACGACCGCGAAGCCCTTCAACGCATGCAGCTCGATGCGCCGCGCGGGCTGCGCGCATGGCTGGATGCGCGGCTGGTGGCGTTGGCCTTGTCGAAAACCGCCTAGCGTTTCGCGACGAAACCCGCGAACCCGCCGACGAAATCCGCGAGCTGCTGGCGCACCTTGTCGTCGGCCAGTTCGCCTTCCGCATCGAATGCCTGCCCGGCGCGCGAGACGTACAGCTTGCCGCCCGCCCACAGGTCGACGCCCAGCGTCTTCAACACCGGCAGCCAGTGGTTCTGCGACAGGATGGTGCCGAACCCGCCGGGCGAAGCGCCGACCAGCGCGAAGGGCTTTCCGCCGAACACGCGCGGGATGTCGTTCGCCGGGCGCGACAGCCAGTCGATCGCGTTCTTGAACACACCGGGGATGCCGTTGTTGTACTCAGGCGTGCACAGCAACACGCCGTCGCTAGCGACGAGGCGTTCCTTCAGCGCGGACACCGCATCCGGGATGCCATCCCTGGCCTCGGCATCGCCGTCGTAGAGCGGAATACCATGCAAGGTCGCTGCCTCGAGTTCGACTCCGCTGCCTGCAGCCTTTTGCGCGGCGCGCAGCAGCGCGGTGTTGAACGAACCGGCGCGCAGGCTGCCGGAAATGCCGAGGATCCTGCTCATGCCACCACTCCTTCGTCCGACGGGGGTTTCGAAAGCCGCAGATGCAGGCCGGCGACATCCGGCGCGACCAGGCGCCGCAACGGCGTGCCGGGCACGTCGCCGAAACGGTCGCCCTGGTTCCAGTCCCGCGTCGCCTCTTCCATCTCGCGTGGCGTGCGCGCGACGAAGTTCCACCACAGCAGCACGTCTTCGCCGAACGGTTCGCCGCCGACCAGCAACAGGCGCGCGGCGGAATCGCATTCGATCCGCAGGCTTTCGCGGCCGAGGTCGAGATAAAGCAGCGTGCCCGGCGCCAGTGTTTCGCCTTCGATTCGCACTTCGCCCTCGAGGCACACCACCGCATGTTCGAAGCCGACGCGCAAAGGCAACGTCGTCGCGGCCGCGCCGTTCGCGCACAGGTCCGCACCGAGCAAGGGGCTGAACACCGTCGCCGGCAACGTCGCGCCGAGCCAGTCGCCGACCAGCACGGTGATGTCGAAACCGTCGCGTTCGATGCGCGGCAGTTCCGGGCAATGCTGGAACATCGGCGCGCGTTCGCGCTCGCCATCGGGCAGCGCGATCCACAGCTGCACCAGCTGGTTGCGCCCGGCTTGATCGTTGGGCGATTCCTCCGAATGGCTGATGCCATGGCCGGCGGTCATCACGTTGACCTGGCCGGGCCGGATCGGCTGGCGGTTGCCGAGGCTGTCGCTGTGCAGGATTTCGCCTTCGATCATCCACGTGAAGGTCTGCAAGCCGATGTGCGGGTGCGGGCCGACCTGCACGCCGCCACCGGCCGGATAGTCGACCGGGCCGGCGTGGTCGAGGAAGCACCACGCACCGACCATGCGCCGCTCGCGCGTGGGCAGCGCGCGACGCACCGGGATGCCGCCGACGTCGGCGATGTGCGCGGCGATGCGTTGCGTGTTCGGTGGCATGCGCGATTCCTCCGGATTCCGGCGCAGGATTACGCCAACGCGGTGTCGATCCGGACTTCGCCGGTCAGCACCTTGTGGATCGGGCAGGCGTTCGCGGCGAGCAACAGGCGCTGGCGTTGCGCATCGTCCAGGTCGCCGAGCAGTTCGACCCGGCGGCGGATGTCGGTGCCCGACTCCGGCTTGCCGTCGGGATTGAACGCGAGTTCCACCTTCACCCCGGCGAGCGGCCACTGCTTGCGCTGCGCGTACATCGTCACCGTCACCGCGGTGCAGGTGCCGAGCGCGGACAGCAGCAGTCGCTCCGGGCTCGGGCCCGCGTTCGCGCCGCCGACATCCTCGGGTTCGTCGCCGGTCCAGCGATGGCCGAGGTCGTCGGAAAGTTCGACCGTGTACGGCGTCGAACCGATGCTGGCGTGGACGATCGAAACTCCCATCTGCATCGCTCCTTCGCG
The DNA here is from genome assembly GCA_047602125.1 of Thermomonas sp. Taxonomy (GTDB): domain Bacteria; phylum Pseudomonadota; class Gammaproteobacteria; order Xanthomonadales; family Xanthomonadaceae; genus Pseudoluteimonas. The sequence goes on along the minus strand of JASGIB010000001.1, from coordinate 1,972,404 downwards.
ATCAGGCCATGTTGCCGAACTTGCCGCTGTTGAAATCGGCGATGGCCTGCATGATCTCCTGCTGGCTGTTCATCACGAACGGACCATAACCCACCACCGGTTCGTCGATCGGTTCGCCGGCGAGCAGCAGCAGTTTCGCATCGCCGCTGGCTTCGATGGTGACGCCCGTGCCTTCGGTCGACAGCGTCGCCGCCTGCTTCTCGCGCAGCACTGCCTCGCCATTCAACATCACCGTTCCGGCCAGCACGATCAGCAGCGTGGTCCAGCCTTCCGGTTGCGGCAGCGCGACCGATTTGCCGGCACCCAGGCGCAGGTCCCAGACGTTGATCGGGCTGAAGGTGTGCGCCGGACCAGGATGCCCGTCGTAATCGCCGGCAATCACGCGCAACGTGCCGGCGTCGTCCGCCAGCGCGACCGCGGGAATCTCCGCATCGAGGATGCCCTGGTAACCAGGCGCGGTCATCTTGTCCTTCTTCGGCAGGTTGACCCACAACTGCACCATCTCGAACGGGCCGCCGCGCCTGGCGTATTCGGTGGAATGGAATTCCTCGTGCAGGATGCCGCTGCCCGCGGTCATCCACTGCACGTCGCCGCGGCCGATCACCCCGCCCTTGCCGGTGGAATCGCGGTGTTCGACTTCGCCGTCGTAGACGATCGTGACGGTTTCGAAGCCGCGATGCGGATGCTGGCCGACGCCACGGCGATGCGTGGTCGGTTCGAACGCGGTCGGGGCCGCGTAATCGAGCAGCAGGAACGGGCTGCGCGCGGGCACGCCCGGGCCGTTGTAGCCGAACATGCCGTGCACCGGGAATCCGTCGCCAACCCAATGCCGGCCGGGCGCCGAACCGATTTCGAGGATCTTCTTCATCGTCGCTCCAATCATTACCGGCCCAAGCCGGTTCGATGGGAACAATGCGACTGGAACGCGCCCGGAACCAGCTCTGCCGCTGTGCCGGATCGTCCCAATAGTGGAACGATCCGGCGATTTTCGACCGATCAGTAGCTGAGATCGAGCTTCAGCCAAGCGCTGCGCCCGGGTTCATGGATTTTGACCGGATCTGCTGGATAGCCGAAGTCGGCGCTGCCGGCGAGGTTGAGGTGCTCGCTGTAGTCGCGGTCGAACAGGTTGTCGATGCCGGCGGTCAGCCGCAATCGGTCGTTGAACCGATAGCCGGCATTCAACGCGAAAGTGGCGAACCCGGCACTCGGGCCAAGATCGCGACCGACCACGTTGCCCTGGTCGATGGACACGCGGTCCTGCGCCGCGACTAAGCGCAGCAGCGCGCCGGCATTCCAGCGTCCATTGTCCCAGCCGGCAGTGAAGCGCGCTTCCAGAGGAGGCATTTGCGGAAGGGGCGTGTCGTTCGTCGTGTTCTCGCCCCAGGCCCAGGCCAATGTCGCAGCCAGCTTCCACGCTTCGACGGGGCGGAACTCGGCGCCCGCCTCCGCGCCATGGATACGCGCATCCACGTTGGACGCCATGCTCATCATTCCCATCATCCCGCCGGACATGTAATCGAACAGGATGTAGTCGTCGATGCGGCCAGCGTAAGCGGACACCCAGGCGCTTGCGTGTCCGCCGCGGTATTGGGCGCCGATGTCGAGCTGCGTGGTCTTCTCCGGCGCGATGCCGGCGAAGGCGTTCGCCGCGCCCATTGGGCCCATGTTCGGCGAGATCAGTTCCCAGTAGTCAGGCATGCGCTCGCTGCGCCCGACGCCGGCATACCAACCGAAACCGCTTGCCGAGACATTCCGCTCGTAGCGAATGAATCCGGAATGCAGGGTTTCATGCCGCGTCTGGCCATGGGTCGGGTTAGGCATGTCCACCATCATCCCGCCCATGTCCATCATGCTGATGGCCGAACGCTGGTCCGTGGCCTCGGCGCGATCCTCGCGTACTCCGGCGATCAACCGCTGGCCACCAGCGAGAGTCCATGTGCCTTCCGCAAAGATCCCAGTATTGCGGAACTCGGCATCACGTTCCCACGGCATGCGCTTGTAGTCGTTGCCCATGGAATCGCGCTGGCGATGCCGGCTGCGCTGCGAGTCCAAACCCGCGGCGAGCGCGAAATCGCCCCATGCCCAGTCGGCGGCCACGCGTCCGCCGTCGGTGATGCGATCGACGTTGGCCGCCATCGGCATCGGCATCATGCCCATGGGGTTCGGATCGCGAAGGGTGAAGTTGTCCATCACATGATCGGCGTCGTTGCGATAGGCGTTCGCCGTCAGCTTGCTCAGCGCGCCGTGGAAGGCCTTCTCGAAGCGCAGGCCCACGCTTTCGCGGCGGAATTGGGAACCGTCCATGCTGCGGCCGGCGTACCGCGCCTGGCCATCGCCGGTGCCAGCGGTGAGTTCCAGCAACGTGTCTGCATCGGGCGTCCAGCCCAGCGCGAGGTCGGCGTTCCACTTCTTCCATTCGGAGGGCACCACGGCGCCATCGCCATCCTTGTAATCGTTGGAGTCGGAACGGTTCGCGGTGAACCGCGCATAGCCCTTTGCCGCACCGGCGGTGGCATCGAGCACCTGGTCGTTGCGGCCGAAACTGCCGCCGAGGAGGCTGCCCTGCAGGCGTAGGCCCGGTGCGTCGAAACGCGGTGTGTCGCGCTGGAAACGCACGGTGCCGGCGGATGCGCCCGGGCCCCACAGTACGGCTTCCGGGCCTTTCACCACGACAAGGCGGTCGTAGGTTTCCGGCGCGACATATGACAGCGGGTTGTCCATCCGCGCCGGGCAAGCGCCGGGCATGCTGCCGTCGTTGGACAGCAGGTTCAGGCGCGATCCGTACATGCCACGCAGCACGGGATCGCCATTGGTGCCTCCGTTGCGCAGCGCGCTGAAGCCTGGAATCGTCTTGAGATAATCGGCTCCATCGCTGGCGGGCACCGGCTGGCGCGGCAGTTTCGGATCGGTGACGAAGGTCAGTGGCTGCACTGGCGAGGCGGTAACGACGACGCGATCAAGCGTGGCGGGATCGTCATTCGGACTGCCATCGGCGGCCGCGAATGCAACGGCGGGAAACAATACGAGGACGAGCGCGCAGGCAAGCGCGCGACGCGACGGCAGCGCCATCGCTGGAAGATTGCGGGACATGTTGGCTCCAATGCACAAGAGCGCGGCACGCGGCCGCGCGGGACGTTCATGGCTTGTGTTTTAGCGCGCGAACGGCGGACCGCGGGAACCGAGACCGCAAGGGTGGAGGAAGCAGCGGCCTGAAGTGGCGTTCCGTCCTTGGGGTGGATCCGCATGGCGGAACAATGCGGGCAACAGGTAAACGATCGCGAACGCCGCCAGCGTCGCCGCGAGGATCGGGCAGTAGTCGCAATCCATGTCCGGATGCGGCATGCGGTCTGGCGTCGCATTCGCCGGTGACGCCAGATCCGAACGCGTTCCTAGATCAATGAACTTCATCCCCTGCACGGTGCAGATCGCGGTCATCGCCCGCTGCATCCCGGGGTTCGAACCCGCCAACCGGCCAATCGTCGGCAAGGTCGCCAGCAACAGCATCGCCACCAGTGCGAGGCGCGCCATCGAATGCCGGAAAAGACGGTAACGCAACATTGGATATCGTGGTGGCTCGCGCCTTACAGTGCGCGGGCCACCTCGACCACATGCGCGGCGGTGAAGCCGAAATGCGGGAACAGCGCTTCGGCCGGGGCGCTGGCGCCGAAGCGGTCGATGCCGACCACCGCGCCATCGAGGCCGACGTACTTGCGCCAGAAATCGGTGACGCCGGCTTCGATCGCGACGCGCTTGCGCACGGCCTTCGGCAGCACCGATTCCCGGTACGCCGGGTCCTGGCGATCGAACACGTCGGTCGAAGGCATCGACACCACGCGCACGCCGTCGCCGAGCTGCGCGGCCGCGTCCATCGCCAGCGCGATTTCGGAACCGGTCGCGATCAGGATCAGCTCCGGCGTGCCGGCCGAATCCTTCAGCACGTAGCCGCCGCGCGCGATGTCCAGCAGCTGGCCTTCGTCGCGGGCTTGGTGCGGCAGCGTCTGCCGCGAGAACACCAGGCAACTCGGGCCGTCGCGGCGTTCGATCGCGTACTTCCACGCCATCGCCGATTCGACCGCGTCGCAGGGGCGCCATACGTCGTTGTTCGGGATGTAGCGCAGCGACGCCAGGTGCTCGACCGGCTGGTGGGTCGGGCCATCCTCGCCGAGGCCGATGGAATCGTGGGTGTAGACGTGGATCGCGTGCGCGCCCATCAGCGCGCTCATGCGCACCGCGTTGCGCGCGTAGTCCGAAAACACGAGGAAGGTCGCGTCGTAGGGAATGAAACCGCCGTGCAGGGCAAGCCCGTTCGAAATCGCGGTCATCGCGAATTCGCGTACGCCGAAGTAGATGTAGTTGGCGTCGGCGGCGTCGCTGGCGACCGACTTGCTGCCCTTCCACAACGTCAGGTTGGAATGCGCGAGGTCGGCGGAACCGCCGACCAGTTCCGGCAGCAGCGGCGCGAAGGCTTCGATCGCCATCTGCGAGGCCTTGCGCGAAGCCACGTTCGGGCCTTCGGCCTGCAGCTTCACCGCGTAGTTCAGCGCGTCGGTGCGGAAACCCTCCGGCAATTCCGCGTGCGAACGCCGGGTCAGTTCCGCCGCGGCCTCGGGATGGCGCTGCGCATAGGCGTCGAACAGGTCGTTCCACTGGATTTCGCGCACCTTGCCGACATCGCCGACCTTCCAGCCGTCGTAGATCTCCTGCGGGATCTCGAACGGCGCATGTGGCCAATGCAATGCTTCGCGCGTCAGCGCGATTTCGTCCTTGCCGAGCGGCGCGCCATGGCTGGATTCCTTGCCGGCCTTGTTCGGCGAGCCGAAACCGATCGTGGTGCGGCAGCAGACCAGCGTCGGCTTGTCGGCGGATTTCAGCGCGGTTTCGATCGCGGTCTTGATTTCGGTCGCGTCGTGGCCATCGACGCCACGGATCACGTTCCAGCCGTAGGCCTCGAACCGTGCCGGCGTGTCGTCGGTGAACCAGCCCTGCACGTCGCCGTCGATGCTGATGTGGTTGTCGTCCCAGAACGCGACCAGCTTGTGCAGGCCCCAGGTGCCGGCCAGCGACGCAGCTTCGTGCGAAATGCCTTCCATGAGGCAGCCGTCTCCGAGGAACACCCAGGTGCGGTGGTCGACGATCTCGAATTCGGGACGGTTGAAGCGCTGCGCCAGCAGTTTCTCCGCGAGCGCGAAACCGACCGCGTTCGCCAGCCCCTGCCCGAGCGGGCCGGTGGTGGTTTCCACGCCCGGCGTCATGAAGTTCTCGGGATGGCCCGGCGTCTTCGATTCCAGCTGGCGGAAATGCTTCAGGTCGTCGATAGAGAGCGGATAGCCTGACAGATGCAGCAGCGCGTACTGCAGCATCGAGCCGTGGCCGTTGCTGAGCACGAAGCGGTCGCGGTTGAACCAGCGCGGGTTCGCGGGATTGTGCTGCAGGTAGTCGTTCCACAGCACCTCGGCGATGTCGGCCATGCCCATCGGCATGCCCGGATGGCCGGAATTCGCGGCCTGGACCGCGTCGATGGCGAGGAAACGGATCGCGTTGGCGAGTTCGCGGCGGCTGGGCGTCGGCATGGGTCGTGGTGCGGGCGGCGCCCGGCGGCGTGCGGGCGGCCTATTGTCCCACAGGGTCGGGGCCGAGCAGGCGCAGCGTCGCTGCGTCCGCGACCCCACCGTTGAACGCGTCCAGCGCGCGCGCGAACAGCGCCTTCGGCCCACCCGCGGCATCGAACAGGGTCATGCAGGAAACGAACTTCAGGTCGTCGGGGAACCCGAGGATCGCCGCCAGCGGCGTTCCCGCATGCGCCAGCATCGCCTGCGTGCATTCGGCCAGGCGCGGCCCGAGCAACGGATGCCGGAGGTAGGCGCGCGCCTCGTCGAGACCGTCGATGGCATGGCGCCGGGCCACGTCGCTGTGGCCGAGCCCGCGCAGTTGCGGGAACACGAACCACATCCAGTGCGTGCGCTTGCGGCCGTCGCGCAGTTCCTGCAGCGCCGCTGCGTACACGCCGGCCTGGGCATCGACGAAACGCGACAGGCCGTCGCCCATCGATTCAGGCCGCGGCCGCCCGCGCCTCGCCTTGTTCGCCCTTCGACACCACCGCCGCCAGCATCAGGTCGCCGGTGACGTTGAGCGTGGTCCGGCACATGTCGAGGAAGCGGTCGACGCCGAGGATCAGGCCGATCCCTTCCGGCGGCACGCCGACCATCCCGCAGATCAGCGCCACCACCGGCAGCGAACCGGCCGGCACGCCGGCGGTGCCGATGCCGCCGAGGATGCAGACGAACATCACCGTCACCTGCTGCGCCAGCGACAGCTCCACGCCGAAGAACTGGGCGAGGAACAGCACGGTCACGCCCTCAAATAGCGCGGTGCCGTTCTGGTTGGCGGTGGCGCCGACGGTGAGCACGAAGCGCGAAACGTTCTTCGGCAGGTGCAGCTTTTCCTCGGCCACGCGCAGCGAGACCGGCAGCGTGGCGTTGCTCGACGCGGTGGAGAACGCCATCACCATCGCTTCCTGCACGCCGCGGAAGAACTTCGGCGGCGACCATCCGCCGAGCAGCTTGAGCATCAGCGAATAGACCACGAACAGATGCAGGGCCAGCGCCAGCACCACCACGCCGACGTAGGCGCCGAGCGAGCGCAGCAGATCCCAGCCGAACAGCGCGGCGAGGTTGAACATGAAGCAGAACACCGCGTACGGCGCGAGCCGGATGACCAGGCCGATCAGGGTCATCGACACGTCGAACAGGCCCTGGATGCCGCGCAGCAGGGTTTCGGTCGCCTCGGTGCGCGTGAGCACGAGGCCGATGCCGAGCATCAGCGCGAAGAACATCACCGCGAGGATGGTGTTCTCGGCCGCGGCCTTGACCACGTTGTCCGGCACGATGCCGAGCAGCAGGTCCAGGCCCTTCGGCTGCCCGCCCGCGCTGCCGACGATTTCCTTCGCGCGCTCGGCACCCTGCGCCAGCATGGATTGCGCGGTCGCCGGGTCGACGCCGCCGCCCGGGTGCAGCCAGTTCACCAGCAGCAGGCCGAGCACCACCGCGATGCCGGAGGCGACGACGGTGTAGCCCAGCGTCTTCCAGCCCACGCGCCCGAGCGAACGCACGTCGCCCATTTCGGCGACGCCGATGATCAGCGCCGAGAACAGCAGCGGGATCACCAGCATGAAGATCAGGCGCAGGAAGATGGTGCCGACCGGCTGTGTGATCCACGTGGTCAGCCACTTCACCCAGCCCGCGTCCGCGCCCGAAACGTAATGCGCGACCAGGCCCAGCGCGAGCCCGGCGACGAAGCCGATCGCCATTTTCATGTGCAGCGGCATGCGCTTGCGCGCGGCGGTCGTCTCTTGCATGCGCGGCTCCGGCCCGGTTCGCGGCGAGCTTAGCAAACGCCGCGGCTAGTCCCGCGGATACAGCGGCGGCAGCAATTCCCGGGCTTTCGCCGTGGCGGCCTTCCACCGTGGCCCGCGCTTGAACGCGGTGCGCAGCGCCGCGAGCGCCTGCGCGATGTCGCCCTCGCCCCAGCGCGCGCGTTGCCAGGCATCGACCGCCGCCTGCTGCGCGGGATCGTCGAGGCGCGCGCGCACGCCGTCGAGGTCGCCGGCATCTGCAGCCGAACACAAGGCCGCGGAAACCGCTTCGGGATCGCCCTTCGCCAGCGCCTGCGCGAGCGCGGGCTTCGCCGCGCGTTCGACGGCGGGCTTCGATTTCGCATCGGCCTGCGTCGTGGTCGACGGCACGCTGCGATGCAGGCCCCACCACAATGTCGCCAGCCACAACAACGCGAACACCAGCGCCGCCACGGCCCACGGGTGCTTGAACCAGCGCGCGAACGACGATGCCCCGGCACCGGATGCCGTCGCGCTGGTCGCCTCATCCGGCGACGACGTGGCGGACGGATTCGCGCCGTTGGCGCCGGGCGCGACCTGCAGCACGATGTCCGGCAGCTCCGTCGTGCGCGCGACGCCCGCGCGCACGTCCCACCATGCGATGCGCGGGCCGGGGATGCGCAGCGTTCCCGCCTGCGCGGGCACGATCGAGAATTTCCGCGTGAGCTGCACCTGCGGGCGCCCGCCGTCGAAGTTGTCGCGCGCCTGCACCGGATCGGCGAACACCTGCGCGTCGGCCGGCGTGGCCAGCGCGAGTTCCGGCATCTGCGCCGCGCTCGCGCCGTCGGCATCGGCCTGGATAACGAGGGTCGTGGCTTCGCCGGCGCGCGCCGACTGCGGCGTGGACACGTAGCGCAAGACCAGCGAGCGCAGCGGCAGCCATGGCTGCGGCGCGTTGGCCGGCGGCGGCTGCACCGACAGGATCCTCGGCGGGCCATTGGTGCGCAGGTCCCGGCGGCCATCGCCGAACAGGTCGTCGAAGAACCCGCCCACGCCCTGCCCGCTGAAGCGCGCGCCGGGAATGGTGAGCGCGCCGCTGCGTTCCGGGATCAGCAGGAAGCGGCGCTCGACCACGGTGTAGCGTCGTCCGCCGATTTCGCGCGTGTACTGCAGGTCGTCGCCGACGCGCTGCATGGTCGCGCCGTCGGGCGGATCCTGGTCGAGTTGGCCCGAGACCAGCGGCGCGGCCGAATACAGCCGCAACACGTAACCCACCGCCTGCTGCACGTAAGGCGATTGCGCATCGGCCTCGGCTTCGATGAACACCGCATCGCCGGCGTGCGCCACCGGCGCGGCAGCGGCCGGCGTCACCGTCAGGCTCAGCGGCTGCGTGCGCTCCCTGCCGACGAGCAGCGCGGGGATGCCGATCACGCCGTCGCGATGCGGTTGCAGCGCGACCGCGAACAGCACCTTGGTGGTGCTGGTGCCGTTCACCATTTCGAACTGGCGGCTGCTGCTGTTGCCGCTCAGGTCGAAGTCGGCGGTGAGCGGCGAGTAGTCCGGCGAATCCAGCGTGGCCTGGTCGGTCTCGATGTTCAGCGTAGCGGTTTCGCCGGCGGCGATGCGGTCGCGGTGGAGCCAGGCGCGGGTCGTCGCCTGCGTGGCGAACGCGCACAAGGCGAGCATCACGCACAGGGCCACGCGCATCCGGTGCTTGCCCGCCATCAATCGCCTCCCTGCCCGTGCCTGCGTTGGTATTCCAGCCGGAACTTCGCGCGCAGCAATCCGCCCGGATCGTCCGGAACGCGCCGCAACCAAGCCTCGCTGGCGATGCGGCGTTCGCGTTCGGCCTCGGTTTCCGGGCGATCGCGCGGCCCCTGCTCGGGCTGGCCGTCCTGGGCCTTGCGCTGCAGCGCCTGCTGCATGCGCTGCCGTTGCGCGGCGTCGGCGCGTTGCTGCGCCTGCGCGTCTTCGGGCTTCTGCTGCTGTTGTGGATCCTGTCGCTTCTGGTCGGCTTGTTGCGGTTTCGATTGCGATCGCGATTTCGACTGTTGCGGCTTGCCGTTCTGTTCCTGCGGATCTCCCTGCGTGTCTTCGCCGGGATTCGGTTGTCCCTGTTGCCCGGGTTTCCGGTTCTGCTGTTGCTGCTCCTTGTCCCTTTCCGGCGGCTTGCGCTTGAGCGCGGCTTCGACCGCGTTGCGGTTGGCGATGGCATCGGCCATGCCCGGATCGAGCTTCAGCGCGCGGTCGTAGGCGGCGATGGCCTGTTCGTAATCGCCCTGCTTCGCCAGCGCATTGCCGTAGTTGTACTGGCCCTGCGCACCCTGCACCCCGCCGTAGGATTTCGCCGCGCCGACGAAATCCCCCTTGCGATAAGCCTCGGCGCCCTGCTGCATGCGGGTATAATCCTGCTGGTCGGCGCGCTTCCACAGCGTGCCGTCGGCCGCATGCGCGCGCGGCGCGGGCAATGCGAATGCGCACGCGAGCAACACCGCGAACGCGCTACCGCGGCGGAACAGCAGCAAGGCGAGCAGCAGCAACGGCGGCAGCAACCAGTAGCCGCCGTCGATGCCGACCGTGGATTTCTTGCCTTGCGCGGCCATCGCGCCGGCCTGTTGCGGATCGAGCACGCCGAGCGAACGCAAGTCCCCGTCGCTTGCCGCGGCCGCGGCGTAACGGCCACCGCCGGCGAATGCAACCGCGCGCAGGCTCGCCGCATCCAGCGCGCTGTGGCCGATGCTGCCGTCGCCACGGCGATAAGCGGCGCCTGCCTCCGTCCCGAGTCCCAGCGCCGACACGCGATAACCCGCGCGCGCGGCGTTCGCCGCTTCCACCTTCGCGTCGTTGTCCGCGGCATTGGTGAGCAGCAGGATGTCGCCGTCGGCGAAACCGGCCTGTTTCAGCAGGGCGACCGATCGCGAGATCGCATCCGCGGCATGGCTGCCATCCACGGGCATGACGTCGGGCGCGAGTGCATCGAGGAACAGCGCGACATTGGCGGTGTCGTCGGTCAATGGCGCGACGGTATAGGCCTCGTCGGCGTAGGCGACCAGCGCGACCTGTCCGCCCGCGCGTTCCTTCAGCAATTCCGCGATCTTGGCCCGTGCCTGCAGCAGCCGCGAAGGCGGCAGGTCGTTGGCGAGGACGGCACTCGACAGGTCGAGCGCGACCACCAGCGGCGCGCGCGTCTGCCACAGGGGCTGTTCGCGCTGGCGCCAGCTCGGGCCCGCGAGCGCGAGGATCGCCAACGCGAGTACGGCGAGCGCGAGCCATGGCGCGCGGGCTTCGCGTCCGCCTTCGCCTTCGAGCAAATGCGGAAGCAGGTGCGGATCGACCGCTTCGCGCCAGCCGCTGCGCTTGCGTTGGCGCGAACGCCAGGCCCAGACCAGCATCGGCAGCGCGAACAATGCCAGCAACCACCATGGACGCAGGAACTGCAACGCCGGCAACAACGCGTTCATGCGCGCCTCCGTCGCGGCAGCACGACCGCGAGCAGGCCGCAGGCCAAGGCCGCGCCGAGCGGCCACGGGTAGCGTTCGAGCCGCGGGCGCACCGCTTCGCCGGGACGATCCACCGGTTCGATGCGTTCGATTTCGCGATAGATGCCGGCGAGCTCGTCGGTATCGCGCGCGCGGAAGGCTTTGCCGCCGGTGGTGTCGGCGATGCGCTTCAAACCGGCTTCGTCGGTGGTGTCGTCGCCGCCCGGCATCTGGATCGGCACGCCGAACACCGACAAACCCGCGCCATAGCCACCGAAGGCGATGGTGTGGATGCGCACGTGGTTGTCGCGCGCGAGTTCGGCGGCCTTGGCCGGGTCGAGCATGCCAGCGGTATTGACGCCGTCGGTGAGCAGCACCAGCACGCGTTCGCCCGCGGGTTGCGACGCCAGCCGCTTCACCGCGAGCCCGATCGCGTCGCCGATCGCGGTTTCGCGCCCGGCCATCGCCACCGCGCTGTCCTGCAATTGCTGGCGCACCGTGTCGTGGTCGAGCGTCAGCGGCGTCAGCACGTACGCGCGCAGGCCGAACACGATCAGTCCGATGCGATCGCCGGCGCGGCGCTGCAGGAAATCCGCTATCACCGCCTTGGCCGCGGTGAGGCGATCGACGGTGGTTCCGCCGAGTGCCATGTCCTCGTCGCCCATGCTGCCGGAAAGGTCGACCGCGAGCATCAGGTCGCGTCCCTGCTGCGGCGGTTGCAACACCGGGCCGAGTTGCTGCGGCCGCGCCACGGCCACGCACAGCAACGCCCACGCCAGCCATGCGAGCAAGCCGATGCCGCGCGCGCGCGCCGGGCCACGCGCGCCGGCGATGGCCGACAGGCGCTTGCCGTAGGGCACCTTCAAGGCGGCGCCGGCATCGTGCCTTGGCGGCAGCAGGCGACGCGCGATCCACGGCAACGGGAGTGCCAGCAACCACCACGGCCACGCGAAGCCGGCGAACGACGGCAGCAGCGCGGACAACCAGGCGTTCACGCGCGCACCCCCATCCAGCGCAGGAAACGGTCGCGCGCGATGGCGTGCAAGCCTGCGATTTCGGTTTCGTCGGTGTCGCGGCGGAATCCTCCGTCGCGCAACAGCGTGCCAGCGCCTTCGCTGAACACCGGTTGCGGCAGGTCGCGGTCGAGGAAGCGCAGCCATTCCTCGCCTTCGAGCCGATCCGCGTTCGGATCGATGCGGCGCGAAGCGCGGCGCAACTGTTCCGACATCGCCGCGATTTTCCCGGCGGGTGACGTTGCGGCGGAAACCGCATCGTCGAACAGGCGCGCGATGGCGGCGCGGCGCAGCCTTTGCCGGCGACGCCACCATGCCCATGCGGCCAATGCGAGCAGCATGGCCACGAACACCATCCACCAGCCCGGCGCCGGCGGCCACCAGGAAGGCAACGGCGGTTGGTGGATGTCGCGCAGGACGAGTGTCGGATCGCTCATGCCGCGCGCGCCCCGCCGAGCAATGGCAGCCAGGAATCGCTGGGCGCATCGCCCGCGAGCAGCTGCACGCGCACGCCGCGCGCCGGCAACTGCTGCACTGCCGCCTCCACCGGCGCCATGAATTCCGCGTGCCAGCGCTGGCGTTGCGAAGCAGCGGCGAGGTCGAGTTCGATCCGCGCGCGCTCCCCGCCATCGCCGGTCGCGAACGGCAATGCCGCCTGCGGCGGCTGGCGTTCCAGCGCATCGACCAGCAACAGCAGGATCACTTCGTTGTGCGCGGTCAGCGCCGGCCAGCGCTGCGAGGGAATGGCGGCGATGCTCGCGGGATCGGCGAGTACGACCAGGCGCGAACCGGGCCGCAGCAACCGCCGCGCGTGGTCGAGCGCGATCGCGAGGCCTTCGTCGTCTTCCGGCTGTTTCGCGTACCAGCGCACCAGCGCATCGAGCACGCGCAACGCGCCGCGCGGACCCGCGGCCGGCGGCACCGGCGCTTCCTTCATCGAACCGCGCAACGCGGCGACGCGGTCGCCGTCGCGGATCGCGGTCCAGGCGGCGACCGCACCGGCGCGCGCGGCCTGCACCGACTTGAAGCGCGTGCGCGTGCCAAAGTAGAGCGACGGCGCGGTGTCGGCGACGACGAGCGTCAGCCGCTCGCGTTCGGCCTGGAACAATTTCGTGTGGGGCTTGCCGCTACGCGCGGTCAGGCGCCAGTCGATGTGGCGCGCGTCGTCGCCCTGCGCATATTCGCGCGATTCGGCGTATTCCATGCCGCGGCCGCGCATCGGCGACAACGCTTGCCCGCTGACGCCATGGCGCCCGCGCCGTGGCGGACGCCGCCCCTGCGCGGCGGCGCGCAACGCGACGAGTTCGGCGAGCGAGGGGACGATGCCATCGCTCGCGTTCGACTTGGGATCAGCCATCGTCACGACTCAGGGCAGCGGCACCTGCCGCAGCAGTTCGGCCACGAGTTTCTCGCCATCCCAGCCCTCGGCGGTGGCTTCGTAGCTCGGCAGCACGCGATGACGGAGCACGTCCGGGGCGACCGCGCGCACGTCGTCGGGGGTGACGAAATCGCGGCCGGCAAGCCAGGCGCGGGCGCGGGCGCAACGCTCCAAGGCGATCGAACCGCGCGGGCTCGCGCCCCAGGCGATGCGATCGGCCAGTTGCTTGTCGTAGCGCGCGGGCGTGCGCGATGCGAGCACGAGTTCGACCAGGTATCGTTCGAGCGCCGGGGCGACGTGCAGGTCCAGCACCGCCTGCCGCGCAGCGAACACATCGGCCAACGGCAGGCGTTGCGGTTTCGGCTTCTCCGCCTGCATCGCATCGCGCGCACGCTCGCGGGCGAGGCGCAGGATTTCGGTTTCGGTCTCGGCTTCCGGATAGCCGATGCGCACGTACATCAGGAAGCGGTCGAGTTGCGCCTCGGGCAGCGGGAACGTGCCTTCCTGCTCGATCGGGTTCTGCGTCGCCATCACCAGGAACAGCGGTGGAAGCGGATAGGTGTGGCGCCCGACCGTGACCTGGCGTTCGCCCATCGCCTCCAGCAACGCCGACTGCACCTTGGCCGGCGCGCGGTTGATCTCGTCGGCGAGCAGCACCGGATGGAAGATCGGGCCGGGCTGGAATTCAAAACGGCCTTCCTGCGGGCGCCAGACCTCGGTGCCGGTGAGATCGGCCGGCAACAGGTCGGGGGTGAACTGCACGCGGGCGAAGTCGGCCTCGAGCCGGGCGGCAAGCGCGCGGATCGCCGTGGTCTTGGCCAGCCCCGGCGCACCTTCCACCAGCAGGTGGCCATCGGCCAGCAGCGCGATCAGCAGGCGCTCGACCAGCGCGGACTGGCCGACGATTTCCGCCGACAGCCCATCGCTAAGTGCGCGGAAGGCATCGTGCAGGCGGGAGGTTTCGGGGCTGGGACTGTCCATGCGCAGGTCGCAATCCGGGAACGGCGTCGAAGCGCGCCGGGGCCCAGTTTGACCCGTGACCGCCGCAGTGGTTCCAGTGCCATCAGTCCGGGTTCATGCGCGATGGCCAGAACGGGACTACGGAAACGACAACGGGCCGTTTCCGGCCCGTCGCGTTCGATGCGTTTGGCGACCTCAGTTCGGGCGCTGCGCGACGCGGATTACCTTCGGCGTCACGAACACCAGCAACTCGGCCTTGCTCTTGGTGTGGTTGCGGTTCTTGAACAGGTTGCCGAGGATCGGGATGTCGCCGAGGAACGGCACCTTCGACATCGAATTCTGGTCCTTGAACTCGTACACGCCGCCCACGACCACCGTCTGGCCGTCTTCCACCAGCACTGCGGTCGTCACTTCGCGCGTCGCGATCTGCGGTACGTCGCCGACGCCGGTCTTGACGTAACCCGACAGATCGTCCTTCAACAGGTCCATGTTGAGGAAGATGCGACCGTCGTTGGTGATGGTCGGGGTGACCTTGAGCTGCAGCACCACGTCCTTGAATTGCACCTGCGGCACGTTGGCGTTGGTGCCGCCGGTGACGGTGATGTAGCCGATCTGGTCGCCCTGGCGGATCAAGGCTTCCTTCTGGTTGCTGGTGACGATGCGCGGGTTGGAGATGATCTCGCCGCGGCCCTCGTTCTGCAGCGCGGACAGTTCCAGGTCCAGCGCATAGCCAGCATTGAGGATGGACAGCGCCAGCGAACCCGCTCCGGCGAGCGTGGACGGCAGGCTGACGTTGAGACCTCCGGTCGGCAGCGCCCCGCTGCCCACGGACTTGCTGCCGAATCCAATGCAATTCGTGGTGCAAGGGCCACCGTTCGGAGTGGTACGGGTCGTGCCGCTGATGCCGAACTTGGCGCCAAGCTCGCGTGCGAAGCTTTCGTTCGCGATCACGATGCGCGCCTCGATCACCACCTGGTCGACCGGCTTGTCGAGCTTGTTCACCAGGTCGCGGATCGCGGCCACGCGCTGCGGGATGTCGATCACGAGCAGGGTATTGGTGCGGCGATCGAAGCTGATGCTGCCGCGGGGCGACAGGAAGCCGCGCTGTGCGTTATTGCCGCTCCCGCCGCCGCTGTTGCCGGTCTTCGCGTCGTCGGTTAGCAGCTTGGCGATGTCCTCGGCATTGCCGTAACTGATCGGAACGTACTCCGTGACCATTTCGGCGCTGTTTTCGAGATTGATGCGCGCTGCCGCCTTGTCCTGTTCGTACTTGGCGATCTCGGGCTGCGGCGCCACCCATACGACGTTGCCGCTTTGGCGCTTGTCGAGGCCCTTGGCCTGCAATACCAGATCCAGCGCCTGATCCCATGGCACGTTGACCAAGCGCAGGGTCACGTTGCCCTGCACCGTGTCGGCGGCGACGATGTTGAGGTTCGATTCCTCGGCGATCAGCTGCAACACGGTGCGTACCGGCACGTCCTGGAAATTGAACGTGACCGGACGACCGCTGTAATGCGGCGACCCATATCCCGAGGCCTGCGCGCCCGAAGCCACCGCAGTGGAAACGGCTCCGACGGCACGGTTGGCGCCCGTGGTCGCGGCGCGCGGCACGATTTCGACGATGTAGTCGCGGCCGGTCTGGTAGGCCAGTGATTCGAACTGACCGCTCGTGCTCAGCTGCAATTGCGCACCGTGGCCGGTCTGGGCGGCGTCGATGCGCTGTACCGGGGTGGCGAAATCGGTAACGTCGAGCGGCTTCTGCAGGTTCGCAGGTAGCTGCGCGTTGCCGATGTCGACCAATACCGAACTGCCTTGGGTGCGCAGGTCGGGCGCCGCGCCGTCGCCGCTGAAATGCAGGATCAGCCGGCCCGCGCCGCCATCGCCGCGCTTGAAGTCGATGCTGGAGACCGACACCGTCGACGGCAGGGTCTTGGCCGGATCGACCGCCACTGCACTGGTCGGCTGGGGAGTCGATGCGGGCGTGGCGTATGCGCCGAAGGCCGCGCACAAGCCGATCGCGAGGCCGGCAAGGCCGACCCTCATCGGCAGGGGACGCGCGGCAGGCCGCAGGCGTTGGACGTTGGTAACGGTCATCGTGCTAACCCCCAGTCATTGATCTTCGAGTGCCACGGATGCAGGGCGTTCCAGCCATCCCCCTGCCCCGTCCGGCACCAGTTCGACGAGTTCGATCCGGTCTTCGTAAACCGCGGTGATGCGGCCATCGTTCTGTCCCATGTAAGCACCGGGACGGACGCGGTAAGTGACTTTGTCCGGCGCCATCACCAACCCGATGATGCCCGGGCCGCGTCCGATGGTGCCGACCATGTCCAGGCTGTCGAGCGGGAATTGCTCGAGCGCCTGCCTCGGTCGATTCGGATCCGGGCGCGGACCACTGCCGCCGCTCTCGTCCGAGAAGGCATTGCTGAATGGATCGCGCAAGCCCTGCGCGGCGTATTCGAAGGTTTCGAACTGCTGCATCACCGGAAGCGGATCAAGCGGTGGCGCAGGCCGCGCCTTTACGTCCGCCACCCATTTTTCGAGATTGGGGGCATCACCGGGAGTACTCGTGATGCCGCGCGAGCAACCCGCGAGCGCGAGTGCGGCGAAGGCAATCGTCGAAATGCGCATGAACATGTCGCGCATGTCAGATCCCTCCCTGCGGCGCGGGTGAGGTCGCCGGAGCGCCGCCACCGGATGGAGTGGAACCTTCCTGCGCCTTGGTCTCGTCCTCATCCAGGTAGCGGTAGGTCTTCACCGTGCCCGCCAGTTCCAGCGCAGCGTTGGGCCTGATCCCGCCGGCTCCATTCACCGGTTTCAAGGCGATGTCGTGCATGGTCAGGATCACCACGCGAGGCAGCGAAGCCACGCCGCTGACGAAGGCGCCGAACTGGTGGTAGGTGCCCACGAGGCGCAGTTGGATCGGTTTCTCGGCGTAGAACTCTTTCGGCGTCTCCGCCCCCGGCTGGAACAGCTTGTTCTGCAAGCCGGTCGCGAGCGCGGTCTGCGAGATGTCGACGATCAGGTCGGGCATTTCGGTCTTGCTCGGCAATTGCCGCAGCATCTGCTGCAACTGCTGTTCCATCTGCGCGAGCTGCTGCTTGAGCGGCTCCAGGTTCGCGGCGCGGCCCTGCTTGGTCTCGAACTCGGCGCGCAGGCTGGTTTCCTGTGCTTCAAGGCCAGCCAGTTCGTCGCGCTTGTCCGTCACCCAGTACCACCAGACGAAGCCGATGATCAGCAATGCGACCAATACGCAGAACCCGATCTTGAACTCGCGCGGCCACGCACCGGTGTTATTGAAGTCGAGGTCGCGGATCGACATTTTCTTCTTCACGGCGCGGCTCCTCCCTCGGCGGGCGCGGCATTCGTGGCCGGAGCCGGGGCAACGGCCGGCGCCGTCGACGCAGGCACGGGTGCGGCATTGGCGGTCACGTCCGGGGCTGCGGCGGGAGTCGTCGCGGCGGGCTGGTCGGGCACGCCATCGCCGTCGCTATCCTTGGGCGCATTCGGATTGGCGAGCGTCACCGTCAGGTTGAACGTATACGGCAAGCCGGGATCGCCCCCATCCTGCGCCTGGATGATCGAGAGCTCTGGCTTGGTCATCCAGCCCGCTCCCTCCAGGTTGCGCATGTAGGTGGACACGCGCGCGTTCGATTGCGAACGCCCTTCGAGCGTGAGCTTGTCGCCTTCCTGCTTGAGCGAGGTCAGCACCACGCCATCCGGGATGGTGCGCACCAGCGAATCGAACAGGTGCACCATCTGCGAACGGTTCGCCTGCAACTGCTCGATCACTTCCTTACGCGCCAGCAGCTTCGCCTTCTTCTTGTCGAGATCCTCGATCTCCTTGATCTGCTGGTCGACCTGGGCGATCTGGTCCTTGACGTAGCCGATGCGGGTGTTCTCCCCATCGATTTGGCGGCTGTAGTAGTTGACGATCAGGAACGACAGCAGGACCGCACCGAGCGCCGTGGCGCCGAGCATGGCCGTGAATTCCTTCTGCCGCTGCTTGCGGCGCTCCGCGCGCCACGGGAGGAGATTGATCCGTGCCATCAGTCGAAGCTCCTCAGCGCGAGCCCGCAGGCGATCATCAGGGCCGGGGCGTCCTGGGCCAGCGCGTGCGCCTGGACCCGTGGGCCCAGCGACATCTGCGCCAGCGGATTCGCGACGACGGTGGGAACGCCGAGTTGTTCCTCGACCATGTCGGCGATGCCCGGGATCGATGCGCAGCCGCCGGCCAGCACCACCTGGTCCACACGGTTGAATTCGCTGCCGGCGTAGAAGAACTGCAGCAGGCGGCTGACCTGCTGGACCAGCGCTTCCTTGAACGGCTCAAGCACCTCGATTTCGTAGCTTTCGGGGAGGCCGCCCTGGCGCTTGGCCAGGCCCGCTTCTTCGTAGCTCAGGCCATAGCGACGCATGACCTCGTCGGTCAATTGCTTGCCGCCGAACACCTGCTCGCGGTTGTAGAGGCTGCGGCCGTTGCGCAGGATGTTCAGCGTCGTCATCGTCGCGCCGATGTCGACCAGCGCAACGATGCCGTCGCGCGGCACGCGCAGGGTATCGGCGACCAGGGCGAATGCGTTTTCGATGGCAAAGGCCTCGACGTCCATGACCCTGGCGCTGAGGCCACCGAGTTCCAGCGCCGAAGAGCGGGTCTCGACGTTCTCCGAGCGCGACGCGGCCAGCAGGATCTGCGCCATCTCGGCATTGCCCGGCATCGGGCCAAGCACCTCGTAATCGAGGTTCACTTCCTCGATCGGATACGGGATGTAATTCACCGCCTCCAGCTCGACCTGGGATTCGAGTTCGTCGTCGTCCAGTTCGGCGGGCATCGGGATCACCTTGGTGATCACCGCGGAACCGGCGACGGCCGCGGCCGCGAACTTGGCCTTGCTGCCGGAACGCGCCACGGCACGGCGGATGGCATCACCGACCGCCTCGACTTCGACGATGTTCTTTTCGACCACCGCGTTCGGCGGCAGCGGCTCCACGGCGTAATGCTCGACCCGGTAGCGGTCCCCGTTACGGGACAGCTGGAGGAGCTTGACCGCCGTCGAGCTGATGTCGACGCCCACCAAGGCCGGCTGGCTTTTCGTGATCAGTCCCACAATTCTCCCCTTCTCACGGGCGCTTACGCGCACAACGTGCCCCGTTGCATTAAATAACGGACTTTTCACGGTCTGGCAATCCCCCCGGTGCCAGACCTCCTCGTATCCCCTCGTTCAGGCCAACGCGGCCTACGGGTACGACCGGCCTTCCCTCCGGATCGCTCCCATGGCGAGACTCTATACTGCCCGACCTCGTTCCCCGCAATCCGAGCACCAATGCCCCGTTTTCGCCGCCTGTTCCGCTGGGCCTTGCTGGGTGCCCTCGGGCTGGCCGTCCTGGGCCTGATCGCCGCCGGCACCCTCTACTACATGGTTTCGTCGCGCCTGCCGGACGTGGCGACCCTGCGCCACGTCGAGCTGCAGGAGCCGATGTACGTCTATGCCCGCGACGGCCGGCTGATGGCCATCTACGGCGAGACGCGGCGCTATCCGGTCCGCATCGCCGATGTGCCGGAACGGGTCAAGCAGGCCTTCATCGCGGTCGAGGACAACCGCTTCTACCAGCACCATGGCGTCGACTACAAAGGCGTGGCGCGCGCGGTCTGGCTGCTCGCCACTACCAGCGACAAGCGCGTGCCGGGCGGTTCCACCATCACCCAGCAGGTCGCGCGCCAGTTCTTCCTGAGCTCGCAATACAGCTATACCCGCAAGTTCGCCGAGATGCTGCTGGCGATGAAGATGGAGCGGGTGCTGTCGAAGGACGAGATCCTCGAGCTCTACCTCAACAAGAGCTTCTTCGGCAACCGCGCCTACGGCGTGGCCGCGGCCGCCGAGTTCTACTACGGCAAGCCGCTGGCGCAGTTGAGCCTGGACGAAATCGCCTCGCTCGCATCGATCCCGAAATTCCCTTCCAGCGGCAATCCGATCAGCAACCCCGAGCGAGCGCGCGAACGCCGCGACTACGCGCTCGGGCGCATGGTCGACCTCGGCTTCATCCCGCAGTCGGAAGCGCAGGCGGCCGAAAGGGTCCCGATGCACGCCAGCCCGCACGAACGCAAGCCCGAGGTCTACGCGCCGTACGTGGCGGAAATGGTCCGGCGCGAAATGCTCGCGCGCTTCGGCGGCGACGTGCTGACCAAGGGTTACCACGTCACCACCACCATCGACCCCGTGTTGCAGGCGGCGGCCGACAAGGCGGTGCGCGATGGCCTGTCCACCTACGACCACCGGCATGGCTGGGACAAGCCGGAACAGCATTTCGAACTCGCCGACGCGGACGGCCCGGCCGAAGCCGCGGCGCGCATCCGCGCGGTGCCGGCCGAAGGCGGACTGCTGCCGGCGGTGGTGTTGCGCAGCGCCGACGGCGGCATCGAGGCCGCATTGGCCGACGGCAGCACCGCGAGCGTCGGCGCCGATGGCGCGCGCTGGACCGGGAAAAGCCCGGCCTCGCTAGTGGCGCGCGGCGACCTGGTGCGCTTGCGCCCGATGTTCGCGGCCGATGCGGCGCCCGGTTCGGCACCAACCGGTTATCAACTCGACGAAATCCCGAAGGCACAGGCCGCGCTGGTCTCGCTCGACGCCGACAACGGCGCGCTGCGGGCGCTGGTCGGCGGTTACAGCTTCGCCGGGAACAAGTTCAACCGCGCCACCCAGGCGCGGCGCCAGCCGGGTTCGAGCTTCAAGCCGTTCGTGTACGCGGCGGCGTTCGAACGCGGTTTCAACCCCGCCTCGATCGTGCTCGACGCGCCGGTGGTGTTCAAGGACCGCCGCGGCCACATGTGGCGTCCGCAGAACGACAGCGGCAACTTCGCCGGCCCGATGCGGCTGCGCGAGGCGCTCGTGCAATCGCGCAACCTCGTGTCCGTGCGCCTGCTCGATGCGATCGGCGTGGATTACGCACGCAAGTACATCAGCCATTTCGGCATCGACGAATCCTCGCTGCCGCCCAACCTGTCGATGTCGCTGGGCACCGCGTCGCTGGCGCCGATCACCGTCGCCGGCGGCTACGCGGTATTCGCGAACGGCGGCTTCCGCGTCACCCCGTGGTTCATCGACACCGTCCGCGACCGCGACGGCAAGGTGGTGTTCCAGGAGAAACCACCGACCGCCTGCCGCAGTTGCGCGGTCGCCGCGCAAGCCGGCACGACGCCGGTGCCGGTGTCCAACGTGGTCGACGGCTTCAACCTCGGCCCCGGCGGTTCGGCGCCGAAGCCGGCGACCGCGAAACCGCAGGCCGGCGCCGCGGCCCCCGCATCCGCCGCCCCGGAAGCGAAGGCGGCATTGCCCGCCGATGGCGTGCTCGCGCCGCGCGCGATCGATCCGCGCGTCGCCTACCAGATCGTGTCGATGATGCGCGACGTGGTCCAGCGCGGCACCGGCACCGCGGCGAAGGTGCTCGGTCGCGAGGACGTCGCCGGCAAGACAGGTTCCACCAACGACCACCGCGACGCCTGGTTCTCGGGGCTGGGCGGGCCGTACGTCACCACGGTCTGGGTCGGCCGCGACGACTTCAAGTCGCTGGGTTACCGCGAATACGGCGGCAAGGCCGCGTTGCCGATCTGGATCGACTACATGCGCACCGCGCTCAAGGACCAGCCGATCGCCGCCAACGACCCGCCCGACGGCATGGTCAAGGTGGCGGTCAGCGCCGGCGGCCGTTTGTTGCCCGCCGGCAGCGGCGGAGTCATCGAATACGTGAAGGCCGAGGACCTCGAGCGCATGGAAAGCGTGGTCGATTACGACCAGTCGGATGAAAACGCGACGCCGGACGAGGAATCGTTCGACATCTTCTGAGCGGCGTCACGCGCATTCCGCGCGTGATGCGCTAGAGTCGCCTCCGGGTTCGACCGGAGACGCGCCATGCACCGCGCACGCCAGCACGCCGAAACCCGCACCCACGAACGCCGCACGCGCCTGGCCCAGGAAGCCGCGCGGCTGATGGCCGTGGGCGGCATCCGCGATTTCCACCAGGCCAAGCTCAAGGCGGCCGAACGCCTCGGCATCCACGACGACGCCTCGCTGCCGCGCAACCGCGAGATCGAGGACGCGCTGCGCGAATACCAGCGCCTGTTCCAGGGCGACGCCACCGCCGATGCGCTGCAGCGGCGGCGCGAGGCCGCGCTGCACGCGCTGGAATTCTTCGCCGCGTTCGACGCGCGCCTGGTCGGGCCGGTGCTGGAAGGCACCGCCGATGCCAACACGCCGGTCGCGCTGCACCTGTACAGCGACGATGCCGGCGCGGTCGCGCGTCGCCTCGAGGACGGCGGCATCCCGGCGGAGGCGCGCGGACGCCGCGTGCGCCTGGACCGCGAACGCGATTTCGACGCCGAGGTCTGGCTGTTCGCCGCGGACGGACTCGCGTTCGACCTCACCGTGCTGCCGCGCGACGCGTTGCGCCAGGCGCCGCTGTCGCCGGTCGATGAAAAACCGATGCGCCGCGCCTCCGCCACGCAGTTGCGCGCGTTGCTGGCGGAAGCAGAAATCGCCGAATACGAAGGCCACCACGAACGCGAAACGCGCTGAACGCACTCAGCGCGCCATCAGGGCTTCGATCTCGTCGGCGCTGCGCGCGAGCTTCTGCGTGAGCACGCGATGGCCATCGCGGGTGATCGCGACATCGTCTTCGGTGCGGATGCCGATGCCGCGCCATTTCGCGGCGACGCCCTCGTCGTCGGGCATGACGTACAGGCCGGGCTCGACGGTCAGCACCATCCCCGGCTCGAGCACGCGGGATTCGCCGTCGAGGCGGTAATCGCCGACGTCGTGCACGTCCAGGCCGAGCCAGTGCCCGGTCTTGTGCCGGTAGAAGCGCTTGTAGCCGCCGTCGGCGATGTTCTTCTCCAGCCTGCCCTTGAGCAGGCCGAGTTCCAGCAGGCCGTCGGTCAGCGTTTCCACCGCGGCCGCATGCATCGCCTCGTAGGCGATGCCCGGGCGCGCCTGCGCCAATGCGGCGGCCTGCGCCGCGCCGACCAGGTCGTGCAGCGCGCGCTGTTCCTTGGTGAACCGCCCGTTCGCCGGGAACGTGCGGGTGATGTCGGAGGCGTAGCCGCGGTGTTCGGCACCGGCATCGATCAGCACCAGGTCGCCGTCGCGGATCGGCGCGTTGTTGGCGACGTAATGCAGCACGCAGGCGTTCGCGCCCGCGCCGACGATGCTGCCGTAGGCCGGCGCCGCGTCGGCACGGCGGAACTCGCGCTCGAGTTCGGCCTGCAGTTCGTACTCGTGCATGCCCGGGCGCACCGCGCGCATCGCCGCTTCGTGCGCGGCGATGGCGATGTCCGCCGCGCGCTGCATCAGTTTCAGTTCCCCGGCCGACTTGAACAGGCGCAGTTCGTCCAGCAGGTGGCCGAGTTCGAGGAATTCGTGCGGCGGTTGCGCGCCGAGGCGCACCTGTTCGCGCACGCGGTTGAGCCAGCCGATCAGCTTGAGGTCGAAATCGGTGTCGCGGCCGAAGTGGTAGTAGACGCGCGTTCGTCCCTCGAGCAGCCCCGGCAGGATGTCGTCGAGGTCGTCGATCGGGTAGGCATCGTCGAGGCCCAACGCTTCGCACGCACGCTCGGGACCGAGGCGCGGCCCATCCCAGCCCTCGCGCTCCGGATCGCGTTCGCGGCAGAACAGCAGCGCCTCGCCGTGCACGCGCCCCGGCACCAGCACCAGCACCGCGGACGGTTCGTCGAAACCGGTGAGGTACCAGAAATCGGAATCCTGCCGGTACGGGTAGTGGGTGTCGCGGCTGCGGATGCGCTCGGGCGCGGCGGCGAGCACGAGGATGGCGTCGTCGCCGGCGATCCGCATCAGCTGCCTGCGGCGACGGACGAACATCGCGTCGGGTTTCGGTTGCGCGGCCATGGTCAATGCATGCTGCGGCGGTGGCGCGGGCCGAGGACGCAATCGCCGTGCAGCAGCAGCGCGGCGACGCGGATGAATTCCTCGATTTCCGCCAGTGCCGCTTCGTCTTCCTCGTCGCCGTCGTCCTGCGGCGAGGCGGCGGCAAGCCGGGCCAGGTCGGCCAGCGCCTCGCGCCCTTCTTCGGACAATGGCGGCTTGGCGCCGGCGGCGAGGCCGAAACCGCCAAGGAACCCGCGACACCAATCGAACAGGCTGCCACTGCGCTCGGCGAGGCTGGCCTCGTCGTCGGCGACCAGCAGGTCGAGCGCGAAGTTGCGCGCATCGAGCTGTTCGACGGCATGGTCGCGCAGGCGCTGCAGCGGCGAACCGGGCCCGGGCTGCGGCAAGGCCGGATCAGCCATCACCGCCGCGAGCCAGTGGCCATCGGCGCTGCCGCCACCGGCGAGCCAGCCGAGCAGCGCGCCCTGCAGTTCGGATGCCGTCGTGGCGAGCCCGAGCGCGCGAATCGCTTCGTCGATGTCGCCCCGGAACGGCAGTGCGCTGGTCATGGAAACGGATTCCCGGAAGCCGTATCGAAGTGTAGCAACTGTGCGCGGCGCCGCTTGTTGACGCGAACGGCGCACGCCTACACTGGCGCATGTCCGCGAACGCCCCGTCCGCAGCACGGACCTTCGTCCTGGCCGCATGCGCCGCATGGCTGGCGCTGGCGACGGCATGGCCCGCGGATGCCGCGGTTCGCGATCTCTATTTCGTGCGCGCGGGCAGCGAACTCGGGCTCGCCCAGAGCACGGTGACCGCGCTGGCGCAGGACGCCAACGGTTTCGCCTGGGTCGGCACCCAGGGCGGGCTCAGCCGTTACGACGGGCAGCGCTTCGTGTCCTTCCACGAGATTCCCGACGACCCGGCCAGCCTGCCGGACAACTTCATCACCGCGCTCGCCGTCGACGCCGACAAGGGGCTGTGGATCGGCACGCGTTCCGAATACGTCGCCCGGCTCGACCTCGACAGCGGCCGGTTCCATCGCTATCCACCGACGGGAACGAAGCCCCCGCGCGTGGAAGCCCTGCTGCCCACGACCGAAGCGACATGGGTCGGCACCAGCGCGGGACTCGATCGACTCGATCCGCGCACCGGTCGCGTGGCGCGGATCTTCTCCCTTCCGGCAGGCGGTGGCGATGGCGGCTACCAGGGACTCGCCCGCGACCATCGCGGCAACATCTGGTACGCCAACCGCGCCGGCCTGTTCCGCATCGGCGCCGATGGTCGCGCGACACGCATCGGGCCGGAGCAATCCATGCTGGCGCTGCGCATCGACCGCACCGGACGCACGTGGATCGGTGGCAAAGGCGGCCTTTACCTCCTGCGCAACGGCGACAGCCTGCAGCAGGTCTGGCCGCAGGGCACGGAGGCCAGCGGTCCCGCGCGCGTGCAGGCGATTTCCGAAGCCCCGGATGGCAGCCTGTGGCTGTCGGTCACCGGCGCCGGCCTGCGCCGCTTCGAACCGCAAAGCGGTGCGGCGAAGCCGGTGCGGCAGGACGAACTCGATCCTGCCGGCCTGCCGGAGGACATGACCAATGCGCTGATGGTCGATCGCTCCGGCCTGTTGTGGGTCGGAACGCAATTCTCCGGGCTCGCCATCGCCGATTCGCGCGGCGCGCCATTTCCGTTCATCGACCTGCGCCCTGCGACGGGAACCATGCACGGCACGGTCGCCAGCGGCAGCGTGCGTTCCATCGCACAGGATGACGGCGGCCTGCTCTGGGTCGGCACCGACGACGGCCGCCTGTTGCGCATCGATGCTTCCGGCAATACGGAAGACATGACCGGCCTGCTGGAATCGGTCGCGGGCGATGCCCTGTCACGGCGCATCACCGGCATCGCCCGCACGCCCGACGGCAATTTCTGGCTCGGCAGCATGGCCGGCCTGTTCCTGCTCGATCCACGGCAACCGTCGCTGCATGCCGTCGATGTCGCGGGCTTTCCGCGCCTGGCGCTGCGGAGCCTGCTCCCTGCGCGCGATGGCGGCCTCTGGCTCGGCAGCGACCACGACGGGTTGATCCACTTCGACCTGTACGGCGGCGCGCCGCGGCAATTCCTGCTCAATGGCAGGCATCCTTCCGGAGCTACGCCGCAACCGGCGGTGCACGCCCTGCTCGAGGCCCGCGACGGCACGCTCTGGATCGGCACCGACGACGGGCTGGAAGCGTTCGACGTGCGCAGCGGCAGGCATCGTGCGTTCCGCGACGCTCCTGGCAGGCCTGACAGCCTCGGCGACGACCTCGTGCGCGCGCTGGCGGAAGACGACAAGGGCCGGCTCTGGATCGGCACCAACGCCGGGCTGGTCCGCGCTTCGCGCGAATCCGGCGGGGATGTGCGGTTTACGCCGGTCCCGCTGGTGCTTTCGCCCGCGTCCCCCAACGCCGTTTACAGCCTGGTTCCCGATGCACGCGGCAAGCTCTGGATCGGCACCAACCAGGGCCTGTTGCGCCTCGATGCCGACGACGATTCGCTGACGGCGTATGGCCGCGTCGACGGCCTGCAGGACCTCGAGTTCAACGGCGGCGCGGCGCTGCGGCTCGACGACGGCCGCCTCGCCTTCGGCGGCATCCGCGGCCTCAACGTGTTCGACCCGCAACGCGCAACGCGCGGCCTGGTCCAGCCGCCGCGGCTGCTCGAAGTCGGCGTCGGCGAACGCGCGGGCGCCGACATGTCGGTGGCGTGGAACCCGGCCAGGATCGAACTCCCGCAATCGGCGGGGCTGCTGCGCCTGCGCGTGGGAGGCCTCGATTACCTCGATGCCGGCCGCGTCCGCTATCGGCATCGCATCGGGGGCGTCGATGCGCAATGGATCGACAACGGCAACAGTCCCGACATCACCTACACCCTCTTGCCAGCCGGCAACCACGTGCTCGAGGTCCAGGCCAGCAACCGCGACGGCAGCTGGAACACGGAAACCCTGCAGGTTCCGATCCATGTGCAGGCCCCGTGGTGGCGCCACCCGCTGGCCTTGTTCGCGTACGCGCTGTTCGCGGCGATCGCGCTGCTGCTGGCGTGGCTGCGCTGGAAACGGCAATACCGGCGCGAACAGCGCTTCTACCGCGAACTGCACGAACGCGAGGAACGGCTGAAGCTCGCGTTGTGGGCGTCCGGCGAACAATTCTGGGACTACGACCTCGACAGCAAGCGCCTGCTGCGGCTGCAACCCGACGACCACTCCGATCCGGAAACGCCACTCGAGATCCGCGTCGACGAGGAGCACAGGGTCCATCCCGACGACCTGCCGCAAGTGCTCGACCGCCTGCGCGAACACCTGCGCGGGGAAGCGCCGTTGTTCCAGTCCGAACACCGCGTGCGCACGGCCAATGGCTGGACCTGGGTGCGCGCGCGCGGGCGCACGGTCGAGCGTGGCGAAGACGGGCGCGTGCTGCACATCGCCGGCACCGCGCGCAACATCACCCGCAGCCGCCAGGTGGACCGCGAGCGCCAGATCACGGCCGAGGTGCTGCGCAGCATGAACGAAGCGGTGTCGGTGCTCGACCGCGACTTCCGCTTCCTCTCGATCAACCCCGCGTTCACGCGCATGACCGGTTATTCCGAGGCGGAGGTGATCGGCCGCGGCGCGGAGATCCTCAACACCAGCCAGCACGACCCCGAGTTCTACCTCGCCATGCGCCGCCACCTCGCCGAGCACGGCGGCTGGTCCGGCGAGATGTGGCAGATGCGCAAGGACGGCGAGGAATTCCTGTGCCTGGTCGAGGCCAACGCGATCCGCGACGCCAACGGCCGTCCGCAGTTCTTCATCGGCGTGATCAGCGACATCACCCACCGCAAGCGCGCCGAGCAGGAACTGCGCTACCTCGCCAACTTCGACACGCTCACCAACCTGCCCAACCGCACCCTGCTCGCCGAACGCCTGTCGCGCGCGATCGTGCGCGCGCGCCGGCAGGACGGCCGCATCGCGGTGCTGTTCCTCGACCTCGACCGCTTCAAGGACGTCAACGATTCGCTCGGCCACGCCGCCGGCGACCGCATCCTGCGCGCTGCGGCGCTGCGCCTGCAGCGCACCATCGGCGAACAGCACACGGTCGCGCGCCTGGGCGGCGACGAATTCACCGTGGTGCTGGAGAACCTCACCACGCCCGACGACGCCGACCGCGCCGCGCGCGAAATCATCATGGCGTTCGAGGCGCCGCTGCAGATCGACGACCTGCAGGAAATCTCCATTTCGCCCTCGATCGGCATCAGCCTCTACCCGGACCACGCACAGGTGCCGACCGACCTGCTCAAGCACGCCGACACCGCGATGTACCAGGCCAAGGCCGCGGGCCGCCGCACCTTCGTCCGCTACGACGAGCAGATGGACGAGGCCGTGCGCCGCCGCGCCACGATCGCCAGCGCGCTGCGCAAGGTGCTGGATCGCGACGAATTGCGGCTGGTCTACCAGCCGCGCATGTCGGTGCACGATTCGAGCCTGGTCGGGGTCGAGGCGCTGCTGCGCTGGACCAGCCCCGAGCACGGCGAAATCCCGCCGACCACCTTCATCCCGCTGGCCGAGGAAAGCGGGATGATCCTCGAGATCGGCGAATGGGCGCTGCGCGAGGCCTGCCTGACCCTGCAGCGCTGGCGCCAGCACGGCGGGCTCGAGGGCATCAGCATGGCGGTGAACGTGTCCGCGCTGCAGTTGTCGCGCGGCGACCTGCCCGCGGTGGTGGAACGCGTGCTCGCCGAGAGCCGCCTGCCGGCGGAACGGCTCGAGCTGGAACTGACCGAAAGCGTGATCATGGCCGGCACCGAACACACCATGCATCGCATGCAGGCGTTCCGCCAGCTCGGCGTTTCGCTCGCGGTCGACGATTTCGGCACCGGCTATTCCTCGCTGGCCTACCTCAAGCGCCTGCCGATCACCACGCTCAAGATCGACAAGGAATTCGTCCGCGACATCACCCACGACCCGGACGACGCGGCGATCACCACCACGGTCATCGCCATGGCCCACGCGATGGAACTGAACGTGGTCGCCGAGGGCGTGGAAACCGAGGCGCAGCTGCGCTTCCTGCACGAGCACGGCTGCGACGAGATCCAGGGCTACTGGCTGTCGCCGCCGCTGGAGGCGCAACGCTGCCTCGCCTTCCTGCGCAACTGGTCGCCGGCGACGGCTTCCGGGCGGGCGCAGGCCGCGCCTTGACCGCCCGCCAGTGCCTGCCTATCGTGCCGGCATGGACGACGACGACGCCCTCGCCCAGCTCCGCGCCCTCTCCACCCGGATCGAGGCGCTGGTCGAGCGCACGCGCCAGCTCGCCGAGGAGAACCGCAGCCTGCGCCAGCAGCAGGAACAGCTGAGCGGCGAACGTTCGCAACTGCTCGCGCGCAACGAACAGGCGCGCACCCGGGTCGAGGCGATGATCGCGCGGCTCAAGTCGCTGGAACAGCACACGTGAACGATTCCGCCGACGCGGTCAGCATCCGCGTGCTCGACCGCGAGTACACGGTCGGCGTCAAGCCCGGGGAGCGCGACAGCCTGCTCGCCGCCGCGCGCCTGCTCGACCAGCAGATGCGCGAGATCCGCGGCGCCAACCGCATGGCCGCGATCGATCGCGTCGCGGTGCTCGCCGCGCTCAACTTCGCGCACGAACTGCAATTGCTGCGCGATGCGCGCAAGGGCCACGACCGCGAACTCGCGGCGACCATCGGCGAATTGCAGCGCAAGCTCGACACCCTGCTCGGCAGCTGAACGCGGCGCGTCGCCCGCGCCGACGAATGGCCTTCGTCGCGCGTTCGCCGATGCTATGATTCCTGCGCGTGTCCTCTGCCGTGTTCGACGGCATGCGCAAACATTCGCCTTGTCCCTTAATGACGACCACGGGGACGCGACGGAAGCCGGGTGTGCAAGTCCGCCACGAGCGGGAAGCCCGATGGCCCCCAAGCGTTCCCACTTGAACCCCGGGTTCAAGGTCGTTTCGCAGGCATCGGCATGGCGGAGGATGCGATCTATCCCGCGCGCGGGCATCGTCGCCGCGCCGCTACAATGCGGCATGCCCGCCGCGCCCGCTTCGACGATTTCCCGATGAACGCCGATCGCGACCCGTTGCGCCGCGAACTGCGCGCGCGCCGCCGCGCACTGCCGGCCGCGCAACGCATCGCCGCCGCCGACGCGCTCGCCGCGCGACTGCTCGCCCTGTCGTTCGCGCCCGAACGCGGCTACGTCGCCGGCTACTGGGCGATGGACGGCGAAATCGCGCTGCACGCCTGGCAATTGCGGCTTCCGCGCGACTGCATCTACTGCCTGCCGGTGCTGGCCGGCGACGAACTGCGCTTCGCGCCCTGGCGCCCGGGCGACGCGCTCGCCACCAACCGCTTCGGCATTCCGGAGCCGGACGTCGAACCCTCTTCGGCGCTGCACGCGGGCGAGATGGCGTTCGTGGCGATGCCGCTGGTCGGCTTCGATGCGCACGGCACGCGCCTGGGCATGGGCGGCGGCTGGTACGACCGCAGCTTCGCCTTCCGCCGCGAATCGCCGGCGCCGCCGTGGCTGGCCGGCGTCGGCTTCGAATCGCAACGCATCGATGCGCTCGATGCGCACGACTGGGACGTGCGGCCCGACGCCATCTGCACCGAATCGAACACATACAAGACCACCGGAGCATTCGCGTGAGCCGCAAGCGCCATTGGCTGATGAAGACCGAACCGGACGCGTTCTCCATCGACGACCTCAAGCGCGTCGGCACCGAACCGTGGAACGGCGTGCGCAACTACCAGGCGCGCAACCACATGCGGCAGATGCAGCCCGGCGACGGCGTGCTGTTCTACCACTCCAGCTGCGAGGTGCCCGCCATCGTCGGCGTCGCCGAAGTGGCGAGTGGCCCCTACCCCGACCCGACCCAGTTCGATCCCAAGTCGGATTACTTCGATGCGAAAAGCACGCGCGAGGAACCGCGCTGGTCGCTGGTCGACGTGAAGTTCGACAGGAAGCTCAAGCGCGCGATCCCGCTGGAAGAGATCAAGCAACATGCCGACGAACTCGGCGAAGGCTTCGCCCTGACCCAGCGCGGCAGCCGCCTGTCGGTGATGCCGGTCACGGCCGCACAGTGGAAATTGTTGTTGTCGCTCGAATGATGATCTTGTGGGAGCGGCCTCCCGGCCGCGATCGCTTTTCGCAATCCCCGTCGCGGCTATAAGCCGCTCCTACAAAAGCAGCAGGAAACCCCATGTCCGAAGCCAAGAAACTCGCCGCGGAAAAAGCCATCGACTACGTCGAGGACGGCATGATCGTTGGCGTCGGCACCGGCTCGACCGTCGCCTGGTTCATCGACGCGCTGGCGGCATGGAAGCACCGCATCGCCGGCGCGGTGTCGAGTTCCGAACAGAGCACCGCGCGGCTGCAATCGCACGGTATCGAAGTCATGGATGCCAACACCGCCGGCCCGCTGCAACTGTACGTGGACGGCGCCGACGAATGCGATCCGCACAAGCGCCTGATCAAGGGCGGTGGCGCGGCACTGACCCGCGAGAAGATCATCGCCGAGGCCAGCCGCAAGTTCGTCTGCATCATCGATCCAAGCAAGCTGGTGCCGGTGCTGGGGAAATTCCCGCTGCCGATCGAGGTGATCCCGATGGCGCGCAGCCTGGTCGCGCGCGAACTGCTGCGCATGACCGGCGGCCAGCCGGTGTGGCGTGAGGGCGTGGTCACCGACAACGGCAATTGGGTGCTGGACGTGCACAACCTCGCGATCACCGACCCGGTGGCGATGGAACGCGAACTCAACCAGATCCCCGGCGTGGTCAGCGTCGGCCTGTTCGCGCGGCGACCGGCGGACGTGGTGATCGTGGGCGGGGAGCCGCCGCGGGTGTTGTAGCGCGGGTTAGCCCTGCCCCGCCGCAAGTGCGGCAATCAATTCGCGCACCAGCTTGCGCTGCGTCGGTGGCAGCGCGAGGAAGGCGTCCATCATCGCCCGCTCCGGCGCGCTGAGCGCTTCCCACGCGGGCCGATCATCGCCCAGCCGAGCCTTGCCGCCGTATTGCAGGACGTGCGGATCGACGCCGACGATCCCGGCCAGCACGCGGATCTTGTCCTGCTTGGGCAGGTAACGACCCGAGAGCCAGCCCGAGATCGCCTGCGCCGTAACCGGCGTGCCGTCGTAGCGGGAATTGAAGCGCTTCTCCAGCACCGCCGCGCTGGGTTCGATGCCGGCGTCATGGAGCGCGGCGCGAAGGCGTCGGGCGAAGTCGGCTTTTTCCTTGTCCATGCCCGGACGGTAGGCAAGCGCCGCTTTCGGATTGAAAGAAATGCTTTCCCATTGATGAAAGTTTTGCTTTCATTGCAGGCCACGTGTGCCTGCGCCCGGGTTGATGCCCAAGTCCCTGCCCGACCCATTGCCGGAATCCGTGCGGAGCGAAATCCCGGGCGCCAGCCCGGATTTCCGCACGGAACTTGCCGCGCGGCTGGCCGAGCTGGTTCCCGAAGCCGTTGCCGACGGCAAGATCGACGCGAAGAAGCTCGCGGAACTGCTGGGCGACGATGCCGTCGATGAAAGCGAACGCTTCGGGCTGTTCTGGCCAGGCAAGAAGCGGGCACTACGCGCCGCCCAGGCACCGACCACTGCGACGCTGAAGCCGGACTTCGCCAATTCGAAGGACTGGGACACGACCCGGAACGTGTTCATCGAGGGCGACAACCTGGAAGTGCTGAAGATCCTGCAGCGGCACTACCACAACAAGGTCAAGCTGATTTACATCGATCCACCCTACAACACGGGCAAGGATTTCGTATACCCGGACAATTTCACCGAGGGGCTAGAGACCTACCTCGAGTGGACGCGGCAGGTGAACGAGAAAGGCAAGAAGGTTTCGACCAACAGCGAAACCGAGGGGCGCTATCACTCGAACTGGTTGAACATGATGTATCCGCGGTTGAAGCTAGCGCGGAATCTGCTGACGGATGATGGCGTCATTTTTATTTCAATTGACGACCACGAAGTCGCGAATCTGCGCCGCCTTTGCGATGAAGTCTTCGGTGAAAACCACTTCGAGGGAATGATTCACTGGCGCAGGCGACATAACCAGCCGAATGACCCGACGAAGCTTATTGGCCTCGTCGCAGAACATATCCTGGTTTATGCACGAAATTCCGCAAGCCTAAAAGCTGCCGGCGTCGGCAAGCTCCCACTGACAGGAAAGTTCTCCAACCCGGACAATGACCCGCGAGGCGCCTGGAATTCAAAACCGTGGAAAGTCGGTTCCGGTCAAAGTGGTTCGAGATACACCATCACCACGCCAAACGGCTCCGTACTCGATGAAGAGTGGATGGGAGAAGAGACCACATTCGACAACTTGAAAGCCGACGGCCGGATCCATTTCCCCAATGGCGGCGACGGCATGCCACGGAAAAAGATTTTTGAGTCCGAGCGATTAAAAGAAGGCCAGTCGGCAACAAATTGGTTTACCCACGATCAGTTCGGCAGCAACCAGCAAGGCAGCGATGAGTTGACGGAGTTGTTCAATGGTCGAAAGAAAATCTTCGACAACCCAAAACCGACGCAGCTGTTGAAAAGCATCATCCAGCTTGGAAACGCAAAAGATGGCGACATCGTGCTGGATTTCTTTGCTGGTGCATCGTCAACTGCACACTCCGTCATGGCCTTGAACGCCGAAGACAACGACAACCGCCGTTTCATCATGGTGCAACTGCCCGAACCGACGCCCGAAGAGTCCGAGGCGCGCAAGGCCGGCTTCGCCACCATCGCCGACATCTCGCGCAAGCGCATCGAACTGGCTGGAGAAAAGATCGGCAAGGGCGACACCGGCTTCCGCGCCTACAAACTGACCGACACCCACTTCACCAAGTGGCGCGTCACCAATGAAATCACGCCGACTCAGCTGGAACAGCATCTGCTTGACCTGCGCGACAGCGCGGACGATGAAGCCTCGCGGGACGATCTGCTGACGGAACTGCTGCTCAAGCTCGGCCTTTCGCTGACCGAAACCATCGCCACGAAAACCATCGCGGGACTGGACGTGCGCGAAGTCGGCGACAACCGCGTGCTGGCCTGCGTCAACGAACACGTCAAGCCCACGCTGGAGCAGTTGCGCGCCCTGGTCGATGTCGCCCCCGGCAAGCTCATCGTGCTCGAAGACGCCTTCCACGGCGACGACCAGTTGAAAACCAATCTCGCCCAGTACGCAAAAAACAAGGGCATCGAATTGCGGACGGCCTGATATGAGCAACACCGGCTTCCAGTTCGACCCGCGCCAGCAATACCAGCTTGATGCCATCGCTGCCGTGGTGGATCTGTTCGACGGACAACCGGGGAACGCGGACAAACTCGCCGTCACCATGCGCGGCACGGCCGGGGAAACGGCAGAGGGGCAATTAGCGGTCGACACCGCGCAGGAAGTCGGCGCCATCGGCAACAACCTGGTGCTGGACGAAGCGGCCATCCTTGCCAACCTGCAGGCCGTGCAGGATCGCAATGGGCTGGAACAGAGCGAGTCGCTCGCGGGCGGCAAACTCGACTTCAACATCGAGATGGAAACCGGAACGGGCAAGACCTATGTCTACCTGCGCACCATCTTCGAGCTGGCGCAGCACTACGGCTTCGGCAAATTCATCATCCTCGTGCCGTCCGTAGCAATCCGCGAAGGCGTGAATACCAGCATTCGCTTGATGCGCGAACACTTCCGCGGCCTGTATCCGGCCCTGCCCTTCGATGCCGGCGTCTACCGCGGCGATCGCGCCGACGACGTGCAGGCCTTCGCCACGGCAACCGGCGTCCAGATCCTGGTGATGACGATCGACTCGGTCCGCGGGAACGCGAACACGCGCATCATCCACCAGACCTGCGACAGGTTGAATGGCCTTCGCCCCATCGACTACCTGAAGGCCACGCGCCCGATCGTCGTCATGGACGAACCGCAGAACATGGAATCCCTGCTGTCGCAATCCGCGGTTGGCGAACTCGATCCCGCGTTCACCCTGCGCTACTCGGCCACGCACAGGCAACTGCGCAACCCGGTCTACCGGCTCGACCCGGTGGATGCGCACGACCTCGGACTGGTCAAGCAGATCGTGGTGGACTCCGTCGCGCAGCAGGGTGCCGACGCAGCGCCGTATCTGAGGCTGATCGATGTTTCCAACACGCGCGGAACGTTCACGGCCGAGCTGGAGCTGTCCTGCCGCAAGGCGGATGGCTCCGTCGTGCGCAAGGAGAAAACCGTCAAGCGCGATGCCGACCTGGCGGATTCCAAGATCACGGACAATGCGGCCTATGACGGCTGGCGCATCAACGGCATGAGCATCGACCCAGTGTCGATCGAGTTGAGCAACCACGGCACATTGCTGCAGGGCGAGTCCATCGGTGGCACGAGCGGCGCGATCTACAAGGAGATGATCCGACAAGCCATCCTGGAACATCTCCGCAAGGAAGCCGTACTGCGCGACAAGGGCATCAAGGTGCTGTCGCTGTTTTTTGTGGACAAGGTCGCCAGCTTCCTCGGTGACGGGACGAACAATGAGAACGCTAATGGCGAGCTCGTCAAGTGGTTCGACGGGGTCTTCATCGAGGAGCGCAACCGATCGGCGCAATACCGGGAACTGCTGCCGCATGAGCCCTGCGAATTGCGTCGAGCTTATTTCTCCCAGTTGAAGAAGAAAGGCGGCAAGGTCGAATTCCAGGATTCGTCCGGCGCGACAAAAGCCGACGACGATGCCTATGAACTGATCATGCAAGACAAGCAGCGCCTGCTGGACATGGAAGAACCCGTCCGTTTCATCTTCAGCCATTCCGCCCTGCGCGAAGGCTGGGACAATCCCAACGTGTTCCAGATTTGCACCTTGCGCGAAATGGGCACGGAAACGGAACGCAGGCAGACGCTCGGGCGCGGCCTGCGCCTGCCGGTGGCGAAGACCGAACGCGGCTACGAACGTATCGCGGATCGCGGGATCGCAACGCTGACCGTGATCGCCAATGAAAGCTATGCCGCTTTCGCCGACAGCCTGCAGGAGGAATACAAGGCGGCGGGCGTCGCCATCGGGCAGGTAAGACCGGGTGAGTTCGCCAAACTGGCGAGGCTGGATGCCGACGGCAAGGCGACCGACGAATTGCTGGGCTACAAGGCGTCGCAGGAAATTTTCCGGCACCTGCATAGCCACAATTACTTGAAGGATGGCAAGACCACGCTGGTGTTCACGCCGGATGCCGCGGATTTTTCGCTGAACTTGCCGGAAACATTCAAACCATACGAAGCAGGCATCATCCAGCGCATCAGGGACGCGGGCATCGGCAAGTACGTCAAGAACGCGAAGGATCGCAAGGCGCGCAAGTTCAACAAGGCACTGTACGCAACGCCTGAGTTCGAGGAATTTTGGAACGCCATCAGCCGCAGGACCACATACCGGGTCAAGGTCGAACGCGAAGCCATCGTCGGCAACGCGATCTATGCCATAAAGCGCGAGGCTCGAATCAACCCTCTCCGGATCGAGGTGACCCGGGCGGGTGTCCGGGTGTTGCGAGGCGGCACGCAGAGCCAGGTCCTCGGGGAAAACGTCGCCAGACTTGATTTACGCTACGACTTGCCGGACATCATCGGCGAATTGCAGCAGACCACCTCGCTGACCCGCCGAACGCTGGTGGACATCGTGAAGGGCAGCAACCGGTTGGCCGAATTCATCGGCAATCCAAACGACTTCATTGCCATGGTCCTGCGCTGCATCAAGGGCGAATTGGCAAAGCTGCTCATTGATGGCATCCAGTACGAAAAACTGGACGGATCGATCTACGAACTCCGCGAACTGCAAACCGATGGCCTCGAAGAAAGGGAGCGCTTCTTCGACCGGATGTTGGCAATCCACAACAAGCAGAAAACGGACTTCGACCACGTCGTCTACGATTCGGAGGTGGAGCGCGACTTCGCCGAAATGCTGGACAGTCGCGCGGACATCAAGCTGTTCATGAAATTGCCGGCGAAGTTCAAGGTGCCGACGCCCGTCGGCGACTACAACCCCGACTGGGCCATCATCAGGCATGCCGATGGCGAAGACCGCATTTACATGATCCGGGAAACCAAGAGCACGCACGACCGCGACAAGCGTCGGCCCAGCGAGAACGCGAAGATCGACGCCGCGACCGAACACTTCAAGGCCATCGGCATTGGCTATGACGTCACGGTTCCGCCGCCTCCGACGTGGAATTTATGAGGCCGGTTCGTGATGGTCAAGAGCCAACGTATGGATGACAAGCTCTCTTAAACGGCGGGTCGCGCTCGAGATCGCTCCTACAAATGCGCATCGTCTCCACCCGCGAGACGCCTCCCGGCTATTAGTCAAATCGTGAAATTCGCGCCGGCCACGGAGACGCGCCGGTTCGATACTGCGTTCCCATACCGGACCGTTCGCGATGACACTGCGCTGCCTGTTCGTCGATTTCGATTCCTTCTTCGCTTCGGTCGAGCAGCTCGACGCGCCGCACCTGCGCGGCCAGCCGGTCGCGGTCATCCCCGTGGTCGCCACCACCACCTGCTGCCTGGCCGCGAGCAAGGAGGCCAAGCTGCACGGCATCCGCACCGGCACCGGCGTGGCCGATGCGATGCGGGATTTCCCCGGGATCGCCATGCAGCTGGCGCGGCCGGCACGCTACATCCAAGTGCACCACCAGTTCATGGAGGTCATCGAGTCGTGCATCCCAACCGGCAAGGCGGCATCGGTGGACGAGGTGCCGTGCTGGCTGATCGGCAGCGAGCGCCGGCGCGACAACGCCGAGCGCATCGCCCGCGACATCAAGCGCGCGCTGCACGAGCGCTTCGGCCCGGCGCTGACCTGCTCGATCGGCATCGCGCCGAACAAGTTCCTGGCCAAGACCGCATCGGAGATGGACAAGCCGGACGGCCTAGTGGTGATCGAACAGGCCGACCTGCCGCATGCCCTGCATCGGCTCGAATTGCGCGCGCTGTGCGGAATCGGGCCATCGATGGAGCGGCGACTCCGCGATGCGGGCATCCACGATGTCGAAACCCTGTGCGCCGCATCGCGCGATCGCTTGCGGCGCGCCTGGGGCAGCGTCGAGGGCGAACGCTTCTGGATGCAGTTGCGCGGCTTCCACCTGCCGGAACGCGTGTCGCCGCGCGCCTCGGTCGGGCATTCGCACGTGCTCGGCCCGGAATTGCGCACGTTCGAAGGCGCGCGATCGGTGCTATTCAAGCTGCTGGCCAAGGCGGCGATGCGCCTGCGCCACGAAGGATTCCTCGCCGGCGGGATGGCGATCCGCATCCGCTTCGTCGGCATCGATAATCGCTTCGAGCACGACCTGCGGTTCGCGCCGCTGGACGACACGCCGGCGCTGTTGCGGATGCTCGGGGAAAAGCTCGACATCCTGCATCGCGCCGTCCTTGACGAGAGCTGGAATCCGAAGCGGCATCCACCATTGTCGGTGGCGGTGACCCTGGTCGGGCTGGCCCCGCGCATCGCGGTTTGCGGCGAACTGATGGCCGAACGCCGGCGGGCGCATGCGATCAGCGCGCTGCTGGATCGGGTGAACGGCAGGTTCGGGCAATCCGCCTTGCATACGGGATCGATGAGGAAGGCGGTCAAATTCGACGCCGCGCCGATGCGGATCCCGTTCCAGACCTTGCCGGACCCCGCCCTCGAGGAAGAGATGGGATTGCACGGCGTCGAACAGGCGCCGACCGATGCCGCCGACCTGCTGCAGGTACGGATGAACCAGTTCAACGTACTGGCGGAGAAGACCCATCGCGAACGCGCCCAGCGGCACCGGCCCTCCGGCGCCGGCGGTTGGGGTGCGGCGCCGACCGCGGCCGTCGCGTCGCCGCAAGCGTCTCTGTTCTGATCGCGCAAAGAAAAACCCCCAGCCGAGGCTGGGGGTTTTGGGGTAAAGACCCTGGCGATGACCTACTCTCGCATGCTGAGTGCACACTACCATCGGCGCGTGCGCGTTTCACTTCCGAGTTCGGAATGGGATCGGGTGGTTCCACGCAGCTATTGTCACCAGGGAGACGGTGGAGCGTCGCCAGCTTTCCGGTCACGCAGGAAAACGGCGCCTGTCTCGCATAGGTAACTCGGGACGTAGACAAGTCTTGCTTCGAACCCCGACGCGTCGTCGAGTCCAAGGCCACTTGAGGTTATATGGTCAAGCCGCACGGATCATTAGTACAGGTTAGCTCAACGCGTTACCGCGCTTACACACCCTGCCTATCAACCACCTGGTCTTGATGGTTCCTTCAGGGGGCTTGTGCCCCGGGAGATCTCATCTTGAGGCGCGCTTCCCGCTTAGATGCTTTCAGCGGTTATCGCTTCCGAACATAGCTACCCGGCAATGCCACTGGCGTGACAACCGGAACACCAGAGGTTCGTCCACTCCGGTCCTCTCGTACTAGGAGCAGCCCCTCTCAAATCTCCAACGCCCATGGCAGATAGGGACCGAACTGTCTCACGACGTTCTGAACCCAGCTCGCGTACCACTTTAAATGGCGAACAGCCATACCCTTGGGACCGACTACAGCCCCAGGATGTGATGAGCCGACATCGAGGTGCCAAACTCCGCCGTCGATATGAACTCTTGGGCGGAATCAGCCTGTTATCCCCGGAGTACCTTTTATCCGTTGAGCGATGGCCCTTCCATACAGAACCACCGGATCACTAAGTCCTACTTTCGTACCTGCTTGATCCGTCGATCTTGCAGTCAAGCACGCTTATGCCTTTGCACACAGTGCGCGATGTCCGACCGCGCTGAGCGTACCTTCGAGCTCCTCCGTTACTCTTTGGGAGGAGACCGCCCCAGTCAAACTACCCACCATACACGGTCCCCGACCCGGATTACGGGCCCAGGTTAGAACGTCAAGCACATCAGGGTGGTATTTCAAGGTTGCCTCCACGACAGCTAGCGCCATCGCTTCAAAGGCTCCCACCTATCCTACACAGACGAACTCAACGTTCAGTGTAAAGCTATAGTAAAGGTTCACGGGGTCTTTCCGTCTTGCCACGGGAACGCTGCATCTTCACAGCGATTTCAATTTCACTGAGTCTCGGGTGGAGACAGCGCCGCTGTCGTTACGCCATTCGTGCAGGTCGGAACTTACCCGACAAGGAATTTCGCTACCTTAGGACCGTTATAGTTACGGCCGCCGTTTACCGGGGCTTCGATCAAGAGCTTCGCCTTGCGGCTGACCCCATCAATTAACCTTCCGGCACCGGGCAGGCGTCACACCCTATACGTCCACTTTCGTGTTTGCAGAGTGCTGTGTTTTTGATAAACAGTCGCAGCGGCCTGGTTACTTCGGCCTCCCCCAGCTATTCACCAGAAGAGGCGCACCTTCTCCCGAAGTTACGGTGCTATTTTGCCTAGTTCCTTCACCCGAGTTCTCTCAAGCGCCTGAGAATTCTCATCCTACCCACCTGTGTCGGTTTACGGTACGGTCTGCGCAAGCTGAAGCTTAGGAGCTTTTCCTGGAAGCGTGATATCGGCAGCCTAGCCCTAATGGGCCGGTCCTTGGTCTCAACGTTGCGCTCCCGGATTTGCCAAAGAGCACCGCCTCAACCCTCTCACCGGGACAACCAACGCCCGGCCTGCCTAACCTTCTCCGTCCCTCCATCGCACTTGCGCGAGGTGCTGGAATATTAACCAGCTTCCCATCGACTACGCATTTCTGCCTCGCCTTAGGGGCCGACTCACCCTGCGCCGATTAACGTTGCGCAAGGAAACCTTGGGCTTTCGGCGTGCGGGCTTTTCACCCGCATTATCGTTACTCATGTCAGCATTCGCACTTCCGATACCTCCAGCGGACTTCTCAATCCACCTTCACCGGCTTACGGAACGCTCCTCTACCGCGCACAGCAAGCTGTGCACCCCAAGCTTCGGTTTACCGCTTAGCCCCGTTAAATCTTCCGCGCAGACCGACTCGACCAGTGAGCTATTACGCTTTC
Source organism: Thermomonas sp. (assembly GCA_047602125.1). Taxonomy (GTDB): domain Bacteria; phylum Pseudomonadota; class Gammaproteobacteria; order Xanthomonadales; family Xanthomonadaceae; genus Pseudoluteimonas. Next base: position 1,931,424 of record JASGIB010000001.1, on the reverse strand, counting down.
TTTAAAGGGTGGCTGCTTCTAAGCCAACCTCCTGGCTGTCTGTGCCTTTCCACATCGTTCACCACTTAGCGGTAATTTGGGACCTTAGCTGTGGGTCTGGGTTGTTTCCCTTTTCACGACGGACGTTAGCACCCGCCGTGTGTCTCCCATGCAGTCCGTCTCGGTATTCGGAGTTTGCCATGGTTTGCTAAGTCGCAATGACCCGCTAGCCATAACAGTGCTCTACCCCCGAGAGGATTCACATGAGGCGCTACCTAAATAGCTTTCGAGGAGAACCAGCTATCTCCGGGTTCGATTAGCTTTTCACTCCTAATCACACCTCATCCCCTACCTTTGCAACGGGAGTGGGTTCGGGCCTCCAGTACCTGTTACGGTACCTTCACCCTGGGCATGACTAGATCACCCGGTTTCGGGTCTACTGCCCGCGACTATGCGCCCTTATCAGACTCGGTTTCCCTTCGCCTCCCCTATACGGTTAAGCTCGCCACGAACAGTAAGTCGCTGACCCATTATACAAAAGGTACGCAGTCACCCTTGCGGGCTCCTACTGCTTGTACGCACACGGTTTCAGGGTCTATTTCACTCCCTTCACCAGGGTTCTTTTCGCCTTTCCCTCACGGTACTGGTTCACTATCGGTCGGTCAGGAGTATTTAGCCTTGGAGGATGGTCCCCCCATGTTCAGACAGGGTTTCACGTGCCCCGCCCTACTCAATTTCATCTGCGTGGCCCTTTCGCATACAGGGCTGTCACCTTCTATGGCCGGCCTTCCCAGGCCGTTTTGCTAGAACCATGCAGACTTTTGGGCTGCTCCCCGTTCGCTCGTCGCTACTCAGGGAATCTCGGTTGATTTCTTTTCCTACGGTTACTTAGATATTTCAGTTCACCGCGTTCGCTTCGTGCAGCTATGTATTCACTGCACGATACCCTTGCGGGTGGGTTTCCCCATTCGGACATCGCCGGATCAAAGCTTGTTGCCAGCTCCCCGACGCTTTTCGCAGGCTACCACGTCCTTCATCGCCTCTGACCGCCAAGGCATCCACCGTGTGCGCTTATTCGCTTGACCATATAACCCCAAGTCGCCTCGGGATTACGTTGATAGCGAATATCAACGACATTCAAATGTTAGGGGCTCGAAGCCCCCGCCTTAGCCTCAACGACACGTCTGGATCGATTCGATTCAAACGCTCGCTACGTCCCGAGTTTTCAAAGAACGCGAAGCCGGCTTCAACGCCGGATCGCTTCAAGTCTTTAAGTGTGCGTGATGACATCCAGGGTGGTGGGTCTGGGAGGACTCGAACCACCGGCCTCACCCTTATCAGGGGTGCGCTCTAACCACCTGAGCTACAGACCCATGTGTTGCGCTGCCAGTTGGTGGAGCCAGTCGGGATCGAACCGACGACCCCCTGCTTGCAAAGCAGGTGCT
>JASGIB010000001.1:0-1927500 GCA_047602125.1 Thermomonas sp. | reverse complement strand
TCGCGCCGGATATCCAGACTGCGCCGTAACGACGTGTCCTGCAAGGGGCTTGCGCACGCACGCCATGCGTCGCAGTCTCGCGGCATGGCGATGCCGATCTACCCATTGCCCGAATGGAACCAGCTGGCGACGCTGGATGACACGCGCCTGCCGCTGCTCGCGACCGCGCTGCTGATCGCGCGCGACGAATACCCGGACCTCGATCCGGATCTCTACGACACGCTCCTGCATGGCCATGCGGAGGCGTTGCGCGACGAGGTGGAGGCGATCGATTCCTGGCCGTTGAAGATGCAGGCGATCAACCGCCGCCTGTTCGACGAACTCGGCTACAGCGGCAACCACGACGAATACTACGACCCGCGCAACAGCTACCTCAACGAGGTATGCGAACGCCGGCTCGGCAACCCGATCTCGCTCGCGATGGTGCAAATCGACGTCGCGCGCAGGCTCGGCGTGCCACTGGATGGCGTGTCGTTCCCCGGGCATTTCCTGGTGCGGCTGCCGGTCGGCGACAGCCTGCTGGTGATGGATCCGTTCAACCGCGGCCGTCCGCTCGACGAGGACGAACTGCGCGAACGCGCCAGCAAGCATTTCGACGGCGACGAGCCCGACGACGATGCGCTGCTGCGCATCCTCCATCCGGCCGGCAACCGCGCGATCCTGATGCGCATCCTGCGCAACCTGCACGCCGTGTACGCCGAGCGCAGCGACTGGGAACGCGCCACGCGCAGCGCCGACCGCATCCTGCGGCTCGCACCCGGCAATCGCGAGGCGTTGCGCGACCGCGGCCTCGGCTACCTGGAACTCGGGCACTCGCAAGGCGCGCGCGCCGACATCGCGAATTACCTGCAGCGCAACCCCGACGCACAGGACGCGCCCGCGCTGCGGGAACGGCTGGTGGAACTCGGCGGCCATGGCCGGCCGCACTGAGTAGAGCGCGCTTACAGCGCCATCATTTCGAAATCGTCCTTGGTCACGCCGCAATCGGGGCAGGTCCACGTGTCCGGCACGTCTTCCCAGCGCGTGCCCGGCGGGATCCCCTCTTCGGGCAGCCCGGCGGCTTCGTCGTAGATGAAGCCGCAAACCACGCACATCCAGGTGCGGTAGGCGACGGCGGAAGCGGACTCGGACATTGGGGCGCGCGATAATGCGGAGGACGGGCGGATTGTCCCATCCCACGCCGCCGCGCGGAAGCACGATGTCGAAACCACGACTCGAACACGGCCCGAAGCTTCAAAAAGGCCTGTACCTGATCACGCCGGACGACGCGGATCCCGCGCGCCTGCGCGAACGCGTGGCGCCGCTGCTGCCGTTCGCCGCCTGCCTGCAGTTGCGTTGCAAGGCCATGGCGGCCGATGCCTTGCGCGAAGCCGCTTCGTTGCTGCGCGTGGATTGCCGCGCGGCCGGGGTGCCGTTCATCGTCAACGACGACGCACGGCTCGCCGCGGCCGTCAGCGCCGACGGCGTGCACCTGGGCGAACACGACGGCGACATCGCCGACGCGCGCGCCTTGCTCGGCGACGAAGCGATCATCGGCGTGTCCTGCTACGACGACATCGAGCGCGCCCGCATGTTGGCCGCGCAGGGCGCGGACTACATCGCCTTCGGCGCATTCTTCGCGTCGCCGACCAAGCCGAATGCGCGCCGCGCATCGCTCGAACTGCTGCACGACAGCGCCGGATTCGGCCTGCCGCGGGTGGCGATCGGCGGGGTCACGCCCGACAATGCCCGCGTGCTGGTCGATGCCGGGGCCGATCTCGTGGCGGTGATCAGCGGCGTATTCGATGCGCCCGATCCCGTCGCCGCCGCGCGCGCCTACCTTTCCTGCTTCGAAGACCACGCAAACGCATGAACACAGAACGCTCGCACGATCTCTTTTCCCGCGCCCGGTCGCTGATGCCCGGCGGCGTGAATTCGCCGGTGCGCGCGTTCAAGTCGGTGAGCGGCGAACCGTTCTTCGTGCAGCGCGCGGAAGGCCCGTGGCTGTTCGACGTCGACGGCAATCGCTACATCGACTACGTCGGCTCGTGGGGACCGATGATCGTCGGCCACAACCACCCGAAGGTGCTGGATGCGGTCATCGAAACCGCGCGCAATGGCCTGTCGTTCGGCACGCCGAATCCACTGGAAGTGACGATGGCGGAAACCATCGCCAAGCTCGTGCCTGGTTGCGAGATGACGCGCATGGTGAATTCGGGCACCGAAGCCACGCTGTCGGCCATCCGGCTGGCGCGCGGCGCCACCGGTCGCAGCCGCATCGTGAAGTTCGAGGGCTGCTACCACGGCCATGGCGATTCCTTCCTGGTGAAGGCGGGCAGCGGCGCGCTCACCTTCGGCGTACCGACCTCGCCCGGCGTGCCGAAGGCGCTGGCCGACCTGACGCTGACGCTTGCGTACAACGATTTCGATGCGGCGACCGGATTGTTCGACGAATGTGGCGGCGACATCGCCTGCCTGATCGTCGAGCCGGTGGTCGGCAACGCGAACTGCCTGCCGCCGCGCGAAGGCTACCTGCAGCACCTGCGCGAGTTGTGCACGAAGCACGGCGCGCTGCTGATTTTCGACGAAGTGATGACCGGCTTCCGCGTCGCACTCGGCGGCGCGCAGGCGCGCTACGGCGTGGCCGCCGACCTCGCGACCTTCGGCAAAGTGATCGGCGGCGGCATGCCGGTCGGCGCCTATGGCGGCCGCCGCGAACTGATGCAGCAGATCGCGCCGGCCGGCCCGATCTACCAGGCCGGCACGCTGAGCGGCAATCCGGTAGCGATGGCCGCGGGCCTGGCGATGCTGGAACTGATCCAGGCACCCGGTTTCCACGACGCTCTGGAAGCGAAGACCAACGCGCTGTGCGACGGGCTGGAAGCGGCCGCGCGCGACGCCGGCGTGCCGTTCACCACGCAGCGCGTCGGCGGCATGTTCGGCATGTTCTTCAGTACGGAGAAAGTGGACACCTACGCGCAGGCGCTGGCCTGCGACACCGCCGCGTTCAACCGCTTCTTCCACGCCATGCTCGAACGCGGCGTCTACCTCGCGCCGTCCGCGTTCGAAGCCGGCTTCATGTCCAGCGCGCACGACGACGCGACCATCGACGCGACCATTGAAGCCGCGCGCGAAGCCTTCGCCGAGGCGAAATCGGCATGAAGCGCCCGGCCTGCGTACTGTTCGACCTCGACCACACGCTCGTGCATTACGACCATGCCGTGCGCATTCGCACGCTCGCCGAACGCTGCGGCGCCGACGCGGAACGGGTAATGGAAGCGCTGACCCATTCCGGGCTGGAACGCGACAGCGATCTCGGCCTGTTCGATGCCGAAGGCCACGCACGCGAACTTTCACGCCGGATCGGCGTCCCGGTATCGCTGGACGATTGCATCGCCGCGCGCGCGATGTCGATGGCGCCGATCGCCGAAACCATCGCGCTGGCCCGGGAAGTCGCGCGCAATGCGCAAGTCGCGATCCTGACCAACAACGGCCTGATGGTGCGCGATCATTTGCGCGCGCTGTGCCCGGCACTGTCGCCGCTGTTCGACGGCCGCGTGCTGTGTTCCGCGGAATTCGGCGTCGGCAAGCCGGATCCGGCGATTTTCCTGCGCAGCGCGGAACGACTCGAATTGCCGCCGGCGGCGATCCTGTTCATCGACGACAAGGCCGCGAACGCCGAGGCAGCGCGTGCCGTCGGCATGGACGCGCTGCATTTCACCGGGCCGGGCGCCTTGCGCGCCGCGCTGCACGCGCGCGGCCTGCTCGAAGGAACCACGGAGGCGATCGCGCATGCGTCCTGAAACGATTGCGGTGCACGTCGGCAACGAAACCGATCCGGCCACTGGCGCGGTCGCGCCGCCGATCCATCTGGCCACCACGTTCCGGCACGCACCCGATGGCGAACGCATCGCCGGCTACGAATACCAGCGCGAAGGCAACCCGACCAACGACCGCCTGCGCGCAGCGCTAGCCGCGCTGGAAGGCGGCGAGGAAGCATTGACCTTCGCTTCCGGCATGGCGGCGATGACGACCTTGCTCGAATCACTGCCGAACGGCGCGCGCGTGCTGTTCCCCGGCGACTGCTATTCCGGCCTGCGCATGCTGTTCCGCGAATTCCTGCCCGGGCGCGGCATCGTGGCGGAAACACTGGACATGTCCGACCTCGATGCGGTGCGCGCGGCCTGTGCGGGCCCGGTCGCCGTCCTCTGGATCGAAACGCCATCGAATCCGCGGATGAAGATCAGCGACATCGCCGCGCTGGCGGAAATCGGCCACGGCGCCGGCGCGCTCGTGGTCGCCGACAACACCTTCGCCACGCCGCTGCTGCAGCGGCCGCTGGCGCTGGGCGCGGACGTGGCGATGCATTCGACCACCAAGTATTTCGGCGGCCACAGCGACGTGCTCGGCGGCGCACTGGTGTTCGCGAAGAAGGACGAATTCGCGCGGAAGGTCGCGCACCGCCTGCACGTCACCGGCGCGGTCATGGCGCCATTCAACGCATGGCTCACTTTGCGCGGCTGTCGCTCGCTGGGCGCGCGCATGGCGATGCACTGCGCCAACGCGCGCAAGGTCGCCGAATTCCTCGCCGCGCATCCGGCGATCGAACGGGTCAACTGGCCCGGCCTGGCTTCGCACCCGGGCCACGCCATCGCCGCGAAGCAGATGCGCGATTTCGGCGGAATGCTGAGCGTGGAGCTGCGCGGCGGCCGCGAGGAAACGCTGGCGATGGCCGGCAAGCTGCGCGTGTTCACCAACGCGACATCGCTCGGCGGTTGCGAATCGCTCATCGAGCATCGCGCTTCGGTCGAAGGCCCGCAGCCGTTTTCGCCGCAGAACCTGCTGCGGATTTCGGTGGGGCTGGAAGACGCCGGTGACCTGGTCGCGGACCTGGAGCAATCGCTCAGCCGATGACTGCTTCCAAGCCCATGGCGTCGAATCGCTCGCGGTAGCGTTCGGCATCGATGAATTCCCCGACCGTGGGGACCGCCTGCCTGGTCTTGCCTTGCGGCTTGAAATCCAGAGACAAGTGATAGCTGCTGGAGTCGGGGAATTTGCTCGAGAAGAAATAGTGCAAACCCTTGGCGACGACGTCCGCGGGAAACACATAGACCACGGGCTCGCCCTGCTTTCCCGCGAGATCCACGCAACAGATGAAGCGCTGTTCGAGGGGAATCCGTTCCGAACCGGGATTCGCGTACTTCTTCTGCATCACCCAGCGTCGCTGGTAGCTCGCCGAGGATTTCACTTCCAGGAACGCGACATTGCCCGCTTTGTCGAACGCAAGTATGTCGTAACCGACGGTCGTTCCCCACTGCAGGCTCACCATGTATCCACGCTGCGCCAATCGCGACGCAACGAGGAATTCTCCTGCGAGCCGGTTCAGGTTCTTCTTGTCGCTCGAAACCTTGCTTCCGGCTGCCATCACCAACTCCCGCTGTTCGGCATCGACGCCCACGGCTCGCGCGGCGGCAGGTGTCCATCCTGCAGCAGTTCGATCGAAATGAGATCGGGCGAACGCACGAAGGCCATGTGCCCGTCGCGCGGCGGGCGGTTGATCGCGTAACCCATGGCCTGCAGGCGTTCGCAGGTGGCGTAGATATCCGCGACGCGGAACGCCAGGTGCCCGAAATTGCGGGCGCTGCCGTAGTCCTCGGTGTTGCCGTGTTCGTCCGGCCAGTTGTACGTCAGTTCGATTTCGGCATCCGGTGTTTCGTCCGCGGCGACGAACACCAGCGTGTAGCGACCCTGCGCATTCTCCATGCGCCGGGTTTCGCGCAGGCCGAGCCCCTCGCAGTAGAAGCGCAGCGAGGCATCGAGGTCGCGCACGCGGACCATGGTGTGCAGGTATTCCATCGAATTCCCTCTACAGGAACAGGTCCGGGAGCAACGGCCGTCCGGGCTCGACCGCATATTGGTCGAGATCGGTTTCGCCGGCTTCGCGCAGCACGTCTTCGTCGACCAGGAACTTGCCGCTGAAACCGCGCGCGTCGCGGACCAGCACCGCGTGCGCGGCATCGGCCACGATCCGCGGTGTGCGGCAATTGCGCGCATCGACGCCGGGGATCATGTTGATCGCATCGGTGGCGATGACGGTGCGCGGCCACAACGCGTTCACCGCCACGCCCCGGGGGCCGAACTCGCCGGCGAGTCCAAGCGTGACCAAGCCCATGCCCATCTTCGCCAGGGTGTAGCCGGTGTGCGGCGCCCACCATTCCGGATCCAGCGATGGCGGCGGCGCAAGGGTGAGGATGTGCGGATTCGGCGCCCGCAGCAGGTGCGGCAAGCAGGCCTGAGCGCACAGGAAGCTGCCGCGCGCGTTGACCTGCTGCATCAGGTCGAAGCGCTTCATCGGCGTGTCCAGCGTGCCGCGCAGCCAGATCGCGCTGGCGTTGTTGACGAGGATATCGATGCCGCCGAACGCATCCACGGTCGCCGCGACCGCGGCGCGGACTTCGTCTTCTTCGCGGATGTCGCATTTCAACGCGAGGCCGCGCCCGCCCGCTTCGTTCACCGCCTCGGCGGCACTGTGGATAGTGCCGGGCAACTTGGGATTCGCCACCGACGACTTCGCCGCGATGGCGATGTTGGCGCCGTCGCGCGCGGCGCGCAGCGCGATGGCCAGGCCGATGCCGCGCGAGGCGCCGGTGATGAACAGGGTCTTGCCGGCGAGAGAAGTCATGCGAGGAACGATGCGAGGGGAACGCGAAACGAGTGAAGGCTGTTCTGCCGGATTCTACTCGTTCCTCTCTACTCCCCACTCGCTCCTAGGGTTTAGGTCCCTGGCCTTCGTTGTCTTCCCAGTTGAGGATGCGCCGGGTGACGAAACGATAGACCGGCTTGCCGGTGGCGAACCACGCGTCGCGCAGCCACGAATGGCGCTTCAGCAGGCGGCGTTCGACCGGCGTCAATGCTTCGGGGCAGTACGTGCGCTTGTGCTTGAGCAGGTGGCGCAGGTCTTCGCGGAACAACAGGCGCATCCGCCGCGCACGCGGCGGTCCGGCGATGGCGAGCTGGAAATCGGTGAGGCCAGGACTGCCGTCGGCGAGCACCAGCCAGTTCGCTTCCTTGGCCAGGTCGTTGTGGGCGATGCCCGCGCGGTGCAGGCGTTGCAGCAGGCGATGCGCATCGCGGAACCACGCGGCATCGCCGCGCGGCGGGCGCTGGTACATCGCCGCGCCGTCGAGGTAGCTGCGATCGAGCACGCGGCCGTCCCAGCGCAGCAGGTGCGGCATCGATGGAAGATCGAGCACGCGGCGCAGCGCGCGCGCCTCGCGCCGGGCCAGCGCCCACGCCGGCAGCCGCAGCCACCACGGCACGTGGCGCAGGTCGCGGCGCACGAAGCGCGTGCCGTCGGCGGCCTGCATCAGCGCGATGCGGCCGAAACTGTCCGCCTTCAGCGCCGCGATCTCGATGTCGCCCGTCCCCTGCATGCGCGCAGTGTAGGCGAGCCGCGGCTGCAATCCCGTGCTGCGATAATCGGCCGATGCAGGCCACGCACATCGACGCCCTCGTCGCATGGACCGAAGCGCACCCGCTCGCGGCGGGCGGGCTGGTGTTCCTGATCGCCTTCTGCGACGCGCTCGCCGTCGTCGGCATCGTGGTCCCGGCGCTGCCGTTGCTGTTCGCCATCGGCGTGCTGGTCGGCCTGGGCCACGTGTCCGGGCCGTACGCGCTCGCGGCCGCGGCCTGCGGCGCCTTCGCCGGCGATGCGCTGAGTTTCTGGATCGGCCGTCGCTTCGGCCCGCGCCTGCGCGAGATGTGGCCGTTTTCGCGCTATCCGCAACTGCTCGACCGCGGCGAGCGCCTGTTCCGCCGCCATGGCAGCAAGGGCATCCTGATCGCGCGCTTCGTCGGCGCGGTGCGGCCGTTCGTGCCCGCGGTCGCTGGCATGCTGCGCATGCCGCTGCGTCGCTACGCGCCGATGAGCGCGTTCGCGGCGATCGCGTGGGCGGCGTGCTTCCTCGCGCCGGGCTGGCTTTTCGGCGCGTCCTACGAGGCGGTGGCCGCGGTCGCCGACCGCCTCGCGCTGGCCTTGCTCGCGTTGCTGGCCGCGCTCGCGCTGGCCTGGGCCGCGGTGCTGTACACGTGGCGCTGGTTCGCCGGCCATGCCGATCGCCTGCTCGCGCAACTGCTGCGCTGGTCGCGCGTGCACCCGCGATTGGGTCGTTACGCGGCGGCGATGGTCGATCCGAACCGCCCGGAATCGGCTTCATTGCTGCTGCTCGCGGCGATGCTGCTCGCCATCGGCTGGGCCGGTTTCGCCTGGCTGGCCGCACTGCTCGCGCGCGGCGGCCCGCTGTTGCTGGATCGATGGATCGACGCGAGCATGCGCGCGCTGCGCAACCCGCTCGCCGATCGCCTGATGGCGGCGCTGGCATCGCTCGGCGACCGCGAAGTGCTGGTGCCGGCCTGCGCGCTCGCCTTGCTGTGGCTGCTGTGGCGAAGGCGCTGGATGGCGGCCGCGCACTGGATCGCCGCGCTCGGCTTCGGCCTTGCGCTGACCGCGCTGCTCGGCGCGGCGGTGCACATGCCGGCGCCGCCCGGCGCGAACGCGGCGTTCGGCTTCCCGTCCATCGCGGTGACGATGGCGACGATCGCGTTCGGTTTCTTCGCGATCCTGATCGCGCGCGAACTGCCGGGTCGCCGGCGCGTCTGGCCCTACCTGCTCGCTGCGGTGGTGGTGGCCACGCTCGGCTTCGCCCGCCTCTACCTCGGCATGCACTGGCTCAGCGACATCGCCGGCGGCGCGCTGCTCGGCATCGCGTGGCTGCTGCTGCTCGGCCTCGCGTATCGACGCCACGTCGCACGCTCGTTCTGGATGCGGCCGCTGGCGTGGACGTTCTACGGCGCGTTCGCGCTCGCCGCGCTGTGGCATGCGCCGCGCGCGGCGACGCCCCTGCTCGCGCGACTGGAACCGACATCGCCGGCAACGCGCTCGATCGACGCGGATGCGTGGTGGACGGGGACCGCGGTCGTGCCCGCGCCCGAGGCGCGCCGCGCGCTCGACGTGCAGGTCGCCGGTTCGCCGGAAACGCTCGCACGATACCTGCGCAGGCACGGCTGGCGCGCGCAACGGCAGGCGAACTGGGTCGATGTGCTCGGCCTGCTCGACGAGGAGCGCGCGGCGTCGGAACAACCGGTGCTGCCCGCGACGCTGGACGCACGCGCGGAAACCCTGCTGCTGCGCCGCCGTGGTCCACGGCCGGATACCTTGCAGGTGCTGCGCCTGTGGCGCGCGCCGGCACGGCTCGACGATGGCGCGCCGCTGTGGTTCGGCAGCACGCAATCCCTGGTGTACACGCAGCCTCTGCACGCCTTCGGACTCTGGCGCCCGGTCGCCGGCGATGCAGCGCACGATGCGCTGCGCGAGGCGCTCGACGGCGCGTTCCCCGTGCGCGAATCGCAAACCGATGCCACGCGCGTGCTGCGCGTGCGCATCGATGCCGCCGCGGATCAGGCGGAACGCGTTCCGAAATAGCGGCGCGCGAACGCGATCGGCGTTCCGAACAGGAACATGTGCGAGAGCAGGTCGAGGCCCGCGCCCAGCGTGAACATCCTCACCGGGAACGGGAACGCCGACAGCGGCAGCACCACCAGGCGCATCACGAGGAAGGTGATGATGCCGAGCGCGATGCCGGAAACCAGCGGGCGTTCCAGCAAGGCCGGCATGCGCGTCGCCAGCGCCGAGAACAGCGCGGCGACGACCAGCGCGATGCCGAAGTGCGAGGCGAAGCCGATCGCCGCGGTGTTCCAGCCGCCATCGAACGCGGCCTGGCCGAACCAGCCGCTGGCGATGACCTGCAGCAGCTTCTGCGGCACCATTCCATTGATGCCCGCCCAGGTGATGGCGAACAGCAGGTCGCCGAGGCCACCGAGCAGGCCGCCCACGATGATGGCTTTCGATGCATTCGCCTTCATCGCACGCCTCCGGGTTTCAGTCGGCCGAGTGTAGCGCCGCGAAGAACCGCCGCGGCGCGCCATCGAAGCCTCCGTTCGACATGAACACCACGTGGTCGCCGCCGCGGACGATGCCGCGCAAAGTGGCGATCAGCGCATCCGCATCGGCGACGACATGGCCTTCGCCCTTCAGCGCGGACACGACCTTGTTCGCATCCCACGGCAGCTCCGGGCGAGCGAGGAACACCACCACATCGGCGCCGTCCAGCGAAGGCGCCAGCGCATCGGCGTGCGCGCCCAGGCGCATGGAATTGCTGCGCGGCTCCATCGCCACCACGATCCGCGCGCTGCCGACTTTCGCGCGCAGGCCGGCGAGCGTGGTCTGGATTGCGGTCGGGTGGTGGGCGAAATCGTCGTAGACGACGATGCCGTCGCGTTCGCCGATGACTTCCAGCCGGCGCTTCACACTGCGAAAGCCGGCCAGCGCAGGGATGATCGCCGCGATGTCGACGCCCACGGCCGCGCAGGCCGCAAGCGCGGCCAGGCCGTTGAGCACGTTGTGGTCGCCGAGCAAAGACCATTCGACGGTGCCGACTTCGTTTCCGGCACGGAGGACGACGAATGCGCTTCCGTCGTCGCGCAGCTTGCGCGCGCTCCATTCGAACGACGGATCGAAACCGAAGCGTTCCACCGGCGTCCAGCAGCCCATCGCCAGCACTTCGCGCAGGCGCTCGTCGTGGCCGTTGACGATCAACCGGCCGCGGCCGGGCACGGTACGGACGAGGTGGTGGAACTGGCGCTGGATCGCGGCCACGTCCGGGAAGATGTCGGCGTGGTCGTACTCGAGGTTGTTGAGGATCGCGACCAGCGGGCGGTAGTGCACGAACTTCGAGCGCTTGTCGAAGAACGCGGTGTCGTATTCGTCGGCTTCCACGACAAACAACGGTCGGCTCGCCAGAGCCGACTCCGATTGCCTTTCTCCCCCCGGGAGAAGGTGGCGCGAAGCGCCGGATGAGGGTTCGGACTTGCGCCCCCCCAATCTCGCCGAAACGCCGAAATCCTCGGCCACGCCGCCGATCAGGAAACCGGGTTCGCGGCCCGCAGCCTGCAGCAGGAACGCGAGGATCGTGGTGGTCGTGGTCTTTCCATGGGTGCCGGCGACGGCGAGCGTGTCGCGGCCCGGCAGCACGTTTTCGCGCAGCCACTCCGCGCCGGAGGTGTACTTGCGGCCGGCATCGAGCACGGCTTCGACCGCGGCGTTCCCGCGCGAGAGCGCGTTGCCGACGACGATCTCGTCGCAGCCGGCGGAAATGTTCGCGGGCGAATAACCCTGCCTCAACGCGATGCCCAGCGTTTCCAGCTGGGTGGACATCGGCGGATAGATGTCCTTGTCGCTGCCTTCGACGTCGTGCCCGAGTTCGCGCGCGAGCGCGGCGACGCCGCCCATGAAGGTACCGGCGATGCCGAGGATGTGCAGTTTCATTCAGCCCACGTCGTGTCCGGCCGAAATCGCCTCGATGATGCGCGCGAACACCACGTCCAGTCCGCCGACGCCATCGACCACGGTCAGCTGGCCGTGCTGGCGGTAGAAATCGATCACCGGCGCGGTCTGGTCCTCGTACACCTGCAGGCGCTTGCGCACCGATTCGGGATTGTCGTCGGCGCGGCCCTCGGCCTTGGCGCGGCCGGCGATGCGTTCGACCAGAAGTTCGGCCGGCACTTCGAGCTGCACCGCGAAATCCATCGGCTGGCCGATGCGCGCGAGCAACTGGTCGAGCGCGCCGGCCTGGGCGAGGTTGCGCGGATAACCGTCGAGGATGAACCCGCCGGCGGTGTCGGCGCGCGAGAAGCGATCCTCGAGCATGCCGAGCAGGATGGCGTCGCTGACCAGTTCGCCGCGGGCCATCACTTCCCTGGCCTCGAGGCCGAGCTTGCTGCCGGCGGCGACTTCGGCGCGCAGCAGGTCGCCGGTGGAAATGTGCGGAACCCCGAGGGAATCCTTGAGCCGAGCGGCTTGGGTGCCCTTGCCCGAGCCGGGCGCACCCAACAGCAGCAATCGCATCGTCACGCTCCAGAAAATATGGCTGCAAATCCGGCTGCGGGCCGGCGCTACACTGCCCTCCCGCGGGATGGCGGCCAGCTTAACCTATCCCGCCCCCTGCAAAAAAAGCCCAAACCATGGCCACCGGCACCCTGCTCTACGCCCAGTCGGGCGGCGTCACCGCAGTGATCAACGCCTCCGCTTCGGCCGTCATCCAGACGGCGCGGGCGAGGAAAGTCCGCGTGCTCGGCGCGCGCAACGGCATCCTCGGCGCCCTGCGCGAGGAACTGGTCGATGCCTCGAAACTCACCACGGCCGAAGTACGCGGGCTGGCGCATACGCCGGGCGGCGCCTTCGGCAGTTGCCGGGTCAAGCTGAAGTCGCTGGAGGCCGACCGGGCGAAGTACGAACGCCTGCTGGACGTATTCCGCGCCCACGACGTGCGCTGGTTCCTCTACAACGGCGGCAACGATTCGGCCGATACCGCGCTCAAGGTCTCGCAGCTCGCCGCGCAGTTCGGCTATCCGCTGACCTGCGTGGGCGTGCCGAAGACCGTCGACAACGACCTCGCGGTCACAGACTGCTGCCCGGGCTTCGGCTCGGCCGCGAAGTACACCGCGGTCTCGCTGCGCGAATGCGCGCTGGACGTGGCGGCGATGGCCGAGACCTCTACCAAGGTCTTCGTGTACGAAGCGATGGGCCGGCATGCCGGTTGGCTCGCGGCCGCGGCGGGGCTCGCCGGCGAAGGCAGGGATGATGCGCCACACCTCATCCTGTTCCCCGAACGCGTCTTCGACGAAGCCGATTTCCTCGCCCGCGTCGATGCCGTGGTGAAGCGCGTCGGCTATTGCGTGGTGGCGGCGAGCGAAGGCATCCGCACCGCAGACGGCAAGTTCGTCGCCGATGCGGGCGGCGGCCAGGATTCGTTCGGGCATACCCAGCTCGGCGGGGTGTCCTCGTTCCTCGCCGGCCGGGTCAAGGCCTCGCTCGGTTACAAGGTGCACTGGACCCTACCCGATTACCTGCAGCGTTCGGCGCGGCACATCGCGTCGAAGACCGACGTCGAACAGGCGCTGGCCGTGGGCCGCGCCGCAGTCGAATGCGCGCTGGCCGGGCAGAACGCGGTGATGCCGGTGATCGTGCGCGACTCCGACGCGCCCTACCGCTGGCACGTCGACATCGCGCCGCTGGCGAGCATCGCCAACCACGAGAAGAAAATGCCCGCGAACTTCATCCGCAAGGACGGCTACGGCATCACCGCCGCCGCACGCCGCTACCTGTCGCCGCTGATCGCCGGCGAAGCGCCGCCGCCCTACGGCAAGGACGGACTGCCGGCCTATGTCGAACCGAAGTTGTCGCTGGTGCGGAAAAAACTCCCGGCCTGGGCCGGATGAGTCACGCGCGCGGTCGGGTCTTGCTGGTGAAGGTGAAGCCGAACGCGCGGCAATCGTCGCTGCAACTGCAGGACGACGGCAGCTGGCTGGCGCAACTGAAATCCCCGCCGGTCGATGGCAAGGCGAACGCGGAGCTGATCGCCCTCGTCGCGCGCGAATTCGGTTGCGCGAAATCCGCGGTGGAGATTTCCACCGGCGCCGGCGCGCGGATCAAGCGGGTGCGGATTCCCGGCTGAGCGTCGGGCTCACGGCGTGCAGGGCGTGCCTTCGATCGCGGTGGACACGGCGTAGACCGGAATCGGGTTGAGCTTGCCGGCCTTGGCCGCCGCCTGCATGTCCTTGAGGTACAGGCGCGAGCTGCCCTGCGCGTCCGCCTTGGGCGGCACCGCGGTGTCGGACGGCTTGCGCCACACCCGCACCACCGCGAACTGGGTGGCGCACTGGGTGGAAGGCACGCGCACGAGGTCGTTGAACTTCCAGCCCGCCGCCTCGCTGGGCTTGGCCTCGGCCGCATCCACGAGCTTGGCCCGCGGCGCGCAGTTCGGGCTGGTCTTCACCAGTTCGAACTTGTAGGGATCGGCCGCGTTGCCGGTGAACTGGCCCTGGATCCGGGCACAGGCTTCCGGGATCTGGCGCAGGGTGTGGAGCACGCCCGGCGGTTGCGGGGTCGCCGGGTCGCGGTGGATTTCCGGCACCGGGTCGGCGGCCACGGCGGGAAGGGCCACCGCCAGCACCGACAGGATCATCCAGCTTCCACGCATCACAACGCTCCGGGGAGAGTGAGGGCCGCAGGCTGGCACGCAGCGCCTGAACCCGCGCCGACGCCGTTCCTCCGGCCGCGCCGCTGTGCGATAGTCGCAGGATTGCCTGCATCCACGGGGAGAGGTTGTTCATGCTCGAGCAATACGGTTTGGTCCTGGCGCTCGCCTGCGCCGTCGTCGCGATCCTCTACGGCCTGGTCACGGCCGGATGGATCAATCGCCAGCCCGCTGGCAACGAGCGCATGCAGCAGATCGCCGGCGCCATCCAGGAAGGCGCCCGCGCCTACCTCAACCGGCAATACACCACCATCGCCATCGCCGGCGTGGTGCTGCTGCTGCTGATCGGTTTCTTCCTCGGCTGGCACACCGCGATCGGCTTCGCGATCGGCGCGGTGCTGTCCGGCGCCGCCGGCTACATCGGCATGAACGTCTCCGTGCGCGCCAACGTGCGCACCGCCGAAGCCGCGCGCCAGGGCATGGGCCCGGCGATGAACGTCGCCTTCAAGGGCGGCGCGATCACCGGCATGCTCGTCGTCGGCCTCGGCCTGCTCGGCGTGGCCGGCTACTACTTCGCGTTGCAGAAGATGGGCCTGCCGCAGGAACAGAACCTGCACGCGCTGGTCGGCCTGGCGTTCGGCAGTTCGCTGATCTCGATCTTCGCGCGCCTGGGCGGCGGCATCTTCACCAAGGGCGCGGACGTCGGCGCCGACCTGGTGGGCAAGGTGGAAGCCGGCATCCCCGAGGACGACCCGCGCAACCCGGCCGTCATCGCGGACAACGTCGGCGACAACGTCGGCGACTGTGCCGGCATGGCCGCCGACCTGTTCGAGACCTACGCGGTCACGGTCATCGCCACCATGCTGCTCGGCGGCCTGCTCGCCGGCGCCGGCGCCAACGCGGTGCTGTACCCGCTGGTGCTCGGCGGCGTGTCGATCATCGCCTCGATCATCGGCGCGATGTTCGTCAAGGTTTCCGGCAGCAAGCCCAACATCATGGGTGCGCTGTACAAGGGCGTGATCATCTCCGGCGTGCTGGCGGCGATCGCGTTCTACCCGATCACCACCCAGCTGATGGGCGACAACGAACACGGCGCGCTGAACCTGTACATCTGCGCGCTGATCGGCCTGGTGCTGACCGGCCTTATCGTGTGGATCACCGAGTACTACACCGGCACCCAGTACAAGCCGGTGCAGCACGTGGCCAAGGCCTCGACCACCGGCCACGGCACCAACATCATCGCCGGCCTCGGCGTGTCGATGAAGTCCACCGCGCTGCCGGTGATCGCGGTGTGCCTCGCGATCTGGTTCGCCTACCTGCATGGCGGCCTGTACGGCATCGCCATCGCCGCGACCGCGATGCTGTCGATGGCGGGCATGATCGTCGCGCTCGACGCGTACGGCCCGATCACCGACAACGCCGGCGGCATCGCCGAGATGAGCGAGCTTCCGTCGGAAGTGCGCGACGTCACCGATCCGCTGGACGCGGTGGGCAACACCACCAAGGCGGTGACCAAGGGTTACGCGATCGGTTCGGCGGCGCTGGCCGCGCTGGTGCTGTTCGCCGACTACACCCACAACCTGCACAGCGCCCATCCGGGTGCGACCTTCGCGTTCGACCTGAGCGACCACAAGGTGATCATCGGCCTGCTGATCGGCGGCCTGATCCCCTACCTGTTCGGCGCGATGGCGATGGAGGCGGTGGGCCGCGCCGCGGGCAGCGTGGTGGAGGAAGTGCGCCGCCAGTTCCGCGAGATCAAGGGGATCATGGACGGCAGCGGCAAACCGCAGTACGACAAGGCCGTCGACATGCTCACGAAGTCTGCGATCAAGGAAATGATCGTGCCCTCGCTGCTGCCGGTAGCGGTGCCGATCGTGGTCGGCCTGCTGCTGGGGCCGGAGGCGCTGGGCGGCCTGCTGATCGGCACCATCGTGACCGGCATCTTCGTCGCGATCTCGATGACCACCGGCGGCGGCGCCTGGGACAACGCCAAGAAGTACATCGAGGACGGCAACTTCGGCGGCAAGGGTTCCGAGGCGCACAAGGCCGCGGTCACCGGCGACACCGTCGGCGACCCCTACAAGGACACCGCCGGCCCGGCCGTGAACCCGCTGATCAAGATCATCAACATCGTCGCGCTGCTGATCGTGCCGCTGTTGCCGGTGTCGTCCACCAGTGCCGATGCCGCGCATGCGACGGCGACGACCGCGGTCGCCGCGGCAACCATGCCGGCCGGCGATGCCGCGGCGGCAACCGCCGACGACACCACGACCACCGGCGATGCCACCTCGGCGCGCGTGTATTTCGCCAGTGGTTCGGCGCAGTTGCCGGCGGAAACCGCCTCCGCGCTGCAGGGCATCGTCGGCACCATGACGGCGGATCCCGCGCGCACGGCCGCGGTTTCGGGCTTCAACGACCCGAGCGGCGACGCGGCGGTCAATGCCGAACTGTCCAAGCAGCGCGCGATGAACGTCCGCGACGCGCTGGTGGCGGCGGGCATCGCCGAAACCCGCATCGACCTGCAGAAGCCCGACGACACGGCCATCGCCGGCGATGCGGCGCAGGCGCGACGGGTGGAAGTGGCGGTCGAGTAAGCGCACCACCGATGGATGCGAAAAACGGCGGCCGCAAGGCCGCCGTTTTTCATTGCGGGGAACCGCCTCCGCGGGCGACGCCGACGCCGTGCGCATACACCAGCTGCCCGCCGAGCCAGCCGGTGATGCCGAGCAGGATGAAGCCGAGGATGCTCGCCGCGAGCGCCGGCATTGCCGGTGCGTGCAGTCCGCCGTTCGACCAGCGCAACAACAGGCTGGTCGCGTAAGAACAGAACGCCGCGAGCGCGAACAGCATGTGCCGATTCGCGACCGGCAGCGCGGGATTGCCGTCGCGCAGCTTCGTGAATTCCCACAACCCCGCCGCCATCGTCGCAAGCGCGGCGGCGCAACCGACGGCCATGAGCGCCGCGGCGAAACGCCAGGCCGGTTCGCCGAGCCGGAGCGACGCGACGTCGGCGAACGTCGCCAGCGACCAACCCGCGATCGGGAAATGCACCAGCGCCGGATGCAATGGGTGGCTCACGGCGCGAGCACCACCGACAGCAACACGAGGAATCCGGTGACCGCGAGCCCGGCGTGCAGGAACACCACGCCCTTCGGCGCGACGGTCTTGCGCGCGTGCAGCGATGCGAGATAGAAGCCGCCCAGCGCCGCGACCACGAGCAGGCCAAGCGCGGCGACCGCGCGTCCCGCGCCGGCACCGCCCATCACCCCGAGCAGCAACAGCGCCAGCCCGGTCGCGCCGAGCAAGGCGTGCAGGATGGAGATCGCCCAGGGCGCGAATTTCCCGCGCAGCACGCTCGAGGCGAGCACGAGTCCGCCGACGGCGGCGATGGCGAAGACGATGAGCGCGTACCTCAGCATGGCGATTCCCCTTCTCTGGTTGGCGGTTGCACGGATGGAGCGACGTGGGAGAGGCGTCCGTGGGCTTCGAGCGTGGCGATGACGTTCGCGGCGATGCGTTCGCAACGCGCGCCGAGGAACGGAAACGCATCGCCGAGCACCGGCGCCAGCGCATCCTCGAGCGAAGCGCGCAGGCGCAGGCGCGCGCGATGCAGCCGCGTCTTGACCGTTTCCGGGCGCAGGCCGAGGCATTCGGCGGTTTCTTCGACCGTGCATTCCTCGATCTCGCGCATCACGAACACCAGCCGGAACGGTTCGGGCAGGGCGTCGATCGCGCGTTCGAGCAGCAAGCGGATTTCGCGCCGCGCCGCACTGGAAGCCGGATCCTCGGCGCCGAAGCGGTTCGGAAAGGCGAGCACGCGTCCGGCTTCGCCCTGCGCGGCCTCGATCTGCTCGATGTCGACCGTTGGCCTGCGCGCGCGCAGGCGGCCGCGCGCCTCGTTCAGCACGATCCGGGTCAACCAGGTCGGCACCGAGGCTTCGCCGCGGAACCCGTCGAGGTGCTCGAAGGCGCTGACGTAGGCGGCCTGCACCACGTCCTCGGCCTCGGCATCGTCGTGCACCACGCCGCGCGCGACCCGGAACAGGCGCTGGTTGCAGCGCCGGATCACCTGCAGGAGGGCCTCGCGCCGGCCACCGCGGGCAAGGTCGACCAGGGCGGCGTCGCCGAGGCCGTCGAAATCGATTTCGGTGGCTTTCCCGCTGCCGGACATCGCGTTTCCTCCCGTCATGCACCTACCGATGCGCCAGCGGCCGCGAGGTTCCCGCCACCGCGTTGGGCGGAACGCTCGAACCGCCTCCGGGTAGAATGCGCGCCCCCACGATCCCCGAGTAGCGCCCATGGGCCTGGACCTCGTCCCCACCGGCAACAACCCGCCGGACGAAATCAACGTCGTCATCGAGATCCCGAAGGACGCCGAACCGGTCAAGTACGAAGTCGACAAGGCCTCGGGCGCGATCTTCGTCGACCGCGTGCTGTCCACGCCGATGCGCTACCCCTGCAACTACGGCTACGTGCCGCACACGCTGTGCGGCGACGGCGATCCGGCCGACGTGCTGGTGCTGATGCCGCTGGCGCTGATCCCCGGCTCGGTGATCCGCGTGCGCCCGGTCGGCGTGCTGCGCATGACCGACGAAGCCGGCAGCGACGAAAAGCTGCTCGCCGCGCCGATCGACAAGGTGTTCCCCGGCTACGCCCACATCCGCCACATCGACGACGTGCCGAAGCACTGGCTCGACCGTATCGGCCATTTCTTCGAGCACTACAAGGACCTCGAGGACGGCAAGTGGGTCAAGCTCGACGGCTGGGGCGGCCGCGACGAAGCGCGCCGGATCCTGCTCGAATCGATCGAGCGCTACGAGGCGACGGCGGAGAAGCCGAAGTTCTGAGCGCGGTGTTCGCGCAAAAAAAAGCGCCCGGGGGGAAACGGGCGCAGGTGGAGAGAGATTTTCTACTTGTTCCGCGGGGGCGGAGGGCCGCGCGCGTGCGCGCGGCCCGGTGGTGCGTCAGAACTTGACGGTGTAGCGACCGAAGAAGTAGCGCCCGATCGTGTCGAACGTGTTCACGTCGGTATTCGCATTCAGCACGTTGTTGTTGTAGACGATGGGCGGCTGCTTGTCGAAGGCGTTGTCCACGCCCAGCTCGATCGTCGAATTGATCTTCGGCATGGCGTAGGTGATGCTGAAGCTGTGGTACGTGGTCGAGCCATAGGGCACCTCCACGCCGCAGAACTGCGGGCGCACGGTGTAGCTGCACGCGCCGTCGGCCGAACTGCCCTGGCGCACGTCGGCGTTGCCGAGGTCGAACGCGCCGATGTAGCGGATGCGCCAACTCGCCGACCAGTCGCCCATGTTCCAGTTCGCGAACGCACGGGCGCGGATGCGGCCGTACATGCCGTAGGAACTGTTGAAGTGGCCCGCGAGGTGGATCACCGCGTCGTCTTCGGTCGTCGTATCAGTGTCGTTGTCCCACTGTGCGACGTAGGTGCCGTCGAAGCCGAAGCTCCAGCTGCCCCACGACGTGTCGGGCAGCTTGTAGCGCAACGCCACGTCCCAGCCCTTCACGTCCAGGCGGCCCAGGTTCACGGCAGGCTGGCGGATGTAGTTGATCGAACCGTCGCTGAAGCGGTTGATGAAGCGGCAGAAGTCGCTGGCCGGGTTCGCGAAGCAGGAATTGAGCACGATCTGCGCGCTGATGTTGGTGATCGTGTCGTTGAGGTACAGGCGCCAGTAGTCGACGCTCATCGAGAAGCCCGGCAACCAGCTCGGGTCGTAGACCAGGCCCCAATCGAACGACTTGCCCTGCTCCGGCTTGAGGTCGTAGCCGACATAGGCCGCGCCCGACACCACGCCCGTGGACTGGGCCAGCTGCGAATCCACGATGCCCTTGTCCGGGTCGATGGCGGTGGCGCCGGTCGCCGCGCCGCACGCCGCCGCGTGCCCGGGATTGGTGTCGTCGATCACGCCGTCGTGGTTGGCGTCCACGCCATAGCCCACGCACAGGTCCTGCAACAGCGGCGCATTGCCCGCCGGGCCCGCGTAGAGGTCGGTCACGCTCGGGGCGCGGAACACTTCGGCCACCGTGCCGCGCAGCAGCAGGTCGTCGAACGGCCGCCATTCGACCTGCAGCTTCGAGCTGGTGTTGTTGCCGAACAGGTCGTAGTCCGAGTAGCGCGTTCCCAGCGTCGCGTTCAGGGTCTTGGCGAACGGCACGTCCTTCAGCAGAGGCAGGAACAGCTCGCCGTACAGTTCGCTGGTCGTGAATCCGCCGGTGACCGGGGAGCCGCAGGCTTCCTGCGAGATCTGGCAGGTCGCGTCCGGGTTGGCGACGGCGACGAATTCGACTTCGCTGCGCTGGTATTCGTGGCGCCATTGCGCGCCGAACGCCAGCTGCGCGGCACCGGCCGGCATCTGGAACAGCTCGCCCGAGGCGTTCGCCTCGAAGCCCTTCGAGATGTACAGGTTCGAACCGTAGGGGTTGACGTTGTACTTGGACAACGTCGCGATGGTGGCCGGATCCTCGATGTTGAAGATGTTGACCGGGGTGCAACCCTCGATCACGTCGCCGGGCGTGCCGCACTTGACCACGCCGTCGGTGTCCAGGAACGACGGGCCCAGCGCATCGGCCAGGCCGGCGTAGAGCACGTAGCCGTTGGTCTTGGTCAAGCGCGACTGGTGGCCATAGTTCATGGCGAAGTCCCACTTCCAGGTCTCGCCGAGGAAGCCTTCCAGGCCGGCCACGACCTGGTCGGTGGTGGTGTTGTTGAACGCCGCGCGCTGGCCCAGCGAGGTGAAGCGGGTGAGGAACTGGGTGCCGCCCTGGCCGAACTCCGTACCGAACGGGTTGTAGTAGTTGTCGGCCGAAATCGTCACGTTGTCGGTGCGCGCGTCGAACGGCAACGCGGCGATGGCGAAGTTCGCGGCGGTCTTGTTGTGGTAGACCTCGAGGAAGGCGTTGACGTCGTCGGTGATCTGGTAGTTGGCCAGGAAGAACGCATTGGTGCGCTCCTGCGGCGTCTGGATCAGGTTCACCGACTGGAAGTTGTAGCCATCGGTCGGGGCATAGCATCGGTAATCGGCGGTCGACGCGCCCGATGCGCCCGGGATGCGGGTGACGTCGGTGCAGCCCAGCGCGATCGCGGTCGGGTTGTCGTCGGGGAGGCTGATCTTGCCGCGCGGGTTACGGCCGGATCCGCCGAGGCTGAATGCCGAACCGCCGTAGAGGTAGGTCGCGGCCTTCGAATAGTCGCGGTCGCCCGAGGAGATGCCGTCGAACTTGTTGTAGTTCACGCCGGCGATCACGTTGCCCTTCTCGCCGGCCTGGCCGAAGGTGAACGAGCCGCCCGTGCGCTGGCCGTCCTGGCGACCGGAAATGCCGTAGTCGACGGAGGCCTGCATGCCCTCGAAATCCTTGCGCATGATGAAGTTCACCACGCCCGCGATCGCGTCCGAGCCGTACACCGAGGAGGCGCCCACGGTCAGCACTTCGATGCGCTCCACCGCCGAGGCCGGGATCGCGTTGACGTCCGCGCCGCCGTCCAGGCCACCGGTATGCACCACGCGACGGCCGTTGATCAGGATCAGGGTGCGCTGCGAGCCGAGGCCGCGCAGGTCGACGGTCGAGGCGCCGGTACCGCCGCCGTTGTTGACGGTCGGGTTGGTCGCCGCGCCGGCGATGTTGGGCAGTTCCTGCACCAGGTCGCCGATGGTGAGCTTGCCGGTCTTCTCGATCGCCTGGCGATCGATGGTCACGACCGGGCTGGCGTTTTCGGCATCGACGCGGCGGATGCGCGAACCGGTGACTTCGATGCGGTCCAGGGTGTTGGCCTGGCCGGCATCAGTGGCCGGGGCCGGCGTGGTCGCGTCTTGCGCGAACGCGACACCCGTTCCCGCCAGGGTGGTGACGATCGCAAACGGCAGCGCTGCGAACCGCAGCACGGGTCGCGTGGTACGAGGCTTCATTACGGGCTTCTCCGTGTTTGTTAGCAATGCGTAAATCGCAGGGCCACGTTACGGTGCCGCTTGCCCACCCGCTTTCGCTTATGCGCTGCTTCGCTTTGCGCGATCTGGCGTCTTGGCAAGACGTCGGGCCAAGCGATAGTCGGATGCGGTGGTGCCGTAATGCGCGCGGAATGCGCGCGCGAAACTGCACGGACTCTCGAAGCCGCAGGCGGCCCCCACCTCGCCCACCGACAGGCTGGTACGTTCCAGCAAATCCGATGCCTGCTGCAGGCGGACGTTAGCCATCGTCTGGCGCGGCCCCTCCTCGTACAGCGCGTGGAAGGTTTTGGTGAAATACCAGACGGAGAAGTTGCACAGGCCGGCCAGTTCCGACAACCGGATCTGGTGCCCGATGTTGCCGTCGAGATAGAGCCGCGCGCGCTGCATCCTTGCGAACACCTGGCGCTTGCGTCGCAGCGACCGTCCGGGGCAGCGATCGACCATGCGATGCAGTTCTTCCTGCAGCGAGGACAGGAAGTGCAGGATCCTGCGCACCGCTGCATCCGTATCCGGTGTCGACAGTCGCTTGCCGGGTCCGAAGCAGCCCAGATTGCGCCACAGCCGCAGTGCCAGCCTCATGCTGTGTTTGTCAGCAGTACCGCGGCCCGTATGGATGGGCGGCAGGTCGGATTGCTCGAAAGCCTGATCCGCGGGCATCACCAGCGCGATCGCCAGCGTCCGCTTTTCGGACAACAGGGTCGGGCGGGAATCGCGATCGGCCGCGATCCAGTCGCCAGCCTGCAGTTGGAAGGTGCCTTCGCGGCACGACAGCTGCGCTTCGCCGCGCAAGATCAACCAGAACGAAGGCTGGCTATCGACCAACCCCAAGCTGGCGGAGCGGCTGATCGCAGTCAAACAGTAAATACCGGGCGAACCGTCCTGCCCCAAGTTGTCCTGAATCTCTGCGCGATCCAACCAGAGTGTTTGTAGTTCCATGGTCTGAA
The DNA here is from genome assembly GCA_047602125.1 of Thermomonas sp. Lineage (GTDB taxonomy): Bacteria > Pseudomonadota > Gammaproteobacteria > Xanthomonadales > Xanthomonadaceae > Pseudoluteimonas. Next base: position 1,904,526 of record JASGIB010000001.1, on the reverse strand, counting down.
CCTGTACATGGGGGTGGCGACCGTGATCGCGCAGCCACACCCGCGGGTCAGGAAAATTCGCCGCAGGAACCACGAAATTTTCCTGAAATTGTCATTTCCGATTGGAATCAATCGGTTGCATGCATGACTTTCGGATGCAATCGGCGACGAAAGGCATGCGGAACGGCGTCGGGCGGCGATCCCTGCGCGCGAAATGCACGGAATCGACCGACGACGGCGCTGTCGTTCCGTCGTGGTTTGGAGGTCGTGGTCGCGAAACGCCGGCGCGTGCGGACGCGCTGGTTCGCCATGCTTGTCTTCGAAAACGCCGGCGAGCCGCCGGGTGCCGGAACCCCGCGTCAGTGCGGAATCGTGCGCATGAACGCGATGTCGTCGTTCATGTCCTGACCCTGGGAGAAGTAGAGCCGGTTGTGGATACGATCCAGTGAAACATCGAAGACGTTAGAAGATGTGCTCCGCCCCTTCAGGCACTTGCCGGGCCGGGCCGTGGATTTTGGCAACTGCAGCCACAACAGATTGCAGTTCTCCTCGTCGATCGCTGCCAACCAGATACCGCTCTCATCCACAATAAGTCTGCGCCCTCCTCCTACCTCAGGAAGATCACTGATACGGCGCGGCGATGAGAGGCCATAACTGGTTTCCCATAACCCCGGGGTTTGCGGCCGTGTAAACAGGATGCGTTTATGCACGCTGTCAACACGGGCCAGTGCCACGTCTTCGAGATGGGCGAGCATGCGCCAAGGCGTGACGGAGGTGTCATACAGGCTCAAACCGAGCCGGCCGGCGCCGCCATCGGCCACGATGAGGATGCGCGAAGGTTCAGGCATGTATTCCGCAAACACCGGCGCCTTGTCTGGAACCGGGAGACGGCGCACGGTGCCGGCGGCCGGAACGATTTCATAAACACTGTATTCGTCGTCGCTGCGTCCGATCATGAGCATGTGCGTGCTGTCGGTGGACCAGACTGGAGCGTACCTTGCAACGGGAAGGATGCCTTCGATCAACCGCAAGGATTCTGGCCGCCCGACTTCCGCCCACCACACGGCGATGGTGCCGGAACGGTCGGACAGAAACGCCAGCTGCTCGCCGTCTGGCGAAATCGATGGCAGCAGGTCGGCGCCAGAGGAGGCGAACAATTGATCGGTTGCCTTGATCGATTCCGATCCATTCAAACCGATCGAATAGAGGCGCATCGATCCTTGGCCTGTTACAAATGCCATTGCGCCCGAACGGACGGCAATCGTTGGGCTTCCACTAGCGCGCAGGCCAAGGTCCTCGACCTTGCGCGTAGCCAGGTTGAACTTTGCGATCGAAACCCCTCCATCCAGGTAACGACCGAACACGATCGATTTCCCGTCCGGCGTCCAGGCGATGGCATTGATGTTGGTCTTCAGCGTGGTCAATTGCTCGGGAACTCCACCAGCAGCTGGAACCCGCCAGATGTCCGCCAGCGAAAGATTGCGTCGAAAGGCAATCCACTTTCCATCGGGTGAATACGTCGCCAAACTGTCGTAGTCGTTCTTTCCACGCTGATACGCGAGTTTTGCCCAACGACCATCGCTGAGGTCGATGGTTTGGATCACGCCACTTTCCTGCGACTCGGACGGACTGAGCGTGGTAATGAGATGCTTGCCATCTGGATGCCACGCTATGCGGTCATCGATTTTCCACGAGCAGGGAGATATTTCCCGCGCTTCTCCCCCTACTGAAGGAATCAGCATGATCGAACAGGTGTCATCCGACCTCATTCGGAGAAAGGCGATATCGCGCCCCGTCGGCGACCAGGCTGGAACGATATCCCATGTATTGGCCTTCATCGATGTGAGTGGCTTGGCGGAAACAGGGGTTGTTGTCTGCGTATACAACGCAGCGGAAACACTACCCTCCTGATAGACGCTGTAGACCACTTGCGACCCATCCGGCGATAAGCTCGGCCACTCCTCACTGCTGGGCAAGGAGGTGATGCGCTGGTAGTCCGGCTTCATCGCGGCAGCAGCAACAGGCGGCGCCTTGGAATCTTGGGTCCCAGTCTTTCGCGTCAAGCCATACAGCGCCATCGCCAGCAGGATGACAAGCAGGGTGGCCGAGGCGGTGACGGCAAGCAGCACACGCCGGGGTTCCCTTGTCCAGCTCGCAGGCGCCGGGAGGGGAACGGTACTCGCCGGCTGGCTCGTCTCCGCCGCATGCGCCTGCAAGTCCGCCGCATGCACCTGCAAGCATGTCGCGGCGCCGTCGTGATCACCGCCGGCATCCAGTGATTCGACCCAACTGGCCGGCGCCACCAGTCGATACCCGCCCTTGGCGATCGTCTCGAGGTAACGCGGCGTGTCGCGATCGTCGCCGAAGGCCTTGCGCAATTGCGCGATCGCCTGCGTCAGCACGTCGTCGCTCGGCAGCGTGCCCGCCCAGACCCATTCCAGGATCGCGACGCGGCTCACTACCTTGCCCTGGTGTGCGACAAGCATCATCAGTACCTGGAGCGATTTCACCGTGATCCGCTGCAGTTTTGCAGATCTCAAGTCATGCACTTCGCGTCGCGCAACGTCGACGATGCAATCGCCGACCTTGAGGAAGTCGGTTTCCGGCTCCATGAGGTTTTTATGCTGGTTCAGCATGCCGCTTCATGCCATCCACTAATGCAATTGTGCTGGTGAACGCCTTGCCCGGGAGGTGTTGAGCCATTCCGGGCAATTTCGGCAAAGCTTCCGGACGATGGGGCAGCCACGTGTTGGGCGAAGCATTCCACGATCGGTCCGCGTGTTCATATGGCAGAGGTACTGGCACATGAAACGGATTTGCGCCGGCAAGTACGGCTTCAGCGCCTGTGCAACGGCCATCTAGGACTAGATGCACGGAATGCCTGCAGGGTTGCACCCCCTTGGTCCGCGGTTGCGATTGCGCTGGTCCCACGCGGGAGGACCCAACCACTCCGGGCGATTAGGCTGGGCTCTCCAAAGAAAAGCCCCGCCTCGCGGCGGGGCTTTTCACACAACGGGACTCTCGGCCAGCTTACTGCTTCTTGCCGAAGTTCCAGCGCGCCTCGAGGTAATAGCCGCGACCGTAAACGTCGAACATGTCTCCGTTGTAGGGCGCGCCGCTGGCGTTGCTATAGCTGGACAGGTCCATGTCCGGCATCTTGTTGAACAGGTTAGTGACGACGAACGACAGGTCGAGGTCATCGGTCGCCTGCCAATTCACGCTGGCGTTGTAGGTCGTGTAGGAACTCACTTCGCCGCAACGGCTGAACGTGCAATTGGTCGCGTCGGTCCAGGCAATGTAATTCGCAGTCGGACCGATGTAGTCGGCATACAGGGTGGTGACCCAATCGCTCTTCTTCCAGGACACCGAGGCATTGGCGCGGTAGATCGGATCGCGACTGTAGTAGCCGCTGTCGAGCAGGTCGATCACCGGGTCGGTCGGGTAGAGCTGCTGCTCATGCTTCAGGTTCTTGGTCCAGGAACCCTTGAAGGACAGATCGCCCAAGCTGCCGATACCCTGGTTGTAGTTGACGTTAAGGGTAATGGCAGACAGAACCTCGCTCGCGACGTTGACTTTGCCGACGAAGATCGACCGCAGCGTGCCATCCGGGTTGCGCACGACCTGGTTGAAGACAGCCTGGCAAGTTCCAGAACTCGGATCGAGAGCCCCCAGTCCTCCGTCAGCCACCGAAGTGCAGGCCAGGTCGTCCTTCAGGAGCTGGTCGATGCTCTGTTGCGAAACCTCGTTCTTGATGTTCCAGTAATTGTAGTCCGCGGCAATGGAGAATTTCAACGTCGGCGCCCAGACAACGCCATAGCTCCATACCTTGGCAGTGATCGGCTCCAGTTCGGGGTTGCCCGAGATGGAGCCGGCAATATTCGGCTGAGTTTGAGTTTGATCGACATCGGCATCCACCAGGCAATCGTCGAAATGGTTGACGTCGTATGCCGGGTTTTGCGCGTGACAGTACAGATAGTCGTTGACCGTAGTGAAGAAACCGCTCAGCCCCTGGAACTCGTCGCTCAGGGTCGGGGCCTTGAAGGCGGTTCCGTATTGGCCGCGGAACAGCAGGCTTTCGATCGGTCGATATTCGAAGCCGATGTTGTAGGTTGGCTTGGAGACGCTCTCGCCGGAGACCTTGTAGCTGTCGTAGCGACCCGACAGGCTGATGGTCAAAGGTGCGAACACCGGCAGGCGAAGTTCGCCGGTGACGGCATAACGGCTACGCGAACCATTGCCACTGGTCGCACTGGATCCCCAGGATTGCGATTCCAGCGTCACCGGATCCGCCAGGAGGAGAGCATCCGGCGTATAGGTCCAGCCCTGCGTACCGGTTTCCACCGCCAGCGCGAGACCCGCATCGCCACCCGGCAGGCTGAACAGCGAACTGTTCGTGACCTGCGCACGCAACATGTTGTCGTAGGTGTTGCTGTGGTTTTTGGCGTGAGTGGTGAAGCTGTTGAAATCGGCGACCGGGATCAAGTTATAGAACTTCGTGTAGTCCGGAGTGAAGACCGGATAGCCGTAATAGGTGCCCTGCTGCGGACCCAGGATGTGGCTATTGAACCAGTTGTTGACTGCGTCCTTGAGCTTGACAAAGGTACTTTCGGTCAGCTTGTATTCGGTGCGCGTGAGGCCAACGTCGTAATCCCAGTTCGAATCGCCGAAGGTGCCTGCGGCCCCCAAGGTCAGTGCGTAGGAGTTACTGTCGTTACGCTCCATGGATCTTTCCCAGCCGCCCATGTCCTCCGGCATGAAATTTCGCTGGATCTGGATCGCATCGCCCAAATTCGGATCCCAGAAATAACCATTGCTGTCCTGGTGTTCGAGCGCATTGGTCCACCAAGTGTAGTTGGAGCCTACGTGGTAACGCGTCGATTCCTTGCTGTATAGCAGGTCGCCGTACAACTGCAGGTTGTCGTTCACGTCGAAGGTGGCGTGGGTATAGACCTGCGTGCTTTCGCTGCCATTCTTGACGGTTCGATAGCCGGGATTGTAGAACGAGCCGCAGTAGGGCTCGAGCCGACCGGGGCGGGTTTGCAACCCCTCGGTGCCACCGAAGCCGCTGGATACGTTGGCGCAATCGTTCGGATCGAAGAAGTAATACTGGTGCGCCAGGTCACCGAAGCGGCTGAAAATACCGAAGTCACGGGTGGCGATGGGCGCAGTGGATGCATGCGTGTTGTACGTCTTGGTCAGATCGCGCTGGTAGCCCCAGATCGGATCGGTGTGCTCGAACTGGCCGCCCAGCAGCATGTGGAAGCGGCCATCGTCGCTGCCGAAATCGGTGGCGGCGCTGATGCGACGGCTTTCGCCACCGCCTTCGTCGTAACCGCCGAGGCGGGCGCTCACCACCGAGCCGTCCATGTTTTTCTTGAGCCTGATGTTCACCACGCCCGCGATGGCGTCGGAGCCGTACAGCGAGGACTGGCCGCCCGGCAGGATTTCGATGCGCTCGACCAGGTCGATCGGAATGCCGCTGATGTTGTTGAACACGTCGGTGCCGTTGTACAGCGCCGGGTAGTTCGCCATCGGGCGGCCGTCGATCAGGTACTTGGTGTAGCCCGGGTTCAGGCCGAACAGGCTGTTGGTCTCGGCGCCCTGTGTAAAACCGGAAGACTGCTGGTTACCCTGGACGCCGCCAGTAGCGAACGAGCTCTGGTGCAGCGCGTCCTGGACGTTGGTGAAGCCGCGGGTCTTCAGGTCTTCGGCGGAGATGACGAGCACCGGCTTCGCGGTCTCGATCGTGGTCTGCGGGATCAGCGAACCGGTGACGATGATCTTGTCGAGGTTCTCGGCCTGGGTGGCAGGCGCCGGAGTTTGATCGGTGGTGGATGCATCCTGCGCATAGGCCAATGGAGCAGCCAAGGGCAGCGCCATCGCCATGCAAATGGCATTCGTCAAGAGCTTGCGTTGCATAGATAAATCCCCGTTTACGTGAAGGCAGCACCGGTTTGGTGGCTACGCTCCACAATGACGGGGTACGCGTCTTCGCGTTTGATGCGCGCGGTCGTTCCGATTGACCGGAATTGTCGTTATTTCCACAACCTTAACGCGTGGGCGCCATCAGCCGATGCGGCGCTTGGGCAGATGGCGACGCTTGACTGACCCGGAATGAAGGCCGGATCAGGCGCGATCGGCGGGCCCGTATTCCCCGTCGCCCCGTTGCGGTCCGTCGTTCACCGCCGACTGCAGGATCAGCAATACCATCGCCATCAGCAACCCTCCCCCGTTGGCGAGCAACAGCGGTTCCGACAACGGCAGGGCCTGCTCCTTGAAGCGTTCGACCATGGCCCGGAAATGCGGCTTGCCCGCCTCGCTGTCGCCATGCTCCGCCCACAGCCCGCGCCAGCCACGGACCAGTTGCGCGGCCAGGAACTGCACATGCCGCAGTTGCGGATGCGGCAATGCGTCGCCGAACAACTGAGTGAAGAGCGCATGCATTTCCCACGGGCTCATCACCGCGGGGACATTGACCGCCTCGAGCGGGAAATCGGCCACATATCCTGGTGCCGGCGACACCAACCGCGCTTGCCAGTCGCCCCGTGGTGCGTCGTGCCCGCGGCCGTACCCGGTCAAGTCCCAGAAGCCGCTTCCGCCTACGGTGTCGATCACGAGGTGGATGCGCGCGTCGTCGGCGTCGTTCAGCACCCGGTGCATGCGCCAGGTGTCGAAGATCCAGCATTCGCCCGCGGCCATGTTGATCGCGGCGGCGTCGCATTCGAAGCGCACCGTCGGCTGGGTCACGATCGGCACGTGCACGCGCACGCGATCGGCCCAGTAATAGCCCTGGTCGAAATGCCGGGAGACTTCGGCCTGCCCGGACAGGCGCATCAGCCGGCTGCGACCGATCGTCGCGCCGATGCTGGCGAACACCTGCGTGAGGTAGGGGCAGGCGCGCAGGTGCGGGGTCGGGCGCATCGGGCCGGCGAAGGTCTCGTTCGCGGGGTCGCCGTTGACCGCCACCAGCGGCAGCATGGAATTGCCCGCGAATCCCTGCGGATGCGGCATCCAGCTGGATTCGTCGATCGCCTGCACTTCGCGCGCAAGCGCTTCGGCATCGAACAGCAGCGGCAACTGGATGAACGGGACCTGCAGTTTCACGGAACACTCCACGCCGCGGCGATCCCGCGGTCGCCGTGAATGTTAGCGCAGGCGCCCGCGGCGGACGAACCGCGGCGCGCTCAGCGCCGCCCGCGCATGATGGTCAGGCCGATCAGTCGCGATACCACCGCGGCGATGTAACCGACGCCGGCGAACTGCTCGAGCATGGTCAGAACGCGCGCGGGGGAGGTCAGCGGAAGCACGTCGCCCAATCCCGTGGCCGACAGGTTGCTGAAGCTGTAGAACAGCAATTCCAGCCACGTGCGCGGGCGTTCCGGCTCGAAGCCGGTGAAGCTGCCCGGATGCCAAGCCTGGCAGACGTAATACGCGTAGGCGAAGCCCCACGCGAGCAGGGTGAACGTCGCACCGGCGGCGAACAGTTCGTCGACGGTCACGCGGTAGTCGTGCAGCATGTAGGAGATCAGGCCCATCGCCGCGTAGAAGTACAAGGCCGCCTCCAGCAGCGCCGACCATGGCAGCAACCGCGGGAGGTCGAACGCCACCCCGACCACGGACAGCAGCATGGCCGGGATGGCCAGCATCCAGCCGATCTTGGTGATCGAGGGGCTGCGGCTGATGACCCACACGGCGAGCGGGATCACCGCCAGCGATACCCCGCCGAACAGCAGTCGCCCGCGATGGCCCTCGTCCATCAACGGATAGAGCAGCAGGCTCAGCAATTGCGCAGCCAGCAGCAACGCCGACGGATTCCGGCGCGCGATCTTTCCCCAGGCCTGCAATGTCGCCGGAGCCTGCATGTCAACCGATGCCGATCGCCCGCAGCAGCGACTTGTTGGCGACCCACGAGATCACCATCGTCAGCGCGCTGCCGAAACTCACGCCCGCCTTCACCACCTGCGCCCCACGCGACATGTTCATGCCTCCCGATACACCTCGGCGCCCTGCTCGCGGAACTGCGCGGATTTTTCCGCCATGCCCGCTTCCAGTGCGTTGGTTTCGTCCACGCCGTGCTCGGCCGCGTAGTCGCGCACGTCCTGGGTGATCTTCATCGAACAGAAATGCGGGCCGCACATCGAGCAGAAGTGGGCGAGCTTGTGCGCGTCCTTGGGCAGGGTCTCGTCGTGGAACTCCTTGGCCTTCTCCGGGTCCAGGCCGAGGTGGAACTGGTCGTTCCAGCGGAATTCGAATCTTGCCTTGCTCATCGCGTTGTCGCGCACCTGCGCGCCGGGGTGGCCCTTCGCAAGGTCGGCGGCATGCGCGGCGATCTTGTAGGTGATGATGCCGTCGCGCACGTCCTGCTTGTTCGGCAGGCCCAGGTGTTCCTTCGGCGTGACGTAGCAGAGCATCGCGGTGCCGTACCAGCCGATCATCGCCGCGCCGATCGCGCTGGTGATGTGGTCGTAGCCCGGCGCGATGTCGGTGGTCAGCGGCCCAAGCGTGTAGAACGGCGCCTCGCCGCACTCGCGCAGCTGCTTGTCCATGTTCTCCTTGATCAACTGCATCGGCACGTGGCCGGGTCCTTCGATCATGGTCTGCACGTCGTGCTTCCACGCGATCTTCGTCAGCTCGCCCAGCGTTTCCAGCTCGCCGAACTGCGCCGCATCGTTGGCATCGGCGATGCTGCCCGGGCGCAGGCCGTCGCCGAGCGAGAAGGCGACGTCGTAGGCCTTCATGATTTCGCAGATGTCCTCGAAATGCGTGTAGAGGAAGTTTTCCTCGTGGTGCGCCAGGCACCACTTGGCGAGGATCGAACCGCCACGCGAGACGATGCCGGTGACGCGCTTCGCGGTCAGCGGCACGTAGCGCAGCAGCACGCCGGCGTGGATGGTGAAGTAGTCCACGCCCTGCTCGGCCTGTTCGATGAGCGTGTCGCGGAAGATCTCCCACGTCAGTTCTTCCGCACGCCCGTCGACCTTCTCCAGCGCCTGGTAGATCGGCACCGTGCCGATCGGCACCGGCGAATTGCGGATGATCCACTCGCGGGTTTCGTGGATGTGCTTGCCGGTGCTGAGGTCCATCACCGTGTCGCCGCCCCAGCGGATCGCCCAGACCAGCTTCTCCACTTCCTCGGCGATGCCCGAGGACACCGCAGAGTTGCCGATGTTGGCGTTGATCTTGGTCAGGAAGTTGCGGCCGATGACCATCGGCTCGCTTTCCGGGTGGTTGATGTTGTTGGGCAGGATGGCGCGGCCACGGGCGATCTCGTCGCGCACGAATTCCGGGGTGATGATCTTCTGGATGGATGCGCCGAAGCTTTCGCCCGGGTGCTGCGCGAGCAACAGCGCCTCGCGCACCGCCTCCAGCCGCTGGTTCTCGCGGATCGCGACGAACTCCATTTCCGGGGTGACGATGCCGCGACGCGCGTAATGCATCTGCGAGACGTTGGCGCCCGGCTTGGCGCGGCGCGGCAGGTGCCGGTTCGGGAACCGTACCGCGACGAGCCTGGGGTCGGCCTCGCGCGAACGCCCGAATTCCGAACTGATCCGCGCCAGCACGTCGGTGTCGCCGCGTTCCTCGATCCAGCGCGCGCGCAGCGGCGCGAGCCCGGCAGCAAGGTCGATGTTCGCACCGGGATCGGTGTACGGACCGGAACAGTCGTAGACCGTGACCGGCGGATTGTCCTCGCCGCCGAACAGCGTCGGCGTCTTCGTCAGCGCGATCTCGCGCATCGGCACGCGCAGGTCTTCGCGCGACCCCTGGACATGGATCTTGCGCGAACCGGGAATCGGTTTCGTCACCGCTTCAGACAGCTGTTCGGTCTGGCGGATCAGTTCGCTGGGCACGGCATTCATGTTCTTCGTCCTTTCGGCATTCGCGGACGAAGCGGCGGCGCGGGCGCACGCGGTCGCGCTCCGCGAAGCTTCCCTACGCCGGTGTCAGCCGGATCAGGTTCGAAGGGTCTGTCTCAACCGCGGCATGCCGCGGTACCCCCGCTTCGGCGGGCATTTGACCATGCGCGCGGGGGCTCCGCTAGTATGAATGCGCCGAGCGTGGCGCTTTCGACGGGGAACGAAGCTTGGGCACCAGATTCCTGCTGGCCTGGACGCGCTGGAAGGGCCGCCTGCGCCGCCGCAGCTTCCTGTGGATGGCATTGGCCGCGAGCGCCGCGTTCGCGGTGCTGTTCGTGTTCCTGCAACGCGCGTTCGGGGAGACATCGACCCTCGCGCTGTATCCGCCGTACTTCGCGGTGATGCTGTCGCTGATGGCGCGCCGGCTGCACGACCAGGCGCGCAGCGCTTGGTGGCTGCTGGCCGCGCTGGTGCCGGTGCTGGGGCCGCTGCTGCTCGCGTTCCTGCTGCTGTTCAAGCGCGGCACCGAAGGCGAAAACCAGCATGGCGAGGATCCGCGCACGCGCGGCCGCGATTACCTGCGGGTGGCGATCCATGAACCGGCCTGACGCCGCGGGCGCCATCGTCAACGACGTCACCCGGCTCAACCCGGTGCGCGTGTGGGCGGTGGCGACGCCGACCAGCGTGCAGGAGGTGCAGGACGCGGTGCGCCGCGCGCAGGGCGCGATCTCGGTTGGCGGCGGACACTTCAGCATGGGCGGGCAGACCGCCAGCCCCGGCAGCCTGCACCTGGACATGCGCGGCATGAACCGCGTGCTCGCGTTCCACCCGCAGCAACGCACGATCCGCGTGCAGGCCGGCATCCGCTGGTGCGACATCCAGCGCTTCGTCGATCCGCACGGCTTGTCGGTGCGGATCATGCAGACCTATGCGAACTTCACCGTCGGCGGTTCGCTCGGCGTCAACGTGCACGGCCGCTACATCGGCCTCGGCCCGCTCGTGCTGTCGGTGCGCGCAATCCGGCTGGTGCTGGCGAACGGCGAACTGGTCGACGCGACGCCGACTGAGAACGCCGACATCTTTTACGGCGCGATCGGCGGCTACGGCGCGCTCGGCTGCGTCGTCGAAGCCGAGCTGGAACTCGCGGAGAACGTGCGCGTGAAGCGCGACGACGCGGCGATGCCGACCGATCGCTACGCCGCGTGGTTCCGCGAGCACGTGCGCAACGATGCCGATGCCGTGTTCCACAACGCCGACCTGTACCCGCCGCATTACCGCAAGGCGCGCGCGGTGAGCTGGCGCCGGACCACGGACGCGGCCACGGTGCCGGAACGGCTGCAGCCGCTGCGCCGGCATTTCCCGCTGCAGCGCTATTTCTTCTGGGCCTTCACCGAAACCTCCGGCGGCAAGTGGCGGCGCGAACACATCCTCGATCCGCTGCTGTACCTGTCCAGCCCGGTGCACTGGCGCAACTACGAAGCCGGCTACGACGTCGCCGAACTGGAACCGGCATCGCGCAGGCACCGCACTTACGTGTTGCAGGAATACTTCGTCCCGGTCGAACGCTTCGACGAATTCGTGCCGAAGATGGCCGAGATCCTCGCCCGCCACCGGGTCAATGCGGTCAACGTCTCGGTGCGCCATGCATTCTCCGATCCCGGCACGCTGCTGGCCTGGGCGCGCGGCGAGACCTTCGCCTTCGTGCTGTACCACAAGCAGCGCACGCGGGCGAACGCGCGCGAACGCGTCGCGGTGTGGACGCGCGAACTGATCGACGCCGCGATTGCATGCGGCGGCACGTATTACCTGCCCTACCAGCCGCATGCCACGCCCGGACAGTTCCATCGCGCCTATCCGCGCGCGCGCGAACTGTTCGCGCTCAAGCGCCGGCTCGACCCGGATTTCCGCTGGCGCAACGTGCTGTGGGACAAGTACTACGCGCCGATACTGGAGCCTTCGATGCACGACGACGCGACCGTTGCGGCCACCGGCGCCGATTTCGACGATGTCTACGGCAACGCCCGCGGCAACGACGATTTCTACCGCTTCCTGCAGAACGTCTATCGCCTGTATCCGGAAGATCGCTTCCACCACCTGATCCAGCAGGCGACGCGCGCGCACCCGGGCAACGACCAGGCGGTCTACCGCGAACTGCAGGCGAAGCTGCCCTCGATCAAGCCATTCCTGTCCGAACTCAGCTACGCGATTCCCTCGCTGGCCAAGCAGAAACGCGAGATGTCGCGGCAGACGCTGGAACTGCTCGGCGCGCGTCGCCGCTTCGACGGCTATCTGGAGATCGGCAGCACCGGCCGCTACCTCAGCGACCTGCGCAGGCATCTTCGATTCGATGGCGATGTCGTGCTGGTCAACGACCTCGCGCCGACCAATTCGCCGGTGGATATCGTCGAACGCGGTGGCCTGCGCAAGCTCGGCCGCTTCGTGCCGCTGGACGATTACACGCCGCTGCCCGCGAGCATTGCCGACGGCAGCATCGAGCTGCTGACCTGCTACATCGGCCTGCACCACATCCCGCTCGAAAAGCTCGATGCCTTCATCGCCTCGCTGCGCCGGGTGATGCGCCCGGGCGGCGTGCTGGTGCTGCGCGACCACGACGTCGGCGACGGCTACATGCGCGCGCTGGTGTCGCTGGCGCACGCGGTGTTCAACGCCGGGCTCGGCGTGCCGTGGGAAACCAACGCGAAGGAATTGCGCCACTTCCGCACGATCGCGGAGTGGATCGAGATCCTCGGTCGCCACGGTTTCCGCCAGTCCGGGCCACGGCTGTTGCAGGCGCACGACCCGACCATCAACACGCTGCTGGCGTTCGAGGCGGTCTGAACATGCGTGGACTGCGCATCGCATTGCTGTCCGCATTGCTCGCGACGACGGTCGCGTTCGCGACCACGGCTTCGACGAGCGATTCCGCCGTGCTGCACGTAGCTGCGGCCGACCAGCGCACGCCCGACCAAACCTTCCTCACCTTCCCGGAATGGTTCCTGGTGTTCAGCCCCGCCGAATACGCGGACATGCTGCGCGACGACCAACCCGCGGACGCGTTTCCGTTCTTCGGCCACGTCGCGCAATTCTGGAAGGCCTATGCGCGGGTGATCGGCGCCACGCGCGCATATCCGTTCAACGGCGAATACCACACCATGATCGTGGTGATCGGCGTTTCGACCACGGTGGAATACGCGATCAAGGGCGCGTACGAAACCCTGTTCGGGCGATTGTCCGCGCTCACCGCGTCGCCGAACGCCACGCCCGAGGATCGCCTCGCCACCGAACAGGCGCGCGCCTACGTCGATTTCATCCGCATCGAGCCCTGGTACAAGTTCGATTTCGTCGCGCCGCTGAAGCGGCTGTGGACCGAAGTGCCGTGGACCGGCCCGCACCTGCTGCGCAAATGGGAACGGCGCTACCTGCTGACCAGCGAGTGGATGGTGAAGGCCGCCTACGCGGCGCTGATCAAGCGCGCGACCGGCTCCACCTTCGACGCGCCGAAACCGACCACGCTCGCGGTCGTGCATGGGCTTGCGGATGTCGGAAACGGACTTCCTGACATGCAGGTGTTGAAGCACGGCGACAAGCTATCCCTGCTGTCGCTGCCACGCTACCAGCCGTTCACCGACCACGCCATCGCGCTGGCGAAACAGGGAATCGACTTCGACGAAATCGCCGGCAACCACGGCACGATCCTCGTCAGCCTGATCGTGCCGACCTCGCGCGAGGTCGATCCGCGCGCGCCGATCCTGATCCGCCAGCCCATCGTCACGCGACCTGGTTTCGAACGCCGCGTGTTGCAGGTTCCGGTTCCGCGCCTCGCCGATACCCTGCGCATGCACGCATCGGCCGGCGACGCGATCGAGCACGTGTTCGATTACTGAGCGAAACCCTCAGCGCAACCCCGCGTTGATCTTCGCCAGCGTCGCCGCGCCGGGCGAGAGTTCGGCGGCGCCGAGCGTGTTCAACGGCGCGTCGACGGTGTTGAGGTGGCCATGCAGGTCGCCGGCGTCGGGATCGACGTAGAGCAGGCCGGTCGCGATCTCGCCCTGCGCGTGCCGCTGCGCGATCAGGTTCATCGCCGCCAGCCGGTCGCGCGGGTCGTAGCCGGCGTCGAGCTTGCGCAGGCGCAGCACGCTGCCATCGTGCTGTTCGACCTCGATCATCCGTCCTTCCGCGTAATCGGCCTCGATCCGAGCGCGCGGCAGGATCACGTCCAGCCGGTTCACCGCCTCGTTGTGCTCGCGCACGTAGTCGTAGCTGCGGGTGCTGCCGGCGTGGTTGTTGAACGCCACGCAGGGGCTGATCACGTCGAGGAAGGCCGCGCCGCGGTGGCGGATCGCGCCCTTGATCAGCGGAACGAGCTGCGCCTTGTCGCCGGAGAAACCGCGCGCGACGTAGCTCGCGCCGAGCTGCAGCGCCATCGCCACCATGTCCAGCGGCGAATCGGTGTTCGCCACGCCCTTCTTCGACACCGAACCCTGGTCGGCGGTGGCGGAGAACTGGCCCTTAGTCAGGCCGTAGACGCCGTTGTTCTCGACGATGTAGACCATGTCCACGCCGCGGCGGATCGCATGCACGAACTGGCCGATGCCGATGGAGGCGGAATCGCCGTCGCCGGATACGCCGAGGTAAAGCAGCCCGCGGTTGGCGAGGCTGGCGCCGGTGAGCACGCTGGGCATGCGCCCGTGCACGGTGTTGAAGCCGTGCGACTGGCCGAGGAAGTAGTCCGGCGTCTTCGAACTGCAACCGATTCCGGAGAGTTTCGCGACGCGATGCGGCTCGATGTCGAGTTCCCAGCAGGCTTGGATGATCGCCGCGGAAATCGAATCGTGGCCGCAGCCGGCGCACAGCGTGGAGATCTTGCCTTCGTAGTCGCGGCGGGTGAAGCCGATCGCGTTGCAGCCGAGGGTCGGGTGGTGAAGCTTGGGTTTGGCGAGGTAGGTCATGTGATCAATGTCCCACTTACGTGACCATGTTGAACTGAGCCTGCCAGACGTATGTCGTCCGGTACCGGGAAAGAGTTTCCGCAACAATCGACTTCGACGTACTCCAGACGGCCCGTTTCGCCCGTGAAAAGGATTATCTCCAAGCTATTTGGCTCGCCCTCGAGAGGAAACCATGCGTCAAATATGGCACCAAAGCTTCCTCCGCTGCTCAATAGAGCCACTCCTTCCCTCGTCTTGACCGCAAAACTGTTGCATCCACAATTACAGAAATCGCCTAGCTCGGCTTCGTCGAATTGAAGTCTGAGCAATTCGTTGTTTGGGAATTCACATCTTTCCAGAACAAAATTCACCCAATAACGCGCACGTTCCGGATCGTTCTCGACATTACGAGCCTCGATCATCACGCGACCTTCTCCTTCTGCGCCTGCGGACGCACACTCGCCGCAATCGCACCGACAATGAAACGCGCGGTAATCGGCGTTCCGTCGTAGTGCAGCACGGCGACCAGCCGCGCCGGATCGATGCCGAACTCGTTCACCAGCAAGCTGCGCATCTGCCCGTCGCGGTTCTGTTCGACCACGAACACCGTTTCGTGCGCGTCGATGAACTCGCGCACCGACTCCGGGAACGGGAACGCGCGCAGCCGCAGCGTGTCGAGCGCGATGCCGTCTTCGCGCAAGGCGACCACGGCCTCGGCCATCGCCGGGCTGGTCGAACCGAAATAGATCGCGCCGTGCTTGGCCGGAATATCGGACTGCGCGACCACCGGCTGCGGCACCAGCGATTTCGCGGTGTCGAACTTCCGCAGCAGGCGCTCCATGTTGTAGACGTAATCCGGCCCGCGTTCGGAATACTGCGCCTGCGGATTGCGAGAAGTGCCGCGGGTGAAATACGCGCCCTTGTCCGGATGCGTGCCCGGCCAGGTGCGGTAGGGAATGCCGTCGCCGTCGAGGTCCTTGTAGCGCGCGAACTCCCTGCCCGCGTCGAGTTCCTCGGCGCTGAGCACCTTGCCGCGGTCGTAGGCCTGCGCATCGTTCCATTCGAACGGCGCGCACAGGCGCTGGTTCATGCCGATGTCGAGATCGGTCATCACGAAGACCGGCGTCTGCAACCGGTCGGCGAGGTCCAGCGCCTGCGCCGAGAACGCGAAGCATTCGTGCGGATCCTCTGGCAGCAGCAGCACGTGCTTGGTGTCGCCGTGCGAAGCGTAGGCGCACAGGGTGATGTCGGATTGCTGCGTGCGCGTGGGCATGCCGGTCGAGGGCCCGCCGCGCTGCACGTCGATGATCGTCACCGGGATTTCGGCGAAGTAGGCGAGGCCGATGAACTCGTTCATCAGCGAAATGCCCGGCCCCGAGGTCGCGGTGAAGGCGCGCGCGCCGTTCCAGCCGGCGCCGGTGACCATGCCGATCGAGGCAATTTCGTCCTCGGCCTGCAGGATCGCGAACTTCGCGCGGCCCTCGGCATCGACGCGGAATTTCTGGCAGTACTTCGCGAACGCCTCGGCCAGCGACGACGACGGCGTGATCGGATACCAGGCGCACACGGTCGCGCCGCCGTAGACGCAGCCGAGCGCGGCGGCGGCGTTGCCTTCGACGAAAATGCGATCGCCGACCGCGTCGGCCTTGCGCACGCGCAAGCCGATCGGATGCGGCAGGTGTTCGATCACCCAATCGCGACCGAGATGCAGCGCCTCGATGTTGGGCTTGAGCAGCTTTTCCTTGCCCTTGTATTGCTCGCCGACCAGCGCTTCGATGGCGGGAACGTCGAGGTCGAGCAGCGCCGACAGCGCGCCGACGTACATGATGTTCTTGAACAGCTGGCGCTGGCGCGGATCGGTATAGGTGGCGTTGCAGATTTCCGTGAGCGGCACGCCGATGATGTTGACGTCGTCGCGGAACTTCGATTTCGGCAGCGGCTTGCTGTTGTCGTGGAACAGGTAGCCACCCGGCGAGATCTCGGCGACGTCGGCATCCCATGTCTGCGGGTTCATCGCCACCATCAGGTCGACGCCGCCGCGCCGCCCGAGCCAGCCGGCTTCGGTGACGCGCACTTCGTACCAGGTCGGCAGGCCCTGGATGTTGGACGGGAAGATGTTGCGCGGGCTGACCGGCACGCCCA
This sequence comes from Thermomonas sp., assembly GCA_047602125.1. Classification (GTDB taxonomy): domain Bacteria; phylum Pseudomonadota; class Gammaproteobacteria; order Xanthomonadales; family Xanthomonadaceae; genus Pseudoluteimonas. The sequence goes on along the minus strand of JASGIB010000001.1, from coordinate 1,887,623 downwards.
TGCGCAGGATGGATTTCGCGAACAGTTCGTTGGCCGAGGCCGACCCCGAGCCGTTGACGTTGGCGAACTTGACGACGAAGTCGTTGATCGCCTCGAGCTGCGCGACGGCGGCGTTCATGCCGCCTCCTTCGCGCGCGCGCCGCGGCAACCCGGCCCGGCGTACGTCTCCAGCAGCAGGAACTTCTGCATGTCCCAGGCGCCGGTCGGGCAGCGTTCCGCGCACAGGCCGCAGTGCAGGCACACGTCCTCGTCCTTGACCATCACCCGGTGCGTCTTCAGCGGATCGGACACGTACAGCGGCTGCTCGGCGTTGAGCGCCGGCGCGGTCAGGTGCCTGCGCAGGTCCGCCTCGTCGGCGTTCGCGGTGAAGGTGATGCAGTCGGTCGGGCAGATGTCGACGCAGGCATCGCATTCGATGCACTTGTCGCGGGTGAACACGGTCTCAACGTCGCAGTTGAGGCAGCGCTGGGTTTCCTTCCACGCCGTGGCCATGTCGAAACCGAGCTCGACCTCGACCTTGATGCTGTCGAGCTTCCTCGCTTCCTCCGACCACGGCACGACGAAGCGTTCGTCGGGCGAGACCGCGTTGTCGTAGGTCCATTCGTGGATGCCCATCTTCTGCGAGACGAGGCTGACGTCCGGCGCGGGGCGATCCTTCGTGTCCTCGCCGTTGAGCAGCTTATCGATGCTGACCGCCGCGGCGTGGCCGTGCGCCACCGCCCAGATGATGTTCTTGGGCCCGAATGCCGCGTCGCCGCCGAACAGCACGTTCGGCAGCGTGGACTGATGCGTGACCTTGTCGACGATCGGCATGCCCCATTCGTCGAAGGCGATGCCGAGCTCGCGCTCGATCCACGGGAACGCGTTTTCCTGCCCGACCGCGATCAGCACCTCGTCGCAATCGATGCGCTCGTCCGGTTCGCCGGTCGCGACCAGCTGGCGGCGGCCGCGCGCGTCGTGCACCGCGCGCACCTTCTCGAACATCATCCCGACGAGCTTGCCGTCCTCGTGCAGGAACGCCTTCGGCACGCGGTAGTCGAGGATCGGGATGCCTTCGTGCATCGCGTCCTCCTTCTCCCACGGGCTGGCCTTCATTTCGTCGAAGCCCGAGCGCACGACCACCTTCACGTCCTCGCCGCCGAGGCGGCGCGCGCTGCGGCAGCAGTCCATCGCGGTGTTGCCGCCGCCGAGCACGAGCACGCGCCTGCCGACCTTGTCGACGTGGCCGAAATACACGTTCGCCAGCCAGTCGAGGCCGACGCGGATGTGCGCGTCGGCTTCGCTGCGTCCGGGGATGTCGAGGTCGCGGCCGCGCGGCGCGCCGCTGCCGACGAACACCGCATCAAAATTTTGCGCGAGCAGGTCGCGCATGGATTCGATGCGGTGGTTGCCGACGAATTCCACGCCGAGGTCGAGGATGTAGCCGGTTTCCTCGTCGATGACCTGTTCGGGCAGGCGGAAGCGCGGCACCTGCGTGCGCATGAAACCGCCGGCCCTGGGATCGGCTTCGAACACGGTGACCGAATAACCGAGCGGGGCGAGGTCGCGCGCCACGGTGAGCGAGGACGGTCCGGCGCCGACGCAGGCGATGCGCTTGCCGTTCGATGCTGAAGCACGTTTCGGCATGCGCGCGGACACGTCGCCCTTGAAGTCGGCGGCGACGCGCTTGAGCCGGCAGATCGCGACCGGTTCGGGTTTGTCGCCGTTGTTCTGCTCGACGCGACCGCGGCGGCACGCGGGTTCGCAGGGACGGTCGCAGGTGCGGCCGAGGATTCCCGGGAACACGTTGCTGCGCCAGTTCACCATGTAGGCGTCGGCGTAGCGTCCGGCGGCGATGAGGCGGATGTATTCGGGCACCGGCGTATGCGCCGGGCAGGCCCACTGGCAATCGACGACCTTGTGGAAGGTGTCGGGATTCCCGATATCGGTCGGCTTCATTCGACCCCGCTGGCTCAAGACCGGACGCGCCGGCCGTCGCTTGCGGGATCGAGTCTAGACCCGAACGCGTGCGGGCGTCATGCGCGGCGAAGCCGGGGCAGGACCGCGACCCGGCCGCGATGGGCGGTTCAGTGCGCCGGCTGCGCGACTTCGTCAACGGGCGATGCCGGTGCCGGCTCGTCACCCTGTACCCGGAACCACGCCGCGTACAACGCCGGCAGGAACAGCAGGGTCAGCGCGGTCGCCACGATCAGCCCGCCCATGATCGCCACCGCCATCGGCCCGAAGAACACCGAGCGCGACAACGGGATCATCGCCAGCACCGCGGCCAGCGCGGTCAGAACGATCGGGCGGAAGCGGCGCACGGTGGCGTCGACGATCGCATCCCGGGGCGCGCTGCCACGCGCGATGTCCTGTTCGATCTGGTCGACCAGGATCACCGAGTTGCGCATGATCATGCCGAACAGCGCGATGGTGCCGAGCATCGCCACGAAGCCGAACGGCACCCGCAGCACCAGCAGGAACAGGCTGACGCCGATCAGGCCCAGCGGCGCGGTCAGCCACACCAGCAATACCCGCGAGAAGCTGCGCAGCTGCAGCATCAGCAGCGTGGTCACCACCAGCACGAACAGCGGCATGCCGGCATTCACCGAGTTCTGCCCGCGCGCGGAATCCTCCACCGTGCCGCCGGTCTCGAGCAGGTAGCCGGACGGCAACGCGGCGCGGATGCCGTCCAGCGTCGGCGCGATCTGCGCGACCACGCTGGATGGCTGCTCGTCGCCGTAGATGTCGGCGCGCACGGTCACCGTCGGCAGTCGGTTGCGATGCCAGACGATGCCTTCCTCGAAGCCGTCGTCCAGGGTCGCGATCTGTTCCAGCGGCACCGCCTTGCCGCTGGCGGTCGGCACCGCCAGCGAACCGAGCATGCCGAGCCGCCCGCGCTCGTCGCCGGGGCCGCGCAGCAGGATCTCGATGGCTTCATTGCCTTCGCGATAGGTGCTGACCGAGGTTCCCGACAGCGAGCCGGACAGGAATTGCGCCACCTCCGCGGAACTGATGCCCATTGCGCGCGCGCGTTCCTGGTCGATGCGCAGGCGCACCACCTTGCTCGGCTCGCTCCAGTCCAGGTTGACGTTCACCACGTGCGGGTTTTCGCGCACCTTGTCCGCGACCTGGCGGGCGATCGCCTGCACGCGGTCGATGTGCTCGCCGGACACGCGGAACTGCACCGGATAACCGACCGGCGGCCCGTTCTCCAGGCGCGTCACCCGCAATTGCAGTTCCGGGAAGGCGGGCACGGCCTCGTCGATCAGCCACTTGCGCACCGCCTCTCGCGATTCGATGTCGCGGGTCAACAGCACGAACTGGGCGAAGTTCGCCGCCGGCAACTGCTGGTCCAGCGGCAGGTAGAAGCGCGGCGAGCCGGTGCCGACATAGGCGACGTAGCTTTCCACGCCTTCCTGCTTCTGCAACATCGCTTCGAGCCTCGATGCCTGCGCCGCGGTGGCCTTGAGCGAAGCGCCTTCGGCCAGCTCCATGTCCACCATCAATTCGAGACGCGTGGACGCCGGGAAGAACTGCTGCGGCACGAAGCGGAACAACGCGATCGAGGCGATGAACACCGCCACGGTCACCGCGATCACGGTCTTGCGGTAGCGCACGCACCATGCGACCAGCTGGCGGAAGCGCTGGTAGAACGCGCTCCGGTAGGGATCGTGCGCGGCTTCGTGGTGGTGCTTCGCGGTGATGTGGTCGGAGAGCGCGGCGCCCACGCGCGGGATGCGCGCCGCGCCGGCGGCGAAGGCGTCGCGCAGGCGGCGGAACGCGCGCGACACGCGGCCCTTGGGCGCGGCCTCGGCGCCCTGCTCTTCCAGCAATTGGTACCCGAGGTAGGGAATGAACACCACCGCCGCCACCCACGAGATCAGCAGCGCGATGGTCACCACCTGGAAGATCGAACGCGTGTATTCGCCGGTGCTCGACGCAGCGGTTGCGATCGGCAGGAAGCCGGCCGCGGTCACCAGCGTGCCGGTCAGCATCGGGAACGCGGTGCTTTCCCACGCAAAGGCGGCGGCCTTGATCCGGTCGAAACCCTGTTCGATCTTCACCACCATCATCTCGACCGCGATGATGGCGTCGTCGACCAGCAGGCCCAGCGCCAGCGCCAGCGCGCCCAGCGAGATCTTGTGCAGGCCGATGCCGAACCAGTGCATCGCGGCGAAGGTCATCGCCAGTACCAGCGGGATCGACAGCGCGACCACCGCGCCGGTGCGCAGGCCCAGCGACAGGAAGCTGACCAGCAGCACGATGGCGACGGCCTCGGTCAGCACCTGGATGAACTCGTCCACCGAACGCGTCACCGCCAACGGCTGGTCGGACACCTTGTGCAACTGCATGCCGACCGGCAGGGTCTGCTGCAGGCGCGCGAATTCGCTTTCCAGCGACTTGCCGAGCCTGAGGATGTCGCCGCCGTCGCGCATCGACACCGCGAGCCCGATCGCGTCCTCGCCCATGAAGCGCATGCGCGGCGCGGGCGGATCGGAGAAGCCACGCGTCACCTTCGCCACGTCGCCGAGGCGGAAGGTGCGGTCGCCGGCGCGGATCGGGAAATCGCGGATCTCCTGCACCGAATCGAAGCGGCCGCTCACCCGCAACTGCACGCGCTCGCCCGCGGTTTCGAAGAAACTCGCCGGCACCACCGCGTTCTGCTCGTCCAGCGCCTGCTGCACGCTGGCCAGCGGGATGCCGAGCGAAGCGAGCTTGGTGTTCGACAGTTCGATGTAGATCTTCTCGTCCTGCAGGCCGAGCAGGTCGACCTTGCCGACGTCGGGCACGCGCTGCAGTTCGAGTTCCAGCCGTTCGGCGTAGTCCTTGAGCACGGCGTAGTCGAAACCCTTGCCGGTCAATGCGTAGATGTTGCCGAAGGTGTCGCCGAACTCGTCGTTGAAGAACGGGCCGATGGCGTCGCGCGGCAGGGTCGCCTTGATGTCGCCGACCTTCTTGCGCACCTGGTACCACAGCGGCGGGATGTCCTTGCTGCGCAGCGAATCCTTGGCGATGAAGATGATCTGCGACTCGCCCGGCCGCGAATACGCGCGGATGAACTCGTACTGGCCGGTCTCCATCAATTTCTTCTCGATGCGATCGGTGATCTGCAGCGAGACTTCTTCCGCGGTCGCGCCCGGCCACAGCGTGCGCACCACCATCGCCTTGAAGGTGAACGGCGGGTCTTCCGATTGGCCGAGGTTGCGGTACGACCAGGCGCCGAGCAGGCCCAGCATCAGGATCGCGTAGAGGACGAGCGTGCGGTTGCGCAGCGCCCATTCGGAGAGGTTGAAGCGCATGGCGGCTTACTTCGCCGCGGCCGCGGGCGCGGCCGTCTTTTCTGCGGGATTGGCGAGCACGGGTCGGTTGTCGCGATCCACCGGCGCAACCAATTCGCCATCGCGCAACAACTGGCCGCCGGCGGCGACGATCCACGCGTTCGCATCCACGCCGCCCAGCACCGGCACCGTGTCTTCGGCATAGGCGCCGATTCGCACCGGCGCGAGATGCACGCGCCGCGATTTCGGATCGACGATCCACAACGCCGACGCCTTGCCGTCCGCACCACGCTGCACCGCCGACAGCGGCACGCCCAACGCCGCCTGCGCGCCAGTCTCCTGCATGTACACGCGCGCGCTCTGGCCGAGATCGACGGCCTTGGCGGCGTCGCCGTCCAGCGCCACGCGCACGGCATAGGTACGCGCCTGCGGATCGGCGGCGGGGGAAATCTCGCGGATGCGGCCCGGCAGGCGTTCGCCCGGCGCACTCCACAATTCGACCAGCACAGGCTGGCCCGCGGCGACCTCGCGGATGCGCGATTCCGGCAGGGCGATCGCGACTTCGCGGCCGGCATCGCCGGCCAGCGTGTACACGGTTTGCCCGGCGGCCACGGTCTGCCCGGCTTCGGCCACGCGCGAGGCGATCACGCCGTCGCGCGGCGCGAGCAGGCGCGTGTAGGCGGACTGGTTGCGCATCAGCTCGTACTGCGCGCGCGCGGCGCGATACGCGGCCTGCTGCGCATCGAACGCCGACTGGCTGACCAGTTTCTGCGCCACCAGCTTGCGATAGCGCTCGAGGTCGCCGCCGAGGCGGGTCATCTCCGCCTGCGCGGCGGCGATCTGCAACCCGGCATCGCCCGGATCGAGTTCGGCCAGCAGCTGGCCGCGGCGGACGCGGTCGCCGGCATCGACCATACGCTTGACCAAGCTGCCGCCGATGCGGAACGAAAGCGCGCTTTCCTCGCGGGCCCTGATCTCGCCGGCGTAGGCGCTGACGGCCGTGAGCGCGTCGGCCTGCGGATGCAACACCAGCACCGGGCGCGCGGATTCGACCGGCGCCTCCGGCTTGCCGCAAGCCACCAGCAATCCCGCCGCCAGGACTGCCGGCAGCGCCGCCGCAATCCGTCCTGCGCCGATGTGTCTGCGTCCCATTGCGAGCCCCGTCGGCGATGCGCCGATTTAATGTACCTGCGAGTGTAGTATAAATATCGAACCAATTGGTATAGTATTGACGCATGTCTCCCGCGACCGCCCAAGCCAAGCCCAACGCCCCGGGCCGGCCCAAGGATCTCGGCAAGCGCGCCGCGATCCTCGAGGCGGCCAAGCGCCTGTTCGTGGAACAGGGCTACGACGGCGTGAGCATGGACCAGATCGCCGCCGAAGCCGGCGTCTCCAAGCTCACCGTGTACAGCCACTTCGGCGACAAGGAAACGCTGTTCATGGCGGCGATCGCCGCCAAGTGCGAAGAGCAGTTGCCGGCGCGCCTGTACGAGCAGCAGCCCGGCCTGCCGCTGCGCGAGCAATTGCTCGCCATCGGCCGTTCGTTCTTCGCGATGATCATGTGCGAGGAAGCCATCGCCATCCATCGCGTGGTCACCGCGCAGCGCACCTCGCCCAAGCTCGGGCGCCTGTTCTGGGACGCCGGCCCCTGCCGCACCCAGGCCGCGATGGAACAGTTGCTGCGGGAGGCGATCGCGGCCGGCTCGCTCGACATCCCCGACGTGCACGCCGCCTGCTCGCAATTGCATTCGATGCTCAAGGGCGAACCGCACATCAAGCACCTGTGCGGTTTCCCGCTGCCCACGCCGGACGAGGCGGAGGCGCACCTGCAGAGGACCGTCGACATGTTCCTGCGCGCCTACGCCAGGCGCTGACACGGGAAGATCGGGTGACTTCCGGCCCGCTGACTTCCGGCACTCTGTCATGGTGTGCTGGCACAGCCACACTCCCTGCCACCGCGACATCGGCTCCGCCTTAGAATTCCCTCCCCTCCAGAGCCACGCGGCCCCAGCCCCATGACCCCCAGCCTCGATTACGCCAAAGCCCGCGAGACCATGGTCGAACAGCAGGTCCGGCCCTGGGACGTGCTCGACACCCGCGTGCTGGAAACGCTGGCCTCGGTGCCGCGCGAAGCCTTCTTCGCCGAGGCGCACCGCGCGCTCGCCTATGCCGACATCGAACTGCCGATCGGCGAGGGCGAACGCAGCTGGAAGCCGGTGCTGGATGGTCGCGCGCTGCAGGCGCTGCTGCCGCAGGCCGGCGACGCGGTGCTCGAGATCGGCACCGGCAGCGGCTACCTCACCGCCTGCTTCGGCCGCCTTGCGCGCGAAGTGACCAGCCTCGAACGCCACGGCGGCCTCGCCGACGCCGCGCGGGCGCGCATCGATGCGCTCGGCTTCGGCCAGAACATCGCGGTCGAAACCGCCGACGCGTTCGCCTGGGACACCGATCGCCGCTACGACGCGATCTGCGTCGGCGGCGCGGTCGATGCGATCCCCGAACGCTTCCTGCAGTGGCTGAACCCGAACGGACGCATGTTCGTGGTGCGTGGCCGCTCGCCGGCGATGGAAGCGCTGCGCGTCGATGCCCGCAACGGAGTCAACGGCGGACGCATCCAATCGTTGTTCGAAACCGAATTGCCCTATCTCGCCGGCGCCGCGCCGGCCCCCGCCTTCCAGTTCTGAACCAGGATCCCCGCATGCGCCGCCTCCCGCTCGCCTTCGCCCTCGCCGCCGCGCTGTCGCCGCTCGGCGACGTCCACGCCGAAGACCTGATGCAGACCTACCAGCAGGCGCGCCAGAACGATCCGCAATACGCCGCCGCCGAAGCCAACCGCGCGGTCGCCGCCGAAAACCCGGTGCAGGCGCGCGCGGCGCTGCTGCCGCAGGTCGGCGGTTCGGTCGGCGTGACCCGCAGCGATACCGGCCCGGGCAGCAGCGTCCAGGTCGGTTCGTGGGGCGTGAGCCTCGACCAGTCGTTGTTCGACTACGGCAACTACACCTCGCTGCGCGGCGCCCATGCGCTCGATCGCGCCGGTGGCTTCAACCTCGTCGCCGCGGGCCACGACCTGATCACGCGCACCTCGGCTGCGTACTTCAACGTGCTCGTGCAACTGGAGACGCTCGCCGCCGCCGAAGCCAGCGAAGCCGCGCTGAAGAAGCAGTTCGACCTGGCCAGCAAGCGCCTCGAGGTCGGCCTCGCGCCGATCACCGACGTGCACGAGGCGCGCGCGCAGTACGACGCCGCGCGCGCGAACACCATCCTCACCCGCAACACGGTGCAGGACGCCTACCAGGCGCTGGTCGAAATCACGGGCACCCAGGTCGGCGACCTCAAGGGCCTGCCGGACGACTTCCAGCCCTCGCTGCCCGCGCAGCAGGACGCGGACACCTGGGTCGCGACCGCGACCGGGCAGAACCCCACCCTGCAGGCGCAGCGCGCCGACCTCGAAGCCGCCGAGGCCGGCGTCTCGACCGCGCGTTCGGGCCACCTGCCCACGCTCGGCCTGAGCGCGAGCTACGGCAAGGCGCTGCCGAGCCTGTACGACCCGGATTTCGTCGGCCCCAACGATTCGACCTCGCGCGTCGGCATCACCCTGAACGTGCCGATCTTCTCGGGCTTCCTCACCCAGTCCAAGGTGCGCAGCGCGCTGGCCCAGCGCGACGCCGCCGCCGACTCGGTCGAACAGACCAAGCGCGCGGTCGAACGCAACACCCGCAACGCCTACCAGACCCTGGTCGCGGGCGTGAGCGAGGTCGAGGCGCGCCGCCTCGCGGTGGTTTCGGCGAAGAGCGCCTACGACGCATCGCAGGTCGGGCTGGAAGTCGGCACCCGCACCGTGGTCGACGTGCTGATCAACCAGCAGAACCTGTTCAACGCGCAACAGGCCTACGCACTGGCCAAGTACAACTTCCTGCAGAGCCGGCTGCTGCTCGACCAGGCCGCGGGCATCCTCGACGTCGACGACGTGCAGGACGTGAACCGCATGCTCACCGTCGACACGCCGGTGGGCGAAGCGAAGCCGTAAACGGCGAACCGGTCAGCCCGGCTTCGCGGCGGGCGCCATCGCATCGATGGATTCCAGCGTGCGCCGCAAGGCGCCGCGTCCCTGCGCGAGCAGTTCCCGCGCAGCCTCCGCCATCGCCGCGCGCGCGTCGGCATCGGCGAGCAGGGCTTCGAGCGCGTCGCCGACCGCGGCTTCGCCGGCACCGATGCGCAATGCGCCCGCGGCGTCGAGTTGCGCGGCGATGTCTGCGAAATTGCGCAGGTGCGGGCCGGTGACCATCGCCGTGCCCGCGGCCGCGGGTTCGAGCAGGTTGTGGCCGCCGATGTCCTCGAGGCTGCCGCCGACGAAGGCGACGTCCGCGCAGGCATAGAAACGCGCGAGTTCGCCCAGCGTGTCGACCACGAACACGTCGTCGCCGGCGTCGGGCTGGTGGGTCATCTGCCGCGTCGCGGTGCGGAAGCCGGCCTGCGCGGCCGCGTAGGCGACGGGACGGAAACGTTCCGGATGCCGCGGCGCCCAGATCAGCAGCAATTGCGGCCAGCGCAGGCGCAAGCGCCGGTGCAGCGCCAGCATCGCGGCTTCCTCGCCCGGGTGCGTGCTTGCGGCGATCCACGCCGGACGCGAGCCTTCCGCGGCGCGGAATTCCCGCGCGAATGCCTGCGCCTGCGGATCGGCGGCGATGTCGAATTTCAGGTTGCCGCCGACCACGGTGGTGCGCGGCGATGCGCCGAGGCGCAGGAAGCGTTCGGCATCGGCCTGCGATTGCGCGACGATCCCGCGTAGGCTGCGCAGCGCGCGCCCGAGCAAGGGCTTCAGCAAGCCGTAGCCCTGCAGCGAACGTTCGGACAGGCGGCCGTTGACGATCAGCGCGGGCACGCCGTGGTCGCGGCAACCGAACAGCAGGTTCGGCCACAACTCGGTCTCGAGGATCAGGCCGATGCGCGGGCGGAAATGGCCCAGGAAACGCGACACCGCGCCGGGCAGGTCGTAGGGCAGGTAGACATGTTCGACGCGTTCGCCCCACAGCGCGCGCACCCGCGCCGAACCGGTCGGCGTGATCGTCGTGACCAGCAGGCGCTCGCGAGGATGGCGCTCGAGCAGCGCGTCGACCAGCGGCGCGGCGGCGTTGACTTCGCCGACCGACACCGCGTGCACCCACAGCACGGGATCGGTCGGCGCGCTGCGGTAGATGCCGTAGCGTTCGCCCCAGCGCTGCAGGTAGGCGGGCTGGCGGAAGCCGCGCCAGATCAGGTGGTAGACGGTGACCGGGACGAGCACGTACAGCGCCGCCGAATACAGGCCGCGCAACGCACGTTCGGTGAAGTCGACCCGCATGCGCACAGGATAACCAAGCCCGCGACGCGGCACGACGCATGCCAGAATCCGCGGATGGCCGACGCCCCTTCCCCCCCGCCGCTGTCGCCGCGCACCTGGCCCGCGTGGTGCGGCATCGGCCTGCTCGCGCTGGCCGCGCGCCTGCCTTGGCCGCTGCAGCGCGGATTGGGACGCGGCGTGCTCGGACCACTGCTGCGGCTGTCGATGCGCGAACGCCGGCGCATCGCCGCGCGCAACCTCGCGCTGTGCTTCGCGGACCTCGACGAAAACGCGCGCACGAGACTGCTTCGCGAGCACTTCGCCGCGCTCGGCACCAGCCTGTTCGAATTCGGTCGCGCTTGGTGGGGTTCGGTCGAACCGCTCAAGCGCGGCATCCGCATCGACGGACTCGAACACCTCGCCAGGGCGCGCGAAGGCGGACGCGGGGTGATCGTGGTCTCCGGCCACTTCACCACGCTCGAAGCCTGCGGCCGCCTCATGTGCGAAGCCGGCGTACCGCTTGCCGGCATGTACCGGCCGTATTCGGATGCGGCGATGGAATGGGCGGTATTGCGCGGCCGCGCGCGCTACGCCGCGGCGATGTTCCCGAAAAAGGACGTACGCGGCGCCGCGCGGCACCTCAAGCGCGGCGGGCTGTTGTGGTACGCGCCCGACCAGGACCCGAGCCGCGGCGACAGCGTGTACGTGCCGTTCTTCGGCCAGCCCGCGCACAGCCTGACTTCGACCCACCAGCTCGCGCGCATGTCCGGCGCGGCGGTGGTGCTGTTCTCGCACCGCAGGCGCGACGACGGCGGCTTCGACCTGTCGATCAGCCCCGCGCTGGAAAATTTCCCGTCGACCGACGCGACCGAAGACACCGCGTGCGTGATCGCCGGCATCGAAACCATGGTGCGCACCGCGCCGGCGCAGTACCTATGGATCCACCGCCGCTTCAAGCGCCGCCCCGATGGCGGCGATGTCTACGCGGACTGAAGCGACATCGATTTACTCGCGCTTGCGCTTAATTCCAGTTTTGGAGTGCCTGCTTGGCAGGAGGTTACGACCCTCGCCTGCCTGGCTATTCAACCACTCGGCGCTCTATCGCTTCCTGCCGAATCTGAGTTAAACAGCCTCGATCACCTTCGTCAGTCGTTGCGACAAGACGAGCGTCTATCGCACTAATGCCACGTCGGTTCCAGAGCTTGCGGGATGCCTTGACTCTTTCGGATTGCATCCAAAACGTCGCTTCGCCATCTGCCTTGTCCGCGTCTGGTCCACGAAGTTCTTTGCACATGAGCAATGCATGATCGATCTGCTCGGCTTGTTTCTCTGTTGTCGCACAAGAGGCTGTCGAAAGTGCCACGCAGACCAAGGCCATCAAACGACTCATCCGCGAACCGCAGAATGGGTTGAACGTGGCGATCCCCATCAACCACCCTCCATCGCTACGAAGACGGACCTGATCGAACGACACTGGTGACGCGGCACTTCATCACCTTTGGTCTCCACGCGATGGGTATCGCCTTCGGCTCAACCCATCCTACGCATGCTACGCCGGCTGAGGTTCCGGCGATTCGTTCGCGAGCAGGCTCCCCGCGTACAGCGCCGCGAGCAGCAGCGCGAGCCCGCCCCAGAACGTGGAATAGAACGCGAGGTGGGTGTTGAACGGGAACAGCGTCGCGACCAGCGCGATCATCGGCGGTCGCGCGCGGTCGCGCGCCGCGGGCTTCGCATAACGCCACGCGCGCCACGCCATCGCGATGCCGGCGATCCACAGCAGCAGGCCGAGCACGCCGGTTTCGCTCAGCACTTCCAGCACCCACTGGTGCGCATGGAAGGCCGGCCCGTCGCCCCAGGCCGCGACCTGCCCGGGCGCGGGGTCGCAGGCCGGGAACATGTCGCGGAAATCGCGCGCGCCGACGCCGTTGACCGGATGGCTGCGGATCATGCACAGCGCCGCGCCCCAGATGCGGGTACGGCCCGACAGCGCGACGTCGACGCCGTTGCGGTCGGCGGTGAGCGCGGCGGATGTGCGTTCGAAGCGCTCGCGCACCTGCGGCGAGAACGCGAACAGGCCACCCGCCAGCACCGCGCCCAGCGCGAACACCACCAGCAACTTGCGCACGCCGAGCGCACGCCAACCCGAAAGCACCAGCACCAGCGCATAGGTGATCCATGACGCGCGCGAACCCGCGAGCAGGATCACGATGCCGACCGCGAACGCCGCCACCAGCCATCCGACCATGCGCCAGCGCCGGTGCGCGGCGTCGAGCACGAACGGCGACAGGCTGGCCAGCACGATGCCGAGCTTGAGGTTGCAGGGACCGAGGATGCCGCTGAGGCGGTCGAGCCGCTGCACCTCCGCGGCGGTGCACATGCCGTGGTCGCTGATCGCGTGCTTGGCCATGTCGATCAGCGAGAACAGCGGACTCGCGCCCAGGGCTTCCTGCACCAGCGCATCGACCGTCCAGATGCCCATGATCACCGCGAGCCCGGTGAACGTCGTGCGCCGGCCGGCATCGCTGGCGACCGCGGACGCGGCCAGCCACAGGAACGGCAGGTAGCGCAGGTCGGAAACGGTTTGCGCCGCGCTGTGCCCGCGGTTCGCGGCATCGAACACGGAGAACAGTTCCGGCAGCCAGTACGCCGCGAACAGCACGCCGGTCAACGCCCAGGCCTGGTGGCTGAGCAGGCGCGTGCCGCCGCGGAAGCGTTGCATCAGCAACTTCGCGATCGCGACCAGCGCACCCAGCACCAGCACGCCTTCCGCATATCCCGGCGCCGGCCACAGCGCGACATAGGCCAGCACCCAGGCCGGCGCCCAGCGCCAGCCGACGGGCGCGGCTCCGGCCGCGGATTGCTCAACCGCGGAGTTCGGCGTAGAGCCCAAGCGTGGCCTCCTGCATCGCGCGCAAGGTGTAGGGAATGGTAGCCGGTGGCGACGGCGGTTGCGCCAGCAATTCGCGCGCCCTCGACGCCAGCGCATCCATGTCGAACGGCGCGACCGCGCCTTCGGGTTGCAGTTCGCGCAGCAATTCGCCGACGCCGCCGTGGTCCCAGCCCAGCACGCTGCGCCCGACCGACAGCGCTTCGACCACGGTGCGCCCGAACGCCTCGGGCTTGCGCGAGAGCTGCAGCACCAGGTCGCTGGCGGCGTAGGCCTCGGCGATGGCCTCTGTCGGCGGCGTGATCGCCACCGCGCCGCCGATGCCGAGCGACTGCAATTGCGATCCGAGTTCGGCAATGTAGGCCTCGCGCCCGGCTTCGCGCGCGCCGGGCATCCACAGGCGCGCATCGATGCCTTCGCCGCGCAACCGCGCCAGCAATTGCAGCGCGTCGGCGTGGCCCTTCAGGCGCGTGCCGCGCCCGGGCAGCAACAGCAGCGGACCGCTACCCGCGAGTTCGGGATGCGATGCCGAGACCGCATCGCGCGCGACGCGGTCCGGCCACGGCCTGCGCGGAAACGCCGCCGGATCGATGCCGCGCGGGATCACCGCCAGCTTCGCCGGATCGGTCTTCGGATAATGCTCGAGCAGGTAATCGCGAACGCCGTTCGACACGCAGATGACGCGTTCGCCGCGCGCCATGACCGCGCTGTATCGCGACGGGGAATTCAGGCCGTGCGCGGTGGTGACGAACCGCGGACGCGTGGATTCCGGCATCCCGCGCAGCGCGAACCATGCCAGCCACGCCGGCAGGCGCGAACGCGCATGCACGATGTCGGCCTGCGATTCCGCGAACAACCTGCGCAGCGCGAAGACATGGCGGAACGCGAGCGGCGACTTGCGGCCGATGCCGAGCGCCACGTGCTCCGCGCCCAGCGCCTCGAGCCGTGGCACCAGGCGGCCGCCCTTCGAGACCACGATGGCGCGATGCCCGGCGGCGACCAGCGCCTCGGCGATTTCCAGCGTCGAACGTTCGACCCCGCCCGCTTCGAGCGCGGGCAACAGTTGGACGACGGTCAAACGGCGCATTGCCCGCGCCGACGGATCAATCGACCAGCACGAAATGCGCGCCACAGTACGGGCAATCGGCTTCCCCGCCATCCGCCTCGATCGGCAGGTACACGCGCGGATGCGAATTCCACAGCGCCATCGACGGCAGCGGGCAACTCAGCGGCAGGTTGGCGCGATGCACCTCGTAGCGCCGTTGCGCGTTGGCCTGGATGCCGTCGGTGGCGGTCATGGCGCGATCCTGCTGGGAGACGCGCGCATTGTAACGGCGCAGGCTCAGTCCGGCAGGTCGAACAGCAGGATGTCGGCCGGTTCCGCGCCGCGACCGGACAACGCCAGCGTTCCGCCCTCGCCTTCGAAACCGAGCGCATCGCCGGCGCCGAGTTCGCGCCCCGCGATTTCGGCATCGCCCGAAGCCACGTGCAGCCAGTAGCGCCGCGCCGGGTCCAGCGCCCATTCCGCCGATTCGCCCGTCGCCAACCGCACCGCGCGCAACCAGGCCTGCTGGCGGATCGCAAGGCTGCCGTCGCCGCCGTCGGGCGAGGCCAGCAATTGCCAGCGCCCGTGCCGCGCTTCGGGATCGAACATGCGCTGCGCGTACGCCGGCGGCGCGTTGACCCGGTCCGGCTGGATCCAGATCTGCAGGAAATGCACCGGCTCGGTTTGCGAAGCGTTGTATTCGCTGTGCTGGATGCCGTGGCCGGCGCTCATCCACTGCACTTCGCCCGGGCGGATCACGCCGTCGGTGCCGGTGCTGTCGCGGTGGGCGAGCCCGCCGGACAGCACCACGCTGAGGATTTCCATGTTCGCGTGCGAATGCGGCGCGAAGCCGCCGCCCGGCGCGACCCGGTCCTCGTTGATCACGCGCAGCGGACCGAAGCCCATCCAGCGCGGGTCGTGGTAATGCCCGAACGAGAACGTGTGCCGGCTGTCGAGCCAGCCGAGGCCGACGCGGCCGCGTTCGGACGCCGGGCGTTCGACGATCACGGCGTCGCCTTGGCCGAGGCTTCGGTGGTGATGCGGATCGCGACTTCGTCGCTCACCATCGGCACGTAGGCACCCACGCCGAAATCGGAGCGCTTGATCGTGGTGGTCGCATCGAAACCGACCGTCGGCGCCTTGGTCATCGGATGCGCGCCGGCCTTGTTGAGAGTCGCGTCGAGCGTCACCGGCTTGGTCACGCCATGCACGGTGAGGTCGCCCATGATCTGCAGCTTGCCGCCGCCGAGGTCGTGGACCATCGTGCTCTTGAAGGTGATGTCCGGGTATTTCGCGGCATCGAAGAAATCGGCGCCGCGCAGGTGTTCGTCGAGCTTGGGCACGAAGGTGTCGAGGCCGGCGAGCGGAAGCGTCACTTCCACGCTCGATTTGGCCACGTCGTCGGCGTCGTAGACCAGCGTGCCGCTGGCGTGGCCGAAGTTGGCGGTGGGGTTGGAGAAGCCGAAGTGGTTCCAGCTCGCCAGCACGATGGTGTGGTTCGGGTCGAGCTGGTAACTGACCGGCGCGGCCGCCGCGCCGAAGGAAGCGGCGACGAGCGCGAGGGCGAGGACGGTGGTGCGGATCATGGCGTTGCTCCTTACGGGGGGAGGAAAGGTCA
Organism: Thermomonas sp.; assembly: GCA_047602125.1. Lineage (GTDB taxonomy): Bacteria > Pseudomonadota > Gammaproteobacteria > Xanthomonadales > Xanthomonadaceae > Pseudoluteimonas. The sequence goes on along the minus strand of JASGIB010000001.1, from coordinate 1,871,492 downwards.
TTCGATGCGGCAGGCTTCGTCGAACGGCAGCCGCGGCGAACGCGGGAAGATGCTGGCCGGGTCGCCGGTGCCGAGGTTGACGAGCACGTTGGAGCGGATCGAGGTGCCTGCGAAGAAGGCTTCGTCGACCTTGGCGTTGTCGAAACCCGACATCGGCCCGGCATCGAGGCCGAGCGCGCGCGCGGCGAGGATCAGGTACGCGGTCTGCAGGCTCGCGCTGCGCATCGCCACCCAGGCGAGGTTGGATTCCTCGCGGTGCTCGAACCAGGGCTTGGCGTCGGTGTGCGGGAACAGCACCGGCAACTTGTCGTAGAAGCGCATGTCGTAACCGACGATCGCGACCACCGGCGCGGCCATCGTCTTCTTGTAATTGCCTTCGCTCAGCGCCGGGCCGAGCCTGTCCTTCGCCGCCTGCGACTTCACGAACACGATCCGCGCCGGCGTGCTGTTGGCCTCGGTCGGGCCGAACTTCAGCAGGCCGTAGAGCCGGTGCAGGGTCTCGTCGTCGATTTCGCCGGTGAACGCGTTATAGGTGCGCGCGGTTCGGAACAACTGGTCGAGCGCCGGAGCGGACAGGGCCTGGGACATGGCGGGCGGGCTTCTTCGTGGAAACGACAGCGCACAGTGTAAAGTGGCTGTCGGTGATCGTAATTTCACCCTGCGCAACGCATTGATGCCACGCATGGAACAAAGATCCGCGACCGACGCGAACGACACGCCGTGGACGCTGGCCGATGGCCGCGCCGGCAACCAGCGCCAGGCGCTGGCGCTGGCCGCCGCGCTGGGCCATGGCGCGAGCCGCCACTGGACGCTCGGCATCCGCGCGCCCTGGCGCTGGGTCGCGCCGCGGGAATGGCCGTTGTCGTCGCACGCGTTCGGCGCCGAGTTCGCGAATGCGCTGCGATCGCCGCCGCGCTTCGCCATCGGTTGCGGGCGCCGCGCTGCGCTGGCCGCGCGCCTGCTGCGCGAACGCGGCAGCAAGGTCGTGCAAATCCTCGATCCGCGCATCGACACGAAGCATTGGGATATCGTCGTCGCGCCGGAACACGACGGCCTGCGCGGCGACAACGTCGTCAACCTGCTCGGCAGCCTGCACCCGGTCGACGATCCATGGCTGGCGCAAGGTCGAAGCGATTTCCCGTTGCTCGCGCAACTTCCGCGACCGCGCGTCGCCGTGCTGGTCGGTGGCCAGTCGCCGCACTGGCCGCTCGCGGACGATGCCTTCATCGCGATGCTGGATGCGATCGCCGCGGGCGTGTTCGCACAGGGCGGCAGCCTGCTCGCGACCGCATCGCGGCGCACGCCGCAGAAATGGCGAGGTGCATTGCACAGCGCCGTGGCGCGGGGTTCGGGCGTGTGCTGGACGGGCGCCGGCGAGCCTGCCCCCGCGCAAGCGGGGGGGGCGAATTCCTATCCCGGCCTGCTCGGCTGGGCCGACCGCATCGTGTGCACCGCGGATTCGGTGAACATGCTGTCCGAAGCCTGCGCGACCTTTGCGCCGGTGTTCGTGCTCGGCCGCGAAAGACTCGCTGGCCGCCCGAGAGGCTTCGTCGAACGCCTGCGCGAACTCGGCCGCGTGCGCGACGCCGATGCCGGACTGGAGCCGTTCGCGGCCGAACCCCTGCGCGAAACCGCGCGCGTCGCCGCGATCGTGCACGAGCGCCTCGCCCTTTGAATTTGTGGGAGGGGCTTTAGCCCCGACACGACATCACCGCGGATTCGTCGCGCTCGACAGCGCCCATGCGGTACGAAACCATCGCGCCCTGAAGGGCGCTCCTACGAGAGGTCGAACCCCAACCCCGCCTCGCGCACCGCCGCCGAAATCGCGGTTCGCGCGGATTCCGGCGCTTCCGTCCACGGCAACAGGCGCTTGCGCCGATCCAGCGTGCAACGCAAGCCGGCATCGAGCAGCGCCGCATGCGCTGCATGCAGCGCATCGATATTCGACAACGATCCTGCATCGCCGAGCGCGCGCAGCAACCCGGGCGTATCGCGCGGCGCGAGCAACGCAGGATGCGCGCGCGCATCGCGCAGCACGAGGAACTGCAGCAGGAATTCCAGGTCGACCAGCCCGCCCTCGCCCTGCTTGAGGTCGAAGCGCGCGGCATCGGAACGATCGAGCTCGGCGCGCATGCGCCGGCGCATGGACGACACTTCTTCCGCCAGTTTTACGGCATCGAGCGGTTTCGACAGCGTTTCCGCGCGCACCACCCCGAATGCGTCGCCAAGCGCCGCGTCGCCGGCGACGCAACGCACGCGCACCAGCGCCTGGTGTTCCCAGGTCCAGGCGCGTTCGCGCTGGTATTCGCCGAAGCCCGCGAGGCTCGACACCAGCAGGCCCTTGGCGCCATCCGGGCGCAGGCGCACGTCGACCTCGTACAGGCGACCACCGGCGGTGGGCGTGTCGAGCAAGGCGACGATCTTCTGCGCGAGCCGCGCGCACCAGCGCGCGGCGTCGAGCGAGCGCGCGCCTTCCGATTGCGCTTCGGCATCCGCGTCGAACAGGAACACCAGGTCGAGGTCGGAACCGAAGCCGAGTTCCTCGCCGCCGAGGCTGCCGTAGCCGAGCACGGCGAAGCGCGCGGACGGCAACTTCCCGTGCGTGCGTTCGACTTCCGCCCGCGCGAGCCGCAGCACGCAGGCGACCACCGCATCGGCCAACCACGCGAGCTGGTGCGCGCTGTCGGCCGCAGGCTGGCGCCCGTCGAGCGCGGCCAGCGCGATGCGGAAACCGAGCGCCTGGCGCCTTTCGTTCAGTGCGTGCAATGCCTGTTCGACATCGCCACCGGCTTCGGCAATCGCGGATTCGCATTCGGCCCGCAATTCTTCGCGCCGCGGCAACGGGCCGGCAAGGCGCGCGTCCAGCAATTCGTCGAGCAGCAACGGGTGCGCGACGAGGCGCTCTGCAAGCAAGCCGCTGCGCGCGACCACGTCGACCAGCCGCGACAACGCCGCCGGTTGTTCGTCGAGCAGGGCGAGGTAGCTGCTGCGGCGCAGGATGTTCTGCAGCAAGGCCAGCACGCGGCGCAATGCGGCATCCGGTTGCGAGGACGCCGCGGAAGCCTGCAACAAGGCCGGCGCCACCCGATCAAGCCGCGCGCGCACCGCATCGGACAGGTCGCGCACGCCGGGGGCACGCACGAAATCGCGCAGCTGCGCGTCGAGCGAGACTGCATCTTCGAAACCCGCATCGGCGAGGGCCTGCGCTTCAGCGGCCCCAGGCAACGCGCGCCAGTAACCCGCGAGTTCGCCGTCGAGGTTTTTTCGCTGCTGGCCGAGCAAGGCGTTGAATTCGATGGCGATGCGTTCGCGCCGGGCGTCGAGCGCCGACAGCAATCCGTGCCAGTCGGCGAAACCGAGCCCCGCCGCAAGGCGCGCACGATCCTCTTCGCCCTCGGGCAGCCGATGCGTTTGCGCATCGCGCAGCATCTGCAGCCGGTTCTCGAGCGTGCGCAGGAAGCGATACGCTTCCGCCAGCACGACGCCGACCTGCGGCGCGACTTGCCCGGCCGCGACCAGCGCGTCGATCGCGGGCAACAGCCGGCGTTCGCGCAAGGCGGCTTCGCGCCCGCCGCGGATCAGCTGCAGCGCTTGGGCGAGGAATTCGATTTCGCGGATGCCGCCGGGGCCGCGCTTGATGTCGTCGGCCATGTCCTTGCGCGCGACTTCGGCCGCGATCATCGCCTTCATCTCGCGCAGGCCGGCGAGAGCGCCGAAATCGAGGTAGCGGCGATAGACGAACGGCCGCAGCGTGTCGAGGAAGCGTTCGCCCGCGGCGATGTCGCCGGCAACCGGCCGCGCCTTCTGCCACGCATAACGTTCCCAATCGCGGCCTTCGCGCTGGAAATACTGTTCCAGCGCCGCGAACGACCAGGCGATGCGCCCGGCGTTGCCGTAGGGCCGCAGGCGCAGGTCGACGCGATGGCTGAAGCCGTCGGCGGTGACTTCGTCCAGCAGTTTCGCCAGGCGCTGCCCCAGCCGCGAGAAATAATCCTCGGCCGCGAGCGGGCGCGGCCCGTCGCTCTCGCCGTCGCGCTCGTAACCGTAGACGAGATCGATGTCGGAGCTGAAATTCAGTTCGCCGCCGCCGAGCTTGCCGAGCCCGAACACGACCAGCGACTGCACGACGCCATCGGAATCGCGAACGACGCCGTGGCGTTCGGCGAATTCGCCCTCGAGCGCGGCCAGCGCGACGCGCAGGCAGGTTTCGGCCAGCGCGGTGCTGCCGGCGAGGATGGTTTCGACCGAATCGCCGGCGACGACATCCCGCCACGTCAATCGGGTCGATTCCGCCTGCCGGTAACGGCGCAACAGGCGCGGCCATTCGGCGCGGTTTTCGGCCGCCAGCCGCGGCGGCGGGATCGGCGATGCGCGATCGCCGGCATGCAGGCGTTCGGCCAGTTCCGGCTGCGCGGCGAGCGTGGCCATGGCGAAATCGCTGGCGATGGCGAGCTTGCCGAGGCGTTCGACGAAAACCTCATCGCCGCGCCACGGCGCATCGGCCGGCAACGAGGCCAGCCTGCGCGCGATCAGCGGTTCGAACGGAGCCATGGGCCGCGATTGTGGCATTCCACCTGCGCCGCTATCGTGCCGGCATGGGCGAACTGCAGGACCTCGTGGCGCTGATCCGCGCCGAAACCCCGTTGCTGGTGATCGAAACGCCCGACGAAGCCCGGGTGGTCGACCTGTTCCGGCAATCGATGGCGTACGCGTGGCGCGCGCAGTTCCGCTGGTCCGTCACCGAAGGCCTGCGCCGGCTCGACCTCGACCGCGAGGACGCCTGCGGCATCCCGCCCGACTTCGGCGCGACCCTCGCCGCGATCCGCGACGCCGACCAGCGCGGCACCTACCTGTTGCTGGATGCGCAGCCCTACCTCGGCTACGCCAGCTACCAGCGCCAGCTGCGCGACATCATCGAGCGCAACGGCACCAAGGCGCACGTACTGGCGCTGGTCGGGACCAAGGTGGAATTGCCCGAATCGCTGCAACCCTTCGCCGTGCCGTTCGCGCTGCGCCTGCCGGACGTGGCCGCGCTGCTGCGGATCGTGCAGGAAGAAGCGCGCCGCTACGCAAGCGAGAACGGCGGGCGCAAGGTCGAATTCGACCGCGAGGCGGTGAAGCAGATCGTGCGCAACCTGCGCGGCCTGAGCGAAACCGACGCGCGCCGCATCGCCCGCCAGCTGATCTTCAACGACGGCGTGCTCGACCAGGGCGACCTGCCGGAACTGGCGCGGCTGAAGTTCGAACTGCTCAACCGCAGCGGGCACCTGCATTACGAATTCGACACCGCGCGCTTCGCCGACGTCGGCGGTGCGAAGCGCCTGAAGCAATGGGTGCAGCAGCGCCGCGACGCCTTCCTGCAGGATCCGCCGCCGCCCGGGCTGGAACCACCCAAGGGCATGCTGCTGCTCGGCGTGCAGGGTTGTGGCAAGTCGCTACTGGCGAAGGCGGTGGCCGGCGGGTTCGGCGTGCCGCTGGTGCGGCTGGATTTCGGCACGCTCTACGACAAGTACCTCGGCGAAACCGAGAAAAACCTGCGCGCGGCGCTGGATTCGACCGAACAGCTCGCGCCCTGCGTATTGTGGATCGACGAAATCGAGAAGGGGCTGGCCGCGGGCAGCGGCGAGGGCGACGGCGGGCTGTCGCGGCGCGTGCTCGGCTACCTGCTGACGTGGATGGCCGAACGCAAGTCGCGGGTGTTCCTCGTCGCCACCGCCAACCAGGTGCAGGACCTGCCGGCCGAGTTGCTGCGCAAGGGCCGCTTCGACGAGATCTTCTTCGTCGACCTGCCCGATGCCGCGACCCGCGCCGAGATCTTCGCCCTGCACCTGGACCGGCGGAAGCTGCCGCGCGAGGGCATCGACCTGTCGGCGCTGGCCGCGGCGGCCGACGGATTTTCCGGCGCGGAGATCGAACAGGCCATCGTCAGCGCGCTGTACACCGCGCATGCCTCGCAAGCCGGGCTGGACACCCAGGCCTTGACGCAGGCCCTGCGCGAGACCCGGCCGCTGTCGGTGCTGATGGCCGAACAGGTGCAGGCGCTGCGGGCCTGGGCCCTGCCGCGCACCGTGCCGGCGGATTGAGCCAATAAAAAAGCCCGCTTAGACCGAAGTCTCAGCGGGCCTGCTCCCTCCCCCACGTCGGGATGCGGGACGGATCGTGAAGGAAGCGTTAGCCCGGTTGCACGCTGCACCGCAAAATTAAACCGCCGCGTTCAAATTCACGCGGCGACGCAAACGTGACCCGGTCCGCAGGATCTGCGCCAGCCCGAGCCGCGTACCCACTGCGGCCGCGGCGATTTCGCCCGATTCGCATCCACCCTCCATGAAGCCTTGGGTTTCCAGCGCGCAATGCTCGCCGGCGAAGTGCAGGCCGCCGACCGATTCGCCGATGGCCCCGCGCAGCGCCGACCACTGCCCGGGCCGGAAGCAGGCATAGCTGCCCTGCGTCCACGGATGCGTCGGCCAGTGCATGCGCGCCTCGCGTCCGCCATCACGCGCGGCGGCGACGCCGGGGAACAGGCGGTCGAGGTCTGCGACCGCGCGCGCGGCCTGCTCCGCGGCCGTGCCGTTGCCGAGTTCGACCCCGTGCCGCCCGCCGGTGAAGTTGGTGAGGATGCCGGCGGTGCCCGGCTGCTTGCGCGAGGTCTCCCACGTGGTCTGGAACGCGAGGTCGCTCATCGACGCGCCGTTCGCGCCGTGGTCGCGCCACGGACGGCGGTCGAAGCCGATCATCAGCTTGGCGTTCGTGCCGTAGCCGAGTTCGGCGATGGAACGGCGCTTGGCCTGGGGCAGGTCAACGTCGATGCGCACCTTGCGCAGCAGAGTGAACGGCAATGCGAGGATCACCTGCTTCGCGCGCACCTCGCGGGTGGCGCCGCCGCTGCGGAACGAAAGCGCGAAACCCTCGCCATCGCCGCGCACCGCTTCCAGCACCTGCCCGGTTTCGATCGCGTCGTCCATGCGCGTCGCCAGAGCCTTCGGCACCAGGTCGTTGCCGCCGCGCACGTGCGAACGCTCGTCGCTTTCGCCGAAGACCTTGAACGCACCGGGCTCGGTGCCGATGAAGGTGAGCAGGTTCAGCGCCGACTGCTCGTCGCATTCCAGCCCCATCTCGGTGGTGTAGGCGACGTCGAGCAATTTGCGCAGCCAGCCGTCCACGTGGTTGCGGTCGAACCACTGCGCGATGCTGATCGCATCCAGTTCGCGGAACGCCGGATTCGCGTCGCGATAGTCGTAATCGCCGTCGCCGGCGGCGGCGAGGTCGCGCTCGATCGCCGCGGCCACCGGCACGAACGCGCGCACGATCTCCTCCTCGCCGATGGCGCGGCCGTCGAAGTACCAGGTGTCGCGGTCCGTATCGCCATCGAGGAGGTCGTCGAGCGGCAGCGCGAGTTCGGCCGCCAGCGCGCGCAGGCGCACGTGGCCGGTATCGATCAATTCGCCGCCAAGTTCCACCACCTGCCCGTCGGGGAAATGGTTGGCGAGGCTGAGCATGCGCCCGCCGATGCGGTTCTGTGCTTCGTACACGCGCACGCGCACGCCCTGCTCGCGCAGCCGCCATGCCGCGGTCAGCCCGGCAATGCCCGCGCCGACGATGGCGACTTCCTCGCCCTTCGGCTGCATCGGGCTCGGCATGGACTTGCAACCGGCGAGCACCAGCGCCGCGCCGGTACCCTGCAGTAGTCGGCGACGGGCGAGGTCGATGCGGCGTTCGTTCGCGAGGTCGAGCAACTCGTCCAGCGGTTGCGGCGCGTGCCGCGAGGCATGCGCGATCTTCGCTGCGCGTTGCAGCATGCGGAACAGTGGCGTGCGGCCCATGGCGCGTCCTCGCGTGGCGTTATCGCTTCCAACGCGGCGACGACGCCGGACAGGACATTCGCGGCCCGGTTCTAGTCCGGCCTCGGCCTCTTGCGCAAATCCTTCAGGATCTCGCGCGCGGCGTTGCGCCCCGGCAGGCCGGTGACGCCGCCACCCGGATGCGTGCCCGAACCGCAGAGGTAGAGGTTGCGGAACGCGCCGCGGTAATTGCCCTGCCCGAGCAGCGGGCGCGCGCTGAACATCTGATCGGGGCCGAGCGCGCCGTGGAAGATGTCGCCGCCGATGAGACCGATGCGCCGTTCGAGGTCAAGTGGCGACAGCGCTTCGTAGCCGATCACGCTGCGCGCGAAGTTCGGCGCGTAGTCGTTCACGGTGTCGATCATTAACTTGGCGACGGTGTCGCGGTGCGCGTCCCAGCCGCCATCGACCTCCGGATTCACCTGCTGGCAGAACAGGCTGGCGACATGCTGGCCCTGCGGCGCGAGCGTGTCGTCCAGCGTGGAGGAAATCACCACTTCGACGATGGGCTTGCGCGCCCAGCCGGCGTTGTGGGCTTTCGACTTCGCGTCGAAATAGGCCTGTTCGAAGTACTGCAGCGACGGCCCGATCAAAATGCCGCTCGAATGGTGCGGCTGCTGCTGCGTACCCGGCATCGCGGTGAAGTCCGGGAGTTCGGACAAGGCGACGTTCATGCGGAACGTGCCCGAACCGCAACGGTAGCGTTCGATGCGTTGCGCGGTGTCGTCGTCGAGTCGCGCGCGTTCGACCAGCCGCGAATACAGCAGCTTGGGGTTGAGGCTGCTGGCGATGGTGTTCGCGCGCAGTTCGCGGCCATCGGCCAGCGCGACGCCGACCGCGCGACCATCGTCGACCAGCAATTTCGCGATGTCCGCGTTCGTCTCGATGGCGACGCCGCGCGCTTCGCATTCCCTGCGCATCGCCTGGGTGATCGCGCCCATGCCGCCGATGGCGTGTCCCCAGGTGCCGGGCTTGCCGTTCACTTCGCCGAACAGGTGGTGCAGCAGCACGTAGGCGCTGCCCGGCGTGTACGGGCTGGCGAAATTGCCGACCACCGAATCCCAGCCGAGCACGGCCTTCAGCGGCTCGCCTTCGAAATAGGAATCGAGCAGTTCGCCCGCGGACTTGGTGAACAGGTCGAGCAGGTCGCGGCGTCCGCGCAGGTCCAGGTGCTTGAGCCGCTTCGCCAATGCATAGGAATTCAGCCAGTCGGCGAAGGCGATGCGGTCGCCGACGTTGGGCGGGGTCATGTGGATGACTTCGCGCAGCACCGCGACCACGCGGTCGAGCATCGCGTTGTAGTCGGCCCAGCGCGCGACGTCGCGTTTCGAGAATTTCGCGATCTCGCCTTCGGTCAGGCCGCCGCCAAGGCGGAAGCTGCGGCCGTCGGGCAGCGGCAGGAAGTTCGCGTACGGGCGCTCGGCCACGCGCAGGCCGTGCTCGTGCAGGCGCAGGTCGCGGATCACCTTCGGGTTGAGCAGGCTGACGGTGTAGCTCGCGACCGAATTGCGGAAGCCGGGATGGAACTCCTCGGTCACCGCCGCGCCGCCGACGATGTGCCGGCGTTCGAGCACGCGCACCTTGAGGCCGGCGCCGGCGAGGTAGGCGGCGCAGACCAGGCCGTTGTGGCCGCCGCCGAGGATGAGGACATCGTCTTGTTCGCGCATCGGGCGATTGTAGGGCCGGTCAGGGTCGCGCTGGCTGCCCGTCGTACCAGCGCCCGGCGTTGACCAGGTGCAACTGGCGCTTGCCGTTGCGCAATTCCACGCCCATGCCGAGCACGCCCCAGCGCGCGTACAGATCGCCCTGGGACCGGCCGTTGGCCAGGCGCAGGCGCGCCTTCAGGTCGACGCGGTCGTTGTGCGCCGCCAGCGGCGCGAGCAGCACGCTCTTTCCGTCGACGTGTACGCCGGAGGTCGCATCGACCGTGCCTTCGTCGATGATCCTGCCGACCCACTTCGGGAACGCCGTGCGTTCGGCGAACAGGCCCAGCAGGAAGCCCGCGTCCTGCATCTGCAGCTTCGCGTTGCCGTCGAGTCGCAGCGGCACGCGCCAGCCGAAGCGCCCCCCCGCGAGCGATGCGCGCGCCCACCATGGCCCATCGCGCGGCGCGCTGGCGAGGCGCACCCGTGCCAGCCCCAGCCGCATCGCGTCGATCGCGTAATCGTCGCCGGAGATGCGATGCATCGAACTCGCGAGCGTCAGGTCGCCGGTGATGCGCGAAACGCCGACCTGCATGCCGGCGCCGCTGCCGGCGAGTTGCAGGGTCGCGCGCACCGGCTTGCCGCGATCGTCCAGCGAAAGGTCGCCGCCGAGCCGTCCGCTGCCGCCGAGCAATTTCACGCTGCCGGTGGGCAGCATGCGGTTGTAGGCGCGCAGGTCCGGGATGCGCGCGTTCGCGAACACCAGCCGCGCCTGCAGTTCCTCGCGGAACCGCGCGAGCTCGCTGCTGGAGTCGAGGTGCAGTTGCAGGTCGTCGCCCTGCACGTAGGGCCGCGAACGCGCATCGCCCGCGGCGATGGAGAATTTCGCCGCGTCCATGTCCACGCGGGCGCGCCCGCCCTCGACCTTCGCCTTGGCGCTCGCTTCGCCGACGATGGCGTTGCCCTGCACGTCGGCTTCGACGTTGGCGGCGGGAATCGACGCGGTGCTGCCGTCGACGATGCGGCCGTCGACGATGTGCAGGTCGGCCTGCACGTCGGCCGCGCCATCGAGGCGCAGCCAGCCCTTCGACAGCAGCGGATTCAGCCACGCGAGGCTGGCGAAGCGCCATTGCAGCGCGACGCGTCCCTGGGTATTGGCGAGCAGGGCATGCACGTCGCGCGGAACGAGTTCGCGCCCGGGCACCTGCAGGTCGGCCGCGATGCGGTTGCCGGACGGCCCGGCCGGCGGCACGCGTACGTGCAGCGCGGTGGCGTCCTCGATCACGTCGAAGCGCGCTTCGACCCGGTAGCCCTGCTGCGAACGCGTGCCGTCCAGGAACAGCGGCGCCTTTGCCTCCAGATGGCTGCCGGGCGCGAACAACCCTTTTTCCACCCGCACGTCGGCGAAGACGCGACCGCCATCGCCGTCGCGACGCAGCGAAAGATGCCCGTCGGCGTCTTCCTCCAGCACCAGGCCCGGCCCGTCGCCCGACAATTGCAGGCGCGCGTCGAGCAGGCGCAGCTTGCGCAGTCCCGGCACTTCGGCGGCGACGTGGCGGGCCATCGCCAGGTCCAGCGCGATGCTCGCGTCGTGCGCCCAGGCGATGTCGCCCTGCTTCAGCGTCGCCTTGCGCATGCGGAACGTTGAGGGCGGGATTTCCATCGGTCCGCCGGCGATCCGTTTGTAGAACACGAACAGCGCCTCGCCTTCGCCTTCCGCGGTCCAGTCGTCGAAGCGCAGGTGGCGCACGTGCGCGCCGTGGATGCCGTCGAACACCAGTTCCCAGGGCTTGCGTCGCGCCGCGGACGCGGGCTTCGGCGTCGGCGGCACCGGCGGCTTGCCGGTCTCCACGTCCACGTCGACCACGCCGCCCTCGATCGGTCCGAAATGCAATTGCCGGCGCAGCAGCGGCAACAGCTGGATGCGTCCGTCGGCGACGTCGCCTGCCACCTTCCATTCCACGCCGCGCACCTGGCCGCGCAACTTCACCCCGCGCGCATGGATGTGCCCGGGATACAGGCTCATCGCCCAGTCCCATTGCGCGCTGAAGCGCTGCGGCTTGCGGTTGATCGTGTCCACGCCGATGCGCGTGTTGAGGAACACGTTGGCCGCGAGCAGGTACAGCGCGTACACCGCGGCCAGCGCGAATCCCGCGCGCAGCAGGGCGCGGCGATGGCGCTGCAACCAGGCGGAAAGGGACGCGGAAACGGATGCGGGCATGGGGCGAGCATGCCCAAACGGTGCATGGTCGGCAAAGCGGCCAGCAACAACGGCCGGCGAACCGGGAACAGGATCCGTGCATTCGCGGATTCCAACGACGCGTCATGCCGTTCGTCGGAATTCGGCGCGGGATGTCCGAATCGCGCCCTTGCCGTCGTAACGACCATGTGAAGAGGGGACCGGCACGGCCGGGCATCGATCACGGAAGACATGGGGGTTGCAATGAGCAAGATGCATGAAGCGGGTTCGGCGCGCACGCGTCGCACCCTGGCAACGACGCTCGCCATCGCCGGGCTGGGCCTGGGCGGATTGGCGCTGGCGTTTCCCGGCGGCGACCTGTTGCACGGAATCGGGGAGCGCCTGTCGCAAGGCGCGCAACGCGTCGTCGCCCTGTTCGGCGGGCAAGCGCCGACCGCGGCGCGGAAGGCTCCATCGACGGCGCAAGCCGCATCGGTGGCGATGCGCGCGGGATCGGCATTCGCCAATCCGGATCCGATGACCACCCGCGATGCCAGCGGCTGGATGCGCACCTTCACCCGCAGCGGCAGCATCGACCGCGACAACACGTTCTTCCAGCCGATCGGCACCAATGGCCGTTCCTGCGAGACCTGCCACCGGCAGGATGCGGCGTGGTCGATGACGCCGAACGAGATCCGTGCGCGCTTCGCCGCCACCGGCGGCACCGATCCGCTGTTCCGGACCAACGATGGATCGAACGCGCCGAACCTGGACGTTTCCACCATCGCCGCGCGCCGCGTCGCCTACAGCATGCTGCTCGACCGCGGCGTGATCCGCGTGGGCATCGGCATCCCCGCCAACGCCGAGTTCACCCTCGCCGACGTCGACGATCCCTACCACTACGCCAGCGCGGCGGAACTGTCGTTGTTCCGGCGCCCGCTGCCCTCGACCAACCTCGCGTTCCTGACCGGCATCATGTGGGACGGGCGCGAAACGCAGACGCCGTTCCTGCCGCCGATGCACGCGGGCCAGGACAGCGATGCGCTGAACACCGCGCTGATCAGGCAGGCGTCAGACGCGACCGTCGGCCATGCGCAGGGCATCGACCCGACGCCGGAACAGCTCGCCGACATCGTCGCCTTCGAATCCGGGCTGACCACCGCGCAGATCCGCGACGACGTTGCCGGCCTGCTCAACGAAGACGACGCGATCGGCGGGCCGCGCATCCTCGCGAACCAGCGCTTCTACGTCGGCGTCAACGACACGCTCGGCGCGGATCCGACCGGCGCCTTGTTCGACGGGGAATCCATGGGGCTGTTCTCCGCCTGGGCGAACGCCAGCGGCGGCGGCAACCCGGCGAAGGCGGCGGCGCGCGCCGCGATCGCGCGCGGCGAAGCCCTGTTCAACCAGAAGCCGCTCACGATCACCGGCGTCGCCGGCCTCAACGACGCACTGGGGCTGCCGAGCATCCCCGGGACCTGCACGTCCTGCCACAACGATCCCAACGTCGGCAACCACACGGTCGCGCTGCCGCTGGACATCGGCCTGTCGGATGCCTCGCGGCGCACGCCGGACATGCCGCTGTACACCTTGCGCAACAAGGCGACCGGCGAAACCGTGCAGACCACCGACCCCGGCCTGGCGCTGATCACCGGCAAGTGGAAGGACATCGGCAGGTTCAAGGGTCCGGTGCTGCGCGGTCTCGCCGCACGGCCGCCGTATTTCCACAACGGCTCGGCGACAACGCTGGACGACGTCGTCGATTTCTACGACACGCGCTTCGCAATGAACTTGAGCACGCAGGAAAAACAGGACCTCGTCGCGTTCCTGAAAGCGCTCTGATCACCGCGTTGCAAAGGGAAGCCCGGCATGGACGCAGGGCTTCCCTCCTCGGGGCATCGCTTGTTTCAGCGCGATGCGAGCCGTATCCGCACGCCGCTGTCCAGCTGCACTTCGCGCCCGGAGAGCAAGGCCTTGGCCCGCTCCTTGCCGAGCGCCCGCACCAGGCGGCTTTCCGCACGGGCATACGACGTCATGTATTCCATGTGCGGAGTACGCGCGCCGGTCAGCATCTGGATTTCGCTGACGCTCAATCCGGTTTCCGCCACCAGGGTTTCGATCCGCACGCTGTCGGTACCGGCCCATGCGGACCCGCAGACCAGCAGCGCACCGATTGCAAGCAAGCGTTTCATGGGGGAGACCTCCGCTTCGCAAGCGCGCAGGTTGCGCGCAATTGCAGCATCGACCCGGATGCAGCCGATGCCGCAGGCCGCAAGTCATGGATGCGCGAAACCGCCGCAGCGCGCGAAAGCTCGCGCCAGAAAAGGAAAAGCCCCGCAGCGATGCGGGGCTTTTCGTGTCGCGGATGGAGCGAGGCGTTTTAGAAATCCATTCCGCCCATGCCGCCCATGCCGCCGCCCGGCATCGCCGGTTCGTCCTTCTTCGGCAGCTCGGCGACCATTGCCTCGGTGGTGATCATCAGGCCGGCGATCGAGGCCGCGTTCTGCAGCGCGGTGCGGGTGACCTTGGTCGGGTCCAGGATGCCGAACTCGATCATGTCGCCGAACTCGCCGTTGGCGGCGTTGTAGCCGAACGCGCCCTTGCCTTCCGACACGCGGTTCAGCACCACGCTCGGCTCGTCGCCGGCGTTGGACACGATCTCGCGCAGCGGCGCTTCCATCGCGCGCAGGGCGATCTCGATGCCGTGGTTCTGGTCCTCGTTCGCGCCCTTGAGGCCGGCGATCGCGGCCTTGGCGCGGATCAGGGCGACGCCGCCGCCCGGGACGATGCCTTCTTCCACGGCAGCGCGGGTGGCGTGCAACGCGTCTTCCACGCGCGCCTTCTTTTCCTTCATCTCGACTTCGGTCGCGGCGCCGACTTTGATGACGGCGACGCCACCGGCCAGCTTGGCCACGCGCTCCTGCAGCTTCTCGCGGTCGTAATCCGAGGAGGTTTCCTCGATCTGCGCCTTGATCTGCTTGATGCGCGCCTCGATCGACGCGGTTTCGCCGGCGCCGTCGATGATGGTGGTGTTCTCCTTCGAGACCTGCACCTTCTTGGCGCGGCCGAGGTCCTTGATCGTCGCCTTCTCGAGCGAGAGGCCGACTTCCTCGGAGATCACGGTGCCGCCGGTGAGGATGGCCATGTCTTCCAGCATCGCCTTGCGACGATCGCCGAAGCCCGGGGCCTTCACCGCGCAGACCTTGACGATACCGCGGATGGTGTTGACGACGAGGGTGGCGAGCGCTTCGCCTTCCACTTCCTCGGCGACGATCAGCAGCGGCTTGCCGGCCTTGGCCACGCCCTCGAGCACGGGCAGCAGGTCGCGCACGTTCGAGATCTTCTTGTCGTGCAGCAGGATGTACGGGTCGTCCAGTTCGGCCTGCATCGACTGCTGGTTGTTGATGAAGTACGGCGACAGGTAGCCGCGGTCGAACTGCATGCCCTCGACCACGTCGAGTTCGTTGTCCAGGCCCGAGCCTTCCTCGACCGTGATCACGCCTTCCTTGCCGACCTTGTCCATCGCCTGCGCGATCAGGTCGCCGATGTTGGCGTCGCTGTTCGCGGAGATGGTGCCGACCTGGGCGATCTCCTTGCTGGTGGAGGACGGCTTGCTGATCTTCTTCAGCTCGCCGACGGCCTCGGACACGGCCTTGTCGATGCCGCGCTTCAGGTCCATCGGGTTCATGCCGGCGGCGACCGCCTTCATGCCCTCGCGGATGAACGCCTGCGCCAGCACGGTGGCGGTGGTGGTGCCGTCGCCGGCGTTGTCGGAAGTCTTGGAGGCGACTTCCTTCACCATCTGCGCGCCCATGTTCTCGAACGCGTCGGACAGTTCGATTTCCTTGGCGACGGAAACGCCGTCCTTGGTGATGGTCGGCGCGCCGAAGCTCTTCTGCAGCACGACGTTGCGGCCCTTCGGGCCGAGGGTGGCCTTGACGGCATTGGCGAGCACGTTGACGCCGCGCACCATCTTGGAGCGCGCGTCCTCGCCGAAACGGATTTCCTTGGCAGCCATGTTCGATTTACCTCAAAAGAATTCGTCGGAAAGAAATTCGGGAAACGGTTCGCGCGCTCAGAGCGTCGCGAAGATGTCGTCTTCCTTCACCACCAGGTATTCGGTGCCGTCGAGCTTGACCTCGGTGCCGCTGTACTTGCCGAACAGCACCTTGTCGCCGACCTTGACCTGCGGCGCGCGCAGCTGGCCGTTGTCGAGCACCTTGCCGGCGCCGACGGCGACGACTTCGCCCTTGATCGGCTTCTCGGTGGCGCTGTCGGGGATCACGATCCCGCCGGCGGACAGCTTCTCTTCTTCCATGCGCTTGATGACCACGCGGTCGTACAGCGGCTTGATGTTCATCGACAGCCCTCGCAAGTGCTTGATTGGTTGGGGAAAAGACCGGGATTTTAGCAGTCGCGGCGTGCGCCTGCCAGCCTCGCCGGCAAAACGAACCCGGCGAGCCGGGACGGATCGGAAGTGGGGGCCGCCGCGGGGCTTTCAAGGGCGTCGCCCGCGGCCGAACCGCTACCCTATGCCGGTGAGCGCACTCCTCTGCTTCTGCACCTGCCCCGATCCCGCCACGGCCGAGCGGATCGCCGAAACGCTGGTCGGCGAACGGCTGGCGGCCTGCGTGAACATCCTTCCCGGCCTGCGTTCGGTGTATCGCTGGCAGGGCACGGTCGAGCGCGCCGAGGAAGCGTTGCTGCTGATCAAGACCCGGGCCGACCGGTTGCAGGCGCTGCAGGACCGGCTGGTCCGGTTGCACCCGTACGAACTGCCGGAGCTGGTCGCGGTCGAACCCGACTCCGGTTTGCCCGGCTACCTGCGCTGGATCGCCGACGAAACCCGCCCCGAGCCCATTCCCGAATGATCCGTCCCGCCTCCTCGTTCCTGCGCGCCTTCGCCGCGCTCCTGCTCTGCGCGGCGCCGCTGCTGCCGGCGCGCGCCGCCATCGATCCGTCCGAACTGCCGCCGGTGGATTCGGTGTTCATGTTGTCGGCGAAGGCCGATGCGCGGGACAAGATCACCGTCGACTGGAAGATCGCGGAGGGCTTCTATCTCTACCGCCACCGCACCAAGGTCGAATCGCCCGACGGCTCGTTCGCAGGCGCGGCGCTATCGCTGCCCGACGGTGCGAAGCACCACGATGAATTCTTCGGCGACGTGGAAACCTACCGTGGCCGCCTCACCGGCAGCGTGTCCGGCGACGCGGGCGATCGCGACAAGATCACGTTGCGCATCAAGTACCAGGGCTGCGCCGATGCCGGCGTCTGCTATCCGCCGCAGACACGCACGCTGACCGTCGCGCTGCCCGCGGCGACCGGTGACGACAACGCGCTGCTGTCGGGCACGTCGAACCGCGGATCGCTGTTCGCAACGACCAAGCCGGGCGCGACCGATGCGAAACCGCTGCCGCCGGAACAAGCGTTCGGCTTCGAAGCCATCGCCGACGACGGCAACACCCTGCTGCTGCGCTTCACTCCGGCGCGCGGCTATTACCTCTATCGCGACCGCACCACGCTGAAGCTTGAAGGCGCGCCCGGCATCGCCGCCGGCGCTCCGCGCTGGCCGAAGGGCGTGCAGCACCACGACGAACATTTCGGCGACGTGGTCGTGTACTTCGACCAGGCCGAAGCACCGCTGCCGTTGAAGCGCACGAGCGAGGGCGCGGCGAAGGCAACCTTGGTCGCGACCTTCCAGGGTTGCCAGAACGATGGCATCTGCTATCCGCCGATGACGCGGCGCGTGGCGGTGGAAATCCCGCGCGGCACGCTGGCCACGACCGTCGCGGAAGGCCCGACGGAACCGGTGTTGCCCGAATCGAATGCCGACACCGCTTCGACGGGCTCGACCGCGACTTCGCCTGCAGTCGCCACCACGCCTTCGACAGTCGAAGCCGCGAATCCTCCACGCGAACTGCCTCCGGCAACCGGCAACCGGCAACCGGCAACCAATTCGCTCCTCACCAGCCTGCTGTTCGCGCTGCTGGGCGGATTGATCCTCAACCTCATGCCCTGCGTGCTGCCGGTGCTGTCGCTGAAGGCGCTGTCGCTGACCAACAGCGGCGAGAGTCGATCACGGGCTCGCGCGCATGCGCTCTGGTACACCGCCGGCGTACTCGCCGCGTTCGCGGCGCTCGGCGCGCTCGCGCTGGCGCTGCGCAAGGCCGGGCTGGCGCTGGGCTGGGGTTTCCAGTTGCAACAGCCACTGGTGGTGGCCGCGATCGCGCTGCTGCTGTTCGCGCTGGGCCTGAGCCTGTCCGGCGTGTGGTATCCGAACGTGGGCATCGGCGCGCGCGGCAATGCGTGGATGCAGAAGCACGGCGCGGCCGGCGATTTCGCCACCGGCGTGCTGGCCGTGGTGCTGGCCACGCCGTGCATCGGCCCGTTCATGGGCGCGGCGCTGGCCTACGCGTTCGCCGGCCCGGCATTGGGCGGGATGCTGGTGTTCCTCGCGCTGGGACTGGGCCTCGCGTTGCCGTTCCTGCTGATCGGTTTCGTGCCCGCGCTCGCGCAACGGTTGCCGAAACCGGGCGCGTGGATGGAAACCTTCAAGCAGCTGATGGCGTTCCCGATGTACCTCACCGCGGCGTGGCTGGTATCGGTGCTGGCGACGCAACGCGGCGGCGACGCGGTGTGGAACTGGATGCTCGCGGCGATCGCGGTCGCGCTCGCGGCCTGGGCGTGGACGCGTTCGCGCATGCAGGGCGCGCGCTGGGGATCGATCCTCGCCATCGTCGCCCTGCTCGCGATGCTGTGGCCGCTGCAACGCATCCACGCGTTGCCGCCGGCGCATGCGGGCGAAACCACTTCGGTCGGAGCCACGACCGCGATGCCGTATTCGGAAGTGCGACTGGCCTCGCTGCGCGCGCAGGGGCAGGTGGTGTTCGTCGACATCACCGCCGACTGGTGCATCACCTGCAAGGCGAACGAGAAGGCCGTGCTGTCGCGCGAGGCTTTCCGCGACGCCCTGCAGGCGGCGAACGCCACCTACATGGTCGGCGACTACACCGACGTCGATCCGGCGATCACCGCCTACCTGCAACGTTACGGCGCGGTCGGCATTCCGCTGTACGTGGTCTATCCGCGCGGCGGCGGCGAAGGCAAGGTGCTGCCGACCGTGCTGACCCCCGAACTCGTGCGCAACGCACTGGCACGGGCGGCCCGGTGATCCGCGAACATCGTGCGGCCTTGCTGGGCGCCTTGTTCGCGGCCGTCGCCGGCGCGGCGCTGGAATACCGCCTCGGTCATCCCGAAGCGCCGGCATCGATTGCCGCACAACCGCCCGCGACCCTGCCGACGCTTGAACTGCAGGGACTTGACGGGCGGCCGGTCCGGCTACCCGACGCCCATGCCGGGAAACCCCTGCTGCTGAACTTCTGGGCCAGCTGGTGCGGCCCTTGTGTCGCGGAAATGGCGGAACTGCAACGCTACTCCGGCGAACAGCCGGCAAATGGCGTGCAAGTGATCGGAATCGCCCTGGACGATCCTGCCGCGGTCGCGGCCTTCCTCCAGGCGCATCCGGTGTCCTATCCGATCCTGCTCGACCGCCCGGGTCCGGCCGATGCCAGCGTTCGCCTCGGCGATCATCGGGGCGTGCTGCCCTACAGCGTGCTGGTCGCGGCCGATGGCCGGGTGCTGGAACGCCGGGCCGGACCGTTCGCCGAGGGCGAAATCGACGGATGGATCCGCAACGCAGCCAACCCGCGCTAGAGCGAACACTCAAACAGGCGATTAAAAAACGGGGAAGCGGCGAAAGTTCGCCGATCTTGACGGGATTGTCTGGACAGCCGCCGCCGAGGCGCGCACACTGCCCGCCCACTTTCCGTGACCCGGTTTGCTCTTGGCCCGGATCCTTGTCCTGCACGGTCCCAACCTCAACCTGCTCGGCAGCCGCGAGCCGGAGGTCTATGGTCGCGCCACGCTGGCCGAGATCGACGGCGATCTCGCCGAGCGGGCAAGGCAGGCCGGACATGCGCTGGAAAGCTTCCAGTCCAACGCCGAGGATGCATTGATCGATCGCATCCAGGCCGCGAAAACGGATGGAACGTCCTTCATCGTGATCAATCCGGCCGCGTTCACCCATACCTCGGTCGCGCTGCGCGATGCCCTGTCCGCGGTCGCGATTCCGTTCATTGAAGTGCACCTGTCCAATCCGCACGCCCGCGAACCGTTCCGCCGCCAGAGCTATTTCAGCGACCTGGCCACGGGCGTGGTCGCCGGCTTCGGCTCCGATTCCTACCGCTACGCCCTCGATGCCGCGATCTCGCGGCTCGCGGCTTGACCAAGAGGCTCCATCGATGGATCTGCGCAAGATCAAGAAGCTGATCGACCTGCTCGAGGAATCCAACCTCGCCGAAATCGAGATCAAGGAAGGCGAGGAATCGGTGCGCCTGGCGCGCACGCCGGTCGGCGCGGTCGTGCATGCCGCGCCGACGGTGATCCATGCGCCGGCCGCGCCGTTCCCGGTGATGCCGATGCATTCGCCGACCGAATCGGCGACCGGCGGCACGCCCAAGCCGCCCGCCCAGGACCTGCCGGCCGGGCACGTGGTGCGCGCGCCGATGGTCGGTACCTTCTATTCCAGCCCGTCGCCGGACAAGCCGGCCTTCGTCAGCGTCGGCCAAGCGGTCAAGGCCGGCGACACGCTGGGCATCATCGAGGCGATGAAGATGTTCAACCCGATCGAGGCCGACGCCTCCGGCACCGTGCTCGCGATCCAGTGCGAAAGCGGCCAGCCGGTGGAGTTCGACCAGCCCCTGTTCGTGATCGGCTGAGGCGCGCGACATGCCGCTCGACAAGGTCGTCATCGCCAATCGCGGCGAAATCGCGCTGCGCATCCTGCGCGCGTGCTCCGCACTCGGCATCCGCACGGTCGCGGTGCATTCCACCGTGGACCGCAACCTCAAGCACGTGGCGATGGCCGACGAATCGGTGTGCATCGGCCCGGCGCCATCGGCGGAGAGCTACCTCAACATGCCGGCGATCATCGCCGCGGCCGAGGTGACCGACGCGCAGGCGATCCATCCCGGCTACGGCTTCCTCAGCGAGAACGCGGATTTCGCCGAACGCGTGGAACAGAGCGGTTTCATCTTCATCGGGCCCAAGGCCGACACCATCCGCCTGATGGGCGACAAGGTCGAGGCGATCCGCGCGATGAAGTCGGCCGGCGTGCCCTGCGTGCCCGGCAGCGGCGGCCCGCTCGGCGACAACGTCGCGACCAACGTGAAGATCGCCGCGGAGATCGGCTATCCGGTCATCGTCAAGGCCGCGGGCGGCGGCGGCGGTCGCGGCATGCGCGTGGTCCACACCGAAGCCGCGCTGACCAATGCCATCGCCACCACCAAGACCGAGGCCAAGGCCGCGTTCGGCAACGACATGGTGTACATGGAGAAGTTCCTGGAGAACCCGCGCCACGTGGAGATCCAGGTGCTGGCCGACGGCCAGGGCAACGCCATCCACCTGGGCGAGCGCGACTGCTCGATGCAGCGCCGGCACCAGAAGGTGGTGGAGGAAGCGCCGGCGCCGGGCATCACCCCCGAGCAGCGTGCGGAAATCGGCAAGGTCTGCGTGGAAGCCTGCATCCGCATCGGCTACCGCGGCGCCGGCACCTTCGAATTCCTGTACGAGAACGGCCGCTTCTACTTCATCGAGATGAACACCCGCATCCAGGTGGAACATCCGGTGACCGAACTGGTGACCGGCATCGACCTGGTGCGCGAGCAGCTCAGCATCGCCGCCGGCAACAAGCTCTCGATCAAGCAGAGCGACATCGTCCTGCGCGGCCATGCCATCGAATGCCGCATCAACGCCGAGGATCCGGATAGCTTCCTGCCCTCGCCCGGCCTGATCCAGCATTTCCACGCGCCCGGCGGCCCCGGCGTGCGCGTGGATTCGCATGTGTACGAAGGCTACCGCGTGCCGTCCAACTACGATTCGATGATCGGCAAGCTGATCGTGCATGGGCCCGACCGCGAGACCGCGATCGCGCGCATGCAGGTCGCGCTGAGCGAGATGATCGTCGACGGCATCAAGACCAACGTGCCGTTGCAGCAGAGGATCATGGCCGACGGCGGCTTCCAGCAGGGCGGCCAGAACATCCATTACCTCGAGAAGAAGCTGGCCGAGCGCAAGGAAAAGGCGTTGTCGATCGTCTGACCGTCGGGAGGCAGTGCATGCCGCAGGAACCCGAACTCCGTGCCGCCCGCGACCGCCTCGACGAGGTGGTCGTCAACATCGAGCTGACCCTGATCAGCATCATCCAGGGCCTCGCGCTGGCGGTGCTCGCCGGCGCGGCGGTGCAGCCGATCCTGCGACTGCAATGGCAGGCGTGGCCCTACATCTTCGCCGGGCTGCTGGTGGTGCTGATCTTCTGGTCGCGCGCGCTGGTGCACACGCTCTCGTTCATCCGCTGGCCGCTGGAGTTCGGCCACACCTTCGCCTACTTCGGCGCGACCCTGGTCGAGGCGGTGGCGCTGACCCAGGTCGCGGAGCCCGCGCACTGGTTCGCGCTCTACGCGCTCGCGGTCTGGGGCCTGTACGCGTGGGACCTGCGCGTGGTGCTGCGCGATGCACGCCCCGTGCGCGACGACTCCGAACGCGCGCTGCAGGACGACATCGTCCGCGACCAGCGGCTCAACATCCGTTTCATGATGCCGGCCGCGGTTGCCTTCCAGGCGCTGTCGTGGTGGCTGGTGCAGCGTTATCCGCAGGCCATGCTCGGGCGCGGCGGGCATCTCGTGCTGATCGGCCTGACCCTGGCCTTCAGCATCCACTACCTCCACGGTGGCGTGCGCTTGTTGCGCCGGCGCCAGCATTGGCTGCTGTCGCGCGCGGCGGATTGAAGCGGCGATGTCCGCTTTCGCCCCGATTTTCCGCTTATGGGGTTATCCATCCGGACGGAATCGCACCGCCATGCCACGACACCGCATCCTCGCCCTTGCCCTCGCCACCGCGCTCGTCGCGCTGCCCGCCGCCAGCCAGCAGGGCAAGGGACCGAAGACCCAGGTCTACATCAACGTCGCCACCCACGAGTTCGCCGGCATGCCGAGCATGGGCGGCCTCGGCGGTTTCATGATGCGGCGCATGGGCGGCGACAAGGGCCCGCAGGGATATCCCGAATCGCGCCGCGTGCCCGGCGCAACCGGCAAGTACCTCGACATCGCGCTGTACAACGGGCTCAAGCCCGGCGTCGAAGCGACGCAGTTCGTGCCGGCCGGGCTCGATGTCGGCAAGTCGCTGCCGCTGGTGCCGCCGGTGGTGCAGCCCAGCGAACACGGCCAGTACGACCCGAAGAACGTCGATGTCAACGTCACCTTCTACCAGTACTGGGGCTGCGGCGCGGCGGTGGGCCCGGGCCAACCCAAGGTATTCCACGTCAAGATGAAGGACGGGCAGATGCAGAGCAGCGGCGGCATGGCGCCCGGCCTGTTCGTGCCCGACCGCGACATCGACGCGACCCCGTCCTACGCGGTGTGGCCGAACAAGAAGAACACCAAGCGCGTCTCCGACGATTCCTCGATGGTGGGCGAGCACAGCATCACCGGCGACGGCGTGCCGGCCTCGCTGAAGTTCGACCTCGACCAGAACGCGGACTTCATGCCGCAGATCGCGTTACGCAGCAGCGGCAAGACCGAGGATGCCATCGCCGTCAGCTGGCAACCGGTGGACCGCGCGCGCGCCTATTTCCTCACCGCGTTCGGCGCGAAGAGCCAGCACGAATTCGTGATGTGGAGCAGCTCGGAAGTCGCCGGCGCCGGCAGCGAGCTGCTCAACTACCTGACCGGTTCCTACGTCGACAAATGGCTGAAGCAGAAGGTGCTGCTGCCGACGTCCGCGACCAGCTGCACCGTGCCCAAGGGCATCTTCGCCAGCAGCGGCGCCAGCGCGCAGCAGGGCGGGATGGGCGGCATGGGCATGCTGACGATGATCGCCTACGGCCCCGAGACCAACATCGCCTGGCCGCCGCGGCCCTCGAACCCGAAGACGCCGTGGAACCCGGAATGGAACGTGCGCGTGCGCACCAAGTCCACCGCCAGCGCGCTGCTGGGCATGGACCTAGGCGGCATGCAACAGCAGAACGGCCAGCCGCAGCAGCAACAGAAGAAGCCCGGCGTGCGCGGCCTGCTGAAGGGGATCCTCGGCGGCGGCGGCTGAGCGCGCGCCGCGAAGCTGCGAGAATGGCGCGGACCTCCGCGCCATTTCCTTTTCCGGCCCATGCCCTACCTGCAACTCGAACTGCCCTGCCGCCGCGATGCGCAGCCACGCATCGAACGCGCGCTGGAAGACGCCGGCGCGTTGTCGGTGACGCTGCAGGACGCGCACCTCGATGCCGTCGACGAACAGGCGATCTTCGAACCCGGCGTCGGCGAAACCCCGCTGTGGGACGAACTGCAGTTGCAGGCGCTGTTCGACGGCGACACCGATGCGCTGGCGCTGCTCGCCGCGCTGGAAGCCGCGGAACCGCAACTGGACTGGTCGCAGGCGCGGTTCGAGCGCATCGACGACCAGGACTGGGAACGCGCCTGGCTGGACACCTTCCAGCCGATGCGCTTCGGCGCGCGCACCTGGATCGTGCCGTGGAACCACGAAGTGCCTGCGAACGCGGGTCCGGATGCCGCGATCGTGCGCCTCGACCCGGGCCTGGCCTTCGGTTCGGGCACGCACCCGACCACCGCGCTATGCCTGCGCTGGCTGGATGCGCTGGCCGGACGCGGCGAACTGCGGGGCCGCGACGTGCTCGATTTCGGCTGCGGCAGCGGCATCCTCGCGCTGGCCGCGCTCAAGCTCGGTGCGGCGCGCGCGATCGGCGTCGACAACGATCCGCAGGCGCTGGTCGCCACCGCCGACAACGCGCAGCGCAACGGCGTCGCGATCGATGCGTTCCTGCCGCGCGACGAACCGGTGCGCACGCATCCCATCGTGGTCGCCAACATCCTCGCTTCGGCGCTCGACGCGCTCGCGGACACGCTGGCCGCACGCACCGCGCCCGGCGGCCGCATCGCCATGTCCGGCATCCTCGCCGGACAGGAAGGCGAACTGCTGCAACGCTTCGCGCCCTGGTTCGACGCATTGCAGGTGGAACGCGACGGCGACTGGGTACGCATCGACGGCGTGCGGCGAGCATGAGGGCGAAGGCCATGCTTGAATGCACGGCATGACCGAATTCGCCTGCCCCGTCTGCGCGACCCCGTACCAGGCGGGCGCCGCGACCTGCGCGTTCTGCGGCGTGTCGCTGGTCGAACCGGAACCGAAAGCGGAAGCCGATGCGACGGTCGAGATCGAATCGACGATGGAAGCCACGCCGGAGATGGAAGCGGCAGCCGAACCCGCACGGGAAACTGCCACCCATGCCATCGACGAAACCGACGGCATCGTCGAACTCGACGATCTCGCCGAAGTCCAGCCTGGCGACATCGACGCGACGGAACCGGACACCGCAGAACCTGCAAGTGGCATCGCGACCATCGACGAAGACGCCCGCGCCGAGGTCGAAGCCGGCGATGCCGCCAACGACGAGGAAACAGTCGCGGCAACGTCGGAAAATGTGGAAATTCCCGTGGATTCCGTGCCCGAGGTATCCGTAGCGCCGCCGGAACCGCACTCGAAAACCCCGAGCTTCGCCAACACCCCGACCACGGCTAGCGCCGCGCAACACCGCCTGCAGCGCACCGAATGGAGCATCGTCGGCGGCCTCGCCGTGTTGTTGCTGGTGCAGGTGGTCGCATCCGATTTCGACCAGCTCGCGGCAAGCAGCACGACGCGGCCGTGGCTGCAGCGCACCTGCAACCTGTTGCGCTGTGCGCTGCCGCCATGGCGCGAACCGCGGGCGCTGCGCATGCTGCAGCGCGACGTGCGCGCCAATCCGCAACGGCCGGGCCTGTTGCGCATCAGCGCGAGCTTCCGCAACGAGGCGCTCTGGGCGCAACCGTGGCCGCGTTTGCGCATCGTCCTGTCCGACGCGGATGGACGCGCGATCGCCGCGCGCGATTTCGCCGCGAGCGAATACCTGGGCACGACGCCAACGGCGAATGACGTCGCCAGCGGCCAGGTCGCCGGCATCGCGTTCGACGTGGTCGATCCCTCGCCGCGCGTGACCGCATTCACGTTCGAATTCCGATGAGCCGCATGGCAGGCATCGCGCACACGCGCTAGACTGCCTGCCCGTCGACGCTCGCGCGCCGGCGGCGATGCAGGGGAAGACCGCCGCTTGAACGCCGAACGCACCGATTCCACGCAACGCTCGACGCCGCGCCCGCCGTTGCGCGACCACGTCGCGAATTCGGTGCGGCGCTACCTGCGCGACCTCGACGGCTGCGGCGCCAACGACCTGTACGAAATCGCCTTGCGCGAACTCGAGATCCCGCTGTTCCGGGAAGTGCTGCAGCACTGCGACGGCAACCAGAGCCGCGCCGCGGCCATGCTCGGCATCCACCGCGAAACACTGCGCCGCAAGCTGCGCGATTACGGCCTGGCCTGAACCCATCCCTGCAGGAGCGCCCGCTTGGGCGCCACGGATCCAACTGGTTCGAGCTGCCCAACCACGGTCCTGCCAAGGCCGATCGCCCTATAATTCGCGTCTCTTTTCCCGCGTTTTCCCCCGCATGACCTCCGACCGCCTGCCCCACGCGCCCGTGAAGATCCGCCGGGCGCTGCTGTCCGTGTCCGACAAGACCGGCCTGATCAACGTCGCCCGCGCGCTCGCCGCGCATGGCGTGGAATTGCTGTCGACCGGCGGCACGGCGAAGGCGATCCGCGACGCGGGACTGGCGGTGGAGGACGTGAGCGAGGCCACCGGCTTCCCGGAAATGATGGACGGCCGGGTCAAGACCCTTCACCCGGTCGTGCATGGCGGCCTGCTCGGCCGCGCCGGCACCGACGATGCGGTGATGGCGCAGCACGGCATCGCGCCGATCGACCTGCTGGTGCTGAACCTGT
The DNA here is from genome assembly GCA_047602125.1 of Thermomonas sp. GTDB lineage: Bacteria > Pseudomonadota > Gammaproteobacteria > Xanthomonadales > Xanthomonadaceae > Pseudoluteimonas. The sequence continues at coordinate 1,844,895 of JASGIB010000001.1, read as the reverse complement.
ATCCCTTCGAAAAGGTCTCGGCCAATCGCGACAGCACGCTCGACGAACTGGTCGAGAACATCGACATCGGCGGCCCGGCGATGCTGCGCAGCGCGGCGAAGAACTTCGCGCGGGTCGCGGTGGCGACTTCGCCGGACCAGTACACGGGCATCGTCGAAGAACTGGACGCCAACGATGGCGCGCTCTCGGCGCAGACCCGCTTCGCGCTGGCGGTGGCCGCGTTCAACCGCGTCGCCCAGTACGACGCGCGCATCAGCGACGTGCTCTCGGCGATTTCCGAACCCAGCGACGCAGGCGCGAAGAACAGAAGCGCGTTCGCGGCGCAGGCGAACGGCAACTTCGTCAAGGTCATGGACCTGCGCTACGGCGAGAACCCGCACCAGCAGGCCGCGTTCTACCGCGACCTGCATCCGGCGCCGGGATCGCTGGCGACGTTCGCACAGCTGCAGGGCAAGGAACTCAGCTACAACAACATCGCCGACAGCGATGCGGCGTGGGAGTGCGTGCGCCAGTTCGATGCGCCGGCCTGCGTCATCGTCAAGCACGCGAACCCGTGCGGCGTCGCCGTCGGCGTGGCGCCGGGCGATGCCTACGAACTGGCCTACGCGACCGACCCGACCTCCGCGTTCGGCGGCATCATCGCCTTCAACGTGAAGCTCGACGCGGCGACCGCGAAGGCGATCCTCGACCGCCAGTTCGTCGAAGTGCTGATCGCGCCGGATTACGACGATGCCGCGCTCGACTACGCCCGGAAGAAGGCGAACGTACGCGTGCTGCGGATTCCGTTCGCGCCACCGTCGCCGGGCTTCATCGACGCCAAGCGCGTCGGCTCCGGCCTGCTGATGCAGACCGCCGACGACCGCGTGGTGACCCGCGACGACCTGAAGGTGGTCACGAAGCTCGCGCCGACCGAGGCGCAGTTCGCCGACCTGCTGTTCGCGTGGAAGGTGGCGAAGTTCGTGAAGTCGAACGCCATCGTCTACGCAAAGGACAGCCGCACGGTAGGAATTGGCGCCGGGCAGATGAGCCGGGTCTATTCGGCGCGGATCGCCGGCATCAAGGCCGCCGACGCGGGCCTTGCAGTGCCCGGTTCGGTCATGGCCAGTGATGCATTTTTTCCCTTCCGCGACGGCATCGACGCCGCGGCCGAAGCCGGGATCAAGGCGGTGATCCAGCCCGGCGGCTCGATGCGCGACGCCGAGGTGATCGCCGCCGCGGACGAACACGGCCTGGCGATGGTGTTCACCGGGGTCCGCCACTTCCGGCACTGACGCGGCCGGCTGTGCACGATTCTTGCGTTCGTTCAGGCATGACCCGTGGAATCGCGCTTCCAGATCCTTAGTTTCGCGCACGCGGGTCAACCATTCAGAAACGGGTACAGGCCATGAAAATCCTTGTCATCGGATCCGGCGGGCGCGAACACGCACTGGCGTGGAAGCTGGCGCAATCGCCGCGCGTCGACGAAATCCTGGTCGCGCCCGGCAACGCCGGCACCGCGCGCGAAGACAAATGCCGCAACGTGGACGTGAACGCGAGCGACCTCGACGGCCTGCTCGCGCTGGCCGAACGCGAAGGCGTCGCGCTCACCGTGGTCGGCCCGGAGCAGCCGCTGGTCGCGGGCGTGGTCGATGCGTTCCGCGCCAGGGGCCATCGCATCTTCGGCCCGACCGCCGCGGCCGCACAGCTGGAAGGCAGCAAGGCCTTCGCCAAGGATTTCCTGCAGCGCCACGGCATTCCCACCGCCTTCTACGAAGTGCACACCGACGTCGATGCCGCGCTCGCCTACGTCAGGGAGAAGGGCGCGCCGATCGTGGTCAAGGCCGATGGTCTCGCCGCGGGCAAGGGCGTGATCGTGGCGACGACGCTGGCCGAGGCCGAAGCCGCGGTCCGCGACATGCTCGAAGGCAATGCTTTCGGCGATGCCGGTGCGCGCGTGGTGATCGAGGAATTCCTCGACGGCGAGGAAGCCAGCTTCATCTCCATGGTCGATGGCAAGACCGCACTGCCGATGGCGACCTCGCAGGACCACAAGCGCGTCGGCGACGGCGACACCGGCCCCAACACCGGCGGCATGGGCGCGTATTCACCCGCGCCGGTCGTCACCCCGGAAATCCACGAACGCGTCATGCGCGAAGTGGTGATGCCCACGGTGCGCGGCATGCAGCGCGACGGCGTGCCGTTCACCGGCTTCCTCTACGCCGGGCTAATGATCGACAAGTCCGGCACGCCGAAGGTGATCGAGTTCAACGTGCGCTTCGGCGATCCGGAAACCCAGCCGGTGCTGCTGCGCCTGCAATCGGACCTGCTCGATCTGGTGGAAGCCGCGATCGACGGCAGGCTCGATGCGATCCGGGCGCAATGGGATCCGCGCCCCTCGCTCGGCGTGGTGATGGCCGCCGCCGGCTATCCCGGCACGCCGCGCACCGGCGACATCGTCAATTCGTTCGACGCGCCCGACCTCGACGACACCAAGGTCTTCCATGCCGGGACGCGGCTGCTCGGCGGACGCACCGTCACCACCGGCGGCCGCGTGCTGTGCGTGTGCGCGCTGGGCGATACCGTGGCCGAGGCGCAACGCCGCGCCTACGCCAACGTCGCCGGGATTTCCTGGCATGGCGAATTCCACCGCCACGACATCGGCTGGCGGGCGATCGAACGCGAACGCGAGCCGGTCGAAGCCTGAGCCGGGCAGCGTCGCGCCGGCGGCTTTCGGCGATCCGGCGCATGCCGCACTCCCGTCGACGCGTGAGGACCGTTTCTGCCACCCCGCGTCGCTGATCCGGTCAGCGCGCGCTGCGACCGCGGCCGGCCAGGCGCATACTCGCGCGGCCCATCCTTCCATCGCACAGGGGAAACGACATGAAGGACAACTCACGCGCCGACCTCGGCAAGCTGGTCCTGCGCATCGCGCTCGGCCTGCTCATCCTGCTGCACGGCATCGGCAAGCTGCGCGGCGGACTCGCGGAAATCACCCAGCTGGTGGAAGCCCATGGCCTGCCCGGCTTCATCGCCTACGGCGTGCTGGTCGGCGAAGTGCTCGCCCCGCTGATGGTGCTGGCCGGCTTCCATGCCCGCATCGGCGGCGTGCTGATCGCGTTCAACATGCTGGTCGCGCTCGCGCTGGTGCACATGGGTCAGTTCGCACAGCTCAACGAGCAGGGCGGCTGGGCGCTGGAACTGCAGGGCATGTACTTCGCCGCCGCCGTCGCGATCGCGTTGATCGGGCCGGGACGCTACAGCGTCAACGGCAAGTAGCAGCGCGAGTTTTCCCCTCTCCTGCCCTTCGGGCATCCTCCCCCTCAAGGGGGGAGGAAAAAATCCAATGCAACATTGCGTATCCCTCTCCCACAAGGGGAGAGGGGACTGCTTTTTTCAACGCGCCGGCAACACCCACGGATTGCGCAGCACCAGCGCCGACACCAGCGACACCAGCACGCCAACCGGAAAGACTTCCACGAACGTCATCGGCAGGCGGAACAGCGGATTCGCGTACTGCACCTTGAACGACTCCATCTGTGCGATGGTCTTGGCCAGCGTCGCCGCATCCGCGCCGTTCGCCTTCGCCTGCGCGATGACGGACGCGGCGTAGTCCGTGGCGAAATCCTGCAACACCGTGGCCTGCACCGTTTCCCACGACAGCATGTAGAACACGCCGGCGACGAAGGAAATACCCAATCCCAGGCCGAACGCGGGCCAGAATCGGATTACCCCGCCGCGATCGACATCGCGATGATGCTTGATGCCGAGGAACACGGTACTCAAGGCGACCAGCATGACCAGATACGTCACGGCCATGGCGCGCATGTCGTGCGTCATCGAGCCGCGGAAGGCCAGCACCGCACCCCACATGCCGGCGGCCACCACCAGCCCCGCGATGACGCCGTATTTCAGGATGTCGCGTCCCATCGTCGTGCTCCCCTTGGTTGGAATGGCCCGCATTGCAGCCCATGCGCGGCCCGGAATCCATCGCCCGAACGGGTGATTGCGGCCGAATCGCCCTTACTGCTTCCCTCTCCCCTTTGCGGGAGAGGGTGCCCGAAGGGCGGGAGAGGGGAAACCTCCCTACCGCACCAACCCCAGCTCCCGCGCCCGCCGCACCGCGCCGGTGCGCCGCGTCGCACCGAGTTTCTCGTACAGCCGCGCGACGTGGGTCTTCACCGTGTTCGGCGAAACGCCCAGGCGCCGCGCGATTTCCTTGTTCGAGTATCCGGCGGCGAGTTCGACCAGCACCGCGGCTTCGCGCGGGCTGATCCCGAGTTCGGCCAGGGCCTTGGGATTGCCGTCGAATGGCGGCGTCGGGGCGTGGCGCCCCAGCACCCGCGCGCCGATCCACAAGCCCAGCGCGAGGAAGCCCGCGGCCAGCAGGCCGTCGTAGACCGATTGCGGGTACAGCCGCGCCATGCGCTGCAGGTCCAGCCACTGCAGCGCGAACGCGCCGAGGGCGAGGACGGCGGCGTAGAGGAGTATGTGTTTCCACATGGGGGAAGGGTACGACGCTTTCGCTTTTCCCTCTCCCACATGGGGAGAGGGTGGCCGAAGGCCGGGAGAGGGGTCACTCCGCGCCGCGGTATAGTCGGCCCATGAGCGGCGATATCGAATCCCTGCGATCCAAATTGCGCGAGTTCGCGAAAGAACGCGATTGGGACAAGTTCCATTCACCGAAAAATCTCGCAGCAGCTCTTTCGGTGGAAGCCGCCGAACTGCTCGAACATTTCCAGTGGCTGACCGAAGGCGAAAGCGCATCGCTCTCCGAGGGGAAACGCCGTGAGGTTTCGGAAGAACTCGCCGATGTATTCCTTTATTTGATCCGGCTTGCCGACAAACTCGAGATCGACCTCTGGAAAGCTGCCGAGCAGAAATTGTCGAAGAATGCCGAGAAGTACCCGGTCGAGAAATCGAAGGGCAAGAGCACCAAGTACACCGAACTGTGACGTCAGCCGGGGAAGCTGCTTGATCGTCTACCAGTCAACGAAAGAACGGTTCCTCGAAGACAGCGTAAACCACGCGATCGAGGACATCATCGCGAACGAGTTTCACGAGAGAACGGGCCGCTACGCTCCAACTCCGGAAATTCGCGCTTGGCAACAATCCCTTACGCACATGGCGGAAGTTCTCTGGGACGATGAACTGCCCGCATCCATGGGCATCGCGGTCGAATTCGGTATTCCTCAAACCGCGAAACGCATCGACTTCATCCTTTCCGGGGAATCCGAGGATCGAGAGCCCCGCGTCGTGATCGTTGAACTGAAGCAATGGTCAAATTCCAGAGTTTCCGACAAGGATGGCCTCATTTTTGCAGCCCGCGGTGGAAGGGCAGAAACGGAGGGGACGCACCCTTGTTACCAAGCCTGGTCTTATGCCGCTTTACTCGAAGGCTTCAACGAAGCAGTACACGACGGCGGAATCGGCCTCAATCCATGCGCGTATCTGCACAACTACCAGCGTGACGGGAAAATCGATGCCCCGAGATACTCTGCCTACATCGAAAAGGCGCCCCTCTTCCTGCGCGGCCCCGCTGAAAAGCAGAGGCTGCGTGACTTCATCAAGCGACACGTGCGGCACGGTGATAATGGCGAACTGCTGTTCAAGATGGAAAACGGCCGTATCCGGCCTTCCAGGATGCTGGCAGACAGCCTCGTCGGAATGCTTCGCGGGAACCGGGAATTCGTATTGATCGACGACCAGAAGGTCGTTTACGAGGAATGCATCGGCAAGGCCGCCAAGGCCTCCGGGCCACGCAAGCAGGCTGTCATCGTCAAAGGTGGCCCCGGCACTGGGAAATCCGTCGTCGCGATCAACCTGATGGTTGAACTGACCAAGCGCGGGCTATTGACCAAATACGTTTCCAAGAATGCCGCGCCGCGTGCCGTGTACGAGCAGCGCCTCAATGGCCACAAGCGCAAGGCCGAGATCTCTGCCATGTTCGGCGGATCCGGGGCTTTCATCGACATGCGGCCGGATACCTACGATGCACTCATCGTCGACGAAGCACATCGCCTGAACGCGAAAAGCGGCCTTTACGGCAACCTCGGGGAGAACCAGATCAAGGAACTGATCTCCGCGGCTAAGTGCACAACCTTCTTCGTGGACGACGACCAGATCGTCACCCTCAGTGACATCGGCCACTCGCGGGAAATCGAGAAGTGGGCGGAGATGTCCGGCGCGGAGATTTCGTATCTCGAACTCGCATCCCAATTCCGCTGCGCCGGCTCCGACGGTTATCTCGCGTGGCTGGATGACACGCTCGGCATCCGGGCGACCGCGAACCAGGAATACGACCGTGGAAGCTTCGATTTCAAAGTTGTCGAATCGCCGTCCGAACTTTACGAGCAGATTTCCGAGCGCAACCGGGTCAACAACAAGTCCCGTGTCGTCGCCGGTTACTGCTGGAACTGGAAAAGCAAGCGCGATCCCAATGCTTTCGACATAGAATTCCCGGAATTCGATTTCCGGAAACAATGGAATCTCGGAAGCGACGGAAGCCTGTGGATCACGGCCGCGAATTCCATCGAGCAAATCGGCTGCATCCACACCTGCCAAGGGCTCGAAATGGATTACGTCGGCGTCATCATCGGCCCCGATCTAGCCTTCCACGACGAACGCGTCGTGACCGAGCCTTCCGGCCGCTCGAAGATGGACCGCTCCATTCGTGGCTGGAAGAAGCTGATGCGCGGGCACCCGGCACAAACCCGGGAACGACTCGACCGCATCATCCGCAACACTTATCGCACCCTGATGACGCGCGGCATGAAGGGCTGCTACATCTATTGCGTCGATCGTGGGCTGCAGGACTACTTCAAGCAGAGAAGCGGCGGATAAAACAGGGGAACCGCATGTCGTCCAGCCAATTCCAGCTACTCAGGCAGCGCCGCTTCGCGCCGTTCTTCGCCACCCAGTCGCTGGGCGCGTTCAACGACAACGTCTTCCGCAACGCCACCATCGTCCTGATCACCACCCAGCTCGGGCTGACGGTGCAGCAGCAGTCGATCTATACCAACTTCGCCCCGGGGCTGTTCATCCTGCCGTTCTTCCTGTTTTCGGCGCTGGCCGGGCAATTCGCCGAGAAATACGAAAAAACCCGGCTGATCCGCTGGGTCAAGCTGTTCGAGATCGCGGCGATGGCGGTCGCCGCCTGGGGCTTCTACGCGCACCACGCGGTGCTGCTGCTGGTGGTGCTGTTCCTGATGGGCGTGCACTCGACCATGTTCGGCCCGATCAAGTACGCGATCCTGCCGCAGGCGCTGCACCCGCGCGAACTGGTCGGCGGCAACGGACTGGTGGAAACCGGCACGGCGCTGTCGATCCTGTTCGGGATGATGCTCGGCGGCGGCCTGATGCTGGTGCCCGGGCGCGGGCCCGCGCTCGCCTCGCTCGCGGTGCTGGCGATCGCGGTGCTCGGCTACCTCGCCAGCCGCGCGATCCCGCCGGCGCCGCCGACCGCGCCGGAACTGCGCATCGACTGGAACATCGCCCGCACCACCTGGCGCATCTTCGGCCTGTGCCGCAGGCAGCGCGCGGTGCTCAACGCGATCCTCGGCATCTCCTGGTTCTGGTTCCTCGGCACCGCGCTGACCGCGCAGCTGCCGGTGTACGCCGTGGTCAACCTCGGCGAACGCGAGGGCGACGGCGCGCTGTTCCTGCTCGCGCTGGGCGTGTTCTCGATCGGCACCGGCATCGGCTCACTGCTGTGCGAAAAGCTGTCGGGGCGCACGGTGGAAATCGGCCTCGTGCCGGTGGGCGCGTTCGGCATCAGCGCGGCGATGCTGGACCTGTATTTCGCGCGCCGCGGCGCCGCGCCGGTCGCGGGGCTGTCGCTGTCGCAATTCCTGCACGCGCCGGGCAGCCTGCGCATCCTGCTCGACCTGGCGCTGGTCGGCGTGTTCGGCGGCTTCTTCCTGGTGCCGCTGTTCGCGCTGGTGCAGAACCGCACGCCGAAATCGGAACTGTCGCGGGTGATCGCGGGCAACAACATCCTCAACGCATTGTTCATCGTGTGCGCCGCGGTGTTCGGCCTGCTCGCCGGCCAGGTGCTGCACTGGAGCATCCCGGCGGTGTTCCTCGCGCTGGCGATCGGCAACGCGGTGGTGGCGATCTACATCTTCACCCTGGTGCCAGAATTCCTGATGCGCTTCCTCAGCTGGCTGCTGGTGCGCGCGCTGTACCGACTGCGCGTGCAGGGCATGGACGCGATTCCCGACGAAGGCGCGGCGCTGGTCGTGTGCAACCACGTGAGCTACATGGACGCGCTGATCCTGTCGGCGGCGATGCCGCGCCCGGTGCGTTTCGTCATGTACTACAGGATCTTCGAGATCCCGGTGATGAAGTGGATTTTCAGGACGGCCAAGGCCATCCCCATCGCCGACGCGCGCGAGAACCCGGAACTGATGCAGCGCGCGTTCGACGCGGTCGATGCGGCGCTGGCCGAAGGCGAGCTGGTGTGCATCTTCCCCGAAGGCGCGTTGACCAAGGACGGGAACATCGCGCCGTTCAAGTCCGGCGTGGAGAAGATCCTCGAACGCCGCCCGGTGCCGGTGATCCCGATGGCGCTGCGCGGCATGTGGGGCAGCATGTGGAGCCGGCACGATTCGCGGCTCGGGCGCATGCGCGTGCCGCGGCGCCTGCGCGCGCATGTCGAAGTCGTGGCCGGCACGCTGGTCGATGGCGCCACCGCGACGGCGCAAACGCTGGAGGCGATGGTGCGGGCGCTACGCGGGGATGCGGCGTGATTACCCCTCCCCTTTCCGCGCAGCGGAAGGGGGAGGTTGGGAGGGGGTCGATGTTTCTTCCAGTTTGCGCTGGATATCCGCGACCACATCGACTGTGTGCGCCATCACATCGTGGTTCCAATATCGAACGACGTTGTAACCAGCAGCGAGCAGGATTTCGCTGCGTTTGCTGTCGTATTCGATACGTTCGGAATGCTGGCCACCATCCAGTTCGATGATCAACCTGGCTTCCGGACAAACGAAATCGGCGACATAACCCGAGATTGGCACCTGTCGCCTGAAACGGAACCCTTGAAGTTGGCGGCATCGCAATGCCCGCCACAGCAATCGTTCTGCATCGGTCGATGCATTGCGAAGCTCACGGGCACGAAGACGTAATCGATCCAACGACAACCCCTCCCCAGCCCTCCCCTCCGCCTGCGGCGCAAGGGAGGGAGTCATGCGCAGCATGTTCGCGATACCGCAGGCATGCCTGGATCGGGAAATTCCGAAATGCGGCGGGATATTCCCTCTCCCGCCCTTCGGGCACCCTCTCCCGCAGGGGGAGAGGGAAAGCATCGCGGGCTAGCTCACCCACCCCGCGATGACGAACAGCGCGATCACCGCGAGCCACGCCACCAGCGTGCGCCAGACCAGGCTCATCGCGTCGCGCAGTTCCGGCATCGGCCCGAGGTCGCGCGCGATGTCGGAGGCGGATTCGCCTGCATCGGCGTAATCCTGCGCGTCGTCGGCGAGTTCGGTGCGAACGCTGGCGCGTCCTACGGCGCCGAGGAAATCCGCGTTCGCATCGAAGCTGGCGCCGCCGTTCTGTTTCCACGCCGAAAGCACGGTGTCGAAATCGCCGACCAACGCCATGAACAACGCCATCAGCTGCGATACCGGCCAATCCAGCCAGGCGAGCAGCCGTTTCGCGCCGGCCGTGTTTTCCGCCGGCAGCAACGCGGCATCGTCTTCGGCCGCGAGCGCGACGAGGCGATACAACATGGCGCCGGCGGCGCCGAGCACGAGGAACCAGAACAGCACGCCGAACCAGCGCCGGCGCGCGGCGTGGAACACGGCGACGAGAAGCGATGGCATGTCCGCGCCGTTCGGCGACAGGCGCGCGATCGCGGCGTTGCGCGCGGCGGCGTCGGGCGCATCGACGATGGCATCAACGTCCAAGTCGAGGTCGCGCGGCCCCCAGCAATGGAACAGCACGCCGATGCCGAACAGCAGCCCCGGGAAGCCGAGCAACGGCGCATGCAGGGCCCACTGCAGCAAGGCGACGACCAGCAGCAACGGCGCCAGCACCAGCGCGATGCCCCAGCGGCCCTGCCATATGCCTTGCGGGAAGCGCGCGCCGAGCCAGCGCAGCCACTCGTCGAACCAGCCATGCCGGCGCACCGATTCGGCCAGGCCCTGCGCGACGTGGCCGAGCACGAGCGCGACGACGACGGCGGCGAGGGTCATGAACATGGCCGGATTCTAGCGAGCGCCGCCAACGTCCACGCGTTCGCCGGCGAACCAGCGTTCGACCAGCCAGCGCGAAATCGAGATCGACGGCGACAGGCGCAGGCCGCCCGGCGGGGATTCCCCGCGCAGCGCGGCGCCGACTTCCTCGCGCGTGAACCAGCGCGCGTCCTCGAGTTCGTCGCCGGCGACAGGCGCGTCCGGCTCGGCTTCCGCGACGAAGCCAAGCATCAGCGAACCGGGGAATGGCCATGGCTGCGAGGCGAGATAGCGGCTGCGCAGCACGCGCACGCCGCTTTCCTCGCGCACTTCGCGTACGATGGTCTGCTCCAGCGATTCGCCTGGTTCGACGAAGCCGGCGAGCGTGGAATAGCGATGCTCCGGCCAGCTGGCCTGACGCCCGAGCAGCAGGCGTTCGCCGTCGCGATCGGTGATCGCGACGATCACCGCCGGATCCGTGCGCGGATAGTGTTCGGCGCCGCAACGCGTGCAGCGCCCGAGCCAGCCGGCGCGCACGAAGGCGTTTTCGCCGCCGCAGACGCTGCAGTAGCGGTGACGTTCGCGCCAGTGGCGCATCGCCCGTGCCTGCGCGAACAGCGAGGCATCGAAGGCAGGCCATGCCGCCGCGGCCTGGCGCAGGTCGGTGCGCGCTTCGCCCGCACCGGCGATGCGTTCGGCATCGATGGCGAACCAGGCCTCATGGCCGCGCACGCCGAGCAGCAGCGCGTGCTCGAATCCGTTCTCAACGTCGCCGGCGGGCAGCAGGCGCGGGCCGTCGTCGCCCGCCGCCAGCGCGCGACCTTCGGCATCGACCGCGATCAGGGTCGCGTTCGACCACAGCCTCGCCAGCGCTTCGGCATCGCCGCGCAGGTCGTCGGCGCGGTCGAGGTCGGCATCGAGGAAGGCGAAGGGCATGGGCGGGATTATCCGCCCGCCGGTCACCGTTTGCCCCTCCCCCTTCGCTACGCGATAAGGGAGGAGAAAAGCACTACACGGTGAAGCTGCTGCCGCAGCCGCAGGTGGTCTTCGCGTTCGGATTGCGGATCACGAACTGCGCACCGTGCAGGCTTTCGCTGTAGTCGACTTCGGCGCCCATCAGGTATTGCAGGCTGAGCGGATCGACCAGCAGGGTGACGCCATCGGTTTCCACCGCGAGGTCGTCCTCGCCCTGCGCCTCGTCGAACTCGAAGCCGTACTGGAAGCCGGAACAGCCGCCGCCCTGGATGTAGGCGCGCAACTTCAACCCGGGGTTGCCTTCCTCCGCGATCAATTCGCGCACCTTGGCCGCCGCCGCCGCGGTGAATTCCAGCGGACGCGACAGCGCGTGGTAATCGGGGGCGGCAACGTCGTTCATGCCGACAGGATGGGGTTGGCGATGCCGCGGTTCAAGCGCCGGGCGTCGCGGGGCCGATCGCCTCGGCCCAGGTGAAGGACTGTTCCACCGCGGCGCCGCCGGCAGGTTGCAGGCGCACCACCACGCGCACCGGCTTCATGCCCGCCGGCAGCAGCAGGTCGCCCTCCACCTGCTGGAAATACTTGAACGAATACGGCAGCCCGGCCGCATCGGCCTGCTGCCGCAGCGTCGCCCAGTCCGCCTTCTGCATATGCCCGCCGACGCTGCCTTCCACCGAAACCGTGAGCCGGCCGCTGTTCACCGCGCCGCGGTTGAGGTTCTGGGTGAGGGTGGCGGTGAACTTCCACACCTGCGCGTCCTGCGCCTGCAGCTTGAGGTCGTGCACCGCGAGGCCGTGGCGTTGCCCGGTGGCGCCGACGAAGCGTTCGTAGAAGGCGACGTCCGCGCGCAGGCTGGCGATTTCCTCGTCGCGCTCGGCGAGGGTGGATTGCAGGTCGCGGTTGGCCTCGCGGCTGATCTGGTCCGAACGCGACAGCGTGGCCACGCGCTGCTCGAGATCGGCGATGCGCGCGGCCTGCGCATGCGCATCGCCCGGCGCCGGCGCGAACGCCCGCCACAGGCCCCATGCTCCGAACGCGAGCGCGAGCACGAACGCCGCGATCAGCGCGTACGCGACGCCGTGGCCGTGCACCGGCGCGTCGGCGGCCCCAGGCGGCGGCGATGGCGGATGTTCCGCGTCTTCCATCCGGCCGGTATAGCGAGGGCTTTAAGCCGGCGTCAAGCCGGCGCGTATAGACTGCGGTCGTGCGGCCCTTCCAGCCGCGCTGCGTTCAGGGGGAATGCGATGTCACAGGCCCACCTCTTCGCGATCGGCGTGCTGCTCGCCTGGCTCGCCGGCATCCGCGTCTATCTCACCGTGTTCGGCGTCGGCCTCGCCGGTTACTTCGGCTGGTTGCACCTGCCCGAAGCGCTGCAGGTCACCGAATCGCCGTGGGTGCTGGGCGTGTCCGGCGCGCTGGCGCTGGCGGAATTCTTCGCCGACAAGATCCCGGGCGTGGATTCGGGCTGGGACCTGCTGCACACGCTGTTGCGCATCCCGGCCGGCGCGTTCCTCGCCGCGGCCGCGTTCTCGCCCGACGGCCAACTCAGCGCCGGCATGCTCGCCACCGGCGCCGGCGCCGCCCTGGTCAGCCATACGCTGAAATCCGGCACGCGCGCCCTGCTCAACACCTCGCCCGAACCGGTCAGCAACTGGAGCGCTTCGATGACCGAAGACGCCGCGACCGTCGGCGCGCTGGCGCTCGCGTTCGCCCATCCGGTGCTCGCGCTGGTGCTGGTGGTCGCCATCAGCATCGCATTCGCACTGTTCGTGTGGTGGTTGTGGCGGGCATTGTTCCGGCGCCGGCCGCGCGTACAGCCGGGTTGAGTTGCCAGGCCGGGCAAGGCGGCGATGGCCGGTTCCCGTCGATGAATGCGTGTTTCCTGAATAAAGCCGCGGCGGCGCCATAATGGCCCGCCGCATCGCATCGAGTGAACCCATGCCGCTGCCATCCGCGCGTTCGCAACCTCCCGAGACCGATGCCGGAGCCTTGTCCGGGGCCGAGGCCGACGCCATCGGCGATGCGCCTGCCGCGGGCGTGGCGGCAGGAATGACGGACGCGGCGGAAACGGACGAACCCTACCGCGTGCTGATCGTCGAGGACGACCGCAGCCAAGCCTTGTTCGCCGAGAGCGTGCTGGGCGGTTCCGGCATCCAGACCCGCGCGGTCGAGGATGCCGCCGCGGTGCTGCCGGCGCTGGAAGAGTTCCAGCCCGAACTCGTGCTGATGGACCTGCACCTGCCGGACATGGAAGGCACCTCGCTGACCCAGCGCATTCGCGAACACGACGATTTCGCGCACGTGCCGATCGTGTTCCTCACCGGCGACCCGGATCCGGAACTGCAATACCAGGTGCTGGAAGTCGGCGCCGACGATTTCCTCAGCAAGCCCATCCGCCCGCGCCACCTGATCGCCGCGGTGCAGAGCCGGGTGCAGCGCGCCCGCGTGTTGCGCCGCCTGCAGGGCACCGGCAAGGACCTCAATCCGGCGACCGGGCTCATGCACCGGCCGGAATTAATGCGCCGCATCGCCGCGCACTCCACCGATGCCGGCGGCGCGTTGTGCGTGGAAATCCAGAACGCCGGCGCATTGCGCGACCGTTACGGCTTCGCCGGTTTCGAGCACCTGATGAACGAAGCCGGGCGCAGCCTGGCCACGCTGGTCGGCGGGTTCGAAGCCGCGCGCCTCAACGACAACGTGTTCGCGGTGTTCGCGCCGGCCGCGGACGAACCCGCGCTCGAGGGCCTGGCGCGCAGCCTGCGCGACGGCATCGGCCGCGACGGCATCGACATCGCCGGCACGCCGCAACGCCTGCGCGCGGCGGTGGCCTACGCCACCTGCGCAGGCAACAAGCCCGACCAATTGCTCGACCACGCCATGGGCGCCTTGCGCGAAGCGCGCATCGCGCCGCTCGGCATCGCCGCCTACCAGCCGCCGGTGCAGGATGCGCGCGACGATCGCCTGCTGGCGCTGTTGCGCGATGCGCTCGCGAACGATGGCCTGCGGCTGGCGTTCCAGCCGGTGGTCGCGGTCGATGGCGGCGAGGAACCGCAATTCCAGGCGCTGTTGCGCCTGCCCGAAGGCGATCGCCCGATGCACTCCGCGCGCGAGGTCCTGCCGCTGGCCGAAGCGAACGGGCTGATGCCGGAGATCGATCGCGCGGTGCTCGCGCGCGCGCTCGGGCACCTGGGCGACCGCGAGCCCGGCGCCCCGGCCGTGCGCCTGTTCGTGAGCCACTCGCCGCGTTCGCTCGCCGAGGGCGACCACGTGGAATGGCTGCAGCGCGAACTCGAGGCGCGCGGGGTCGCCGCCTCGCAACTGGTGCTGGACCTGCGCCTGGACGATGCGCTGGTGCATTCGGAGGAACTCGCCCCGACCCTGGGCTTGTTGGCGAACGCCGGCGTCGGGGTCTGCCTCAGCCAATACCTGCACGGCAGCGAGGCCGACGTGCTGCTCACGCGATTGCCGCTGCAATACCTGCGCCTGTCGCCGCGCTACACCGCCGCCGACGCCACCGCCGCCGAACGCGACGAGGCGCGCGGGGTGATCAAGCGCGCGCATGCGCTCGGGCTGCGCGTGATCGGCCCGTCGGTGGAGGACCCGCGCGTCGCGGCGGCCTTGTGGAGCAGCGGCATCGACTACCTGCAGGGCAACCTCGTGCAGGAACCCGAGCACGCCCTCGATTTCGATTTCCAGACGCCGGTGCTCTGACCGTGAACGAACGCCGCCCGCTGCTGACCACGCGCTGGCTGGCGCTCGGCGCCGGCGGCGGCGCGGCGTGTGCGCTCGCGCTCGACCAGTTCGGCCTCGCCGGGCCGTGGCAGAAGATCGCGCTGCTGCTGGTGCTGCTCGCGATGTTCGCGATCAGCGCCTGGCTGTACGCCACCCACGAGCGCGAACTGGACTTGAGCAAGACCAGCGAGAAGGCGCGCCACGGGCAGGAGCTCATCGAACGGCTGCAGCAGGAAATCGACCACCACACCCGGCTCGAACAGGAACTGACCCGGGCCAAGCAGGCGGCCGAATCCGCGGTGCTGGCGAAAGGCGAATTCCTCGCCACCATGAGCCACGAGATCCGCACGCCGCTCAACGGCATCGTGCCGATGCTCGACCTGCTGCTGCAGGGGCAGCTCTCGGCCAACCAGCTCGAGATGGTGCGCACCGCGTATTCGTCCTCGCAGCAATTGCTGCGCATCGTCGACGACATCCTCGATTACTCGAAGCTCGAAGCCGACCGGCTAGAACTAGAAACCACGAACTTCAACCTGCGCGAACTGCTGGAGAACGTGATCCGGCTGATGGATCGCCCGGCCGAGTCCAAGGGACTGCGCCTGTACCTGCACCTCGACCCGGGCGTGCGCTTGCCGGTGCGCGGCGACCCGGTGCGCCTGCGCCAGGTGCTCGGCAACCTGATCAGCAACGCGGTGAAGTTCACCGAACGCGGCTCGGTGTCGGTGCACGTGCAGCGACTGGGCGAAACCTCGGCGCAGCACCAGTTGCGCTTCGAAGTCCGCGATACCGGCATCGGCATCCCGCCCGAGGCGATGGAGCGGCTGTTCAGCGCCTTCAGCCAGGCCGATGCCTCGACCACGCGCCTGTACGGCGGCACCGGCCTCGGCCTCGCGATCTGCAAACGCATCGTCGAACTGATGGGCGGGCGCATCGGGGTGAAGTCGGAAACCGGGCGCGGCACCGACTTCTGGTTCGAAATCCCCCTGCTGAAGGTGCACGGCGACATGCCGGCCCGCGACGCCTCGCACAGCGGCATGCGGGTGATGCTGCTGAGCAACGACCCGCGCCTGCGCATGCGCCTGAGCATGCTGCTGCCGAACTGGGGCATGCGCCTGACCGCGGTCGAGACCACGCAGGAAGCGCTGGACCGCTTGCGCGCCGCCGCCACCCAAGGCCCGCCGTGGGCCTATTCGGTGGTCGTCGCCGACCTCGCCGGCATGCGCAACACCGCGATCGCGTTGCGCCGCAACCTCGAACACCACGCGATCTACGGCCAGATCCGCCTGCTGTGCCTGTACGGGGATGAAGCCGCGCCCGAGGAACTGCGCGAACGCGCGACTTTGCTCGGCCGCAATGCGGACGACGGCGACCTGCGCGCCGCGCTCGCCGCGCCGACGCCCGCCGCCAGGGAAGAAACCGTGGAACCCGAAGCCGTGCCGATCGCCCCCCTGCCCGCGCAGCGGCGCATGCGCGTGCTGCTGGTCGAGGACAACCCGGTCAACCTGATGGTCGGCCAGCGCCTGCTCGGCGTGCTCGGCACCGATTGCGACGCCGCCGGCAACGGCGAGGAAGCCCTGCTGCGGATGTCGGCTTCGCGCTACGACCTGGTGCTGATGGACTGCCAGATGCCGGTGATGGACGGCTACAACGCGACCCGACGCTGGCGCGAACTGGAACGCGATGCCGGCGACGGGCGCCACCTGCCGATCATCGCCATGACCGCGAACGCGATGGCCGGCGACCGGCAGAAATGCCTCGATGCCGGCATGGACGATTACCTCGCCAAACCGGTGACGCGCGCCGAACTCGAGCGCAGCCTGCATCGCTGGTGGCATACCGGCACCGCGCCGACGTCGGCGACGACCGCATCGCCCGCCCGCGCCGAAACGCCCGCGCCGGTTGCACCCGCGCCGACCACTTCGAGCGCGCCGATCGAACCGGCCTCCGCGCCGGCGAAGGTCATGACCCCGCTCGCATCGCCCGCGATCGAGGCCGCGCCCCAGCGCACCATCGACGACGAAGTGCTGGAGGAATTGCGCGCGGTGCTCGGCGGCGAACTCGACCGGCTGATCCGCGTCTTCCTCGACGATGCGCCCAAGCACATCGCCGCGCTGGAGGAAGCCGCGCTCGCGCCGGACCTCGAAGCCCTGCGCGAGCACGCCCATTCGCTGAAGTCGTCGAGCGCCAACCTCGGCGCGATGCAGCTCTCGGCGGCGGCGAAGCGGGTCGAACTCGGCGCGCGCACCGGCACCCTCGACCGGCCGGCGGTCGAGGTGGCGAAGATCGCGTGGGAATTCAAGCGCGCGCGCGACGTGCTGCTCGACGCGCTGCCGCGCGCCGAAGCCTGAGCCTCGCCGCCCTCAGTCGTTGTCCAGCTGCTGCGCCAGGTAGTTCTGCTCGCCGAGCCGTTCGACCAGCGACAACTGCGTCTCCAGCCAGTCGATGTGCTCTTCCTCGGAATCGAGGATGTCTGCGAACAGCTTGCGGCTGACGAAATCGTTCACGCCCTCGCAATGCACGACGGCATCCTTCAGCACCTGCAGGCCGTCCATTTCCAGCGCGAGGTCGCAGCGCAGGATTTCCGCCGGCGATTCGCCGATGCGCAGCTTGCCCAGCGCCTGGAAGTTCGGCAGCCCGTCGAGGAACAGGATGCGCTCCGACAGCCTGTCCGCGTGCTTCATCTCGTCGATCGACTCGTGGTGCTCGTGTTCGGCGAGCTCCTTCAGGCCCCAGTTCTTCAGCATCTTCGCGTGCAGGAAATACTGGTTGATCGCGGTCAGCTCGTTGTAGAGCACCTTGTTGAGGAATTCGATGACCTTGGCGTCGCCCTTCATGGTCGTGCTCCGCATCGGGAATGCGGCGACTCTAGCGCGCACGGAAAAACAATGACGAAACGCGAATCGTCCGCGTTTCGGCTCGGGATGGCGGAAGGATCAGGCGGCTTGCGAGAGGATCGGCAGGACGTTCGCCGACTGCGCTTCGTCGAGGATCTGCGCGGCCAGGTCGAGGCAACTGCCGCAGCCGGCGCCGGCGCCGGTGCGCATGGTCAGTTCGGATACGCTGCGGCAACCGGCCGCGGCGACTTCGCGGACCTGGCGATCGGTAATGCCGTTGCAGACGCAGACGTACACGGACGGACCCGGGCTGGTGGAACCGGGATCATTCGACCACGAATAAGAACCATTTTCAACTAGCCGGGTCGGATCCCCCGTCCCCACGCGCGGGAACCGGCCTCGGGCGCCGCGAATACGGCCGCCGGCGCTGCGTCTCCTCGCGGACCAGATGCGGCAAGGGCGGCGGGATCGCCTGCGTCCCGGCCACCTGCCGGGCGAACGGCGCCAGGTGCCGCAGGGCGCTGCAGTACACCCCGCGCTTGAACAGGACGACATGCTCGGCCGGGTACCAGAAATCCACCCAGCGCCACTGGTCGAACTCGGGATGGTCGGTCTGGTCCAGGCGCAGGTCGGCTTCCTCGCCGGTGAACTGCAGCAGGAACCAGACCTGCTTTTGGCCGATGCAGACCAGGCGCTCGTGGCGGCGGATCGCGCGCGATGGCAGGCGGTAGCGCAGCCAGCCCGGGGTGACCCCGAGCACGGCGACGTGCTCCGGCAGCAGGCCGGTTTCTTCCTCCAGCTCGCGGTACATGGCTTCCAGCGGCGTCTCGTCGCTGTTCATCCCGCCCTGCGGGAACTGCCAGCCGTCGCGGCGCACGCGTCGCGCCCAGAACACGCGCCCGTCCGGGTGCATGAGGACGATGCCCACGTTGGGGCGGTAACCGTCCGGATCGATCACGATGCGGACCTCGAAAGGATTTGGCCGAAGGCCACTGCGACCGACTCTGCCACGCCGCCGCCGGACGGACAAGCGCGCGACCCGGCGATTTGACGCGGGCGCGGGCGGCAGGGAGAATTGCGCCCCCGCGCGGACTGCGCGGCGTTTCGGCTATGTAGCTCAGCCGGTTAGAGCACAGCACTCATAATGCTGGGGTCGGTGGTTCGAGTCCACCCATAGCCACCAAACACTTCGAGACTTCGAACAAACCCCGCCGAGTGCGGGGTTTTGCGCTTCTGCTTCAGAAATGCGTGCATCCTGATGCAAGGCCGCACCCCAGCTATCGATCGATCCAAATGAGGGAAGCAAGTCTCGCCATTTGCGAACCGTTCCAGACAAGATGCACTACCTAAGCAGACTCTTACACCTATACACTCCTTGATGTGAGCGCCTCGGTCACCCACGCGATTCTTGATTCCGGAACCGGGCTGTACTCATTCCCGGATGCTGCGCGTTACATCGGCGCTAAACCTAGTGAGTTGCGCAGGTGGTTAAACGGTTACGAGCACACAGCGCGTGATGGACGCAAAACGTTCATGCCCCCCCTCTGGGAGAGCGAGATTCAATCGCCCGACATTGAAGGACTTGGTTTTCGCGACCTGCTTGAACTGCGCTTTGTTCACACCTTCCGAGAATGCGGGGTCCCAGTCGCACTGATACGTGCAACCCTTGAAGCTGCGCGCGAAGATTTCGATTCCGCATATCCACTCACCAACGAAACTTTTCGGACAGACGGTCGGCGGATTTTTGCACAAGAGGTCGAGGCTTCTGGCGACATCAACCTCACGGATCCGGTAAAGCGTCAGCGCGTAATCGAGAAGGTAATCGGCCCATCCCTTCGAACCGGCATTGAGTTCGATTTCCATGGCCGGGCATCTCGATGGTTTCCAATGCGGAATTCCAAAGCAATTGTTTTTGATCCGAAAAGAAAGTTTGGGCAGCCAATTCTTTCTGACTACGACATCCCGACCGTCGCAATCGCCAGTGCCGTTAAAGCCGAAAGCGGTGATCAGGCTCTGGTTGCGCGGCTGTTCCAAGTCTCGCGGGCTGCAGTTCGACATGCAGTTGCCTTTGAGACTCGGTCCGGAGGCACTTGAAAGCGGCGATAGACGAGAATTTGCCGACCGTGCTGGCTAAGGTGCTACACCCTTTGGCCGAACTGCACGGACACGAAGTCGTGCATGTCACTGATTTAGTCAAGAAAGGAACAAAAGATCCACAGGTCTTTGCGGCTATTGGAAAAGCAGGAATTTCAGTTCATATAACGCAAGATCACCATCACCGAAAATTAGTCGAGCGAGAAGTAATTGCTGGGTCCGGCTTAATCGTCTTCGTACTTGCAGCTGGTTGGGCCGATCAATCTATCTTTGAGAAAACTTCTCGATTGATTCGATGGTGGCCCCTTATGATGGAACACGCTCAACGCATGAGGCCGCCCGCTGTATTTCGCGTACCTTGGCAGATTCGTGGCAAAGGACAATTCGAAACGATCAGAAATGTCCAGCGCGCGAAATCCAAGAACATCAACCGATCTCAATAGAGCTATTCGGATTGGCGGCTCTAGAAATTAGAACTCAGCATTATGTGACTCTCTAGCAGACTCCATTGATTGTTAGTAATGGTTTTCTGCTTGTTATCTTTTTTTGAGTCGGCACACAACGAACACCCCTCGCTCCACTCGCTGCTGCCGTCGATGTAGCGTTCCCGCTTCCAGATCGGCGCGCGGTGCTTCACACCCTCGATCACCGCGCGGCAGGCGCGGAACGCCTCGTCGCGATGGCGGCTGCCGGCGGCGACCACGACCGCGATGTCGCCCACTTCGAGCCGTCCGTGCGCATGGGCGACGTAGATGCGCAAATCCGGCGTGACCTCCGCCATGGCTTCGCGCGCGATGGCATCGAACGTCGTTCGCACCAATGGCTCGAACAGGTCGTATTCCACCGCGACCACGTCGCGGCCGTGGTTGTGGCGGCGCACGCGGCCGACGAACAACGCCTGGCCGCCGAATTCGGCATGAGAAACGAAATCCAGCGCGCGCGCCGGGTCGAGCGCTGCGTCGCGTGGCGCAGCGACCAACGCGCGGATTGCGGCGATGTCGATCGCGTCCATGCGCTCAGCCGCCATTGACCGGCGGGATCACCGCGATGCGCCCATCCGCGGGCAACGCATCGCCATCGCGCAACAAGGCCACTTCGCTGGCGAAGGCGGTGCTGCGCAGCAATCCTTGCGGACACGCAGGCCAGTGTGCGGCGGCGTGCGCGGCCAGGGCTTCGCGCGCGGCGGCGACGTTGGCGCCATCGGCGACATCGAGCTCCAGCGCGGGCTGCGGCTGGAAATCGCGGAACGGCCCGAACAATTGCACCCGCAGCTTCATGCTTCCGCGCTCCCAAGCAGTGTCGCCTGCATGTGCGATGGCGGCAGCACGTCGACCAGGGTTCCGGCGGCGACGCGTTCGCCTTCTTCCGGTAACAGCATCCAGACATTTGCTTCGCGCAGCGGCGCGATGCGGAACGATTCCTGCCCGCGCAGGGGCTGCACGCGCACGCCGCCATCGGCGTGGATGCGCAATGCGGCCTTCTGGATCGAGGCGTTGCCCGGCTTCTTGCGCGCGTCTTCCGCTAACGGCAGGCGCCAGCGCGTTTCGTCCGCCATGCCTAGCATGCGCCGCAGCGCGGTTTCGACCAGCAGGCGCTGGCCGACCGCGGTCGAAATCGGGTTGCCGGGCAAGCCGAAGAACAGCGCGCCCCGCGGCAGCATGGCGAATAACTGCGGTTTCCCGGGGCGCATGCGCAGTTTGTGGAACTGCGTTTCCGCGCCGAGCATCGCCAACGCCTCTGGCACGAAGTCGTAGCGGCCCATCGACACCGCGCCGGTACTGATCACCGCGTCGACGCCGAGGGCGAGCACCTCGCGCACCGCGGCGACGAAGGTTTGCGCATCGTCCGGCAAGGTCGCGCGACGCAAGACCTCGGCGCCGGCTTCGATCAGCCGCGCCTCGAGATAGGGCCCGTTGCTGTCGCGGATTTCGCCCGAGGCGAGCGCACGCCGCGGATCGGCCACCAGTTCGCGGCCGGTGGCGAACACCGCGATGCGCGGTCTGCGGCGTACTGCGATCTCGACCGCGCCAAGCGCGTCGAGCAGCATGCAGGCGAAGGGATCCAGCACGATGCCTGCCTGCAGCGCGAGCGCGCCGGCACGCATGTCCTCGCCCGCACGACGCAGATGCTGTCCGGGCGCGACATCGCGTTCGATGCGGATGCGCACGGGACGCTGCAAGGCATCGCGTTCCAGCACGACGACGTCCTCGACCGGCACCACGCTGTCGAAGCCGTCCGGCATGCGCGCGCCGGTCATGATTTCGCAGGCTTCGCCACGGGCCGCGCGCGCGGCATCGCCCGCCGCCTGTTCTCCTTCGACGACGAACTCGCTTCCGGCCGCGATGCTGGAATCGCCTGCACGCAACGCGAATCCGTCCATCGCCGAGTTGTCGAACGGTGGCAGCGACATGGCCGCGACCACGTCTTGGGCGAGTACGCGACCGCGCGCGTCCGCCAGCGACAGGCGTTCGACCGGTACGGGCCTGGCCGCCGCGCGCACGCGGGCGATGGCGTCCTCGATGCCGATCATGCCGATGCCGGTTCCCGCGGCCGGTAATGCGCTTCTTCTTCCGCGCTCATGCCGTCGGGATGGCGCCACAGGCCTTTCTTGCCGCCCTGCTTGAACAGCAGGCGCACGCCTTCGATCGACAGCGCGGGTTCGACCGGTTTGGTGAGATCGTAGATGGTGAGCAGCGCGGCATTAACGCCGGCCAGCGCTTCCATTTCCACGCCGGTGCGCGCGTTGGTCGCGGCTTCGCAATACACGCGGATCGCCTTGCGTTCGGGCACGGGCACGCAGCGCACGGCGACGAATTCCAGCGCCAGCGGATGGCACAGCGGCATCAACGCGCTCGCCTGCTTGGCGCCCTGCAAGCCGGCGATCTCGGCCATCGCCAGCGCATCGCCCTTGGGCAAGCGCCGTTCGACGATGGCGTCGAACGCATCGCCCGCGCGCAATTCGCCCACCGCGACCGCGCGCCGCGCGGTGATCGCCTTGGCGCGCACGTCGGCCATGTGGAATCCCGATGTGCTCGCGGATGCGTTCGACAAGTTCAACCCCCGATGGATGCGAGATGCGGCACCAGGCCGGTCTGGCCCTGGTGCAGGCGGTGCGCGTCGCGCTTGATGCCGAGCTGGCGCGAGATCGTGGCGCACAGCAGTTCGTGCTGCGCGTCGTCCTGCAGCAGCGGGCGCAACGGAATGCCGATTTCGCCGAACAGGCACAGGCGCAGGTCGCCGCGCGCCGTCACCCGCAGGCGATTGCAGCTGGCGCAGAAATCGCGCGCGTAGGGCGCGATCACGCCGATGCGCCCGGCGTAATCCGGACGCGCGTATTCGATCGCGGGACCGGCATCGGCTGCACGCGGCTGCACGCGCCAGCCGGCGGCTTCGAGCTGCGACTGCAGGGCTTCGGCGCGGACATGGTGGCGTTCGAAGTAATCGCGATTGTCGCCGGTCTGCATCAGCTCGATGAAGCGCACGGAGACTTCGCGGCCGCGCAGGTAATCGAGCCATTCCGGAAGCTGTTCGTCGTTCAGGCCGCGCAGCAGCACCGCATTGAGCTTGACCGAATCGAAGCCGAGGCCGAGCGCGTCCTCGATGCCGGCGAGGATGTCGTCGAGGCGGTCGTGGCCGGTGATCGCGGCGAAACGTTCGCGATCGAGGCTGTCCACGCTCACGTTCAACGCGGTCAGGCCCGCGCCGCGCCAGTCGCGCACGTGTTTGCGCAACAGCACGCCGTTGGTGGTCATCGCGATCTTCTGGATTTCCGGAATCGACGCGGCCAACGCGATGACATCGGGCAGGTCCTTGCGCAGCGTCGGTTCGCCGCCGGTCAGGCGCAGCTTGCGCATGCCGAGCGCGGCGAACGCGCGCAGCAGTCGTTCGATTTCCGGCAGCGACAACAGCGACGGTTGCCCGTGCGCGGCGTGATGGCCGTCGGGCAGGCAGTAACCGCAGCGGAAGTTGCAGGCTTCCAGCAGCGACAACCGCAGGTACGGAAAGCTGCGACCGAATCGGTCGGCCAGCATCGCCATCTGCAACTCCTGTCCAGGGCGCGTCCTGCGCGGGTGGCGATGGCGTTTCCCCCATCGCCCGGCGGCCTCGCGGACCGCGGCCGCGCGCCATGCCCGGCCGGGCGCAGGCGAAGCGGCTTCGGAGCGCCGCCGGCGCGAACCGGCGACATCGACATGTTACGCCGCGAACCCGGACGCGGCGTATGCTGCGCGCCCCGCATTCGCGACGCATGCATGGACATCTTCAAGGTCTTCACCCTCGAGGCCGCGCACCGGCTGCCGAACGTGCCGGCGGGACACAAGTGCGCGCGCCTGCACGGGCATTCGTTCCGCGTGGAGATCCACGTGCGCGGCGAGCCGGGGACGGACACCGGCTGGGTGATGGATTTCGCCGACCTCAAGTCCGCGTTCAAGCCGCTGCACGACCAGCTGGACCACCACTACCTCAACGAGGTGCCCGGCCTCGAGAACCCGACCAGCGAACGGCTGGCGGCCTGGATCTGGGAGCGGCTGGCCCCGGCCCTGCCCCTGCTGGCCGAGGTGGTGGTCCACGAAACCTGCACCTCGGGCTGCCGCTATCGCGGTCCGGATCCGGCCTGATCCGCGCAAGGCATTGATTCTGAAAGAAACATCGGCTTCCTGAATCCGTGGCATCCGGCTTGTTGCAATGCAACAAAAGCCGCGCTATGCTGCACCGCACAAACCGGCAATCCCGCCGGCGCCACGCAGGAATCAGCCATGTACACGATCAACGATCAATTCGCCAAGGCGTCGCGCCAGTTCGCCGACAACGCCGCCCAGGCCAACCGCCTCCTGCTGCAGAACGCCGAGAACGCGTTCGCCCTGCAGCTGGCCACCCTCGAAGAGAACACCAACGCCGCCTTCGCCTTCATCGGTGAAGTGGTCGAGGCCCGCGATTTCGACGCGCTCAAGACCGTGTGGCCGAAGGGCCTGCAGGTTGCGCGCGAGTCCGCCGAGCGCAACGTGGGCACCGCCCAGGAAGTCTTCGGCAACGCGCTGAAGGCCGGTGAGGCCATCGGCCGCATCGCCAAGGGCCAGTTCGAAACCGCCGCCGCGGAAGTCCAGGCCGAAGTCGGCAAGGCGACCAAGGCCGCTGCCTCCAAGAAGGCGCGTCGCTAAGCCTCTCTCCCAAGGAATCGCGCGGTCTCCCCCCGAGTCGTGCATCCAAGGCAACCCGGCAGCGCAAGCTGCCGGGTTTTTTGTTGCCTGCAATTTCTCTCTACTCCGCGTGCCTTTTCCCTCTCCCCTTGTGGGAGAGGGTGCCCGAAGAGCCTGCCCCCGAATGCTTTAGTCGGGGGGCGGGAGAGGGGTGACGAAAATTTCGTTCCGCATGTCCGCTTTCCGCCCCGTTTCCCGCATAGGAGGAAAACCCGCCACTCCAGCCGGGGCATCGAACGAGGGGAAACATGCGCAACCCTACCGTGTCCGTCCTGCTCGCCAGCTGCCTGATGGCCGCCGGGCTGGCATCCAGCCCCGGAACCAGCGCCTCCACCATCGTCAGTCTCCAGCGCGCGCCCGGATCCGTGTGCCAGCTGAGCATTCCCACCACCAGCACCGGCGTACGCCCCAAGGCCACCGGTTTCCGCAATGAATCGACCACGACGAGCAACTTCGTGATTTGCCCGCTGGTCAGTCCGATGGCGACCAGCAGCGACGTTTTTACGTTCGTGAACATCGCGTTGCTGTCGCTCGACGATCAGTCCCACGATGTCTCCTGCACGGCGGTCGCCAATGCCATCTCCGCCACCTATTCGTCCAGGACGATTGCGGTGGGTCCTTCCGGAGGCTCGTATCAGTGGAATGCGTCCGACTTCGCCGGGACGTTTGGCAACCCGATCGTCGGCAGCCAGGAGATGTCGATCACCTGCCTGCTGCCGCCGCAGGTGGCCATCAGGTACGTGGGGGGTTACTACAACCACGAAATCGGCAGCTGACGGCTCGCCGGCCGCGAAGAAGAAAGGGCGCCTCGCGGCGCCCTTTTCGTTCCTGACGATTTCGCGAAACGCCGAACGCCCCTCACCCGCCTCCGACTAAAGCATTCGGGGGCAGGCTCTTCGGCACCCTCTCCCCGCACGCGGGGAGAGGGAAGATCAAAGCGTCGATTCGCGGTGTTCGCCCTTTGGCGGTGCGTCGAGTTTGTCGCCCAGCAGCTTGCGCACCGTGGTGTAGAACACCGGGATGAACAGCAGGCCGAGGAACGTCGCCGCGAGCATGCCGCCGATCACGCCGGTGCCGATGGCATGGCGCGCATTCGCGCCGGCGCCGGAGGAAATCGCCAGCGGCGTCACGCCCATGATGAACGCGAGCGAGGTCATCAGGATCGGCCGCAGGCGCAGTTTCGCCGCCTCCACCACCGCCTGTCCCAGCGGCTTGCCGGCGTTGCGTTCCTGGATCGCGAACTCGACGATCAGGATCGCGTTCTTCGCCGCCAAACCAATGACCGTGATCAGGCCGATCTTGAAGTAGATGTCGTTCGGCAGGCCACGCACCATCGACAGCAGCACCGCGCCGAGGATGCCGATCGGCACCACCAGCAGCACCGACACCGGCACCGACCAGCTTTCGTACAGCGCGGCGAGGCACAGGAACACCACCACGATCGACAGGATCATCAGCAGCGTGGTCTGTCCGGCCGACAGCAGTTCCTGGTGCGATTGCCCCGCCCAGTCGTAACCGAAGCCCGGCGGCAGGTCCTTGTCGACGATCTTCTGCATCGCGTTCATCGCCTGGCCGGAGCTGTAGCCCGGCGCCTGCTGGCCGACGACCTCGACCGCGGCGAAGCCGTTGTAGCGGGTGAGCGTGGGCTCGGCGACCGTCCATTGCGAATGCACGACGTTCGACAGCGGGATCATCGTCGGCACGCCGTCGGCGTCGGTGGTCTGCGCCGGCGTGTAGAAATGGTCGAGCGATTCGGGCCCGGTGCGATATGGCGCATCCGCCTGCATCGTCACCCGCTTCACGCGCCCACCCTGCACGAAGTCGTTGACGTACACCGGCGCCAGCATCAGCTGGATCGCGCTGTAGATGTCGCCGACAGACAGGCCCATCGACTGCGCCTGCACGCGGTCGACGTCAAGCTTGAGCTGCGGCGACGGCGCCAGCGAGTTCGGGCGCACGCCCTGCAGCGACTTGTCCTGCGAGGCCTTGCCGAGCAGCGTGCCCATCGCCTGCGCGAGCGCGTCGCGGCCGGCGCCGCTGCGATCCTGCAGGTACATGTCGAAACCGCCGAACTGGCCGAGGCCGTTCACCGTCGGCAGGTTGATGACGAAGATCTGCGCGTCGCGGATGCCGAACAACGCCATGTTCGCCTTCTGGATGAAGTCGCTGGCGGTGACCTTGCGCTCGCTCCACGGCTTGAGCTTGATGAACGCCATGCCGACGTTCTCGCCCTGGCCGATGAAGCTGAAGCCGGCCACCTGCATCATGCCTTCGTAGCCGTCCTGCTTCTCGATCGCGCCGCGCACCTGCTCGAACACGGCTTCGGTGCGGCGCAACGTGGCGCCCGGCGGCAGCTGCACGATGGCGAGCGCGTAGCCCTGGTCTTCCTCGGGCAGGAAGCTGCCGGGCATCTTCCAGAACAGGAATCCGCACAGCAGCGCCAGCGCGGCGAACACCGCCATCCAGCGCGGCGCATGCCGCACCGCGCCGGTGATGTGGCCGACGTAGGTCTTGCCGAGGCGGTCGTAGATGCGGTTGAACGCGCGGAACACCGGGTTGCGGCTGTCGTGGTGCGCGGTCGGCTTGAGCAGGTTCGCGCACAGCGCCGGGGTGAAGCCGAGCGCGAGGAACGCGGAGAACACCATCGCCATCGCGATGGTCAGCGCGAACTGCTTGTACACCGCGCCGGCGCTGCCGGCCTGCAGCGCGCTGGGCACGAACACCGCCGCGAGGACGATCGTGATCGCGATCACCGCGCCGCTGATCTGGTGCATGGCCTTGCGCGTGGCTTCCTTCGGCGACAGGCCTTCCTCGGTCATGATGCGTTCGACGTTCTCGATCACCACGATCGCGTCGTCGACCACGATGCCGATCGCCAGCACCATGCCGAACAGGCTGAGCTGGTTGATGGTGAAGCCGATGACGTACATGCCGAGGAAGGTGCCCAGCAGCGCCACCGGGATCACCAGCGTCGGGATGATGGTGGCGCGGATGTTCTGCAGGAACAGCAGCATCACCAGGAACACCAGCACCACCGCCTCGGCCAGCGTCTTCACCACTTCCTCGACCGAGAGCTTCACGAACGCGGAACTGTCGTACGGCGAGAACCATTGCACGCCGGTCGGGAAGCTCGGCGCGAGTTCGTCCATGCGCTTCTTCACCGCCGCCGCCACCGCCAGCGCGTTCGCGCCCGGCGCCAGCTGCACCGCGAAGCCCGCCGCCGGCTGCCCGCTCCACTTCAGGCTGAAGCCGTGCGCGGAACCGCCGAGCTCGACCCGGGCCACGTCCTTGAGCCGCACCGCGGCGCCGTTGGCGTCGGTGCGCAGCAGGATGTCCTCGAATTCCTGCGGCGTGGAGAAACGCCCTTCCGCCGACACCGTCGCGGTGAACATCTGCGTGTCCGGCGAAGGCTCGCCGCCGACCTGGCCCGCGGAGAACTGCACGTTCTGCCCGCGCACCGCCGCAAGCACCTGCGATGCGGACAGGCCGTACGCGCGCAACTTGTCCGGGTTCAGCCAGATGTTCATCGCGTATTCGCCGCCGAACAGCTGGGTGCTGCCGACGCCGGGCACGCGCGCGATCTGGTCGAGCACGCGCGAGGCGAGCAGGTCGGAGAGTTCGTCCTTGCCGATCGCCGGGTTCGAGGACTTCAGCGCGACCACCAGCAGGAAGCCGGCGTTCGCCTTCGCCACGGTCACGCCCTGCTGCACCACGTCGGTGGGCAGGCGCGGGCTCGCCTGCGACACCTTGTTCTGCACCTGCATCTGCGCGATGTCGGGATCGGTGCCGGGCTTGAAGGTGATGTTGATCGAACTGCCGCCGTTCGAACCCGACGAGGAACTGAAGTAGTCGAGGTTGTCGATGCCGGTGAGTTGCTGCTCGATGATCTGCGTCACCGCGCGCTCGGTGGTCTCGGCGCTGGCGCCGGGATAGGACGCGTTCACCCCGACCTGCGTGGGCGCGATGTTCGGATAGGACTCGATGCCGAGGCTGCGGATGGCGAGGCTGCCGGCGATCGCGATCAGGATCGCGATCACCCAGGCGAAGACCGGGTGTTCGATGAAGTAACGGGACATGGCTCAGCCCTGCTTGGTCGCGGACTGCGCGGCGGTTTTCGCGGCGTCCGCCTGCGCCGGCTCGACGGGCTTGGCCGTCACCGCCTGGCCGGGCTGCGTGACGCGCTGCAGGCCGGACACGATCACCCGGTCGCCGGGCGCGACGCCGCCACCGACGATCCAGTCGCTACCGTCGAGCTGGGTCGCGTCGATGTCCTTGCGCTGCGCCTTGCCGGCCTGGTCCACCACGAACACGTAGGCGCCCTGCGCATCGCGCTGCACCGCGACCTGCGGGATGCGATAGGCCTCGCGCTGTTCGCTGAGCGTGGCGCGCAGCTTGACGAAGGTGCCCGGCAGCAACTGGTGCTCGGGATTGGGCAGGCGCGCGCGCAGCGCCACAGCGCCGGTGGAGGGATCGACCACGTCGGCGGTGAAGTCCAGCGTGCCCGGATGCGAATACGCGCTGCCGTCGGGCAGCGTCACCTGCACTTCGCGGCTGCCGCTGCCGTCGCTGGCGCGGCGCGCGGCCGCGAGTTCGTCGGCGCTCACGGAGAAATCGACGTACAGCGGATCGATCTGGTCGACGGTGGTGAGCAAGGTCGCGTCGCCCTGCCCGACCAGCGCGCCTTCGGTCACCTGCTGGCGCCCGGCGCGGCCTTCGATCGGCGAACGCACGGTGGCATAGCCGAGGTTGATCTCGGCGGCATCGACCGCGGCGCGACCGGCCTGCAACGCGGCGGCGGCGCTGCGTTCGGCGGCGATGGCGTTGTCGTAGTCGGACTGCGAAATGTATTTCTGCCCGATCAGTCTGCGCGCGCGATCGGCGGCGGCCTTGGCGTTGGCGTAATTGGCCTGCGCGGTCGCCTGCGAAGCCTTGGCTTGGCCGAGCGCGGCCTGCAGCGGCGCCGGATCGATCAGGAACAGCACCTCGCCCTTGCGCACGTCGCTGCCTTCCGCATACACCCGGCGTTGCACCACGCCCGGCACGCGCGCGCGCACGTCGGCGCTGCGGAAGGCGGAAAGCCGCCCGACCAGGTCGCGTTGCAGAGGGATGGTCGCCGGCTGCAGGGTCTGGACCCCGACTTCGGGCGGCGGCATTTGCCCTGCGGCCGCGTCCTGCTGCTTCGAACAGCCGACTGCCGCCAGCAGGGACAGGGCGGCGAGGAAAGACGGAAAGAGGGAGGAGCGACGCATCTGCGGCCTCTGGGGGAAGGGAGGACAGGATTCCTGTACCGGTGAGTATAGCGATATCGGCCGCCGGCACCCATGCCGGAAGTGGTGACTCAGACCGGGATCCGGATCGAACGCGATATCGCGGCGGCGGCGGCCTCGGGGGCATGCGGCAATTCGCCCCAGCACGGCGCCGGCAGGCGTTCGCGAAGCATGGCGATATTGTCGTCGATGCGCTCCATCGCCGGATCGATCCGGTTCGCGATCCAGCCGGCGAGGCGGCAACCGTCCGCGGCGATCGCGCGTGCACTCAACAGCGCATGGTTGAGGCAGCCCAGGCGCAAGCCGACCACCAGCACCACCGGCACATCGAGCGCACGCACCAGGTCCACCTGCATCAGCGACGACGACAGCGGCGCGGCCCAGCCACCGACGCCTTCGACCACGACGGCGTCGGCGGAAGCGGCGAGCCGCGCGTGCGCGGCGAGCAACGGCGGCAATGCGATTTCGACATTCGCATCGCGCGCGGCGAGTTCCGGCGCCAGCGGGTGTTCCAGCGCGAACGGATTGCAATCCGCGTACGCGGGGCGCGGGGCGCTGGCTTCGATCAGTTCCAGCGCATCGGCGTTCTTCCATTCGCCATCGATGCGTTCGCAGCCGCTGGCCACCGGTTTCATCCCGACCGCGCGCAGGCCGCGCGCGCGCAGCGCATGCAGCAATGCCGCGCTCGA
This sequence comes from Thermomonas sp., assembly GCA_047602125.1. Taxonomy (GTDB): domain Bacteria; phylum Pseudomonadota; class Gammaproteobacteria; order Xanthomonadales; family Xanthomonadaceae; genus Pseudoluteimonas. Next base: position 1,813,955 of record JASGIB010000001.1, on the reverse strand, counting down.
ACGCGTCTTGCCGATGCCGGTGTCGGTGCCGGTGACGTAGAAACCCCGCATGCGCGGACTGTAGCAAGCCGCGTACACTGCGCGCATGAGTTTTTCCGCCATCGAACTGACCGGCAGCAAGCCGGAGCAATACGCGCAACTGCTGGAGCAGGCGCGCGCATTGCTGCACGGCGAACGCGATCGCATCGCCAACGCCGCCAACCTGTCCGCGCTGGTCTACCACGCGTTGCCGGGCCTCAACTGGGTCGGCTTCTATTTCTTCGACGGCAATGAACTCGTGGTGGGGCCGTTCCAGGGCTTGCCGGCCTGCGTCCGCATCCCGCTCGACAAGGGCGTCTGCGGCGCGGCGGCGCGTACCCGGCAAACCCAGCGGATCGAGGACGTACACGCCTTCCCGGGGCACATCGCCTGCGATTCGGCCAGCAATTCCGAGCTGGTGGTGCCGCTGGTGGCCGCCGACGGCACGCTGCTCGGGGTGTTCGACCTCGACAGCCCCCGGCGCGCGCGCTTCGACGCCGACGACCAGGCTGGCCTCGAAGCCATCGCGAATGCGTTCATACAGGCATCGGCCTGAAATCCGCGGGGACGCGATGCCGGCTGCACCCAAGCTACGCAACATCGGCCCCAAGTCCGCGGCCTGGCTGCGCCAGGTCGGCCTGCGCACCGAAGCGGACATCGCCGAGGTGGGCGCGGTCGGCGCGTTCATGCGCGTGCGCCGCGCCGGCTTCAAGCCGACCATGAACCTGCTCTACGCGCTGGAAGGCGCGTTGTGCGATTGCCACTGGCAGGAAGTCCCCGAACCGCGCCGGCAACAACTCGCCCAGGAAGCCGAAGCGGCGATCGCGCTATTGCCGCCGCCGCGATACAAGCCGGCCGCCGCGCCGGTGACCACGACCGTGCACATGCACGAGGAACTCGCGCTCGACGGCGTCGACGACGAACCCGAGCGCGATTCCTGAACATGCGGCTGTAGGAGCGCGCTCGAGCGCGACTATTTCTGCAAGGCGCGTGCCGGTCGCGCTCAAGAGCGCTCCTACGGTCGTTCCCACATCAGCTACAATCCACGCGCTTCGCGGTGACCCCAAGGCATTCCGCCGACGGGTTGAAACGGGAAGCCGGTGACGCCGCGATGCGGCCATTCCGGCACTGCCCCCGCAACGGTAAGCGAGAACGAGGCCGCGGCAACCGCCACTGTGCAATGCACGGGAAGGCGCCACGACCGGAACCACGCCAGGCGCGGTTCGCTCGCGAGTCCGGAGACCGGCCACGGAGCGAACTGGTTGCGATGCGGCGGGCATCGCGGCGGCGTCCGTTTCCCACGGCCTGCAGCTGCCTTCCGCACGCGACTCCCGAAAAGCCCATGCGCGCGGGCGTGCGCGCCGGAGTCCGTTCCCATGTTGCGTTCCCTTTCGTTCGCCATCGCGCTGGCGTTGCCGGCCATCGCATCCGCACAGACCGCAACCGACCTCGACCAGGTCGTGGTCACCGCCACCCGCACCGCGACGCCGGTCGCCGACAGCCTGTTCCCGGTGCAGGTGATCGACCACGATGAAATCGAACGCAGCCAGGCGCGTTCGCTGCCCGACCTGCTGCGCGGCCGCGCCGGCATCGACGTCGGCAACCAGGGCGGCCCGGGCAAGCTCAGCACCGTGTTCATGCGCGGCACCGAATCCGACCAGGTGCTGGTGCTGGTCGACGGCGTGCGCGTCGGTTCCGTGACCGCGGGACTGGTGTCGTTCCAGGACATCCCGGTCGAACAGATCGACCGCATCGAAATCGTGCGCGGCCCGCGCTCGAGCCTGTACGGTTCGGAAGCGGTCGGCGGCGTGATCCAGATCTTCACCCGCCGCGACGAAGGCACGTTCGCGCCGCGTTTCCGCGTCGGCATCGGCAGCCACAACCTTCTCGAAGCCAGCGCCGGCATCGGCGGCAGCGGCGAACGCGGCTGGTTCGGGGCGGACCTCGCCTGGCAGAAGACCGACGGCATCAATGCCTGCCGCGGTACCGCGGGCGATGCGGACAATCCGTTCGGCGCCGGCTGCTACGTCGACGAACCCGACCGCGACGGCTACCGCAACACGTCGCTGAACGTGCGCGGCGGCGTCGACCTCGGCGAAACCGTGAAGCTGGAAGCGCATGCACTGCGCGCAGAGGCCTTCAACGAATACGACGGCAGCATCTACGGCGGCAACGAAGCCGACAACGTGCAGCAGGCGCTGTCGGCGAAGCTCGCATGGACGCCGTCGCGAAGCGCGGCGGTCAGCCTGCAGATCGGCCGCAGCGACGACGATTCCGACAACACCTTCAACGACCACGCCGGCAACAAGACCCATGTCGGCAACTTCGACACGCACCGCGCCACCGCCTCGCTGCAGGGCGATTTCGCCGTCGCCGACGGGCAAACCCTGAGCGCCGGCGCGGACTGGCAGCGCGACCGCATCGACAGCAACACGCCTTTCGACGTCACCGGCCGCGACAACACCGGCGTGTACCTCGAATACCTCGGCAAGTTCGGCGCGCAGCAATTGCAGGCCAGCGTCCGCAACGACGACAACGAGCAGTTCGGCAGCCACGCCACCGGCAGCCTCGGCTGGGGCATGGAGTTCGGAAACGGCTTCAAATTGACCGCGAGCTACGGCACCGCGTTCAAGGCGCCGACCTTCAACGACCTGTACTACCCGGGCTACAACAACCCGACCCTCCAGCCGGAAACCTCGCGCAGCGCCAACGTCGGCATCGCGCAGCGGAGCGAACACTGGGGCTGGACGCTCGACGCCTACGAAACCCGCGTCGACGACCTGATTTCCTACGACGGCATGCTGTTTGCGCCGAACAACATCGACAAGGCGCGCATCCGCGGCGTCGAATTCACCGTCGACGCCACGTTCGGTGGCTGGGAACTGGGCGCGCAACTGAGCCACACCGATCCGCGCAACCGCAGCGATTGCACGCCCGACGAGATCGCCTTCGGCCTGTGCAACCACGGCAACCGCCTCGCACGCCGCGCGCAGGACACCGGCCGCATCGACGTGGATCGTGCGTTCGGCGCGTTCCGTTTCGGCGCCACGCTCAACGGCGCCGGACCGCGCTACGACGACGCGGCGAACACGGTGCGGCTCGGCGGCTACGCCACCACCGACCTGCGCTTCGAATACGCGATCGACGCCGCATGGACGTTGCAGGCGCGCGCGAGCAACATCTTCGACCGCGACTACGAAACCGTGGCCTGGTACAACCAGCCCGGCCGCGAGTACGGGCTGAGCCTGCGCTACGCGCCGAAGTGATCGAATCGATGGAGTGACGATGCGAAAAGCCCGGCGATGCCGGGCTTTTTCGTTGCAAATTTAGTCCGCCGGTACTGAGCGAGCACAGCAAATAAGGTAATTCAAAACTTATGTGCGCTATGCCGCCAATCTCTGACGGAATTCTTCTCGCTTTGACCAAGGCAAAGGATTGATTTCGTAGCTTGTAAGTGCTTCTGTTACAGCGTCACCAATAACATGATCGCGATCATTCAGCACAGCGTAGGCCACTGATCCGGCTGGGCGTGCTTCCTTGGTATCAACCCATGCAAAAGCCGTATTTTGCGCATTATCTTTATTGGGATTGTTGATTACTCGAAGGATCCGCTCTGGATAATTCCTCGACTTCGGAATAGCAAAATCAAACTGATGCGTGTAACGGCTGTGGCCGACAAAACTGACCCTAGGCGTATATCGGATATCCGAATTATCCAGCCACAGAGCGACATCTTCGAAGAAGAAGCTCTCGACGTTTGATCGAGCCACATAGAACAGGTCATTTACAGCCAAGATTGCTTGCAGTAACGAATGTTTTCGCAAAGCGAAAGTCTCCTGCGTTGCCTTGACCTCCAACGCCGAGTTGTCGCCGAGTTGCACTCCGAATCCATTCAATGTGGATTGCAATAATGCCTTGCGGCGCGGGGTATCAAGGGCGCATCCGGATTGCACAAGATCGTCGATGGTATATCCATCATCCGTCAGAACATATTCGTCGTTGATCTGCCGTAGATATATCTGGATGTAATCGTTATGGCGGTCTAAATAGGGTGTTGTGATTTCTGCCCAACCATTGATATCACGCCAAACCGTTTTGGCTTTGAGCCAATCGTAATAGCGCGCGACAAGATCACGTGTCTCGCTCATGAGAACAGTCCAAAACGGATGTCCGGCGCTTCTACAATATGGCAATAAGTCATGAAATCTGCCAAAACCATACTTACATTATTGGGGTCTCTCAGCATGCCTTCCGGCAATGAAATAGCCCAGCGATCACCATAGCCTTCACGGTAAAGATGGAGATGTGGCACGCCAACTTCTGCACCATCAGGATTCCGATGCGGGGCTGCGAAGTCGAGCCGTACCAGCACGATCGATTGACGTCCGCGTGTCTGATAACCCGTCGTTAGAGCAATACGCTTGCGGTTGATATCTAAGGAGAACAACTCTCGATGGTCTTGCGAGACCAGAGGTACTTCGATTCGGCCACCAAGATCTGGAAACGTAAAGGCATCGTTGTTCGCACGAATTTTCTCCATGCGAAACAGGGCATCAGCGTCCGATTGCGGCAGGCTCCCGTCAGCCATTAACCCTCTCCCCTTTGAACGCTTGTGGCGCTTTCCCGCGACAGGATTTCTTGCACTTGTCGCACAGATTGCGACCTCACGCAAACAAATGTGCTAACACCAACGTGAAGTTCTACCTGTAAAGCCAAATTGTCCGCATCAAAGGTTCTCCGCAGAGAGAACCGGCTTACTCCACCGTCACGCTCTTGGCCAGGTTGCGCGGCTTGTCCACGTCGGTGCCGCGCGCCAGCGCCGCGTGGTAGGCGAGCAGTTGCACCGGGATCGCGTGCACCACCGGCGACAGCGTGCCGACGTGGCGCGGGGTGCGGATCACGTGCACGCCCTCGGATTCGCCGAAGTGGCTGTCGGCGTCGGCGAAGACGAACATCTCGCCGCCGCGTGCGCGCACTTCCTGGATGTTGGACTTCACCTTCTCCAGCAGCGAATCGTTGGGCGCGATCACCACCACCGGCATCTCCGCGTCGACCAGCGCCAATGGCCCGTGCTTGAGTTCGCCGGCCGGATACGCCTCGGCGTGGATGTAGGAGATTTCCTTGAGCTTCAACGCGCCTTCCAGCGCGATCGGGTAATGCATGCCGCGGCCGAGGAACAGCGCGTGCTGCTTCGGCGCGAACTTCTCCGCCCAGACGGCGACCTGCGGCTCCAGGTTCAATGCATGCTGCACGCTGCCGGGCAAATGCCGCAGTTCCTCGAGGTAGGCGGCCTCGCGTTCCGCATCGATGCGACCGCGCAGCTTCGCCAGCACGCCGGTCAGCGCGAACAACGCGACCAGCTGGGTGGTGAAGGCCTTGGTCGACGCCACGCCGATCTCGGCGCCGGCGCGGGTGTAGAACACCAGCTTGCTCGCGCGCGGGATCGCGCTTTCCGGCACGTTGCAGATCGACAGCGTCTTCTGCTGTCCGAGCGACTTGGCGTATTTCAGCGCTTCCATCGTGTCCAGCGTTTCGCCGGACTGGGAAATGGTGACGACGAGTTGCCCCGGGTTCGCCACCACCTTGCGGTAGCGGTATTCGCTGGCGATGTCGACCGCGCAGGGAATGCCGGCGATGGCTTCGATCCAGTAACGCGCGACCAGGCCGGCGTAGTAGCTGGTGCCGCAGGCGAGGATCTGCACCGATTCCACTCCGCCCAGCACTTCGGCGGCGTTCGCGCCGAACAGCGCCGGGTCGAAGCCGCCGGCATCGACGATACCCTCGATGGTGTCGCCGATGGCGCGCGGCTGCTCGTGGATTTCCTTCTGCATGAAGTGCCGGTACGGGCCCAGTTCCAGCGAGGCCAGCGAGAACGTCGGACACATGGACTTCGCGTTGCACTTCGACATCGTCCGCGTCGAACACGCGCACGCCGGCGCGGGTGACTTCGGCGGTATCGCCTTCCTCGAGGAAGATCACCTTGCGCGTCGCGGACACGATCGCGGAGACGTCGGAGGCGATGAAGTTCTCGCCCTCGCCCAGGCCGACCAGCAGCGGGCAGCCCATGCGCGCGGCGACCATGGTCGAGGGATCGCGCTTGTCGATGACGGCGAGCGCGTAGGCGCCGTCGAGTTCCTTCACCGCCTTCTGCAGTGCGCCGAGCAGGCTTTCGCCTTGGGCGCGGTAGTGGTGGATGAGGTGGGCGACGACTTCGGTGTCGGTTTGCGAGGTGAATTCGTAGCCGAGCGCGCGCAGGCGTTCGCGCTGCTGCTCGTGGTTCTCGATGATGCCGTTGTGCACCAGCGCGAGTTCGCCGTGGCTGATGTGCGGGTGCGCATTGCCCTCGGTCACGCCGCCGTGCGTGGCCCAGCGGGTGTGGCCGATGCCGAGCGTGGCGTGCAAATCCTCGGCCAGCGCGGCGCTTTCCATTTCCGCGACGCGGCCGGTGCGGCGCACGCGGCGCACCGCCTCACTCGCGACCACCGCGATGCCGGCCGAATCGTAGCCGCGGTATTCGAGGCGCTTGAGGCCGTCGATCAGCAGGGGAACCACATCGCGATCCGCGATCGCGCCGACGATGCCGCACATGGAAGGGGGAATCCGCGGAGGAGGAACACGCAGTTTAGCGAGCGCCCGCGATGTGGTCGCCGACACCGTCCGCGCGGACGCCCGGACACGGGCCGGACACTTGTCCGTGAAAAAATTTTCCTTCCGATTCAACCATTTGGGTTTGGCACGCATCCTGCAATAGAGAACACGTAGCCGCCAAACCAAGCGAACCCGATGAGCATCCGCGACACCTCCGCCCAGGACCGACCCGTGCAGACCGCCCCGGCCGCCTTGGCTTCGGCCAGGCGCAGCCGCGTGCTGCTGGCCGCCGCGGGCGCGATCGCGCTGGTCGCGGTCGGTGCGTGGCTGGTCTCGGGCTGGGCCGGCGGCTCGCGCTCGTTCGATGCCTCGCGCGTGCGCATCGCCACCGTGACCCGCGGCGACCTGGTCCGCGACATCTCCGCCGACGGCCGCGTCATCGCCGCCAACAGCCCGACCCTGTACGCCATCGCCGGCGGCACCGTGACCCTGGACGTGGTCGCGGGCGACGCGGTGAAGAAGGACCAGGCGCTGGCCGAGATCGACAGCCCGGAACTGCGCAGCCAGCTCGCGCAGGAGCAGGCCACGCTCGCCGGCCTCGAGGCCGAGGCCAGCCGCGCCGCGCTCGATGCGCAGATTACCCGTTCGAACGCGCGCAAGGCCTTCAACCAGGCGCAGATCGACCGCATCGCCGCCGAACGCGACCTGGAACGCAACCAGCGCGCTTACGAAGGCGGCGCGGTCGCGCAGATCGACGTGGCGCGCGCGCAGGACGCGTTGAAGAAGGCCGACCTCGGCCTCGCCAGCGCGCGCACCGATTCCAGCCTGCTCGGCGAAGGCGCCGGGCTGGACCTGCGCAACAAGAAGCTGCTCGCCGACCGCCAGCGCGCGGTCGTCGCCGAACTGCAGCGCCAGGTCGACGCGCTCACCCTGCGCGCGCCCTTCGACGGGCAGGTGGGGCAGGTGCTGATCGCGCAACGGCAGAACGTCGCGGCCAACGCGCCGGTGCTGAGCGTGGTCGACCTGTCGGTGTTCGAAGTCGAGATCAAGGTGCCGGAAAGCTTCGCCCGCGACCTCGCCATCGGCATGCCGGCGCAGGTCACCGGTTCCACCGGCACGCTCGACGCGAAGGTGTCGGCGGTGTCGCCGGAAGTGGTGAACGGCGAAGTCGCCGCGCGCCTGCGCTTCAAGGCGCAGCAGCCGCCGAGCCTGCGCCAGAACCAGCGCCTGTCCGTGCGCATCCTGCTCGACACCCGCAAGAACGTGCTGCAGGTCGAGCGCGGCCCGTTCCTGGAACAGGGCGGCGGCAACAGCGCCTATGTCATGGACGGCAGCAGCGCGGTCAAGCGCTCCATCCGCACCGGCGTGAGCAGCCTCGATGCCGTGGAGATCCTCGGCGGCGCGAAGGAAGGCGACCGCATCGTGGTTTCGGGCGCCGACGCGTTCGGCGATTCGCAGAAAGTCCGCATCTCTGGAGAATGACCATGTACACGCAAGACAACCCGTATTACCCGGCCCACGACTTCCCGCGGAACTGGTCCGCGGACGAACTCGCCGACGCCGTGCCGCTGCGCCTGTCCGAACGCGTCTCGCTCGGCCTGGTGCGTTTCGATCCGATGCCGCAACCGGCGAACGAAGCGCCGCGCCGCCGCAGCTACCTGCCTTCCGCCATGCCGCCGCCGTTCGTGCGCGTGCGCTGACCGGCGCTTTCCTCCCCCTTTCCTCCGACAGGACACCGCCATGTTGCAGATGCAAGCCGTCACCAAGGTCTACCGCACCGAACTGGTCGAAACCCACGCCCTGCGTTCGCTCGACCTGCACGTGCGCGACGGCGAATTCGTCGCCGTCACCGGCCCCTCGGGTTCGGGCAAGACCACCTTCCTCAACATCGCGGGCCTGCTGGAGGAATTCACCGGCGGCACCTACACGCTCGATGGCCAGGACGTGCGCGGCCTGTCCGACGACGCGCGCAGCAAGCTGCGCAACCAGAAGATCGGCTTCATCTTCCAGGGCTTCAACCTGATCCCGGACCTGAACCTGTTCGACAACGTCGACGTGCCGCTGCGCTACCGCGGCTTCGACGCCGCCGACCGCAAGCAGCGCATCGAACAGGCGCTGTCGCAAGTCGGGCTGGGTTCGCGCATGAAGCACTACCCGACCGAACTCTCCGGCGGACAGCAACAGCGCGCGGCGATCGCGCGCGCGCTCGCCGGCAGCCCGAAGCTGTTGCTGGCGGACGAACCGACCGGCAACCTGGATTCGCAGATGGCGCGCGGCGTGCTGGAACTGCTGGAGGAGATCAACGCCGCCGGCACCACCATCGTGATGGTCACCCACGATCCCGAACTGGCGGCGCGCGCCCAGCGCAACGTGCACATCGTCGACGGCATGGCCACCAACATCTCGGTGGAGCCGAGCCTGAGCCGGCTCGCGCGCGGCGCCTCGGCGGCCGAACCCTCCCCCACCGCCTGAGGCCGCCGCCATGTTCGGTTACTACCTCAACCTCGCGCTGCGCAGCTTCCGGCGCAACAAGGTCCTGACCGCGCTGATGGTGTTCGCGATCGCGCTCGGCATCGGCGCGTGCATGACCACGCTCACGGTCTTCCACGTGCTCTCCGGCGACCCGCTGCCGGGCAAGAGCCACCAGATCTTCTACGTGCAACTGGATCCGGCCGACATGAAGGGCTACGTCGCCGGGCAGGAACCCGCGGACCAGGTCACGCGCTTCGATGCCGAGACGTTGTTGCGCGAACACCGCGGCGATCGCCAGGCGATGATGACCGGCGGCAACGTCTCGATCACGCCGGACAAGTCCGGGATGATTCCCTTCCTCGGCAATTCGCGCTACACCTCGGCCGACTTCTTCCCGATGTTCGACGTGCCGCTCGCGCAGGGCCGCGCCTGGACCAAGGCCGAGGACGATGCCCACGCACGCGTCGTGGTCATCTCCAAGTCGCTCAACGACAAGCTGTTCGGCGGCGGCAACAGCGTCGGCAGGAAAGTCCGGCTCGACCAGTCCGACTTCACCATCGTCGGCGTGGTCGCGGACTGGCGCCCGACGCCCAAGTTCTACGACATGTACAACGACCGCTACGGCACGCTGGAAGACGTGTTCGTGCCGTTCAGCACCGCGATCGAACTGAAGATGTCGCATAGCGGCAGCACCGATTGCTGGAGCGAAAACAACGGGGATGCCTACGCGCTCAACGTGCCCTGCACCTGGATCCAGTACTGGGTGGAACTCGATTCGCCGGACAAGGTCGCCGCCTACCGCAGCTACCTCGAGAACTATTCGAACCAGCAGCATGCCGCCGGCCGCTACCAGCGCCCGACCAACGTCCGCCTGCGCGACGTCATGGAATGGCTCACCTTCAGCAAGGTCGTGCCCAACGACGTGGTGATGCAATTGTGGCTGGGCTTCGGCTTCCTGCTGGTGTGCCTGGTGAACACCGTGGGCCTGCTGCTGGCCAAGTTCCTGCGCCGCAGCGGCGAGATCGGCGTGCGCCGCGCGCTCGGTGCCTCGCGCCGCTCGATCTTCGCGCAGTACCTCGTCGAAGCCGGTGCGGTCGGGCTCGCCGGCGGCATCGCGGGCCTGGGCCTTTCGCTGCTCGGCCTGTGGGCGGTGCGCCAGCAACCGGCGAGCTATGCCGAACTGGCGCACATCGACCTCGGCATGCTGCTGCTGACCTTCGTCCTCGCCATCGTCGCGAGCATCCTCGCCGGGCTGCTGCCGGCGTGGAGCGCGATGCAGGTCGCGCCCGCGGTCCAGCTCAAGAGCCAGTAACGGCGCGCACCGAACGCAACATTCCGGAGAATCCCATGGACATCCGCCCCATCCTTTCCACCCTGCGCCGGCACAAGACCGCCTCCGCGCTGATCGTGCTCGAGATCGCGCTGACCTGCGCCATCATCTGCAACGCGCTGTTCCTGATCAGCGACCGTCTGGCGCAGATCCATGAAGTCAGCGGCATCGCCGAAAACGAGCTGGTGCGCGTGCAGATCACCAGCATCGGCAAGGACGACGACGAGGTGCCGCGCACGCGCAGCGACCTCGCGGCGTTGCGCGCGATCCCGGGCGTCAGGCAGGCGACGATCACCAACCAGGTGCCGTTCGTGAACTCGTCGTGGAACAGCGGCGTGCAACTGGCCAAGGACCAGCAGCAGCCGACGCTGGTCGCGACGTCCTACATGGCCGACGAACACTTCCTCGACACGTTCGGGCTCAAGCTCGTCGCCGGCCGCGGTTTCGAATCCGGCGAATACATCGAGTACGAGGATTTCGACAAGCCGGACGCCAAGATCGCCATTCCCGCCGCGATCATCACCGAGAAAATGGCGCAGAAGCTGTTCCCGGGCCAGAACGCGGTCGGCAAGTCGTTCTATTCCTGGGGCGACCAGCCGATCCGCGTCGTCGGCGTGGTCGAGCACCTCGTCCGCCCGAGCCAGCTGGGCGGCCCCGAGGGGCGCGAGTACTCGATGATCTTCCCGCTGCGCCCGCACTACAACGTCGGCGGCAACTACGTCATCCGCGTCGATCCCGCGCGCCGCCAGGAAGTGCTCGCCGCGGCGAAGAAGGCGCTGCTGGCGAACGGCGCCGACCGCATCGTGCTCGACGACAGCAGCAAGACCTTCGAGGACCTGCGCCACGAGTACTACCAGGCTCCGCGCTCGATGGCCTGGCTGCTGGGCATAGTCTGCGTGGCCCTGCTGCTGATCACCGCGCTGGGCATCGTCGGCCTCGCCAGCTTCTGGGTGCAGCAGCGCACCAAGCAGATCGGCGTGCGCCGCGCGCTGGGCGCGACCCGCGGCCAGATCCTGCGCTACTTCCAGACCGAGAACTTCCTGCTCGCCACGCTCGGCATCGTGCTCGGCATGATCGGCGCCTACGCCATCAACCAGTTACTGATGGGCAAGTACGAACTGCCGCGCCTGCCATTGCTGTACCTGCCGATCGGCGCGCTCGCGCTGTGGTTGCTCGGCCAGGCCTCGGTGCTCGGCCCTGCGCGGCGCGCGGCCGCGGTGCCGCCGGCCGTGGCGACGCGCAGCATTTGACGCGATGTCGTCCCGGACAAAGTGAGGGACCTGCTTTCTGCCGGAATTCGCAAAGCAGATCCCTCGCTGCGCCCGGGATGACAGAATGCCCGACATGCCCACCATCCTCGTCATCGACGACAACCCCTCCGTCGCCACCGCGCTGGAAACCCTGTTCTCGCTGCACGACATCGACACCGTGTCGGTGACGACGCCCGAGGACGGACTCGCGCTGCTCGCGCGCGAACCCATCGACCTGGTGGTCCAGGACATGAACTTCCACGCCGATACGACCTCGGGCGAGGAAGGCGTCGAACTGTTCGCGAAAATCCGCGCCGCGCGTCCCGACTTGCCGGTGATCCTGCTCACCGCGTGGACGCACCTGGAATCCGCGGTCGACCTGGTCAAGGCCGGCGCCGCCGATTACCTCGCCAAGCCCTGGGACGACCGCAAGCTGCTGGCGACGGTGAACAACCTGCTGGAGCTGTCGCAGGCAGAACAGGAACTCGCGCATCGCCGCAGCGGCGAACGCAAGCGCCGCGCCGCGCTGGAACGCGAATTCGACCTGCGCGGCATCGTCTACGCGGATCCTGCGAGCGAAGCGGCGCTGTCGCTGGCCTGCCAGGTCGCGCGTTCGGAATTGCCGGTGCTGGTCACCGGGCCGAACGGCGCGGGCAAGGAGAAATTCGCGGACATCATCCATGCGAATTCGCCGGTCCGGAACGGTCCGTTCGTCGCGCTCAACTGCGGCGCGTTGCCCGGCGAACTGATCGAAGCCGAACTGTTCGGCGCCGAGGCCGGCGCCTACACCGGCGCGAGCAAGCCGCGCGAGGGCAAGTTCGAGGCCGCGGACGGCGGTACGCTGTTCCTCGACGAGATCGGCACGCTGCCGCTCGCGGGCCAGGTGAAGCTGTTGCGCGTGCTCGAAACCGGTCGTTTCGAACGCCTCGGCGGCAATCGCGAGCGCACGGTCAAGGTGCGCGTGGTCAGCGCGACCAACGCCGACCTGCCGGCGCTGATCGCGGCCGGGCAGTTCCGCGAGGACCTGTACTACCGGCTCAACGCGATCGAGGTGCGGGTGCCGCCTCTGGCGCAACGCAGCGCGGACATCCTGCCGCTGGCGCGGCATTTCCTCCCTCCGGGCAAACAACTCGATGGCGATGCCGAACGCGTCCTGCTCGCGCACGCCTGGCCGGGCAACGTGCGCGAACTTCGCAACGCGATCCAGCGCGCCTCGCTGCTCGCGCGCGGGGAAAAAATCGGCGCCGCCGACCTCGGCTTGCCCGCCGCGCGCAGCGCGCCGACGAATGCCGGCGACGAACCCGACCGCGCCGCGATCGAGGCCGCGCTCGCGCGCGCCGGCGGCGTGGTCGCGCAGGCCGCGGCCGAACTCGGTCTGTCGCGCCAGGCGCTGTACCGGCGCATGGAGCGCCTCGGCATCGCGCGCGACTGAACGCCATGCAGGTCTGGCGCCAGCGCATTCCCCTGAGCCTGCAGTTCGCGGCTATGGCGTTCGCCTACATGCTCGCCGCGACGACGCTGGCCTTGCTGCTCTCGCGCTGGATCGAGCACGATTGGATCGCGGGTCTGGTCGCGGTCGCGCTGCTCGCGCCGCTGCTCGTCTACCACGTCCGTCGCGCGTTCGCGCCGATGAACTCGCTGTTCCGCGCGCTTGCCGGCAGCGTCGCCAGCTACCGCGACGGTGATTACGCCTTCGGCCTGTCGTGGCGCGGCGGCGGCGACCTTGGTGCGCTGGTCGCCAGCCACAATGCGCTCGGCGATGCATTGCGCGACCAGCGCCTGTCGCTGGTGCAGCGCGAGCTGCTGCTCGACACCATGGTGCAGAACACGCCGGTGGCGATGCTGCTGGTGGATCCGTCGCGGCGAATCGTGCTCGGCAACATCGCCGCGCGCAAATTGCTCGGCGACGGCAAGCGCCTGGAAGGCCATGCCTTCGATGAACTCCTGGCCGCGGCGCCGGACGCGTTGCGCGAAGCCTTCGAACGCGGCGGCGACGGCATGTTCACCGTCGGCGACGCCGACAGCGACAACGAGGACATCTACCACCTCTCGCGTCGCCAGTTCCGGTTGAACGGCCGCCGCCACGAGCTGGTGCTGCTGCGCCTGCTCACCGCGGAACTGCGCCGGCAGGAAGTGCAGACATGGAAGAAGGTGATCCGCGTGATCAGCCACGAGCTCAACAACTCGCTGGCGCCGATCGCCTCGCTCGCGCACTCCGGCGCGGAACTGCTGCGTCGCGAACAATACGAACGCCTGCCGGCGGCGCTTTCGACCATCGAGGAACGCGCGCGCCACCTCGAGGGTTTCATCCGCGATTACGCGCGCTTCGCCAAGATGCCCGCGCCACGGCTGGAATCGGTGCCGTGGCCACGGTTCGTCGCGCAATTGCGCGCGCAGGTGCCCTTCGCCTACGACGGCCCGGATTCCCCGGCGGCGATCGCGCGGATCGAACGTCGCGCAGCTGGAACAGGCGCTGATCAACCTGCTCAAGAACGCGCACGAATCCGGCTCGAAACCGGAGGACGTGGCGCTGTCGCTGCGCCGCCTGCCCGAACACTGGCGCATCGACGTGCTCGATCGCGGCCAGGGCATGAACGAAGCGGTGCTGGCGAACGCGCTGCTGCCGTTCTATTCGACCAAGCGCCACGGCACCGGCCTCGGCCTCGCGCTCGCGCGCGAAATCGCCGAGGCGCATGGTGGGCGCATCGCCCTGCTCAACCGCGACGGCGGCGGCCTGTGCGTGTCGTTGGTGTTGCCGGTGTGATGCACACTTCCCTGTAGAAGCGCACCGCAGGGGGCGCGACCATGGTGCCGAGTGCGTGGGAAGGCGTTCTTTGTCTCAGCAGCCGAGATTGGAGTCGGGTAGAAAAGACAAGGCCCGCCGGAGCGGGCCTCGGATTTGGTGCATCTTTCTGCTTGTTACCGGAAAGAGCGCAATTCCTGATCTACTTTGTCTGATTAGACTAGCGCCGTGGATGCGGGCTCGTCAATAGGAGGGGGAATGAAGTTCAAGCAACGCTATCGCCTGGGCCTGGACATCGGCACCAACTCCATCGGCTGGTGTGTGCTGCGGCTCAACGAGCAGGACGAACCCATCGGCATCATCCGCGCCGGATCGCGGATTTTCTCCGATGGCCGCAGCCCGAAGACGCTGGCGTCGTTGGCAGCAGACCGTCGAGCCGCGCGGCAAATGCGTCGCCGCCACGACCGCGTGTTGAAGCGGCAAGCGCGTTTCATGGACGGGTTGATTCGATTCGGCCTGATGCCGATCGACGACGAGGAACGAATGAAGCTGTCTACGCTCGACCCCTACCAACTTCGCCGAAAAGGACTGGACCAACCCTTGACGGCCTTCGAATTGGGTCGCGCGCTTTACCATCTGGCCAAGCGTCGCGGCTTCAAGAGCAGCCGCAAGTCCAAGGGTGAGAACGAAAACGAAGCCGGAAAGATCGCTTCCGCCATCCAGCGCACTAGTGAAGCCATCCAGGCGACAGGCTGCCGCACAATGGGCGAATTCCTCGCCAAACGCCACGACCAGCGCGAAACCGTACGTGCCCGCACCACGGCTGATGGCAAGGAATACTTGCTCTACACGCAGCGGGTGATGGTTGCCGCGGAATTCGATGCGCTCTGGGCGGCACAAACGCCTCACCACCCGGACGTTTGCACGGAGGAGGCACGCGAGTACCTGCGCGATACACTGCTGTTCCAGCGGCCATTGTTGCCCGTTCAGCCAGGTCGCTGCATTTTCGAGACCGAGGAATTCCGCGAGCCGCTCTGGTCTCCGTTGCAGCAGCAGTTCCGCGTCTTGCAGGAACTGAACAATCTGCGCATCGTGGAAGGGCTGGAAGAACGACCGCTCACACTGGACCAGCGCAACCTTCTGCGCGACGCGCTGTACCGCAGCCGTGAGTGCTCGTTCGCCAAAATCAAGAAACTTCTGGAATTGCCAAGAACCGCGCGCTTCAACCTAGAATCCGAGAAACGCAAGGGCTTGAAGGGCGACATCGTGGCTTCGCAGCTTGGCGCGGAAAACGCTCTGGGCGAAGCGTGGTTCGATATACCTTTCCAAAATCAGCGCGATCTGGCGGAACTTGTCGACAGAATCGACGATTCCGAGGAGCTGAAAACGCGGCTGATGGACTCGCCCTGGAAGTTCGATGAATCCGTTGCCGTTCAACTCACCAAGGTCCGCCTGCCCGAGGACTACGGTAGCCTGAGCCGCAAGGCGCTGGAGAAAATCGTCCCGATTCTCGACGCCGAAGTCATCACCTACGACAAGGCCGCACTGAAGGCCGGCTACAACCATTCCGACTTCTACACCGGAGAGATTCTGCCGCACCTGCCCTATTACGGTGAACTGCTGCGCAGTTACACCTCGCCCACGCCGAAGGCGAAGGACCCGGATGAACGCAAGTTCGGCAAGCTGGCCAATCCGACCGTGCACATCGGCCTGAACCAGTTGCGGAAACTAGTCAACGAAGTCATCCGCCGCTGGGGCCAGCCGACCGAAATCATCGTTGAGCTCGCACGCGATTTCGGGCTGTCCGGGCAAAAGCGTCGCGATCTGGAAAGCCAGCAGGCGGAGAACCAGAAACGCAACGAAAATCTCGACGAGCGCTTGCGCTCGTTGAACCAGCGCATCAACCGAGAAAACCGCCAGCGCCTGATGCTGTGGGACGAATTGGGGAAAGAAGACGCCAACGACAGGTACTGCGCCTACTCCGGGCAGCACCTGAGCATCACGCAGTTGTTCGATGGATCGGTCGAGGTCGACCATATTCTGCCATTCTCGCGTTCTCTGGACGATGGCCTC
Source organism: Thermomonas sp. (assembly GCA_047602125.1). Classification (GTDB taxonomy): domain Bacteria; phylum Pseudomonadota; class Gammaproteobacteria; order Xanthomonadales; family Xanthomonadaceae; genus Pseudoluteimonas. The sequence goes on along the minus strand of JASGIB010000001.1, from coordinate 1,797,481 downwards.
GCCAACAAGGTGCTGTGCATCACCCGCGCTAATCGCGACAAGAAGAACTCAACGCCGTTCGAGGCATTCGGACATTCCCCGTCTGGATACAACTGGACGGAAATCGAGGAGCGCGCCTCCCGGCTACCCAAGAACAAGGCCAAACGCTTCAAGGAAAACGCCTTGCAGGATTTCCTTGGCGAGAAGGATTTCCTCGACCGCCACCTGACCGACACGGCCTACCTATCGCGCGTAGCACGCCAATACCTGACCGCCGTCTGCCCGCCGAACAAGGTCTGGGTGGCAACGGGCCGATTGACGGCCATGCTGCGGCAAAAATACGGCCTCAACGAAATCCTCGACCCGGAACGCCTAGGCAAGAATCGCAACGACCATCGCCATCATGCGGTGGATGCGGCAGTCATCGCCATCTGCAACCGCTCGTTGATCCAGAAGATTTCCACGGCAGCCGGACGCGCCGAAGACATGGGCGAACATCGCCTGCTGAAATCGCTGGACCCGCCGTGGGTCGGCTTCCGCGACGAGCTGGAAGCGGTTATCCGCAAGATCGTGGTATCGCACAAGCCGGACCACGGCCGCGAAGCCGGCCTGCACAACGACACCAACTACGGCAAGCGCGGAGAGCCGGACAAAAAAGGCGCGATGCTGGTTTCGGTGCGCAAACCTTTGACCAGCCTGACTTCGGGCAATGCGGGATCCGTCGCCGACCCTGTTTTGCGCGACGAATTGACGAAGCTCATCGATGGCCTGTCCGGCAAGGAACTCAAGGCCGTCTTGGATGCATATTCGCTACGCACCGGTGTTCGCAGCGTGCGCATGGAAGAGCGCCTCTCTGTCATTCCTATCGATGACCGCATGACCAAGCAGCCGTATCGCTACGTCAAAGGGGACGGAAATTACTGCTACGACATCTATCGGGAGGAAAACGGGCGCTGGGGCGGCGACGTGGTGAGCAGTTACGACGCCAATCGCCCGGATTTCAATCTCGATGCCAAGAAGGCCCGCAACGGCAAACCGCTTGTTATGCGCTTGCGCAAGGGCGACATAATTAAGGTCGAGCACGAGGGGAAATTCAAATTCATGCGAATCGCAAAGTTCACTGACGGACAGATTTCAATGGCTGAACACCATGAAGCCAATGTAGATGCACGCGAACGCAGCAGGGAAGACAGCTTTTCGTACATGCGCAAAGGCGTCGAACCTCTCCGCAAAGTCGCCGCGCGTGTCGTCGGCGTGGATATGCTCGGCTACGTCAACGATCCCGGTTTCAAGGAATGATAGGCCGTATCGTCGAAATCGCCGGTGATTCGCGCTACCTGCACAAGGAGCGCGGATTCCTGGTGGTTTCGCACAAGGACACCGAGCAAGGCCGAGTTCCACTGGACGACGTGGCCGCCTTGATTTGCAACGCCCATGGGTTGGTCTATAGCAACAACCTGCTCGTGGCACTGACCGAGCGTGGCTGCCCCATCGTCCTGTGCGGCAAGAACCACATGCCCGTGGGCATCGTCTGTGCTGTGCAGCCATCATCGGCAGGGCGCACGGCTGGACGCGCAGGCTGCGGCTTCGCTGCCGACGAAGAAACGACTGTGGCAGGAAATCGTGCGCAGCAAGCTCGGTATGCAGGCAGCGACGCTCGGCGCCTACGGGTTGCCGGAACCGCCGTTACGGGCATTGATTCCGAAGGTGGCCTCCGGCGATGCGCGCAACATGGAAGGCGTCGGCGCGCGTCGCTATTGGAGCCTGCTGTTCGGCAAGGATTTCCGCCGCGACCAGGATGGCGAGGGCATCAATGCCCTGCTGAACTACGGCTACACTATCTTGCGCGCCACCGTGGCGCGGCACCTGCTGGCCACGGGCCTGCATCCCGGCCTGCCGCTGCACCACGCCAACGATGCCAACGCCATGCGGCTGGTCGATGACTTGATGGAACCTTTCCGTCCTTTGGTCGACGCGCAGGTTCGGCAACTGGCCGACATAGGCCGCTACGACGTGGATATGGCGAACAAGCGCGAATTGGGATTGATGATGGCGCGCGGCGTGCAAACCGAAGAAGGCCTTAGCCCGGTTTCCGTGGCCATCGAACGGCTATGCCTGTCGCTGGCACAAGTGTTCGAGAAACAGCGCAAGAACTTGGCCTTGCCGTATGATCGTATGGAAAGCATTTCCGCTTGGCTGGGGCAAAAGACCGTATCCGAAGACGAGGAAGAGGATGCCGCGGACGAAGCGATACCGTCCGTTGAAGACGAAGCCTAACGGTCCGCGCCTGCCCAGCCGGCCATTGAGCGGGTATCGGCTGATGTGGGTCCTGGTCATGTTCGATTTGCCGGTGGATACCGATGAGGCCGTCAAGGCGGCCAATGGCTTTCGCAATGACCTGTTGGACTTGGGATTCGAACGCTGCCAGTACTCGGTGTACCTGCGCTTCGTCGAAGGGCGGGAACAGGCCGATACCACCACTCGCCGGGTGCAGGCGGTACTGCCCGGCGGCGGCAAGGTTTACGTGCTTTACTTCACCGACAAGCAGTACGCGGGAATCATCCGTTTCGAGAACCGGAAGAAGCGGGAGAAACCCCAAAATCCGGAGCAATTCCAGCTTTTCTGACCCAATGCGCCTGCCTTTCGCCCGTCAGAACACCAAAAAAGCCACTGAAATCAGTGGCTTCTGGTACTACGGAGCGTAGCAGATCAGGAATTGCGCTCTAGCCGGAACTCGGCGACGACCCGGCCGTGCAGCGTGCGGGAGCGTAGCAGATCAGGAATTGCGCTCTAGCCGGAACAGGGCGACCACTTCGCCTCGATGCTGAAATGAGCGTAGCAGATCAGGAATTGCGCTCTAGCCGGAACGCGCTGGTGATTCGCCTCGCGTGGAAGGTGGAGCGTAGCAGATCAGGAATTGCGCTCTAGCCGGAACTTCACCTGCTCCGGCGATGAAATCATGTGCGAGCGTAGCAGATCAGGAATTGCGCTCTAGCCGGAACAGGTTGTGGAGACGATCCGCAAAGGGTTGCGAGCGTAGCAGATCAGGAATTGCGCTCTAGCCGGAACCGCCATGGATGGCGCGACTACTGAGGAACTGAGCGTAGCAGATCAGGAATTGCGCTCTAGCCGGAACTCGATGAGTCGGCGCACCTCGAACGGCCGCAAGCGTAGCAGATCAGGAATTGCGCTCTAGCCGGAACTACACGAGATGCAGCTATCAAGTTTCACGAGAGCGTAGCAGATCAGGAATTGCGCTCTAGCCGGAACTGCGCAATCGAACGCACGCGTCGGCGTGGTGAGCGTAGCAGATCAGGAATTGCGCTCTAGCCGGAACGACCAGCTGCTCCAGGGCCAGGGCGTCCGGGAGCGTAGCAGATCAGGAATTGCGCTCTAGCCGGAACCTTGCGGCCGGTCGACCTTGCGAGCCATCAGAGCGTAGCAGATCAGGAATTGCGCTCTAGCCGGAACCGGCGAGAAGAACGATGCCGACGCGCTGGAGAGCGTAGCAGATCAGGAATTGCGCTCTAGCCGGAACGAAGCCTATGCACACTGTCAGGAAATATCGGAGCGTAGCAGATCAGGAATTGCGCTCTAGCCGGAACTCAGCATGGTGAGCCATGAATTAAAAACGCGAGCGTAGCAGATCAGGAATTGCGCTCTAGCCGGAACGTGACGATTTTTCGCGGACAGGGACAAGCCCTGGCCACAAAAAATCGACGCACTCCGTGCGGTCAGCAAGATGGGGGCAGCCATTTCACGTGGTGCGCGCTGCTGGATTTCCGTTCCAGCTTGGAAGGTCGAGATCGAAAGCAGCCGAGCAAGCCCGGCTCTACAGGAGCAAAAGCGTCGCGGCTAAAGCCGCTCCTACAGAAGTTTCGTTATTTCGGCTTCTTCGTTGGCCGCTTCCAGCCATCCAGCGTGACCTGCCTCGTGCGCGCGACGGTGAGTTTCCCCGCAGGCGCGTCCTTGCCGATGGTCGAACCCGCGCCGATGGTCGCGCCTTCGCCGATGGTCACCGGCGCGACCAGCGCGGAGTTCGAGCCGATGAAGGCGTTGTCGCCGATCGTGGTGGTGGACTTGTTCGCGCCGTCGTAGTTGCAGGTGATGGTGCCGGCGCCGATGTTCACGCCCGCGCCGACGATCGCGTCGCCGAGGTAGCTGAGGTGGTTGGCCTTGCTGCCGACGCCGACCTTCGCGTTCTTGGTCTCGACGAAATTGCCGATATGCGCGCCATCGGCGAGCACCGTGCCCGGGCGCAAGCGTGCGAACGGCCCGATGTGAACCGCGCCCTCGCTGCGTGCACCTTCGAGGTCGCAGTGCGCGCGAACCTCGCTGCCGGCGGCGAGTTCGACATCCTTCAAGCGGCAGAACGGGCCGATGCGCACGCCGTCGCCAAGCACGACGCTGCCTTCGAGCACCACGTCGACGTCGATCCGAACGTCGCGACCGACGTGCACTTCGCCGCGGATGTCGATCCGCGCCGGATCGGCGACGCGCGCGCCAGCCAGGCACAGCGCGCGCACCTGCCGGCGCTGGAACGCGCGTTCCAGCCGCGCCAGCTGCCACGGGTCGTTCGCGCCCTCGGTTTCCAGCGGATCGGCGACGTGCACCATTTCCGCGGCGCTGAATTCGTCCGCCGCCTGCGCGAACACGTCGGTGAGGTAGTACTCGCCCTGCGCGTTGTCGTTGCGCAGCGCTTCCAGCCAGCGCTTCAGCGCGGTGGATTCGGCGGCGATGATGCCGGTGTTGATGGTGCGGATGCGCTTCTGCGCGTCGTCGGCGTCCTTCTCCTCGACGATGCGCGCGACGCGGCCCTCGGCATCGCGCTCGACGCGGCCGTAGCCGGTCGGATCGTCGAGGTCGGCGACCAGCACCGCGAGCCGTCCCGGCGCCGCAAGCAGGCGTTGCAACGTGCCGGCTTCGATCAGCGGCACGTCGCCGTACAGCACCAGCACCTGCGCGCCGTCGGGCACGTTCGGCATCGCTTGCCGCACCGCGTGGCCGGTGCCGAGCTGCCGATCCTGTTCCGCCCACGCGAGGTCGGGCTGGTCCGCGAACGCCGCGCGCACCGCTTCGCCGCCATGGCCGAAGACCACGTGGATCACGGCCGGCTGCAGCGCGCGCGCCGCATCGACGACATGCGCCAGCATCGGTCGCGCCGCGATCGGCTGCAGCACCTTGGGCAGGGCCGACTTCATGCGCTTGCCCTCGCCTGCGGCGAGGATCACGACATGCAGCGGATGGGCGGTCGGCGTGGCGGTCATGGCTTGGCACCTGCGGTCATGCCGCGATTCTAGCGGCGGCGCTGCTACGATGCGGCGCCCTTTCCGAATCGCCCGCCCATGCCCTTCGTTCCCGGTCCTCGTCGATGAGCCTGCGCCGACACCTCGGCGGTTACGCCGCCATCGGCCTGGCGCAGTGGCTGGTCGAATACGGCCTGATGGTCGCGCTGAGCCAATGGGTGATGCCGGTCGAACCGGCCAACGTCATCGGCCGCGTGGCCGGCGCGACGCTCGGCTTCTGGCTCAACGGCAAGTGGACCTTCGCCGGCGAGGACACCCATGTCGGCCGGCACGCGGCGCTGCGCTTCGTGAGCATGTGGCTGGCGCTGACCGTGGTGAATACCTGGATCGTCGCCCACCTCGACGACGTCCTCGGCCTGCATTGGGCGCAACTGCTCAAGCCCGGCGCCGACCTGCTCACCGGCGGCATCGGCTTCCTGCTGTCGCGGCACTGGGTCTACAAGAAACGCAGCGCCTGATCGTCCGCGACCTCAGTCCCCCGGGCGATACATCCTCGCCTTCCCGTACGCCGCGCCGAGCCTGCCCTTGGCGAAATCCACGGTCATCCGCGTGTAGCCCTCGGCATAGCGCAGCGAGGTGCGCGTGCCGTCGGCGGCGGTTTCGAACGTGGTCATGCCGTGCTCACCGCCGGGGAACACCGCGATCGTGATCGGCGCGCCGTCGTGCGCCAGCATGCGCAGGCGATGGAAGGTCTCGCCCATCGGCGCGTCGATGTCGGCATCGCCGAGTTCCCACAGCTGCGGCGTGCGCAATTCGCGCAGCACCGGCATCGAATCGTAGTGCCAGGGCGTGCCCCATTTGTACTGCTGCGCCAGGCGACGCAGGTCGTCGCCCATGTAGGGCAGGATCACGTGGGTGAAGTTGCCGTACACGTCCTTGTACCAGGGCTGGTCGCGGTACTTGATGCGCACCGCGTCGAACTCGGGGATGCCGCGTTCGCCATCGCTGCTCACCACCACGGCCGCCGCGTCCGTGATCCGTAGCGCGCTGTCGATGACGTCGGGCGGATAGCCCTTCAGCTGCATCTGCAGGATCGTGGCCTCGCGGTCTTCCTGCAACGCGTTCACCGCCAGTCCGTAACCCACGATCACGAAATCGACCTTGGTGCGCGTCGCCGCCAGCGGCGCGACCCAGCCGCCCTGGCTACCGCCGCGGAAACCGGCACGATCGATGCGCGCGCCCGCCAGGCGCTTCGCTTCCTGCATCGCGGCCACCGCGTCGTTCGCCAGCACGCTGTAATCCTGCGTGTAGCTGCCGGCCGAATCGCCGGTGCCGCGCTTGTCGTAGACGAAGGCGGCCACGCCTTCGGCGGGCAGCTGTCGCTGCATGAAATCCCAGGTGCGGGCCGAATCGTGCTCGGCGCCGTGCACCAGCACCACCAGCGGAACCTTCGCATCGCCTTCGGGCATGACCAGGCGCCCGGCCAGGCGCGTGCCGCCATCGCCCGAGAACGTGGTTTCGCGCACTTCGAACGCGATGCGCGGCGCGGCGATACCGTCGAAATGCAGCACCGCATCGCGGCCGCAGCCGGAAAACGCGACGTGGTGTCCGTCGGCGCGATCGGTCCAGCCTTCCAGGCTTTTCCAGCCGCCCTCGCCGCTCGCGACCAGCTTGCCGCTGCGTCCGTCGACATGACGCCAGCGCAGGCCGCCGTCGCTGGGGCCGACGTCGATGCTCGCATCCGGCAAGCGGTAGGCGCCCACGTAGCATTCGGTCGCGTGGGCCAGTGCCGCGTCCGGCTGCGCGGGACCTGTCGTCGCCGATGCGGCGTGAAGCGGCATGACGGCCGCGAATGCGACCGCGAGCACGGCGGCGATCAGTGGCGATTTCATGGGCGCAATCCTCGTATCCGTCATTCCCTCGGATACGGCGGGCATCGCGCCGGTTGCATTCATTTTTCGCGAATGCGCGGCGATGAACGAAAACGCCGGCTTGCGCCGGCGTTCCGATGGTTGCGTTGGCTCGAACCTCAGTGCTTGAGATTCTTGCGCAGGCGCTCCAGTGCCTGCAGCTGCGCGGTGACTTCCGCGAGCCGCGCCTGCGCTTCGGCGATCTCCATCGCCTCGCCGCGGCGGGCGAGGATGCGTTCGGCCTCTTCCTTGGCCGCGCGCACCGCGGCTTCGTCGATGTCCTGGGCGCGCACCGCGGTGTCGGCGAGCACAGTGACGACCGTCGGCTGCACCTCGAGGATGCCGCCGGAGATGGCGAAGTCGAGCAGCTCGCCCTCGGGCGTGGTGACGACGACCTTGCCCGGCTTCAGCCGCGTGATCAGCGGCGCGTGCTTGGGCGCGATGCCGAGTTCGCCCAGTTCGCCGGTGGCGACGACCAGCGTCGCCTCGCCGTGGAAGATCTCGGCCTCGGCGCTGACGATGTCGCAACGGATGGTGGATGCCATGTCGGTCTTTCCTTGGGCGCGCGCTTACGCGGCGAGCTTCTTCGCTTTCTCGGCCGCTTCGTCGATCGAACCGACCATGTAGAACGCCTGCTCCGGCAGGTGGTCGTAGTCGCCGTCGACGATGCCCTTGAAGCCGCGGATGGTGTCCTTCAGCGGCACGTACTTGCCGGGCGAGCCGGTGAACACTTCGGCGACGTGGAAGGGCTGCGAGAAGAAGCGCTCGATCTTGCGCGCGCGGGCCACCGCCAGCTTGTCCTCTTCGGACAGTTCGTCCATGCCGAGGATGGCGATGATGTCCTTCAGTTCCTTGTACTTCTGCAGCGTGGCCTGCACGCGGCGCGCGGTTTCGTAGTGCTCGTTGCCGATCACGTTCGGGTCGAGCTGGCGGCTGGTCGAATCCAGCGGGTCCACCGCCGGGTAGATGCCGAGCGAGGCGATGTTGCGCGAAAGCACGACGGTCGCGTCGAGGTGCGCGAAGGTGGTCGCCGGCGACGGGTCGGTCAGGTCGTCCGCGGGCACGTACACGGCCTGGATCGAGGTGATCGAACCGGTCTTGGTGGAGGTGATGCGCTCCTGCAGCACGCCCATTTCCTCGGCCAGGGTGGGCTGGTAACCCACCGCGGACGGCATGCGGCCCAGCAGCGCGGACACTTCGGTGCCGGCCAGGGTGTAGCGGTAGATGTTGTCCACGAACAGCAGCACGTCGCGGCCTTCGTCGCGGAAGTACTCGGCCATGGTCAGGCCGGTCAGCGCCACGCGCAGGCGGTTGCCCGGCGGCTCGTTCATCTGGCCGTACACCATCGCCACCTTGGACTTCTCGTGCTCGGTGACGTTGACGACGCCCGACTCCTGCATCTCGTGGTAGAAGTCGTTGCCCTCGCGGGTGCGCTCGCCCACGCCGGCGAACACCGACAGGCCCGAGTGCTCGGTCGCGATGTTGTTGATCAGTTCCATCATGTTGACGGTCTTGCCCACGCCGGCGCCGCCGAACAGGCCGACCTTGCCGCCCTTGGCGAACGGGCACATCAGGTCGATCACCTTGATGCCGGTTTCCAGCAGCTCGGTGGTGCTGGCCTGGTCTTCGTAGCTCGGCGCCGCGCGGTGGATTTCCCACGTGGTGTCGGCCTTGACCGGGCCGGCCTCGTCGATCGGGTTGCCGAGCACGTCCATGATCCGGCCCAGCGTGCCGATGCCGACCGGCACCGAGATCGCGCGGCCGGTGTTGTCGGCCACCAGGTTGCGCTTCAGGCCGTCGGTGGAGCCCAGCGCGATGCAGCGGACCACGCCGTCGCCCAGCTGCTGCTGCACTTCCAGCGTGATCTCGGTGCCCTGCACCTTCAACGCGTCGTACACCTTCGGCACGCTTTCGCGCGGGAATTCGACGTCGACGACGGCGCCGATGATCTGGACGACCTTGCCCTGGCTGGTGCTGGTGTTGGCGGTGTTCATGGCATTTCCCGATTCGAAGATGTCTTGTTGCATGTCGTGTGCTCAGACCGCCGCGGCGCCGCCGACGATCTCGGAGATTTCCTGGGTGATCGCCGCCTGCCGCGCCTTGTTGTAGACGAGGTTGAGGGTGCCGATCAGCTTGGTCGCGTTGTCGCTCGCGGCCTTCATCGCGACCATGCGCGCGGCGTGCTCGGAGGCGACGTTCTCCATCACCGCCTGGTACACGAGCGACTCGACGTAGCGGGTCAGCACGTGTTCCAGCACCGCCTGCGCGTCGGGTTCGTAGATGTAGTCCCAGTCGTGCCTGGCGACCTGGGTTTCCGATTCCGGCAACGGCAGCAGTTGGTCGAAGGTCGCCTTCTGCGTCATCGTGTTGACGAAATCGTTGTAGCAGAGGAACACGCGGTCGACCTGGCCGGACGAGTAGGCGTCCAGCATCACCTTGATGACGCCGACCAGCTGCTCGACGTGCGGGGTGTCGCCCAGGTGCGTGACCGAGGCCAGCATCCCGACCTTGAGCCGGCGGAAGAACACCGAGGCCTTCTGGCCGATGGTGACGACGTCGACTTCGACGCCCTTCTCCTGCCAGCCGCGGATCTCCGCGAGCAGCTTGCGGAACAGGTTGTTGTTGAGGCCGCCGGCGAGGCCGCGGTCGGAGGACACGATGACGTAGCCGACGCGCTTCACGTCCGCACGCTCGACCAGGTAGGGATGCCGGTATTCGGAATTCGCCTGGGCGAGGTGGCCGATCACCTGCTTCATCGCGCGCGCGTACGGGCGCGAAGCCTTCATCCGCTCCTGCGCCTTGCGGATCTTGGAGGCCGAGACCATCTCGAGCGCGCGCGTCACCTTGCGGGTGTTCTGCACGCTCTTGATCTTGGTTTTGATTTCCCTTCCGCCTGCCATGCTCGTCTCTTCTTCGTCGATCGACGGCGCGGGTCAGCGACCCGCGCGGTTACGTCCGGCGCTTACCAGCTGCCGGTCGCCTTGAAGTCCTCGATGCCCTTCTTGAACGCGGCCTCGATGTCGTCGTTCCAGTCGCCGCTCGCGGCCACCGACTTCATCAGCTCGCCGGCGGTGTTGGCGAAGTGCGCGTGCAGGCCGGATTCGAAGTCGCCGATCTTGGCCACCGGCACGTCGTCCATGTAGCCCTTGTCCACGGCGTAGATCGACAGCGCCTGTTCGGCGACCGACATCGGCGCGTACTGCTTCTGCTTCATCAGTTCGGTCACGCGCTGGCCGCGCTCGAGCTGCTTGCGGGTGGCGTCGTCGAGGTCGGAGGCGAACTGCGCGAACGCGGCGAGCTCGCGGTACTGCGCCAGCGCGATGCGGATGCCGCCGGACAGCTTCTTCATGATCTTGGTCTGCGCCGCGCCACCGACGCGCGACACCGAGATGCCGGCGTTCACTGCCGGGCGGATGCCGGCGTTGAACAGGTCGGTTTCGAGGAAGATCTGGCCGTCGGTGATCGAGATCACGTTGGTCGGCACGAACGCCGACACGTCGCCGGCCTGGGTTTCGATGATCGGCAGCGCGGTCAGCGAACCGGTCTTGCCCTTGATGGCGCCGTTGGTGAACTTCTCGACGTACTCCTCGCTCACGCGCGCGGCGCGCTCGAGCAGGCGGCTGTGCAGGTAGAACACGTCGCCCGGGTAGGCTTCGCGGCCCGGCGGGCGGCGCAGCAGCAGCGAGATCTGGCGGTAGGCCACGGCCTGCTTGGACAGGTCGTCGTAGATGATCAGCGCGTCTTCGCCGCGGTCGCGGAAGTACTCGCCCATGGTGCAGCCCGAATACGCGGCGATGTACTGCATCGCGGCCGATTCGGAGGCCGAGGCGGCGACGACGGTGGTGTAGGCCATCGCGCCGAACTCTTCCAGCTTGCGCACGATGTTGGCGATGGTCGAGTTCTTCTGGCCGATCGCCACGTAGATGCACTTAATGCCGGAATCTTTCTGGTTGATGATCGCGTCGATCGCCAGCGCGGTCTTGCCGGTCTGGCGGTCGCCGATGATCAGCTCGCGCTGGCCGCGGCCGATCGGGATCATCGAGTCGACCGACTTGTAGCCGGTCTGCACCGGCTGCGACACCGACTTGCGCCAGATCACGCCCGGGGCGATGCATTCCACCGGCGCCTTGGTGTCGGAATTGATCGGGCCCTTGCCGTCGATCGCCTCGCCCAGCGCGTTCACTACGCGGCCGAGCAACGCCGGGCCGGTCGGCACCGACAGGATCTGGCCGGTGGTCTTGGCGGTATCGCCTTCGCGCAGGTGCTCGTAGTCGCCCAGCACCACCGCGCCGACCGAATCGCGCTCCAGGTTCAGCGCCAGCGCGAAGGTGTTCTCCGGCAGCTCGATCATTTCGCCCTGCATCACGTCGGCGAGGCCGTGGATGCGCACGATGCCGTCGGACACGCTGGTCACGGTGCCTTCGTTGCGCGCTTCGGCGGCGAGCTTCACCTTCTCGATGCGGGTCTTGATCAGTTCGCTGATTTCGGACGGATTGAGCGTGCTGGTAGCCATCGGTGTTTCCTGTGGTGCCGGCGTCGCCGCCGGCGTTCGATTGAATGCGTGTGTGTTGCGTTATTGCGCGAGCGTGGCCTGCAGGCGTTCGAGCTTGCCGCGCAGCGAACCGTCGATGACCACATCGCCGGCATCGATCACCGCGCCGCCGATCAGCGCTTCGTCGACCGCCGCCTCGATCTCGACCTCGCGGCCGAAGCGCTTCTTCAGCGCGGCCCTGATCGATTCGAGTTCGGCCGCCGGCAACGCCGTCGCGGAGGTCACCCTCGCCTTGACCACGCGCTCGGACTCGAGCCGCAGTTCGTCGTACAGGCCGGAGATTTCCGGCAGCAGCGCGAGGCGGCGGTTGTCGAACAGCAGGCCGAGGAAATCGGCGAACGCGCCGTCGGCTCCTCCGGGCGCGAGTAGCGCGACCGCGTCGTCGCGACCGAGCCGGGGATGGCCCAGCAGCGCGGCCGCCTGCGGATCGGCGGCGACGCGCGCGGCGAAGCCGAGCGCGTCCGACCATCCGGCCAGCTTGCCGGCGTCGCGCGCCAGCGCGAACGCAGCGCGCGCATACGGACGGGCGAGGGTCAGGGCCTGCGACATGGCCTCAGATCTCCGCGGCCAGTTCGTCGAGCAGCGCCTTGTGGGCGTTGGCGTCGATCTCGCGCTTGAGCAGCTTCTCGGCACCGGTCACCGCCAGCGACGAAACCTGCTTGCGCAGTTCCTCGCGGGCGCGGTTCGACGCGGCGTCGATCTCCGCTTCGGCGAGGGCCTTCTGCCGGCCGGCCTCGGCGATCGCGTCCTGCTTGGCCTGGTCGACGATCTGGTTCGCGCGCTGGTGCGCCTGATCGATGATCTCGTTGGCCTTGGCGCGCGCGGCCTTCAGTTCCTCGTTGGCCTTTTCTTCGGCCTGGGCGAGGTTCTTCTGCGCGTTGTCGGCGGCGGCGAGGCCTTCGGCGATCTTCTGCTGGCGTTCCTCGATGGCCGCGATGATCGGCGGCCAGATGAACTTCATCACCAGCCACGCGACCGCGAAGAACGCGAGGCCCTGAATGACGAGGGTGAGGTTGGGTAGCATGAACTTGCTCCTGGTGCCGGCGACGCGACGCCGCCGGCGATGCCTGAATCGCGTGCGTGTTCAGCCGATCCTGGGGATCAGGCGATCGAACCCAGCAGCGGGTTGGCGAACAGCAGCAGCAGCGCGATGGCGACGCCGATCATCGGCACGGCGTCGAGCAGGCCGGCGACGATGAACATCTTGGTCTGCAGCATCGGGGTCAGCTCCGGCTGGCGGGCCGAACCCTCGAGGAACTTGCCGCCGAGGATGGCGAAGCCGATCGCGGTGCCGAGGGCGCCGAGGCCGATCAGGAGGCCGGCCGCGATGACGGTGAACTTGAGAACTTCGGCGACGAGGGTTGCGTGGTCCATGGTGTTGCTCCGGTTGGATCGTTGCGATTAAGCGTGGTGGAAGGGAAAAGCGAAACGAAAAACGGGGTCAGTGGCTTTCGGCCGACATGCTGAGGTAGACGATGGTCAGCATCATGAAGATGAAGGCCTGCAGCAGGATGATCAGGATGTGGAACGCGGTCCAGCCGAAGCCGGCGACCAGCTGCATCGTGCCCATCGCCCACGTGCCCACGTGCGCGAGCGAAGAGTTCAGGGTCATCAGCGCGATCAGGATGAAGATCAGCTCGCCCGCGTACATGTTGCCGAACAGTCGCAGCGACAGGCTGAGCGGGCGCACGCCTTCCTCGATCACGCGCAGCAGCAGGTTGGCCGGCGCGAGCAGGATCTTCATGCCGGTGCTGTGCGCGTGGAACGGCGCGGTGAAGATTTCCTTGGTGAAGCCGCCCACGCCCTTGTGCGAGATGCCGAACACTTGGATCAGCAGGAACACCGCCAGCGCGAGGCCGAGCGTGGTATTGAGGTCGGCGGTCGGCACCACGCGCAGGTAGGCGTGCTCGGGATCGGCGCCGGCGACGGCATGTCCGGTCTTCCACGCCCACGGCAGGAAGTCCACCGGTACCATGTCCATGAAGTTCATCAGGAACACGAGGCAGAAGATCGTGATCGACAGCGGCGCGATCAGCTTGCTGCGGCCATGGAAGGTCTCGCGCACGAGGCCGTCGACGAAGCCGACGATCATCTCGACGAAGGCCTGGAACTTGCCGGGCACGCCGGAAGTGACCTTGCGCGCGGCCATCCGGAACGAGACGAAGAACAATACCGACAGCACGAAGGTGAAGATCAACGTGTCGACGTTGAGCGTCATGAACGTGCTGTCGCCCACCTTCACCTGCCAGAAGTGCAGGTGGTGGTTGATGTATTCGGTCGAACCGCCGGTGGCGGCTTCGGTCATGCCCGTGTTTTCGCTCACGCTCAACCCTTCGTCGCCCGTTGCGTCCCCAGCCGGCGCAGACACGCCAACCAGGCCACCAAACCCGTTACCAACCCCGCCAGCATCGGCAGCGGCGGCAGTTGCCATACCCGCAGCGCGATGCCCAGCGCCACGAACACCACCAACCACTTCGCCGTCGTCCCCGCCAGCAGGGCGGCGAAGGCGAACCGGGCCGGTATCGCGCCACGCAGCGAGAGCAGCGTCGCGAATCCATTGCCCAGCGCCAGCGCCAGCCCCCCGGTGGCAGCCGCAGCCGCCGCACGCGCCCCGTCCCCGACAAGGAAGGCCAGCGCGACCAGCAGCGCGACGACGGCCTGCACGGCCACCGCCCGCATTGCCGACCGGCGGTTCGCGGCGATGGGATCGTGCACGCGCGGCCCTGTTCAGCTTGCGGAGGCGGGCCGGTCGTACCGCAAAACGGCCCTGCGAAGCCGAAAAATTATAGCAGGGGGGCAAAATCCCCGGCAACGCCCAAGCGTTGCCCGTCGGCCGGGCCGGCATCCCGGAACCTTTGCCCCGGGAGCGGGTCACACCCCGCAGGCCTGCACTCCTTCCTCGTCGATCGCGAGCAGGTCCCGAAGCCCCGGCCCGTCTCCGCCGGGGCTTCCTTTTTTCGGGACGCCCCTCTCCCGCCCTTCGGGCACCCGGGGAGAGGGAAAAGCGGTTATTTCTTCTTCGGCAGGTACAGATCGGTGATGGTGCCGTCGTACACCTCGGCCGCCATGCCCACCGATTCGCTGAGCGTGGGATGCGGATGGATGGTGTGGCCGATGTCCTCGACCTCGCAGCCCATCTCGATCGCCAGCGCGACCTCGGCGATCAGTTCGCCCGCGTGCACGCCGACGATGCCGCCGCCGAGGATGCGATGCGATCCTTCGTCGAACACCAGCTTGGTGAAGCCCTCGGTGCGGGCGAGGCCGATGGCGCGGCCCGAAGCGGCCCACGGGAACTTGCCGACGCCGACCTCCAGGCCCTTGGCCTTCGCCTCGGTTTCGGTGACGCCGACCCAAGCGATTTCCGGATCGGTGTAGGCCACCGACGGGATCACCCGCGCGACCCACTCCTTCTTCTCGCCGGCGGCGACTTCCGCGGCGAGCTTGCCTTCGTGCGTCGCCTTGTGCGCCAGCATCGGCTGGCCGACGAGGTCGCCGATGGCGAAGATGTGCGGCACGTTGGTGCGCATCTGCGCATCGACATCGATGAAGCCGCGTTCGCCGACGCGCACGCCGGCCTTGTCGGCATCGAGCTTGCCGCCGTTCGGGCTGCGGCCCACCGCGACCAGCACGCGGTCGAACACGCTGGTTTCGGGAATGCCGTCGCCCTCGAACGTGCAGGCGATGCCGGCCTTCTGCGCCTTGGCTTCGACCACCTTGGTCTTCAGGTGCACGGCCACGCCCTGCTTCTTCAGGCGATCGGCCAGCGGCTTCACCAGGTCCGGATCCGCGCCGGGCATCAGTTGCGGCATGAACTCGACCACGGTCACCTCGCTGCCCAGCGCGCGGTACACCGTCGCCATTTCCAGGCCGATGATGCCGCCGCCGACGACGAGCAACTTCTTCGGCACGTCGGCGAGGTCGAGCGCGTCCGTCGAATCCATGACGCGCTTGTCGTCCCACGGGAAGAACGGCAATTTCACCGGCTGCGAACCGGCGGCGATGATGCAGTTCGCGAAACGCAGCAACTGCGCCTTGCCGTCGGCGCCGGCGATCTCGAGTTCGTTCGCGGAGACGAATTTCGCGGTGCCCTGCACCACCCGCACCTTGCGCTGTTTCGCCATGCCGGCCAGGCCCTTGGTGAGCTGGCCGACGACCTTGTCCTTGTATTCGCGCAACTTGTCGATGGCGATCTTCGGCTTGCCGAAATCGACGCCGTACTCCGATGCGTGCGCGGCCTGCTCGATCACGTCGGCGGCATGCAATAGCGCCTTCGACGGAATGCAGCCGACGTTGAGGCAGACGCCGCCGAGCGATGCGTAGCGTTCGACCAGCACGGTATCGAGGCCGAGGTCGGCGCTGCGGAACGCGGCGGTGTAGCCGCCGGGGCCAGCGCCGAGCACCACCATCGCGCATTCGATGTCGGCCTTGCGGCCGGACGATGCGGCTGCCTGCGGCGCGGGCGTTGCAGACACCTGTTTCGCAACGGGCGTAGCTGCTTCCACTTTTGTAGGAGCGGGCTTGACCGCGACTGGTTCTGAAGCTGTCGCGGTCGCGGCCGAACCCGCTCCTGCGGAAGCAGTGCCTTCGGCTTCGACCAATGCGATCACGCTGCCTTCGCTGACCTTGTCGCCGAGCTTGACCTTCAATTCCTTAATCACACCGGCCTGCGATGCCGGCACTTCCATCGTCGCCTTGTCCGATTCCAGCGTGACCAAGCCCTGGTCCTTGGCGACGCTGTCGCCGACCTTGACCAGCAATTCGATCACCGGCACGTCGTCGTAGCCGCCGATGTCGGGAACCTTCAGTTCGATCGTCGCCATCGTCGCGCCCTCAAAGCATCGCCCGGCGCATGTCGCCGAGCAGTTGCGCGAGGTAGGCGGTGAAGCGCGCGGCCGCGGCGCCGTCGATCACGCGGTGGTCGTAGCTGAGCGACAGCGGCAGGACCAGCCGCGGCTTGAACTTCTCGCCGTTCCACACCGGCTTCGTGTCCGACTTCGACACGCCGAGGATCGCGACTTCCGGCGCGTTGATGATCGGGGTGAACGCGGTGCCGCCGATGCCGCCGAGCGAACTGATGGTGAAGCAGCCGCCCTGCATCTGCTCCGGCTTGAGCTTGCCGTCGCGCGCGAGCGCGGCGAGTTCGCCCATTTCCTGCGCGATCTGCATCACGCCCTTTTTGTCCGCGTCGCGCAGCACCGGCACGACCAGCCCGTTCGGCGTGTCGGCGGCGAAACCGATGTGGTAGTACTTCTTGAGGACGAGGTTGTCGCCATCGAGCGAAGCGTTGAAGTTCGGATACTTCTTCAGCGCGGCGACGCTGGCCTTGATCAGGAACGCGAGCATCGTCAGCTTGCCGGCCTTGCCCGCGGCGATCGCCTTCGCGTTTTCGTCGTTCAACGCAACCCGCAGCGCTTCGAGGTCGGTGATGTCCGCGTCGTCGTGCTGGGTGACGTGCGGGATCATCGCCCAGTTGCGCGCGAGGTTCGCGCCGGAAATCTTCTGGATGCGCGACAGCGGCTTGCTTTCGATCTCGCCGAACTTGGCGAAATCCACCTTCGGCCATGGAATCAGGTTCAATCCGCCACCGCCGCCGCTCGAGGCCGGTGCGGCACTGCCGCCGGACAGCGCGGACTTGACGAACTTCTGCACGTCTTCCTTGCTGATGCGGCCGCCGCGCTGCGTACCGGCGACCTGCGACAGGTCGACGCCGAGTTCGCGCGCGAACAGGCGCACCGCGGGACTCGCGTAAGGCACCTTGCCGGGCAACACCGCGTCGGCTTCGAAACGCAGCGGCGGGCGACTGGCGGGATCGCCGGGTTCGGCCACCGGCGCCATCGCCGGGACCGGTGCGCCGCTTTCGACATCGGCGATGGACTCCGCGGTCAGGCGGTCGGGCTGCGCCGGGACTTCGACCGGCTGCACCTTGGCGCCGGTTTCGGATGCGGGCTGTTCCTTGCGCGGCGCTTCGGGTTCGGCCCGCGCCGGCGCGGTGGCGGCTTCGTCGGCCGGTTCGATGAGCGCGACCAGGCTGCCTTCGGAGAGGGCATCGCCGAGCTTGACCTTCACTTCCTTGACCGTGCCCGCGAACGGGGCCGGCACTTCCATCGTCGCCTTGTCGGATTCCAGCGTGACCAGGCCCTGGTCCTTGGCGACGGTGTCGCCCGGCTTGACCAGGACCTCGATCACCGGCACGTCGTCGTAGCCGCCGATGTCGGGAACGCGGGCTTCCTTGGGTGCGGCCATGCCGGGCTCCAACGCAGGATTCGAACCCTATTGTGGCCACAGACGCATGGCTGGCGCCAATCGCGATGCACGAATCCTCGATTCCCCCGGATGAAATCAGCCGATGCCCCGCCGCCAGCGCCGGAAGAGCGCCCTCAGCCCCCAGGCGTAGGCCAGGGCATGGCCCAGCAGCAGGCCGGCGAGCGCGAACAAGCCGGCCCGCCATGCCAGTAACTCGAGATCCGAAGCGATCGACGCATGCCAGCGTCCCCCCCCCCCAGCGCGATTCGGCCAGCGACGAGCGCGGTGAGCAGCAGCACCAGCCAGCGGTTCGGGGTGTAGAAGAAACCGTCCGGGCGCGCTTCGAACCGGCTGGACTAGAGCGCGGCCAGGCCGAATGCGGTTCCCGCCAGCAACCCGAGGCAGGCATCGCGCAGCGCGTCCGCGATCCAGTGCCCGCCGATCCACGCGCCAAGCAGGAACGCGCCGGCAGAGACTGCGAACGCCCACGCATTCGCGCCGACAATCCAGCCGATCGCGCGTCGGCGCGCCTTGCCGTTGCGGTAGCGCATCCACAACGAGAACGGCAGCAGCAAGGCCCACAACGCAACCAAGGCGAGCAACAGCAGCAGGACCAACATGAGCGGCATCGTGCCGCGACGTTAGCAAAGCGAAGGCGGGCGCGCGGCCCGCCCTCGCATTCGCCGACAAGGGCGGCGTTCAGTCGCCGACGATGCGCAACCCGAACATCAGGCTCGCCTCGTCGACCAGGCGCACGCTGCCGTTGACGTTGAGGCGGATGGTGATCGGCTTCTTGAATACCTTCTTCGCCAGGTCGTCGGTCAAGCCGTAGGTACCGACCAGCGCCTGCTTGCTGAGCAGGCCGGCGATGCACACGGTCGAATCGCGCGATCGTTCGAACTGCTGCTGGCCCGGTGCAAGCGGCACTTCGAAATGCTCGGACGAGGTCATGCCGGTGACCAGCTTGCCGTCGAACGGCAGGCCGGTGGTCGGGTCGATCAGCGCCGGGTCGTTCAGCACCTCGCTTTCGACGGTGAGCGTGGGCGAGTACGCGAGCATGCCGGTGTCGCTGGCGGCGCCCGGATTGAGGTAGTCCACGCTCAGGATCGGGGAGAACCAGTAGCACAACAACGAATTCGCGGACTTGCCCGGCAACGTGACGTGGCCGATGTCGTTCAGCGTGAACGCCGTCGCGGCCGGCGCCGCGTTGAGGACCACGCAATTCGTGGTCGGGTCCCCATCGTCCGGCGGGCAACTCGACGACAAGTCGAGGTTGCCCTGGGTCACGCCCAGCCAGACGAGCGAACGTCCGAAGGAATCCACGTCGCCGACGTCGCCCTGGCTCGGCGCCGCCGCGGGATTGCCCGCGCGCACCCGGGCCGCGACGGGCGCGGCGAGGCGCGCGGCTTTCGCATTCGGCAGCAAGTCGGCGGATGCGTCCTCCGCGGCCATGCCCCTGGCGTCCATCCGCGCGGCATGGGCGATCAGCGTGGCCAGCAGCGCGACAGACGCGAGTGCGGCGACCGAACGCGTCGAGGGCTTCTTCATTCCGTGTCTCCATCGATTGCGCGGAAGCGCGCCTCCCTGCTTACGCGGCGACAGGCGCAAAGCGGACATGGGGAATGCCGCCATCAGGGTGGCGCGATCGGCTCCACCGGCGGATGCGCGCTTTCCCTGCGGATCAGGTACAGGCCGCTGGCGATGATGATCCCGGCGCCGAGCCAAGTGACCGAATTCGGCAACACGCCCCAGACGAATGCGTCCAGCAGCACGCCCCAGACCAGCGCGGTGTATTCCAGCGGCGCGAGCAGCGAGGCCTCACCCAGGCGGAAGGCATGGGTGATCGTGTATTGGCCGAGCGCGCCGACCACGCCGATGCCCGCGATCAACCATAGGTCGTCGTGGTGGATGGGTTGCCAGCCCGGCCATGCCAACGCGCCGGAGCCCAGCGCCATCAGCGCGAGCAGCCACACCACCATCGCCTGGTTGGAATCGCTGCGCGCGAGCACGCGCACGGTGATCGCCGACACCGCATAGCCGAACGCCGCCAGCAGCACCGCGAGTCCGGCGAGGCTGGCCATGCCGGCGCCGCTCGGGCGCAACACGACCAGCACGCCGAGCAGGCCGATGCCGATCGCGGTCCAGCGCCTGGGGCCGACGCGTTCGCCGAGGAAGGGCACCGACATCGCGGTGATCAGCAACGGGGCGACGAAGAAGATGGTGTAGGCGGTCGACAGCGGCATGCGCTTCAACGCGTACACGAACGTCGCCATCATTATCACGCCGATCGCGCCACGCAGCAGATGCAACGGCCAGCGCACGCGCAACAACGGCGCGATCCCGACCGTCGCCAGCGACCACGCCAGCACCAGCGGCAACGAGGCCGCGCCGCGCAGGGTCGCGACCTGGAACGGCGGATAGCGTTCGGACAAGGTCTTCAGGCATGCGTCCATCAACGCGAACAACGCGACCGCGGCAAGCATCACCAGCGCCGCGCGGCGTTGGCGTGCGTGCGTATCGGGGCCTGTCGCGGTCGTTCGCATCGCGCCAGCATGCGGCAATCGATGCGGCCCGTCACCCGGCGTGGCAATACCTGTCGCGCTTCGCGGGTTCGGCGCGCAGCACGGCCGGGAAGTAGTAGTCCAGCAGCATCCGGCTGAGCTTGTACTGATCTGCAGGCAGCAACGGGCCGAGGTCGCGTTCCCAGCCGGCGGCGCAGTCCGCGACCGCCGCATCGGTCGCGGCGCAGGCCAGCAATCCCTCGAAGGCATGCCAGTACGTCGCGAACTGCGCATGCGTCATCGGCGCACCGTGCCCGGGCACCAGCGTGTCGAAGGGCTGCGCATCGAGCCGGCCGAGCGCTTCGCTCCAACCATGCGGGCAGGCCGTGTCGAAGAACGGCGCGGGAAAATTCACCAGGTCGCCGGACAGCAGCGTGCGCGTGGACGGATCGAGCAGCCACACATCGCCGCCGCTCACCGCGTTCTTCTCCAGCCCGACGTGGAACCGCATGCCGGCGATGCGCAAGCGCCCGGATGCCAGCACCGGATCGGTCGGGAACAGTTTCGGCCCGGCATCGATGCGCGCGATGCCGGCGCGGATGTATCCGGCTTCGGCGCTGTCCACCGGCAGCGTCGCCAGGCGCGCCGCGGCCGCCTTGCGCGAATCGGCGAGGAAGTGCTGCATCGCGCCTTCGATCGCGGTGCTCGCATACACCTTCGCCTGCGGCCAGCGCACGCGCAGCGGCACGTTGCCGCTGACATGGTCGAGGTGCCAATGGCTGTTGACGATCGCCACGACCGGCAGCCGCCATGCATCCGCCGCGGCGATGATGCGGCCGGTGAAGGCCCGCTCGTGGCGCCCGGTGTCGAACACGACCAGCCCCTCCGGCGCGCGGATCAGGATGCTGTTGCCGTCGGGCTGGCCGTCGCCCTGCTCCGGATCGTAGGTCCCCGGCAGCAGCACCATGTGCGGATTCAACGCCTGCATTCCCGCAGGGACGGTCAACGACGGCACCGTCGCGCAGGCCGCGAGGCTTCCCAGCGCCAATGCCAACATGAACTTCGGTGCCATGCGTTCCCCGGATTCGCCCGTTCGATTGGGCTACGCTGCGCGCCCGGCCATGCGCCTGCAATGGTCGGAAGTCACCACGCGAGGGTTCCGCCAGATCATGCAAAACCCCGATGCCATCCCCGACGACGCGCGCGTCGAAACCGACGTCCGCCGCTGGCTGGAACGCGCGGTGATCGGGCTCAACCTGTGCCCGTTCGCGAAGGCGGTCTACGCGAAACGACAGGTGCGGATCGTGGTCAGCGACGCGACCACGGAGCGCGCGTTGCTGGAACAGCTGGGCGAGGAAATGGCCTTGTTGCGCGACACGCCCGCGCAGGAGATCGACACCACGCTGCTGGTGCACCCGCGGGTCTTGCAGGACTTCCTCGACTACAACGATTTCCTCGACGATGCCGACGCACTGCTCGAGGCGATGGAGCTGGGCGGCGTGCTGCAGGTCGCCAGCTTCCATCCGCATTACCAGTTCGCGGACACCGAACCGGACGACGCAGGGAACCTCACCAACCGCGCGCCCTGGCCGATCCTGCACCTGCTGCGCGAGGACAGCGTGGATCGCGCGGTCGCGGCCTATCCGGAACCCGATGCGATCGTCGAGCGCAACATCGCGACGATGCGCGAGCTCGGCGCGAACGGTTACGCGAAACTGCTAGACGGCGAATAGCCGCACGCGTTCCGCATCGCCGAGGATCCGCCATTCGCCTTCCGCCAAATCATCGAGCGCCAAGCCGCCGATGCGTTCGCGATGCAGCGCGACGACATGGTTGCCGGTCGCGGCGAACATGCGCCGCGCCTGGTGATAGCGACCTTCATGCAGGGTGAGGCGCGCAGTGCGCGCGTCGATGGTTTCGAGCTCCGCCGGCAGCAGCGGCACCGTTTCGCCATCCAGCATCAACGTGCCGCTGGCGAACAGCACGGCCTCGTCGCCACGCAAATCCTGCGCGAGGGTGGCGCGATAGACCTTCGGCAGTTTCGATTTCGGCGCGATGATCCGGTGCAGCAACTGTCCATCGTCGGTGAGCAGCAGCAGGCCGCTGGTATCGCGGTCCAATCGCCCGACCGTCGACAGCGCGGGATTGCGCAGGCGGAAGCGCGGCGGCAGCAGGTCGTACACGACGCGACCGGGATCCCTGGTCGAACAGGTCACGCCCAGCGGCTTGTGCAGCATCAGCAACAGGCCCGGCGGCGGATCCAGCGGTTCGCCGTCGACGCGGATCGCCTCGTGCGGCACCACATCGTCGGCGTACAGCACCTCGCCATCCGCATCGGCGACGCGGCCTTCGCGGAACATCCACGCGACCTCTTTGCGGCTGCCGTAGCCGAGGTTGGCGAGGCGTTTGACCAGCTTCACGACTTCACCGCATGCACGATCTTGAAACCGCCCTGCTGCGCGACGATGCGCACCGACGCGAAGCCATCGGCCAGCGCGTCTTCGTAGGGAAGGTACCGATTCGCCACCAGCCACAGCGCGCCGCCCGGTTGCAGCGCATTCGCGGCCGAAGCGATGAACGCGCGCCCGATGTCGGGGCGTTCGCCGCGCCCGAGCGCATGGAACGGCGGGTTGCAGACGATGGCGTCGAAACGTCCGGGGACACCGCTCGCGACGTCCTGCCAATGGAAATGCGCGGGAACACGGGCATCGACGAGGTTGCCTTCGGCCAACGCGAGCGAACGCGCATCGGCTTCGTACAGGTCCAGCGAAGCCACGCGCGGGCAACGCGCCAGCACCTGCAACGAGAGATACCCCCAGCCCGCGCCGAAATCGGCGACGCGCCCGTGCAAATCGGCAGGCAGGTGCGACGCCAGGAGTTTCGACGCGGCATCGACGCGATCCCAGGCGAACACGCCGGGCCGGGTGAGGAAGGTTCCCGCCGGGACATCACCGCTGGCGATCGGGCGCGGCGCATCCTGCGCCTTCCATGCATCGACCAATCCATCGTCGAACTTCGCACCGGGCATGGTGTGGAACACACGGCAGTGGTGCTTGCTTCGCACCACGAGCGCGCCGGCGAGTTGCTTCAGGTCCGCCTCGCGCGATTTCGCGCCCTCGTCGTTCGCGACCGCGGCGACGACCACGCCGTCCTGCGCGCAGGCGGCGCAAGCTTTCGCCAGCAGCGCACGCGCCTCCTCGCGCTGGCGCGGCGGCAGCACCAGCACCAGCGGGAACGCGTGGTCCGGCAACGCGTCTTCGTCCAGCAATTCGACGCCGATGCGTTCGAGTTTCTCCGCTTCCGGCTTGAACGGCTGGGTCGCGGCAAAACCGTGCGCACCGACTGCATGCAGCGCCGCGCCTTCTCGCGCCCGCAGGAACAGCGCCCCGTGTTCCGGCCAGCGCAACGCCCCCTCGGCGAAGGGTTGCAACAGTGCGTCCAGGGCGTTGTCGCGGTGCGCGGCGTTCATCCGCGCAGTGTAGCGGCGCGCCTCAACGCATCGCGTGCCCGAACGGATCCCGCCAGCGGCCCAACGCCCAGGTCATGGCGACGCAGGCGCCGAGCGCCAGCCCCCAGTTGCGCAACGACATCGCATCCGCGACCGGCAGCAAGTCGAGCGTCGCGCGCAGCCATTGCCCGCCCTGGCTCGCGACCACGTACAGCGCGGAGGCGGCGAAGGCGGCGACCAGCGCACGCATCAGCCAGCGTTCGGGGCCAGCCTCGCCACGCACGGGCGGACGCGCGGCGCGCGCCGCCATCCGCATGGCGAAATCGGGTGGCAACGCATCCGGCAAGGGTTCGCGCAGGGCGCGCACGATGCGCCGGTACGCGGCGACTTCCGCATCGCCGCCATCCCCGGCGTGCAGGCGTTCCTCGCGCAGTGCGCGTTCCTGCAGGCGCCATTCGCGTTCGTCGAAACGATCGGCGGGCTTGTTCATGCGGCGACTCCCATCGCGGGCGCCAGCCATTCCTGCAGGCGCTTGCGGCTGCGGAACAGATGGCTCTTGAGCGTGCCTTCGGCGAGGCCGGTGATGCGCGCAACCTGCGCCAGCGGCAACTCGTCGAGGTGGTAGAGGGTGAGGATGGTGCGTTGCAGGGGCGGCAGGCGTTCGATGGCCGCATGCAGGCGACGCGCGATGTCGTCGTCGGCGACGGCGCTTTCGAGGTCGAAGTCGTCGGCGACGCGTTCGTGCAACGGCGCGCCTTCGTCGTCCGCGGCCTCGGCGATCGGGATGCGCTTGCGCTCCAGGTGGCGCTTGGCGACCGAATACGCGACCTGCCCGATCCATGCCTTCAGCGGCGCGTCGTGGCGGTACTGGTGCAGGCACTGGTGCACGCGCAGGAAGGTTTCCTGGCACAGGTCGCGCGCGTCCTCGTGGTTGCGGACCATGCGCTGCACGATGTGCCAGCACAGGCCCTGGTAGTCGCGCACGAGGCGTTCGAACGCGCCGGGCTCGCCGCCCAGCACGGCGGTCACCAGCGCGCGATCCTCGGGCGTGCGGCCATCGTCCATGGCGCAAGGGATACGGACTGCGCGGATCCGGTTGCAAAGGCTTTGCGACGAATCGCGCAACCGGCGCCGCGAACGCCGTATCCACTGCCCCGAACGCCGCATTCCGCGGCCCGGACGAGCCCCGCCATGAATGTCGAAATCCTGATCCCGATCTGCCTGTTCCTCGCCATCGCCTACACCATCAAGGCCGTGGTCGACGCCGGCGTGCGCCGCAAGATGGTCGATGCCAACGGCTCGCAGGACTTGGTGCGCTCGATGCTGGAAGGCGAGGAAGTCCGCCGCCGCCACGGTTCGCTGCGCTGGGGCATCACCCTGCTGGCCGTGGGCCTGGGCTTCGCCGTGATCACGGCGTTCGGCCTGGACGACCTGCGTCCTTCGACGCTGGCGATCCTGCTGTCCGCCACCGGCATCGGCAACCTCGCCTACTACCTGCTGGCGCGCAGGCTGGGCTGAACGCATCGGCAATCCGGCGCGCGCGTTCACGATGCGCGCGCGGCGGCGGACGCATACTTTCCTGCAAGCCCGGCCGCCGGAGCACGCCATGCACCGATTCCGTTTCGCACCGTTCCTGCTGGGCGCCATGCTCGCGCTGGGCGGCTGCGCCACCTCGGGCGATGCCGCCACGCAGGCCGCGGCCGCGCCGGGCGCATTGCCCGAACAAGGGCCGGTGAGCGTGTCGTGGGCCGATCCTTCGACCTTCAGCGAAGCCCGCATCTCCGCCAGCCACCAGTTGCTGCGGCAAGGCGACTGGCTGCAGGACCTCGCGCAATACATGCGCGGGCAGGCCGAACGCCGGCTGCCACCGGGCGACACGCTGCAGCTCACCATTCTCGACGTCCAGCGCGCGGGCCAGTACGAGCCATGGCGCGGCCCGAACATGCAGGACACCCGCATCATCCGCGACATCTACCCGCCACGGATGACGCTGCGCTTCCGCCAGCTCGACGCCAACGGCCAGGTCGTGGCCGAAGGCGAACGCCGGCTCATCGATCCGGCGTTCATGCAAGGCACCTATCCCGGCGACAGCGACCCGCTGCGTTACGAAAAAGGCCTGGTCGACAGCTGGCTGCGCCGCGAATTCCCCGCGGCGCGCGCCTCGGGCTGATTCAGGCCGCCGGGCCGCGCGCGGCCGCGCCGGACAGCACCTCGTCCCTGGGCGCGGCCTTGCCGATCAGGTAACCCTGCGCATAACGCACGCCCAGTTCGCGCAGCCGCTGCAATTGCGCCTGCGTTTCCACCCCTTCGCAGATGACGCTGGCGCCGATGCCGTGCGCCATCGCGACGATCGCCTCGACGATCGCCATCGCCTTGGGCGAATCGAACATGTGCCGGGCGAAGGCCTGGTCCATCTTCACGTACTCGAAGTCGAGCCTGTGCAGGTGGGTGAGGTTGGAATAGCCGGTGCCGAAATCGTCGAGCGCGAAGCGGATGCCGTGCGCGCGGCAATGGCGCATCACCGCGGCCACCGGTTCGTAGTCGAGCATGCGGCTTTCGGTCACCTCGAGCTTGAGCGCGCCACGCGGCAGGCCCGCGCGTTCGACCCGGTCCACGATCTGCCGCGCCATGCCCGGCTCCACCAGTTGCCGCGCGGACAGGTTCACCGCGATGTCGGGCAGCGGGTCGGCGCCGGCGTCGCGCAACGCGGCGAGCACGGCGATGACGCGTTCGAGCACGTATTCGCCCACCGGCACGATCAGCGAGGTTTCCTCGGCGAGCTTGATGAACTCGGCCGGGGAGACCATGCCGTTGCCGGGCAGCTCCCAGCGCACCAGCGCCTCGTAGCCGGCCACGCGCGCGGCGGGGATGTCGTAGATCGGCTGGTAGCGGACCTCGATGCCGCCTTCGTCCAGCGCCTGCCGCAACTGCGCGTCGCGGCGCAGCTTGTCGATGCCGGTGCGCTGTTCGTGGTCCTCGCCGGGCAGGTCCTCGACCGCATGCGCGGCCTCGCCGCCGGACTGGATCCGGCGCATGCGCCGGGCGAGGCCCTCGACCATCGCGCGCACGATCGGGTCGCAGGAATCGATGCGCTCGCGGAAGGCCTCGTCCTCGATCGCGAGCAGCACCGCATCCGTGGCCGCGGTCGCGGTGGCGGTGCGCGCGCCGTGGTCGAGCATGGACAGTTCGTCCAGCATTTCGCCGGGCCCGAAGGTGCCGTGGTCGTGGTGGCGCTGGCCGTCGCTGGATGCGAGCGCGACCTGCCCGCTCTCGATCAGCCAGGCGCAATCGGCCGGATCGCCCTGCTGGTACAGCACTTCGCCCGCGAACAGCGAGCGGCGGATGGTGGCCATGCGCTTCCCCCGAAGCATTCCCCGTATTGGGTGCGATACGCCACGCGTCCGCCAAACCGGACATCCGCGCCGCACCGCGCTAGGCTATCGCGAACTTCCACGCATCGCGCCGCATGAACACGCCCAACGACGCCCCGCCCGACCGCCTCAGCAACGACCCGCGCAGCAAATACCACGACGAAGCCCTGCTCGAGCGCGGCATCGGCATCCGCTTCAACGGCGAGGAACGCCACAACGTCGAGGAATACTGCGTCAGCGAGGGCTGGATCCGGGTCCAGGCCGGGCGCGCGCTCGACCGCCGCGGCCAGCCGATGACGATGAAGATCCGCGGCAAGGTCGAGCCCTGGTTCCGCACCTGAAGGCCTCGCGCGACGGCGCGCGGCGGCATGCGGCACACTGAAGCGATGCCATCGCCGGCCGCCACGATGCCCGCGCAGCAAGCGCGCGGCATCGCCTTCCACCATCCGCTCGCGTTCTGGACCGGTTGCCTGCTGATCGTCGCCGGCGTGTTCGCGCATGCGCCGATGTTCCTGATGGGCCGCCACACGCACTGGGAAATGGTGGGCATGCCGATGGACGGCTGGATGCTGGCCGGCATGGCCGCGATCCCGCTCGGCGTGCTGTTCGCCGGCTACGGGCTGATGCCGCGCATGGCGCAGATGCGCAGCACGCTGCAGGGCGGCGGCCGCGTGCACTTCCACCTCGCCGACAACGTCGCGCTCAACCGCGAGCACTGGAAGCTGGTCGCGGTGCTGGTGGTGGCGCTGGCGGTGGACGTGATGAAGCCGGCGACGCTCGGCTTCGTGGTGCCGGGCATGAGCCACGAATACGGCATCACTAAGCCGGCGGCGAGCCTGCTCGCGCTGGTCGCGCTGACCGGCACCACCGTCGGTTCGGTGCTGTGGGGCCGCATCGGCGACCTGTTCGGACGTTGTTCGGCGATCCTGCTGTCGGCGCTGATGTTCATGGGCACCGCGATCTGCGGCGCGATGCCGAGCTTCGAATGGAACCTGGTGATGTGCTTCCTGATGGGCGCATCCGCCGGCGGCCTGCTGCCGGTTGCGTTCACCCTGATGGCCGAAACCGTTCCGGCCGCGTATCGCGGCTGGCTGCTGGTCTCGCTCGGCGGCATCGGCACGTCCGCCGGCTACCTGCTCGCGGCCGGCGCCGCGGCCACGCTGGAACCGATGTTCAGCTGGCGCGTGCTGTGGCTGCTCGGCCTGCCGACCGGCGCGCTGATCGTGTTCCTCAACCGCTTCATCCCCGAATCGCCGCGCTTCCTCTCCGACGCGGGCCTGCCCGACCAGGCGCGCGCGGTGCTGCGCCGGTTCTCGGCGCAGGTGGAAGCCGACGACGCGCACCATCCCGGCGCGCCGGACATCGACGATCCGCACCCGGTGCGCGGACTGCGCGCGCTGCTGCACGGCGGCCACGCGCGCATCAGCTGGGGCCTGCTGGTGTGCGGCCTCGCGTGGGGACTGGCGAATTTCGGCTTCCTGCTGTGGCTGCCGGTGAACCTCGCGCAGCTCGGCGTCGATCCGAAGCTCGCGAGCGCGATGCTGGCGAAGGGCGCGGTGTACGCCCTGCCCGGCATCGCGGTGGTGGTGTGGCTGTACCAGCGCTGGAGTTCGGTGAAATCGCTGGTGCTGTTCATCGCGCTGAGTGCGCTGTCGCTGCTCGCGTTCGCCGCGATCGGCTGGCTGCAATTGCGTTCGCCGGCCGCGAACGTCGCCGCGGTCGCGGCCCTGCTGGTGAGCACCAGCGGCGTGATCGCGATGCTGATTCCCTACGCGGCGGAGATCTACCCGGTGCACCTGCGCGGCACCGGCGCCGGCGTGATCGCGGCCAGCTCCAAGGCCGGCGGCATCCTCGGCGCCGCGCTCGGCGTGGGCGGCTTCTTCGAGCATTTCGAACTTTCGGCTCTGCTGATCGCGGCCGCGATGGCGGCCGCGGGCGCGATGTTGCTGCGCGCCGGCATCGAAACGCGCGGCCTGCGGCTGGAGGAGATCGAACGGCGGCTGTCGCGGTGAACGCCGGGCGTCGGACCCGAACTCAATTGCCGAGCGGCATCCGCGCCATGTAGTAATCGACCAGGCGCTCCACTTCCGGCGGATCGACGTTGGCGAGGCCGACGAAGATTTCGTCTTGCGCGGGGAAGATTTCCAGCGCGCCGTTCATGCCTTCGGCACCACCGCCATGGCCGAAGCCCGGCACGCCTTCGTGTTCGCCGACCATGAAGCCGTAGCCGTACCACGGCGTCTGCTTGCGCGTGGCTTCGGCCAGCAGCGCGGGCGGCAGCAGTTTCCCGGAGCGCAGCGCCCGCGCGAACTTCAGCAGGTCGCCCGCGGTGCTGTAGCCGCCGCCGGCCGCGGTGCCGCGGTACGGCAGCGTGTCCGCGGCGTCGATCCAGCGTCCGTCCTTTTGCGTGTAGGCGTGCGCGCGGTCCGGCACGGCAACGTCCTCCGGCAGCGAGCCGGTGTCGTGCATGCCCGCGGGCGCGAACACATGCTGGTCGACGTAGTCGTAGTAAGAGTGCCCGCTCACGTGCTCGATGATGTCGCCGAGCAGCAGGAAGCCGTAGTTCGAATATTCGTAGCCCTGGCCTGGCGGATGCGTCGGCCCGCGCGTTCCGTACAGGCGCACGTAGTCGTCGTGGGTCTTCAATTCCAGGCGGTGCCTGTCGAACTCCGGGCCGAAGATGTCGCCGGTGCCGCCGGCGTGCGTAAGCAACTGGCGGATGGTGACCTTGGCGATCTCCGCGTTCGGATAGCCCGGCAGGTATTGGCCCACGCTGCCGTCCAGCGACAACTTGCCGGCGCCGACCAGTTGCAGCGTCGCCACCGCGGTGAACATCTTGTCCATGGAGCCGAGGCGGAACTTCGTGTCCAGCGTGACCGGCGTCTTCGCATCGCGATCGGCCATGCCCCAGGCGCGCTGCAGCAGGATGTCGTCGCCGCGCGCGACCAGCAGCACGCCGGAGAACGCATCCTTCGCCGCATCCGCATCGGCCTTCGCCGCCAGCGCGGCGATCGCACCGGCCTGGTCGAGCCGCGCGATGCGCAGATCGGCCGGGCGCTCGATCGCTTCCACGCCCAGTACCGGCGGTTCGCCCTTGCGCATGGTGATGGTGACGCGCGCGACGGTTTCCGAATCCATTTCCTGCACCAGCGCCCGCGCCGTACCCGGCGCCGAAGGTTCGCGCCGAAGCACCCGGAAGCCGCCGGTCTGCTGGTGGAAGCCGAGCATGCCGTCGACGTTGAGCTTGGGCATGTAGCGGACGCGGAAGGCTTCCAGCCGCGCGCGGTCGTTCGAATCGAAGGCATCCAGCCACGCGTCGAGCACCTGCCGTGCGGGGTCGGTGGCGGGCGCGATGGCGCGTGGCGCGGCCGCGTCGGTGGTAGGCGGGGACGCGGCTTGCGCGGAAGCCGCAAATGGCAGGCACAACAACAACGACAGGGCGAGTCGGCGGATCATGGCGTCTGGTTTCCCGGTGGGCATTTCCCCCGGGATGCCACCGGAGACCGATCGGTTGCACGCCGCATGTGACCCACGACCTTTGCGCGCGACGCGGCCGCGTCCTACGCTCGGGGTTTCCCCTGCCCCGAGGATCCGCCGATGCCGTCGATTCCGAATCGTTCCCTGCTCGCCTTCGCCGTGACCGCCGCGCTGGTCGCGGGGCTGGGCGCCTGCGATCGTGCGTCCGCGCCTTCCGCCGATGCCTCGAAACCCGCCGCGCAAGCCGCCGCGCCGGCGAAGGCCGCGCTCGGCAGCTTCGGCTTCGATACCGCCGGCATGGACAAATCGGTCGCGCCCGGCGACGACTTCTACGGCTACGCCAACGGCGGCTGGATGAAGACCACCGAGATTCCCGCCGATCGTTCCAACTTCGGCGCCTTCAGCATGCTCGCGCAGCAGGCGCAGAAGGACACGCGCGACATCGTCGAAGCCGCGGCGAAGGACGCCAAGGCCAGCGGCGACGAAAAGCGGATCGGCGACTACTACGCCGCGTTCATGGACGAAGCCGGGATCGAGGCCAAAGGCCTTGCTCCGGTGAAACCGGAACTCGACGCAATCTCCGCGATTTCCGACGCGAGCGCGCTGGCCAAAACCCTCGGCGGCCAGCTGCGCGCCGATGTCGACCTGCTCAACGCCACCAACTACTACACCGATCGCCTGTTCGGCCTGTGGGTGTCGCAGGACATCAACGAACCCTCGCGCGTCGCGCCCTACCTCGTGCAGGGCGGCCTCGGCATGCCCGACCGCAGCTTCTACCTCGACGGCGGGCGCATGGCCGACCTGCGCAAGGCCTATCAGGCGCACGTGGCGAAGGTGCTCTCGCTCGCCGGCATCGCCGATGCGGAGGCCAAGGCCACGCGCATCCTCGCCCTGGAAACCGCGATCGCGAAGGTGCACGCCTCGCAGGAGGACACCAACGACGTGGCGAAGGGCGCGAACGCGTGGAAGCGCGCCGACTTCGACGCCAGGGCGCCGGGACTCGATTGGGCCGCGTACTTCGACGCCGCCGGCCTCGGCCAGCAGCAGGATTTCATCGTGTGGCAGCCGAAGGCCGTCGCCGGCATTTCCGCGCTGGTGAAGTCGCAGCCGCTCGATGCCTGGAAGGACTACCTCGCCTACCACGCGCTCGACCGCGCCTCGCCGTATCTGCCCAAGGCCTTCGCCGACGAGAATTTCGATTTCCACGGCCACGTGCTCAACGGCACGCCGCAGCAGGCCGAACGCTGGAAGCGCGCGATCGACGACACCAGCGGCGCGCTGGGCGAGGCGATCGGCAAGCTCTACGCCGACCGGCATTTCTCCCCGGAAACCAAGGCGCGCGCCGAGGGGATGGTGAAGAACATCCTCGCCGCGTTCGGCAAGCGCATCGACGCGCTGGAATGGATGACGCCCGAAACCAAGGCGCAGGCCAAGGCCAAGCTCGCCGGGCTGAAGGTCGACGTGGGCTACCCGGATGCGTGGCGCGATTACTCCGCGCTGGAGGTCAAGCGCGACGACGCGCTCGGCAACGCCGAACGCGCCGGCGAGTTCGAGTACCGGCGCAACCTCGCCAAGCTCGGCAAGCCGGTCGGCCACGACGAGTGGTGCATGCTGCCGCAGACGGTGAACGCGGTGAACCTGCCGCTGGAGAACCGACTGCTGTTCCCGGCCGCGATCCTGCAGCCGCCGTTCTTCGATCCCAACGCCGACGACGCGGTGAACTACGGCGGCATCGGTTCGGTGATCGGCCACGAGGTCAGCCACAGCTTCGACAACACCGGCGCGCTGTTCGACGCCAGCGGCAAGCTGCGCAACTGGTGGACGCCGGAGGACATGAAGAAGTTCGAAGCCGCCGGCGCCGCGCTGGCCGCGCAGTTCGATGCCTACGCGCCGTTCCCGGACCTGCACGTCAACGGCAAGCTCACCCTCGGCGAGGACATCGCCAACGTCGCCGGCCTGGCGACGGCCTACGACGCCTACCACGCGTCGTGGAACGGCAAGCAGCCGGCCGCGCTCGACGGCTACACCCCGGACCAGCGCTTCTTCCTCGGCTTCGCCCAGGTGTGGCGCACCAAGTTCCGCGACGAAGCGCTGCGCAACCGCGTGCTCACCGACGTGCATGCGCCGGGCATGTACCGCGTGCTGACCGTGCGCAACCTCGACGCCTGGTACCCGGCCTTCGACGTGAAGGACGGGCAGAAGCTCTACCTCGCCCCGGACAAGCGGGTGAAGATCTGGTGATCCGTGCAAGCGGTGCAGCGACGAAACGCCGGCGAAAGCCGGCGTTTTTCGTGATGCCGCCCGGGCCGGGGCGCCTGTCCGCGGCGGCGTGGTGCAGTGCAAGGTGCACGGACGGTTTCGCAACGTTATAAAGTTCCAACTCCTGGCGCTGGGAACGCCCGGAGCGATCCACGTCCGGGCGCTCGCAATACCCCTTCCTCCGCCCGTTCGCACGTGAAGAACCGGAACCGGCGCTTCCTTTCATGCGAGGAGGGAGCGCGCATTCGTCGAATGTTGCAAATGTCGCGCCGCGGCTCCCGCGGCGCGTTCTTTCCACTCCATTGAGGGCAGGATCTGCAATGTCCAAGAATTTTCGTTTGAAGGCGCTGGTGGTGGCACTGACCCTGGGCGCGGGCGCGGCGGCGAACGCCTCGGCGCCGAACGTGACGTCGATGGCGCGGCCGACGCGCATGGCGCAAGGCGACGCGGTCGTCGGCGCACTGGCGGCGACGCAGCCGATGCACATCGTGATCGGCCTGAAATTGCGCAACAAGGCGGAACTGGATTCGTACATTTCCAGGCGCGGGTTCAAGCCGCTCACCGGCAAGGCGTTCGTGTCGCGCTACTCGCCCAGCGCCGTGCAGGCGCAGGCGGTGGCGCACTTCCTGGAAATGTCCGGCTTCACCAACGTCAGGATTTCGCCGAACCGCATCCTGGTGTCCGGCGATGCGCCGGCGGCGAACGTGCAGCGCGCGTTCCAGACATCGCTCGCCAGCGTCAGGACGCATGACGGCCGCATGGCCTATGCGAACACCCGCGACGCCACCCTGCCGGCATCGCTGCAGCCGTTCGTCAACGGCGTGGTCGGCCTGCAGAACGTGCACATCCCGCACCTGCTGTACCGGGTCTACAAAGGCGGCGCCACCACCGCGGTGACCGGCCACCAGCCGACGGACTTCCCGTCGATCTACGGCGCGGACAGCCTGCCGGTGGCGTCCGGCATCAACATCGGCATCCTCGCCGAAGGCAACATGACCAAGACGCTGTCTTCGCTCGACACCTTCACTTCGGCGAATGGGTTGCAGCCGGTCGCGACGCAACTGGTCGGCACGCCCAACAGCGATACCGGCGGTACCGTCGAATGGGAACTGGACAGCCAGACCATCGTCGGCGCCGCCGGCGGCCAGGTCGGCTCGCTGACGTTCTACCTGATGCACGACATCAGTTCCGACACCGCCGTCGCCGAGGGCATCAACCTCGCGGTGACCGACAACACGACCACGATCGTCAACGGCTCGCTCGGCGTCAGCGAAATCGATGCGCTCAACGACGGCGGGTTCGCCGCCACCGACGCGGTGCTGGAACAGGGCATCGCGCAGGGCCAGACGTTCGCCTTCTCCACCGGCGACGACGGCGCGAGCAAGTGCTTCCACACCGGGCGCCGCGACAACGGCGCGTGCTGGCCGGCGGTGTCGCAGTACGTGGTGGCGGTCGGCGGCACGCGGCTGGACGCCTCGACCGGCGCCGGCGCGACGTGGAACAGCGAAACCGTCTGGTCCGGCGCGGGCGGCCAGGAGAGCACGGTGGAAGCCAAGCCGGGCTGGCAGACGCTGTGGAGCGGCGCGCACCGCGCGGCACCCGACGTCGCGTTCGACGCCGATCCGAGTTCGGGCGCGAAGATCTACGACGGCGCCAGCCAATCGCAGATCGGCGGCACCAGCCTGTCGGCGCCGATGTTCGTCGGATTCTGGTCGCGCGTCATGCAGGGCAAGGGCAACCTCGGCTTCCCGGCGCCGCTGCTGTACCCGCTGTCGGCGTCGGATTTCCACGACGTCACCTCGGGCAGCAACGGCAATGCGGCCGGTCCCGGTTACGACCTCGCCAGCGGCCGCGGCAGCGTGATCTGGAGCGCGGCCTACGCCGAACTCGGCGGTGGCGGTCCCGGCAACCAGCCGCCGGTGGCGAGCTTCACTGTCAGGCATCGCGGCCTGACCGTGCAGGTCACCGATACCTCGACCGATTCCGACGGCACGATCGCATCGCGCCACTGGGATGCGGGCGATGGCAGGTCCTCCTCGAAGAATCCGCTGACGTTCAAGTACGCCAGCGCGGGGACGTACACCATCACGTTGACGGTGACCGACGACGACGGCGCGACTGGCACGACGAGCCAGTCGGTGACGGTCCCGTAATTCTTCGCGGTTCTGATGTTCGAAACGAAAACGCCGGCGCAAGCCGGCGTTTTCTTTGGATCGAATGACATTTTTGCTACTTGCGCTTCTCTTCGCGGTACGGGTTCGATTTGAAAAATAGATTCCACATCAAGATCGACCAAACGACAGCGACAATCGGCGTGAGCAGCATGATTCCGATAAATTCCGGCGACCCGAATTCTCCGGCCAAGATTTTCCGACCCAAAAGCGCAATCGCAGAAATTGCCGTCCAACTGACAGTGACAGTTAGGACAAACCTGCCCTGATTCCCGAGAGACCATTGCAAGATGCCCATTGCGGAGTATCTCCTTCTGTCGCTGCCATCTCAGTAGGTCGGATTGGTTTCATCAACCCGGCAATACCAAAGCAGAACTCGTAGGCTGGGTTGAAGCGTAGCGAAAACCCAGCATGGAAGCGCGTCCTCGCCGAAATGCTGGGATTACGCTTCGCTCCATCCCAGCCTACTTCCTCGACGACCGGCTCTGCATCAATCCGGAATCTCGGCCTGCACCAGTTGCGCGAGCAGTTGCAGCGATTCCTGCCAGCCGAGGTAGCACATCTCGGTCGGGATCATGTCCGGGATGCCGCTCTGCTCGATCGACAATTCGGTGCCGCAGGACACCGGTTTCAGGACGATGGTCGTGCGCATCTCGCCGGGCAGGTTGGGATCGTCGAAGCGATCCGAATAGGCGATGCGTTCGTCCTGCACCAGTTCTAGGTACTCGCCGCCGAAGCTGTGCGAATTGCCGCTGGAGAAATTGGTGAAGCTCATGCGGTAGCGACCACCGACGCGCGCGTCCATCTCGTGCACCTTGCCGGTGAAACCGTGTGGCGGCAGCCATTTCGCCATCGCATCGGGATCGAGGAAGGCGCGATAGATGCGCGAGGCGGGCGCGGTCAGCACGCGGTGGAATTTCACGGTTCCGCTCATGGCGTTGCTCCTGGGTGGGGAAGGGGATTCACTGCGCCGGCAGCTGCGACATGTCCATGTGGAACACGCCCCACTGGTGGCCGTCGAGGTCGACGAAGGCGCGCGAATACATGAAGCCGAGGTCCTCCGCGTCGTGGCCCTCGGCCGCGCCGGCCGCGACCGCCTTGCGCACGAGCTCATCCACTTCCGCACGGCTGCCAAGCGACAGCGAGAGCAGCACTTCGGTGGCCTTGCGCGCATCGACGATCGGCACCTTCGTCAGCGTCGAGAAGAACGCTTCGGTCGCCAGCATCACGCTGGTGCTGTCGTTGATGGCCATGCCGGCGCCGTTTTCGCTGGCGAACCGCGCATCGAACGCGAAGCCGAGCGCGGTGAAGAAATCGACCGAACGACCCAGGTGCTTGATCGGCAGGGTGACGTAGAGGTTGCGGGCCATGGCGGTGCTCCTGGCAGGAATGGAAGTGTGCAAGCGGCAACGGCCGCGGTTCAGCCGCGTACCGCCGCTTCGATGGCGGCGACGTCGATCTTCTTCATCGTCATCATCGCGTCGAAGGCGCGCTTGGCCGCGGCCTTGTCGTTGCCGGTGAATGCATCGGTCAGCACGCGCGGGGTGATCTGCCACGACAGGCCCCACCTGTCCTTGCACCAGCCGCATTCGCTTTCCTTGCCGCCATTGCCGACGATCGCGTTCCAGTAACGGTCGGTCTCGGCCTGGTCGTCGGTCGCGACCTGGAACGAGAACGCTTCGCTCTGCTTGAAGTGCGGCCCGCCGTTCAGGCCGATGCAGGGAATTCCCATCACCGTGAAATCCACGGTCAGCACGTCGCCCTGCTTGCCGTCGGGGTAATCGCCGGGCGCGCGGTGCACCGCGTTGACGCGGCTGTCGGGGAACGTTTTCGCATAGAAGTTCGCCGCGTCCTCGGCGTCCTTGTCGTACCACAGGCAGATCGTGTTCTTGGCAAGCGTTTGCATGGGGTTCCTCCGTTGGCTATCGACGCAACGTCAACCGGCGATGCCGACCATCCAGCCGACCCCGAACTTGTCCTCGAGCATGCCGAACAACGGCGACCAGAAGGTTTTCGTCAATGGCATCTGCACGCTGCCGCCCGCGGCGAGTTTGTCGAACACGCGGCGCGCCGACGCTTCGTCGTCGCAATTGATCGAAAGGCGGAAGCCGCTGAATTTCGCCGCTTGCGTGCTGTCGGCATCGGACAGCATCAGTTGGGTGTCGCCGACCTTGAGCGAGGCGTGCATCACCTTCCTGTCCCAGCCCGGCGGCAACGGCATCGGCGGCTTGTCCGGGCTTTCGCCGAAGCTCATGCGCATGGCGAGTTCGGCGCCGAGCGCATCCTGGTAGAAGGCGATGGCCTCGTCGGCACGGCCGTTGAGGAACAGGTAGGGATCGATCTTGCTCATGGCGTTTTCCTTTTCGCGTTCGTCGTCGTGGGGAGCGGAAGCAGCGATTCGATGTAGCGGCGCAGGTGCGAAACCGCGTCCGCGGCGGCGGGCGCGCCGCCTCGTGCCTTGGCGAGGATGAAGGCGCCCTGCAGCGCGGCCTGGGTGAACAGCGCGAGGCTCTGCGGCGACCAGTCCGCATCCGGCGCGTATTTCGCCTTCGCAGCTGCGATGTCGCGCACGAGTGTTTCGGCATGCAGTTCGATGCCGTTGCGGCAGGCATCGCGCAGCGCGGGATGGCTGTCCCAGGTTTCCTGCACGATGGTGCCGAGCAGGCAGGTGAAGTCCGCGAGTTCGCCCTGCAGCAGCGCGGCGCGGAAA
Organism: Thermomonas sp.; assembly: GCA_047602125.1. Lineage (GTDB taxonomy): Bacteria > Pseudomonadota > Gammaproteobacteria > Xanthomonadales > Xanthomonadaceae > Pseudoluteimonas. The sequence goes on along the minus strand of JASGIB010000001.1, from coordinate 1,759,614 downwards.
TCGACGTAGGCGAGCACGCGTTCGCGCGGATCGGCAGGCGCGTGGTACGGCGCCTGCGCGAACAGTGCGCCAGTCATCGCGTTCCAGTGGCCGACCGCTTCCAGCGCCAGCGCTTCCTTGCTCGGGAAATGATGGAAGAAGCTGCCCTTGCCGACGCCGGCCGCGCGGCACAGGTCGTCGACCGTGGTCGCGGCGTAACCGCGGCTGCGGAACTCATGCAACGCGGCATCGAGCAGGCGCTGGCGGGAGGAAATGGCGGTGGCTGGAGTCCTGGCCATGGCGATCAGGCCACCGCCCGCGCCGCGGCATTGACCGCCAGTTGCGCGGCGAATGCACGCTGGTAGGCGGGTCGCGCTTCGCCCCGCGCGACATAGGCGGCGAGGTTGGGGAATTCATCCAGGATCCCCGAAGCGCGCGACCTCAGCAGCACTGACACCATCATCAGGTCGCCGGCGCTGAACGCGCCATCGAGCCATTCGGAATCGCCGAGCTTGGCGGAAAGCCGTTGCAGGCGATTGCGGATGCGATCCTCGATCAAGGGCATGCGCGCGGCGGTCCAAGGCTTGTCGCCTTCCGCGAACCTGGCGGTCGCCAGTTCGAGGATCGGCGGCTCCACCGTGCTGAGCGCGGCGAACATCCAGGTGATGGCGCGTGCCCGCGCATCGGCGTCGCGCGGCAACAACCCGGCGTGGCGCGTGGCGATGTGGAAGACGATCGATCCGGTTTCGAACAAGGCAAGCCCGCCTTCTTCGTAGGTCGGAATCTGGCCGAACGGATGCAGCGCCAGATGCGCCGGTTCCTTCAGCGCATCGAACGACACCAGGCGCACGTCGTACGGCTGGCCCGCCTCCTCCAGCGCCCAGCGCACCCGGGTATCGCGCGCCAGGCCCTTGCCACCGTCGGGGGACTTTTCGAACGCAGTGATGACGATGCCCATCTCGACGACTCCGTTTGTCTGGATAGACACATACCAACCAGTTGGTATGTTCGTCAATGACCGTTCGTCGGTCCGCCTTTCGAATGCCCCTCACCCGCCTTCGGCACCCTCTCCCCGCACGCGGGGAGAGGGAAATCAGAGGTCAGCCCGGCTTGCGGTACAGGTGCACGAAGCGGTCGGTCTTGCCGCGGATCGAGGGATCGAACACCTGCTTGCTGCGGTCGTCGTCCGCATTGCGCAGGTACGGCATCGCCGCGACCCATTCGAGCCCGTGCGCGCGGAAATCGGCGATGGCGAACTGCTCGTCGATGCGATGCAGCGTTTGCGCGGCGCTGCTGTCGGTGCCGGACTGGGCGCTGTGGTCCACCACCAGCAGCACACCGCCGGGCTTGAGCGCGCGCACGATCTGGTCGAGGAACCGGCCGGCATCGATCTTCGGCCAACCATCCTCGTCGCTGACCCAGTACAGGTCGTGGTACGACATCACGATCACCGCGCCGTCGAGCACGTTCTCGCCCATGCCCAGCGCATCGTTGGGACCGACGATGTGCTGCACGTTCGGCAGGCGGTTGTCGGCGAGGCGCTCGGTCCAGCCTTTCTTGCCGAATGCGTCGCTGCCGGGATTGTTGACCAGCAGCACGTGCCCGGTGGGGCCGACGATGCCGGACAGGATCTCGCTGTTGTAGCCGCCGCCACCGAGGATGTCGGCGACGGTGTCGCCGCGCCTGAACTCCGCGAGCGCGAACGTTTCCGCCGGCTTGTCGCGCGCGTCGCGCTCGCGGTCGGCGGCGCTGCGCGCGGGATCGGCGAGCACGCGCTGGATGTCAGGGGAAGTCGCGACCGGTGCGCTGGCGCAGGCGGACAGGGCGATGGCGGCGAAACAGGCGGCGATCAGCAGGCGCATGGCGGACTCCACGGACGGGACTGGACGCATCTTGCACGGGTCCGCCATCGATGTGGGCGCGGAACGCCACGCAGGCGACCGACGCCGGCATTCCCGACACGTCCCGCAAAGCCGGACGCGGGTTGTGGCATGCGCGTGCCGGGCCTAGCATCGGCAATTCGCCCCGTGGAACCCGGCCATGCGATTGCCTGTCGTGCTGTTGCTGTTGTCCGCGTGCGGCATTGCGAACGCGGCCGATCGCGCGAACGCGCCGGAAGCCGCGACGCTGTATGCAGGCGCCACCGTCATCGACGGCACCGGTTCCGCGCCGAAACCACGCCAGGACATCCTCGTGCGCGGCGAACGCATCGTCGCCGTCGGGGCGCATGGTTCGCTTGCCGGCACCGCCGGCGCGCGCAGCGTCGACCTGCACGGGCGTTTCGTGATCCCGGGCCTGATCGACACCCACGTGCACCTGGCCACGCCACCGGACCTGCCGCGCGCACGCGCGCTGCTGCGGCGCGACCTCTATGGCGGCGTCACCGCGGTGCGCGACATGGCCGACGACCTGCGCCCGGTCGGCGAACTCGCGCGCGAAGCCCGCGTGGCGGACATCGCCTCGCCCGACATCTACTACGCGGCGCTGATGGCCGGTCCCGGGTTCTTCGCCGATCCGCGCGTGCTGGCGGTGAGCGCGGGCGTGAAGCCGGGTACCGCGCCGTGGATGCAGGCCATCGACGATCGCACCGACACCGCGCGGGCGGTGACGCTGGCGCGCGGCACCTCGGCGACCGCGATCAAGGTCTATGCCGACCTGTCGCCGGAACTGGTCGCCGCGATCACCCGCGAGGCGCATCGCCAGGGCATGCAGGTGTGGGCGCACAGCGCGGTGTTCCCGACGCGACCGAAGGACGTGGTCGCCGCCGGCGTCGACGTCGCCAGCCACGCCTGCTACCAGGCCTACGAGGTGCAGCCGGCGATTCCGCAATCGTACGAGGACCACACGCCGGTGGACGAACGCCTGCTCGCGCGCGACGGCGACGATCCGGTGCTGGCGAAGCTGTACGCGCAGATGCGCGAACGCGGCATCCTGCTCGATGCCACCGGCAGCCTGTTCGTTCGCTACGACGCGCTGCGCAAGGCGCATCCGGAATTGAAGCCGCTTCGCTGCACCGGTGCGGCCACCATCCGCATCGTGCGCCAGGCCTGGCAGGCGGGCGTCGGCATTTCCACCGGCACCGACGACGACGGCGAACGCGAAGCTGCGTGGCCATCGGTGCACGACGAGATCTTCTTCCTCGTGCGCGACGTGGGCATGAGCCCGCTGCAGGCCTTGCATTCGGCCACGCAGGTGGGCGCGCAGGCGGCGGCGCAGGATGCCGACATGGGCACGATCGAGGCCGGGAAACTCGCCGATTTCGTGGTGCTGGCGAAGGATCCTTCGACCGACATCGACAACCTGCGCAGCATCGTGGCGACGGTGAAGCGCGGCAGGGACTATCCTCGCGCGGATTACCGACTGATCACGCAACGGGAGTGGGGGGATGGCGATTGACCGGCGGGAGTTCCTGATGGCGACGACGCTCGGTGCCGCGGCCGCGGCGCTTCCCGCGATGCGGGCGACGCAGGCGGCCGGGCGATCCGGCGACGGCGCGGCGGCCGCGAAACCGCATCGCCGCCTGGTCGTCAACGCGCTCGGCGGGCTCGACGATCCGAACATCGAATCCGACAGCCTGGTCCCGCGGCTCACCCCGCGCGTGCTGTCCGAAGCGCACGCCTCCGGCCTGGCCGCGATCAACGTCACCCTTGGCTATGTCTCCGGCGGCGACGATCCGTTCGAGGCCAGCGTGCGCGACATCGCCGCGACCGATGCCCTGGTGCGCGTGCACGAAGGCGACGTGCGCAAGGTGCTGGCCGCCGCCGACATCGAGCGCTCGCGCGACGACGGCCGCATCGGGCTGATCTACGGCTTCCAGAACGGCGCCATGCTCGGCAAGGACGCATCGCGCGTGGACGTGTTCGCCAACCTCGGCGTACGCGTGTTCCAGCTCACCTACAACCCCGCGAACCAGCTCGGCGACGGTTCGATGGCGCCGGAAAACCGCGGGCTGACGCCGTTCGGGCGCGAGGCGATCGCGCGCATCAACGCGGCGCGTTGCATGGTCGACCTGTCGCACAGCGGCGAGAAGACCTGCCTCGAAGCGGCACAGGCATCGGCCGCACCGATCTCGATCAACCACACCGGTTGCCGCGCGCTGACCGACCTGCCGCGCAACAAGACCGATGCCGAATTGCGCCTGGTGGCCGAACGCGGCGGCTTCGTCGGCATCTACTTCATGCCCTTCCTCGCGTTGTCCGGGCACGCGACGGCGGCCGACGTGGTGGCGCACATCGATCATGCCGTCGATGTCTGCGGCGAGGACCACGTCGGCATCGGCACCGATGGCACGGTGTCGCAGATCGACGACCTGCAGGCCTACCGCGCGGTGCTCGCGCGCGAGATCGAGCAACGCCGCGCCGCCGGCATCAGCGCCGCGGGCGAGGGCCCCGACAGCTATCCGTTCGTGGTCGACCTGCGCGGCCCCGATCAGTTCCGCGAGCTGGAACGCCTGCTCGCGGCGAAGGGATATTCCGAAGCGCGCATCGACAAGATCCTCGGATTGAATTTCCTGCGCTACGCGAAGACGGTGTGGGGCGCCTGACGCGATGCGCGTCATCGACCGCGACGAGGTCGCGCGCAGGCTGACCCACGCGCGCGGCATCGAACTGGTGCGCGAAGCGATGATCGCGCTGGCGCGGGGACGCAGCGCGCAACTGCTGCGCGGCATCCTCGACCTCGGCGGCGGCGATGCCTTCGGGGTGATGCCCGGCGCGCTGGAAGGCGCCGGCTTCGGCGCCAAGATCGTCAGCGTGTTCCCGAAGGCCGCGGTAGATGCCGGGCGTTCGCACCAGGGCGTGATCGTGTTGTTCGACCGCGACAGCGGCGCGCCCGTTTGCGTCGTGGATGCCGGCGAAGTCACCGCGATCCGCACCGCCTGCGCTTCGGCGGTGGCGACCGATGCGCTGGCGCGCGGCGATGCGACATCGCTCGCGATCCTCGGCACCGGCGAGCAGGCCTGGCACCACGCGCTGGCCCTGCGCCACGTGCGCCCGTTGTCGCGCGTCGCGGTGTGGGGACGCGACGCCGGCAAGGCGCGCGAACTCGCCGAACGCGTTTCCGTCGAACTCCGCATTCCCGCACGAGCATGCGCAACGGCGTGCGAAGCGACCGGCGACGCCGACATCGTGTGCACGCTTACCGCCGCGGGCGAACCGATCCTGCAATTCGACGACGTCGCCGCCGGCTGCCACGTCAATGCGGTCGGATCCAGCCGCGCCGCGCCGGTCGAGATCGATCCACGCTTCGTGGCACGTGCGCGCTTCATTCCCGACCACCGCGAAGGCGTTCTCGCGCAGGGCGCTGAATTCCTGCGCGCGAAGGAACGCGGGCTGGCCTCGGACGAGGATGTCGGCCCGGAGATCGGCCGGATATTGGCCGGCGATGCGCCGGGACGCGCCGATGCCGGCGAAATCACGGTCTACAAGTCGCTCGGCTCCATCGTGCAGGACCTGGCCTGCGCGGCCTGGCTGCGCGAGGCCGTGGCCGGAGCCTGACCGGCCGGGTTTCGTCGGCGGATGCCGCGCTTCGTCGCGCGCCGCTTCCCCCCGGCACGCGGCTCGCTATCCTCGCCACAAGCGACCACGCCCGCATCGGCAAGCCCGCATGATCAAGTCGTTCTTCAGGCAGTTGTTCTTCGTCCTGCGCATCGCCATCGCCTGGGGCCTGGTGATCGCGCTGGTGGTGGCCCTGTATTCCAGCATCCCGCTGCTCGGGCGCTTCGATTTCCCGGCGATCCTGTTCTCGATGGCAACGATGGCGCTGGTGGTGACCGGCGCGTTCTCGCACCTGCATCGCGTGCGCATGCTCGCCGGCCGCACCGACGCCGACGCATTGGGCAACCGGCAGAAGCGGCTGGTGGAAATCCCGCTCGAGGCCGGCGAAGCCTTCGACCTGCTCGACGCCGCGATCCGCGAACTGCCCGGCATCGAACAGGTGCAAAGCGCGCGCGACAGCCTGCAGGTCAAGGCCAAGGTCGCGCGCCCGCGCACCTATGGCGAACATCCTTTGCGGCGCTGGAACCCGCTGCTGTGGTTCGGCCTGCCGCGCAACCAGTTGCAGGCCACGGTCACGCCCGGCGAACACAGCGGCCGCGTGACCCTGATCTGCGAACCGGAAAACCCGGCGTGGAGCGACTGGTTCCTGGTCGACGACGGCACCAATTACGAAAACGCCGAAGCCATCGTGCGCGCCATCACCCGCCGCGTCGGCGAACTGCGCCGCGGCGAACGCGCCAGCGCCGCGCAGACCGCGACGCAGAAGGAACTGACCGAAGCCAAGCTGCACCTGCTGCACGCGCAGGTGGAACCGCACTTCCTCTACAACACGCTGGCCAGCGCGCAACTGCTCACCCGCAGCGATCCCGCTCGCGCCGAAACCATGCTCGGGCACCTGATCCAGTACCTGCGCCACTCGCTGCCGAACGCGGAAGACGACATGTCGACGCTGGGCGCCGAACTCGAACGCGCGCTGGCCTACCTCGAGATCCTCAAGATCCGCATGGGCGAACGCCTCGACGTGCAGGTCGACGTGCCCGAAGCGCTGCGCGCGACGCCGCTGCCGGCGATGATGCTGCAGACCCTGGTGGAAAACGCGATCAAGCACGGGCTGGAACCGCGCACCGGCGGCGGCACCGTGTGGATCCGCGCGCGGCAGGACGATGGCCACGTCTCGGTCACCGTCGCCGACAACGGCGAGGGCTTCAACGCCAAGACCCAGGGCACCGGCATCGGCCTGAAGAACGTGCGCGAACGCCTGCGCCTGCGCTACAACGGCGACGCCAACCTGAGCGTGATCGCGAACTTCCCCGCCGGCGTGGCCGCCACGATCAGCGTGCCGGCGAACGCGCCGCGACGGAGCGCGTCCCATGGCTGACGCCCGCACCTGCATCGTCGCCGAGGACGAAACCCTGCTGCGGCATGCGCTGGTCGCCGAACTCAAGCGCGCATGGCCGGGCCTGCAGGTCGTCGCCGAATGCGAGGACGGCGCCAGCGCAGTGGAGGCGCTGGCCGAACACCAGCCGGACGTCGCCTTCCTCGACATCCGCATGCCGGGATTGACCGGGCTCGAAGTCGCCGCGCTCGCCGCCGAGGCCAGCCCGGGCACGCGCATCGTGTTCGTCACCGCCTACGACCAGTACGCGATCGATGCGTTCGAACGCGGCGCGATCGACTACCTGCTTAAGCCGGTGAAGCCGGAACGACTGGACGCGACCGTCGCGCGGCTGCAGGCACGGGACGCGATGCCGGACGCGGCGCAATTGGCGACGCTGCTGGACAAGCTCGGCGCGCTGCCGAAAGCGGCCGGCGCGGTCGAACCGCTGACCTGGCTGACCGCGAGTTCCGGCCGCGAGACGAAGTTGATCCTGGTCGAGGACGTCGCCTACTTCCAGGCCGACCACAAGTACACGACGGTGGTGACCGCCGAGGGCGAAGCGCTGTTGCGCACTTCGTTGCGCGAACTGCTGCCGCGGCTGGACGCGGCCAACTTCAAGCAGATCCACCGCTCGACCATCGTCAACCTCAAGGCCATCGCCGGCATCGTCCGCGACGAAAGCGGCCGCGGCAGCGTGCGCCTGAAGCAGCGCCCGGAAACGCTCACTGTCAGCCTGCCGTTCATGGCCCTGTTCAAGCACATGTGATCGCGAGGAAACGCACATGACCAAGCTCATCGCCTTGCTGCAGTTCCTGCTCGCGCTGGCCGGCATCCATTCCGGCGGCACCACCTGGACCAGCCAGGTGAACGACCACGACAAGATCCTGTACAGCCGCGCGCATGCGCAGGACGGCGTCGCCCGCTTCGAGTGCATCGCCAGCAGCAGCGGCCACTGCAACTACACGCTGTATCCGGAACGCTGCGCCGGGCAGGCATGCGACGACGCGCCCTTGCAGCGCTTCGTGGTGGTGCGCGGCGACAGCCGCCAGATCGCGGGATTGCCTGGGTTCCGCCTCTGCGTCGATTCCGCCGACACCGCCGTCGGCCCGGATTGCAAGCCGCTGGCGACGGTCGTGAAGCGCTGAGGATCGCCGCGCCGTACCATCGGCGCGTGAACTACCTCGCCCACGCCTGGCTCGCGCGACAGTCGGACGAAGCCATCCTCGGCGCGCTGCTCGGCGACTTCGTGTTCGGCCAGGCCGCGTTGCGCGATTGGCCCGCCGTGGTGCGCCGCGAAATCGTCGTGCATCGCCACGTGGATCGCTTCACCGATTCGCATCCCGACGTGGTCGCCGCGCGCGCGCTGTTCCCCGACGGATTGCGTCGCTACGCGGGCATCGCGCTCGACGTGCATTTCGACCATTTGCTCGCGCGCGACTGGGCGCGCCGGGACGGCGGATCGCTCGACGACTTCACCGCGCGCGTCTACCGCGTGCTGCGCGAACACCGCGACGCACTTCCGTCGCGCCTGCGCGCGATCGCGCCGAAGATGGAACGCAACGACTGGCTCGGTTCCTATCGCGAGCGCGCCTCGGTCGACCATGCAGTGCGCGGCATCGCCACGCGCCTGTCGCGGCATGGCGAGCGCCTGGTCGAATGCCTGCCGTTGCTGCGCACGCACGAAGCGGGCATCGACGCGGCGTTCGAACGCTTCTTCCCCGACCTCATCGCCGCGGTGCCGCGGCTTCGCGCGCAGGTTGCAGGCTGACGCCGGCGGCCGCGGCCGCGCCCTCGTCCGCCGCGCGCACCCGGTTGCGGCCGGCCTGCTTGGCGGCGTACATCGCCCGGTCCGCGGTCGCGACCAGCCATTCCGGCGGCACGCTCGCCTGCGGCACGCAGGCGGACACGCCGATGCTCACGGTGACGTGCGGCGCCACCGGCGAGGCGGGATGCGGCATCGCCGCGTCCGCCACCGCCAGCCGCAGCGATTCGGCGACGGCGCAGGCGCGCGCCAGTTCGCAACCCGGCAGCAGCAGCACCAGTTCCTCGCCGCCGAAGCGCGCCACCAGGTCGCCTTCGCCGGCGAAGCGACCGCACAGCCGCGCCAGTTCGCGCAGGCATTCGTCGCCGTGCAAATGGCCGAGCGCATCGTTCAGCGGCTTGAACGCGTCGGCATCGACGATCAGCAATGCCAGCGGGCGTCGTTCCTTCGCGAGCCGCGTCCAGTCCGCCGCGAGTTGCTGGTCGAAGCGGCGGCGGTTGGCGATGCCGGTCAGGCCGTCGCTCATCGACAGGCGTTCGAGCTTGCGGTTGGCCGCGGTGAGTTCGTCGGCGATGCGCGCGAAGTGGATCGCGCCCGCGACCACGTCGGCGACCGCGTCGAACACCGCGCAGGCCTCGGCATCGAGGAATTCCGGGCGCGTGCATTCGATGTTGAGTACGCCGTGCAGGCGTTCGCGGTGGCGGATCGGCACCAGGTATTCGGAACGCACGTCCGGATGGCCGGCGATGTAGTCCGGATCGGCGCCGACATCGAGGATCAGTTGCGGCGCGCCGTGCCGCGCGCAACGCCCGGCCGCGCCGCGCGTTACTGGCCAGCCGGTCGCGATCGGTTGCGGATCAAGCACCAGTTCGCCGGCCCAGACCTCGCGCTCGAAATGGGTCGCCGGTTCGTCGAGCAGGATGATGCTGGCGATCGGCACCGGCAGTTCCACCACCAGGCAATTGCAGATGCCCTGCAGCAGCGATTCGAGGTCGTCGCACTGCAAGGCCTCGCGCGCGATCCGCACCAGGATCCGGGTCAGGGTCGTGCGCCGCGCGGGCGCGTCCTGCACATCCCAGGGCAGGACGGGCGCATCGTTGGCCGGGTTGTCGATTTGGTTGGACATGGGGATCCCCGGGCGCAGTTTACGCCCCTGTCCAACGCCTGGCGGGCACCGGCCCGCGCGGCCTCAGCGCAGTTCCTGGGACAGGTCGAAACGCTCGATCCGGCGGCCGAGCAGGCGCAGCGCGCAAGCCAGTTCGAAGGCGAACACCGCGCAGGCGCCGATCGCCGCCGCCGGCATCGCGACCGCGATGCCGCCGAGCCATTTGCCCAGCAGGAAGCACAGGCCGCCCAGCAGCGCGGCGGGAATCGCAGCGAGCAGCACGGTCAGCAGGTAGCCGAGCATGAACACCATGCGCTGGCCCATCACCTCGATGCCGCGCCCCGACGATCCCGGCGCGACGATCCACGCCGGGAACACCAGCATGCCGGCGAACGGCACGCACAGCATCAACCCGAACAGCGGCGGCGCGACCAGCGCCAGCGCGATGGCGGCGACGACCACCTGCGCCGGCGTCAACGCGACCTGCGCGGCGGACACCGCCTGCGCGCCGAACAGCAGCAGCCACCAGGACGCGAAGCACATCACCGCCGCCGGCGTGGCGAGTTCGCCCAGCGCGATCTGCCAGCCGCGCAACGGCAAGGCCTTCAACACGTCCATGCGCTCGAACGTGCGCCGCAATCCGTGCTGCATCATCATCGGGCCGAGGAACAGCAGCCACGCGCCCATCGCGGGGATGCCGATGCCGATCCCCGCCATCATGCCCTTGCGCGCGGGATCGGCAGCGACCCACTGGCAGAAGACGGTCGCCGCCACGCAGGCGACGAGCCAGGTGCGCAGCCGGTACAGCGGGCCCATCGCAACCAGTCCCTTCCACAGGAACGCGATCCACGATTCGCCCGTCGCCCCGAGCCGGAACGCTTCGCCGCGCGGCTTGTCCGGCATGCGCTGGCCCATGCGTCCCTCGCGCATCGCCGCCGTGCGTTCCGCGCGCTTGCGCGCATGCACGATGGCCGCGTCCTCGAACGACACCTGCGCGCGCACCGCCCATACGTAATGCAGCGACAACATCGCCAGCGCGGCCGGCAACGCATGCAGGAAACCAGCGGTATCGGTCGCGAACATCGGCGCCACCACCCAGCGGAACGGCGCCAGCAGCCACGACAGCGGCGCGGTGGCGGCGATGCCGTCGAACCATTGCCGCCACACGCCGAGGTCCGCCGAAGCCACGACATCGGGCAGGCGCAATGCATCGCGCATCGACCAGGCGCAGGCGATGGCCATTCCCGCCACCACGCACCCCGCCAGCGCGCGCCGCATCCACGATTGCAGGCCGATGCCGAGCAAGCGTTCGCGGGTGAACGGCGCGGCGATGCCGTGCAGCTTCAGCGTCGACAGCAGCAGCCAGAAACCGGTGACGTACTGCAGCGGGTGCCCGCTGAAACCGCCGCCGCGGCGCAACAGCAGTCCGATCAGGAACGCGGAGAAGAAGATCGCCAGCTGCGAACGCAGCAGGCTGTAATGGATCAGCGCGGTGCGCGTCAGCGGCGCCGGGAACAGGAAATCGATCTCGGCCTCGGTGAACGCGAGCTGCGCCCGTTCGCCGGCGAAAATCCAGTCCGCGCACACGTACAACAGCAGTCCCAGCGCGACCAGCGAGGCGATGGCGCCGGCGATTTCCGGCGTCATCGCGAATTCCTGCGGCGGCGCGCCGTGCGCGCGGAACCCGCGGTGGAACAGGAAGAACCAGAAGTAGGCGACGCCGACGACCGCGCCGACCAGGTACTTCGGCTGGCGCAGGCGCAGCAGGCGCTGGCGCACGTTGTTGTACAGCGAGGTCGCCTGCAGGTAGGCGAAGGCGCCGAACACCGCGGCGTGGCGGTTGCTCGCGGCGTTCACGCGCGGGTTTCGGCTTCGCCGGTGGCGCGGAAGAACACGTCCTCCAGGCTCGTGGCGCCGTCGGCGGCGTAGCGCGCGCGCACTTCGGCCACGCTGCCGTCGGCGAGCTTGCGCCCGTCCTTGAGGATCAGCAGGTGCGTGCACACCTCTTCGACCAGGTCGAGCAGGTGCGAGCTGAGGATGATCGCCGCGCCCTCGCCCGCGAGCCGGCGCATCGTGTCCTTCATCCGGCGGATGCCGTAGGGATCGAGCCCGGTCAGCGGTTCGTCGAGGATCACCGCGCGCGGTGCGTGCAGCAGGCCGCAGGCGATGGCAAGTTTCTGCTTCATGCCGCGCGAGAGTTCGGCCGGCAGCAGCTTGCGCTTGTCGCCCATTTCCAGTTCGTCGAGCAGCGGCTGCGCGCGTTGCTGCCAGTCCTCGACGCCATACAGCCGCGCGACGAAGTTCAGGTGTTGCTCGACGGTGAGGTGGTCGAACAGCCGCGGTTCGTCGGGGATGAAGGCGAGCTGGCGCTTGGCCGCGACCGGGTCGGCGGCAACGTCCACCCCGCCGATGCGCGCATGGCCGAGGGTCGCGGGGATGATGCCGGACAGGCAGCGCAGGGTCGTGGTCTTGCCGGCGCCGTTCGGCCCGACCAGGCCCATGACCTCGCCCGGGCCGACTCGGAACGAAAGGTCGTCGACGGCGGTGAAATCGCCGTAGCGCTTGCTGAGGTGTTCGGTTTCGATCATCGCGGAAGTCTAGCGGAGGGGTTCCCAGCCACCGCAAGGGACAGTTGTCACCCGTTTTTCCCTCTCCCCTTGTGTTTTTTCCTCCCCCCTCGTGGGGGAGGATGCCCCGCAGGGGCAGGAGAGGGGGAATGCCGACAACCCCTCTCCCGGTGCTGCGCACCACCCTCTCCCACAAGGGGAGAGGGAGAGCAATTAGCTCCGCATCTCAATCCGCACCGGCGTCCACAACCGCCGCCAACGCTCGCGCCGCTCTTCCGGCGGCAATTGCTGCGGCGAAACGGTTTGCGCCGACGCGAACTCGCCGGCCCGCGCGAGGCAACGCACATTCACCGCGCCGCGCATGCCTTCGTCGGTGGCGAACACCACCGCGAGCAGCACGCCGCAGTGGCGGCAGATGAGGAACTCCGCCGATTCGGATCCCTGCCGGTAGCGACCGAGCGCATCGGCGTCGGAAACGGTGACGACCAACTCGCCGTCCGGGTCGGAGATCCACGCCGCGGCGTGCGCCTGGCAGAAACTGCAATCGCAGGCCCGTGGCGCGGTGGCCGCGGGCTCGAGTGGGCCGTGCAGCGCCAGTTGCAGACGTTGGCAGTGGCAGGAGCCGGTGAGGGTGGGCAAATCAGGACTTCCCGTTCAATCGCTTCGAAAGATCCGTAATGGGCACGAATACGAAGCCCTTTCCCCGCTTGCGCTGGGTAAAGAGGGCCATCGATACCAACCCGAGCAAATCGGAACGTGCTGTCGCGTAAGTCACACGCTGCGCAGCCTGATGGCGGCTGATCGTGTATTCACCGTCCGGATGACGGATCGCATGCAGCAAAAGCGCACGCTGGCGATGATTGAGCTGTCCGCCAAAACTGGAATCCGGCCGCAGCAAGGCTTCGGACTGTTTGCGCTCCTCGCCCTTGCGCGCGAGGTATCCGCGGAAATCGTTCACTGCCTTGATCAACACGTCCAACTGGTGGGAGACGAAGTAACTGGCATCGGCACCATCGCTTTCGGTCTGCAAGTACGACCGCGCATACGCTTCTGGTGCCTTTTTCAATACGCTAGAAATGGAAACGTATTCGCTCAACCAGTAACCCGAGCGCAGCATCGACCAGTAGAACAAGGCGCGCGCGGTGCGCCCGTTGCCGTCGCAGAACGGGTGGTCGTATCCGATCATGAAGTGCAGCAAAATCGCCTTGACGATGGGGTGCAGGAAGGCGTCCTCATGCGTGTCGTTGGCGAAGTCGCACAACGCCTGCAGCCGCTCTGGCAATTCACCCGCAGGCGGCGGCCGATGCAGGATCCGCGAAGGATCCGCCTTGTCGAACACGGCCACGTCGTCCTCGGCCGTCCTGAACCGGCCGATGTCGTCGGGATCATCCATCGCTTCCCGCATCAGCCGGCGATGGATGTCGAGGATCATGCTGCGTGTCAGCGGCTTGTCGCGCGCGCCGGCCAACGACTGCATCGTCGAATAGTTGTTGAAGATCATCTGCTCGCTGCGGTCGCGCGGCGCACGACCAGTAACCAGCATTTCCTTCGCGACACGACGCGTCGTGGAGGCACCCTCGAGTTGCGATGAGGTCATGGCCTCTTCGATCAGCGAACGCTCCAGATGCTTGCGCCGGATCGAGGCGTCGTCGTCTCGATCGGCGCCAAGGATCAGGCCCGCCGCTTCCCGATCCAGGAAGTGCAGCTTGCGCAGCATGGTGTCGGTGAGCGACACGGTGAACCGGCGCTCGTCCTTGTCGAGTAGAGGCACGGCGCGGGCCCGCCCCAGCCGCGCCAGTTTGATCCCCGCCCACCACTGGGCGGACGTTAGCCCAGAGGGCGGCGACAGATGCCGGAGGTGATCCCAATGTTCATACACCCCCGCCACTTCCGGGCCGATGCGCTGCTGAAGGAGGTGATCAAGATCGCCTCCGTCTTCAATGAAATCAGTAAGTTGTGGTGCGGGAACGGGTAGTTTCATAGCTTGCTATCAAATCAACATCAATTGATATCAAATTAATAGTAACGCTAATAACAAGTCGAGGGGCAGAAGTCAAACCTTGCGTTCGATGGGTGACCATGAGAATTCTGGCGTGACGATAATCGGCACATTGCATAAATCTAAATTATTGACATCTGACATCACTGTCATTAGTCTTCAATCGGCCCCTCCCTCCTGGGAGTGGCCACTGGTCCAGCCGCCCCGGCCCGACCATTCAATCTCTGAGGAAACGCCATGAATCAGTTCAATTCGTCTAGCTCCATCCTTTGGACGTCACCTCTGCGACAGGCTGTTGTCGCCGTCAAAGTAAAAAATCTTGCCCACCTGTTCGTAAGCACTTACGACACCAAGGATCCTGATAGCCCCGCACCTAACAAGCACGGTTATCAACGAAACCCGGACAACACTCGCTACAAGCAAATCGGGAACTACTTCTTTGAAAACCCCAACCTTGTTCCGCCAATACTCGTATCAGTAAGGCGGGAAACGAATGCCGATATCAAAAGCGTAGCGAATCTCATCGAGTCGGAGAATTTCAAAGAACTTGAATCGAAATTTGGTCGTCAAGTTGCTTCCGTTATTGATGGACAACACCGGATTGGTGGTTTGCTTCATGCGGCAAGGAAGGACAAGGAATTCGGTGAAATTAAAGTGCCGGTGACACTTTTTTTTGGTTTGAGCTTTGAGGAAGAAGCCGAAGTTTTCAACACGATTAATTCAAGTCAGCGGAAACTTCCAAAGGCTCTTATTGAAGTCACTAAGGGTGATATTTCTCAACGAACTGAAATCTCCCATGCTCAGGAAGTCCGGAAAATCGCTTTCGGTATTGCACGCGATAAGGACTCTATTTGGTTTGATCAAATCAATATGACCGGCGGGAGGAGCCCCGGCCACAAGGTCACATACGAAGGCCTTCGCCGATCGGTAGCGAACATGTTCCCTGCGAATCTCTTGAGCCGAGTGAAACAAGCGGGTCTCGATCCGCTTAAAGACGTCGCAAAACCTTACTGGAAACACATCAGTGAATTGTTTCCGGATGCATGGAAGGGTACGAACAGAACGATCACCGACCCGGACACTAATGAAAGTCGTGAAGAGGCCGTGCCGTATCGACTGAAAGAACTAGTTGGTGTTGCATCGTTGAGCCGGCTTGGCCAAGACATCGTGAGTAGCAGTGTCGAAGCATTTCAGGAATATGACATTGCTTTTGACAAAGCCATGACGAAAAAGATGAGTCGGCTTTCGCATGTCGACTGGGAAAAATCCGAGTCCAACCCCTGGATGGCATCGCAAGCCGGCTTTGCAGGTCAAGCAAAGCTTTACGGTGACCTTCATAAGCTCGTTTACGAAGGGACGGATCCGAACGGAAACGATGTTTCCTAGCAAGAACAACAGATCCAGCAAAGAAAAAGCGGCCAATGACCGCCTTTTCTTCAACCCCTCCCCAGCCCTCCCCTTCGCTTCGCGAAAGGGAGGGAGCAGGCGCATCACGCATGCAACGGATTCGTCTTCCCTGCATCGATGCCGAACACCTTGATCGCGCGGGCCACGTCCTTGGGCGTGAGCTTGCCATCCGCGGCCAACGCGGCGACGGCGGCGTGGGCGACGTGGAAGCGGTCGACCTCGAAGTGCCGGCGCAAATTCGTGCGGGTGTCGCTGCGGCCGTAGCCGTCGGTGCCGAGCACGCTGTAGCGCATCGGCACGAACTCGCGCACCTGGTTGGCGAAGGTGCGCACGTAGTCGGTCGCGGCGATAGCAGGGCCGCTGCGGCCCTGCAACTGCTGCGTCACCCACGCCACCCGCGGCGACTTCGCTTCCGGATGCATGCGGTTCCAGCGTTCTGCATCGACGCCGTCGCGCGCCAGCTCGGTGAAGCTCGGGCAGGACCAGATGTCGGCCTTGATCCCGAATTCCCTGTCGAGCAGATCCGCCGCCGCGATCACCTCGCGCAGGATGGTGCCGCTGCCCATCAGCTGCACGCGCAGCTCGCCCTTCCTGGCCTTGCCGGCGTCGCGCAACAGGTACATGCCCTTGATGATCCCTTCCGCGCTGCCTTCGGGCATGTCCGGGTGCGCGTAGTTCTCGTTCATCAGGGTCAGGTAGAAATACTCGTCGCGCTGTTCGCCGAGCATGCGCTGCATGCCGTGCTGGACGATGGTCACGACTTCGTAGGCGAAGGTCGGATCGTAACTGCGCACGTTCGGGATGAAGCTCGACTGGATGTGCGACTGCCCGTCCTCGTGCTGCAAGCCTTCGCCGTTGAGCGTGGTACGCCCGGCGGTGCCGCCGAGCATGAAACCGCGCGCGCGCATGTCGCCGGCCTGCCAGGCCGAATCGCCGACGCGCTGGAAGCCGAACATCGAGTAGTAGATGTAGAACGGCAGCATCGGCAAATCGTTGGTGCTGTAGCTGGTCGCCAGCGCCAGCCACGAGGAGAACGCGCCGGCCTCGGTGATGCCTTCCTCCAGCACCTGCCCGGCCGCGTCCTCGCGGTAGAACATCAATTGGTCCGCATCGACCGGCTTGTACTTCTGCCCCTGCGGCGAATAGATGCCGAGCTGGCGGAACAGGCCTTCCATGCCGAAGGTGCGGGCCTCGTCGGCGACGATGGGCACGCAGCGCGGGCCGACCTGCTTGTCGCGCAGGATGATGTTGAACATCTGCACGAACGCCATCGTCGTGCTGATCTCGCGCTCGCCGGTGGACTTCAGCAAACGTTCGAAGGTGTCGAGCTTGGGCACGTCCAGCGTCTGCGTGGACTTGCGTCGGCGTTGCGGCAGGTGGCCGCCGAGTTCGCGCCGGCGTTCCTGCATGTACTGCATTTCCGGCGAATCCGGACCCGGGTGGTAGAACGGCACCTGGTGGTCGGCGAAGCGCTCGTCGGGGATGTCGAGCTTGAAGCGGTCGCGGAAGGCGAGCACCGCCTCGTCGTCGAGCTTCTTGGTCTGGTGGGTGGGGTTCAGCGCCTCGCCCGCCGCGCCCATGCCGTAGCCCTTCACCGTCTTGGCGAGGATCACGGTCGGCATGCCGGTGGTCTTCATCGCCGCGTCGTAGGCGGCGTACACCTTGTGCGGATCGTGGCCGCCGCGGTTGAGGCGCCAGATGTCGTCGTCGCTGAGGCTGGCGACCATCGCCAGCGTCTCCGGCGTCTTGCCGAAGAAATGTTCGCGCGTGTACGCGCCGCCGAAGGCCTTGCAGTTCTGGTACTCGCCGTCGACCGTTTCCATCATCACCCGGCGCAGGATGCCCTGCGTGTCCTTGGCCAGCAGCGGATCCCAGTAGCTGCCCCAGATGGTCTTGATCACGTTCCAGCCGGCGCCGCGGAACTGGCCTTCCAGTTCCTGGATGATCTTGCCGTTGCCGCGCACCGGGCCGTCGAGGCGCTGCAGGTTGCAGTTGATCACGAAGACGAGGTTGTCGAGGCCTTCGCGGCCGGCGACGCCGATCGCGCCGAGGGATTCGGGTTCGTCGGTTTCGCCGTCGCCGAGGAAGCACCACACCTTGCGGTCGGTCTTGGGCATCAGCCCGCGCGCTTCCAGGTATTTCCAGCTGCGCGCCTGGTAGATCGCGGCGAGCGGGCCCAGGCCCATCGACACCGTCGGCGTCTGCCAGAAATCCGGCATCAGCCACGGGTGCGGATAGCTGGAAATGCCCTTGCCGTCGACTTCCATGCGGAAGTTGTCGAGCTGCGCTTCGCTGATGCGGCCCTCGAGGAAGGCGCGCGAATACACGCCCGGCGAGCTGTGGCCCTGGATGTAGAGCAAATCGCCCGGGTGTTCGGCCGAGGGCGCGCGCCAGAAGTGGTTGAAGCCAACGTCGTACAAGGTCGCGGACGAGGCGAACGAAGCGATGTGGCCGCCGAGGTCGCCCGGCTTGCGGTTGGCGCGCACCACCATCGCCATCGCGTTCCAGCGGATGATCGAGCGGATGCGCCATTCCATGTGCGCGTCGCCCGGCATCTGCGGCTCGAGCTGCGGCGGGATGGTGTTGATGTATTCGGTGGTCGGCGCGAACGGCAAGTGCGTGCCGGCGCGGCGGGTCAGCTCGACCATGCCCTCCAGCAACTGGTGCGCGCGCGAACCGCCTTCGTGGTCGATGACCGCCTTCAGCGATTCGATCCACTCCCGGGTTTCGGTCGGATCGGGATCGTTCTGCAGGAGTTCGTTGAGCCAGTTCATCGACAGCGCTCCGGGCCGGTTGTCGGCCGAGTCTAGCAGCGCGCCACCGACCTCCGGACGGCGAATCCAGATTCACCCGGGTGAATTTATGGGTGGTCACGCGCCAGTGGAAGCTGCCTCCGCGGGAGCGGATTCCCGCAAGTACTGTCGCGACTTCCGTCGCTCCCACGAAAGCGGATAGCCGTGGTCGTGCGACCGTGGGAGCGACGGAAGTCGCGACCCGATCCTGCATCAGGTCCAGATCGAACCCCAGTGCGGGTAATCCCGCACCCGCCGCACCAATCCGGCGCGCAACGGGTTGGCGACGAGGTAGCGGGCCACCGCGACAACGCCTTCTTCGCGGCGCAGTGCCCGATCGTGATAACCAGGCATCCATGTCCTGCGGACATGCTCCGTCGCGTTCAACTTGGCCGCTGTCGAGGTGATCGCCTTCATCCGTTGCATCAACCTCGGCAATGGCTCGGTGTTTCCTAGCGCCAGCAGCAGGTGCAGATGGTCGGGCATCAGGACCCAGCAGAGCAGTTGCGAATCGCGCCATAACCGGTCTTCGCGCAATACCGTCGCGACGGCGGATGCCATGCAAGAGTCGGAAAACAGATGCGCACGACCTTCCGTAACCGTGGTCAGCAAGTAGACCTGCCCGGGATTCGAGAATCGGGCACGACGCAGTGCCCGATAGCCGGGGGAAGCCGTTGATGTCATGTCCGGAGGTTGGGACATGGGGCCCGCCGGCGTAATCGGAAAACCGAGCGGTCGGGTATCGAGGAACGCCCCCGTCGCGACTTCCGTCGCTCCCACGAAAGCGGATTGCCGCAAGCACTGTCGCGACTTCCGTCGCTCCTGCAAAAGCGGATCCGCTGGCGCGCGTCAGCCCTGCCGCTGCGCCGCCCGGATCTGCGCCTCGACCGCGGCGATCGCGGTCATGTTGACCACGCGCCGTGCGGAGGAGGCCGGGGTGAGGATGTGCGCCGGCTGGTCCAGGCCCATCAGGATCGGGCCGATCGCCACGCCGTCGGTCATCACCCGCACCAGGTTGTAGCCGATGTTGGCGGCATCGAGGTTGGGCATGACGTACAGGTTGGCGCGGCCGGCGAGGGTGGAGTTCGGCATGATCCGCTCGCGCAGCGCTTCGTCCCATGCGGTGTCGGCCATCATTTCGCCATCGATGTCCAGGGTCGGCACGCGCGCGAGCACGAGGTCGCGCGCCCTGCGCATCTTCGCCGCGGACGCATCGGCATGGCTGCCGAAGTTGGAATGCGAAAGCATCGCCACCCGCGGTTCGATGCCGAACAGCTTCAGGCGGTAGGTCGCCTGCAGCGTCGCCTCGGCGATCTGCTCGGCGGACGGATCGAGCTGCACGTGGGTGTCGAGGAAGAACCACGCGCCCTTGTCGTTGAGCACGCCGGTCATGGTCGCGGTGCCGGTCACGCCCTTGTCGAAATCGAACACGCTGCGCAGGTAGCCGAGCTTCTTGTGGAAGCGCCCGACCAGGCCGGAGATCAGCGCGTCGGCCTCGCCGCGCTCGACCATCAGCGCGGCGATCAGGGTCGGCCGCGAGCGCAGCAGGTTCTTGGCCGCGTCCGGGGTGACGCCGCGGCGCTCGGTCAACGCATGGTACTGCTTCCAGTAATCGTCGAAGCGCGGATCGTCGTTGATGTTGGTCAGTTCGAAATCGACGCCGGGCTTCATCCGCAGGCCGAGCTTGGCGATGCGGCTTTCGATCACCTCGGGCCGGCCGATCAGGATCGGCTTCGCTACCTCTTCGTCGATCACGGTCTGCACCGCGCGCAGCACGGTGTATTCCTCGCCCTCGGCGTAGACCACGCGCTTGCGGTCGGCGCGCGCGCGTTCGTACACCGGCTTCATCATCAACCCGGTGCGCGTGGTGAACTGGCTGAGCTTTTCGCGGTAGGCGCCGACGTCGGCGAGCGGGCGCAACGCGATGCCCGAGTCCATCGCCGCCTGCGCCACCGCCGGCGCGAGCATGGTGAGCAGGCGCGGGTCGAACGGGCGCGGGATCAGGTATTCGGGGCCGAAGGTCGGCACTTCGCCGCCGTAGGCGCTGCCGAGGTCGGAGGATTCCATCCGCGCCAGTTGCGCGATCGCGCGCACGCAGGCGAGCTTCATCGCCTCGTTGATCTCGGTCGCGCCGACGTCGAGCGCGCCACGGAAGATGTAGGGGAAGCAGAGCGCGTTGTTGACCTGGTTCGGGTAGTCCGAACGGCCGGTGGCGATGATCGCGTCCGGGCGTACCCGCTTCGCGTCCTCCGGCAGGATTTCCGGGTTGGGGTTGGCGAGCGCGAGGATCACCGGCCTCGCGGCCATGGTCGCGACCATCTCGGCTTTCAGCACGCCGCCGGCGGACAGGCCGAGGAAGATGTCGGCGCCATCCACGATGTCGGCGAGCGTGCGCTTGTCGGTCTCGCGCGCGTAGCGCTGCTTGTCCGGGTCCATCTTGCCGCGGCCTTCGTACAGCACGCCCTCGCGGTCGAAGGCGAGGATGTTCCCGGGCTTCATCCCGAGCGCGACCAGCATGTCGAGGCAGGCGATGCCGGCGGCGCCGGCGCCGGCGGTCGCGAGCTTCACCTCGCCGATGTCCTTGCCGACGATCTCCAGCGCGTTCAGCACCGCGGCGCCGACGATGATCGCGGTGCCGTGCTGGTCGTCGTGGAACACCGGGATGTTCATGCGCTCGCGCAGCTTGCGCTCGACGATGAAGCATTCCGGCGCCTTGATGTCCTCGAGGTTGATGCCGCCGAAGGTCGGCTCCATCGCCGCGATGATGTCGACCAGCTTGTCCGGGTCGCGCTCGTTCAGTTCGATGTCGAACACGTCGATGCCGGCGAACTTCTGGAACAGCACGCCCTTGCCTTCCATCACCGGCTTGCCCGCGAGCGGGCCGATGTCGCCGAGGCCGAGCACCGCGGTGCCGTTGGTGACGACCGCGACCAGGTTGCCGCGCGCGGTCACCTGGCTGGCGGCGTTGGCGTCCTCGACGATCGCCTCGCAGGCGTAGGCCACGCCCGGCGAATAGGCCAGCGCGAGGTCGCGCTGGGTCACCATCGGCTTGGTCGCGACGACCTTGATCTTCCCCGGCGGCGCGTGCCGGTGGTAGTCGAGGGCGGCCTGCTTCAGTTCGTCGGACATGGCGGTCGGATGCGTGGCGGAACCGCGATTCTACGCCGTGCGCCGGGAATGCCCTTGCGAACGCGCCCTCGAACGTCGGCCAGGTGCAGGCTGTCGGTGATCCGGTCGAGGCGGATGCGGTTGGCGAACAGCGAGAACGCCAGCACCCCGGCCAGTCCGTTCGCGCGCGCCACCCAGTGCGGCAGCCAGCGCGGCCCGGCGAGGGTGCCGTCGGCGAACAGGGGTTCGAGGTCCTGCACGTCCTCGATGGTCATCTTGCCGGCGAACAGCAGGCGGCACAGGCGCAGGCGGTCCTGGCGCAGCGCCCAGCGGAAGAAGGTGTGCACGCCGATCAGGCCGCGCAGGTAGACGGTGTCCTTGGTGAACGCCGCACCGCCGGACACGGGCACGCCGCGGAACACGCGCTGCGCCGAGGCGAAGCTTTCGACCTCGCTCTGGCCGGCGTCGAGGAAATACTTGAACACCTGGATGAAATCCGCGCCTTCCAGCGCCATCGCCACCGCCTCGATGCGCAGGCTTACCCGCTTCATGCGCTGGATGTCGGTCGCGCCGGTGATCTGCTCGGCGAAGGTCGCGAGCCCTTCCTGCGTGGCGGTGGTGCGCGGCGAAGGCAGTTCCATGCTGCGCAGCACCGGTTGCTCGCGGCCGTTGAGCGCGGTCAGCGAATGCACGAAGGCCTCGTGCTGCAGCAACTGGTCGCGGTCGTAGTCGGTGAACACCGCGCCCTGGCGCAAGCGGATGCGGGTCGCGCCGGCGGCGGCCTTGGCGATCAGGTCCGGGTCGAGTTCGACCGTGATCATGCGGCCATTGAAGAAATCGTCGAGCGCGGTCTGCAATTGCAGTTGCAGCGAGATCGCCGAGATCGGCACGGTTTCCGACGGCGCCAGCAGTTCGCGGTCGAGTTCGCTGGCGATGCCGATGAAATGCCGCGCCGCGTCGCGCGTGGTCGGCCCGCCGCCGGGCAGCGGTTCGTCGGGGCGGCCGAACAGGCGGATCGAATGCTGCGTCACCGCCGGCGTGCCGAGCGCGTCCAGCAGTTCCGCGGCCACCGACCAGTTGCGTGCGGAAGCGGCGATGTAGCGCCCCAGCGGATGCGCGGCGTCGGCTTCGCCGGCGATGGCGTCGAGTTCGCGCCGCGCGGCGGAAAAATCCTGCTTCGCGTATTCCACCTGCGGCAAGGACGGCTGGCCGCGGCGCCAGGCGTCGAGGAAAGGTTCCTGCAGGCTCGCGGGCCAGCTCACCAGGCTCAGCAGCTTGATCCCGCGCGCGACCTTGACCATGCGCGCGTCGAGCGCGGCGTGGCGGGCGATGTCGGGATTCATTTCCGTCATTGCCCTTCTCCCTCTCTCGCCAGCGCGAGAGGGAGCAATGCGTCAATGCTTCCCATACTTCTCGTCCAGCCGCTTGTTCAACGCCTTGCCCTGCACGCGCGCATTCGCCTTCTGCGCCAGCCGCGTGGCCAATTGATCCGATGCGGCGGCCACTTCGTCGCGCAGCTTGAGGAAGTTGGCGACACGGCCCGCGTCGAGTTCGCCGCGTTCCACCGCCGCGCGTACCGCGCAGCCCGGTTCCTTCGCATGCTTGCAGTCGCGGAACCTGCACTGTTCGGCGATGGCTTCGATGTCGGCGAAACTTTCGGCGACGTCTTCCTCGCCGGTCGGCTTCAGTTCGCGCATGCCGGGCGTGTCGATCAGGCAGGCGCCCGAGGGCAAGGCGACCAGCGCGCGATGGGTGGTGGTGTGGCGGCCGCGATCGTCGGTGGAACGCACGTCGCCGGTCTTCATCCGGTCGATGCCGAGCAGCGTGTTGGTCAAGGTCGATTTGCCCGCGCCGGAACTGCCGACCAGCACCACGCTGCGGCCTTCGCCGAGCCAGGGATCGAGCGCGGCGACGCTGTCGCGGTCCTTGGCGTTCACCGCGACCACGGCGACGCCCTGCGCGAGCGTCGCGGACAGCGCTTCCTTCGCCGCTTGCGGGTCGGCGCCGTCCTTGTCGGCCTTGGTGAGCACGACCACCGCGCCGACGCCGCCCTGCGTGAGCAGCAACAAGTAGCGTTCGATCCGGCGCGGATTGAAATCGGCATCGAGGCCGCAGACCACGAATGCGGTATCGATGTTCGCGGCGATGAGCTGCTGCCTGTAATGCTCGCCGGCGGCGCCGCGCTTGATCGTGGAATGGCGCGGCAGCAGCGCGACGATGCGCGCGGACGCGCCTTCGCCCTCGACCAGCACCCAGTCGCCGACCGCGGGCCGCGATTCGGGCGGGCATTTCGCGCGCTGCCATTCGGGCAGCGATTCGGGCGAATAGCCTTCGCCAGGCGCTTCGGCCACGACATAGCCGGAACGGTGCTGCTCGACGACGCGGGCCGGGCGCGCGCCCGGATGCGCGGCCATCGCCCCGGCCCAGGCCGGGTCCGTCGGCGGCCCGGCATGGGGCCAGCCGATCGCGCGCAGGGGCGTCATGCGGGGCGGGAAGTCGTCATGGCGCGGATTCTAGCTTGCACCCCTAGCCTGCGCCGCGACCCGCGATCGGCTAGGCTTGCACCCCCGTTTTCCCCTGCATTTGCCGCCGATGTCCGCCCTCAAGACCCGCCAGCGCCTGTCCGAAGTCCGCTACGAAATCCGCGGCGAACTCGCCCGGCGCGCGCACGAACTCGAGGCGCAGGGCCGCACCCTGGTCAAGCTCAACATCGGCAACCCCGGCGCCTTCGGCTTCCGCGCGCCGGACAAGCTGCAGCACGCCATCGCCGACCGCATCGCGCAGACCGATCCATATACCCACCAGCTGGGCCTGCCGGAAGCGCGCGAAGCCATCGCCGCGTTCCACCGCAAGCGCGGAACGCCGGACGCGACCGTGGAGCGCGTGTTCGTCGGCAACGGCGTCAGCGAACTCATCGACCTGTCGCTGCGCGCGCTGCTCGATCCCGGCGACGAAGTGCTGCTGCCTTCGCCCGACTATCCGCTGTGGTCGGCGGCCACCATCCTCAACGACGGCCGGCCGGTGTATTACCGCTGCCGCGCCGAGGACGGTTTCCTCCCGGATCCGGAGGAAATCGAGAAGCTGGTGTCCTCGCGCACCCGCGCCATCGTGCTGATCAACCCGAACAACCCGACCGGCGCGAACTATCCGCGCGAACTGCTCGAACGCATCGTCGCCATCGCCGCCCGGCACGGCCTGCTGCTGATGTGCGACGAAATCTACGACGGCATCCTCTACGACGAACACGCGTTCCAGCCGGTCGCACCACTGGCCGGCGACGTGCCGTGCCTGAGCTTCGGCGGATTGTCGAAGGTGCACCGCGCCTGCGGCTGGCGCGTGGGCTGGGCGGTGCTGAGCGGCGATGCTTCGGTCGTCGGCGACCTTTACCACGCGATGGACCTGCTCGGTGCGCTGCGCCTGTGCGCGAACGTGCCCGGGCAGTTCGCGATCGAGGCGGCGCTCACCGCCGACGATTCCATCCGCGCGCTGACCGCGCCCGGCGGGCGTTTGCATGAAACCCGCAAGGCGCTGGTCGAAAGCTGCGCCGCGAGCGAACACCTGGAGCTGGTCGCGCCGGCAGGCGCGCTGTACGGCTTCCCCGCCGTGGTCGGCGACGCGGCCAAGGGCTTCGACGACCACGAATTTGCACTGGAACTGCTGGAAACCGAAGGCGTGCTGATCGTGCCCGGTTCCAGCTTCAACGTGCCCGACCGCAATTTCTTCCGCGTGACCCTGCTGCCGGAAGCACCGGTGCTGCGCGAGGTGTTCGCGCGCATCGACCGCGTGCTCTCGCGCCGCGCCGAGGCAGCGACGAAGGTGGTGCCGATGAAACGCGCGGACAAGTCGGCAGCGTGATCAACTAAGCCTCAAATGAAAATGCGCAATGCAATCTGGCTGGCAATCGCGGCGTGTGGCGCGGTCACCGGCGCGGTTGGAAGCCGGGTTTTCGTCTCGGCTCCAGATATTCAAAAAATTTCCGAGTTTCCATTTTTCGAATTCATGGCAGCAATTCCCTGCTTTCTCGTGATTGCTTGGATCTGCGTTGCAACGATCGGAAAATATTCCATTCCCTTCCTCTATCTCTACGCCGCCCTTGGTGTCTATGGCGCATCCTATGGCTTCTTCGAGCTAGTTTTCCATGCGTTGAATGGGCGGCCGATTTTGTCTTCATTGGCACTCATGACCTTTGGTTTGACCATTCTTGTGTCATGCCATCTTGCGGCCAAGATCTTTGGGAACAGATTTCGTTCGACCGCCGCAAGCGCATCTGCATCAACTACCAACCCGAACTGATTTCATGCTTCGTTACCTTGCCCTCGGCGATTCCTACACCATCGGCGAAGGCGTCGAGGAATCCGGTCGCTGGCCGATGCGGCTCGCGGCGATGTTGCGCGCCGAAGGCATCGCGCTGTCCGATCCGCGCACCGTCGCCACGACCGGCTGGACCACCGACGAACTCGCTGCCGCGATGGACGCGACCGAACCACTGGGCGAATGGGATTTCGTCTCGCTGCTGATCGGCGTCAACGACCAGTATCGCGGCCGCGACGTGGATGATTACGTCGGCGAATTCGCCTCGCTGCTGCAGCGCGCGATCGCGCTGGCCGGCGGACGCGCGGATCGTGTGCTGGTGTTGTCGATTCCGGACTGGGGCGTGACCCCGTTCGCGCGCGGTTCTGGCCGCGACCTCGCCCGGATCGCCGCGGAACTGGATGCCTACAACGAAGCCGCGAAGGAAATCTGCGCGTCGCTCGGCGTGGCTTTCGTCGACATCACCGGCATCAGCCGCGACCGCGGCGGCGAAACGGACATGCTCGCCGGCGATGGCCTGCATCCCTCGGCCGCGATGTACGCGCGCTGGGCCGAAGCCGCGTTGCCGGTCGCGCGGGAATTGCTGCGTTGGCCAGAGTCGTGAACAGCCGGAACGCGATCGCCGATGCATTCGTCGAACCGCGCTGGCCGCCGCGCCGCTACCACTACTACTACGTGCGCGGGAAGCTCGCGAGCGATCCGCTGTATCCCGGCGCGGTAGAAGCGCTGCGCGGCAGCAATGCGCCGCTGCTCGACCTCGGTTGCGGGATCGGCCTGCTCGCGCATGCATTGCGCGCCGATGGCCAGGCGATGGCCTATGCGGGCGCGGATTTCGACGCGGGGAAGATCGCCATCGCAAACACGGCCGCACGGCGCGCGAACCTCGTCGACGTTTCGTTCGCGACCTGCGACCTGATCCGCGCAAGCCCGGCGCACCGCGGTTCGGTCGCGTTGCTCGACGTGCTGCAATACCTGCCCGGCGACGCGCAGGAACGCGTGCTCGACGACGCGACCGCGATGCTCGTTCCCGGCTCGAAGCTGGTGATCCGCAGCGGCCTGCGCGACGACAGCGCGCGCAGCCATGCGACCGGGTTCGCCGACCGGATGGCGAATGCCATCGGCTGGATGCGCAGCGCGCCGGTGGTTTACCCGACGCGCGACTGGTTCGAACGCAGGCTCGCGGATGCGGGGCTCGCCGCCGAATTCCGCCCGCTGCACGGGCGCACGCCGTTCAACAACTGGCTGATCGTGGCGACGCGCTGAGCGCCGACGCATCGGCCGGTTCCAGCGATTCGGGCAACACGCTGCGATAGCCGAGCGCATCGAACCGGTCGAGCAGCTTCGAAATCGCCTCGACGTTGCGCCCGTGCGCCGCGCCTTCATGCAGCAGCACGATCGCGCCCGGGCGCAGCCCGCGCTCGATCCGCGCGACCACGGCCCCGGGATCCGCGGCGACCGCGTCGAAGCCGCGCGCGCACCATGCCACGCGCGCCAGCCCGAGGTCGCGCAGCGGCGCCGACACGAACGGATTCGCCATGCCGACGACCGCGCGGAACCAGCGCGGCGCCACGCCGGTGATGCCGCGCAAGATTTCCTGCGTGCGTTCGATTTCGCCGCGCATGCGCTTCGGGCCCAGCAGCCAGAACGTTCCGGCGGGATGGCTGGCGCTGTGGTTGCCGATGCCGTGGCCGCGACGCGCGATTTCGCACACGTCGCCGGGGCGTTGCGCCGCGCGTTCGCCGACGAGGAAGAAGGTGGCCTTCGCGCCGCGCGCATCCAGCAGATCGAGGATCGCGCGCGTGTCGTTCGACGGGCCGTCGTCGATGGTGAGCCACGCCAGCCTGTCCTTCGTCGGCAAGCGCGACAGCACCGGCGAGAACAGCCGCGATTGCGGGCGCAACACGCCCCACCAGAACGGCGCGTGGCTGGCGACCATCAGCGGCAACCCGACCCGCGTGCCGAAACGCCACCAGGCCCACGCCACCAGCGCCTGCGAGGCCAGCAGCAAGGGCCACCACGCCCGCGGATGGCGCGGAATGCGGTGCAGGTCGCTCGATTTCGGGGCTATTGCCATCGCCCGATCATGCCACGGCGTACACTGCGCGCCTTCCAACCGACCCGCAGTCCGATGTCCCTCGATCCCGTCGTCCGCCAGCGCATCCAGTCCCTGCTCGAAGCCCATCCCGTCGTGCTGTTCATGAAAGGCATGCCGAACGCGCCGCAATGCGGTTTCTCCGCGCGCACGGTGCAGGCGTTGTCCGCGGTCGGGCTGGAGGACTACCACGCGGTCGACGTGCTCGCCGACGACGACATCCGCGAAGGCATCAAGCTCTACGGCAGCTGGCCGACGATCCCGCAGCTCTACATCCGCGGGGAACTGGTCGGCGGCAGCGACATCGTCGGGCAGATGGCCGAATCGGGCGAACTGCAATCCGCGCTCGGCCTGCCGCCGCCGAACCGCACCCCGCCGACGGTGGAGGTCACGCCCGCGGCCATCGCGATGCTGCGCAACGCCATCGAATCGGCCGGCGACGGCATCGCGGTGCAGGTGCAGGTCGATCCGCAATACCAGGCGAAGCTGCAGCTGGTGCCGGCCGACGCGAAGGCCATCGCGACCACGCTCGACGGCGTGCGGATGCAATTCGACCTCGCCTCCGCGCGTCGCGCGAGCGGCCTGTCCATCGATTTCGCCGACGACGAACGCGGTCGCGGTTTGCTGATCTCGCATCCGTCGGCGCCGGCGCCGGTGCGCGAACTCGCGCCCGAAGCCGCGCGCGCGATGCTCGCGAACGCCGCGCTGACCCTCGTCGACGTGCGCCCGGCGGACGAACGCGCGCTGGCGTCGCTGCCGCATCCGTTCCGCGATTTCGACGATGGCATCGACGCGATCGAAGCGTTGCCGAAGGATGCGCCCATCGCCTTCCTCTGCCATCACGGCGGCCGCAGCGCGCAGGCCGCGCAGCATTTCCGCGGATTGGGTTTCCGCGAGGTCTACAACGTCACCGGCGGCATCGATGCCTGGGCGCAACTGGATCCGGCGATTCCGCGGTATTGAGGATCAGGCTGCATTGCGGACAGAGGAAGGCATGGCAATGAAGTTTCTAGTGCCGTTTTTCTCGTCCGCTGTCGCAATCACGCTGGGCTTCCTTCTCCTTGGCGCTTCGTATCGAGCACCTGATTTCTTTGGTAGCGCTAGATTTCTATTGCCGCTCATCGGCTGCTCAGTAGCTTCCGCAATGATCCTTTCGTTGTATCGAAGCGCCAACTGGATCATGCGTGCCGCGTTAGCCCCACCCATTGCAATCGCTTTGTTCTTCATTGTCATGGTCACATGGCGATTGTTCGCAACCTGACAAACCGACTTGATTCGGCGATAGCGCCCCTCATCCGCCTTCGGCACGTTGACTCGCCACATCCATGTGGCTCGCCCTTCGGGCGGCTTTGCCGTCGAAATCGACAATCCTTGCCGATTTCCTCCCGTTGCCACGGGGAGAAGGAAAATCAAAACCCGCCACCCGCCTCCAGCCACGCCCGCTCCTCCGGCGTGCTGATGCGCCCGAGCACCGCATTGCGATGCGGAAACCGCCCGAAGCGCGCGATCACATCGCGATGCCGACGCGCGTAGTCCGTGTAATTCGCATCGCCCATCGCCGAAATCAACTCGACAGCGCGTTCCTGATCGGCCATCTCTTCCGAATGCTCGAACGGCATATACAGGAACAACCGCATCGGCACGGCGATGCGCGCATCGAAACCGGCTTCGATGGCATGGTCCGCGACCTCGCGCGCGAGTCCGTCGGTGGCGAAGGCATGCGCGCTGCCGCGGAACACGTTGCGCGGGATCTGGTCGAGCAGCAGCACCAGCGCCAGCGCGGATTCGGCATCGTTCGCCCAATGCATGAGTTCGCGCCGCGCCGCCTGGAAATGCGCATCGAGGAAGCGCGAACGGCATTCGTCGTCGAAATCCGCATCGCCGTTGAACCACTTCGCTGCACCGGCATCGCGCCAGAATGCGAGCACATCCGTTGCCGCGATTCCGGCCATCACAGGAACTTCTTCTCGGCTTCGGACGGCTCGTGCCACCAGTCGTTGTCGCGGCCGTTTGCATGGCGCACCGGCGCGGAGGCCAACGCCGCGTCATCGACGTCGTCGAGGCAGGCGAGCTGTACCGACACGAACGGCCCGCCGGCTTCGGGGATGTCGCCGTGGCCGTAGGGCCGCACGCCGCAGGTCGCGCAGAACGGCCAATGCACGACGCGGTTGCGGAAATAATCCGTGGTCGCTTCCGGATCGCTGAGCAGGCGGAATGCGTCCGGCTTGATGCTGGCCGACCAGTTGCGGGTCTTGCGGCAGATCGAGCAGTTGCACTTGCCGCCGCCTTCATCCAGGTCGATGTCGGCCTCGAACCTCACCGCGCCGCAGTGGCAGCTTCCGGCATACGTCTTCGTCGTCATGGCGAGTCCTGCGCTTGGGGAACGCCGAGCATACGCAACCTGCGTCGATATCCCGTCATGCGCCCACCACGCGGTTGCGCCCGGCCTCCTTCGCCGCGTACATCGCCGCGTCGGCGCGCTTGACCAGCGCATCCGCGGTTTCCGGCGAGGCGTATTCCACGCTGCCGATGCTGACGGTCATGCCCACCCGCACGCCGTCGAGCACGACGCTGCGATCCTCGACCTTGCGCCGCAGGCGCTCGCCGACATCGCGCGCGTGGCGGCCGTTCACGCCCGGCAACACCAGCATGAATTCCTCGCCGCCGAGGCGACCGAAACTTTCCCCCGGCATCAGCTCTTCCTGCGCCAGCCACGACAACTGGCGGATGCAGGCGTCGCCGAGCGCATGGCCGTGGGTGTCGTTGATCCGCTTGAAGTGGTCGATGTCGAGGAACAGCACCGCAAGCTGCCGCGATTCGGCGCGCGCCTCGGCCACGGCATGTTGCAGCCTGTGCATGATGCCGACGCGGTTGTAGGCGCCGCTGAGCGGATCGTGCTGCGCATCCTGGCGGGCTCGGTCGCGTTCGCTGCGGAACGCCTGCATGCGGTCGGCCAGGCCGAGCATCAGCACCACCGCGGCATAGGCCAGCACCAGCGGCAGGCCGTATTCCAGCCACGGCGACAAGGGCGCGCCGATGCTGAGCTGCACCGCGCGCGCGGTGGACATCACCACCAGCGGCACCCACGCCAGCAGCATCTGCCCGGCATGGCGGCCACCGCGGCGCCACGCCAGCGTCAACGCGGCGATGGCGACGATGTTCGCCAGCAACAGCAGCAGGTTGCCGATGCCGGGGAACCAGTCCTTGTCCGCCGGCCACGGCGACACCAGCAAGGCCAGCAGCAACGTCGGCAGCCAGGCGCCGACCAGCAGCAGCAGGCGGCTCAGGCGTGGCACGCGGGTGCGCAGTTCGGCGAAGACGAGCAGGAAATTCACCGCGACGATCGTCGACAGCGTGGCCACGAACCACACGCCCGGCGCGCCGAAGCGCCCGAGCAGGCGCAATCCCGGCAAGGCGTAGGCCTCGCCGTTCGAGCACAGCAGGTACAGCATCTGCGTCGCCATGCACGCCGCGTACCAGAGGTGCATGCGGTCGCGCAGCACCAGCCAGAACACCAGCGCGACGAGGCTGACCCCGACCAGCACGCCGATGCTGGTGAACAGCACGCGCGTATGGCCCCGATCCT
This sequence comes from Thermomonas sp., assembly GCA_047602125.1. GTDB lineage: Bacteria > Pseudomonadota > Gammaproteobacteria > Xanthomonadales > Xanthomonadaceae > Pseudoluteimonas. The sequence continues at coordinate 1,728,033 of JASGIB010000001.1, read as the reverse complement.
CCGCGGCGTGCTCGCGCGCATCGCGGATCGCGACCTGCAACGGGTAGCGCGCGCCCTCGATCCCGATCAACACCGGCCCGGGCGCCTTCAGCGGGAACACCAGCGCGCGCCGCGACCACGCCGGATCGAGGTCGGCCTCGAAAATGGTGCGGGCCTGGACGCGGTAGTCCGGCGGCAGGCGCACGCTCACCCGCGCGCTGTAGGGGTGGTAGACCAGAAGCAGGCGATCGGGGCCCGGAAACGCGGGATCGAGCCGCCACCAGCCGCCGCCCGCCAGCCGCACCTGCGGCAAGGCTGCGGACGCGGTCGACTGCGCATCGGCGAGTTCCGCTGGATTCGCCGCGGAAACCGATTCCGCAACCTGCGCCGCATGCGCGATGCCGCTGTCGCGCGCCATCGCGGGCGCGGCGATGCTCCACGGCAACGACAACAACAGCAGCAGGATCCAGGCTCGTCGCATGTTTCCCCCGTGCGTGCAGTGTCGGGGGACGCGCGGCCCGGGGCAAGTGGCTTGCCGCGGTCCACTCCCGCAACGCCGCGTGCGATGCCTGCCGCGATACGGTAATTTCCCGATGCCAGCGGATCGGAGCCAGGAATGCGCATCGGAATCGTCATCGACTCGCCATGCGACGTGCCGTCGGATTTCATCGAGCGCGAACAGATCACGATCCTGCCGGTCACCGTGCAGATCGGCAACGCGGTGCTGGCCGACATGCGCAACGACGAGGCGACGCTGAACTTCCTCACCGGCGACACCGCCGCGCAGGCCTACAACGCCGAAACCACGCCCTACACCGTGCAGCAGGTGCACGACCTGTTCCTGTCCAAGCTGGTGCTGGACTACGACTACGTGTTCTGCATCTGCACCACGCGTTCGCGCAGCGGCATCTACGACAACGCGCACCAGGCCAGCTTCACCATTCTCAACGAGTACCGCCCGGCGCGCCAGGCGGCGGGCAACAACACGCCGTTCTCGTTGCGGGTGATCGACAGCCAGAACGTGTTCGCCGCGGTCGGGGTACTGGCAGTGGAAGCGGCGCGGCTGCGCGCGGCCGGCGAAGGCGCGCCCAAGATCCGCGCGCGGCTCGAGAACCTCGCGCTGTACACGCAGGGCTACATGGTGCCGCCGGACCTGCATTACCTGCGCAACCGGATCAAGAAGCGCGGCGACAAGAGCGTCAGCTTCCTCAGCGCCACCCTCGGCACCGCGCTCGACATCAAGCCGATCCTGCACTGCAATCGCGGCGAAACCGCGCCGGTCGGCAAGGTCAAGGGCTTCGAGCCCGCGGCGGAAAAGCTGTTCGATTTCGCCGGCAAGCGCGTGCAGGCCGGACTGATGACGCCGACCATGGGCCTCAGCTTCGGCGGGGAACTCGACGGCATGCGCGCGCTGCCCGGTTACCAGCGCCTGCGCGACATCTGCGACGAACACAACGTCGAGGTGTACGAGAGCGTGATGGGACTGTCGGGCATGGTGAACGTCGGCAAGGGCGCGCTGGTGATCGGTTTCGCCGCCGAGAACGCGCCGTTCGCCTGATCGGTCGCCGCGTCCGCACGCATCCTTGACGCCATCGCCACGCCGGCATCCGCAGGCTGGCACGCCAACGACACGCCGGGAACGAAAGCCATGCCGACCCGCTACTACCTCCGTTTCCCGGATGCCTCCCGCGCACGCGGCGGCGATCCGGCGCTGGCGTTTCGCTCGCAATCGGCGGAAGGCATAGCCGCGGAATTGCAGGATGCGCTGCGCAGCGATGCGTTGTTCCAGCGCTGGCGCGCGCAGCAGGACGATCCCGACGCGATCGATCCCGCGCTCGGCGCGACCGATCCCGCAGCAAGGGTGGAAGGCTCGCAGCACGACCTGCATGCCGAACTGGTGGCGACGACCTCGCTGGCCGGCGACCTGTTCAAGCAGCGCCTGCGCTGGCTGGCCGGCAGCCATTGGGAGTTGCGGGATGTCACGGCCGCGTAACCGCGACCTCGGCGGGATGCCGCGGCCGTCCGGCCGTCCTTCCCGGGCATGACGCCTGCATTGCTTTCGTGGAGTGGCGGCAAGGACGCCGCATGGACGCTGCGCGCCTTGCGCCAGCGCGGCGAGATCGAGGTCGTCGGCCTGGTCACCACGATCACCGAAGGCTACGAACGCATTTCGATGCAGGGCATCCGCGTCGAGGTATTGTACGCGCAAGCGGCCGCAGCGGGCTTGCCGGTGCTCGAGGCGCGGATTCCGCAGCGAGCGGACAACACGGTCTACGAAGCCAGATTCGCGGCTGCGCTCAAGCAAGCACGCAAACGCTGGCCCGGGATCGACTGGATCGCATTCGGCGACCTGTTCCTCCCCGACATCAGGGCGTACCGCGAAACGCTGTGCGCACGCTTGGGATGGACGCCGCTATTCCCCTTGTTCGGCAGCGATACCTCGAAGCTGGCGCGCGACATGATCGACGGCGGCCTGCGCGCCGACCTGTGCTGCGTCGACACCACGCAACTGGACGCAAGTTTCGCGGGACGTGCGTTCGACGAGGCCTTTCTGCGCGAACTTCCGGCGGACATCGATCCCTGCGGCGAAAACGGCGAATTCCATACCTGCGTGTCCGCCGGACCGATGTTCTCCGCGGCGATCGCACTGCAGCGCGGCGAAACCGCATTGCGCGACGGACGCTTCGCCTACACCGATTTCCTGCCCGGAACAGCTACGTAGACAGCTTCGCGAGCCCCGGCTTCACGCCACCGGGCGCAGGCTGCCGGCTCCCCACGCAGGAGCACTTCCATGGCCGAACTCGACGCCAGGCATCGCAACGCACTCGACGACAGCGCCTTCGCGTTCCCGAAGGAACACAAGCTGCCGATCCACGATGCCTCGCACGTGCGCAATGCCATCGCGCGCTTCGACCAGGTCGAAGGCGTGAGCGACGACGAGCGCGATGCCGCGTGGAAGCGCGTCCTCGCCGCGGCGAAGAAGCACGACGTGGACGTTTCCGAGAAGAGCTGGCGCGAACTCGGCAGGCACTGAGCGCGCGCCCGACGCCCGCTACGCCCGCAGTGCGCGGGCGTGGTGGGCTATGTGTTCGCCGATGAAGCTGGCGATGAAGTAGTAGCGGTGGTCGTAGCCCGGTTGCATCCGCAGTTGCAGCGGATGCCCGGCCGCGGCGCAGGCTTCGACCAGGCGCTGCGGCTGCAGTTGCGTTTCGAGGAATTCATCGGCCTCGCCCTGGTCGACGAGGATCGGCAGGCGTTCGGCCGCCGATTCCACCAGCTCGCATGCGTCGTACCGTTTCCACGCCTCGCGGTCGTCGCCGAGATAGGCCGAGAACGCCTTCTCGCCCCAGGGCACGCGTGAGGGCGCGACGATCGGCGAGAACGCCGAGACGCTGCGGTAACGCCCCGGATGCTTCAGTGCGATGGTCAGCGCGCCATGCCCGCCCATCGAATGCCCGCTGATGGCGCGCGCGCCGGTGACCGCGAAACCGGCTTCGACCAAACCGGGAAGTTCGTCGACGACGTAGTCGTGCATCCGGTAGTGCGCGGACCACGGCGCCTGCGTCGCATCGACGTAGAAACCCGCGCCCTTGCCGAGGTCGTAGCCGTCCGCGTCGGCGACATCGTCGCCGCGCGGACTGGTGTCCGGCGCGACGAGGGCGATCCCGTGTTCGGCGGCGAACCGCTGCGCGCCGGCCTTGGTGATGAAGTTCTGCTCGCTGCAGGTCAGGCCCGAGAGCCAGTACAGCACCGGCACCGGGCCGTCCTGCGCCTGCGGCGGCAGGAACAGCCCGAACTTCATGTCGCAATCGAGCGTGCGCGAACGATGCGCCCAGACTTCCTGCGTCCCGCCGAAGCAGGCGTGGGATTCGATTTTTTCCACGCCCGGCCCTACAGCACGCCGTTGCGCTTGGCGACGTGCGCGGAAATCGCGTCCATCAGCGGCGGGTTGAGCGCATCGTAGGGCGTCAGGCCGAGTTCGTTCAGGCGCGCACGCACGCCATCCATCTGCTCGGGACGCGCGCCACCGCCCTCGATGATCGAGGACACGAACGCTGCGAAGCGCGGTTCCTCCCAGCCCTGCTGCGGCGAGAGTTCGACGTGGATGAAGTCCAGCCCGTGGAACGGATGGTCCTTGTTCTCGATGCGTCCGTACATGTGCGTGCCGCAATCCCTGCAGGCGTGGCGCTGGATCGTCGCCTTCTCGTCGACGATGCCGAGCTTTCCCTCGTTGGCGGTGACGCTGAGCTTGTCGCGCGGCACCACGCCGACCACCGAAAACGCGGCGCCTTCCGGCTTCCAGCATTTGGTGCAGCCGCAGGCGTGGTTGTGGGCGACGTTGGAGTCGACCTTCACCTCGACCTTGTCGCTGGCGCAATTGCATTGCAGCGTGCCGCCGGCGAAACCGGCTGCTCCCTTCTTCACGCCTCCGTCGACGGAGGGATGGATCGAAACGGTGCTCATGTTCGTCTCCTTCAAGTGGCCGGGAAAACGCCATGCTCGTGCACGGCGGGATGGGTTCGGGACGATGCGCCCTGCATCGCGGCGGATTCGACCAATACGTGGCCGCGGGCGATGGGAACGGTGTCGGCGAGGGTCGCGGCCACGTCGCGCGCGGGGATCGCGCGCAGGTTGCGCGGGACCAGCGGGCGCAACACCCGTTCGATGCGCGCGCCCCAGCGTTCGAGCGGGCGCGCGGGTTGCCCCAGCGCCTCGCGGTCGCCTTCGAGCATCGAAGGCCGGGCGACCACCAGCGCGTCGAAGGGCAGCGCCGCCAGCGCATCCTCGAGTTCGCCCTTGACGCGGTTGTAGAACAGCGTCGAACGCGCGTTCGCGTTCATCGCGCTCACCAGCCCGCAGCGCTTCGCGCCCGCCGCCAACGCCGCGAGCGCGACCGCGAGGTTGGCGTCGAAATCGATGGCGCGGAACGCGGCTTGGCTACCCGCGGCCTTGATCGTGGTGCCAAGCGCGAGGTAGACCTCGTCGACGGCGGGCAGCGCCGGCAACGCGGCGAAATCGACACGGTGCGCATCGAGCTTCGCGTGCGCCACCGGCAGGTCACGCCGCACCAGCGCATGCACCCGCGCGACGCCGGGATCGGCGCAGAGGCGTTCGAGCAGGCAACGCCCGACCAGGCCGCTGGCGCCGGCGAGGGCCACGATGCGTCCGGCGGTGCGGGAGTCGGCCACGAAGCGCTCAGTAATGGACCACGCTGCGGATCGACTTGCCTTCGTGCATCAGGTCGAACGCTTCGTTGATGTCGTCCAGCGGCATGGTGTGGGTCACGAACGGCGCGAGCTGGATGTCGCCGCGCATCGCGTCCTCGACCATGCCCGGCAATTGCGAACGGCCCTTGACCCCGCCGAACGCGGTGCCCAGCCACTTGCGGCCGGTGACGAGCTGGAACGGGCGCGTGGAGATTTCCTGCCCCGCGCCGGCGACGCCGATGACCACGCTCTGACCCCAGCCGCGGTGCGCGCATTCCAGCGCGGCGCGCATCACGTTGACGTTGCCGATGCATTCGAAGGAATGGTCGACACCCCAGCCGGTCATCTCGACGATCACCTGCTGCACCGGTTTGTCGTGATCCTTCGGGTTGACGAAGTCGGTGGCGCCCATCTCGCGCGCCTTGTCGAACTTGTCCGGGTTGGTGTCGATGGCGATGATGCGCCCGGCCTTCGCCCGCCGCGCGCCCTGGATCACCGCCAGGCCGATGCCGCCGAGACCGAACACCGCGACCGAATCGCCTTCGGCCACCTTCGCGGTGTTCTTCACCGCGCCCAGGCCGGTGGTGACGCCGCAACCGAGCAGGCAGACCTGTTCGTGGTTGGCCTCGGGATTGATCTTCGCCAGCGAGACCTCGGCGACGACGGTGTATTCGCTGAAGGTGGAGCAGCCCATGTAGTGGTACAGCGGCTGGCCTTCGTACGAGAAGCGCGTGGTCCCGTCCGGCATCACGCCCTTGCCCTGCGTCGCGCGCACCGAGGTGCACAAATTCGTCTTGCCCGACTTGCAGAACAGGCATTCGCCGCATTCGGCGGTGTACAGCGGAATCACGTGGTCGCCGGGCTTCACCGACGTCACGCCCTCGCCGACCTCGACCACCACGCCCGCGCCTTCGTGGCCGAGCACGCAGGGGAACAGGCCTTCCGGATCGTCGCCGCTGAGCGTGAACGCATCGGTGTGGCAGATGCCGGTATGGGTGATCTTCACCAGCACCTCGCCCTTCTTCGGCGGGGCGACGTCGATCTCGACGATCTTCAGCGGTTCGCCCGCGGCGAAGGCGACGGCGGCGCGCGATTTCATGGGGAACTCCTCGTCACTTGAGATAGGAACGGACCAGCGCGATCACTTCGTCGATGCTCGCCTGGTGTTGTTTTCTGATCTTCGGATCGACCGCGACCTGGGTGAATTCCTCGCGCAGGTGGCTGTCGAGGATGCCGGCCATCAGCCCGTTCACCGCGCCACGCAACGCGGCGATCTGCTGCAGCACCGGGCCGCAGTCGCTGCCCGCGGCGATCGCGCGCTCGAGCCCGTCCACCTGTCCGCGGATGCGGCGCAGGCGTGCGATGGCTCGCTTCTTTTCTTCCGGCGAATGCGGCACGGGGCGATCCGGTCCGATACTGGCGGGGAGTATAGGGCGAAGCCGGTTCCCGGGCACGCTGCGGCGCGTCATCCCGCGCGCGGGCATGGCCGCCCTGCGCGCGAACCCGCGTTCATTCCATCGCATCCACGCCAGGGGAACCGCCATGCGCCGCCATGCCTTCGCCGTCGTCGCGATCGCCCTCCTGCTCGGCGCGTGCAAGGCGCCGCAACCGCAGGCGGACGTACCAGCCGTCGCCCCGGCCGACGCGCCGAAGCTGTTCGACGACTTCGGCGACCTGCACCGCGACATCGGCAGCAAGGCGCCAGCGGCGCAGCGCTACTTCGACCAGGGCCTGCGCATGGCATACGGCTTCAACCACGAGGCCGCCGGGCGCTCATTCGCCGAAGCCGCGCGCCTCGATCCCGATTGCGCGATGTGCTGGTGGGGGCAGGCGCTGGTGCTTGGCCCGAACATCAACCTGGCGATGCAGCCGGAAGCGAACAAACCGGCCTTCGAATATTCGCGACGCGCCGCCGCGCTCGCCGCGCACGCGACGCCGGCCGACCGCGCGCTGATCGAAGCCTTGCAGGCGCGCTATGCCGATCCCGCGCCGGCAGACCGCGGGTCGCTCGACAAGGCCTATGCCGAGGCGATGGCCAGGATCGTCGCCGAATTCCCCCGGGACGACGATGCGGCGACGATGTACGCCGAAGCGCTGATGGACCTCACGCCCTGGTCCTACTGGACCGCGCAGGGCCAGCAGACCGAATACACGCCACGCATCCTCGCCGCGCTCGAACGCGTTCTCGCGCGCAACCCGCGCCACATCGGCGCGATGCACTACTACATCCACGCCACCGAGGCGTCGCCCGATCCGCAGCGCGCCGAACCCTACGCCGATGCATTGGCCGCGCTCGCGCCCGGTTCCGGCCACCTGGTGCACATGCCGGCGCATACCTACATCCGGCTGGGCCGCTACCACGACGCGACGTTGACCAATTTCGCCGCGACCACCGCGGACAAGGCCTTCCTGTCGTTCTGCAGCGGCACGAACGGGGTCTATCCGCTCGGCTACGTGCCGCACAACTGGCATTTCGCGACGATGACCGCCGGCCTCACCGGCTCGCGCACGCTGGCGTTGCGCGCAGCCGAGCAGACCGCGCAGCGCGCGGATCGCGACAAGATGGGCGTGCCGCCGCTGGAAGCGATGCAATTGTTCCTGGTCACGCCGCTGTTCACCCAAGTGCGTTTCGGCGAATGGGACGCGATCCTGGCGCAGGCCGAACCGCCCTCGCCGCTACCCTTCCCCACCGCGGTCTGGCATTTCGCGCGCGGCATGGCCCATGCGCGCACGAACGACTTCGCGCAGGCGCAACGCGAACTCGACGCGCTGCACGCGATCGCGATCGACCCGGCCACGGCGAAGATCAGCTTCCTCGACATCAACCATGCCGATGGCCTGCTGCGGGTGGCCGACGCGCTGCTGCGTGGCGAGCTGCTGCGCGCGCAGGGCCAGGATCGCTCGGGCATCGTGGCCCTGCGCGAGGCGGTCGCGGCCGAAGACAAGCTCAACTACAACGAACCCGCGGATTGGCCGCTGCCGACGCGCTGGTACCTCGGCGCGGCGCTGCTCGAGGCCGGCGATGCGCGCGGCGCGGCGGAAGCCTATCGGCAGGACCTCAAGACCTATCCGGAGAACGGCTGGTCGCTGTTCGGCCTCGCGCAGGCACAACGCAAGCTCGGCGACGTGGTCGGCGCCGCCGACAGCGAACGCCGCTACAAGCTTGCCTGGCAGTGGGCGGATGCGCCGCTGGTGGCGTCGCGATACTGAGTCAGTACGCGAACTGGCGGAACACGGGATCCACGCTTCCGTTCCATTCGCCGTGGAACAGTTCCAGCTTGCGCTCGGCCGGGGTCTGCCCGGCCGCGGCGATTTCCAGCAGCGGCTCGAGGAACCCGCTTTCGTCGACGCCGCAGTGGTCGGCCTTCGCGCGGCGCCGCAGGCCGGCGTGCGCGATCTTCAGCGCCTCGCGCGCGAGGTCGTTGAGCGTGCCTCCGCGGAACGGGGTCTTCAACGCCGATTCCGGCACGCCGTCGCGCAATGCGTTGCGTTCCGCCAGCGAGAAATCCTTGACCAGGTCCCACGCGGCGTCGAGCGCGGCATCGTCGTACAGCAACCCGACCCAGAACGCGGGCAAGGCGCACAGGCGGTTCCAGGGGCCGCCGTCGGCGCCGCGCATCTCCAGGAATTTCTTCAGACGGACTTCGGGGAACGCCGTGGTCATGTGGTCGTTCCAGTCGCGCAGCGTCGGCAGTTCTCCGCGCAGCACGTCGAGCTCGCCGCGCAGGAACTTGCGGAACGACTTGCCGCTGGCGTCGATGTATTCGCCGTTGCGGTGCGAGAAGTACATCGGCACGTCGAGCAGGTAGTCGACGTAGCGTTCGTAGCCGAAGGCGTCCTCGAACACGAAGTCGAGCATGCCGGTGCGATCGGGATCGGTGTCGGTCCAGATGTGCGAGCGATACGACAGGTAGCCGTTGGGCTGGCCGTCGGCGAACGGCGAATCGGCGAACAGCGCGGTCGCGACCGGCTGCAGCGCGAGCGAGACGCGGAACTTCTTCACCATGTCCGCTTCGCTGGCGTAATCGAGGTTGACCTGCACCGTGCAAGTGCGGGTCATCATGTCGAGGCCGAGGTTGCCGACTTTCGGCATGTAGTCGCGCATGATCCGGTAGCGGCCCTTGGGCATCCACGGCATCTGCTCGCGTTTCCATTTCGGCTGGAAGCCCATGCCGAGGAAGCCGAGTTGCAGCTCGTCCGCGACTTCACGCACTTCGCGCAAATGGCCGCCGACTTCGCGGCAGGTGTCGTGGATGGTTTCCAGCGGCGCGCCCGAGAGTTCGAGCTGTCCCGCCGGTTCCAGCGTCACCGAGGCCATGCCGCGGGTCAGCGCGATCACGCGCGGGGGCTTGCCGTCGACGCTTTCCTCGTAGGGCTGCCAGCCGAAGCGCGTCAATCCCTTCAGCAACGCCTCGATGCCGCGTTCGCCGTCGAATTCCGGCGGGCGCAGGTCGTCGAGGCGGAAACCGAACTTCTCGTGTTCGGTGCCGATGCGCCACGCGTCGCGCGGCTTCTCGCCGGACGCAAGCACCTCGACCAGTTGCCGGCGGTCGGTGATCGGCGTGTCGCTGGCGCTGCTGGGTCCGGACATGGTCGGCTCGCGTGGTCGAGGCGGATGATATGGGCCACGCGCCCGCCGGGCACAAGGGTCCATGGGCATGCCCGGCGGCGACGCCCGATGATCCCCGCCATGCCATCCTTGCGGGCATGACGCTGGCCGAATACCTCGCATACTTCACCGCCTGTGGCGGCACCGACGACGGCTACCTGCGCGGGCATTGGCTGCGTTTCCGCAACACCAAGGCGCGGTTCGACGCGCGCTGGGACAAGGCGAAGGGGACGCGCGTGCTCGATGTCGGCGCGCACTGGCTGCACCAGGCGCTGCTGTTCGCGCTGGACGGCTACCAGGTCACGGCCAGCGACTTCGGCGCCCAGCTGCGTCGGCCCAACGTCGTCCGCCTCGCCGCTGCGCACGGCATCGAACTCGTCGCCAACGACGACCTCGAGCACCCGACCGCGTTCTCGCACCTGCCGGACGGCGCCTTCGACGTGATCCTGTTCGGCGAGATCATCGAGCACATCACCTTCAATCCGATCCCGATGTGGCGCGAGTTCCATCGCCTGCTGGCGCCCGGTGGCCGGATCGTGGTGACCACGCCGAACTACTATGCCGCCGGCGCGATCGGGCGGCGCATGCGCAGGGGCATCGGCGACGGCGGCGGCATCGCCGTCGAGGAAATCCTCGCCTACTGCACGCACGGGCACCACTGGAAGGAGTATTCGAGGCGCGAACTGCTGCGTTACTTCGAACTGCTGTCGCCGGATTTCCGCACCCGCATCGCCTTGGTCGAGGACGACGACGGCACGCCTCGCTCGCGACGGCAGATGCTGGTCCAGGCGATGGCGAAAGCGGTCCCCGTGCTGCGTTCGCGCCTGCACGTGGAAGTCGACCTGCCCGAGAAGCGGCACGGGATCGCGATCGAACCGCACTGGTGACCGCGGGCAAGGCCTGTCGCGGGCGTCAGATCTCCAGCCAGCGCGCGAGCACGGCGCGCAGCTCGTCGACGCCGGTCCTGGCCTCGGCCGAGAACGCCTGCACGCCGATGCCTTCGCCGAACGCGCGCGCCAGTTCCATGCGTACCGCCTGCGCCGTGTTCAGTGCCGCGCCGCGCGAAAGCTTGTCGGCCTTGGTCAGCAGCGCGTGCGCCGGGATCTCGCGTTCGGCCGCATAACCGAGCATCTGCCGGTCGTAGTCCTTGAGCGGATGGCGGATGTCCATCACCACCACCAGTCCGCGCAGCGCCTCGCGCTTGCGGAACCAGGTCCGGATGAAGGCCTGCCAGTGCGCCTGCAGTTCCTGCGGCACCTTGGCGTAACCGTAGCCGGGCAGGTCGACCAGATACTTCTGTTCGAACTGGGGAAGCTCGAAATACACCAGTTGCTGGGTGCGGCCCGGGGTCTTGGACACGCGGGCGAGCGCGCCCTGCCGGCACAAGGCATTGAGCGCGCTGGACTTGCCGGCGTTGGAACGCCCGGCGAAGGCCACTTCGAAACCGCCATCGGGCGGCAGCTGCCGCGGCTGGTGCGCGGCGAGCAGGTAGCGGGCGCGATCGAACGGGGTGGGCTGGTCCCTGGGCGGCGAAGACGGATTGCTCATGCGGTTAGGATGGCATGGCGGTTTGACCGCTGCCGGGGCGGACACGGATAATTTTCCGTTCGTGCGGCCCGGCCGCACCCGAATTCTCCGGAGCATGCGCATGCGCCATCCACGCCTCCTCGGCATCGCCGGCCTCGCCATCGCGGCTGTTGCCGCGGCCGCCTTCGCCCAGTCCACCGTCACTCCGCTGCCGGAGCAGGCGCCGGCGCAGGTCGCGCCGCTGGGCGATCCCGTCGCCGACCTCGCCAAGACCCACTGGGGCGATGCCACGGCCGGGCAGGCCAAGGCCGGCGCCTGCGCCGCCTGCCACGGCGTGGACGGCAACCCGAGCGATCCGCAGTACCCGCGCATCGCCGGCATGCCCGAACGCTACACCGCCCACCAGCTCGCGCTGTTCAAGGCCGGCGTGCGCACTTCCGGCATGGCCGCGGTGATGGCGCCGATGGCCGCGCCGCTCAGCGCGCAGGACATGCGCGACGTCGGCGCCTACTTCGCCCGGCAGAAGGCCGGCGCGGGCGTAGCCGACGACAGCGCGATCGCTGCCGGCCCGTATTCGGGCATGAAGTTCTACGAAGTCGGCCAGAAGCTGTTCCGCGGCGGCGACCCGGCGCGCGGCATCCCCGCGTGCATGGCCTGCCATGGCCCCGCCGGCACCGGCAACCCCGGCCCCGCCTTCCCGCACATCGGCGGCCAGCAGTCGGCCTACGTCGTGCGCCGCCTGCAGGAATACCGCACCGGCACCACCACCGAGCAGGACCACCACCTGTTCGACATGATGGCGACGGTGGCGAAGAGCCTCAGCGACGAGGAAATCCAGTCGCTGGGCAGCTACCTGCAGGGCCTGCACGAGCGTTCCGACACCGATGCCGGCAACGCGCAGGCCGCCGCGGCCGCTCCCTCCAAGGCCGGCTGACCGACGGCGACGGGAACTTTCCCGCAGCCCGACCGGTCGCAACATTCACAGCCCTTGCATCAACCCGCCGGTACAGACCCTGTACCGGCTTTTTTTTGCCCGACGCCATGACCCGCATCCTCCTCGGCCTGTTCCTTGCCCTGCTCCTGCCCGCGACCGCGTTCGCGGCCACCCCCGCGGCCTTCGTGCCGGCCGAGGGCGTGGACTACGTCGTGATCGACGGCGGCCAGCCGTACCGCCCGCTGCAGGGCAGGATCGAGGTCGTCGAGGTCTTCGCCTACTGGTGCCCGCACTGCGCGGCGTTCCAGCCGATGGTGGATGCGTGGAAGCGCAAGTTGCCGAAGGACGTGCGCTTCACCTACGTGCCGCTGACCACCGAAAGCGGCGACGCGCTCAGCCGCGGCTACTTCGCGACCGAGGCGCTGGGCGCGGTCGAGCGCACCCATGCCGCGCTGTTCCGCGCCATGCACGACGACGGCATGATGCCGATGAACCCTTCCGAGGGCGAATTGCAAGACTGGCTCGTGGCCCAGGGCCTGCCGGCGGCGAAGCTGAAAGCCGCATGGACCTCGCCCGCGATGGCCGCCAACCTGCGCCATGCCAGCGCGTTCGAGCACGCGGTCGACATCGAGGGCACCCCGACGCTGGTGGTGAACGGCCGTTACCGCATCATCAGCGGCGACCACGAATCGATGCTGCGCACCGCCGATGCGCTGGTCGCGATGCTGCGACGCCAGCGCCGCTAAACTCCGACCACACGCCCCCGAACCACGGACGCGACCCCATGAACCTGCGACTTGTCCCGCTGCTGCTCGTCCTGTCCCTGGCCGCCTGCGCGAAATCCGAAGCACCCGCCGCGACCGGCGACGCCCCGGCCGCGAACGCGCCGGCCACCGCGAATGCCGGCACCCCGCCACCGCCGCCGCCGGGCGTGGACGAAGGATCGGCCTCGACCGTGGCCAACGCGGCGAAGATCGCCGCGGGCAGCCCGCCGCCGGTGGAAGGCGTGGACTACGCCACCATCCCCAACGGCCAGCCGTTCGATCCGGCCAACGGCCAGGTCGAGGTGGTCGAGGTGTTCGGCTACGTCTGCCCGGCCTGCAACATGTTCCAGCCGCTGATGCGCGCGTGGGAAGCGAAAATGCCGGCGAACGTACGCTTCACCTACGTGCCCGCGCAGTTCGGCGGCACTTGGGATCGCTACGCGCGCGCCTACTACGCTTCCGATGCGTTGGGCCTGGTGCCCCGCACCCACGACCTGCTCTACAACGCCATCCACCTCGAACAGACGCTCAAGGGCGAGCGCGGCGAGGACTCGGTGGAGGACATCGCCGCGTTCTACGCGCGCTTCGGCGCCGATCCGCAGCAGTTCGCCTCGACCATGTCCAGCTTCGCCGTCGACGGCAAGCTGCGCAAGGCGAAGCAGTTCACCGACCGCAGCGCCATCGAGGGCACGCCGACGCTGATCGTCGACGGCAAGTACCGCGTGCTCGGCAGGACCCGCGAGGACCAGATCCGCATCCTCGACCAGCTGGTCGCGATGGAACAGGCGGCGCTGGGAACCAAGTAAGCAGGCGCATGGACACGCGCCCGCTGCGGCTGCTCAGCGCCAACATCCAGGCCGGTTCGAGCACCCGCCGCTACAGCGACTACGCGACCCGCAGCTGGTCGCACGTGCTCCCCGCCGGGCGCAAGCAGCATGCGCTCGACGACATCGCCCGCCTCGCCGGCGGCCACGACATCGTCGGCCTGCAGGAAAGCGACCCGGGCAGCTGGCGCTCGGGCTTCACCAACCAGACGCATTACCTCGCCGAACGCGCGGGCTTCGGGTTCTGGAGCCACCAGCCGAACCGCCGCGTCGGCGGCGTCGCGTCGAGCGCCAACGGCCTGCTCAGCCGGCTGGAACCGCTGGAAGTGCTGGACCATCCGCTGCCGGGCCGGGTCAAGGGCCGCGGCCTGTTGCTCGCGCGCTTCGGCAAGGGCGACGACGGCCTCCTGATCGCGGTCGCGCATCTTTCGCTCGGCGCCGCGTCGCGCCATTCGCAGCTCGCCTTCATCGGCGAGGTGCTCTCCGGCCATCGCCACGCGGTGCTGATGGGCGATTTCAACTGCGTCGCCGACAGCCCGGAAATGGCGTTGCTGTACCAGCGCACGCAATTGCAACCGCCCGGGCACGCGGTGCCGACCTTCCCGGCCTGGCGCCCGCAGCGCGCGATCGACCATATCCTCGTGACTCCCGGCCTCGGCCACGGCGACATGCAGGCGCAACCCGCCGCCCGTTCCGACCATCTCGCGCTGTCGCTGCAACTCGACGTGCCGTTGTCCGCGCTGCAAGCACTTCCCTCTCCCCGTTCACGGGGAGAGGGTGCCGAAGGCCGGTGAGGGACATGCGAGAACGAAAACGGGCGGCGCTCGCGCGCCGCCCGTCGGTTCCCCCTGCGTTCGACGATCAGAACTTCAGGTTCGCGCGCACGTACCAGAACCGGCCCGGCACGTCGTAGGTCGAAGCGTCGTAGCCGTTGAGCGAGCAGCTCAGGCAGATCGGCGGATCCTTGTCGCCGAGGTTGTTGATGCCGCCCACCAGTTGCAGGCCCTTGAACAGCGCCGTGTCCCAGGTCACCTGCAGGTCGTGGTAGGTCACCGACCCGAGGTGGTTGAGGCTGGGGGTGTTGGGGGTGCTGCTCACGTCGCAGATCGGGAATCCGTCCGCGCCCGCGCAGGACTCGGTCAGCGAACTGATGTGGCGCATCGTCCAGGTCACGCCCCAGTTGGCCTTGTGCCATTGCGTCGCGAGCACCGAGGTCCATTCGGGGATCGCGCTGTCGTTGGTCTCGATCCCGACGCTGCGCGGCTCCTTCGCGCCCGATTCGTTGGTCAGGTCGTACTTGCCGACGAAGGTGTTGCGCCAATCGACCCGCAACTGGCCCCACGACTGCGCCGGCACCGTCCAGCCCAGGTCGACGTCCCAGCCATCGGTGTTGATCGTGCCGAGGTTGTCGAGGATGTCGTTGAAGCTGTTGATCGCGCCGTTGGCGTTGCGGGTGTAATGGCTGCAGGCCTCGGGGTCGAGGTTTCCGACGCAACGGTTCAGGATGGCCTGCGCATCCGGCGCCTGGATCGCGTCCTTGATGATGTGGTGGTAGTAGGTCACGCCGAAGTCGAACTTCTCGGACCAACTCGAGTTCTCGCCCCAGCCCGGGCTCCACACCGCGCCGAGCATGTAGCTGTGGCTCGTTTCAGGCTGCAGGTCGCGGTTGCCGGCGGTGACCACGGAAATCTGCGGGTTCGGCTGCTCGTAGCCGTCCGGCACGCCGTCGGCCACGCAGTTCGGCAGGGTCGCGCCGGCGCCCGAGCAGGGATCCTGCAGGGTGGCGTCGAAGCGGCTGAAGGTGCCGTACAACTCGCCGATCGACGGCGCGCGGAAACCTTCCGCGTACGAACCGCGCACCAGCAATTCGTCGGCGATCTGCCAGCGGAAGCCGGCCTTGCCGGTGAATTCGCCGCCGAAGGTCGAATAGTCCGAATACCGGCCGGCGAGGCTCACGTCGAAGGCCTTGCCGAACGCGGCGTCGCGGGTCAGCGGGATGTTGAACTCGGCGTAGGCCTCGTTGACGTCGTAGCTGCCGCTGGTCGCGCCGGACGGCACGCCGTTGTATTCGCCGGCCACGGTGATCGGATCAGGCGAATAGCTGCCTTCGTACTTGCGGTATTCGTAACCGGCCGCGAACGACGCCGGGCCCGCCGGCATCGCGAACAGGTCGCCGGTGATGTTGGCCGAGAACGAAGTCAGCTTGTTCTCGCTGTGGTCGTGCACGACCGGCTGGATCCACGCCAGCATCTCGGGGGTGATGCTCCCCGGGCCGCCGAACAGGTTGAGCGGCACGCAACCAGCGATCGCCGCGCATGCGGCCGGGTCGCCCAGCGCCTCGTTGATGTGCTTGAGGTTGTAGCTGCCGTAGTTGGTCTGGTCGGCGCTGCTTTCGCTGTGGACGAAGTTCACGTCCCAGTCGTAGACATGCTCGCTGCCGAAGCTGCCCTGCAGCCCGCCATTGACGTACCAGGTGTCGACGTCCTGTTCGTAGATGCGCGGCCCGCCCTCGACCGGGCGCCGGCCGAGCAGGAACAGGTTGGCGTCGGGCCCGACCGTCGTCAGGTCGAATCCGAACGGGTTGTAGGGATTGTTGGCGGAGATGACCAGGTCGGTTTCGGCCCAGTGGTTGTACACGCCTGCATCGGTGCCGAGGAAGATCGGTTCCGGCGCGGCCTGGTTCACCGAATGGCGCTGGTTGTAGAGCACCTTCAGGTAGCCGGTCACCGCCGGCGTGAAGTCGTAGTGGACCTGTCCGAACACGCTCTTGCGCTCGGACGGCGTCAGCAGGAAGTTGTACGGCGCGAAGTTGAAGCGGTCCGCGGTGGTGAAGCAGTGGAAGTCGTCCGTGCGCGTGGTCGGGCAATCCGGTTCGCCGCTGGTGTAGGTCGGATCGGTGGCCCCGGCGTTCGGCGTGATGCTGTACACCTGCCCGGTGTTGGGATCCTGGAACACGAAGCGGCCGTAGGGCGTGGCCGAACTGCCGTTCGCCAGGCCCGTGCCCGGCACCGGGAACTGCGAGATGTCGCGGTCGGCGGCGGAGATGTCGTCCTGCTTGTAGTAACTGGCGCCGAGGAACCAGTCCGCGCGGTCGGTGCGGCCGCCCCAGCCGAAGTCGGCGCCGTAGGTCGCGCCGTCGCCTTCGTCGTATTCGCCGTAGTGCAGGTTGAGGGCGAAGCCATCGATGCTGCGCCGGGTGATGATGTTGACCACGCCGCCGATGGCATCGGAGCCGTAGATCGCTGAAGCGCCGTCCTCCAGCACTTCGATGCGCTCGATGATGGACAGCGGGATGGTGTTGAGGTCGACCGAGGAACCCACGCCCGACGCCGAGGATTCGTTGACCCAGCGGATGCCGTCGACCAGCACCAGCACGCGCTTGGACCCGAGGTTGCGCAGGTCGACCGTGGCCGCGCCCGCGCCGACGCCGCCGCCATCGGGCGGGAAGCCGAAGTTGCCCGAGGAATTGAACTTGGTGTTCAACGCCGAGCCGCTGGCGGTGAGGTTCTGGACGATGTCCGCGACCGAGGTGAAGCCGCTGCGGTCGATGTCCTCGCGGGTCAGGACCTGGACCGGCACCTGGCCCTCGACCTCGGCGCGGCGGATGCGCGTGCCGGTCACGGCGACGGTATCGAGGGTCTTGGCCTGCTGGCCGCTGGCGGTGTCGGTGGTCGCGTCCTGCGCGAACGCGATGGCCGGCAGGGAAAGCAGCAACGTAACGTGCACGGCCGTGGTCAGCCGGTTGCGGCGGAACGACTTCATGATGGGATCCCCAAATTTGGAAGGTTCCACCCCCGCAGCCCCCTGCTTCGCGGGAATGTGACGTCCTTGTAAACAATTCGTAAAGGCGGTTCAAGCTGTTTGCCAAGTTCGGTCAGGCCGGCCGGTCCGGGCAATTCAGCAACGCTTGGCTATAGTCGGTGCGGAACGGACGTGGAGCGACTGGATGAGGACGGGATTCCTGTTGTCGCTGGCCTTGCTGGCGAGCCCGGCTTCGGCGGCGCCGGGGGATGCGCAAGTCCAGGCCGCCCTGCAGGCCGCGGAGGCGGGCCAGCCTTACGACCAGGCCTCGATCGCGGCCAGTCCGATCTCTGGATGGGTCGAATACGCTTCGCTGCGCCGCAACATCGACACGCTTGCGCCGCAGCAGGCCCAGGCCTTCCTCGCCCGCTATCGCGGCAAGGCCGTCGCCGAGGCTTTCCGCCAGGTCTGGCTGCCGGCACTGGCAAGGCGGCAGGACTGGACCAATTTCCTCGGCGCCTGGTCGCCATCGATCCAGGACACCTCGCTGCGCTGCGTCGCGCTCAACGCAAGGCAGGCCCTCGGCCAGATAGACGCCAGTTGGACCAGCGACGCGCAGGCGATCTGGCGCAGCAGCGGCAAATCGCTTCCCGCCGAATGCGATCCCGTTTTCGCCATCCTCGCCACGCGCGGCGGATTGCCGCCCGCATTGCGTTGGGAACGCATCGACAAGGCCGCCGGCGAATGGCAACCGGCGGTGATGCGCGCGGCCGCGCGCGGCCTGCCGGCGGACGACGCCGCGCTGGCGAACGACTACGCCGCGTTCTTCGAAGCGATCAACGAACGCGCCTTGAACTGGCCGAAGACCGACCGCAGCCGCTGGATGGCCTCGCAGGGACTGGCGCGGCTGGCGAAATCGGTGCCGGTCGCGGCCGAGGCGCAATTGCCGAAATACGCGCAGGCGCTGGGCTTCACCGATGTCGAACGCGGCCGCGTGCTGTACCAGGTCGCATTGCAGTCGGCGTCTTCCTACGAACCCGAAGGCGCGCGTCGCCTCGCCGCGGTGCCGCTCTCGGCCTACGACGACAAGTTGCACGAACTGCAGGTGCGCGAAGCGATCGCGCGCAGCGACTGGGCCGGCGCGCTCGCCGCGATCCGGCGCATGGGCGATGCGCAGCGCAGCCAGTCGCGCTGGACCTATTTCGAAGCGCGGCTGTCCGAACTCACCGGCGACAAGCAGGGTGCGCAGGCGCTGTATGCGAAAGCCGCGACCAAGCCGGAATTCCACGGCTTCCTCGCCGCCGACCGCATCGGCCAGGCGTACACGCTGTGCCCGCTGATCCCGCACGACACGCCGGCCGCGCGCGATGCGGTGGCGCGCACGCCGGCGCTGGTGCGCGCACTGGCGCTGTACCGCATCGACCGCCGCGGCTGGGCGCAACGCGAATGGGACGACGCGCTCTCGGGTTTCGGCGACGACCAGCGCCGCATCGCCGTCGGCCTCGCCGAGGACGCCGGCTGGTTCGACCGCGGCGTGTTCGGACTGGTCAACGTCGGCGGCAAATCCTATCCGGACGAATCGCGCCTCTACATGTTGCGTTTCCCCATGCACCACGACGCGACGATCCGCCGCGAGGCCGCGCGCAACAACCTCGACCCGGCCTGGGTCGCCGGCGAAATCCGCGCCGAAAGCGTGTTCGACCCGAAGGCGCGCTCGCCGGCGAACGCGCGCGGCCTGATGCAGCTGCTGCCCGGCACCGGCGCGGACGTCGCGCGCGGGCTCGGCCTGCCGTGGGGCGGCGCGGACAGCCTGTACGACCCGGACACCAACATCATCCTCGGAAGCGCGTATCTGCGGCAGATGCTCGACAAGTACGGCAAGCCCTACCCGGCCATCGCCGCGTACAACGCCGGCCCCGCGCCGGTCGCGCGCTGGACCTCGCAACGCCCGGCGATGGATCCGGATTTCTGGATCGAAACGATCAGCTACAAGGAAACCCGCGACTACGTCGCGCGCGTGCTCGCCTTCAGCACGCTCTACGACTGGCGCCTCAACGGCAACGCCGCGCGCCTCACCGACCGCATGAACGGGATCACCGGCGGCAAGCGCGTCGCCTTCACCTGCCCGCTGGCCGCGCCGCCGAAGCAGTAGCGCCTCCCCTCTTCACCGAAGGGGAGGGGCGAGGTTGTGGATCGCGCACGCAACCCCCTCCCAACCTCCCCCTTCCGCAGAAGGGGGAGGAGTGAATCTCGTGCATCATCCGCGCATGGATACCTACCTCGTCGGCGGCGCGGTGCGCGATCGATTGCTCGGCCTTCCGGCCGGCGATCGCGCAGGCTCCGATCGGGATTTCGTCGTCGTCGGCGCGACGGTGGAACAGATGCGTGCGGCCGGCTTCAAGCAGGTCGGCCGCGATTTCCCGGTGTTCCTGCATCCGGGCACCGGCGAGGAACACGCGCTGGCGCGCACCGAGCGCAAGTCCGCGCGCGGCCACGCCGGCTTCGTGGTGCACGCCGATCCGTCGGTGACGCTGGAAGAAGACCTGCGCCGCCGCGATTTCACCATCAACGCGATCGCGCAGCGCGCGGACGGCACGCTGGTCGATCCCTTCGGCGGCGTGCGCGACATCGAGGCGCGCGTACTGCGGCACGTGGGCGACGCCTTCGTCGAGGATCCGCTGCGCGTGCTGCGCGCGGCGCGCTTCATGGCGAAGTTGTCCCCGTTTGGTTTTCACGTCGCGCCCGAAACCCTGGCGCTGATGCGACGTATGGCCGAAAGCGGCGAACTCGCCGAACTGTCGCCCGAACGCGTCTGGCAGGAATTGTCGAAAGCCCTGCGCAGCGATGCGCCATCGGCGTTCCTGCGCACCTTGCGCGATGCCGGCGCGCTCGCCGCGGTGCTGCCGGAAGTCGATGCGCTCTACGGCGTGCCGCAACGCGCCGACTACCATCCGGAAGTCGATACCGGCACGCACGTCGAACTGGTCTGCGACATGGCCGCGAAACTCGCGCCGGGCGACGACCTGGTCGGCTTCGCCGCATTGACCCACGACCTCGGCAAGGCGCTGACGCCGGAAGTCGAACTGCCGCGCCACGTGCAGCACGAGCAACGCGGGATCGCCCCGCTGCTGGCGCTGTGCGAACGATTGCGGATCCCGACCGAACACCGCGAACTCGCGGTCATCGCCTGCCGCGAGCACCTGAACGTGCACCGCATCGACGAATTGAAAGCGGCGACCGTGCACGAACTGATCGCGCGCTGCGATGGCTTCCGCAAACCGCAACGCATCACCCGGCTCGCGACCGTGTGCGAAGCCGATGCGCGCGGCCGCGCCGGCCTGGGCGATTCGCCTTATCCGCAAGCCGATACCTTGCGTCGCCTGCATGCCGCGGCGTTGTCGGTACGCAGCGCAGACGTCGCCGCGGGACTCGAAGGCCCCGCCGTCGGCGAGGCCCTGCGCAAGGCGCGCATCGCGGCGATTTCGAACGCGCGCTAGCGATCCAGCGGACTGAGCACGCCACCCGCGCCGCGGTTCAGCACATGCGTGTAGACCTGCGTGGTCGCCACGTCCTTGTGCCCGAGCAATTCCTGCACCGTGCGGATGTCGGCGCCGGATTCGAGCAGGTGGGTGGCGAACGAATGCCGCAGCGCATGGCAACTGGCCGGCTTGTCGATGCCGGCCTTGCCGCGCGCCGACTTCACCGCGCGCTGCAGCACCGCCTCGTCCACGTGGTGCCGGCGCCGCGCGCCATCGCGCGGATCGACGGACATGCGCGCGGCCGGGAACACGTATTGCCAGCCGAATTCGCGACCGGCGCCCGGGAACTTGCGCGCCAGTCCATCCGGAAGCCACGCGCAGCCGAATCCCATAGCGAGATCCTGCGCGTGCACGACGCGCGTCCGCTCGATCCGCTCCCGCAATGGCGCACGCAATCGCCGGGGCAGCGGCACCCGGCGATCCTTCGCGCCCTTGCCGTGGCGCACGACGATTTCACCGCGATCGAAATCAACGTCCTTCACCCGCAACCGCACGCATTCCATCAGGCGCATGCCGGTTCCGTACAACAACGCGGCCATCGGCCAGCACGCGCCATCGATGTGCGCGAGCAGGCGCAGCACCTCCTCGCGGGACAGCACGACCGGCAGCCGCGCGGGATGCTTCGCCCGCACCACGCCATCGAGCCATGGCAGTCCGTCCATGCCGAGGACGTTGCGGTACAGGAACAGCAATGCGGACAGCGCCTGGTTCTGGGTATTGGCCGCGACGCGCCCTTCCACCGCGAGCCGGGTGAGGAACGCGGTCATTTCCGTACTACCGAGCACCCGCGGATGGCGCTTGCCGTTGGCGAGGATGTAACGGCGCACCCAGCCCACGTACGCGCGCTCCGTGCGCAGGCTGTAATGCCGCGCCCGGCATGCCGCGCGCACCTGATCGAGCAATCTCGGGGGCGTTACCGCCCCGTTTTCGTCGTGATATCGCATACCGCCCCGGATTCGATGGATATCCGGGAGAATGGCCGCCGGGCCAAGCCGGCGTGCATCGGCCAACCACGTGATTCGCGCGGGATTTTTCCGATTGACGCCCACCGGATCGGAGAGGGACTATCTCGTTACACCCCGCTTTCGGGGTCTATTAGGCGTTAGCTGCCATGAAAGAGAACAAGCGGTTTGAGATCTACAGCAGAGATTCGCTTGTCGGCTGGTCAGATCTTGAGTTAGGTGATGCGCCGATGGGAGTCGCCTTCGGCAGGTTCATTCCTGCGACTAGCTATAGCGATATCCAGCCACAGGTTGTGGCTTCATATGGCTCGTCTCAGGAGCACCTACGTCTCTCAGCGCGCACGCCAAGCGGCGAATTGATCGAGTGTGCGGGGGTATGTATTGAAGACCACTCAGCAGATCTTGGAGAAGGTGGATTAGAGGTTTCGGTTCTTGGCATAAGTGAACCACCCTATGACCAACTATTTCCGCACCACGTGGCTGCTTACGAACAGCAGTTCCCGAGTGGCAGCTAACAATTCGTTCAAGCCGACACCGCTTCGCGGCGTCGGCAAAGTCCCGTAGGATTGTGACTCTGCCGTCGCCGCAAAGCGGTGCGGCTTAACTCAGGCGTTAGGCCTCATGGAGAGTTCAATGCGGTTTGTAGTCGGAGCTCTGCTGCTTCTCGTCTCCGTCGCATCGCAAGCGGCGGAGCCTGCGTCCGCCGTCGTATCACGCCTTTACCGTGATTTCGCTTGGGAGGCTGTGCTGGCACAGCCTGCGGAGCCCGGTCTTGCTCAACAGCCGAGGGCTATCTTGCAGCGCTACTTCACACCGGCGTTGGCGTCTGCACTCACTGCAGATGCTGCATGCTCGGCGCAGCAGCACGAGATCTGCACCCTCGATTTCCTTCCTCTGTGGGCATCGCAAGATCCATCGGCCCAAGACCTTTCAGTCGTACAGCTCACCCCAGCCACGGTACGGGTCCAGTTCTCGTCGGAGGGCCGGCCAACGGTCCTGCAATTCAAAGTCGCCCACACACCAGCCGGCTGGCGCATCGCCGACATCATTTACCCGTCTGGGCCATCTCTCGCAAAGCTGCTCTCGGGCAGTGGCAAATGAGGCCTAACAATTCATTCAAGCCGACGCCGCTTCGCGGCGCGGCTTAATTCAGGCGTTAGGCGGCACGTGGACACTCTTACCCCATTTGAGAAGCAAGTCCTTGATGCCTGCCTCGCTGGAGATAGCCCAGTTTTGTGTGATCTTCGTCAACAGGCAATTGGCCTAACGGTTTCGTCCCGTGAATACACAGGTCCCGGCGCATACATCAATTTCGCGGTATCTGAATCGAGCCCACTTTTGGAAGGGCGCACCATCATCATTGGTGACGTCAATCTCGAGATTAAGGGACTTCCTTCGGGTGTTGCTACGCTCCTATATATCCTTGACGGAAAGCTCAACTTCCTTGAGCTGGCCACGTATGACGGTGACTGGCCGGACCAACCTGAAATCACGGGCATTGGCTATCTTCGGGAGATTGAGATTAGTGAGGACTCGTTCAATCTCGTTCCAGCCCCTGAGCGTCATGCGCCAACTTTAGATCGTGCGCTTCAAGGGCGAGCATCCCAAAGTGCCGCCTAACAATTCGTTCAAGCCGACACCGCTTCGCGGCGTCGGCAAAGTCTCTATGATTGTGACTCTGCCGCCGCCGCAAAGCGGTGCGGCTTAACTCAGGCGTTAGGCAGCACGGAGAGATCATGGCAGGCGAAAGATGGAACACGCATCGTGGGGACGAATGGTGGTTCTCGTCGGGCGCTTCCGTCGCTGATGGCTCGTACAATTCCGCCGCGTCCATGTTCGAGATAACGCGGGTATCTCGTGGTGGCGATCAGCCCACGGCGTTGCATCACTTGTTGTATCAAAGCATCCAAGAATTTAAAGGTAGTAAGGTACTGATCGTCCTAGACGACTCAACGCGTCCTGCGCTTGAGGCTCTTGCTGCCGCCTCAACCGTAGTCTGGCAAGAGTTTAAGCAGCCGCTCTCACTTTGGGCGCACATCCTTAGCGTGGTGCCGCCTAACAATTCATTCAAGCCGACGCCGCTTCGCGGCGCGGCTTAATTCAGGCGTTAGCCATCAGGGAAAGTATGCAGGGCACCATTGCGCAGATTGTGGCACTCGTCGTTCACGGAAACGCCTATCTCTGTGGCGCAGATCAAGCCATCGCATTTTCCGGCGCTCACAGCACGCTCACGTTCTGCGAGTTCGTCAAGTTCGTTGATCTAACTCGCTCCGGTGATAGCTGGAGCGAGACACCCTTTGCTCAAGACCCATCGTCATGGCTACAGAAACTTCGCAATAATGGATTTCGTGCGATTCGAATGATCTATATGCCCAACAACCAGAATCCTGGCGGGGCAACGGATCGAATGCTCGTGGGGTTTGTTGGTGGCGGTGGCCGCTGGCTGTTGGAAACAACAAGCCAAAATGGCTCTGGCTACTGGGAAGGTCGCTGGACAGTAGGCGACCAGAATCGTCCTGATAGAAAAATTTGGCAGGTCACATATGGCCGCATTGCTGCCAATCAGTCCCCTTCACCTCGCCCCTCAAGCGATCTGGATAGCTTGAGGCAGCGCCTAATCAAGAACCTGGCAGAGATATCCGCTTTTGCGCACCATCACAACCTAGAAGGCTTCGCAAAGGCATTTGATGCTGGCCTATCCAACCTTGCATCTTCATCGCCAGGCACTGGTCTCTATCACAATGACCTGCTGACACCTGGCATGTCTCTCACCGCCACTCAATTGCTCTCCGCCGCCCAATCATCTTGGGTATTTGGCGGCATGGGCTCCTGGAACGACCTCGGGTTTGAGGGCGATGACCAAAAGACTTACGAGGATCTTTCGGAGGAGCTCTACAGGCTCCTCAATGACTCAATTGTTTTAGCGGCCAACTCCACGGCGCCGCTTGTCGCATCACGGTCCGAAGCTAAGCCTCAAAAGCGCCCTTGGTGGCGCTTATGGGCCTGATGGCTAACAATTCATTCAAGCCGACGCCGCTTCGCGGCGCGGCTTAATTCAGGCGTTAGGCGGCAATGATCAGAGTTCTCGTAAGAGCCGCTGCGTGGGCATCTCTTGGATTCGCTTGCGTCATGCTGGGCGCAATTCTCAGCGCTTCAGTGGCAGCGCTTGGTCTTACGAGCTTCCTCGGCGACTATCGCGGCGAATGGCACGTGGTAGTTGCACCCATTGGCTTTGCAATAGCGCTGGCATTTGGCATTCCAGCGTTCTGGTATTTGCGGAAGACGGCACCTCTCGGTCGGCTGCTCGCCTTCTCAGGAATCGTGGTATTGGTCTCGCTTGCCTTCTACACGTGGCGGTTCATGGCGTTTGCCGCCTAACAATTCGTTCAAGCCGACACCGCTTCGCGGCGTCGGCAAAGTCCCGTAGGATTGTGACTCTGCCGCCGCCGCAAAGCGGTGCGGCTTAACTCAGGCGTTAGGTGCGCAAGAACAATGACTCCCGCGAATGAAATAAAACTGCTGGAAGCGATCCTACGCACCACTGAAAAGCCTCCTGCGCTTCGATCACCGCGCATGATTTTGATTGGCGCTGTCGTATGGCCTGTAGCTGGCTTCTCCGTTCTAACCATTGTTGGCGGACGCAGCGGGATCACTTGGCAAGTGCTCGCCATCGCCGGTGTTGGCTTTGCGCTCGGTCTGTTCACCTACTACGACTGGTATCGCAATGTGAGAGCCATGTCATGGCCCGTGTTCTCGCCTTACTTTGACATTGCAGCCATTGAGCGCAGGATTGCAGAGCTGCGCACCTAACAATTCGTTCAAGCCGAGACCGCTTCGCGGCCTCGGCGCTGTGCTGTAATTGTCACATCGCCGCGGCCGCAAACCGGTCCGGCTTAACTCAGGCGTTAGGTGCGGAATGAGAATTTTGCGCTACTCCACCATCGCTCTTCTCGTTGCTGGTTGTAGCAGCCAAGCTCCACCGACCTCGCTGGAAATCTACTATCGTCCCTTCAGTGCAACATCTTACGTGCGACTGACTGAGCAAATAATGCTCACGTCTGCCGGCTCTCAAGCAAAGCTCATTGATGCAACGGAGATATCTCGCGTTTTGCAATCGCTACCCCGCACTTGTGATCCATCAGACATGAAAGAGGCGGACATGGACTTGCGCCTACTCATTTATATGAACTACGCGGATAGACGCGAGACATGGAAAGCTGGAGTTTTTTCCTACTACGACAGCAGGATCGGAAAGATGTGCAAGATGTCTCAAGAACTTGAGGACCAAGTGGAGGCTCCTCTTTCAAATCTCCGCACCTAACAATTCGTTCAAGCCGACACCGCTGCTCGACGCGAATGCATGCCTTCGTCGGCAAACCCGCCCGCCGACTCCCCGCTAAACCGTCAAATGCCACCTGCGCTTGTCCATCCAGCGCGCGATGGCCCACCAGCACGCGACGAAGGCGATGGCGAAACCGAGCGACGCGGCCTTGTCGCCGAGCGACGGCGCCAGCCATGACGCGAAGCCGTGGCGGTAGATCGGTTCCGACCAACCGGACTTCGCCAGCGCGCAGGCCAGAAGCCAGGACCCCGCATACGCCGCGATCGCGTTCACCCCGAGGCTGCGCCCTAGCGCCGGCCAGCGGTTCACGTCGATGGCGAGGTGGAACAACGCCAGCAACAACATCGACCAACCGCCGGCCCACAACACGAAGGACGAAGTCCACAGGTTCTTGTTAATCGGTAGCGCATAAGACCAGAGCCAGCCGAGCGCCAGCGCCGCGAAACCGGCCACGAACAACTTGGCCGTATCGCCGTAGCGCAGCCACGCCCCGGCGCGCACGCCGAGCAGGGTGGTCGCGATCGCGGGCAGCGTGCCGAGCAGGCCTTCCGGATCGTGGCCCCGGCCGCTCGCGGCATCGAACTGGTGGACGTGCCGGCCCAGCATCCACGTGTCGACGCGGCTGGCGATGTTGTCCCACGGCGCATGGCTGCCGCCGGCCGCAAGCAGCGCCCAGTAACCGAGCAGCAGCGCCGCGATGCACAGCCATTGCCCGCGTGCGCGCAGGTACAACGCCAGCGTCGCGGCGACCGCGTAGCAGGCCCCGATCCGCTGGAGCACGCCCCAGGGCCGGAACGCCGGCTGCCCGTATGCCCAGAGCGCGACCGCGTGCAGGCACAACCCCAACACGACGATGCGCAACGCGCGCCACAGCACCTGCGATTGCAGTTCGTCGCGCCGTGCGCCGGCGAGCAGGCGCGGCACCAGCCCGAGCGCGATCGACGCGCCGGCGACGAACAGGAACATCGGGAACACCAGGTCGGTCGGCGTGAAGCCGTCCCATTCCGAATGCTCCAGCGGCGCATAGACGTGGTTCCAGTCGCCGGGATCGTTCACCAGCAACATCGCCGCGACGGTGAGTCCGCGCAACGCATCGACCGAAGCGAAGCGACGCGGCGCGGCCACGCGCGTCAGCCGGGCACGCCGCCGATCCAGGTGCGGCGCACCCGGACCGCATCGTCGACCAGCACGAAATCCGCGCGATAGCCGGTGGCGATGCGTCCATGCGAATCCCCGAGGCCGAGGAATTCCGCCGGGTAGGTCGAGGCCATGCGCGCGGCCTCGTCCAGCGGCAGCCGCAGCCGTTCGACCGCATTGCGAACGGCGCTCGCCATGTCCAGCGCGGAACCGGCCAGCGCGCCGGCGGCATTGCGCACCACGCCTTCGATCGCGACGATCCTTTCCCCGTACAGTTCGAAGGAAGGATCGTCCGCGCCGACCATCGGCATCGCATCGGTGACGAGGAACACCTTGCCGCGCGGCTTGGTCGCGAGCGCCACGCGCAGGCTGGCCGGATGCACGTGCACGCCATCGGCGATCGCGCCGCACCACACGTTCGGATCCTCGAGCGCGGCGCCGACCGCGCCCGGTTCCCGGCCCTGCAACGGCGTCATCGCGTTGTAGAGGTGGGTGAAGCCGCTGATGCCCGCCTCGATGCCGGCGCGGGTTTGTTCGTAGCTCGCCGCGGTGTGCCCGGCGGCGACGACCGCGCCGCGCTCGACGAAGGCGCGGATGGTGTCCGCCGGCACCTGCTCCGGCGCCAGCGTCAGCAGCGTCACGCCGTTTTTCAGCGCGGTGGCGAGGGCGACCTCGTCCGCATCGGGCACGCGGAACCGCGATGCGTCGTGCGTGCCCTTGCGCGCCGCCGCGAGGTACGGCCCCTCGAAGTGGATGCCGAGCACGCCCGGCACGCCGCGGGCGATGGCGTCGCGCACCGCGGCCAGCGCCGCGCGCATGATCTCGATGTCGTCGCTGATCAGCGTCGGCAGCAGCCCGGTGGTGCCGAAACGCCGGTGCGCGCGCGCGATGGCGGCGATGCCCTCCACCGTCGGCGCATTGTTGAACAACACCCCGCCGCCGCCGTTGACCTGGGCATCGATGAAGCCCGGCAGCAGGAAAGCACCGCCGAGGTCCTCGCGATCGGCCGCACGCACGCGCGGATCGTCGTCCGGCAGGATGCCGGCGATGCGCGCGCCTTCGACCAGCACCGCGACATCGTCGCGGAAACCGGATTCGGTCAGGATCCTCGCGTTCGCCAGCGCGACTGGCATCAGACGGTCTCCGTCACCTTGTTGAGGTGCGGCGGCAAGTCTGGGTGATGTCCGCGGCGCAGCGCCAGTGCGTTGGCCGCGCGGTAGAAGCCCTGCACCGCGAGCAGCGGCGCACAGGCCGGATCCGGGGACGGCGCCAGCGGCAGGTCCCCGTCGGCATCGACCAGCCAGGCCCGGGTGCGGGCGCGGAACTCCTCGACCAGCGCGCGCGTGCCGGCGCCGGTTTCGTCCGCCTGGGCAAAGGCCAGCACCGGGAACCCCGGCCCGACCAGTGCCATCGGCCCGTGCTTCACTTCGGCCGCGCTGAAGGCCTCGGCGTGCAGGCCGCAGGTTTCCTTGAACTTGAGCGCCGCTTCCTGCGCCGCGCCGAGCCCGAGTCCGCGGCCGAGCACGAACAGGTGGTCCGCATCGACCAGGCCTTCGACCAGCGATGGCCATTGCGTGCGCCAGGCCGCGCGCATCGCCCCGGGCAACGCAGGCAGCGCATCCCGCAACGGCGCGGACTGCGACCATTCGGCGGCGATGTGCAGCAACGCGGCAAGCGAGGCGAGGTAGCTCTTGGTCGCGGCGACGCTGCGTTCCTCGCCGGCATGCAACGGCACCACGGTGTCGGCGATGCGCGCCAGCGGCGAATCCTCGACGTTGACCAGCGCGACCACGCGCGCACCGCCCTCGCGCGCGATCTCGGCGTTGCGCACCAGGTCGGGGCTCTTGCCCGATTGCGAAATCGCCAGGAACAGCGCGTCGCGCATTTGCGGGCGCGCGTCGTAGACCGAGGCGACCGATGGCGAGGCCGAGGCGGTGATGCGCCCGAGCCGGGTTTCGAACAGGTACTTGCCGTAGGTCGCGGCGTGGTCGGAACTGCCGCGCGCGCAGGTGACGACGAAAGGCGGCGGCGACGCGCGCAGGCGTCCGGCGAGTTCGCGCACCACCCCGGCGTTGCGTTCGAACTGCCGGGCGACGACGTCGGCGGCTTCCGCCGCCTCGGCGAACATCAGCGTGCGTTCCGGCGGAGGCAGCGCGTCGTTGGTGCCGGATTCCATTTCAGTTCTCCGCGCGCGAGGATCGCGGGCGCATCGGTGCGGTCGAGCCGCGCACCACCAGTTGCGGCACGAAGCCCTGGTTGCGCATCGGGATCGGGTGGTCGTCGTAGGCATCCTCGCGCACGCCGCTGATCAGCAGGCGCGCGGCGTGGCGCGCGATGTCCTCGGTCGCCTGCTTCGCGGTGGTCAGCGCCGGCCAGGACTGCCTGGAGAACGGGCTGTCCTCGAATCCCGCGATCGACAGGTCGAAGGGCACGTTCATTCCCGCCGACCTGGCCGCCGCCAGCACGCCTGCGGCGATTTCGTCGTTGCTGCCGAAGATCGCGGTCGGCGGCTCGCGCAGGGCCAGCAGCCGGCGCGCGCCGCGGAAGCCGTCGTCGAAGGTGTAGTCGCCCGGCACCACCAGGTGCTTGTCGAGGGTGATGCCGTAATCCTTCAGCGCGGCCTCGTAGCCGGCGTGGCGCTCGCCCGAGGAACGGTGCTGCGCGCCGCCCCAGAGGAAGCCGATGCGCTGGTGGCCGAGCTGGATGAGGTGCTCGGTGATCTCGTAGGCCGCGTCGCGGTCGTCGACGTAGACGCAGGCATGCCCGTCCTCGGGATCGCGCGTCGCGGCGATGATGCGCACCAGGCGCACGCCGCGCGCGGCCAGCGCGCTCACCAGTTCCGCCGATTCGGACATCGGCGCGGTCAGCACCAGTCCGGCCAGGCGCGAACGCCGCGCCCATTCGCCGAGTTCGTCGGCGAGCAAGGGCGAGCTCGCGTCGCAGGGATGGATCTGCAGGTCGAAGCCGGTTTCGCGGCACGCGGCCAGCACGCCGTTCTGCACGCCGATGATGTGGTACGGGTTCGGGTTGTCGTACACCAGCCCGATCACGAACGGCGTCGCGCTGCGCAACGCGCGCGCGGAGCGGTCGGGTTCGTAGTCGAGTTCGGAAATCGCCTGCAGCACGCGCGTGCGCGTGGCCTGCATCACCGATGTTTCGTTGTTGATCACGCGCGACACGGTCTTGAGCGAAACCCCCGCCCGTTCCGCGACGTCCTTGATGGTCGGCCTGCGCACTGCGTTCACCCCGCCCGGTCCGCGCGCGACGCGCTCAGGCGCGCATGCCGGCCCGGTGGCCGCGCAGCGCGTAATGGAGGATGTAGAGATAGCACGGGACCACCAGCGCGGCGAACACCAGCTGGAAATCGTGGTGCTGCTTCAGCAGCGCGAACGCCTGCGGCACCACCGCGCCGCCGGCGATGCCCATGATCAGCAGCGCCGAACCCATCTCGGTATGGCGGCCGAGCCCGCGTATCGCCAGCGGCCAGATCGCCGGCCACATCATCGCGTTGGCGAAACCGAGCGCGGCCACGAACGCGACCGAGGCGATGCCGTGGGTGGCGTACGCGCCCGCCGCCAGCAGCACGCCCAGGACCGCGGAGAACGCGAGGTAGCGTTCCTGCGACACGAACCGGGGAATCACGATCAGCCCCGCTACGTAGCCCAGCAGCATCCCGAACAGGGTGAAGGAAGTGAAGAACTTGGTCTGGTCCAGCGGCAGGCCGAAGCCCTGGCCATAGATGCCGATGGCATCGCCCGCCATCACCTCGACGCCGACGTAGACGAAGATGCACAGCGCGCCCAGCCACACGTGCGGGTAGGCGAACAGGCCCGAGCGCGGCGCATCGCCAGCGGGCGCGGCATTGGCGTCCTCGGCGCGGATTTCGGGCAGCGGCGAGAACAGGATGCCGACGCCGAGCAGCGCCAGCAGCCCGGCCATCAGCATGTACGGGCCGTGCACGCGCGCGGCGAACTCGGACAGCAACGCATCCTTGCCGGCGGCGTCGGTGGCCGCGACCTGCGCGGCGAGGTCGCCCATGCCGTGCAGCACGAACGCACCGATCAGGATCGGCGCGAGGATGCCCGCGACCTTGTTGCAGATGCCCATCACCGCGATCCGCTGCGCGGCGCTTTCGATCGGCCCGAGGATGCTGATGTAGGGATTGGACGCGGTCTGCAGGATCGCCAGTCCCGCGCCGATGACGAAGATGCCGGTTACCGCGCCGGGGTAGGCGCGCATGGTGGTGTACTGGCCGAACACCGCCGCGCCGATCGCCATCACGAACAGGCCGAGCGCCATGCCCTTCTTCATGCCGGTCGCCTTGAGGATCAGCGACGACGGCAGCGCGAGGCAGAAGTAGGAAATGTAGAACGCGCTCGGGATCAGGAAGGCAAGGCTTTCGCTGACGTCGAAGGCGAGCCTGGCGAACGAGATCAGCGGGCCGTTGAGCCAGGTGACGAAGCCGAAGATGAAGAACAGCAGGCCGACGATGGCGATGGAACCGGCCTGGCCGGCGGTTTTCGGAGCGGTGGCGGCGACGGCCATGGCGATGCCTCGTGCACGGAATGGGGATGGCGTGCGGTCGCGACCGACGATGTCCCGCGGCCGCGCCGGGGAATAACGTTGTCATATTTTTGGCCGATCGGCCACGACCTTGCGCTGGTCGAACGCCCGCGTCGCGCAATAAAGCTGTTGCGCCGCAACATCCCTGCGATTCGAACAGACTTTCCAGGACACGGTTTTTCCCTTGATTCACGCCACGGATGCATTCTTTTTCGGATGAATGCGAATCGTCGTTGCACGAATCGCGCCAATCACCTCGCCCATACCGGATCCGGATGACGAATCGTTGACATCGTTGTCATGGCACTTCCACACTCGGTCCATCGCGTCGGACGGGTCCAGCTTCCGCCGGCCGAATGGGGAGACAACCTTGGTCGCGACCGCCCAACCCAGCGCAACGCTTCCCGTGGACGACGCCCGTGCGCCGTTCATCGCCGCCGATGTCGGTGGAACCCACGTGCGCATCGGCCTGGTCCGGGCCAGTCGCGATCCGGCGCGCCCGGTGGAAGTGCTGGAGTACCGCAAATACGCCTGCGCCGACTATCCGGGACTGACCGAGATCGTCGGCGACTTCCTCGGCCGCCTCGATGGCGTGCGCGTGGACACCGGTGCCATCGCCAGCGCCGGCTATCCGCTCGAGGACGGCTCCCTCATCACTGTCAACCTGCCGTGGCCGATATCGCTGCGCGAAACGCGCGAGCGCCTCGGCTTCCGCGACTTCCGCCTGGTCAACGATTTCGAGGCGGTCGCGCATGCCGCCGCCTACGTCGATGCGAGCGAAGTGCTGCGCCTCACCGGCCCGGAAAGCGTGCCTCCGGGTCCCACCCTCGTGGTCGGCCCCGGCACCGGGCTCGGCGCCGCGGTGTGGATCCCGACCGAGCACGGTCCGGTAGTGCTCGCCACCGAAGCCGGCCAGGCCGCGCTCACCGCCGGCACCGAACTGGAGATGGCGGTGCTGCGGGTGATGCTGCGCGACCGCAGCCACGTTCCGGTGGAACACGCGTTGTCCGGCCCCGGACTCATGCGCATCCACGCGGCGCTGTGCGCGCTGCACGATGCGCCGCCGCCGAGCTACGCGACGCCGGGCGAGATCACCGCCGCGGCGTTGTCGGGCGAGGATGCGCGCGCGCGCGAAAGCCTCGCCCTGTTCTGCGGGATGCTCGGCAACACCGTCGGCGACATGGCGCTGCTGTACGGCGCGCAGGGCGGCATCTACCTCGCCGGCGGGATCCTGCCGCAGATCCGCGAATTCCTCCTCGGAAGCGCGTTCGTCGAGCGCTTCCTCAACAAGGGACCGATGCGGGAGGCGCTGGAGCGCATCCCGGTGAAGCTGGTCGAACACGGCCAGCTCGGCGTGATCGGCGCCGCCAACTGGTACCTCGCCAAGGCAGGCGCGAACGGAAAGCAATGAACGCGCCCGCGGCGGGGGATCGCCACGGGCGCATCGGATTCAAGAGA
This sequence comes from Thermomonas sp., assembly GCA_047602125.1. Classification (GTDB taxonomy): domain Bacteria; phylum Pseudomonadota; class Gammaproteobacteria; order Xanthomonadales; family Xanthomonadaceae; genus Pseudoluteimonas. Next base: position 1,694,447 of record JASGIB010000001.1, on the reverse strand, counting down.
ACGCCGGGGAATGGGGATGCAGTCGCCGGCCACAACCAAAATCGTGACGGGAGAGAGACCATGATGTACCGCAGATCCGCACTGTCGGCCGCGATCGTCGCCTGCCTCGGCTTCGCCGCCCAGGCGCACGCGCAGGACGCCACCACCAGCACCGATGCAACCGCGAGCAACAACGCATCGGAACTCGACGCCATCGTGGTCACCGGCATCCGCGGCAGCGTGGAGAAATCCATCGACCTCAAGCGCGAGGCGAAGTCGCACGTCGAGGTCGTCACCGCCGAGGACATCGGCAAGATGCCCGACAAGAACGTCGCCGACTCGCTGCAGCGCCTGCCCGGCGTGACCATCAGCTCGGCCGGCGCCACCGAAGGCGGCTTCGACGAGAACGACCGCGTCTCCATGCGCGGCACGAACCCGAGCCTGACGATGACCTCGATCAACGGCCACCCGGTGTCCTCGGGCGACTGGTTCGTGCTCAACCAGAGCGACAACGCCGGCCGCAGCGTCAGCTACACGCTGATGCCGTCGGAGCTCGTCAGCAAGGTCGTCGTGCACAAGACCTCGCAGGCCAGCCTGGCCGAGGGCGGCGTCACCGGCACGGTCGACATGATCACGCGCAAGCCGCTGGAATTCGCCAATCCCGTCACCGGCAGCGTGTCGATCGGCGGCGTCTATTCCGACCTGGCGAACAAGGCCGATTCGCAGTTCAGCGGCCTGGTGAACTGGAAGAACCAGGCCAACAACTTCGGCGTGCTGCTGCAGGTGTTCGACGAAAACCGCAGCCTGCGCCGCGACGGCGTCGAGGTGCTGGGCTACGACCAGATCACCAGCCAGCCCAACGCCAACGGTTCGCCGAGCCCGACGCTCGCGGTGGCGACCGCGCATCCGGACCTCGACGGCGTGTGGTATCCGCGCATGATGGGCGCCGCGTTCTTCGAGCAGAAGCGCGAACGCCGCGGCGGCCTGCTCGAAATCCAGTTCAAGCCCACCGACAACCTCAGCTTCGACCTCTCCGGTTTCATCTCGGACCTGAAGGCGTCCAACTACAACCGCAACTACCTGCTGTACAACCCGCGCACCATCGGCGCGGGCATTTCGCCGGAACCGGGCTACGTGGTGCGCAACAACACGCTGGTGTCGGCGATCATCCCGGATACCGGCGCGCAGTACGGCCTGTACGACATGATCGCCCGGCCCGACGAGAAGGCCAGCACCAAGTACCTTGCGTTCGAGGCCGACTGGCAGGCGACCGAAGGCCTGAACTTCAACTTCAAGCTCGGCAATTCCACCGGACACGGCGAAACCCCGACCCAGGATGTGGCCGAATGGCGCGTCGGCGGCGCCGGCGCATCGTGGTCCCTCAACGGCATCAACCAGGGCGCGTCGTTCACGCTCAACGAGCCGACCAACGCGCCGCAGGCCAACCTCGCGCTGGACTGGATCTTCGGCCTGCAGAACCTCGACATCGAGGACAAGGACAAGTGGGGCCAGGTCGATGCCGAGTACAAGTTCGCCGATGGCGTCGTGAGCTCGCTGCAGTTCGGCCTGCGCAGCGCCGACCACGACCGCGAATCGACCAACGTCGTCAACCAGGGCCCGAACTGGGGCGCGACGCCGTTCGACCCGACCACCTTCCCGCAAGGCTATTCCAACTACCCGGGCGACTACGCCAGCGGCATCGGCGGCGATTTCCCGCGCGACCTCTGGTACTTCACCTCCGGCCAGATGCACGACTGGAACGCGGTCCAGGCCAACCGCGATCCGATCGGCCGGCGCTACCCCGGCTACGAATTCAACATGCACGAGGAAGCGCGCGCGGCGTACGTGCAGTTGAACTTCGAAGGCGACCGCTGGAACGGCGACATCGGTCTGCGCTACGTCACCACCTCGGAAGACATCCTCAATTACACGCTGCTCGGTGGTTGCAGCCCGCTCAGCTGCGGCACCGCGGGAACCAATCCGCCGGCCGGCTCGATCGACAGCGCTTGGGGCTGGTGGGCACCGCTCCGCACCAAGCACGACTACACCGACGTGCTGCCCAGCGCCAACTTCAAGTTCGACCTGAGCGACAACCTGGTGGCGCGCGTCGCGCTGACCAAGACCATGGCCCGCCCGGACTACTCGGCGCTGGCAGGCGCGCTCAGCCTTTCGCCTCCCGCCACGCCGAGCGACGTGGGCAGCGGCACTTCCAACAATCCGAACCTCAAGCCGATCCGTTCGACCAACTTCAACGCCTCGCTGGAGTGGTACTACGCCCCGCGCTCATTGCTGGCGGCCAGCCTGTTCTACATGGACCTGTCCAGCTACGTCAGCCAGGGCACGGTCGAGATGCAGTTCCCGACCTTCAACGCCACCTATCCGGACGGCTTCGCCGGCAACTACCTGGTCACGGTGCCGATCAACGCCAAGGCCAAGGCCAAGGGCCTGGAACTGACGCTGGAACAGCCGATCGGCGAGAACTTCGGCATCAGCTCGAACTACACCTACACCGACGCCGAGGAATCCGACGGCGATCCGGTGGTGGGCGCCTCGAAGAACGTGTTCAACGTGTCCGGCTATTTCGAGAACGAACGTTTCAGCGCGCGCCTCGCCTACAACTACCGCTCGCACTTCTACAGCGGCCTCGACCGTCGCTCCGCCTTCAACCAGGACGACACGCAATCGCTGTCGGCGGCGCTGGGCTGGACGTTCAACGACCACTACAGCATCACCTTCGACGCGATGAACCTGACCAACGAGAAACTGAAGTACTACGCGAACAACAAGGACCAGCCACGCGCGATCTACCAGAACGGCCGGCAGTACTACCTGACGTTCCGCGCCAAGTTCTGATCCGCATCCGGTTCCACGGTTCCACCCCCGATGGGGCCCGCGTTCCGGGCCCCTTTTTTTGACCGCGGAATGTTGGCCACAATCACCGCGTCAGGAGGCACGAACATGACATCGCGCATCGCCGCCCCGTTCTCCGCAGCCCTGTTCGCGCTGTGCCTCGCCGGCAGCGCCCCCGCGGCGACCGCCGTCGCGGATGCGATGCCGCCGCTGGTGCCGCGCGCGGCATCGATGCAGGCGATGCCGGGACGATTCGTGTTCGGTGCGACCGGCCATGTCGTCGCACGCGGCAAGGACGCGCAGGCGGTGCTTGCGCAATTCGCGCGCCTGGCAGGCGACGCGTTGCCGGAATCGGCTTCGCGGGAATCGGCGCATCCCGCGGAAGGCGATGCGGCGATCGAATTCAGGATCGTGCCCGACCTCGACATGCCGCGCGAAGGCTACCGCCTGCGCATCGAAGCGACGGGCGGATCGCTGCAGGCCGCGGACGCGCACGGCCTGTTCAACGGCGCGATGACCCTGCTGCAACTGCTGCGCAAGGACGCCGACGGCGCGGCGTGGCTGGCGGCGGTACGGATCGACGATGCGCCGCGGTTCGCGTGGCGCGGTCTGATGCTCGATTCCGCTCGCCATTTCCAGTCGGTCGACGAGATCGAACGCCTGCTCGACGCGATGGCCGAACTCAAGCTCGACACCTTCCACTGGCACCTCACCGACGACCAGGGCTGGCGCTTCCCGGTGCCGGGCTGGCCGAAACTCACCGAAGTCGGCGCCTGCCGCATTCCCGCCGGCGACGGCGGCATCGACGCGGCGACGGGCAAGCCGGTGCCGTATTGCGGTTTCTACACCGAAGCGCAGGTGCGCGAGGTGGTCGCGCACGCGGCCGCCTTGCACATCGAAGTGGTGCCGGAGGTCGACATCCCCGGCCACGCGACCGCGGCGATCGCGGCGTATCCGCAACTCGGCGTGTCCGGCCAGCCGATCGCGGTGTCGAACGAATGGGGCGTCAACACCAACCTGTTCAACGCCGACGAACCGACCATGCGTTTCCTCGAGGACGTGATGGCGCAGCTGGCGAGGCTGTTCCCCGGCCGCTACGTGCACGTCGGCGGCGACGAGGCGGTCAAGGACCAGTGGATCGCCTCGGAGAAGATGCAGGCGCGCATTCGCGAACTCGGCGTCAAGGGCGAGGCCGGCCTGCAGGCGTGGATGGTGGCGCGGCTGGAACGCTTCCTGTCCGCGCACGGCAAGCGCCTGGTCGGATGGGACGAAATCCTCGACGGCGACCTGCCGGCCTCGGCGACGGTGATGTCGTGGCGCGGCAGCGAAGGCGGCATCGATGCCGCGAAGCGCGGACACGACGTGGTGATGGCGCCGTCGTCCGACCTCTACCTCGATTACCTGCAGACCGCCTCGCCGGACGAACCGCCGGGACGCCCGGCACTGATCCCGATGCAGCAGGTCTATGCGTTCGAACCGGTGCCGGCGGCGCTGGATGCGCGGCAGGCGCGGCACGTCCTCGGCGTGCAGGCGAACGTGTGGACCGAGCACATGCGCACGTTCGATCGCGTGCAGCACGCGGTGTTCCCGCGCATCGCCGCGCTGGCCGAAGTCGCATGGACGCCGAAGCCTGCGCGCGACTACGCGGATTTCCTGCAGCGCCTACCCTCGCTGCTGCCGCGCTGGGACGCGCGCGGCATCGCCTATGCGAAGACGCCGTTCCAGCCGCTGTTCGACGTGGGCGGGCCGGATGCACGGGGCAACGGGCGGGTCGCGTTGTCGCAGCCGCTGGGCTACGACATCCGCGCCACCACCGACGGCAGCGCGCCGAACGCAGGTTCGCCGAAGTATTCGACGCCGCTGTCGCTGGCCTTGCCTGCGGACGTCCGCGCGCAGGCCTACTTCGGCGCACAGGCGCTGGCGGATCCGGTCGTGCGCGACATCAGCGCGGCCTCGCTGCGCAGCCGCAGCGACGAGGAACTGGCGATGTGCACCAACCAGCTGATGCTGCGGCTGGAGGACGACGGCCCGCGCATCGGCGAACGCGCGATCTTCGATGTCGATATCTTCAACCCGTGCTGGGAATGGGAGCAGGCATCGCTCGCCGGCATCGACGCGATCGAGGTACGCGCCGGGCGCATTCCGTATTTCTTCCAGCTCGCGCACGACGAACCGCACCGCACGTTCAAGCCTGCCAAAACCGCGCACGGCGAACTGGAACTGCACGCCGGGTGCGACGGCCCGGCCCTGGCCTCGCTGCCGATGCCGGCGCAGCCCGATGCCGACGGCTTCGTCACCCTGCGCGCGCCGCTGCACGATGCGCCGGCGTCGACCGACCTGTGCGTGTGGTTCACCGGCGACACCCGCCCAGCGATGTGGGTACTCGACCGGATCACGCTGCTGCAAGGCGCTGGAAGGGGGCCCTGACCGCCGTTCGGGCGCCGCGCGCGCAGGGATTCACTCGGACGTGGTCGGGTCGATGGTCGCGAACACCCGGCTCACCGCATTCGCCGGGAATCCACCGAGCCGCGCGTGTTCGCGGATGCTGGCTTCGTCGGGCGCGATGTATTCGCAATACACCTTGTCCGCGGTGACGTGGCTGCGCACCCACTGCACCTGCGGCCCGAGTTCGCGCAGCACGCCGCAGGATTTCTGCGAGATGGCCTGCAATTCCTGCGGGGACAGCTTGCCGGCGCCGGGGATTTCGCGCTCGATGATGTAGCGGGGCATGGCGGCACTACCTTGGGGCGGGGGATTCCGCTCTCGGCACAACGCCCCCGGCCGCGCGCGACGGCCACCGTCCGTCGGGCGAAGTCAGCGCCCCGGTTCGTGCCGCAGCAGAAGATCGCGCCACGGCGTCAGCGCCGTCGCCAGCCCGGCGAGCACGCCGAGCGTGTTCGCCAGTGCGTCGGCCGGATCCATCGTCCGGGTGGTGGTGAGCGCGCCCTGCGCGAATTCCAGGCCGATGCCCAGCAGCGCCAGCGCGATGCACACCGAAAGCCAGGACAGCCGCCGCGCATACAACTGCACCGCGCCCGCCGCGAGCAATGCATAGGCGGTGAAATGCTCGCTCTTGTCGCTGACGTGCAAGTCCGGCAAGTCCGGCGCCGGCAGCAGCGAGGCGACCACCACCGCGGCCACGCCCAGCATCCACAACCCGGCCCACAGCCACGGCCGCCGGAACGGCTTGAGCGAACGTCCGAATCGCCAACGGCGATGCTTCACAAGCGATGGCTCAGGTCGCCCGCGAGGAACGCGGTGCCGAACTCCACGTCGCGCGAGAAGCCCATCGCCTGGAAACGTTCGCCCATCGCCTCCGGCATCGTCAGCTGTTTCGCTTCCTGGCGCAGGCGCAGTTTCGCGGTTTCGTCCTTCGCCCGTTCCTCGGCTTCGGCGAGGCGCTGCATCAGGCCGTTGCCGATCAGGAAACTCGCTTGCGAACAGTAACCGGCGAAATCGAAACCGGCGCCGGTACCGGCTTCGGCCAGCGCGGTGAAATCCACCGACGCGGTCAGGTCCTGCAAGCCGGGGAACGCATGCGGATCGTCGCCGACATGGTGGCTGCGGAACGCGCGCAGCGTGCCTTCGCGCCGCTGCGGCTGGTAGTACTCGGCGCGGGCGTAGCCGTAATCGACGAACAGCATCGCGCCCTGGCGCAGGCCGCCCGCCACCGCCTGCAGCCAGTACGGCAGCTGCGCCAGCAATTCCGAACGGTAGCCGTCGTCGAAAGGCGCTTCGAGCCCGCGTTCGACATGGCGCACCGCGGCGGACAACAACGCGTCGGCAGGACGATCCCTGCGCACGAAGCGGCCTTCGCCATCGAGCGCGACGTGTTCCTCGAACACTTCGCCGTCGCGCAGGGTGAAGCGCGGCGTCGGCAGCGCGTCGATCACTTCGTTGGCGAACAGTACGCCGTTCCACGGCTCGGCGATCGGCCCGTCGAGCCATTCCACCAGTTCGAACAGCAGCGGCGGAAGCCGTTTCTGCAGGCGTTCGCGCTGGCGCTCGCGCAGGTCGGCGCTGGGTTCGAGCAGGGCATAGCGCGACGGCAACGCATCGAGCGCGAGCAGGCGCTTGAGCGCGACCTCGGCGAAGGCGCCGCTGCCGCCGCCGAGTTCGAGCAGGGTCGCGTCCGGACCGATCTGCTGCAGCACCGGCGCGAGCGCATCGGCGACGGTCGCCGCGAACAGCGGCCCGAGTTCGGGCGCGGTGACGAAATCCCCGCCGGCCCCGAACTTGTGCGCACCGGCGCTGTAGTAACCGAGGCCGGGCGCGTACAGCGCGAGTTCCATGAAGCGCGAGAACGGAATCGCCCCGCCCGCGGCGATGATCTGTTCCTGCATCACTTCGCGCAGGTGTGCGCTGTGCGCGAGGGCGTCGGCGTCGGGCATGGGCATCCGTGACATGCGCACAGGATACCCGGCGTTATGCTGTCGTCATGGTCGCAGCCCGTCCCGTCGCACTCGTCACCGGCAGCGCGCGCCGCATCGGCGCGGCGATCGCGCGGCGCCTGCACGCGGCCGGTTACGACCTCGCCCTGCACTACCGCGATTCGGAAGACGATGCACGGACGCTGGCTGCTGAACTCGAATCCGCGTGCGCGGACAGCACGCTGTTGCTGCGGGCCGACCTCGCCCAGTTCGACCGCCTGCCGGAGCTGGTGGCGAAGGCCGTGGGTCGCTTCGGCCGGCTGGATGCGCTGGTCAACAACGCCTCGGCGTTTTTCCCGACCGCGTTCGGAACGACCACGCCGGCGCAATGGGACGATCTGTTCGCGATCAACGCGCGCGCACCGTTCTTCCTCGCCCAGGCCGCGGCGCCGCACCTGGCGGACAACGGCGGCGCGATCGTGAACATCGCCGACATCTACGCAGAACGGCCGTTGCGCGGTCATTCGGCGTACGCGATGAGCAAGGCCGCGCTGCTGCACATGACCCGCGCGCTGGCGCTGGAACTCGCGCCGTCGGTACGCGTGAACGCGGTTTCGCCCGGCGCGATCCTGTGGCCCGAGGGCGGCAAGGATCCGGACGCGCAGGCCGCATTGCTCGCGCGCACGCCGCTGGGGCGCATCGGCACGCCGGAGGACATCGCCGAGGCGGTGCTCTGGCTATTGCAGGACGCGCGCTACTGCACCGGGCAGGCGTTGCACGTCGATGGCGGGCGGATGCTCGACGCCTGAGCGCAGGCGCTCAGCCCTTGCGCCGGAATGCATCCTGCAGCAGCGCGCCGTCGAAGCCAGCCGGCGCCTCGCCGGCGATCGCGTAGCGGTACAGCGCGGCGGAATAGATTCCGCCCAGCGCCGACTGCACCAGGCCGATGCCGACCACGGCCAACACCGACAGCGCGAGCACGCCGACCGCCGCGCCGCCGAGCCCGGCCCTGGCGAGGAAGGTGAGCAATGCCAGCGCAACGACCATCACCGCGACCGCCGCGAGGCCGCCGACGAGGCCGATGCCGCCGTTGCCGATCAGGCCTTCGCCCCAGGTGCGCTTGAGCAGGGTCGCGCTTTCCTTCACCGCTTCGACCGGACCAACGTCCTGCGCCACCAGCACCGGCACGGTGAGGAAGGTCGCCAGCGTCCATGCGACGCCGACGAAGCCGACGACGATCCTGCCGACGATGCCGGCGCGTTGCTTGATGCCGCGCAGGATCATGCCGACGGTCGCGGCGATGGCCGCGTAGCCGAGGATGGAAACCCACTTGCCGGCGGCGATGCGCAGGCCGGTGCCGACCGTGGGATCGCCGCCGTCGAGCCGCACCATCGCCGCACCGACCAGCGCGGTGGTGAAGAAGAACACCACGAAGTACTGCACCAGGTAGAACGCGAAGCCGAGGACGTAGAAGCCGGCCGGCACGCCTTCGCTGCGGTCGACGTGGTCGAGCATCCCCAAGCCGAACAAAGGCAGCAGGAAGGTCGCCGCGACCAGCGCCACGCCGAGCCCGGACAGCAACGGGAACAGCAGCAGTTCCTTGTCGGAACGCAGGACCGACATGCTGGCCTTGGCCAGCGCCCAACTGCGCGCGAACTTGCCCATTGCGATTTTCCCCTTGGAATGCGGATCGTGGAACGCGTCGGTTACAGCTCGATCGCCACCGGCTCCGGCGGCGCGTCGTGCTCGGGGTGCGCTTCCCACAATTCCTCGAGCGAGGCGCCGCGCACCGGATCGACGAAATGCGGCGCGATGTCGGCCAGCGGCTTGAGCACGAAGGCGTGGCGCAGTTCCGGCCGCGGCAGCATGAAGTCGCCCGGCCCCTCCAGCACCAGCTTGCCGAAATAGATGATGTCCAGGTCCAGCGTGCGGTCGCTGTAGGACTTGTCGCGGCGGTCGCGGCCGTGGGCGATTTCCAGCGCGTGCAGCCAGGCATTGAGCGCGAACGGGTGCATGTCGCTTTCGAGCGCGGCGATGGCGTTGAGGAAATCGGGGCCGTCGAAGCCGACCGCGCGGGTGCGGTACACCGGCGACAACCGCACCTTGCCGAAACGCTCGCGCAGCGCCGCGACCGCGCTGCGCAGGTTGCGCTCGGGCGCGATGTTGCTGCCGAGGCTGATGTAGGTGGTGACGGTCGGGCCGCGCGCCTTGTGCGCGGTTCCGGCCTGCGGCGCCGGCTTCGCGACGGCTGGTACCGGCGGCGGCGGGGCTTGCGCGATGGTTTCCTCCAGCCGGCGCGCGAAGGCGCGCGCGGCGGCCAGCTGCACCGCGGTCGGCGCCGGCTTCACGGCCGGTTTCGGCGCTTCCTCGGGTTCGATCGCCTTCACCGGTTCCGGCGGCAGCGAAGCGCGGTCGCGTTCGATCGTCACGCCCACCGCGCGCGCGCCGCGCACCGCGCCGGGCTTGGACAGTTTCAGCTTCAGCGATTCCACGCCGAATTCGCGCAGGACGATTTCGGCGCAGCGTTCGGCCAGGGTTTCGACCAGCCCGAACGAGGACGCGGACACGAACGCGACGATGCGCTTGCTCACCGCCTTGTAATCGAGCGTATCGGCGATGGCGTCGCTGGCCGCGGGCTTGCGGTTGTCGAACGCCATTTCGATGTCGAACACGAGCGGCTGGCGGATGCGCCGTTCCCAGTCGTAGATGCCGATCTGCGCCTCGATCTCGAGGCCTTCGATGAACACGCGATCCATGGCGCTCCCTCAGGCGACCGCAGGCAACGATGCCATATCCCAGCGCGGCGCGACGCGCACCGCGGCATCGTCGTGCTGGCCGGCGACCAGGCGCAGCGCGCCGGCGAAGGCGATCATCGCGCCGTTGTCGGTGCACAGCGCCGGCCGCGGGAAGGCGACCCGGCCGCCGCGCTTTTCTGCCATCGCCTGCAGTTTCGCGCGCAGGCGCTGGTTCGCGCCCACGCCCCCGGCGACTACCAGCGTGTCGCAACCGGCCGCATCCAGCGCGCGTTCGCACTTGATCGCGAGGGTATCCACCACCGCGTCCTCGAAGCCGCGGGCGATGTCGGCCTTTGTCCGGTCGGATTGGTCGGAATCGCGCCAGGCCAGCAGCACCTGGGTCTTGAGCCCGCTGAAGCTGAAGTCGAGGCCGGGGCGGTCGGTCATCGGTCGCGAGAATCTGAACCGCCCGGGCGTGCCGTGTTCGGCCAGCGCGGCCAGCTGCGGCCCACCCGGGTACGGCAGGCCCATCAGCTTGGCGGTCTTGTCGAAGGCCTCGCCGGCGGCGTCGTCGAGGGTTTCGCCCAGCAGCCGGTACCGGCCGATGCCTTCGACCATCACCAGCTGGCTGTGCCCGCCCGAAACCAGCAGGGCCACGAACGGCGGCTTCAGGTCCGGCGCCTCCAGCAAGGGCGCCAGCAGGTGGCCTTCCATGTGGTGGACCCCGATGGCCGGCACGTCCAGCGCCCAGGCCAGCGCCCGCGCCGCGCCGGCCCCGACCAGCAAGGCCCCGACCAGCCCCGGCCCGGCGGTATAGGCCACGCCGTCCAAGTCGGAAGGCGCCAGCCCGGCCTCGTCCAGCGTCTGCCGGACCAGCGGCAACAGCTTGCGCACGTGGTCGCGGCTGGCCAGTTCCGGCACCACCCCCCCGTACTCGGCATGCAGGGCGACCTGGCTGTACAAGGCCTGCGCGCGCAGGCCTTCGGCGCCCGGCCTGGCGGTGTCATAGACGGCCACGCCGGTTTCGTCGCAGCTGGTTTCGATTCCGAGGATGATCATGGACTTATCTTGCGCCGGTTTCGGGGCCGCTGCTATCATGCGCGGCTCGCCCGGCCCTAGAAGGCCCGGCTTTTCCACCGAGACCACCCAATGCCCAGCGTCAAAGTCCGCGAAAACGAGCCGTTCGAGTTTGCCCTGCGTCGCTTCAAGCGCACCTGCGAAAAGGCCGGCGTGCTGGCCGAAACCCGCAAGCGCGAGTTCTACGAGAAGCCGACCCAGGAGCGCAAGCGCAAGGCCGCCGCCGCGGTGAAGCGCCAGGCCCGCCGTTCCTCGCGCGACGTCACCAAGCGCCAGCGCCTGTACTGAGCGCGGTTGTCGCGATACCAAGAAGCCGGCCGCGCCATGCGTCGCCGGCTTTTTGCGTTTCTGTATCCCCGATTCCCACGGAGATGGCCATGAGCCTCAAGACCCAGCTCACCGACGACATGAAGGCCGCGATGAAGTCCGGCGACAAGACCCGCCTCGGCGTGATTCGCCTGATCAACGCCGCGATCAAGCAGCGCGAGGTCGACGAGCGCATCGAGCTGGACGACGCCGCGGTGCTGGCCGTGCTCGAGAAGATGGTCAAGCAGCGCCGCGATTCGATCAGCCAGTTCGATGCGGCCGGCCGCGACGACCTCGCCGGCATCGAGCGCGACGAAATGGCGATCATCGAACACTACCTGCCGGCCAAGCTTGGCGAAGGCGAGATCCTGGCCGAGATCGACAAGGCCATCGCCGCCACCGGCGCCAGCGGCCCGGCCGACATTGGCAAGCTGATGGGCGTGCTCAAGCCCGCGCTCGCCGGCAAGGCGGACATGGGAGAAGTGTCGAAGCTGGTGAAGCAGCGCCTCGCGGGCTGAGCTTTCCTCCTTCCCCTTCAAGGGGAAGGCCGGGATGGGGATGGTGCTCAGGGTCATGCCATTCGACTGTTCGAATATCAGACGCGACCCCAACCCTCCCCTTGAAGGGGAGGGCTTAGCAGGATCGCCATGACCGATATCCTCGTCACCATCCGCCCCGCCACTGCCGACGACGTGGCGCTGATCGCGCAATTGATCCGCGAACTCGCCGAATACGAAAGGCTCGCCGACGCGGCGGTCGCGACCGAAGCAGGCCTGCGCGAGCAACTCTTCGGCGAACGCCCGGCGGCGGAAGTGCTGATCGCCGAAGCCGATGGCGAACCCGCCGGCTTCGCCCTGTTCTTCCACAACTTCAGCACCTTCCTCGGCAAGCGCGGGCTCTACCTCGAGGACCTGTTCGTGCGCCCGGCCTTCCGCGGCCTCGGCCTCGGCAAGCACCTGATGGCGGCGCTGGCGCGGATCGCGGTGCAGCGCGACTGCGGCCGCTTCGAATGGAGCGTGCTCGACTGGAACGAACCGTCGATCGCGTTCTATCGCAGGCTCGGCGCGGTCGGCATGGACGAATGGACCGTGCAACGGCTCGAAGGCGATGCCCTGCACGCGCTGGCATCGCACGACGCCTTGTAGGAATCGAGGCCGGAAGCCCGGTGCCTTGCGCATCCGGGATGAAATGAGAATTGTTTGCATCTAAAATGGCGTGGTCGGACGCCTGTACCTGGTCGCGTCCCAAACCGCCATCCGGACCCTTTCCCGTGCCGAACCCCATCCCGCGCCGCCACGCCGGCCTCCCGCATCTGTCCCTGCTGGCCGCCGGCCTGCTGATCGCCTGCCAGGCACACGCCCAGGACGCCACCGTTGCGCAGCAACAGGCCCAGGGGGCGGAAACCACCACGCAATCGGACGATGCCACCGCACTCGACGCGATCCTGGTCACCGCCCAGCGCGCCGGGCGCGTCAGCAACGGCGCGACCAACCTCGACCTCGCGATCAAGGACACACCGCAATCGATCAGCGTGGTCAGCGACGGGCAGATGCGCGACTTCGGCGCCACCAGCGTCAACGATGCGCTGCAACTGGCGACCGGCCTGAACGTGGAAGACGCCGAGACCAACCGCACCTACTACATGGCGCGCGGCTTCGACATCCTGAGCACGCAGATCGACGGCGTCGGCATGCCCAACAACTGGGGCGTGGTCGTCGGCGCGATCGATTCCTTCGCCTACGACAAGGTGGAGGTGATCCGCGGCGCCAATGGCCTGCTCACCGGCGTGGGCAACGCCTCGGGCACGATCAATTACGTGCGCAAGCGCCCGACCAACGACGAGCAGGGTTCGTTCGGCATCAGCTACGGTTCGTGGAACACGAAGCGCATCGAAGCCGACTATTCGACGCCGCTCAGCAAGGACGGCCGCTGGGCCGGGCGCTTCGTCGCCGCCTACCAGGACGGCGATTCGTACATCGACCTGCTGCACGACGACCGCAGCCTCGCCTACGGCGTGATCGACGGCCAGATCGGCGACAACACCACGCTGACGTTCGGCTACACGTACCAGAAGGCGAACAGCGACGGCGCCATGTGGGGTGGCTTGGCGCTGGCCAACAACGATGGCACCCAGGCCGAGTTCCCGCGCAGTTCGACCACCGCGCAGGACTGGTCCTACTGGAACACCGAGGACAAGAGCGCGTTCGTCGAACTCAGCCACGCGCTGGGCGCGAACTGGACGCTCAAGGAAACCTACAACTACCGCGACTCCGACGGCGATGAAAAGCTGTTCTACGCATGGAACCAGGAAGGCCTGGACCCGGTCACCCACGAAGGCATCACCGCTTCGCCGGGTCGCTACGCGGACCATGCCGTCTCGCACCATGTCGATGTCTCGCTGACCGGCCATTTCCAGGCCTTCGGCCGCGAACACGACGTGGTGCTGGGCGTTGCGCAGGCGAAAAGTTCGGGGCACACCGACACGTGGGACGTGATCAACGACGTGGACGCGGGCGATCCCGATCCGTACGCGCCGATGCCCGCCTTCCCCTACCCGGGCAACGTGATCCCCGAGCCGATTTGGGGACCGCGCTACGTCTACGAGGAAGGCGACCAGACCCTGCGCCGCATCTACGGCGCGGCGCGGTTCGCGTTCACCGATCGCTTCAAGGCCATCGTCGGCTTCAACCAGGCGCGCTACCACCGCGAGGGCAGCAGCTCCTGGGGCGAGGTCTATTCGCAGACCGAAAGCAAGTTCAGTCCCTATGCCGGCCTGACCTTCGACATCACCGACAACATCCTCGCCTACGCCAGCTACTCGGACATCTACCAGCCGCAGGACCAGACCGACATCAACCTGCACCTGCTCGATCCGACCAAGGGCGTGAACACCGAACTGGGCGTCAAGGCGACCTGGTTCGACGGACGGCTGCTGACGTCGCTGGCCGCGTTCTCGGCCAAGCAGCAGAACCTCGCCACCCTGGCCGGCGTCACCGAAGACCTCACCTGGTACTACGAGGGACGCGATGTCGAATCGAAGGGCGTCGAGTTCGAAGCCACCGGCAAGTTGAACGACAACGTCGACCTGGTCTTCGGCTATACCTCGCTGCAGCTGGACGGCGCCGACGGCAACGACAGCTATCCGTGGGTCCCGCGCCACACCGCCAACCTCGCGCTCAGCGCCAAGCTGTCGGCGCTGCCGGCGCTGCGCCTGGGCGTCAGCGGCCGCTGGCAGAGCAAGACCGCGAACTGGGATGATGGCGGCATCGCGCTGATCCACCAGCAGCCCTACGCGGTGGCCAACGTGTTCGGCGAGTGGAGCTTCAACGACAAGGTGTCGTTGCGCGCCAACATCGACAACATCACCGACAAGAAATACCTCACGAGCATGTATTACGTCGGTTACTACGGTGCGCCGCGCAATTACACGCTGAGCCTGGACTGGAAGTTCTGACCCGCGACGCCATGTCCCGCGCGCATGCCAAGCCCCCAGCCTCCGGCGCCCTGCGCCTGGCGGCGCGCATCGTCGCCGCGATGGTGGGCGGCTATGCCTTCGCCTGGGGACTCATCGCAGCGGGCATGAGCCTGCTGTTCGCCGCGGGCATGGAATTCCACGACGCCGAGTTCCTCGCCACGGCGTTCGGCGTGCTGGCGTTCCTGGTCGCGTTCCTGTGGGCGTTCGCCGCGCGACGCATTTCGCTGGTGTGGGCGGTGCTGTTCGGTGGCGGCGCGGTGTTCGCCGGCATCGGTTCGCTGGTGCAATCGTTGCTGGCCTGAGGAGGCGACACGTGTTCCAGGGATTCCGGCAAGCGATGGCGTGGGTGCACACCTGGTTCGGCCTGGTGCTGGGCTTCGTGCTGATGGCGGCGTTCTTCTTCGGTGCGCTGTCGGTGTTCGACCGCGAGTTCGATCGCTGGGCGGTTCCCGCCACGCGCTTCGAACCGCAGCCGATGCCCTCGTTCGAGAAGGTGCTGCGCCCCGCGTTCGAACGCATGCAGCCCGACGCGCAGGCCATCGAGGCGATGCGTCCGCGCGTCGACGGGCCGATGCCGCAGCGCTACGACACCGTCGACGAATGGAGCGCCTACACCACCCACCGCGACCCGGTGGTGGAACTGTATGCCGGCTACGAAGTGCCGCACGCGCGCGATCCGGAGGAACTGATCTGGGCGGACGCGACCATCGACCCACGCGATGGCAGGCTGTTGCCGCACGACCAGCTGAAGATCGGCAGCGGTTTCTTCTACCCGATGCATTACGGCCTGACCCTGGACTGGAAGAACCTGGGCATCTGCATCGTCGGTTTCTCCGCGCTGGTGATGCTGGCCGCGCTGGTCAGCGGCGTGGTGATGCATCGCAAGCTGTTCCGCGAATTCTTCACCTTCCGCCCCGGCAAGGCGCGCCTGCGCAGCGTGCTGGACCTGCACAACCTCACCGGCGTGGTGGCGCTGCCGTTCCACTTCTTCTTCGCCTTCACCGGCCTGCTGATCTTCGCCAGCACCTACTACTTCCCGCTGGGCGAGACCCAGTTGCACGGCCTGCACGAACTGCACGAACAGGCGGAAGCGCGCGAAACCGGATTACCGCACGACCGCGCCGGCGTGCGCGCGGGCTTGGCGAACGTCGATGCGATGGTGGCCGAGGCGCAGCGCCGCTGGCGCGAGAAGGGCGAGGCGGGCGAAGTCGGCTACGTCGAACTATCCCACGTGGGCGATGCCAACGGCACCGTCAGCGTGTATCGCGCCGGCACCGACCGCGTCGCGCTGCTCGGCGAAGGCATCCACTTCAGCGCGCCGACCGGCAAGCTGATCCACGAGGATCCGCCCGCGACGGCGACCGGCAACGTCAGCGAATTCCTCACCGGCCTTCACCTGCAGCAATTCCGCCACTGGCTGTTGCGCTGGCTGTATATGCTGGGCGGGCTGGCAGGCGCGGCGTGCATCGCGACCGGCTTCCTGTTCTTCGTCGAGAAGCGCAAGCGCCAGCACGCGAAGCAGGGCAGCCAGGGCGCGCGCGCGGTCGATGCGCTGGCCGTCGCGTCGGTGACCGGCATGGTGCTGGCCACGCTGGGCATCCTGGTCGCCAACCGCCTGCTGCCCGAGAGCCTGCCCGCGCGCGGCGACTGGGAGCGCTACGCGTTCTGGGGCACGTGGGTGCTGGCGTTGTTGCACGCGGCCTGGCGCAGCGCGCCGGTCGCGCAGGGCTCGCCGAATCCCGCATGGCGCGAGCAATGCGGCGCGATCGCCGCGCTGGCGTTGGCCGCGGTGCTGCTGAACTGGATCACCACCGGCGACCACCTGCTGCGCACGTTGGCCACGCGCTACTGGCCGGTCGCCGGCATCGACTTTTCGCTGCTGGCGGTGGCCGCGATCGCGCTCGTCGTCGCCCGCAGGCTGGGGCGTCGCGTCGCCGTCGACGACCGCCTCGCCCTGGATGCAGGGGCGATGCATGGTTGAACACGTTTCCGCGGGCTGGATCCTGCTGGCCGCGCTGCTGGCCGGCATCGCCGGCATGGGCTGGCTGGCCTTGTCGATGCCCGTGCATGCGGCGCAAGCCTGGGGCCATGCCCCGGATGGCGCCGCGCTGCGCGCGTTGAGATGGCTCGGCAGCGCCGGCATCGTCCTCGCGCTGGCGCTGTGCCTGTGCGCGGACCACGCCTCGATGGCGGTACTGGTCTGGGTGATGGTGTTGTCCGGTGCGGCCTTGCTGGTCGCCTTCCTGCTCGCATCGCGCCCGCGCTGGCTGCGCTGGCTGGCGCCGTGGGTGCGTGGATCCGCGCCGGCAAGGCGCTGACGGCAACCGGGCGGCGGCCGCGGCTTAAACTGCGCGCATGGCCCGCATCCCCGACGCCTTCATCGACGAACTGCTCGCGCGATCGGACATCGTCGAGGTCGTCGGCGCGCGGGTGCCGCTGAAGAAGCAGGGCCGCGAATACTCCGCGCGCTGTCCGTTCCACGACGAGCGTTCGCCCTCGTTCACGGTCTCGCCGACCAAGCAGTTCTACCACTGCTTCGGCTGCGGCGCGCACGGCACCGCGATCTCGTTCCTGATGAACTACGACCGGCTCGAGTTCCTCGATGCGGTCGACGAACTGGCCAAGCGCGCCGGGCTGGAAGTGCCGCGCGACACCCGCCAGCGCAACGAGAACGGCGATACCCGCGACATCTTCTCCGCGCTGGACGCGGCGTCGGCGTTCTTCCGCCGCCAGCTCGCGCAAAGCGACAAGGCGCGCGCCTACGTCGAAAAGCGCGGCATCGACGCGCAGATCGTCGAACGCTTCGGCATCGGCTACGCGCCGGATGGTTTCTCCGCGCTGCGCGATGCGCTCGGCACCGATCCGCGGCGCATGCAGTTGCTGGAACGCGCCGGCCTGTTCTCGAAGAACGACAAGGGCCACGTCTACGACAAGTTCCGCGACCGCCTGATGTTCCCGATCCACGACCGCCGCGGCCGCGTCATCGCCTTCGGCGGCCGGGTGATCGATCCCGAGGATTCGCCGAAGTACCTCAATTCGCCGGAAACCGCGCTGTTCCACAAGGGGCGCGAGTTGTACGGCCTGTGGCAGGCGAAGCAGGCGAACGCGAAGCTCGAACGCCTGATCGTGGTCGAGGGCTACATGGACGTGGTCGCGCTGGCGCAATACGGCGTGTCGCAGGCGGTGGCCACGCTCGGCACCGCGACCACGCCCGAACACGCGGAACTGCTGTTCCGCAACGCACCCGACGTGTATTTCTGCTTCGACGGCGACCGCGCCGGACGCCAAGCGGCGTGGAAGGCGCTGGAATCGGTGCTGCCGCGCATGAAGGACGGGCGCCAGGCCTTCTTCCTGTTCCTGCCCGAAGGCGAGGACCCGGACACGCTGGTGCGCAGGGAAGGCATCGCCGGCTTCGATGCGCACCTGCATGCGGCGACGCCTCTGTCGGAATTCTTCTTCGCGCAGATGTCGACCGACGTGAACCTGTCCAGCCTCGACGGCAAGGCGCGGCTGGCCGAACGCTGCAAGCCTTTGCTCGCGCAGATCCCCGATGGCGCGTTCGGCGACCTGATGCAGCAGCGCCTGGTCGAACTCACCGGCGTCGGCGCGCGCGCCAGCGCGCCGCAGGTGCACGTGCCGATGCAACGCCCGCGCGGCGGTTCGGCTCCGGCGCAGAAACCCAGCCTGGTGCGCAGCGCGATCCAGCATCTGTTGTACCGACCTGCCTTCGCATTGGAATTGCAGCCGCCGGATCGCTTTTCGAAAGCGCGTCAACCCGGCATCGAACTTCTGCACGAACTGGTGTTGCTCGTGCGCGAACGGCCCGACATCGGAACTGGTGCACTGCTGGAGCATTTCGCGGACCGCGACGAATCCGCGGCGTTGCAAAAGCTGGCTGCTATGGAACTTCCCGGCGAAGAGGCCACGCTTCGCCAGGTTTTCCTAGAGAGCATTAGCCGACTTGACGACGAAGGATTGAAGCAACGCCGGGAAGAGCTTCAATCAAGGATCTCCGAGCTCGACGAAGCGGAAAAATACGAACTGCGGGCCTTGCTGCAGTCGCGACTTCAGCGTTAACGATTCGCCTGCGCTGCACGCGAGTCAGGTCGAATGGGCGTCGCCGGAGTGAAGCGCGGAAGGATCGCCTCGTAGTCGTACACACGATCAGGTTCGTTGCTCTGCGATCCGGGTTGTGCAAAGGGATGGCCGATGGCGTGCGGGCCGCATTCAACGCCTTGGCACATCCAAGCCTGTCCCGCATTCGCGTCGATGCGAATCGAATAGGGATGCAGATCGACCAGGTGGCTCGTCATCGGCCGTTGGCATGCAGCACAGAATACGGTTTGGACGCGCATCGCATGCACATTTCCAGTCAATACGAGCAGCCGAGCGTTGGCCGGTAGTGCGACATAAGCCTTGCGCAGGGTTGCGGCCATTGCTTTATCGCGGAGTCGTGCATCGCCATCACCTGCGTCCGAATCGAAGGGAAGAATGGCGACATCCCTGCCTCGCGCATGGAGTTTCCTCATCGCCTCGATTAGCCCGATCATCTGTTCCGAACGCCGGCCATCGTTTCTCTGAACCGGAATCGTCCAACCAGCACCGCGTCGCAACGAATTCCGCAGGCGGTCGTCAGGCGCTCGGAGGTAATCCCGCAACGGCGCGAGCTCCTGCGTCGAGATCTCGATCGCCAGCAATAACGGCCCCTGCTCCGCGTAATGCTGCGCCAATGTCGCCGCAAGCCGCGGGATTTCGCGAGTGCCATGGGTCTCGCCGAGCACGATCACGCGATGCTTGCCGGCGGCCACTTCGATCTGATTTGCGGCCTGCATGATGCCGTCATCGCGTGCCGAACACGTGACCGAGACTACTAGCAGCAGAATGGCGACCAAGGCCTTTAACATTCGCATGTAATGCCTTTCCGTATCCCGAGACAGGGATGGAGACACCGTGTCACGAATTCAACTGCAGCAATTGCGCGCGCTGCTGCAGTCGCGTTTGCGGCCCTAGCGTTTCGGCTCAGGCGCCGCGACGCATCGGCTGCGGCCGCCCATAGGTCAACGTGCGCCACAGCCATTCCGCCGGGCCGAAGCGGAAGCGCGCCAGCCACCAATGGCTGAAGGCGATCTGCGCGCCGAACAGGATCGCCCAGGCCAGCAGCCACCCCGCGTATCCGTAGTGCGGCCCGATGCCGAATCCGAAGCCATAGAACACCGTCGTGCACACGATGGTCTGCGCCAGGTAATTGCTCAGGGCCATGCGCCCGACCGGCGCGAACATATCCAGCCACTTTCGCCAGTCTGGACGCAGGTACAGCAGCGCGAACCCGGCCGCGTATCCCGTCGCCAGCGCGAGCGAGCCGATCCGCAGGAAGGCGCGGATGCAGAATGTCACGACGGGGCCGTAGGCATCCGGCGAAAAATCGTCCGGCAAGGCGAATTCCCCCAGCGCGGTGATCGACAGCCCGGCCAGCAATCCGCCAATGCACAGACGCCTGAACAGCCTGCGATGCGAGCCAGGATCCTGCAGCAACTGCTTGCGACCCGCCCAGGCGCCCAGCAGGAAGCGGCCAGCCACGAAGAAATACACGCCCCAGTACGACAGCCACGCCCAATCCACGAACGTCGCGTTCTGGCGGATCGCCACCAGGTAGGAAGGCGAAGCGAACGCCGAAAGATTCGCCGCCATCAACGCCCCTTCGCTGGCCTGACCGGCCAACGCCGCCTCGATCCACGGCTGCAGCAGCGCCGGCAGGAAGATCGCGAGCAGCGACCCGGCCAGCAGCAGCGTGCGATCGGATGCCTTGCGGAACGACACCAGCGCCATCGCCATCAGCGCATAGACCAGCAAGATGTCGCCCCACCACAGCAGGTAGCAATGGAGCAGGCCGAACAGCGCCAGCACGGCGATGCGGCGCAGGTAGATGCGCAGCCCATCGCGTCCGCGCGCAGCCGCGCGTTCCATCTGCAGGGAGAACCCCAGTCCGAACAGCAGGGAAAACAGGGTGATCGACTTGCCCTCGACCAACAGTTGCACCAAACCATGGGCGACGGCATCGAACCCGGCGGTCGGAAGCGCCGCCTTCGCCGCTGGGTCGAGGTAATCGTATTGGGTGAACGCACCCAAGTTGATCAACAGCACGCCAGCCAGCGCGAAGCCACGCAGCGCGTCGATCAGGGCATGGCGTTCGCCTTCCCGGGTCGGGGCGATGGCAGGGACGGTGGGATCCACATCCATGTCCCCTACAACGGGCCTGCCCAGCGCCACCGGTCAACCCGCGTGCGACTGCGCCCTAGCGGTCCGCCTCGGCCGCCGCGCGGCGCGAACTGGCGCGCCAGCGGATGTGCCTGCCGCCTTCGTGCGCTTCCTTCAGGCGCCGTGCATGCGCTGACAGGATGTCGCCGCGGGTGAGGATGCCGACCAGCGGATGCGGCGCGTCCACGCCGACCACGATCAACCGGCCGATGTTCTCCGCGACCATGTGGTCGGCGGCTTCGCGCAGGGAATGGTGTTCGTGCACCACCACCGGCGCGCGCAGCGGCAGGTCGCCGATGCGGCGGTTCCCCGGTTCGGACGGATCCTGCAGGCTGCGCCGCGAGACCAGCCCGCGCAGGCGCCCGGCATCGTCGATCACCGGGAAGCCGTCGTGCTGGTAATCGGCCGCGCCCGAATTCAGCCGGCGCCGGATCTCGGACAGTTCGTCGCGGGTGCCCAGCGACACCACCTTGCGCGTGCTGGCATCGCGCACCAGCACCTGTTCCAGGTAATCGGCCGCGTATTCGGTCGGCACGCGAACGCCGCGGCGCGCGATCTTCTCGGTCATGATCGTGTTGCGCATGATCAACGCCGAGACGAGGTAGGCCGCCGCGCATCCGCCGAGCAAGGGCAACAGTCCGTGCGGCTGCTGGGTGGTCTCGAACGCGAACACCACCGAGGTCAGCAATGCGCGCGATGCGCCGGCGAAGATCGCGGCCATGCCGACCAACCCGGCGATGCGCGGATCCACGCCGAGCTGCGGCGCGATCGCCACGATGCCGAAACCCGCGAGCGCGCCGAGCGCGCCCCCGATCGTGAACAGCGGCGCGAGGGTGCCGCCGGAAGTGCCGCTGCCGAGCGCGATCGACCACGAAATGAACTTCATGGCGCACAGGAACGCCAGCGCGCCGACGGCAAGATGGCCCGCGACGATGTCCTCGATGTTGTTGTAGCCCACGCCCAGGGTCAGCGGCGCGAAGTAACCGACCACGCCGACCGCGACGCCGCCGATCGCCGGCCACCACATCCAGTGGATCGGCAGTTTCTCGAACGCATCCTCGATGCCGTACACGATGTGCGTGACCGCGACGCTCACCAGGCCGATCAGCGCGCCGAGCGCCACGTATGCGCCCAGCGCGCCCATGCCCGGTTCGGCGACGTAGGGCATCGCGAACACCGGCGTGGCGCCGACGGTCGCATAGCGCACGCCGGCCGCGGCCACCGTCGCCAGCGCTACCGGGATCAGCGAGCGCGGGCGCAGTTCGAACAACAGCAATTCGACCGCGAGGATCACCGCCGCCACCGGTGAACCGAAGATCGCGGTCATGCCGCCGGCCGCGCCGGCCGCGAGCAACACCTTGCGTTCGTGCCCGGTGACGTGCAGCAACTGGCCGAGGAAGGAACCGAGCGCGCCGCCGGTGGCGATGATCGGGCCTTCGGCGCCGAACGGCCCGCCGGTGCCGATCGCGATCGCCGACGACACCGGCTTGAGGAAGGTGATCCGCGGCGGGATCTTCGATTCGTTGAGCAGGACCTGTTCCATCGCCTCGGGAATGCCGTGGCCGCGGATCGCGCGCGAACCCCAGCGCGCCATCAGGCCGACGACCAGGCCGCCGAGCACCGGCACCACGATCACCCACGCGCCGAGATGGTGGCCCGCGGGCGCCACCGTCTCGAACGACAGCCGGCCATAGAACGCGGCATTGGTCACCAGCGCGATCAGCGCGACCAAAATCCGCGCGATGAAGGCGGCGGCGACGCCGAGCAGCACCGCCAGCGCGCTCACCAGCAGGACGCGCCTTTCGACCAAGGTCGAGCGCCGCGGCATGCGCGCCGCGTCGAGGCTGGCACCGAGCGAAGGCGCGACCGGCAAGGCGTCGGTGCTGGCTTCGTCGCGGAGGTGGGGATGCTTCGTCGACTCGATCATTGCGGGGAAGATACCGCGCCCTTCATTGCAGCGGCGCCGACCGCAGCCACGGCGCCAGCCAGTGATCGACGAGCAGCAGCGCGAACAGCATCATCAGGTAGGCGATGGAATAGCCGAACACGTGCATCGCGTAGCGTTCGTCCGGGGGATCCAGCAAGCGCCACGCGTGCCGCACGAACACCGCGCCCAGCACCAGCGCGCCGCCGAGGTAGAAGTACCCGCTCATGAACCCGTCCGCGGGAAGCGGGCCTGCGGGCGTGATCGCCGGCAACACGGAAATGACGACGAGCAGGATGGTGTAAAGCATGATCTGCCAGCGCGTGTATTCCGCGCCGTGGGTCACCGGCAGCATCGGCACCAGCGCGCGCGCGTAGTCCTCGCGGCGGAAGATCGCCAGCGCCCAGAAATGCGGCGGCGTCCACACGAACACGATCAGCACGAGCAGCAGCGCCTGCGCCCAGTCGTATTCGCTGGCCATGCCGGTGACCGCCGCCCAGCCCAGCAACGGCGGCGCCGCGCCGGCGATGCCGCCGATCACGATGTTCTGCGGTGTCGCGCGCTTGAGCCAGGCGGTGTAGACGATGGCGTAACCGATCAGGGAGGCGAACGTGAGCGCCGCGCACAGAGGGTTCACCAGCGCGATCAATATCGTCATCGACGCGGCGCCGAGGAACACCGCGAACGCCAGCACCTGCGCCGGCTTCAATGCGCCGGTCGCGAGCGGGCGGTCGGCGGTGCGCACCATCACCTTGTCGATGCGCTGGTCGATGAGGTGGTTGATCGCCGCGGCGGAGGCCGCCGCCAGCCAGATGCCGAGCAGGCCGAACACGGTTTCGCGCACGGGCGGCAGCCCCGGCACGGCGAGGAACATGCCCACCAGCGCGGTGAACACGATCAGCGCGACCACGCGCGGCTTGGTCAGCGTCCAGTATTCGCGGAAGCTCGCGTTCGCCATCGCGGCCCTCAAGTCTCCGGCGGACGCAGCCGCGCCAGCAACGTGACCAGCACGAACAACAACAGCGCGGCGCCAGCGTTGTGCAGCACCGCCACGTGCAGCGGCAGGCCGAGTTTCACGTTGGCGATGCCGAGCCCGACCTGCGCGCAGGCCAACGCCAGCAACGCGATGCTCCAGCCGAACATGCCCGGCGTGCGCACCAGCTTCAGCGCGAACAGCAGGACGAAGGCGAACACCGCGGCCGCGCCAAGCCGGTGCGCGAGCTGGATCGCGATCCGCGCCGCACCGTCGAGCACGCCGCCTTCGTAGTCCACGCCGATCCCGCGCCACAGCACGAATCCCTGGTGGAAATCGTGCGGCGGAATCCACTGGCCCACGCATTTCGGGAAATCGTTGCCGCAGGCGAGCGCCGCGTAATTCGCGCTGGTCCAGCCGCCGAGCGCTATCTGCACGCCGAGCAGGACCAGCCCGACGATCACCCAGCGCCGCAATTGCAGGGCTTCGGCGAGGTGGATTGGCGCATCGGTCGCCCGCCATGCGGTCCATGCCAGCAGCGAGAACGTGAGCAGCCCGCCGAGCAGGTGGCCCATCACCACGATGGGCTTGAGCAGCCAGGTCACGGTCCACATGCCGAGCAGCGCCTGGAACACGATCATCGCGAACGTGAGCATGGACACGCGCGCGAAATCCGCGTTCGACCAGCGCAACGCGGCGACGACGAGCAGCGCTTCCGCGAACACGGCGAAGATCGCGGCCGGCAGGTAATGCGCGTGCATGTACAAGGGGATCGAGCATGCGACCGCCGCGGCCGCGGCGAGCACGTGCACCCAGCCCTTCGGCCGCCTGCGCGTCGCCAGCAACGCCAGCGCGAACACCAGCAAGCCGAGCGTGCCGGCGAGCATGCGGTGCAATTGCTCGCGCCAAGCCTTGTGCGGTTCCACCGGGCGGATCGCCTCGGCGGCGCGGTTGAGCGAATCGTGCGCGGCGCCCGGCCACGCGGCGCGGCCGTAGCAGGTCGGCCAGTCGGGGCAGCTCAGGCCGGCGTTCGACAGGCGCACGAAGGCGCCGAACACGATCACGCCGAACGCGAGCGCCACCGCCAGCCAGGCGAGGCGGTGGAAATGCCGGTAAGGCGCAACGGGAATCGGTGTCTGCATGTCAGCCCAGCTTCAACAGTCGCGAAAGGTCGGTGCGCAGGTCGCCGACGTCGAACCCCGGCGCATAGCGCAGCACCACGAAGCCGTTCGGATCGAGCACGTACACCGGCGTTCCGCGCGGATCGTCGGCGAGCGGCAGGCGCGCGCGCAACGCGGCATCGTCCACGAGCACGCGCACGCCGTCGTTCGGCAGGCCGGCCGGATGCGGGCCAAGCCAGAGGATGTCCACGCGCGGCATGTCCTTGCCGGCCAGCGCGCGCACCTTGTCCAAGCCTTCCGCGAGTTGTACGCACTTCGCATCGCATTGCGCGGGCGCCGGCACGAGGATGCGCCAGGTGCGCCCTTCCGGATTCCATGCGTAGCTGCCACCCGCTTCCAGGCGCGGCGCGACGTCGCGCAGGTCCGCGGGCGGCTGCAGCAGTTCGCCCTTGTTCTTCAACCCCTGCGGGCGCCAGCCGGAGAAGCGCAGGACGCCGGCGAGGAAGAACGTGCCGAGGAACAGCAGCGCGAGGGCGAGCAGCAGGCGCCGATTGCGGTTGCGTTCGGGCGTCGGAATCGAATTCATGCGCGGGGTTTCCGGAAAGTGAGCACGGCGGCGGTGGCGAGCACCGCGGCGGCGAGCGCGAACCATTGCACCGCGTAGCCGAGGTGGCGCGAGGGCGGCAGCGTGTTCGGCAACACGTCGAGGTCGCGCGCGTAGCCGAGGTTCGTCGTCGCGGGATCGAGTCGAAGGACGCGCGGCGGCAGTTTCGCGACGTCGAGCAAGCGCGGCAGTTCGGGTGCGTCGAGCGCCGTGGCGAGCACTTCGCCGTTCGGAATGCGGTTCGCGGTCGCGGCGACCAGCCCGGGCGAAGGCGGCGGCAGCAACAGGCCGCGCACCTCGATGTCGCCGGCGATCGCGGCGACATGCGGCATTGCGCGATCGCCCGGTAGCGGAAGCCAGCCCAGTTCCACCAGCAATGGCGCCGCAGCCAGGGCATCGGGCAGGAACAGACGGTACGCGCGCACGCCGGCGCTGTCGCCACGCGACTGGTTGTCGAGCAGCACCGCCGGCGCATTCGCGAAACGGCCGCGGCCCGCGGCCCAGTCGTAATCGCTCGCGCGCGATCCCGAGGAAGCGAGCGACAACGGCCGTGGAACCCTCTTCGCCAACACTTCCTGCACGTTGGCGAGCATCCGTTCCTTCTCGTGCATCCGCGCCAGCTGCCAGACGCCGAGCCGGGCGAAACCGGCCGCGACCAGCAGCGCCAGCGCCCAGCCCAGCCACAAGGGCATGCGCCGAATCTTCATGCGCCCCGGTGGCCCGGCTGCGATAATGCCGGGCACCACGACGCACGCATCGAGGCGCGCATGAACGAATCGCTCAAGATCCTGATCGTGGTCGCGTTCCTCGCGGTCATCCTGTGGAACCTCGGCGCCGGCCTGTACTACATGCTGGTGGACAAGGGTACGACCAAGCGCACCGTGAACGCCCTCACCCGCCGCATCGCGATCTCGATCGCGCTGATCCTGCTGGTCATCCTCGCCATCCGCATGGGCTGGATCACGCCGCACGGCGTCGGCCGCAACCCGGGCTGAGCTTCCGGCCCCCGCGCTCGCGTTCCGGCCCGCGAATATCCGGCGATCCGGGCAAGGTTTCCAAGCGCATCGGGCGATGGCGCCGCTAGGAGCGCGTCGCCCTGCGGACCGGAGTTGACGTGCGGTCAATGAGGATTCGCGGGGCGGCGCTACGACAACGCGGTGGCGAGCTCCGGTGCGTCAGAGGACGTACACGAACAGGAACAGGCCCAGCCACACCACGTCGACGAAATGCCAGTACCAGGCCACCGCCTCGAACGCGAAGTGGTCGTCCTTGCTGAAGTGGCCCTTCGCGCAGCGCAGCCAGATGATCGCCAGCATCAGCGTGCCCAGGGTCACGTGCGCGCCGTGGAAACCGGTGAGCATGAAGAACGTGGAACCGTAGATGCCCGAACCCAGGGTGAGGTTGAGTTCGCGGTAAGCCTCCATGTACTCGTGCGACTGGAAGTACAGGAAGGTGCAGCCCAGCAGGATGGTCAGGCCGAGGAACAGCAGCAGCGCCTTGCGATGGCCGGCCTTGAGCGCGTGGTGCGCGATGGTCACGGTCACGCCCGAGGTGAGCAGGATCAGCGTGTTCAGCAGCGGCAGGCCCCACGCCGGGATGGTCTGGAACGCGCCGCCCATGTCCGCCGGGCCGTTGCTCGGCCACGACGAGGAAAAACCCGGCCACAGCAGTTCGTTGGTCATCACGCCGTCGCCCGAACCGCCGAGCCAGGTCATCGCGAACTGGCGGGTGTAGAACAGCGCGCCGAAGAACGCGGCGAAGAACATCACCTCGGAGAAGATGAACCAGATCATCCCCATCCGGAACGAGGTGTCGACCTGCTTGTTGTAGTAGCCGCGCAGCGACTCGGTGATGACGTCGGCGAACCACTTGAACAGGATCAGCGCGAGGAAGGCGAGGCCCGCGAAGAACAGCGTCCGCCCGAACGAGAACTCGTTCAGCCAGCTGGCGAAGCCGAGCATGGTCGCGAACAGCGCCACCGACGCGATCACCGGCCAGCGGCTGCCGTGCGGCACGTAGTAGTGGCTGTGGTCGTGGCTGCCTTCGTGGGCGATGTCTGCGTGGGCGTTGGCCATGGCGGTTCTTCTCGGGCTTGGCGTTCGGTCAGGGCGCGGCGCGCGGCGTGGTCGCGGGCGAGCCCGCGGGCAACTGCGCGGTGAGCGCGTCGTTCTTGTAGAAGGTGTAGGACAGCGTGATCGTGTTGATGTCGTCCGGCAGCGCCGGGTCGATGATGAAGCGCACCGGCATGTCGCGCGATTCGCCCGCGCCGAGCTCCTGCGCGGTGAAGCAGAAGCATTCGGTCTTGTTGAAGTACTTCGAGGCGCGCGCGGGCGCGATCGACGGCGCGGCGCTACCGACGATGGCGCGGCCGCCGTCGTTGCGCGCGAAGTACTGGGTGCCGTACTGCTCGCCGACGCGGACCTGCATCGAGGCCTGTTCCGGATGGAACGCCCACGGCAGCTTGGAGTTGGCTTCGCCGTCGAAGATCACGGTCACCGTGCGCGCGGGCTTTTCCGACGCCGCGGCATCGGCGATCGGCGCCGACGGCGTGTTGTCGAGGCGGATGCCGAACACTTTTTCACAGGCGACGCGGTACAGCGGCACCAGCGAGAAGGTGAGCGCGAACGCCGCCAGCACGACGCCGACCAGCTTCGCGATCCCGGCGGTGCGCGGATCGCTCACTTGCCGATCGTCCCGGTCAGCATGAACAGCGCGTACACCGCGACCGCGACCGCGGCCATGGCCAGCGCGGTACGGCGCGCCGCGCGGCGGCGCGCTTCGAAGTCCGGCTGCAGTGCGGGCGCCTTCGGCATCGCGATCAGTGGGTGACGTCGCCGTGGGCGAGGTCGCCCTCGCGGATCATCGGCGGCACGGTGAAGGTGTGGTGCGGCGCCGGCGAGGGCACCGTCCATTCCAGCCCGCGCGCGCTCTCCCACGGCCGCGCCGGGGCCTTCGCGCCCTTCTTCAGCGACCAGCCCAGCACGCCAATCATCATGAACGGCGTCAGGAACATGCCGAACGCGCCGATCGAGCTGACCAGGTTCCAGTCGGCGAACACCACGTTGTAATCCGGGATGCGGCGCGGCATGCCGGCCAGGCCGAGGAAGTGCTGCGGGAAGAACAGCACGTTCACGAACACCACGCTCCACCAGAAGTGGAACTTGCTCCAGAACTGGCTGTACATGCGCCCGGTCCACTTCGGCCACCAGTAGTAGATCGCGGCGATGATCGCGAACAGCGCGCCGGTGACCAGCACGTAGTGGAAGTGCGCGACCACGAAGTAGGTGTCGTGGTACTGGAAGTCCGCGGGGACGATCGCCAGCATCAGCCCCGAGAAGCCGCCGATGGTGAACAGGATCACGAACGCCACCGCCCACAGCATCGGCGCCTCGAAGCTGAGCGAGCCCTTCCACATCGTGCTCACCCAGTTGAACACCTTCACGCCGGTCGGCACCGAGATCAGCATCGTCGCGAACATGAAGTAGATCTCGCCGCCGAGCGGCATGCCGACGGTGAACATGTGGTGCGCCCACACGATGAACGACAGGAACGCGATCGCGGCGGTCGCGTACACCATCGCCTGGTAGCCGAACAGCGGCTTGCGGCTGAAGGTCGGGATGATCTCGCTGGCCACGCCGAAGGCGGGCAGGATCATGATGTAGACCTCGGGGTGGCCGAAGAACCAGAAGATGTGCTGGTACATCACCGGGTCGCCGCCGCCGGCCGCGCTGAAGAAGCTGGTGCCGAAGTACTTGTCGGTGAGCAGCATGGTCACCGCGCCGGCCAGCACCGGCATCACCGCGATCAGCAGGAAGGCGGTGATCAGCCAGGTCCAGCAGAAGATCGGCATCTTCAGCAGGTCCACGCCCGGCGCGCGCATGTTGAGGATGGTCGCGATGATGTTGATCGCGCCCATGATCGAGCTGATGCCCATCATGTGCACCGCGAACACCGCGAAGGCGACGTTGGTGCCGCCCTGCAGCATCAGCGGCGGGTACATGGTCCAGCCGCCGGCGGGCGCGCCGCCGGGCATGAAGAACGTGATCAGCAGCAGGCTGAACGCGAACGGCATGATCCAGAACGACCAGTTGTTCATGCGCGGCAGCGCCATGTCCGGCGCGCCGATCTGCAGCGGCACCATCCAGTTCGCCAGGCCGACGAACGCCGGCATGATCGCGCCGAAGATCATCACCAGCGCGTGCATGGTGGTCATCTGGTTGAAGAACTCGGGCTTGACGAACTGCAGGCCCGGCTCGGCGAGTTCGGCGCGGATCACCACCGAGAACGCCGCGCCCACGATCACCATCGTGAACGCGAACAGCAGGTACAGCGTGCCGATGTCCTTGTGGTTGGTGGAGAAGAACCAGCGCTCGAAGAACCGCGGCTTGTGGTCGTGGTCGTCGTGGCCGTGCGAGTCAACGGCGGCGACGTCGGTGGGATGCGTGGCGGACATGTCCTACCTCGGGTACGGGTTCGTTGCGGCGATTAGCCGGCGGGGGCCGGCGCGGGCGCCGGGGTCGTCGCGGCGGTGGCCGCCGGTTGCACGGGTTCCGCCGGGGCGGCTTCGGCGGGAGCCGCTTCGGCAGGAGCGGCGGGGGGCGCGTTCTTCGCCTTCTCCGCGGCCAGCCACTGCTTGAACTCTTCCTTCGGCACCGCCTTCACGACCACCGGCATGAAGCCGTGGTCCTTGCCGCACAACTCGGCGCACTGGCCGCGGTAGATGCCGGGCTGGTCGACGCTGGCCCAGGCCTCGTTGACGATGCCCGGGATCGCATCCTGCTTCCAGCCGAGCGCCGGCACCCACCAAGCGTGGATGACGTCGTCGGCGGTGACCACGAAGCGCACCTTGGTGCCGATCGGCAGCACCAGCGGATGGTCCACTTCCAGCAGGTAGTTCGGATCCTCGGCGGCATTGATGATGCCGCCGCTCTGGCGCAGGTCGTCGCTGCGGCGGGCGAGGCGGCTGGTGTATTCGACGCCCTCGCCGAGGTATTCGTACTTCCACATCCACTGGTAGCCGGTGACCTTGACCGTCATCTCGGCATTGCGGGTGTCGTACATGCGGATCAGGTTGTGGGTCGCGGGCCACGCGAGGCCGATCAGGATCAGCACCGGCACCGCGGTCCAGACGATCTCGGCCTTGGTGTTGTGGCTGAACTGCGCCGCGACCGCGCCCTTGGACTTGCGGAACTTGAACATCGCGTAGGCCATCGCGCCGAACACGATGATGCCGATCGCCACGCAGATGCCGAACACGATCATGTGCGATTCGTAGGCGATGCGCGCGGTGCTGGTCGCGCCCTCGCCCATGTTCAGCTGCCAGCGGTGCGGCGCCGCGGTCCAGTCGGTGTCCGCCGCCCATGCCCCGGCCGGCGCCATCGCGGCCGCGGCCAAGCCCCATCGCAACCCACGCGTTTGCTTCATCTTCTCTGTGCCCCGGGAATCGTCGCGCGGGCGCAAGCGGCCAAATGGCCCGCGCGCGAAGGAAAGTGGCGGAATTCGATCCGTGAAATGGTAGCGGTCGGGGGGCCGCAGCGGCAAGCCGAACCCGCGGCGGGGCGCCCGCGGCGGGCTAGAATGCGGGGCTGCAGCCCGAGCCAGAACGCGTGACCCGGATCCTTTCGCCCGAACTTCCCGCGCCCCCGGAACCCGCGCGCGCGGCCATTACCGCCGCCTGGACGCCGGACGAGGCCGAACACGTCCGCGAGCTGCTGGCCGCCGCGCGCCAGCCGCATCCCGACTGGAGCGAGGCCGACCGCGCCGCGATCCAGGCCACCGCCGCCGACCTCGTGCGCCGGGTGCGCGCCCGCGCCGCCGACCAGGGCGCGATCGAGGCCTTCATGCGCCAGTACGACCTCGGCAGCGAGGAGGGCGTGCTGCTGATGTGCGTGGCCGAGGCGCTCCTGCGGATCCCGGATGCCGAAACCGCGGACCGGCTGATCCGCGACAAGCTCGGCGACGCCGACTGGAAGCGCCACCTGGGCCAGTCCGATTCGGTGCTGGTGAACGCCTCGACCTGGGGCCTGATGCTCACCGGCCACCTCGTCGACCTCGCCGACGGCACCAAGCGCGACGTGCACGGCGCATTCAAGCGCCTTGTCGGCCGCGTCGGCGAACCGGTGGTGCGGCTCGCGGTGCGCCAGGCGATGCGCATCATGGGCCACCAGTTCGTCATGGGCCGGACCATTTCCGAGGCCCTGGCGCGCAGCCGCAAGGGCGCGAACGCCGCCTACCGCTACTCCTTCGACATGCTCGGCGAAGGCGCGCTGACCCAGGCCGACGCCGACCGTTACCTCGTCGCCTATCGCAACGCCATCGATGCGATCGGCGGCACCGGGCCGTTCGCCGATGTGTTTGCCGCGCCCAGCATTTCGGTGAAGCTGTCCGCGCTGCATCCGCGCTACGAGCACGCCAAGCGCGCGCGTGTACTGGCCGAGCTCGGCCCGCGCCTGCTCGAGCTCTCGCAACTGGCGAAGAAGCACGGCATCGGCCTGACCATCGACGCCGAGGAAATCGACCGCCTCGAGCTCTCCCTGGACCTGATCTTCCAGGTGCTCGCCGATCCCTTGCTGCAGGGCTGGGACGGTTTCGGCATCGTCGTGCAGGCCTACCAGAAGCGCGCGCCCTTCGTGATCGATTACATCGCCGGGCAGGCGCGCAGGCTCGGCCGGCGCATCCCGGTGCGGCTGGTGAAGGGCGCCTACTGGGATTCGGAAATCAAGCGCGCGCAGGTGGAGGGCCAGGCCGGCTATCCGGTGTTCACGCGCAAGCCCAACACCAACGTCAGCTACCAGGGCAATGCGCGCCGGCTGCTCGCGAACATCGATGCGATCTACCCGATGTTCGCCACCCACAACGCGCAGACCATCGCCGCGATCCACCGCATGGCGCAGGCGACGGTCGGCGGCGCGCGCGACCGAGAGCGTTTCCGCTACGAATTCCAGAAGCTGCACGGCATGGGCGACGACCTCTACGCCGAGGTCATTCCGCGCGACCGCCTCGACGTTCCCTGCCGCGTGTACGCACCGGTCGGCTCGCACGAGGACCTGCTTCCCTACCTGGTGCGGCGCCTGCTCGAGAACGGCGCGAATTCCAGCTTCGTCAACCGCATTACCGACGAAAGCGTGCCGGTCGAGGACCTCGTCCGCGATCCGGTCGAGACCGTTTCCGCGTTCGACTCCATCCCGCATCCCCGCATCCCGCTGCCGGTCGCGCTGTACCGCAGCCAGGGCCATGAACGAGACAATTCCATGGGCATCAACCTCGCCAACGACGACCAGCTGCGCGCGCTTGCCGAAGGCCTGAACCATGCCGGCGCGGGCACGTGGTCGGCCGCGCCGCTGGTTCCCGGCGCGGAACCGACCGGCGACGCGAAGCCGGTGACCAACCCCGCCGACCGGCGCGAAATCGTCGGCCATTACCGCAGCGCCGACGCCGCGGTGGTCGAACTCGCGCTGCGGAACGCCGTGGCCGCGCAACCGGCGTGGGACGCAACGCCCGTGGATTCGCGCGCGAAGCTGCTGGAAAAAGCCGCGGACCTGATGGAAGCGCGGATGCCGCAGTTGATGGCGATGTGCACCAAGGAAGCCGGCAAGACCATCCCCGACGGCGTCGCCGAAGTGCGCGAGGCGGTGGACTTCCTGCGCTACTACGCCAGCGAAGCGCGCCGCCAGTTCACGGTGGAACCGTTGCCCGGCCCGACCGGCGAATCCAACACCCTGCAGCTCGGCGGCCGCGGCGTGTTCGTATGCATCTCGCCGTGGAACTTCCCGCTGGCGATCTTCACCGGCCAGGTCGCGGCGGCGCTCGCCGCCGGCAACGCGGTGATCGCCAAGCCCGCCGAACAGACCAACCTGATCGGCCATGCCGCGGTGAAGATCCTGCACGAAGCCGGCGTGCCGGCCAACGTGCTGCAGTTCGTCCCCGGCAGCGGCAGCAAGATCGGCGGCCTGATGACCGGCGACCCGCGCGTGGCCGGCGTGTGCTTCACCGGTTCCACCGACACCGCGCGCCGCATCAACCTGTCGCTGGCGCAGCGCCAGGCCGGCCCGATCGCCACGCTCATCGCCGAAACCGGCGGCCAGAACGCGATGATCGCCGACTCGTCGGCGTTGCCCGAGCAGGTGGTGAAGGATGCGCTCGGCAGCGCGTTCACTTCCGCCGGCCAGCGCTGCTCCGCCGCGCGCGTGCTGCTGGTGCAGGACGACATCGCCGACAAGGTGATCGGCATGCTCGCCGGCGCGATGGCCGAACTGAGGGTCAGCGATCCCGGCCTGCTCTCCACCGACGTCGGCCCGGTGATCGACGACGACGCGCAATGCATGCTGCAGGATCATGCCCGCGACCTGCAGTCGATGGCGAAGCACATCGCCACCGCCACGCTCGGCGAAGGCACCGGACACGGCACCTTCTTCGCGCCGACCGCGTGGGAACTCGATTCGATGGCGCGCCTGACCGAGGAGAAGTTCGGCCCGGCATTGCACGTCGTGCGCTGGAAGGCCGACGAACTCGACAAGGTCGTCGATGCGATCAACGCCAGCGGCTACGGGCTGACCCTGGGCATCCATTCGCGCATCGACGAGACCGTCGAACGCATCGTGCGGCGCGCGAACGTCGGCAACATCTACGTCAACCGCAACCAGATCGGCGCGGTGGTCGGCGTGCAACCGTTCGGCGGGCAGGGCATGAGCGGCACCGGCCCCAAGGCCGGCGGCCCGCACTACCTGCCGCGCTTCGCCACCGAGAAAACGGTGACCGTCAACACCACCGCGGCCGGCGGCAACGCGAGTTTGCTGACGCTGGGGGACTGATCATCGTCGAAGCGGCTTTGTAGGAGCGCGCTGGAGCGCGACTGCGTGGCTGCGCAGAATCCCTGTCGCGCTCAAGAGCGCTCCTACAGAATCTAGAACCGCAAAGAAAAAGCCCCGCCGAAGCGGGGCTTTTTCGTAGCGCTCGCCGCCTCGATCAGAAGCGGTACTGCGCGGCGACGCCGAACAGGTCGGCGTGGCCGTCGAACTTGCCGGTCAGCTCCGTGCCGAGCGAGGTGAACGCATCGATGCTCGGGCTCTTGATCGAGATGTGCTGGTAGGCGGCGTCGATGCTGAAGGCGTCGGTCGCATGCCAGGTCACGCCGATCGAGAGCAGCGTGCGGTCGTTGTCGGGCAGGCGCGGGGTGCGGGTGTCGTCGTGGGTCGGGGTCTCGTCCTTGGCCACGCCGCCACGCAGGGTCCAGGCGGGATTGATGTCCCATTCCGCGCCCAGCGACACCAGCGTGCTGTCCTTCCAGTCGAAGGCTTCGCTGGACGGCGCCTGGTAGGGATTGGCGAAGTGGATGTCGACCGATTCCAGCGAATGCCAGTCGGTGCGCTGCACGTCGCCCATCAGGCGGAACGAATCGGTGAAGTCGTAGCGCAGGCTCAGGGTGTCGATGCTCGGCGTGGTCAGCGCGGCCGTGCCCTGGGTCGGCACGAAGCCGTTGCCCAGCGCCAGCAGGGTCGGGAGCTGCGCGTAGCAGGGATTGGTCGGCGGCGCCATCAGGCACTGCGCGGCCATGGTCTGGAACAGCGGCTGCGTGCCCGCGAACGAGGCCGGCGCGCCGAAGGTCGCGTCGCCCTTGATGTCCTGGTCGATTTCCGAACGGTGCGAATAGCCGATCGCGAAACGATCGGTCGGGCGCCATTCGAAGCCGGCGACCCAGCCGAAGCCGTGCGAATCGCCGCTGACCTTGGCCAGGCCGTCGGCCGTGCCCGGGATCGCACCGGGGATGCCGGCCGAGGCCATGATCAGGCCGTAGTCGACCATCTCGGACAGGGTGACGTCGGCCTTCTCGTAGATGAAGCCGAGGCCGACCGAGAAGCGCGGGTGCAGCTTGACCGCGGCCGACAGGGTCAGGTCGACGGTCTTCACGTCCGAGGTCACCGCGTTGTAGCGGCCGACCCAGTCGCTGTCGTATTCGGTCTTGAGGCCGAACGGCGCGCTGATGCTGGCGCCGAGGGTGAGCTTCTCCAGCGCGCCGTGCATCGGGAACACCGCCGCGATCGCCGGCACCGGGGTGGCATCGCCCGGGTCCCCGCCGTCGCCGCCGCTGACCGGCATGCCGAGCGCGTTGTGCGCGCTGCCGTTGAAGTCGGCGGTCAGGTCGATCACGGTGACGTCGGCCTGGATGGTGTTCTGGTCGATGAAGCCCATCGCGCCAGGGTTGTTGCTGACCACCGCGGCGTCGCCGTTGGCGACGGCGGTGCCGGCCTGGCTGCGGCCGAGGTTCTTGACGCTGTTCTCGCGCAGTTGGAAGCCGGCGGCCTGGGCCTGGCCGAAGGCGAGCGCACCGGCGATGCCGATCGCCAGCGCGGAAAGCTGGGTGAAGCGGGAAACGTTGGACATGGATCGATCTCCGATGGATTTTCTGGTCTGTGCGACCGCGCCGCGCGCAGCCTGCACCGGCACCCATCGGATTCTCCCTCCCCGACGGCCGACGCCGACCATACTATAGCGAAGGTTTAACCCTTCGGTAACATCCCGGAAGTCCCGGAAACGGGGCGATTTCCCCCGGAGCGGTTCATGTTCGTCAGCCTGCCACGCCGCCAACGCCCCAGCCTGCGCTGGGCCTGCCCGCTGCTGTTCGGGCTGCTGTGGCTGGCCTTCTTCTGGTACAGCACGCGAAACCCCGGGGCACAGCAGGCCCTGCTCCAGGCCTGGGGCGCGCTCGACGGCGGGCCCGGCGCCGCGTTCGACCTACAGGCGGTGCTGCGGCTGTTCACCGCCCTGTTCCTGCACGCCGGCTGGGCGCACCTGCTCGGCAACCTCGTGTTCCTGCTGATCTTCGGCCTGCCGGCCGAGAAGGTGCTGGGCCCGTGGCGCTTCCTGCTGCTGTTCCTACTCGGCGGCGCGGTCGCCAACCTCGCCGCGGTGCTGCTGCTGGCCGGACCTCGGCACGTGATCATCGGCGCCAGCGGCGCGATCTCCGCGCTGATCGGCGCCTACCTCGCGTTGTTCCCCAACGCGCGACTGGGCGTGGTGCTGCCGCTCGGGCTGTTCCTCGAATTCGTGCGCGCGCCGGCCTCGTTGCTGATCGGGATCTGGGCGCTGTTGCAGGTGGTGTTCGCCTACATCGGCCCCGCGTTCGGCATGGTCGCCTGGGCCGCGCATGTGGCCGGCTTCCTGTTCGGCGTGGTGTTCGCGCTGCTGGTGCGGCGCGCGGTGGAACGGCGCCTGCGCCGGCAGAAGGGGTATTGAGGCGAGGGAGGAGTAGAGAGAAGTGAGGAGTGAGTGAAGGCAAGGCGCTTTCGCTCACTCCTGACTCCTCAACGCTCACTCCTATAATCCGCGCATGCGCAAACCGCTCTACAAGGTGACCTTCCTCAACGCCGGGCGCGTGTACGAGTTGTACGCGAAGCACGTGGCCGCGAGTTCGCTGTGGGGCTTCACCGAAGTCTCCGAACTGGTGTTCGACGCGCGCGACGGCGTGGTGGTCGATCCGACCGAGGAACGCCTGCGCGACGAGTTCGGCGGAACGCGCGTGCTGCATTTGCCGATGCAGAGCATTGTGCGCGTGGAGGAAGTGGAGAAGAAGGGACAGTCCGCGATCCGCGATGCGGCTACGGGTGAAACAGTCGTCACGCCGTTCCCGCTGCCGGCGAAGCCGAGGTAGGCGGAACAATCGTCCATCGATCAAGCGAAGGGGTTTGCGATGAAACGAATTCAAGCCGCCTTTCGCGCTTCCGTCCTATTGGCTCTTGGCATGGCTTGTGCATGTCAACGCACATCGCCATCGTCTCCAACGGCGAGCCTCGCAACAGTTCGAAATCCTGCCGATGTTGCGGTCAACCCGCCATCGAACCGCACAGCAGGCGGCAATGCTTTTGACGTTCGAGGTGAGCTTGTCGGAAGCCGCCAAGGAACGCCTGCGCGACAAGGAGACTGTGATTGTCGACGCTACTTATTTCGGCGATCCATCCCAGAAAGCCATCGCGACGCCGGGTTTCGAATATCCTTCCGCGATAATCGCCAACCGCCGAGTGGAGCTTCGCGGTACTGGTACGGCATCATTTCCGCAAATTACGTTCGATGATGAACAGCTTTCGTTTTTGGCAAACCCGAATCAGGTGATGGTTAACATCAACGTGTTTTCAGGGCGCAAAAGTTCCGAGAACAATTTACTCTACTGTGGTTTTTTCGAAGATAGTTTGGCTGAAGCAGCAAGGGCGCCTATCAAGCTACATTGCAAACTGATCGGTGAATCGAAATAAGCAGCCGATCATTCAACCCTTCGGCACCGGCGCCGCCGCCTGTGCCACCGGCTTCTTCAATTCCTGCAACGCCGCGGTGATCGGCGCATCGCCGGGCAGCACGTCGCCGGCATGGGTGCCGGCATCGTCCTCGTCCTCGCCCTGCAGATGCCCGGGCAACGACGCTTCGGTGTACGGCATCGCATCCTCGTCGCCGTCCTTCGCCGCCAACGCCTTGTCCGGCGTCAGCGTCACGTCGGGCACGATGCCCACGCCCTGGATCGACTTGCCGCTGGGCGTGTAGTAACGCGCGGTGGTGAGCTTGATCGCATCGCCGTTATCCAGCGGCACCAGCGTCTGCACCAGGCCCTTGCCGAAGGTGCGGCTGCCGACGATCTTCGCGCGGTGCAGATCGTGCAACGCGCCGGACAGCACTTCGGTCGCGCTGGCCGAACCGGCATCGACCAGGGCGACGACCGGTGCGCCGTGCATCCGGTCGCCGGGCGTGGCGCGGAAGGTCGCGTCGTTGCCGCGCATGCGTCCGTGCGTGCTGACGATCACCCCGCTGTCGACGAGATCGTCGGCGATCTGCACCGCGGAGGTGAGCAAGCCGCCGGGATTGCTGCGCAGGTCGAGCACCAGCCCGCGCAGCTTGCCGCCCGATTCGCCCTGCAGCCGGTCGAGGGTCTTTTCGAAATCGGCGGCGGTATCGGTCTGGAACTGGGAAATGCGGATGTAGCCGTAGCCGGGTTCGAGCATGCGCCCGCGCACGCTGGCGACGCGGATGGTGTCGCGCTTGAGCGTCACCTCGAACGGCTTGGCCGTGCCTTCGCGCGCCACCTTCAATTTCACCGAGGTGCCCGGCTTGCCGCGCAAGGGGCCGGGTCCGACCGCATCCGCTGGCGTGAGATCGCGTCCGTCGACCGCGACGATGGTGTCGCCCGAACGCAATCCCGCGCGCGCCGCGGGCGTGTCGTCGATCGCGGACACGATCTTCATGGTGCCGTCCGGCAACGTGACCACCTCCACGCCGATGCCTTCGTAGGCGCCGCTGGTTTCCTCGTCGAAGGCCTGCGCATCCGATTTCTCGAGGTAGGCGCTGTGCGGATCGAGGTCGAGCAGCAGGCCCTTGATCGCCGACTGCATCAGCTTGTGGTCGTCGACCGGATCGACGTAGGCCTGGCGGATCGCGTCGAATACGCCGACGTAGCGGCGGATTTCGGCCAGCGGCACCTTGGTCGTTTCGCTCTCGGCGGCATCGGGATCGTCGCTGGAGGCGACCGCGTGCCCGCCGTCCGCGTCCGTCGGCGGGGCCTGCTGCTCCTGCGCCTGCACGTTCGCGAAGCACAAGGCGAGCAGCAGGGCGAAAAGGGGAAATCGACGCATGGACACTCCGGGGGAAAACGCCGCTGTTCCGCTATTCCGACCGCGGCCGGAAGCGGGGGTTCCGGCGATTATGACTGTGGGAGCGGCTTACAGCCGCGATCGGCACTCGCGTTCATTCAGTCGCGGCTATAAGCCGCTCCTAC
Organism: Thermomonas sp.; assembly: GCA_047602125.1. GTDB lineage: Bacteria > Pseudomonadota > Gammaproteobacteria > Xanthomonadales > Xanthomonadaceae > Pseudoluteimonas. Next base: position 1,655,025 of record JASGIB010000001.1, on the reverse strand, counting down.
AAAAACGGGATCAATGCGCGCGCAGCCACGCCGCCGGATCGACCGGGCTGCCGTTGCGGCGCAGTTCGAAATACAGCGCCGGCCGCCCCTGCCCGCCGGAATTGCCGACGCTGGCGACCGGGTCGCCGCGGTGCACGTCGTCGCCGACGTCGCGCAGCAGCGCGTCGTTGTAGGCGTACAGGCTCATGCTGCCGTTGCCGTGGTCGACGATGCAGATCAGGCCGTAGCCGGACATCCATTCGGCGAAGACCACGCGACCGTCGGCGACCGCGCGTACCGGCGTGCCGGCCGGTGCGGCGATGAGCAGTCCGGAACTGCGCCGGCCATCGGGCAAGGTGCCGCCGAAGCGCGCGATCAGGCTGCCCGACAGCGGCCAGCCGAGGCCGCCGACCTGGATCGGCGCGGCGTTGGCGTAGGGCTTGGGCGGCGGCGGGGCCGGCTTGCCTTCGCGCTTCGCCGCCTCGGCTTCGCGCGCGGCGCGTGCCGCGGCCTCGCGGCGTTCGCGTTCGGCGCGCGCGGCGGCGGCGCGCAATTGCGCGAGCACGTTCTCCAGCGCCTTGGCGTCGCGCCCCAGCGCCTGTTCGCGACCGCGCTGGTCCTGCACCTTCTTGTCGAGTTGCGCGACCAGCGCCGAACGATCGCTGCGGTCGCGGGTGACCTGCGCGAGTTGCGCCGCCTGGCGTCCGTGCGCGGTATCGAGGTCGCGGCGGGTCGCGACGATCTGCGCCTCGACCCGTTGCACTTCGGCGAGTTCGGCGGTCACCGCGGCGATCTTCTGCACCCGCTCGCGCTGCAGGTAACGGTGGTAGGCGAGCAGGCGGTTGGCGTCGGCGACGCTGTCCTGGGACAGCATCAGTTTCAGCGGCGCGGCATCGCCGACCGTGTACGCCGCGCGCAGCAGGGTCGCGAGTTCGCCGCGGCGCTGCTCGAGCGAGGATTGCAACGCCGTCCTCCGCGCCTGCAGGGCGGCGAGCTCGGCTTCGCCCTTGGCGATCCGCGCCTCGGTGTCCTTCAGTTCGCGGGCCGAACGCCCGACCTGTTCGTCGGCAGCGCGCAGCGCGCGGGTCGCGTCGCCGCGCTGGCCCTCGGTGTGGCGGCGTTGCGCGGAGACGTCCTTCAGTTCGCGCTTCACCTTCTCCAGCTTGCGCTGGGCATCGCCGGTGTCCTGCGCCTGCGCGCCGCTGCCGGCGAGCAGCGCGACGAAAACGATACCGGATGCGAGCGCGCGCATCGCGATCATCCGGCGCCCGCGAACAGGCTGCGCCCGGTCATCGCCGCCGGTGCCGGCAGCTGCATCAGGTCGAGCAAGGTCGGCGCGACGTCGCGCAGGGCGCCGCCGCCGCGCAGGCGCACGCCCTCGCGTTCGCCGACGTAGACCAGCGGCACCGGGCCGACCGTATGCGCGGTATGCGGCTGGCCGGTGGCGGGATCGCGCATCATCTCGAGGTTGCCGTGGTCGGCGGTGATCACCAGCGCGCCATGCACCGCGCGCACCGCGGCGACGATGTCGCCGATCGCCGCATCCACCGCCTCGGCCGCGCGCACCGCGGCACCGAGGTCGCCGGTGTGGCCGACCATGTCCGGATTGGCGAGGTTGCAGACGACGAGGTCGAAACGCTGCGCGCGGATCGCCTCGACCAGTTTTTCGGTGACTTCGGCGACGCTCATTTCCGGCTGCAGGTCGTAGGTCGCGACTTTCGGGCTCGGCACCAGGATGCGTTCCTCGCCCGGATACGGCGCCTCGCGCCCGCCGCCGAAGAAGAAGGTGACGTGCGCGTACTTCTCGGTTTCGGCGATGCGCAGCTGGGTCATGCCCCGCGCCGACACCAGTTCGCCCAGGGTGTCGTGCAGGTCGTCGGGCGCGAACGCCACCGGCGCCGGCAGTTTCGCGTCGTATTCGGTCAGGCAGACGAAGCGCGACAGTTGCGGACGCCGCGCCTCGAAACCGTCGAAGGCGGGATCGACGAAGGCCGCGGTGAGCTGGCGCGCGCGGTCGGCGCGGAAGTTCATGAACACCACCGCGTCGCCGTCCTCGATCCGCGCGCCGTCGCCGATCACCGTCGGCAGCACGAACTCGTCGGTTTCGCCGCGCGTATAGGCCTCTTCCAGCGCCGTGGCCGCGTCGGGCGCGTGCAGTTCGCTGCGCGCATCGACCATCGCGTCCCAGGCGCGGCGCACGCGATCCCAGCGATGGTCGCGATCCATCGCGTAGTAACGCCCGCAGACCGTGGCGATGGACGCGTTGCCCGCCGCGTGGCAAGCCGATTCCAGCGCGCGCAGGCTCGGTTCCGCGGATTTCGGCGGCATGTCGCGGCCGTCGAGGAAGGCGTGCACCGCGACCTGCGGCACGCGTTCGCGGCGGGCGAGTTCGAGCATCGCGAACAGATGCGATTCGTGGCTGTGCACGCCGCCGGGCGACAACAACCCGAACAGGTGCAGGCTGCGCCCGCCATCGCGCGCCGCGGCGCAGGCCGCGCGCAACTCGGCGTTGGCGAAGAAGCTGCCGTCCTCGATCGCCGCATCGATCCGGGTCAGGTCCTGGTAGACGATGCGCCCGGCGCCGAGGTTCATGTGCCCGACTTCGGAGTTGCCCATCTGCCCGTCCGGCAGGCCGACATGGCGGCCCTCGGTGTGCACCAGCGTGTGCGGGCATTCGGCCAAGAGCTGGCGCCAGTGCGGCAGTTCGGCCTGGGCGATCGCGTTGTCGGCGGGATCCTCGCGGTGGCCCCAGCCGTCCAGGATCAGCAGCACGACAGGCTTGGGGCGGGATGCGACCACGACGAAAGTCCCGGTGACCGTTGACGGCTGAGGATTGTAGCCGCGTGGCGCAGAATGCCGGTCGTCGGCATCGACGCGATCGGCTTAAACCGATCGCCCCTTCGCCGCATCCTGTCCATCGAGTCCCCACGTGAGCCCGCCATGATCCGCACCCGCCTCGCCCTGTGCCTCCTCCTCGCCGCCGCCACGCCCGCCTTCGCCGGCGATGGCGACATCGACAAGGTCAACGGCAGCATCAGCATCGACGCCACCCGGCAGGCCGGCGACCTCGATACCGTGAACGGCAGCATCCGCATCGGCGCGAACGCCACCACCGGCGACGCCAGCACCGTCAACGGCAGCATCCATCTCGACGACGGCGCCCACACCGGCGCGCTGGAAACCGTGAACGGCAGCATCCGCGCCGGCGGCGGCCTGGTCGTGGACGGCGGCGTGGAAACCGTCAATGGCAGCATTTTCCTCGACCACGGCAGCCGCGTCGCCAAGGGCGTGAGCACGGTGAACGGCGCCATCGGCCTGGTCCGCACCGAGCTCGGCGGCGGCATCGAGACCGTCAACGGCGACATCACCGTCGGCATCGGTTCGCACGTGAAGGGCGGGATCAAGGTCGAGAAATCGAACAACAACTTCCTCGGCTTCCACATCGGCAAGTCCAGGCCGCCGCGCATCATCATCGGCCCGAACGCGGTGGTCGACGGCCCGCTGGTGTTCGAACGCGAGGTCAAGCTGTACGTGCATTCGACCGCGAAGACCGGGCCGATCACCGGCGCGACCGCGGTGCGCTTCGACACGCCGACCGCGCCGCAGGACTGATCGCTTTGATTCCCTCCCTTTCGCCGAAGGCGAAGGGGAGGGTCAGGGTGGGGTGCTTTCGACCCCGCTTGCGTTGATTCGGATTTCTGCGCGAATCAACAGCAACAGCACCCCTCCCCAGCCCTCCCCTGCGCTACGCGCAAGGGAGGGAGCGTACGGCGTAGACTCCGGGGTTCCCTGCAACAGGAGCCCCGCATGCACCACAGTATTCCCCTGTGCGCCGCGCTGGCCGCGCTGACGTTGGCGGCATGCCAGCGCCAGGCACCGGCGCCCGAAGCCGGCGCGCCCGCGCCGCAACCCGCGACGACCGCGACCGCATACGCGTTCTCGCCCGACATCAACGCCGCCGACTTCGCCGAACTCGACAAGACCCTGGCCTCGGATGCGTTCGAGGGCCGTGGCCCCGGCACGCCCGGCGAGGACAAGACGGTCGAATACATCAAGGCGCAGATGCAGCGCATGGGCCTCAAGCCCGGCAACAACGGCGACTGGTTCCAGACCGTGCCGATGGTGGAAACCACCGCCGACCCGGACACCACGCTCAACCTCACCGTGAACGGCAAGCCGCGCGTGCTGAAGTTCGGCGACGACATGGTGATCGGCACCACCACCGGCAAGACCGCGATCGACATCAAGGACAGCCCGCTGGTGTTCGTCGGCTACGGCGTGGACGCGCCCGAGCAGCACTGGAACGACTACGCCGGCCTCGACGTGAAGGGCAAGACCGTGGTCATGCTGGTTAACGACCCCGGCTTCCACGTGCACGACGAAAGCCTGTTCGAAGGCAAGCGCATGACCTATTACGGGCGCTGGACCTACAAGTTCGAGGAAGCCGCGCGCCAGGGCGCCGCCGCTGCGATCATCATCCACGACACCGAAGGCGCGTCCTACGGCTGGGACGTGGTGCGCAATTCCTGGTCGGGCGCGCAATACGACCTGCCGGCGAAGGACGACCCGAACCCGCGCGTGCCGGCGCAGGGCTGGATCACCGGCGAGCAGGCCAAGTCGCTGTTCGCCGACGCCGGCCTCGACCTCGACAAGCTGCGCGTCGCCGCGAACAAGCGCGGCTTCAAGCCGGTGCCGATGAACGCCACGCTCTCGCTCGACCTCAAGAGCACCACCGTCGACAAGCAGTCGCGCAACGTCGTCGGCATCCTGCCCGGCAGCGAACGGCCCGACGAGGCGGTGCTGTACATGGCGCACTGGGACCACCTCGGCAAGCACGACGGCGAAACCGGCGACAACATCTACAACGGCGCGGTCGACAACGGCACCGGCGTGGCCGGCATCCTCGAGATCGCCGGCAAGTTCGCCGGTGCGCCGACGGCGCCGAAGCGCTCGGTGGTGTTCGTCGCGGTGACGCTGGAGGAATCGGGCCTGCTCGGCTCGCAGTACTACGTCGCCCATCCGGTCGTGCCGCTGGACAAGACCGTCGCGGTGATCAACCTCGATGCGCTCTCGCCGATCGGCAAGAGCCGCGACATCACCGTCGTCGGCATGGGCAGTTCGGAACTCGAGGACATCCTCAAGCCGATCGCGCTGAAGCAGGGCATGACCATGCACCCCGAATCGCATCCGGAAGCCGGTTCCTACTTCCGCTCCGACCATTTCAACTTCGCCAAGGCCGGCGTGCCGGCGCTGTACGTGGATGGGGGCGAGGACCTGGTCGACGGCGGCACCGCCGCGGGCGAAGCCGCGGGCAAGGACTACAACGACAACCGCTACCACAAGCCCGGCGACCAGTACGACGCGGCGACTTGGAAGCTCGATGGCATCCTCGCCGTGCTGGATTCGGTCTATGGCGTGGGCGAACAGCTCGCCAACAACGATGCGTGGCCGAACTGGTACAAGACCAACCCGTTCCGCGCCGCCCGCGACAGGATGATGGCGGCCAAGGCGCCCGCGCCGGCGAAGTGAGCGCACTTCCCTCTCCCCGTCCGCGGGGAGAGGGGAAGCGTTCCGAATTCGGAGTAGGCTGCCGCCACCATCCGCGCAAGGGGGACGTACCAATGGCCATGCTCGCCGATCTCTGGTTGCCGATCCTGCTCTCCGCTGTCGCCGTGTTCGTCGCCAGCAGCCTGATCCACATGCTGTTCAAGTGGCACAACCGCGACTATCGCAAGCTCGCGAACGAAGACGCCGTGCGCGCCGCGATCAACGCCGGCCAGGCAGCGCCCGGGCTCTACGTCATCCCGCACATGGTCGACGGGAAGGACTGCAACACCGAGGAAGCCAAGGCGAAGTTCCGCGAAGGCCCGGTCGGCAAACTCACCCTGCGCAGGCCCGGCGCGATGTCGGTCGGCCCGATGCTGCTGCAGTGGTTCCTGCTCAACCTCGCCGTGGCCTTCGTCGCCGCGTGCATGGCGGTCGGTTCGATGACCGGCCACCACGCCGCGCACACCGCCGGGCTCGCGACCCTGCTCGCCTATGGCGCCGGCGCGGTCAGCGAGGCGATCTGGATGGGCAAGCCCTGGAGCGCGACGCTCAAGGACCTGCTCGACGCGCTGATCTATGCCGTCGCCACCGCAGGCGTCTTCCTGTGGCTCTGGCCCTGAAGCCGCCGCGCTGACGCTTCCGTCCGAACGCATCTCAACGGGGAAACCGCATGTCCATTGCCTACTGGTGCATCCTGGCCGCCGCGCTGTTGCCGTACGCGTTGACCTTCATCGCCAAGGCCGGCGGCCCGGATTACAACAACCGCAATCCGCGCGCCTGGATCGCCAAGCAATCCGGCAACTACCGCGTGCAGCGCGCGAACGCCGCGCACCTCAACGCATTCGAGGCCTTCGCGCCGTTCGCGGCGGGCGTGCTGATGGCGCAACTCGCCGGCGTCGACCCGGCGCTGGTGGTGCGGCTGTCGCTGGCCTTCGTCGCCTTCCGCGTCCTGCACGCCATCTTCTATCTCGCCGACAAACCGCCGCTGCGCAGCCTGTCGTGGCTGGGCGGGTTCGTGTGCGTCGTCTGGCTGATGGTCGCGGCGGCGCGGCACGTCGTTTGAAGCGACACGCATGACGAATCGGAATCACCGGCCGCGATGGATCGCGGCCGTTCTCGTTGCACTGGGCCTGCTCGCGCTGATTGCGTGGTGGCGGTGGCCTGATTTGCACGGAAAAGAAACGCAGCCGACGCGAATGCTGACTGCGAACGCATCGCAGCCAGCCTCGTTGGAATCTGGCGTTATGCGCACGAACTCGTCGAGACAGGCCGCCACCAAGACGGCCGATAGCTATGACGAAGGTGATTCGGCCGGACGGGCCTGCAACCGGGATTACAAGTTTGCAACGCGCGACTATCGCGCACAACTCGATCCTGCACATACGGCAGATGAAGCCATTGACCGTTTGTTGCTCGATACTCTCACGGCGGGCCCAGACGACTGGATATCTGGCACGCTGATGCGCGGGTATCAGGCCGCGCGCAGGAGTTGGCCGAATGATGTCGAACTCGCATGGCTTGCTTTCGATTACTGCGGCGCAAGCTGTGACTCCGATGCAGAAGTCCGACACCTGCTGGCCGTGGATCCGGACAATGCTGCCGCCTGGATGGCTGCGATGCGTGCCGCGCGAATCGATCACGACGAGGCGGGCTTCGCCCACGCGCTCCAACGCGCGGCGAACGCGAAAATCTACGATTCGCGCATGGGCATCGTCTTCCTGCGTTCAAGACCGCTGCTGGCACGGGTGCCCGTTCCCGAAAGTTGCCGGACACCGCGGTCGATTTCCGAATTGCGGCAAAACGTCGGACGGACGCCGACGGACGCCGATCGCATCGATTTCATGGCTTCCTCGCTTGAAGCCGCGATCGCAACCCCATCGTTTTCCGGCCTGATCCAGTGCATTCCCAAGTCAGTTCCGTTGCCGGACGATGAGCGTCGACAATGCAACGCACTACTGTCCAGGGTCGCGAAAGGCGACACACTGATCGAACAGATCATCGCGACCCGCGGCCTGCTTGCACTGGAGAACGATCCGGCGCGCCTCGCGCAATTGCGGGAACAATATCGTCGCCTGTGGTGGTTGCAGGGCCAGGCATCCGCCATGCCTGTTCCGGAGGGCTATGCCACGCGCATGTGGTCGCAAGGCGAAGTCGCGACGTTGCAAGGGTTGGCCACCGAACGAAATCGTTGGCCACCACCACCCGATTGGCTGCCGGACGATCCGCGGGCACGCGCCTTGATCACGGGCAACCCGCCGTCGGATTAACCCGCGACCAGCTTCACCCGCGCGAAGTTGCGCTTGCCGACCGCGACCACGCCCTCGAAGCCGGGCGCGAACACGCGTTGCGCGTCCTCGAACACCTCGCCGTCCACGCGCACCGCGCGCTCCTTGAGCTTGCGGTTGGCTTCGCCATTGCTGGGGGTGATGCCGGCGGCGGTGAGCAGCCCGGCGATGCGGATGCCTTCTGCCGGCACCGCCACTTCCTGCAGCGGTAGGTTCGAGACATCGCCCTCGCCGCGCACCGCGGCGTGCCAGCCGGCGACGGCCTTTTCCGCCTCCGCGTCGCCGTGGAAGCGCGCGGCCAGTTCGCGCGCGAGGCGCAGCTTGACGTCGCGCGGGTTGAGCGCGCCGCTGGCGATGTCGGCCTTGAGCTTCGCCGCCTCGGCGATGGAGATCTCGAAACTCAGCAAATCGATCCAGCGCCACATCAGTTCGTCGCCGATCTTCATCGACTTGGTGACGATGTCGATCGCCGGCTCGTCGATGCCGATGTAGTTGCCCAGAGACTTCGACATCTTGTGGACGCCGTCCAGGCCTTCCAGCAGCGGCATGGTCAGCACGATCTGCGGCGGCTGGCCGTGGTGTTCCTGCAGGCCGCGGCCCATCAGCAGGTTGAACTTCTGGTCGGTGCCGCCGAGCTCGAACGTCGGCCTTGAGCGCGACCGAGTCGTAGCCCTGCACCAGCGGATACAGGAACTCGTGGATGGCGATGGACTGCTGCGCGGCGTAGCGCTTGGCGAAGTCGTCGCGCTCGAGCATGCGCGCGACGGTGTGCTGCGCGGCGAGCCGGATCATGTCGGCGGCGGTCATCGCGCCGAACCATTCGCTGTTGAAGCGCACTTCGGTGCGTTCGCGGTCGAGCACCTTGAACACCTGGTCGGCGTAGGTCCTGGCGTTCGCCTCGACGTCCTCGCGGGTCAACGGCTTGCGGGTGGCGTTCTTGCCGGTCGGGTCGCCGATCATCCCGGTGAAGTCGCCGATCAGGAAGATCACCTGGTGGCCGAGGTCCTGGAACTGCCGCATCTTGTTCAGCAGCACCGTGTGGCCGAGATGCAGGTCCGGCGCGGTCGGGTCGAAGCCGGCCTTGATCCGCAGCGGGCGGCCGAGCCCGAGGCGCACTTCCAGTTCCTCGCGCTTGAGCAGTTCGTCGGCGCCGCGGGCGATGAGGTCGAGGGCGGCTTGCGGGGTATCGGGCATCGGGGCAGTCTGGCGTGGCGTTCGGGTTTGCGGAAGCAGCCCGAATGCGGGCGGCGCGAAAAACTGAATGCGGGAAGCGGGGGCGTGACGAAAATCCCATTCCCTTCAAGGGTTTGACGCAGGGTCTTCGCGTGACTATGGTACCGCGCTGACATGCCCGTCACGCGAGCGGGGAGCCCCCCATGCAGGAACTCGACCAGGGCCGCCACGGCCGTGTCCTTCGCCGCAATCTGCTGGCCATCGCCGCGCAACGCGCGCCCGCCCTGGTCGAACGCATCCCCGAAGGTTTCAAGGGCCGCTGGACCCGTCGCCACTGGGCGCATGCCAGCCTGTTCGCGACCTGCGGCGCGCTGCTGGTCGCGCTGGTTCCCGGATTCGACCACGCCCAGGCGTCGTCCTCGGCGCAACGCGCCTCGTTCCTGCTGCCGCTGCCGCAACTGCAGGCGAACGGCGCCGGTAACGGCGACCGCTGGCAGACCGTCACCCTCAAGGCCGGGCAGAACCTGAGCGCGGTATTCGACGAATTGAACATCCCGCAACGCGAACTGGTGCGCGTGGCCAGGCAGCCGACCCTGCAGCCGATGCTGCGCAAGCTGCGACCGGGCACCGAGATCGCGTTCAACCTGCCGGCGGACGGCAGCGTGCGCGGCATGCGCATCGACACCACCGGCGGCGAATCGGCCGAATACGAATTCGGCAGCGACGCAGTGCGCGAACGCGCCGTGCCGCACGAAACGACCACGCGCACGGTGGTGCTGAGCGGCGAGGTCGGCAAATCGCTGTTCGCCTCGGCGCGCAAGCTCGGCCTGGGCAGCGCGCAGCTCAACCAGCTCACCGATGAGATGTTCAAGTACGACATCGACTTCGATTCGGACCTGGACCCGAACGACCGCTTCAGCGTGGTCGTGGACCAGACCTGGCGCGACGGGCAGCTGGCGAGCACCGGCCCGGTGCTGGCGGCGACCTTCACCGTCGACGGCAAGCTCAAGAGCGCATTCCGCTACGTGCGCGACGGCCGCGCCGAATACTTCACGCCCGACGGCCGTTCGCTGAAGCGGCCCTTCATCCGCATGCCGATCCCGTACGCGCGCATCACCTCCGGCTTCGGCATGCGCAACCACCCGATCCTCGGCCGCATGCGCGCGCACCAGGGCATCGACTACGCCGCCGGCATCGGCACGCCGATCATGGCCGCGGGCGATGCGCGCGTCGCCTTCGTCGGCTGGAAGGGCGGCTACGGCCGCGCGGTCATCCTCGACCACGGCGGCGGCCGCACCACCCTGTACGGGCACATGTCGCGCTTCGGCAGCGAGCATGTCGGCCAGCGCGTGGCGCAGGGCGCGGTGATCGGCTACGTCGGCATGAGCGGCCTCGCCACCGGCCCGCACCTGCATTACGAATTCCGCATCAACGGCGTGCACCAGAACCCGCTGAAGATGACGATGCCGCCGCCCGCGCCGCTGGCCGGCACCGAACTGGCGGCGTTCAAGGGCGAGACCCGGCGCGCACTGGACAAGATCCGCGAAGTGGAGAACGTCGTGTTCCAGGACGACGATACCCGCGTGGCCAGCGTCGGCACCCCGGCGAAGAAAGGCTGAGCCGGCGCGCATCGCGCACAATGCGCGCATGCCCGGCAGCAACCCTTCCCTTTTCCTCGGCCTGATCTCCGGCACCAGCGCCGACGGCATCGATGCCGCGCTGGTGCGCTTCGACGGCGACGAGCCGCAGGCGCATTGCGAACTCGTGCATGGCAGGACGTTCGCTTGGGATCCGGTGCTGCGCGCGCGGCTGGTGGAACTCGGCCAGGGCGGCGACCTCGCCTCGATCGATGAACTCGGCACGCTCGACGTGCGCGTGGCCGAAGGCTTCGCCGACGCCGCGCTGGCGCTGCTGCGCGAAGCGGGCGTCGCGGCGTCGCAGGTGCGCGCGCTCGGCTCGCACGGGCAGACCGTGCGCCATCGCCCGCATGGGGCGGCGTTCGACGGGAAATTCCCGTTCACCCTGCAGGTCGGCGACGGCAACCTCATCGCCGAACGCACCGGCATCGCGACGGTCGCCGATTTCCGCCGCCGCAACGTCGCCGCCGGCGGCCACGGTGCGCCGTTGCTGCCGGCGCTGCACGCGGCCTTGCTGTCGTCGAACGACGAGGACCGCGCGGCGCTCAACCTCGGCGGCATCGCCAACCTCACGCTGTTGCCGATGCGCGGCGATGTCCGCGGCTTCGATACCGGTCCGGCGAACGCGCTGATGGACGCGTGGTGCGAACGCCATACCGGCAATGCCTACGATGCGAACGGCGATTTCGCCGCAGGCGGAAACGTGGACGGAGCGCTGCTCGCGCGCCTGCTCGACGACGCGTGGTTCGCGCTGCCGCCGCCGAAATCCACCGGGCGCGAACAGTTCCACCTCGACTGGGTGGAAGCCAAGCTGCAGGGCGGCGAATCGCCGGCCGACGTGCAGGCGACACTGCTCGAACTCAGCGCCGCGACCGTCGCCGATGCGCTGCGCGCGAACCAGCCGGCGACGAAGCGCGTGCTCGCTTGCGGCGGCGGCGTGCACAACCCGCGCCTGCTCGCGCGCATCGCCGCACGGCTGCCGGGCGTACGGGTGGAATCGACGGCCGCGCATGGCATCGATCCGGATTTCGTCGAAGCGATGGGCTTCGCCTGGCTGGCGCGGCAAACGCTGCTCGGGCGGCCGGGCAACGTGCCGTCGGTGACCGGCGCACGCGGATCGCGCGTACTCGGCGCGCTCCATCCGGCCTAGGCCGGATGGAGAATCAGCACATGCCGGCCTAGGCGCCCTGCGCCGCGGGCATGCGCCCGATCAGGGCGAAACCGGGATCGTCCGCCACGCCTTCCATCGCATTGATCGCCGATTGCAGGGCGTTTTCCTCGCGGTCGTTCAGGCGCAGCGTCGCGGCGAGTTCGAGCGCGTGCAGGCCGTGCTCGAACACGTTGCGCAGCGATTCGTCCGATTGCCAGCCGTTGGCGGCGGCCACGCGGTTCAGGCGCTCGAAGAGCGCGGGATCGATGTCCCTGAGCAAGATGTCGGTCATGCCGGCCTCCCTGGCCCCCTGTGTCCCTATTCCAGCACAGAAGCGGGGGCGTGGCGCAAGCCGGTGCGTTCAGGCGGACGCGGCGCGGGCGCGCAACCGCGGCGTCAGTAGTACGTAGATCATCATCGCCGGCAGCAGCGCCAGCACGGTAATGACGAAGTACATGCCGTAGCCGGTAGCCATGGCGATGCCCCCGGCGAAGAAGCCGAGCACCTTGCCCGGCAGGTTCACCAGCGAACTGAGCAGCGCGTACTGGGTCGCGGTGTGGTTGCGGTTCACCAGCGACGAGAGGAAGGCCACGGTCGGCGGCCCGAGCATGCCGAGGGTCAGGTTCTCGGCCGAGATCACCGCGGTCAGCACCCACAGGCTACCGTGGTTGGGGATCAGCAAGAGGTACAGCAGGTTGCACGCGCCGCAGACCACGATCATCGCGCCCAGCGATCTCCACGCGCCCCAGCGCGCGACCATCGCGCCGCCAATGAACACGCCGACGATGCCGATCCACACGCCCCACAGCTTGGTGATGGTTCCGACCTGAGATTTCGTGAATCCCATGTCGATGTAGAACGGACTCATGATCCCGCCGATCGTCGCCTGTTCGGGCACCTTGAACAGCAGGATGAAGGCGAGGATCGCCAGCATCAGCGGCACGCCGTAACGACGGAAGAAATCCGTGAACGGATCGACCACCGCGACCCGCATCGCATGCGACCAGCCCTGCGTCTTCACCGGCACCACGTCCGGTTCGCGCGCGACGAGGTTGGCGACGATGGGAATCGCCATGCATGCGGCCATGGCTGCGTACACGATCGGCCACGCGATGTGGTCGGCCATGATCGCGGCGAACGCGCCGGCGACGATCAGGCCGATGCGATAGCCCAGCGAATACGTCGCCACCAGCGCGCCCTGCGCGGATTCGGGCGCGATCTCGATGCGGTAGGCGTCGACCGCGATGTCCTGCGTCGCGCCGAAGAACGCGACCGCGACCGTGGCCAGCACGAAGGCCTGCAACCGGTCCGGCGTGAACGCGGCCATCGCCAGCAGCGCGGCGACCACGCCCAGCTGCGCGAACAGCAGCCAGCCGCGGCGGCGGCCGAGTGTCCCGAAGCCCGGCAATTTCCAGTGGTCGAGCAGCGGCGCCCACGCGAACTTGAAGGTGTACAGCAGGCCCGCGCTGGCGATCATGGTGATCTCCTTCAGTTCGATGCCCTTGTCCTTCAGCCAGAACGCGAGCGTGCCCGCGACCAGCAGGAACGGCAGGCCGGAGGAGAAGCCGAAGAAGAACATCGTCCACGCCGCGGGCTGCGCGAACGCGCGCCACGCGGACGGCCTTTCCGCGCTCACTCCGCGTACTCCACCAGCACTGGCGCGTGGTCGGAAAAGCGCGGCTCGGGGAAGATCTCGGCGAACGCGATCTTCCCCGCCATGCCGGGCGTGGCGATCTGGTAATCGATCCGCCAGCCGACGTTGTTGGCGCGCGCATTGCCGCGCTGCGACCACCACGAATATTCCACGGCGTCGGGTTTCGCCACGCGGAACGCGTCCTTCCAGCCGCGTTCGGGACGCTCGACAAGGCCATCGTTGCAGTCGTCGGCGATCATGCCGCTCAGCCAAGCGCGTTCGCGCGGCAGGCAGCCGGAGTTCTTCTGGTTGCCTGTCCAGTTCCTGATGTCGTTGCGCGCGCGGACGATGTTCCAGTCGCCGCACAGCACGTATTCGCGACCGCTCGCGAGCCATTCGCGCATGATCGGCGCAAGCCAGGCCATGACTTCCTCCTTGAAGCCCTGGCGCAGTTCGCCCGAACTGCCGGAGGGAATGTAGAAACTCACCACGCTGAGCGTGCCGAAGCGCGCCTCGATGTAACGGCCCTCGTCATCGAACGGCGCCCAGCCCAGTTGCGTGCGCACTTCGTCCGGCTCGCGCCGGGCATAGATCGCGACGCCGCTGTAGCCCTTCTTGGTGCTCGCGTCCTTGAAGAACGGGCGATAGCCGTCCGGGCGGAACACGGCATCGGTCAGCTGGTGTTCCTGCGCCTTGGTTTCCTGCAGGCAGAGCACATCGACGTCGCGCCCGGCGAACCAGTCGAAGAAGCCCTTGCTCGCGGCCGAGCGCAAGCCGTTGGCGTTGAAGCTGAGGATGCGCATGCCGGCTCCGGTCGCGGTTCGCGTCGATCATAGCAACGCCACCGCGGTCGCCACGGGCGTGGGAGAATGCGTGCAATGGACGACCACCGCCGCCGCTTCCTGCAACTGGCCATCGACGCCGAGGCGCTGCGCTTCGGCGAGTTCACGTTGAAGTCCGGGCGCCTCAGCCCGTACTTCTTCAACGCCGGGCGCTTCGATTCCGGCGCGCGGCTGGCCGCGCTCGCGGCCTGCTACGCCGACGCGCTGGAAGCCGCGGGCATGGCGTTCGACCTGCTGTTCGGCCCGGCCTACAAGGGCATCCCGCTGGCCACCGCGCTGGCCTGCGAATTCGCGCGCCGCGGCCGCGACCTGCCGCTGGCCTTCGACCGCAAGGAAGCCAAGAACCACGGCGAGGGCGGGCGCCTGATCGGCGCGCCGCTGGACGGGAAGCGCGTGCTCATCGTCGACGACGTGATCACCGCCGGCACCGCGGTGCGCGAGGCGCTGGCGCTGATCCGTTCGGGCGGCGGCGTGCCCGCGGGCATCGCCATCGCGCTCGACCGCGAGGAACGCGCCGGCGACGACGACCCGCGTTCGGCCGCGCGCGCGGTGGCAGAGGAGCAGGGCATCCCGGTGGTCGCGGTCGCGCGCCTGGGCGACCTGCTTGCGTTCGCCGGCGAAAACGCGACACTGGCCGCGGAACGCGAACGCCTGCACGCCTATCGTGCGCGCTACGGCGCCGCCGACTGACACGCGCCGGCTGCAGCCAGGGGGGCTGATCATGCGCAACGCCATTCGAACCGCCGCCAGCCTCGCGATGTTGCTGGTCGCCGTGCAGGCCGCGGGACAGGACAAGAGTCCAGGCAAGAAGCTCTATTGCTGGGACGAAGGTGGGCACAAGGTCTGCGGCGATGCGCTACCGGCCGCCGCCGCCGCCGCCGCGCGCACCGAGATCAGCGCCAAGAGTGGACGCACGCTCGACACCGTCGGCGCCGCGCTCACGCCCGAGCAGCGCGCCGCCGCGGCGCTCGCCGCGCAGCAGGCGCAGCAGGCCACCGACCAGCGCTTGCAGGAACAGCGCCGCGACCTGGCCATGGTCGACTCCTACGCCACCGAGAACGACCTGCGCCGCGCCTATCGCGATCGGTCCGACCTGCTCGACGCCTCGATCAAGGCCTCGGTGCTCAGCCTGCAGAACCTGCACCAGAGCCTGCTCAGCCTGCTCACCCATGCCGCAGACGACGAGCTCTCCGACAAACCGGTGGCGAAACCGCGACAGGACGCGATGCGCAACCAGCACGCGGAATTGGTGAAGCAGGAACGCATCCTCGCCCAGCAGCGCGCCGACCGCACCGCGCTCGACGCGGAACTCGCCGATTCGGTCGAACGCTACCGCGCGCTCAAGCACGCGGACACGGCGGCGCCCGCGGCCGTTCCGCCGCCGGAGACGCCCTGACCGGCTAGAACGGCAGTGCGAGGTCCGGCGCCAGCGCGAGCAACTGCTCGCGGAACGCGCCCTGGATGCGCCTGAGCGCTTCCTCGCTGTCGGCGTCGAAGCGCATCACCAGCACCGGCGTGGTGTTGGAGGCGCGCACCAGGCCCCAGCCGTCGGTCCAGTCCACGCGCAGCCCGTCGATGGTGGAACTGCGCGCGTTTTCGAACTGCGCCGCCGCGCGGAAGCATTCGACGAAGGCGTGCGGATCGCCGTTCGGCGCATCGACCTTGAGCTCCGGCGTGGACACGCCGTTGGGCAACGCACCGAGCACGTCTTCCGGCGGCTCGCCGCGCGCGGACAGGATTTCGATCAGCCGCGCCGCGGCGTAGATACCGTCGTCGAATCCATACCAGCGTTCGCCGAAGAAGAAGTGGCCGCTCATCTCGCCGGCGAGTTCGGCGCCGGTTTCGCGCATCTTGGCCTTGATCAGCGAATGCCCGGTCTTCCACATCAACGGGCTGCCGCCATGGCGCAGGATGTAGCCGGGCAGGCGCCCGCTGCACTTTACGTCGTACAGGATCATCGCACCCGGGTTGCGCTCGAGTACGTCGGCGGCGAACAGCATCAGCAGCCGGTCGGGATAGATGTTCTCGCCGCTGCGGGTGACCACGCCGAGGCGGTCGCCGTCGCCGTCGAAGGCGATGCCGAGGTCGGCGCCGAGGCGCTGCACCATGCGCACCAAATCCTCGAGGTTGTGCGGCTCGCTCGGGTCGGGATGGTGGTTGGGGAATGTGCCGTCGATCTCGCAGTACAGCGGTTCGACCTCGACACCAATCGCCTGGAGCACCCGCGGGCCGAGTTCGCCGGCCGCGCCATTGCCAGCGTCGACGACCACCTTGAGGCGGCGGTCGGCCTGCACGTCGCCGGCGATGCGGTCGACGTAATCCTGGCTGATGTCGCGTTCGGCCAGCGTGCCCGGCGAGGTCGCCGTGTACAGGCGATCGTCGGCGATGCGCTTGTGCAGGTCGGCGATGGCATCGCCGGACAGGGTTTCGCCGCCGACCACGATCTTGAAGCCGTTGTAGTCCGGCGGGTTGTGGCTGCCGGTCACGGCCACGCCGCAGCCGGTGTGCAGCTGGTGGGTGGCGAAGTAGACCGCCGGCGTCGGCACCACGCCGATGTCGATCACGCTGCGGCCGGCCTTGCGCAAGCCCTCGATCAGGCCACCGACCAGATCCGGGCCGGACAGGCGCCCGTCGCGGCCGACGACGATGTAGTAGAGGTCCTGCTCCTGCATCAGCGAACCGATGGCCTGGCCGATGAGCTCGGCGACACCGGCATCCAGCGTCTGCCCGACCACGCCGCGGATGTCGTAGGCGCGGAAGATGCCGCGGTCGATCGCCACCGCCGGGCGTTCGCGCACCGGCTCCGCCACCACCACCTTCGGCGCTTCGGGCCGCTTCGGCAACGGCGCCTCGGCCAGCGCCTGCTCCAGCGTGGTTTCCGGGCCAGCATCGGTTTCCGCCATCGCCGCGGTTACGCCAAGGCTGCCGCGCTTGCGCCACGCGAAATACGCCAGCCCTGCCAGCAGCAGCGCGCCGAGCAACGAGGGAATCGCGCCCAGTCCGAACGCGCCGCCAGTCGTATCGGGCAGGCCGGCGACGATGCGCAGGTCGGTTCCGGGAATTTTCGCGGCCAGCGCTTCGGCGCCGTTGGCCAGCGCGACGTCGCCGTTTTCCGCCAGCGTCGCCGTGCCCTGGCGCAGGGCGAGGTAGCTGCCGCTAGGCACGGAGGCGTGTTTGAGTGGATCGACGACCGCATCCGGCGGCAGGCGCACCACCGCGACCGCGACCGGCGCCTTGCCGGCGGGCATCGGCGCGGCGACGACCAGTTCCTGGCCGCCGGCCTTGGCCAGGCGCGCCACCGGGGCCTTCGCGACGAGCGCCGATTCGGCCACCGCGAGCAGGCCGTAGCCGCCTTTCGGCAAGCCGGCGAACTGCGCGTCCATGTCCGCAGGCCACACCTCGACCTGTTTGGCCTTGGGCCACCCTGCCTTCAATGCCGCGGCGGCGGCGGCGAAATCCGGAGTCGGCACTGGCTGCGCCGCCGTCGTGTCGGGACTCGTCGTGGCCGTCGGTGCCGAGGGAACAGCAGGCGAAAGCGCGGATTGCACATCCGGGGTGGCGAGCAACTTGCCGAGCTGCGCGGTCTGGGTCTTGAGCGTGCTGCCGATGGCCAGGGCGACGCTGTCGCGCGCGGTGGCGAGCGATTGCTCGCGCTGGTGGTCGCGCCACTGGCTTGCGCCGCTCCACGCCAACCACAACGCGAGCAATCCGAGCACCACCGCCAGCGGCAGCGCCAGTTGCCGCAGCTGTTCCCCGCCCGGCTTCTTGAACTTGATATCCATCCCGCCCCCTAGCGCAGTCCGGTGTGGCCGAAACCGCCACTGCCGCGCGCACTTTCCTCGAAAGTATCCACTACCCGCAGCGTCGCGCGCATGATCGGCATCACAACCAGTTGCGCGATGCGGTCCCCGGGCTGGATGGCGTAAGCCTCGCGACCGCGGTTCCAGACGCTGATCATCAGGGGCCCCTGGTAGTCCGCGTCGATCAGGCCGGTGCCGTTGCCGAGCACGATGCCGTGCTTGTGGCCGAGGCCCGAGCGCGGCAGCACCACCGCGCACAGGCCCGGGTCCGCGAGGTGGATCGCGAGCCCGGAGGGAACGAGCGCGGCATCGCCCGGCTTGAGTTCCAGCGGCGCGTCGAGCGCGGCGCGCAGGTCGAGGCCGGCGCTGGCATCGGTGGCGTAGGCGGGCAATGGCCACTCGCCGCCGAAACGCGAATCCAGCACGCGCACGTCGATGGAATGTTGCATCGGGATCCTTCGGTTGCCGTGCTGGAATAGTGCCGCGGGCCAGTCGTCAGGTCGAGTCGGGCAACGCAGCCTTTGCCCGGGCGCCCGGTCCGCGTGTTGGCCGCAAGCGCCTCGACAACCCGTTCCAATACGTTGATGCGCCAATGACGGCGAATCAAGCCGCGATGGCGGCGTTTTTACGGAACGGAAACAATCGCAAGCGTAGGGTTGGATTTCGTATTCGGGGGTTGTCCATGTTGAACGCGTTCCCAAGGATCTTCGTTCAGGCAGGTGTGCTCGTCGCCTGCCTGGTCTTGCCGCACGTCGTCTGCGCACAACCCTATCCGGGCGAAGTCCAGGTGGGCGCACGCACCATCGCCGACTACGAATTCGACTGGGGTCGCGACGGCACCTATTGCCCGACCTGCAACTACGGCTCCGGCAACAACCGCCTCGCGTTCGCCGGCAAGGACGGCAGCGTCTGGATCAGCCACATCAACGTCGACAACGGTTACTTCGGCAGCAGCGACGGCCAGGGAACCCTCGTCGACACCAACGCGATTCCCGCCGGCACCACCGGCAACGGCCCGGAATGGATGCAACTGGGCCAGGCCTCGGCGCTGGTCTACGACCGCTGGACGGACGGCCTGCCGCATACCTACAAGAACGGCTGCGTCGGCATGGCCCACGTCGGCCCCGACCTGCAATGGGTCGGCAGCTGCATGGCCAATACCAAGGGCAAGGCGCTGCCGATCGGCTCGGGCATCATCGGCGACAAATACCCGATGGTGAGCTACCAGAACTTCTCGCAAGTCGTCACCAATGTGTACTGGCGCCTGACGAAGGAAGGCTCGCCCGAACACACGGTGATCGCGGGCAGCAGCCAATCGGGCATCACCCGTCGCTGGGTCGATGGCACGCACAAGCTGTTCCTGACCGCGCCGGCATCCGGCACGAACTATCGCCAGGCCTTCCTCTATTCGGCCGACGACGGCACGATGGAACAACTCACCTTCGAACCGACCAGCAAGACCTCCGGCTTCATGCTGAAGGCGCCCGAATACAACAACAAGTACATCTTCTTCACCCGGGTCGGCGTCGGCGAAGTCGACATCTACAAGCTCATGAACAACGACCAGACCGGCGAGCCGGAATGGACGATCATCAACCGCATCTACGCGCCCACGGCTTTCCCCTATTTCTACTCGGTCGAACCCTTCGTCTACAAAGGCAAGACCTGGCTGATCTTCTCGGCTTCCGACCAGAAACAAGGGCACGACATCTCCGGATCGAGCCAGATCGGCATCACGGGCATCGTGCCGGGCGAATCGACGATGCGCCTGCTCACGACGGACGTCCCGGACAAGCGTGCGCGCCGCGATCCCGAGTACTACATCACCAAGAAGGGTCCGTACATCTACTACAACCGCTACATCGTGAACGAAGACCCGCAACCGGGTGAGCCCGCGGCCTACCCCGAGGGCGTGTTCCGCGTCGATAGCGGCCTGGGTTCTTCTTCGCCGTAAGCCGCATCGCCACGCCATCCCCGCGAAGCCCGCCATCGGCGGGCTTCGTCGTTATCGGTGGCCAATCCGATGCGACCGGGCGACGGAAAGTCACCGCAGGCACGGCTTACGCCGGCATCCGCTCGCCGATGAATTCGAGGAGTTGTTCGGCGAGCTGCGTTTTCGGCGCGGGGCCGAAACGGCGTTCACCGCCGTCCCAGAACACCTGCAGCGCGTTGTCCTTGGCCTCGAAACCGCTGCCGGCGACGCCGACGCGGTTCGCACAGATGAAGTCCACGCGCTTGCGCTCGAGCTTGTCGCGGGCATAGCGCGCGATGTCCGCGTCGTCGCCGGTTTCCGCGGCGAAACCGACCACGCAACGCGGGCGCCGCGGATGCGCGGCGACGTCGGCGAGGATGTCGGCGGTGCGCACCAGTTCCAGCGACAGCGTGTCGACGCCGGGTTGCTTCTTGAGCTTGTGCGTAGCGGCTTCGCGCGGGGTCCAGTCCGCGACCGCGGCGGCGCCGATGTAGAAATCCGCGGGCAGTCCGGACAACACCACGGCATGCATGTCGGCGGCCGAACGCACGTCGATGCGGCGGACGCCGGCGGGCGTGTCGAGATGCACCGGCCCCGCGACCAGGATCGTTTCGGCGCCGAGGGCGGCGGCCGCGGCCGCGAGCGCGAAGCCCATGCGCCCGCTGCTGCGGTTGCCGAGGAAACGTACCGGATCGATGTCCTCGTAGGTCGGGCCGGCGCTGACCAGCACCCGTCGTCCCGCGAAACCAGCGCTCATGCGCGTCCCGCGGCAAGCGCGGCGACGATCGCCAGCGGCTCGGACATGCGCCCGGGCCCGGATTCGCCTTCCGCCAGCGGGCCGTCCTCGGGTCCGATGACCTGCACGCCACGCGCGCGCAGCGTCGCCATGTTCTGCTGCGTCGCCGGGTGCTTCCACATCACGTGGTTCATCGCCGGGCACACGGCCAGCGGCGCGGTGCTGGCCAGGCACAGGGTGCTGACGAGGTCGTCGGCGAAACCGTGCGCGAGCTTGGCCAGCGTGTTCGCCGTCGCCGGCGCGACGACGATGCGTTGCGCCCAGCGCGCGAGCTCGAGGTGTCCCATCGCCGCCTCGGCCTCCGCATCCCAGAGCGACGTGCGCACCGGCTCGCCGGACAGGGCCTGGAAGGTCTGGGCGCCGACGAAGCGCTGCGCGTTCCCGGTCATCGCCACCCGCACCGCGGCCCCGGCGTCGCGCAGGCGCCGCACCAGGTCCGCGGCCTTGTACGCGGCGATGCCGCCGCAGACGCACAACAGCACGCGCTGGCCCTGGAGCGTCATCGGCACCTCGGAAAATTCCCATGCTTGGGCGCGGCACAAGCTTACCCGAAGGCCAGCCATGCCCCGGCGGCGATGGCGCGGCGGCGCACGCACGCTGGCCGCATGCTCCTCCACGACTGGCCTGCCGACGAACGCCCGCGCGAGCGCCTGCTCGCCGGCGGCCCCGCGCAACTTTCGGATGCCGAATTGCTGGCGATCTTCCTCGGCTCCGGCCTACGCGGGGAGGATGCGGTTTCCACCGCGCGCAACCTGCTGGCGCTGCACGGCCCCTTGCGCGAACTGCTGGAGCGCGGCCCGGCCGAACTGATGAAACTGCCCGGGCTGGGGCCCGCGCGCAGCTGCCGCCTCGTCGCCGCGCTGGAGCTGTGCAACCGCTACCTCGCCGCGGGACTGGAACGCGGCGAGGCGCTGTCCGACCCGCACGCCGCCGGGCGCTATTTCGCCCAGCGCCTGCGCGGCCAGCCGCAGGAGGTCTTCGCCTGCCTGTTCCTGGACGCGCGCCACCGCGCGCTCGCGTTCGAGGAACTGTTCCACGGTACCGTCGACGGCGCCGAGGTGCATCCGCGCGAAGTCGTGCGCCGCGCGCTCGCGCACAACGCCGCCGCGCTGATCGTCGGCCACAATCACCCGAGCGGGAATCCCGAACCCAGCGCCGCCGACCGCGCCGTCACTGCGCGACTCAAGCAGTCGCTGGCGCTGGTGGACGTGCGCCTGCTCGACCATTTCGTCATCGGCGACGGCGCGCCGAGTTCGATGGCGGCGCGGGGCTGGGTGTGAGTCAGTGAACCGGCGGGGCTTCCGGTTCGCCGCCGATCCCTTCGATGCGCACGCGCGGAAGATCCGCCACATGCTCCAGCTTGAGCGATGCCTCGGGCCCGGTCTTCAGGTCGATGGTCCCGACTCCGGCCATGTCGCCGAGTTCGATGCTGCCCTTCGCGCTGGTGATGGACAGCGAACCGATGGATCCGCCCTTGATCGAGAATGAAGGCTTCCGGCATTCGCAATCGTCCTTGCGCTTCGGCTCGTCGCTGGACACGTCGACGAACGACGCGGAATCCGCATCCACGTTCCAGCTCACGTCGCCGGTCGCCTCCACCACGATCGCGGGCACGCGCGCCTTGCCGGCGAACCTCATGTCCCGCACCATCACTTTTCCGATGCGGGTCGGCAGGACCAACGTGGATTGGTAAACGAAGAATCCCTCCGGGACCGTGATCCGCAGGGTCGATCCCGCCGTGGCGACAACCGGCTGCTTCCCTTTGCCGGACTCATCCGCCATGTACGGCAGGACCGAGTAACGAAGCCCCGGCGCTTCCGCGTCGGAAAACACGACTTTTTCGATCCTGGCCCCGCGCAGGTCCGCGGTATCCACGCCGCCCACGTCCACGGGCATGGAGATTTCGGTCCGCGGCCTGCCCCAGAACCCGTCGCTGGTCGCGACGATGCCCGCGCACAGCAGGCCGATGCCGGCCAGGAACACGACGACGCCCTTGCGCATCATTGCAGCTCCCTTTCCCGGACCAGGAAGTACGCGCTGGCCCAGAGCAACAGCGGGACGCCGATCCACACCAGCAACGACAATGCTTGCAAGGCCGCCGGCGCGCCCGGTCCGCCCGACCAGATCGCGAACAGGCGGCCTGGATTCCCGTCGCTCACCGCCGCCAGCAACATGACGAGCAGCCACAGCACGAAGGCGAGCATGAATCCCTTCAGCATCGCGAGCCGCCTGAAATAGAGCGAGGCGCAGACCATCAGCGCCTGCAGCCCCGATGCCGCGAGGAACAGTGGATATTCGGCCATGCCCCGCTTGTGGCCGATGAAAGGCAGGTAAGGGCCGAAATCGGCATCGGGCCCTTGCAGCGGGTGCGCGGAGGTGGCATTCGCGGCCTTGGCGAGCATCGCCGCCGGCAGGTTGCAGGCCTGGAACGCAAGCGTGTAGGCGATCGGGTACAGCACGCCCACGATCAGGAAGGCGAGCAGGAATTTCTCGAACCCCGACGCGGGCCGCATCAGCACCGAGAGCGCCGATTCGCGGGTTCCCAAGGCCTCGAAATAGCGCCCGGCGAACAATGCCCCGCTCGCCACCAGGCCGCAGGCATAGACCGCGAGCTGCACGTCCGCGCCGAAGACCTGGGCATGGGCGCCGCCGCCCGTCGCGACCAGCCAAACGCAGGCCTGGATGGCGATGCCCACGGCGAAGAACCACAGGTAGCCCCGGCGGTATTCCGCCCAATGCGCGCCCGCGAGGCGCAGGAAGCGACGCCACTCAAACATGCGCATTCCCTCCCCGTTCGATGGCGTCAAGCACGCGTTGCTTGTCCTTGCACAAGGCCTTGTAGAGCAGTTCGATGTGGACGGGCGCCGGTCGCTCGCCCGCGTCGCGCGCGGCGACGTAGGCGACCTGCTCCCCGACGGGCTCGCTGTAGATCAGGTTCGCGATGGAAGCGGTCGCCGGCGCATCCGGGGCCATTCCGACCTTGAGCGTGCGCGACAGCGTGTCCATCGGCGCCGAAAGCGCGAGCCGCCCCTGGTCGATGAACACCATGTGCTGCATCACCCGCTCGAGGTCGTGCGCCTGGTGGGTGCTGATCAGCACCACCCGGTCGCGTTGTTCCGGCGCCTGCACCAGCGCCTTGAACTGGTCGCGCCCGACGATGTCGAGGCCATTGGTCGGCTCGTCCAGCAACAGGACCGGCGTGCGCGTCGCCAGCGCGAAGGCCAGCACCGCCTTCTTCTTTTCGCCCAGGCTCATGGCGTTGAAGCCGGCATGCGCATCGAGCCCGAAGACGGACAGCGATTCGTCGAGCACGGTCCTGCTGAACCGTGGGTAGAAACCCGCCTGCAATTCCGCGAGGCGGGCGCAACTCAGGTTGGGCAGGTGGAATTCCTCGGGAACGATGTACATGCCCGCGAGGAAATCCGGATGCCTGCGGCCCGGGTCGAACCCGGCGACCCGGAGATCGCCGCCCTTGCGGAACAAGAGCCCGGCGATCAGCTTGAGCAACGTGGACTTGCCGCTACCGTTGCGCCCGAAGATCCCGTATACGCCCGGTGTTTCGACCTGCAGGTCGAAATGCTCGTAGAGCACGTGCCGTCCATAGGCGAATCGCATCCCCTGTATTCCGATCACGGCGGTCTCGCGTCCGGGTCCTTCGGGCAGTATGCACATGCGGACATCGCCCCAGGGAGGGCCGCCGCCCGACCCCGTACAATGTCCGGCCATTGAATCGCCGTCCGAAACCGTGAAATCCCAGATCCGCGCCCTGGTCGACCGGGGCATCGCCAGCCTCCGCGAGGCCGGCGCCCTGCCCGCCAACGTCGCCGTTCCCGAATTCGCGATCGAGCGGCCGAAGGAGCGCGCGCATGGGGATTTCTCCGCCAATGCGGCGATGCTGCTGGCCAAGGCGGCCAGGACCAATCCGCGCGCGCTGGCGCAGGCGCTGGTCGAGGCGCTGCCGCCGGATCCGGCCATCGCCTCGGTGGAAATCGCCGGCCCGGGCTTCATCAATTTCCGCCTCGCGCCCGCGGCGTGGCAGGCGATGCTGCGCAACATCGCGGCGCAGGGCGCCGGCTACGGCCTCAATGCCAGCGGCAAAGGCCGCATGGCCGGCGTCGAATACGTGTCCGCGAACCCCACCGGTCCGCTGCACGTCGGCCATGGCCGCGCGGCGGTGATCGGCGACTGCATCGCGCGCGTGCTCGACGCCAATGGCTGGGACGTGCGGCGCGAGTTCTACTACAACGACGCCGGCGTGCAGATCGAGAACCTCGCGCGTTCGACGCAGGCGCGCGCGAAGGGGCTGAAGCCCGGCGACGCCGACTGGCCGGCGGAGGCCTACAACGGCGACTACATCGCCGATGTCGCCAACGCCTACCTGCGCGGCGACAGCGTCGAAGTCGAAGGCCATGTCGTCGCCGGCAAGGACGATGCCGACGACCTCGACGCGATCCGCAGGTTCGCGGTGGCCTACCTGCGCCGCGAACAGAACGCCGACCTCGCCGCCTACGGCGTGTCGTTCGACGTGTACTTCCTCGAATCCTCGCTCTACGCCGACGGCAAGGTGGACGAGACCGTGCGCGAACTCATCGCCCACGGCCACACCTACGAGGACGGCGGCGCCCTGTGGCTGCGCACGACCGACTTCGGCGACGACAAGGACCGCGTGATGCGCAAGTCCGACGGCACCTACACGTATTTCGTGCCGGACATCGCCTACCACCGCAGCAAGTGGCAGCGCGGCTACCAGCGCGCGATCACCGAGCTCGGCGCCGACCACCACGGTTCGCTGATGCGGGTGAAGGCCGGCCTGCAGGCGCTGGACGCGGGCATTCCCGCCGGATACCCCGACTACGTGCTGCACCAGATGGTGACGGTGATGCGCGGCGGCGAGGAAGTGAAACTCTCCAAGCGCGCCGGCAGCTACCTGACATTGCGCGATTTGATCGACGAAGCCGGCCGCGACGCCACGCGCTGGTTCCTGGTCGCGCGCAAGCCCGATTCGCAACTCACCTTCGACATCGACCTCGCGCGCTCGCAGTCGCTCGACAACCCGGTGTACTACGTGCAGCTCTCGCATGCGCGCAGTTGCGGCGTGTTCCGCCAGCTCGCCGAGCGCGGCCTCGCGTTCGATGCCGAAAACGGCCGCAACCAGCCGCTGGACCTCGACGATCGCGCCACCGCCGAACTGCTCGCCGCGCTCTCGCGCTGGCCCGAAGTCGTGGCCGCCGCCGGCGCGCAACTGGAACCGCACCTGGTCGCCGCCTATTTGCTGGAACTGGCGCAGTGTTTCCAGTCGTATTACAACGAACACCAGTTCCTGGTCGAGGACGCGAACCTGCGCAACGCGCGACTCGCGCTGGCCGCGGCGACGCGCCAGGTGCTGGCGAACGGACTCGCATTGCTGGGCGTGAACGCCCCGGAGACGATGTAGTGGCAACCAAGCGTGGCAAGTCGCAGGCGCGACGCAATTCCGGCAACCGCGGCGGCATGCCCGGCTGGGCCTGGCTGGTGCTGGGCGTGCTGATCACCCTGGCCGCGGTGCTGTTCCTGCCGCGCTACCTCAAGACCGGCGAGGGCGACGGTTTCTTCCGCCCGCATGCGAACCCCGACGCGCAACCGCTGGCCGAATCGCCGGACGATGACGAAGGCGTGGTCGCGCAACCCGCGGCGGATGCGACGGCGAAGGACAAGCCCGCCACAGACAAGGACGGCGACTTCGATTTCTACACGATGCTGCCGGGCAACGAGGTCGCGCTCAGCGATGCGCAACTCGCCGCCGCGGAAAAGGCGGAACAGGCGCGTGCGCAACAAGCCGCATCGGTGCCCACCGGCACCGACGCGGCATTGCCGAAACCGCTGCCGGAAGCGCCTTCCACGCCGACCGCGAATACGCCGGCACCGACGCAGGTCGCGAGCGCCGCGCCCGCGCCGTCGCCTGCCGGCAACGACACGCCCTATTTGCTGCAGGCCGGCGCATTCGGCGCCAGCGGCGATGCCGAGGCGGTGAAGGCGAAGATCGCGTTGCTCGGGCTGAACGCACGGGTCGAATCCGCCACCATCGGCGGCAAGACCGTGTACCGCGTGCGCATGGGGCCCTACGGCAGCGCGTCGGAACTGGCCACGGCCAAGGGCAAGCTCGCCGCCGGCGGCCTGCCGGCGATGGCGATCAAGGTGAAGTAGATCCATCGCGGCGCCTGAGACGGTTCGGCGCGACACTGGGCGCGAAGGAGATTGCCCATGGCCATCGAAGCCGCACTGATCAAGCCCGTCGTCGATGCGCTGATGGCCCTGTTCCGCGAGAGCAGCGACATCAAGCTCAAGCGTGACGCGGAGAAGGCCCTGCGCGAGGCCATCCACGAGCTGCTGCTCGCCAACCCCGACGAGAACAAGGCGCAGGCGAAGATCGCGATTGCGAAAGCCGCCGGCATTCTGTCCGAGGACGTGGTGCTGGCCGAGGACATGTTGAACAAGACCCGCGCCGCGAAGGCCAGGACTGCGGGCAAGTCCTCGACCGGGCGCAAACGCAAGCCCGCGGCCGCGGCGGGCGAAGCGAAACCGGCGAAGCCCGCGAAGAAGACGCAGGCCACGACGAAGAAGTCCCCGTCGAAACGCCACTGAGCCCGCGCGCATGATCCGGCCCGACATGCTGTTCCTCGCCCTCGCCGTGGTCTGGGTCGCGAGCGAATTCTGGATCGGCCGCAAGCGCGCGCACGATGGCGGCAAGGCGCACGACCGCGGCAGCCTGCGCCTGCTGCACGTCGCGATCTGGGGTTCGATCATCGCGGCGGTGTGGCTGTCGCGCGCGGGCATCGGCCGTTTCGACGAGCGCTTCGTCATGCCGCTGTTCTGGACCGGCTGCGCGCTGATGGTCGCCGGCATGGCGTTCCGCTGGTGGGCGGTGCGCGTGCTGGCGCAATATTTCACCGTCGATGTCGCCATCCGCGACGACCACCGGCTGGTTCGCAACGGCCCGTATCGCCTGCTGCGGCATCCGTCCTACACCGGTTCGCTCGTCACCTTCTATGGCTTCGCGCTCGCGCTCGGCAGCCTCTGGTCGCTGTTGCTGATCGTGGTCGTCGTCACCGCCGCGTTCCTGTGGCGCATCCGCGTGGAGGAACGCGCGCTGGTCTCCGCGTTCCCGCGGGATTACCCGGCCTACGCGCGGGAAACGAAGCGGCTGCTCCCGTTCGTGTGGTGAGTCCCCGGATCGGGTCCGGGGCAGGCTTTACAATCGCGGCATGGACACCAGGACCGCCTTCATCACCGGCGCCACTTCGGGCTTCGGCCGCGCCGCGGCGAAACGCTTCGTCGATGCCGGCTGGCAGGTCGTCGGCACGGGGCGCCGCGCCGATCGGCTTGATGCGCTGAAAGCCGAACTCGGCGACGCGTTCCACCCCGTGCGATTCGACATCCGCGACGAAACCGCGATGCGCGCCGCGCTGGAGGCGTTGCCAGGGCGTTTCCGCGGCATCGACCTGCTGGTGAACAACGCCGGGCTGGCGCAGGGAACGAAGCCCGCGCAGGAAGCCTCGCTCGCCGACTGGCGCACGATGATCGATACCAACATCACCGCGCTGGTGACGTTGACGCATGCGTTGTTGCCGACCTTGATCGAACGCAAGGGCGCGGTCATCAACGTGAGTTCCACCGCCGCGAACTATCCCTACAGCGGCGGCAACGTCTACGGCGGCAGCAAGGCCTTCGTCTCGCAGTTCTCGCTCAACCTGCGCGCCGACCTGCACGGCACCGGCGTGCGCGTGACCGCGCTGGAACCGGGCATGGCCGAAACCGAATTCACCCTGGTCCGCACCCACGGCGACCAGGCCGCCTCCGATGCGCTGTACGCAGGCATGGACGCGATGTCGGCGCAGGACATCGCCGACACGATCTTCTGGATCGCCACGCTGCCGCCGCACCTCAACGTCAATCGCATCGAACTGATGCCGACGCGGCAATCGTTCGCGGGATTCCAGTTGCATCGCGGAGCACGGGCATGAACCTCGTCGGCGCATTGCTGGTCGCGGTGCTGATCGGCGCGATGCTGCCGCTGCAGGGCCTGGTGAACGCGCGCCTTGGCGTGCATGCGGGCGGGCCGGTGGTCGCGGCCTTCGTGTCGTTCCTCGTCGGCACCGCGATGCTGGGCCTGTACCTGCTGGCCACGCGCACGCCGGTGACGCTGCAGGGCGCGGCGAAATGGCCGGCATGGATCTGGGCCGGCGGCGCGCTGGGCGCGATCTACGTCGCCTGCTTCACCCTGCTGATCCCGCGCATCGGCGCGGCGGGCATGGTCTGCCTCGCCGTGCTCGGGCAGGTCACGGCATCCTTGTTGCTCGACCGGTTCGGCGTGCTGCAGGCGCCGAAGCCGGTCGATGCCTTGCGCATCCTCGGCGCCTTGCTCGTACTCGCCGGCGTGGTGCTGGTGGTCGCGCCGTGGCGTTCGCACCCGGGCAAACCGGCGACGATCACGGCAACGGACGCCAGCGACCGTCGCTGAGGGACGGGCGTTCAGATTCCCCTGTAGAGCCGAGCAAGCTCGGCTCTACAAAAGCATGGCGGTCGACCCGAAGTCCGAGCTCGGCTCAGCATCGGACCTCGTGCCGCTACTCCAATGGATCGCCGCTGAGGCCATTCACGCGGCGGGAATCGCCGTCTTCGGTATCGCGCGGTGCGCCAGCAGCCGCGAACGCAGACACAGGCCCGGTCGCTCCACCACATAATGCAGCAGCGCCGCGGCGGCAATCGCGGCCATGCCATACGCCAGCCACGCGCCGATGCCGTGGCCTTCCAGCACGTCGCCCCAGTGCTTCTGCACCACGCCGTAGATCGGCTTGTGCACGAGGTAGAGGCTGTACGAGATCGCCGCGATCCAGGCCGCGCCCGGCACGGCGCGCGCGCCTAGCAGGCCGTGCCGTTGCGCGCCGGCGAACACCAGCAGCGCAAGCGCCAGCGACAGCACCGGCCAGCCGACGCTGTTGCCGAGCAGGCCCACGCGGTCGCGGAACAGCCAGAACGCCAGCGCCAGCACCGTGACGCCAAGCAATGCAAAAGCGTTGGCGTGCTTCGCCGCACGCATCCACGAATCAGGCCGGTACGCCTGCCACGTCGCCAGCATCACGCCCAGCAGCAGGCCATCGAGTCGGTTCCAGGTCGGGTAGTAGATGTCCTCGACGAACCACGCGCGCTGCGGCTGCACCGCATCATCGTGCAGCCACGTGCCGGTACGCAGGGCGATGCCGCCCAGCAGCACCGCGACACACACGGCCCAGAACTTCGCAGCAGAAGGTTTGCGCGCGAGCAACAACGCCAGCGCCGGGAGCAGCAGGTAGAAATGTTCCTCCACGCACAGCGACCACGCATGCGAAAACGCGGCATTGGCGACGTAGTCGATGTCCAGGTTGACGATGAACAGCGCGAACTTCCACCACGGCTCCATGCCCGGCGCTTCACGGAAGCCCGGCCACAGCAGGTAGACCGCCAGCACCGCCCAGAACGCCGGCAGGATGCGGAACGCGCGCTTCAGGTAGAACGTGCGCAGCGAAGGCCTTGCGCCGTGCGCTAGCGGGCGCAACAACTGCCCGCCGATCAGGTAGCCGCTGAGCACGAAGAACAGGTCCACGCCCATCCAGCCGTAGCGTTCCAGCCATTTCCAGTCCGCGCCCAGCCCGCCCACGACGAATGCATGGAACTGCATCGTCCACAACACCGCGATGGCGCGCAGCAGGTCGAGCCCGGGCAGCCGCGCGTGCTCGCCGACGGCGCTCACTCCAGCGGATCGTCGCTGAGGTAGGTGTAGGCGGTCAGGCCGCGTTCCAGCGCCTCGTTGAGCCGCTCGGCCTCGGCCTTCGACAGTTCGGCGGCGCCGACCATCGCCTTGTAGCGGCGGCGCAGGTCGTCGAGCTTGTAGCCGACGTAGTCGAGCATGACGTCGGTGGTGTCGCCGCGGCGCTGCTGCACGATGCGGCAGCCGTCGCCTTCGATGCGGACTTCGATCGCGTCGGTGTCGCCAAACAGGTTGTGGATGTCGCCGAGGATCTCCTGGTACGCGCCGACCAGGAAGAAGCCGAGGCAGTAGCGCTCGCCCTTGCGCGGCGCATGCAGCGGCAACGAGGTGTCGAGGTCCTCGTTCTCGACGTAGGCATCGATCTTGCCGTCGGAATCGCAGGTGAGGTCGGCGATCACGCCGCGCCGGGTCGGCTTCTCGTCGAGCCGCGAAATCGGAACGATCGGGAACACCTGGTCGATCGCCCACACGTCCGGCATCGATTCGAACACGCTGAAGTTGACGAAGTACTTGTCGACCAAACGTTCGTTGAGTTCGTCGAGCAGGTCGCGATGGCTCTTTTCGTCGTAGGTCAGCCGCGACTTCACCGCGTGCGCGATGGCGTAGAACAGGTCGTCGATGCGCGCGCGGCGGACGAGGTCGATCTGGCCGAGCGCGTACAGCGCGAGGCCCTCGGCATGCGCCTGCGCGGCTTCGTGGAACAGTTCGACCGCCGGCCGCGAATCGAGTTCGGCGTGGATCTCGCGCAGGTGGCGGATCGGCGTCGGTTCGTCGGGATGTTCCGGCGGAACGCGTCCTTCCGGCGCTTCCTCCACCTCGGACACGTTCGCGACCAGCACCGCGTGGTGCGCGGTCATCGCGCGCCCGCATTCGGTGACGATGCGCGGCGGCGAAATCGCATTCGCCTCGCAGGCCTCGGCCAGCGGCTGCACGATGCTGGAGGCGTACTGGCCGATGCCGTAGTTGATCGAACAGAAGCTGCGCGAGCGCGTGCCTTCGTAGTCGATGCCGAGCCCGCCGCCGACGTCGACGTGGGTGATCTTCGCGCCGAGCTTGGAGAGTTCGACGAAGTAGCGGGTGGCCTCGCGCATGCCGTTGGCGATGTCGCGGACGTTGCTGATCTGCGAGCCCATGTGGAAATGCAGCAGTTGCAGGCAATCGCCCATGCCGGCGTCGCGCAACTGCTTCCACAGGTCGAGCAATTGCCGCGGCGACAGCCCGAACTTGGCCTTGTCGCCGCCGCTGTTCTGCCACTTGCCGGCGCCGAGCGAAGCCAGGCGCATGCGCACGCCGAGGCCGGGCACGACGCCGAGGGATTTCGCTTCCTCCATCACCAGCCGCAGTTCCGACGGCTTCTCGATGACGATGAAAGTCTGCAGCCCGAGCTTGCGCCCGATCAGCGCGAGGCGAATGTATTCGCGGTCCTTGTAACCGTTGCACACGACTAGGCCACCCGGGCGCGACAGCGCGAGCACCGCCATCAGTTCCGGCTTGCTGCCCGCCTCCAGGCCGAAGCCCTCGCCCGCGTGCGAGGCCAGCGTGTCGGCGACGCCGGCATGCTGGTTGACCTTGATCGGGTACACCGCGGTGTAGCCGCCGGCGTAGTCCCATTCGCGCATGGCCTGCGCGAACGCCGCCTGCAGCTTGCCGAGGCGGTCGCCGAGGATGTCGGGGAAACGCACCAGCACCGGCAGGTCGCCGCCCTGCGCCAGCGATTTCTCCACCACGTCGGCGAGCACCACTTCCGGGCCGCCTTCGCCGCGCGGACGCACCACGATGCGGCCGCCGGCGTCGAACGTCGAAATAGCCTTCGGCCCAGTGCGGGATCGAGTAGGTCTTGCGGGCGTGTTCGATCGACCAGTCGGCCATGGGGCGCGTCCGTTCGCGGCGGGGAGGCGCATTGTAGGGCTTGCCGGCGGAAGCGTCGGGCATGCGGCGGCTTTCGTTACAATTTCCGCCTGTTTTGCCCTTTCACGGACCGACCCATGAGCGATGCCTGGCACTACGAACAGTTCGACCGCGCCGGTTCGGCGATCGGCTTCCGCATCACCGGCAAGCTGGACGAGGTGCAGTCGCCATTCCAGAAGATCGAGATCTACGGGTCGACCGACTGGGGCAACCTGATGCTGATCGACGGCGCGATGATGCTGACCACGCGCGACAACTTCCTCTACCACGAGATGATGTCGCACCCGGCGCTGTTCACGCACCCGGACCCGAAGCGCGTGGTGATCATCGGCGGCGGCGACTGCGGCACGCTGCGCGAGGTGCTGCGCCACCCGGGCGTGGCGAGGGCGACGCAGTGCGACATCGACGAGCAGGTCACGCGCATGTCGGAGAAGTACTTCCCGGAACTGTGCGAATCGAATTCTGATCCGCGGGCGGAACTGCTGTTTGACGATGGCATCGCCTACATGGCGAATTGCGAACCGGGCAGCGTGGACATCGTCATCGTCGATTCCACCGATCCGGTCGGACCGGCCGAAGGGCTGTTCAACAAGGCGTTCTTCGAGAGCTGCCATCGCGCGCTGAAGGACGACGGCATCCTCGTGCAGCAATCGGAATCGCCGCTGGTGCTGCTCGACCTGATCCGCGAGATGCGCGCGGAAATGGGCAAGGCCGGCTTCCACGGCTTCCAAACTCTGCCGTTCCCGCAGCCCTGCTATCCGACCGGCTGGTGGAGCTGCACGATGGCCAGGAAGGCGGCGAACGCGGATTTCGGTTTCCGCGAAGCGGATGCCCGCGCGCGGCCGTTCGCCACGAAGTACTACAGCGCCGAGGTGCACAAGGGCGCGCAGGCGCTGCCGCCCTTCGTCGCCGAGGCGCTGGCGGGCTGAGCCGGGCCGGCAACGGCCGAACTGCGAACCGGGGCACGGATGCGCCCCGGGGTCCCGGCTATTTTGGGCGGTCGACTGCGCCGTCGGGGGACGGAATGCACGGTTCGAACGCCAATCGCAGCGGTTTGCGGCGCCTCGCGGCGCTCGTGGTCGCGTGGCCGTGCGCCTGCTTCGCGGTCGGCTTCGTGCCGCCGGACGCGGTCGAACCGCAACCGCCCACGCCCGCGGCCGAGTTCGACACCGTATTCCAGCGCGTGGTCGGACCCGCGTCGCTGGAGGCGAGCACGCCCGAATACGAACGCGATCTCGATCGCCTGCGCGGCCTGCTGCCGGGCGTCGACGCAACGCGTGAAGTGCGCTTCCGCTCGGTGTTCTGCGGGAGCACGCGCTGGAAGGACGTCGCGCGCGGGCTGACCTACAGCGAACAGGCGTTGCAGGCGGCGCGCGAGACCGGCGACCGCGCCTCGCAGGCGCGCGCGCTGGTGTGCCGTTCCAATTTCATGATGCTGCGCGACGGCAGCCGCCATGCACTGCCGGACCTCGACCGCGCGCTGGAAACGCTCGACGATCAGAACGAACCGCAACTCGAGGGCGAGATCCTGGTGATGCGCGCCGACCTGCGCTCGCTGATCGGCGAACAGGCGCAGGCGATGCTCGATTTCCAGCGCGCGCGCGCCGCGTTCCGCGATTCGGGCATCGGCCACGAGGTCGACCGCCTGCTGCAAGGCATGGCCACGACCTACCGGCGCATGGGCGATTACGCGCAGGCCGCCGCCTACCTCGAACAGTCCAAGGCGGACCTCGAGGCGAAGCAGGATTGGGAAGGCCTCGCCGTCAACCTGATCCAGTTCGGCTTCCTGCACGACGAAGCCGGCGAACCGGACAAGGCGCGCGCGGCGTTCGAGGAAGCGATCCGCGTCGCCACCACGCACGGCGACGATGCCGATCGCAACGGCGCATTGCTCGGCTTGGCCGAGGCACAGATCGCGCTCGACCAGCCGCAGGCCGCGCGCGCGACCCTGCACGAGGCCGCGACGCGCTTCGCCGCGGCCGGCGACGATTCGAGCAAGGACATGCTGCTCCTGCTCGGCGGCCAGGCGCTGGCCAGGCAGGGATTGCACGAAGATGCGCTGAAGCATTACGCGATGGCGCAACCCTTGATGGAGGCCGCCGGCAACCAGCGCTACCTCGCGCTGCTGCACCGGGCGCGCGCGACGAGCCTGGAGGCGCTGCACCGCGACGGTGAGGCGCTGGCCGAGTACAAGCGCTACAACGCCCTGGAGCAGGAATTGCAGGGCAAGATGCGGCTGGAACAGGGCCGCCTGCTGCAATACGAATACGAAATCCGCCGGCGCGATTTCGAGAACCAGCGGCTGCGGGCCGAACGCCAGGCGCAGGCGCAACAACTCCAGGACCTGCAACGCCTGCGCCGCTGGCAGACGCTGGCGATGGCCTGCGGCCTGCTGCTCGCGGCGCTGCTGGCCGCATTCGCATGGAGACAGTGGCGCAAGTCGCGGCGCATGCGCGCGCTGGCGCTGGTCGATTCGCTGACCGGCACCGCGACCCGGCGCGCGTTCGACGCCACCGTCGCCGATGCATTGGCCGAAGCGCGGCGTACCGGCGCGCCACTGTCGTTGCTCGCACTCGACCTCGACCGCTTCAAGAACATCAACGACCGCTACGGGCATCCGGCCGGCGACCGCGTGCTCGCCGCGACTTCGCACGCATGGCAGGCGTTGTTGCGCGACCACGACCTGCTCGCGCGCGTGGGCGGCGAGGAGTTCGTGGTGGTCTGCCCCAACACGCAACTGGACAAGGCGCGCGGCATCGCGGCGCGCTTGCTGGAAGCGACGGAGGCCTTGCGCTTCGAAGACATCGATCCGGCGCTACGCGTAGGCGTCAGCATCGGCCTCGCGCAAGCCACGGCGGACGACACCGTCGCCACCTTGCTCGCCCGCGCCGACGCGGCGCTGTACCGCGCCAAGCAGGGCGGGCGCGGAAGGGTCGAGGGTTAGCGTTCGGACGCTTTTGTAGGCTGGGTTGAGCATGAAATGCGAACCCAGCACTTGCGCCATGCTGGGTTTCCGCTTCGCTTCAACCCAGCCTACGGCAGTTCGCCTTTGCTCGTCATTCCCGCGAAAGCGGGAACCCAGTCTTGGCTCTTTGAAACGTCGGCGGACTCTGAATCAACAAGCATTTGCGCAAAGAGAATCAAAAAACGAGATTCCCGCTTTCGCGGGAATGACGACTTAAGTTTCATCTCGCGAGGATGAGCGACGAGACGCACGAAACAGCAATCCGACTACCAGTCCAATGATCGTCGTGATCAGAAGCGACACGACAAAAGCCACTGGCGCAAAGGAATCAACGTAGCCAAGTTGCCAAGCAGCTGCGAGTTGGAAAAGCAATGCGGCAGCAAATGCAGAAATTATCGTCGCGGGCAGGTAGCGCCTTACACGCCAATGCACGATCACTGCGCAAAGAACCGAAATCGCGGCCAAGACGAACAAACCTGAGTTGCTATCAGCCATGCGAAGCCCGACACCAAAGAGATAACGGTTCCTGATGACCGATCGACACTTGGTCTATGTCGATAGGCGCCTCACAACGCATCCGCATCCAGCTCGCCGGTGCGGATCCGCACCACGCGTTCGAGTTCGTAGACGAAGATCTTGCCGTCGCCGATCTTGCCGGTGCCGGCGGATTTCATGATCGCCTCGACCACCGCGTCGACCTGGTCGTCGGCCACCGCGATCTCCAGTTTCACCTTCGGCAGGAAATCGACCACGTACTCGGCACCGCGGTACAACTCCGCGTGGCCCTTCTGCCGGCCGAAACCCTTGACCTCGGTTGCGGTGATGCCGGCCACGCCGACCTCGGCCACTGCCTCGCGCACGTCGTCGAGCTTGAACGGCTTGATCACCGCCATCACCATCTTCATCGGCGCCTTCCTCCCGGTTCGGCACCATAATAGGAATTCCCCGACGCCGATGCGCGGCCATCGCCGACGGCGGGGAATCGCGGCCTGCGCCACGCTGGCGCCGGACTCGCCAAACGGAGCACGCCATGATCGACCTCGCACAACTCGACGACCTCGCCCGCCGCCTCAGCGGCCTGGTGCCGCCCGGCCTGCGCGAGGGCCGCGAGGAACTGCAGCAGAACTTCAAGTCCGTGCTGCAGTCCGGCCTCGCCCGGCTCGACCTGGTGACGCGCGAGGAATTCGACGTGCAGCGCGCGGTACTGCTGCGCACGCGCGAGAAGCTGGAAGCGCTCGAGCGCGAAGTGCAGGCGCTCGAATCCGCGACGTCGCGCTGACGCCGCGGCCATGGGTCTCGCGCTCGTGCACAGCCGTGCACGCGATGGCGTGTCCGCGCCCGCGGTCACGGTCGAAGTGCACCTCGCCGGGGGATTGCCGGCGATGTCCATCGTCGGGCTGCCCGAAGCCGCGGTGCGCGAAGCCAAGGACCGGGTGCGCGCGGCGATCCAGTGCGCGCAGTTCGAATTCCCGGCGCGGCGCATC
This sequence comes from Thermomonas sp., assembly GCA_047602125.1. Classification (GTDB taxonomy): domain Bacteria; phylum Pseudomonadota; class Gammaproteobacteria; order Xanthomonadales; family Xanthomonadaceae; genus Pseudoluteimonas. Next base: position 1,618,070 of record JASGIB010000001.1, on the reverse strand, counting down.
ACCGTGAACCTCGCCCCGGCGGACCTGCCCAAGGATGGCGGCCGCTACGACCTGCCGATCGCGCTGGGCGTGCTCGCCGCGAGCGGGCAGGTGCCGCTGGAAGCATTGCGCGATTGCGAATTCCTCGGCGAACTCGGCCTGACCGGCGAGGTGCGCGCGGTCGACGGCAGCCTGCCGGCGGCGCTGGCCGCCGCGCGCGATGGCCGCAAGCTGGTGGTGCCTTTCGCGAACGGCGGCGAAGCCGCGCTCGCGTCGAACAGCGACGTGCGCAGCGCGCGCACCCTGCTGCAGGTGTGCGCGGCGCTGTCCGGACGCGTCGAATTGCCGCAGGCCGAACCCGAATCCTGGCCGCCGATGCCGGTGCCCGACCTCAGCGACGTCTGCGGCCAGGCGCATGCGCGGCGCGCGCTGGAAATCGCCGCCGCCGGCGAGCATCACCTGCTGCTTGTCGGGCCGCCCGGTTGCGGCAAGACCTTGCTCGCTTCGCGCTTGCCCGGCCTGCTGCCGGAACTGGGCGAGGACGAACGCCTGCAGGTCGCGGCCATCGCCTCGGTCGGCGGCCATCGCGCGGATGCGCGGCGCTGGGGATCGCGTCCGTTCCGCAGCCCGCACCACACCGCCAGCGCGGTCGCGCTGGCCGGCGGCGGTTCGGTGCCGCGTCCCGGCGAAATCTCGCTCGCGCACCACGGCGTGCTGTTCCTCGACGAATTGCCGGAGTGGTCGCGCAATGCGCTGGAAGTGCTGCGCGAACCGCTGGAATCCGGACGGGTGACGATTTCGCGCGCGGCGCGGCAATGCGAATTCCCCGCGCGCTTCCAACTGGTTGCCGCAATGAATCCCTGCCCCTGCGGCTGGGCCGGCGATCCATCGGGGCGTTGCCGCTGCGGCATCGAGGCGATCCGCCGTTATCGCGCGCGCATCTCGGGGCCCTTGCTCGACCGCATCGACCTGCAGGTGGAAGTGCCGCGCCTGGCGCCGGCGGAATTGCGCATGGGCCAGGTTCCCGGCGAATCCAGCGCCGGCGTGCGCGGGCGCGTGGTCGCCGCACGCGAGCGCATGCTGGCGCGCGCGGGCACGCCGAACGCACGCCTCGACCAGGCGCAGACGCGGGACGCATGCCGGCTCGAGGCCGCGGACGAAGCCTTGTTGGAACGCGCCATGGACGGCCTGCAACTGTCGGCGCGCGCGCTGCACCGCATCCTCCGCGTGGCGCGCACCATCGCCGACCTCGACGGTAGCGACGCGATCCGTACCCCGCACCTGACCGAGGCGCTGGGCTACCGCCGCTTCGAACGCGCGCTGGCGGGCTGAGCGGGCTTCCGCGCGACGCGGCTACACTGGCCGTGGAACACGGAGACGCCACTGGAAGTCCTGCACGCCATCGACATCCGCCTGCTCGGCGGCGCATTGCTGGTCCTTGCCGGCATCGCCTCCTCGTTGCTCGCGCGCCGCTTCGGCGCGCCCTTGCTGCTGGTGTTCCTCGCCCTGGGCCTGCTGCTCGGCGTCGACGGCCCCGGCGGCATCCGCTACAGCGACACCCGCTTCACCTACTTCATCGGCTCGCTGGCGCTGTGCGTGATCCTGTTCGATGGCGGCCTGCAGACGCGCGCCGCGCAGGTGCGCGGCAGCGTCGCGCCCTCGCTGGTACTGGCGACACTGGGCGTGGGCCTGACCGCCGCGTTGACCGGGCTCGCCGCGCACTGGTTCCTGCACCTCGCGCCGTTGCAATCGTTGCTGCTCGGCTCGGTGCTGGCCTCGACCGACGCCGCCGCGGTGCTGTTCCTGCTGCGCGCCGGCGGCCTGCACCTCGAGCGCCGCGCCGGCAGCACGCTGGAAATGGAATCCGGGGCGAACGACCCGGTCGCGATCTTCCTCACCATCGGCCTGACCTCGTGGATCACGCTGGGCGGCGAGCACGGTGGCGTGTTCGCGCTGTTGCTGGAACTGGTCTGGGCGATGGGTGCGGGCATCGCGTTCGGTTATGCCGGCGGGCGCCTGATCGTGTGGGCGCTCAACCGCTTCGCACTGCCCTCCGGCCTGCCGCCGTGGCTCGCCATGTCGGGCGCGGTCGCGTTGTTCGCGATCACCGACCGCATGGGCGGCAGCGGCTACCTCGCCGTCTACCTCGCCGGCATCGTGGTCGCGAACCGGCCGCTGCGCGCGCGCGGCGAAGTCATGTCGGTGCAGAACGCGACCACGTGGTTCGCGCAGCTGGTGATGTTCCTGCTGCTCGGCCTGCTCGCCACGCCACGGCACCTGCTCGACGTGCTGTGGCCGGCGCTCGCGGTGGCCGCGTCGCTGATGCTGGTGGCGCGACCGCTCGCGGTCACCCTGTGCCTGCTGCCGTTTCGTTATCGCGCCGGCGAGATCGGCTTCATCGGCTGGGTCGGCCTGCGCGGCGCGGTGAGCATCTTCCTGGCTTCGATCCCGCTGCTGGCGAAACTGCCGAACGCCGGCCTGTACTTCAACGTCGCGTTCGTCGTGGTCCTCGTGTCATTGCTGGTGCAGGGCTGGACGCTGGGGCGTGCCGCGCACTGGTTCGGAGTCGCGGTGCCGCGCACCGACCCGGACACGCGCCGAATCCAGCTCGACCTGCCCGGCCAGCTCGAATACGACCTCGTCGGCTACCGCGTCGCCGCCGGCAGCGCGGCCCTGCAGGGCGCGCCGCTGCCCGGGCGCGTGCGCCTGGCGATGCTGGTCCGCGATGGGCAGGTACTGCTGCCCGAACATTCGGGCAATTTCGTCGCGAACGACTACGCCTATTTCCTCAGCCCGGCCGGACAGGCGCACCGCCTCGACTGGCTGTTCGCCGAAGGCCGCGCCGCGCGCGCCGCCGAGCAGGAAGCCTTCGGCCTGTTCGCCCTGCCCGGCGACGTGCCGCTGGGCGAACTCGCGCAGTTCTACGGCCTGAAATTGCCGCCGCGCTTCGCCGCGATCACCGCCGCCGACCTGTTCGACCAGCGCTTCGACGGCAATCCGCAGGTCGGCGACCGGCTCTCGCTCGGGCGTGCGCTGCTGGTGGTGCGCGCGTTGCGCGACGACCGGGTCGAACGCGTCGGCCTGAAGTTCACCGGCCTCGGCGAACGCCTGATCAGCGGCGACAAGCGCTAGGCGACGCCGCAAAAGCAACGGGCGGCCGAAGCCGCCCGCGCGTGCCCAGCGTGATGCCGGCGGCCCGTCAGCCGCCGCTCTTGGTTTGGAAGGTCGGCGCCATTTCCCGCATCTGCTCCTGGGCTGCCTTCGCTTGCGCATTGCGCTCGGCAACGGTTTCGCAGCGCTTGGTCACGATGTTGGTGCCGATCTTGCGTTCGCGGTGGCAGATCAGGCGATTGCCTTCATCCGCCAACAAGGTCGCCTTGATCACGTCGAGCGAATTGGAAAGACTGGTCTTCTGGTCGAGGTTCAACTGATCCAGCGAATCCACGCCCGACAGCATGACGAAGACGCTGTCTTGTGCACGCTTCATCTTCGCGATGTCGGCTTCGCTGAAACGGGAGTATTCGCCGGTCGGGTTGTCGAGCTGCGAACGCAACTCCTTCTGGTCGTGCAGGATCTGGGACACGCTCTGCGGGGCATCCTGTTGCGGATCGGTGCTGTCGGCGAACGCCGCCGCACTGCAGAACAACAGCGACACGGAAAGGGCGAGTGCGATGCGGTGTTGGAATTTCACGGCTGTTCCCCGGGGAACGTGGAGGTCGGGAAATGACAGCACAACCCGACAGGCAAGTCCAATGACCGAAGTCACCGTTTTCTCGCTGGGTTCCGGGCGCCTCGACCAGGATCGTTGACCAAGCTGAACGGGCGATTCCGCCAAGGTCCCTTCACCGCGCCGCCGACTCCCACACCGCGCCATTCGGATCGAGCTCCATCGTGTCCATCGTCTCGCCGCGCCAGCCGAAGCCGCAGACCGCGAGCGCGCCCTGGTGCAGCGGATCGAGGCCGAACGCGGCCTCCAGCGGCTTCTCGTTGATCGCGGCGGTGATGAAGGCGCCGAGCCCGGCTTCGGTCGCGGCGAGGTACAGCGTCTGCGACAGGTGCCCGGCCTCCAGCGCGACGACGCGGTAGCCCTTCATGTGCCGGCGGTATTTCCAGAACGTGCGGTCGAAGCGCGGCACCAACGCCAACGCCACGTGCGCGTCCGCGAACCAGTGTTGCCGCGCGACGGCCTGCATCAGGAATTCCCACAGCGGCAGCTTCGGTGCGGGCAACGGTTCCAGCGCATGCGCGGTGGCGTGGTAGTGGTACAGCCCCGGCGCGATGCCTTCGACATGCTGCACGACGAGGTAGGCCTCGGTCGGGTGCAGCCCGCCGCCGGACGGGCTGCTCTTCTTCAGGAACGCGGTGTCTTCGCCCACGCGCACCTCGGCCTGCGCCGCGAACACCCGCTGCATCAGTTGCGCGAACAGTTCCCGCGGCAACTTGCGCGCGGGGTCGAAATTGCGGCAGGTCGCGCGCCTCGCGAGCAAGGCGTCGAAGTCGTTGCCGGCGATGCGCGCCAGCTGGATGCGCGCATCCGCCTCGCCGACCGCATCCGCTTCGGTCGGCGGCGCGCCCAGCGCCTCGCGCATCTCCGTCGCGGTTTCGGTGTGGCTGTCCTGCATGTTCTTCACCGCGTCGGCATCGTCCCAGCGGGTGAAGGCGTGCAGCGTCGCCGCCAGCGGATGCCAGTGCGCGCCGCGCAGGCGTTCGTCGCGCTCGCGATGCGCGGCAAGCGCACGGGTCGAGCCGATCGCCAGCCCGGCCTTCAGCAGCCGGCGCAGGATCGGGCGCGAATCCGCCGGCAATGCGTTGGCCGGCACCCAGCGCTCCGGGCTGAGGCTGCCGAGCAGTTCGCGTTCGGCGGCGTCGACCACGACTTCCCCGCCCAGGTGCGGCGCCAACGCGAGCCAGCGCTGCGTCCGCGCAAGCCCGTCGCCGCCGGCGAACAGGGAAGCGAGATCGAAGGCGGCGTCTTCGCGCGGTTCGAGGAAGAGGATGGCGCAGCGGCGGACGCGCATGGCGGGCGATTCGTGGAACGACGGACCACGTTACGGTTGCCGCTTCGCACGGGCAAGGCTAGAGTCGCGCAACGCCCGCAACGGGCTCGGGGGAAACGGGATCATGGCTACCAAGAAGACTGGCGGGCGTTCGCCCGCGCTGGATCCGAAGGTCGCGGACAAGCTGCTGGACAAGCTCGGCACCGACAACGAATTCCGCAGGCTGTTCAAGAAGGATCCGGCCGCGGCGCTGGTGAAGGTGGGGCATCCGAAGGATGCGGCCCTGGCGACGGCCGGTTGCTGCCAGATCGAGAGCATCGCGCCGAAGGCACAGATCGTGAAGGCGCGGGATGAATTGAAGACGATGCTCACTTCCAGCCTGGGCATGACGCCGCCGAAGTTGAGCACGGTGGGATCCGGCAAATAATCCGACCCGCCTTGTCCGGGGCCCGTCGATCCCGGCGGGCTTATTACTGCGCCTTGGCCGGATTCGTGCCGGCCGCCAGCGCCATCGATCGATTGCTGTCGACGACATTCAACGTCTGCCGGCATTGGCCGCAGACCAGTTCGATGTAAGCCAGCCCGCGGCGTTGCTGCAACCACTTGGCCTGTTCCAAAGCCGCGGTGCGATCCCCGGCAAGCAGATAGGCCTGCAGCAACGCCCGGCGCGTCTGGTATTGCGACGAGGCATTCGCGAAAGGCTTGAGCCCGGCGATGGCATCGGCCGGACGACCGGCATCGATCGCCTGCCATGCGCGCACGACTGCCTGCATTTCGGCAATGAACGGAAGCGCGCGCAAATCCGGGTGCGCATCCACCGCTTTCAACACTTCCTTCGCGACGCCTCCGCCGGATCCAGCGCGCAACCCGACCAGGGCCGACGACAGGGCCAGGCTCAATTCGTCCGGCTTGTCGGCGGGCGTCTCGCGGTCGAGCGCCTGCAAGGATTGGAGCGCGGTCTCCCCCGCGAGCTTCGCCGCTTCGGTTTTCCGGTCCGTCGCCAGCAGCAACGACGCCTCGGTCACGGCGAACGAGCGCAGGCGGATCGGGTCGCCTTCGATGCTTCGCGCGGCCTTCCGCGCGTCGTTCAAATGCCGGAATGCATCCGCCCATTGGCCCTGATCCGCGGCGATGCTGATCCGGTCGATCCATGGATAGACATTGTCGGCCGACGCCTTGGCCAAGGCCTTTTCGGCTTCGGCGAACTTGCGCTGCACGGCGAACACATCGGCGCGCCGCCGCAAGCTGTCGATGCCCTTTTCCTCCAGCGCCTTGTCGAACGTCGCCGCCGCCTGGCCGTAATCCTCCAGGCCCAATTGCGCGCGCCCCAGTATGTCGTAGCTCTGCGCCGTGAATTCCTCGGGAATCCGGAAGGACATGCGCAGATACGGCAGCATCTCCTCGAACCGGTTCCGGTAGAACAACTGATACGCGACGTTGTAGGGGCCAGGCCCGTAATCCGGATACAGCCTGGTCAGCAACCGCCATTTTTCCAGCGCCTGTCCCGGCGCTTCCAGCTCCGCGGACCACCCCTCGAGGTAGATGGCTTCGCGTGGCGGCAGGTGGTCGCGCAGTTGTTGCGCCTTGTGCAATGGCTCCATCGCATCGGAAGTGCGCAACATGGCATTCAGGCTCCGCGCCTGCCCGATCCATGCCAGCGCGAATTTCGGATCCAGGGTCGTGGCCTGCTGGTACAGCTGCAATGCGTCGGGAAAGCGGTCCTTGCCGTAAGCCTCCTGCCCCAGCGCATAGGCCTTCAATGCATCGAGGTTGGAAGTGCTGACCTGCGGCAACGGCTTGGAATCCTTCTGCACCGATGCCAGCGCCTCGCCCAGCTTTTGCCGCAGCTCCTCGGTGACGTCGTCCACCGACGCGAGCGCGGAACCGGTGCCCTTGCCGTCGGCATAGGCCGCGTACACCGTGGTCTGCGTGTGCGGATCGACGACCTCCGCACTGACGCGCAGGTGGCCGCCCACTTCCGCCACCGTCGGCAGGATCACCGCGCGCGCGCCATCGCGCAGCGCGATTTCCGAGGCGATGGCGCGATCGAGCACGGTATCCGCTGGGCGGCGCATGCGCCCGAGCGTGTCGCGCGCCTTGAGGTCGCTGAGCACGTTGACGTAGCGCGACTGCTCGAGGCTGATGCGGAACGCCTGTTCCAGCGCGTCGTCCAGCCGCGCGTCGCCGGTGACGTTGCGCAGGTCGCCGACCACCACCCAATCGCGTTCGGCAAACGCGATCGCCGGTTGCGGGCGGGTGGCGAACCACATCGTCACCGCCACTGCCGCGAGCAGCGCGGCTTCGGCGACCAGCGCCGGCGGACGCCGCCACAACGGGATGTCGCGCCAGGCCTTGGGCCCGTTGCGCGGCACCCGCAACGGCGCGAGCCCGGCTTCGCCGACCTCGAAGATTTCCTGCGCGCCGGGCACGCCCTTGAAGCGCCAGCGTCCCCACGATTTCCACAACAGTTGTTCACCGCGCGGGCCGAGCTCGCGCGCCGCGCGATGCGCCAGCGGTTCGGCGACCGCCGACACCAGGATCTGCCCCGGCCGCGCCAGCGCCATCAACCTGGCGGCCATCGGCTTGGCGAGGCCTTCGACTTCCAGCGGCTTGGCGCCCAGGCTCACCGCTTCGGTGCTGTTCCGCCAGGTCAGCACTTCGCCCACGTGCAGGCCGGCGCGCGCCTGCAGTTCGACGCCATGTGCATTGCCCAGTTCGCGCAGGCCGCGGGCGTAATCGAGCGCGAAGCCGAGGCCATCGATCGCCCGTTCGAACAGCAACAGCAACCCATCGGACCGGTCGATCAGGCGCGCGCGCCAGCGTTGTTGCAATTCCAGTACGAGGCGGTCGTGGGCCTGGAACAATTCCGCGCTGCGCGCATCGCCGAACTTTTCCACCAGTTCGGTGGAACCGCACAGGTCGGTGAGCAGCAACGTGCGCAGTTGCGGCGCAACGTCCGCGCGGCTTTCGACGACCGTGTCGATGGCGGGGGCGATGGAAGTGTCGGCGGCCACGGCCGGCGCTCAGCTTTCCCCGGCGGCGTGCCAGGCGATGTCGTCGCCGCCGCCGCGCTTGGCCCGGTACAGCGCCGCGTCCGCGCGCGCGTACCAGTCGTTCCATTCGGCGTCCGGATCGATCCAGCATCCGCCGATGCTGAGCTTGCAGATCGCCGGCGGATCGGCCTGCATCGAGGCCAGGCTGCGCGCGGTGCCGACGATGAACTCGGTCATGCGCTGCAGGTCGGCCTGGTCGCGCGCGCGCACCAGCAGCGCGAATTCGTCGCCGCCGAAACGGCAGGCGGTGTCGCCGGCGCCGGCCACCGAGGTGAGGATGTTGGCGACGTTCTGCAACACGCGGTCGCCGGCCTGGTGGCCGTGCAGGTCGTTGACGCGTTTGAACGCATCGCAATCGACCAGCAACAACGCGTGCCCCGCGAGTTGCTGGTCGCGGGTCAGGCGCTCGATGTGCTCCTGGCAGGCGCGGCGGTTGCCGAGTCCGGTCAGGTCGTCGCGGCGGACCAGTTCCTCGCTGCGGGTCAAGGCCTGGGTCGCCGCGCGCAGGCGGTCGAGCGCGTCCTGCAGTTCGTGGTTGTGCCGGCGCAGGCGGTGGGTGAGCACCTGTTCGTTGCGCACGATGCGGGTGATGGCGCGATGCAGGAACTGCGCGATCAGGCGCGGGTCGCGGTCGAGCAGCCGCTCGAGTTCGCCGTCGCCGAGTTCGACCAGTTCGGTCGCCGTTAGCGCCCGCGCGCCGGCGCTGCGCACGTGGTCGCCGATCAGCAGGCCGAGTTCGCCGAAGAATTCGCCGGCGCCGAGCGCCTTGCGCGCCAGGTCGCCGCCGAAGTCGAGTTCGACCCGGCCATCGAGGATCACGAACATGGTGCGGCCATTGTCGCCGCGCGCGAACAGGCGTTCGCCGGGTTCGGCCCTGCGTCGGCTGCCGACGCTGTCGAACAGCGAAAGTTCCGGCGGGCTCAGCGCCGCGTCCACGACCACGCCGTCCCGCCTGCGCAGGAGCGGTTCCATCGCGATCACATTGCTACGGCCCTCGTCCATCGCCGTCCCGCTCCCCGACCCGGACGGCGAGCATACCACCGGCCCTCACGACCCCGGCCTGGGGCGAAGGACCCTGCGTTGCCGCGGCAACGCCGTGTCGAAATGCCGAGCGTGGTTCAGGGCGTGCCGTGGTGCCGGCCCTGCCATGGCCGGTACCACTCGCGCAGGCGCGCAACGTCCGCGTCAAGGTCCGCGGTAGGCTGGAACAGCGGGCCAATGCCGATCGTCTTTTCCGGATAGTGGAAATACAACGGCAAGATCGGCACCTCGGCGGCACGCGCGATCTTCCAGAATCCGGTCTTCCAGCGCGGCACGGGCTTGCGCGTGCCTTCGGGCGTCAACCCGAACCACAACTTCTCATGCGACTGGAACAGGCGCACCGCTTCGCCGACGGTACCCTGTGGCGCGCTGCGCTCGACCGGGATCACGCCGAGCCGGCGCAGCAAAGGCCCGAGCGGCCACCAGAACAGTTGCGCCTTGCCCAGCGCGCGCACATCGATGCCCATCGCCATCTTCGCGGCCATGCCCCAGATGCCATCCCAGTTGGAGGAATGCGGCGCAGCGATCAGCACGAGCTTGCGCACGTCAGGGAGCGTGCCGTCGACGCGCCAGCCTCCGAGCCGCAGCAGGCTGTGCCCGAACCAGCGCGCGAACGCGCTCGGGCGCACCCGCGGTACGGAAGGCGGCAGCGGCGGCACGAAGTCGTCGGTATCGCGCATGTCCCCTGCTCAGTCCCAGTCGCGCCGCGCGCGTCCCTGCTTGATGCTCGCACGTTCGCGCTTGGCCCCCAAGCGGCGTTCCTTCGACGCCCGCGTCGGGCGGGTCGCGACCCGCGGCCTCGGCGCGTGCAGCCCGGCCTCGATGAAATGCGCCAGGCGTTCGCGCGCATCCTCGCGGTTGCGTTCCTGGGTGCGGAAGCGCTGCGCCGCGATCACCAGCACGCCCTCGGCGGTCACGCGCCGGTCGCGCTTCGCCAACAGGCGCGCGCGCACCGCTTCGGGCAACGACGGCGAGTTGGCGATGTCGAAGCGCAGTTCCACCGCGGTCGCGACTTTGTTGACGTTCTGCCCGCCCGGCCCGGACGCGCGTACGAAGCGTTCGACCAGTTCGGCGTCGTCGATGGCGATGTGTCCGACCTGCAGCATGCGGACGATGTTACTTCGACTCGAACAACGCCGTTGCCTTCGCGAATTCCGCGTCCGGCGCGGCGCGCACTTCGATTTGCTCGCCCGTGAACGGGTGCGCGAAGGCGAGTCGCTGCGCATGCAGCAGCATGCGATGGATGCCGAGCATGCGGAACGCACGGTTGTGGCGGCCGTCGCCGTGGCTGGTATCGCCGAGGAGATGGTGCGAGGCGTGCTTGAGGTGGCGTCGGATCTGGCGGAAGCGCCCGGTCAGCGGACGCGCGCGCAGCAACGCGTAACGCGAGGTTTCGAACCCCGCCGACGGAATTTCGAGTTCACAAATCGCAAGTCGTTCGAATTCGGTGATCGCGGGCTTCTTTTGCGGCTTGCCCGGTCCGCCGTCGAGCGGATGGTCGATGGCGAAGCGTTCCTGCGCCGGCCAGCCGCGGCAGACCGCGAGGTAGTCCTTCTCCACGTCGCGCGCCATCAGGGCCTTGCCGAGCGCGGACGCGGCCTCGCGGTCGAAGGCGAGCAACAGGCAGCCGCTGGTCGCGCGATCGAGTCGGTGCAGGAGGAAAATCGGTTTGCCGAACTGTTCGCGCAGTCGATCGGCGGCGAAATCGGTTTCGCCGCGCGCGAGGGCGCTGTCGTGCACCATCAGCCCGGCGGGCTTGTTCACCACCGCCAGCGTTGCGTCGTTGAACAGCACCTCGAGCGGCGCAGGTGGCGGGGTTGGCGAATCGGGCATCGGCGCATTGTCCCGCATCGCGGCCTGGCCGATCCGGCGAGCCACCGCATTCGCCCGCCACGCGCAACACAGCTTTGCCCGGCACGGGGCTTCTACGCGCGGGTGCGCTCGACTATCGTGCGCGCATCCACCGGCCACGCCGCCACCGAGGACATCGCCATGCCCCGCTCCACTCTCCACATCGCCATCGTCGGCGTGCTTGCGCTCGGTCTTGCCGCCTGCGAAGGCGCACCCGCACCGGAAGCCACGCATCCGCAAACGCCGGCCGCGACCGCCAGCGTCGAACCGACCGCCCAGCCGTTGCGGACCCAGGTCTACAACCCCGGCGAGAACGGTATTTTCCCGGTGACTTCGGTGCTGGTCACCGGCCAGCACGATGCGGTGTTGATCGATGCCCAGTTCTCCACCGTCGATGCGGCCAAACTGGTCGAACTGGTCAAGGCCTCCGGCAAACGCCTGACCACGATCTACATCAGCCACGGCGATCCGGATTTCTATTTCGGCCTGGAAACGCTGCAGGCCGCGTTCCCGGACGCGAAGATCGTGGCGACGCCGCAGACCGTCGCGCATATCGAACAGACCCGCGCGGGCAAGCTGGCCTACTGGTCGAAGCCGCTCGGCGCCGGTGCGCCGACGCGCACCATCGTGCCCGCGCCGCTGCAAGGCGACCGCATCGAACTGGAAGGCCAGACCTTGCAGATCGTCGGCCTCGACGGGCCCAGCCCGGATCGCACGGTGGTGTGGATTCCGTCGCTGCGCACCGTAGCAGGCGGCATTCCGGTGGTCGGCGGTGAACATGTCTGGATGGCCGATACGCAGACGCCGCAATCGCACGCCGACTGGCTGGCGATGCTGGATCGCATCGCCGCGCTGCGACCGCAGGTGGTGATTCCCGGGCATTACGCGCCGGGCGCGCCGCACACGCTGGAGGCGGTGAAGTTCACCGCCGACTACATCCGTGCCTTCGATGAGGAGGCGGCGAAGGCCAGGGATTCCGCCACATTGATCGCAGCGATGCAGAAGCGCTACCCGGGCCTGCCCGGCGAGCAGTCGCTGCAACTCAGCGCCAAGGTCGCCAAGGGCGAGATGCAGTGGCCCTGATTTGATCCCGCTACGTCGCTGATGCGAAAAGCCCGGGGAAACCCGGGCTTTTTCCTGCGCCTCAGCGTCGCGGCCACGCCGCGAGCAGCGCCCATACGCCGCCGAGGCCGGCGATCCAGGCCGAGACCGGCACGCCGAACAGGTGCGGGCCGCCGGCTTCGAGCGCGTACAGCACCGCGGCGATCAGCAGCAAGCCGATGCCGAGGATCGCGGACACGATCCGCCGCTGCATGCCGGCGAGCTGCTGCGCGACTTCGCGCACGTCGCGCGAACGCATCGCCAGTTCGTGCTTGCCTTCCACCTGCTGCTGCAGCCATGCGTGCAACAGCCGCGGCATGTCCGGCGCGTGCGTCACCATTTCCGGCAGGCGCTTGCGGAATTCGCCGAGCAGCCTTTGCGGGCTGTAGCGTTCGAACAGGATCTTCTCGAGCACGGGTTTCGCCACCGCCCAGATGTCGATGTTGGGGTCGAGCTGGCGGCCGACACCTTCGATGTTGAGCAGGGTCTTCTGCAGCAGGATCAACTGCGGCTGCAGGGTGAGTTCGTAGCGTTGCGCGGTGCGGAACAGCTTCACCAGCACTTCGGCCAGCGAGATTTCGCTCAATGGCCGGGTGAAGTAGGGCTCGCACACCGCGCGCGCGGCGGCTTCCAGCTCGTCGATGCGGATGTGCGCGGGCATCCATCCGGCCTGCACGTGCAGTTCGGCGATGCGGCGGTAATCGCGCTGGAAGATCGCCATGAAGTTCTCGGCGAGGTAGTACTGATCCTCGCTGGAGAGCTGGCCGACGATGCCGAAATCGAGCGCGATGAAGCGCGGGTTGGACTTGCGCGACGGATCCGGATCGACCCAGATGTTGCCGGCGTGCGCATCGGCGTGGAAGAAATTGTCGCGGAACACCTGCTGGTAGAACACGCGCACGCCCTTGGCCGCGAGCGCCTTGCGGTCGATGCCGGCGGCGTCCAGCGCGGCGATGTCGTCGCTGGGGATGCCGCGCACGCGTTCCATCGTCATCGCGCGCTGCGCGGTGTGCGACCAGATCGGTTCGGGCACGAACAGGTCGGGCGAGCCGAGCCAGTTGCGGCGCAGCACCGAGGCGTTCGCCGCCTCGCGCTGCAGGTCGAGTTCGGCGGCGAGCGTGTTCTCGACTTCGGCGACGACCTCGCGCGGGCGGATCTTGTCGGCGTTCGGATGGGTGCGGTCGACGATGCCGGCGATCCACTTCAACAGCGATACGTCGGCGGCGATCTGCGCCTCGATGTTCGGGCGCAGCACCTTCACCACCACTTCGCGGCCGTCGCCCATCGTCGCCGCGTGCACCTGCGCGATGCTCGCCGAAGCCAGCGGCGCGGTGTCGAACGACGCGAACGCTTCGGTGACGGGACGCGCCAATGCCTGTTCGATCAATTTGCGCGCGGTCTCGCCGTCGAAGGGCGCGACCTGGTCCTGCAGCAACGCGAGTTCGCCCGCGATGTCCTCGGGAATGAGGTCGCGTCGCGTGGACAGGATCTGCCCGAACTTGACGAAGATCGGCCCGAGTTCCTGCAAGGCCAGGCGCAGGCGCGCACCGCGCGGCAAGGCCGCGATGTCCCTGGGCGCGCCGGGCACGAACGGACGCGCGAGCCGCAGCCAGCGTTCGGCCGGCGTGCCGTCGGCGAGGTCGTCGAGGCGATAACGCAGCAGCACCCGGCCGATGCGCCAAGCGCGCAATGCGGGCTTCATGCGCGACCGCCCGCGCGATGCAGCCGCGCGACGCGCGCAGCGAGGCGTTCGACATCGTCGCGCAGCGCGTCGACGTCGTCGTGGAAGGCGTCGAGTTCCGCCTTCGGCACCACGTCGCGGCTTTCCTCGGTCACGTATTCGGCCGCGACCTGCGCGCCATCGGTGGCGAAATCGCGCGCCTGCCTCAATGCGGTGGCGAAGGCGTTCGCGACCTGCACGCCGACCACGTCGCCGAACACGTCGGCGAAGGGCTTCTGCCAATCCGGATCGAAACCGCGCGCGAGCTGCTGCAGGCGCCGCGCGAGTTCGGCATCGCCCTCGATCCGCAGCTTGCCCACCGGCGGCGCATCGTCGCGGCGGAACATCGGCAACTGCCCGAGCAGCCCAGCGAGCGTGCCGCGCACGCCGAGGTCGGGTTCGCGTTCGCCATCGACCGGGCCGACGCGCAACGCGTCGCCTTCCACGCGTACTTCCAGCGCCAGCGGCGGCGATTCGATCTTCAACGCGACCCGGCGCCCGTCCAGCGCGCGCAGCGAAGACTGCGCATCGGGATTGAGCGCGAGCACGCGGTTGAGCGCGGCTTCCAGCGCGCGGCCGGCCGGCTGCTTCCAGTTGAACGGGGTGGCGTCCATGCCCGGATTATCGCCCGAACGCGGCCCGCAGCCGGTCCATGCCCTCGTCCATCGAAATTTTCGGCGCATAGCCGAAATCGCGCCGCGCCGGCTCCATCGAATACCAGTGCGCGGTCGCCAGCTGTTCGGCGAGGAAACGGGTCATCGGCGGCTCGCCCTGCAGCGGTAGCGCATGCCAAAGCCCTTCGCAGGCCATGCCCGCGGCATAGGCCGCGCCGAACGGCAGGTGCTTGCGTACTTCCGGCGCGCCGGCCGCGCGCAGCAGCGCGTTCAACAATTCGCGCATCGGCCACGGTTCGCCGTTCGAGATGAAGTAGGCCTTGCCGGCGCACGCGAAACCCGGGGCTAGATGCTCGAACGCATCGAAATGCGCCTGCGCGGCGTTGTCGATGTAGGTGGTATCGACCAGGTTGTCGCCGCTGCCGACGATGCGCAAACGCCCGGCCTTCGCGCGTTCGACCAGGCGCGGCAGGATCTGCGCATCGCCCGGGCCCCAGATCAGGCGCGGACGCAACGCAACGGTCGCGAGGGTCGCGTCGTTCGCGGCAAGCACCGCTTTTTCCGCGATCGCCTTGGTCGCGGCGTACGGCGCCTTGAAGCCTTCGCCGTAGGGCACCGTGTCTGCGGTTCCGCCCTCGACCGGATGCGTGGCGCGATGGGTCACGCTCGGCGTCGAGGTGTACACGAGTTTCGCGATGCCGTGCGCGCGGCAGGCGTCGATCACGTGTTGCGTGCCGGCGACGTTCGCCGCGTGGTAGCTCTCGTACGAACCCCAGGTGCCGGCCTTGGCGGCATTGTGGAACACCACGTCGAATCCGCCGTCGAATGCGGCCCTCACCGTGTCGCGGTCGGCGAGGTCGCCGCGCAACTGGCGGACGCCGAGCGCGTCCAGCGCGGGGTAATGGCCACGGTTGAAGCTCGCGACCGCGTGCCCGCGTTCGACCAGGCCGCGGCACAGCGCCTGGCCGAGGAAACCGCCGCCGCCGGTAACGAGGATGTTCATGGCGAGTCCTCCAGCGGCTGCTTCGCCGCCCAGGCCGCGAGCTTCTCGCGGCCGATCTTGGCGTTGTGGCGGATATCGACCGGGAACGGCTTCGGGTAGCGCAGGAAACCTTCCACCTTCGCGGTGTGCACGAAGCCTTCGCCGAGATGGCGTAGCTCTTCGACGATGCGCGGCCATTCCTTCGCATCCACGCCGCGCTGCAGCTCCACGCACAGCAACGGACGATTGCCGGCGACGGACGCGACCTGGCGCAGCTGGCCGCCACCGCCACGCGAGAGTTCGAGGCGCCGTTCGCCGGCCGCGCGCGGCACCCCGACCAGCGCGCTGCGCGCGACCTCCGGATGCGCGTTGAACACCGGTTCGACCTGTTCGGTGCACAGCGTGGTCATGTCGTCGACGACCACGCGCTGCGACTTGCGCCCACAGAACCACAACCGGCCCTCGCCGTCGAACCAGCCGAGATCGCCCATGCGGTGCACGATGCGCGTCGTGCCCTCGGGCAATGCTTCGCGGATCTTCGCAAGCCGCGTCTGCGCGTCGCGGTTCCAGTACGCATCGGTCGCGGTCGGGCCGGCGACGGTGATTTCGCCGACCTGCCCCGCGCCGACCAGGAGCGCGTCGTTCCATTCGGGAATCGCGTCGTCGTTGATCCGGATGATGCGCACCTCGTTCGGCGGCACCGGTCGCCCGACGCAGGTGCCGGCACCGGATTCGGTGCGTTCGCGCAGCGACAGCAGTTCGCGGCCTTCGATGACCGCGACCGGCAGGCATTCGGTCGCGCCGTAGGGCGTCCAGAAGTGCGCGTCTTCCGGCAGCAGTTCCAGCATCCTGGACACGACGTCGGGCGGCACGGGCGCACCGGCCGACGTGACGCGTTCCAGCGTCGGCAAGGCTTCGCCGTGTCCGGCCAATACCCGCATCAAGGCCGGCGAACCGAACAACTGGTCGACGCTGAATTTCCTGATCGCCGCATGCAACTTGCGCGGGTTCGCGCGCGCCGGCCGGGTGGGATCCATGTCGGGGATGATCGAGGTCAGCCCGAGCGCGGGATCGAACAGCGCGAACGGCGGGAAGGTCGGCAGGTCGACGCCGCCGGGTTCGATCCCGAATGCGTTGCGCAGCATCCCGACCTGCGCGACGAAATGCCGGTGCCGGTACACCACGCCCTTGGGCACGCCGGTGCTGCCGCTGGTGAACAGGATCGCGGCGATGTCGTCGGGTTGCGTCGCCGCGAGTTGCGAAGTCGCGTTCGCACCCTCGCGTTCGATTTCCGCCAGGGTCGCGTCGGCCAGCCACGCGCGCGATCCGGTGGTGATGTTCGTTCGCGACGATTCCGCCCAGCCGAGCAGGGCCTTCGCCAACATCGCCAGCGGGATGCCGATGAAAGCCTCGGCCTGCGCTTCGCCGAGGCATTGCTTCAGCGCGCGCCTGTCGATCCCCGGATCGACCAGTACCGGCACCGCGCCGGCCTTGAACAGCGCGAACATCGCCAGGAAGAACTCCGGCGTCGGCCGCACCATCACCACCGTGCGCGTACCGCGGACGATGCCGCGTTTCGCCAGGCCCGCGGCGATGGCGTCGCTGCGCGCATCGAGCTGCGCATAGGTCAATTCGGCGCTGTAACGCCCGTCGCGGCCCGGGCAGCGCATCGCGACCTGCGCAGGGCGTTCGCGCGCCAACCGCGGCAGCGCGGCGGCGATGTTGCAGATGCCGGAATCCATCTCGCTCATGCGCGCATTGTCGCCGACAATTCCGCCATGCCCACCGTCCACCCCTGCCTGTCCTGCGGCGCCTGCTGCGCCGCGTTCATCGTCGCCTTCCATTGGTCGGAAACCGAACCGGGCGCGGGCAGCTCCGGCCTGCCCGTGGACTTGACCGAGCGCCTCGATGCGCACCGGCTGGCGATGCGCGGCACTTGGGCGAAACGGCCGCATTGCGCGGCGCTGCAAGGCGAAGTCGGCATCGCGACGCGGTGCACGGTCTACGAACGGCGGCCGAGCCCGTGCCGCGAACTGCAGGCGGCATGGGAACACGGCGCACCGAGCACGCAATGCGACCGCGCGCGCGCCGCGTACGGGCTGCGTCCGTTGGTACCGGAGGATTGGGTCTAACGCAGCGGGTTGCGGTCGAGGAATTCGCGGATCATCGGTACCAATTCCTCGTGCTTGTCTTCCAGCACGTAATGGTTGGCATCGCCATACACATACGCTTCCGCATTCGGCAATGCCGCGCGAAATCGGTCGAAGAAATTGATATCGAATACGAAATCATTCAATCCCCACGCGATAAAGGCAGGGCGATTTGCGTAGCCCGGCAACGCAGCTTCCACCGCCTTCAGCAGCGGCCACGCCGCATCGCCTGCGCCCAGCGGGATGTCCTGCATGAAGCGCAACGTCGAGATCGCGTTTTCCCAGCCGTCGTAACCGCCGGCGTAGGCCTCGCGCACATCCTTGGGCAGTTTGCGTTCGGTGCCGAGGCGCGCCGCGCCGCGCGCGAACAGGTTGAAGCGGCGGATCAGCCAGCCGCCGATGCGCGAATCGCGGCCCATCGCCAGGCGCTTCGGGAAGCGCTTCGCCGCCGGCAACGGGAACGCCGCGGTATTGGTGATCACCAACCGGCGCACGCGCGACGGATCGCGCAGCGCCCAGCCGAAGCCGATCATCCCGCCCCAGTCGTGCACCGCGAGCGTGACCGGGCCGTCGATGCCGAGGTGCCGGAGCAACGCATCGAGGTCGTCGATCCGCGACTGCAGGGTGTACGCGTAATGCGCGTCATCGGGCTTGTCGCTGAGGCCCATGCCGACATGGTCGGGCACGATGCAGCGGTAACGATCGCGCAAGCCGGACACGAGGCGCCGCCAGTAATAGCTCCACGACGGATTGCCGTGCAGCATGACGACCACTTCGCCGTCGCGCGGGCCTTCGTCGAGGTAGGACATGGCGATGCCCGGTCGCACGTCGAAGCGCGCGGGCGTGAACGGATAGTCGGGCAGCGCGCGTTCGAAGGACACGATGGCGGGCGGCTCAGGCCTTCTTCACGAACTCGGACTTCAGCCGCATCGCGCCGAAGCCGTCGATCCTGCAGTCGATGTTGTGCCCATCGGCGCCGTCGACCAGGCGGATGCCCTTGACCCGGGTGCCGACCTTGAGCGCGTTCGAGGCGCCCTTCACCTTCAGGTCCTTGACGATCGTGACGCTGTCGCCATCGGCGAGCAGGTTGCCGACCGCGTCGCGCACTTCAAGCGCGTCGGCGTCGGCCGACGCCGCGTTCGGCGACCATTCGTGGCTGCATTCCGGGCAGACCAGCTGGCTGCCGTCCTCGTAGGTGTAGACCGAACCGCATTGCGGGCAAGGCGGCAGCGCGGTTTCGCTCACCACACCACTTCGGCCATGGAGCAGTTCAAACCCGAACCGATGCCGAGCAGCGCGATGCGGTTGCCCTTCTTCAGGCGGCCCATTTCGCGCAGCTTGCTGAGCACGATCGGCACCGACGCCGGGCCGATGTTGCCGTGCTCGCCGAAGATCGTCAGGACCTTCTTCGGGTCGATGCCGAATGCCTTCACGAACGCGGCGGTATGCACCTGGCTGACCTGGTGGATGACGAATTCGTCCATCTCCTCCACCACCCAGCCCAGCGCCTGCTTGGCGGCGATGAAGGTCTTCTGCGCCAGCTTCAGGCCTTCGATCAGCAGCATGCGCGTGTCGGTGACCATGCGGTCGAGGTTGCCGCGGCACAGCTTGTTCCATTCGGTCGCGGCACGGGTCACGCCGCCCTTGTAGCGCGGCGCGCCTGGCGCGAGTTCGGCGCGGGCCAGCACCATCGCCGCGGCGCCGGAACCCAGGGTCAGCGTGGCGAGTTCGTTCTTGAACTGGTCCTCGGTGGCGTTGCCGTTGAGCAGGCGCTCGATGGTCTTCTCGTAGGCGAGGTCGGCGGTCTCCCCGTCGACGACCAGCGCGTATTCGATCTCGCCGCGCTCGATCATGCGGCTGGCGATGTCCATGCCGTTGAGGAAGGCGAGGCAGGCGTTGGCCACGTCGAAGTTCTGGCAGGTGTCGGGCAGGCCGAGGTTGCCGGAAACGATCGAGGCGGTCGAAGGCTCGAGGTAGTCGCGGCTGACCGAGGTGTTGACCAGCAGGCCGACCTTGTCCGGGTCGATGCCGGCGTCGGCCAGCGCCTTCACTCCGGCGAGGGTGGCCGCGTCGGAAGCCTGCACGCCTTCGTCCCACAGGTGGCGGGCATGGATGCCGGCGATGTCCTTGAGCACGTCGGTCTTGATGCCGAGGCGGTCGAGGGTGGGCTTGAGGCGGGCGTTGATTTCGTCCGAGCTCAACCGGCGCGGGGCGTCGATGTGGGCAAGGCCGGCGATGGCGACGTGCTGGAACAGCATGGGGCGGTGACCGTGAAGCGTGGAAACCGCACAGGATACGCCTCCGGGGCCTGCTCCGTTGCCGAAACCGTCGCGGTTCAGCCGCGGCAGCGCCAGACCGCGTAGCGCTGGCGACCGTCCTCGGGCCCGTCCAGCGGCTGCACGCTGTCGCCGTTCAGGCCCGGGGCTTCGTTGCGGGCCAGGGTCTCGAGCTCGTCGCGAACCCGCAACGGATTGCGTTCGTACGGGCCCAGGCTGTCCTTGACCGAGACCTCCACTTCGCCGCGGTTCTGGCAGTTGGCGGGGACCGGTCCGGCGGCGAGCACGCGCACCGCGCTGGCGCCGGGGGCCATGTGCACCCAGGTGCAGGCGGTGAGCGGGAGCAGGAGGGCGGCGATCAGGAATGTGCGCATGCGGGAATTGTGTCGCGATCCCACCCTCGCCCCAACCCCTCTCCCGCGTGCGGGAGAGGGGCGGTTCAGGCAATTACTTCGACGCCGGCACCGGCTTGCCGTCGGCATCGATCACCTGCACCGGGCCGATGCCGAGGCCGCGGATGCCGGCCTCGATCTTGGACAGGTCGCCGACGATCACCCAGGTCAGCGCCTCGGGGTGGATCACTTCGGTCGCGGCGGCGCGCACCTGGTCGTCGGTCTGCGCCTCGATGCGCTGCTTGAGGGTGGCGACGTAGTCGTCGGGACGACCGTACAGCGCGTTGTCCTGCAGCGCGCCGAGCACCGCGCCCGCGGTTTCGTAGGCACCCGGTAGGCTGCGCACGTTGCTCTCCTTGACCTTGGCGATCTCGGCCGCGGTCAGCGGACGGCCACCGATCACGTCCTTCGTTTCCTTCAGCACCTCGGCCGCGGATTCGGTGGTCTTGTCGGTCTGCACCGGCGCATAGAGCATGAACGGGCGTTGGCCCAGCGCGTCCTGCGAGAAGCTGTAGGCGCCGTAGGCCCAGTGCTTGTCCTCGCGCAGGTTCATGTTGAGGCGCGCGGTGAACTGGCCGCCGAACGCATCGTTCATGGTGTTGATCTGGATGTTGTCCGGCGCGGTGGTCGGCGGCGCGAGTTCGCCGGCGAGGATCAACGACTGCTGCGCGCCGGGCTTGTCGATCAGGAACACGCGCGGCGACGCCTGTGCCGCCACGGTCGGGACCGACTTCGTGCCCTTGGCCACGTCGGCCGGTTTCCAGTCACCGAACACCTTGTCGAGCTGCGCGGTGATTTCCGGCAGCGTGGTGTCGCCGGCGACGAGGATGCGCACGTTGTCCGGGCGCAGCCATGCCGACTGCCAGGCGCGCAGGTCGGCCGCGGACAGCGAGGAGATCGAGGCCTCGGTGCCGCTGCCGGTGAACGGGATCGCGTACGGATGGCCTTCGCCGTAGATCAGCGGCGGCAGCGTGCGCAGGGCGATGCCGGTCGGCTGCGTCTTCTCCTGCGCGATGCCGGCGATCCATTGCGCGCGCACGCGCTCGAGGTCGGCATCGCGGAAGGCCGGGTTGCGGACCACGTCGGCGAACAGCGCCAGCGACGGCGCGAGGTTGGCCTTGAGCATGTTCGCGCTGGCGTTGCAGTTGTCCAGCCCGCAGCCGATGCCGAGGTTCATGCCAAGGCGTTCGCGGCGCTGCGCGATCTCGACCGAATCCAGCGTCGTGGTGCCTTCGTCGAGCATGGCGTTGGTGAAGCTCGCGGTGCCGAGCTTGGCGCCGGCGTCGCTGGCGTAGCCGGCGTCGAACTGCAGCGCGACGTTGACCACCGGGATGGTGTGGCGCTGCGCCAGCACGACCTCGATGCCGTTCTTCAGGTGGCCGCGCTCGACCTTGGGGAAGGTCAGGTCCGGGAAGCTGGTCACGTCCGGCACGCCCTTGCTGCGGTCGACGTCGCTCTTGGTCACCGTGAACTTGCTGGTGTCGACGCCGGGGATGTCGGCGGGACGATCGGGCGAAGCCGGCAGCCCGGCGACATCCTCGACCTTCGGCGCGGTCTTGGTCGGCACCACGGTCAGGGTGTAGTCGCCCTGCGCCAGCCACTTCTTCGCAACGGCCTGCACCTCGGCCAACGTCGCCTGCTGCTGCCATTCGAACTGCTGTTTCCACGCATCCGGGCTGCCGAGGTAGAGCGCGCTTTCGCCCAGGCGCGAGGCCTTGCCCAGCGCGCGCTCGAGGCCGCGGATGGTGCCGGCGCGATCCTGCGCCTGCACGCGCGCGAGCTCGTCCGCGGTCGGGCCGGCGGCGAGGAATTTCGCGACTTCATCGGCGATAGCCGCCTCGACCTTGGCCGGGTCGGCGCCCTGCTTCACGTCGGCGGTGATCTCGAACTGGCTGCCGAGCTCGAACGGATTGGCGCTGGCCGACACCGAATCCACCAGCTTGTCCTGGTAGACGAGGCGCTGGTACAGGCGCGAGGTCTTGCCGCCGCCGAGCACGTCGGCAGCGAGGTCGAGCAACACGAAATCCTTCTCGCTGCGCGCCGGGATGTTCCATTCGCGCAGGATGCGCGTCTGCGAAACCACGTCCTCCATCTGCGAACGCGAGGACGTGGTGCGCGGCGCGACCCATTCGGCCTGGCGCGCGACCGGCGGGCCGGCCGGGATGTCGCCGAAGTACTTCGCGACCTTCTGCTTCGCGGTGGCCGCGTCGATGTCGCCGGACAGCACCAGCACGGTGTTGGCAGCGCCGTAGTAATTGCGGAACCAGGTCTTCACGTCCTCGAGCGAAGCCGCGTTCAGGTCCGCCATCGAGCCGATGGTGTCGTGGTGGTAGGGATGGTTGGCCGGATAGATCTCGGCCAGTTCCTGTTCGCCCATGCGGCCGTAGGGCTCGTTCTCGTCCTGGCGCTTCTCGTTCTGCACCACGCCGCGCTGTTCATCGAGCGTGGCCTGGTCGATCGCGCCGAGCAGGTGGCCCATGCGGTCGGATTCCATCCACAACGCCATGTCCAGCGCGGTGGTCGGCACCGTTTCGAAATACATCGTGCGGTCGAGCCAGGTGTTGCCATTGATGTTGGAAACGCCAGCCTTCTCGAAGGGTTCGAAGTATTCGCCCTTGTGGTTCTCCGAGCCGTTGAACATCAGGTGTTCGAACAGGTGCGCGAAGCCGGTCTTGCCCGCAGGCTCGTCCTTGGACCCGACGTGGTACCAGATCGCCACCGACACCACCGGCGCCTTGCGGTCCTCGTGCACGATCACCCGCAAGCCGTTGGGCAGGGTGAACTGGGTGTACGGGATGTCGATGCCGGCGGCCGCCGGGGCGGCGAAGGCGGGCGCGGACGCGATGCCGCCGGAGAGCGCGGCGGCGAGCGCCATGCCGAGGACGGTGGCGCGGGAACGGAAGGCGACGGACATGGCGGATCCTGCGGACTGTGGCGAGCCCTGCATGGTATCGGCCGGGGCGATCCGGCCGCACTAGGCCACAAGTCCCGGGGCGACGGGCCGGATCGCGTCCGGCCCGCCGCTGCACGGGCGATCGGCCGCGTTTACTTCGTCGGCTGCACCGGCTTGCCGTCGGCGTCGATCACCTGCACCTGGCCGATATCGAGGGCGCGGATGCCGGCTTCGATCTTCGACAGGTCGCCGACGACGACCCACGTCAATGCATTGCCATCGAGCGTGCGCGCGGCGGCGTTGACCTGCTCCGGCGTGAGCGCCTCGACCTCGGCGTTGCGGCGCGTCACCCAGTCGTCGGGGCGGTCGTAACGCACGATGCCGCCGATGGTGTTCATCACCGCGTTCGCGGTTTCGTAGGCGCCCGGCTGGCCGCGGATGTCGTCGTCGACCGCCTTCTGCACTTCATCGGCGCTGGCCGGCTTGCCGCCGCTGGCGTATTCGCCGATTTCGCGCTGCATCTCCTTCAGCGATTCCGCGGTCTTGTCGATCTGCACCGGCGCGAACGCCAGCCACGGGCGCTGGCCCACCGCGCCCGGCACGAAGCTGTAGGCGCCATAGGCCCAGTGCTTGTCCTCGCGCAGGTTCATGTTGAGGCGCGCCGAGAACAATCCACCCAGCACGTCGTTGGCGATGCCGAACTTCACCGCGCCGGGATCCTTGGCCGAAGGCACCAGTTCGCCGGCGAAGATGTTGGCCTGCACCGCGCCGGGCTGGTCGATGAGGAACACGCGCGGCTGTTGCGGACGCGCGACGTCGGGGATCGCCTGCGCCGCCTGCGATGCGCCTTCGCCCTTCCAGCCGCCGAGCGCCTGGTTCAGCAGCGGCACGATGTCCTTCAGGGTGGTGTCGCCGACCACGATCAGCGTCGCCTTCTCCGGGCGCAGCCAGGCGTGCTGGTAGGCGACGAGGTCGTCGCGGGTCAACGCGGCGACCTGGCGCTCGGTGCCGCTGCCGGTGAACGGCACGCCATAGGGATGCTGGTCGCCGAACAGCAGCGGCGGCAGCACGCGCAGCGCCGCGGTCTGCGGCTGCGCCTTCTCCTGCGCGATGCCGGCGATGCGCTGCGCCTTCACCCGGTCGATGTCCTTCTGGTCGAAGCGCGGGTGTTGCAGCATGGCCGAGAACAGCTGCAGCGACGCGCCCAGGTTTTCCTTCAGCGCCGACAGGTAGGCGTTGGCGCCGTCGAGCGAGGCGCCCGCGCCGACCTGCGCGCCCAGCGATTCGGCCTTGCCCTTGAACGCCAGCGAGTCCAGGTCGCCGGCGCCTTCGTCGAGCATGCCCATCGCGAACGACGCGGTTCCCAGCTTGTCGTGCGGATCGGAGGCGTAGCCGCCCTTGAACTCGTAGCTCATCTGCACGACCGGGATCTCGTGGCGTTCGGCCAGGATCAGCGTGCTGCCGTTGGCGAGCGTCGCGCGCTGCAGCGCGGGGAACTTCAGTTCGGGGAACGTGGTGACCGCCGGCACGCCCTTGCTGCGATCGACCGTGCTCGGTTCGGTGGTGTATTTCGGATCGACCGGCGGCAGCACCAGCGCCGCCGCCTTCACGCTCGGTTCCTCGGCCAGCGCGGTGCGCTTGCCGGGCACGACCACGAAGGTGTGGCTGGGGTGGCCGAGCCACTTGCGGCCGATGTCGCGGATCTGCGCCGGCGTGGCATCGGCCACGGTGGCGAGCGTGTCGCGGTAGCAACCGGGGTTGCCTTCGAAGATTTCGCAACCGGCGAGGATGTCGGCCTTGCCGCCGAAGCCGCCGATGCGCTCGATGCCGCGGATGAAGCGCGCGCGATAGACGGTCTTGGCCTGCGCCAGTTCGGCGTCGGTCGGGCCGTCCTTGAGCAGGCGCTGCAATTCCTCGTCGATGATCGCCTCGACCTTCGCCGGGTCCACGCCCTGCTTGACCATGGCGGTGATGGCGAAGTTGGACGACAGCTGGCTGCTGCTGTTGTAGGTGCCGACCGAATCGGCCAGCTTGTCCTCGTGCACCAGGCGCCGGTCGAGGCGCGAATCGGCGGCGCCGCCGAGCACCTGCGCGAACAGGTCGAGTTCGTCGGCCTCGCGCGTGCCCGCCTGCGCCACGTTCCACACGCGCTGCACCAGCGGCTGCGGCACCTTGTCCTCGAGCACGGTGCGCCCGGCCTGCGCCAGCGGCGCGACGTCGACCCTGGGCTGCGCCATGGTCGGGCTGGCGGGGATATCGCCGAAGTACTTCGCGACCTTTTCCTTCGCCGTCGCCGCGTCGATGTCGCCGGCCAGCACCAGCACAGCGTTGTTCGGGCCGTACCAGGTGCGGAACCAGGTCTTCACGTCCTCGAGCGAAGCCGCATCGAGGTCGTTCATCGAACCGATGACGGTGTGGTGGTAGGGATGGCCCACCGGGTAGAGGGTGTGCGCCTGCACTTCCTCGAGCTGGCCATAGGGCTGGTTCTCGCCCTCGCGCTTCTCGTTCTGGACCACGCCGCGCTGTTCGTCGAGCGCGGCCTGGTCGATGCCGCCGAGCAGGTGGCCCATGCGATCGGATTCCATCCACAGCGCCATGTCCAGCGCGGTGGTCGGCACGTTCTCGAAGAAGTTGGTGCGGTCGTTGTTGGTGGTGCCGTTCTGGTCGGTCGCGCCGGCCTGCTCGAAGGGCGTGAAGAATTCGCCCTTGTGGTTTTCCGAGGCCTGGAACATCAGGTGTTCGTACAGGTGCGCGAAACCGCTGCGTCCGGCCGGTTCGTCCTTGGAGCCCACGTGGTACCACAGGTTCACCGCCACGATCGGCGCCTTGTGGTCCTCGTGCACGATCACCGTCAGCCCGTTCGGCAGGGTGAACTGCGTATAGGGGATGTCGATGCCGGCGGTCGCCGGGGCGGCGAATGCGGGCGCGGACACCATGCCGCCGGAGAGCGCGGCGGCGAGCGCGACGCCGAGGAGGGTGCTGCGGGGACGAAACGCGACGGACATGGTCGATCCTTGGACTCTGACGAAAGGCCCATGGTAATGGCTCGCGCCATCGGCCGGCAGCGGGCCACGAGTCCCTCGCGACGCGCCCACGCCTGCCGCGCTAGGCTTTCGCCATGTCCACGCGCATCGCCCTCGTCACCGGCGCCAACCGCGGCCTCGGCCTGGAATTCGTCCGCCAGCTGCTCGCGCGCGGCGAGCGCGTGCTCGCCGCGTGCCGGCATCCCGGCAAGGCCGGCGATCTCAACCTGCTGGCCGGCGATCATCCGGGTCGCCTGCACGTGCTGCCGCTGGACGTGGCCAGCGAGATCTCGCGCAACGCGTTCGCGCGGGAACTCGCGCTGGTGCTCGACGACGACGCACGCATCGACCTGCTGGTGAACAACGCTGGCGTGCTGCATTCGGGCGAGCGCTGGGGAGAGGTGCGCGAAGACGTGCTCCTGGACACCCTGCGCACGAATGCGGCCGGGCCGTTCCTGCTCGCGCAACAGCTGGCGCCGCGGCTGGCCGACGGTGCGCGCATCGCCAACATCTCCTCCGAACTCGGCTCCGTCGCCGACGCCGGGCGTTTCGGCACGCCCAGCTACTGCATCAGCAAGGCCGCGCTCAACATGGCCTGCGCGCAGATCGCGGCGGCGTTGCGCGAACGCGGCATCGCGGTGCTGGCGCTGCATCCGGGCTGGGTACGGACCGACATGGGCGGCCCGCGCGCGACCGTGCCGGCGAGCGAATCCGCGCGCGGCCTGTTGCGGCTGATCGATGCGGCCGATGCGTCGGAACCGCTGCGGCTGCGCGACTGGCGCGGGGAGACATTGCCGTGGTGAAGCGCTGAACCGATGTTCCACGTCATCCTGTTTCGTCCCGAGATCCCGCCCAACACCGGCAACGCCATCCGCCTGTGCGCCAACACCGGCGCGACCCTGCACCTGGTGCGCCCGCTCGGGTTCTCGCTCGACGACAAGCAGCTGAAACGCGCCGGCCTCGATTACCACGAGTACGCGGCGCTGCGCGTGCACGACGACCTCGATGCCGCGCTCGCGGACATCGCCGCGGCGAACGGCGCGGCACCGCGCGTTTTCGCGCTGTCCACGCGCGGCGGCGTGCGTTTCGATGCGCCGCGTTTCCAAGCCGGCGACGCGTTCCTGTTCGGTTGCGAAACCGCAGGCCTGCCGCAGGACGTGTTCGCGGCGATTCCCGAACGCCACCGCCTGCATCTGCCGATGCGCGCCGGCAACCGCAGCCTCAACCTGTCCAATGCGGTGGCTGTCACGGTGTTCGAGGCGTGGCGGCAACTGGGGTTCGAGGGCGAAAAGAGCCAAGGCTGATCCTCACGCCTGTCCCGTTTCAGGGACACGATGCGTTGTTGCATACGGGATACCCCATCCCGCCGCGCCGTCGCACGCCGAAAAGGCCATGACCCCTTCACGGGTCCCGAACCCCGGTCGCGGTTGGATGGTCCTTCCTGGCTTGGCTTGGTGGCGATCCGTCCACAGGGGAGACACGACATGCATGTTGTTTCGAAGCGTTCCGGCCGACTCATCGCATCCTGCTTCGGCCTGTCGTGCGCGCTGGGCGCGGCGACGGCGGCGATGGCCAGGCCAGCGCACGGCGCCACCGACGTACCGGTGCCGCAACCGATCCTGACCAACAACCAGTTGCTCTGGCAGGTGGCGCCGGACGAATGCTTCAACGGCATCGGCGTGGACTACCCGCCGATCAACGCGGACGGCACCTGTTCACAAGGCCAGCCGAAGGCGAACCAGTCGTACATCTGGAGCCTGGTCGAAGCGAAGGGCCGGCTGTGGTTCGGCACGATGGCGAACACCGC
The DNA here is from genome assembly GCA_047602125.1 of Thermomonas sp. Taxonomy (GTDB): domain Bacteria; phylum Pseudomonadota; class Gammaproteobacteria; order Xanthomonadales; family Xanthomonadaceae; genus Pseudoluteimonas. Next base: position 1,590,191 of record JASGIB010000001.1, on the reverse strand, counting down.
CTGCGTCCTCAACGGCGTGCGCGCCGTCGATCCGATCCTCGCCGATACCTACGTCTGCGAATACGGAATGAGCGAATACGCGCGCACCTACCCGTCGCTGACCGACATCCAGGGCGACTGGCGCCCGCCGCGGATCTATTCGTGGGACCTTGCGAACCACGCGCTGACCGAGCGCGAAGTGGACAGTGCGACGCTGCAGACCACGCTCGGCCTGCGCAGCGCCGGCGCGGTCGGCGACAACGTGTTCCTCGCCGGCGCCAGCCGCCTCGGCAACGCCGTGAATTTCTTCGCCTACAACGCCGACACCGGCAAGTACCTGGGCGCATGCGCGCGCAACGACTACAACTACGTGCGTGGCTCGGCCCTGGTCGACGGCGTGCTGTACCTGGGCGTCGGATCGCTGACCCATGGCGCGATCCTGCGCTGGAACGGCACGGCCGGCGCCCTGGCGGCGGGATACGACTACTGCAACCAGTTCGTCGAAGTCGGCAGGATCACCGCCAACGTGGCCAACATCACACGCTACGTCGGCGCCGACGGCAAGGACCGCCTGGCGGTCACCACCGTGCCGATCCGCGCGTCGGGCGACGGGAGCATCTCCGCCAGGGCCGGCGCGCCCCCCGCCGAAGGCAACGGCGTCTGGATCAGCCCGCCGATCCCCGCCGGCGGCCTCACCCCCGACCAGGTGAATGGCTGGAGGCAGGTGTGGAGCCCGATGCAATACGACCCGGATCCGATCGTTTCGCGTTACGGCTATTCGATCGGCGCGATCCAGCAATTCGATGGCTGGGTGTACTGGGGCACCATCCACAACCAGAACAGCATGGCCCTGACCATCGAACAGACCTGCAAGAAGTCGTTCTGCTTCGGCGTGCCGGCCAATCCGCGGGAACAGCGCGCGCTGAACGATGGCGTCTACCGCAGCACCTCGTTCTGGCGCGGCCGCAACCTCGAGGATCCGCGCAAGCGCGAGATCCAGTTGTTGTACGGCGAATCGCAACTGCCCGTCTGCTGTTCCTCGCCCAAGACCTTCGGCATGCAGCCGACCGGCTGGACGCCGCTGTATGGCCCGTCCGGGTTCGGCAACCGCGCCAACGAATACACATGGACGATGACGGTGTTCGATGGCCATCTGTTCATCGGCACCTACGATGCGTCGACCCTGCAGGGTTCTTCCTCGACCGAGGAATACGGCGCCGACCTGTGGCGCATCGATTCCTCCGATTCGCCCGCGGTCAACGAGGACTACTCCGGACTCGGCGACTTCCGCAACTACGGCATCCGCGCCCTGCATGCGCTGGACGATGGAAGCGGCGTCGTCGTCGGCCTGGCGAACCCGGCCAACCTCGCGCCCGGCGGCGGCTGGGAACTGCGCCTGCTGAAGGAAGGCTCGCCCTAGCGCGAGCCGTGGTTGCGCCGGAACGCGTAGGCTGTCGGGCATGGGCCGGGCCTCCGCACCTCCAGCGCCGATGTTCGACGTCGACGTCCTGCTCGACACCGCGGTCGCGTCGGTGCGCGACGTGCGCTGCCGCGGCGAATGCCGGCACCGCAGCGCGGAAGAATGCGCTTCGCATACGCACCTGGTCTTTCCCTACCGCGGCGTGTACCTGCGCCATGTCGGCGAATCGCAGGCGGTGGCCGACGCCAACCACGTGCTGCTGTTCAACGCCGGCGAGGGCTATCGCGTCAGCCATCCGGTGGAAGGCGGCGATTCCAGCCTGACGCTCGATCTCGCCGAAGCGTTGCTGCACGAACTCACGCCGCCCGCGCTCGCGCGACGCGACGGCGAGGCCGCATTCCGCCACCAGGCCTTGCGCATCGATGCGCGTGCGCAAGCGCTGGTCGCATTGCTGCGGCATGCCTTGCGCCACGGGTCGATCGAAGCGCTGGAAGCCGAGGGCCTGGCGCTGACCCTGGCATCGCGCAGTCTCGGTCCGCGCACCACGCGCACACCCGGCGCCACGCACGCGCGGCAACGCCTCGTCGATCGCGCCAAGCTGCTGCTCGCCAGCGACCTCGGACGACGCTGGACGCTGCACGACATCGCGGCTGAAGTCGGCGGTTCCGCGGTGTACCTGACCCAAGCCTTCAGGCAGGTCGAAGGCATGCCGCTGTATCGCTATCAGTTGCAATTGCGCCTTGCGCGCGCGCTCGACCTGCTCGAAGGCGACGTTGACCTGTCGTCGCTGGCGCAGGACCTCGGCTTCTCCAGCCACAGCCATTTCGCCGCGGCGTTCCGCCGGGCCTACGGCCGCACGCCTTCCGGATTCCGCGACGCCGCCGCGGATCGCTAAAGATCCTGACAGCGGCGACGATGCCGCGATGGTCTCCTGTGCTTGCCCGATCCGGGCCACCCCACTGGAGAACAGCCATGCAAGAACGCACCTGCGCCGCCTGCGACTATCCGCTCGACGACAACGCCATCCAGGTCACCATCGGCGGGCGCACCGTCGAAGCCTGCTGCGAGGGATGCGCGCAGAAACTGCGCGAGTCGGGCGAAGCCGCGCGCAGCCATTGATCGATGTTCACCGGCGCGCCGCGCCATGCGTCGCCGACCGTTGCGGCGGCGCATGACCCGGACGTCGCGGAAAAGTTCCTGAACCCTGCGGTTCATTATTCAGGGCGTGTTGCGGGGCGCTATTGATACTGCGCACGCCGGCTGCGAACGGCTTTCGCCTCAGCGCCGGCCATAACAATCACACGCAGAGGTCCACCCCATGAAGCGCGCTTTGCTCACCCTCTCCCTGCTCGCCGCCCTGCCGCTCGCCGCGTCCGCGGCCGAGAACGCCAACGGCCTGAACTACAACTACGTCGAAGGCGGTTACGCCGCCACCAACACCGATTCCGGCGATGCCGACGGCTGGGGCGCCAACGCCTCGGTGGCGCTGTCGCCCAACTGGTCGCTGTTCGGCGGCTATTCCAACCAGGAAATCGACCACAGCAGCGTCGATTTCGACCAGTGGCGCCTCGGCGTCGGCTACAACCACCAGCTCGGCGGCAGCAACACCGACCTCGTCACCAAAGTCGCCTACGAGAAGTTCGACGCCGGCGCTGGCGCCGATTTCGACGGCTACAGCGCGGAAGTCGGCGTGCGCAGCGCGCTTGCCCCGCATTTCGAAGGCTATGCGCTGGCCGGCTACGAGAACGGCGACGAATACGACGGTGATTTCTACGGCCGCGTCGGCGCGACCGCGAAGTTCAACCAGAACTGGGGCATCAACGGCGATGTGAAGTTCGCCGATGGCGACACCCAGTACTTCGTCGGCCCGCGCTTCAGCTGGTAAGCGCGCCACAACCAAGCGTTACCCGCGACAGACCTCTCTCTCCCCCGACGTCGCGATCCACCCCGGCCGGAAACGGCCGGGGTTTTTTGTGCCCAGCGTGTCCGCTTCCGCCGCGGTTTTACGCATAGGGGGAAACCGGCCAACGCGGCCATTCCCGGAATGCAACGATGAAATTGCTGGAATCCCTGTTCGCCACGACGCTGGTCGCCGGCCTGCTAACCGCTTCGCCCGCACAGGCGACCACCGTGACCCGCGTGATGGAAGACCAGGGCGGCCCCGCCTGCCAGTTGAGCGTCCCGACCACCTCCACGCAAGTGCGCCCGCGCGCCTCCGGCATGCGCAACGAAGGCACCACCAGCGCGTTCGTCATTTGCCAGTTCACCGCCACGTCCAGCCCGTTCACCCAAGGCAGCATCGTCCTCGCCAGCATCGATGGCGCCGACCACAGCGTGTCGTGCACCGGCATGAGCGGCTATGTCACCCAAACCGCCTACTTCGCCACCTTCAACATCTTCGTGCGCGCAAGCGACACGGCTGGAACAAGCGTCGGCTGGAACTCGGGTTATTTCGATCCCTCGCTGAGCACGCTGCCTTCCCGCGGTTTCTCGGTCACCTGCAACCTGCCGCCGGGCCTGGCAATCATCGGCACCTATGCTTATTACGACGAGGACGTGGGCGCGTAAGAAGCGATCGGCGCGAATCGGGAAAACCACGGCGATGGCCGGGGTTTTCGTTTCAGGGGAACAACACGTCCGGATATTCGGCCTTCTGTTCGCGCGCGAGCAGGCGCGACAGGCCTTCAGCCGGGCTGATGTCGCCGTGCAACACGTCGCGCACGTTTTCGGCGATGGGGAGTTCCACGCCATGTCGCGCCGCGAGGCGCATGACTTCGTCCGCGGTCTGTACCGATTCGACCACCTGGCCGATCTCGCGCACCGCGTCGTCCAGCGTCTGCCCGCGACCGAGCGCGAGACCAAGCCTGCGGTTGCGCGACAGGTCGCCGGTGCAGGTGAGCACGAGGTCACCCAGACCGGCAAGGCCCATCAGTGTTTCCGGCTTGCCGCCGATCGCGATGTTGAGCCGCAGCATTTCGTTGAGGCCGCGGGTAATGAGCCCGGCACGCGCGTTGAGGCCGAGCTGCATGCCGTCGGCGACGCCGGTGGCGACCGCGAGCACGTTCTTCATCGCGCCACCGAGTTCGGCACCGCGCATGTCGTCGCCGGTGTAGGCGCGGAACGCGGGGCCGTGCAGCACGTCGGCGACGAGTTGCGCGAACGCCGCGTCGTCCGAATGCACGGTGAGCGCGGTCGGCAGGCCTTGCGCGACTTCCTTCGCGAACGAGGGGCCGGTCACCACCGCGAGCGGCACGCCGTCGCCGAGCACGTCGCCGGCGACTTCATGCAGGAAACGCCCGCTGCCGGGTTCGAATCCCTTGGTCGCCCACGCCACGCCGGCATGCGCGGGCCGCAACGGCGCCAGCGTGCGCAGGGTTTCCGCGAACGCATGCGACGGCACCACGACGAGCACGAGGTCGGCGTCGCGCATTGTCGCGGCGAGATCGGTGCTGGCACGCAGCGTATCCGGCAAGGCGATGCCGGGCAGGTAATGCGGGTTCTCGTGGCGGCGATCGATGGCCTCGACCACATCCGCGTCGCGGCCCCACAGCACGACGCGATGGCCGTGCCGCGAAATCAGCGCGGCGAGCGCGGTGCCCCAGGAGCCCGCGCCGAGGACGGCGACCGTGCGTGCGGCCGTTGCGTCCATGCCCATGCGCGGGTCAGGCGTTGCCGGCGGTCTCGGTGCCGCTGCCGAGCGCACCCTGCTGCTGCGCGGCGCGCTGGCGCAGGTTCTCGGCGTACAGGCCTTCGAAGTTCAGCGGCTGCAGCAGGAACGCCGGGAAACCGCCGGCCTGGATCAGGTCGCCGATGGTCTGGCGCGCGTACGGATACAGCGAGGCCGGGCACAGCGTGCCGAGCACCGCGTCGAGCGTCTGCGGATCGAAACCGGCGAGGGTGAACAGGCCCGCCTGCTGCACTTCGGCCAGGTACAGGGTCTTGTCCTCGACCGTGCAGGTCACGGTGATGCCGAGCTGCACTTCGTACGCGGTGTCGCCCAGGCGCTGTACCGACTGCGCGAGGTTCATCTGCAATTGCGGCTGGCCGGGCAGTTCGGTCGCGAACACCTGCGGCGCGCCGGGCACCTCGAACGAGAACGTCCTTGACGTAGAGCTTGTCGAGGCTGAAGGTCTGGCCGGCCGGCTGCGCGTCGGTCGCGGCGCCGTTGGCGGGGGAAGTCTCGGACATCGGGTACTCCGGCTGGAACGTGGGGAAAGGCGGCGATTATGGCACGCGCCCGCGGCGCGGCCGGGCGCCTTCAGCGGCCCCTGGCCAGCGGCAACCCGGCCTGTTGCCAGCCGTCGATGCCGCCGGCGAGCACGAAGACCCGCTCGAAACCGGCCTTGCGCAACTTGCCCGCGGCGCCCTCGGCACTCTGCCCGGCCTTGCAGACCAGCACCACCGGACGCGATTTCGCGAGGGCGAGCAGCCTGTGCTCCGGTTCCACCTGCGCCAGCGGCAGTGACTTCGCGCCGGGGATGTGGCCTTTCTCGAAATCGGCCGCGGCGCGCACGTCCACCACCAGCGCGTCCTCGCGGTTGACCAGTGCGGTCAGTGCCGCCGGCGCCAGTTGGCGGCCGCCGCGCAACAGGCGCGTCGCCTCGACCCAGAGGATGGCGAGGGTGAGCACGGCGAAGAGCGGGAACAGGATCGTGTGGCGGCCGGCGAAGGCCGCGAGTTCGGCGAAGGTCACGTGGGACGCATCCGGCTAGGGCAAAACGGGCGCGCATTGTCCCACAGCGACGCGCTACTCCCCGGCCCAGAAATCCGGCAGGCCCGATTCGACCCACCAGGACTTGGTCGCGGGATCGAACCGCCACTGCTCGGTGTAGCGCAGGGTGCGCTCGGCCATGGTGTTGCGGTTGACGACGCCGATCTCGATTTCCCGCAGCGCATGGTCCGGGAAGACCTGCGAGCCGAGCTCGTGGTAACCCGACACCTGGATCTGCTTGTAGCGCGAAAGCTGCAGGTCGGTGAGCGGATGCGCGTCGCGGTACTGCGGGTCGAGCAGGTTCCACGCGCCTTCGAAATCGCCCCAGCGGATCGCCGCCGACCACGCGTACTGCAGTTTGTCGAGTTCGCTCATCTTCGGCTGGCCGGTGGCGCAACCGGCGAGCAGCGCTCCCAGCAACGCGACCAGCAGCCATCGGAACGGTATGCGCATCGCCCTCTCCCGCGCGTTGGTCGGCGCCATCCTAACCCCTGGCGATGGCGACGTAGCGCGAACGCATGTCGCAGGCGCGGCCGCCGGCGGGCAGTGGCACGCGCGCCTCGATGTGCAGGCTCGCGCGGCCGTCGTCGCGCAGCGTGGCGACGAACGCCGCCAACGCCGCCGGATCCGCCATCGCGACCGCCTCGAGGTCGGCGAACAGCGGCGCGCGGTAGCGCACCTCGCTGGAAGCCACGAACACATCGGCATGCAGGCCGGCGCGTTCCAGCGCCAGCGTGGCCACGCCCCAGCCGGCCAGCGTCATCAGCGAAACCAGGCTGCCGCCGAACGCGCAGCCCTTGTCGTTGACGTGCGCAGCCAGGGGTGCGCACAGGCGCAGGCTGCCGGCATCGGCACCGGCGATGTCCAGCTGCATGGCCGCCACTGGCGGCATCGACAGGTAATGGGCGAGCAGCGATTGCAATGCGGGTTCGGAATCTGAATCCATGTATGTATGCTCGTTGCATGGCGAAGTCGAGGCGAATGCCGCTGGCGGGATGCTATGTGATTTCGCTGCGCCCGGTCGGTGCGCACGCGACCTTGCGCGCCGCCGCCGCCGCGCGAGGCGCGAAAGTGCTGGCGCTGTCGCCGTGGCGGGTCGAAGCGCAACAGGATGCCGCGACGCGGCGCGCATTGCGCGATGCGCTGGCCGCTGACGTCGTCATCGCCACCAGTCCTGCGGCCGTTCGCGCGGCATCGACCCTGTCTTCGTTGCGCAAGCGCCGCGCACAAGTCTGGTGCGCGGTCGGCGCCGGCACCGCGGCCGCATTGCGCCGCGCAGGGATCGACGATGTCGTCTCGCCCTCGCGGATGGACAGCGAGGGACTGCTTTCGCTCCCCGAACTGCGGTCCGTGCGCGGATCCAGCATCGGCCTGCTGACCGCGCCCGGCGGCCGCGGCCTGATCGCACCCGCGCTGCGGAAACGCGGCGCGAAGGTGTTGCGCGCCGACGTGTATCGGCGCATCGAGATTCCGTTTGCGCCGATCGTGCTTTCGCGGATGCATGCGTTGTGTGCGACGCCATGGCTCGCGCTCGGCAGCGGCGAAGCATTGCAACTGGCCTTGGCGCGGCTTCCCGCCGGCCTCGCCGCGAAGTTGCGCAAGGCCGATGTCGCCGCGGCCAGCGAACGCCTCGCAGGGGCGGCGCGCGAGACCGGATTCCAGGGCCGAATCGTGGTCGCGGCCAGCGCGCGTCCGCGCGACCTCGTCGCGGCGATGGCCGCTGCCATCGGGTAGCATGCGCGCCACGCTCCGCCTTCCCCCGCGCCCGTGACCTCCGCCGATTCCACTTCCGCACCCCGCTCCGGTTTCGGCCGCGGCGCGCTGGTCTTCACGCTGCTCGCGTTGGCGATCCTCGCCTTCGCCGGCTGGCGCGGCTGGCGGGCCTGGTCCGCGCACGACGCGGCGATGCGCCGCAGCTTCGCCGAGCAGGTCGACGCACTGGACGCGCGCCTCGATGCCTTGCGTGGCGAACAACGCGCGCAATCGCTGCGCCTGCAACAGGACGAGGCCACCAACCGCGTGCTGCGCGAGGAAGTGATCGGCCTCGGCCAGCGTTCTGCGCTGGTCGAGCAGACGGTGGAAAAACTCGCCGACCCGGATCGCCACGGCGCGCAGGCGCTGTTCCTCGACGAAACCGCGTTGCTGCTCGCCACCGGCCAGCAACGCCTGCAACTCGCCGGCGACCTCGACGGCGCGCGCCGCGCCTACGCGCTCGCCGCTTCGTTGCTCGGACGCGTGGACGACCCGAAACTGCTCGATCTGCGCCAGACCCTGGTGCAGGAGCGCGCCGCGCTGGATGCGCTCGGCACCGACCCGCGCGCGACCGCATTGCGCGAACTCGCGGCCTTCTCCGCATCGCTTCCGTCCGCGGCCGGCGACGCGACCCCGGTCGAGGATGCGAACGCACCGTGGTGGGAACGCCTGCTGTCGCGCGTCGTGCGCGTGCAACCGAGCAACGCCGCCATCGCCACGGATCCGGTCGATCGCCGCAATGCGCGTGCCGGGCTCGAACTCGAATTGGGGCTCGCCCGCGCGGCGGCCGAACGCCGCGACGCCGTCGCCTGGCGCGAAGCGCTCGATCGCACCGGCCTGTGGCTGCACCGGCTGTGGCCGGACTCGCCACGACGCCGCGCGCTGGACGCAAGGCTGCAGGCCTTGCGTGCGCGTCCGCTCGCGGTGTCGATGCCCGTACTGGGCAGCACCCTGCAGCAATTGCAGGCGCTGCGTTCGCGCTGATTCGACGCGCGTTCATCTCCGCGACGGCGACGCAACGCGGCTTGCGCTAGGGTCGATGCGTCCCGCAAGGAAGACCGCCATGAACCTGTTCCGCAGCCTGCTGTTCTGGATCGTGCTCGCCCTGCTCGGCGCGCTCGCCGCGCAGTTCCTGCTGGCCGACCCGGGCTACGTGCTGGTGCGTTTCCGCGGCACGGACTACACGACCACCGTCGCCGCGGCGGCGATCGGCGTACTCGTCGCGATCCTGGTCATCGGCGTGCTGTGGAAGCTGCTGGCCCTGCCCTTCCGCGCCTGGCGCCAGCGTCGCGACCGCAACGCCAAGGCACGGCTGGGCGAAGGCCTCGATGCCTTGCACGCGGGCCATTACGAACGCGCGGAACAACTACTTGCGCGCGCCGCCGACGAAGGCCACGACGCGGCCTACGCGCGCGTGGCCGCCGCACGGGCGGCGAATGCACGCGGCGATGCCGCCGCCGCACGGGCGCATATCGACGCATTGGATCCGCGCCACGCCGCCGCACGCGCGATCGCGGTCGGCGAGCAGGCGCTTGCCGACGGACGCGCCACCGATGCATTGGTGGCACTCGATGCGGCGGAGGCGCGGCCACTGCCGCCGCGCGGTCTGGCATTGCGCGCGGAGGCGTTGGCCGCGAGCGGAAAATCCGCCGAGGCCTATGGCCTGCTCGGCGCCTTGCGCCAGCAGCAAGCCCTGCCAAATTCGCAACTCGACGCGCTGCAGGAACGCTGGGCCGCGGCCGCTTTGCGCGAAGCCGCCGATGCCAACGCGCTCGCGAACGTGTGGGATCGCCTGTCGAAGGACGTTCGCAACGCACCCGAGGCGGTGCTGGCCTACGCCGACCGCGCCGCCGCGTTGCGCTGGGACGATGCCGCCTTGAAGTCGGTCGAGCAGGCGCTGGATGCGCGCTGGGATGAAACCCTCGCCGCGCGCTACGGCACGCTGCCGGTCAATGGCCGCATCGAACAGCGCCGCGCGAACGTCGGACGCTGGCTGCAGGCGCACCCGTCGAGCCCGGCGTTGTTGTTGACGCTTGCGCGGCTGGATCGCGCGGAAGGGCGCTGGCCGCAGGCCGAAGCGAGCCTGCACCGCGCGCTGGCGCAGGGCGCGGGCGCGGAGGCGTGGGAGGAATTCGGTTGCGTGCATGTCGGGGTCGGCGACATGGAACGCGCGCAGCGCAGCTATGCGAACGCATTGCGCGCGACGCGCGGCGAAGCGACGGTGGAACTTCCCGGCCGCGAGTTGCGCGAGCGGATCGGCGACAGCGCCGTGCACGAAATCCGCGACGAGCACGGCATTCCGCGCCTGGCGGAGTGATGCTGCCGGCTGCGCTCGACCCACGCGACCTTCCGGCGCAACTCGCGGGTTTCTCGCACTGGTTCCGCTATCCGCTGCACGCACGCGATTTCCACCCGCTGCGCGATCCGCAATCGCGATTGCTGCGCGGTTACTACACTGCGAAACCGCTGTACGGGAAACTGGATGCGAACGGACGCGTGGATCGCAGTTCCGGATTCGACGGACGCATCGCCGGCGTGTTCGTGCCCTCGCCCGCGCGCTCGTGGCGACAGGCGGAACTGTTCTTTTCCCGGATGCCGAAGGCCGAAGTCGTCCGTGCCGACGGCAGGCGCGACTGGGACGCGATCAACGCCGCGGCGGAGCGGGCGTTGCGGAGAACGACTGCTTGGTCATAGTCCGCTCCGGTTTTCACTCACAGCCGACACCATCGTTGTCGCGATCGAGGTGCGCTCCATAGCCGGGATCGCCGCGTCGGACCGGCGCCGCACCCGCTGCACGTGCTTCGGAACAGTTGCGGAAGACACGCTCGTTGTGCTGCTTCGGCTTCGGCCCCGAGGCCGGCGCCAGATTTGTCGCAGGGGTCTTGGCGCGGGGTGGCTTTGCTGGAACCTGCGTCGATGGCGCGCGGTGGCAGTGGTAATCGCCGGTCTTGCGATTGGTGTGACAGCCGTTCTTGTCGAGACCGCCGCCGTGGGCACTGGCCGATTCCCAGCCGGCGAATGCGATCAGGACGCACGCAGCGCGCAACAACCATGTCGCATGCGCGGCGATGTGCGCATGCATGCCCCTACCGCTCCAGGATCGCCACCACGCCCATGCCGCCGGCGGTGCAGATCGACACGAGGCAACGGCCGCCACCGCGCTGCTTCAGCTCCTTCGCGGCGGTGGCGACGATGCGCGCGCCGGTGGCGGCGAACGGATGCCCGGTGGCGAGCGAGGAACCGTTGATGTTGAGCCTGGCCGGATCGATGCGGCCCATCGGCGCGTCCAGACCGAGGCGATTCCTGCAGTATTCCTCGCTCTCCCACGCGCGCAGCGTGCACAGCACCTGCGCGGCGAAGGCTTCGTGGATCTCGTACAGGTCGAAGTCCTGCAGCGTCAGCCCGTTGCGCGCCAGCAATTCCGGCACCGCGACGGTCGGCGCCATCAGCAGGCCTTCGCCATGCACGAAATCGACCGCCGCCACCTGTGTGTCGCGGATCCGGCACAGCACCTCGTGGCCATGCTTCGCCGCCCAATCCTCGGACGCGATCAGGCACGCGGCGGCGCCATCGGTGAGCGGGGTGGAGTTGCCGGCGGTGAGGGTGCCGCGGCCCGAGGTCTTGTCGAACGCGGGCTTCAGCGTCGCCAGTTTTTCGATGGACGTATCCGGACGCAGGATGTTGTCGCGCGAGACGCCGCGGAAGCTGACTACGAGGTCGTCGAAGAAACCGCGTTCGTAGGCGGCGGCGAGCTTGTGGTGCGAGGCGACCGCGAGCTCGTCCTGCGAATCGCGCGAGATGTTCCACTCCTTCGCCATGTCCTCGCAGTGGTCGCCCATCGACTTGCCGGTGCGCGGTTCGGCGACGCCGGGGAATTCCGGCTTGAGTTCGCGCAGGTGGAAGCCCTTGAACGCGGCGAGCCTGTCCTTCGTCGATTTCGCCCGCGCCGCCTCGAGCACGCGCCGGCGCAAGGCCTGGCCGTAGACGATGGGCACGTCGGAGGTGGTGTCGCTGCCGCCGCCGATGCCGGCTTCGATCTGCCCGGCGGCGATCTTGTTGGCGACGACCATGATGCTGTCGAGCGAGGTGCCGCAGGCGCGCTGCAGGGTGATGCCCGGGGTGAGCGGCGACAATCCCGAGGACAGCGTCGCCTCGCGCGCGAGGTTCCAGTCGAAGGGATGCTTGATCACCGCGCCGAAGGCGACTTCGCCCAGCACCTGCCCGTGCAGGCCGAACTTCTCGACCAGCGCACCAAGCGTGCGCACGCCCATGCCGAGGTTGCCGACGTCGGCGTAGGCCGTGTTCTGCCGGCAGAAGGGAATGCGGACGCCGCCGAGCACGGCGACGGGACGGCCCTGGAGCATGGTGTTCGCACCTCGCATGGCCCGCGCGACGCGCGCGGGCATAATGGCCGCAGTCTAGCGCCGCGCCCGTGTGCGGCCAATCACGACGCCGAGGCCATGCACGACCACGACGCCACTGCCGCCGGATTGCTCGCGCTGGAACTCGCCGACGGCGCGATCGGCGTCGATGCGCTCGCCACCGACGCGGCGATGGCGCTGGCCGAATGCGTGGCCCTGGACCTCGCGCGGATCGCGCCGCGGGCCGCGCAATGCGACCTCGTGCTCGCCGGCGCGCATTTCGACCCGGCCGAGGCCCTGCGCCCCGGCTGGCCGCTGCACCGCCGGCTGACCGAAGTGCACGCGCGTGCACCGCGCGACGCCGGCCAGGCCGCGCGCATCTTCGCCTTCGGCGCGGACGCGCAGGGTCGGGTGCCGCTGCCGTTCATGGCCGAACCCGAATTGCGCGGAGGCGCGCTGCGGGTGCTCCCGTTCCTGCTGACCGGCGCGGATGCCGCGGCGGTGCGGGACGTCTTCGAAGCCGAGCTGCTGGATCGCGGCATGGCCTCGGCGCGCACCGCGCTGCTGGCGCAGGAGGCGTTCGCCGCGCGCATCGAGCACGCGCGCCTGTTCACCCTGCACGACCTCGCCGCGATGATGGCTTTGCAGTACGAACACGCCGGGCTGGGCGCGTTGTGGCCGGTGATCGAAGTGGCGCTGCTCGCGCCGGACGGCAGCATCGAGGTCGATGCGCCGCCGGAGCCGCGCCTGCGCTACGCCGGTGGCGACGTCCACCTCGAGATCGCTTCGCCCGCGCGCTGGCAGCGCAATTTCGCGGGCGACCAGGACGCGCAACGCGCGGAACGCGGTTACGCCGCCTACGAGGCGCGGCTGCGCCAGTTCGCCGCGGTGCTCGGCGCGCACGGCATCGTCGCGGTGTTCGACTACGTCGACGCCTGAGCGCACTCAGGGCGTGGCGATCACCCCGCAGGCGATGCGCGCACCGGCGTTGCCGGCCGGCTGCGAGGTGTAATCGTCGGCGTTGGCGTGCACGACCACCGCCTTGCCGACGATGTCGTCGGCACCGCCGCCTCCGAGCACGACGCCAGCGAAGTGCGCATCGACGTGCGCGACGCCGTCCGCGTCGGCGACGAGGTTGTCGTTGTCGCCGAGGTGGTGGTGCGGCGCACCTGCACGGCCATGCATGTCGCCGCTCGGGTTGAAATGGCCGCCGGCGCTGGAAGCATCGGCCGCGCTGCAATCGCCTTTCTCGTGGATGTGGAAGCCGTGGGTACTGTTGGGCGCGAGTCCGCCGATGTCGCCGGTGACGTGCACGCCGCCGTCCATCGGCATCAGCATCAGCTTGCCGCTGACCATGCTGCCCGAGGCCGGCGCGAGCGCGACGCTGGCCATGCCGATGCCGCCGGTGGCGGATGCGGGATCGGACTTCGGCGCACTGGCGCAACCGGCGAGCACGGCAGCAACGGACGCGAACGCAACGATCCTGAATTTCATGGCGATCTCCGGTCGAAGTCCGCGATGTTCGCGCAGGCGATGTTGCGCCGCAGTGAACCAATTGCCGTGAATCGTCAGCGCCGCTTGCGCCCCGGCCCGAGCTTGCGCGTGAGCGTGTTGCGGCCCAGCCCGAGTTTTTCCGCCGCGGCGCCGCGATGTCCTTCGCTGTGCTCCAGCGCGGCCTGCAGCAGAACGCGGTCGAAGCGCTCGCGCGCCTGCGCATGCAGGTCGCCCGCGCCGTCGCGCAATTGCGCGCGCGCCCATTCGCCGAGCGCGGTTTCCCAGGCATCGCCTTCGATTGCGGACGCGGCGAGCGGTCCCGCGGCTTCGTCCAGGTCGTGCGCACCGATGGTCGCGCCCGGCGCCAGCGCCGCGAGGCGCCAGCACAGGTTCTCGAGTTCGCGCACGTTGCCCGGCCAGTCGTACGCCTGCAGCCGTTCCAGCGTCGCGGGCGAAAGCCGCTTCGCCGGCGCATGCAATTTGGCCGCGGCCGCGGCGAGGAAACGCGATGCGAGCAGCGGGATGTCCTCGCGCCGTTCGCGCAACGGCGGCAGGCGCAGGCGCACCACGTCGAGACGATGCAGCAGGTCGGCGCGGAAGCGGCCTTCGGCGACCAGCGCTTCCAGCGGCTGGTGCGTGGCCGCGACCACGCGCACGTCGACGCGGATCAGTTCGCGCCCGCCGACGCGGAAGAATTCGCCTTCGGCCAGCACGCGCAGCAGGCGCGTCTGCAGCGCCGGCGGCATGTCGCCGATTTCGTCGAGGAACAGGGTGCCGCCGTCGGCCTGTTCGAAGCGCCCGACATGGCGCCTGTTCGCGCCGGTGAACGCACCGGCTTCGTGCCCGAACAGTTCGCTCTCCAGCAATTCGGACGGGATCGCCGCGGTATTGAGCGCGATGAACGGCCTGCGCGCGCGCGGCGACTCGCGATGCAGAGCGCGCGCCACCAGTTCCTTGCCGGTGCCGGTCTCGCCGGTGACGAGCACGTTCAGCGGCGCGGCCGCGACCCGGCCCATCGCGCGGAACAGCGCCTGCATGCGCGGCGAATCGCCGAGCAGTTGCGGTGCCTCGTCCGGCGCCGGCGCCGGCGATCGCGATTCCGTCGATGCATTCGCCGCGCGCGCCGGTTGTCGCGTTTCCGGCAGCGCGCGCGCGGCCAGCGCGACCGCATGGTCGAGGTCGAACGGCTTCGACAGGAATTCGTGCGCTCCGCCGCGGAACGCGCCGGCGGTGCTGGCGAGGTCGGTGTAGGCGCTCATCACGATCACCGGCAATCCCGGATGCCGCGACTTCAGCTTCTCCAGCAACGCGAGCCCGTCGTCGCCGGGCATGCGCACGTCGGTGAACAGCAGGTCGGGGACGCCGCGCGATCCGAGCGCCGCGAGCGCGGCCTGCGCCGAATCGAACCCGTCGACCGCGTACCCGGCCTCGCGCAGCGCGGTGGCGAGCACGAAGCGCACGCCGTGGTCGTCGTCCACCACCCAGATGCGCGCGGGCTCAGCCATCGTTCGCCTCCGTCGCGACGTTCAACGGCAACAACAGCGTGAACACGGTATGCCCCGGGCGCGAACGGTACGCGAGCGAACCGCGGTGCTCGCGCGCGACCTGCTGCGCCAGCGCGAGGCCGAGACCGCTGCCTTCGGCGCGGCCCGAAACCAGCGGCAGGAACAGGCGTTCGGCCAGGTCCTCGGGCACGCCGCGGCCGTCGTCGACGATCTCCAGCCGCAACACCGTCGCCGGCGTGGCGTCGCCGATGCGCACGCCGTGTTCGGCACGGGTCCGCAACGTGACGCTGGCGGCGCCGGCCTCGATCGCGTTGCGCACCAGGTTCCATGTCGCCTGCGTGAGCCGGTCCGCGTCGCCATCGAGTTCGGGCAGGCTCGGGTCGTAGTCGCGCAGCAGTTTCACCGCCCAGCCGGCGTCGTTCTCCGCGAGGCGAAGCACCCGTTCCAGCACCACATGGATGTTCAGCGATTCGAACGGCCGCGCCGGCGCCGGCGACAGCAGGTGGTCGAGCAGGGCCGCGAGGCGTTCGACCTCGGCCTCGATCAGGCCGGTCAACTCGCGCGATGTCGCATCGTCGCGCGTGCGCCGCGCCAGCAGCTGCGCCGCGCCCTTCAGCCCGGCCAGCGGATTGCGCAACTCGTGGGCGAGGCCCTTCAGCGCCGCCGACAGCGCCGAGGGCAACGCCACCGCCGGATCCTCGCCGGGGAATTCCTCCACCGGTTGCGCTTCCAGCCACCAGCCGCCTTCGCGCCGCGACAGCAGCACGTCGGCGAAGCGCGGGCTTCCGGCCCCGGGTCCGGGGAAGGCCATCGGCAGCCGGCGCAGGCGCGCGAACTCGCGGCCCGGGGTTTCGGCCAGCAGCCGCGCCAGCGACTCGCCCTCGGCTTCCAGCGCCGCGATCGGCAGGCCCGGCAGGCGCCGCAGGCTCACCCCGAGCCAGCGCGCGCAGGCCGGGTTGGCCCCGGCGATGCGGCCGTCCGCGTGCAGCCAGAGCACGGGCGTGGCCAACTGGTCGAGGGCGGGAGCGGTGTCCATGGACATTGCACCAATGTAGTGCAAGGCCGGCATCGGTGCGACCGGCTCAGAGCTCGTAGGCGGATTCGCCGTGGCTGCTGATGTCGAGTCCCTCGCGTTCGGCGTCGTGGTCCACGCGCAGGCCCGCGACCAGGCGCGCGAACGCGAAGGCCAGCAGCGAGGCGATGCCCGACCAGGCGATGGTCACCACCACGCCGAGCAGTTGCACGCCGCACTGGTGCAGCAACGCGTAGTCCGCCGCGCCGGTGCCGCCGAGCGCGGGCGCGCTGAACACGCCGGTCAGCACCGCGCCGACGATGCCGCACACGCCGTGGATGCCGAACACGTCGAGCGAATCGTCCGCGCGCAGCAGGCGCTTGAGCGCATTGACGCCCCAGAATCCCGCGCCGCCGCCGAGCGCGCCGATCGCCATCGCGCCGCCGACGCCGACGGTGCCGCAGGCGGGCGTGATCGCCACCAGTCCCGCGACCGCGCCCGACACCGCGCCGAGCATCGACGCGCGACCGCGCAACGCGGCTTCCAGCGCGCACCACGCCAGCACCGCGGCCGCGGCCGCGAGCAGGGTGTTGAGGAAGGCGAGCACCGCGGTGGCGTTGGCCTGCAGCGCGGAACCGGCGTTGAAGCCGAACCAGCCGACCCACAGCAGCGCGGCGCCGGTGAAGGTCAGCGGCAGGCTGTGCGGCGACAACCGTTCGCGCCCGAAGCCGATGCGCGGGCCGAGCATGTACGCACCGACCAGCCCGGCGACGCCGGCGTTGATGTGGACCACGGTGCCGCCGGCGAAATCGAGCGCGCCGAGCTTGAACAGGAAGCCGTCCGACGCCCACACCATGTGCGCCAGCGGCAGGTAGGCGAGCGCGAACCACGCGGCGGCGAACGCGAGCACCGCGCGGAACCTGGCGCGCTCGGCGATCGCACCGACCACCAACGCGCAACTGATCGCGGCGAACGCGCCCTGGAACGCGATGTAGAGCATTTCCGGCAAGCCGCTGCCGGCGCTGAACGTCGGCACCACGCTGTCCACGCCGACGCCGCGCAGGAACAGCTTGCCGAGGCCGCCGACGACGGCATTGCCGCCATCGAACGCGAGCGAATAGCCGAACGCGACCCACAGCACCAGCGCCAGGCAGGCGACGACCAGCACCTGGGTGAGCATCGACAGGATGTTCTTGGAACGCACCAGGCCGCCGTAGAACAGCGCCAGCCCGGGCACGATCATCAACAGCACCAGCGCCGTCGACACCAGCATCCACGCAACGTCGCCCG
Source organism: Thermomonas sp. (assembly GCA_047602125.1). GTDB lineage: Bacteria > Pseudomonadota > Gammaproteobacteria > Xanthomonadales > Xanthomonadaceae > Pseudoluteimonas. Next base: position 1,572,667 of record JASGIB010000001.1, on the reverse strand, counting down.
CCGCGACCCGTAGCACTTCGTGGTTCATCCCGCCTCCAGTCGCAATTGCCAGTAACCGACGTCGATCCAGCGCCCGAACTTGAACCCGGTCTCGCGGAAGCGGCCGACGAAATCGAAACCCAGCGCCTCGTGCAACGCCGCGCTCGCCGGGTTCGGCAGCGACGCACCGGCGATGGCGACGTGCATGCCGGCCGCGCGCAGGCGTTCGATCAACGCCGCGTACAGGCGCTTGCCCAGGCCCTGCCCGCGCGACGGTTCGTCGAGGTAGATCGAGGTTTCCACGGTGCGCGCATAGGCCGCGCGCGGTTTCCACGGCCCGGCACAGGCGTAGCCGAGCACCGCGCCGGCCGCGTCCGCCACCAGCCACGGCAGTCCGCGCGATTGCGCATCGACGACCCGACGCGCCATCTCCGCGGCAACGACTTCCTCGAGTTCGAAGGTGGCGATGCCGCCGCGCACGTGCACGTTGTAGATCGCGGCGATCGCGGCCGCGTCTTCGTGGGTGGCGTCGCGGATCGCGAACTCGGGCATGCGCCTCCGGGGTGGGCGAACCCCGCGCGTGGCGGGGTTCGCCGCTTGGTCAGATCGTGTAGTACATCTGGTATTCCAGGGGATGGGTCGCCGCGCGGAACGCGGTGACTTCCTTCATCTTCAGCGCGATGTAGCCGTCGATGAAGTCGTCGGTGAACACGCCGCCGGCCTTGAGGAATTCGCGGTCCTTGTCCAGCGCTTCCAGCGCCTGGTCCAGCGAATGGCACACGGTCGGGATGTTCTTCTCCTCCTCCGGCGGCAGGTCGTACAGGTCCTTGTCGCTGGGCGCGCCCGGGTCGACCTGGTGCTTGATGCCGTCGAGGCCGGCCATCATCAGCGCGGCGAAGGTGAGGTAGCCGGACTGCATCGGGTCGGGGAAGCGGATCTCGATGCGGCGCGCCTTCGGGTTGGCGACGTAGGGAATGCGGCACGACGCCGAACGGTTGCGCGCGGAATAGGCCAGCATCACCGGCGCCTCGAAGCCCGGCACCAGGCGCTTGTACGAATTGGTGGTGGAGTTGGCGAATGCGTTGATCGCGCGCGCGTGCTTGAAGATGCCGCCGATGTACCACAGCGCCAGCTGCGACAGGCCGCCGTAGCCGTCGCCGGAGAACAGGTTGGCGCCGCCCTTGGCCAGGCTCTGGTGCACGTGCATGCCGCTGCCGTTGTCGCCGACGATCGGCTTGGGCATGAAGGTCGCGGTCTTGCCGTTGCGGAACGCGACGTTCTTGATGACGTACTTCATCGTCAGCAGTTCGTCGGCCTTCTGCACCAGCGAGTTGAACCTGGTGCCGATTTCGCACTGGCCGGCGTTCGCCACCTCGTGGTGGTGCACCTCGACCTCGATGCCGACCTGTTCCAGCGTCTTGCACATTTCCGCGCGCAGGTCGTGCAGCGAATCCAGCGGCGCGACCGGGAAGTAGCCGCCCTTCACCATCGGCCGGTAGCCGGTGTTGCCGCCGTCGTACTCGCGGCCGGAATTCCAGTGCGCTTCCTCGGAATCGACGTGGAAGAAGGTGTGGCCCATCTCGTTCGCGAAACGCACGCTGTCGAAGATGAAGAATTCCGGCTCGGGGCCGAAGAACGCCTGGTCGGCGACGCCGCTGGCCTTGAGGAAAGCTTCGGCGCGCTTGGCCACGCCGCGCGGATCGCGCGAGTAGGCCTGCATCGTCGCCGGGTCGAGGATGTCGCAGGTCAGCACCAGCGTCGGATCGGCGGTGAACGGATCGAGGAACGCGGTGTCCGGATCGGGCAGCAGCACCATGTCCGATTCGTTGATGCCCTTCCAGCCGCTGATCGAGGAACCGTCGAACATCTTGCCGTCCTCGAACAGCGCGGCGTCGACGATCGACTTGGGGAAGGTGACGTGGTGCTGTACGCCACGCATGTCGGCGAAGCGCAGGTCGACGAATTCGACCCTGTGGTCCTTGATCAGTTTCTCGATGTTCTCCAGCGACATGGGCGGCCTCGGCGGATGATGGGATGCCACGGGCAATGCAAGCGCCGTGCCAGTCGAAAGCAATGCGCAAGCGATTGATTCATCTGGATTCCTGATTGTTTTTCGCAGAGAATTGCACCAAATCGGGGACATCCGCTCGGCATTTGCACCAAATCCGTCGAACGGCTCGCCTTGGGCTATGCTCCCGGGCTGCCGTCGCTGCGGGTTCCGCCCATGTCCGACCTCGTTTCCGCGCTGCTGCTCGGCCTCATCGAAGGCATCACCGAATTCCTGCCGGTTTCCAGCACCGGCCACCTGCTCATCGCCGAACACTGGCTGGGCGCGCGCAGCGAACTGTTCAACATCGCCATCCAGGCCGGCGCGATCCTCGCCGTGGTCGCAATCTATCGCCGGCGCCTCTGGGATCTGGTGCTCGGTTTCCTGGGCCGGCGTTCGCCGGCTTCGCACGACCCCGCCGGCATCGCGCTCGGCCCGGCACAGGCACGCAGCTACGCGCTGAAGCTGCTGCTCTCCTTCGCGGTGACCGCCGCGGGCGGCCTGCTGGTGAAGAAGCTGGGCTGGGAATTGCCGGAAACCGTGCGTCCGGTCGCCTGGGCGCTGGTGATCGGCGCGGTATGGATGCTGGTCGCCGAACAACTGGCGGCCAAGCGCGCGGCGCGCGAAGGCGAACGCACCGCCGTGTCGTGGACGACCGCGGTCCTCGTCGGCATCGCCCAGATCGTCGCCGGCGTGTTCCCCGGCACCTCGCGCAGCGCGGCGACGATCTTCGTCGCCCTGCTCGCCGGCACGACCAGTCGCGCCGCCGCGACGGAATTCGCGTTCCTGGTCGGCATCCCGACCATGTTCGCCGCCACCGGCTACGAACTGCTGAAGCTGGCGAAGAGCGGCGGCATCGGCCAGGAAAACTGGAGCGCGCTCGCGGTTGCGTTCGTCGTGTCGACGATCACCGCGTTCGTCGCGGTGAAATGGCTGCTGCGCTACATCCAGAGCCACCGCTTCACCGCGTTCGCGGTCTATCGCCTGCTGCTCGGCGCGGCGTTGCTGCTGTGGCTGCCGGCAACGGCCTGACGCTTCACCTTTTGCAAACGCTTGCGGCGTTTGCATGGGCCATTCCCGGGGAGGAATTCGCGATGAAACGACTGCTGCCCGCATTCATCCTGCTGCCCCTGCTCGCCGGTTGCCCGGAGAAGGGTTCCGACACGGCGACGACGCCAGCGACAACGGCCACGACGCCCGCTTCCACGGCGGCACCGGCCGCGAGCGACGCGAACGCCGAACTCGGCCGCTACCACTGGCGCCTGCAGGACGCGACCGACGCGGACGGCAAGCGCATCGACGCACTGTTCGCGCGCGAAGACAAACCGTTGCAACTCGACTTCGCCGACGGACGCATCGGCGTCGCCAACGCCTGCAACCGCATGGGCGGCGGCTATTCGCTCGAAGGCGAATCGCTGACCGTCGCGCGCATGGTGTCGACCATGATGGCCTGCACGGACCCGAAGCTGATGGCGCTGGACAGCGAGATCGGCAAGCGGCTCGAAGGCGCGTCGAAGCTCACGCTCCTGGCCAACGACACGCCAACGCTCACGCTCGCCACCGCGACCGGCTACACCCTGGTGTTCGCCGGCGAACCGACCGCGCAAACCCGCTACGGCGGCCCGGGCGAACGCGTGTTCCTGGAAGTCGCGGCGCAGACCAAGCCCTGCAGCCACCCGCTGATCCCGGACAAGCAATGCCTACAGGTGCGCGAGGTGAAGTACGACGACAAGGGCCTGAAGGTCGGTACGCCGGGAGCGTTCGAGAACTTCTACGACGACATCGAGGGTTACACGCACGAAGACGGCGTTCGCAACGTGTTGCGCGTGGATCGCTACACGATCAAGAACCCACCGGCGGATGGTTCAAGCCACGCCTATGTGCTCGACATGGTGGTCGAGTCCGATGCGTCGGGGAAATGAACCGATAGCCCGCAGGGCGCATTAGCCGAAGGCGTAATGCGCCGAATGGTCGAACCGGAAGCAATGCGGCGCATTGCGCTGCGCTTAATGTGCCCTGTGATCCTTGACGCGGCGATCTATTGCAGCGGATACGCGATGAATTCCAATCTCGTCCAGGCCGACACCAGCCTCCCTCGCCGTGGCGAACGTATCCGCCATGTTCGGGTCGACTCTTTGATCAATATGTTCTTCCATTTCCTCAACGATTCCATTAACAGTCGTTGAGATTTTTACCTTGGCCTGATCGATATTGCCGGAATCGATCCGATTCTTCAGTGTCGTGAGCAGACGAATATCGTCTGCCATGATGCGAAGATGATTCACGAAAAAAAGTTGCTCCGTTCGGTGCTGGTAGAGCCGCGCCCAATTCCATCCGAATAGAAGCCCGAAGACGATAATGCAAAACTGGATTGCGATTACAAGATTCTTGATCATCTAAACGGTTCCGTATAGACAAATTGCTGGTTCCATAGCGAGGAAACTCTTTTTTCGACGATTCTGCTGCTGCAGACCCTTTATCGCCCCGCCTCGTTCAGAGAATACGTCCCGTACATCGAAGCCTCGCCCAGCATATGCCCATGCATGGCACGGAACACATCCGCGGCAGTGAACTGCGCCGGCAATTCCAGCTTGGCAACATCCAGCGCGAACAGGCGGAAGAAATACCGGTGCGTGCGCAGGTCGTGCGCCGGCGGGTACGGACCGTCGTAACCGAAATACTCGCCGCCCATCTCCGCATCGCCGGCGAACCAGCCGGTGTAATCGTTGAGCCCGCGCACACCGCCGGCATCGCGGCCCGCGGATTTCCCGCGCTTCGTGACGCCATCGCTGCAACCGCCCGCAGCGATTTCGCGCACGTCGGCCGGGATGTTCGCCACCACCCAATGCACGAAATCGCCACGGGGATGTTCGACCGGGATCGGCGTGGACGCGTCGGCGACCAGCGCGCCATCGGTGGGCGCGTCGGTGTCGATGCACAGCACCGCGAAGGACTTCGTTCCCACGGGCACTTCATCCCATGCGAGGTGCGGATTGCGGTTGCCGCCGAAGCCTTCTGGCGTACCCATCGCGAACTCCGCGGGGATCGCCTCGCGGTGTCCGAAACTGTCGCTGCGCAACTGCATGGCGGTCTCCGTCGCGGATCAGGCCTCAGGGTAGCCGAGGCGCACCGCGACCGGGGCGAGCAGCGCGAATGCAGCGCCGAGCGCATCGCGGTAATCGCGCCAGTGGCCGGCGGCGAATCGCGCCGGACCCAGTTCGCGCGGCGGGACCGGCAGGTTCGCCGGAAGCGCTTCGCCGAGTTGCCGCGCGAGCGCCGGACCATCGTCCAGGCTGTCGTCGACCCGCAACAGGCGGTGCGGATGCAGGTCGCCTTCGTGCAGGTCCGCGACCTGCGCGAGCACGGACGACAACCAGCGCGCGCCGTCGGTCGCGGACGTCAATGCGAGAGGCAGCGGCGCGCCGAAGGCGAGCCAGTCGAGCAGCATGTCGCGCGGATCGCGCAGGACGACCAGCAATTGCGCGCCCGGCAGGTGCGGTCGCAGCGCCAGCAGCAGCACGTTGTCCCAGTACGGCAGCCAGTCGATGACCTGGCCGTCGGGCAAGTTGCGCGCAGCGAGGGCTTCGCGCCAGCGCGACACCACCTGGTCCGGCGCGAGCGTGCCGTCCTGCAGTTCGCCGATCGCGGCGAATCGCTGGAACGGATCCTTGGGCGGACGCGGTCCGAAGCGGTCGGAACGCAAGGCGGGCAACATTTCCGCGAGCATTCCCGCCACGCGTTCGACACCGGAACCCGGCGCGCCCCAGAGCAGGGCGGCGCGCGGCGATTGCGGATCGACGGCACCTGGTTGCGGCCAGTCCGTGCGCGATGCGCTCGCGCTCCACGGCGCGATCCGCTGGCCCGACTGCTCCGCATGCAGCGATTGCCACAACGCCACGGCTTGCGCCGGATGTCCGGCGCGATCGTGCGCAAGCGCGAGCCACGACTCGACCCGCGCGCGCGCCTGGGGATCGCGTATCTGCGGCAGCAGGCTTTCGCAACGCGCCACCGCCGCCGCCGGATCGCGTTCGAGCAGGTCCTGGAACAGGCGCAGTTCCGCGGAATGCCGCCCTGGTTCCAGCTGCAGGATCTTCGCCGCGGTTTGGTTGGCGCCATCGGCGTCGTTGCGCAGGATCTGGTCGGCCATGTGCAATTCGTGCGCTTCGACCGACGCGGGCATGGCGTTGAGCCAGCGTTCGATCACGTCCTTCGCACCGGCGGAACCGGGCGCTTCGAGCGCCAGCCGCGCCTGCCAGAGATCGCGGCTTTCCCGGGTCGTGGCCAATGCCGCGTCCAGCGTCGAGCGCGCATCGTCGGCATTGCCCACCCGGCGCCAGGCCTCCAGCGACGCGCGCAGGATCCGCGGATCGTCGGGTCGGCCAGCGAGCGCCTGGCGCAGGTGCTTGAGCGCGTCCTGCGGACGATTCGCCTCGAGTTCGAGTTCGCCGGCCAGGCGCGCCAGGCCCGGCGTGGCCGTGGCCGGATCGGCGAGCAGCGGCGCCATCGCCTCGGCGGCATCCGCGGGGCGGCCCTGCTGGCGCAGCAGGTCGGCAACCAGCGCGTGTAGGTTCACCGCCGTCGGCACGCGTTCGATCACCTTGCGCATGGCCTGTTCGGCGAAGGCGAGGTGCCCGAGCTGCAGGTAGGCGAAGCCCAGCGCGTACAGCAGTTGCGGGTCTTCGGGCGCGTGCTTCAGTGCCGTCGCCAGGATCACCTGCGCCTGCTCGCCATCGCCCCGGCGCAACGCCAGCATTCCGTCGATCGCGGCCAGGTGCGGGTGTTCGGGTTCGACCCGCGCCGCGAGCTTGCGCTGGCGTTCGGCCTCGTCGAGGTCGCCGCGCCCGAGCGCGAGCTGGGCCTGGACCAGGTAGGCATCGAACTGGTTCGGGTCGAGCGCGATGCTGCGCCCGAGCGCCGCCTGCGCGGCGTCCGGCTGCCGTTCGGCGAACAGCAGCGTGGCGAGGTCGAAATGCGCATCCGGATCGTCCGGGGCGAGTTCGATCGCGTGTTCGATCGCCGCCCGCGCCGAAGCCCGGTCGCCTGTCCGTTGCAGGACCATCGCCAGCTGGCGATGCACCGCCGGATCGTGCGGGGTCGCCACCACCGCAACCCGCGCTTGCTGCAGGGCCGCGTCGGTGTCGCCGCGGCGGAGGAGATCGAGGATTTGGTCGTGCATGGACGCGGCATACGGCGGGGAGCCCGCTAGTGTAGCGCCGGGCCCCGTTCCGCCCTACGCCGCCAGCCGCCGCGCCACCCAGCGTTCGCCATAGCCGTCGAAGCGCAGGTTCTCGAGGAAGCCGCAATGCCCGCCGCGCAAGGCGAGCTCCAGCCGCACTTCGCCGCCGGGCCGCAGGTCGCGGAAATCGCGCAGGGGGATCACCGGGTCGTCCGCGGCCATCAGGATGTCGGCCGGCACCTGCAGCGCGGCGAGGCGATCGCCGGCGATGGAGTAGCCATCGAAGTAGGCGCCGAGGTCGGCGAAATCCGTATGCCGTTCCACCATCCACGCGGTGAGGTCGCGCATGCGCAGGCGCAGCGTCGCGTCGTCGAAATCGTGTTCCTCGGGGAACAGCTCGCGCTTGCGCCGCAGCGAACGCCGCCACTTGTGCTCGAAGTAGCGCAGGTACTGCGGCATGGCGCGTTCCATCGCGTCCATCGTCGCCGCCGGATCGACCAGCGGACACACCGCGGCGACGCGCGTTAGCGGCAAGCCGGCTGCGGGCGCGCGCAAGGCCAGGCGCAGGGCGAAATTCCCGCCCAGCGAATAGCCGGCCGCAACCAGCGGGCGCAGCGGATAACGGCGCGCGACTTCGGTCGCGGCGCGCACCACTTCGTCGATGCGGTTGGAATGGAACAGCCCGGGGTTCAAGTGGTGGCTGTCGCCGTGGTCGCGGAAATTGAGGCGGAAGGTGGCGAATCCCGCTTCCAGCAGCTTCGCCGCGGTCAGGCGCATGTAGCTCGATTCGGTGCTGCCTTCCCAGCCATGCAGCAGCAGGGCGAGCCCGCGCGGTTCGCGGTCGCGCGGCGCGTTGTACACGCCCTGCAGGCGCACGCCTTCGCCGGCATCGAGCACCACCGTTTCCGCGTGCGTGCCCAGCGCCGCGAGCAGGCGCGCGCCGCGGCGGATCCGCATCGGGCTGCTGCCGAACATGGATTGCACGTGCGGGCTGCGCAGCCACCACGGCGGGCGGTAGGGCGAAGCGGTTTCGATCATGACGCCGGCGAGCCTACGCCCGCAAACTGGAGCAAAGCATCAAGGTTCGCGCATCGCGGCGACGATGCGTTCGCGCGCTTCCTCGGCGATGCGGCGGCGGCCATCGACCGCGCCCGGCGCGATCGGTTCGAGGAAACGCACCTCGGCCTCGCGCGCCGGGTCGCCGAGGATGCGCAGGAAGTTGGCGAAGAAGCTCTCGGCCGGCCTGAACGCGACTTCGGCCTGGTCCTCGCTATGCGCGCCGTAGCGCAGCGCCACCGGCTGCACCGGCGCGCCGGCCTCGACCGCGGCGAGGAAGATGCGCGCATGGAACGGCCCGACCTCGCGGCCGTCGCGGGTGCGTCCTTCCGGGAACACGCCGACCGAACGCCCGGCGCGCAGCCGCGCCAGCATCTCGTGCAGCACGCCGCCGAGCGAGGCCTGGTCGCCGCGCTGGTGGTAGATGGTTTCGCCGCGGCTGGCCAGCCAGCCGACCACCGGCCAGTCCCGGATCTCGCGCTTGGCGACGAAACCCATCATGCGCTGGCTGTGCAGGGCGACGATGTCGATCCAGCTGACGTGGTTGGCGACGAACACGGTCGGACCCGGCAACGGCGTGCCGCTGCGACGCATGCGGAAGCCGAATACGCGCATCAGGCCGCCCTGCCACCAGCGGATCAGGCGATGGTCGAGAAGTTCACCGGACGACAGGCGCAGGCGCCGCGTCGGCAGCGTGATCAGCAACATCACGATGGGCAGGAATACCAGCGCGTGCAGCATCAGCCACGGCACGCGCAGGGCATAACGCAGGGGACGCCCCGGATCGCGCCCCGCGGCGGGCGCGCTCACGCCGCCTCAGCGGAAGGTGAACATGCCCGGGCGCCAGGCGCGGACATAGGTCTTGCCGGAACCGTACCCGCTGCTGCTGCCGTAGCCGACGCCGAAGTCGCGTTCGCGGCGCTGGTGCATGCGGTCGACCAGCTCCTCGCGGCGGCCGCCGAGCCAGTCGGCGCGACCGACCTTGGCCGGGTCGAGGCCGAGGCGTTCGGCCTGGCGCTGGCGGAAATCGCAGAAGTCGTCGTAGGAGTCGAGTTCGTGCTGCAGGTCGCGCACGCACATCTCGATCATCACCGCGTCGTCGAGGTAGCCGAGCACCGGCACCGAATCGGCGATCACGTCGTTGGGGTTGTTGAAGTAGACCAGCGCCGACAGCACGCGCTCGCGGTCGGCCGGGTCCAGCGCCCAGGCCTCGTCGCGCAGCATCGCGATCATGTCGTCGAGGCGCAGCAGGCGGCTGAGGATGAAATCGGGGATGCGCACCTTCTGCGCATCGGCCAGCAGGCGCCCGGCGTTCTCGATGATGTCGGCGTCGGATTTGCCCTCGGCGGCCTTCTTCGAGGCCTCCATCGCGGCGTGGAAATGCTCGAGGTCGCGGTCGTTGAGTTCGAAATTGAGCGTGAGCGACATGGGCGTTCCAGCGGCTGAGGCGAGACGCGCAGACTAGGCCGGCGCCCGCGGATGGTCAATCCGGAGATTCACCCGGGAACACGCGAGGCAGGCACGCGGGCGGCCACGCGCGGCTCAGCCGGGCAGCGCGATCACCGCCAGCGTCAGCCGCGAAATGCAGGCGAGGCGGCCGCGTTCGTCCTCGATCCGGATCTCCCAGACCTGGGTGCTGCGGCCCACGTGCAGCGGTCGCGCGGTGCCGGCGACGAGGCCCTCGCGCACCCCGGCGAGGTGGTTGGCGTTGATCTCGATCCCGACCACGCCCTGGCCTTCGTCGACGCACAGGCCACCGGCGGTGCTGCCGAGGGTTTCGGCCAGCAGCACCGAGGCGCCGCCGTGCAGCAGGCCGTAGGGCTGGCGGGTACGCGCGTCCACCGGCATGGTCCCGCGCAGGAAATCCGCGCCGAGTTCGGTGAACACGATCCCGAGCGGCTCCATCGCGGTGCCGCGCGAGAGCGCGTTCAGGGCTTCGAGCGTGATCGTGCGGCGGAACGGGCTGGCATTGCGCATCGGCCGACCTTAGCCGATGCCGGTACGGGCGGCCAGCACGGGATCGGGGGTTCGCCGTGCCGGCCGCCCGCCGGTTCGAACGCCGTGGATCAGGCGCACCTGAAGCGATCGGGGCCCCGGGGCGGCCGCGCGAAATGTTCTTCCCGGCCGTAGCCGCTGCTGTTGCCGTAACCGATGCCGAAATCGCGTTCGCGATGCTGGTGGCGGATGGGTTGCGACGCCGCTGTCGGTGGCGACGGGTCGCGCTTCGCCGCATCCACGTCGCGGCGTGGCGGGATGGGGGAATCGGGCGATGGCATTTCTTAGCTCCTGCGGCGCAACGCTGGGGGACGTTGCGCCGCCGCAGCATCGCGCGCGTTTTGCGTCGATGCGCGTGCGCAAAGTCATCGCACCGATGGCACGGGACGAATGGGCCAGGCCGATCCCTGCCCGCGCGCATCCGCGTCGCGCGATGCCCGGGCCGGGGAATCGGTGCGAACCCGGTTCGGCGCGGACCGCGTTGGCCGGATCGCGCGACGCGGGCCGTTGGCCTAGACAAGCGGCTTCCCCGCCGAAACCCGAGGCGACCGATGAAAACCCTGATGCTGGTCCTGGCGTTGGCCTTTTCCCTGGTCGGTGGTTGCAGCCGCGGCGACGGCGACACCGCCGAGAAGGTATTCGCGGACATGGCCACGAACATGCGGGAGATGTCTGCGATCCTGGCCAGCGTCACCGACGAGGCCAGCGCGAAGGCCGCGGTGCCGAGGATCGACGCGGTGCGCACGAAGATGCGCGACTGCGCCCGGCGCGCCAGGGCCGTGCCCAAGGTCGATGCCGCGACCGAGCAGCGCCTCAACGCCGCCGCGGAGGCGATGCAGCGCGAGATCATGCCGGCGCTGCTGGGCGAACGGCAGCGGCTGCAGGCCCGGCCCGAACTGATGGCGATCCTGTCGCCGGCATTGCAGGGGATGGAGAACGATCTTTGAAGCGCGTTACGGGAGCGGCACGCGACGAGTTCGAACACGCACACCCCTGGCCCGGTCGCGCGCGGAAAACCGGAGTGCCTCGCCCGATCGCGGCATTCGCCATCGCGCTGGCGGCGTCCGTCCTCGCCGCCTGCACGCATGCGCCGGCCGACCATGACGTGCAAGCACGGATCGCGCGCGTACTGGACGAAACCCCGCTGGTCGACGGCCACAACGACCTGATGATCCATTACCACGCCTGCCGCGACGGCTGTCCGCGCGGTCCAGACGGCTACGACATCGGCACGCGCACCAGCGGCCACACCGACATCCCGCGCTGGCGGGCGGGGCGGCTCGGCGCACAGCTGCTGAATTCGGGCTGGACCGACGACGACGCGCCCACGCTCGATGGCACGCTGGAGGGCTTCGAATTCGCGCGCGCATTGGTCGCGCTGCACGCCAGCGACCTCGTGCTGGCGCGCACCAGCGCGGAGATACGCCAGGCACATGCGAATGGCCGCATCGCAATGGTGTTGTCGCTGGAGACCCCCGAGCGCCTCGGCACCGACGAAGCCACCGTGCGCCGGCTGGCCGAGGCGGGGCTGCGCGCCGACATCCTCGCCTACGAAGGGCCGACGGCGTACGCCGACGGCCATGCCGGACCGATGGAACATGGCGGGCTGTCGCCGCTCGGCCGGAAGATGGTCGGCTGGATGCAGGCCAATGGCATCCTGGTCGATCTGTCGCACGCGTCCGCCGACACCGCGCGCGACGTGCTCGACATCGCCCGCGCGCCGGTGATCTTCAGCCACTCCAACGCCGCCGCGCTCTGCGGCGTCTCGCGCAACGTGCCCGACGACGTCCTGCGCCGGATGCGTGCGAACGGCGGCATCGTGATGGCGACCTTCGTACCGGAGTTCACCGACAAGGCGTTCGACGACTGGTGGAACCGCGGCGACGCCGCATGGAAGGGGCTGCTGCAGCGATTCGGCGGCGACCGCGCCAGGGCGAACCCGGAGATGGATCGCTGGGAGCGCGAGAACCCGCCGCCGGTCGTCGCCCTCGCCGAAGTCGCCGACCACATCGAGCACATCCGCGACGTGGCCGGCATCGACCATGTCGGCCTCGGCGGCGATTTCGATGGCATCGACTACACCATCGAAGGCCTCGGGGACGTTTCGACCTATCCCCGGCTGTTCGAGGAACTCGCGCGCCGCGGCTGGAGCGACGCCGACCTGAAGAAGCTCGCCGGCGAAAATTTCCTGCGCGTGCTCGATGCCGCCGATGCGGCCTCGGCCAGGCTCAAAGGATCGGCGCGAGACCGGCGCCGAACGCGGTGAAGATGCGCGTCAGCAGGCTCTTGAAGCCGATGTCGACCTCGGGGAAATCGCCGACCGCGCGATAGCACTGGCGGAAGCGCGGATCCTTCGGCGGCAGCGGTTGCGGACACTCCGGCCCGGGCACGAAGTCGTAGCTGGTGGCGTAGCGCACCGGCCAGAGGTCGAAGATCGGCATGCGCTCGGACAGCTTCGCCAGGGTGTATTCGATGCCCGGCAGGATCGGCGACGGATTGCGCCGCGCGATCGTCCATGCATTACCGGGCAGCAAGTCGCCGTTGATGCTCGCCTCCAGCGCCCGCGCGAACGCGGGATCGTCGACCACCAGCGCGCTTTCGGTGTTGTAGGCGTCGCCGCGCGGATCGAAGTTGTGGGTGCCGACCACGCCGATGCGCCCATCGATCACCATGGATTTGGCGTGCAACCCGCGGCGCGCGCCTTCGCGCGTGAGCGGCAGCGGCTTGTTGACGCCCACGCCGGCATAGCGCAGCGCGGCGTATTCGCGCATCAATGGCGTCGGATGCCTGCCGGCGACGGCATCGCTCGCGTCGTTCGCCGCGATCGCGTCGTCGGTGGCCGCGGTTCCCGCCGCATCGGCATCGCCGAGCAGCGACGCGGGGATGGTGTGCGGGAACGGCTTCACCTCGTGGATCTCGAAGCCGAAATCGCGCAGGTAGCGGCGCTTGTACTTGTACGACAGCGCGTAGGTGATGAAGGAATCGGTGGCCGCGAGGCTGTTGGTCGAAACCACCACCTTCGGCGGCTGCGGGCGCGCGTGGAGGTCGCGGAACATCTGCTGCGCCGGCTTGGACAGCACCAGGTAAGGCGTCTGCAGCAGCACTTCGTGTTGCGCCGATTCGACCAGTTCCCGCAGGCCGCCGGTGGAAGCCGAATGCGTGCCGTCGCGGCTCTTCTCGGGCAGGTCGGCGATGAAGCGCACCGCGCCGACGTCCATCGCGTGGCCGGCGAGGCGCGCGGCCAGCGCCTGGTCGCCGGCATCGTTGGACAGTTGCACCACCCGCTCCGGCATTTCGTACGGCGCGTCCGGCAGCGGCGGGATCCCGTGCTCGAGCAGCATGCCGCCGACGTCGGCGAGTTGTTCCACCGGCACGCTGCGCCGCGATTTCCAGAACGCGTCGAAGTTCGCCCCCATGTCGCGCGCCACCGGGCCGGCCACGAGCAGGTCGCGGTCGCGGAAGTTGTAGTCCGCGTCCCAGTCGTAATAGTCGTCCTGGTAGTTGCGACCGCCGGTGATGCCGATCGCGCCGTCGACGAGCAGCAGCTTGCTGTGCATGCGGTGGTTGAGCCGGTGCCAGCAGCAGGCCGAGGCGAGCAGGTACATCGGGTAGCTGATGCGTGCGCGCTGCAGCACCGGGTTGTAGATGCGGATCTGGAAATTGCGGTGCGCGCCGGCCAGCGCCGCCAGCGTCTGCACGCGTTCCAGCGCCGAAAGCTGGTCGATCAGCACGCGCACGCGCACGCCGCGCTTCGCCGCGGCCAGCAATTCGTCGAGCATCAGCCGGCCGGCATCGTCCTCCTCGAAGATGTAGGTCTGCAGGTCGATGCTGGTGGTCGCGCTGCGGATCAGGTTCATTCGCGCCAGCAACGCGTCGCGGCCATCGTCGAGGATCAGCGCGCGGTGCCGGGGAATTCCATCCGCGCTTTCGGCGAAGGCTTCGGCGGCGAGCCGGTGCAGGGACGAAGGCTGCGCGCAGGCATCGGCGGCGGAGCAGGTGCTCGCGTCGGAACGGCCGGCCACGACCACCGCTTCGGCACGCGCGCGCTGGTTGGCGCTGAGGCCCACGCAGCCGCCCAGGAGCAGCATCAGAAGCGCTGCCGCGAGCGATCGCCACGCGGCCATCAACCTGCCTCCGAGGCCAGGCGCACGCGCAGGAGGAAGCGCACGCGATCGCGCACCGCGATCTGCCAGGCGTCGATGTCGTAATCGCCGCGGCGCACGCTGCCTTCCACCCGCAGGTCGCAGTCGAACGCGGGCCGTGCGCAGTCCGCCGGGGTCGGCGCGATCATGAAGGCCTGCCGCCGGCGCACGCCGTGCATCTCCAGCACGCCATGCAGCGGGCCGCCCTGGCGCAGCAGGCCGACCGGATAGGGATCGGACAGGAAGGTGACCTGCGGATAGCGCGTCGCGGCGAAGAAGCCGTCGCCGCGGCTGAAACTGGTGTAGTTCGGATGGTCGACGATTTCCACGCTCGCGGTGCGCAAGGCGATGCGCACGCGGCGGCGTCCGTCAGGCAGCACTTCCACGCCGCCATCGAAATCGGGGAACACGCCCTCGAGCCGCTGGCCCCAGCGGGTCTGCAATTCGAAGCCGATGTGGCTGCGCGCGTGGTCGAAATCCTGCGCGCCGGCGGCGAGCGCCACGAACGCGATTCCAGCGCACGCTGCGGCCGCGCGCCACGCCATGCTCAAGCCCTCACGGCCACCAGAACGCATCGAGCCGCGCGATGCCGGGCTCGATCGCGGCCTCCACCGGCAGGCCGAGCACCGCGACCGCGCCCGGCGGCATGCCGCGGTAATCGCCGGACTGGCCGCTGTTGAGCAGCGCCAGCAATTGCTCCAGCCCCGGGTTGTGCCCGACGAGGACGAGCCGCGCCGCATCGCGGTTGGCATCGGCCAGCGCGATCAGCGCACCGGGCGTGGCTTCGTAGATCGCCGGTTCGTAGTGCACCGGCAAACCGCTGTCGAGTTCGGCCTCGACCGCGGCCCAGGTCTCGCGCGTGCGGGTCGAAGGCGAACTCAGCACGCGGTCGGGATGGATGCCGTGCTCGCGCATCCACACCCCTGCGGCGCGCGCCTCGGCACGACCGGTGTCGGACAACGGACGCCCGGCGTCGTCTTCCCCGGCTCCGGCGGATTCGGCGTGGGCGTGGCGGAGCAGGATCAGTTGGCGCATGGGGTTTCCGTCATGGAATGTCTATCGACGAATGTAGGCCTGGTTGAAGCGAAGCGTCCACTTTCAACTACCGAATTGCTGTTCAAACCCGGCGTTGGAACCTGTTCCTGCAAATATGCCGGGATTCCGCTTCGGTATATGCCAGCCTGCGGCGATTCCCTTCGATCCCTTGTCGATCAAGCCCGCTTCAACCACTTCAGCAACGGTTGCCAATCGCCCTGGTGGTCGCGCACCTGCTGCGAGTGGTAATCGAACAGGCTGCGGCCGAGACCGGTGAGCACCACGTAGGCCTGGCTGTCGCGCAACTGCGCCACCAGCGGATACGGCCACTGCGCCAGCATCTCCATCGCCTGCCGCGACGCATTCGTGTGCGGCTTCAAACGATTGCCCACCAGCGCCACCGGCAACTTGCCGCGATGCACGCGCGGATGCTTCGACAACGCCTCCAGGAACGGCACCGTCGCCTCCAGGTCCAGCGCCGAAGGCTGCAACGGCACCACCACCGCGTCGGCCACGTCGAGGAACGAAGCGAGGTGCTCGGCCATCGCCCCGGCCGGCGCATCGATCACCACGTTCTGCGCATCGTCGGGGACGTGCTTCTGCCAATTCTTCCGCGTGCCGTCGACCGGCAACACCGCGCTGTCCAGCCCGGCGCGGCGCTGGGCCCAGCGGATCGAGGAATGCTGCGGATCGGCATCGACCAGCACCGTGCGCTTGCCCGCCAGCGCGGACTGCGCGGCGAGCTGGGTCGCCACCGTGGTCTTGCCGACACCGCCCTTGGAACTGGCCACCAGCACGGTCTTCATTCGCACCTACCTCGCTTGGGTTCCGCGCGAGGGTACACCGGGGCGGCGGTGCGCTGCGGGAATCCAGCCGGCCGGCAGATGGCGACCGGCGCGCGACGTTCAGTTGCGAAGGAGGTCGATCTCGTTCCCACCACCAGCGATGCGGGTCGTTCGCGTGGCGTCGTCCAGTGCCCACCATTTCGCCAGCGCTTGCTGCTGGGCCTCATTGCGCTCGCGGAACGCCGCTTCGTCGAGCGGATGTCCTTCGTACCTCGCCATCCAGGCCGTTCCGAAGCGACGAACCCCGTCCGAATCCGCCCGCGACAACACCTCGGCCGCGGCCCGGCAGTCCGCCGCCAGAACGGCGTCGGCAGCGACGGCCTGTCGGCTGCACGACCCTCCGAAGGCTTCGACTTCGGGCGCATGTGCGTACCAGAGGATGTTTCCCAAGTATTCAAGACCCGACGGGGAGTTGCTCGACATGAAGACGAATGGCTCCGGTACACGTTTCAGGAGATCGGTGCCGGCACTGAGCAGGTCGCCGGAGCGGCTGTCGTAGTGATCGGCCTGCGCAAGCGCGACCAGCGCCTGCCGCACGGCGGCCGTGCGCTTTGCGCGCTGCGCGCAAGTCGCCGCAACCGCCCAGACCGCGCCGTTGCCGGGATCGGCGGCTTCAAGCCGCGCCAGTGTCGCGGGATCCTCGCAACTCGCCGCCGCGAGGAAGTCGGCGAGGCGATCATGTCCAACGACAACCGAAATCCGCGCCTGTGCGCTTGCACCATGCGTAGTGCGTCCTTGTGCATCGGGATCGTCCAGCGTCCACACCAGCGCACGAATGGCCGGTTCCGGGCTTGCCAACGCAGCCTGCCGCAGTTCGTTGCGGTAGGCGGTGTCGAGGGCGATCCACCTCCGCGCTTCCTGCCATTGGGCGAGCTGCGTCGAAATGCGGGCCTGCATCGCGAACAGGCCCATGCTCAGCGCCAACGCCGAGCCGAGCAGGAGTCGCCTCATCGCAGCCTCCTCGCCGAAGGCTTGCAGCTGTTGCTGCCCGGCGCTGGCGACCAGATCGGGAAGCAGCGGGAATACGGCTTCGAAGGCGCTTCGCCCGTCATTCGCGCAGGCGCGCGCGTGATCGCGCATCGCCTGGCGCATCTGTGCGCCCCATTCCTCGCGGAAGGCGCGTGGATACAGGTACAACGCCAGCGCGTAGGCGCGATCCAGGAACACCAGCCATCGCGGATCGCGGTTCATGCGCGGACCTGCTTGCCCGAGGGCAGGAAATCGCGCGCGAATTCCACCAGGCGCTGCAGGCGCGCGGTCTCCTCGTGTACCGCGCGGCGACCGAGCGCGGTCAATCGGTAATAGCGCCGGCGTTCGTCGCCTTCGCTGCGTTCGCCGGCTTCTTCGACCAGCCCGGCATCGAGTAGCCGCTTGAGCGCGCCATACAAGGTGCCCGGGCCCATCGACACGGCGCCGTCGGTGATGCGTTCGACCGACTGCATGATCGCGTAGCCATGGCGTTCGCCTTCCAGCAACGCGAGCAGGATGTGGTGCATCACCGGGCTGAGCGCGGGTGCTTCGGTGGTCTTCGCCATATCTGGGCTCTATATCGTTTCGCGATATATATCGCGCCGCGATATAACTGTCAATCGCTTGCGCCCGGCCAGCGTTCGGCCACGAACAGCCGCAGGCGTTCGCCGGCAGTGACGACATCGGTGGCCAGCGGCGGCACGGTCATCCAGTCGCCGGCGCGGGCCGCGGCTTCGAGCCGTTCCGCGGCGTCGGCCAGTTCCAGCGCGCCGACCGTGCGTGCCGCCCCCTTGAGCTTGTGCGCCTGGCGGGTGAGGACCGGCAGGTCGCCAGCGGCGCGCGCGGCCTCGAGCCCGGCGAGGTCCTCGCGGGTGCTGGCGAGGTAATCGGCGAGCAATGCGCGCAGGTCGCCTTCGTCGCCGCCGGTCAGCGAGTGCAGCACCTGTTCGTCGAACGGCGGCGGGCGATGCAGTTGCGGCAGGCTTTCGGCCGAAGCCGGGATCGGCGCGGGCGAATCCGGCGCAATCGCCTGCGTGGCGGTATGCGGCAGCCAGCGCTGCAGGGCCGCGACGAGGACGGGGATGGCGACCGGCTTGGCGAGATAGTCGTCCATGCCGGCGTCGAGGCAGCGCTCGACCTCGCCCTTCAGCGTGGCCGCGGTCAACGCGACGATCGGGGTATGCCCGCCGCGACCTTCCTTCGCTTCCAGGGTGCGGATCGCGCGCGCCATCTGGTAGCCGTCCATGTGCGGCATGTGCACGTCCGAGAGCACCAGCGCGAAGCGCCCGCTGCGCCATGCGGCCAGGCCCTGCGCGCCGTCCTCCGCGGTCTCGCTCGCATAACCGGCGAGCGCGAGCTGGCGCGCGATCACCGTGCGGTTGGTCGGATGGTCGTCGACCAGCAGGATCAGGCTGCGTTCGGCTTCGGCCTCGGCCACGCTCGGCAAATGCCGCGGCTGCACGCGCTCGGGCGCGATCGCATCCAGCGGATCGACGTCGATTTCGTCCTCCGGCGCGGGCTGCAACGGCACCAGCAGGCGCATGGTCGTGCCCTGCCCGGGTTCGGACTCCATCGCCACCTCGCCGCCCATCAGTTCGGCGAGGCGGCGGCAGATGGCGAGGCCGAGCCCAGTGCCGCCGAAACGCCGGGTGGTGTCGCCCTCTGCCTGCACGAAGGGCTGGAACAATCGCGCCTGCGCCTCCTTGCTGACGCCGATGCCGGTGTCGCTGACGCGGAAGCAGACCAGGTCGCGCTCGCCTTCGCGTCGCCGCAGCTCGATCGCGAGGTCGATGTGCCCGCGTTCGGTGAACTTGATCGCGTTGGAAACGAAGTTGCCGAGCACCTGGCGCAGGCGCAGGGCGTCGGCCCAGTACGCGGGGGCGAGCGCGGGATCGACGCTGCAACCGAGCACCAGGCCCTTGCTCGAGGCCGAACCGCTGAAGTTGGCGACCACGCCGCGCGCGACCTTGCCCAGGTCGGTCGCGGCCGGCGACAACTGCATGCGCCCGGCTTCGATCTTCGAGAAATCGAGGATGTCGCCGATGATCTGCAGCAGCGACTGCGCCGAAGACTGGATCACGTTGAGCGAACGCCGCTGTTCGGCGTCGAGGTCGGTATGGGCGAGGATCTCGACCATGCCAGTGACGCCGATCATCGGCGTGCGGATCTCGTGGCTCATCGCGGCGAGGAAGGCGCTCTTGGCTTCGTTCGCCTCGCGCGCGCGGCTTTCGCTGGCGCGCAGTTCGGCTTCGAGTTGCTTGATCCGGGTCAGGTCGGCGGCAACCGCGAGCAGGCCAGTGCCGCCGTGGCGTTCGTCCGGCAACGGCGCCAGCGCCAGCAGCGCGTGCACCGCGTGGCCATCGCGGTGGAGCATGGGCACTTCCACGGGCGCGATGCCTGCTTCCGCGAGCGCGCGCAGCAGCCGCCAGTCCGCCGGCATGGGCGCGCCGCCGCGTTCCTTCCATTGCGCCGCCATCGCCGCGAAACCGCCGGGCACCATCAATGCCGGGGCGAAATCGCCGACCTGGTCGAGCATCGGCGCATCGCGGCCGATGAATTCCTGCGCCTGGTATCCGAACAGCCGCTCCGCACCCTGGTTGAACAGGAAGTAGCGCCCATCGCTGTTGAGCGCCAGGATCGCGACCGGCGCCGCGTCGAGCAATGATCGCTGCAGCGATTCGCGCAACAGCAATGCCTCTCGCGTGCGCTCGTTGTTCGCGAGTTGTTCGGTGAGCGCGGATTCGGTGCCGCGCACCGTGTCGCGCATGGCGAGGAAGGCATCCATCACCTCGCCGAGTTCGCCGCTGGGGCGGTAGCGCGGTTCGGCGGCGTAATCGTGCTCGCGCATGCGCAGCGCCAGCCGGGTCAGGCTTTCCACCCCGCGATAGGCGTTGCGCAGGATGCGCTGCCCGGCCAGCGCCGCGAGCAGCAGCGCCAGCAGCGACAGGCCGAGGCGCAACGCACTGGCCGTGCGCCCGCGCGCGAGGTCCTGTTGCACCAGCCCTTCGGCCTGGTGCATCGCGGCGTCGGACAGTCGTTGCAGGCGCGTGGTGACCGGATCGACCGCCGGATACAGCTCGGTGTCGGCGAAGGCCCCGAGCGCCTTGATGTCCTCGCGCTGCAGGATCGCGCGCAGGGTCGCGGCCGTGGCGTCGGCGCGCTCGCGCGCGACGCCGGCCTGTTCGAACAACGCATGCTGCTCCGGCGTGCGCGGCAGGTCGCGTAGCTGCTTCCAGTTGCCGTCGATCGCCTTGCGCGCGGCATCGACGCGGGCCACGCCCTCGTGCCAGGTGATCAGGGAATTGCGCGCCTTGAAGGTGGTATCGACCACGCCGGCGGCATAGCCCTCGGACACCGCGTTGAGCAGCCGCATGCGCTGCAGCGACTGGTCCTTCATCTGCTCCAGCGACACCCGCGAACGCTGTTGCGCGATCTCGTCGATCGCCAGCACGCTGGCGCCGGTCAACAGGAACAGTCCGAACAGGGCCCAGAGCTGGTGGCGGATCCCGAGCGCCGGCCTGGCCATGCCCAAGCCCTCAGTGGGGGTGGCGCCAGCGGCCGATGGTGGCGACCAGTTCCTCGCCCGGAACCGCGGGCGAGACAAGGACGCCCTGCGCGGCGTTGCAGCCGAGCGTGGCGAGCATCTGCCAGTCGTCGGTGGTTTCCACGCCCTCGGCGACGGTTTCCAGGCCCAGCTTGCGCGCCAGGTCGAGGCTGGCTTCCACCACCGCGCGCTTGCGCGGTTGCGCGTGCGCATCGGTGACGAAGCCCTGGTCGATCTTGAGTTCGGTGAAGGGCACCTGCGAGAGCTGCGCCAGCGAGGAATAACCGGTGCCGAAGTCGTCGATGGACAGGCCGAAGCCCTTCAGCCGCAATCGCGCGAGCACGCCGAGCCCGCGCGCGGCGTCGGCCATCACCAGGCTTTCGGTGATTTCCAGCACCACGTCGGAAGGATCCACGCCCAGTTCCTGCACCAGGCGCTGGTAATGGTCGGCGGCGGCCGGGTCGTGCAACGTCGCCGGCGACACGTTCACCGACAGGCGCAGGCGCAGGCCGGCTTCGTCCCACCGGCGCTTCCACTGGCAGGACTGCACCAGCATCGCCTCGGTCAGCGCCTCGGCCAGGCCGTGGCGTTCGATCACCGGGACGAAATGCCGCGGCAGCACCACGTGGCCATCGGCGCGTCGCCAGCGCGCCAGCGCCTCGATGCCGATCGCCTTGCCGTTGCCGAACTCGACCTGCGGCTGGAACCACGGCTCCAGTTCGCCCGCGGCGAGCGCGGCACGCATGTCCTCGCCGCTGACTTCGATCGCCTCGTCTTCCCCGGCCTCGGACTGGCGCTCCTCGTACTTGGCCAGCACCGCCTGCAGCTTGTCGCCGGTGAGCGGTTTTTCCACGCTGCCGAGCACGAACAGGCCGTAGGCGCGGGCCATGGTCTGCACGGTGTTGAGCAGCGCCGGATCGAGCGCGCTGACCAGCGCCACCGCGCGCGCCAGCCGGCGCTGGGCGACGTGGCCGATGAATTCGATGCCGTCCATGCCGGGCATGTCGAGGTCGACGAGGACCACGTCCGGCGGCTGCGCCTGGCGTTCCAGCAGCGCGAGCGCGGACACGCCATCGGACGCTTCCAGCGCATCGTCGATGCCGCATTCGGCGAGCAGGCGCAGCGCCACCCGGCGCTGGAAGCCGTGGTCCTCCACCACCAACACCCGCAGTGCCGAAAGAGTCATGCCGCTCCTGTCCGCATCGGATGCGCGGCCGCGTTGCAGCCTACCCATACTGCAACGTGAATGGGAAGCGCGGCCGGCCGCGGGCGGGCGGGAACCGTGACCACGGTAGAATTTCGTCCCCGAGCCTGCGCTATCGCGCCGGACGCCGCTGATCGAGCCGCCGCCATGACCAGCACCGCCGAACTTTCCTCGCCGGCTTCGGCGAACACCGCCCTCACCCACGGCGTGACCGATCCCAACTACACGCTGGACGACAAGTACAAGCGCGTCGAAGGCCGCATCTACCTCAGCGGCGTGCAGGCGCTGGTGCGGCTGCCGATCGTGCAGCGCCTGCGCGACCAGCGCGCCGGATTGAACACCGGCGGCTTCGTCAGCGGCTACCGCGGTTCGCCGCTGGGCGGCTTCGACCTGGAGCTGTGGCGCGCGCGCAAATACCTGGAAGGCGCGAACGTGCGCTTCCAGCCCGGCCTCAACGAGGACCTGGGCGCGACCATGGTGTGGGGCACGCAGCAGGCCAACCTGTTCCCGGGCGCCAAGGTCGATGGCGTGTTCGGCATGTGGTACGGCAAGGGCCCGGGCGTGGATCGCTGCGGCGACGTGTTCAAGCACGCGAACGCCGCCGGCACGTCGAAGCACGGCGGCGTGCTCGCGCTCGCGGCCGACGACCACGCCTGTCGTTCCTCGACCCTGCCGCATGGTTCGGAAGACGAATTCGTCAGCGCGATGATGCCGGTGCTGAACCCGGCCGGCGTGCAGGACATCCTCGACATGGGCGTGCTCGGCTGGGCGATGTCGCGCTTCACCGGGCGCTGGGTCGGCTTCAAGACGATCGCGGAGACGGTGGAATCCTCCGCGTCGGTGCAGGTCGATCCGCACGCGATGCAGATCGTGCTGCCGGGCGACGACGCGTTCGAGATGCCGCCGGGCGGCTTGAACATCCGCTGGCCGGATCCGCCGCTGGAGCAGGAAATGCGCCTGCATCGCTATGCGGTGAAGGCGGCGCAGGCGTTCGCGCGCGCCAACGGCCTCGACCGCATGGCGATGGATTCGGCGAACGCGCGGCTCGGCATCGTCACCACCGGCAAGAGCTACCTCGACGTATTGCAGGCGCTGGAATACCTCGGCCTGGACGACGCCGCCTGCCGCGACCTCGGCATCCGCGTGTACAAGGTCGGCATGACCTGGCCGCTGGAGCCGGTCGGCATCGAGCGTTTCGCGCGCGGGCTCGAGGACGTCCTCGTGGTCGAGGAAAAGAAGGCCTTCATCGAGCGGCAGATGAAGGAACAGTTCTACAACTGGCCCGAGGCCTGGGGCCGACGCCCGAGCATCGTCGGCAAGTACGACGAGAACGGCGACTGGATCCTGCCGTCCACCGGCGAGCTCACGCCCGCGACCATCGCCGGCGTGATCGGCAAGCGCCTGCAGAGGTTCCATCGCAGCGAAAGGATCGACGCGGTGCTGGCGTGGATGGAACGCAAGGAAGGCGAGCTCGCGCTGCCGCGCGCCAACTTCCCGCGCGTGCCGCATTACTGCTCGGGCTGCCCGCACAACACCTCGACCGTGGTGCCGGAAGGTTCGCGCGCAATGGCCGGCATCGGCTGCCACTACATGGTGACGTGGATGAACCGCGACACCGACACCTTCACCCACATGGGCGGCGAAGGCGTGACCTGGGCCGGGCAGGCGGCGTTCACCGAGACGCCGCACGTGTTCCAGAACCTGGGCGACGGCACCTATTTCCACTCGGGTTCGCTGGCGATCCGCCAGGCGATCGCCGCCGGGGTCAACATCACCTACAAGATCCTCTACAACGACGCGGTGGCGATGACCGGCGGCCAGCCGGTGGACGGCACCCTGAGCGTGCCGCAGATCGCGCAGCAGATGTATGCCGAAGGCGTGCAGAGAATTGTGGTCGTCAGTGACGACATCAAGAAATGGATGAAGTTCAGCGACCACAACCTCTTTCCCGAAGGAACTGAGTTCTTCGACCGGCGCGAGCTGGATACTGTGCAGAAGATGCTGCGCGAAACAAAAGGCACCAGCATCCTGATCTACGACCAGACCTGCGCGACCGAGAAACGCCGCCGGCGCAAGCGCGGCAAGATGGTCGATCCGCAGAAGCGCGTGTTCGTCAACACCCTGGTCTGCGAAGGCTGCGGCGATTGCGGCAAGAAATCGTTCTGCGTGTCGGTGCTGCCGAAGGACACCGAATTCGGGCGCAAGCGCGAGATCGACCAGTCGAACTGCAACAAGGATTATTCCTGCGTCGAGGGATTCTGCCCCAGCTTCGTCACCGTGCACGGCGGCAAGCCGCGCAAGGGCGGCATGCCTGGCAAGAGCCGGGCCAACGCGGCCGATCGCTTGTCCACGCTGCCGATGCCGACGATGCGCGGCGACCTGTCGCAGCCCTGGAACATCCTGATCACCGGCGTCGGCGGCACCGGCGTGGTGACCATCGGTGCGCTGATCGGCATGGCCGGCCACCTCGAGGGCAAGGGCGCGACCGTGCTCGACCAGACCGGCCTCGCGCAGAAGGGTGGCGCGGTGACCACGCACGTGCGCATCGCGAAGACGCCGGCCGACATCCACGCGGTGCGCGTCGCCGCGGGCGAGGCCGACCTCGTGCTCGGCTGCGACATGGTCGTGGTCAACGACTACTGGGCGCTCTCGAAGATCCGCGCCGGACGCACGCAGGTGGTGATCAACGGTTACGAGGCGATGCCGGGCACGTTCACCACCCGGCCGGACCTGCAGTTCCCGGCGGCGGACATCATCGCCGCGGTGCGCAGCGCGCTCGGCGAGGCCGCATCGGAGGCGCTGCACGAAGTCGACGCGACCCGGCTCGCGACCGCGCTGATGGGCGATGCCATCGCCGCCAACCTGTTCATGCTCGGCCACGCCTGGCAGCAGGGCCTGGTGCCGATTTCGTTCGAAGCGCTGATGCGCGCGATCGAATTGAACGGCGCCGCGGTCGAGATGAACAAGACCGCCTTCGCCTGGGGCAGGCTCGCGGCCATCGATGCGGATGCCGTCGCCGAAGCCGCGGGTGCGATCCGCAACGTGCCGACGCCGGCGGAAAGCACGCCGCACGCGTTGCCGATGCTCGGCGCGACCGCGAACGAAGCGCACGAATCCGGGCTGATGCCGCAGGCCGCCGACCTGCGCGACGAGGACGAACTGCGCCACGTGCCGGCGTCGAACGCTGGCGAAGTGGCGTTCCTGCCGCTGGACGACGAACGCCTGTCGCGTTCGCTGGACGAACTGATCGCGCGCCGCGTCGCCTTCCTCGGCGATTACCAGAACGCGGCCTATGCGAAGCGCTATTCGGATTTCGTGGCGAAAGTACGCGCGGCCGAATCCGCGAAGGCGCCGGGCTCCACCGACCTCACCGAGGCCGTCGCGCGCTACCTGTTCAAGCTGATGGCCTACAAGGACGAATACGAAGTCGCGCGGCTCTACACCAGCGGCGAATTCCGGCGCCGGCTCGAACAGCAGTTCGAAGGCGACTACAAACTGCACTTCCACCTCGCCCCGCCGCTGCTGGCGAAGAAGAACGCGAAGGGCGAATTGCAGAAGCGCGAATACGGGCCGTGGGTGTTCACCGCCTTCAAGCTGCTGGCCAAGCTGCGCGGCCTGCGCGGCGGCGCGCTGGACGTGTTCGGCTACACCGAGGAACGTCGCGGCGAACGTGCGCTGATCGGCGAGTACGAGAAGACGGTGTCCTCGCTGCTCGATGCGCTCGATGCCGGCAACGTGGCGCTCGCGGCGGACATCGCCTCGATTCCCGAGCACATCCGCGGCTACGGCCACGTCAAGCACGCGAACCTGGGCAAGGCGAAGGCGCGCGAGGCGGAACTGCTTTCGGAATGGCGCAATCCCCTGCGGGTGGTGCGCGCGGCCTGAATCGCATCGCGGGCGTTACACGCGGCGTTTCATGGACAAACGCCGCGCGGCGCGGTTTGATGCGTCCATGCGGATTCCGCGCACGACCCTATTAGCGTTCGCGCTGGCGGCCAGCACGGTCCAAGCCGCACAATCGCTGCTGCGCACGTACGCGAATCCAGTCGACATCGACTATCGCTACAACTTCGAGCGCCTCAACGAAGGCATTTCCTACCGCACCGGCGCCGATCCGGCCATCGTCCGCCACGGCGATGCGTACTACCTGTTCCTGACCCTGGCCGACGGCTACTGGCGTTCCACCGACCTGCTGCACTGGACGTTCGTGGCGCCGACGCGCTGGCCGTTCGAAAGCATCGTCGCGCCGGCCGTCGTGTCCGATGGCAGGAAGCTGGTGATCATGCAATCGTCGTTCCAGCCGCGACCGCTGCTGCAATCCGCCGATCCCGCCAGCGGCAAGCTCGATTTCCTGACCCGGCTGATGCCGTGGATCCCGACCGCGATGCCGCCGGGCCGCGACCAGTTCCCGCTGCCGGCCGGCAAGACACCGCCGGGTCCCTGGGATCCGGACCTGTTCATCGACGACGACGGCCAGTGGTACCTGTATTGGGATTCGTCCGACCACTACCCGATCTACGGCATCGCGCTGGACAAGTCGCCGCACGGTTTCGCCTATCGCGGCGAACCGACGGCGTTGATCGCGCTCGATCCGCGCAGCCGCGGCTGGGAACGCTTCGGTCCCGACCATCGCGGCGCGAAGCTGTCCAACGGTGAGGCTGCCGGCAATTACCTCGAAGGCGCATGGATGACCAGGGTCGGCGGCCGCTATTACCTGCAATACGCCGCGCCCGGCACCGAATACAACGTCTACGCGAACGGTACCTATGTCGGCGACAAACCGCTGGGGCCGTTCGAATACGCGACGTACAACCCGATCGCATACAAGCCCGGCGGCTTCGTCGTCGGCGCCGGCCATGGCTCCACGTTCCAGGACGCGCACGGCAACTGGTGGAACAGCGGCACGCCGTGGATCGGCGTCAACGACACCTTCGAGCGCCGCATCGCGATGTTCCCTGCGAGGTTCTATCCCGACGGGCAGATGGCGGTTTCCACGCGCTTCGGCGATTTCCCGCACTGGATGCCGGACGGCAAGGTCGACGATCCGGATGCGCTGTTCACCGGCTGGATGCTGCTGAGCTACCGCAAGCACGCGGTCGCTTCCTCGACGCTCGGCGAATTCGACGCATCGCGCGCGGTCGACGAGGATCCGCGCACGTTCTGGGTGGCGGCGCGCAACGCGCCGGGCGAAACGCTGGCGCTCGACCTCGGCGCCGAGGCGACCGTGCGCGCGGTGCAGGTCGATTACGCCGATTACCGGTCGGGCCGTTTCGCCGACGCGCCGGACATTTACACCGAATTCGCGCTGCAGTCCTCGCTCGACGGCGAACACTGGACGCCATTGGCGCAAGTCGGCGATGCCGACGATCGCCGCGACCGGCCGAACGCGTACGTGCCATTGCCGGTGCCGGTGCGCGCGCGCTATGTGCGCTACGTGCACGGACATGTCGGCGCCGCGCACCTGGCGATCGCCGACCTGCGCGTGTTCGGCAATGCCGACGGCGCGCCGCCGTCCGCGCCTTCCGGCATCGCCGCGACCCGCGACGACGACCGCCGCGACGCACGCGTGCGCTGGAATGCGGTTCCGGGCTCGGTCGGCTACAACGTGCGCTGGGGCATCCGCCCGGACCGGCTCACCCTCGCCTATCAGGTGTTCGCGGACGATCCGCGCGGAACCGCGCTGCAACTGCGCGCGCTGAACGTCGAACCGCGCTATTACGTGTCGGTGGAGGCGTTCGACGAACGCGGCGTGTCGGCGCTCGGCGAAGTCGTCGAATTGCCCTGACCGCGCAGCGCGCGTTCGCAGGGAAGCGAATACCAGCGCGCCCAGGCCGCGCCCAGCGCCCAGCACGCGAGCACCACCGGCGGGAACCACCATGCGCCAGAATGCACGTCGCCGCCGAAACGGCGGAACAGGCCGACCGCGGCGAACACCACGAACATGTGGCCGAGGTAGACCTCGTAGCTCGCGCGGCCGAGCGAGCGCAACCAGCCGAGCCCGCGCATCCCGCGCGCGCCTTCGCGCGAATTCGCGTGCAGCCCGAGCACCAGCAACGCAGCGGAGAATGTGAGCACGAGCATGTAGCCGTTGCCGACGGCGTTCCACAGCAGGTCGCCGAACACGAACACCAGCGCGAGCCCCGCCGCGCCGGTCCACGCCAGCAACCGCGCGAGCGGCCTCGGGATCGAAACGCGGTTCGCGAGCAGTGCGGCGATCACGCCGGTGGCGATCGCGGCCATGCCCGGGAGATAGGCCTTCTCCTGCCAGATCTCGTTACCGTCCAGCGCCATGCGCGTGATCGGCAGCGACAAGGCGAGCGCCACCAGCGCGACGACGAGCGCGCGCATGTCACGCAACAACAGGCAGGCAAGCGGGAAGCCGAGATAGAACGCCTCTTCGATCGACAACGACCACAGCACGTCCCAGCCGCCCGGCAGCCAGCCGGTGCGGCCCTCGTACCAGTTGAGGTACAGCCCGAGCGCGGACAGCAGCGCGCCGCCCAGCGATTGCCCCGGCTTGTCGATGACGTAGTTCGGCACGCCGGCGAGATGCAGCAGCGACAACACCGCGAGCAGCAACAACAGGCAGGGCAGGATGCGCGCCGCGCGCCGCCGGTAGAACGCACGCAAGTCGATGGCGGCGAGCGAACCCCAGCGCCGCAGCGAATGCCCGGCGATCAGGAAGCCGGAGACCACGAAGAACACGAACACCGCTTCGTAGCCGTTATAACCCAGCGCGCCGAGCAGGCGTTCCGGCACCACGCCGGCCAGCGCGGTCTGCTTCGGCGGAATGCGCAGCGCGAGGTGGTGCACCACCACCAGCAGGATCGACAGCCCGCGCAGCGCATCGATGCCGGGATTGCGCGGCCACGCGCCTTCGGGAACCGTGGTCGCGCCGGCGACCATGCGCCGCTGCCTCAGCGCCGCGGCGCGAGGATCGCGCCGAGCAGGTCGGGCTTGCCGTCGTCGCGCACGAGGTGCGGCGCGCGCAGGCCTTCGCGCCAGTCGACCGCGACCGTACGCAGGCGGTCGGCCTGGCGCACGAGCAACTCGATCGGCTTCGATCGCGATTGCGCCGCGGCGATCGCGCGCGCCAGCCGCTTGGCATCGTAATCCTTGCCGTTCACCGCGACCACGGCCACGTCGCGCGCGAGCCCGGCCTTGAACGCGGGGCTGTCCCAGACGACCTCGCCGATCGTGCCGCCGTCGCGCGCGATCTTCAGTCCGAGCGAATAGCGGAAATCGTCGTAGTCGTCCGCATCGCCGGCATCGGCGACCGCGAGGTTCGGGTTCGCGTCGTAGTCGAGCGTCCAGCCGCTGCGCGCGACGCCGTCGAGCATCGGCCGGTGGTCGTCGAGACGTTGCCGCAGGTACGCCGCCCAGTCGCCGGGTTGCACCGCTTCCAGCGCCGCGGCGATGTCGTCGAAACCGTAGGTCGACACCGTTTCGGCGTCCTTCGCGTTGCCGAAGAACGCGCGCGCGAAATCCTCCAGCGAGCGCGTTCCCTTCGACAGTTCGCGGATGCGGGTATCGACGTCCAGCCACAGCAGCGCGCCGTCGCTGTAGAAATCGTAGGCGCGCTGCCAGCTCTCCCAGGCCTGCGGCGCGTCGTTGAACTCGATGATGCCCTCGGACATCGTGTCCTGCAGGCTGCGCCAGTCGTGGCCGCGGCGCTGCGCCTGGGTCGCGGCGAGGTCGGCGATGGCCTCGCGCGCCTGCTCCGGCGTCCACAGGCCGGAACGCGCGGCGAGCACGATCGCCCAGTATTCGGTCTGGCCTTCGTACAACCACAGCAGGTCGTTGCGCATCGGCACGTTGTAGTTCGGCGTCCACAGGTCGGCCGGACGCCGGTACTTGCCGTTCCACGCATGCGCGTACTCGTGCGGGAGCAGGGTGTTGCCGCCGAACGGCGCGTCGCCGAGCAGGTAACCGGGCACGGTGCCGTTCTCGCTCGACTGCCGGTGCTCGAGGCCGATGCCGCTGAACGTGCCGGACAACGCGAGCAGGAAGTCGTAATGCGCGAACGGGCGCGGCCCGAACACGCGGTCGGCCTCGCGCACCAGCGCGCGGTGCGCCTCGAGCATCGCTGGCGAAATATCGAGTTGTTCCGCGCTGTCGGCGAAGGCGTCGAGGAAGACGGGCTGTTCCGCACCTGCGTCCAGCGCGATCCTCCTGTAGTTGCGCCCGACGTACACCGGAGAATCCACCAGCGTGGTGAGGGAGACGGGCGCGTAGCGCAGCGTATCGCCGTCGCGGGCGATGACCTGCAGCGCGCTCGCCGATTGCCAGGCCTGCGGCAAGGCCAACGACGGTTCGACCCGGATCCGATCCGTGTCGAAACCTGCCGGATACAGCAGCACGCGGTGCCATTGCAGGTCGAGCAGGTCCGGCGTCATCGCCACCCGGCCCTGGTCCTTCGCGGTCGGCGACAGGTACTGGAATTCGACGTCGATCGCGCCGACGCCCGCCGGCACGTCGAGGTGGAAGGCATACATGTCCACGGGATCGCGCGTCCAGGCGATGCGCTGGCCGTTGCCCTGCACGACCAGGCCGGCGAGCTGGTGGATCGGCCCGGTCGGCGAATGATTGCCGGGAATCCATTTCGGATACCACAGCGTGAACGGCCCCGGCCGCACCGGGATGCGTTCGTGCACGCGCTGGATGCGGCGGTCAACGTCGGACGCATCGACCCGGAGCGAAATCGCGCCGGGGTAGTCGGCGCCTGCCGCCGGCGCGGTGTTTTCGACCGCATGGATCGGCGACCACGCCACGGCCAACAGCAATGCCAGCCAGCCTGCACCACGCATCATCGGCGTTCCCCTTCGCTTCCGCGTGGCGCGCATGCTAGCGCGCGGCGGGCGTCAAGGCGCCGCGGTCGCGACGCTGCCGCCGCCGAACACGGGACGCGCGCGCGCTGCGGCGAGGATCTGCCGCGCATCGCGGCCGTCGCAGGCGAAGGAGCGCCCGTTCCGCAGCCAGGCCGCGTCGTCGGCGTAGGCGAACAGCAATTGCCGTTCCTTGAGTTCGTCGATCACCACCCGCGCGACCTGCTCGCGCAACGCGGGGCAGCCATGGCTGCGGCCGAGCCGGCCCTGGCGCGCGGCCAGTTGCGGATCCACGTACCAGGCGCCATGCACGACGATCGCGCGGCTGCGCGCGTTGTCGTTGAAGCCGGGATCGAGCCCGTCCATGCGCAACGAATAACCGTTGTCGCCGATGTAGGTTTCCGCCGTGCGGTACAGGCCGAGGCTGGTGGCATGGCTGCCGTCGCTGTTCGAAAAGCGCGTCGCGAAGTTGTCGCCGCTGCCCTGTCCGTGCGCGACGTACTCTTCCTGCAGCAGGTGGTTGCCGGCGACATCGAAC
The DNA here is from genome assembly GCA_047602125.1 of Thermomonas sp. Taxonomy (GTDB): domain Bacteria; phylum Pseudomonadota; class Gammaproteobacteria; order Xanthomonadales; family Xanthomonadaceae; genus Pseudoluteimonas. The sequence continues at coordinate 1,541,312 of JASGIB010000001.1, read as the reverse complement.
ACCCACAGCCGGCGCAGGGTCGAAGGCCGCGAATAGTCGATCACCGCGAGTTTCGAAGCCGCCTCGACTTCGCCCGCCCGCACCGCGCAATCGCGCGCGGCCAGCGCCAGCGCGAGCACGCCCGGATCGGCATCGGGCGCGAGCCGCCGCAGTTGCGCCAGCGTCGCATCCCGTGGCGCGGGCGGCGTGGCGGCGGGAATGGTGGTGGCGCGGGCGATGCTGGGTCGGGGTTGCGGGCCGCTGCAACCGCCCAGTGCAAGCGTGGCGGTCAGCGCGATGGCGAGGGGGAAAGGACGCATCGGCCGGAGGATAACGGCCGTTTCCCGCGAAGTCCTGAATGCGCAGGGCCGCGTTCATTCCACGCTGCACCGGCCGCGGCTAAAGTGCGACCGAACCCGCAGTTCACGGAGACGCCCATGAAGCGCCTGCTCCTGCTGTCCGCCCTCCTCGCCACCAGCACCGCGTGCACGCCGATGCCACCGAAAGCGAAAGCCACGACGCCGTTCCCGCCACGCCTCGCGCAATGCCAGGCCGATCCGGGCCAGGGCTTCGTCGGCCAGGTCGCGAGCGAGGATGTCGTCGAACAGGCGAAGACCGCGACCGGCGCGAATTCGGTGCGCGTGCTCAAGCCCGGCATGGCCGCGACCATGGATTTCCGCGACGACCGCCTGAACCTCATGCTCGACGAGCACGACATGATCGTGAAGGTGAGCTGCGGATGAAACAGCGCATCGCCATCCTCGCCGCATCCTCAGTCGCGATGGCCACGCTCGCCGGTTGCCCGCGCGAACCGGCGCCGACGCCCGAAGCCGAACCGGTTGCCGTGCCGGCAACCCCTGTGAGCCTCGCCACCCCGACTTCGACCACGACGCCGCAAGCGAACGCGCCGCAGCCGCCGCAATCCGGACGCATGCGCGCGCCGCCGCCCGAACCCGATCCGCTCATTCCTCCTCCGCCGCCGCCGCCGGCCGAGAAGTGAATCCGCGCCTGCGCCGATGAGCCGCAACGCCTGGATCTGGATCGGCCTGCTGCTGCTCGCCTTCGTCGCGGGCGACTGGTTCGCTTCGCATCGCGCCGCATCGACCGCGGCTTTTCCCGCTTCGACTTCGACACCGTCGCCGCGCGAAGCTCCGGTTCCACTGCCGCGCGCCGAGCCCGCACCGATGCCGGATGCGTCCGGCCTGCCCGCGGAAGCGCGCGATACGCTGGCGTTGATCGCGCGAGGCGGGCCGTTCGAACACCGGCAGGACGGCGCCGTGTTCCAGAACCGGGAACATCGACTGCCTTCGCGGCCGCGCGGCTGGTACCGCGAATACACCGTGGAAACGCCGGGCAGCGACGACCGCGGCGCGCGCCGCATCGTCACCGGCGGCACGCCGCCGGGCGAATACTGGTACAGCGACGACCACTACCGCAGTTTCCGTCGCATCGACGCGCAAGGAGCCTCGCGATGACCGCGCCCATGGATCTGCGCGCGCTGCTGCTCGATCCGGCGAACAACGGCGTGTACTACTTCGATCGCAACGACCGCGAGGACCTCGCCGAAGCCGCGACGGAGGCCGGGCTGCACGTCGTGCCGGTCGATTTCGCCGATTGCGCGGGCAAGCACGACGCGCTGGCGCGGATCGCGCTGGCGCTGGCGTTCCCGGAATGGTTCGGCGGCAACTGGGACGCGCTCGCCGATGCGCTCGGCGACCTCTCGTGGCTGCCCGAAGGCGGCCAGTTGCTGTTGTTCGACAACGCCTGGGACTGGCGCGAGCGCGACGGCGAGGATTTCGCCGTGCTGCTCGACATCTGCGGCGAAGCCGCGCAAGGCTGGGCGCGCGACCGCCGTCCGTTCTGGGCGGTGGTTCCGCTCGCGCCGGAACGCCTGGCGTTGGTCGGCCGCGAGGACGATGCCGGCGAAGCTTAGGCGCGGTCGTCGATCCCCTGCACGCCCGCGGCCTTGGCGCAATGTGCGCAGCAGTAGATCGTGCCATCGTGTTCGGCGCCGTGGCCGATCACCTTGCAGCCGCAGTGCGCGCACACCGGCGCCAGCATGTGGATCGCGCATTCGAAGGAATCGAACGCCTGCGCCTTGCCGTCGAAGGTGGTGACGGTGAAGGCCTTGTCGTAATCGTTGCCGCACATCGCGCAGACGCCCATGTCACGCTCCTCGCCGAAACGGAAGCGCAGTGTGGCAACGGGGATGCCTACGCACGGTGAGGCGCGCGTGAAGCCGATGTCACGATCGCTCAGTGCTTCTTGCCGCTGAAATCGATCGGTTCGGACGATTTCGAATCGCCGCTCGACCAGGTCGCCTCAGTCTTGCGCTCGCATTCGGCCGCCACCGGTTCGCCGGGCCGGTTGGGTTGCGAGGTGCAAAGCGGATTGGCGTCGACCGCGGCATTGGTGTCGCGCACCTGCGCGGTGCCGCAGGCGGCGATGGCCAGGGCGATGGCGGACAAAGCGGCGAGGCGCGAAAGGTTCTGGCGCATGGAACGCTCCATTGGCGGTTTCGACCCGGCGATTCTGCGCCGCGCCGACATCGACCGGATGTGCCGTTCGTGCCGGATCAACCGGGCAGCGACTGTTCCGATGTCACCGGCTCCGTTCCGCCAGTCGCTGCGGTCGCTTCGTGGTAGTGCGCGGAATCGGTGAAGCGCCACGCGACCATCCATGCGCCCGCGAGCAGCACGGCGGCGATCAGGAACGCGACGCCCGGCAGGTGCATCGGCGTATGCGGGCCGATGAAGAAACCGAACGTGCTGGCGAAGAGCGCCGGCGCGACGATGCCCGCCAGCGACACCAGGCTGCTCAGCGAACCCTGGATGCGACCCTGCGCATCGGCCGGCACCTGGCGCGTGATCAGCGCCATGGTCGAGGGCCCGGCGATCGCCCACAGCGCGCTGATCGGCATGCCGACGAGGAAGATCCAGCCGGTCGGCGCGATGCCGTAGACAAGGAAGCCGACCACGCCGCAGGCCAGCGCGAACAGCAGCGCGCGGCGTTCGCCCAGCGCCTTCACCACCTTGCCGACCAGCACCACGTTGACGATCACGCTGAGCACGCCGACCAGCGCCAGCACGTAGCCGGCCTGCTGTTCCTTCCAGCCATAGGCCGCGTCCGCGAACAGCACGAAGGTGCTCGGGTACACGTAGTGCGCGAAGTTGGCGATGAACACCACCGCGACCAGTCCCCAGATCTGCGGGAATCCCTTCAACAGCTGCACCCCGCCCATGGGCTTGGCGTGGTGCCAGTCGAACGTCGGCGTGCGCCGTTCCTTCGGCAGCGATTCGGGCAATACGAACAGGCCGTAGCAGAAGTTCAGCAGCGCGAGGCCCGCGGAGAACCAGAACGGCAGGCGATGGTCGATGCCGCCGAGCACGCCGCCGATCAGCGGGCCGACGATGAAGCCGAGGCCGAACGCGGCGCCGATCATGCCGAAGCTCTTCGCGCGCTGGTCCGGCGGGGCGACGTCGGCGATGTAGGCGTTCGCGGTGGTGAAACTCGCGGAGAACATCGCCGAGAACACGCGCCCGACGAACAACCACGCCAGCGTCGGCGCCAGCGCCATCACGATGAAGTCGATGCCAAGCCCGAGGCAGGACATCAGGATCACCGGGCGCCGGCCGAAGCGGTCCGACAGCGCGCCCTGGATCGGCGCGGAGAAGAACTGGATCGCCGCGAACATGGTGCCGAACACGCCGGTCCAGTAGGCCGCGGTGGAGGTGTCGCCGCCGACGAACTGCTGCACCAGGTGCGGCAGCACCGGGATGATCACGCCGAACGCGATCACGTCGATCAGCACGGTGACGAAGATGAAGGCGAGCGCGGCCTTGCGCGCGCCGATGGCGAGGGGTGCGTTCACTTGGGAGTCCAGTAAATCGGGTTTGGGCCAACCGTCATTCCCGCGAAAGCGGGAATCTCGTCATTTAAATCGTCACGAAAGCCAAAGACCAGATTCCCGCTTTCGCGGGAATGACGAGCAAAAAGCATCAATGCACGAACGCGTCGGCGGCGAGCAGCGCGGCATGATCGCGCACATCCTCGGGCCAGTGCGCGGTTTGTTCCTCGAAGCGCCCCACGTCGCCGGCGAACAGCGCGCGTGTCGCGTCCTCGTAACCGGGCAGGTCGCCGGCCATCGCCTGCATGAAGCGGTAGGCCGACTCCTGCGCCGCGCGCCGGCGATCGTTGCCGCCCGCGACCTTGCGCGCCTCGTCCACCAGCTTGCGCAGCGCCACCGAGGCGCCGCCCGGTTGCGCCGCGAGCCAGTCCCAGTGCCGCGGCAACAGGGTGACCTCGCGCGCGATTACGCCCAGCTTCGGTCGCCCGGGGCCGCGCGCGGGCGCCGGCGCGGGATCGGCCTTCGCTGCGGGCGCGGACAGCTGGCGCAGCAATTCGCCTTCGGGCAACTCCAGCGGCAGGTCGACCTGGCGCCCGCTGGCGTCCTCGAACACCAGCACCCGGCCACCGGCAGCATGGGCGAGGCGGGCCTTCAGGGCGACATGGCGCAGCTCGCCGCTGGCGATCCGGGCCGGGCCGGCGAAGGCGGTACAACGCAGGGAAAGGTCGACCATGGCGCACCTCGGGAACGAGGCGCGAATATTGCCCGGGTTAAATCAGGTCGTCAATCTGACAGGGCTTCCGTTCCGTCGCGAGCGTTGGCAGGAATGCGGCGGGTTTCTCAACGTCCCGGCCCGACATCGATGAACTGCAGGAACTCGCTGCGCGTACGCGCGTCCTCGCGGAAACTGCCGAGCATCTTCGAAGTGACCATGCTCACCCCGCGCTTGTGGATGCCGCGCGTGGTCATGCATTCGTGCGCGCCTTCCACCACCACGCCGACGCCGCGCGGGTTCAACGCGCGCTGGATGCAGTTGGCGATCTGCGCGGTCATTTTTTCCTGCACCTGGAAGCGACGCGCATAGGCCTCGACCACCCGCGCCAGCTTGCTGATGCCGACCACCTTGCCATTCGGCAGGTAGCCGATGTGCACCTTGCCGATGATCGGCGCCATGTGGTGTTCGCAATGGCTTTCGTAGTCGATGTCGCGCAGCACGATCATCTCGTCGTAGCCGCAGACTTCCTCGAACGTGCGGGCCATGTAGTCGTCCGGATCCAGCGCGTAGCCGCTGAACCAGTCCTCGTAGGCCTTGGCCACGCGCTTGGGCGTGTCGAGCAGGCCTTCGCGCGCCGGGTCGTCGCCGGACCAGCGCAGCAGCGTGCGCACCGCGTCCTCGGCCTGCTGGCGGGTGACGTCGTTGCGACTGTCGGCGGGCCTGCCGTCATCCAGCTTGTGGTCGTCGGACATGGCGGCTCCGAGGCGAAGGCGGGCGGGCATGGTAGCGCGCCCGCGCACCGGAGCCGGAAACCGGGTATCAGGCCGCCACGTGCGGCGAAGGCCCGGCCAGCAAGCGCGCGGGCAGCAGGAACAAGGCGCGCAGGAAGGCGAACAGCGCGATGAAGGTGATGCCGACCAAGCGGAACGGCAGCGCGATGAACCACGCGACCGGCCACAGCACCAGCGCGAGCAGGGCCAACGGCCAGCACAGGGCGAACAAAACGCACCAGAGCAGCAGGGCGATCAGGGTTTTCATGGTCGGGCGTTTTCCGTGACTCGGCGCTGCACGCGCGGCGGAATCGAGCATGGCCGCGCGCGCCAGGCGCGGCAATCAGAATGCGACGAAACCCGAAATGGCGCGATGAACGATTCCCCGCGTGAACACTCCGTTATTCACCATGGCGCGACCAGCCCGGCTTTCCGCGATTCCGTATTCGGCCGATACACGCGTTCGCGCCACCGCTCCACTCTTTCGTCGCAAGGTGCTCGCATCCGGGCCCGTGGATCGCCGATGCTGGCCGCCGATTCCGATGGCCACGACCGATGGACGTTCCCGCGATCCCGAGCGACTCTCTGGCGCCACGCCCGCGACCTCGACGCGAGGTCGCGCGCATGCTGCTGGCGCTGCTGCTCGGCGGCGTCGCGATCCTCGGCGCGATCATGCTGGTGCGCGAGGGCTTGGTGCCGCTGGTCGATGCGCTGTTCCATCCCGGCGTGGCGTGGCTGAGCGTCGTACGACGCGTCAGCATCTTCATCGCCGCGCTCGTTGGTTATTGGGCGTACGTGCGCCTGCACGAACGCCGCCCCGCGACCGAACTGCACCTACGTCCGCTGCCGGCATTGCTCGGCGGCATGGGCGGCGTCTTGATGATCGGCTTGCCGATCGCCGCGTTGTTCGCGGGCGGCGCGTATGCGGTGGTGCTGTTCCGCGGCGCTTCGCCGGCATTGTGGGGCATCGCGGCCCTGATCCTGATCGCGGCGATGCTGGAAGAGCTGATGTTCCGCGCGCTGCTGTTCCGGGTGCTGGAACGCACGCTCGGCACCGGCATCGCGCTGGCGGTGCAGGCGCCGTTGTTCGCGCTGCAGCACCTCGAGAACCTCGTGCACGCCAGCACCTTCGATGCCGCGGCGATGCTGGCGTCGGTGACGGTGCTCGGGCTGGTCTGGGCCACGCTGTTCGTGCTGACCCGCAACCTGTGGGTCGGCGTCGCCCACCACGCGGCATGGAACTTCACCATCCTGCTCAGCGGCGTGCCGTTGTCCGGGATCGACGACTGGCGCGCGCTGGCGCCGCTTGAAAGCCGCTACGCCGGCCCGGCATGGCTGACCGGCGGCCAGTTCGGTCCGGAGAGTTCGTTGCTGGTCATCGCGACCACCGCCTTGGCGATGATCTGGCTACTGCGCCTGGCGAAACGGCGCGGGTGTTTCGTGGAAGGACGGATGCCGCGGCGCAACCGGCATCCATGAAAGCGGCGTGCCCGCGCCCCTCGGGAATCATCCCAATCTCCACTCCAACCCCGACACACGCCCTGCATGTCGCGCGAGCGCCGCTTCGATCGCATCGGCGCTGCCTGAGATGTGCAACGCATTCCGCGCGCGGGTCAGGCCGGTGTAGAGCAGCTCGCGGCTGAGCACGCAGCTGTCGGCGCGCGGCAACTGCAGCCACACCTCGTCGAACTCCGAACCCTGCGCCTTGTGCACCGTCATCGCGAACGCGCCCTCGTGCGCCGGCAGCGCGGCCGGATGGAACGCGCGCACGCCGTCGGGGCCTCCGGGGAACCAGGCCAGCGGCGTGCCGTCTTCACCCGCCATGCAGATGCCGACGTCGCCGTTGTACAGGCCGTGGCGATAGCTGTTCTCGGTCACCAGCAACAACCGCCCCGGGAACCACGCCGGCGGCGTGCCGATGCGGCGGCCGGAGAGTTGCGCTTCGATCCGCGCGTTGAGCCCACGCGCGCCGGCCGGGCCTTCGCGCAGCGCGGTAAGCAGGCGCAGGCGGTTGGCCTGGCGCAGGGCTTCGACTGGATCGGTGAGCGCTGCGAGCGAGCGCCAGTGTTCGAGCAGTTGCGGCCGCGCCTGCAGCGGATCGTCGATGTCCTCGTGGAAATGCACGTTCGACAGTTCGTTGCTGCGCAACAGGCGCAGCGTTTCCACCGCATCGCCGGCGCGCACTGCATCGGCCAGCGGCGCGAGGTTTAGTGCGTCGCTCTGGCGCCAGCCGCGTTGCAGGTGCACGCGATGGCCGCGCAGACCGTTCGATCCGGCGTCGACCGGCGTTTCGCCGAGCAACGGACGCAATGCATCGACATCGGCTTGCGCGAGCGCATCGCCGGAACCGGCGGCGGCGAGGATCGCGGCGAGCACATCGCCGGCTTCGACCGAGGGCAACTGGTCGGCATCGCCGAGCAGGACGAGTTGCGCGCCATCGGCCACCGCTTCGGTGAGCTTGCACATCAGCGGCAGGTCGACCATCGAGGCTTCGTCGACGACCACGATGTCGAACGGCAACGGATTGTCGGCGTCATGGCGGAAGCGCGGCACATCCGGGATGGTGCCGAGCAGGCGATGCAGGGTGCTGGCTTCGCGTGGCAGCGCGGCGAGCACGCCGGCATCGATGCCGAGCGTTTCCATCTGCGCGATCGCACGACGCAGGCTCTCGGCCATGCGGTCGGCGGCGCGGCCGGTGGGCGCGCCCAGGGCGATGCGCGGCAGAGTGGCATTCGCATGCTTCGCCTGCGCGATGCGCAAGGCGAGCAAACGGGCAATCGTCGTGGTCTTGCCGGTGCCGGGGCCGCCGGTGACCAGCAGCAACGCGCGACGCAACGACAACGCGGCGGCGCGGGCCTGGCGGTCGTCGTTGCGCCCATCGGGGAAAAGCAGGGCGAACAGCGACGCGACGGATTCGACATCGCCTTGCATCGGTTGCGCGGCGATGCGACGCAATTGCAAGGCGAGCCGGCGTTCGTATTCGCGGTAGCGGCGCAGGTAGAGCAATCCGTGTTCGAACACCAGCGGCGCGGCGCGCGTTTCGCTTTCGGCCGAATCCGGCGTCGCGACGAAGGGCGATGCGCGCAATGCCTCCGTCCATGCTTCCGCAGCCGGCCACGGCAATTCGGCATCGACCAGTTGCCGCGGATCGGCGATGTCGAATGCGGCGTGGCCCTGCGACACCGCCAGCGACGCCAGCGCCGCGGCGGCGAGTACTTCGTCGGGCGTGGCCGGATCGAGCCGGCGCAGGGTGTTCGCCAGCGCGTCGTCGAGCGTGCGCAACGCGCCGATGCGATTGAGTTCGCGCAGCAGGCTCATGCGGCCACGCCTTCGACATGGCCGAACAGCGCATCGAGCGCGTGCACCAGTTCCGGCGCGAAGCGTTGCGCGTGGATACCGGGGGAATCGTCGCGGCTGGCATCAAGCCCGCGGCAGAACAGGTAGCGGATGCCGCCGAAGTCGCGGGCGTAGTCGTAATCGCCGCCGAGGCGGAAGCGCAGCCAGCGATGCAGCGCGAGCGTGTAGATCAGCGCCTGCAGGTCGTACTCGCTGTGCGCCATCGCGTTGCGCAGCGAGGCCGCGTCGTAGCCGGGCAGGCGGTTCGACTTGTAGTCGAGCACATACCACTTGCCGTCGTGGCGGTAGGTGAGGTCGACCAGGCCGGTCATCAGGCCTTCGAGCCTGTGGCGCAGGCCGAAGCCATGGCGGTCGCGCACCACGCCATGCGTATGCAGCAGTTGCAGCAGCGCATCGACCTGCACCGGCTGCAAAGCGAACTGGAATTCGATTTCCGGGCGGCGCTGGTCGAACGGCAGGTCGCACAGGCGCAGGCCTTCGGGCAGCGCGACGGTCAGGGTGTTGCCGACGAGTTCGGTCGTCAGCGCGATGCCGTCGTCGAGATCGTCGGCGCCGTAGCCTTCGCCGCGCAATGCATCGGCGATGACCTGAATTTCCCCGCCCGGGGTTCCATCGTCGGATCGCCAATGTTTCCACGCGGCGAAGTCGGAATGTTCCAGCGCCGCATGCAGGGCGACGCCGTAGCGATTTCCGGCGAAGCGCGGATCGAACGCGGTTTCGACCAGCTCGTCCGGCGCGTCCGGTTCGTCGTTGCCGCCGCTGGCGGGCAGGGTCGCGGCGCTCGCGGTCTCGATGCCGGCATCGGCCTTCGACAACTGGCTGAAGCTGTACACCCACCAGTCGTTGGCGAGCCGGCGCGACACCGAACGCGCGGCGGGAACCGCGTCTTCGGATTCCGCCGGCAGGCGCGCCAATTCGTCCGGAAGCGGCGCATCGTCGAACGCGACGCCGGCGGCGCGCAGCGTGGCCTGGTCGCCGAGCATGTTCGCCAGCGGCGATTTTTCGCTGGCGTGGAAATCGCCGGTCGCGATCCACAGCGCGTGTTCGGCGCGGGTCAGGCCGACGTAGAGCAGGCGCGCATCCTCGGCGCGCTGTTCGCGCTTCCATTCATCCGATGCCGCGCCCCATTGCGCTTCCGCCAGGTCGAGCTTCCAGTGCAGGCGGCGCGTGTCGCCTTCGTGCGCGATGCAGCAGCGGCCGGGCGATTTCCCGTTGCGGCCGATGCCGGCGAAGGGCAGGAACACCAGCGGGTATTCCAGGCCCTTGCTCTTGTGCAGGGTGACGATCTGCACCCGGCGCGCATCGGATTCGAGCCACAGCAATTGCGTTTCCTCGTCCGCGCCCTCGGCGATGCGCCGTTCCAGCCATTCGACCAGCCCGTGCAGGCCGAGCGCGCGTGGTTGCGCTTCCTGCAACTGTTCCGCGAGTTGCAGGTAGTTGCTGAGGCGGCGTTCGCCATCGAGCAGGCCGAGCAGTCGCGGCGCCTGTTCCGCGCACAGCTCGCCGACCAGCGCCAGCGGCCCACCGCGCAGCAGGCGTTCGCGCCAAGCCAGCGCGCGCTGCTGCCAATCGCGATGCGCGTCGGCATCGCGCTCGAGCGCGTCGATCCCTTTCGCATCGACGCCAATCAGCACCGTCGCCAGCGCTGCACGCAGGCGGCCGTCGTCGCCACTGTGCAACAAGGCGAGCAATAGGGAATGCAATTCGCGCGCCTCGGCGGTGGCGAACAGGCCCTGCTTGCCGGCGGCGACCGCGGGAATGCCTGCCAGGGCCAGCGCCTGCCGCACCTGCGTGGCCTCGCGATGCGAACGCACCAGCACCGCGATATCGCCGGGTTGCACGGGTCGCATCGCGTCCTTGTCCTTCAGCGATGCCTTGCCGGCACGCGCGCCGGACAGCACCGCGTGGATCGCGGCGACGCAGGCCTGCGTGGCGAGTTCGCGCGAACGCGGCGCGCTGTAGGCCTTCGGCTTTCCTTTCGCATCGAGCTCGTCGTTCGGCGGCGCCTGCCACAAGGTCAATGCCGGCGCGATGTCGCCGTCGCGGAGGAAATCCTCGTCGTGCCGCTTGTCGCCGGCCTCGACCGGATGGAAGACGATGCGTTCGTCGACGAAAGCCTTGTCGCCGGCATTCGCGTACAGCGCACCGATTCCCTTTAGCAGCAAGGGCCGCGAGCGGAAGTTCTGCGCCAGCGACGGTGCCTGGTCCGCCTCGCCCGCGGCGGCGAGGTAGGCATGCACGTCGCCGCCGCGGAAGCCGTAGATCGCCTGCTTGGGATCGCCGATGAGGAACAGGGCAGGCTCGTCGCTGCCGCTGCCGAACACATGGTCGAAGATCCGCCACTGGCGCGCGTCGGTGTCCTGGAATTCGTCGACCAGCGCCACCCGGTATTGCGCGCGCAGGTTTTTCGCCAGCGCATCGCCATGCGATCCGGCGAGTGCGTCGGCGACGCCGTCGATCATGTCGTCGTAGGTCTGCACGCGCCGCTGGCGCTTGAGCAGCGCGAGCCGCGAGCGCGCATCGTCGCGGACGCGGTGCAGCAACGCGGCGCGGCGGCGCTGCTTCCATTCGGCGATCGCGGCCTGCGCCTCGAGGTAAGCCTCGATCGCGTCGCCAAGCGGGGAATCTGGGGTGCGGCCGATGCCGGCCTTGTTGGTCTTTTCGAGCAGGGTCGCGCGCCGCAGGTTCGCCAGCTTGGGGTGTTCGAACGACGCATCCGGATCGCCGGCTTCGGACCAGGCAGCGAGTCCGGCGAACAGGTCGGTAATCCATTCCGGCTTGTAGCTCGCCGCATGCAGCACCTTGCCGTCGATGGCCGACAGCAGGGCGTCGCGGAAACCGGTGCCGTGGTCGCGGAACGCAAGCGCAAGCGCGGCGGCCGCATCGCGCGAACCGGCCGGAGGTTCGGCCGGTACCGCCGCGTCCGGCGGCAACAGCACCGGTTCGCGCAACAGCAGGCGGAGGTCTTCCGCCAGCGTTTCGTACCCGCCGCTCCACAACGCGGCGAGATCCTCGGCGCCGGCATCGTCCCGCGCATGCGTGCGCCACAGGTCGGCGGCGAGTTCCGCGCGCAACCCGCCGTCGTCGGCCAGCAGTTCCGGCGCATCGAAGGCGGAACCCGATTCCAGCGCGTGTTCGCGCAACACCCGCGCGCAGAAGCCGTGGATGGTGAACACCGAGGCGAGGTCGATGTCCAGCGTGGCCTGCCGCAGCCGCCGCTTCAGCGCGGCATCGCCCTCGATTTCGCGTTGCGCGGCGAGCAGTTGCCGGGTCAGTTGCGCGGCCGCGCTTTCGTCGCCGGTTTCCGGCGCATCGAACAGCTCCAGCGCGAGTTGCAGGCGTTCGCGGATGCGCTTGCGCAATTCCTGCGTCGCCGCCTCGGTGAAGGTGACCGCGAGGATCTCGCCGACGCGCAGCCCGCGTTCGACCACCAGGCGCACGAACAGCGTGGCCAGGGTGAAGGTCTTGCCGGTGCCGGCGCTGGCTTCGATCAGCCGCACGCCGGACAGCGGCATGTCGAGGAAGGGATCGCGGTCCGTGCTCACTCCTCATCCTCCGCGTCGTCCTCGGGCAACGCGGTTCCGTCGAGCTCGATCGGCGCAGGGACGCCGCGCGTCAGCGCGCCGAACACGACCCCTGCGATGCGGGCGAATGCTTCGGACGTCGCTGCGTCGGCGAAGGGATCGCGTCCGCGCAAGGCGAGGCGAAGCGCTTCGCTATCGCCTTCGGCCCAGCCGCGCTCGCTGCCGCGCCACTTCTTCGCGGCTTCGCGCAAACCTCGCGCCGGGTCTTCGCGGCGTTCGAACAATTCCCACGCGCTGTAGGGCGCGAACGGCAACGGCCGTTGCAGGCCATCGCGTCGCAGCTCGAGCAGGACGCGCAATGCTTCGAGCGCCTGTTGCCTCGCAATCGGCGCGCGGATGTGCGGACCGATGCCGGATTCGCCGTCGTCGTGGAATTCGACCAATGGCGATTCGATCCCGGCCGCGCTCGCCAGCAGCCAGTCGAGTCCGTTGCGGATCGAGGACGGGCCGTTCGGCGCGCCGAAGCGCAGGCGCGCAATGCGATTCGCGAACACATCGCCGATGCGGCCGTGCAGGCGCAGTCCGTCGATGTCGACTTCGACCGGCAGCGTCGAAGCTTGCGCATCGCCGCGCCATTCCGCGAATCGCCCTGCATACGGCCGCACCTCGCGCACGATTTCCTGCAACGTCCGCGCACCCGGCGCGCCCGACGGCAGCAGGCCGCGCGCGCGCAATGCCGTGCGCATCGTCGCTTCGTCGCGGCCTTCGAGCAGCGCATCGAACACCGCGCGTTGCAGCGCGTTCCGTTGCAGGCCGCGTGGCGGCGCCTGCAGCGGTTCGATGTCCTCGCCCGCGGCCTCCAGTTGCGGCAGGCGGATGTCCAGGCGCTGGCGCAGGAACTGCCCGGCCGGATCCAGCAGGAAGCGACGCAGCGCGTCCAGCGACAGCGTGGTTTCCGCTTCGGGCGGCGACAGGACTTCGCTCGTGTCGATCCACGGCGGCACGGTGCGGCGCGCACCGGCGAGCGAACCGGCGGCGGGATTCCACTGCCGGCGATAACTGAAGAAGCGCTCGTCGCCGGCGCCGAAGGCCTGCGCCGAGAACGGCTGCAGCGGATGCCGGAGCACCAGTTGTTTCGCCGCTTCGTCCGGCTTGGCGTGATACGTGCTCGCGGCGGCGAGCAGTTCGGATACCAGCGCCGAAGGTTCGCGCGTGCTGCCGTCGCGAGGATCGGCGCCGAGCCAGCTGAGATAAAACACATCCTGCGCGGCGGAGAACAATTGCAGGAACAGGTAGCGGTCGTCGTCGCGGGTGGAACGATCGCCGCGGCGGCGTTGTTCGCTGCCGAGTTCGGCGACAAGGCGGTTCAGGCCGGCGGCGGGATCGCGGCGCGGGAAATCGCCGTCGTTCATGCCGAGCAGGCAGATCGCGCGGAACGGCAACAGCCGCATCGGCACCATGCGCGCGAAGCTGACGCCGCCGGTGAGCAGCGGCGCGCGGGTGTCGGCTTCCGACAATGCCGCGGCGAAATGCGCACGCACGATCTCCGGCGCGACCGGCGCGTCGAAGCCGGCCTTTTCCGCCTGTTTCGCGAAATCGTCGACGAGCGTGCGCAGGCGTTCCAGCGCGCGTTGCGCGCCGGGGTTCGACGGCGGTTTCGGCAACAAGGCATCGAGCAGCGCGAGCAGGCGTTCGCGCCATTGCGACGGCGAGGGCGATTCGCCCAGCAGGCGCTCGTGGCGCGCGAGCACGCGCAGCAACCGCAGCAGCGCGTCGAGCGCGGCCAGCGAACCGCCTTCCAGTCCAGGCCATGGCGCGACGCCCGCAATCAACGCCCGATCATCCTGAGCCTGTCGAAGGATGCCGCTGGCATGGCCGAGCAGCAGGCGATCCAGCGCGAACTGCCAGGTGTAGGCATCGTCGCGCGGCGCGCCGCTGCGTTCGCGGTGCGCGGCATCGAGCCCCCAGCGCGCGCCCGCGGCCTGCAGCCAGGCGTGCAGGCGTTCGAAATCCTGTGCGTCGAGGTTCGCCGCTTCGGCCAGCGGCGGACTGGCGAGCAGATCGAGGATGTCCTCCAGCCCGAAGCGCGACACCGGCATCGCGAGCAGGCGCAGGAACACCTCGGCCAACGGCTCGCCTTGCAGCGGGCTCGCGTCGGCAAGCGCGTAGGGAATCGCATCTTCCTGGCCGCCGAACACCGCATCGAGGTAGGGCGCGTAGGGATCGATGTTCGGCGCCAGCACGGCGATCTCGCGCGGTTGCAGAGGCGGATCGAAGCGCTTGTCCTCGAGCAGGGCGCGCAGGCGGTCGTGCAGCACCTGCAGTTCGCGCAGGCGGGTGTGGCAGGCATGGAATTGCAGGCTGGGATCGCGCGGATCGACTTCGCCGCGCGCCTCGCCCGAAGCTTTGTCGCGGCGATGGAACAGGTCGGCCTGCATGCGTTGCAGCAGGCCGTCGCGCCGCACGCCTTCTTCCGGATCGACATAGGCGCCGATCTCGCCCGAAGGCCGCACGACTTCGTCGCCGGCGAGCAGGGCCATGAAATCCTTGCCGGCCGCGCCCCAGTCGCGCAGCAGCGGGTTGTCGCGCGCATCGTCGGCGAAGGGATCTTCGCCCGCACGCAGGCGCGCGCCGAGGGATTGCAAATCGCCCCAGTATTCCTTCGTTGGCGTCGGCGAATAGAAATGCAGCGTGCCGACGCGCGATTGCGTCGCCATCACCCGCAATACATCGGGCGACACGTTGAGCGTGGCGAAGGCGAACAGGCGCGGCGGCAGGCCGATGGGCAAGGCGTCGCCATCGGCGAAGCGCGCGAGGTAACGCTGGATGCGGCGCGCACGATGTTCGCGACCGGCGGCGACCGCACGCCACAGGATCGCCTGAGGATCGTCGGCATCGGCGCCGTCGTCCCAGCGCAGCAGCCAGTCGCGGCGCCAGGCCGAATATTTTTCGAACACGCCGGCGAGTTCGCCGGCCAGCGACCACGCTTTCGCCGCGTCGCCATCGGCGAGGTAGGCATCGATCCGCGCCATCGCCGGCTTCGCCCGCAGTTGCGGATCGGACAGCGCGGCATGCAGGCGCCAGCGCAGGCCTGTGGCATCGAGGTCGTCATCGGCCTTGCCGAGCGCCTGCCCCGGACTCGATCCGGGATTCGCGTCGAGCGCGCGCGCGACGAATTCGCCGGGGGTGAGGAATTCGAGGTTCGCCGCGATCCCGTGCTTCGCCGCCAGCGTCGCCTGCAGCCAGCGCCGCATCGCCACCTGCGGGATCAGGATGGTGTCCGGCGCCAGTAGCGATTGCCCGCTCGCCGGCGCGCGCAGTTCCTCCGCCAGCAGTTCCGCCAGCAGGTCGAGCGCGTTCGAGTGGTAGAGGCGGAAATCGCCCGGCGTCCCCGGCATCCGGGCATGATGCCGGAGCGTCGTCGCGCGCGGCGAGACCCGCGCTTCCGGCCAGCGCGGATGCGACAATGCCGCGGCTCCGGCCGCATTCAGCCGGCGATGGCGACACTGCCGGCGCTTCGCGCCCCACACCGCACCGATGAGCGACGACACCACTTCCCCTGCCGTGCGCCTGCGCGACGTCCGCCTCGACCGCGGCGGGCGCACCGTGCTCGACCACATCGACCTGGTCGCGCCGCGCGGCAGCATCACCGCGGTGCTGGGTCCGTCCGGCAGCGGCAAGTCGACCCTGCTCGCGGCGCTCACCGGCGAACTGCCGCCGGCATCGGGCACGGTGGAAGTGCTCGGCCAGCCGGTGCCGACCCGCACGCGCGAACTGCTGGAAATGCGCAAGCACGTCGGCGTGCTGCTGCAGGGCAACGGCCTGCTCACCGACCTCACCGCCGCCGAAAACATCGCGCTGCCGTTGCGCACGCACGCGCGCCTGCCGCGCCCGGTACTCGACCGCCTGGTGGCGATGAAGCTCGGCGCGGTCGGCCTGCATGCCGCCGCCGACCTGTATCCGCGCGAACTCTCCGGCGGCATGGCCCGGCGCGTGGCGCTGGCGCGCGCGATCGCGCTGGATCCGCCGCTGATGGTCTACGACGAACCGCTGACCGGGCTCGATCCGATCGCCGCCGGCGTGATCATGCGGCTGATCGCGCGGCTCAACGCCAGCCTCGGCATGACCAGCATCATCGTCAGCCACCACGTGCACGAAACCCTGCCGATCAGCGACCGCGCCGTCGTCATCGCGAACGGCGGGATCGTGTTCTCGGGCACGCCGTCCGAACTCGAGCGCAGCGAGGATCCGCTGGTCCGGCAATTCCTCGCCGGCAGCCCGGACGGCCCGATCAAGTTCGACGGCGCCATCGGCGCGGAGGCCGCCTGATGCCCTTCGTCGCCGCCATCCGTTCGCTCGGCCGCGCCGGCCTGTTCTCGCTGTCGGTGCTGCGCGCGTCGAAACCGACGCGGGATTTCCTTGCCGAGCTGGTGCGCGAGATCTACAAGATCGGCGCGCGATCGCTGCCGATCATCGCGGTCGGCGGCGCCTTCGTCGGCCTGTCGGTGACGCTGCTCGGCTATCGCGCGCTGGATACCTACGGCGCGTCGAACCAGATCAGCGCGCTGGTCGGGCTCGGCCTGTACCGCGAACTGGCGCCGGTGCTGACCGCGCTGCTGTTCATCGGCCGCGCCGGCAGTTCCATCGCCGCCGAACTCGGGCTGATGCGCGCCACCGACCAGATCACCGCGCTCGGGCTGATGGCGATCGACCCGGTGGCGAAGGCGGTGGCGCCGCGCTTCTGGGCCGCGATCATTTGCGTGCCGCTGCTCACCGCGTTCTTCTGCACCTTCGCGATCTGCGCCAGCTGGTTCGAGGCGGTGCGCGTGATCGGCCTCGACGGCGGCGCGTTCTGGCAGGTGATGAAGGACGCGGTCGACTTCGACAAGGATTTCGTCTTCGCCTTCGCCAAGGCGGCGGTGTTCGGCGGCACCGCGGCGCTGGTCGCGGCCTACGTCGGCTTCCACGCCGAACCGACCATCGAGGGCACGTCGGTCGCGACCACCCGCGCGGTGGTCAACGCCTCGCTGCTGGTGCTGATGTTCAACTTCGTCCTGTCCGCCTTCCTGTTCCGTTGAGGTAACCCATGGCACTCCGTGGCCCACGTCTCGAATTCGCGGTCGGCGCCTTCCTGCTGCTGGCGCTGGCTTCGCTGCTGGTGCTGGCGCTGGCTTCGACCAACGGCCGCTTCGACCTCGGCGGCGGCGGCAGCTATCCGCTGAAGGCGCGCTTCACCAACATCGGCCAGTTGCGGCTTGCCGCGCCGGTGAAGATCGGCGGCGTCACCATCGGCCGGGTGGCGAAGATCGACCTCGACCCGGTCAAGCTCGATTCGGTGCTGACGCTCGACATCGACGAGCGCTACCACGACCTGCCGGGCGACACCGCGGCCAGCATCCTCACCGCCGGCCTGCTGGGCGAAAGCTACGTCGGGCTGGCCCCGGGCGGCGACCCGGACGCGCTCAGGCCGGGCGACGAGATCGCCTACACCACGCCTTCGGTCGACCTGATCCAGATGGTCGGCAAGTACATGTTCAGCGGCGGTGGCTCATCCTCCGCGCCCGCCAGCCCGGCCCCGGCCGGCGCCTCCCCCCAGGCAGACCAGACCCCCACGGACAAGCCGCAATGAAAGCCGCCGCAACCAAAGCCGTCCTGACCGCCCTCGCCCTCGCCTGCGCCACCCTGGCCGTCGCCGCCACCGCGCCGGCGCAGGCCGCCACGACCGCCGCGCCGATGCCGGCGCCCTCGCGCATGGTGCTCGACAACAGCACCCGCGTGATCGCCGCGCTGGAACAGCGCCGCGCCGAGTTCAACCGCAACCCGGCCGCGCTGCGCAGCTTCATCTCCAGCGAATTCAGCCAGATGTTCGACAAGGACTACGCCGCGCGCCAGGTGCTGGGCCGGCACGCGCGCGGCGCCACCGACGCCGACGTGGCGAACTTCGCCGATGCGCTCACCAACAACCTGATGCAGCGCTACGGTTCCTCGCTGCTCGCGTTCAACACCAAGCTCACCGCGCGGGTGAAGTCGCAGAGCGACCTGCCGCGCGGGCTGGGCGTGAAGGTGTCCAGCGAACTGGTGCGCAGCGGCGGCGAACCGATCCCGGTCGACTACCTGCTGCGCCAGTCCGGCGGCACGTGGAAGGTGTTCGACGTGATGGTGGAAGGCGTGTCGTTCGTGCAGACCTTCCGCGCGCAGTTCGACGCCGAATTGCAGAACAAGACGATTGCGCAAGTCGCGCAGGAACTGCGCAACGGCAGCCTCCAGGCCGATGCGAGCGGCCACTGACGCCGCGCGCGTCGACCGCGAAGGCGACGCGCTGCGCTTCCACGGGCCGGTGCTGCGCGACCGCGTCGCCACGCTGTGGCTGGCGGCGATCCCGTTGCTCGCCGGCGCGGCCACGCTCGACCTCGGCGGCGTGACCGAACTCGACAGCGCAGGACTGGCCCTGTTCGGCGAGCTGATGCAGCGCAATCCCGGGCTGCAACTGGCCGCGGTGCCGGGCGATTTCGACGCCCTGCGCCAGGCCTACCGGCTGGACGCGCGCCTGCAACCCCGGGCCTGACGGCGACCGCGCGCCAGCGGTTAAACTGGCGCCATGCCCCCACGCATCCCCTACGCCCGCATCGCCTCGGCGTGGTTGCTCGCCGCCATGCTCGGCGCCTGCAGCAGCGCGGGCGGCACGCGTGCGAATGCCGACGACCACGCATCGGTGCCGATGTCCGCCGCGCCTTCGACAGCAACCGCATCCGCGTCTGCGAACACCGCTCCGATGGACGCCATGGGCAATCCGCTCATCTTCGGCGTCTCCAGAGCGCGGGCCGTCGCTCCCGCGGCAACCGCCAGCGACGCGACTTCCACCCATCCCGCCGATGCGCCGAATGCCGATGCAGGCGCGACAGATGCAGGCGCGACATCGCAAGCCGCGAGCACGCAGGCCGAAGACGACTACGCCGCGATCTACGGCAGCGACACCGACACGACCACGGCGAACGGACGCAACCCGGCCGATCCGTGGGAACCCTTCAACCGCCGCGTGCACCATTTCAACAACGGCGTGGATCGCTACATCGCCAAGCCGCTGGCACGCGGTTACATGGCCATCACGCCGCCGCCGGTGCGGCTGGGCATCGGCAACTTCTTCAGCAACCTCGGCCAGCCGGTCAGCGCCATCAACGCGTTGCTGCAGGGCCGGCCCAGGCAGGCCGGGCAATCGCTGGGCCGTTTCGCGGTGAACTTCACCGTCGGCGTGCTCGGTTTCTTCGACCCGGCCACGCGCATGCACATTCCCAACCGCAGCGAGGATTTCGGGCAGACGCTGGCGCGCTGGGGCTGGAAGCGTTCGCGCTACCTCGAATTGCCCTTCCTCGGCCCGCGCACCTTGCGCGACGCGTTCGGCGGCGCGGTCGAGACGCCGCTGTCGCCGCTGGCGCAGATAGAGGAAGACCGCGTGCGCGTGTTCCTGCAGGGCCTGCAGCTGGTCGACCTGCGCACCAACCTGCTTGCCGCCGACAGTTTCCGCGAAGGCGCCTACGACGATTACGCGCTGACCCGCGACGCATGGCTGCAGCGCCGCAACTACCAGATCGACACCAACGATCCGGACGCCGACGCGACGCTGCCTTCGTATCTGCAGGACGACGCCGCGCCGGATCCGTCGACCACGACTCCGCCTGCCGAAACGCCCGCGCCGCAACCGGCGCACTGAGTTTCAATCGCGCGGCGCGTCCGCGTCTTCGTCGAGGCCGAGCGCGCCCTGCGCTTCGCTGCCGGGCAACGCCTCCACCCCGCGCAATTGCCGCTCGATCGCGCGGGTGCGCACGCCGGCCTGCTTGAGGCTGTTCTGCACGGTGTTCAGCTGCTTGTCCGCGCTTTCCAGCACCCCGGCGAACTTGCCGAACTCGGTCTTGACCGTACCGAGCAGTTGCCAGACTTCGCTGGAACGCTTTTCGATGGCCAGCGTGCGGAAGCCCATCTGCAAGGCGTTCAACACCGCGAGCAGCGTGGTCGGCCCGACCAGGGTGATGCGGTGTTCGCGCTGCAAGGCATCGAACAGCCCGGGCCGGCGGATCGCCTCGGCGTACAGGCCTTCGGTGGGCAGGAACAGCAACGCGAAATCGGTGGTGTGCGGCGGCGCGACGTATTTCTCGCGGATCTTCTTCGCCTCGTCACGCAGGCGCCGTTCCAGCGCGACGCCGGCCTGTTGCGCCAGCGCCGCGTCGGCGCGTTCGTGCGCATCGAGCAGGCGTTCGTAATCCTCGCGCGGGAACTTCGCGTCCACCGGCAACCACACCGTGCCGTCCGCGCTTCCGGGCAGTTTCAGCGCGAATTCCACGCGCTCGTTCGAACCCGGCAGCGTCGCCACGTTCGCGGCGTACTGCTCGCGGGTGAGGATCTGTTCCAGCAGCGCGCCGAGCTGGGTTTCGCCAAAGGTGCCGCGATCCTTGACGTTGGTCAGCACGCGCTTCAAATCGCCGACGCCGCTGGCCAGCGACTGCATTTCGCCGAGACCGCGCTGCACCGCTTCCAATCGTTCCGAGACCAACCGGAAGCTTTCGCCCAGGCGCGTTTCCAGCGTGGCCTGCAGTTTCTCGTCCACGGTCGCGCGCATTTGTTCCAGCTTCTGTTCGTTGCCGGCCTGCAGCGACTTCAGTTGCGATTCCAGCGTGGCGCGCAGTTCGCCCAGCGTCTGCGTGTTGCGATCACCGAGGTCGCGCAGCCGCGTCGACAGGTTTTCCTCGAACTGCTGCTGGCGCAGGGCCAGGTCGCCACGCGACTTGTGCGCGTCGTCGGTCAGCGCGATGCGCAGTTCGTCCAGCCGCGCGTCGGTACGCTGGATGGAATCGGCCAGCTGCCCGCGCAATTCGCCCCGCCCTTCCCGCTGCTCCTCGCGCAGCGCGCTTTCGAGCGCGCGTTCCGGCCGGCGCAGCAGGAGTACGATCAACAGCACCACGGCCAGCGCCGCCAGCAGGGTTCCGATCAGCAGCAGGGTCTGGGTGTCCATGCGGACAGTCTAGCGGGACGGGTCGCGCGGGGTGAGACAGGGATATTAATGCGCCCACTCATGAGAGCACCTCAAACTCACGAATCGAATTAACCGGAGGAGATCATGTCTCTTAGTTGGCAACAGAAATTGATTCTAAGTTTCGGTTTTCTCCTATTGGCCTTTTCGCTTATTTGGGTTCCGTACACAGCCAAATGGGCGCGTTCTGGTGACAATTACACTCGAGACATCGGATACGCATTGGTCTTTGACCCGCCGCAAGAGACCGGATGCACTTCTGCCTTTGGGGATCGCGCGACGCCTAAAACCCTTTCTGTTGCTTGTTCTGTAAATGTACAAATCGCTCGCGTCACGATGACTGCAGGGGCGATCACTGTTTCTACGATCGCCTTAGCTTTGTTGCTAGGCTTGGTTAAGAACAAAAGCTCAGAAACTGATGACTTCGAAATTGACGGCTATTCAGAAACTAAGCGCCCCGCATCCAACTCCCTTGCAAATCAATTGAAAACTCGCTTTCCAAAAATCCAGGTGTCTTCTGGCAACTGTACTGAAGATGATCCTTTGATCATTACTGCCACAAAAGATTATGTAAAAATGGAATACGCGATAGCTGAAGCCCTGCTTCGAAGCGATGAATTGGAATTCAAACTTGCTTCGCAAGGGTTAATTGGTCGTGGCAAACGCAAAATTGACGTGCTGACGTACTACACCAAGCCTGAAGGCTCAGAGGATTGGGATGAAGAGAAATCTTCTTTCTATTTTGATATCACCAAGGGTTTCAGCCGGCTAAAGCTATAGGCCTTGTAGGCTAGGCTGATAAACCCAGCGAGCGTAGCCCGGGTAAGCGCAGCGCACCCGGGACAATCTTCTGATAACCATTCGTCCTCCCGGGCGCGGCCTTCGGCCTTACTCGGGCTACAAATCGGCACGACAAAATGACCGCCTCCGCCGGCTACTCCGGAACCCCGCTACCGAAGAAACTCGGGCTCGCGCCCGGCAGCCACGTTTGCGCCATCGCTTGCGACGATTACGTCGGATTGGTCGGCGCCACCGGACTCGACCTCGCCATGCAGGCGAAGCCGGACAAGCACACCGACCTCGTGCATCTGTTCGCGACAAGTCGCAGTGAACTCGAAACCTGGCTGCCGAAACTGCGCCGCACGCTGCGCCCGGACGCGATGGTGTGGGTGTCGTGGCCGAAGAAAGCCTCGAAGGTCGCCACCGACATCGTCGAGGGCACCATCCGCGAAGTCGCGTTGCCGCTTGGCTTCGTCGACGTCAAGGTTTGCGCCGTGGACGCGGTGTGGTCCGGCCTGAAACTGGTCGTGCGCAAGGAACTGCGCTGAAAGAACTCGTAGGCTGGGTTGATAAACCCAGCATGGCGCGACGCCGGGATTCCACTTCGTTCCATCCCAGCCTACGATTCGCACACCATCCAGTCTCTGCCGACCATGCCTCCTTTCTTCGAACATTCGCTGCGCGCCTGCTGGTTCGTCGTCATCGCCTACTGGATCTGGTCCGCGCGCAAGGTCAAGGCACCGAAACACGCGGAATCGCTGGCCAAGCGCTTCTTCGTGCACTGGCTGCCGCTGATCATCGCAGTGCTGCTGCTCGGCCCGGGCGAATGGTTCGGCCACTCCTGGCTGCGCGAACAATTCGTGCCGCACACCACGCTGGTGTATTCCATCGGCCTCGCGCTGTGCGTCGCCGGCGCGGCGCTGGCGATCTGGTCGCGCGCCATTCTCGGCGCGAACTGGAGCGCGCAGGTGCAGATCAAGCAGGGCCACGAGCTGGTCGAACGCGGGCCGTACGCGCTGCTGCGCCACCCGATCTACACCGGGCTGATCCTGCTGTTCGCCGGCAATGCGGTGATGGTCGGCGACTGGCGCGGCGTGATCGCGGTCGCGATCGTCGTGGTGTCGTTCTGGCGCAAATACCTGCTGGAAGAGAAGCTGATGACGCGGGAATTCGGCCAGTCGTACCTCGACTACCGCAAGCGCACGTATCCGTTGTTCCCGCTGCTGCGCCTGTCGGCCTGAGCCACGCTCACTTCAACACCTGTTCCGCGTCGACGATATCCACGCCCTGCATCTGCCCGAGAAGGCTGTCGAACCAGGGCTTGTGCGAGGAACCGACCACCGACAGTACGCGCGCGCCGGGGCGTTCGCGGAAAGTGGCGTGCACGTTCGCGGCCATGCGCAGGTTGCGGGTTTCCCAACCGCCGACGTATTGCCGGCCGTAGTGCGATGGCGAAGGCTCGGCCAGCGCCGCGCCGAAATCGCTGGCGATGGCGAGGCGCAGCACCTCCGGCGAATTGACCGCGCGATAGGTCGCGAGCATGTCGCCGGCGTCGTGCAGGGCGTCCACCCGTTCGCGCGAATGCAGTGCCTCGGGGCTGGCGCCCTTCCACGCCTGCGTGATCGCCTGTTCGAACGCCGCTTCGTCGTCGATGTCGAGGTTGTCGCCGGTGTGGTCGTCGACCGGGAACACGCGCTGCAGGCCGAGGCGGGCCGCGAGCTTCGCCGCGATCTGCACGTTCTCGTTGCGCGAGGATTCGCGCTTGCGCAACCCCTGCGCCAACGCGTCGTCGAGGCCGTCGCCGGCATGGCGTTCTGCCTCCGGCAACTGCCACCACTGCACCATCGCCGAGGACGGATCGCCCACGGCGAGGAACAGCGCGGCGAGGTGGCGCCGTTGCGCCGCGCTTGGTTGCGCGGGCCAGGCCTTGAGCGTGGCGTCGGCCTGGTCGAGCGCGGCCCAGGTGTCGATGCCGAGCGCGGCCTGCGCCGGCGCGACATCGGGGCAGTAATCCTCGATCGCCGCCTTGTAGGCGACGCGATGGCGCATCACCTCGCAGGTTTCGCCCGACAGCGCCTCGATGGTGACGATGTCCGGCCTGTACGCGGCCAGGCGTTGCAGCACCGGCTCCAGCGCGGCGGGATCAAACGTCTTCGGCCCGCCCTGCGAGAGGTGCACCGAACCCAGCACCAGCACCTGCGTGCGCGGACCGGGCATCGCCGCGTCCAGCGTCGACAGGTCGACCCGCTCCTGCGCGAAGGCGGCGAAAGGCAACGACAGGCACAACGCGAATGCCGCGATTCTCTTGTTCATCCCGATCCCGGTTCCAATGGACATCCGGTGGATGGATGCGTGCCCTGGGCGTCCGGTTTAAACCGACTCAGTCGACGACCCGGCAGAACACCGCCTTGAGGTAGCGCGATTCGGGCACCTGCGCCAGGAACGGATGGTCGGGCCCGGCGCCGGCGACCTTGAGTACCTGCACGGTGCGCCCGGCATAGAACGCGGCGCGGCGCAGCATGTCGAGGAACTGTTCCTCGCTCACCAGCCCGGTGCAGCTGAAGGTCGCGAACAGCCCGCCCGGCTTGACCACGCCCAGCGCGAGCTTGTTCATGTCGAGGTATTTCTTCAGCGCGTTGATGACCTGCTCGCGGTCGCGGGTCATCTTCGCCGGGTCGAGGATCACCACGTCGAAGCGCTCGCCGTTGGTCGCGGCGTCGCGCAGCCACGGGAAGATGTCGGCCTGCACGAACCGCGGCTTCCTGTTCCCGATCAACGCGTTGTTGAGGTGCACGTTCTCCTTCGCGATGTCGATCACCGCCGCATCGATGTCGATGCCGACCACTTCGCTCGCGCCGCGCGCCGCCGCGTACACCGCGAAGCCGCCGGTGTTGCAGCACAGGTCGAGCACGCGCCGGCCCGCGCACAGCCGCGACAGCCATTCGCGGTTTTCGCGCTGGTCGGCGAAGAAGCCGGTCTTGTGCGCGCCGGCGGGATCGGCGCGGAAGCGGATGCCGTGCTCGGTGACGATCGCCGGCTGCGTGCCAAGCGTGTCCTTGTAGTCGAACGATTCCTGCTTCTGCACGTGTTCGTCGGCGAAGCTGTGGAAGCGGCAACCCGGGAACAGTCCGCGCAGCGCGTTGAAGATCCATTCGCGATGGCGCCATGCGCCGGCGCTGAAAAATTCGACGACGATGAGGTCGTCGTAGCGGTCGACCACGAGGCCGCTGATGCCGTCCCCTTCGCTGTGGAACACGCGCCAGGCGTTGGAGACGTCGTCGAGCTTGAGGATGTCGCGTCGCAGGCGCACCGCTTCGCCGATCCTGGCCGCGAACCAGTCCGCGTCGACCGCGACGTTCGGGTCGGTCTCGAGCATGCGCAGGGCGATGCGCGAATGGCCGTTGTAGAAGCCGCGGCCGATCCACGCGCCGTCCACGCCGTTCACGTCGACGATGCTGCCGGGCTTGGGCCGCTGGGCCGGCTTCTCGACCAGGCGCTGGAAGATCCACGGATGGGTGGAATGCCAGGCGTTCTTGAGGCGGACGTGGGGAATGGGCTCGGACATGGCGGCATTGTAGTGGCGGCGCTTGCGTTCGCCCCGCGCCGCCCACACGCATTGGCCCATGCACCTGCCGCAGGCCGAACTCCCGCCGGATACCCCCGCGCAACGCCGCGCCGACCGCCGGCGCGTGCTGGGTGCGTTCAACACCGCGCTCGCCGGCGTGCTGCTGCTGTGCGTGTGCTACGCCGTGCAGCAGGGCGTGGACTGGGCATCCTGGGCGGTGGTCCCCGGTTCGATCGCGGGGATGCGCGGGATCCTGGCCGCGCCGCTGTTGCACGGATCCGGCGCGCACCTGCTGATGAATGCGCTGTCGCTGCTGGCGCTGGGTTCGCTCGCGGGCATCGCCTACCCCAAGGCGACGCTGCGCTCGCTGCCGCTGCTGTGGATCGGCTCCGGCCTCGGTGCCTGGCTGCTGGGCGAACCCGGCAGCCACCACCTCGGCGCCAGCGGCATCGTGCATGGGCTCGGCTTCCTGCTATTTACCCTCGGCCTGCTGCGCCGCGACCGCGCCGCGATCGCGACCGGCATGCTCGCATTCGCGTTCTTCGGCGGCATGCTGTTGACGATCCTGCCGCGCGAGCTCGGCGTGTCCTGGCAATCGCACCTCGGTGGCGCGATCGCCGGCATCGTGTCCGCGTTCCTGTTCCGCCATAGCGATCCGGTCCTGCCGCGACGCAAGTACAGCTGGGAACTCGAGGAAGAACTCGCCGCGCAAGAGCAGGCCGACGAACACGACACGTTCGAACCGCCATCTCCGGCGGATGTGCCGGTGCTCTGGCATCGCCAGGACACGCCGCGCGGCGTGGTGCTGCGCTTCACCCGGCATCGCGACTGACGATGCGCATCTGGAGCCTGCACCCGCGCTACCTCGACCCGCAGGGGCTGGTGGCGCTGTGGCGCGAAACCCTGCTCGCGCGCAAGGTGCTGCGCGGCGAAACCCGCGGCTATCGCCACCACCCGCAACTGCGGCGTTTCCGCGAAGCGCGCGATCCGCTGGCGGCGATCGACGCCTATCTCGCTGCGGTGCATGCGGAAGCGACGGCGCGCGGATATGCGTTCGACGCGTCCAAATTCGATGCGAAGGCGCGTACAACGACGATCCCGGTGACGCGCGGCCAGCTCGCTCACGAATGGCAACACCTGATGCGCAAGCTCGATTCGCGCAACCCCGAACTGCACGCGCGCTGGCGCGGCCTGCAACGGCCGCGCGCGCATCCCTCGTTCCGCATCGTGCCCGGTCCCGTGGCCGACTGGGAACGCGCCGACTGACGCCTTACTTCCCGTCCAGCACTGCGGCACCAAGCTGGCGATCGTGCAACCGCGAAAGCAGCAGCAGGGACGCGATCGCGCCGCACAGGCAGGTGAACATGTCCCACTGCGTGTCCCAGGGATCGCCCTGGGTGGCGAGGAACGCGTCGGCGTCGGCGCCGAAGGCCAGCGCGCTCCACCATTCGATCAATTCGAAGAACGCGGAGAAGCTCAGGCACGCGGCGAGCACGAGGTAGGCGAGCCAACCGCCGCGGCGCAGCGGCGTGCAGCGCAGCAGCAATTCGCGCGCGAGGATCGCCGGCACGAAGCCCTGCATCCAGTGGCCGACGCGATCCCAGGGATTGCGTGCGGTGTGCAACAAATCCTGCAGCCAGAAGCCTGCCGGGGTCTGCGCATAGGTGTAGGCGCCGCCGTGGATCAGCACCAGCGCATGCGCGGCCAGCAG
The DNA here is from genome assembly GCA_047602125.1 of Thermomonas sp. GTDB lineage: Bacteria > Pseudomonadota > Gammaproteobacteria > Xanthomonadales > Xanthomonadaceae > Pseudoluteimonas. The sequence continues at coordinate 1,514,042 of JASGIB010000001.1, read as the reverse complement.
CCAGCACAGCAGGCGCGTGAGCGGGAACGCGTTCCACTTCCACGCGACCAGCGGCAACGCCAGCAGCACCCAGACGGTCTCGAGCAACCAGGTAAGGCGGTCGCGGGCGATCGCGAACGACAGCAGCAGCGCACCCGCGACCAGCGCCGACAACAGCAGGCGTTCGATGCGCGAAGGCACGGTGGCGGGAAACGGGCGCGGATCCGGCATGGGCGGATGCTAGCGCCAATCGCGGCAACTGCCCCGCGCGGCCGGCGGGAGTACACTCGGCGCATGGACAACAAGCCCGCGCGCCTCGAGAACCTGCACACCGACAAGGGCAAGGTGCCGGTGTACGCGACCGGCAGCGTCGAGCAGCCATGGGACGATTACACCGCCACCGACCATGACGTGTGGCGCCGGTTGTACGAACGCCAGCGCACGCTGCTGGTCGGTCGCGCCGCCGACGAATTCCTCGCCGCGCAGGATGCGATGGGCATGACGCCCGACCGCATCCCGAAGTTCTCCGACATGGACGCGGCGCTGCGCGAAGCGACCGGCTGGACCCTGATCGGCGTCGAGGGCCTGCTGCCGGAACTGGATTTCTTCGACCACCTCGCCAACCGCCGTTTCCCGGTGACGTGGTGGATCCGCCGCCCGGACCAGGTCGACTACATCGAGGAACCCGACCTGTTCCACGACCTGTTCGGGCACGTGCCGCTGCTGATGAACCCGGTGTTCGCCGATTACATGCAGGCCTACGGCCGCGGCGGGGTCAAGGCGCACGGCATCGGCCCCGAGGCGCTGCAGATGCTGACGCGCCTGTACTGGTACACGGTGGAATTCGGGCTGATCCGGCAGGCGGACGGACTGCGCATCTACGGCAGCGGCATCGTCTCGTCGAAGGGCGAATCGATCCACTGCCTGGACAGCGATGCGCCGAACCGGATCGGCTTCGACCTCGAGCGGATCATGCGCACCCGCTACCGCATCGATACCTACCAGAAGACCTATTTCGTCATCGACAGTTTCGAGCAGCTGATCGAGGCGACGCGACCCGACTTCGCGCCGATCTACGCACGGCTCGCTTCGCTGGATTCGATTCCCGCGGGCGAAATACTCGATACCGACGCCGTGTTCCATCGCGGCAGCGGCGAGGGCTGGGCGACCGACGCGGACGTCTAATCGAGCGCGTCGGGATCCGCGCCGACCATGCGCAGGTAGGCATCGAGTCCGCGCTTCGCGTCCTCGACGAAGGTTTCGCCGCTGGCCTCGAACGCGATGATGCGGTCCGGGCGGAAGCTGCGGAAATCGCGGCGTAGCCGACACCATGCGCCCAGCGTCCAGCTTCCTCCCCAGAACGACAAGCACAGCGGTTCCACTTCGCGCGATGTCGCCGCACCGTCCTTGTCGCGGTAGTCCAGTCGCAGCACGGATCGCGCCTCGATCGCCGCGTGTAGGCGGTCGATCATGCCGCTGGCCTCGATCCGGTTGTCGAGTTCTGGCGCGAAGATGCGCGTGCGTCGGCCGCGCTCGCGCAGTTCCGCGGGCAGCACCACGTTGATCTTCAGCAACGCCGCGCTCGCTGCGCGGCCGAGGCGCTCGCCGCCGAACGCGCGCACGAAGCGCGTGCCGACCACCAGCGCCTCGAGCTCATCCGCGTCGAACATCAGCGGCGGGATGTCCGCGCCCTTGCGCAGCACGTAACCGACGCCGGCCTCGCCCTCGATCGGTACGCCCGAGCACTGCAGGTCGGCGACGTCGCGGTAGATCGTGCGCAACGACACGCGCAGTGTTTCCGCCAGGCCGCGCGCCGGCAGTGCGGTGCGGCGACCGCGCAGGGCATGGATGATCAGGAACAGGCGATCGGCGCGACGCATGCCCGGAGTGTGGCACGTCCATCGCGAGCGCCGCCTCCCTCTCTCAATCCTGCAGCAGCGAGCGTGCGGACGGACGCAGGCGATGCACGTCGGCGGGCCAGACCAGGCGTTGCATCAGCGTCGGCGCGATGTCGCGGGCCCAGCGCGGATCGCGGGCGGCGCGTTCGCGGTAACGCGCGTACGCCGCGTCGTCGGCGAAAGCCGCGACCCAGACCAGCACGTGCTCGGGGCGCACCGGCAGCGGCGGGAAATTGTTCGGGCTTTCCTCGGTCACGAAGGTCGCCAGCAGCTTTGCGCCATCAGCCTGCGCGCGTGGCGCCAGCGTGTCGCGGAAGAAGGCGATGAAGGCCTCGTCCACAGGATTCACCAGCGCATAGCTCGTGACCACGACCACGGCTTTCGATTGCGCCTTCGCGCCAACCGGCGGGCGCGGCACGGCCGAAGCGGCGAATCCCGATCCCGGCCACGCTTCGCGCAACAGCAGCACGTTGTCCGAATCGATCATCGTCGCGTTGGCATCGCTGCGGTATTGCTGCCATACCGGATCGTGGCGGTAGAACGCCGGCAAGGCGCGGCCACGTGCGTCCATGTCGTCGAAGCGCCGGAACCAGGCGAAGCGGTCGGGATTGTCGAGGTCTCGGAAATGCGCGGGCACCTGCATGCCGTCGCGTTCCAGCGGCTCGATGAAATGGTCCTCGAACAAGCCGATCAGCACGTCGCGCTTGCCCGGATGCAACGTGTACTGGCGCAGTTCGTAGACAGGGTGGGGCTGGACGGAAGCTGGCATCGTGGTCGACTCCGGATTCTGGGCGGCCGCGGCCGGCGATGATGCCAATGCGATGGCGAGCATCGGCAACAACCTGCGCAGCGCGTTCATTGCGGCGCTCCCTCTCGGGTGAAATGCATGAACCAGTTGGTTTCCCAATGCGCGCCGTTGTCGGTCGAGAACGCCTGTTCCCAGCGCGCGTGGTCCGCATCGATCCGCGTCCACAGGAAACGCACGCGCACCAGACGGCCCTGGTGGCGATCCTCGCCGACGAAGGCGCCGACGGTGCCGTCGAAGCCGCCATGCACCGGTGGTTCCAGTTCGCCGTTGCGGTCGCTGGCCCAATGGATCGACCAGCGCCGCGTGGCCGGCGAGTACAAACGCAACGCGAGGCCGCGGTATCCGCCGTTCCAGTCGCTTTCGTGGGTTTCGAGGTTGCCGCCCCCGCCGAGGACCGGGTGGCAATCGACGGAGGACTCGAAGCATTCCCAATCCGTGCAGCTCGCTAGGCGTTCGCGCAGGCGCTCGTTGCGCACGCGCCAGTGGCCGTGCAGGAAGTCGAAATCGCGGCGACCGTCGCGGTTCATGCGGGCATCTCCATCTGGAAACACCAGCCTGCGCCGGCCCCGCTGACAGCCTGGTGTCAGCAGGCTGCGCGGATGCCTCCTAGAGTTGCCGGATCCACGTCGTCACGTTCGCGGTGTTGTCGCTGACGAGGGTTTCCTCGGTGGCTGTCGCGACCATGGCCGTCGCGGAAAGCCGCATCGTCGGCGAGCGTTGCACCACGGCGTATTGCACAACTCCGTTGACGCCAGCGCCCGATGCCAGGTTGGAATACTGGCAGGTCAACGTGTTCTCCCTCCCGATATAGGGAGTGCAGCCCGCGGACCATCCGGTCAGGCGGATTTTCCCGCTGCTGACGGCCAGGGAAACCGTCACTGTTGGCGCGGAAATCGTCGCCCCGTTGCTCGCGTTTTCGACATGGAACGCAACCGTTCCCGGCGATAGCCCTTCTCCCACGACCAGATTGGTCACTTGTGGCGCATTGGTGCCGTAAGCCCATGACAACCCGTATTCGCCATCGGCCATGACCAGATCATCTAGCCCGTCGCCATTGATATCCCCGACGGCCAATTGGTCGGATCCGGACAGGCATGCATTCGGATACCGATAAACGTAACGTCCTCCGGAAGGCACGTAATCGATGAAGCAGGTCGGGAGTTCCGCCCCCGTGTTCTTGCTTTCCGGGAACAGCAGGTCCTGCAGTCCGTCGCCGTTTGCGTCGTGGACATAAGGCGACCCGACATCGGCCGACGGCACCTGCCAACTCGTGGAGATCAGGTACGGCGTCCTCGCCTTCGAGTGGTAATACGCGCGTATCCCGCCCTGATTTTCCATCGTGGTCGTCCCACCGATCAGGTCGGAAGTGCCATCGTTGTCGATGTCGCCGATGGCCAGGCCGCCCCATGCATTGAAGGACAGCGACAACGAGGGAATATCGGTCCGGAACGCGCCGCTTCCGTTGTTGTAGTAGGCATATATACCGGCCGGGAATCCCAGAGAACTCGATTCCCTCCTGGAAAACGCCAGATCCGGGTATCCATCGCCGTTCAGGTCCGCGACGCGCATGTCCTTGAAGCAACAGGTTCCGGGGATGGTGGAAGCCGATTTGTAAGGAAAATTCCCGTGACCATCGCCACCGTACAGCCAGATCCTTGGTGCTTCGCGGTTTGCGACCAGCAGGGCGATGCCCGGCGTACTATTCGCGTTGAAATCAACGATGCGCGCGATCTTTGTGTCGGGATCGGTGAACTTCTCCTGCGCGATGATCGCGAAGCCAGCGGATGGCTTGATCACCGAAAAGCCACCCGCGTGCCCGACGACGATTTCCATTTCGCCATCGCCGTCCACGTCCGCCTGGTCGAGGGAGTAGTTGGAGTTTGCGCTCGCCTGGGCAATGGTCACCGGATGGAATTCGGGTTCGTCCAGCCCGTGCATGGCGTTCTGACGAAACACGCCCAGCTTGGGTTGTGGGCCGGACGCCCCGCTCCACTCGAGGAAGACCAGCACCACATCCTGCAGGCCGTCGGCGTTCACGTCCTGCACCAGGACGGCACGCCCGTCCCGGTAAACCCCTTCCTGCTCAGGCCATACCTGCGGACTCGCGAACCCGAACATCGCCCGTGCCGGCGACGCGGCCGCTAGCAACGCAGCCAACAACGCGATTCGTGCCCGGATCATCCCTGCGTCCCCATCGCGATTTACCCGCGCCGATCATGCGCCCGGCCCGGCAAGCCCGCAAACCGGCGACAATACGCACCTCGCCATCATCGTCCGCCGCCATGTCGCCCGACCGCATTTCGCTCACCCGTTACCTGATCGAGGAACAGCGCGCCGGCCGCATCAATGCCGACCTGCGCCTGCTGATCGAAGTCGTCGCGCGCGCCTGCAAGTCGATTTCGGTCGCGGTGGGCAAGGGCGCGCTCGGCGGCGTGCTCGGCGATGCCGGCACCGGCAACGTGCAGGGCGAGGCGCAGAAGAAGCTCGACGTGCTGAGCAACGAAATCCTGCTGGAGGCGAACGCCTGGGGCGGGCACCTCGCCGGGCTCGCGTCCGAGGAGATGGAGCATTCGCAACCGATCCCCGACGTGTATCCGCGCGGCAACTACCTGCTGCTGTTCGATCCGCTCGATGGCTCGTCGAACATCGACGTGAACGTGTCGGTGGGAACGATCTTCTCGGTGCTGCGCTGCCCAGAGGGCGTGACTTCGCCCGACGACGAACATTTCCTGCAACCGGGCACCGCGCAGGTCGCGGCCGGCTACTGCATCTACGGGCCGAGCACGGTGCTGGTGCTCACGGTCGGGCACGGCACGCATTTCTTCACCCTCGACCGCGAACTCGGCAGCTTCGTGCTGACCCAGCGCGAAGTGCGCATTGCCGAGGACACGCAGGAATTCGCGATCAACGCCTCCAACCAGCGGCATTGGGAAGCGCCGGTGCAACGCTACGTCGCCGACCTGCTCGCCGGCAGGAACGGGCCGCGCGGCAAGGACTTCAACATGCGCTGGATCGCCTCGATGGTCGCCGACGTGCACCGCATCCTCACCCGCGGCGGCATCTTCACCTATCCGCTAGACGCCAAGTGCGCGGCCAAGGGCGGGCGCCTGCGCCTGATGTACGAAGCCAACCCGATGGCGATGCTGGTCGAACAGGCCGGTGGCGCAGCGAGCACGGGGCGCGGACGCATCCTCGACCTCGCGCCGGCGCAACTGCACCAGCGCGTGCCGGTGTTCCTGGGTTCGAAGCACGAGGTCGAAGCCGCGGAGCGTTACCACGCCGACGCGGCGGGGTGACGCGCGTTCAGCCGGTTTTTTCCGGCGTCTCGTTCAGCACCAGCCAGTACAGGCCGACCTGCTTCACCGCCCACACGAACTGCTCGAAATCGACCGGCTTGCGGATGTAGCTGTTGACCCCGAGCGCATAGGTGGCGTCGACATCGAACGGCTCGGCGCTGGTGGTCAGCACCACCACCGGCAGGCTGCGCGTCGCTTCGTTGCCGCGGATCGCCTGCAGCACTTCGCGCCCGTCGACCTTGGGCAGGTTGAGGTCGAGCAGCACCAGCGACGGCAGCATCGAGGGATCGCGATCGGCGTGCCTGCCGCGCGCGAACAGGTAGTCGAGCGCCTCGGCGCCGTCGCTCACGATCTTCAGCAGGTTCGCGACCTTGGCTTCCTCGAACGCGATGCGGGTCAGTTCGACGTCGTCGGGGTTGTCCTCGACCAGCAGGATTTCCTTTTGCGTCATTCGTTGTCTCCCGCCACGAGCTCGATGGTGAAGGTGCTGCCGACGCCCGGTTGCGAATGCGCGGAAATGCGGCCGCCGTGGCGTTCGACGATGCGCCTGGCGATCGCGAGGCCGAGGCCGTTGCCCGCGCCTTCGGCCGCGCCGTGCAGGCGCTGGAACGGCTGGAACAGCTTGTCGGCGTAACGCGGATCGTAGCCGATGCCGTGGTCGCGCACCGCGATGCGCAGCATGTCGCCTTCGCGTTCGCCGACGACCTCGATGCGCACCGACTCGCGGTCGCGCGAGAATTTCCAGGCGTTGTGCAGCAGCGCGGCGAACAACTGCTTGAGCGCGCGTTCGTCGCCGCGCGCGACGAGCCCAGGCTGCACCTCGATGCGCGCCGCGCGCTGCGGTTCGGCATCCTGCAGCTCGGCCCCGGCCCAGTCGGCGAGCAGGCTGACATCGACCGGTTCGGAACGGAATTCGCCCTGCATGGCCCGCGAGAGTTCCTGCAGGCTGGAGATCAGGTCTTCCATGTGCAGCGCCGCCTCGCGGATGCGGCGCAGGTAATCCCGGCCCTGTTCGTCGAGACGGTCGCCGGCATGGTCGGCGAGCAGCTTGCCGAAACTGGCGATGCTGCGCAGCGGCGCGCGCAGGTCGTGGGACACCCCGAAGGCGAAGCGCTGCTGGTCCTCGCAGGCGATTTCCAGTTCGCGCGTGCGCGTGGCGACGCGCTGCTCGAGGTTCGCGTTCAGCGCCTGCAATTCGCGTTCGGCGCGTCGCTGCTCGCTGATGTCGGTCATCTGCGAGAGGAAGTACAGCGGCTGGCCGTCGGCATCGCGCAACAGGGTGGTGTCGAGGCGCACGTCCACCGAACCGCCGTCGCGGGCGATGTAGCGCTTTTCCGCGCCTAGGCTCGAACACCGCCCTTCGAGCAGGTCGGCGAACAGGCCTTCGGTCAGCGCGAGGTCGTCGGGATGGGTGAATTCGCGCACGCCGCGGCCCGCGAGTTCCGCCGGCGTGGCGCCGAGCATCGCCGCCAGCGCGGGATTGGCCTGGGCGATGCGGCCGTCCAGGGTCACGATCGCCATGCCGACGCCGGACGAATCCATCACCCGCTGGAACCGGTCTTCGCCGGGCGACATGCTGGTTGTGGCGTTCTGCAAGGTCACGGCGTCGGGCGTGCAGCGTCGAGCATGCGAGTCTAGGCCGGCGTGCCGGGTGCCGTGTCGACGCCGCGTGAACGTCGATGCGACACAATCCCGGCATGCCCTCGAGCCCGCCCCTCCCTGCCCACCGCATGAACCCGGCCCGATGACCCTGGACCAGGGCTTGTTCCTGCTCATCCTGTGCGGCGGCCTGTATCTGTTCGTCAGCGAACGGCTGCGCGTGGACGTGACCGCGATGCTGCTGTTGCTGGCGCTGGTGCTGACCGGCGTGCTGGATCCCAAGCAGGCGCTGTCGGGGTTCGCCAGCGAGCCGGCGATCATCGTCGCCGCGGTGTTCATCCTGTCCGGCGGCCTGGCCGCGACCGGCATCACCGAGCGCCTCGGCCGCTGGATCGGCCGCGCCGCCGGGCGCAGCGAATCGCGCGCGATCGCGGTGGTCATGCCCGCGGTGGCGGCGCTTGCGGCGTTCACCCACCACGTGATGGTGACCGCGATGATGCTGCCGCTGCTGTTGAAGCACGGACGCGAAACCGGCCTGCCGGCCTCGCGCCTGCTGATGCCGATGTCGCTGGCGGCCTCGCTCGGCACCACCCTGACCCTGGTCAGCGCTCCGGCCTTCCTGCTCGCCAGCGACATGCTCTCGCGCAACGGCGATCCGGGCCTTGGCGTGTTCTCGATCACGCCGATCGGCATCGCGCTGGTATTGCTGGGCACGATCTACATGCAGCTCGTGCGCTGGCTGCTGCCGCGTCGCAGCGGCGAGTTCGGCGACGAGGACTACCTGCGCCTGGACCGCTACCGCACCGAACTGGTGGTGGTGAAGGACGGGCGCTGGAGCACGCGCCCGCTGGCGGAACTGCAGAAGGCGCAGGGCGCGCGCTTCCGCCTGCTCGGCTGGCTCCGCGACGGCCGGCATCGCGACGACCTGACCCCGGCGAGCCCGTTGCTGGCCGGCGACGTGCTGCTGGTGGAAGCCGCGGCGGACGAACTGATGACGCTGCACGACGACCCCGGCCTGGACCTGCATGCGATCGCGCGTTTCCACGACACCGTCACCGGCGAAGGCGACCCGCAACTGGTGCAGGCGGTGGTCGCGCCCGGTTCCGAGTTCATCGGGCGCAGCATCCGCGAGCTGGATTTCTCGCGACAGTTCCACGCGGTGATCGCGGGGCTGTGGCGCCGCGAGGGCGGGATCTCGCCGCGCCTGTCCGACGCGCGCCTGCAGGAAGGCGACCTGCTGGTGCTGTACGGGCGGCCTTCGCGCTTCGCGGAACTGGCCGCGCACCACGGGTTCCTGATGCTGGTGCCATTCGCCGGCGAGGCCAAGCGCCGCCTGCGCGCGCCGCTGGCGCTGGCGATCCTCGTCGCGAGCATCGTCGCGGCCGCTACCGGCTGGTTGTCGGCGCCGCTGGCGTTCCTGTTCGGCGCGGTGGCGATGGTGGCCACGCGCTGCATCGATGTGCAGCAGGCCTACCGCGGCATCGACGTGCGCATCTTCGTGATGATCGCGGGCGTGATTCCGCTCGGCATCGCGATGGAGCAGACCGGTACCGCCAGCCTGCTCGCGCATGGCCTGTTCCGGCTCGTCGCCGAGTGGTCGCCGTTCGCGGTGCTGCTGGTGATGTTCGGCGTGGCGGCGTTGCTGACCCAGGTGATGAGCGATGCGGCGACCACCGTGCTGCTCGGCCCGATCGCGATCGCGCTGGCGCAATCGTTCGGCCTGCCGCCGACGCCGTTCGTGGTGTGCACCGCGCTCGGCGCGGTCGTGGCGTTCCTGACCCCCATCGGCCACCACGGCAACCTGCTGATCCTCGGCCCGGGCCAGTACCGCTTCGGCGATTTCCTGCGCGTCGGCCTGCCGCTGACCGTGCTGATCGCGCTGGTCAGCGCATGGCTGTCGCGGTGGTTGTGGCTGGATGGGGCGTTGTGGCCGGCCTTGGGCTGAACGCCGTCGCGGACTGGCCGCTGTGCGTTGATGAATGCGTTTCTTGTGGGTGCGGCCGACATGCGCCGCGGCCCATTCAAAGGAATGCCCATGTTTTCCATTTCCAAATCCATTTCCACGGTCGCCGGCACGCTCGTCCTCGGCCTGGCCATGGCGCCCGCCGCCCAGGCGGTCACGCAGGACCAGACCTTCGAGTGGTCGGGTGGCGATTCCTGCCAACTGAGCCTCCCAACCACCGACACGATGGTCCGCCCGAGGGCCAGCGGGTATCGAAACGAAGGCACCACCACCCAATTCGTGCTTTGCGGCCTCGGTGGTTACAAGTCGGCATCCTTCTTGAGCTATTCGCTGATCTTCACCTCGGTCGACGGCGCGGCCCATGACATCAGCTGCACCGCCGTGGGCGGCTTGACCGGTTTTTCCGGGCCGTATTATTCGACGAAGACGATCACGATCCCGGGCAGCGGCTACACCTACCTCACATGGTCGGCCACGGATTTTGGCGATACGGCCGGATCGCCCATCAGCTACGCGAAATCCATCAACGCCTCGGTAACCTGCAGCCTGCCCGCCAAGGCCGCGATTCAGGCGTTCGAAACCGCGAACCGCATCAACGTCGGCGCCTGAGCGGCATCCCGTTTCACGAAAGCCCCGGCTATGGCCGGGGTTTTCGTTTGTGCGGCACGTTCCGCTATCCTCGTCGCTCCACCGCGCATCGATCGGCAGGGACGCAAGATGACTTCAAGGAACAACCGCGGCGTCGCCCTCGCGCTGCTCGTCACCGGTTTGGCTGCGGCACCCGTCGCGACCGCCGTCACCCAGGACAAGATCTACGAATTCCCCGCCGCCGACGCCTGCCAGCTGAGCGTCCCGACCACGGACACCAAGGTCCGGCCGAAGGCGAGCGGGTATCGCAACGAAGGCACGACCAACCAGTTCGTGATCTGCGGCATGGGCGGTTACGAAAAGGGCACGGTGCTGTACATGGTGCTGTTGTACGCATCGATGGACGGCGCGCAGCACGACATGTCCTGCACCGGCGTGACCGGCATGACGGGAATCGAAAGCGGCCCGGCGTACTCCACCAAGACCGTCACCGTCGCCGCCAGCGGTTACTCGTTCGCAACCTGGGGCGCGGAGGATTTCGGCGGCGTCGAAGGCAACTTGATCGACCCGGGGCTGAACCTGTCCGTGACCTGCACCCTGCCGCCGAACGTGGCGCTGCAGGGATTCGAGTCCGAACAATTCGTCGATGTCGGCAACTGAGGAACGCACGATGACCTTTTCGATCCCTGCTTCCTCGTTCGCGGGCCTGCTCGTCGCCTGCGTGGCGCTCGCCTCGACGGCGACCGCGGCGACCCAGGCCAAGACCTACGAATTCTCCGCCGCCGATGCCTGCCAGTTGAGCATCCCGACCACCGACACCAAGGTGCGCCCGCGCGCGAACGGCTATCGCAACGAAGGTACGACCAACCAGTTCGTCATTTGCGGTATGGGTGGTTACGAAAACAGCACGGTGCTGTCCACGACGCTGCGGGCCACTTCGATCGACGGGCAGGCGCACAGCATGAGCTGCACCGGCGTCACCGGGCTGTCGGGGTTCGATGGTCCGCACTATTCCGCCAAGACCGTGAACGTGCCTGCTTCGGGCGTCGGCGCGCAATCGTGGGCGGCCGAGGATTTCGGCGGCACCCAAGGCGAGGTGATCAATGGCGGCCTGAACCTGTCGGTGACCTGCACCCTGCCGCCGAACGTGGCGCTGCAGGGATTCGAATCACAGGGCGTGATCGACATCGGCGACTGATCCTTCCGGCTTCGCTGCGACCAAGCCCCGGCGATTGCCGGGGTTTTCGTTTCGACCGTTCATGGCTTGTCCTACGCCCTTCGGATTCGACGTTGCATGCATTGCAGCCGGAATGCGGCGCGTTCGATGGGGATCTTCCATGCCTTCAATGCTGAAGTCCGCCTTGCTCACCCTCGCCCTGGCTTTCATGCTGGCAGCTGCACCGACGTCTTCCGACGGCAAGACCTACGAGTTCTCCGGAGCCGGCTCATGCCAGCTCAGCATCCCGACCACCCGCACCATGGTCCGGGCCCGCGCCAATGGCTATCGCAACGAAGGAAGCACCGACCAGTTCGTCATCTGCGGCCTGGATGGCTACGAAGCAGGGACGTTCATTTCCTACTCGTTGATCTTCACCTCTTCGGACGGCCAGCCGCACGACATCAGCTGCACCGCCGCGGGCGGACTGACCGGCGCCGCGGGTCCGTTCTATTCCAGCAAGACGGTCACGATTCCCGCGACGTCCTATACCTACCTGACCTGGACCGCGCCCGACTTCGGGGAACCCGCCGGTTCGCCCATCAGCTACAACCGATCCTTCAACGCCTCCGTCACCTGCTCGCTACCGCCGAAGGCCGCGATCCAGTCGTTCGAGACCGTGAACAACGATTGACCGCTCTGCCACGGTCTTCCGAGGACGCCCCCAAGAGGCGCGTCAAAACAACGAGCCCTGCGGCGAATCGAGTTTCGGCGGGACGAACAGGTCGGTGCGCAGTGGCGGCAGGCCGGGGAAGCCGAGCCGCTTGCGCGCCCTGGCGAAGCGCATGGCGATGAGGTCGGCGAACGGCCCCTCGCCGCGCATGCGGGTACCGAAGCGGCTGTCGTAATCCTTGCCGCCGCGCATCTGCTGCACCAGCGACATCACGTGCGCGGCGCGCTCGGGCACATGCAGCTCCAGCCATTCGCGCCAGACCTGCTTCAGCTCGTGTGGCAGGCGCAACAACACGTAGCCGGCGGCGCGCGCGCCGGCGTCGTGCGCGGTCTCGAGGATGTGCTCGAGGTGCCTGTCGCTGACCATCGGGATGATCGGCGCCACCATCACCCCGACCGGCACGCCGGCTTCGTGCAGCGCGGCGATGGTCTTGATCCGCGTGTGCGGCGCGGCGGCACGCGGCTCCAGTTGCGCGGACAATTTGTTGTCGAGCGTGGTGACCGACAGCATCGCCGAAACCAGGCCCTGCGCGGCCATCGGCGTGAGCAGGTCGAGGTCGCGCGCGATCAGCGCCGACTTGGTGATCAGGCTGACCGGATGCCGCGCCTCGGCCAGCACTTCCAGGCAAGCGCGGGTGATGCGGTAGTCGCGTTCGATCGGCTGGTAGGCGTCGGTATTGATGCCGAGCGCGATCGGGTGCGGCACGTAGCCGGGTTTGGCCAGTTCCTTGCGCAGCACTTCGGCCGCATTGGTCTTCGCGAACAGCCGAGTTTCGAAGTCGAGCCCGGGCGACAGGTCGAGGTAGGCGTGCGAGGGTCGCGCGAAGCAGTACACGCACCCGTGTTCGCATCCGCGATACGGATTCACCGATTGGCTGAAGCCGATGTCCGGCGACTGGTTGCGACTGACGATGCTGCGCGCGCGCTCCTCGTCGACGCGCGTTTCCGGGCGCGGATCGGGCGTGAATTCGTCTTCGGCGTAAAGCGAATCCCAGCCGTCGTCCTCGCCTTCGACCTGCCGCTTTTCGTAGCGCCCGGGCACCCACGACGCCGCGCCGCGACCCTTGATCGCGTTCGCCTGCGGCAGTGCGGTCTTGCGTTCGAGCGGCATGCGGCTAGCCTACGCCGCAGGCGTCGCAGTCTCCGCGACGACGGACACGACGATGATCGATGCGCTGCACCATGCCTGGCAGGCGTTCTGGTCGATCCCGCACATCCGCGCGGTACTCGCGCTGGGATGGGCGGCCTACCTGCTCTGGCTGGGCGCGTGGATCGTGCTGCAGAAGCGCGAACCGGTGGCGACGATCAGCTGGTTGGTCAGCCTCGCCGCCCTGCCCTACCTCGGCTTCCTCGTCTACCTGGTGTTCGGGCCGCAGAAGCTCGAGCGCCACCGCCTGCGCCGCTCGCGCAACCGCGTCGACCTGCCGCGCGCGCAGGAACACGGCGAAGGCGATGTCGGCGAGGAACTCGCGCGCCTCGGCCACGCGACCACGCACCTGCCGCTCTCCACCGCCACCGACGTGCGCCTGCTGCAGGACGGCGGCGCCACCTACGAGGCGTTGCTGCAGGACATCGCGGCCGCGCACGACCACGTGCATCTCGAGTACTACATCTATGCGCCAGACCGCACCGGGACCATGGTGCGCGACGCGCTGGTCGAACGCGCGCGCGCCGGGGTGAAGGTGCGCCTGCTGCTGGACGCGCTCGGTTCGTCGAAGGCGACGCGGCGCTTCTTCCAGCCGCTGCTCGATGCCGGCGGCGAACTCGCGTGGTTCCATCCCGCGCGCTTCGGCCGGATCTGGACGCGTACCTGGGTGAACATGCGCACGCACCGCAAGATCGTGGTGATCGACGGCGCGATCGGCTACACCGGCGGCATCAACGTCACCGACGAGGAGAACGACAGCCTGCGCGCCGATGCCTATCGCGACGTGCACATGCGCGTGACCGGCGACGTCGTGCGCGCGCTGCAGCTCACCTTCGTCGAGGACTGGGCCTACGCGACGCAGGACCGCGGCTTCATGGCCTCCGTCGCGCGGGCGATGCCGGCGCCCTCGCCCGGGCCGGTGCGCGCCCAGGTGCTGGTGTCGGGTCCGGATTCGTCGTGGGAGGCGATCCACCGCATGTACGTGTCCGCGATCCACGCCGCCAAGCGCCGGGTGTGGCTGACCACGCCGTACTTCGTGCCGGGCGAGGCGGCGATGATGGCGCTGACCTCGGCCGCGCTCGGCGGCCTCGACGTGCGGGTGATGGTGCCGAAGATGAGCGACAGCCGCTCGGTGACCTGGGCCGCGCGTTCCTATTTCGACGAGCTGCTGGCGGCGAAGGTGAAGGTGTACGAGTACGGCCCACGCATGCTGCACAGCAAGACGCTGCTGGTCGACGACGATTTCGCGATGATCGGCAGCGCCAACTTCGACTACCGCAGCTTCCGCCTCAACTTCGAGGTGCAGATGCTGTTCCACGACGCCGACATCGCGGCGCGGCTGGAGCGCATGGTCGAATCCGAGTTCGCGCACGCGCCGCGCGTCCGCGACGATCGCGCCCGGCCGCTGCTGGGCGTGCGCCTGCCCGAAGCCCTGGCACGGCTGGCCTCGCCCCTGCTGTAGCCCGCAGGCTAGACTTGCCACCTGTCGCGGGCTTCGGGAGAACGGCGATGCCGTGGGTCTATCTGCTGCTGGCGTTGGGTGCGCTGGCGCTGGCGCTGGTGAGCAAATCCACCGTGCTGACGGTGCTGGCGCTGCTCGCCGCGCTGGCCTTGTTGCTGTTCTGGGTGCTGGGCCTGCTTGCGCGCCGAGTCGAGGCCGGCAGTCGCGACGCGTCGATGATGGTCGATCCGCTCGAACTTCGGCGCCTGCGCGAACAGGCCGAGGCGCGTCGCCTGGCCCAGTCGGACGGCCGCGACACGGCGTCCACCAACCCTTCGGAATAAGCGCGGGCGGGGCCGCGCCCGATGACCGTCCTCAGCGTCAACGTCAACAAGATCGCAGTGCTGCGCAATTCGCGCGGCGGCGATGCGCCGGACGTAGTCCGCGCCGCGCGCGCATGCCTCAATGCCGGCGCACGCGGCATCACCGTGCATCCCCGCCCCGACGCGCGCCACATCCGACACCACGACGTGCTCGCGCTGTCGGCGCTGTGCCGGGAACGCGACGTCGAGTTCAACCTCGAAGGCAATCCGTTCGCACCGCCGCGGCCCGGCTATCCGGGCTTCCTCGCCCTGTGCGAACAGGCGCGGCCCACGCAGGCGACGCTGGTCCCCGACGGCGACGGACAACTCACCTCGGACCACGGCTTCGATTTCGAACGCAACGCCGCGGATTTGCGCCCGCTGGTCGAATCGCTGCACGCGCTCGGTTGCCGGGTCAGCCTGTTCGCCGATGCCGGTAGCGCGGTCGAGGCCGCGGCGACGACCGGTGCCGATCGCATCGAGCTCTACACCGGGCCTTTCGCCGAGGCCTACGCCGCGGGGAACGCATCCGCGGCACTCGCCGCCTGCGACGACAGCGCGCGGCGTGCGCGAACGTCGGGTATGGCCGTGAACGCAGGCCACGACCTCAGCCAGGCCAACCTCGGCGCCTTCCTCGCGGCGGTGCCGGGCGTGGCCGAAGTATCGATCGGCCACGCCTTGATCGACGAAGCGCTGTATGCCGGCCTGGACGCGACCGTGCGCGCCTACCTGCGCATCCTGGGGAAGTCCTGAGCTTCCGCCTCAGCGCGTCGTCGCGATCGCGCGCACCCCGGCCTCGCGCGCCGCCGACAAGGCACCGACGAAGCCCTGGTAATCGCCATCGTCGTCGCTGCGCAACACCAGCTGCAGGTCGGGATCGCGCGTCGCTGCCGTTCGCAAGACGTCGACCAGTGCGCTTCGGCCCACCGCGGCGTTTTCCAGCCAATAGCCGCCGGCTGCATCAACGCGCAGGTGCAGCTGAGGCGCGGGTTTTTGTTCCGTCTCGACGGGTTGCGGCAAGCGGATATCGAGGCTGCGCGCCAGTACGGGCGCGGTGACCATGAAGATCACCAGCAACACCAGCAGCACGTCCACCAGCGGGGTGATGTTGATCGCGGCCACCGGCAGGGCCGCATCGCGGTTCGCAAAGGCCATGGCGTTCCCCTCGTCGCGCGGAGGCTTCCGCAGCCCTTCGTCTACGCCGGGTTTTGTCGTCGCATCGTGAAACCGCGCAAAAAAGAAGCCGCCCTTGCGGGCGGCTCGAATTCGAAACAGGCAAGCGTCGCGGCGCGCTGCAGTGCGCCGCCGACGGTTATTCCTTGACGAAGCCGATCTTCTGCATTTGCGCATTGCGCGCGGTCGCCAGCACCTTGGCCAGGATGCCGTAATCGGATTCGTCGGACGCGTTGATCTGCAGGACGGGTTGGTTGTTCGGGTCGCGTTCGACCTCGGCGTCCATCATGTTGCGCAACGCCGACAGCGGCACCGGGCTGTCGTTCCAGAAGATCTGGCTGGCCGCGTCGATCCGGAGCTTGATCGGATCCGGCGGATTCTTGGGCTGCTCCGGCGGAACAGTGGACCTCTGCGGAAGGTCGATGTCGATCGGGTAGGACATGATCGGCGCCGTCACCATGAAGATGATCAGCAACACCAGCATCACGTCCACGAGGGGCGTGACGTTGATGTCGGCCATGGGTCCGCCGGAGCCACCGGTACTGAATGCCATCGTCGTGTCTCCGTCAGTTCGGGCGTTCGCGGGTGGCGATGTAGCCCACCTTGCGGATGCCCTGTGCCTGGGCGAGATCGACCACCTCGCGGATGCTGCGGTACTTGGTGGCCTTGTCGCCGCGCAGGTTCACCTCGGGCTGCGGGGTCTTCTGCGCGATCACCGAGAGCTCGCTTTCCAGCAGGTCCTTGGTGATGGGCGCATCGTTCCAGTAGATCGTGCCATCGTCCTTGACGGTCACCGTCACCGGCGGCGCGGGCGGCACCGAGTTGTCCTTCGTATCCAGGTTGGCCTGCGGCAGCTCGACCTTGATCTTGTGCGACATCAGCGGCGCCGTGATCATGAAGATGATCAGCAGCACCAGCATCACGTCCACGAGGGGCGTGACGTTGATCTCGGACATCGGTCCGCCGCTGTCGTTACCGGTGCTGAAGGCCATGGTCCTGGCTCCGTTCGAGGCTTAGCGCTTGACCGGGACTTCGCCGACGCGGGCGCCGGTCGCGAAGAAGTCGTGCAGGTCGTGCGCGAAGGTGTCGAACTTGTTGTTGGTGACGCGGTTCAGGCGCGTGAAGAAGTTGTACGCCAGCACCGCCGGGATCGCCGTGAACAGGCCGAGCGCGGTCATGATCAGCGCCTCGCCCACCGGGCCGGCGACCGCGTCGATCGATGCCTGGCCGGTGGCGCCGATGCGGATCAACGCGCCGTAGATGCCCCACACGGTACCGAGCAGGCCGACGAACGGCGCGGTCGAACCGACGGTGGCGAGCACGGTCAGGCCCGACTCGAGGTTCATCGACTCGCGGGTCACGGCCTGGCGCAGCGCGCGGTCCACGAACTCGGAACGGTTCAGCGACTCGACCAGGCGCGAACCCTCGTGGCGCTGGTGGTGCGCGGCGGCCTGCGCGGCATCGAGCGCGATCTTGGAGAACGGCTCGGACTTCTTCTGCTCCTCCATGAAGCGGATCGCGTCCTGCGCGTTCGGGGTTTCCCAGAACGAACTGACCACGCGGTCGGCGCTGCGGCGCAGGCTGACGTTCTTGAAGAAGTTGATGACGATCCAGTAGATCGACATCGCGGACATGATGGTCAGCGTGATGAGCACCGCCCAGGAAACCGCATAGGCCCCGGGGTTGGAGGTCATCTCGCCGAGCAGATGGTCGACGCCCATCTGCGTCAATGCGGCGGCGGCATTGCCCCCGGTCGCAGCAGCGGCTTGAGTGGATTCCTGCAGCATGACGCTTACCTTTTGTAGTGGATGTTTATGGCCAACTTCGGTTTGGAACGGTATCGCTTTGCTTTGACGCTATGTAACTCGTTTGCCCGGTGCTCCGCCGTCAGTTGACGGAGAAGGTGAAGGGCAGGATGCCCTCGCCTGCCGAGCCGGGGCAGAGCTTCACGCCCCGTGCCCACGATTGCGCGGCGCGGTCGAGGTCGCGGTTGCGGCTGCTCTTGGCGATGCTCACGTTGGTGACCGAGCCGTCGGCCGTGAAGGTCAGGCGCAGGGACATGTCGGCCGTCGTGGAACCGGACTGCATCAGGGCGCGGACCAAGGTGCCCATGCCCGGTTTCGAACAAATGCTGGCGCGCAGGTCGTTGGCGTTGTAGGAAGGGCCCGGCGGCGGCTTGGGCGCAGGCGGTGCCGGCGGCGGCGCCTGGGTATCCATCGGCGAGGGCTCGTCGAACACCACCGGCGGCTCCGGCGGCGGCGGCAGCGGTGGCTGCGGCGTCGGCGGCGTCGGGGTCATCTTGATCTGCTTCGGCGGCTGATCCGGCGGCGGTGGCGGCGGCGGTGGCGGTGGCGGCGGATCGATGAAGACCACGCGGGTGACGTCTTCCTCCGCCTTTTCCGTACCCGGCGGCGTGACCGGCGCCAGCAACAGCAGCAATGCCGCGGCATGGACCGCGATGACAAAGGAGATGCCGGCGATGCGGGCCCAATTCAGGCCCAGCGCCCCATCACGGTCTTCATGTTTGTCCGGCGGCGGCAGTGGTTGCGTCATGCGGAAGGAACTCGGAAGGGTTCGGGCATACCGGCGCCGCGCCGCGGGCCGGGCCGCCGACATAACGGCGGCGGGAATCTACAAGCTTATACCAAGGCGAGGCAGCGACACCAACCCCGCCACTCATTTTCCGGCAATGATCTTCTTGGCATCGCCCGGGTTGCGCACTCCCTTGTCAAGGGCTTGCTGGGCGGCCTGCTTGGCTTCGGCCATCTGGCCTTCGTTCAACAGGGCTCGCGCCAAGTTGAGGTAAGTCTCCCCGTCGGGGGCCAGGGGCGCGGCCTTGCGGAAGTTGGCGATCGCCTGCGCGGAGTCCCCCGAAAACCAGTAGGCCTGTGCCAGCGCGTTGAGTGTTTCGTAATCCGCCTTCAGCACCCCCTTCTGCAGGCCTTCCTGGATGACCGCGATGCCTTCCTTGTTCTTGTCGTGGTTGAGGTACATCGCATAGAGGTTGCGGTAGTCCTCCGCCTGGCTCAGTCCGCCGCTCGCGCGCAGTTTTTCCAGCAAGGCCGTCGCCTTGTCCTCCTGCCCCGCCTGCATGTAGCTGGCGGCGAGATTCAGTTGCAGCGCCTTGTCGTCCGGATGCTTGGCGATCAGTTCCTCGGCGATCTTGGTCGCCTCCTGCGGCTGGCCGGCATCGAAGTACGCCGCCATCAGCAGGTTCAGCCATTCAGGCTTGGGTTCCGGGCTTCCGTCTACGGCCGCTTTCAGCGCGGCAATTGCCTCCGGGTATCTCTTGAGGCGATACAGGTCGTTGCCCTTGATGACGAGCGAATCCGCATCCTGCGCCTTGGTTTCCGACAGGAAGCGGTCGATCATCGCCAGGCTCTTGTCGTACTGCTTGTCGATGAGATCCATCTGCGCCAGGAGATTCATCGATTCGTAGTGCTCGTTGTTGTTGAGCCCATCGAATGCGATCGCCTGTTCCAGATACGCCTTCGCCTTGTCGTTGTCCGTGTTGAGCAAGGTGACGCCCGCGATCCGCGCGGCCAGGGCGTGCTCGTATGCGCCGGCCTTCTGGTTGGAAATCACCTCGTCGGCCAATTGCACGACCGTGGCCGTGTCCTTGTCCTGGTAGGCCTTGAAGAGCTTCTCGATCTTCGGTTGCAGGTCGGAGCTGACTTTCTGGTCCGGCGGCTTGCGGGTCGCCTGCGGATATTTCTGCTCGGCGGTTTGTTCGGAGCCGTTGTCCTTCCTGTCCCTGGCCTGCGTGGTCACGGGAACGGCCGCCAGCAAGACGAACGCGGTCAACAGGGCCTTCGCGAAATGCTTGCTCGCGGGTTTGGTGCGGGACATTGGGCTCATGGAAGGATCCTCGTGGGGGCCGAAACGCCGAAAGAGTGTGGAGAAGAAACGGGCGCGGTGCGATTCAGCCGCATTTGGGAACGCGCCCGGACGCGCGCGCCTGCTGGTAGGTGGCCATCAAGCCCGCGGCGCGCTTGTCCATTTCCTTGAGCCGGCTCTGCGGATCCGGATGGGTGGACAGCCATTCCGGCGGCCGGCTTCCACTGGCGGCGATCATGTTCTGCCACAGGCCGACTGCCGCGCGCGGGTCGAAGCCGGCCTGCGCCATCAGCTGCTGGCCGACCACATCCGCCTCGCTTTCCTGGGTGCGCGAGTTCGGCAAGACGAACAGGCCCTGGGCAGCCACACCGCCAAGCTGGTTGGTGGTTTGCGCGACGCCTTCGCCATAGCGCGCGCCGAGCAAGGCGCTGATCAGGCCCAGCCCGGTCTGCGTCTGCATCTGGCGCGTGATGCGTTCCTCGTGGTGGCGCGAGACGACGTGGCCGATTTCGTGCGCGATGACCGCCGCCAACTGGTCCTGGTTTTTCGCGACGGTGAAAATGCCGGTGTACACCCCGACCTTGCCGCCGGGCAGCGCGAAGGCGTTGGGTTCCTTGTCGACGAAGACCGCGTATTCCCAGCCCGTCGCGCGCCACTGCGCCGGCAGCTGGGCGACGATGTCGTTGACCACGCAGCCGACGTAATTGCGCTGCCGCGCATCCTTGGTCTGCGCCTTCTCCGCCTTGACCTCGGCGAAGGCCTGCGCCCCGAGCTGGTTCAGCTGTTCCTGCGACACGGCGCCGACGTATTGCTTGCGCCCGGTCGGGGAGGTGGTGGTCGCGCACGCCGACACCGCCATCGCGATGGCGGCGGACAACAGCAGGCCCTTCAATGCGCGCATGATCCCCTCCGGTCTGGTCGTCCGTTGTAGGCGGCCGAACCTGAAAATGGCGTCAAGCCCGGCTCAGACGTCGAGGTTGGCGACCTTCAGCGCATTGTCCTCGATGAACTCGCGGCGCGGTTCGACCACATCGCCCATCAGCGTCGAGAAGATCGCATCCGCGGCCACCGCGTCCTCGATCTTCACCTGCAGCAGGCGGCGGGTGTCCGGATTGACCGTGGTGTCCCACAGCTGCTCCGGGTTCATTTCGCCGAGGCCCTTGAAGCGCTGGATCTGGCGGCCCTTCTTCGCTTCCTCGAGCAGCCAGGCCTGCGCTTCGGCGAAGCTCGCGATCGGTTGCGCGCGATTGCCGCGAAGGATCTGCGCGCCCTCGCGAACGAGGCCGTGCAGCACCGCCGCGGCCTCGCGCAAGGGCTTGAGTTCGCCGTGCTCGAAGATCGACAGCGGCAATACCTGGGTCAATTCCTCGCCCATGTGCAGCCGGGTGATGAGCAATGCCGCGGGGTGGCTTGAGGTCGCCGGCTGCAGCTTGAGCGTGTAGCGCGGCTTGCCGAGGCCGGTGCGGTTGAGTTTCGCCGCCAGCGCCTCGAGTTCGTGCGCCTCGTCGGTATGCTCGGCCAGCGAAGCCGCGTCGAGCGGGGTGAAGTCGATCAACGACTCGAGCACGATCGGGTCGAAGCGATGCGCGTTGCGCGCGATCGCCTCGCGCGCGCCGGCGAAGGCGAGCAGCAGCGATTCCAGCGCCGCGCCCTCGATCGGCGGTTCGCCGGTCGCCGGCACCAGTTGCGCGCCATCCACCGCGTTGTTGGCGAGATAGGCGTCGAGCGCCGCATCGTCCTTGAGGTAGAACTCGTTCTTGCCCTGCTTGATCTTGTACAGCGGCGGCAGGCCGATGTAGACGTGGCCGCGCTCGATCAGCTCCGGCATCTGCCGGTAGAAGAAGGTCAACAGCAGCGTGCGGATGTGCGAACCGTCCACGTCGGCGTCGGTCATCAGGATGATGCGGTGGTAGCGCAGCTTGTCCGGGTTGTATTCGTCCTTGCCGATGCCGGTGCCGAGCGCGGTGATCAGCGTGCCGACTTCGGCAGAGGCGAGCATGCGGTCGAAGCGCGCGCGCTCGACGTTGAGGATCTTGCCCTTGAGCGGCAGGATCGCCTGGGTCTTGCGGTTGCGGCCCTGCTTCGCCGAACCGCCCGCCGAGTCGCCCTCGACGATGAACAGTTCGCTGAGCGCCGGATCCTTCTCCTGGCAGTCGGCGAGCTTGCCCGGCAGGCCGGCGATGTCCAGCGCGCCCTTGCGCCGGGTCAGGTCGCGGGCCTTGCGCGCGGCTTCGCGCGCGCGCGCCGCGTCGACGATCTTGCCGGCGATGGCGCGTGCCTCGTGCGGGTGCTCCTGCAGGAATTCCTCAAGCTTGGCGCCGAAAGTGGATTCGACCACCGGGCGCACGTCGGAACTGACCAGTTTTTCCTTGGTCTGCGAGGAAAAACTCGGGTCGGGAACCTTCACCGACAGCACCGCGATCATGCCCTCGCGCATGTCGTCGCCCGACAGCGCCACCTTGGCCTGCTTCGCGATGCCGTTCTGCTCGATGTAGTTGGTCAGCGTGCGGGTGAGCGCGGCGCGGAAGCCCTGCAAATGCGTGCCGCCATCCTTCTGCGGAATGTTGTTGGTGAAGCAGAACATCGTTTCCTGGTAGCTGTCGGTCCACTGCAGGGCGACGTCGACGGTGATGCCGTTCTGCTCGCCGCTGACCGAAATCACGTTCGGGTGCAACGGCGTCTTCAGTTGCGCCAGGTGCTCCACGAAGGAACGGATGCCGCCCTCGTACTGGAATACGTCGCGGCGCCCTTCCCCGCGTTCGTCCACCAGCGTGATCTTCACCCCGGAATTGAGGAAGCTCAATTCGCGCAGGCGACGCGCGAGGATGTCGTAGTGGAACTCGGTGTCGGTGAAGATTTCCGCCGCAGGCCAGAAGCGCAGCAAGGTGCCGCGCTTGTTCGAATCGGAAAGCCGCTTGAGCGGATACACCGGTTCGCCCAGCGCGTATTCCTGTTCGTAGTGGCCGCCGTCGCGCCAGATGTCGAGCACGAGCTTCGACGACAACGCATTGACCACGCTGACGCCGACGCCGTGCAGGCCGCCCGACACCTTGTAGCTGTTGTCGTCGAACTTGCCGCCGGCATGCAGCACGGTGAGGATCACCTCGGCCGCGGAGACGCCCTCTTCCTTGTGGATGTCGACCGGGATGCCGCGGCCGTTGTCGGACACCGACACCGAACCATCCTCGTGGATGGTGACCACGATGTCGTCGGCGTGGCCGGCCAGCGCCTCGTCGACCGAGTTGTCGACGACTTCGAACACCATGTGGTGCAGGCCGGTGCCGTCGTGCACATCGCCGATGTACATGCCGGGCCGCTTGCGGACGGCTTCGAGGCCGCGCAGGACGGTGATCTTGCTCGAATCGTAGTTACTGGGCTGGCCGGAATCGGGGGCGTCTTGCGGCGGCTGTTCGGTCATAGGCGGCATGCCGCGCCGACGCATGCCGGGCGACACATTATCTATTGGGATTGGAACGCCAAGTATACATGCTCATGCCACCCGGACGCGACCCCGCTCCACGTGGAAGCCAGCGAAATCGACATGCTCCAACTCGAGCGGCGGCTCGGTCCCGGTCACGAAAACCTGCCAGCCATCGCGCCGGAGGACTTCGAACAGCCGCTGCTGATGGCGCCGATCGAGTTCGGCCGAGAAATCGTCCAACAGGAAAACCGGGGCTTCGCCCCGCGTTTGCTGGAAGTGGCTGCCCTGGGCCAGCAGGCAGGCCAACGCACACAATTTGGCCTGTCCCCGCGAGGGGGCTTCGCCATTCGGCCATGAGGGCGACAGTAGCCGCCAGCCGCCGCGGTGCGGCCCGACCGTGGTGAATCCGGCGGCCAAGTCCCGATCCCGCGCCAGCAGCAAGGCATCCGCCAGCGTCAGGTCGTCATCGCGCCAGCCGCTGGAGAACGCCAGGCCCAACGCGCCCAGATCGGGCGAAAGCTCGGCTGCCGTGGCGGACAAGGTCGATTCCAGTTCCTGGGCATAACGTCTTCGGGCAGCGGTGATGCGCTCACCCGCCTCCGCCAGCTCGATTTCCCATGCCGCGAGCTGTGAGCGAGCGCCCTGCTTCAGCAAGACGTTGCGCTGCTTCAAGGCGCGGGCATAGCGCCGCCATGATGGAAGGAAGGCTGGTTCCACGTGGAACAACCCCCAATCCAGATAGCGCCGCCGGCTGTCGCTCGAGCCATCGACCAGGGTGTGGCTGCCGGGCTCGAAGGTCAGGACCGCGATAGCCGCGCTCAAGGTACCGAGCAGGTCGACGGATTCACCATCCAGCCGCGCCTCCCATCGTGCCCCGGAATGGCGCAAGCCCGCCCGATGCTGCGAACCCGCTTCTTCGATCCATTCGGCGTAGACCTCGAGCGACGGCGCGTCGGTCCGGACCAGACCATCGCGCACGCGGCCACGAAAGCTGCGCCCGTACGCAAGCAGGTGGATGGCTTCGAGCAGGCTGCTCTTGCCGGCCCCGTTCAGTCCCGTAACCAGATTCAAGCGGAGATGCGGTTCGAGTTCCGCGTCGACGAGGCAACGCAGGTCCCGGACACGGAGTCGGGTGAGGTACATGCGGGTCAGCGCGCGGCGAGTTCCACGTGGAACATTCGCAGTCGCTTCGCGGAACGCGTCACAGCCTGAGCGGCATCACCACGTGGCGGCAGCGTTCGCTGGCGGCTTCACGGACCAGGGCCGACGAGTTGGCATCCCGGAGCTGCAGCACGACATGTTCGTCGCGGAGTGCGGTCAGGGCTTCCAACAGGTAATTGACGTTGAAACCGACCGCCAGGCCTTCCACCTTGGTGTCGGCTTCGACTTCTTCCTGCGCTTCTTCCTGTTCCGGGTTGTGGGCGCTGATGCGAAGCAGGTTGGGCGAAGCTTCGATGCGGACGCCGCGATATTTCTCGTTCGAGAGGATGGCGGCGCGCTGCAGGGCCGCGCGCAGGGCTTCGCGGTCGATGCGCACTTCGCGATCGGCACCGATCGGGATGACCGCCTCGTAATCCGGGAAACGCCCGTCGATCAGCTTGCTGGTGAAGGTGACATCGTCGCGCTTGACCCGGATGTGGCCGCGACCCAGTTCGAGTTCGACGTCGCGGTCGCCGCCTTCGAGCAGGCGCTGCAGTTCGGTCACGCCTTTGCGCGGAACGATGATCTGGCGCTTGGTGCCGCCGCCCGAGCCCAGCGGCGCTTCGCACAGGGCCAGGCGGTGGCCGTCGGTGGCGACGCAGCGCAGGCTGGCTTCGCGCAGGTCGAACAGCAGGCCGTTGAGGTAGTAGCGCACATCCTGCTGCGCCATCGCGAACGCGGTGCGTTCGATCAATTCCTTCAACGCGGCTTCGGGCACCGTGACCCGTTCGGTGGCTTCGACCTCGTCGACCGAAGGGAAGTCGTTGGCCGGCAAGCTGGTCAGGTTGCAGCGGCTGCGCCCGGCCTGGACCTGGATCTTGTCGCCCGATTGCGAGACCGAAACCTTGCTGCCGTCGGGCAGGGCGCGTACGTAGTCGAAGAGCTTGCGAGCCGGGATCGTGATCTCGCCGTCCTTCGCATCGTCCACCGCGATGCGCGCGACCATTTCCACTTCGAGATCGCTGCCGGTCAACGAGAGTTGCCCGTCCCTTACCTGCACCAGCAGGTTCGCGAGCACCGGCAAGGTCTGCCGGCGCTCGACCACGTTGACGACCTGGGCCAGGGGCTTCAGGAAAGCTTCGCGCTGCAGGCTGAAACGCATCTCGTGGTTATCCGATTGTTGTTTGTAGGACGGATTAAAATCAAAAGAGGTGGAGCTAGTGTCGCGGTTTCGACTGGAAAACCATCATAACCCATTGAATTAAAACAACTTTACAGGAGATGAATTGCGCTGAAAAGTCGTCCGGGTGCCGGGGACAAGCTGTGGATCGTTTCGGCTCCCCATGTTGCGTTCAAAACCACGCACGTGGATCCCGGCAGCTATCCACCGACTTATTCACTGAGCTTGCGAATGAGCTTATCCCAGTCTTCGCGCAGCTTGCCATCGGTCTGGATCAGGTTGCGGATCTGGCGACAGGCGTGCAGGACCGTGGTGTGGTCGCGTCCACCGAAGGCGTCGCCGATCTCCGGCAAGGAGTGCTCGGTCAGGTCCTTGGCGAGCGCCATGGCCATCTGCCTGGGACGCGCCAGCGAACGGGTGCGCTTGGGGCCGTTGAGTTCCTTGATCTGCAGGCCGTAATAGTCGGCGACGACCTTCTGGATGTTGGGAATGCCGATCGCCTGCTGTTGCGCGCGCAACAGGTCGCGCAGCGTTTCCTGGGCGAATTCCAGGGTGATCGCGCGGCCGGTGAAGCGCGCATCGGCGGTGAGCTTGTTGATTGCGCCTTCGAGTTCGCGCACGTTCGAACGCATCTTCTTCGCGATCAGGAAGGCGACGTCGTCGGGAATGACCGCGCCGCGCTCGCGCGCCTTGGCCAGCACGATCTGCGCGCGGGTTTCGAAATCCGGCGGGTCGATCGCCACCGACAGGCCCCAGCCGAGCCGCGATTTCAGCCGCGGCTCCAGGCCTTCGACTTCGCGCGGATAGCGGTCGCAGGTCAGGATGATCTGCTGACGGCCGTCGAACAGCGCGTTGAAGGTGTGGAAGAACTCCTCCTGGGTGCGGTCCTTGCCGGCGAAGAACTGGATGTCGTCGATCAGCAGCGCGTCGATGCCCTGGAACTGGCGCTTGAACGCATCCATGCCGCCGCTGGACTTGTCGTACAGCGCCTTGGTGAAGGCGTTCATAAACTGCTCGCTGCGCAGGTACATCACCCGTACCGCCGGGTTCTGCCGGCGCATCTCGTTGCCCGCGGCGAACATCAGGTGGGTCTTGCCGAGGCCGGTGCCGCCGTAGAGCAGCAGCGGGTTGTGGGCGCGGTCGCCGGGTTTCTGCGCCGCCTGCCAGGCAGCGGCACGGCCGAACTGGTTGCTGCGGCCCTCGACGAAGCTGTCAAAGGTGAAATGCGGGTCGAGGTTCCCGTGAAACGGCTCCACGGCTTGTATGGCCGGGGTCGCGCTCGCCGCCGCGATGGGCTTGCGGATGGCGCCGATTTCGAGGCTGACCGTCCCGGTCCCGGCATAGTGGGCAAGCAGCTCGCGGATGCGTTCGAGATAGCGCCCGCGAACCTCTTCCATCACGAAGGCGTTGGGGGCGTACAGCACCAAGCCGTTGTCGCGCAGGTCGGCCTGGAGGGGCTTGAGCCAGGTATGCACGTCCTCGGCCGGGAACTCGGCTTGCAGGCGTTCCAGGCAGCGGGGCCAGGCATCCATCCGTGAATCTCGTCGACAGGACAGCCGCGCGAACGCTGCCGCGCGCTGTGGATAAGTAGGGAATGAACGCAGCCTACCATCGCGCCCGGGGCTCGCCAACGTTCGCGGTTGCCGAATTCGACCCGTTCGGCGAATTCAACGGACGGCATTGACCGGGGCGAGGGCGCTGCGTATGATTCCGGCTCTTTTCCGCCGCTTTTTCACTTGCCGCCATGGCCACCAAGCGCACCTACCAGCCCAGCAACCTCAAGCGCAAGCGCGACCACGGCTTCCGTGCGCGGATGAAAACCGCCGACGGCCGCAAGGTGTTGGCGCGCCGCCGCGCCAAGGGCCGCAAGCGCCTCACGGCGTAATCGTTGGCGACCCGCGGGTCGCATCCACGATGACTTCGGCCGCGCCCCGGGCCCGGCTCGCTTCCTTTCCCAAGACCGCGCGCCTGCGCCAGCGCGCGGAATTCTCGCGCGTGTTCGAAGCCGGGCGCCGCGTCGCCGCGCCGGCGATGAGCGTGCACTGGATCGACGCGACGCAACCGCGGCTCGGCGTGGCGGTGTCGCGCAAGGTCGACCCGAACGCGGTGGGCCGCAACAGGATCAAGCGCGTCCTGCGCGATGCGTTCCGGAACCATTGCACGCAATTGCAGCCGGCCGACTACGTCGTCGTCGCCCGCGCGCCGGCAGCGACACTCGACAACGCAAGCCTGCGCAAGGTTTTCCTCGAAACATTGCAACGCGCCGGCGCATTGCCGCCGCCATCCCCCGCCGGCACAATGCGCCCGGCTTGCACGCTCGCTTCCCCGACCCCATCCATGCCGGAACCGCCTTCCGGCTGAGAACGCCTGCCCGATGAACCAAACACGCAGTTTCCTGTTCCTCGCCTGGGCGATGGTGGCCGCGCTGCTGTGGATGCAGTGGAACGCGGAGCACGCGCCGACAACGCCGCCCGCGAATGCCGCGACGCAGGCGTTGCCAGCCACCACCAACGGCCTGCAACCGCCGTCGGGGACGATTCCCGCAGCGGCAGACGCAACGCCCGCACAACCCGCACAACAGGCGACGACGCAAGCCGCGCCGGCCATCGAAGTCCGCACCGACGTGCTGCGCCTGCAATTGAACGGCGACGGCGTGCAGGTCGCCGACCTGCTGCATTACCCGCGCGATGAAACCACCAAGAGCGCGCCGGTGCGCCTGCTCGACGACACGCCGGCGCAGCTCTACGCCGCCAACAGTTCGTGGATGTCGGGAACGGGCGCCTCGGCGAAGCCGCTGGCATTCGCGCCTGTCGGCATCGCGAGCAGCGCGTCCCTCGCGCCCGGCCAGCAGCAGCTGGTCGTGCCGTTCGAGGCTCGCACGGACGAAGGCGTGGTCGTGCATCGCGAATACGTGCTCAGCCGCGGCAGTTACGTGGTCACGGTACGCGACCGCGTGCGCAACGAAGGCACCGCGCCTTGGCAGGGCTACGTATCGCGCCAGCTGGTGCGTGTACCGCCGGTGCTCAAGAGCAGCATGGTCAACCCGGAGTCGTACAGCTTCCACGGCGCGGTCTGGTTCAGCCAAGACGGCGGCTACCAACGACGTCGTTTCGACGACAAGTATCTGAATGACGGCAACCCCGACAAAGCCATTACCGGCGGTTGGCTGGCGATGCTCCAGCACCACTTCTTCGTCGCGTGGATTCCGCAGAAAGACCAGCCCGCGCTCTACGCCCTGGCGCAGAATGGCGCGCTGGACAGCATCAACGCGAGCGGCCCGCAATTCTCGTTGGCGCCCGGGCAATCCGCGGCCAGCGACGCGCGGTTGTGGATCGGGCCCAAGCTGGTGTCGCAGATCAAGGCACAGAACGTGCCCGGCCTCGACCGCGCGGTCGACTACAGCCGTTTCGCGTTGTTCGCGATGCTGGGGCAGGGCTTGTTCTGGATCCTCTCGCACCTGCATGCGCTGTTCGGCAACTGGGGCTGGGCGATCATCGGCCTCGTCGTGTTGCTCAAGCTCGTGTTGTTCCCGCTGTCCAACGCGCAGTACAAATCCGCCGCGCAGATGCGCCGCTTCCAGCCGCGCCTGCAGCAGCTGAAGGAACGCTACGGCGACGACAAGCAGAAGTACCAGCAGGCGATGCTGGAGTTGTACAAGAAGGAAAAGATCAACCCGATGGGCGGCTGCCTGCCGATCATCCCGCAGATCCTGATCTTCATGACCCTGTACTGGGTGCTGTCCGAATCGGTCGAACTGCGGCAGGCGCCATGGATCGGCTGGATCCACGACCTCACCGCGCGCGATCCGTACTTCATCCTGCCGGTGCTCAACGCCGCGATCATGTTCGCCACGCAGCACCTGATGCCGGCGGCGCCGGGCATGGACCCGACCCAGCAGAAGATGATGAAGATGATGCCGCTCGTCTTCGGCGTGGTGCTGATGTTCCTGCCCGCGGGCCTGGTGCTGTACCAGGTGGCGAACGGCGGGCTCGGCCTGCTGCAGCAGTGGTACATGCTGCGCAAGTACGGCGAACCACCGGCGAAGAAGGCCTAGGCCGCTTCGCCGCGCGCGGCAGGCATCCTGCATCATGGGCGCATGCACGACCGCGACACCATCGCTGCGATAGCGACCGCCGCTGGCCGCGGCGGAGTCGGCATCGTGCGTTTGTCGGGGCCGCAGGCGAACGAGATCGCCGCACGCGTTTGCGGCCGCACGCTGGAACCGCGGCATGCGCACCATGTGCGTTTCCAGGACCGCGATGGCGAAACCGTCGACGACGGCATCGCGCTGTGGTTCCGCGCGCCGGCGAGCTACACCGGCGAAGACGTGGTCGAACTGCAGGCGCACGGTAGCCCGGTGGTGCTGCAGGAACTGCTCGAAGTTTGCTGCGCGCACGGCGCACGGCGCGCGCGCGCCGGCGAATTCAGCGAACGCGCATGGGAAAACGGAAGGCTCGACCTCGCCCAGGCCGAAGCCGTCGCCGACCTGATCGCCGCGGGCGATTTGCGCGCGGCGCGCGCGGCGCGGCGTTCGCTCGAGGGCGAATTCTCTCGAAGCGTCGATGCGCTCGCGCGCATGTTGCTGGCGCTGCGCGTGCAGCTGGAAGCTTCGATCGATTTCTCCGACGAGGAGCTCGATGCGGACGGGGAAGCGGTGCTGCGCCGGCGGCTGCAGGATGCCCGCATGCAACTCGAAGCGTTGCTCCTTGCGGCGGAACGGGGGCGGCGCCTGCGCGATGGCCTGCATGCGGTGATCGTCGGGCCGCCGAATGCGGGCAAGAGTTCGCTGTTGAACGCGCTCGCCGGCAGCGATCGCGCCATCGTCACCGACGTGCCGGGCACCACCCGCGACCTGCTGCAGGAAACCATCCGCGTCGATGGCGTCGAACTCATCCTGGTCGACACCGCCGGCCTGCGCGCGGAGGGGGATGCGATCGAACGGGAGGGCATGCGCCGCGCGCGCAACGAACTCGCGCGCGCCGATGCCGCCTTGGTCGTGCTCGATGCGCGCGACCCGCAGGCGGGACGCGACGCGGTCGAAGACGCGCTTGCGGGCGTTCCCGAAGTCGTCTGGTTGCACAACAAGCGCGACCTGTTGTCGTCCGCAACAGGCGATGGGTCTGAAGTGCTCCTCGTGTCGGCGCGCACCGGCGAAGGCCTCGAGGCGTTGCATGCGCGGCTGCGCTCCCTGGCGGGTGGTGGCGGGGAAGGCGCATTCAGCGCGCGCGCGCGCCATGTCGATGCCCTGCGCCGGGCCGGCATCCTCGTCGACGAGGCGGTCGCGGGCTTCGATGCCGGGCGCCCGGAACTCGCCGCCGACAGCCTGCGCCGCGCCCATGACGCGCTCGGCGAGATCACCGGGCGCGTGCTTCCCGATGCGCTACTTGGTCACATTTTCGCGACCTTCTGCATCGGGAAATGAGGCAAAACCGGCCGATTCAGGTTCGACCGGTTGACAAATCCCGCGCACTGTCGCGTTCTAATGTGCGGAGGCGTCCGTGCGGCGCGACGGGGGAGTGGTGAAGATGTCGAAGTTGAAATTGGTTCCGCGGCGACCGGACATGCGGCTCGTCGCCGGGATGATGCTGGTCTGTGCACTGGCTGCATGCAAGAAGGACAACACGGCCGAACAGGCCGCGCCCGCGGACGGGCAACAGGCCGCGCAAGCCGCCGCGCCGCCGCCGGTGGCGGTGTCCGCCGAGGTCGCGTCCATGGGAACGGACCAGCTGCGCGAAGCGGCGAGCGCCGCGCTCCGCGAGCAGCGCCTCTACGCGCCGGCCGGCAACAACGCGATGGAGTACTACCTCGCCCTGCGCGACAAGTCGCCGAACGACCCGGCGGTGGCGAGCGCGCTGACCGACCTGATGCCCTACACCCTCATCGCGACCGAGCAGAGCATCAACCGCGACGATTTCTCGGAAGCGCAGCGCCTGTACGCGTTGATGGAGAAAACCAATCCGCAGGCGCCGGCGCTGCCGCGCCTGAAGCAGACCATCGCCGATGCGCAGGCGAGCCTCGCCCAGCGCACCGCCGCGGCCGCGGCCAAGACCGAGGAAGACGCGAAGAAGCAGGCCGACCTGCAGAAGCAGCGCCTCGCCGACCAGCAGCAGGCGCAACAGCAAGCCGCGCAGCAACTCGCCGCGCAACAGGCCGCGGATGCCAAGGCCGCGGCGGACAAGGCGGCTGCGGACAAGGCCGCGGCGGACAAGGCGGCTGCCGACAAGGCCGCGGCGGATCGCGCAGCCGCGCAACGCACCGCGCAACAGCAAAGCGCGCCTGCCCAGGCGACATCGAACGACCTGCGTGCGATCAGCACGCCATCGCCGCGCTATCCGCCCGATGCCTATCGCGACGGCACCGCGGGCGAAGTGCAGGTGGAGTTCACCGTCGGCACCGATGGTTCGGTGACCTCGGCGCGCGTGGTGCGCGCCAGTCCGCCGCGCGTGTTCGACCGCGAGGCGCTGGCCGCGGTCAAGCGCTGGAAGTTCCAGCCGGTCAGTTCGCCGGTGACCAGCCGCCGCACCATCGGCTTCAACCCCGGCGGCTGATCGCCACGGGTCCACGAAAAAGCCCGGCATCGCCGGGCTTTTTCCTTTCGCGGGAATCGCGTCGTTCAAGCCGAGATCGCGAGCTTCTCCTGCCGGTAGCGGCGCACCGCCGCATACCAAAGCAATGCGGCGACGCCGAAGCCCGAACCCAGGTACACCAGCCATTCCATCGGCGCGATCGCCTCGCCGCGCACCACCTTCACGATCGCCTGGTTCTGCGAGAGGAACGGCACCGCCAACATCCACAACTGGTTCTTGACCGGGTGGATCAACAGCAGGATCGACGGCAGCATCGGCACCAGCATCAGCACCGACAGGAAGCTCTGCGCCTCCTTCACCGACTTCGCCCCCGAGGCGATGAAGGTGAGCAACGCGTTGCCGAGCGCGACCATCGGCGAAATGATCAGCAGCAGCATCGCGACCGCGGCGAAACTCAGGCTCAGCTGCCGGCCCATGCCCTCGGACAGCTGCCCGCCGACCTTGAACGCGAGCAGGCTGAGGAACAACGACGCCATGCCGAGCAGGCAGGCGGCGAGGATCTTGCCGCTGACGATGGCGCTGCGCTTCGCCGGCGTCGCCAGCAACGGTTCCAGCGACTGGCGTTCGCGTTCGCCCGCGGTCGCATCGATCACCAGCGCCGCGCCGCCGAGGAAGCCGCTGATCAGCAGCAGGTAGGGAATGAAGAACGTCGCCAGCGACTTGCGCGCCTCGGGCAACGACAGGTCCTTGTCCGCGACCGCGAGCGGCGACGCCACGCCGGGGTTGATGCCGCGCGCGAGCAGGCGCAGCGCGCCGACCTGCTGGCCGTAGAGCTGCAACGCGGCGCGCACGCGCGATACCGGGATCGCGGCGTCCTGGCGGGTGCTATCGCTCACCACCTCGACCAGCGCCGGCTGCCCGTCCTTCCAGTGTTCTGCGTACTTGTCGTCGATGCGGATGTACACGTCCTCGTCTTGCGAGCGGATCGCCGCGTCTGGATCGGCGACCTGCTTGCGCGCGATGCCCTGCCCGGCGAGCCATGCGACCAGGTTGGGCGCGCGCTCGGCGCCGACGATGGCCACCGCGAGCGGCTTCTCCATTTCCGACTTGGCCTTGCTCTCGCCCATCTGCTGCATGCCGATCATCAGGATCGGGCCGAGCAGCGGCGAGAACAGCAGCGCCAGCATCAGCGTGCGGCGGTCGCGCGAAAGCTCGCGCAATTCCTTGAACAGCACGGTCAACATGTTGTTCATGCGTGCAGCCCCTCTTCGCTGCCGATCAGTTTCACGAACGCATCCTCGAGGTTGTCCTCGCCTGCGTGCGCGCGCAGTTCCCCGGGCGTGCCCTGCGCGACCACGCGGCCGTGCGCGACCACCACGATGCGGTCGCACAGCGCGGCCACTTCCTGCATGATGTGGCTGGAGAAGATCACGCAGCGTCCTTCCCCGCGCAGCTGCTTCAGGAATGCGCGCAATCCGCGCGTGGTCATCACGTCGAGGCCGTTGGTCGGTTCGTCGAGGATCACGTTGCGCGGGTCGTGCACCAGCGCGCGCGCGATCGCGGTCTTGGTGCGCTGCCCTTGCGAAAAGCCTTCGGTCTGGCGATCGAGGAAGTCCTCCATCTGTAGCGCCTCGGCCAGCACGCGGGTGCGTTCGGCGATGGCCTGCGCCGACATGCCGTGCAGCTCGCCGAAGTAGGCGATGTTCTCGCGCGCGGTGAGGCGCTTGTACACGCCGCGCGCATCCGGCAGCACGCCCAGCGCGCGCCGGGCGGCGATCGGGTCGGCGGCGACGTCGCGGCCATCGACGAGCACGCGCCCGGTTTCCGGCTGCATCAGCGTGTAGAGCATGCGCAGCGTGGTGGTCTTGCCGGCGCCGTTCGGTCCCAGCAGGCCGGTGATCTCGCCGTCGCGCGCCTCGAACGAGACGTCGTCCACCGCGATGACGCGTTGCTTGTCCTTGCCCTTGCCGGGAAAGGTCTTGCGCAGGTGTTCGGCGACGATCATGGCTGCCATCCGTTGAAGGAAGTGAAGGGTTGCGCGTAGGCGAGGGTGTCGAGGCACTTCGCGTCGAGGGTTTTCGCGTTCGCGTCCTGCAGGAACCGCGCGAACAGCTTGGGCATGCAGCCGGCGCCGATCACGTTGTGGCCCTGGCCGCGCAGCACCAGCAGGCGGCCGTTCTTCAGCGGCTTGACGACTTCCTCGCCGTAGCGCGGCGGGGTGACCGGGTCGAATTCGCCTTCCAGCACCAGCGCCGGCACGTCGGTCGATAGCGGTGCGTGGAAATCGGCGGGCACCGCGCCCTTCGGCCACACGGAGCAGATCGCCGCCATCGTTTCGGTCAGGCCGTTGCCGAGCAGGGTATCGGCGTCTTCCTTGCGCGCGACGAAGCTGTCGGCGTCCTCGGCGCAGACCACCGACATCTGCATCCCCATCGCCATCGAATCCTTCATTTCGCCCTGCATCATCCGGCTGAGCGCGGCAAGGTTCTCGTAATGGCCTTCGTTGGCGTCGTGGATCAGCACCGGCAGCACGGTCGCGGCCAGCGGCATGTAGGCGTACATGCGCACCATGCCGGCGATGCGGTCCGGCGCAAGCACGTCCTCGCGCCATTCGCCGGTGCCGCTGTCGCGGTAGCGCACCGTCGGCGGATCCGCGCGCAGGGTCGCCATCAACTTCGACAGTTCCTCGCGCGCGTCGCCGACGCGGTCCTTGCAGGCCGGCGATTCGGTGCACTGCGCGAACTGCAGCGCCAGCGCGTCGTCGAGGTTGCGGGCGAAGATGTTGCCGAGGCCGAGCGTGTTCGGCGCGACCGAATCGAGCACGATGCTGCGCGTGGACCCGGGGTGGCGCATCGCGTACTGCTGGGCGACGCGGGTGCCGTAGCTGATGCCGACCAGGTTGAGTTGCGCCACGCCCAGCGCCTTGCGCACGTCCTCGAGGTCGGCGATGGCGTCGGTGGTGGTGTAGAAGCGCAGGTCGGCCTTCTTCGACAGCGCCTCGACGCAACGCGCGGCCATCGCGCGCGCGGCCTCGGGCGTATCGTCGCCCTGGTCGTCGTCGCCACCGTTGCAGGACAACAGGTTGGAGGCGCCGGTGCCGCGCTGGTCGACCAGCACCACGTTGCGATGCTTCAGCGCCTCCGCGAACGCCGCCGCGACTTGCGGGTAAGTGTCGCGCGCGGACTGGCCGGGGCCGCCGGCGAGCATGAACACCGGGTCGGCCGCGACTTCGCCGTTGTCGCCGGCCGGGATCCAGGCGATGGCGAGCGCGATCTTGCGGCCGTCCGGTTTCGATCGATCCTCCGGCACCGACAGCGTGCCGCATTGCGCTTCCACGCTCATCGCGCCGTATTGCGGCGCCAGCGTGCACGGGTGGAACGGGATGGAGCCGTACATGCGCGCCTTCGCGGGCGGGGCGGCGGCGGTCCTGGCCGCGACGGGCTTGTCCGGCGCGTCGTCGGCGTGGTGCGCGCGGTACCAGCGCCAGCCGAGCAGGGCGATCGCCGCCAGCACGATGGCGATGCGGAACGTGTTGCGATTCATCCGCTCAACTCCTCGGGATCGAATGGGATGCGAAGGGGTGCATGGCTCATTCCTCGTACAGGAAAATCGTTTCGATGCGTTGCGCGAACAGCCGCGCGATGCGGAACGCCAGCGGCAGGCTCGGGTCGTACTTGCCGGTCTCGATCGCGTTGATCGTCTGCCGGGAAACATCGAGTTCCTCGGCCAGCTGGCCCTGCGACCAGCCACGCTTCTCGCGCAGTTCGCGCACCCGGCTTTCCATCAGCCGTAACGCCGCGAGACCACGACCTTGACCACGCCATAGGCAAGGCAGGTCAGCGGGAACACCCACAGCATCGCGTCGGTGGCGCGGATGTCGATGACGCGGGCCGCCTGCAGGAAGCCGCCGGTCAGGTAGGCGAAGGAGACGAAGGCACTCGAGAACGCCACCGCCTCGAGTTCGATCCGCCGTTGCAGTTCGTCGGCGTCGCGGATGTAGCGCATGATCGCGCGCAACGCGAACGCGATCGGCGGCAGCGGCATCAGCGCGACCAGCGCGCGGAGCGGCGCATCGTCGACCCGCTTCAGCAGCCACACCGACAGCAGCACCAGCACGACATACGCCGCCATCGGCGGCAGGAACTCGCGGAAATAACGGCGCCGCAGGGTCGGGGTGGAGGCATCGCAGGCATCCGGCGCGAACCAGCGGAACGCGGCGCCGAACAGGCAGCCCGCGCCCATGCCGTACAACATCCCGTCCAGCGTGTCCGAAATCGGCAGCATGCGGGGCAAGCCCGCGGCGCAGGCGAACAGCACGATGGCGGCGACCAGGAAATTGCGCGAGGCCCTGGGCATGGCTCAGTCCTTCTTGCGGGATTTGGCGAGGAACGCGATGCCGAGGCTGATGAAAGCGGCGCCCAGCCCAAGGAATGCCTTCTGGCCGTTCGCAGCGACGCCGAGGAAGGCGGCGCCGGCGCCCAGGTAGGCGATGCCCGCGCCTTTCAGGTTCCGGGGAGTGTCCATGGCGGGTTCCACGACGTGTCAAGGAGGCTTGACAGCATCATGCGCCGGCGATTCCATGCGTGTCAAGCATGCTTGACAAGTATCCTTCGAAAAGCCCGTTCCCGCGCCAGCGACCCGCCTGCCGTTATTTGTTGCTGACGTATTTCTCGCGGCGGATGTGCGGCACCGGCAGACCAGCGTCCTTCAACGCCTCGAAGCAGGCATCGACCATGTTCGGGTTGCCGCACAGGTAGGCGATGTCGGCATCGGGTTGGGGGCCGAACTCGGCCAGCGCATTCTGCACGTAGCCGTGGCGGACATCGGCATGCGCGTGCGGCGATCCGGCTTCAGGCAGTTCGCGCGAGAAGCAGGGCACGAAGCGGAAGTTCGGGTGCTCGCCGGCGAAGGCGCGGAATTCGTCTCCGTAGAGCAGTTCGGCGGGGTTGCGCGCGCCCTGCAGCAGCACGATTTCGATATTGCGCTCGCGCATGAGCTGCGCGAGTTGCGGCAGCATCGCCCGGTACGGGGTGATGCCGGTGCCGGTGCCGATCAGCAGGTAGCGGCGGTTCGCGTCGCCCGGGAGCAGGCAGAAGCGGCCGTAGGGGCCGCTGGCGTCGACGGCGCCATCGATGGGCAGGCCTTCGAACAAGGCGGTCGCCGCGCCGCCCGGGACGTAGCTGACCGCGATTTCAACGGCATCGCCTGCGCCGAGCGCGTGGTCGTGCTGGGTCGCGAGCGAATAGCTGCGCCGCGCCGGGCTGCCGTCGGCATATGCGAAATGCACCTGGATGAACTGCCCTGGCACGAAATCCAGCGGCTGGCCGTCGCCGCGCTGGAACGACAGGTGGGCGACGCTGGGCGCGATCATCCGGCGCGCGGTCAGTTTCAGCGGGAAGTGAACGATGGCCACGGGTTTCCGCCCGGAAATGCAACGCAGCGTGGCGGGAGTGCCCGCATGCGGGCGCCTATACTAACCGCTCCCATTCCGTGCCCGAATCGCGGCCGAGCCCCGATGACCGAAACTTCCGTGCCCGCGCTGCGCGTGCGCGACCTGCGCAAGACCTACGACAACGGCGTCGAAGCGCTGAAGGGCGTTTCCCTCGACGTCGCGCCCGGCGATTTCTACGCCCTGCTCGGGCCCAACGGCGCCGGCAAGTCCACCCTGATCGGCATCGTCAGCTCGCTGGTGAACAAGACCTCCGGCGAAGCGGCGGTGTTCGGCACCGACATCGACGCCGATCGCGACGGGGCGATGCGCCTGCTCGGCCTGGTGCCGCAGGAAATCAACTTCAACATGTTCGAGAAGCCGCTGGACATCTGCGTGAACTACGCCGGCTTCTACGGCGTGCCGCGCGCGCAGGCGCTGCTCCGCGCCGAGGAAGTGCTCAAGGGCGCGCAACTGTGGGACAAGGCGGACAAGATGAGCCGCACGCTCTCGGGCGGCATGAAGCGGCGGTTGATGATCGCGCGGGCGATGATGACCCGGCCGCGCCTGCTGATCCTCGACGAGCCCACCGCCGGCGTCGACATCGAGATCCGCCGCGGCATGTGGAAGACGCTGCGCGAAATCAACGCCGCCGGCACCACCATCATCCTCACCACGCATTACCTGGAGGAAGCGGAGAGCCTGTGCCGCAACCTCGCGATCATCGACCACGGCCGCAT
The DNA here is from genome assembly GCA_047602125.1 of Thermomonas sp. Taxonomy (GTDB): domain Bacteria; phylum Pseudomonadota; class Gammaproteobacteria; order Xanthomonadales; family Xanthomonadaceae; genus Pseudoluteimonas. The sequence continues at coordinate 1,475,627 of JASGIB010000001.1, read as the reverse complement.
CGTCGAACAGGGCCCGATGAAATCGCTGCTGGCCAAGCTCGACGTGGAAGGCTTCCTGTTCGACATCGACGGCGAACTCCCGGCGCAGCTTCCGGCGATCGAGGGCGCGATCCTGGCCGCGGCCGACGACCACACGCTCGACCTGGACATGCCGCGCGCGATGGACTTGAACCGCGTGTTCGACGCATTCGACGCCGCCGGCATCCGGGTGCGCTCGATGCGCACCAAGACCAACCGCCTCGAGGAATTGTTCGTGCGCATGACCAGCAGGGAAGGAGCCGCGGCATGAGCGCGCCAACGCTGGAACAGTCGACGATCGCCAACCGCAACCTGGTCGCGCTGGGCACCATCGCGCGGCGCGAGGTCATGCGCATCCTGCGCATCTGGACGCAGACGCTGATCCCGCCGGCGATCACGATGACCCTGTACTTCCTGATCTTCGGCGGGCTGATCGGATCGCGTGTCGGCACCATGGACGGCATCCGCTACATGGACTTCATCGTCCCCGGCCTGGTGATGATGAGCGTGATCCAGAACAGCTACGGCAACATCTCCAGCTCGTTCTTCGGCGCCAAGTTCGGCCGCCACGTCGAGGAACTGCTGGTCAGCCCGATGCCGAACTGGGTGATCCTCACCGGTTACGTCGCCGGAGCGGTGCTGCGCGGGCTGATGGTCGGCGCGATCGTGCTGTGCATCGCGATGTTCTTCACGAAGGTGCGCGTGCCGCACCCGCTGGTGATGGCCTCGTCGGTGCTGCTGGGCGCGACCATCTTCTCGCTGGCCGGCTTCGTCAACGCGGTGTTCGCGAAGAAGTTCGACGACATCGCCATCGTCCCGACCTTCATCCTCACCCCGCTCACCTACCTCGGCGGCGTGTTCTATTCGGTGAAGCTGCTGCCCGGCCCGGCCGAGGCCGCGACCCACCTCAACCCGATCTTCTACATGGTCAACGCGTTCCGCTACGGCCTGCTCGGCGTCAGCGACGTGCCGCTGTGGATCGCCTACGCGCTGATGCTCGCCTTCGTCGTCGCGTTGTCCGCGCTCGGGCTGTGGTTGTTGAAGCGCGGGGTCGGCCTGCGCAGCTGACCGCGCGTCAGCGCTTCCGCGTGAGCCCGGCGCGGATCTGGTCGATGCCCAGCGCCTCGCTCGTGTCCGGCGGCGGCAGGCCGATCCTCTCGCAGAATGCGACAAGCAGCGGTTCCTTACGGAAACGCAGGATCAGCGGGTCGTACAGCAACTGGTGGATGCCGGTATCGCGGATCGCCCAGGCGCGTTCCAGCCATTCCACGGTCTTGCGGGCGTCGCCGCGCAACGCATACACCTGTGCGACGCGATATGGATTGGCGCCGGTGGTGGCTTCGTCCGCGAGCAACTTCGCGAGCGCATCGTCCGCGAACGCGCGGTCCGCGCCGGCCTGAGCAGCAAGCGCCACGGACACGGCGAGATACGGCGCGGATTGCGCCCGGGCGACCCGCATCGCCGCGCGCGCGTCGCCGCGCAGGATCGCGATGTACATCAGGCGGTGGCTGGGGCGCGGCGCGGGATCGAGTTCCTGCATGACGCGCAGGTCCTGCTCGGCTTCGTCCAGCCGACCGGCAGCGGCCATCAGCTGCGAACGCAGGTAATAGTTCGTCGGGAACAAGGGTTCGATCGACACGAACCGGTTGCGGTGCTCGATCGCCTCGTGCAGCTTTCCGGTCGCGGCGAGGATCCGGCTGAGCCCGCCCTGGTTCTGGCCGCTGTCGGGCGCGAGTTGCGCGCCGCGCCGCAGTTCGGCCAGTGCGTCCTGCCAGTGGATGCCGTCGGTGAACAGCAGGTTGCCCAGCGCGCCGTGCGCGATGCCGAGGTCGGGCGACAGCCGCAGCGCCGTGTCCACCGCGGCGCGCGCATTCGCGAAGTCCTGCTTCGCCGGTGCGCTGCCCCAGATTTCGTCGTTGCCGCGGAAGGTCCACGCGATCGCCAGTTGCGCCCAGGCCGAGGCATAGCGGGGATCGAGCCGGGTCGCTTGTTGCTGGTATTCGATCACCTTGCCGGTGTCGTCGTCGTAGAAGCTCTGCATGCCGCGCAGGTAGGCGTTGTAGGCCTCGATGTCGCCGCCGGGCGGCCGGTCGTCCTGCTCCGCGACGACGGCCGGCGAAAGCAGTTTCGCCTGCAGCGCGCTCGCGATGGACGCGGCGATCTCGTCCTGCAGCGCGAACAGGTCCGTGTACGGACGGTCGTAGTGCTCGGCCCAAAAGGTGCTGCCGTCGGCGGCCTTGGTCAGCGTCGCATTGATGCGCACCATGCCGCCCGCGCGCTGCACGCTGCCGCCGACGAGGTAGGCGGCGCCCAGTTTCGCGCCGATGGCCTTTCCGTCCTCCTTGCCGTCGCGGAACTGGAACGAGGACATGCGCCCGATCACCTTCAGGCCTTCGAACCGCGACAGCGCGTCGATCAGGTTGTCGGACAAACCGTCGGAGAAGAACTGCTGGTCCGCGTCCTTGCTGGCATTGGCGAACGGCAGCACGGCGATGCTGCGCTCCATCGCCGGCACCGCGGGCGCCGGGGCTGTCGGCGTCGGGGTCGCGGGCGCCACGCGCGGCCACAGCCGCCAGCCGGCGAATGCGAGCAACGCCAGCAGCGGCAACAGCAACAGCCATTGCGCCATGCGCGGGAACGCGCGTCGCGCGTCGCCGGCGCGACGCATTGGTGGAGCGGACGGCGTTTCCGGTACCGGAAACGGCGCCGGCACCGACGCGGGCGGGTCGAAGCGGTAACCCACGCCGTGCACGGTATGCAGGTAGCGCGCGCCCTGCGCGTCCTCGCCCAGCGCGTGCCGGAGCAGGGTCATCACCCGGTTGAGCACGCCGGGGGTGACATGGCGATGGCCCCAGACCGCGTCGAGGATCTCGTCGCGGGTGAACGCACGCCCCGGGGTTTCGGCGAGCAGGGCCAGCACGCCGAAGGCCTTTGGCTCCAACGATTGCTCCGCGCCGCCGCGCAACACCCGCCGTCCCGCGAAATCGATCGCGATATCGTCGAAGGCGAGCAGGGCGGGCGTCGGCGGGGGCATGGCGTCCTGCGGTCGGGGCCGTAGTCAATCTAACGAAATCGTGTGGTCCGGGCGGCCCCAAGCTTTTCCCAAGCCTTCCAAGCCAAGCCCAATGCAGGCCTCAAGACGCCTCCCGCCGTGCCCATGAACCTGCGCGCACCGGCATTCCCCCGGCACGCAGATCAAGGAGATCGCCATGCACGCCATCCGCAGCAAGACCCTCGTCCTCGCCGTCGCGGCGCTCGCCTCGGGCAGCGGCTTCGCCCGCGACTTCGGCCCATGGGCCGATCCGCAACCGGTCACGGCCATCGACACGGCGGCCGCCGAAGGCTGCCCGATCGAATCGCGCGACGGACTCAGCCTGTACTTCGCCTCCAGCCGCGCCGTGGAGGGCGCGCAAGGCAAGCTCGACCTCTATCGCGCCAGCCGGGATTCGAAGCGCGGCGACTGGGGCCCCGCGGAAAACCTCGGCACGCCGGTGAACACGCCCGAATTCGACTACTGCCCGACGCCGCTGGCGGGCGGCTGGCTGATGTACGTGACCTCGCAGCAGACCGACGACGACTGCTATCCCGGCGATATCCCGCCGCCGCCGCCGACCGGCGGTCCGTCCGCCGGCGACATCTTCCTCACCCGCGAAACCCGCAACGGCTGGATGACGCCGGCCAACCTGGGCTGCAACACCGACGACGGCCCCAACACCGCCGGCGCGGAATTCAGCCCGTCGCTGGTGCAGACCGCCGAAGGCACGTTCCTGTACTTCTCCAGCAACGGCTATGCCGACAGCCAGAGCCAGGACATTTACGTCAGCCGGCAGCGCGAGGACGGCAGCTTCGGGCCCGGCGAACGCGTGGCCGAACTGAGCACCTCCGCCGACGACCGCATGCCGAACGTGCGCCGCGACGGCCTCGAGATCGTGTTCAGTTCCAACCGCGCCAGCGCCGATCCGTTCGACCAGGACATCTACGTCGCCACGCGCCCCGACACGGCCTCGCCATGGTCGCCGCCGCAAAGGATCGACAACCCGGCGATCAATACCACGGCCTCGGAAACGCGCGCGTCCCTGTCCTCCGACGGCCGGCGCCTGTACTTCGGTCGCAAACTCAACACCGACGATCCGGGCGATGTGTTCGTGAGCACGCGGCGGCCCGCGCGCTGAACGCGCACCTTCCGCAACCTGCGTCCATCATCAAGGAGAGATGTCATGCCCAAATCATTGAGTGCGCCGAAGAACCCCGAATTCCTGGTCGGCGCCGTCGCCGCCATGCGGCTCCTATCCGGAGAGCGACAGCCCCGGAATCAGCCGGAACAGGAGGTGCTCGCCCGGCTCCAGTCGTTGGATTTGAAACCGGAAGTCGCCAAACGCCTTGTTGCCGCATTCGATGCCAGGCCCGAGGCGGATCGGCGAAACCTGCTCGGGCGGTTCGCGGACAAAAGCCATGTCCTCGAGGGCATGGCGCCTTCCGCATCGCCCAACGTCGTGGTCCGGGACCATCGCAACGGCGCTTCATCGGGAGGCACGACGGACGCCGCGTCGACATCCCGGACGGGATCCGCGTCTGGCACCGTCGGCCCCTTGAGCGGGGAGGCGACGCGCGACGGGGTTTTGCCAGGCATTAGTTACACCGTGCGCTATCAGGGACTGTGGTGTCAGAAGGAGACGCATCCTGATCTTCCCGGATCGGATGAGCCCTACGTCATCACCAGCGGGATCGCGATCAACAACGGGGTGAATGCCACCATCGATACCTTGGTCCATCCGTTCAATACGCACGACAAGTATTACGACGACGTGGACTCGCAGGAAGCACGAGTGGGGCCCGTGGCCGCCGTCTACAGAGGCAGCCCCGACACGCTGTCTTTGGCCGTGGTCCTCATGGAACACGACGAAGGCAAACCCGACTACTACCGGGACGAGATCGACACGTTCGTGAAGGGTGCAATCGCCGTCGCCAGCAAGTATTGGCCCCCTGCGGCGGTATTGAGCTTCTTCAAGGACAACATCGTCGATGCGATCAACTGGGTCCTCGACACCGGCGATGACGTCATCAGCAGTGAAGTCGCAGTCTGGGAACGATCGGCGCTCGAGGCACTCGCGATCCAGACGCCAGGCGAGTATCAGGGAACAAAGCGGGAATTGATCCCCTCACCGACTGGCGGCTTCCCAACCTATGGGCCCGTGGTGAACGCACCGACGGGTTTGTTCGTGCACTTCGTCACCAAACACCATGGCGACGGCGCGGAATACGTGGTGGGCTTCGACATCGTGCGCGATCCGCCGAGGCCGGGCCCGGTCATCCTGTAGCCGTGATGGCGTAAGCGAACCGACGCCGTTCGTCGCGCATCCCGATGCGTCGTCGCCGCCACGCCGCCAGGCAGCAACCCGCTATCGCGCTGGCGAAGGCGTTGTCGGCAGGCGGAAGAACGCGGTCGCGGTCGCACACGTTGCGGCCGCGGTCGCTTCGACCTCCTCGCCGCGGTCGCGCGCCAGCTCCTCGACGATGTGGGCGAGGTACATCGGCTCGTTCCTACGATGCGAAGGTTGCGGCTTCACCGTGCGCGGCAGCAGGTAGGGCGCATCGGTCTCGATCATCAGCCGGTGTGCGGGGACATGCTTCACCAGTTCGCGCAGGTGCAGGCCGCGGCGTTCGTCGCACAGCCAGCCGGTGATGCCGACATGCCAGTCGTGGTCGAGCACGTCGAACAGTTCATCGCGCGATCCGGTGAAGCAATGCACGACCGCCGGCCCGAGTTGGCCGTCGAACTGCTTCATGATCGAAACGAAGTCGGCGTGTGCGTCGCGCTGGTGCAGGAACAGCGGCTTGCCGGTGTCGACCGCAAGCTGCAGCTGGCGTTCGAACGCCTTGCGCTGCGCCGGGCGTGGTGAGAAATCGCGGAAATAGTCCAGCCCGCATTCGCCGACCGCGACCACTTCCGGCTGAGAAAGCAATTCGCGCATCTCCGCGTCGCATTCGTCGGTGTATTCGGTCGCGTGGTGCGGATGCACGCCGGCGGTGGCGAACAATTCGCCCGGATGCGCCCGCGCGAGGACCAGCGCCTTCGGCGAGTGTTCGCGCGAGGCGCCGGTCACCACCATCCGCGCCACCCCGGCGCCGCGCGCGCGCCGCAGCACCGCGTCGCGGTCGTGGTCGAAGCTGTCGTGGGTGAGGTTGGCGCCGATGTCGATGAGGTCCATCCGCGCATTGTGTCGGAGCGGCGGCCGCGGCTGAAGCCGCTCCTACAATGGCCGCATGGAGTTCCCGATTTCCCCGCTGCTGCCGGACATCCGCGCCTCGCTCGCCGCGCATCCGCGCTTGGTGCTGGAAGCGCCGCCGGGCGCGGGCAAGACCACCCAGGTGCCGCTCGCGCTGCTCGGCGCCGAATGGCTGTACGGCAGGAAGATCGTGATGCTCGAACCGCGCCGCGTGGCCGCGCGCGCGGCCGCCGGGTTCATGGCGCAACAACTCGGCGAAGCGGTGGGGGACACGGTCGGCTACCGCATCCGCTTCGAAAACAAGGTGTCGGCCAGGACGCGGATCGAGGTGGTGACCGAAGGCATCCTGACGCGGATGTTGCAGGACGACCCGATGCTCGAAGGCGTCGGCGCATTGCTGTTCGACGAATTCCACGAACGCCACCTCGCCGGCGACCTCGGCCTGGCGCTGGCGCTGGACGTGCAGGCGGGATTGCGCGAAGACCTGCGCATCGTCGTGATGTCCGCCACGCTCGATGGCGAACGCCTCGCGCAATGGCTCGACGCACCGCGGCTTTCGAGCGCAGGCCGCGGCTTTCCGGTCGAAGTCGCGCATTTCCCCGCGCGACGCGCCCTTCGACAGGCTCAGGGTGGTCGGGATGAAGCGCTGGAGCAGCAAGCGCGCCGCGCGATCGAACACGCGCTCGCCGCGCATCCGGGCGACGTGCTGGTGTTCCTGCCCGGGCAGCGCGAGATCGCGCGGGTCGATGCGGCATTGGCGAACGCAGGCGTCGAAGCCGAGGTGCTTGCCCTGCACGGCGAGCTCCCGGTCGAACGGCAATCGCGCGTCCTGCAGCCTTCGCACGATGGCCGCCGGCGCGTGGTGCTCGCCACCAACGTCGCCGAATCCAGCGTCACCCTCCCGGGCGTGCGCGTGGTGGTCGACGGCGGGCTTGCGCGCGAACCGCGCTTTGATCCGAACAGCGGCTTTTCGCGGCTCGACGTCGTCGCGATTTCGCAAGCCTCCGCGGACCAGCGCGCGGGACGCGCCGGTCGCGTCGCCGACGGTTTCGCATATCGACTGTGGCCGCAATCGCAACGACTGGAACCGCAACGCCGGCCGGAGATCGCGCAGCTCGACCTCGCACCGCTGGCATTGGAACTCGCGGCCTGGGGCAGCGACGACCTGCGCTTCGTCGATCCGCCGCCGCCGGGCGCATTCGCCGCCGGGCGCGATCTGCTCGTGCGATTGGAGGCGATGGATGAAAGCGGCGCGATTACCGCGCGCGGACGCAAGATGCTCGCGCTCGGCACGCATCCGCGATTGGCGGCGATGTTGTTGTCGTCGAACGATCCGCGCCGCATCGCGCTGGCCTGCGATCTCGCCGCATTGCTGGAAGCGCGCGATCCGCTGCGTTCGCGATCGGATGCGGTTTCGCAACGCTGGAATGCGCTGGCAGGATTCCGCGCAGGCCGCGTTCCGAACGATGCAAGTCGTTCCGCGCTCGCCGCGATCGACGCGGCCGCGAAACAATGGCGCCGGCGCCTGCGTTGCGATGCATTGCCGCGCGATCATGCCGCGCCGCACGAACTCGGCGACCTGCTCGCGCACGCGTTCCCGGACCGCATCGCCAGGCAGCATCCGCGCGATCCGAAACGCTATTCGCTCGCCAACGGCCGCATGCTGCGGCTGTTCGACGATTCCGCACTGCACGGCGAACCGTGGATCGTCGCAGGCGAATTGCGATTCGAAGCCAGGGACGCGCTGCTGCTGCGAGGCGCGCCGGTGGACGAGGCGATGCTGCGCGCGGAATTCGCCGCGCATTTCCGCGAAGGCGACGAAGTGCGCTGGGACGCGGAACGGCGCGCGCTCGCGAGCGAGCGCATCGAACGCTTCGACGGCATCGTGCTGTCCTCGAAGCCCGCCGGTCGCGTCGATCCGGCGCGGGTCGCGCGGGCGCTGGTCGATGCGGTGCGCGATCTCGGCCTTGCCGCGCTGCCGTGGAGCGAGGCACTGATGCAGTGGCGCGTGCGCGTGCAGTGCCTGCGCGCGTGGATGCCGGAACTCGCGCTGCCGGATCTGTCCGACACAGCGCTGCTCGCCTCGCTCGACGATTGGCTTGCGCCCGCGTTCGCCGGCAAGACGCGGCTGGATGCGTTATCGGCCGACGAACTGTCCGAAGCATTGAAGTCGCGCATCGACTGGAACCTGCGCCAGCGCATCGACCGACTCGCACCGGCGCGGATCGAAGTGCCGTCCGGCTTGCAGCGCGGCATCGACTACGCATTCGCCGATGACGGCGAACCCGCGTCGCCGGTGCTGGCGGTGAAACTGCAGGAATTGTTCGGCCTTGCCGAAACGCCGCGCATTGCCGATGGTCGCGTGCCGCTGACGATCCATCTGCTTTCTCCGGCGGGGCGGCCATTGCAGGTGACGCAGGACCTGCGCGGATTCTGGGAACGCACCTATCCCGAGGTGAAGAAGGAAATGAAGGGGCGCTATCCGAAACATCCGTGGCCGGACGATCCCTGGAACGCGGTGGCCACGCATCGCGCGAAACCACGCGGGACCTGATCGCGTTCAGCGGCGATTGCGCGAATACTCACGCCCGCACAACATCCGCGCTTCGACACTGCACGCATCGTCCACGGATCGAAGGAATCGCCATGAGCTTGCCGGATCGCGCGCTGGAACTCGCCACGCAGGTGGGCGAGGGGATCAAGTCCCGGGTCCCGGATCGCGCGATGAAATGGGTGGAAACCGGGGCCGCGATCGGCGCGGTGAAGACCGGCGCGAAGGTCGCGACGAAATTCGTGCGCCGCAATCCGGTGATCGCGGTCGCCGCCGTCGCTGGCGCGGGCCTGCTCTGGTACGCCGCGCATCGTCGCGCGAAGCAGGCGGAGGACGGTCCCATCGATGGCCAGTCGCGACGCATCGACACCAAGCGGCCCACGGGCGCGAATGGCGCCACGCGCAAGCCACGGACGCGGCGCGGCGCGGTGGCCGACGCCGACTGACGCGTAATGCGTCAGGACGCGGCCGGCAACTCGACCACGAAACGCGCGCCACCGCCCTCGCGATCCTCGTACCAGAGCGCGCCGCCATGGTCGGCGAGGATCTGCCGGGCGAGCGACAACCCCAGGCCGCTGGACAGTCCGTCCGGATTGTCCTCGGCCAGGCGCACGAAGGGCTGGAACAATTCGCGCTGGCGCCCCGCGGGAATCCCGGGGCCGCGGTCTTCCACCAGCACCTGCCAGTAACCGGCGGCGCCACGTCGCGCCGAAAGCCCGACATCGCCGCCGGGGGCGTACTTCATCGCGTTGCCCAACAGGTTCTCGCCCACCTGGCGCAGCACCAGCGGATCGATCGCAACCCTGGCCTCGTCGCCGGGCGGCGAAGGCAGCAGGCGCATGCCCCGGGTCTCGAACTGCAGCTCGTAGCGTTCGGCCAGCCATGCGAAGACTTCATGCAGCGACGCCGATCCACCGGCCGGCGCCCGCCGACCCGATTGCGTTTCGAGATAGCGCCGGATGTAGCCGAGCGCGTCCTGCGCGCTGCCGTGGACCATCTCGAGGTAGCGCGGCACGCGTTCGGGGCGGCAGCCGTTGTTCAGCAGTACTTCGCTGGCGAACAGCACGCTGGTCAGCGGGTTCTTGAGGTCGTGCGCGACCAGGTTGACCAGCTCCTGGCGCTCGCGCGCCACGCGTTCGAGCCGGTCGCGCGCGAGCTTGAGCCCGATGTGCGCATGCACGCGCGCCAACAATTCCTCGGACAGGAACGGCTTGGTCACGTAATCGACGGCACCGCCGTCGAAGGCGCGCAGCAGCAGGTCGCGGTCGTGCGCCGCGGTCAGGAACACCACCGGCACGCCTTGCAGGGACGGTTGCTGCCGGATCTCGGCCAGCACCGCGAAGCCGTCCCGTCCCGGCATCATCATGTCCAGCAGGATCAGGTCCGGGGCGGATTCGCCCGCCAGGGCCAGGGCTTCGTCGCCATTGGCGGCGGCCGCGACTTCGTATCCGACGCGCGACAGCAGCGCGGCCAGCGTGCGCAGGTTCGCGGGTTGGTCGTCGACCACGAGGATGCGGCCGGCAACCGGAATCGTGTTCGGCATGCGCGTGGCGTTCCCCCGAACGGCCATCCATTGGCCTCGGAACCTTAGCAGAGCCGGCGCGCCCGCAACCTGTCCGGAGATGCCATGCGATGAACGGTTCAGCGCGGTGGGACGGGACGCCAGGCGCCGGGCCCCAGATCCCCCAGCGCGACCTCGCCGACGCCCACCCGCACCAGTCGCAGGGTCGGCAGGCCGACCGCCGCGGTCATCCGCCGCACCTGGCGATTGCGGCCTTCGCGGATCGTCAGTTCCAGCCATGCGTCCGGGACGGTCTTGCGGAAACGCACGGGTGGATCGCGCGGCCACAACGCCGGAACATCGATGCGCCGTGCCTGCGCTGGCAGGGTGGGGCCGTCGTTCAATTCCACGCCGGTGCGCAGCGCCTCCAGTTGCGCCGCGTCGGGATCGCCTTCCACCTGTACCCAGTAGATCTTGGGCCGTTTGTGACGCGGATCGGTCAACCGATGGGCAAGCCCGCCGTCGTCGGTCAGCAGCAGCAGTCCTTCGGAATCGAAATCGAGGCGTCCCGCCGGGTACACGCCCGCGGGCATGCCGAATTCCGCCAGCGTGCGTCGTGGGGAATCGCTGCGGTCGGTGAACTGGCAGAGGACGCCGTAGGGTTTGTTGAAGGCGATCAACATGGCCGCGGAATCGTGCCATCGCGCGAATGCGAGGGAGGGGAACGCAATCAATCCTACCGACTGAATAGGATTGAAGCGGGCGCTCGATGATGAATGGGGACTTCCCCGAGCGAGGCACGCCTTGGGCGGGTCTCCGGGAAAATTGTCAACGTTTTCAGGGCACAACTGTGTTGTGCATCGCAAAAAAAACATGCGAAGATCGGGTTGCGGCATCCGTGAGGGGGTGGCGCATTCGCAGGCGACACGCCGAGGGGGCGTGGTCGCCGAATCGCATCCGTATTCGCCATGGGGCGGGATGCGGCCGACACGCCAGACGCCGGGACCGAAGGCGGTTCCCAGGCAGCGTGGCCGGCGCAAGGGCCGTAACGCGTTGACTGCTGTATCCACGGCTTTCCGCGCAGGGCGGTCCAACCGCTCCGGCACGCTTTTTGCCTAGAACAACAAGGAAGCGGTTCCAAGAAAGTCGAAACGAATTTGAAGTAGCCGGGAGTTCCGCGGGGGAAACATGAGCCGGATGCTTGGAAAATGGGCGCGAGCGGCATGGCGCGCGACGATGCTCGTGGGCTTGGCCTTGGGCCTTGCCGGCAACGCCGTGGCCGCCACGGCCAAGATCGACGGCACGCCAACCTCGTTGCAGGGCACCTCCGAGGTGATGATTTCGCTGCGCCACCAGGACCACATGTGGGAGGCCGCCAATGGCGAAACCTACCTGGTGATCAACCGCGGCGCGGCACCGGGTCAGGGCAGCCTCCAGCTTTTCTCCAGCCCCGACCGGGGCGTGTCGTGGTACCCGGGACCGCGCCTGGCGGGCAGCACCCGCAATTCCTTCTCCGACGGCTACCTCGACGGCAACATCCTCTACCTGACCTACACGAACGCCGCCGGCCAGGTGGTGTTCACGGCCTTGCAGCGGAAGAGCGGCACCGCCGTGGGGACGTGGAAGACGATCTGGTCCGACATCGCGTATTCCTCGCCGGACTCGCTCGCGGACAACCCCGCCATGGCCGTCGACACCGCCGGCACGATCTGGCTGGCCTTCGTCGCCGAAGACACCGCCACCGGCAACTACTCGATCAAGATGCTGCGCAACACCTCCCGCGAGGAAGGCTGGGTCGATACCGGTTTCACCTTCGGCGATGTCGACAACCTGTCGATCGAACGCAGCGCCAAGCCGGTGGCCACGGCCACGGGCATGGGCGTGGTCTATGCGGTCCACAACCAAATCCTGTGGGCCTCGCGCGAAAACAACTGGCCCCTGGACCAGCCGTGGACCGGGCAGGTGGTGTTCACCAGCAGCTCCAGCGACAACGATCCGTATTCCAGCCACTTCAGCATCGCCGCCGACGCGCAGCGCAACATCCACATGTCGCTCACCGACGGCGACCGCGTCGGCTATTCCCGCTACGACGCGGCGACCAGGACGTGGAAATCGAAATGGCTCACCGGCGTCATCAATGCCGCCTACATCCAGACCTCGATCGTGGCGGGCGACATCGTCGTGACGGCCAACAACGGGTCGAACCGGCTCATGGTCTATCGGAGCGTGGACAACGGCAACACGTTCACGTTCCCGTACACGCTGGAGCATCCGCGGCCCGGTAGCGGCGTGAGCTACCTCTACGCGCGCATGGAAACGGCGGCCACCACCACCGGCCCCATGCTCGTGCTGCAGCAGTACATCGACAACAACACCCAGCGCCTTCTGCGCTTCAGCGTGCCGATGCCATGAACACGATCCGGCGCACCGACACGAAAACCGCGACAGGAGTCGCAGCCATGGCTGAATTCACCGTCCTGACCTTCACCCCGGCGGGCCATTGCCACCCGGACCTCGCCATCGCGGCCTGCCGCGCGGGCGGCGTCGGCGTCGTCAACGGCGAACTGCTGCGCGGCAGCGAACAGGTTCGCCGCGCGCTGGAGGCGGTGTCCGCGGCGACCGCCGCGCCGTACGGCGCGAAGTGCGATGCGATCGATGCGGAAATGGATGCGGCCCTGCGCGCGCATGCCCAGCGCGGCCTGCAGTGGCTGGTCGTCGACGCGCCGCTGGTGCCGGCGCACGCGGCCCTGGTCCGCGACCTGCGCGCGGCGGGCGTCAAGGTGCTGGCCGAAGTGACGACGCCGGAATGGCCGCAGTCGTCGCTCGACGCGGAAGTCGACGGCCTGCTGCTGAAGGGCAACGAAGCCGGCGGTTTCGTCGGCGAGGACGCCAGCTTCATCCTGCTGCAGAAATGGCACGGCAAGACGTCGCTGCCGTTGTACGTGCGCGGCGGCCTGACCCCGCACGTCGCGGCCGCGTGCAGCGCGATCGGCGTGGCCGGCGGCGTGCTCGATTCGCAGTTGCTGATGTTCGACGAAGCGCGCCTGCCCACGGCGCTGCATTCGGTGCTCGCCAACCTGTCGGGCAGCGAAACGGTCGCGGTCGGCGATGCCGAACGCGGCGAATACTTCCGCGTGCTGGTGCGCCCGGGTTACGACGGCGCGCGCGCATTCGTGGCCGACGGCGAAGACCTCGGCAACGCCGCGCTGCGCGAACGCGTGCTCAGCCGCGCCGACTGGAGCGATCCGAAGCAGTCGCTGCTGCCGATCGGCCAGGACGTCGCTTTTGCCGCGACGTGGCGCGCGCAGTACCGCCACCTCGGCGCGGTCCTCAAGGCGATCGCGTCCGCGGTCGAGAACAACCTGCGGCAGGCGGTCGAACACCGGCCGGTGGCCGAAGGCGGCCCGCTGGCGCAGGCGCTGGGCCTGCGCTACCCGCTGGTGCAGGGCCCGATGACGCGCGTGTCGGACACCGCGGAATTCGCGATGTCGGTCGCGCAGGGCGGCGCCCTGCCGATGGTCGCGTTCGCGCTGCTCAAGGGCGAGCCGCTCGACAAGTTGCTCGCGCGCACCAAGCAATTGCTCGGCGACCGCCACTGGGGCATCGGCCTGCTCGGCTTCGCGCCGCAGGCGCTGCTCGACGAACAACTGTCGATCGCGATCAAGTACAAGCCCGATTACGCGATCATCGCCGGCGGCCGCCCCGACCAGGCCGTGCACCTCGAGGAAGCGGGCGTGCCGACCTTCCTGCACGTGCCGGCGGCCAAGCTGATCCCGATGTTCCTGCGCGAGGGCGCGCGCCGCTTCATCTTCGAAGGCCGCGAATGCGGCGGCCACATCGGCCCGCTCAGCAGCTTCGTGCTGTGGAGCTCGATGGTCGACCAGCTGCTGGCGGAACTCGCGCCGGGCAAGATCGACGCGGGCGAGATCCAGCTGCTGTTCGCCGGCGGCGTGCACGACGCGGTGTCCTCGGCGATGGTGCAGGTGCTGGCCGCGCCGCTGGCCGCGCGCGGGGTCAAGGTCGGCGTGCTGATGGGCAGCGCCTACCTGTTCACCCGCGAGATCGTCGCCAGCGGTTCCATCGTTTCGCAGTTCCAGCGCGAAGTGCTCGATTGCGAACGCACCATCAACCTCGAGTCCGGCCCCGGCCACGCCAGCCGCTGCGCGTACACGCCGTTCGCCGAGGAATACATGAAGAAGCGCAAGGAATTGCGCGAACAACAGGTGCCCGGCGACGAGGCGCGCCAGGTCCTCGACCAGCTGATCCTCGGCCGCCTGCGCATCGCATCGAAGGGCCGTGCGCGCGATTCCGAAGGCGCGATGCAGCAGCTCAGCATCGACGAGCAGCGCGCCGAAGGCATGTACATGCTCGGCCAGGTCGCGACTCTGCGCGCCGACGTGACCGACGTCGAAACCCTGCATCGCGAAGTGACCACCGACGCGATCGCGCTGCTGGCCGAACGCCTGCAACGCCGCGCGACCGAAGCCGCGGCGCCGGAAGTCGTCGCCAACAAGCCGGCCGACATCGCCATCGTCGGCATCGCCAGCGTGCTGCCCAAGGCCGCCGACAAGCGCGAGTACTGGGAAAACATCCTGTCCAAGGTCGATGCGATCAGCGAGATCCCGTCGCACCGCTGGGACTGGCGCCTGTACTTCGACGCCGACCGCAACGCGCGCGACAAGATCTATTCGAAGTGGGGTGGCTTCCTCGAAGACCTCGTGTTCGACCCGATGAAGTACGGCATGCCGCCGAAGTCGCTCGAATCGGTCGACCCGATGCAGCTGATGTCGCTGGAGGTCGCGCAGCGCACGCTGGTTGACGCCGGCTACCACGAGAAGGCGTTCGACCGCGAACGCGCTTCGGTGATCATCGGCGCCAGCGGCGGCGCCGGCGACGTCGGCACGCAATACGGCATCCGTTCGGAATGGCCGCGCTTCAACGGCGCGTTGCCGGAGGAAGTCGCCAAGCGCCTGCCCGAATGGACCGAAGACACCTTCGCCGGCCTGCTGCTCAACGTGGTGCCCGGGCGCATCGCCAGCCGCCTCAATTTCGGCGGCGTGAACTTCACCACCGACGCGGCCTGCGCCTCGTCGCTGGCGGCGGTGTACCAGGGCGTGACCGAGCTCATGGCCGGCCGCAGCGATTTCGTCCTCGCCGGCGGCGTGGACACGGTGCAAGGCCCGTTCGGCTACCTCTGCTTCAGCAAGACCCAGGCGCTGTCGCCGCGCGGGCGCTGCTCCACGTTCTCCGCGGACGGCGACGGCATCGTGATTTCCGAAGGCATCGCGATGATCGCGATGAAGCGCCTCGCCGACGCCGAGCGCGACGGCGACCGCATCTACGCGGTGATCAAGGGCGTAGGCGGCAGCAGCGACGGCTATGCGAAGGGCCTGACCGCGCCGCTGCCCGCGGGCCAGTTGCGCGCGATGCGCCGCGCCTACGCGCAGGCCGGTTTCGGCCCGGGCGACGTGCAGTTGTTCGAAGCGCACGGCACCGGCACGGTCGCCGGCGACACCGCCGAACTGGAAAGCACCACGCGCCTGATCGCCGAGGCCGGCGGCAGGCCGCGCCAGGCCGCGATCGGTTCGGTGAAGACGCTGATCGGGCACACTAAGGCCGCCGCGGGCGTGAGCGGCCTGGTGAAGGCCTCGCTGGCGCTGCACCACCGCGTGCTGCCGCCGCACGGCAATACCCCGAATCCCAACGCCATCCTGCGCAAGGACGACAGCCCGCTGTACCTGCTCGACGAACCGCAGCCGTGGCTCGAGTCGGCCGATGGCGCGCCGCGCCGCGCCGCGGTCAGCGCGTTCGGCTTCGGCGGCACCAACTTCCACATCGCCCTGCAGGAATACGCAGGCGAATACCGCGAATGGCTGCGTCCTTCCGCGGCATCGCGCACGTGGCCGACCGAACTGTTGCTGTGGAGCGCGCCGGACCGCGAATCGCTGCTCTCGCGCGTCGCCGCGCTGCAATCGCAGCTCGCCGATGCGCAGGATGTCGCGTTGCGCGACCTCGGCGCGAGCCTGGCCGAACGCTGGCAGCCGGGCCGCGAAACGCTCGCGATCGTGGCGAAGGACTTGCGCGACCTCGGCGTGCAACTGGAAAGCGCAGTGAAGTTCCTGCGCGGCGAAACCCAGGCGCTGCCGCCGACCATCCGCCATGCGGCCGCCGGGCAGGCGCCGGGCAAGCTCGCGCTGCTGTTCCCCGGCCAGGGCTCGCAATACACCGGCATGTTGCGCGAGCTCGCGCTGCACTTCCCGGTCTGCGCGCAGGCCCTGTCGGATGCCGACCGCGTGCTCGCCGGCGAATTCGCGCAGCGTTTCGGCGACGAGTCCATGCTCAGCCGCTTCATCCTGCCGCGCGGCACCTACGACGACGAAGCCAAGGCGCAGGCGCGCCAGGCACTGACCAGCACCGACGTCGCCCAGCCCGCGCTCGGCGCGGTCGAAGTCGCGATGCTGCGGTTGCTGCGCGAGTTCGGCGTCGGCGGCGACATGGCCGCGGGCCACAGCTACGGCGAATTCGTGGCGCTGCACGCCGCGGACGCGATCGATTTCGACGCGTTGATGTCGCTGTCCGCCGCGCGCGGCCGCTTCATCGTCGACGCCGCGCGCGCCGAGGGCAGCGAACTCGGCACCATGGCCGCGGTACGCGGCAGCCGCGAACAGGTCGAACAGGCGATCGCCGGCATCCAGGGCGTGGTCGTCGCCAACCACAACGCGCCGACCCAGACCGTCGTGTCCGGTTCGCACGCAGGCATGGAAGCGGCGATGCAGGCGCTGGCCAAGGCCGGCGTCGAAGCGACGATGCTGCCGGTCGCGGCGGCGTTCCATTCCAGCCTGGTGAAGCCGGCGCGCAACGCGCTGGCCGCGAAGATCGAAGCCACGCCGTGGCGCGATGCCGCGATGCCGGTGTATTCGAACGCCAGCGCGAAGCCGCATTCCGCCGACATCGCCGCGACCAAGCGCGCGATGGCCGAGCACCTGGTGCAGCCGGTCGAATTCGTGGCCGAGATCGAGGCCATGCACGCCGATGGCGCGCGCGTGTTCCTCGAAGTCGGGCCGAAGTCGGTGCTGTCCGGGCTGACCGCGAAGATCCTCGGCGACAAGCCGCACGTCGCGATCGCGCTGGACAACGGCACCGGCCTGCCGGGCCTGTTGAACGCGTTCGGACAATTGCTCGCCGCGGGCATCGCGCTGGATCCGCGCCGTCTGTTCGCCGGCCGCGATTGCCGCATCGGCGATCCGTCGAACCTGAAATCGCTCGTGCCCGACACGACGCTGCCGAGGACCGCCTGGCTGCTCAACGGCAGCAAGGCGCGTCGCGCCAGCGAACCGATGCCGCAGATCGGCGTCACCGTCGACTACGTCGCCCCGGCTGCAACGCCGGCGCCCGCGGCACAGGCGGCACCGGCCGTGGCCGTCGCCCCGGCGGCGCCCGTCGCGCCACCGGCGGCACAAGCAACCACGCCGCGTCCCGTCGCCGCTCCGGCGATGGCGCAAGCCACACCCTCCATTCCGCGACCGGCCGCGGGTGGACTTTCCCAACCAGTTCGCCGCCGGGCAAGCGAGGAACGGCACATGTACGAGCGCAAATCCAACGACGCCGATGTCATGGCGAATTATTTCGAAACCATGCGCCAGTTCCTGGAAACCCAGGGACAGGTGATGGCGGCCTACATGGGCGAAGCTTCGCCGATGCCGCGCGCGACCTACGCGCGCGCGCCGCGCCTGGCCGCGCCCATTCCGGCGATGCCGGTCGCGGCGATGCCCGCGCCGCAGCCTGCGGTCGCGGTGCCGGCTCCGATCGTGGCCGCGCCGGCACCTGCTCCGGCGGTTGCCATCGAAGTGCCCGTGGCCGCCGCGCCTGCGGCTCCCGCACCGACGCCGGCGCCTGCCGCGCCCGCACCGCAGCCCGCCGCCGCGGACGCCGCGGACGCCGCATTCGACCGCGAGAAGCTGGCCGACATGCTGCTCGGCATCATCGAGGAGAAGACCGGTTATCCGCGCGACATGGTCGGCCTCGACCAGGGCCTCGAAGCGGACCTCGGCATCGACTCGATCAAGCGCATCGAAGTCGTCGGCGCGATGTTGCAGTCCCTGCCCGAGGCGATGCGCGAAGCGCTCACTCCCAACCGCAGCAAGCTCAACACGCAGCCCACGCTCAACGGCATGCTCGACCTGCTGGTGCAGGCCGCGCCGGGCGCTTCGGCCAAGGGCGGCAGCGTGCACGAACTGCACGCGGACGAGCGCAAGCGCGCCTGACGCGACCCAGGATGATCGCGAGGAGCCCCGCTTGAGTGCCGTACCGCCGGACCACCGATGACCGCCCCACTTTTCCTCCTGGCTCCGCCCAGGTCGTACACATCGCTGGTGAACGCCATGCTGGGCCAGCATCCGCAAGCCTTCGGCTTGCCGGAGCTGTGCCTGTTCAACGTCGAGAAGCTGGTGGACCTGTGGGTCGGGGTGGAAGGTGAGAACGCCGAGCGCGGCGCGATGGCGCGACATGGCCTGATGCGCGCGGTGGCGGAGATCTACGGCGGGGAGCAGACCACGACGACGGTGAACATGGCGCGCTCCTGGGCTTCGGCGCGCGAGGACTGGGACACCGGCCGCGTGTTTCAGGAAATCGTCAAGGCGATCGATCCGCTGGTCGCGGTGGAGAAAAGCCCGTCCTACGCCGTCGCGGTGCCGCGCATGCGCGGCCTGCTGAAGGCCTTCCCCGACGCGCGCTTCATCCACCTGATCCGCCACCCCATCCCGCAGGGCAAGTCGGTGATGGCGATCAACGAAGGCGCGTTCACGATGAAGATGAACGCGTTCGAGATCGACGAGGACTACGCGTTGCTGGAACCGCAGATCGCCTGGCACGACGTCAACATGAACATCCTCGACTTCCTCGACGAAGTCCCGCCGGAGCAGCAGATCCGCATGCGCGGCGAGGACATCATGGCCGACCCGCGCACCCACCTCGGCGCGATCGCGCGCTGGGCGGGCCTGCGCGACGACGACGAGGCGATCGAGGAAATGATGCATCCGGAGCGCTCGCCGTTCGCCTGCTTCGGCCCGGTGACCGCGCTGTTCGGCAACGACCCGAACTTCCTCTCCGGCCCGACCTTCCGCCCGCACACGCCCAAGATCCCGCCGCTGGACGCCGAGCTGCCGTGGCGCAAGGACGGCAAGCGCCTTTATCCACAAGTGGTCGAACTGGCCAGGGAATTCGGATATGCCTGACAACAAGCCGACCACGACCACCACGCCCGAGGACAAGCCGGCCAAGGCGCCGGCGGTGCATCCGTCGAACATCTCGGCCAATGCGAAGGTCGTCCGCGGCCGCCTCTCGCCCGCGCCGCTCGATCCGTTGACCGGGCGCACCGATCCTTCGCAGATGAAGGCCCACCAGCAGGCGTTGCGCCAGGCGGTGGTGGATTCGTTCAACGCCAAGAAGGCGCGCACCTTCCTGCAGAAGCAGGTGCACCACATCAGCACCAACCGCGAGCTGGCGGACGGCATCAAGTTCTTGTTCGACGAGCACGGCCGCCCGCCGAACATGCCGATCGAGGACATCGTCGAGGAGCGGCGGATGGTCGAGTACCACCTGATGTGGGTCGAGGGCGTGCTCAACGAGCTGCGCCACCGGCTGATCAAGATCAAGGAAGTCGAGGACTACGCCTTCGAAATGCTGTCGCGCGCGGAGCACAAATGATCGGGGAACGCATGCGGGGAAACCTGGAACAACGACACGCGGCATTCGCGCGTCGCGGCGGCGCGCTGCTGGCCTGCGCGCTGGCGACGGCGCTGACCGGATGCGTCACGCTCGGCCCCGACTACCAGCGGCCGGACGTGGCGCTGCCGCAGGCCTGGCGCAGCGAATTGCCGAACGCCAAGGACGTGGTCAACACCGAATGGTGGAAGGGGCTCGGCGACCCGGCGCTGGACGCGCTGATCTCCGAGGCCATCGACGCCAACAAGGACCTGCAGCTCGCGACCCTGCGCGTCGAGGAATTCGACGCCAAGTTGCAGGTGACGCGCGCCGACGGGCGGCCGCAGGTCGGCTATAGCGCCTCGGCGCAGCGCAAGCGCTTCAGCGAAGAACTTCCAAGGCCGTTGAGCCCGGAGCGCAACTTCACCCCCCCTTACTACACCGTGGGCACCCCTTACCAGAACTCGTTCGAACTGGGCGGCACGTTTAGCTGGGAACTGGATCTGTGGGGCCGCGTGCGCCGCGCCAAGGAAGCTGCGGGCGCCGACGTGATGGCCAGCGAGGACGCGCGCCGCGCGATGATGCTGACCGTCGTCACCAGCGTGGCGACCAGCTACGTGCAGCTGCTCGCGCTCGACCACCAGCTGGAGCTCGCGCGGCAAGCTGAAAAGAACCGCAACGACGTGCTGGGGCTGGTGCAGAAGAAATACGAGGGCGGCGCCGCTTCGCAGCTGGACGTGGCCAAGGCCCGCGCCGCGCTGTACGACGTCTCCGGCGCCGTGCCGGAACTCGAACGCGAAGTCGCGCAACTCGAGAACGCGACCTCCCTGCTGCTCGGCCGCAATCCCGGCCCGGTCAAGCGCGGTTCGCTGCTTGCGTTGAAACTGCCGCCGGTGCCGGCGGGCATTCCTTCCGACATCCTCGAGCGCCGCCCGGACGTGTTGCAGGCGGAGCAGAACCTGGTGTCGGCGAACGCGAAGATCGGCGTAGCCAAGGCGGAATATTTCCCGACCATTTCCCTGACCGGCCTGCTCGGCCTCGGCAGCACCCAGGTCGACACCCTGCTGCAGCGCTCGGCGATGACCGATTCGATCAGTGCCGGCGTGCTCGGCACCATCTTCAGCGGCGGCCGCATCAAGGGCGACATCCTCGCTTCCGAGGCGGTGCAGAAGCAGATGCTGGTGAAGTACCAGCAGACCATCCAGACCGCGCTGCGCGAGGTCGAGGACGCGCTGGTGTTCAACGCCAAGGCGGGCGAAATCGCGACCGCCGGCACCCAGCAGCTGGCCGCGCTGCGCGATGCGGTGCGCCTGTCCGAGGCGCGCTATGACGGCGGCCAATCGAGCTTCATCGAGGTGCTCGATGCGCAGCAGGACCTGTACGACGCGCAGGACAAGCAGGTCGGCCGCGACCGCGACACCTACCTGGCGCTGATCTCGATCTACAAGGCCATGGGCGGCGGCTGGATGGTCGCCCACGAACAACAGGGCGCCGCCGCCACCGACGCCGCGGCGACGCAGGCCCCGGTGGCCGACACGCACGCATCGACACAGACTCGACCGGATTCCAGCAAATGACCGAACCCAGCCAGAAGATCGTCCTCCCCGCCTACCTCATCCGCCGCCTCGAGGCGTTCCGGATCGCCAAGGGCAGCGAGCACAGCTACGTCCTGCGCGACAAGCTGTACGGCAAGACCTACGACTTCGACCCGTGGCAGTTCTTCATCCTCGAAGTGCTGCCGGGCTGCGAGACGCTGGAGAAGCTGCAGGCGGTGTTCCACGACCGCTTCGGCCGCGACATCACCAAGGACGAGCTGGACATCCTGTTCGCCTCGATCGCCGACCAGAAGCTGTTCGAGGAATCGGCCCTGCAGCATCCGTTGCTGGAGCAGTACGCCAAGCGCGCGTTCGAAGTCGTCGACGGCAAGGCGGTGCACAAGTCCTTCAGCACGGTCGGCCAGGCCGCGCCCGTGGCCAGCGCGGATGCGTCGGCGACGCCGACGGACGCCAAGGCGGCCAGTGCCGCGCAGGAATTGCCGCCGGGCGTCGAGGGCGCCACCGGCGTGGATGCGCGCGCGGCTTCGCGCATGCTGCCGCTGTTCGACCCGCGGTCGATGCTGAAGCAGCTGGCGCCGATCGTCGCGCCGCTGCGCTACGTCATGTACGCGGTGCCCGTGCTGCTGGTGGTCGCGATCGTGCTGGCGGCGAAGAACTGGCACCTGCTGGCTTCCGACCTCGGCAACCTGCACGCGCACTTCAGCCTGTTCGCACGCATCATCTTCATGCTGCTGACGGTCAACGTGCTCTCCGTGCTGGTGATGTCGTTCGTGGCGAACGCGTTCCGGGTGAGCGTCGACAAGATCGGCCTCACCGTGTTGCTCGGCTTCATCCCGCGCTTCACCACGCACATGACCGGCACCGACCAGCTCAGTCGCCGCGAGACGATGTGGCTGCATGCCTCCAACATCCTGCTGCGCCTGTTCCTGTTCAGCGTCGCCATGCTGGTCTGGTACAACACGCGCGACCACCAGAGCGGACTGACGGAGTTCGCCCTGATGATGATCCTCGTCGCGGGCGCCAGCCTGCTGATCGAGGCCGGCAACCCGCTGGCCAAGGGTAGCGCCTACTTCCTGCTTTCGGCCTTCCTCAACGAAAAGAACCTCCGCGGCAAGGCCTATCGCGCGCTGGTCGGCAAGGTCCGCGGCGACGTCTACGAGCCCGCCAACAGCAATGCGCTGGCGCTGTATTCGCTGGCGACCATCACCTACCTCGTGTTCCTGGTGCTGCTGATCGGGGTCGGCCTGCTGGAATGGCTCAACGGCCACCTGCGCCTGGGCGGTTCTGCGGTGCTCATCGCCGGCGCCTTCGTCGCCTACCTGCTGTGGCGCAACTACACCGGCCTCAAGCATTTCGGCGACATCTACGAAAAGACCCAGCAGTTCGATCGCTGGCGCAAGCGCACGCTCACCGCCGACGACATGGCCCCGGGCGAAACGCCGAAGGCGCCGATGAGCTGGTGGAAGAAAGTGCTGCTGGCGACGCCGATCGTGCTGCTGTTCCTGCCGTATCCGTACGAGGTCAGCGGCTCGTTCTCGATCTACCCGCTGCGTCGCCAGGTGCTGTCGACCGATACCCCCGGGCTGGTCCAGACCGTGTACTTCGACGGCGGCGAATCGGTGAAGCAGGGCACGGTGATCGCGCGCCTTGCCGACAACGACTACTCCGGGCAGGTCAAGGTGCTGGATGCGCAGATCCAGGAGCAGGCCGCCAACCTCGCGAACCTCAAGGCGGGGGCGAAGCCGGAACAGGTGCGGGTCGCGCAGGAGGCGCTGGAAACCGCGCGGACCACGGCGCGCTACAGCCGCGAGAAGGTTCCGCGCGTCGAGAAGCTCTACAACTCCGGCGCGATGTCGTTCGAGGAACTCGATACCGCGCGCAAGCAGCGCGACGACGACGCCATGGAGGTGACCGAGCGCATCGCCGACCTGCAGCTGGTGAAGTCCGGCGCCACCGCCGACGAGATCGCGGCGGCCGAGGCCAAGCTGTCGAGCCTGCAACAGCAGCGCGCCATCGAGGCCGACAAGGTCGCGCGCACCGAAGTGCGCATGCCCTTCGACGGCAACATCCTGACCCTGCACCTCAAGGACCGCACCAACAGCTTCCTCGACAAGGGCCAGCCGCTGGCGACGGTCGAGTACATCGGCACGGTGACGGCGGAAGTCGACATCCCCGAGGCCGACGTGCAGTACGTGAAGCCCGGCGCGAAGGTCCGCATCCGCCCGGTCGCGTACTTCAACCGCGAATTCGACGGCACCGTGACCACGATCGACCGCAACGTGACCAAGGAAGAGACCGGCACCACGCTCAAGGTCATCGCGACGATCGACAACCACGACGGCAAGTTGAACACCGGCATGACCGGCAGCGCCAAGATCCAGGGCGAAACCATGCCGGTGTGGAAGGCGTTCTCGCAGGCCATCATCCGCTTCGTGAAGGTGCAGGTCTGGTCGTGGATCCCGTAAGGCAACATCCGTCGGAGGCAGTGGCATGACTCGCTCGGTGGACCCGGACGTCCTCGCGTCTTACTTCGCGACGATGCGCCAGTTCCTGGCGACGCAGTCGCGGGTAATGTCGTCGTTCCTCGGCGGCATGCCCGAGGGCATGGAACTTCCGGCGTTGCCGATGGTGCCATCGGTCGAACCCGCCGTGCAGGCACCGGCGCCGGCGGTTGCGTTCGCGCCGCCATCGCCGCAGCCGATCGTCGCGCCCGCGCCCGCGGCAACAGTTCCGGTCGCGGCGACGCCGATGCCGGCGGTGCCGGCGGCGCAGGTGTCCGCGCCGGCGGCGAACGACCGCGACGCGCTGTCGCGCGATGCGCTCGTCGACCTGTTGCTTGGCCTCGTCGAAGAGAAGACCGGCTATCCGCGCGACATGGTCGGCCTCAGCCAGAACCTCGAGGCCGACCTCGGCATCGATTCGATCAAGCGCATCGAGATCGTCGGCGGCCTGCTGCAGCAGCTGCCGGTGCGTTATCGCGATGCGTTGGCCGACCAGCGCAGCAAGCTCAACACGCAGCCGAACCTGCAAGGCATGCTCGACCTGGTCGAACGGAGCGCGGCGAACGCGCCGGCGCCCGTGGCGGCCGTGGTCGAAAACGCGGCCCCGGCACCGGCCGCGGTGTTCGCGCCAGCACCGCCGCGCGCGGTGATGCGCCCGCGCCACGAACCCTTGCCCGCGAATGCCGCGCGCCGGTTCACGCCCGGCGGCTTCGTGCTCAGCGACGACCGGCTCGGCGTCGCCAAGGCGCTGGCGACGGTGCTGCGCGCGCGCGATGTCGAAGTCACGATCGTCGACCGCGACACGCTGGCCGATGAAGACGCGCTGGTGCGCTGGTGCGCCGCGCTCAAGCCGAACGCGCCCATCGCCGGCATCGTGCACCTCGCACCGCTCGGTTCCCTGGCGGTGGCGGCGGACGCAACGCCCGCGCAATGGAAGCAGGCGATCCAGGAAAACGAGAAATCACTGTTCCTGCTCCTGCGCGAACTGGGTTCGCGCCTGTCCGAGGAGGCGCACGTGGTCGCGGCCAGCGACCTCGGCGGCCTGTTCGGCCGCGAAGGCAGCGGCGACGACGAATTGCGCCTGGTCGGCGGCGGCGTGGGCATGGTCAAGTCCGTGCAGAAGGAACGCACCGGACTGCGCGCCAAGGCGGTGGACCTGGATGCTTCGCGCAAGCCGGCGGAACTCGCCGCCGACCTGCTCGGCGAAATCGAGCTCGAAGGCGGCCGCGTCGAAGTCGGCTATCCCGACGGCGAACGCTTCGTGTTCCACACCGTGGCCGAGGACGTCGCCACCGATCCGGCGCGCGAAGCCGCGTTGTCGAACATCGTCGTGCTCGCCACCGGTGGCGCGCGCGGCATCACCGCCGAGGTGCTGCGCGAGCTCGCGCGCCCGGGCAACGTGCTGGTGCTGACCGGGCGCAGCCCGCTGCCCGAAGCCGAACCCGCCGACACCGCGGCGCACGCGGACGGCGAGGCGCTGCGCGCGCATTTCGTCGCGCAGGTGCGTTCGGGCGCGGCGAAGATGACGCCGGGCGAAATCGGCAAGCGCGTGCAGTCGGTGATCGGGTTGCGCGAGATGCTCGCGAACGTCGCCGACCTGCGCGCCGGCGGCGCCACGGTCGAATACCACGCGGTCGACGTCGTCGACGAAGCCGGCATCCGCGCGCTGGTCGAGGATGTCGTCGCGCGCCATGGACGCATCGACGGCATCGTCCACGGCGCTGGCGTGATCGAGGACAAGCTGCTGTCCGACAAGCGCAGCGACAGCTGGTCGCGCGTGGTCGACACCAAGGTCGTCGGCATGCTGCTGCTGCAGAAGCTCGTCGATCCGGCGAAGCTGAAGTTCTTCACCGTGTTCAGCTCGGTCGCCGGGCGCTACGGCAACAGCGGCCAGTCCGATTACGCGACCGCGAACGAATTGATGAACCGCCTGTGCGCGGAACTGCAGGCGCGCTGGGGTTCGCGCGTCGCGGTCAGCGCGTTGTGCTGGGGCCCGTGGGGCCCGACCAAGTTCGGCGCCGGCATGGTGACCGCCGAAACCGAAGCCAAGTTCGCCGCACAGGGCGTGCGGCTGGTGTCCGCGGCGCTGGGACGCAAGCTGTTCCGCGAGGAACTCTCGTGCACTGCAGGCACGCCGGTGGAAATCGTCTGCGGTGAAGCGCTGTGGGATTCGCGCGAAGCCGAACTCGGCGTCATCCACCTTGCCGCGGACGATGCGCACGCCGACGGCATGGCCGCGGGCCCGCTGATCGGATTCAGCCAGGAACTGCCCGGTTCCGGCGGCGAACGCATCCTGCCGCTGCGGCTGGATGCCTCGCGCCATCGCTACCTGCACGAGCACGTGCTCGACGGCAAGCCGGTGTTGCCGGCCGCGGTCGCGCTGGAATTGATGGCCGAAGCCGCGAAGACCATGTGGCCGGGCTGGCGCGTGGTCGAAGTGCGCGAGCACAAGCTGTTCAAGGGCGTCGAGCTCAAGGGCATGGACGCGCGCGACAGCGCGCGCAGCCTGCAGGTGCGGATCGCGCCGCCGCCCTACGGCAGCAGCGAAGGCTTCGAAGTCGCGGCGTCGCTGGAAAGCGAGCTTGCGCCGGGCCGCTTCATCCCGCACTACCGTTGCGTGTTGCGGCTCGAACAGATGCTGCCCGCGCCCGAGCGCGCCGAACGCGAATTCCATGACGACAAGGCGTTGAGCACCGCCAAGGCTTACGGCGAATGGCTGTTCCACGGCCCGCGCTTCCAGGTGATCGAACGCATCGACGGCCTCTCGCCGCAAGGCGCGGGCGCCAGCGTGCGCAGCACCCGGCCTGCGCAATGGCTCGCCGATGGCGCCGGCGAAGAAGACGGCTGGGTGTTCGACCCGGGCCTGCTCGATGCCGCCGCGCAGATGGCGTGGCTGTGGTCGCGCGCCTACCGCGACGAATCCGCGTTGCCCGCGCGCTTCGGCCGCGTGGTGCGCTACCGCGAACGCTTCCCGGCGCGGATGCACATGCAATACACCCGCATCCCCACCGACGATGCGAGCCTGGTCCGCGGCAACGTGGTGTTCCTCGACGACGACGGCGAGGCGGTGATGGCGATCGAGGAACTGGACAGCGTGGCCAGCGCCGCGCTCAACCGCTTCGGCGGCACGGCCCGGGAGGCGGCGCATGTCACCGCTTGACCACGTCGCGCCGGGGCACGACGCCGGCGCGGGCGTCGCGCGCGACGACGCGCGCGGCGCGACGGCCGACATGCGCGCGCCGATCGCGATCATCGGCATGGCCTGCATCTTCCCGCAGGCGCCGGACCTGCACGCGTTCTGGAACAACATCCTCGAGGGCGTCGACGCCATCGGCGAACCGCTCGAGGACTGGGGCGCGCAGCGCTACCTCGACGCCGGGCGGATCAAGACCCCGTTCGGCGGTTACCTGAAGGACCTGTACCGCTTCGATCCGCGCGAGTTCGGGATCATGCCGAACTCGGTGGCCGGCGGCGAAACCGACCAGTACCTCGCGCTGCGTGTTGCGCGCGATGCGCTGGCCGACGCCGGTTACCTCGACGCCGATGCGGACCATTCCGAAACCGGCATCGTGCTCGGCCACAGCGCCTACCTGCACGCGGGCCAGGTCACGGTCATCCAGAACAACATCGTCCTCGACCAGACGATCGACCTCGTGCGCGCGGCGATGCCGCACCTGGGCGAGGACGCGCTGCGCGACATGCGCGCGCTGATGCAGAAGAAACTGCCGCCCACCAACGCCGACAACGCGCCGGGCCTGGTGCCGAACATGATGACCGGGCGCATCGCCAACCGGCTCAATTTGCGCGGCCCGAACTACGTGCTCGACGCGGCCTGCGCCTCGTCGCTGCTGGCGGTCGCCGCCGCCGCCGACGAACTGCGCACCGGCCGCAGCCGGATGATGCTCGCCGGCGGCGTCAACGCCACGCTGCCGGCCGACGTCAACGCCAGCTTCACCCAGCTCGGCGCGCTCAGCGCGCGCGGCAAGGTGCGCCCGTTCGAAGCCGGCAGCGACGGTACCCTGCTCGGCGAAGGCCTCGGCGTGGTCGTGCTCAAGCGCCTCGACGACGCCATCGCCGACGGCGACCGCGTGTACGCGGTGCTCCGCGGCGTCGGCCATTCCAGCGACGGCAAGGGCGCGGGCCTGCTCGCGCCCAGCCACGACGGCGAAACGCTGGCCATGCGCCGCGCCTACCAGACCACCGGCATCGACCCGGCGACGATCGACCTCGTGGAAGCGCACGGCACCGGCATTCCACTCGGCGACCGCACCGAGATTTCCTCGCTGCATTCGGTGTTCGGCGACCGCACCGCGCCGGTCGGCACCAAGGCGCTGGGCTCGGTGAAGTCGATGATCAGCCACTGCATCCCGGCCGCGGGCATCGCCAGCCTGATCAAGATGTCGCTGTCGCTGCACCATCGCACGCTGCCGCCGACGTTGTGCGAACGCATCAACCCGGAACTGGGCATCGAGCAGACGCCGTTCTTCGTGAATACCCAGGTCTCGCCGTGGATGGTGCCGCCGGGGCAACCGCGCCGCGCCGCGGTCAATTCCTTCGGTTTCGGCGGCATCAATGCGCACGCCATCCTCGAGCAGGCGCCGCAAGGCGCGCGCGTGCCGGGACAGATGACCGACTGGCCGGTGGAACTGTGCGTGCTGTCGGCCAACGGCGCGGACGCGCTCGTCGCGAAGCTCGAACGCCTCGCCGCTGCGCTCGAACGCAATCCTTCGTGGCGCCTGCCCGAAGTGGCCGCCGCGCTGGCGAACGAAGATGCCGCCGCGACGCACCGCGTCGCGATCCTCGCCAAGGACGCGAAGACCCTGGCCTCGGGCATCGAGCAGGCGTTGAAGAAGGTCCGCGAAGGCAAGGCGTCGTCCGGCGCCGGCGGTCGCGGCCGCGTGTTCTACGGCAACCGCCGTATGGACGGCAAGCTCGCCTTCCTGTTCCCCGGCGAAGGCTCGCAATACCCGCACATGCTCGCCGACCTCGCGCTGTGCTTCGAGGAAGTGCGGCGCTGGCTCGATTTCTGGCGCGGACTCTACGGCCTGCCGTCGGGCGAGGCGCGCACCGACATCGTGTTCCCGAACAGCGACGTCGACGACGCGCGCCGCGCGCAGCTCGAGGAACGCCTGCACGCGATGGACGTGGGTTCGGAAGCGGTGTTCGTCGGCGGCATGGCGATGCACGAACTGCTGACCTCGCTCGGCGTGCACCCGGACGTGATGCTCGGCCACAGCTCCGGCGAATCCGCGGCGCTGGCCGCCAGCGGCGCGAACGCCGCCTCGACGCCGCAGGAATTGTCCGACTGCATCAGCAAGCACTACGCCGTCTACGACGCGCTGCTGAAGTCGGGGAAGATCCCGGTCGGTGCGCTGCTCGCCGTCGGCGCGCTGCCGACCGAGGACGTCGACCGCTACCTCGCCGCGCAGGGCCGCGACGTGCAGGTGGCGATGGACAACTGCAGCAACCAGATCGTGCTGTACGGCAGCGTCTCCGACATCGCGCACGTGCAGGAAGGCCTGACCGCGCTCGGCGCGATCTGCATGCCGTTGCCGTTCGACCGCGGCTACCACACGCCCGCGTTCGCCGAAGTCAGCGCGGCGTTCGAGAAATACTACGAAGGCATCGGCCTGGAGCGGCCGAACGTGCCGCTGTATTCCTGCGCCTCGGTCGCGCTGTTCCCGGAAGACCCGGTGCAGGTGCGCGCGCTGGCCGCGGGGCAGTGGTCGCAGACCGTGCGCTTCCGCGACACCGTGCGCAAGATGCACGACGACGGCGCGCGCGTGTTCGTCGAGGTCGGTCCGTCGGGAAACCTCACCGCCTTCGTCAACGACATCCTCGCCGACCGCGACGGGCTCGCGCTGTCCAGCAACGTGCGGCGCAAGAACGGCGTCGAGCAACTGCTGTCGACGCTGGCGCAACTCTACGTCGCCGGCCGCGAGGTCGACCTCGGCAAGCTGTTCTCGCCGCGCGAACTGGCGTCCATCGACCTCGACAGCACCGCGTCGACGAAGCAGCCGCCGGTGCTCGACAACACCATGCCGATGGTGCGTTTCAGCGAGGCCGATCGCGAACGCGTGCGCCAACTGGCGCAGGCCGCATCGCCGCCGCAGCCCGCACCGCAAGTCGCTGCATCCGTCGCGCAAGCCGTGGCGCAGGCGCCCGCGGCCGAGGCCGCGCCGATGCCTGCGCCGGATGCCGCAATCGAGGCGGGCGTGGACGGCCGCGTGCAGGTGATGAGCGAATACTTCGAAGTCATGCGCGATTTCCTCGATCGCCAGAGCGAATTGATGCATGCGCTGCCCGCGGCCGAAGGTTTCGCCATCGACGATGCATCGACGCAGGCGGCCTCCACGCATGCCGTCGATGGCGCCACGCCGCTGCTCGACCGCATCGTGGAACACGACGACGCGCACCTGGTCGCGCATTGCCAGGTCGCGCTCGACAACGACCAGTTCGTGCGCGATCACGTGTTGTCCGGCCCGGTTTCAGGGTACGACCCGAACCTGCTCGGCCTGGCCTGCGTGCCGTTCATGGCCAGCCTCGAGCTGATGGCCGAAGCCTGCGCCGCGCTCGCCGGGCGCACCGACCTCGGCGTGATCGAGAACGTCAAGGCCTTCGACTGGATCGCGCTGG
This sequence comes from Thermomonas sp., assembly GCA_047602125.1. Taxonomy (GTDB): domain Bacteria; phylum Pseudomonadota; class Gammaproteobacteria; order Xanthomonadales; family Xanthomonadaceae; genus Pseudoluteimonas. The sequence goes on along the minus strand of JASGIB010000001.1, from coordinate 1,444,935 downwards.
ACGACGGCGCGCTCGACATCGAAGTGCGCGCGCGCGTCATCGACCGCGAGCGCCAGCATTACGCCGCCGAAGTGACCACGCCGCGCGGCATCGCGGTCAGCGGCGAATTCCGCTTCGAACGCGACTGGCGCCTGCACGGGGTCGCGCCGCTGGCCGAGCCGCGGCCCTGGAACATCCACGTTCCCAGCCTCTACACCACCGACCGCCACGCCATGTTCCACGGCCCGGTGTTCCAGAGCGTGAGCGAGATCGTCGCCTGGGACGACACCGGCATCGACGTGCGCCTGAGCGACGTCAGCCTCGCCAACTTCTTCGCGCCCGGGCACACGCCGAACCTGATCCTGAACCCGGTGCTGCTCGATGCGCTGAGCCAGGTCGCGCCGTGCTGGCTGGTGCAGTACGTCGGCCCGGAATTCCATTCCTTCCCGTCGTACATCGACCGCATCGAACTGTACGAACCGTGCCCGGCCGATCGCGCCGGCATCCGCGTGAGCGGGCGCCAGCGCCCGGCCGACGGTGTGAGCACCGACATCAACGCGCCGCGCAACTGGGACTTCGACTGCATCGACGGCGAAGGCCGGGTGCTGCTGCGTTGCCACGACATGGGCAACCTGTTCTTCACCGTTCCGCCGACCTACCACATGGCGCGGGTCAATCCGTTGCAGGGATTCCTCGGCGCGCCGGCCGAGCCGGTGGCGATGGATGGCGTATCGCTGTGGCAGGTGCCGATGATCGCGCCGGAACTGGCCACGCAATCGGGCGGCATCTGCATGCGCGTGCTCGCGCACGTGCTGCTGTCGGAAGAGGAACGCGGGGAGTGGCGCCAGTTGCAGGGATCCCCGCGCCGGCACCGCGAGTGGTTGTCCGGGCGCGCCGCGCTGAAGGAAGCCGTGCGCTACTGGATCCACCAGCAAACCGGACAACTGGTGCATGCCGCCGACGTGGTGGTCTGGCACGACGAACACGGCGCTCCGCACGTCGATGGTGGCTGGAACGGAACGCTGGTCGATGCGCCCCGCGTGTCGCTGTCGCACAGCGGCGAATCCTGCCTGGCCGCGGTCGCCGCACCCGACCTGCCGGTGGGCGTCGACCTCGAGTCGATGGGCCGCGCGCAGCCGGACCTCGTCGCGCAGTCGCTTGCGGCGCACGAACGCGCGCTGGTCGAGGGCATGGACGGCGCCGCGCTGGAAGAGCGCGTGCTGCGCCTGTGGTGCGCGAAGGAAGCCGCGTCCAAGTGCCTGGGCATCGGCCTGCAGGGCGAGCCGATGCAGTTCGCCATCCGGTACGCCGACGCCGCGTGCGAAACCTTGGTGGTCGAACATCCGCTCGGTAGCGTCGAGGCGCACGTCGTGCGCCGGCACGACGCCGTCATCGCGGTGGCGACGCCCGCGTTCGCGGAGCAGCCGCGGATGCGCGGGTACGCGGAGTAATTCGTGCCGACGGCGATCGTCAACGGCGTGCGCCTGAACTACGTCCAGACGGACGATGGCGGCGATGGCGCGCGCGAAGACCTGGTCATGGTGCATGGCCTGGGCACCAACCTCGCGTTCTGGTACTTCCAGTACGCGGCCGAATTCTCCGCGCGCTTCCGCGTGACCCTGCTCGACCTGCGCGGGCACGGGCGTTCGGAAATGCCGGCCGACGGCTATTCGCCGACGCATATGGCGCGCGACCTCGGCGGCTTGCTCGACCACCTGGGCATCGACAAGGCGCATTTCATCGCGCACAGCTTCGGCGGCGTCGTGGCGTTGAAGTTCGCGTGCGAACAGCCAGAGCGCGTGCGCAGCCTGGTCCTCGCCGACAGCCACATCGCCGCGGTCAGGCGCCTCGGCCCGCCGCGCGAATGGCACTTCGGGCAGGGCGTGCAGGCGATCCTCGACCGCCACGGGCTCGACCTCGACACGCAGCACCCCTATTTCGGCTACCACCTGCTCACGCGCATGGCGCAATGGCAACTGGACGGCACCGAAGTGCCCGTGGAACTGGCCGAGCTGGCCAGCCCGCTGATGGGCAAGTCGGCGAAGCACACGGCCCGGCAGTGGCTCGCGCTGATGGAAACGACCTCGGCGAAGGCGCAGATGATGGGCGACGACGGGCTCACGCTGGAGGAACTGCGCACGCTGCGTTTCCCCATCCTCGCCCTGTACGGCGACAATTCGCATGCACGGCTCACCGGCGAAGCGCTGCTCGAGGTCTGGCCGCAGGCCGAGTTCCGCGGCGTGCGCGATGCCGGGCATTTCTTCCCTTCCTCGCGTCCGGCCGAAATGATCTCCGACTGCAAGCGCTTCTGGGGCGGCGAATTCTCCGCCGAGCGGCGTCGCAACCGCGGCGGCGAAGCGCCGCGCAACTACATCCGCACCGACCGCGTGTTCGCGGTCGACGACGCCTGGTATTTCATGACTCGCGAAAAATGCCGCATGGGACCGTTCGCCACCCGCGACGAGGCGCTGGCGGAGATCCAGGCCATGTTCGCCCCGACAGCCGCGGCGGTTCCGGCGTGAGCGCGGTGAAGGTGAACAAGCTCGGGATCCGCCCGGGCCTGAGCCGGCACCACTTCCGCAAGATCGCCGAACGCGGTTTCGGCGACGGCCACAATTCGTACACGCACTCGATGACGTGGTTCAACGGCCGCCTGTATGTCAGCACCATGCGCGACAACTTCGCGCTGATGCGCTCGCGCCTGTCGCTGGGCATCGATGTGTGGCCGGTGGAATGCCCGAAGGATCCGTTCGACCTCGACCTGCGCGCCGAGATCTGGAGCTACGACCCGAAATCGCAGGTATGGGAACGCGTGTTCAAGGCGCCGATGATCACCGGCAGCCACGGCAAGCCGATCCCGCGCGACATCAGCTACCGCGCCGCCACGGTCTACGACCGCGGCGGCAAGGATCCGCCGAAACTGTTCATCAGCACCTGGTCGCCGGCGCGCGGCCCGGGCCCGGTGATCATGGCGACCGAGGACGGGCGCAACTTCGAGGTGACCTGCGAACCGGGCCTGGTCGGCCTGCCGGTGACCACGATCCGCTCGATGGTGCCGTTCAAGGGCCGCCTGTACACCACGCCCGCCGGTTCGCGCGGCGGCAACACCAACATCTCCGGGCATTCGGTGGTGTACGAAAGCAGCGATCCGGCGCGCGGCGACTGGCGCCCGGTGAGCGACTTCGGTTTCGGCGACGTCGGCAACAAGTCGCTGCACGAAGTCTGCGCCTGGGGCGACCACCTCTACGTCGGCACGCTCAACCACAGCGGCTTCCAGCTGTGGCGCAGCACCTGCGAGGGCGAAGCGCCGTACCACTGGGAACGGGTGATGGAGCAGGGCGCGTGGCGCGGCAAGCTCAACCAGGGCGTGCTCAGCCTGCATCCGTTCAAGGGCGCGCTGTACATCGGCACCGGCATCCAGGGCGGCGGCATCGACCGCCAGAACGACATCGGCCCGGGCGCTTCCGAATTGATCCGCCTGCACCCGGACATGAGCTGGGACCTGCTCGTCGGCGACGCGCGCGACACGCCCGACGGCCACAAGAAGCCGCTGTCCGGCCGCCTTCCCGGCTTCGACAACTTCTTCAACGGCTATTTCTGGCGCATGGTCGAGCACGAGGGCTGGCTCTACATGGGCACGTTCGAGTGGAGCAGCATCCTCGGCTACGTCAACCGCAGCCGCTGGCCCGAGGCGTTCGCGAACGTGGTCGCCCACGTCGATCCGCAGAACATCCTCGACTACCAGTCCGGCTTCGACCTGTATCGCAGCCACGACGGCGAGAACTGGGTACCGGTCTCCATCAACGGCATGGGCAATCCCTACAACATGGGGTTGCGCACCTTCGCCTCGACGCCGCACGGGTTGTTCCTCGGCACCGCCAACCCGTGGGGACCGAAGATCATGCCGATCGACGGATCTGGTTACATTTTCAATCCGCGCGGCGGCTGCGAGGTCTACCTCGGTTCGCACGACGAACGGTGATGGAAGCGCGGGGGCAACAGCGGCTGAATGCCTCGCGTCGTTGCCGCGGGCTTCACCTGGCGTCAGCCCCGGCTGTGCGAGTATCGCCGCCGGTTTCGATTCCGCTGGCGGCGGTTCCCGCCAATCCCCCGGGGATGGAGGCGCTACATGCTTTCGTCGATTGCAAAGACCCTCATCATCGCGATCGCCCTGACGGGCGTGGTCGCGACCACCAGCTGTTCGGGACAGACCATGCGTGAGCGCTGGCAACAGAGGATGGCCGAACGCCGCGCCAGCGGCGCGCAAGGCCAGCAGCAACAGGGCCCGATGGGCGGACGCCGCTACGAGCCGGTGTCGCTGCCGGCAGGCGCGCAGGTCGACAAGGACGTTGCCTACGGCTCCGCGCCGGAGCAAAAGATGGATGTGTACCGGCCGGCGAACGCGCAGAACGCGCCGGTCATCTTCATGGTCCACGGCGGCGGCTGGCGGCGCGGCGACAAGGAAGCCGCGGGCGTGGTCAACAACAAGGTCGAACACTGGCTGCCGAAGGGCTACATCGTCATTTCGGTCGGGTATCGACTGGTGCCGGACGTGACCCCGATGGGCGAGGCACAGGACATCGCCAAGGCGCTGGCTTTCGCGCAGGGCAAGGCGGCTTCCTGGGGCGGCGATCCGTCGCGCTTCGTGCTGATGGGCCATTCCGCCGGCGCGCACCTGGTGTCGCTGCTGACCTCGGCGCCGTCGATCGCCACCAACGCGGGCGCCAGGTCGTGGCTCGGCACGGTCGTGCTGGACAGCGCGGCCTACAACGTCGTCGACATCATGCAGAAGCGGCACTTCGGCTTGTACGACGAAGCGTTCGGCAGCGACCAGCAACTCTGGCGCGACGCCTCGCCGATCCTGCGCCTGTCGAGCGCGCCGGTGCCGATGCTGCTGGTGTGTTCCAGCCAGCGTTCGGATTCCTGCACGCAGGCGCAGGCCTACGCCGACAAGGCGAAGTCGCTGGGTGGACGCGTGAGCGTCTATCCGATCGACATGCGCCATGGCGAAATCAACGCGCAGCTCGGTGCGTCCGGCGACCTGACCGTGCAGGTCGACAACTTCCTGCATTCGTTGAACCTGCCGTAATCCGCCCCGCGGCACTATCGTGAGCCTCAGCGCCCCGCCTTCGTGCGGGGCGCGTTCTTTTTGGGCGCGGGCGATGCCTGCCGTTCGTAGTCCCGCGCTTCGCCGAGCAACCAGTCGCGGAACGCCGCAAGGCCGCGATGCGATCCGGAGCGCGGCGGATAGACCAGGTAGTGCGCGTATTCGGCTTTCAGGCGCGCGTCGAACAGCGGCACCAGCAGGCCGGCTTCGACCAGCGGCCGCGTCAGGGTGAGGCGGCCGAGCGCGACGCCGAGGCCCTCGACCGCGGCGCGATGCAGGGTTTCGGAATCGTCGAAGGTGGCAACGAAGCGCTTCGGCGCATGGCCTCCGAAGGTGCCGAACCATTCGCTCCAGCGCCCACCGGGCGCGCCGAGCAGGGGATATCCGTCCAGGCTCTGCAGCGTCGGCCGCCCCAGTTTCGCGATCAGCGCCGGACTCGCGGTCGGCGTCACCCAGTCGTCGAACAGATGCACCGCCTCCACGCCCGGCCACTGCCCGGGTCCGTAGCGCAAACCGGCGTCGAGCCGGGTGTCGCGCTCGAAATCGGCCACCGCGACCGATGACTGCAGGTTGATCTCCAGTTGCGGATGCGCTGCAAGGAAGCGCGGCAGACGCGGCACCAGCCAGCTCGAGGCGAACGACGGCATCAACGTCAGGGTCAGCACGTCGTCGCGACGCGCGCGGAAAGGACGCAAGGCCTGTTCGATCGCGTCGAAGTGCGGCGCGATGCGTTCGTACAACTGGCGGCCGTCGGCGGTGAGTTCGACGCCGCGCGCGTTGCGCACGAACAGGCGTTGGCCGAGGCGCTCCTCCAGGCCGCGGATCTGGTGGCTGAGCGCACTGACGGTGAGGTGCAGCGATTCCGCCGTGCGCGACAGGTTGCCGCTGCGCGCGGCCGCGACGAAGCCCTGCAGGGCATGCAACGGGGGCCGGCTCATGTCGCGGTTCCTTGAATCATATTCAAGATAGGCTTGCCGAAATCGCGATTTTCAGGCGCAGAGGATGCGCCTATCTTCGATGCCACTCAAGAAGCATCCTCGAAGGAGGCAAGACCATGAGCATCGCGACCGACCTGTTGTTCCTGCACGGCCACATCGTCGATCCGTCCCTGGCGCGCGACCTGGCCGCGGCGCCATCCGTTCAAACCAACCCGCAACCGGAGTTCCCCATGAAGACGTCCCCGAATTCGCTGTTCAAGAGCCTGTGGTACCTCGGCGGCCTCGACGACCTCGACCTGCGCATCGGCCTCGACGAAGAAGCCTACGGCCCGACCTTCGGCAACCGCGTTGCCGCGCGCCGCACATTCGATACCTATGCGCGCCGGCGCGAGCGTCGCGATGTCGCCAAGCCGGCCGTTGCCGAGCGCAGCGCGATTTCCTGCGCTTGAAGAAAACGCCGGAAACGACGAAGGCCCGGGACACCGGGCCTTCGTCTGTACGTCGAGGGATGTTGCGTCCGGGGCTACAGCATCGCCAGCGCGGCGTTGAGCGTCTCGCTCGGGCGCATCGCGGCGGACAGCTTCGCCGGATCGGGCTTGTAGTAGCCGCCGATGTCGACCTGCTTGCCCTGCACGCCGATCAATTCCGCGACGATCTTTTCCTCGCCATCGGAAAGCGCCTTCGCCAGCGGCGCGAACTTCGCCGCCAGTTCCGCGTCCTTCGATTGTCCGACCAGCGCCTGCGCCCAGTACAGCGCGATGTAGAAATGGCTGCCGCGGTTGTCGATGGTGCCGAGCTGGCGGCCCGGCGACTTGTCGTTGTCGAGGAACTTCGCGTTCGCCGCGTCCAGGGCGTCGGCCAGCACCTGCGCGCGCGCGTTGCCGGTCGCGTTGGCGAGATGCTCGAACGATGCCGCGAGCGCCAGGAATTCGCCGAGCGAATCCCAGCGCAGGTAATCCTCGGCCACGAACTGCTGCACGTGCTTGGGCGCGCTGCCGCCGGCGCCGGTTTCGAACAGGCCGCCGCCTGCCATCAGCGGCACGATCGACAGCATCTTCGCGCTGGTGCCCAGTTCCATGATCGGGAACAGGTCGGTGAGATAGTCGCGCAGCACGTTGCCGGTGGCGGAAATCGTGTCCTCGCCCTTGCGGATGCGTTCGAGCGAGAACTTCATCGCCGCGACCGGATCGAGGATGCTGATTTCAAGAGGCTTGCCGTCGAAGCCGCCGGTGTCGTGGTCGCGCAGGTAACGCTCGACCAGCGCAATGAGGTTTCGGTCATGCGCGCGCTGCGGATCCAGCCAGAACACCACCGGCGTGTTCGACAGCCGCGCGCGGGTCACCGCGAGCTTCACCCAGTCGCGGATCGGCGCGTCCTTGGTCTGGCACATGCGCCAGATGTCGCCGGCATGCACCGCGTGCTGCATCAGCACCTTGCCGGCATCGTCGATCACGCGCACCGTGCCGTCGCCGGCGACGCGGAAGGTCTTGTCGTGGGAACCGTATTCCTCTGCGGCCTGCGCCATCAGCCCGACGTTGGGCACGCTGCCCATCGTCGCCGGATCGAACGCGCCGTTGGCCTTGCAGTCCTCGATCACCGCCTGGTAGATGCCGGCGTAGTTGCGGTCCGGGATCACCGCCTTGGTGTCCTGCAGTTCGCCCTGCGCGTTCCACATGCGGCCGCTGTCGCGGATCATCGCCGGCATCGACGCATCCACGATCACGTCGCTGGGCACGTGCAGGTTGGTGATGCCCTTGTCGGAATTGACCATCGCCACGCCGGGACGCTGCGCGTACAGCGCGGCGATGTCGGCTTCGACTCCGGCGCGCTTGTCTTCCGGCAACTGGCCCAGGCGCGCGTACAAATCGCCGATGCCGTTGTTCGGGTCGAAGCCGAGCTGTTCCAGCGCCTCCGCGTGCTTTTCCAGCACCGGTGCGTAGAAGCGCGAGACCGCGATGCCGAACATGATCGGGTCGCTGACCTTCATCATCGTCGCCTTGAGGTGCAGCGAGAACAGCACCCCGCGCGCCTTCGCATCGGCGATCTGCGCATCGACGAAGACGGCCAGCTTCGCCGCGTCCATCACCGAGGCGTCGATCACTTCGTCGGCCTGCACCTTCACCGGCGCGCGCAGCGGGAAGCTGCTGCCGGTGGCGTTGGTGAACTCGATGCGCACGCTGCCCGGCGCCGGCACCACCACCGACTGTTCGCTGCCGTAGAAGTCGCCGTCGTCCATGTGCGCGACGTGGGTCTTCGAACCCGCATCCCACTTGCCCATGCGGTGCGGGTGCTTGCGCGCGTAGGCTTTCACCGAGGCCGGCGCGCGGCGGTCGGAATTGCCCTCGCGCAGCACCGGGTTCACCGCGCTGCCCTTGACCTTGTCGTAGCGCGCCTTCGCGTCCTTCTCGCGGTCGTTCTTGGGTTCGTCGGGGTAATCCGGCAGCGGGTAACCCTGTTTCTGCAGTTCCGCGATCGCGGCCTTGAGCTGCGGTACCGAAGCGCTGATGTTGGGCAGCTTGATGATGTTGGCGCGTGGCGTCTTCGCCAGTTCGCCGAGTTCGCCCAGGTCGTCGGCCACGGCCCTGTCGCCGAGCAGGTCGCCGAACTGCGCGAGGATGCGCGCGGCCAGCGAAATATCGCGGGTATCGACATCCACCCCGGCGGTGCGCGCATAGGCCTGCACGACCGGCAGGAACGATGCGGTGGCGAGGAACGGCGCTTCGTCGGTGAGGGTATAGAGGATCCTGTGGGTGTCGGACATGGTGGCGGTCGTGGCGGAAAGGCCGCCATTGTCGCGCATGTCCGCAATCGGCCGCATTCCGCGTTCTATTGCCTGCAGCAGCGATGATGGTTTGCCGCTCGATCACGCGAGGGCACGGCATGCGACGGAGTCCGGAGTCCCGCCAGGCGTGAAAAAGCGCTCCTGAATGCGGGTTCCGGGCCGGTTCGTTCTGGACTCGTGCGGGAAGTGCGGCAATACTTGCCGGTTCATGCCGCGTCTGTGCATTCGGTCACAGATGCCGCGCGCATCCTGCGGGCCGAAGGGGGTCCGGGGCCAGTTTTCGGGGAAGAACACACGTGCATACGGTCGAAGCGGTGGAAGAGCGGGTCATCGGGGTGATCGCCGATCTGACCGAGGATTGGGACGTCGAAATCGAAGGCGGCATGGGTCCGGGCACGACCATGGTCGGCGACGTCGGCTTCGCATCGATCGATTTCATCCAGATGGCCGTCGCCATCGAAAGCGAATTCAAGACCAAGCTCGGTTTCCAGGACCTGCTGATGCAGGGCGGGAAGTACGTCGACGACGTGACCGTGCGGCAGATCGCGGAGTTCGTCGCCGGGCGCCTCAACAACGGCGTGCCGACCGCGCCCGCCAGCCCGGCCTCGACCGATCCGCAGCGGGTGACCTCGGTACCCGAGGAAGAGCGCGTCACCGCGGCGAAGCTCGCCACCTTCCGCCGCCGCTTCCCGGTGCGCGACCTGGCCGACGACGGCACGCCGAAGAACGAACGCGCCGTGTTCGTGCTGTCGCCGCCGCGCTCGGGTTCCACCTTGCTGCGCATCCTGCTGGCCGGGAACTCAAAGCTCTTCGCCCCGCCCGAACTGCACCTGTTGCCGTACCGGACCATGTCCGACCGGCGCAAGGCGCTGTCGGGCGCGCACACCGATCACCTGTTGGAAGGAACCGCGCGCGCGCTCATGCACCTCAAGGGCTGGGGCGCCGAGCAGGCATTGGCGTTCGTCGCCGATTGCGAGCAACGCGGCATGACCACCAAGGCGTTCTACAGCGAACTGCAGGCGCCGCTGCAAGGCGGCCGGCTGCTGGTGGACAAGACGCCGTGGTACATCGTCGACGTCGACATCCTCAAGCGCATCGAGCGCGATTTCACCGATCCGCTGTACATCCACCTGGTCCGGCATCCGCTGGGCATGGTGCGTTCGTACGAGGAATCCTCGATGCAGCGCCTGCTGCCGCCGACCGCGACGCAGGAAGGCGGCTACGGCAGTCGCGAACTCGCCGAACTGACCTGGTTGCTGGCGCAGCAGAACACGCTCGATGTTTCCAGGCAGGTGCCTTCCGAGCGCTGGCTGCAGGTGCAGTACGAGCAGCTGGTGGTCGAACCCGAAGCCGTGCTGCGGCGCATCTGCGGCTTCCTCGGCATCCCGTACGAAAGCGCGATGGTCAACCCGTACGACGACATGGATCGCATGACCGACGGCGTGGCCACCGCTTCGCGCATGAGCGGCGACCTCAAGTTCCACCTGCACAACGCGATCAATCCCGACGCGGCGGTGCGCTGGAAGCGCTTCTACTCCGAGGACGTGCTGGGCCGCGAAACGCGCGACCTGGCGGCAACGCTGGGGTACTGAGCCGCGGGCGATCCCCGCGCAACGGGTTGCGACAACGCCAACCGGCACATTCCGCCAAGCCCCGGCTTGGCCGGGCGGCTACGCTGGCGCGCACCTTAGCCGTCCGAGGAACGAAATGCTGCGTGCCATCCGATGCCTGATCCTGACCCTGGCGGTGTTCGCCATGTCCGATCTTCCTGCGCAAACGCCGCCGCCCGCGCCGAAGGCGCCCTCCTGCGCCGATGCCGCGCGACGCCAGTTCGACTTCTGGGTCGGCAGCTGGGACGTCACCGGGCCGAAGGGGGAAAAGACCCTTGGCCGCAGCCGGGTCGAATCGCGGCTCGGCGACTGCGTCGTGCACGAACACTGGTTCGGCAACGGCGGCACCGTCGGCGAGAGCTTCAACATCTACAACGCCGACAGCGGGCACTGGGAACAGTACTGGGTCGACAACAGCGGCAGCCGGTTGTTCCTCTCCGGCGGTTTGGTCGACGGACGCATGGTGCTGGAAGGACGACACGACAAGCCCGACGACGCCAGCGGGCTCCATGGCCGCGAACGCATCACCTGGACGCCGAATGCCGACGGCACCGTGCGCCAGGTGTGGGAATCGTCGAAGGACGACGGCAAGACCTGGGCCGTGGCGTTCGACGGCATCTACCACAAGGCGACGACGCCGGTTCCCTGACAGGTTCGCGCGAAGCGCCGGAACGAAAAGGGCGCGGCGAAAGCCGCGCCCTCCGTGCATCGAAACTGATGTTGTTTTAAACCGGATTGGACAGACATTCGTCTGTCAGAAGCGGCCCGCCTGCGCGGGATGACGTGCGCGCAAAGGCCCACGCGCGAGGCGCGTGGGCGCGCTTACGTCACTTCACTTCGAAATCGCGGCTCTGCACGACGTTGCCGTCCAGCGAGATCTCGACCTTGTACTTGCCCGCCGGCCAGCCGTCCGGCTTGCTGATGCTGAAGTCGGTGACCTGCGGACCGGACGCGACGTCCTTGTCCTGGCTGTCGACGGTCTGGCCATCCTGGTAGGTCCAGTTCGCGTGCAACTTGCCGGCCGCGCCATCGGTGGCGACCGAGGCGTGGATGGTGTCGGCCTTGGCGAAACTGGTGGACGCCGTGGTCACCTTGTTGTCGGCGCCGACGGCGTTGCCGAGGTCGACCGAGGTCACGGTGGCCGGGGTCGCCGCAGGCGCCGGTGCCGGTTCGACCGGGGCGGGCGCCGGTTCGGTGGTGGCCGGCGGCGTGGTCGTCGCCATGTCGTCCTTCTTCTTGCAGCCGGCGAGGGCGACGGTCGCGAGCAGCGCGGCGGCGATGGCCAGCGAAATGCGGTTGCGGATCATGGTTGTCTCCTGTGGATGTCTGGGATCGGCATGCGGGAACGGCGAAAGGTCAGCCGTTCGCGTCCGGAAGCTTGAGCACCTGGCCCGGGAAGATCTTGTCCGGGTCGTCGAGCTGGTCGCGGTTGGCGTCGAAGATCGCGTGCCAGCGACTGGCCTTGCCGTAGTGCTTCTGCGCGATGTGCGAGAGCGTGTCGCCCTTCTGCACGGTGTAGGTCTGCTCGCCCGCGCCGGCGCCACCGCCGTCGGGCACGCCGTCGACCTTGCCGATCACGTTGGAGAAATCGGCCTTGCCGGTGCTGCCGGCGCCACCGCTCGTGCCCGGCACGGTATCGACATGGCCCTGCACGTTGGAAAAATCGGCCTTCTTTTCGCCACCCGATGCGAGCGACAGCGAGTTCGGATCCTTGGGGTTCTGCGGATTGGTCATCGGGGACTCCTGCCCATGTAAACCGCGCGCATGGTTTCACGCGGTTCGTTAAGAAAACATGGTGTCGGTGGCGGGCGTTGCCGGCGGTTCATTGCCGCCGGTCGCGGCCGGCCATCGGCGGCGGCGCGCCGGGCGTTCCGCGCCACGGGTTGATGTCCAGCCCGCCGCGGCGGGTGTAGCGCGCTTCCACCGACAGCGCCCGCGGCCGGCAGCGCGCGAGCACGTCGACGAAGATGCGTTCGACGCACTGTTCGTGGAATTCGGCGTGGTCGCGGAAGGAGACGAGGTAACGCAACAGTCCGGCGCGATCGATGCGCGGGCCGCGATAGTAAATCCGCACGCTGGCCCAATCGGGTTGTCCGGTCACCGGGCAATTGGATTTCAGCAACGCGCTCGACAAGGTTTCTTCCGCATCGCCGTTCGCATCGCTAGCAAGCAGCGATGCATCCGGCGGGCCGTAACTTTCGATGGCGATGTCCTGCGCATCGAGGTCGATCGCCGCATCGGCGGAACGCAGCGGCGGCAGGCCGAACGCGACCGCCACCGAAGCACCCGCGGCGTTCGACAGGTCGCGGGCGATGGCGTCGCGGACCGCGTCGTCGTTGTCGAAGCGCGAGGCGTTGAAGGAGTTGAGGTAGAGCTTGAGCGATTTCGATTCGACCAGGTTCGGGGAATCCGCGGGAACCTCGAACGTCGCGGTCGCGACGCGCGGCTTGCCGCGTGCGTCCAGCCACGAGAGTTCGTAGGCGTGCCAGCGGTCGATGCCGGTGAACGGCAATTCGTCCGCATTGATGCCGAGTGCATCGCGGCCGAGGCTGCGCGCGATCGGGAACAGCAGCGAGGGGTCGTACTCGCGCGGATAGTCGACGTGGCGGCCGAGCGCGGAATCCAGAGGGGTTTTCATGGGGGGATTATCGCCCGAGTCAAACCGTGTCGCGAAGCAGGAGCAGTCTGAACGGATTGGCAGACCTCACCACTGCAAGTTGTTTTCCTCTCGGTCCCATCCGCGATTAAGCATGCAAACCATGATTTTTTCTTTTGCTTCAGCGACGGAGATCGCGACGCTGGCCGCTTGTCGAAGCGATGAGGTGCATTCAGCGAGAGGTTCTTCTGAGCCGCGTTCATCGCAAAGATATGAAACGGATCCCGGCTCCATTGATGGACGATAGCCAACCTTATGCCAGCAGTGAAAGACTGGCCCAGGTTCTTCATGGAACGAACGTTGCGCGAGAAGATATGAATCCGTTGTTGCGCAAGATGCAACAAGAAGCGTGAAGCAAATCGCTGCGCACCGCATGATTGGCTCCTTGAGTTTGACGCGTATTACCGCACGGCGGCCGGCGCTCCGCCACCAAGAAAATCCAGCGTCGCCTGCAGCATCGCGCGCAGACCGACATCGAGCGCGCCTTCGTCGGGCGAATACAGCGGCGAGTGGTTCATCGGCATCGCCGCCGGATCCTTGTCGGCCGGGGTGCTGCCGACGAAGAAGAACATCACCGGCGCGGCGCCGGCGTAGTAGGCGAAATCCTCGGACACGGTCAGCGGCGGCTGGTCGATCACGTGATCCTTGCCGACCGCTGCTTCCAGCGACGGACGCAGCTTCGCGACCAGCGCGGGATCGTTGACCAGCGCCGGCGCGTTCGAATCGACCTCAAGCTCCGCCTTCGCGCCGCTGGCTTCGGCGAAATCGGTTGCGGTGCGGCGGAAACGATCGACCACGTCGGCGCGCACCTTGTGATCGAACGTGCGCAGCGTGCCGACCAGCAGCGCGTCGTCGGGAATGATGTTGAAGCGCACGCCGGACTGGAACAGGCCCGTGGTCAGCACCACCGGCGAATTCGCGATGTTGACCTGGCGCGCGATGATCGACTGCGTGCCGAGCAGGATCTGCGCGCCGACGGTGATCGGATCGACGCCGTCCCACGGCCGCGCGCCGTGGGTCTGCTTGCCGGTGATCTTCAGCGTCCACTCGTCGACCGCGGCCATGGTCGGGCCGGCGCGCACGCCGATGTCGCCGACGCGGAGGCTGGCCCAGACGTGCAGGCCGAGCACCGCGTCGGGCTTGAAATCGCGGAACAGGCCTTCGTCCATCATCAGTTTCGCGCCGGCGGTCTCGCCCGGCGTCGGCGGGCCTTCCTCGGCTGGCTGGAACACGAACATCACTTCGCCCGGAAGATCAGCCTTCATCTTCGACAGCGCTTCGGCGACGCCGAGCATGATCGCCACGTGCATGTCATGGCCGCAGGCGTGCATCACCCCGACCGGCTGGCCGCGGTATTCGCTCTTCACCGTCGAGGCGAACGGCAATCCGGTCTGTTCGGTGACGGGCAGCGCGTCCATGTCCGCGCGCAGGGCGATGCGCGGCCCGGGCTTGCCGCCCTTGAGGATCGCGACCACGCCGGTGTGGCCGACGCCAGTCTTCGGTTCCAGCCCGAACGAACGCAACTTGTCGGCGATGAGTTGCGCGGTGCGGGTTTCGTGGTTGCCCAGTTCCGGATGCTGGTGGATGTCGCGGCGCCACGCGATCAACTCGTTGCGTTCGGACTGCGCGGCGGCGGCGACTTCGGGGCGTTCGGCGGCGAGCGCGCACTGCGGCAGCAGCGCGGCGAGGGCGAGCGACAAGGGCAACAGGCGCATGGCGAGGCTCGATGCGGGGTCGACGCCGATGCTAGCGCAGGCGGCGCGCGCGCGCTCAGGCCGGAAGCGCGGGCACCTCGGTCGGGCGTCCGCGCGCATCCAGCGCGATCATCACGAAGCGCCCGCGCGTGCACAGGTCGCGTTCGCCTGTGGGCAGGTCTTCGGCGATCAGTTCAACATCTACCTGCATCGAACTGCGGCCCACTTCGACCACGCGCGCGATCGCTTCCACCAGTTGCCCCTGCCGCACCGGCAGGCGGAAATCCACCTGCTCCGAACGCGCGGTCACCACGGTCCTGCGCGCGTAGCGCGAGGCGGCGACGAACGCGGCCTTGTCCATCCACGCCAGCGCCTGCCCGCCGAACAACGTACCGAGGTGGTTGGTGTGGTCGGGGAAGACCATTTCCAGCAGGCGCGCTTCGGTCGGTTGCGGAGTCGCGGCGTCTCCGGCATCAGAACGCATGGTCGAAACCAACGTCGCCCTGCACGCCGACCTGGTAGGCCGACACGCGGCGCTCGAAGAAGTTGGTCAGTTCCTGCACATCCTGCAGGTCCATGAACGGGAACGGGTTGCGCGCGCCGAAATGCACCGCGAAGCCGAGTTGCGCCAGGCGCTGGTCCGCGCAGTATTCCAGGTACTGGCGCATGTCCTTGAGCGAGAGCCCGGCCACGCCGCCGGACAGCGTGTCCTGCGCGAACGCGAATTCGCATTCCACCGCTTCGGCGAGCATGTCCACCACCTGGCGGCGGAAATCCTCGTCGACCAGATCCGGTTCCTCCTCGCGCGCGGTGCGGATCACCTCGAAGGCGAAGGCCATGTGCCCGCTTTCGTCGCGGAACACCCAGTTGGTGCCGCTGGCCAGTCCGTGCAGCAGGCCGCGCGAACGCAGGTAGTACACGTAGGCGAAGGCGGCGAAGAAGAACAGGCCTTCGATGCAGGCGGCGAAGCACACCAGGTTGAGCAGGAACGCGCGCCGCTGTTCGCGGGTTTCGACGCGCTGCAGCCCGCGCACCGAATCCATCCATTTGAAGCAGAACTCGGCCTTGCGCTTGATCGAGGGAATGTTGTCCACCGCGGCGAAGGCCTTGGCGCGCTCGTTCGGATCCGGCAGGTAGGTGTCGAGCAGGGTGAGGTAGAACTGCACGTGCAGCGCTTCCTCGTACAGCTGCCGCGACAGGTACATGCGCGCCTCGGGCGCGTTGACGTGCTGGTACAGGTTCAGTACCAGGTTGTTGGCCACGATCGAATCGCCGGTGGCGAAGAACGCGACCAGCCGCTCGATCAGGTGGCGCTCGGCCGGCCCGAACTTGTGCTTGAGGTCGTTGACGTCGAGCGAGAAGTCCACTTCCTCCACCGTCCACGTGTTGCGGATGGCGTTGCGGTACATCTCGTAGAACTTCGGGTAGCGCATCGGCCGCAGGGTGAGCTCGAAGCCGGGGTCGAGCAGGCGGGAAGCGAGTGGAGAGGAGTGAGGAGTGAGAGGGGCAACGACGGGCATGGGATCGACCTTGGCTGTTTCCTTCTCCCGCCGGGAGAAGGTGGCGCGCAGCGCCGGATGAGGGTTCGGTGAGTCGTCGGCGATTGGCAGGCAGCGTGCTTCGCCGAACCCTCACCCCAACCCCTCTCCCGAAGGGAGAGGGGCTTCAGGCATTCACTGGCAGGCTTCGCAGCTTCCCGGGTTCTCGAGTGAACAGGCCACGGCTTCTTCGGCCGTGTATTCCTGCTTCGGCGCATCCATCGCGCCGACGGTGGTCTTGGCGATTTTCGTCGCCGGGCGCGAGCGCAGGTAGTACGTCGTCTTGATGCCGCGCTTCCACGCATGCATGTACATCGACGACATCGCGCCGATGCTCGGGCTCTCCATGAACAGGTTGAGCGAAGCGGACTGGTCGATGAAGGCGCCGCGGTCGGCGGCCATGTCGATCAGCGAACGCATCGGGATTTCCCAGGCGGTGCGGTAAACCGCGCGCAGGGTTTCGGGAATCGCGGCGATGCCCTGGATCGAGCCTTCCGTGCGCTTGATCGCGTCGCGCAGTTCCGGCGTCCACAGCCCGAGCTTCTTCAGTTCGTCGACGAGGTAGCGGTTGACCTGCAGGAAGTCGCCGGACAGCGTTTCGCGCTTGAACAGGTTGCTGACCTGCGGCTCCACACATTCGTAGCAGCCGGCGATGCTGGCGATGGTCGCGGTCGGCGCGATCGCGACCAGCAGCGAATTGCGCAGGCCGTGTTCGCGGATGCGTTGACGCAGCCCGTCCCAGCGTTCGACATTCGCCGGCACGACGCCCCAGGCATCGAACTGCAATTCGCCGTTCGCCGCGCGGGTATCGACGAAGGCGGGATGCCGGCCTTTCTCGATCGCCAGTTCGTTCGACGCGTCCAGCGCGTGGAAATAGATTTCCTCGGCGATCTTCGCCGACAGCGCGCGCGCGGCCTCGCCGTCGAACGGCATGCGCAGCTTGAAGAACACGTCCTGCAGGCCCATCACGCCCAGCCCGACCGGGCGCCAGCGCAGGTTGCCGCGGCGCGCGGATTCGATCGGATAGAAGTTCAGGTCGATGACGCGGTCAAGCTGGCGCACGGCCAATTGCACGGTTTCGCCCAGCTTGTCGAAATCGAAGACACCGTCCTCGTCGAAATGCCGCGCGAGGTTGATCGAGCCGAGGTTGCAGACCGCGGTTTCGTCGTCGCTGGTGACCTCGAGGATCTCGGTGCACAGGTTGGACAGGTGGATCACGTTGCCGGCGCGCAGGGTCTGGTTGCTGGCGCGGTTGCACTTGTCCTTGAAGGTCATCCAGCCGTTGCCGGTCTGGGCGAGGGTGCGCATCATCCGCGCGTACAGCTCGCGCGCCTTGAGCGTGCGCACCGCCTTGCCCTGCGCCTCGGCCTGCTCGTAGGCGCGTTCGAAGTCGGCGCCGAACAGGTCGGTGAATTCCGGCACCACGCGCGGATCGAACAGCGACCACTCGCCGTCGGCCTCGACCCGCTGCATGAACAGGTCCGGGATCCAATTCGCGAGGTTGAGGTTATGCGTGCGCCGCGCTTCGTCGCCGGTGTTGTCGCGCAGTTCGAGGAATTCCTCGACGTCCGCGTGCCACGGTTCCAGGTACACGCAGGCCGCGCCCTTGCGCTTGCCGCCCTGGTTGACCGCGGCGACCGAGGAGTCGAGCGTCTTCAGCCACGGCACGATGCCGTTGGAATGGCCGTTGGTGGATTTGATCAGCGAACCGCGCGAACGCACGCGCGTGTACGACACGCCGATGCCGCCGCTGAACTTGGACAACTGGGCGATGTCGCCGTACTTCGCGTAGATCGATTCCAGCGTGTCGCGCGGCGAATCGAGCAGGAAGCAGGATGACAGCTGTTCGTGCGTGGTGCCGCTGTTGAACAGCGTCGGCGAGGAAGCGATGTATTCCAGCCGGCCGAAGCGCTGGTACAGCGCCAGCGCCTCGGGCACGTCCTCGGACAGCGCGCAGGCGATGCGCAGGAAGAATTGCTGCGGCGTCTCGATCACCTTGCGGCTGTGCGGGTGGCGCAGCAGGTAGCGGTCGTAGAGCGTGCGCAGGCCAAAGTAGTCGAACTCGCGGTCCAGCGCCGGATCCAGCGCGTCGTTGAGCTTGCGCGCGTTGGCCTGCACGAAGCCGAGCAGGCGATCGTTGATGAGGCCAACGTCGTGGCCGCGCGCGACCGATTGCGAGAACGCGTGAATTTCCTGGCCGGCGACTTCCTTGGCGATCACGCCCGCGAGCAGGCGCGCGGCGAGGCGGCCGTACTCGGGTTCCTCGCCGGTCAGCAACGCGGCGGTGCGGATCGAGAGCTCGTCCAGCTCGGCGGTGGTCGCGCCGTCGTACAGGCCGGAGATGGTGCGGGTGGCGACGCGCATCGGCTCGACCGCGTGCAGGCCTTCGGCGGCGCGGGTCACCGCGCGCACGATCTTGTTGAGGTCCACCGCTTCGCTGGATCCGTTGCGCTTGGTCACGCGCATGCTGGTCGCGGTGGGTGGCGCGGTCAGGTCGAACGCGGGCGCGTTCGTCGCGGCGACGGCCACGGCGGCATCGGTCTGTGACATCTCTCGTCTCCATGCATGGCGCACGATCCGGGCCTGTTCCCCCGCAGGCGCGGATGGCGTCGGAAGCGCAGGATGGAGGCGAGGTGTCGCAGGCGCCGGGACGGAACGACGGCGGGCCTGCTGCACCAGCCATCTCCCCCCGGAGATTCCTCGGCCGGCACCGCGCGGTGTGCATCGCGCGGCTGTCGGCAGGTCTTCGGGCTCGTGGACCTGGAGCGAGGAACGAGTGAAGAGGAGTGAGGAGTGAGCGGAAGCCTTCGCTCTTACTCGTTTCTCACTTCTCTTCGCTCACTTCTCGCTCTTGCCTAGCCCGTCGCTTCCCGGGGCCACCGCCCCAGTGCCATTGACGGGTTCGTTTCCACCTACCGCTGCGGGGCAGCGCCGGCATTCGACCGGCTTCCCTTTTCATCCGTTGGCCAAAGCCGCCGGAACCGACGGCCACAACATAGTGTGGTCTGGCTGAACCGTCAACGCGAAATATCGGGGTTTGCGGAAAACCCGGCTGAACAGGCCGGAGCCCGCGCCCGGGCTCAGGCGTGGTGCTGGTGCGCGAAATACTCGGACGACTGCATTTCGGTCAGGCGCGAGGCGCAACGTTCGAACGCGGCGGCGAGGCGCTCGCCCCGGTACAGCACGGCCGGCGCGGCGTCGGCGGTGCAGACCAGGTTGACGTGGCGGTCGTACAACTCGTCGACCAGGGTGATGAAGCGGCGTGCGGCGTCGTTGCGTTCGTCGTCGAACACCGGCACGCCGCCGAGCAGCACGGTGTGGAATTCGCGCGCGACCTCGATGTAGTCGCCGGCGCCGCGCGGGCCTTCGCACAATGCGTCGAAATCGAACCAGGCCAGCCCGCGGCTGCGCGCGCGCACCGGGATGCGGCGGCCGTCGACGACGATGCCGGCATCGCGGTGGCCGTCGTCGCCGCCGAGCGCATGCCAGCGCTGTTCCAGCCATGCGTCCGAGCCGGCGTCCAGCGGCGCGCGGTACACCGGCGAACGCACCAGTTCACGCAGGCGGTAATCGGTGGCGCCGGCGAGTTCGAGCACGTGGCAATGGCGTTCGATCGCGTCGATCGCGGGCAGGAAGCGCGCGCGCTGCAGGCCGTCCTTGTACAGCTCCGGAGGCGGCGTGTTCGACGTCGTCACCAGCACCACGCCTTCGTCGAACAGGCGTTCGAGCAGGCGCCCGAGCAGCATCGCGTCGCCGATGTCGCCGACGAAGAATTCGTCCAGCACCAGAACGCGCAGCGAGGCGCGCCATTCGCGCGCGATGATCGCCAGCGGGTCGCGTTCGCCGGCGTGTTCGCGCAGGCGTTCGTGCACTTCGCGCATGAAGCGGTGGAAATGCGTGCGCCGCTTCTGCGCGATCGGGACCTGGTCGTAGAACAGGTCGATCAGGAAGGTCTTGCCGCGACCGACGCCGCCCCAGAGGTACAGGCCCGGGATCGCATCGTCGTCCTTGCGCGAAAAGAATTTCGAGAAAAACCCGTCGCGTTCCGGCATCGCGATGAGCGCGGCATGGATGCGGTCGAGTTCGGCCAGCGCCGGGTGTTGCGCGGGATCGTCCTGCCAGTCGCCGCGCGCGATGCCGGCGGCGTACGCGTTCGACGGCGTCATGCGGCCGGCAGGTAGGGCCGCACGCCCTGCTTGATCGCGCCGCGCAGGTCCATCAGCTTGCGATGGAAGAAGTGAGAGGTGTCGGGCATGCGCACCAGTTCCAGCTGCGGCGGATCCAGTTTCTCCAGCCACGCGTACACCGCTTGCGGATCGACGATCTCGTCGGCCTCGCCCTGGATCACCAGCCACGGCATGGTCGGCGCCGGGATCGAGGCGAAATCCCAGCGCCCGGCCGGCGGCGCGATCGACAGCAGCAACGACGGCTGCAGTTCCGCGGATGCGCGGATGCTGACGTAGGCGCCGAAGCTGAAACCGCCCAGCCACAGTGCATGTCCGGGCCGCGCCGCGCGCGCCCAGGCGACCACGGCGCGCAGGTCGTCGAGTTCGCCAACGCCCGAATCGTAGGTGCCGCCCGAGTTGCCGGCGCCGCGGAAGTTGAAGCGCACGGTCGTGGCGCCGAGCTCGCGCAGGCTGCGCGCGGCCATGGTCACCACCTTGTTGTGCAGGGTGCCGCCCTCGGTGGTCAGCGGGTGGCAGACGACCGCAAGCAATGGCAGTGCCGATGCGCCGGCTTCGGGCGGATCCACGGTGACTTCGAGCGGACCGGCGAGGCCCGGCAGCGACACGACGCCGGAAACGTCGGGGAAAAGGGGCGGGGACATGCGGCGATGATAGCCGGGCGACCGTTCGCACCCCCGCAAACGCGAACGCCGCCCGAGGGCGGCGTTCGTGGCGATGCGGCTGCGCCGCGCTTACTTGAGCTGGCCGAGGATCCAGTCGACCGTGGCCTTGACCTGCTCGTCGGTCAACGCCGGGTTGCCGCCCTTGGGCGGCATCACCCCGCCATCGGGGCCGTGGTAGCCCTCGATCGCATGCTTGTACAGGGTGTCCTTGCCTTCGGCGATGCGCGCGGTCCAGTGCGACTTGTCCAGCGTGGGCGCGCCGCCGGCGCCGGAGGTGTGGCAGCCGGTGCACAGGTTGTTGAAGATCACGCCGCCGTCCTTGGTGCCGCCGTAGGCGACCTGCGAGGCCGCCGCCGCGGCAGCGGCCGCGACCGCCGCCGCCTGCTGTGCCGCGCCGGTGGCGCCGGCATAGACCGCGCCGGTCGGGGCGATGCGCGCCTCGGTGCGCTTCGCCGCTTCGGGCGAGACTTCGGCCGGGATGATGCCGTTGAGGTGGTGGGCGAACAGGATCAGGCCCAGGGTCACGGCCGAGAGGAAGGCGATGACCATCGAGAAGTGCTTGAGGAAGACCAGGTCGTAGTTGCGCACGCTGCACCTGTGGCCGAAGGGCACGAATTCACGGAAGTATAAATGGCGCGCCCGGATCGAGAGGCCCGATCCCGACACTTGAAGCATATGGCGCGCCCGGAGGGATTCGAACCCCCGACCAATGGCTTCGGAAGCCACTACTCTATCCGGCTGAGCTACGGGCGCCGGGCCGCGTATTGTCCATGATCGACGCGCGGGGCGCGACCCGAAACCCCCTTGCTACCCTGCCGCCATGCCCTACGAACGCGATTTCGCCCCCGTCCCGGCGCCGGTTCCCGCGTGGCGCGAACGGCTCGGCCAATACTGGAAACTGGTGCGCGGCGATCGCCCCATCGGCTGGCTGCTGCTGCTGTGGCCGACGTGGTGGGCGCTGTGGCTGGCGGCCGGCGGCATGCCGCCGTGGGGCGCGCTCGTGGTGTTCACCCTCGGCGTGTGGCTGACGCGTTCGGCCGGCTGCGTGATCAACGACTACGCCGACCGCTGGCTGGATCCGAACGTCGAACGCACCAGGTCGCGGCCGCTCGCCACCGGCGCGGTCTCCGGACGCGAGGCGCTGGCGGTGTTCGCGGTGCTGATGCTGGTCGCGTTCGCGCTGGTGCTCACCACCAACCGGCTGACGGTGCTGCTGAGTTTCGTCGGCGTGTTCCTCGCCGCGAGCTATCCCTACCTCAAGCGTTACACCTACCTGCCGCAAGTGTACCTGGGCATGGCCTTCGGCTGGGGCATCCCGATGGCCTTCGCCGCGGTGCAGGGCCATGTGCCGCCGCTGGCGTGGTTGTTGTACGTGGCGAACATTTTCTGGGCCACCGCCTACGACACCTGGTATGCGATGGTCGATCGCGACGACGACCTGCGCATGGGCGCGAAATCGACCGCGATCCTGTTCGGCGACATGGACCTCGTCGCGCAGGGCGTGCTGTACGCGGGCATGTTCGCCGCGCTGGCATTGGCGGGAAGGCAGGCGGGCCTGGGCCCGCCCTACTGGTATGGATTGGGGGTGGCGCTGCTTCTCGTGCTGTGGGAATTCTTCCGCGCGCGCCATCGCGACCGCGACGGCTGCTTCCGCGCGTTCCTGCACAATCACTGGGTGGGAATGGTCGTGTTCGCCGGCATCGCGGTGAGCGTGATGGTGAAGGGCTGATGCACGAGCGCGCCTACGCCCCTCTCTCGATAGGAGGGGGAGTTCTCACGGCACCCTCGCGCACACCCACGCCTCCACGCGTTCAACTCCGGCACGACGAAGCGCCTTCGCCGCCGCATGCAGGGTGGCGCCGGTGGTCATCACGTCGTCGATGAGCACGGCGCATGCCGGCAACGGCGCCGATGCATCGACTTGGAAGGCATTCCGCAGATTCCGCTTGCGCTGGTCCGCGTGCAGCCGCGATTGCGCGGCGGTGGCGCGGGCGCGACGCAGGAGGTCGTCGCGCAAAGGAAGATCGCAAGCGACGGCCAACGGTTTCGCCAGCTCCAGCGCCTGGTCGTAGCCGCGCATCCGCAATCGCCTGCGGTGCAGCGGCACCGGCAAGATGGCCGCATTGCGTGGGAAGGGCGACGCGGTTTCGCGCATCAGGGCCGCGAGCAGGCGCCCGGCGGCGAGGTCGCCATGGAACTTGAAGCGCGGCAGCAGCCGGTCCAGTGGCGGCGCGTAGAGGAAGGCCGCGCGCACCGCATCCAGCGGGGGTGGGTTGCGGAGGCATTCGCCGCAGGCCGGAGCCGGTGCGGGCAAGGGCAGGGCGCAGCGCGGGCAGGCGGTGCGCAGCCACGGCAACCCGGCATGGCAGGCGGCGCAGAGGTCGCGGCCGGGCTCGCCGCGACCGCCGCAGGCGAGGCAATGCGCGGGCCAGGCCCGGCGCCACGCGCGGCACCAGCCGTCAACCATCGCCATGGTCGTGAAGTTGACAGCCCCGGGCATGCTTTCCAGACTGCCCGCCTTGCACCGGCCTGTCTGTCAGGGAATTCCGAAATGACGTCGCTCCGCCACGATTGGCAACGCGGGGAAATCCTCGCCCTGTTCGAACTGCCGTTCCCCGAGCTGCTGCATCGCGCAGCGAGCGTGCATCGCGCGCACTTCGACCCGGCCGAGGTGCAGGTCTCGACCCTGCTGTCGGTGAAGACCGGCGGCTGCCCCGAGGACTGCGCCTACTGTCCGCAGGCGCAGCGCTACCACACCGGCGTCGCGGCGACGAAATTGATGTCGACCGAAGCGGTGGTCGAGAAGGCGAAGCAGGCCAAGGCCGCCGGCGCCTCGCGCTTCTGCATGGGCGCGGCCTGGCGTTCGCCGCACGACCGCGACATCCCCAAGGTCGCGGCGATGATCCGCGAGGTGAAGGCGCTCGGCCTCGAGACCTGCGCCACGCTCGGCATGCTGTCGAACGGACAGGCGCACGCGCTGCGCGACGCCGGCCTCGACTACTACAACCACAACCTCGATACCGCGCCGGAGTTCTACGGCGAGATCATCCACACCCGCGAGTACCAGGATCGCCTCGACACGCTCTCGCACGTGCGCGACGCGGGCATGAAGACCTGCTGCGGCGGCATCGTCGGCATGGGCGAATCGCGTTCGCAGCGCGCCGGCCTGCTGCAGGCGCTGGCGAACCTGCCGGCGCATCCGGATTCGGTGCCGATCAACCGCCTCGTCGAAGTCGAAGGCACGCCGCTGGGCGATGCGCACACCTCCACGCTGCTCGACCCGTTCGAGTTCGTGCGCACGATTGCCGTGGCGCGGATCCTGATGCCGAAGTCGATGGTCCGCCTGTCGGCCGGGCGCGAAAGCATGAGCGACGAGCTGCAGGCGCTGTGCTTCGCCGCCGGCGCGAATTCCATCTTCTACGGCGAGAAGCTGCTGACCACCGGCAACCCGGACACCGAGCGCGACATGGCGCTGTTCGCACGCCTCGGCCTGCGCCCGATGCGGGTCGAGTCGGCGGTCGATGATGCCATCGACGCCTGCTCGACCACGGTGCACGCCGGCATCACCGCGGCGGCCTGAAATGCTGCGGACCTATCGCGCCAGCTGCCATTGCGGGAAAGTCGTGGCCGAAGCCGACCTCGACCTCGAGCAGCCCAGCTTCCGCTGCAATTGCTCGATCTGCCGCCGCACGCGCTTCTGGCCGGCGGTGGCGCGGCCCGAGCAATTCCGCCTGCTGCAGGGCGAGGATGCGCTGGTGAAATACGTGTTCGCCGGCGAAAGGAACCACCACTTCTTCTGCGGAACCTGCGGCGTGCGCGTGTTCGGCGTCGGCAACGACACGCCGATCGGCAAGATGATCGGCGTGAACCTCGGTTGCCTCGAAGGCGTGGACGAGGAAACGCTGTCGCAAATCCCGGTCGTGCGCATCGATGGCATGCACGACCGGATGCAGACTCCGGAATTCCCCGCCCACCTGTAACGCACGCAACGCATGGCCCGCACCGATCTCCGCCAACGCATCGCCGCCGCGCGTTCCGAACGCGCCGCGCGGGATCGCGTGCGCGTGCGGCGCACCGTCGCCCGCCGCGATGGCGTGCGCTTCGAAATCGACGGGCACTGGCTCACCGGATTCTGCGGCAACGATTACCTCGGGCTTTCGCAGCATTTCGCGGTGGTCAACGCATTGCAGGACACGGCCTCGCGCGAGGGCGCCGGTGGCGTCGCCTCGCACCTGGTCTGCGGGCACCACGCCGCGCACGTCGCGCTGGAACGCGAAATCGCGGATTGGTTGGGCGTGCCGTCCGCGTTGCTGTTCGGCAGCGGCTTCATGGCCAACCTCGCGGTGATGCAGGCGCTGCTCGGGGACGGCAACGTCTGCGTGCAGGACCGCCTCAACCATGCCAGCCTGATCGATGCCGCGCGCCTCGCCGGTTGCAGCCTGCGGCGCTATCCGCATGCCGATGCGGAAGGCGCGTTGCGGCAGTTGCGCGGTTCGCCGGACGGCGCGGCGCTGCTCGCCACCGACGGCGTGTTCTCGATGGATGGCGACATCGCGCCGCTCAAGCAGCTCGCGCTGGTCGCGCGCGCGCAACGCGCGCTGCTGTACGTCGACGATGCGCACGGCGTCGGTGTGCTCGGTCCCGAAGGTCGCGGCAGCGTCGCCGCCGCGGGCCTCGGCGTCGATGCGGTGCCGCTGCAACTGGTGACGCTGGGCAAGGCGCTGGGCAGCTATGGCGCGGTGGTCGCCGGCGATGCGGAACTCGTGCGCCACCTCGCCGAAACCGCGCGGCCCTACATCTACACCACCGCGATTCCACCGGCGCAGGCCGCGGCCTCGCTCGCGGCGGTGAAGCTGGCGCGTCGCGACCAGTGGCGACGCGATCGCCTGGTCGCGGGCATCGCGCGTTTCCGCGAAGGCGCGATCAAGCGTGGTTTCGAACCGATGCCGTCGGACACGCCGATCCAGCCGTTGCCCTGCGGAGATGACGCGCGTGCGCTGGCGTTCGCGCAGGCGCTGGAGGCGCAGGGTCATTGGGTCGCGGCGATCCGCCCGCCCACGGTTCCGGAAGGACAGGCGCGCCTGCGCATCGCTTTCTCCGCATTGCACACTGATGCCGAAATCGATGGCCTGCTCGATGCGCTGGAATGGGCGCGCGAGGCGGTCGGCAACGGCTTCGCCTACGATCGCGCGGCACGCGCATGAGCCTGTTCGTCGAAACCCGCGGCGAAGGCCCGCCGCTGGTGTTGCTGCATGGCTGGGCGATGCATGGAGGCGTGTTCGCGCCGTTGGCCGAACGGCTCGCATCGCGCTTCACACTGCACTTGGTCGATCTTCCCGGGCACGGCTTCAGCCGCGATAGCGGCGTGCCGCTGCAACTCGATGCCTGCGTGGAGGCGGTGTCCGATGTCGTGCCGCGCGCGCCGTGGTGCGGCTGGTCGCTGGGCGGGCTGGTCGCACTGCACGCGGCCGCGACGCGACCGGACGCGGTGCCCGCGCTGGCGATGCTGTGCGCGAGCCCGTGCTTCGTGAAAGGCGAGGGCTGGAAGTTCGGCGTGTCCGCGGACATCTTCCGCAGCTTCGCCGACGGATTGCGCAACGATTACCGCGGCACGCTGGAACTGTTCGTCGCGCTCGAGGCCTTCGGTTCCGACCACGCCAAGGACGAGATCCGCGTATTGCGCAACGGCCTCTTCGCGCGCGGCGAACCCGCGGGGCATGCACTGGCCGACGGGCTGGAATTGCTCGAAACCAGCGACCTACGCGCCGCGTTGCCTGCGTTGTCGATTCCTTCGTTGTGGATCGCCGGGCATCGCGACCGCCTGGTCGATCCGCGCGCCATGCGCGAAGCCGCCGCGCTCGCGCCGGATGCGTCCGTGCACGTGATCGAACACGCGGGGCATGCGCCGTTCCTGACCCATGCGGACGAAGTGGCGAACCTGCTCGCGGAGTTCGCGGCGGAACACGCGGCATGAACGCGCTGTACGACACCCGTCAGGTGCGGCGTGCGTTTTCGCGCGCGGCCACCGGCTACGATGCGGCCGCACGCCTGCAGCACGCGGTCGAAGCGCGATTGCTGGAGATGCTCGACTACCGCGACGATCCTGCGCTGCGTAGCGAACCGCCACGCGTGGTCGTCGACCTCGGCTGCGGGCCGGGACGCGCGGCCGCGGCGATGCAGAAGCGCTGGCCGAAAGCGCGGGTGCTGGCGCTGGATCTCGCCTTGCCGATGCTGCGCGAAACGCGCGCCTCGTCGAGGCGTGGGATCAACCCGTTCGTGCGGCGACCGCAGCCGGTATGCGCGGACGCACGCGCGCTGCCGCTGGCGGAAAATTCGGTCGACGTGCTGTTCTCCAATCTGTGCCTGCAATGGGTCGAGGACCTCGACGCGGTGTTCGCCGGTTTTCGTCGCGTGCTCAAGCCGCGCGGCTTGCTGCTGTTCTCGACATTCGGTCCGGATACCCTGTGGGAATTGCGCGAGGCCTTCGCGCAAGCCGACAGCACGCCGCACGTCAGCCCATTCGCCGACATCGCCGGCGTCGGCGATGCGCTGGTGCGCGCGGGGTTCCACCAGCCCGTGCTCGACCGCGAGGTGGAAACCACGGCGTATCCGGACCTCGCCGCGTTGATGCGCGAGTTGCGCGCGATCGGCGCGACCAATGCGCTGGCCGCGCGCCGGCATACGCTGACCGGACGCGCGCGTTTTGCCGCGGCCGAACGCGCCTACGAGCCGTTGCGTCGCGATGGCATGTTGCCGGCGAGTTGGGAAACGATCACCGCGATGGCGTGGGCGCCGGAACCGGGCGCGCCGATCCGCGAAGGCGAGATGGAAATCGCGCGATTCCCGGCGAATGCGATTCCGGTGCGGAAGCGATAATCAGTGGGAGCAGGCTGGGTTGAGGCAGCGCCGAAACCCAGCATTGTCGATGCTGGGTTTATCAACCCAGCCTACGCTTTCTCCCGAGCTCGATCATTTCGTCTTGCCATCAACTCAAGATGCGCTTTCTCGGCGACGATCCAAAAAGCTATTGGATCGCAAGGGCAATCAAGTCGCACCCAACAAAGAAAGCGAGTGCGTTGTAGCGCTCATTGCAAATTGCCGGCAGGCCGTCTGTCATATGGTCTCCGCGTCACTCCGCATCCAGATACCGCACCCGCTTCGCATCGCGGCGCGCTTCCACCAGGGTGCGGATCTTCTCGCGCACCGCTTCGGCATCCTTGATGAAGGTCAGGCGGATTTCCGGCGAGGTCTCGTCGGTGGTGAACAGCACCACCTGCCCGAGGCCGAGCAGTCGCTCGGCGAAGTCCTGCTGGAAACGCGAATCTCGGACGCGGTAGAGCTCGAGGTCCTCGGTCGTGCGGGTGAACACGCCACGCGTGGTCTTCAAGCGCTGGTCGGTAAGCGTGTAGGTCGTATTGCGCACCTGCAACCAGCGCCAGAACGCCCACGGGATCGGCACCAGCAGCACGCAGGCGACGAACCACCACAGGTTCTGCCACTGCGAAGGATGGCCGCTCCACTCGATGCGTTCGTCGTTCATCGCCGTCTCCCCGGGAACGGCGGCAGTGAAGCACGCTCGCAGGCGCGGCTCAACCGCCGCCGGCCGGCACGACGCGGAACAGGATCCGGCCCTGGTAGGGCGCGCCTTGCGCGATGGCGTTGTAACCCAGCGTGGCGAAGCGCGCCTGTGCCTCGGGCCAGTTGCCTTGCTTGGTGACCCACAGTGCGTCCGGATCGGCCTTCGCCAGCGCGTGCGCGATGTCGGTGTCGTCGACCGGGTTGAAGCGCGCGGCGTGCGGATCGGGCAGCAGCGAAAGTTTTTCCACCTGCGTCCCGAGTTCGACGTGCAGGCCGTAGCGGGCCATGTCTTCGACGAAGCGCACCTTGTCGATGCTTCCCGGCACGCGTTCGCGGATCGCGCGCGCCCAGTCATCGGCGTTCTTGTGCGTCGGCCACAGCGCGCTGCCCAGCGCCAGCGCCAGCAGCAACGCGGCCCATGCGGCGATCGCGCGCCAGCCGGGCAGGCCGCGATGCTCGCGCTGGCGTTGCATCGCCACCAGCAGCGCCAGCGCGGGGAACAGGGGCAGCAGGTACAGCGGCATGCGCGAGCGCGAGAGACAGAACACCAGCAGCGGCAGCAACAGCCACAGCGTCGCGAACAGCCACGAACGCTCGCTTGTACGGCGTTGCGGGTTTCGCCACCAGCCGCGCATGTCGGCCGGCAGGCGTCGCGCCCAGCGCAGCAAGGCCGGCGTCCACGGCAGCGTTCCCAGCAGCAGCGTCGGCGCGTACACCTGCAGCCAGCCGTACCACTGGCCGTTGCGGTTGAAATCGTCGCTGGCGACGCGGTTCACGACTTCGTCGCCGATGAAGTAATGCGACAGGCCCGGGTTCGCGCGCATCACCGCGATGAACCACGGCGTCGCGATCACTGCGAACAACGCGAGCCCGGCGATGTCGAACAGGCGCTGGCGTCGGTCGCGCGGTTGCAGCCGATCGAACGCGAGGATCGCCGCCAGCGGCAGCAGTCCCGGCGGGCCCTTGGCCAGGAACGCCAGCGCGAACGCCGCCCACATCAACCATAACCAGCGCCGGGTTCGGCCGGGCGCGTCGAAGCGCGATTCGACGAAGGCCCACATCGCCAGGGTTTCGCAGGCGGCGAGCACGAAGTCGGTAGTGATGTATTGCGAAGCGCCGAACGGCAAGGCCATGGTCGCGAACGCCAGCGCCGCCTGGTCCTCGCCGCCGGGCACGAGCCGGCGCGCGATGCGCCACGCCAGCCAGGCGCACAACAGGAAGGCCAGCGCCGACGGCAGGCGCGCCGCCCACGGATTGCGCCCGAACGCGGCGACGCTGGCGGCGATGGCCCAGTAGGTCAGCGGCGGCTTGGTCCAGTGGCCAATGCCTTCGCTGCGGCGCGGGGTCAGCCAGTCGCCGCTGTCGAGCATGTTCATGGCGACGTTGGTGTAGCGGCCTTCGTCCGGATCCCAGATGCCGCGCACGCCGAGGAAACCGAGCGTGAGCACGACCGCGAGCAGGGCGATCCACGCGCGCGCCGGCAGCCGCGATCCTGTGGTTGCAGTGGCGGAACCGGCGTGCATGCGGCGATGCTCCCTCGCGGCCGAGTCAGGAAACGTGCGGCGTCTTGCCGCCGAGCAGGGCAGGAAGCGCGGCAATGTCGATGTTGCCGCCGCTGAGGACGATGCCGATGCGGCGACCGCGCACGCGTTCGGGTTGCGCCAGCACCGCGGCCAGCGCGATCGCGGACGAGGGTTCCACCCGCAGCCGCGGGTCCTGCCAGAGTTGGCGCAGGGCGGCCAGCGTCGCAGCGTCGTCGACCGCGACGACTTCCGCGTTCGCCGCGCGCAGCATCGCGAAGTTCGGCGCGCCGAGGTCGCCGCGCAGGCCGTCGCATACAGTCGTGGGCACATGCGCGTTCGCATGGCGTTCGCCATCGCGCAGCGAGCGCAGTGCGTCGTCGGCGTCCGCGGGTTCGGCGAGCAGCAGCTCGCAACGTGGCGAACGCGCGGCGAGCGCCAGTGCGCTGCCCGAGGCGAGTCCGCCGCCACCGACCGGCACGACGAGGATGTCGAGTTGGCCGCATGCACCGAACAGTTCCAGCGCCGCGGTCCCCTGGCCTGCGATCACGCGCGCGTCCGCATACGGATGCACCAGGCTCGCGCCGGTGCCGTGTTGCACGTCGGCGCACATCGCCTCGCGCGCGGCGATGCCTGGCGCGCAGCGGTGCAGGGTCGCGCCATGGCGCCGGATCGCCTCGAGCTTGGCCGGATTGGCGCCCTCGGGCACCACCACGTGGCAGGCGATTCCGCGCAGCTTCGCCGCCAGCGCCAGCGCCGCGCCATGGTTGCCGGAGGAATGGGTGACCACGCCGCGCGCCGCGCTCGCGGCATCGAGCGATTGCACCGCGTTGCAGGCGCCGCGGAACTTGAACGCGCCGCCGCGTTGCTGGTGCTCGCACTTGAACAGCAATTCGGCGCCGGCCAGGGCATCGAGCCGGGCCGAGCGCGCGACCGGCGTCACCCGCGCATGCGCGGCGATGCGCGCCGCGGCGTCGAGGACGGCGTCGAAATCCGGAAGGGCGGGTTCGGGCATGGCGCAAGCGTAGCCGAGGCTGACTCATTCATGCGGATCGAACGTTCCGCCTGGCCGGATTAAGCACGGATTCAAAGCGGTGGCTTGAAGCTGCGATCATCGATCCATCCGGCAAGCCAGGGGGCACGCCATGAAACTCGCATCGTTCCTGCCCGTGCTCGCCGTACTGGGCTTGTCCGGTTGCGTCACCGGCTATGGCTACAGCGACGACGGTTATTACTACGGTCGGCCTTCGGCCAGCGTCGGCACCCAATACGGTGTTGGCGGCTACGGAAGCTATGGTTACGGGCCGGGTTATTACGGTTATTACGATCCGTACCGCGGCGCCTACTACGATCCGTACTACGGCTATTACTTCCCGCGACCGCCCATCGTGATCATCCAGCGGCCGCCCGGCGACGGGCACGGCCACCACGACGGCGACGACCACGACGGGCACAAGCCGCCGCCATGGCGCGACCTGGACAACGCGGGCAACCCGCATCCTGTGCGCGCGCCTGATGCCACCGATGGCGGCGCACGCCCGAGGCTGCTACCGCAACCGCAGGCCGGCGATGCCCCGAATCCGACGGCGAGGGTGCGTCCGTCCAATCCGACGCCGTCGGTTTCGCCCCGCGATAGCGCGCCACCGCCCCGCGCTCGCATGACCACGCCCTCGCCGCCAATGCCACGCATGACCGCGCCTTCCCCGCCGCCCTCGCCGCGCATGGACGACGACTCGCAAACGCATAAAGGTGACCGCCGTCGCTGAATCTGATTCATGGCCTAACAGCGTCGACCATTTGCGTCGCATTCCGACGCGTTGGGGTTAGACTCGCGCCGTCGACTCCCGGCGGGACGTCACGGATCCCCCCTGTTCCGCCTTCCCGTCGGGCGTCGGCGCTTTTCCCGCCCGGGCCTTGCGCCCCGCGGACGGGAAAAAATTGGGGGCCGGACGTCCCCCGACATCCGGCCCCCAGCGCTCCCCCGGGACATGCTTGGCCAGCCCCTGTTCCAGTCCCAGCCGACGCGTCGCGCTTGCTGTCCCGGGTGCAAAGCCTGTAACGCAGGGACCGTGCCAACGTTGACCGGGCCGTTCCGGCAAGCCTGACCGGTTCAGCCGCCACGAACAGCGACGATCCTTCCCCGAGCCGGCATCATGTCCAGCACATGAGCGAATCCTTCTACAACTTCGACGTCATCGTCATCGGCGGCGGGCATGCCGGCACCGAAGCCGCGCTCGCCTCCGCGCGCGCCGGCGCACGCACGCTGCTGCTCACGCACGCGATCGAAACCGTCGGCGCGATGAGCTGCAATCCGGCCATCGGCGGCATCGGCAAGGGCCACCTGGTCAAGGAAATCGACGCGCTCGGCGGGGTGATGGCGAAGGCCGCGGACGCCGCCGGCATCCAGTGGCGAACGCTCAATGCATCCAAGGGTCCGGCGGTGCGCGCCACGCGCTGCCAGGCCGACCGTTCGCTGTATCGCGCCTTCATTCGCCGTGCGGTCGAATCGCAACCCGGCCTCACCGTGTTCCAGGCCGCGGTCGACGACCTGGTGATCGAGAACGAAACCGTGCGCGGCGCGATCACCAACACCGGCCTGCGCTTCCACTCGCCGACGGTGGTGCTCACCGCAGGCACCTTCCTCGCCGGTAAGATCCACATCGGCCAGACCCAGTACGCCGCCGGCCGCATGGGCGATCCGCCCTCGACCGCGCTCGCGCACAAGCTGCGCGAAGGCCGCTTCGTGGTGGATCGGCTGAAGACAGGGACGCCGCCGCGCATCGACGGCCGCACGCTGGATTATTCGAAGATGGACGAACAGCCCGGCGACGATCCGCGCCCGGTGATGTCGTTCATGGGCAGCGACGCCGACCATCCGGCGCAGGTCAGCTGCTGGATCACCCACACCACCGAGCGCACCCACCAGCTCATCCGCGACGCGCTGCATCGTTCGCCGTTGTATTCCGGGCAGATCGAGGGCATCGGCCCGCGCTACTGCCCGAGCATCGAGGACAAGGTGGTGCGTTTCGCCGACAAGGCTTCGCACCAGATCTTCGTCGAGCCGGAAGGCCTCGACGTCAACGAAATCTATCCGAACGGCATTTCCACCTCGCTGCCGTTCAACGTGCAGCTGGAACTGGTGCGTTCGATCATCGGCTTCGAACGGGCGCACATCACCCGGCCCGGCTATGCGATCGAATACGACTTCTTCGATCCGCGCGGCTTGAAGGCTTCGCTGGAAACCAAGGCGGTCGCGGGATTGTTCTTCGCCGGGCAGATCAACGGCACCACCGGTTACGAGGAAGCCGCGGCGCAGGGCCTGCTCGCCGGCGCCAACGCCGCGCGCTTCGTACAACAGGAAGACGCGTGGAGCCCGCGCCGCGACGAGGCCTATCTCGGCGTGCTGGTCGACGACCTGGTCACGCAGGGCACGAGCGAACCCTACCGCATGTTCACCTCGCGCGCGGAGTACCGGTTGCAGTTGCGCGAGGACAATGCCGATGCGCGGCTGACGCCGGTCGGGCGCGAACTCGGCTTGGTCGACGATGCGCGCTGGGAAGCCTTCAGCCGCAAGCGCGAAGCCATCGCCGCCGAGACCGCACGCCTGTCGGCGCTGTGGGCGGCGCCGAACAATGCGCTGGGCGCATCGATCGCGAACCGCATCGGCGTGGAAGTTTCGCGCGAGACCAATGCCATCGACCTGCTGCGCCGGCCGGAACTCGATTACGCGAAGCTGATGCAGGTACCGGAACTCGGGCCCGGCGTCGGGGACGCGAAGGTCGCCGAGCAGGTGGAAATCGAGGCCAAATACGCCGGTTACCTCGACCGCCAGCGCGAGGAGATCGCGCGCGCGCGCCGCCACGAAACCACCGCCATTCCCGCCGCGTTCGATTACGCGCAGGTGCCGGGCCTGTCCGCGGAAGTACGGCAGAAGCTGGAACGCGTGCGCCCGGAAACGCTCGGCCAGGCGCAGCGCATCCCCGGCATGACGCCCGCGGCGATCTCGCTGCTGCTGGTGCACCTGGAACGCCGTCGCCGCGAACGCGCGGCCTGACTCGCGACTACATCCCGCGCACGGCCTCGTCGTCGCGCGGCGGCTTGCGCCGCCACGGCAGCGGGATGTTGAACAGCACCAGCGCGATCCAGGCGAAGCGGCTGGACCAGCTCTCGCGGTACGGGGAGTGCAGGGGTTCGTCCGTCGAATCCGCGTCCAGCGCGTAGCGCCCGGCATCGAGGTCGCGGATCACATTGCGCGCGAACTCGGCATCGCGTTCGTCCACCAGCACGCGGGTGCCGCCGACCGCCAACCGCCATTCCCAGTTCGCCAGCCCCATGTGCGCGTCGGCGACGTGCGCATCGACGCCTTCGGCATGCAGGCGCCCGCAGGCGATGTGCGCTTCGAGCGGATCGGCGAACCGGGCGACGGTGACGAACATGCGCGCCATCCTACGCCGGCTGGAGTAGGCTGCGCGGCATGAAGACACGCATCCTTCCATTCGTTTTCGCCATCGCATCCGCCCTTGCCGCCTGCCACCACGAGGCTCCCGCGCCCGCGTCGCAGTTCGTCGCGACCGGGCTGCAGCCGTGGACGCTGCCGGCGCCGCCGGGCAGCATGGCGCCGGATCTCGCCACCGGCCCGAACGGGCGCATGGCGCTGCTTTGGCTCAACGCCGAATCCGGCCGGCGCACCTTGCTGCAGTACGCCGAATACGGCGTGCAGGATCGCTGGGAAGGCCCGCTCACGATCGCCGTGGGCCATTCCTTCGTCGCCAACGGCGCGGACACGCCGCACATCGCCATCGCCGACGATCGCGCGCTGTGGGTGGAATACCTGCAGCGCCAGGCGGGCGGCGGCTATGGCGTGCGCCTGAGCACCTCCCGCAGCGGTGGCATGAACTGGAGCGACCCGCTCGCGGTGAACGCCGACGACGTCGCGGCCGAACACGGTTTCGCCGCGTTGTGGGCGACGGGCGGCGACCGCATCGGCATCGCCTGGCTCGACGGTCGCGATGCGGGCGGCGAAGACGAACACGACGGGGATTCCGGCGAGCACCACGAAGACGGGCACGCGCACGGCGGCGCGACCGCATTGCGCGCCGCGACGTTCGGGCCCGACCTGCAACGCGCGGACGAAACCGTGGTGGATGCGCGCACCTGCGATTGCTGTTCCACCGCGGTTGCACGCACCGGCGCGGGCATCGTCGTCGCCTACCGCGATCGTTCCGATGCCGACATACGCGACATCGCCACGGTCGCGTTCGACGGCAAGGCCTGGAGCGCGCCGCGCCCGGTGCATGCCGATGGCTGGCACATGACCGGATGCCCGGTGAACGGCCCTTCGATCGCCGCGAATGGCGATGATGTCGTCCTCGGCTGGTTCACCGCGGCGAACGACGAACCGCGCGTGCAGCTCGCGCGTAGTACCGATGGCGGCGCGCGTTTCGGCGAGCCGCTGGTGCTCGAACGCGGCAAGCAGGTCGATGGCCGCGTCGCGGTCGCGCTCGATGGCGACAATGCCTGGGCCTTGTGGCTGCGCGAGGAATTCGGCGGCTCCTCGCTGTGGCTGGCGCGGCTGGCCCCGGACCTGTCGAAGGAACGCGAGCGGGTGAAGGTGGCGACGCTCAAGGTGCGCGGCGGCGCCAGCGGGTATCCCAAGCTCGCGCTGCGCGACGGCAGCGCCTACATCGTCTGGACCGACACCAACGGCGCATTGACGCAGCTGCAGGGCGCGCGGTTCGTGCCGAACGATTGATTGCCGCGTTGGCTGGACGGGTTTCCGCCCTCGGCATGTCCGCTTTCGGCCTCTTTTCCCGCTAGGGGAGGAAACCCAAGCCGGAAGC
This sequence comes from Thermomonas sp., assembly GCA_047602125.1. Classification (GTDB taxonomy): domain Bacteria; phylum Pseudomonadota; class Gammaproteobacteria; order Xanthomonadales; family Xanthomonadaceae; genus Pseudoluteimonas. Next base: position 1,408,844 of record JASGIB010000001.1, on the reverse strand, counting down.
CCGCCATGCCTGCCTTGTTCCGAGCCTGCCTGCCGCTCGCCCTGCTGGCGCTGGCGGCGTGTTCGCCCAAACCCGCGCCGCAGGCCGATGCCGCGCCCGCGTCGCCGCCGGCCAGTGTTGCGCCGCCCGCGCCCGCGTCCGTCGCGGTCGCGCAGGCAGGCGACGAAAAATGCACCAACGAGCCACGCATCGACGAAAACGACAAGCGGCCGCGTTGCGGCGGCATGGGCAATCCGCCGGTCGCCGCGGAGAAGAGCGGCTATCGCATCGACATCTCCGGCATCGGCAGGAACACCGGCGGCGGAGCATGCCATGTCGAGCCGATCACCACCTGCGACATCACCAAGCCCTTCTCTGGCGAATTCTGCGGCGGCACGCTCACCCACACGCCGAGCAGCGACAAGGGCGGCACCTTCGAGATGCATGTGTCCGGTGGCGGCGGCTCCTTCACCCAGTCGGGCAGCTACACGCTGAGCGGCCCCGAGGAACGGATGACCGCGACGTATGCCAGCACCAAGCTTTGCGCCCAGGCCGGCGGGCGAACCATCTGCCTGCCGCCACGGACCCTCTCGACGACCTGGACCAGGATCGAGGACTGCGGCCAATGAACATCCACGAAAGACAGGACATCCCGATGCACACGTTCCGGCTTTCCATCGTGCTCGCGTCGCTGCTCGTGGCCGCGTGTTCGCCCAAGCCCGCACCGCAGGCCGATGTCGCGCCCGTAACGACGCCTGCCAGTGTGGCGATGCCCGCACCCGCGAGCGTCGCAGCGGCGCAGGCGGACGAAGCGAAATGCACCAACGAACCGCGCACGGACGAGAACGACAAGCGCCCGCGTTGCGGCGGCATGGTCACGCCGCAGCCACAGGTTTCGCATGCGTACCGCATCACCCTCGACAACGGCGAATCCTTCACCGCCTGCGACATCACCCAGCCGTTCAAGGGCAAGATCGGCGGCGGCATGGTCATGATGTCGTTCAAGCCCGACGGCGACAAAGGCGGCACGGTGGCCTGGCATTTCGCCGGTGGCGGGGGCATGGCCGACACCGCCTACGACTATGCGCTGGACGGCCCCGCCGACAGGATGACCGGTACCTTTCGCGCCAGTGCCGCGGTCTGCGGCAAGGGTTCGGGCCTGGCCGCATGCGCCGCGGCGAAGAAGCAGACGTTTTCGTCCACCTGGACCCGGATCGACGCCTGCGCCGAATAGCCGCTCAACGCAGGCCGAGCGTTTTCGCCAGCGATTCGGCGGCGGCGCGATCCTTTTGTTGCGGCAGCACCGAATCGCGCATCACCGGCAGCGCGAGCACGAGCAGGGTGCGCGCCTCGGTCTTGTCGCCGCGCTCGTAACGGATCGCCGCCAGTTCCGCGCGCGCGGCGGCGACATCGAAGCGATTTCCCGCCGATTGCAGCTTCGTGACGGCTTCGCGTTGCTTCGCTTCCGCGGCCGCAAGGTCGCCGCGCAGGCGCGCGAGCGCGGCGTCCTCGCGCAGGTATTGCGCGAACTTCACATGCGTCGGCGGCAATCCACGCTTGGCGTAGCGCGCACGGGCTTCATCCAGGAACTTCTGTCCATCCGCGGCATTGCCGGCGCGCAGCGCGACCTCCGCCATCGTTTCCACGACCAGCGCATAGCTCTCGGAATCCACGCCTTCCGCGTCGCGCACGCGCGGCAGCAGCGCGTCGAGCAGGGACTTCGCTTCCGCGGTGCGCCCGTTCGCCAGCAGCAGCCGGGCATGCTTCACTTCCACCGGCGTCCTGAACTCGTCGCCCGGAGCGATGTAGGCCTTGTCCAGCGTCTCGACCGCGCTCGTGGATGCCGCGAGGCCCTTGGCGTAGTCGCCCTCGGCGTACAGCAGCATGGCCTCGTTGCCGAGGCTGACGGATTTGTTGCGCGGACCGAGATCGGCCAGCGGCATCAGGCGGGTGCCATCCTTGTGTGCGGACATCGCTTCGCGATAGCGACCCTGCCCGGACAGGGCCTTCGCCAGGATTCCATAGAAGATGCCGATCCGGGTATCGCCGCCACTGCCGGTCTTTTCGGAGGCGGTGATGGCCTGGCGCACGGCGACCTCGGCCTGCGGATATTGCCCGAGCTGGTACAGGGCTTCGGCGCGGTTGCGCATCAATTCCATGCGCATCGGGGATTCCGGCGCGATTCCGTGCCTGTCGGCGAAGGCGATGCCTTCTTCGCTGGCCTGCAGCATGCGCGCGCGATCGTCGGCGATGCGCGCACCGGCACCGATCAGCGAATAGAGGTGGAGCACCACGTCGGTCGGCGGGTTCGGCATGCGCTTGGCCAGGGCCAGCGCCGCATCGGCCTGCTTGCGGCATGCCGGAAGTCCGAATTTCTGCACGTGGGCGAGGGTGATGTTGGCCAGCGACCGCAGTTGCTGTTCCGGGTCGTCTGGCGCGAACTGCTTGCGCAGGGCGGCCGCGCGGTCGGATGCGGCAAGCGTTTCCGGAAAGCGCTCGAGCGCATCGAACGCGATCGATTCGACCACCAGGTCGTCGGCCAGGGCCAGCGCTTCGGCGCGGCTGTGCGGTTGCACGCCGCGGGTTCCCGCCGAGAGCAGTTCCGCGGCGTGCTTGTCGTCGTCGAGGGTGAAATACAGGCGGCCGAGCATGCGCTGCATCGGCTGCCGCACCTTCGGGTCGACCGCGGCGTTCTTGTCGAGCTCCGCTTGGGCATGTCCGACCAGCTGGAGCACGCTCACGTCGGATTTCAGCGATTGTTCGGGTGAGGTCGCGGCGAACGTGTCGGTGATGAATCGCATCGCCGCGGTGGCGTTGGCGTTCTCGCGCTGGGCGATGCGTGCCTGCGTGCGCGCCGCATACGCTTGCCACAGCGCGACGCCGGTGCCGGCGAGCAGGGCAAGCGAAACCGCGGCGACGGATGCGGCAAGCACCCGATTGCGCCGCAGCCACAGGCGCGTGCGTTCGCCGCGCGACTGGCGCACCGCGGCGATGGGGCGGTTGTCCAGCCACGCGCGCAGGTCGTTGGCGAGCGCATCGGCCGAGGCGTAGCGCACCTCGGGGTCGCGGCGCAGGCAGGTGTGCACGATTTCCGCGAGGTTGCCGCGCAAGGCCCGCGACAGGGATTCCGGGGTCAGGCCGCCGCGTCGCGCGGCCTGTTCCGCGCTGGCCTGCGCGGCCGAACGCATGAGCGGTTCCGGTTCGCGTTCCAGTCGCTGCAGCTGCTTCGCGACCGGCGTGCCATGGTCCAACCCGAACGGATGCGTGCCCGACAGCAATCGATGCAGGATCACGCCGAGTTGCCAAATGTCCGAGGCGGTGGTGATCGGCGCGTCGTGCAGCTGCTCGGGCGAGGCATAGGCGAAGGTCAGCGCGCGATCCATCGTCGCGGTGGCGTCCGCGTCCACGAGCTGCTTGGCGATGCCGAAGTCGAGCAGCTTTACCCGGCCGTCCGCGTCGACCAGCAGGTTGGAAGGCTTGAGGTCGCGGTGCACGACCAGGTTGCGATGGGCGAAGCGCACCGCATCCAGCGCCTGCAGGAACAACAGGATCCGTTCGCGCAGGCCCAGGCCGCGTTCGTCGCACCAGCGGTCGATCGGCACGCCGTCGACCAGTTCCATCACGAAGTACGGTTCGCCCTCGGCGCTGATGCCGCCATCGAGCAGGGTGGCGATGTTCGGGTGCTGCAATTGCGCGAGGATCTGGCGTTCGCGCAGGAAGCGTTCGCGCGAAGCGGCCGAATCGGCGCTGGCGCGGATCAGCTTGAGCGCCGCGCGCTGCGCGTAGGCGCCGTCGCTGCGCTCGACCGCGTACACCGCGCCCATGCCACCGCGGCCGACGATGCCGACGATCTTCCATGCGCCGACGTTGCGGCCGAGCATGCGGTCCTGCGCATCGCCGCCATCGTTCGCCAGCGCTTCGCCCCAGCTGTTGGCGTTGCCGCGGAAGGGCTCGGAATCGGTGGCGTCGGCGGCGAGCAGCGCGCGGACCTGCGCCTGCAGCGCATCGTCGCCGGCGCAGCATTCGAGCAGCCGCGCTTCGCGCTCCGCCGCGGGCAGGTCGGCGATTTCGTCGAAGATCGCGAGCGCGCGCCTGCGCCGTTCGCCCGCGGCGTCGCTCACGCGTTCATTTCCGCCAGCAGGAAGGCGCGCGCCTTGCGCCAGTCGCGGCGCAGGGTGCGTTCGCTGATGCCGAGCATCCCCGCGATCTCGGTTTCCGAATAGCCGCCGAAGTAACGCAGTTCGACGATCTGCGCGGCGCGCTCGTCGGCGGCATGCAGCGACTGCAGCAATTCGTCCAGCGCCAGCACCTCGACCACCGCCTGCCCGCCGTCGCCCGGCGCCGCGCCAAGGGTGAGGGGCTCCAGGCCGCTGCCGCGCTTGTCCGCCTTGCGCGCCCGCGCGTCGTCCACCAGCACCTGGCGCATCGCCCGCGCCGCCAATGCCAGCAGGTGGTTGCGATCGGTCGCGGTCAGTTGCGCGGCGCCGGCGAGCTTGAGGTAGGCCTCGTGGACCAGTGCCGTGGTCTGGAAGGCATCGCGCCCGCGCCGCAACTGCAGGCGCGCCGCGCGCTTGAGTTCCTCGTAGATCGCCGAATACGCGGCGCCGAGCGCCTGCGTGTCGCCGGCGCGCGCGCGCGCCAGCAGGACGGTGACTTCGGGCGATTGCGGCTCGACCGACATGGCGCCTTCCCCGGGCGTATGCGCATCGGCGGGAAGTTTGGCACACGCCGCCGGAGCGTTGTCGGGGTGGGCGCCGCTACTTTTCCTTGCGCCAGTTGACCGAGGCGCGGTTTTCGACCGTGCTCGATTCGATCTGGATGTCGAAGCCCTTGCGTAGCAGGTATTTCAGCATCATCACCTGGCCGGTGCCGAGCAGGGACACGCCGTAACCGACGTAGAGCTTCGGCGAGAGGTACTTGCCGACGCTGAGCACGTCGCTGCCGAGCGCGCGCGATTGGGTGACGCCGGCATCGTCGAGGCCCAGCCGCGCGCCGAGTTCCGAGGCGATGAGCCCGGTGCCGGCGTTGAGCGCGGACTTGGCCGCGCCGAGCTGGCGCGCCTCGTCGCCGCTGAGGCTGTCGAGCGGGCGGCCGAGCGCGAGGTAGGACAGCGCCTCGGAATCGCTTTTCGCCGGATCCGAATACACCGTCGCGCGCGGCGCGGAGGCGCGGCCTTCGACCCTGATCCCCGCGGTGACGTCGCCGACCACGCGTTCGGCGCGCACGTCGAGGATGGGATCGCCGACCGGCGTGTTCGACCACAGCAGCCGGCCGCGGGTGATGTCGAGCTTCTGCCCGTAGGCGGTGTAGCGCCCGGCGACTTCCAGCGCGCCCTGGCCGCGCATCTCGCGCCCCGGCACCGCACGCACCTTGAGGCTGCCGCCGAGCGTGCCGACCAGGCCGAAGCCCTTGATGTTCACGTCGTCGCCCATCACCAGCGCGAGGTCGAGGTCGAGCGGGTTGGAACGCTCGCGCTTCGGATCGACCGGATCGAGCACGACCACGTCTTCCGATGCGGAAACGCCTTCGTCGAGGTGCTCGAGGTTGATGTCGGCATCGGGAATCGCGACCGTGCCGCTGACCTGCAGCGCTTGCCCGGCGCGATAACGCACCACCACGTCGGGATTGGCGACCGCGCGCAGTTGCCGCGTTTCCGCGACGAGCACGTTGTCGCCGCGCAGGTTCAACACCAGCGGCGTGTCCTGGTCGCGCCATCCCAGCGTACCGTCGACGTGCAGGGTTCCGTCGCCCGAACGCACCTGACCGACGATGCGCGCGTTGCCGTCGGCCTGCGCCTGCATGCGCAGGTCGCCCGCGCTGAGCGCGATGCCGAGCGCAGGCAATTCGGTGGCGAAATCCTGCAGGTGGCCTTCGCCGCCGATGACCGGCGCGGCGCGGGTGCCGGCGAGGCGCAGGTCGGCGTCGAGCCTGCCGGTCGGTTCGACGATGTCCGGCGAGAACAGCTCCATCCACGTCAGCTCGTCGGTGTTCACCTTCACTTCGCCCGAGAGCGGCGCGAAATCGTCCCAGCCGGTCGCGACGCGCGCGTCGATGCGGCCGTCGTCGTTGCCCATATTGCCGTGAAGCAGCGCGCCGAGCTTCGCCTCGATGCGCTGCGGATCGAAGGTCGCGTCGAGCTTGAGGTCGCGATAGCCGACGAAATCGCGCCGCGCGCGCGTGCTGTTGCGCAGGCCGCCGTTCGCGGAGGACAGCGTCGCCTGTCCGCGCCAGGCATTGCCCGCGGGTGCGATGCGCGCATCGAGGTTCGCTTCGCCGTTCAACAGCCACGGCCGGCCGTCCTCGCGTTCGGGCAGGTAGGGCACCAGCAGCGCCAGCGGCAATTGTTCGCCGCGCAGGTTCAGGCCACGACGCGGCCAGTCGGCATCGGCACAGAGGTTGCCGCCGGCGTTCGAGGCGAGGCAGGCACGCGACAGCGCGCCGCTGCTTCCATCCCAGGACCAGCGCGCCGACTGCTGCAGGGTCCATTGCGCGCCCCTGGCCGGATCGAAGCGCAGCGCGGCCAGCGTGCCCTGCCAGCGCGCGCCGCTTTTGTTCGCATCGCCCTGGAGCGCGATCGCGCCGATGTCGCCGCGCGCATCGGCATCGAAGCGCAGGCGTTCGACCGCGCCGCGCAGGTTCGCGCGCAATTCGGCGAACGGCAGGCCGAGTTGCAGGCCCTGCGCATCCAGCGACAAGGCGCCGTCGCCGTTGCGCCATGGCAGTCGTCCCCTGGCGACGAGGTGTCCGGCGCGATAGTCGCCGAAGGCGAGATCGCTGCCGTCCAGGTCGACCGTGACGTCCGGTGCGTTGCGCGCGCCGCGCACGGACAGCGTGCCGCGCAGGGTTCCGCGGCCGTCCGGCAGCAGGTCGTCCAGCCGCAACGGCGAGACGTTCGCATCGACCTGCATGGTCGCCGCGATCCTGCCCTTCGCGTCGATCCGGCTCTGTCCCAGCGCCAGCGCGACATCGCCGGAATACGCATCGCCGTCGACGTCCAGCGTCGCGCGCCCGGACAAGGCACGTTTGCGCAGCGTGCCGCCGAGTTGTTTCGCCTCCACGTGCGCAAGCAGCGAACCGTCGTCGTGGATGTGCCCGTTGCCCTGCAGCTTGCCATCGATCGCGCCGGGCCAGTCCGGCGCGAAATAACCGGGATCGAAACCGGCGAGCGTCGCATCGGCCTTCCACGCGAGGTTCGGATTCCAGGCCAGCGTGCCGGTCGCATCCAGCCGGCCCTGCGGCATCGTCGCCTGCAGCGCGCGAATGCGCACGCCGTCGCGGTCGCCGATGCCGTCGAGGCGCAGGTCCGCGTGCTGGTCGCCGCGCTGCAGCTTCGCATTGCCGATCGCCGCCCACAGTTCGGGCTTGCCGGCGAGGCCGAAATCCGCATCGCCGCGCACCTGCGTCGCGCCGTCTTCGCCGTGCCATTGCAGGCCGCGCGCGTTCACCGCGAACTTGATCGAACCGTGTTCCGGATCGCGCAGGTCGGCGAAACCGTTCGCGGTGACGCGGCCGTCGAACACGTCCAGCACCAGCGGCCGTGCGCGCAACAGGCGGTCTTCGAGGCCGAGTTTCGAGGGCTGCAGCGTGGCGTGGAAATCGCCTTGTTGCACGTTGCCGCGCACGTTCGCGTTGCCGCCGACGCCGTCGGCCTGGAGGTCGAAGGCGAGCGGGGTCGAAGCCTCGCCGCTGCCCGCAAGCAACGACAGGTCCAGCGCGGTGCTGTTCGCGCGCAGGTGCCAGCCCGGCGCGTCCTTGTCGCCGCGCAGCGTCAGCGTGGCGCGCGTCGGCGCCGGCACGCGCCCGGCGATGGCGACGTCCATGCGCGAGAGATCGCCCTTCGCCACCAGCCCGAGCCGCGGCGCGGTGCGACCGGCCGGTGCCGGCAGCACCGCGGTGGCGACGAGGTCGCTGCGGTAATCGTCGCGCGGCGCGTAATCGCCGTGCAGGGCGAACATGCCGCGGTCGCTGTCCACGCGCAGGCGTTCGACGTGGAGTTTCCCGCTCGACGCATCCAGCCCGCCGCGCGCCTGGCGGATGTCGACCAGCGCTTCGCCTTCCTGCGACACCTTGAAATCGTCGATGCGGATCGCGCGTGCCTGCAGCGCCAGCGGCGGTTCGATGTTCGGCAGGACGTTCCGGCCACTTCGGCAGTTCGAACGGCTTGTCGCTGCGCGGCAGGTCGAGCGTCGCGCCGCGCACGTCCAGCGCGTCCAGGCGCAGGCGCTTGCCGAGCAACGGCCGAATCGCCGGATCGACGACGACGGTGTCGGCATCGAACACGATCCGGCCCATCGCGCAGCTCGCGGCCTTGGTCGGCACGCAGTCGGGATCGCGCTGGCGCGGCATCGAGAAATGCACGCCGTGCAAGGTCATCGGCCCCGACGCCGGGCCCTGCGCGCGCTTCCACGTCAGTTCGCTGCCGGCGGGCAGGCGCGCGACGATCTGCCGCAGCAGCACGTCGCGGCCGGCGATCGTCATCAGCAGCCAGTACGCGAGCAGCGCGACGCCAACGATGACGACGAGCGTGCCGAGGCCGCTGCGCAGCGCGACCTTGCGCTGGCGCGCGCGCCGCAGTGTGCGCAATTGCGCGATGTGCGCCTCGCGTTGCGCATCGCTCGCATCTTCGGGCAATGGATCCAGCCCGTAGCGGCGATAAAACGCGTAGCGTTCGCGCCAGTTCACAGGTCGGCACCGATGTTGAGGCCGATGGTGAACGGCGAATCCGGATCGTCCAGCCCGCGCGCGATGTCGATGCGCACCGGCCCGACCGGCGAACGCCAGCGCAGGCCGATACCGATGCCGGTGTGCATGTCCGGCTTCTTGCCGTCGAAGGCGCTGCCGCTGTCGACGAAGACCGCGGCGCCCCACGGCCCCTTGAAATAGCGTTCGTATTCCACGCTGCCGGTGACGACGTTCGATGCGCCGGTGTAGTAGCGGCCACCGTCGGTCTCGATGCGCGGGCCGATCTCGTGCCAGCCGTAGCCGCGCACGCTGCGGTCGCCGCCGGCGTAGAAGCGCAGGCTGGGCGGCAGGTCGAGCAGTTCGCCGCTGAAGGTATGGCCGAGTTCGCCGCGCACGATCAGCCGGCTGTCCGCATCGAAGCCGTGGAACCACGCCGCGGTCGCGTCCACCTGCGCGAAGGTGGTGCCGTAGTCGCTGCCGCCGCGTCCGCCGCGCAGCATCAGCGTCCCGCCGGCGCCGCGGCGCGGGGCGAGGCGATTGTCGACGTCGATGTATTCCGCGCTCAGCGACGGATACACGAAGCTGGCGTAGCGGAAGTCGGTCGACGAGGTCGTGTCATCGCCATCGACGTTGTAGGCCCAGCGTTCGCGCAAGGCATGCATCGCGGCGACGAGGTTGAGGTAGTCGTTGAACTGGCCGCTGCGGCTGGCGACGAATTCCACCCGCCGGCTGTTGACGTAGTCGTCCTGGATGTCCGCGCCCTGCAGGCTGGCGGTGTACCAGCCGTCCAGCCAGGCGAACGCGGGCACGCGGTACTGCAGCGTCAGCGTCTTGCGGTCGCGCGCGTAATCCACCTGCGCCAGCGCCTTGTGCCCGCGCGAATTGAGGTAGCGGCGTTCGATGCCGAAACGCACGCCCGGGCCGCTGGCGGTGCCGTAGCTCAGGCCCGCGGTGTAGATGCTGCGCGGCGCGGGGGTGAGGTCGACCTGCACCGGCACGCGCAGGTCCTTCGCGTCCTCGGGTTTCGACGACACGTCGACGAGGCCGAAATAATCCAGCCCGACCAGCGAGCGGCGCAGGCGGTCGAGTTCGGCTTCGTCGTAGGGATCGCCGGGCGTCCAGCGCACCAGCTTGCGCAGCAGCTTGTCGCGGATGATCGCCTTCGGCGTTTGCGTGAACGTCGCCTCGCCCAGCGCATGGCGTTCGCCGCTGGTCCAGCGCAGGTCGATATCGGCGGCGTGTTCGGCGCGGGTGACTTCGACCCGATGCGAGGAGAAATCCGCGTCGAAATAGCCGTGCGCGGCGAGCGCGCGGCTGACCTGCGACTTGCTCGATTCGTAAACCGCGTGGTCGAGCACCGCGCCGGGCTTCGGCGCGAACGCATCCAGCGCCGCGCGCACGGTCTTGTCGGCCGCGCCGCCGCCATCCACGCCGACGTTGAATCCGCGCACGCGCACCGGCTCGCCGAGCTCGACCCGGATCGACACCGACAGCGTTCGGTTCGCGCGCGCCGCGCGCGCTTCGGGCGAAGCCGCCGCGGTCGCGTCCGGTGCCGGTGTGGATGCTGCGGGATCGTCCGCGCTTTCCGGCGCGCTGCGGTCGCTGCGCTGCACGACGATCGTCGGCGAGTAGTAGCCGAAGGGTTCCAGCGCCTCGCGGGTTTCGGCCTCGGCTTCGCGCAGCAGGTAGCCGAGGCGGCGTCCGCTGACGTCCTTTCCGACGGCATCGCTGAGCGAAAGCGAGACGCGCACGTTCTCGACCATCTCCGGGTCGGACAGGCCTTCGACGTGGATCTTCTCCACCGTGATCGCGCGCGCCGGCAACGCCGCCGCGCAACACAGGAGCAGCAGCGGCAGGCGGGGGAGGCGGGGTCGCATCGGCGCAGGATAGCCGCCGCGCGTCAACGCGCGATTAACCCGGCCGCGCGGTCAGCGCGAAATCTTGTCCGCCGGCAGCGTCCGCGGCACGTCGGTCGCGCCGAGGCCGAGCTTCAGCGCGAGGTTGTCCCAGCCGGCCGGCGCCTGCACGTAGACGTAGGCGAGATCGATGCCCGTGCCGTTGATTTCCACTTCCCAGAACGTGCGGCCATCGCCGTCGGCGTAGGGTCGCGCGGAACCGCGGTCGTCCCAGACCCGGGCGATGCCCATGTCGCGGACCTCGATCCGGGTGGCGCGCGCATCGCCGCAGGGCGCGCAGAACGCCTGCACGGTGCGCGGCGCGTGGTCGAGCGCATCCAGCGCGGCCAAGGCCTGCTTCAGGTCGAGGTAGGCGAACTGGTCCGCGCCGGCGATGGCGGGAATGAGCGCCAGCAGCGCGGCAGCGATGCGAATCGGGATGCGGTTCGCCATGGCGCGTCCTCAGGTCGAAAGGTGCTCAATCGCGGCGACGCTGCCGAGGCGGTCGGCGAGGCGCTTGAGCAGGGCGAGGCGGTTGCGGCGCAGCGCCTCGTCGTCCATGTTCACCATCACCTGGTCGAAGAACGCATCGACCTGCGGACGCAGCCGCGCGAGGTGGGCGAGCGCGTCGACGTAATCGCCGTGCGCCAGCGTGTGGCCGGTTTCGCCATACACCGCCTCCACCGCTTCGGCCAGTGCGAGTTCCGCCGGTTCGCGCAGCAGGTCGGCATCCTCGATTGGCGGAATCTCGATGTCCGCCTTCTTCAGGATGTTGCCGATGCGCTTGTTGGCCGCGGCCAGCGCTTCGGCTTCGGGCAGTTGCGCGAAGGTGCCGATCGCGTCGATGCGGCGGTCGAAGTCGTACAGCGACGCAGGACGTTTCTCGGCGACGGCATTGAAGTGCGCGGCGGGAACGCCCTTGTCGGCGTAGTAGCCGCGCAGGCGGTCGAGGATGAAGTCGTAGAGTTCGTCCAACTCCGATGAACTCAACGAGCGAGCATTGGAATGGGCTGTCGGTGCACCAACACCCTTTGCACGGGCTGCTTCCGCAGCATCGTGTTTTTGTCGCAAGGTTACATCTGACATTGACATTGTCGCGGCTTCGTATGCGCGATAGATCAGTGTCTTCAGATCAATATCAAACCCGCTTTCGATGATCGTCCTCGCCAACCCAAGCGCATTGCGCCGCAGCGCGAACGGATCCTTGTTCCCGGTCGGCTTCAGGCCCGCGGCGAAACCACCGGCGAGCGTGTCGAGGCGTTCCGCGATCGCAAGGACTTTCCCGAGCGGCGACAACGCGATGTCGTCGCCGGCGAAGCGCGGCTGGTAGGCCTCGTCGATGGCGAGCGCGACCTCGGCCGGCGCGCCGCCGGCCTTGGCGTAGTAGCGCCCGGCGATGCCCTGCAGTTCCGGGAATTCGTTGACCATGCGGCTCTGCAGGTCGTTCTTCGCCAGTTCCGCGGCCTGTCGCGCGAGTTTCGGATCGACGTTCACCTGCGGCGCGATCGTTTCGGCCAATGCGGCCACGCGCGCGACCTTGTCGGCGACGGTGCCGAGCTTGGCCTGGTAGGTGACGGTCTTCAGGCCTTCGCCCATCGCCGCGAGGCCCTGCTTCAGGTCTTCGTCGAAGAAGAACTTTGCGTCGGCGAAACGCGGGCGGATCACGCGTTCGTAGCCCTTGCGGATTTCGGCCGCGTCCTTCGATTCGACATTGGCGATGCCGATGAAGTGCTCGGTGAGCTTGCCCCCGGCGTCGAGCACCGGGAAGAACTTCTGGTTCGCCTCCATGGTCGCGACCAGCGCTTCCTGCGGCACCGCGAGGAAGTCGCGCTCGAATGCGCAGGCGACCGCAACCGGCCACTCGTTGAGGCAGTTCACCTGCTCGAGGTTGTCGCCGTCGATGCGCGCGACGCCGCCGACGGCCTTCGCCGCGGCATGCACTTCGCGCTCGACCCGCGTGCGGCGCTCGTCGGTATCGACCAGCACCTTCGCGCCGCGCATCGCATCGACGTAATCGTCCGGATTCCCGATCCACACCGGCTTGTCGTGCAGGAAGCGATGGCCGCGGCTCATGCGGTCGGCGCGCACGCCGAACAGTCCGGCTTCGACGATGGCATCGCCGAGCAGCAGCACCAGCCAGTGCACCGGCCGCGCGAAGGCGTAATCGTGGTCGCCCCAGCGCATGGGCTTGGGAATCGGCATCGCGGCGATGGCTTCGCGCAGGACCTCCGGCAGCAATTCGGAAGTCTTTGCGCCGGACCTGGTCGAACGATGCACGAAGCGTTCGCCCTTGGCATCGCTCAGCTTGTCGAGTTGCGTCCACTCGACGCCGGCCTTCGCCGCGAACCCTTCCAGCGCCCTGGTCGGCTTGCCTTCGCCGTCGAGTGCGATGTTGAGGTAGGGACCGAGCACTTCCGACGCCTGCTCCGGTTGTTCGGTCGCGATGCCCGGCAACAGCACCGCGAGGCGGCGCGGCGAATACAAGGGCTTCGCATCGCCGCGTTCGACCGCGATGCCGCGTTTCTCCAGCGCGGCGAGCACGCCGTCGAACAGCGCCTGCGCGAGTCCGGGCAGGGCCTTGACCGGCAATTCCTCGGTGCCGAGTTCGATCAGGAGCGGTTGCATTGCGGTCATGTGCGGCTCTTTGTCGTTGCATTTCCCTTCTCCCGCCGGGAGAAGGTGCCCGAAGGGCGGATGAGGGTTCGGTGAGTTGCGTTGCGATCGGGTCGCGACGTTTCTTCGCCGGCCCTCACCCCAACCCCTCTCCCGAGGGGAGAGGGGCTTTCAATCCCGGAAAACCCAATTTCTCGCGCTGCGCGAAGTAGGCCTTCGCCACCGCCTGCGCCAGTGCGCGCACGCGCAGGATGTAGCGCTGGCGTTCGGTGACGCTGATCGCGCGTCGCGCATCGAGCAGGTTGAAGCTGTGCGAGGCCTTCGTCACTTGATCGTACGCAGGAAGCGGCAGGCCGAGTTCGACCAGTTTCATCACCTCGGCTTCGCAGGCATCGAAACGGTGGAACAGTTCGGCGACGTCCGCGTGTTCGAAGTTGTAGGCGCTCTGTTCCACTTCGTTCTGGTGGTACACCGCGCCGTAGGTCACCGGCGTGCCGTCGGGGCCGTAGGTCCAGACCAGGTCGAACACGTTGTCGCAGTTCTGCAAATACATGCAGAGCCGTTCCAGGCCATAGGTAATCTCGCCGAGCACCGGCCGGCATTCGAGGCCGCCGGCCTGCTGGAAGTAGGTGAACTGGGTGACTTCCATGCCGTTCAACCACACTTCCCAGCCCAACCCCCAGGCGCCGAGCGTCGGCGATTCCCAGTTGTCCTCGACCAGGCGCAGGTCGTGCACCAGCGGATCGATGCCCAGCGCCTTGAGCGAATCGAAATACAGCTCGACGATGTTGTCCGGGTTCGGCTTCATCGCCACCTGGTACTGGTAGTAGCGCTGCAGGCGGTTGGGGTTTTCGCCGTAGCGGCCGTCGGTGGGGCGGCGGCAGGGCTGCACGTAGGCGGCGTTCCACGGTTCCGGCCCGAGCGCGCGCAAAAAGGTCGCCGGGTGGAAGGTGCCGGCGCCGACTTCGAGGTCCAGCGGCTGGATCAGCACGCAGCCCCGCTCGGCCCAGTAGGCGTTGAGGCGCTGGATGAGTTGCTGGAAGGTGATCGGAACGCGGTCGGCGGGCATGGCAAGGCCGGGAAATGCAGTTTCGCTAGTATAAATGGCGCGTTCTTTCGTCCCTCATGGCCGCCGCCCGATGCCTGCGCCTTTCCTGATCCTCGAAACCGGGCAGCCGGTCGCCTCGATGCGCCGCCACGGCGGCTTCCCGCACTGGATCCGCGTCGCCGCCGGGCTGGCCCGCGACGAGGCGGTGGTGGTGGATGTCGAACACGGCGTCGAACTGCCGTCGCGCGAAGGCTTCGCCGGCACCATCGTCACCGGCTCGGGCGCGATGGTCACCGAGCGCGCCGACTGGAGCGAACGCAGCGCCGGGTGGCTGCGCGAGGCCGCGCACGCGGGCATGCCGCTGCTCGGCATCTGCTACGGCCACCAGCTGCTCGCGCATGCGCTGGGCGGCGAAGTCGGCTACCACCCCGGCGGCCGCGAAATGGGCACCGTCGAACTCGACCTGCAGCCGCCGGCGGCGGACGACCCGTTGTTCGCCGGCCTGCCCGAACGCTTCCCGGCGCAGGCCACGCATTTGCAGAGCGTGTTGCGCCCGCCCGAGGGCGCGACCGTGCTCGCGCGTTCCGTGCACGACGCCTGCCACGCATTCCGCTGGGGCGAGGCCGCGTGGGGATTGCAGTTCCACCCCGAGTTCAGCGCCACCCACATGCGCGGCTACGTGAATGCGCGCGAAGAAGCATTGCGCGGGGAAGGCCGTTGCCCAAGGCAGCTATCGCGTACCATTTCCGCGACGCCGCAGGCGCGGCGCGTGCTGCGGCGCTTCGTGCGCCATGCGCGGCGGGGAATCTGAATTCGAATCCGACGGGGAATCAGGGAATGACGACGAAGGCAGTGGGGCCGGCCAGGGGCTGGGACTGGTTGATGCGCGCGGTGAACCTGGGCCGCAACAACCCGAAGGCGATCTTCGGCGCGGTCGCATGGGTCGCGCTGATCGCGTTGATCCCGAGCATCGTCCAGCTGAGCCTGCAGTACGGCCTGAAGCTGGAGCCGTCCGCGGTGATGTCCGTCATCGGCCTGACCACGCTGTTTTCGATCGTCCTGTATCCCCTGCTGATCGGCGGGCTGCTGCGGGTGATCGACGCCGCCGAGAACGGCCGCCCGACGCGTGCGGGGGCGGTGTTCGATACGTTCCGTTCGGGCCAAGGCGCGGGGCGCCTGATCGGCTTCGGCCTGTTGATGACCGCGATCTACATCGGCCTGTTCCTGATCGTGATCTACATGTTCGGCCAGGACTTCATGCATTGGTACTGGAACCTGATCACCACCGCGCAATCCAATCCGGGCGCGCCGCCGGACGTCGGCGCGCTGCCGGCCGGTTTCGGCAAGGTCCTGGGCCTCGGCACGCTGGTGGCGTTGTTCATGGGCGGGGTCTACAGCATCGGTTTCGGCCAGGTCTCGATCGGCGGGCGCGGCGTCATCGAAGCGCTGTCCGACGGCATGGCCGGCACCTTGAAGAACGTGCTGCCCATCGTCCTGCTCGCGGTCATGGCCTTCATCGCCTACATCGTGCTGGTGGTGGTGGTGATGATCGTGGCCCTGGTGATCGGCGTGGTCGCCGCGCTCAGCAAGACGCTGGCCGTGCTGCTGGCGATCCCGTTGGTGTTCGCCTTCCTGCTCGGGCTGTACGTGGTGTTGTTCGGCGTCATGTACTACATGTGGCGCGACATCTGCGACGAATCGGCATCGACGCCGGCGGCGCCGGCCGACCAGTTCCAGGCCTGATCGAACCCGCCTCGATCAGCCGATCGAGGCGAGCAGCGCGACGTAGCGGCTGAAACCCCAGGCCAGCGCGACCACGCCGGCCAGCACCTGCAGCCACAGCCACAGTTTCGCCGCCAGCGGCATGCGCGGCGCGTCGTCGACGCGCAGCACGCGCGTGCCGGCGATGACATCGTGCAACGCGCGGTGTTGCGGCGGCAGCGCCGCGAGGAGGTGGCCGAGGTTGAGCGTGATCCACGAAGCGACGCCGGCGAGCTGGCGCGCGAACGCGCGACCGACACCGAGCCGGTTGCCGTCGATGTCGGTGGCGACCAGTCCGAACGCGCGTTTCCCGGGCGAGCCCTGCCACGGCGAGGCTTCTCCCAGCCCGTGCCAGAGCAGGGCGATGCCGGCGCAGGCGAATGCGAACGGCAAGGTCGCCTGTTCGATGCCGTCCTGCATCGCGCGCGCGGCCGCCTGCACCGCGGGATCCTGCATCAGCGATTGCGACAGGGAATGGATGTCGCGGCCGGACAGCAGCGCATCGGACATCGCCTGCGACACGTGGTCGAACAACTGCTTCCACGCGACGCCCGCGGCATCGAGGCCCGCGCGCGCCTTCGCATGCGTGAAGAACCACGCGATGGCGGAGATCGCCACGAAATCCAGAGACCACGCGGCGTAGCGATGCCACAAACCGCCTGGCGTGCGCGAAGCCGCGTTCATCCCGGTGCCCGCTTCGGCGCGACCATGCGCGCGGCGAGGATGCCGAGCTCGTACAGCGCGATCATCGGCAGCGCCAGCAGCAGCTGCGAGACCACGTCCGGCGGGGTGAGCACCGCGGCGATGAAGAAGATGCCGACGATGGCGTAGCCGCGCCATTCGCGCAGTTGCGCCGGCGTCACCCAGCCGAGCAGCACCAGGATCACCAGCGCGACCGGCAATTCGAAGGAAATGCCGAAGGCGAGGAAGATCGCCAGCACGAAATCGAGGTAGGCGCCGATGTCGGTCATCATCGCCACGCCCGGCGGCGTCACCTTGTTGAGGAAGGTGAAGACCGCCGGCAGCACGATGAAATAGGCGAAGGCGCAACCGGCGTAGAACAGCGCCAGCGCGGACGCGAGCAGGGGCAGGGCGAGGCGCTTCTCGCGCTTGTACAGGCCCGGCGCGACGAAGGCCCACGCCTGGTACAGCAGCCAGGGCATCGATGCCATCAACGCGACGCAGAACGCCAGCTTCATCGGCGTGAAGAACGGCGACGCCACCTGCGTGGCGATGAGACGTCCGCCCGCGGGCAGCTTGTCGAGCAAGGGCTGCGCCAGCCAGGCGTAGAGTTTGTTGGCGAGCGGCAGCAACGCGATCAGCACCAGCAGCAAGCCGCCGATCGCGCGCAGCAGGCGCGAACGCAGTTCGATCAGGTGCGCGATCAGGCGCGTACCGACGACGGCATCGGCGTCAGTCCCGTCGTTCGCCATCGTCTTCGCCGGCGGCGATCGTCTGCTTGGCCTGGGCCTGCGCTTCGTGCAGCGATTCGCCGACTTCGTGCAGCGCGTCCTTGGTCTCGTGCAGGCTGCGGCGCAGTTCGTCGGCGACCAGTTCCTGCTCGAACTCCGATTTCACCGCGTACCAGTGCGCGCGCGCGCGGCGTACCCACAGCCCGGCGAGGCGCGCGGCCTTGGGCAGGCGCTCGGGACCGAGCACCACCAGCGCCACCAGCGCGATCACCACCAGTTCGGAAAAGCCGATGTCGAACATCGTGCCGGCCGCGAGGCCGCGTCAGCGCACGACCGGCGGATTGCGGTCGTCGTCGTTCTTCGGCGCAGGCGCGGCGGCGTCCTTGTCCTGCGCGGGCGGCGCGGATTCGTCCTCGCGCATCGCCTTCTTGAATTCCTTGATCGCGGTGCCGAGGTCCTTGCCGGCGCCGCCCAGGCGCTTGGTGCCGAAGATCACCACCACGACCAGCAGGAGGACGAGCCAGTGCCAGATGCTCAAACTGCCCATGACGCGTTCCGCCGCGAAATCCGTGTGGCCGACAGTTTACCGCAGCGTCACTGCGCCGGCGGCGGCGTGGCGTCCGGCAGCGGGGTGGTGGTGGCCGGGCCGTTCGGTACAGGTTGCGTCGGCGCCACCGGCACCGGCGCGCCGACCGTCGTCGTCGCCTGCGCGGCCGGGGCATCGCCGTCGCTGCGGCGCGCGCGCGCGGTGGCGGAGGCTTCCTCCAGCGCGTCGCGGAAGGACACGACGCCCGAAGACGGCGCCTGCGGCGCGCGCGATTCGAAGATCATGCGCGGGGTGGTGTCGCGGCCGTAGACCGATTCGTCGGCGGCATCGTCGATGCTCAGCACCGCGCCATCCAGGGCCACGCCGGCGAACAGGCCGCGCGCGCGCGACCACGACCAGATTTCCGCCTTCATCTCGCCATCGGTGGCGGCGCTGGCGTTGCGCCCGACCGGACCGGCGGCCACGCCGGCATCCGCGCCGAGGGTGAACTTGCCGTTGACGATGGATTCCAGCCCGCGGTCGCTGCGGAACACCAGCACGATGTCCGCCGATTGCACGCCGGCCTGCAGGCCGATGCTGCCGCCGGTGAGGGTGACGAAGGCCGGGTTCGACCAGGTGCCGTCCACGCCCTTGACCGACAGCAGGCCGTGGCCGCGACGCCCGCCGACCACCAGCCCGGCCTTGATCGCGTCGGGAATCACGATCACCGCATGGGCCTCGTCGAAGAGCTTGTCGGGAATCGCCGATTCGGGGATGGCCTGGATATCGGCCAGCACCCGCACCGCGTTCTGCGCGCGCGCGTCCTCCTGCGGACCGGCGAGGGCAGCGGTCGAAGCCAGGGCGAGGGCGATGCCGAGGGCGGCGCGGATCGGAAGTGCCATGCGATATCTCCGGGGAAGGGCGCGTGTTCGACCGCGCGGGACAGCCGGGGTTCACGCTAGCCGCCGGCCGATGAATCCGGTCTGAGCCGCGCCTGTCATCCTATGCGCATGCATCCCGCCGCCCGCGTGCTCGTGCTCGCCAACCTCGGCACCCCCGCGGCGCCGACGGCGGACGCGGTGTCCGCCTACCTCGATGAATTCCTCACCGACACGCGCGTGGTGCAGCTGCCGCAATGGTTGTGGAAGCCGTTGCTGCGCTGGGTCATCCTGCCGAAACGCAGTCCGGTCGTGGCGGGGAAATACGCCTCGATCTGGATGCCGGAAGGCTCGCCGCTGGCGGTGCACACGCGAAATCTCGCGCGGGCGGTGCAGGCGCGGATGCCGGACTGGAAGGTGGTGCACGCGATGCGTTACGGCGCGCCGTCGCTGGCGGAAACATTGCGAACCGAAATCGCCGCCGGCGCGAAGGACATTCGCGTGCTGCCGTTGTATCCGCAGTATTCGACCACGACCACGGCCTCGGTCGCGGATGCCATCGCGGACATCGCAGTGGGCGATGCAACCATCGCCATGCTCGACGATTACCACGCGCATCCGGCCTGGGTGCGCGCCGTCGCCGATGCGATTCGTACGCACTGGCTAACGAACGGTCGCGGCGAACGCCTGCTGCTCTCGTTCCATGGCCTGCCGCAGCGCGTGGTCGACGCCGGCGATCCCTATGCCGCGCAATGCGAAGCCAGCGCCGCGGCGATCGCGCGCGAACTGGGCATGGAACGCGACGACATCGAACTCGCCTACCAGTCGCGATTCGGCAAGGGGCGTTGGCTGCAGCCCTCGACCGATGCGCGCCTGCTCGCGCTGGCCGCACGGGGCGTGCGCACGGTCGACGTCGCCTGCCCCGGCTTCGCCGTCGATTGCCTGGAAACGCTGGAGGAAATCGCGCAACTCGAGGCCGAACGCTTTCGTGCGGCCGGTGGCGAGTGGTTGCGGGTCATTCCCTGCCTCAACGCTTCGCCGGCGCATGCCGACGCCATCGCCGCCATCGCGGGGGATGCATGGAACTGAATCGCGAATTCGACATCGACATCCCGCTGGGGCGCATCGCCGCGGTGCGCTTCGGCGAGGAAGGCGCGACGCCGGTGCTCGCGCTGCATGGCTGGCTCGACAACGCCGCGAGCTTCGTTCCGCTGGCGCGCGAACTCGACGGACTCGACCTGGTCGCGGTGGACCTGCCCGGCCACGGCCGCAGCGCGCACCTCGCCGTCGGAGCCGACTATTCGTTCTACGGCACGGTCAACGTGGCGCTGGACATCGCCGATGCGCTCGGCTGGGAACGCTTCGCCCTGCTCGGGCATTCCATGGGCGCGGGCATCGGCAGCCTGGTCGCGGCGGCCTGTCCTCAGCGCATCGCCCGCCTGCTCGCGATCGAAGCGCTGGGCGCGCTGGCCGAAGTGCCCGAGCGCACCGCGATCCGCATGCGCGAGGCGGTGGCCGCATCGCGCGCGCTCTCGAGCAAATCCCTGCGCGTGTTCCCTGCACTGGAACCGGCGATCCGCGCGCGCATGCAGGCGAACGCCTTGAGCGAACCGGTCGCGCGCCTGCTGGTGGAACGCGGCACGCGCCGGGTCGAGGGCGGTTTCGTGTGGAGTAGCGATCCACGCCTGACGCTGCCTTCGTTCACGCGCCTGACCGAAGCGCAGGTGCTCGACCTCGTCGCCGGCATCGAATGCCCGGTACGGTTGATCCACGCCGATCCGGCGCAACCCTACCTGCCCGATCCGGTGCGTCGCGCGCACGCCGCCGCGTTGCGCGACGGCGAGCTGGTCGTCATGCGCGGCGGCCACCACCTGCACATGGAACAGCCGGCGGAGGTCGCGGCGGCGATCGGGGGTTTCTTCGGCGGTTGAGTCGCGCGCGGAGGGCTACTGCTTCGACGTCGCCAGCTGGTAGCCGACCTGCACGCCGCCCTGCGAGCTGTCGCCGGCGATGGTCAGCGTGGCGTGGCGTTCGCCCTTCTCCCACATCACGATGTGCGTCTGTTCCGACTGCGCCATCGTCATCGTCTGCTTCCAGCCCTGCGCCTGCATGCCCTTGTCCGCATCGGACGAGACCGAGGCGACGCTGCCCTGGGTCAGCACGTGGGTGACGATGGCGCCGGGCATCTCCAGCGCGCTCTCGACCTTGTAGTCGCCGGGCAGGTACACATCCTTGGGGAAGCTCGCGGGCAGCTTCGCATCGTCGCCGGTGGTGACGGTCATCGAACCCTTGCCATCCGCGCTCTTGATGGTGGTGGTGTCGCCGTCGTGGCTGACGTTGACCTTGCCGCCGCTGGCCGCGGCGATGGCTGCATCGGCGGCGGCTTCGCTGGCGCGCTTGCAACCGGCGGCGGACAACGCGACCGACACGGCCAGCGTGGCGAGGGCAAGCTTGCGAACGCGCATCGAACTCTCCCGTGGTGCCGGCGATCCCGGCGTGGTGGAAAACGGCCTCGGCAGGATCAACCGGACAACAGCGCGCGCAGCGTGCCCTTGAGCCGCCGGCCCTCGGCGTGGAAGTAGTCGCGTTCCGCGCGCCACGCCGGGAACCGCGCTTCCACCTCGCGCCAGAACCGGCGCGAATGATCGGCATGCAGCAGGTGGCAGAGTTCGTGCACCAGCACGTATTCGAACGCCGACGGGCGCGCCAGCACCAGCGCGAGGTCCAGCATCAAGGTGTCGTCCGGCGCCAGCGAACCCCATTGCGAACTGGTGCGCTTGAACACGATCCGGCGCGGCGCGCGTGGCAGGCCGGCGAGGTACTTCGGAAGCCAGCGGCCGACATCGGCGCGGCCCTGCGCTTCGTAGAAATCGCGCAGCGCGCGCTGCAGGGCGGCGTCGCCCGCGGACGCGGGTGCGCGGAACAGCAGCGAAGCATCGCCGTCGAAATCGAGTCGCGAGGCGCGCGCGCTTTCCCAGCGCAGCGGCAGCATCGCGCCGCGCAGCGGAAGTTCGACCGTCCCATCGCGCCGCAAGGGTTCGATCCCCGCCTGCGTTTGCGCCGCGAACTGCGCGGTCAGCCAGTCGCGGTGTTCGAACAGGAAGCGCTCGCCCGCGACCAGGCTCGCGCGCAGCGGCAGGCTCAGGCGCGCGCCGCGTTCGTCCACCGACAACTTGATTCGCCTTGCGCGCGGGTCGCGCACGCGCAGCACGTCGATGCGCCGCCCGTCGGCGAGCACGAAGCCGAGGCTGTCGCGCTGCACCACCGGTTTCGGCGCCGCGCGCGTTTCCGTCAGCAGGTGGAACAAGGAACGCATGCGCGGAGCTTACGCCGCGTCGGCCCTGCTCAGCTTGAACGCAGGCTCCAGCACCGCGAACAGGCGCTTGAACTCGCCGGCCATCAGCGCGAAGCGGGCGTCGAGCTCGGCGGCGACATCCTCGCGTTCGGTCGATTCGAGCTGGTCGACCGCCCCTTCCAGCAGCTTGAACTTGCGCACGACCAGGTCCTCGCCGAGGACGAAGCTCACGTGGTCGTCGAGCACCAGCGCCAGCCGCGCGACCTGCTTGCCGGCCTCGAGGTGCTTGCCGATTTCCTCGCCCTGCAGTTCCATGCGCTGCACCTTCACCACCGCGCCGGAATCGGTCGGGTCGCGCAGTTCGCATTCGTCGCCCAGCGACAGGCCCTCGGGCAGCGGGTCGCCGGCGATCCAGCCGGTCAGGATCGCGCGCGGCGCGACTTCGGCGTTCAGCGGCAGCGCCGGGAAACTGCCGAGTGCGTGGCGCACTTCGGACACGACGTTCTCCGCGTTCTTGCGCGAGGGCGTGTCGACCGCGATCACGCCGAGTTTCGTGTCGATCAACGCATCGCTGCGCACCGGCCGCACGAAGGCGCGCGGCAGCAGTTCGGCGACGAGGTCTTCCTTCAGGCGCTTGCGCGCCCGCCCGCCCGGCTTGCGGCCTTCCTTTTCCTCCAGCGCCGCGAGTTTCTTCTGCAGCAGGTCGTTGACCACCGACGACGGCAGCAACTTGTCCTCGCCGCCGACGGTCAGCCACAACGATTCGCCGATGGCATGCACCAGCGCCTCGCCGTGTTGCCCGAACGGCGGCACGAAGCCGCGCGAGGACAACTCCAGCGGGCCGACCGGCTTGAGCGCGCATTCGGCCAGTTGCGTTTCGAGGTTGGAAAGATCGAGCGTAGTCGGGAAGCGGAACAGCGTGAGGTTGCGGAAGAACATCAATGATCCTGTTTTTTGCTCGTCATTCCCGCGAAAGCGGGAATCTAGCGTCTTTCGTGAAGATTGCGGCTGATTTCCCGAAGAGCAAAGACGCTGGATGCCCGCCTACGCGGGCATGACGGGGGGAATGGGAACTCAATCGTCGTGGGCCTGCGTCTCGCCGCCTGCGAGCCACGCGTGCGCGTCGGGCAATTCGCTATCCCCGCGCTTGCCCAGCGCGAGGAAATCGAACAGCTTGGGATCGCTCAGTTGCGAGGGACGGATGTCGCCCAGCGCGCGCGCCATGGTTTCCACCCGGCCCGGCGATTCGCGTTCCCACTGTTCCAGCATCTTCTTCACCTGCTTGCGCTGCAGGTTTTCCTGCGAGCCGCACAGGTTGCAGGGAATGATCGGGAAGGCCCTGGCCTCGGCGTAGGCTTCGATGTCGGCTTCGCGCACATAGGCCAGCGGGCGGATGACGACATGCTTGCCGTCATCGCTCAGCAGTTTCGGTGGCATGCCGCTCAGTTTCGCGTGGAAGAACAGGTTGAGGAAGAAGGTGTTGACCAGGTCGTCGCGATGGTGGCCGAGCGCGATCTTGGTGAACCCGTGCTGCTCCGCGTAGGTGTACAGCGCGCCGCGGCGCAGGCGCGAGCACAGCGAACACATGGTCTTGCCTTCGGGAATGACGCGGCTCACCACCGAATAGGTGTCCTGCTCGAGGATGTGGAAATCCACGCCGATCGACTTGAGGTATTCCGGCAGCACGTGTTCGGGGAAGCCGGGCTGCTTCTGGTCGAGGTTGACCGCGGTGATCGAGAACTCGACCGGCGCCTTCTTCCGCAATTGCAGCAGCACGTCGAGCAGGGTGTAGCTGTCCTTGCCGCCGGACAGGCAGACCATGACCTTGTCGCCGTTCTCGATCATGCCGAAGTCGGCGATCGCCTTGCCGACCTGGTGGCGCAGGCGCTTGGCCAGCTTGTCGGCCTCGCGCTTGCGGCGCAGGGCGACCGACTGCGGCTCCGCGAGGGGCATGCTGGCGAGGGGCGGGACGGCGTTCATCGGCCGGTATTTTACCCGTCGCGCCGACCGCTTCCCGAATCGCGCCGGCGCGTTATGCTCGTCGCGTGAGCCGCATCGACGACCCCGCCGACCTCGCCCGCGTGTCCCACCGCCTGGTGGAACTGCGCGAGGCCCACCGCGACCTCGATGCCGCGATCGAGCGCTTGCAGGCCGATGCCGACGCGGACGAACTGGCGATCCGGCGGCTGAAGAAGCGCAAGTTGCAGCTCAAGGACCAGATCGCGCAGCTCGAGGCGCAATTGGTGCCGGACGAACCGGCCTAGGACGCGTTCAAGCCGTTGGTGCCGGGCCCGCGGCCTCCGGGCTGACCTTTTCGATGGTGTGGCGCAGTTCGCGGCCCAGCACCACCCGCGCATCGCGCGCCCAGGCGTCGAGGCGCGCATCGAAGGCGAGCTTGCCGTTCTCGTCCGCCCACACCAGCTTCATCTCGCGCAGCTTCTGGATGAAGCCGCGGAACAGCGACTTGTCGAAGAATTCCGGCGCGGTGTCGGCGTAGAGCAGCGACAGGCGCTGCGCGGCGAGGTGGCAGAGGGTTTCCAGTTCGCCGGCGCCGAGCGTGCCCGGGCCGTTCTTCACCAGCACCGAGATCGCGATGTAATAGCGCTCGAACGCCTGCTGCAACGCATGGCCGATCGCGCGCAGGCGGAACACCTCGTCGGTCTGGCCGGCGTTGCGCGCGAGCGTGCCGCCGTCCTCATCACCGACCTGCTGCAGCAGGCCTTCGCGCACGAACACCTCGATGGTGCGGTCGATGCGTTCGGCGAAACCGTCCTCGTCCCAGGGCAGGAACAGTTCCGCCTGCAGGAACGGGTACAGCGTGCGGCCGAGGCGCTGCAATTGCGTGCGGCCCATGCGCCGGTTGTTCTGGAAGCAGACCGCGATCCACGCCGCGGCGGTGAACAGGTGCAGCACGTTGTTGCGGAAATAGCTGAGCAGCACCGCGGTGTCGTCGTCGACGCCGAGCACATCGCCGAGCGGGTGCGGCGTGCGCGCGAGCATGCCGATCTCCTCGCCGTGGGCGACGATCTGCTCGGGCGTGTGCGGCGTCACCGTCACGTATTCGGAATACGGCACCTCGCTCAGCAACGTCTGCGACAACGCGATCTGCGCCAGCAGGTCGGCCTCGCCCATCGCGTGCTTGGGCGTGGACAACAGCGCCATCGCCAGCAGGTTGACCGGGTTCACGTCGGCGGCGCGGTTGACGTTGACCTGGATGCGCTGCGCCAGGGTGTCGACGGTGTCCGACAGCCACGCGGGTTTTTCGTCCTCGGGCACCGGCTTGCCGTCCCAGTCGGGCGCGTGCTGCGCGAGCACCTCGTTCAACGGGATGCGCTCGCCGAAGTTCACCACCACCTGGCCGAAGTTCTGCCGCAGCACCTTGGGGATGCCCCACAGCAGCGACCAGATCGATTCCTTTTCCTTGGGCTTGCCCGAGAGTTCGTCGAGGTAGCTGTTGCCTTCCATCAGCTTCTCGTAGCCGATGTACACCGGCTGGAACAGCACCGGGCGCGTGGGCTGGCGCAGGTAGCCGCGCAGCAACATCGAGATCATCCCGCCCTTGGGCGGCAGCAGGCGGCCGGTGCGCGAGCGCCCGCCTTCGATGAAGCATTCGATGGAATAGCCGCCGGACACGAGCTGCGCGACGTATTCGCTCAGCACCGCCGAATACAGCGCGCTGCCGCGGATCGAGCGGCGGATGAAGAACGCACCGCCGCGGCGCAGCAGGCTGCCGATCACCGGCAGGTTGAGGTTCACGCCGGCGACGATGTGCGGCGGCACGATGCCCTTGGTGTAGAGCAGGTACGAGACCAGCAGGTAGTCCATGTGGCTGCGGTGGCTGGGCACGTAGATGATTTCGTGGCCCGGCGCCGCTTCCTTCAGTCCCTCGAGGTGGTGCACCAGCACGCCGCGGTAGATGCGGTTCCATACCGGCGTCAGCAGTGAGCTGACCGAGCGCACCACCGGGTGCGAATAGTCCGCGGCGATTTCCCAGATGAAGCGGTGCGCCTTCTTCCACGCATCGAGCATCGAGGATTTGTCGCGCGCGGCCTGGTCGGCGATCGCTTCCTTCACCGGTTCCGAAGCGAGCACGGCGTCGGCGAGCAGGCGCCGCGTCGACAGGTCGGGGCCGATGATCGCGGCGCGGATGCGCTGGAAGTGCGCGCGCAGCACGCGCGAGAGCTTGCGCACGGTGCGTTCGGGGTCGAGCCCTTCGCCGACGATGCCGCGCAGGTCGACCGGCGGCGCGAAGCGCACGGTGGTGTCGCGGCCATTGAGCAGGATCGCCAGCAGGCGGCGGAAGCGGCCGACCAGCGCCCAGTTTTCCGAGAACAGCACGCTGAACCAGCCGCTCGCCTTGTCCGGCGCGCGGCCGACGAAGATCGACACCGGCACCAGTTGCACGTCCAGCGCCGGATCGGCGCGATGCGCCTCGATCAGCCGCGACAGCGATTCCGAGCGGGTCTTGCCGTGCACCGGCGCGGCCGGGTCCTGCTGCAGCGCGAGTTGCTGCGCGAACTGTTGCGCCGCGGCCTTGAGCGCGCTGCCGGCGCTGCGCCGCGACAGCGCGACGTAGGCGCGCTTGCGCCCGAGCGGATCGCCGGGCAACGGGCGCAGCGGCGAGGGCAGGCCGGCCTCGCGGCAGGCGCGGTCGAGGATCAGCGCGTTCGACAGGCCGTAATCCTCGAGCACGTAACAGACCGGGCGCGCGTCGATCTGCTCGCCGGGATTCGCCGGTTCGACCTCGACCTTGACCCACGGACCCATCAGCCAGCCGAGCAGGCCGGCCCACCATGGCCGGCGCGCGCTCGATTCGGGCGGCGAAGGCGGTGGCGTGGCCGCGGGTGCCGTGCGTTCGGCAGGCTCCTCCATCGCCTCGCCCAGGGTCATCTGCGGATCCGGGTCGAAGCGCTGCTCGGGCTCTTCGGGCGCTCCGAACAGCGAGGGTTGGGAAGGGGGAATCTTCGGCATCGCCGGCATTATGCCCGCCGGGACGAGCGGCCCGCCCTAGCGGGGCGGGGCCGCGGCGCCGGCGGCGGCTTCGGCGTGGCGCAGGAAATCGCCGACGTACCAGCGCCCGTCGCGGCGTTCCACGCCGATGGTCGCATCGATGTCGCGGCCGCCGAAGCGGTACTGCATCTGCACGCGCGCGCGGTCGCCCTTGCGTTCGACTTCGCTGGCGCGCATCCCGGCCAGGGTGGCGTCCAGGTCCAGCCCGTAGCCGGCGAGGACATCCTTCGATACCCGTTCGAACGCGGACAGCCGGCGCAGGCTGTCGTCCATGCCGAAGCGGGCGAAATCGGCGTCGTTGCCCAGGCCGGTGGCGCGGGCGGCAATCGCGAGACGGGCGATCGCGGCGTGCGCGCGCTTCGGGTCGGACAGCGGCGCGCTGGCGGCCCAGTGGCTGGCGGCGGAAACCAGTTGCCGGTAGTGGGCGCGTTCGTCGGCGCTGAAATCGCCTTCGTTGGCCAGATACTTGTCGCCGAACAGGCCCAGCGCCAGCGCCGCCGAGCGCAGTTCGCCGCCGGCCCCGGCCAGTTGCCGGTCGTAATCGGCGCCGATGCGCGCTTCCGATCCCGGTGCCGCGAGCGCGCCGAGGATCGACGGCACCTTCGCGCCCAGCGGCAGTTCGTCCAACGGCCAGCGCGTGCGCCCCGCGCGCCAGGCCACGTCGAGCCGCGCATGCAGCGCGGGCGGCACCGCGTCGCGGGCGAAGGCGGCAAGATCGTTCTCGCGCAGGTCGTGGGTCGGCAGGAGCACCGCTTCGGCCGGCGTGGTGGCGCCGCTGGGGCGCAGCGACGCCGCGGTCCGGCCGGCCGGCTCGTGGCCCGGGCCGCAGCCGGCCAATGCCAGCAGCAGCGAGCACCCGATCGCGAGCGTTGTCCGGTTGCGCATGCTTCCCTCCCCAGGGGCGATCATGCCGGGGATCGCCGCCTTCCGGGAAAGAAAAACGGGAGACCGAGTCTCCCGTGAAATCCGGCTCTCGCCGGAGGACGTTGCGGTTGTGGCATGGCTCCGGCCGTGGCCGGATGCATTCAGGTTAGCGCAGTCCAAAAGCTGAGGCAATACCTCAACTTACTCGATTCAAATAATTGATTTTAAAAGAAATCGTGCTCAGTTCGCGAGATCGAGGGCGGCCTGCTTGGCGGCCCGGCGCTTGGCCAGGGGCTGGCTCCAGTCGTTGTTGAACACCGCCGGTTCCCAGCTGCCGTAGCTGGGGTTGGGCAGCATCCACCAGCGGTCGCCGAACCAGTCGCGGTACTTGCCGGCCAGCTGCCCGCGGTCCTTGGGCGCGTTCGCCAGCACCTGCACGAAGTCGCCGAGCTGGTCGCCGAACTGCATCAGCACCCGGTACTTCTGCCCGGCGAGCCGGCGCCGGCAGTTCTTCTCGCTGCCGTTCTGCTCGCAGTCCTTGACGAAGGTGCCGAGGCCGAGGAACACGCTGTCGTCCTTCACCGGCAGGCCGACCGCGCGCAGGTTGGCGATGGTCGCGGCCTGCAGGTGCTCGTCGCGGTTGGACAGGTAGAGCACGGTGATGCCGCGCGCAGTCGCGGCCTGGGCGAACGCGACCACGCCCGGCAAGGGCTGCGCCTTCTTCTCCGCCACCCAGGCGTCCCAGCTGACGTCGTCGTATTCCTTGCCGTTGGCGACCAGCCGCGCTTGGTAGGGCGAGTTGTCGAGCACGGTTTCGTCCACGTCCATGACCACCGCGGGCGGCAGCCCGGCGGCGGCGTTGCCGCGCTCCTCGGGCACCAGCGCGTCGCGCTCCTTGTCCGCCAGCGCGGCGTCGAGCCGCGCGGTCGCCGCGCGGTAGATGGTTTCGCACACCGCGCCGTATTCGGCCGAGGTCTGCATCCACAGCACCGCGTTGAGGTTGTCGTTCGCCTTGGCCGTCTTCGCAGGCGCCGGAGCCGGCGCGGGCCTGCCATCGGCGCCCGTCGGCGCGGTGAACGAAGTCGGCTTGCACGCGGCCAGCGCGAGCGCGCAGGCGAGCAGGGTCAGGCTGCGGGAACGGGTCATGTCGTGCTCCAACGAGGTCGCGCGAGTCTAGCCCGCGCCGAAGTCGATCGCGCTTCAGCCGTCGAGCAGCGCGCGGATGTCGGCGAAGGACGCGGCCGCGCGTTCGGCCTTGCGCGCCGCGTCCGCGACCGGGTCGTCGCCGTCGCGCTGCAGTTCCGCCGCGGGCAGTTCGTCGAGGAATCGGCTCGGCAGGTGGCGCTGCCTGCCACCCCAGCGCGTGGCTTCGCGCGCATGCGACAACCACAGCCGTTCCTTGGCGCGGGTGATGCCGACGTAGAGCAGGCGGCGTTCCTCCTCCAGCCGGCCCTCGTCGATGCTGGCTTCGTGCGGCAGCGTGCCGTCTTCCAGCCCGACGATGAAGACGTAGCGGAACTCCAAGCCCTTGGCCGCGTGCAGGCTCATCAGCCGCACCTGGTTGCCGGCGTTGTCGCGGTCGGCATGGCTGAGCAGCGCGAGTTGCGCGGCGAGTTCGGAAATGCCCGCGCCGCGCGCGTTCGCGAACCAGTCGGCGAGCTCCTCCAGGTTGCCGCGGCGCAACGCGAACAGCGATTCGCTGCCACTGTGCGCGCGCAGCGCTTCGAGCATTCCCGAACGCGCGACCAGCGCGCGCACCAGTTCGCTCGGCGGCAGGCGCGAAGCATCGCCGCGCAATCCGCGGATGATGTCGGTGAAGCCGGCGATGGCGTTCGCCGAACGCGGCGGCAACTGCTTCAGCAGCCCCATCGATTCGGCCGCGCGCGCCAGCGGCAGGTGCGCCTCGCGCGCGAGTTCGCCGAGCTTCGCCAGCGTGGTCGCGCCGACGCCGCGGTTGGGCGACTGCACCGCGCGCAGGAACGCGGCATCGTCCTCGGGGTTGGCCAGCAGGCGCAGCCACGCCAGCGCGTCCTTGACCTCGCCGCGATCGAGGAAGGCGGTGCCGCCGGACAGGTGGTAGGGAATGCGCAGCAGCTGCAGCGCCTTCTCCAGCGCGCGGCTCTGGTGGTTGCCGCGGAACAGCACGCAGAAATCGCTCCACGGTGCGGAATGCTTCTGCGCGGTGAACTGCATTTCGGACGCGACCTTCTCCGCCTCGTGCGCGGCGTCGCGGCATTCCCAGACGCGGATGCGTTCCCCGTCGGCGTTGTCGCTCCACAACGCCTTGGGGTGCTCGTGCGGATTGCGCGCGATCAGCGCGTTCGCCGCGCGCAGCACGCGATTGGAGCAGCGGTAGTTCTGCTCGAGCTTCACCACCTTCAGCGCCGGGTAGTCGCGCGCCATCTGCGCGAGGTTTTCCGGGTTCGCGCCGCGCCAGGCGTAGATGCTCTGGTCGTCGTCGCCTACGCAGGTGAAATCGCCGCGCGTGCCGGCGATCGCCTTCAGCAGGCGGTACTGCGCGTCGTTGGTGTCCTGGCATTCGTCGACCAGCAGGTAGCCGATGCGTTCGCGCCAGGCGGCGTTCGCCTCGGCGTCGGTTTCCAGCAAGTGCACCGGCAGGCGGATCAGGTCGTCGAAATCCACCGCGTTGAACGCATGCAGGCGCTGCTGGTAGCGCGCGTACAGCGCCGCGGCCTCGCGTTCGCGCGCGCCAAGCGCGTTCGCCGCCGCTTCCTCCGGCGAGAGGCCGGCGTTCTTCGCCCGCGACACCAGCGATTGCGCGGCCTGCACCGCGTCGGGTTTCACGCCCGGCATCAGGTCGCGCAGTTGCGCAAACGAATCGTCGGCGTCGAACACCGAAAACCCGCGGCGCAGCCCGAGCTTCGCGTGCTCGCTCTGCGCGATGCGCAGGCCCAGCGCGTGGAAGGTGCACACGGTCAGGCCTTCGCCGGCATCGCCCTTCAGGCGCCGGCCGACGCGTTCGCGCATTTCCTTCGCGGCCTTGTTGGTGAAGGTGATCGCGGCGATGCGCTTCGCCGGCACGTGCCCGCCCTGCACCAGGTGCGCGATCTTCTCCACGATCACGCGGGTCTTGCCCGAACCGGCGCCGGCGAGCACCAGCAGCGGGCCGTGGACATGCAGGACCGCGTCGCGTTGCTGGGGGTTGAGGCCGTGGAGGGAAGGGGCGGGCATGCGCGTATTGTATTTGTTGCCGTCATGCACGGCACCGCGTGCCGTGAGAAGCGACCCACGAAGGCGGGAATCGCTCTTGATCCTGTCGCGGATCTATTGTTCGATCGGCGTCGATTTTTTGCGGCACGGGCCAACCGGTCGAGCAGTTAGAATTCAATAACGATACGGATCGTTCGGGCCTGCATGCCTTTGAGAGTGGAGGGGTTTGCCATGGTCATCAGAGTATGTGGCTTGACACTGGTTTCATTGCTTCTGTCGTCGATGGCAGGATGCGAAGAGATGCCTCAATCGGTATCTGCTTCGGGGGGGCGCGGCTTGGAATCATGCTTTCGGAAGTACTACGATTCCGTAAGAAAAGACAGATCGACGGCAACGCAGTATTTCGCGAAGAGCTATCTCTCAGAAGAGCTGGATGCTCTGCTTCAAACAAGCCCGGAGGATTTCCCGCATAACCGCCATGCGGTCGAGCGGCTTCTCTATATTCCCGAGCGAATTACCAAGATCAATAGCCTTTCGACTTCCTGCGACGTAGATGGATGCGGCGTGAGGGTGAAGTACTCCAATGATTCCGGAGGAAACTCCGATGTCACATTTCTCTACGAAAGCCCCCAATCTGGTGTTTGTCCATCGATTCGGGCAATACAAGTGAATTTCCAGAACGCATAGAAGCCCAGTGGCCAAACTTTATTTCTACTATTCAGCGATGAACGCGGGGAAGACCACGACCCTGCTGCAATCGGCGCACAACTACCGCGAGCGCGGGATGCGGGTGCTGATCCTCACCCCGCGGCTCGACGACCGCGCCGGCAGCGGCACCGTCGCCTCGCGCATCGGCCTGCGCGCGCAGGGCACGGGCTTCGGCCGCGACGACGACCTCGAGCGGCTGGTGCGCGCGGACATCGCCGCGCACGGCAAGCTCGATTGCGTGCTGGTGGACGAAGCGCAATTCCTGACCAAGCCGCAGGCGTGGCAGCTTTCGGAAGTGGTCGATGCTCTGCGCGTCCCGGTGCTGTGCTACGGGCTGCGCACCGATTTCCGCGGCGAACTGTTCGAAGGCAGCGCCGCATTGTTGGCATGGGCGGACGAACTCGAGGAGATCAAGACCATCTGCCACAGCGGCAAGAAGGCGACGATGACCGTGCGCGTCGACGAGCACGGCCGCGCGGTGCAGCAGGGGCCACAGGTGGAGATCGGCGGCAACGAGCGCTACGTCTCGGTGTCGCGCGCGGAGTTCAAGAAGATCATGCGCGGCGAGGGCCGCATCGATCCGCAGCAGGACGCCTTGCCGCTGGAATGAGGCGCCTCAGCGGCAACGCGCGGCGATGGCGGCCACGTCGCGCGCCACGCTGCCACCCTCGGGCAAGGCCGTTCGCAGCTCGCCATCGAGCTTGTGCAGCGCGGTGATCGCCGTGCCGCGCTGCGGGCCATGGCAGCGCAGGCCCGCGGCTTCGGCGCGCGCGAGCCACGCGACCTTGCGCAATTCGAAATCGTCGGCGCGAAGGTCGCCCAAGGCGTCCAGCTGCGCCAGCGCCGCTGCATCGCCGCGTTGCGCGCGGAACGCCGCCAGCGACAGTTGCGCGCGACGCGCGGACGCGCGGGCGGGGCCGTAGGCCGCGTCGAGGATCCGCACCGCGCGCTGCAGTTCGGCTTCCGCGCCGGGATCGCCGAGCGCTGCGTGGATGTCGCCGAGCAGGCGGTCGCTCTCGCCGACCAGCGCATGGTTGCCGCCGAGCAGCGGCGCGCGCAGGCGCCGGCTGCGTTCGACCAGCGGCAACGCTTCGGCATCGCGGTGGACGTCGTGCAGGATCAGCGCCTTGTTGAACAGCACCGAGGCCAGCCGCAGCGGTTGCCCGGAATCGCTCCACGTGGCGATGGCGCGATCGATGGAGGCGAGCGCGGCGGGGATGTCGCCGCGTTCCCAGTCGACGATCGCCAGGCTGTTGTCGTCGATCGCCACGTCCTCGCTGTTCGCGCCGAGGCGCTCGGCCAGCCATGTGCGGCTGTGGTCGAACGCGGCTTCGGCCTCGCGCAGGCGGCCGAGGTCGACCAGCATCGCCGCCCATTGCCGGCCGGCATCGATGGTTTCGCGGTGTTGCGGGCCGAGCACGCTGTCGGCAAGCGACAACGCGCGCTGGCAGTCGCGCTGCGCCGCGGCCATGTCGCCTTCGATGCGTTCGAGCGCGCAGATGTTGCGCAGCAGTTCCACCGCGAGCGGATGGCGCATGCCGGGCCCGGCCTGCAGCCTGGACAGCGCATCGCGGTAGCCGCGCAGCGCGCCGGCGTTGTCGGCGGCGTCCTTGCGCAGGTCGGCGAGGTCGGCGAGGTTCTCGATCGCGCCGGTATCGTCGTCGAGCGTGCCGCGGCGGATCGAAAGCGCGCGTTCGAACAGGATCGCGGCGCCGTCGCGATCGCCGGCACGGCGCTTGCAGCGCCCGAATTCGGAATAGAAATCCGCGGCCTGCACCGGCAGGCGCGCTTGTTCGCGGTGCGCGCGCGCTTCCAGCGGCTGCAGGGTCTGCAGGCATTCGTCGGGCCGCGCGAGCAGGCGCTGCGCGTGGCCGATGTCGGTGTACAGCGCGAGCATCAGGCCCGGCGGCGGATCGTCGAGGGTGGCGACGACCAGCACTTCGCGGCGCAGCAGGTCGTAGGCGGCGCGGTAGTCGCCGAGGCCGATGCGCAGGCGCGCGACCACGCCGTAGAGTTCGGCGCGGGCCTCGGGCTGGTGCGCGAGTTCGCGGTCGCCGCGCTCGATGCCGGCGGCGAGCAGGCGGCGCACGTCGATGTTGCCGGGATTGGGCGCTTCGCCCGCGTTCTGGAACAGGCCGACCACGAAATCCTGCATCGCCTGCGCGCGCGCGGCCTCGCGCAGGGCCTGGCGCGCCTGCCACGCGACGATGCCGAGCGCGGTGCTCAGCACCAGCAGTACCAGCAATGCGGTCGACAGCGCCCAGCGATGCCGGTGCACGTACTTGCGCAACCGGTATTCGACGCTGTGCGGGCGCGCCTGCACCGGCTTGCCGTCGAGGAAGCGGCGAATGTCCTGCGCCAGCGCCTCGACCGACGGATAGCGGCGCTCGGGCTGCTTGGCCAGCGCCTTCAGCACGATGTTGTCGAGGTCGCCGGCGACCTGGCGCGCGAACCTGCGCAGCGCGTGCCCGTGCGCCGGGTCGGCGTCGGCGGCGCGCTGCAGCGCCTGCGACGGGCGCTGCGGGTCGGCGTGCAGGATCGCCTCTTCCCATTCCGCGTCGGTCGGTCGCCGCGGCTTGTACGGCTTGCTGCCGGTGAGCAGTTCGTACAGCACCACGCCGAGCGAATACACGTCGGTCATGGTCGTGACCGGCTCGCCGCGGATCTGTTCGGGCGCGGCGTAGTGCAGGGTGAAGGCGCGCAGGCCGGTGCGGGTGTTGTCGAGCATCGCCTCGGGGTTGTCGAGCAACTTGGCGATGCCGAAATCGAGCAGGCGCACGTCGTCGAGCGCGGTGACCAGGATGTTCGACGGCTTCAGGTCGCGGTGCACGATCAGGTTCGCGTGCGCGTGGCTGACCGCGTCGCAGGTCTGCAGGAACAGCGCGAGGCGCTGCTGCAGCGGCGGCTGCCGTTGCGCGCACCAGTCGGTGATCGGCTCGCCGTCGACGTATTCCAGCGCGAGGTAGGGCTGGCCGTCCTGGGTGGCGCCGGCATCGAGCAGGCGCGCGATGTTTGCGTGCTCGAGCCGCGCGAGGATCTGCCGTTCGCGGGTGAAGCGCAGGCGCAGGTTGGGATCGGCGAGGCCGGGGCGCAGCAGCTTCAGCGCGACCCGGCGCTGGTACAGGCCGTCGTCGCGGCAGGCCATCCACACCTGGCCCATGCCGCCTTCGCCGAGCAGGCGTTCGAGCCGGTACGGGCCGATGCTTGCATCGGGACGCGGCCCGGGCGCGGCCAGCAGCGGTTCGCTGAGGAATTCCGAATTCCCGGCTTCGTCGGCGAGCAATGCCTCGAGGTCGTCCGCGGTCTGCGGATCTTCCTCGCGCATCAGCGCAAGGCTGCGCGCGCGCGTTTCGGCATCCAGCTCCAGCAGGGCGTCGAGCAGCGGGGACAGCCGTTGCCAGCGCTCGGCATCCATGCGCGCCGGGCTCAGGCTTCCTTGAGCGAGGCGAGCAGGAACATCCGCGCCTTCTGCCAGTCGCGGCGGATGCTGCGTTCGGAACGTTCGAGCAGGCCGGCGATCTCCAGTTCCGACAGGCCGCCGAAGTAACGCAGTTCCACCACCTGCGCGAGCTTGGGATCGACCGCGGCGAGCTTGGTCAGCGCCGCGTCGAGGCCGAGCGTCTCGTCGTCGACGCGCAACGCGGATTCGAGGTCCTCGGGCAGGTCGGTGACGCGGTGCTGGTCGCCGCCGCGCTTCTGCGCGAGGCGCTGGCGGGCGTAGTCGACCACCACGCTGCGCATCGCGGACGCCGCATAGGCGAAGAAGTGCGCGCGGTCGCTGAACTCGACTTCGCGGCGGCCGGTGAGCTTGAGGTAGGCCTCGTGCACCAGCGCGGTCGCGTCGAGCGTGTGCCCGCGCTGGCCGGCGAGCTGGCGCCGGGCCATGGCATGCAGCTCGTGGTAGAGCGTGGACAGCACTTGGCCGAGAGCGTCGCGATCGCCATCGCGCGCGGCGCCGAGCAGTTGGGTGATGTCGCCGGAATCGCTCATTCGCGCTGTGCGCCTCCCCGCGCGCCTGCGGCCACTATACCGCCGGCTCCGTGGCGTTCCTCAGCGCTGGCAGTGCCCGCACCAGACGCTGGCGCGCTGGCCGATCATGGCCTGCTTCAGCGGCCGGCCGCAGCGCGGGCAGGGTTCGCCGCCGCGGCCGTAGGCGGCCAGTTCCTGTTCGAAGTAGCCCGGCGCGCCGTCCGGGGCGATGAAATCGCGCAGCGTGGTCCCGCCGCGGGCGATGGCGTGGGCGAGGATGCGCTTCACCTCCGCGGCCAGCGCCTCGTAGCGCTCGCGCGACACCTTGCCGGCCGCACGCAGCGGCGAGATGCCGGCGGCGAACAGCGCCTCGGCGGCGTAGATGTTGCCGACGCCGACCACGACCTTCTGGTCCATCAGGAAGGTTTTCACCGGTGCCTGGCGGCCGCGGCTGCGTTCGAACAGGTATTCGCCGTCGAACGCGTCGGACAGCGGTTCCGGGCCGAGGTCGCGCAGCAATTCGTGGGTTTCGCCCGGCGGCTGCCACAGCAGGCAACCGAAGCGGCGCGGATCGTTGAAGCGCAGCACCCGGCCCGAATCCAGCGCCAGGTCGACGTGGTCGTGCGCGCGCACCGGTGTCTTCCCCGGCAGCA
Organism: Thermomonas sp.; assembly: GCA_047602125.1. GTDB lineage: Bacteria > Pseudomonadota > Gammaproteobacteria > Xanthomonadales > Xanthomonadaceae > Pseudoluteimonas. Next base: position 1,372,380 of record JASGIB010000001.1, on the reverse strand, counting down.
CCCGCAGGCTGCCGGACATGCCCAGGTGCAGCAGCGCGCTGCCGGCGCCGGTCTCCAGCAGCAGGTACTTGGCGCGGCGGCGGACCGCGGCGATGCGCTGTCCCGGCAGGCGTTCGCCGATTTCCGCGGGAATCGGCCAGCGCAGGTCCGGGCGGCGCAGCAGCACCGAACGCACGCGCCGGCCCTCGAGGTGCGGGGCGAGTCCGGCGCGGGTGGTTTCGACTTCGGGGAGTTCGGGCATGCGCCATTGTCGCCCGTTCCGACATCGGTTCTGGCTAGACTGTCCACACGCCGGGGAGGGCGGAACAATGCTTCGATCGCGATGGATGGCCCTTGTCCTGTCGCTGGTGTCGGCGTGGGCGCAAGCCGCGGCGACGGCCCCTGCGCCTGCCGTCGGCGACGTTCCGCCGCAACTGCTGGGCACGGACCGCAACGGCGACTCGGTCGACCTGGCGAAGTTGCGCGGCAAGGTGGTGGTGGTGACGTTCTGGGCGTCGTGGTGCGGGTATTGCCGCAAGGAACTTCCGGCGCTGAACGAGATGCAGACCCGCGCCGGTCCCGACTACTTCCGGGTCGTGGCCGTCAACGTGCAGGACGGCAACGACGAATACCGCGCCATGACCCGGCAGATGCGCGACTACACCCTCACCTTCGCCCGCGACCGCAGCGGCGGCATCGCCGAAAGCTACGGCGTGAAGAGCTATCCGAACCTGTGGATCATCGATCCCGAGGGCCGGGTAGCGGGCCGGCACATCGGCTACGGCGAGGACTCCTTCGGGGAAATCGTGGGCGAGATCACCCGGGTCATCCAGGACGAGGTCGATCGCCTGCACGCCGCATCCGCCACGGGAGCCGCTTCCTCGGGGTGATCGCCTGCGCGACGGAGGGTGTCCGCTCCACCGTCGCGGCGCCGTTACAATCCAGATAGACATGCCCCGGGGGGATCCACCATGCGCCGCGTCCTGCTGCTTTCCCTAGCGTTCCTTGGTTTCGTTCCCGCGGTGCAGGCGCAGGGCTACGACTTCCAGCCGGTCACCGATTACGTCAACACCTTCGTCGGCAAATCGGCGCAGTACCCGCTGAAGGGCGCGTCGCTGATCGTCATCCAGAACCGCAAGGCGATCTACAAGCAGGGCTTCGGCAGCTATGCGCGGGTCAGCCCGACGGTGCCGATCGCCTCGGCCAGCAAGTGGCTGTCGGCGCTGGTGCTGCAACGCCTGGTGGAAGAAGGACGGATGAGCTGGAACGACACCGTCGCCGATTACTACGGCAGCGATTATCCGAACGCGGACGCGACCAAGGGCGCGATCACCCTCGGACAGCTGTTCAGCCATACCTCCGGGATGAGCGCGATCAGCAACGATTGCCTCCAATACCCGGCCCGCAACATGGCGCTCGACGACTGCGCCAAGGCGATCCTGGGCGAACCGCTCGTCGCGGGGCCCGGCACGCTGTTCGCCTACGGCGAGAACTCGATGCAGGTGGCCGGCGCCATGGCCGAACGCGCGACCGGCAAGACCTGGGCGCAGCTGCTCGATTCCGAACTGATCCAGCCGCTGGGCCTGACCGGCACCGATTTCGGCGCCGACAAGCGCGGCCGCCCGTTCAACAACCCGATCATCGCCGGCGGCGCGCGCTCCAACCAGCGCGATTACGCCATCGTCGTGCAGATGGTCCTGCAGCGCGGCATGTACGGCGGCAAGGCCTACCTGTCGCCGGCCAGCATCGCCGAAATGCAGCGCGACCGGTCGCACGGGCTGCCGATCGACCCGGACGCGGATCCGTACCCGGAAGCCTATGGCTACGGCTACGGCGAGTGGGTCAACGTGGTCGATTGCAACGGCACCACGACCCGCGTCTCCAGCACCGGCGTCTTCGGCAGTTCGCCATGGGTCGATTACGACAACGGCATCGCCGCAGTCTTCCTGGCCTACCAGCAGGCGGCCCCGACCGAGTTGCGGCAGGACCTGCGCCAGCTCTGGGACGAGGTGGCCGATGTCATCGGCGCCCCCGTGGGTTGCAGCAGTCCGGCCAAGCGGGTGGCCATCCGGCGCTAGCCGGGCCCGGGCCCCGCGAAACCGCGACGCAGGCCCAAAAAATTCACGGGAATGAACAACATACGCCGCCCACGGGTGACTCTGGGGGCGGCAGGCCCCATCATGTGCCGTGCGCTTCCCCGCGCCCCGAGATCCCGACATGCCCGCTTCCCTGCTCGACTTCCTCACCGGCGGCCTGGTCCAGCCCGGCTGGCTCGCCCTCGCGGTGTACCTGCTGGTCGCGACCCAGCTCACCATCTTCTCGGTGACGCTGTACCTGCACCGCAGCATCGCCCACCGCGGCGTCGACTTCCATCCGCTGCTGGCGCATTTCTTCCGCTTCTGGAACTGGATCACCACCTCGATGATCGCGCGCGAGTGGGCGGCGATCCATCGCAAGCACCACGCCAAGTGCGAGACCGAGGAAGACCCGCACAGCCCGGTGGTCAAGGGCATCGGCAACGTGTTCTGGCACGGCGTGGAGTTGTACCGCGAGGCGCGCGCCGACCGCGCGTCCATCGAGCAGTACGGCAAGGGCTGCCCGGACGACTGGATCGAACGCAAGGTCTACACGCCGCACGCGACCCTGGGCCCGACCCTGCTGCTGTTCGCCAGCTTCCTGCTGTTCGGCTTCAAGGGCGTGGCGATCTGGGCGATCCAGATGGCGTGGATTCCGTTCTGGGCCGCGGGCGTGGTCAACGGCCTCGGCCACTGGTGGGGTTACCGCAACTTCGAAACCGACGACACCGCGACCAACCTCTCGCCCTGGGGCGTGTGGATCGGTGGCGAGGAACTGCACAACAACCACCATGCGTTCCCGTCCTCGGCGAAGTTCGCCCTGCGCAAGTGGGAATTCGACATCGGCTGGGCCGCGATCCGCACCGCGCAGATGCTGGGGCTCGCCAAGGTGCTGCGCGTCGCGCCGGCGCTGGACGTGCGCCCGAACATCCCGGTGCCGGATACGGACACGATGAAGGCGCTGCTCGCGCACCGCTTCCAGGCCATGACCGACTTCAAGCGCAGCGTGCTCAAGCCCGCGTTGCAGGAGGAAGCCGCCGCGCGCGGCACCCGCCTGCGCCGCCTGCTGCCGCGCAAGCTGCGCCACGGCCTCGCCGACGACGGCCGCTGGCTCAAGCCCGAAGCGCGCGCGCAGATGCACGCATGGGTGGAGGAATCGCCGCGCATCCGCGCGCTGGTCGATGCGCGCGCGCGCCTTGCGCAGGTGCTGACCGCGCGCAGCCACGACGCCGCCGAACGCCTGCACCAGTTACAGGCCTGGTGCCGCGAGGCCGAAGCCAGCGGCATCCACGCATTGCAGGCCTATGCCGCGCGGCTCAAGGGCTATTCGCTGCAGGCCACGCGCGTCTGAGTTGCGCGCGGTCGCGATGATGCTGGCGTTCGCGCCGGCCCTGGCGTTCGCGCAAGTCGACGCCACCGGCGATTACCTCGCGCGCATGGACGCGGACCACGACGGCCGCGTTTCCCTGGTCGAATACCAGGACTGGCTGAGCTACGCCTTCGACGCGATGGACCGCGACCATGACGGCATCCTCTCGCCGTCGGAACAGCCCGGCGGCAAGGGCGCGCCGATCACCCGCGAACAGCATCGCGCGCGCATCGCCGAGCGCTTCCGCAGGCAGGATGCGAACCACGACGGCTACCTGAACGCACGCGAATTGGCGTCGCCGCCGCAATAGTGCGCCGCGCATGAATGCGCATGCCCTTCGCGACGGCTTCGCGCCGTCGCCGCGAGACTGCGATCCCGGCCCCGGATGGCCGCAGGCGCAGGAGCGCGCGATGACCAAGGCATACGAGGCATGGACGGTGCAGGAACACGGCCCGTTGCAGCAGGTCGACGAGGGCCTGCTCACCGTCGCTGGCACCATTCACATGCCGCTGGGCAATTTCCCGCGGCGCATGACCGTGGCGAGGCTCGAATCCGGCGACGGCGTGGTCTACAGCGCGATCGCCCTGCGCGAGGACGAGATGCAGCGCCTCGAACGCTTCGCGCAACCGAGGTTCATGGTGGTGCCCAACGCGCACCATCGGCTGGACGCCGGCATCTGGAAGCAGCGCTATCCCGGCATCCGCGTCATTGCGCCCGCGGGCGCGCGCAACGAGGTCGAGGAAGTCGTGCCGGTCGATGCCACCGATGACGTGTTCGACGATGCATGGGTGAAGTTGCTGCCGATCGCCGGCGTCGGCGACAGCGAGCTCGCGCTGTCGGTGGAGCGCGGCGACGGCCGTACGCTCGTGACCAACGACGTGATCGCGCACGTCGCGCATCCCGATGGGCTCGGTGCGCAGGTGATGGCCCGGTTGCTCGGCTTCGGCGTGCGCGCGCCGCAGATCCCGCGGCTGGCCCGCCACTGGATCCGGGACAAGCCCGCGCTGGCCGCGCAGTTCCGCGACTGGGCGGCGGACGAACGCCTGCGCCGCATCGTGGTCTCGCACGGCGAAGTGATCGAAGCGCCGCGCGAGGCGCTGCTCGTGCTGGCCGAATCGCTGGACGGTTGAGGCGCGCGAAAAAAAGGCGCCGGACGAATCCGGCGCCTGCGCGTCCTTCGGGGGAGAGGACGATCTATTGCGTGATGTCGACGTCCTTGGTCTCGCGCAGGAACAGCCCGCCGATCACGAAGGTCATCAGCGCCACGACCACTGGGTACCACAGGCCCTGGTACATGTTGCCGGTCGCGGCGACCAGGCCGAAGGCGATCGTCGGCAGGAATCCGCCGAACCAGCCGTTGCCGATGTGGTACGGCAGCGACATCGAGGTGTAGCGGATGCGCGTGGGGAACAGTTCCACCAGCCACGCGGCGATCGGGCCGTAGACCATGGTCACGTACACCACCAGGATCCACAGCAGCAGCAGCACCATCGGCTTGTTGATGCGCGCCGGGTCGGCCTTCTCCGGATAACCCGCCGCCGCCAGCGCGCCCTTCAGTTCCTTGCCGAACGCATCGGCCTTCGCCTTGCCCTCGTCCTTCGACAGTCCCGCGCCCTCGTAGGCCGCGACTCGGGTGCTGCCGACCGTGACCGTGGCCACCGAGCCGCTTTGTCCCTGCTCGATCGTGTATGGGATGCCGGCCTTGGCCAATGCGGTGGCGGCGACGTCGCAGGAGTTGGTGAACACCTTCTTGCCGATCGGGTCGAACATGAAGCTGCAGGTCGCCGGATCGGCGTGGATCACCGCCGGGGACGACGCGCGCGCTTCCTCCACCGCCGGGTTGGCGTAGTGGGTCAGTCCCTTGAAGATCGGGAAGTAGGTCAGCGCCGCCAGCAGGCAGCCGGCCATGATGATCTTCTTGCGCCCGATCTTGTCCGACAGCCAGCCGAACACCACGAAGAACGGCGTGGCCAGCAACAGCGCCGCGGCGATGAACAGGTTCGCGGTGGTGCCGTCGACCTTCAGCGTCTGGGTGAGGAAGAACAGCGAGTAGAACTGGCCGCCGTACCAGACCACGGCCTGGCCGGCGGTGGCGCCGAGCAGCGCGAGCAGCATCAGCTTGCCGTTGCTGGAGAACAGGCTGTCGCGGAACGGGGTCTTGGCGACCTTGCCTTCTTCCTTCATCTGCTTGAACAGCGGCGATTCGTGCAACTGCATGCGGATCCACACCGACACGCCCAGCAACGCGATCGACACCACGAACGGAATGCGCCAGCCCCAGGCCTCGAACGCATCATTGCCCAGCTTGATCCGGCAGCCGAGGATGACCAGCAGCGACAGGAACAGGCCGGCGGTCGCGGTGATCTGGATGAAGCTGGTGTACAGGCCGCGCTTGCCGTGCGGCGCGTGTTCGGCGACGTAGGTCGCGGCACCGCCGTATTCGCCGCCCAGCGCCAAGCCCTGCAACAGGCGCAAGGCGATGAGGATCACCGGCGCGGCCACGCCGATCGTCGCGTAGTTGGGCAGGATGCCGACGAGGAAGGTCGACAGGCCCATGATGACGATGGTGATGAGGAAGGTGTGCTTGCGGCCGATGCGGTCGCCGAGGCTGCCGAAGAACGCCGCGCCGAACGGACGCACGAAGAAGCCGGCGGCGAACGCGAGCAACGCGAAGATGAAGCCGGTGGTCTCGTTCACCCCGCTGAAGAACTGTTTGGCGATGATCGCGGCGAGCGATCCGTAGAGGTAGAAGTCGTACCACTCGAACACGGTGCCGAGCGACGAGGCGAAGATGACCTTCTTGTGGCCCTGGGTGAGGCTGCCTGCGGGAGGGCCCGCGTGGTTTCCAGCGGTGATCGTGGACATGCGGTTCTCCCTTAGAAGATGTACTTGATGCTGGCCTGGATGCGCCTGAGGTCGCCCGCGTCGGCGTTCTCCAGTTCGCGCTTGCCGTAGCCGAACTCGACGCCGACGTCGAGCTTGGGCAGCGGCGAATAGATCAGGTTGGCGTGGATGGACGAAGCGCGTTCGGTAACCAGCTCGCTCAGCGGGTTCCAGCCCGCCAGGCCCTTGTCGTTGTCGAACACGGACGCGGAATACATCAGGTTGCCGCGCAGCTTGGGATTGAACACGTGCCGCCAGGCGACGAAGCCGCCGGCCGCGCCGACCGCGTGCAGTTCGCCGTTGGCGTCGAGCGCGGTGTCGGGGCCGAGGCCGAAGGCCATGTAGCGGCCGAGCCCCTTGCCGTAGTTCGCCATCCAGCGGATGTCGTCCTTCGCGCCGAGGTTGAACTTGCCCGACAGGCTGACCGCGGCGCCCGAAGTGGTTTCGTCGCCGAGCTTGAACTGGCGCAGCAGGCCCGCCGCCGAGAAGTGGCCCCAGCCGCCCTTGGTCACGTAGCGCGCGGTGATGTCCGGCATCGCGTTCGAACCGGTGCCGTTGGTGCGCGTGGCGGTGGCGATCGTGTTCACCGTGGTCTGCGGGTTTTCCGCCGACACCGAGAACCCGCCGTTGGTGTAGCGCAACTGCGCCTGGCGGACGAAGGTGGTGCCGTCGGTGGGGCCGACGAAGTCCACCGCATCGGGCAGCGCGGCCACGTCCTGGAAGTTCGACCAGGTCTGGCCGGCGAGCCAGTTGTTCCAGCTCACGTAGGCCTGGCGCAGGGTGACCGCGTAGGTGTTCGTGGCGACTTCGTTGCCGGCCAGCGCGTTGCTGCCGCCGCCGAAGAAATCCATTTCCACGTAGCCCTTGAGCTTGTCGCCGCCGTCGGTGACGTGGTCCGCGCTCAGCCAGAAGCGCGAGAACTGCGCGTGGAAGTCGGTGTAGGGATCGACATCCGGTTCGGCGCCGTTCGCCACCACCGGGATCGTGCCGGGCACGTAGAACAGCCGGCCGGAACTGCCGTCGGCGATGGCGCCGTCGCTGGTGTCGGTGACCATCGAATCGAACTTGATGAAGCCGCCGTACGAGAACGTGCTGTTCGGCGTGCCCAGGATCGGCGCGGACTGGACCCGCGGCTTGCCGTCGTCGGCCGCCTGCACCACCTTCACCTGGTCGAGCTGCGTCTTCGTGTCGGTGATCTGCGCCTGTTGCTGCTGCTGCGCGCCCAGCAGCGCCTGGACCTGCGCCTCGAGCTGGGCGACGCGCGCTTCGAGCTCCTTTTCCTTCGCGGTCCCGGCCAGCGCCGTGCCCGGCGCCAGCAGCGCGATCGCCAGCGCGAGCGACAAGCGCTTGCGCGTGATGCATGCATCCATCGTTGTTCCTCCCCGGTGCGCCCGCCAATGGGCACGCCGCGAGGGTGGGCGAGCGGCGCGTGCGCGCCTATTCGCCTTTGGTCGAAAAGCCGGGCGTATACGACCAATGTCTAAGGCGCTTGATGCGATGCAACACGCGGGATGCGTCAAAATCGACGCGAACGAACGCCGCCCGCGGGCGGTCGCGGAGGAAACGATGAGCGATGTCTATCCGGTGGAACCTGCATTCGGTTCGCAGGCCAATGTCGACCAGGGCGCCTGCGCGCGCATGTACCAGGCGGCGGTCGACGATCCCGACGCGTTCTGGCGCGAGGCGGCCAAGCGCCTCGACTGGTACAAGGCGCCGACACGGATCAAGGACGTCAGCTACGACCTGGAGGATTTCCGCATCCGCTGGTTCGAGGACGGCGAACTCAACGCCAGCGTCAACTGCCTAGACCGCCACCTCGCCGAACGCGGCGACCAGGTCGCGCTGGTGTTCGAGCCCGATGGCCCGGATTCGCCCGGCGAACGCATCACCTACCGCGAACTGCACGCGCGCGTGTGCAAGCTGGCGAACGCGCTGCGCAACCTCGGCGTGCGCAAGGGCGACCGCGTCACCATCTACCTGCCGATGATCCCGGCCGCGGCGGTGGCGATGCTCGCCTGCGCGCGCATCGGCGCGATCCACATGGTGGTGTTCGGCGGCTTCGCGCCCAACTCCATCGCCGACCGCGTCGCCGACTGCGGCAGCAAGCTCATCATCACCGCCGACGAAGGCCTGCGCGGTGGCAAGAGGGTGCCGCTGAAGGCGAACGTCGACGCGGCGCTGAAACTGCCGGGCACCAATTCGGTGGAAACCGTGCTCGTGGTCCGCCACACCGGCGGCGCGGTCGGCATGCAGATGCCGCGCGACCGCTGGTACGACGCGGTGGTCGACGGCCAGCCGGCGGAATGCGAACCCGAACGCATGAACGCGGAAGACCCGCTGTTCATCCTCTACACCTCGGGCAGCACCGGCAAGCCCAAGGGCGTGCTGCATACCACCGGCGGCTACCTGCTGTGGTGCGCGTACACGCACGAACTGGTGTTCGACCTCAAGCCCGGCGACGTGTTCTGGTGCACCGCCAACGTCGGCTGGGTCACCGGCCACAGCTACATCGTGTACGGGCCGCTGGCGAACGGCGCGACCGAGGTGATGTTCGAGGGCATCCCGAACTACCCGACCGTCTCGCGCTTCTGGGAAGTGATCGACAAGCACGGCGTCACCATCTTCTACACCGCGCCGACCGCGATCCGCGCGCTGATGCGCGAAGGCGACGCGCCGGTGAAGAAGACTTCGCGCAAGTCGCTGCGCCTGCTCGGCACCGTCGGCGAACCGATCAACCCCGAAGCCTGGCGCTGGTATTACGACACCGTCGGCGACGCGCGCTGCCCGGTCGTGGACACGTGGTGGCAGACCGAGACCGGCGGCATCCTCATTTCGCCCATCGCCGGCGCCACCGACCTCAAGCCCGGTTCGGCGACCCTGCCGTTGCCCGGCGTGCATCCCGCGCTGGTCGACGCCACCGGCGCGATCCTCGACGGCGCGACCGAAGGCAACCTCGTGCTGCTGGATTCGTGGCCTGGGCAGATGCGCACGGTCTACGGCGACCACCAGCGCTTCATCGACACCTACTTCAAGACCTATCCCGGCATGTACTTCACCGGCGACGGTTGCCGCCGCGATGGCGATGGCTACTACTGGATCACCGGCCGCGTCGACGATGTGATCAACGTCAGCGGACACCGCATCGGCACCGCCGAGGTGGAGAGCGCGCTGGTCGGCCACCACGATGTCGCCGAAGCGGCGGTGGTCGGTTTCCCGCACGACATCAAGGGCCAGGGCATCTACGCGTACGTCACCCTGAAGCAGGGCATCGACGCGACCGAGGAATTGCGCAAGGCGCTGGTGCAGCAGGTGCGCAACGAGATCGGCCCGACCGCCACGCCCGACCACATCCAGTGGGCGCCGGGCCTGCCGAAGACGCGCAGCGGCAAGATCATGCGCCGCATCCTGCGCAAGATCGCCGAGGACGCGCCCGACCAGCTTGGCGACACCAGCACGCTCGCCGACCCGAGCGTCGTGGATTCGCTGGTGCAGAACCGGCGCGGAGCGGCTTGAGCACGCTGCTCATCGCCGACGACCATCCGCTGTTCCGCGAAGCGCTGCGCGGCGTGGCCGCGCGCCTGCTGCCCGACGCGAAGATCCGCGAAGCCGAGGACGCCGACGCGCTGTACGCGCTGGTCGAGGCCGAGCCGGACGCGGACCTGCTGCTGCTCGACCTCAACATGCCCGGCGCGCGCGGATTTTCCTCGCTGGTGCACCTGCGCGCCATGCATCCGCAGTTGCCGGTGGTGATGGTGTCCGCGCGCGAGGAGCCGGAAACCATGCGCCGCGCGCTGGACCACGGCGCGATGGGTTTCATCCCCAAGTCGTCGGATGCGGCCACGCTCGCCGGCGCGCTGCAATGCGTGCTCGATGGCGAACGCTGGGCGCCGGAATCGGTGCGTTCCGCGCCTCCGGCGGGGGACGAGGAACGCGATGTCGCCGCGCGCGTGCGCGAGCTGACGCCGCAGCAGTTCCGGGTGTTGCAGATGCTGGGCGAAGGGCTGCTCAACAAGCAGATCGGTTACGAGCTGGGCGTGTCCGAGGCGACGGTGAAGGCGCACATGAGCGCGGTGTTGCGCAAGCTCGGCGCGAACAACCGCACCCAGGCGGTGTTGATGGCCGGCAAGTTGATGGTCGATCCGGATGCGGTGGTGCCGCCGGAAGAGGATGAGTGACGTAGCTCTTTTGTGGGAGCGGCTTTAGCCGCGACTTCTAATTCTCAGCTTCAAGATTTTTAAGCCATTGTTCTAAACTTATAAGTCGCCCAGACTCGATGAACTGCAACACTTTTTGCATCGAGCTTTCTTCACTCTTGGAATCTCCTCGACTCTTGTTGGTCGTTACCTTTTTCTTAGCGACATCTTTGGCTTTCTCTTTATCAAGCGCGGGCGGTTGATAGGTGGCTTTGATTGCTTCTGTATTAATGTGCACGACATGGGCGAAGAGATGAGTGTTTCCATTCAATTGCTCGCATGCACGCATGAGTCTTGCGGGATCAAACTCATTTGTCACAAAGACATATTCAAACGGTTGACCGCTTGATTCCGCTTTTAGGTAGTCGGCGAAATCAGATGTAAATTGCCTTTCCCGATCAGCACGCACGCTCCACTTAACAGTCACGATGGTGCGCATATTTGGTTTCAAGATCGCCAAATCGACCTTGATTTGCTTTTCACCCATCCGAAAGTTCTCGAATCCACGAAGCTTCCGCAAGAGGCTGCGTGTGTGAACTTCTAGCCCTTCTCTACGGCATGCCCGCTTAACGATTTGAGAGAGAACATCCTCAAAACCTTCTCCAACCAAATTCTTTCGCTTGTTATCTAGGGCAAAATATTGGCGGACTTTTTGAACGAGTTGATTCCACAGTTCTTCGGGCGGGTCCGCAAGATGCTCGCCAAGTGTCGTTTTGATAATGGCAACGAGTTCAGGATTTTCACCCGGTTTAGGAAAGGCCGAGTCCTTATATGGCTCTCGTTGTTTAACTGCCTTTTCAGCCAGTTTTGTTGAGTTCTTTAGAACATATGCGGCCAAATCTTCCGCCGCACGAATAAACAGCCAATCAATTTTCGTTGCCACTTCATTCGGAGTGGACTTAAGAGAGTCAGAGATCCATTTATGGAAAGCCAAGGAACGGGCGTACCAGACTTTTCCCGGTTGACTCTTATCGCTTTCGTAGCAATGCCCTAAACCGGTCGTTTGATCTACCCAAAGAAGTAGCTGATATACATGCTCCCAAGCTTGACTTGGTTCAATGCTGCTCGCAGCTTTTTCCGAGAAATATTCGTCAATAATCCGCTCGCGATTTTCTGCACCAAACGCAGACGAAATGGTCTTTGCAGTTTTCGGGCCGTTCTTTTCCTTAGCCACAATGTCCCCTTAACTAGCTTTGGCGTATTTCCTAGGCAAATTTGATGCGGATAACAGCTGCGTTAACAGGTTTTCAGCAACTGCCTTAGCCAATAAGGGCGGAACAGCATTGCCGACCTGACGATAGCGAGAATGCGAAGGTCCGCCATCGTGTCGTCCTTCGATCATTCCTTTCCTCGGATCGGTAGTAAAAATGAAGCGATCAGGAAACGATTGAAGTCTCGCAAATTCGCGGACAGACAGCCCACGAGCGACGCTGTAGTGATAGACAGAGTCTGCTTTCGTGTTGAGTGTCCATGCCCAAACGTCAGGATGCAGACGACGATAGGCATAGAAATGTTTGCGCGAGAGCCTGCCGGTCCCATTATCTTGGCCCCAGCGGTGACCTGTAATGTAGCGCTCGAGTAAGCCCTCTCGAAGATCGCGGTAGTTGCCGCCGGGGGGGATGCCAAGGAGCCGTAGCTCAGTGTCTCGATTAATTCGAGGTACTTGAACATTGGTCAGAACTTTACCGGCCCCCTTTCGCATCAGTCGCTGGTATGCGCTGGCGGGAGGCAGCAGTTCGCTATATGACAGCGAGTCATCACGATTGCCAACCGGTAAATTCACTAAATCGCTAATCGCATCTGCCGCAGTTACCGCAGCAATGTTTTCTGAGTCTGAGAGCGCGACCCCCGTATGCAGACTACGGATATGCTCCTGGATCACGACTTGGTACTTGGGGCGGCGCGAACCAGCGAATCGCACCAATGTCAGTCCTTGCGTAGCAGAAGTCCCAACCATTAGTGGTGGTGTCATTCCACTAGAAATGCGTACGCCAATAAAGAGCAACCGCTTGCGCGACTGTGGTACGCCAAAGTCAGCGGCGTCTACGACTTGCGCTTGTACGGCATATTCGCCATCCAGGGAAAGATCCGCCGCTATTTGCTCACGGACCCCCATTTGATCCATTCCTGTCACGTTCTCTACGAGGAAGGAAGGAGGAAGTGTTTGTCTGAGGACGTCAACGAATTCACGATAAAGCGCATTCCTAGGATCATCGATCATTCGCGTGTGGTTGCGCACTTGCGAAAAAGCTTGGCATGGCGGTCCGCCAATCAAAACGGTCGTATGACGAGCCGCCTCTAGAATTTTTTTCTTTATCGACGGAGAACGGATATTGCCAATAATTGCTTGCGCTTCCGGGAAGTTCTCAGCGTAGGTGGCCATTGCATCAGGGTCGTTGTCAGAGCCGGCAACAATGGTGAAGCCTGCTTGACGGAATCCTTCGGAAAGACCACCAGCGCCACAAAAAAGATCAACCACTCCCAATGCGGTGGTGGTTGTTCTCTCGTTCAAAACACTTTTCTTTGGCGAGATCTTTTTCGCCTTAGAGTTCGAGGCGTTACGCCGGGTAGTCATTCTTATGCTCCCTCATGGACTTGCTCTGTGTCCGATTAGATGGAACAAAGGGGCGGGATGTTATCCGGCCTGACATTTGTTCGGGGAATGAGCGCATTGACTCACCTGAGACTTCAGATAAGCCTCGGCTTCCGTTCGCACACATACTTCAAAGCCCTTCAAATCCCACGTTCGGCACGGAGTCAAAAATCGACATTTTTGGCAGTCCAAATTCAAGTATATCGGTTGGGCACATGCCGCGTGTATCCAGCGTGTAGCGAGGCTGGCTCATGGGCTGCGACTGGGTCACGCGGGGGCGAGTTCCGGTCGCGGCTAAAGCCGCTCCTACAGGGATCAACGCTGCAGAGTGTGTGCCCCTCTCCCGCCCCCGACTAAAGCATTCAGGGGCAGGCCCTTCGGCACCCGCTCCGGCTCACCGGCCTGCATGCCGGTGAGCGTTCGCGGGCTCGCAGCTTCGCTGCTCGAATGCCCCGCTCACCCCACGAGGGGAGAGGGAAAAGCGTCAAACCACCGCATTCCCCCGCATCGCCCCCAGGAACGCGCGCAGCGACGCCGGTTTCACCGGTTTGGTGAGCAACTGATAACCGCGTTCGCGTGCGGCGCGTTTCAATGCATCGCTGCCATCCGCGGTGAGCAGCGCGCCGGGAACATCGCCGCAGGCTTCGCGCAATGCATCGAGCGTGGCGAGTCCATCGAGCCGGTCGTGCAGGTGGTAATCCACCAGCAGCACTTCGGGTTGCGTCTGCTTCGCCAGCGCCAGCGCTTCATCCACGGTCGATGCGCAGGCCGGCTCCACGCCCCAGCGCTCGAGCAGGGCGCGCATGCCGTCGAGGATTTCCGGATCGTTGTCCACGCACAGCACACGTAAATCCTGCAATGCCGCGTCGCGCGGCTCGCCAAGTGATGTCGAAATCTGCGGTGCTGGCGCGGGTGCGCTGGCCGCGCGCGGGACGCGGATCGCGAACACGCTGCCGCGGCCCTCGCGCGAATGCGCGTCCAGTGGATGGTGCAGCACGTGCGAGATGCGCTGGCAGATCGACAGGCCCAGCCCGAGCCCGCGTTCACCGCGTTCACCGGGTTGGTCGAAGCGCTGGAATTCGTCGAAGATCTGCGCCATGTGCGCTGCCGGGATGCCCGGCCCGCTGTCCCAGACCTGCAGCGAAGCATCGCCGCCGCGACGGCGCGCGGCCAGCAGCACGCCGCCGGTTTGCGTGTAGCGCAACGCATTGCCGAGGAAGTTCTGCAACGCGCGCCGCAGCAGGCGACGGTCGCTGCGCACCGGCAACGACGTCGGTGCGTACACGCGCAGCGACAACCCGCGTTGCGCCGCGGTCGGCGCGTATTGCGCCTGCAGTTCGCGCAGCAGGTCGGCGACGTTGAAGTCGGAAAGCTGCGGCTGCAGCACGCCGGCATCCAGGCGCGAGACGTCGAGCAGGCCGTCGAGCAGGTCCTCGGCGGCGCGCAGGGAAGCATCCACGCGCGTCGCCAGCCGCGCCTGTTCGGCCGGGTCGTCCTGTTCGCGCAGGGCCGAGGCGAACAGCCGCGCCGCGTGCAGCGGCTGCAGCACGTCGTGGCTGATCGCGGCGAGGAAGCGGGTCTTGGACTGCTGCGCGGATTCGGCCTCGCGCGTGCGCTGTTCGACGCGCTGTTCCAGGGTCTCGTTGATCTCGCGCAGTTCGCGTTCGGCGCGTTTGTAGTCGGTGATGTCGCTGTAGCTGGTGACGTAGCCGCCGCCGGGCAGGGCGCGGCCGAGCAGTTCGATCACCTGGCCGTTGGCGCGCACCCGTTCGAACACGTGCGGCGTGCCGGCGCGCATGTGTTCGAGCCGGCGTTCGACCTGCGTGTCGATGTCGCCCGGGCCCATCTCGCCGCGTTCGGCGTTCCAGCGCAGCAGGTCGGCGACCGGGCGGCCGACGTAGAGCATGCCGTCGGGATAGTCGAACAGCTGCTGGTAGCGCGCGTTCCACGCCACGAGGCGCAGGTCGGCGTCGACCACGCTCACGCCCTGCGGCATGTTCTCGATGGTGGTGGTCAGCACTTCGCGGTTGAAGCGCAGCGCGTGCGAGGTCTGGTCGAGCAGGCTGACGACTTCGCCCAGTTCCATGCCCGAACCGCGCAGCACAGAAGTCAGCGTGGTGCGCGCGGAAGCGGCGCCCAGCGCGGAGGCGAGCAGGCGTTCGGTGTGCTGCACCAGCGCGCGATCCGCCGGCTGCTGCGGATCCCATGGCGCGTGCCGCGACTTCGCGTGTTCCTCGAACGCGCGGCGCGCATGCGTTTCGCCGAGGATGCGTTCGGCCAGGGTCAGCAGTTCGCTGCCGCGCACCTTGCCGACCCAGCCGCCGGCGACCAGCGCGGGCCGGTGCGCGTAGGGATCGAGGAAGCCGGTGGCGGCGAGCTGGTCCTGCAGCAGCGGGCGATGGCGCATGGACACGAACGCGAACGCGGCGGTGTTGCCGAGCAGCGACCAGAACACGCCGTGGGTGAGCGGATCCCAGCCGCTGAGCCCGAACAGCGATTCCGGCCGCAACCACGCCAGGCCCATGGGTCCGTCGCGCAACCACGCCGGCGCGTCGCCGCCCGATTGCAGCAGCGCGGGCAGCAGCAGGCACCAGGCCCAGATCGCCGCGCCGGTGAGCACGCCGGCGTACGCGCCCTCGCGGCTGGCGCCGCGCCAGTACAGGCCGCCGATCAGCGCCGGCGCGAATTGCGCGACCGCGGCGAAGGCGAGCAGGCCGTGTTGCGCCAGCACCTGCCGGTCGATCGCGTAGCGGTGGTAGGCGAAGGCGACCAGCGCCAGCAGCAGGATCGCGATGCGGCGGATCAGCAGCACGCGGCGTTCGATGCCGGCGCCCTGGTGCAGGAAACCGCGGCGCAGCAGCAGCGGCACCACGAGGTCGTTGCTGACCATGGTCGAGAGCGCGACGCTGGCGACGATGACCATGCCGGTCGCCGCCGACAGTCCGCCGATGTAGGCGCCGAGCGCGAGCAGGTCGTGGCCGTGCGCCAGCGGCAACGCGAGCACGAAGCTGTCGGCCATCGACACGTCCGCGCCGGGCAGGGCCTGCCCCGCGAGCGCGATCGGCAGCACCAGCACCGACACCAGTGCGAGGTAGGCGATGAACAGCCAGCGTCCCGGCTGCAGGTCGGCCGGGTCCTGGCATTCGACCACCGCGACGTGGAACTGGCGCGGCAGGCAGACGATGGCGGTGAAGGCGAGCAGGGTCTGGGCGAGGAAGCCGGCCGGCAGCGGCGCGCCGACGAAGGCCTGCGCGTGGCCGACGATGCGCGCGGCGATGCCGCCGTCGCCGGGCATGGCGCCGAGCGCGAGCACGCCGATGGCCACGAACGCGACCAGCTTCACCAGCGATTCCAGCGCGATCGCCAGGACCATGCCGCGGTGGTGCTCGGTGGCGTCGATGCGCCGCGTGCCGAACAGGATCGCGAACACCGCGAGCATCAGCGCGACGTACAGCGCGGGATCGGCGTACCAGTCGCGCGCCAGCGGTTGCCCGCTCATCACCCCCACGCTCATGCCCACGGCCTTGAACTGCAGCGCGAAGTAGGGAATCGCCGCGACCACCGCGAGCATCGCCACCACCGCCGCGAGCCCGCGCGCGCGGCCGTAGCGCGAGGACAGGAAATCGGCGATGGAAACGATGCGGTGGCGACCCGAGGCCAGCGCGAGGCGCTCGATGATGCGCCAGCCGAACAGCAGCAGCAGGATCGGGCCGAGGTAGATCGGCAGGAAACCGAGTCCGGTGCGCGCGGCGGTGCCGACCGCGCCGTAGAACGTCCACGACGAGCAGTACACCGCCAGCGCCAGCGCGTACACCACCGGACGCATGCGCGCGCCCTGGCCGAAGCGCGGGTGGCGTTCGCCCCACCACGCCACGGTGAACAGCAGGCCGACGTAGGCCAGCGCCACCAGCAGCAGGAGCCAGCCCGGCATCATCGTGCGCGCGTTTCCCGTTCGAGACCGGTCGAGTGTAGGGACGCCCCGCGTGGACGACCCGCTGCGGCGCAATAAAACCGCGGTGTTCCCGCGGCCGCGTGGCGATGCCACAATCCGGGCAGGAGTCCGGGAATCCGCCCGTGCGCCACAGGAGGATGCCCGATGAAGACCTTGCCGCTCGTTCTCGCGTTGCTGTCGACCGCCCTCGTGCCCGCGCACGCCTTCGCCGCGAACGCCGCCGTGCAGGGGCAACGTTCGGCGCATCCCGCGCAGGATCCGTTCGCGCCGGTCTACATCGTCACTTCGCGCAAGACCTTCGACACCATCCACGCGCTGGTGCGCGCGCCCGCCTCGCGCCGCGACAGCCTCGGCAACGAACTGATCGTGTCCGAGGCGAAGGCGAACATGCTCGATGCGGTGAGCGGGCTGATCCACCAGCGCGAACTGCGCTGCGGCGGCTTCTTCGCCTTCGCCAGCCGCGCCGAGGCCGACCGCTTCATCGCCAACGACCGTTCCGCGCTCGCCGTGCGTTCGCTCGCGGTGAGCTACACCATCGACAACGCCGCGACGGTGGATCCGTGGCTGCCGCAGGCCGGCGAGTCCGGCATCTACGACACCATCGACACCCTGCAGGGCTACAAGAACCGCTACTACGCCAGCAGCTACGGCAAGGCCGCGGCGGAATGGATCAAGTCGCACTGGGAATCGCTCGCCGCCGGCCGTGGCGACGTCAGCACCGAACTGTTCACCGGCTGCACGAACTGCTCCACCCAGCCCTCGGTGATCCTCACCATCCAGGGCAACGAGCTCGCGGACGAAGTGGTGGTGCTCGGCGCGCACCTGGATTCGATCAACGACAGCACCGGCGGCAACCCCGAGATGGTCGCGCCGGGCGCCGACGACGATGCTTCCGGCATCGCGACGCTGACCGAAACCCTGCGCATCGCGCTCGCCAGCGGCTGGAAGCCGCAGCGCACGGTGAAGTTCATGGCCTATGCGGCCGAGGAAGCGGGCCTGCGCGGTTCCAATGCGATCGCGCAGCAGTTCAAGGCCAACGGCGTGAACGTGGTCGGCGCGCTGCAGCTGGACATGACCGAATACCAGGTCGGTTCGCCCGAGGACATGCAGCTGGTGACCGATTATTCCAACGCCAGCCTCAAGCGCTTCTTCAACCAGCTGTTCGATGCCTACCTTGCGCCGATGGGCCTGCGCCGCGGCACCATCACCTGCGGCTATGGCTGCTCGGACCACGCGTCATGGACCAGCGCGGGCTATCCGGCCGCGATGATGTTCGAGGCCGGCGACGAAAGCGGCGAGAACACGCCCGCGTTCCGCGGCTACAACCCCAAAATCCACACCACCGGCGACACGCTTTCCTTCCTCGGCGAATCGGCGCAGCACAGCGTCAAGTTCGCGCAGTTCGCGCTGGCCTTCGCCGGCGAAGTGGGCAAGACCAGCGTTGCCGGGCCGACGAACGCGCCGCCGGTCGCGGACTTCCGCAGCAAGGTCGTGCGCCGCATCGTCGGCTTCACCGACCGTTCGACCGACAGCGACGGCAGCATCGTCTCGCGCCACTGGGACTTCGGCGACGGCAAGTCGTCGACGGCGACCAGCCCCACGCATGCCTATGCCGCGACCGGGACCTACAACGTCACACTGACCGTGACCGACGACGACGGCGCGACCGGCAGCAAGACCACGCCGGTCACGATCAGGCGCTGATGCGGGTTCGCGCACGGGGAAACCCCGCTTCGCGGCGGGGTTTCCTTCGGCCAGAACCAGGCAATGCCGGGGGCAGGAAGCGCAATGGGGAAAGGCCGTCCGCGCAATCCATGGACCATGGCCTGAACGGATGCCTCGCCATGCGCGTGGAGGGCGCGTTTCGAGGGTCGTTTTGACGGCGTTTTTACGGGTCGCTTCCTAGCGTCGGCACCGTCCCCACCCTGGAGGTCGCACGATGGACGACAGCACCGAAATCACGGGTCGCTTCGAGGTCGCCGGTGCCGCGGTCGGCTGGATGCTGCTCGACCCGCTGGGCGAAGTCGTTTTCACCTACGCCGACAAGGACGAAGCGGACGCGGCGGCGTTCGCGAACAACCACCGCCTGTGGCCGGCCGAGTTCCCCTGACCGCAGCTGCGTTCCGAAGGCAAAAAGAAACCCGCCTCGCGGCGGGTTTCTTTCGACTCGAACGGGAAAGCTGGATCCCGGCTCAGCGTACATCCATGTACTGGCCGGGATGAGTGCATCCTGCACTCACTTGATCTTGCCTTCCTTGTAGATCACGTGCTTGCGAACGACGGGGTCGTACTTCTTGACCTCCATCTTGTTCGGCGTGTTCTTCTTGTTCTTGTCGGTGGTGTAGAAGTGGCCGGTGTTGGCCGAGGAGATCAGACGGATCTTGTCGCGCTTGGAAGCCATGGTTCGATTCTCCTCAGACCTTCTCGCCCTGCTTGCGCAGGTCGGCGAGGACGGCGTCGATGCCGTTCTTGTCGATGGTGCGCAGCGCGGCGGTGGAAACGCGGAGCTTCACCCAACGATTCTCCGACGCGACCCAGAAGCGGCGTTCGTGGAGGTTGGGCTGGAAGCGACGACGGGTCTTGCGGTTGGAATGCGAGACGTTGTTGCCGGTCGTCGTGCGCTTGCCGGTGACTTGGCAGACTTTGGACACTGTGCACCTCGGTGGTGTGTGGTTGTCGCCCGTAGCCCGGGCGGCGTCGGCCCCGCCGGTCGATGGAACACCGGTCGGGAATCGCCGCGGGACGCAGCGAGCCGCGCATTATGCCGGCCAGGGCGGGTCCGGGCAAGGACTTATCCACAACGGCGGGCATGGCCGCGGTCGCGGCCGAAGCCGTCGCTACGGGGTCGGGGCGGCTTCGGGCGCGGGCTTGGCGGCCCCGACGTCGGCCACCCAGGCCCGGACCTGCTGCTCCAGCACCGGTAGCGGCACCGAGCCCTGCGACAGGACCGCGTCGTGGAACTCGCGCAGGTCGAAGCGCGGGCCCAGCGCCTGCTCGGCCTCGTGGCGGAGGCGGACGATGGTCAGTTCGCCCAGCTTGTAGCTCAGGGCCTGCGCCGGCCAGGAGATGTAGCGATCGATCTCGGTCTCGACTTCGTGGGTCGAAAGCGCGGTATGGCTCGCCAGGTAGTCGATCGCCTGCTGGCGGGTCCAGCCGTCGTGGTGGATGCCGGTGTCGATCACCAGCCGGCAGGCGCGCCACATGGCGTAGGTCAGGCGGCCGAAATCCTCGTACGGCGTTTCGTAGATGCCCATGTCCACGCCGAGGTCTTCGCTGTACAGGCCCCAGCCTTCGCCGTAGGCGGAGATGTAGTTCAGGCGCCGGAACGCGGGTTGCGTGGCCTGTTCCTCGGCCAGCGCGCCCTGCAGGGAATGGCCGGGCGAGGATTCGTGCAGGGTCAGCGCCGGCAGGTTGTACAGCGGGCGCGAGGGCAGGTCGTAGGTGTTGACCCAGTAGGTGTCGGGGCCGCCGCGGCCGGCGGTCCAGAACGGGGCGATGTCGGCGGGCACCGGCACGATGGTGAAGCGCCCGCGCGGCAGGGTGCCGATGATCTTGCCGACCTCGCCGTCCACGCGCTTGCTGATCCACGCCGCGCGGTCGAGCAGCTCCTGCGGCGTCTTCGCGTAGAACCGCGGATCGGTGCGCAGGAATCGCAGGAATTCGGCGAACGTGCCCTTGAACCCGACCTTGCGGATGATCGCGTCCATCTCCTTCTGGATGCGGTCGACTTCGCGCAGACCGATGGCGTGGATGTCGTCCGGTTGCATGTCCAGCGTGGTGTATTCGCGGATCTGCTGCCGGTACCAGGCCTTGCCGTCGGGCATGGCTTCGGCGGCGAGCGTGGTGCGCGCGTTCGGCGTGTATTCGTCGCGGAAGAACGCCAGCAGCTTGCCGTAGGCGGGAATCAGCCTGTCGCCAATCGCGGCGCGCGCCTCGCTGCGCAACCGTTCCTGCTCGGCCGCGGGGATCGACGCCGGCATCTTCGCGAACGGCTGCCAGAACGCGGACTTCTCCGGGTCGTCGAGTCCGGCGACGTTGGCGATCGACACGTCGCGCCCGGCCAGCACCGCCTTCGGCACGCTGAAGCCGCGCGCGAGACCGGCGCGCATGTTGTCGATCTGCTGGTCGAAGTAGCGCGGCACGTCGGCGAGGCGGCCGATGTAGTTGCGGTAGGCCTGCGCGTCGCGCAGGTCGCTGCGCGCCATGAAGCCGAGATCGGCCCAGAACGAGCTGTCCGAGTTGAACGGCATCTCGTAGTCGCGGAAGCGCACCGAAGCGGCGAGGTTCTCGACCTGCGGCAGGTACACCGCGTAGTTCACCCGTTCGGCCGGCGACAGCGTCGACGGGTCGATCGCGCGCACCTGCGCCAGCACGTCGTTCCATTTGGCCAGCCGCCGCGCCTGCGCCTGCGCGCCGACGTCGGGCAGGTGCGGAACATCGATGCCGGAATCGCCGTCTTCGCCGCTGCCGCCGCCGAATTCCCGTTCCCGCCACTTCCATTCCGCCTCGTAGATCGCGCGGAAGGCGGCATCGGCCCTGGCGGTCGCGACAGGAGCCGCGGCGGGCTGCGCGGTCGCGGAGGGCGTCGCATCCTGCGCGAACGCGGGTAGCGCGAACAAGGCCAGCGCCATCGCGAGGGTGAGGTGGCGTGCGTTGCGCATTGCGGTTCCCCGTTCGGATCAGTGGCTGGCGCGGTCGCGCTTCCAGCCGCGGTGGCGGATGTCGAGGTACAGGCTGTAGCAGGCGGTGAATGCCGGGAACAGGTTCTGCAGGATGCCGACCGAGTCGTTCTTGCCGAACACGAAATAGCTCAGCGTCATCAGGCTGCCGACGATGCTCATGTACCAGAACAGGCGCGGGATCACCGGCTTGCCGTGGCGCCTGCTGGCGACGAACTGCACCAGCCAGCGGCCGCCGAACATCAGCGCGCCGGCCAGGCCGATCAGTTTCCACGGGCTCATGTACAGCCCGGTCCATTCCAGCCACTCGATCGGCGAATTCATCACGCCCGGGGCCATCTCACAGTTCCTCGGTCGCGGTGCGGCGGCTGCGCGCGATCAGCCACGCCACGCCGCGCAGGTCCCGGATGCCGACCAGCGCGCGGTTGAGGTTGTTGTATTTCGAAACACCGCTGGCGCGGTGGCGGTGGTTGACCGGCACGCTCGTCGTCCTCCAGCCGGCGCGCTGCATTAGCGCGGGCAGGTAGCGGTGCATGTGGTCGAAGTAGGGCAGGTCGAGGAAGGCTTCGCGCTCGAACAGCTTGATTCCGCAGCCGGTGTCCGGCGTCGAATCGCGCAGCATGCGGCTGCGGATCGCGTTCGCCCATTTCGAGGCCCAGCGCTTGCTGCCGCTGTCCTGGCGGTTCACGCGCCAGCCGGCGAACAGCTTCACGTCCACATCGGCACGGTCGCGTTCGGCCATGAGCTTCGGGATGTCGGCCGGGTCGTTCTGTCCGTCGCCGTCGAGCGTGGCGATCCACGCGCCGCGCGCGGCTTTCACCCCGGTGCGGACCGCGGTGCTCTGCCCGCTGTTGGAAAGATGCCGCACCACGCGCAGTTCCGGCGTCGTCGCCTGCAATTGCTTCAGCCGTTCCAGCGTCGCGTCCTGCGACAGGTCGTCGACGTAGACGATTTCGAAATCGCATTGCCCGCGCAGCGCGGCGACGATCTCGCCGACCAGCGGCGCGACGTTGCCTTCCTCGTTGTACACGGGCACCACGACGGAGAGTTGCGGCGTCGAAGTCACGGTGTTCGCTCGCTCAGGTGTCGCGACGCAAGCGCTCGAGCACGCCATCGAGCATGTCGAGGTCGCTGTAGTGGATCACCAGCTTGCCGCGGCCGGCGCGCCCGGGTTGCACGTCCACGCGCGTGCCCAGCGTCTCGCCGAGCTCGCGTTCCAGCGTGGCGATGTCGGCCGAAGGCGAGGCCTTCGCCGCGGCGGGTTTCGGCGATGCCGGGATCTTGCCCGCGGACAATTGCTGCACGCGGCGTTCGACCTCGCGCACCGACCAGCCCTGCGCCGCGGCCTGCTTGCCAAGCGCGACCGCGGCCGCGGGCGACAATGCGAGCAGCGCGCGCGCATGGCCCATTTCCAGCGCGCCGGTTTCGACCATGGCGCGCAGTTCCGCCGGCAGCTCCAGCAGGCGCAGCAGGTTCGTCACTGCAGTGCGCGAGCGGCCCACCGCTTCCGCGGCGGCGGCGTGGGTCAGCTTGAATTCGTCGATCAGCCGCTGCAGCGCCTGCGCTTCCTCCAGCGGATTCAAATCCTCGCGCTGGATGTTCTCGATCAGCGCCATCGCGACCACGGTGCGGTCGTCGACTTCGCGCACCACGACGGGGATTTCGGCGAGCCCCGCCTGTTGCGACGCGCGCCAGCGGCGTTCGCCGGCGATGATTTCCCAGGTCTTGCCGCCGCGCGGCTGCGCGACCTCGCGCACCACGATGGGCTGGATCACGCCCTGCGCGCGGATCGATTCGGCCAGTTCGGCGAGTTTGGCCGGATCCATGATCCGGCGCGGCTGGTACTTGCCGGGCGCGAGCGCGTCGACCGGCAGCGTGCGCAGCGCGTCCTGCGGCGTCGCCTCGAGTTTCGGGGCCTGCGCCGCGGCCTTGGGCCCGAGCAGGGCCTCGAGCCCGCGGCCGAGCCCGCGCTTCCTGGCTGGCGTGTTCTTCGCCGTCATGCGTTTTGCTCCGTCGTCGCGGGTGGCTTCGCCTGCTTGCGTTCGCGCTGGTGGCGCAGTACTTCGCCGGCGAGGCCGAGGTAGGCGATCGCGCCGCGGCTGCCCTTGTCGTAGCCGACGATGCTCTGGCCGTGGCTCGGCGCCTCGGCCACGCGCACGTTGCGCGGGATGATGGTGCGGAACACCTTGTCGCCGAAATGCGACACCAGTTCCGCCGACACCGCGTTGGCGAGGTTGTTGCGCACGTCGAACATGGTGCGCAGCACGCCTTCGATTTCCAGGTCCGGGTTCAGCTTCGCCTTCAGCGCATCGATCGTGGTCAGCAGCGCGGTCAGGCCTTCCAGCGCGTAGTACTCGCACTGCATCGGCACCAGCACGCTGTCGGCCGCGGTCAGCGCGTTGAGCGTGAGCAGCGACAGCGCCGGCGGGCAGTCGATGATGATGAAGTCGTATTTCGGTCGCAGCGGGTCGAGCGCGCGCTTGAGCCGCTGTTCGCGGCCTTCCTCGTCCATCAGCTCGATTTCGGCCGCGGTCAGGTCGGTGTTGCCGGGCAGCAGGTCGAAGCCTTCGGATGTCTTCACGATCGCGGCGTCGGCGTGCTGTTCCTCGAGCAGGACGTCGCAGGTCGATGCGGACAGCTCGCGCTTGTCCACGCCGCTGCCCATGGTCGCGTTGCCCTGCGCATCCAGGTCGACCAGCAGCACGCGGCCGCCCGACTGCGCGAGCGCGGCGGCGAGGTTGACGGCGGTGGTGGTCTTGCCGACGCCGCCCTTCTGGTTGGCAATGGCAATCATGCGGGACATGCGGGGGAAACGATCCTGCTCGCGGCGGATCGATGATTATGCCGTGGCCGCCGCGTCGCGGCCCACCACGGCGAGGTGGCGTTCGCCCTCCAGGCCCGGGACCGCGAGCCGGTGCAGCGTTTCCAGCCGCCAGCCCGGCGGCAGCGCGGCGATTTCCTCGTCCGGGCGCGCGCCCTTCATCGCCAGCAACGTCCCGCCCGGGGCGAGCAGGTGGCCGCCGAACCCGAGGATCTGCGGCAGCGTGGCCAGCGCGCGCGCGGTGATGGCATCGAACGCCCCGGGCCGGTCCAGCGCCTCGATCCGCGATTCGGCCACCTCGGTGTTGCCGAGCCCGAGCGTGCGCACCGCCTCGCGCAGGAACCGCGCCTTCTTGCCGTTGCTTTCGACCAGGGTCACGCGTAGTCCTGGCGTGGCGATCGCGAGCGGGATGCCGGGCAGGCCGGGGCCGGTGCCGAGGTCGGCGAGCGTGCCGATCCCGCGCACGAACGGCTGCATCGCCAGCGAATCGAGCAGGTGGCGCGGCACCATCTCGCGCGGATCGCGCACCGCGGTCAGGTTGTAGCTGCGGTTCCAGCGCGCGAGCAGGTCGAGGTAGGCGAGCAGCGGTGGCGCGAGGTCGCCCGGCAGCGCGAGCGCGGCGAGTCCCGTGCGCAGCGGTGCAGCGAGTTCGTGGCCGGCGCTCATGCGCGGATTATCCCTTGCGCCATGCGAGCGCGGCGAGCGCGCCCGACGCCGGGGCGAATTCGTACAGTCGCCATTCGCGCGGATCGCCGAGTTCCGCATCGCAGCGCTGCAGGGACAGCGCGCCGTTTTCCTCCGCGAACGCCAATCGGTGCAGGCCGAAGGCGAGGCCGCGGCCGTGCGCCTTCAACAACGCTTCCTTCGCGCACCACAGGCGCAGGAAATTCCTTTCGACGCGGGCGCTTCCGGCCTCTTGGTGCGCGGACAGCCACGCGATTTCCTCCGCCGCGAAGTAGCGCCGGGCCAGGGCCAGCGCGTTCGCGCGCGGCCGGATCGATTCCAGGTCCGCGCCGACGCGCAGGCCGTCGCCTGCGGCGACCAGCAAGCCACCGCCGCTGTGGCTCCAGTTGCAGTCCAGCGCCGCGTGCCGCAATTGCGGCCGGCCATGGGCATCGCGTTCGAACGCATAGTCGCCGGCATCGCCGCCGAATTCGCGCGCCAGCCAGGCCTGGGCCAGCGGCATCGCGGCCGCGCCGCGCGCATGCGGCAACAGCGTCCAGCGCGGCGGGGCAGGATCGGTCGGGCCCGGGGCGGTTTGGCGTTGCATGTCGGCGCCAGCGTAAGCTAGCGGCAGCCCGAAGCCACGCGTTTGCCGATGTCCGCTGCATTCCCGCTGCCCGAATCCGAACCCGCGTTGATGCCGATCGCGGTGGGGCCACTGGCGCGGACGCTGGCCTTCGGTCCGCGCGGCGAAACCTCGCTTTCCGCCTTCCTCGGCGAGGCGCGGGCGCTGGCCGCGCGGCTGGATGCGAGCGAATGCGTGGTGAACCTGTGCGAGGACCGGCACCGCTTCCTCACCGGTTTCTGCGCCGCCGCGCTGCGCGGCAAGCCGACCCTGCTGCCGGCTTCGCGCGCGCCGGAAGTCGTGGCCGACGTGCAGCGCCGCCATCCTTCGAACCAGGTGTTCGACGATGCCGCGGTCGCCGCGGTGATCGCGGATGCACCGACGCCGGCCGATGCGATTCCCGAGGTCGCGATGCACGCGCTGGCCGCGGTCGGCTTCACTTCCGGCAGCACCGGCGTGCCGCAGGCCAATTCCAAGACATGGGGCGCGTTCGCGACCAGCACCGCGCAGAACCTCGCCGCGCTGCGCGACCTGTGGCCGGCCGACGCGCAGGCGCAGGTCGTCGCCACGGTGCCGCCGCAGCACATGTACGGAATGGAACTCTCGGTGCTGTTGCCGCTGCTCGGCGGCGCGGCAGTGCACGAGGCGCGGCCGTTCTTCCCGGCGGATGTCGCGGCTGCGCTGGCCGATGCATCGCATACGCGATTGCTCGTCACCACGCCGGTGCACCTGCGCGCGCTGGTGAATTCCGGCGTTGCGTTGCCGCCGCTCGCCGGCATCGTCTCCGCCACCGCGCCATTGCCGGCCGAACTGGCGATGGAGGCGGAATCGCGCTTCGCCTGCGAGGTGCGCGAACTGTTCGGTTCCACCGAAACCTGCGTGATCGCGCGCCGCCGCACCGCGCGCGAATCGGCATGGACGCCGCTGCCGGGCGTGCGCGTCGTCGCGTTCGAGGATGCGACCGAAGTGCACGCCGCGCACCTGCCGGCGCCGGTGCGGCTGGCCGACCGGGTCGAGCTCGACGGCGAAGGGCGCTTCGAACTGCGCGGACGCCAGGCCGACCTGCTGGAAATCGCCGGCAAGCGCGCATCGCTCGGCGACCTCACCCGGCGCCTGCTGGAAGTCCCCGGCGTGGTGGATGGTTGCGTGTTCCAGCTCGACGCGGCGCCCGGCGGCATCGCGCGGCTGGCGGCGCTGGCGGTGGCGCCCACGCTCGGCGAAGCCGAGATCCTCGAGGCCCTGCGCGCGGGCGTGGATCCCGCGTTCCTGCCGCGGCCGCTGCGCAAGGTCGCGGCATTGCCGCGCAACGAAACCGGCAAGCTGCCGCGTGCGCAGTTGCTGGAATTGTTGCGGCGTTGCAGCAACTGAACGGCCGCGACGCGGCCGTCACGCCCGCGCGGGCATAGTGGCCTGCGCCCCCGTGCCGGGGAGCGAACGAGTCACCCTTTCCAGGAACAGAGGAGTTCGTCGCATGGGCATCATCATCTGGTTGGTCATCGGCGGCATCATCGGCTGGCTCGCCAGCCTGATCATGAAGACCGATGCGCAGCAGGGCATCCTGCTCAACATCGTGGTCGGCATCGTCGGTTCGTTCATCGGCGGCTGGCTGATCGCTCCGCTGATCGGCGGCACCGGCATCATGGGGTATGTGTCAGCGCTGATCGGCGCCGTCATCCTGCTCGCGATCGTCAACCTGTTCCGTCGCGGGCGCGTGCGCTAAGCGCCACGCAAGATCGACGGGGATGCGGAGGCTCGGTTCGCCGGGCCTTCGTTTTTTGCGCTCAATCGATTTCGACGAACACCGGGGTGTGGTCGCTGGCGCGTTCCCAGGTGCGCGGCGTGCGATCGATGCCGGCAGCGGTGGTCGCATCGCGTAGCGCGTCGGAGACGAGCGTCAGGTCGATGCGCAGGCCGAGGTTGCGGCGGAACGCCGCCTGCCGGTAATCCCACCAGCTGAAGATCCCGCCTTCCTCGTTGTGCAGGCGGAAGCCGTCGTGCAGGCCCAGCGCGAGCAGGCGCTTGAGCGCCTCGCGTTCGGCGGTGGAAGTGAGGATGTGCCCGTCGTTCCACAGCGCCGGGTCGTACACGTCGCGGTCGTCGGGCGCGATGTTGAAGTCGCCGAGCACCACCAGTTTCCGGTGCTTGCGCAGTTCATCGGCGAGCCAGCCGTGCACGGCCTCCAGCCAGCGCAGCTTGTAGGCGTACTTTTCGGTGCCGACGTCCTGCCCGTTCACCACGTACAGGTTCACGATCCGCGTATCGCCCACGGTCGCGGCGATGGCGCGCGCCTGCGCGTCGTCGAAGCCGGGAATCGCGACCTGCACATCCTCCAGCGCTCGCTCGCGGGCGAGGATGGCGACGCCGTTGTAGGTCTTCTGCCCGTGGAACACGCTGCGGTAGCCGAGCGCGGCCAGCGCGTCGTCGGGGAAGCGATGGTCTTCGAGCTTGGTTTCCTGCAACCCGACCACATCCGGCGCGAATTCGCCCAGCCACTGCTGCAGCT
Organism: Thermomonas sp.; assembly: GCA_047602125.1. Taxonomy (GTDB): domain Bacteria; phylum Pseudomonadota; class Gammaproteobacteria; order Xanthomonadales; family Xanthomonadaceae; genus Pseudoluteimonas. The sequence continues at coordinate 1,344,045 of JASGIB010000001.1, read as the reverse complement.
GCGGCAGCCGCACGTTGAGTGAGTTGACGTTCCAGCTGGCGATTTTCATGGACGTGATCTTAACGTTGGCCGGCGACCACGGGGCTGATCATGGAAGAAATTGGGTGAATCTGATCCATTTGTCAGCAGTGAATCCAAGGATCAGGCCTATCAACGCGGCAACCTCAAAGCCCTCCATGCCGGCTTTACAAATTGCGGCAATGGCGATGGCCGCAAGTACGCCAAGAAATGTTTGCGCGAATAAGGAGAGGGAATGCTTCTTGTCCGAAGTGCCGACGATGACGATGCCGCAATACGCACCGAATAGAAAAAACACGAGTAATGCACGGATTCCGCGAGAGTCGAGGATTTCAAGACGCAGGTATGCAGACAGCGCGAACAATCCGCCACATACCACTGCACCAATCAATGCCCAGCGATTCATCAGGCTGCAGTCATCTGACGATGAGATCGATCAACCACTTCGCCTTCGCATACGGCGGCCTCAGCAGATCGCCGCCGGTGCGCCGCGCCTGCCACAGCACCGGCAATTGCTTGCTCATCGCGTCGAAGCCGGCGCGGCCGTGGTAGGCGCCCATGCCGCTGGCGCCGATGCCGCCGAACGGCAGGGTGGTGATGGCGAAATGGAACAGGGTGTCGTTGACCGAAACGCCGCCGGACAGGGTTTCGTGCAGGATCTTCTCGACCGCCGCCTTGTCGTGGCTGAAGGGATACAGCGCCAGCGGTCGGTCGCGCGCGTTGACGTAGGCGATGGCTTCGTCGAGCGTGCGATAGCCCTTGATCGGGAACACCGGGCCGAAGATTTCCTCCTGCATCACCGTCGCATCGTCGCCCGGATCGAGCACCACGGTCGGCGGCAGCAGGCGTTGCGCGGCATCGGCAGCGCCGGCAAGCACGACGACTTCTAGCCCGCGCGAACGCGCGTCGTCGAGATAACCCTGCAAGCGTGCGTACTGGCCGTCGTTGACGATGCGGGTGTAGTCGCCGGTGTTGTCGAACGCCGCGCCGTAGCGCGCCTTCACTTCCTTGCGCAACGCCGCGACCAGCGCATCGCGTTTCGATTCCGGCACCAGCACGTAGTCGGGCGCGATGCAGGTCTGGCCGCCGTTGAACCACTTGCCGGTGGCGAGCCGCGCCGCCGCCTGTTCGACCGGATAGTCGTCGGCGACGATCGCCGGCGACTTGCCGCCCAGTTCCAGCGTGACCGGAGTGAGGTTCTGCGCCGCCGCGGCCATCACCTTGCGCCCGACCGCGGTGGAGCCGGTGAACACGAGGTGGTCGAACGGCAATGCGGCGAACACGGCGCCGACCTCCGCGCCGCCGGTGGCGACCGTGACGCGATCGGCGGGGAACACCTCGGCGAGCAGGTCGCGCAGGAACGCGGCGCTGCGCGGCGTGTGTTCCGATGGCTTCAGGTAGACGTGGTTGCCGGCGGCGATCGCGGTCGCGAGCGGCACCAGCGCGAGGTTCACCGGATAGTTCCACGGTGCGATCACGCCGACCACACCGACCGGTTCCGAACGGATTTCCGCGCGCGCCGGCAGGAAGCGCCAGCCGACGCCCACGCGCCTGGGTTTCATCCAGCCGCGCAGGTGCTTGCGCAGGTGGTCGATCTCGTTGAGCACGGTCATGCCGTCGGCGATCAGGCTTTCGGCCTTCGCGCGCTGGCCGAAATCGGCGGAGATCGCCGCGGCCATTTCGTCCAAGCGGCGCTTCAACGCTTCGCGCAGCCGCTGCAGGTCGTCGCGGCGTTGCGCGGCATCGGGCTTGCGCGCCTGCCAGGCCGCGCGCAGGCGCTCGAGGGTCGGTCGCAATTCGGTGGTCGGGGTGTCGGCGTTCATGTCCATGCGCCGGAGTGTAGTCCCGCGATTCCGGGGCTTGGCTCTAGAATGGGCCATGACCGCGAAAACGTCCGTTCTGCGCCCCTACCGCGACCGCTTTCCCACCCTCGGCGAGCGCGCGTGGGTCGACGAATCCGCGCGCGTGATCGGCGACGTGGTGCTCGGTGAGGACGTTCTCGATCTGGCCGTTCACCGTGATCCGCGGCGACGTCAACTTCATCCGCATCGGCGACCGCAGCAACATCCAGGACGGCAGCGTGGTGCATGTCAGCCACGACGGCCCGCACGCCAAGCTCGGAGGTTTCGCCACCCGCATCGGCAGCGACGTGACCATCGGCCACAAGGCGATCATCCACGCCTGCACCATCGAGGACGCGGTGCTCATCGGCATGGGCGCGATCGTGCTCGATGGTGCGGTAGTGAAGAAGCACGCCTTCATCGGCGCCGGTGCATTGGTCGCGCCGGGCAAGATCGTCGGCGAAGGCGAGCTGTGGCTCGGCAATCCGGCGAAGAAGGCGCGGATGCTCAGCGATGCCGAAATCGATGCGCTGTACTACAGCGCCAAGCATTATGTGCGCTTGAAGGACGAATACCTCGCCGCCGCGCCTTTGTAGGCGTGGCATCGGCCGCGATCGCTCGGCCTCAATCCGCGGTCACCAGCCGCGCGCTTTCCGCGCGCAGTTCGCCATAGATGCGGTCAGTGTCCGGGCGCGTGCCGTGCCAGCGCGCGAAGCTTTCCGCCGCCTGTTCCACCAGCATGCCGAGACCATCGATGGATTCGTGCGCGCCGTGCGCGCGCGCCCAGGCGAGGAAGGGAATCGCCGCTTCGGCGTAGCTGAGGCTGACCGCCGCGCTGCGCCGGCCGAGCAGGCTGCGCGGCAGAGCCGGAAAGGTGCCGCCGTCGCGGGCCGCGGTGGTGGCGTTGAGCACGAGGTCGAATTCGCCGAGGTTGCGCAGGTCGTCGAGGTAGCGCGCGTGCACCCGGCCGGGTTGGCCGAGCTGGTCGGCCAGCGCATCGGCGCGCGCGGGCGTGCGGTTCACGATGAACAGGTCGCCGATCCCGGCGTCGAGCAGGGCCGGTGCGACCCCGTGCGCCGCGCCGCCGGCGCCGAGCAGCAGGGTGCGGCGCGAACGCAGGTCGAGGCCGTGGCGTTCGGTGAGGTCGCGCACCAGGCCGAGGCCGTCGGTGTTGTCGCCGTGCCAGGCGTCGCCGTTGCGGATCAGCGTGTTGACCGCACCGGCACGGCGCGCGCGTTCGGTGCTGTCGCTGCACAACGCGTATGCGGCTTCCTTCAACGGCAGGGTGACGTTGGCGCCGGCGCCGCCGCGTTCGGCGAAGTCCTGCAGGGCGGCGTCGAAACCGGAGGGCTCGACGTCGATCGCGGAATACTCGATCGCGATGCCGGCCTGCTTGCCGAATGCGGCATGGATGCGCGGCGACAGCGAGTGCGACACCGGATGGCCGAACACGGCGTAATGCCTGCTCATGCGGAACCCCTGTTCATCGTTGCGCCGAGTCTACTCCCGGCGCGTGGTGTTCACGCCAGCGCCTTGCGGTAGACATGCTGGGTCTTGCTGCGTTCGAAACCGAGCGCGGGATAGAACGCGTGCGCTTCGGGCCGCACGATGTTCGAGCGCAGGAACAGTTCGCGGAGGCCGCGCGCGCGGGTCCAGGCTTTCGCCGCGGCGATCAATCCGCGGCCGACGCCGCTGCGGCGCGCATCCGCGTCGACGACGAGCCCGACGACTTCGGCCTTGTCGCCCGATTCGATCATCAACCGCTGTTCCATGCCGATGAAACCGGCGAGGTGGCCGCCCTCGCCTTCGCACACCAGCACCGCATGCGTCGGCAGGCGCGACATGCGTTCGAGCCGTTCGGCGAACACGGCGATATCGGCGGGATAGCCCAGCTGCGCGGACAGCCGCGCGATTTCCGCGGCGTCGGCGGTGGCCGCGACGCGGATCAGCGCGCTTCGCGCAGCCAATGCGCGGCGTCCAGTGCGAAGTAGGTGAGTACGCCATCGGCGCCGGCGCGCTTGAACGCGAGCAGCGCTTCCATCGCCACCGCGCGTTCGTCCAGCCATCCGTTCTGCGCGGCGGCCTTGATCATCGCGTACTCGCCGCTGACCTGGTAGGCGTAGGTCGGGCGCTTGAACCGCCGTTTCACGCGATGGAGCACGTCGAGATAGGGCAGGCCGGGCTTCACCATCACCATGTCCGCGCCTTCGGCGAGATCGAGGCCGACTTCGTGCAAAGCCTCGTCGGAATTCGCCGGATCCATCTGGTAGCTGTACTTGTCGCCCTTGCCGAGCGCGCCGGCGCTGCCCACCGCGCTGCGGAACGGGCCATAGAAGGCGCTGGCGTACTTGGCGCTGTAGGCCATGATCTTCGTGTGGATGAAGCCGTTGGCTTCCAGCGCGTCGCGGATCGCGCCGATGCGCCCGTCCATCATGTCGCTGGGCGAGAGGATGTCGACGCCGGCCGCGGCGTGCGCCAGCGACTGCTTCACCAGCGCTTCGATGGTTTCGTCGTTGAGGATGTAACCCGTGTCGTCGATCAATCCGTCCTGCCCGTGCGTCGTGTACGGATCCAGCGCCTGGTCGCTCATCACCCCGAGTTCGGGGAAACGCGATTTCAGCGCGCGGATCGCGCGCGGGACGATGCCGCCTTCGTCCCAGGCGATGCGGCCGTCGGCGGTCTTCGCGGAGGGATCCGGCACGCCGAACAGGTCGATCGCCGGCACGCCGAGTTCCAGCGCCCGTTCGCCGACCTTGAGCAGTTCGTCGATCGACAGCCGTTCCACGCCCGGCATCGAAGGCACCGGCGCGCGACCGCTCTCCTCGTGCACGAACACCGGCAGGATCAGGTCGTTCGCGGTCAGCACATGCTCGCGCATCAGCCGGCGCGAGAACCCGTCGCGGCGCATCCGCCGCGGGCGCGAGGAGGGGTAGCTCATGCCGGCATTTTACGCCGCGCCGGGCCGGGCCAAAAAAGACCGGCGCCACGAGGGCGCCGGTCGGGTTGCCGCGTGAAACGAAGCGTCAGTGGACCATGGCGCAGGTATTGATCTTGCGTTCCTGCGTCGAGGTGATCAGGCCCTGTGCCTTCAGTGTCGCCGCTACCGCCTTCAGGCAGGCGGCGCGGGTGGAAAGCGAGCCGCTCGCGCTGCAGAGGCGATCGTTGGCGATGACGTTGGCGCCCGCCATCAGGCCCGGGTTGGTGTAGAGCGGAACCCAAGTATCGCAGCCGGCTTGGCCGATCCTCGCATTCCCCGACTTGAGCACCCAGCCTTCGTCCTGGAACACGGCCAAGGTCAGGTCGGTGCGGAAGTTGCCGGCCAGGTCGTCGTTGATGAACGGTTCCATCAGCGCGTTCGGCGTGAGCGAAATGTCGTAGTGCGAGAAGGTCGAACCGTTCGCCACCGTGGTCGGCGTGTACAGCAAGGGGCGGTTGCCGCTGTCGGCGCCGGCCAGCGAACCGGCGACCGTGCCGAAGCCGGCGTGCATTCCGGTGGCTTGGGCGCGGATCGCATTGGCGTCGTTGAGGTTCAGGCTCAGGGTCGGGATGGTGACGGTGAAGTTGGGGTCGTCGGCCATGCCCGGCGCGGTGCCCGGGGTGCCGGAACTGGCCACGTTGCCGATGATCACCGCGATTGCGCCGGCGTTCTGCGCGTTCTTGGCCTTGCCTTCGAAACCGATGCTGGGCGTTGCGGAACTGCACGTGGCGCCACCGCGGTTGATGAAGGCCACCTTGCCGGTCAGGCTGCCCGCCGGCAGCGGTTCGCAGGCGTCCGCGCCGTCGCCGACGCCGTCGTTGACGATCACGAGGTTGCCGTTGAAGTTCGTCGACGTCGCTGCAGGTCCGAACGAGGCCGTACCGAACGCAGGGTAGTTCGCGGTCAGGGAACCTGTGATCTGGATTGCGACGACCGGTCCGAGCGCCAGCGGCGCCTGGGCCTTGCCTGCATCACCGTCCCAGGAGGTCTGGCCGGGCGTCTTCAACGCAACCGTGCGCAAGGCATCGGTCATGGCCGGGTCGGTGAAACGCGCGCCGGTGACGTTGTCGTAGGCGTAATGGGTGTAGATGTCGGCGGCGCCCGGTACGCCGACGCGCTCGCCGAGCACGCCGTCGCTGTAGCCGACGAAGCCCGAGAAGCCGAGGCCATGGCCGATCTCGTGCAGGACCACGTCGAGGAAGCTGATCTGGCCCGCCGGCGTATTGCCGTCCAGGCCGTAATACCAGCCGCTGCCGGCGAGGCAGTTCGACTGGCCGAGGTTGGCGTTGAACTGGCTGTGGATCTCGACGTTGTCCGGATCCTCGTATTCCGGTTCCGCGGCGTTGAGGTTTTCGCCGGCGATCTGGTTGGCCAGCGCGGCGTGGTAGATCGTGTCCGCGAACTCGGCGTTCGGGAAGTTCCAGTCCAGCCACCATGCGCCGGCCGAACCCAGCGTGGCGCTGGACGCGTTGCAGCTCAGCGCGGCGAAGCTGGCGCTGACCTTGACGTCGATGTCGGTGGTGAGGACCGAGCCCCAGAGGTCGGCGGCGAACTGGTACACGATCTGGCGCTGCTGGCCGACCGTGGTACCGGGGTTGCCGCCTTCGGGCGCGCGCGGGGTCGGGTCGTTCAGGCCGACGCCGGCGCCGTCCTGGTTGACCGGGATGATGGTGGCCTGTGCGGCCGGAACGAAGAGGCTGGCCGCGATGATGGCCGCAAGGATGCGGGTTTTCATTCCGACACCTCCTTCGTCTGCGGAACCGCGGTCGGCGAATCGCCGTCGTTTTCGATGACTTGCAGGCTGCCGTCGGCGGCGCGGACCGCCTGCACCGTGGTCAGCGAGGAGAGCGGGGCGCGCATCGAGATGGCGCCGTTGGGATGGCGGCGCATGGTGGCGCGTGCCTCGGCCGGCGTGCGCGGGGCCCGCTTCGCGTTGGCGACGTTCTGGCGGGGCATGGCGGCTGCCCGGGCGGCGAGCGCCTTGGCCTCGTTCGCGGTCAGCGGGCGCAGCTTGCCGGTCTTGGCATCGATGCCGACCATCACCGCATTGCCGGTGTCGACCGCGGCCTGCGGCTGGTTGGCTTGTGGTTCGGCGGCCTGGGCCTGCAGGCAGGCCGAAACGGCCAGTCCCGCGAGCAGCAGAGCAGGTGTTGCCTTTTTCATGTTCCAGATCCCCTCGTCTGTAGAGATGCGTTTCCCCACGATCCCGTCTGATCGCGATAGTCGGTCGTGCGGTTGGGCCGGCAGGGAGAGCCCCCGCCTGGCCCGAGTGTGCGACGGATGCGGTTGGGGCTCAATAGTGCATCGCAGCAGCCGGGGCCGTCCGGCCCATTCAGTTTGCGATGGCGGGGAGCGCGTCGTGCACGCCGTCGATTTCGACCGCGAGGTCGCGCCGGCAGATCACCGCATGCAGGATCATGTGCGGCACGCCGCCGCCGAAGCGGTTCGCGAAGGCCTCGGCCACCAGCGGCAGGTCGCCGCGTTCGCGCACGTAGACCTTGAGCCGGGTACCGGCGCCGAAATGCGCGGGCAGCGTCGGCGCGTGGTCGCGCGCGGCGCCGATGAGGCTGTCGAAATTGGCGAAGGTCTCGTCGAGTTGCGCCTGCAGCTGCCCCGCATGCAGCGAGCGATGCCCGACCACGCTGGCGGTGCCCGACAGCAGCAGCGGCATCGCCGAGCCTGCCGGCGGCAGCATCGCGCGGGCGAAGCTCGGCGCCTGCGGGCCGTACTGGCGCGGATAGCGGTAGGCGCTGACCTGGCGCGGGTTTTCCACCGGTGTCCCGGGCACGGCCGAAGACAGCCAGTAGATCTGGATCACGCGCGCGTCGTCGCAGCGACCGATCGCGGTCGCGGCCGGCAGGGTCTGCGCGTCGAAGGCGCCGAGCCCGCGTGCGCGGCCGACGCAGAACTGGCGGTAGCGTTCGGAATCGCCTTCGCCTTCGGTGATCGCGTCGAGGTAGTTCCAGATCCGCAGCAGGTGCGGGGTGCGGCCGCCGGCGATGAACGAGGTGAGCCGCGCATAGGCGTGTTCGGCCGCGGCGGCGATGCCGCCTTCGCCTTCGGCGACCTCGATCACGCCGAAGCCCAGTTCCCGGTTGCCGGCCCAGGCGATGTCGCCATCGCGGCCGCTCGCCACAGGCGCGTGCGTGCGCCAGACCTCGAGCAGGCCCGCGCCGTGCGGTTGCAACGGCACGCGCAGGTAGCGCGGGTCGTCGCTGCGCGGGGCCTCGTTGCCGAAACCGAACACGGCGAGCACGTCGTCGTGGGCCAGCCATCCGTCCAGGGTGCCCGGCTCGGCGTAATCGACCCGCAGCGATGGCGTTCCGTTGCCCATCATTCCTCCCGTTGCAGGGTTTCGCCCTGCACCTCGACCGCGAGCTGCCGGCGGCGGTTGCGCCACGCGCGCCACGCGCGCGGCGCCATGCCGATCGCGGTCAGCGCGTAGATCGCGCGGAACACGCGCAGCCGGCGCAGCACCGGGCGCGCGTCGAACACGTCGCCGGCGAGCATCGACACCACCGCCTCCTCGACCCGCCACACGTTGCGCGGGTTGGCGAACAGGTGCTTCATCGTCGGCGAGGTGAAGCGGTAGATGAACCACTTGAATTCGTCGAGGCCGGCGTCGAACGGGCGCTGCATCGCGCGCTGCAGCGCGGCCTCGCGCGCGGGTTCGCGCAGCGCGGCATCGACCATGTCCGCGATCTTTTCCGCCGAATGCATGGCCAGGAACACGCCGGAGGAGAACATGGGGTCGACGAACGAATACGCATCGCCCACCAGGCTCCAGTGGCGGCCGTGCATGCGCGTGCAGTCGTAGGCGTAATTGCCGGTCACGTGCACCGGCGCCACGCGTTCTGCGCCGCGCATGCGTTCGGCCACCTCGGGCACCGAGTGCAGCGTGCGCAGCAGGAAGCCCTCGCTGTCGCCTCGGCGCTGCTTGAGGTATTCGGGGAAGCACACCGCGCCCGCGCTCATGCTGCCGTCGCGCAGCGGGATCAGCCAGATCCAGCCATGCCCGTGGCGGTAGATGCTGACGTTGCCGGCGTCGCGGCCCTCGCGCCGGCGCACGCCGCGGAAATGGCTGAACACCGCGGCCGAGGCATGGTGCGCGTTGCGGCGCTTGATCCCGAGCTTGCCGCCGAGGAAGGCGTCGCGGCCGCTGGCGTCGAGCAGGTAGCGCGGGCGGAAGCGCGCGTCGCCGGCGGACACGGTGATCGCGCCGTCGGCGTCGAACGCGACGGCGTCCACCCTGGTCTCCTCGCGCGCGTCCGCGCCGCATTCGCGCGCGTGCTCGAACAGCAGCTGGTCGAATTCCTCGCGCTTCACGTGGAAGGCGTAATCCGACTCGCCGCGCAGCGTGCGGCCGAAATCGAACACGTTGAAACTGCCGTCGTCGGCGGGGAAGTCCGCGCCGAGCTTGAGCACGCCGATGTCGCGCACCTGGTCGAGCACGCCGAGGCGCTCGAGGATCGGCATGTTCATGGGCAGCAGCGATTCGCCGATGTGGAAGCGCGGGTGCCGCGCCTTTTCGAGGATCGTGACCCGCCAGCCCTTGCGCGCCAGCAGCGCGGCCGCGGTGCTGCCGGCCGGGCCGCCGCCGATCACCAGCACGTCGGGGGTTTCGAGGGCCGCGGCCGAGGCGTCGTGTTGCGTGCTGTCGGCGGATTCCATGCGGTGCTGCGGTCCCGTGTCGCGATTGCGTCCCCGGTTCATGATAGCCGGCGCCACCGCGGAAGCGGCGCGAGGTTGCCAAGCGCGGCGCGATGCCGGATCGTTGCGCCCCTGTACAAGGGGGAAAACCGAGGATGTCGTCGCAAACCCAAGCCGAAGCCGCGCTCGCCGGGCTTTTGGTCGAAAGCCTGAACCTGGAGGGGGTCGATCCCGCCGGCATCGATCCGGAGGCGCCGCTGTTCAACGCCGGCCTCGGCCTGGATTCGATCGACGCGCTCGAGCTCGCGCTCGCGATCTCGCAGCGCTACGGATTCCAGCTGCGTTCCGACAACGAGGACAACCGCCGCGCCTTCGCCTCGCTGCGCGCGCTGTCGGCCTACGTCGAACAGCACAAGACCGCGGGTTGAACCGCAACGTCGCGCTCGTCGCCGGCCGCATCGCGCTCGCGGCTGCGTATCCATTCCTTGCGCACGCGGCCAGCGCCCGCGCGAGCGGCGCGCTCGCGGCGCTGGCGAGCTTCGACATCGCCCTGATCCTGCTGCTGCCTGCGTTGGCAGGCGGACGGCTGCGCGCATGGATCCTGCTCGCGGGCATCGCGCTGGCTGCGGCATGGCTGGCGCACACGCACTACGCGCTGGTGCCGCCGTTGCTGGTGCCGGTGCTGTTCGTCGGGCTGGTGGCGTGGGGCTTCGCGCGCACGCTGCGCCGCGGACGCGTGCCGCTGATCAGCCGCATCGTGTCGGCGCTCGAAAACAGGGATCCGGCGCAGCTCGAGCCCGCCATCGCGCGCTACACCCGCAGGCTCACCGGCGTGTGGGCCGTGGTGCTGGCGCTGCTGGCGGTCTTGAACCTGGCGTTGGCACTGCTCGCGGTGCCGCGCGGCCTGCTCGCCAGCTTCGGCATCGCCACGCCGTGGCCGGTCGGCGAGGCGCTGTGGTCGTGGTGCGCGAACGGCGCGACCTACGGCCTGATCGGCGGCCTGATGGTGGCCGAATTCCTGTATCGCTCGCACCGCTTCCCAGGGCGCTACCACGGGCCGCTGGATTTCGCGAAACGCATGGCAGCGCTCGGCCCGGGTTTCTGGAATGGGCTGTTCCGCTGATTTTCGCGATCCGGTGCTTGCGACGGCGCGGGGCGCGACGCATCCTTCCGCGCGCATGCGCTTCGTCGTCGATCCTTCGCACCCCAGTCTTCCCGGCCACTTCCCCGGCGCACCGGTGGTGCCCGGCGTGCTGGTGCTCGAACGGGTCGTCGCCGCGATCGAAGCCACTCACGGCCCATTGGCCGCGACGCGGCTGCCGCAGGTGAAGTTCCTGCAACCGCTGCTGCCCGGCGAACAGGCCGAGGTCGTGGTCGAGGGCGCAGCGCCGAACTGGCATTTCCGCGTGTTGCGCGGCGACGCGGTGATCGCCAGCGGCGAGGTCGTGGCGGCATGAGCGGCGACTGGAAGCAGCGACGCGAAGGCGGCGGCCGTTTCGCGATCTGGCTGATCCGCGGCATCGGCCGTTACGGCGGACGCCCGGTCGCGCGCTCGCTGCTGCCGTTCATCACCGTGTATTTCCTGCTGCGGCGGACCGCGGAGCGGCGCGATTCGCTCGATTACCTCGCGCGCGTGCTCGGCCGCCGCGCGACCTGGTGGGACGTGGCCCGGCACATCCACTGCTTCGCCTCGACCATCCTCGACCGGGTGTTCCTGCTCGGCGGCCAGCTCGAACGCTTCGACGTCACCATCGCCGGGCTCGACGGCCTGCACCATGCGCTCGACCGGCGTCGTGGCGTGTTGCTGCTCGGTTCGCACCTGGGCAGTTTCGAGGTGCTGCGCGTGCTCGCGCGGCGACGCCCGGACTACGTGATCCGCGTGGTGCTGGACAAGGGCCACAACCCGGCGATGACGCAATTGCTGGACGAGCTCAACCCGGAGATCGCCGCGGGCGTGATCGATGCCGGCCAGGACGGGCCTTCGCTGATGCTGGAGATCCAGCGGGCGGTGCAGTCCGGCGCGCTGGTCGCGCTGCTCGCCGACCGCGTGCACCGCGGCGAGCACACCGCGGACGCGCCCTTCCTCGGTTCGCCGGCGCGCTTCCCGCTGTCTCCGTGGCTGGTCGCCGCGGCGCTGAAGGTGCCGGTGGTGCTCGGTTTCGGCCTGTACCGCGGCGGCAACCGCTACGACCTGGTGTTCGAAACCTTCAGCGACGGGCTCGACATCCCGCGCCAGCAAAGGCGCACCGAGCTCGCGGCGCTCATCCGCCGTTATGCCGAACGGTTGGAACATCATGCGCGCACGGCCCCGTTCAACTGGTTCAACTTCTATGACTTCTGGGACCATCGCGATGCCCATGCCGCGGAAACGCCGGTGGCGCGCGCTGCCGCTGCTGATCGGCGCGGGCACGATCGCATCGGCGTCGGCGGCCACGCCTGACACCGTCGGTGCCGTCGCCGACGGCGCCTGGGTGTTGCGGCAACTGGCGCAGCCGGCGCCGACCAAGACCGACTTCGTCGAACTGCGCGATTCGCCGCTGTTGAAGGCGCCGCTGCGGATCAGCGGCGAATACCGGCGTCCGGACGATGCGACCCTGGTGCGCGACGTGCGGGCGCCGTACGCGGAAACGACCACGATCCGCGAAGGGCAGGCGACCATCGTGCGCGGCACGCGTTCGCGCAGCTTCGCGCTGTCGCGGGTACCGGAACTGGCCGGCCTGCAGGCGAGTTTCGGCGCGTTGCTGGCCGGCGACGGCGCGACGCTGGAACGGCATTACCGCATCGACACCGCGGGCACGCGCCAGCACTGGACCCTGACCATGGTGCCGCGCGATGCTGCGCTGGCGGCGAAGGTACGAGACATCGTGCTGCATGGTCGCGGCGCGGAACTGCGCTGCATCGAAACCAACCCCGCGCGCGGCGGCGAAGTGCAGCGCACCCTGCTCGCGTCCGCGGCGCGCGCGGCCCAGGGCGTCGCCGACGGCAAGGCGCTGGCCGCGCTGTGCACCGCGGATTGAGCGATCCCGTTTAGGCTATGCGCGATTCTTCCCGAGTCCGCGCATGCCACGCCCCCTGACGGCGCCCGTCCGCCTTTCCTTCGCGTTGCTGTGGCTGGCGCTGCTGCTGCTCGGCGGCTGTTGGCTGTCGCAGCGGCTCGCGCTCAGCGGCGACCTGCGCAAGTTCATGCCCGAGGCGCGCACGCCGGCGCAGAAGCTGCTGCTGGACGAACTCGGCGAAGGCCCGGGTTCGCGCCTGCTGCTGGTCGCGCTGTCCGGCGCGAAACCCGAAACCCTCGCCGCGCAATCGCAGGCACTGCGCGAAGCGCTGTCGCAGGACAAGCGCTTCGCCTTCGTCGCCAACGGCGGCGAGGTCGGGCTCGATGCGATCCCCGAACGCCTGCGGCCGTATCGCTACCTGCTGTCGCCGACGCTGGACGAAGGACGGTTCGACGCCGACACCCTGCGCGACGAACTGCAGCAGCGCGTGCAGGACCTCGGCTCGCCGGCGGCGGCGATGATCGAACCGCTGTTGCCGTCGGATCCGACCCTGGAAACGCTCAAGCTGGCCGAAAGCTGGCAACCGGCGAACGCACCGCAGCGCCTGTACGACGCGTGGTTCGATGCGAAGGGACGCGAAGCCCTGCTCGCGGTGCAGACCGTCGCGCCCGGCTTCGATCCCACCGGACAGCAGGACGCGGTCGCGGCGCTGCAATCCGCGTTCGCCAAGGTACGCGGCGACAGCGGCTCGCGCATGGAACTGAGCGGGCCGGGCGCGTTCTCGGTCGAGATCGGCGGGCGCACGCAACGCGAGGCGAGCTGGATCGGCAGCTTCGACACGATCGGCCTCGTCGTGTTGCTGGTGCTCGCCTATCGCAGCTGGAAGCAGCCGCTGTTCGGCGTACTGCCGCTCGCGAGCGCGGGTCTTGCCGGGCTCGCCGCAGTCGCGTGGTGGTTCGCCGGCGGCGTGCACGGCATCACCGTCGCCTTCGGATTCACCCTGATCGGCGTGGTCCAGGACTATCCGATCCACCTGTTCTCGCACCAGCGCGCCGGGATCACGCCGTGGCAGAACGCGCGCGCGATCTGGCCGACGCTCGCCACCGGCGTGGCCTCGACCTGCATCGCCTACGTCACTTTCCTGCTCTCCGGCGTCGATGGCCTGCAGCAACTCGCGGTGTTCACCATCGTCGGACTGCTGACGGCGGCATTGACCACGCGCCTGCTGTTGCCGGCGCTGCTGGATCCGGCGCCGCGCGATCCGGCTTCTTGGCCGTGGGTGGAAAAACTCTGGGACGCGATCGAGCGCGTGCCGCGCCCGCGCCTGCGCTGGTGGACGCTGCTCGCCGCGCTCGCGATCGCCTGCATCGTGCTGCCGCACGCGCCGTTCTGGCAGAACGACCTGTCCAGGCTCACGCCGGTGCCGCCGGCGGCGCTGGCGCGCGATGCGCAATTGCGTTCGGAACTCGGCGCGCCGGACGTGCGCTACCTGCTCGCGATCCGCGGCAACGATGCCGAATCTGTCCTCGAAAAATCCGAAGCACTGCGGCCCGCGCTGGATGCGGAAGTCGCGAACAGGAACCTCGCCAGCTACGACATGGCCGCGCGCTACCTGCCGAGCGCGGAATTGCAGCGCGCGCGCCAATCGCGCCTGCCTGGCGCGGCACAGGCGCAAGTTGCGCTCGCCGAGGCGTCGCGGGATTTGCCGTTCCGCGACGATGCGTTCTCGCCGTTCCTGCAAGACCTCGCGGCCGCGCGCAACGCGAAGCCGCTCGAGATCTCCGATCTCGCCGGCACACCGCTCGAGGCCAGCGTCTCCGGCCTGTTGCTGGCGCATCCCGGCGACGCGACCGCGCTCGTGTCGCTGGCCGGCATCCGCGATCCCGCTACGCTTTCGAAACTCGCATCCGCGCACGGCGCGGAATTGCTCGACCTCAAGGATGCGTCGGAATCGCTGGTCGTCGCCTATCGCGAGCGCGTGCTGTGGGCGCTGGCCGGCGCCGCGGTGCTGCTGGCGCTGACGGTATGGCTCGCGCTGCGCGCCCCGCGCCGCGTGTTACGCGTGCTGCTGCCGATGGCGTTGACCACGCTGCTGATCCTCGCCGTGCTGCGCGTGTCCGGCGTCGAACTCACGTTGTTCCACCTGGTCGCGCTGATCCTCGCCGCAGGCCTCGGCCTCGACTACGCATTGTTCTTCGACCATGCCGGCGACGACCACGCCGACCAGCTGCGCACCCTGCACGCGCTGGTGGTGTGCAGCCTGACCACGTTGCTGGTGTTCCTGCTGCTCGCGTTGTCGTCGATCCCGGTACTGCGCGCGATCGGCAGCACGGTAACGATCGGCGTGGTCGGCAACTTCGTGCTCGGCCTGCTGATCGCGCGGCACGATGTCGCGATGCAACGCGATGAATGAGCGCATCGACATCGCCGCGTTGGTCCCGCACCAGGGCGCGATGTGCCTGTGGCAGGAGGTGGTCGAACACGATGCGGCCCATGTCCGCCTGCGCACGAGTTCGCATCGCGCTCCGGAGAATCCGCTGCGCCAGGACGGGCGCCTGCGCGCACTGCACCTGTGCGAATACGGTGCGCAGGCGATGGCGGTGCACGGCGGCCTGCTCGGGCGCGATTCCGGCATGCCGGTACGCGCGGGCATGCTGGTCGCGCTGCGCGGGGTGGCGCTGCACGTCGCCCACATCGACGACCTGCCGGGCGAGCTCGAGGGCGAGGCGACATTGCTGGCGAACGGCGCCGACAGCCAGCAATACGCGTTCCGCATCCTCCACGCGGGCACGCTGCTGGCCGACGGCCGCGCGGCGGTGATGCTCGGCGCTAACATCCAACCATGAACGACACCCTCAAGCGCGCACTCGTCACTGGCGGCAGCGGCGGCCTCGGCAGCGCGATCTGCCGGCGCCTCGCCGCGGACGGCTTACACGTCATCGTCCACGCGAACGCCAACCGCGACCGTGCCGAACGCGTCGTCGCCGACATCGTTGCGGACGGTGGAAGTGCGCAGGCCGTCGCGTTCGACGTCGCCGATGCGGCTTCGAGTCGCGGCGCGATCGAAACCCTGCTGCACGACGGCCCGATCCAGGTCGTGGTGAACAACGCCGGCGTGCACGACGACGCACCGCTGGCGGGCATGAGCGATGAACAGTGGAAGCGCGTGATCGACATCTCGCTGCACGGCTTCTTCCACGTCACCCAGCCCTTGTTGCTGCCGATGGCGCGCGCGCGCTGGGGCCGCATCGTCAGCGTCTCCAGCGTCGCCGCGGTGATCGGCAACCGCGGCCAGGCCAACTACGCCGCGGCGAAGTCGGCGCTGCACGGCGCGACGAAATCGCTGGCGCGGGAAATGGCCAGCCGCGGCATCACCGCCAATGTCGTTGCGCCTGGCGTGATCCGCGGCGGCATGGCCGACGACGCGTTTTCCGACGAAGCGATCAAGGCGAGGGTCCCGGCCGGTCGCGCCGGCACGCCGGGGGAAGTGGCCGCGCTGGTCGGTTTCCTGTGCTCGGACGCCGCCGGCTACATCAATGGCCAGGTGATCGGCATCAACGGCGGAATGGCCTGAGCACGTTTTCCGGGATTCCCTTCATGCTTCGCTGCGGATGCGTGGCGTAGCATCGGCCCGGATCCACCATTCGCACAGGTGCCCCATGTTCCGTGCCTTCCGCCCCTTGTTGCTGTTGCCGCTGGCCTTGCTCGCCGCCTGCGCGACCTCCTCGATGGTCACCGGCCGCGTGCGGCCGCCCATCGATCCGGCGCAGGTGCGCATCTACCAGGCGCCGCCGCCGGGTGGTTTCGAGGAAATCGCGCAGCTGGAAACGCAGAGCGGTGCGTTGATCTACGGCGAGCAGAACAAGCTGAATTCGGTGCTGTCGCACCTGCGCAAGGAAGCCGCGAAGCTCGGCGCCAACGGCGTGCTGCTGGTCGGCACCGAGAACGGTTACGGCGGTGGCGGCACCAGCGTCGGTGTCGGCGGCGGCAGTTTCGGCAGCCACGGTTACGGCAGCGTCGGCGTGGGCGTGGATATCACCCCGAAGAAGAAATACGCGCACGGCATCGCGATCTACGTACCCAACCCGCTGCCGGAACCGCAGCCCGGGCCCTGAGCCAAAGTCGTTCCGGAAAGTCCGCGGGCGGTTACAGTAATGGCCGTGCCCGGCGGGGAGCCGGGGATTTCGAACTCAACCAGGGGAAACACGATGTCGAAGGGATTCTTCCGCCTCGCGGCGGTTGCGTTGCTGCTGGTGGCCGCGCCGGCGATGGCCAAGTCCAACAAATTGATGCAGCCGGCTGCGTCGCAGGCCCAACCGGTGCCCGCCGAAGGCAAGGCGCTGCTCATCATCCTCCGTCCGTCGTACTACGGCGGCGCGATCGCGGCCTCGGTCTACGATGCGCCGGACGACCGCACCACGCTGATCGGCGTGCTCGGGCCCAAGGACAAGATCGCCTACCAGGTCGATCCGGGCGACCACCGTTTCATGGTCGTCGCCGAGAACGCGGACTTCATGGATGCGCACCTTGATGCCGGCAAGACGTATTACGCCGTGGTGCGCGCTCGCCCCGGCGTGTGGAAGGCGCGGTTCTCGCTGCTGCCGATCCATGCGTCGTCGCCGGACCAGTACAACCTGCAGAGCGCGGATTTCAAGGAATGGAACGCAGCCGGCGAGTTCGTGGAATCAACGTCGCGCGCGGACGCTTGGTTTGTCGAGAATCGCGCCAGCGTGGAGGAGAAGAAGGCTGACTACCTCAAGAAATGGAACGTGATGCTGCCGCAGGATCGCGCGGAACTGGTCTTGCACGCCGAGGATGGCATTGCCTCGCCTTGAGCCATGCATGCAATGCGAAAACGGCGCCGAAAGGCGCCGTTTTCGTTTGCGGTGATGCCGGATCCGGAAGCCGCCACCAAGGGCGATGGCCGAACGGAATCGTTCGCGGTTCAGCGGACATCGCTGACGACGATGTCGCCGTTCTGCTTCGAAAGCTCGATCAGCAGCGGTTCGCCACGGTTCTTCAACAGGCGGTAGCTCACGGGGACCTTCACGAAGTTCAGGTGATAGGTCGTGGTGTGGCTGGAGGTCGTTTCCCCCGTCTTCGAGTCTTTGCACCAGATGACGAGGGACGAGTCCTTGCTGAACTGGACGTCGTAGGCGTCGCCGCAGCCATCCGGGCTCTCCTTCGGGACGTGCCGGATGACCTCGACCTGCTTGTCCGAATGCCGGAAATCCTCCGTGCCGGCCTGGATGTCGTTCGCGATGCGCGTGGCGCCATCGGTGCAGCCGGCGAGGAGCAGGACGAGCGATAGCGCGAGTGTCTTTCGATTCGTCGTGTTTGCGCCTGTTCCTAGGGTTGAGTCACGCCGTGGTGCGGCATCGAATTGAAGAATCGCCGGCGCCGCCTGCCATTGTCTACGATCCATCCATCTGGCGATTCCGCTTGCGGTTGCGGAAGCTACGCACCGATGCGCCGATGATCGTGATGATGCCGACGGCCATGAACAGGATTCCCCATGCGCCGATGAAGCTGGAAATCCCGGCTTCCGGGAAGAAGAGCAGCCACAGGACGAGGAGGCCGGCGGCGGCGAGGACGCCGATGGCGAACCTGCGATGGTTGCCGCCTCGGCGCCAGGCATAGCGCAGGAGGAATACCCCCGGAGAGGCGATGGCGAGCGTGACGATGGCGATGGCCATGATTTCAGCGAGCATGGTGCTTCATGTGGCGCCAGCGCCTTCCGGACCCAGAAACCGGGGTGTCGCCAGGATTTTGTCCCCGCCACGTGCGTCGATCAACTCACGGAACCGACATTGCCGGGCGCGTCCCCTCTCCGGCAAAGGGAGAGAGGAGAGCAAAGCCTACGCCGCTTCGTCGTACCAGGCCGGCGACAGCGATCCGGTCGGCGATGCGTCCCCCGGCATCGCATCGAGACCGCGGTCGTCGATGTCCGGGTGTACGCAACGCGCACGATTGAGGATTTCGTGCGCCAACCATTGCATGCGTTGTACGTTGCCGGCGACGCGCGCGGCGAAGGCATCGTCGTCGAGGCGATCGCCAAGGGCGTGGTTGAGTTCTCGGAACCAGTCGATGCGGTACTGGTCGAGCAGGCGTTCGTCCTCGGTCGCGCGCGCCGGCGCGGCGTTGCGCGCGCACCAGTCGCGCAGCAGGGCCTGCACCGCGAGGTTCAATTCGCGCGCGCGCAGGAATTGCGGCTTCAGCCGGCCGAGCATGGCCACGTCGCCGATGCGGCCGGACATCGCCAGCGGCGCCAGCAGCGACCAGTAGTAGGTGTAGTCCCAGATCACCTTGACCGGCATCACCTGCGCATCGCCGAACAGCGGGTACTGGCCCTGGAACAGGGTCATCGTGTTCGCGGCGATGGATTCGAACAACTGCTGGTAGATCGCGGCGTGCGGCGCGATCGGCTGGCCGGCGCGGTCGCGCGACACCAGTCCGCAGGCGAGCGTGTTCGCGATCGCGATGAAATCGCTGCCGGGCGAATAGAACGGATCGAGGAACACCCCGGCTTCGCCGGTGATCGCCCAGCGGTCGGCGGAGAACACCTGCGCGCAGTCGTGGGCGAAATGGCGCAGGAAGCGGAAGTCCATCACCGCGTGGCGCGGGTCGTCGAGTTGCGCCGCCAGACGCGGCTGGTGCTGGCGCAGCCACGCCATCGCCTTGTCGTGGCGGTTGTACGACTCGAGCGGATGCAGCGCTTCGTCGGCGACGATGCCGATGGAATGCGCGCCCGAGGCGAGCGGGATCATCCACGCCCAGTAGCCGGGGCCGCACAGGTGGTTGGTCGAACGCCAGCGTTCGGGCGGCATGCAGCGCGCCTGCCAGGCCGCGTCGGTCGACCAGTCGTCGGGCGCGACGAAACCCTCGACGCGCCACCACGCCGCGTTGACGGCGTGGTCGAGGCCCCGCTCCAGCCCGAGTCGGTGCTTGAGCAGGCCGGCGCGACCGGAAGCATCGACCAGCCAGCGTGCGCGCAGCTCGCGCTCGCCGCGTGCGTCGACGAAGGCGATCGCGTGCTCCGCGCCGTCGCGGCCGGGTTCCAGCGCGCGCACCGTGGCGCCGGTTCGAATATCGACGCCGAGTTCGCGCGCGCGCTGCGCGAGGTGATTCTCGAAACGGCCGCGGTCGAGCTGCCACGAAGGCGTCGGCAACAGTTCGCTCACGCCCAGCTCGGTGCAACGCGCCGGATCGTCGCTGCCCTCGCTGAAGAAGAAGCGGAAGCCGAACTTGCGGATCTGTCCGTGCTCGAGGTGTTCGCGCAGGCCGAGGGTTTCGGCGAAGTAGTGCGCGCCGATCTCCACCGTCGATTCGCCGACCTTGAATGCGGCATCGGGCGCATCGCCATCGCGGCGTTCGAGCACGACCACCGACAGTTCCGGATCCTGCCGCTTCAGTTGTATCGCGAGGCAGAGGCCGGCGAGGCCGCCGCCGAGGATGGCGACATCCGTGCCGTCGGCGATCATGCGGTGCGCGGCGCGATGCGCGGAGAGAATTCGCCGTCCGGATCGTCGACCACCGGCGGGTTGGCGCGGATGCTGCGGTAGACCGCGGGCACACCGCCGCGACGCAGGCATTGCATGACGATGTGGCTGGTGATGCGCCACAGGTCGCGCAGCGGGCGGAAGTGGCTGGGGCGGAAATCCGGCGCGCCATGGATCTGGTTGTAGCGCGCCTCGATCGGCACCGACACGCAGCGCGTGCCCAGTTCCTGCGCGGCCGACATCACGATCTGCGCCTCGAACACGAAATCCTCGCCGGGGATGCCCTGGCCGGCGAGCGCGCACACGTCCGCCGGGTACAGGCGTTGCCCGCTCTGGCTGTCGGCGACCTGGTAACCGGTGCCCCAGGCGATGCCCCAGTCGCCGAACTCGTTGGCGAGCCGGCGGTACAGCGGCTGGTTGGCGCGTCGGCGCAGGCGCGCGCCGATCACGATCCATCCGCGGCGGCGGTTGGCCGCATCGAGCAGGCGCGGGACGTCCTCGGCGCGATGCTGGCCGTCGCCATCCATCGTCAGCACCGCGCGCGCGCCCTGGCGCAGCGCTTCGGCGAAGCCGTCGCGCAGCCCCGCGCCCTTGCCCATGCGCGTGGCGTGGCGCAACAGCGTGATCGGCAGGTCGGAAATCGCGTCGGAGGTGCCGTCGTCGGAACCATCGTCGACCACGATCACGCGATCGCAATGCGCGAGCGCACCCTCGACCACGTCGCGGATGCGCAGCACTTCGTTCAGCGCCGGGATCACCACGGCGATGTTGTCGCGCGCAAGGACGGGTGAGGTGTCAGCCATGCGCACACTCTACCCGCAAGGCGCGGCCCGGACCCGCGTGCAGCCAGGCCACATCGCCGCCGCTCGCGAGCGCATCGAACAGCGCCAGCATCGGCCGCATCGCATTGCCGGCGTAATGGCGGCCCAGGGCTCCGTCCGCGACGGGCGCGGGTTTCGACACCGGCGTCGCCCGCAGCCGGATCGAGGTCGATCCCGCATCCGCGACCAGCACCAGCGCGCCGCCGAGCAGGCCTTCGCTGCGCGAGACCGCGGACAGCGGCCCGGTCGATGGCGCGTCGAACGCGGCGAGCAGCACCGCCTCGTGGCCCGATGCGAGCAGCGACAGCGCTTCCAGCAGCCCCTGCGCGAAGCTCGCGTCGTAGGCGGAAATCGCGGTGGTCGGCGCGGTGCAGCCGTTGCCGATGGTCCAGTAGCCGGCGGCGGCGTTGTGCACCGAGTTGTGGAATTTCGTCGGCGACAGCGCGCGCGGTTCGGACGCGAGCGTGGCGGCCACGTAGTCGGTGATGGCGAGGTCGCCGTGGGTGGAAGCGAACACGCTCGGCAGCGCCGAAGGATCGCGTCCCGATGCGGTGCATGCGGCAAGCGCGACCTCGAGCGCGACCGCGACCGATTCCGGCGCGCGGCGACGTTCGTTCGGCGCCAGCAGTTGCGGCGAAGGTTTCGCCGGCGCGTGCTCCGGCAGCGTCCTCTCGCGCGCGAACGCGAGCGCATCGGTCCACGTGGGAATGCCGTTCGCCCAGAAACCGATGCCCGCGATGCCGGCGGCGAGCGAACTCACGGCGCCCTCCCGAACACCAGCGAGCAGTTGTTGCCGCCGAAGCCGAAGGAATTGTTCATCGCGAACGCGATCTCGCGTTCGGCGCCGTCGAAGCGGATCTGCGGGCCGTTGCCCGGGTCGTGCTCGCTGCCGTTGAGCGTGCCCGGCAGCACGCCGTGTTCGAGCGCGAGCAGCGCGAACACCGATTCGACGATGCCCGCCGCGCCCAGCGTGTGCCCGGTCCAGCCCTTGGTCGAACTCGCGTGCAGGGTCGGCGGGAACATCGCCGCCACCGCGAGCGCTTCGACCTTGTCGTTGGCCGGCGTCGCGGTGCCGTGCAGGTTCAGATAGTCGATGTCGCCGGCGTCGAGTCCCGCGCGCTGCAGCGCCTCGCGCATCGCCAGTTGCGCGCCGAGGCCTTCGGGATGCGGCGAGGACATGTGGTGCGCGTCGCTGGATTCGCCGTAGCCGCGCAGTTGCAATCCGCGTTCGCCATCGGCCGCGCGTTCCAGGGTCGCGAATCCGCCGGCTTCGCCCAGCGAAAGTCCGTCGCGATGCGCGTCGAACGGACGGCAGGGTTGCGGCGAGACCAGGCCCAATGCGTTGAAGCCGTACAGCACGCTGCCGCACAAGGTGTCGACGCCGCCGACCAGCGCCGCGTCGGCGAGCCCGGCGTCGATCAGGCGCGCGGCCTGCGCAAAGACCTTCGCGCTGGACGAACACGCGGTGGCGACGGTGATGCACGGCCCGCGCAATCCGGTCGCGGCCTCGACGAAGGCTCCGAGCGAATGCGGGGTGTGGATGCGCGGGCGATCGAGCTCGGCGGGGAAGCGGCCGTCCTCCAATCGCGCGTAGGCCTCCTCGGTCGCGCCGATGCTGGAGGTCGAGGTGCCGAGCACGAGCGCGACGCGTTCGGCGCCATGTTTTTCGCGCAGCGCGGCGACGGCTTCGAACATGCCGTCCTGCCGTAGCGCCATCCATGCGAGGCGGTTGTTGCGGCAATCCCATTCGGCGAGGTCCGCCGGAAGTTCCGTTGCCTCGATGCCCTCGACGCGGCCGATCCAGGTTTCGAGCAGGTCGCTGCCGGTCGGGCTGCGGACATCGTTGGCGCGCAGTCCGCTGCGGCGTTCGCGCAGGGCATGCAGCTGCGCATCGCGCCCGCGCCCGAGCGCGGTGGTGGCGGTGAAATTCCGGATCGCCAGGGGTGGCATGGCCGGGAACTGCGTTGGCGTCACGAACACTCCATGGCCGGCGCGCGGATCGCGAAAGGCGGCCGAGTATAGCGAGCGTGACGTCGCGATCCGGAGGTGGCCGACTGGCTAGACTGCGCGCATGGGCAGCCGCCTCCTTCACCGCCTGAACCTGTTCAGCGACCGCGACGTGCTGCACGCGGGGGTGGTGACCGGCCTCGCGTGCATCGCCAGCGCCGGCCTGGTCTACCTCGGCTATGTCGTGCACGTGTGGCGGGTCGCGCGCAATGCGCCGTGCAAGGCCGGGCAGGGCGATTGCCTGCTGCTGTTCGGCAAGCACGCACCGCTTGGCGAGCCCGACCGGGAATTCGGCGAACGCCTCGACCGTGCCGCCGCGCTGTGGCGCGCGAATCCACCGCGCCACGTCGTGCTGCTCGGTGGCGGGCCGCCCGGCGTGGCCAGCGAAGCGGAAGTCGCGCGCACGGGATTGCTCATCCGCGGCATCGCCGAGGAGTCGCCATGGCTGATGGAGGCGCAGTCGCGCGACACGTTGCAGAACCTGCGCAACGCGCGCGACCTGTTGCGCGCGTCGGCCCTGGAAGGCCGGGTCATGTTGCTGAGCAGTCGTTACCACCTCGCGCGCTGCGCGTTGCTCGCGCGGCAACTGGGTCTGGATGCGGAACCGGTCGCGGCCGAGGCGAAATTGAAGGTCGGTCCGCGCATGTTGCTGCGGCTGGCGGGCGAAGCGGGCTACGTCTGCCTCAGCGACATCGGCACGCGCTGGGCGCGGTTGACCGGTTCGCGGCGGATGCTGGCAAAAGTGACGTGACGTGCGTTTGCGCTGAAACCGGCGGGGTGAATAAGCGAATCGCACTCGAAGACCGGATCAGGACAACAATCCCGGTCGGCTAAGTAGCGGGCTGCTCAAGATCAGGATTCACACACGAATGCAATGGTAATTTTTCACAAAACATGTTTCTGTGAATCGTAATCAGCCTTGCTGTTCGCCAAAGCATTCGGCAAACAAAAATTTTTATTGCTGCTCTTGGCATGCGGCCGCTTTCCAGTCGTATGCTGCAAAGGAGCCGAGGCTGTGTTCGTGCCAGGGGTGGTGCAGGACGCTGGCGGCACATTGGCGGGAATGGGGAAATCGATGACTTGTATCTCGCTACCCGCTGCCAAGCACGGGTAGCGTCAGATGTTGGTGAGCGCCGGGCTCATCAACAGCGACGCGATGAGAAACAATTCGATTTCAGTGGCAATAGCGGCATTCTTGGGGAGTTCATGGAAGTGCGAATCAAGCATATGACGATGACGCGACTGGCGCTGGTTTTCATTGTGGGGTTGTGCCAGCCAATGGCGGCATTTGCCCAGACCACGCTGTCGAACTGGGAAAAATATCTGGAGCCGCTTCAGACCTCGAACCAGGTCACTCCATACACCTTCAATTCCTTCGGCGAAAGCACGAACCTGCAGGACGGATCGACATCGTTCAGTTGGACAGACATCGACATCAAGGGCAACAACGCGTTGCCGGTGCGACTCCAGCGCAGGTTGACCATCGAGGACAAGCTTCATGGCGGTGGCGACGCCGCGCCAACGCTCGCGGCATTCAGTACGGCCGAAGACGCAATCCTTCTTGATGTTCCCTATCTGAAGGGCACGTATTCTTCAAATGGCTGGGTCGTGAATGGGGCCGATCAGAACGCCCGTTGTAACGATGGGGGGAAAGCGCCGCCTGCCTATTCCGGCGGTATTTTCCAGCCGAGCGATTATTGGAATGGCAATTGGATGCACATTCCCTGGGTCGGCGATCAGGAAATGCTGCGAAGCCCGGCTTCTTCGATCCAGAAGTCTGGCAGCGCGCCGCTGATGACCAAGGACATGTGGGCATTCCAGTGCCTGAACCAAACGGCCAACGGTTATCCGGGCGAGGCGTTCATCGCGATCTCGCCGACAGGAGATAAGTATTACTTCGACTATGTCGTATCGACGGGAAGGGGTTTCAGGAAGCGTTATTCCAACTACGGAGCCGGCATCGCGAATCTGTCTGGCGCGGTCGTGTATTTCTTCGTCACGAAAATCGAGGACCGTTTCGGGAATTGGGTGACCTACAAATACGTAGGCGACAAGTTAGACAAGATCGAGTCGAGCGACGGGCGTTATATCTGGGTCACCGCGCGCGTCAACGGGATGATTTCCACGGTGCAGTCCAGCATCGGGACTTGGCACTACAACGCGAGCAATCAGACGGGCAGCAGTCAGCTCGTCGTAACGCTGCCGGACACAACGACCGCGACCTATCTTGGCACCGGGCTGCTCCGTACCGAGCCGGAAGACCTCCCATATGTCGACTATGAACCCGACTGCCTCCCGCCGCAGACCCCGGTGGGACAATACGAATTTTCGGTTGAACTTCCGTCCGGTGCGATGGCGGATTATCAGTTTGGTTTCGAACGACACTACATCAGCAACGTACCGAAACATTGCAACGCTTACCTGGATAATCAAGGATATTCGGTCCAATTCCTGACCATTCCAAACTTCCACGACTCTTTCACGTTGATGTCGAAGACGGTCAGTGGTCCGGGCCTGCCGATCTCGCAGTGGACCTACTCATACCCAAGCAATGGCGTTGGAGATATCGGCGCGTTTAAGGATGTCTGCGACAATCCGCCTTTTCCGAAATCGTGCCCCCTGACCTCGACGACCATCATTGATGGCCCGAACGGAAGCTACAAAAGCTACCTGTTCGGCCAAATGTTCAGAGTCAACTCGGGACAGCTCTTGAAACTCGAAGAGGGCTACACCACCGGGACGGCACCGAACATCATTCGCAATCCGTTGCGCACGACGGAGAATGTCTACGTGTCGGACGCGGAAGCCGCAACGGCTCCGTTTCCGGCACAGGTGGGATCCGTCTCCACGAGCTCGGCCGATACCGTGGGGTCGTTGTTGCGGCCGCTCAAGGCGACTTCCATTAGCCAAGATGGCGTGACCTTCTCATGGCAGGTGCCTTCGACCTGCAATGGCAACAACACGCTGTGCTTCGACATACGGGCACGAGCCAAGACCGTTGTCCGATCAAGCACGCTGGGCTACAGCCGCACGGAAACGACTACGTACTCGGACAATGTCACCAAATGGGTGCTTGGCCTGGTGGCGCAGGTGAAGTGCGTTGCACCTACGACAGCGTTGCCTGCCGGCTGCGGATCGTCGGGGACGATCATGTCCGAAACCACATACGATTCGACTTACGGATTGCCGCTTGTCAGCAAAGCCTTCGGCAAAGTGCAGCAGACGCTGGACTACAACTTCACTGCCGGAACTCAGGATGGAACCCTCAAGACCATCAAGGACGGCAGGAATAATGTCACCACGCTGACCAACTGGTATCGCGGTATTCCACAAACGATCACCTACCCGGCAACCGATGACCAACTGACGCCGGTCACGATGACGGCGATCGTCAGCGACGCGGGCTGGGTAACCGCGGTCACCGACGAGAATGGTTATTCCACAGGTTATGGTTACGACGCCATGGGCCGATTGGCCTCGATCGTGTATCCAACCGGCGACAGCACCGTGTGGAACACAACCACGATTACGTATGTTCCTGTCGTCGGAAGCGAGTACGGTATTCCTGGCGGGCACTGGAAGCGTACGGAAAGCACCGGCAACGGCCGCAAGGTGACCTACTACGACGGCCTGTGGCGACCGCTGGTGGAAGAGCAATACGACAACACCAACGCGACCACTGCGAACAACACGCGCAGTCTTGTCGTGAAGCGATACGACACTTCTGGACGCGTTGCATTCCAGGGATACCCGCTGTCGACCCTGACGAACTACGCATCCACCGCGCTCAAGGGAACGGACACCTTGTACGACGCCTTGGATCGCGTGACCTCGGTCCAGCAGGATTCCGAACTGGGCGTGCTAACCACCAGCACGGTCTATCAAACCGGCTTCAAGGTCCAGGTCACCAATCCGCGCGCGGTCAAGACCATCACGGCCTTCATGGCGTTCGACCAGCCGACCACCAACTGGCCAATGGACATCGACCAGGCCGACGGCAAGACCGAGGAGGCCGATACGGACATCGGGCGTGACGTGTTCGGCAAACCGCTGGCCATCACCCGGCACAACCCCAGCGCCTCGGTGACCGAAACGCGCAGCTATGTGTATGACACTTATCAGTTGCTGTGCAAGACCATCGAACCGGAGACCGGGGCGACGTTCGTCGATTACGACGGCGCCAGCAACATCCTCTGGAGCGCGTCGGGACAAACCTACACCGGACCGAGCTGCGATCGCGGCTCTGTCGCGGAGGCCGACAAGGCGGTCCGTAGCTATGACGCGCGCAATCGGCTCAAGACCCTGACCTTCACCGATGGTCGCGGAAACCAGAGCTGGACGTACACACCCGATAGTCTGCCGGCAACGATTACCGTCTCCAACGGCTTCGACGACAACTTACCAGTGGTCAATGCCTATCACTACAACAAGCGCCGGATGCTGGACGGTACAGGCGAGACCGTCACCGAGCCCAACTGGTATACGTGGGGGATCGGCTATGGCTGGGATGCCAACGGCCATCAGTCCATCCAGACCTACCCGGAAGGGGACATGCCCGTCGACTATGCGCCCAATGCCCTGGGCCAGCCGACGCAAGCGGACTCGTACGCAACGAACGTGACCTACTGGCCGAACGGCGCGATCAAGCGTTTCGTCTACGGCAACGGCATCGTCCATGAGATGACCCAAAACGACCGGCAGTTGCCGGAGACCAGCAAGGACTCCTACAACGGCACCAACACGCTGTACGACAGCTACGTGTATGACGCCAACGCCAACCCGTTGACGATCCTGGATGGCGCCACGGGGCGCGGCGGTCGCGGCGAACGAAACATGGTGTACGACGCGCTGGATCGGCTGACCTCCACGGCCTCGCCGATGTTCGGCAACGGCGCGACCGGCACCGCCCAGTTCACTTACGACGCGCTGGACAACCTGACCAAGCTGGTGATGCCGGCGACGGCGACGACGGCGGCCCGAACGCAGTACTACTGCTACGACGCGACCAGCAGGCGCCTTGCTTCGCTGCGCAGCGCCACCGCATGTGGCGGCAGCGCCCAGTCGACGCTGACTTACGATTCCCATGGCAATGTCGAAACCAAGGTCGTGTCATCGACGACGCTCGCATACGACTTCGACCTGGCCAATCGGCTGAAAGGGATCACCAACAACGGCGTGACGGTGGAGAACTACCGCTACGACGGGATGGGGCTGCGTGTGCTGAAGAACGCGTCCGCTGGCAACATCCTCTCGCAGTACACCCGGGATGGACGCCTGCTGCAGGAGAACAATGCACGGACCGGCGTGAAGTACCGGTACATCTACCTCGGCGGTAGTCTCGTCGCTGTCCGGGAGTCGACGATCTCCGGCGGCGTGGTGACGGTGAAGTACCAGCACACCGATGCGCTCGGAACGCCTGTTGCGGTCACGAGTTCGACGCGCGCCGTACTTGAGCGCAGCGAATACGAGCCCTTCGGCCAGCTATTGAATCGGGCGCAGCATGATGGTCCTGGCTTTACTGGTCACGTACAGGATGCGATGACCGGGCTGACGTACATGCAACAGCGCTATTACGACCCCATGATCGGACGGTTCCTGTCCGTCGATCCGGTGACGGCGACGAGCGTGGGGGGAAATTTCAACCGGTACTGGTATGCCAATAACAATCCGTACAAGTTCATTGATCCGGACGGACGGTCGAGTTGGGGTACTACGTGTACAGGCAGCATGCTGGGTTGCCCAACTCAAACGCAGGGCGCGCCGCAGAATTACACACGAAGCGTTGGGCCGATTGATTGTGCTGGGTGTGCAACAAGAGACGGGGGCCAACAAACTCGCCAATCAGCTAGTTCCGACAACGTAACTAATAAAGCCATTTCCAGGCTGAATCCAAAAGTTCAAGGGCCTGCTACTGACTTTATTAATCAAGTCGAGGACGAAATGGGGATCACACTTCGCGTCTATCAAGGGTTCAGAACATATGCCGAACAAAATAAATTATATGCTAAGGGCCGTTTCGGAAATCCTGGTCCTCGTGTCACAAATGCCAGGGGCGGCGAGAGCTTTCACAACTTTGGGCTTGCGATAGACCTTGTCAAATTGAATGGCGATGGTTCTGTCAGCTGGGATATAGATTACAAGGCCATTTCTGAAATCGGGAAGGCGAATGGATTCGAGTGGGGCGGCAACTTCCAAAGCATTAAAGATTTGGATCATTTTCAAATGACATTTGACCTTAGCCTTGAGCAACTCAGATCCGGTGAAACACCATGAAAATAAGCGCAGTTCTCTTGATCATTCATCTCTGCACCCTCAGCTTTACTGCGAACGCTGATGGTGGAGGGCATTGTGAAAAAAATTTTTCCGTCACCGGAAAATCAGACTTTACTGGATTAAAGCCGCTGAGATTGAAAGCGGATGAGCGATCTAGTTCTGAAGGTGCAGACTTACTGCTTTTTTCGGATCAGAACAATAAGCTCGCCTTTATTTTGATTACGAGCTATGGAGAAACAGGTAAGAGAGTGGCTCTGTATGAAATATCAGATCAACAAGCTGATTCATTTTCGGCCCGAGTATCAAACTATGCCTATATGGCGCCAATTTACGCTGGCCCGTTAAAAGTCGTTTCTGTGAATACATCTAGTTTCATAGTATGTGACGGTCGTGTTCTAAGAGGCGCAGGGGCATTGGAAGTATCAGACGGTGCGATTCAGCAGTCGAAAAATGAGGTTGCACGAGCTGTTAACGCTTTTAATCTTAGTTTGCATGAATCAAAAGGTCGATAAATACCTACTACATAGGTGGATCTAAATTCCTTCAGCGGAATAGGATGGTTTGAGCGTAGCACGCATAGGTTGGGGTGAGCTTGCGAACCCCAACATGGGGAGCGACGATGCGGCATGCGCTATCGACGCACACGCCAACCAGGCGGTACGTATTTCTTCACCGTCAATCTGGCCAAACGCTCAGCAAGGTAGGATGGGTTGAGCGCAGCGATACCCATCGCTAACCTCCGGCAATGACCGGATATCGCCGCAGCCTCACGCCGGGAAGCACCTATTTCTTCACCGTGAACCTGGCCAACCGACGCAGCGGATTGTTGACGGCGCATGTCGACGTGCTGCGCGAAGCATTTGCTGCCGTGAAGGTGGCGCATCCGTTCGTCCTCGATGCCATGGTCGTGTTGCCGGACCACCTGCATGCGGTATGGACCTTGCCGCCGGATGATGCGGATTACGCCTTGCGCTGGCGCCTGGTCAAGACCCGTTTTTCACGCGCCATGCCACGGACCGAGCGACGGTCGGCCAGCCGCGTGGACAAGGGCGAGCGGGGCATATGGCAGCGGCGTTATTGGGAGCATGAGATTCGAGATGCGCTCGACATGCAGCGGCACGTGGATTACATCCATATCAATCCGGTGAAGCACGGTTATGTGGCGCGCGCGGTGGATTGGCCGCATTCGTCCATCCACAGATTCATCGAACGCGGCGATCTTCCGCGCGATTGGGCGTGTGATTGCGATGAAGTCGCAATGGGGGAAAGAGCATGATGATGGGTATCGCTGCGCTCAACCCATCCTACCTTGCTAATGCGAGGATGTGGTTGATTGCGCCTAGACCGGAAGGTATGACTTCGGATTTCGGAAATAATGTACAGGGCTTGATCAACTTGCTTGGACCGCTTACCAGTGCAGAGGCAAATAGCCGCTTTGGAAATTGAAGAATGAGAATTTTAAATTATTTAATTTTGATTTTCTCACTTGGCATGGCTTCTTGTGCCGAAAATGTAGACCCAGTTTTTTCTTCAATAGTCTTTCATAAAGAAACAAATTCCTATCAATTTCACGTTGAAAGGAAAAGTTCTGCATACCATATTGATCTTTACCCTGAGAATGCTACCTGCACATTTGATTCTGTCGACATTGCAGGCGGTGATTTTGAGATTCAAATCAGCGACAACCCGTGTACTGCCAATTTTGTGAGAGCTTCCAAGAACTTGGGTCGGTGCAAGGCAAAAAACGAATCTGATGCTTTTGCTATAAGTTTTGGTCTCATTGATACAAGTATTTCGCTAGGTAATCCGATTGAGCCGATTGACGCAGGAAGGGTTCCGATTCTTTGCAACAAGATGTAACTAATCGAAACTAGAAACTAACGGAATCAGGTTCACTTTCTGATCGTCATAACGCACAAGGCCCGCATCGCGGGCCTTGTTGCTGATCGAGTCCGACCTGCCATCACACGGTGCCTACTTCTTCGCCAACTGCGTCCGCGTCAACGCGATGTGCCGTTGCGGATCGACGGGATCGAAGACCTCTCGCGCGGCGGCACCACGATGCCGCAACACCGCGAACATGTTGGACGCCGGATAATCGCCGCGTTCCACGCGCGCGTCGTCGGTTGAGGCGAAGCGGTCGAGCAATTCGGCATCCGCGCCGTCGGCCGCGAAATTGAAGCCGAAACGGCGTTCGACGAAAGGCATGATCGCCGCGCCGAAGGTGAGGAACACCTCGAAATCGAAGGCCTCGGCGAGGCAGGCGACCACGTCCTGCGCCCGCACGCCTTCGTTCGAATACGCGGCATGGTCCACCGGCGGGTAGCGATCCTTGCGCTTGCCGTCGCCGGCATCGACGGTCTGTGCCGGCGTCAGTTCGCGCCAGAACGCCTGCACCTGCGCGTCCACGTCCGGCCACGGCAGGTGGCCGTTGCGGCCGACCACGTCGCTGCTGAGCAGCACGCCGTCCGCCGCGAGCAGGCGCGACAGCGCGGCGCAGAAATTCTCCAGGTCCGTGACGTGGTGGAAGAACTGGTTCACCACCAGCACGTCGTAGGGTTGCGGATGGTGGAATCCGGCGGCGTCCGCGGCGATGAAGCGCATCCGCTCGCCGAGGCCGAGTTCGCGCGCGCGCGATTCGCCCGCCTGCATCAGCCGCGGGTTGAGGTCGACGCAATCCATGCGTGCGTCGATCCCGTCTTCCCGCAGCTGCTGCATCAGGCGCAGTTCCAGGTCGCCGGCGCCGGAACCGAGACTGGCGATGCGCAGTTCGCGCCCGCCCATCGCTTGCGCGTGCCGGCGGATCTCGACCAGGTACAGGTCCTCGGGCGAGGTCGCGCTTAGGCGTTCGAACTTCGGCCGTACCCAGCGTTGCGACCAGGCATGGAAGGCCGGCGGCAGGGTATCGCCCTGGTGCGCCGGCGTCAGCGTGAACGCGAGCTTCTCCATCGCGAGCATGAAGCGCCGCGCGAGCGGCGCCGGCAACAGCGACCGCAGCGCGACGATGGCGCGCTTGGCCGGGGCGCGATGCCGGTAGGCGAAATCCTTGGCGGCATCGCGCAGGGACAAGGATCAGCCAGCCCTTACTTCTTCGCCATCTGCTGCGGCACGAATTGCTCGCGCACCGCGGCGGCGAGCAGGTCCGGCGGCAACATGCCCTGGCCGATCACGAAGTTGTTGAACGCGAGGCGGTCGAACTTCGGCCCGAGCGCGAGTTCTGCGTCCATGCGCGTCTGCAGCAGGCGGCTGTAGCCGTAGAAATAACTGCCGGCCTGGCCGGGCGCGTTGAACATGTAGCGGTCGAGTTCCTGCTTGGCCATCGCCGCGGAGACGCCGACTTCCTCCTCGAGGACGCGCTGCGCGCTGGCGCGGTCGATCAGGCCGAGGTTGAGCATCGGGTCGAGGATCGCGCGCGCGGCGCGCAGCAGCCGCAATTGCAGGGCGATGAACTGCCCGTCGAGCGGTTCGTAGGGCACCATCTCGGCCTCGGCATACAGCGCCCAGCCTTCCACGTTCACCGAATTGAACGCGAACAGCGAGCGCGCCAGCGACACGCCGCGTTCGACCATCGCGGTGAACTGCAGCTCGTGGCCGGGGCGGCCTTCGTGCGCGGACAGCGTCCATGCCGCCGAGGGGAAGTTGAAGTCGTCGTACTGCAGCGCCTTGCCGTCGGCGGTGGGCACCGACACCGGCAGCACGAACTGGCCCTGCTGGCCGGTGTTGCCGACCAGCGGCGCGGGCAGGAAGTGCGGCGCGGGTTGCGCGGCGCTTTCGGCCGGCGAACCGAGGCGCATGATCATCGGCCGGTTCGGCACATCCACGATCCCGCGCGCGCGGATGATCGGGTCGATCGCGTCGATCACCTTGCGGTATTCGCCTTCGAGTTTGTCGTTGGGGATGGTGTCGCGCTTCAGCGCGCGCAGCACCGCGATGTAGTCGTTCGGATCATCGACCTTCAGGCCTTTCGCCGCCACCACCTGCGGCGCGAGCTGGCGCATCGCCGCGCGCGATTCCATGAACTCCACTTCGGCGCGCTGCATCAGCAGCTGCGGGTCGATGTCGATGCCGACCTGCTTGAGCTGGAACGCGTACACCGGCGCCGGCAGTTTCGCGTCCGCGCGCGCCTTGGGCAGCACTTCGCTGCGCGTCCACGCGGCGTAGTCGCGCAGCTGCTTGCCGATCGCCTCCAGCGCCGGTTGCGCGCCCTCGATCTTGTACTGCGCGAACAGGTCGGCGATGCCCTTGATGTAGGTATCCGAATTCGCCAGCGCCTGTTCCACTTCCATCCTGCTCGGGCGGGTGAGGCTGGCGTCGCCGACGCGCTCGGCATAGCGGTCCTTGGCCAGTTGCACCAGCGGGGTGGTGTCGGCGGTCAGGCCGGCGTAGCGCTGCAGGCGCGCCAGCGCATGCGCGCGGCGTTCGGGCGGGGTCTGGTCGGACAGCAGCGCCTGCAGGCCGGTGAACACGTTCTGGCCCACGTCCGACCACGGCAGCATGTATTGCTCGTTGAGCCTGCTGTTCTCGATGTCGCGGTTGGCGGCGTCGACCAGGATCTGCAGGTCCTGGCGCACGTTCGAATCCTTCTCCGCCGCGAGCTTGCCCTGCAATTCGGTCCTGGCCTGCGCCATCGCCGCGCGGAAGCGTTCGCCGACCTTCGGTTTCAGGTCGAAGACCTGGTCGTCGTAGCCGGGGATGCCGAAGAAGGAGGCTTCCTCCGGCGCGAACGGTGCCTGTGCCTTGAGCAGGATCTGCGCGAATTCGTTGCTGCGCGCGACCCAGGCCGGTGCCGCGGGCGCGGCGGCGGCGGGCGCGGCGGCGGCGGGTGCATCGGCGGCGCGCGCGACAGGCGTCGCGGGAACGGCCAGGCCGATGGCGAGGGCGACGGCGAGGCTGAGCGGCAGGGCTTTCATGGCGGGCTCCGGCAGGCGTGGACGCGACAGCATCGCGCGGCGCGGCGCCGGAGCCAAGCGGCGAAGGTCACGCGATGCGGTGGCCCTGCCCGAACAGCACCTTCTTCTCCTCGTCCGACATCGGCTTGCCGGCATCGGGATTGACCTGTTTCGACAGGGCATAGGCGCGCTGCGTGGCCGGGCGCGCGCGGATCGCGGCCTGCCAGCGGCGCACGTTGGCGAACGGCGCGAGGTTCAGCGGCGCCTTGTCGTAGGGGCTGATCCACGGATAGGACGCCATGTCGGCGATGCTGTATTCGTCGCCGGCGATGAAGTCGCGGCCCTCGAGCTGTTTGTCGAGTACGCCGAGCAGGCGTTCGGTTTCCTTGCGGTAGCGCTCCCTGGCGTAGGCGATGTCTTCGGGCGCATAGACGTGGAAATGCCCGTACTGCCCGGTCATCGGCCCGAGCCCGCCCATCTGCCAGAACAGCCATTCGTTCACCAGCACGCGCTGGCGCAATTGCGTTCCCGCATCCGCTCCGCTTGCGTAGCCGAGGAAACGCCCGGTCTTGTCGGCGAGGTACAGCAGGATCGCGCCCGATTCGAACACGCTGATCGGCGCGCCGCCGTCGGCGGGCGCGTGGTCGACGATCGCCGGCATCTTGTTGTTCGGCGAGATGCGCAGGAACTCCGGTTCGAACTGCGCGCCCTTGCCGATGTCCACCGGCTTGAGCGCGTAGTCCAGCCCGGCTTCCTCGAGGAACAGGGTGATCTTGTGCCCGTTCGGCGTGGGCCAGTAATAGAGGTCGATCATCGAAGCCATCTCCAACGCGGGGAGCGCCACTCTAGCGCCGGGATCGCGACGATGCCGGCAACGCAGTGTTGCGCTCAGCCGCGGGCGGTGTCGATCGCGCGCAGCCTCGGCGCCACGACCGGGATCGTCATCATCGTGCTCGCCACCGCCATCAGCAGCAGCGCGGTGAACGCGTCGTTGGTGATGATGCGTTTGTCCAGCAGCACGTTGACGAAGATGATCATGATCAGCGCCTTGGTCTGCAGCAGCCAGCCGATGACCGAGGCTTCGCCGCGCGGCCAGCGCAGGATCCGGCCGGCGATGCGCAGGCCGAGCAGCTTGCCGGCGACCGAGGCGAACAACAGTACGCCCGCGGCGAGGAACACCGCGGCGCCGCCGGTATCCCATGCTGTGCGCAGGCCGGTGCTGAGGAAGAACACCGGCATCAGCACCAGCAGCACGTTATGGCGCATCCGGTCCAGCGATTCCTGGTCGAACCAGTCGCCGTCCATCACCACGCCGGACAGGAACGCGCCGACCATGAAATGCAGGCCCGACCAGTCCGCGCCGAACGCGCAGGCCGCAAGCCAGACCAGCATCGCGTACCAGCGGTCGCGCCCGGGGATGCGCCGCATCAGCTTGCGGTACAGGATGCTGGCGATGGCGAACGCGGCGAGGAACGCGAGTTGCCGGCCGATCCGTTCCCAGTCCATCAGGATCACCGCGAGCACGCCCCAGATCGCGACGTCGTCGAGGCTGGCGTAGCGCAGCATGCGCTGGCCCAGCGCCGTGCGCAGGATCTCCAGCTTCTCCATCAGCAGGATCAGGATCGGCAGCGCGGTCACCGCGCAGGCCATGCCGATGCCGGCGACGAACTGCCAGGGTCGGCCGCTGTCGCCGATCCAGCCGGGGAAGCGCAGCATGCCCACCGCGACCGCCGCGCCCGCGGCCAGCGGCACGCCCAGCGCCAGCGCCGCGGTGACGCCGGTTTCCGCGCGCTTCGCCCAGGCCTTGCGGATGTCGAGCTCGATCCCGGCGATCATCACGAACAGCATCACCGCCCACCACGCGACGCCGTTGAGCGCGCCGATCACGTCCTTGTTGAACACCGCGGCGTGGAAGCCCGGGAACGCCTTGCCCAGCACGCCGGGCCCGAGCAGGATGCCGGCGATGATCTGCACCACCACCAGCGGCGCCCAGTAATCGGTGCGGCCCAGCCGCCAGACGAGGTAGGGCACCGCGAAGATGATGATCATCGCGAGCAGGAACAGCTCGGTGGTGCTGACGGCGTGGCCCATGCGCGCGTTCCGGAACGTGGATGGGCCACGCTTCTACAGGCAGCGCGCCGAGGCCGTCAAACGCCATGCGGCCCCGCGCGGGTTTGCTTCCGCGGCGGCGCTCGCTACCCTGTGCAGCCCCGACGACCCGCGATGCGACGAAATGCAGACGCCCACGCCCCGCCTCAACCCCTTGCCCGCGCTGATCTTCTCCTCGCGCTGGCTGCAGCTGCCGCTCTACCTCGGCCTGATCGCCGCGCAGGGCGTGTACGTATTCCTGTTCCTCAAGGAACTCTGGCACCTGATCCACGACGTCGCCGGCCTGACCGAGCAGAAGGTGATGCTCAGCGTGCTCGGCCTGATCGACGTGGTGATGATCTCCAACCTGCTGGTGATGGTGATCGTCGGCGGCTACGAGACCTTCGTCTCGCGCCTGCGCCTGGAGGGGCATCCCGACCAGCCGGAATGGCTTTCGCACGTCAATGCGAGCGTGCTGAAGGTGAAGCTGGCGATGGCGATCATCGGCATTTCCTCCATCCACCTGCTCAAGACCTTCATCGAGGCCGGCCAGCTCGGCGTGGACGGCAGCAGCTACACCGTGCAGGGCGTGATGTGGCAGACCATCATCCACTGCGTGTTCATCCTGTCCGCGATCGGCATCGCCTACACCGACCGGATCATGGCGATGACCTCGGGCAAGCGCGAGCAACTCGCGCATTGACGAGAAAGTTTCCGCTCTTGGCGAGATTGATCCCGCCCGTGGTGAGTCCTGAGCTTGTCGAAGGGTCGAACCACGGGCGGATCGTCGCTCATCCTTCGACAAGCTCAGGACGAGCGGTAACCCCCTAAAATGACGCGATGGATGTTTCCCACCTCCTCGACGGGCTGAACCCGGCCCAGCGCGAGGCCGTCAGCGCGGAACCCGGGCACCTGTTGGTGCTCGCCGGCGCCGGTTCGGGCAAGACCCGCGTGCTCACCCATCGCATCGCGTGGCTGCACGAAGTATTCGGCGTGCCGGTGCACGGCATCTTCGCCGTCACCTTCACCAACAAGGCCGCGGGCGAGATGCGCCACCGCGCCGACGCGATGCTGCGCAACGGCACGCGCGGCATGTGGATCGGCACCTTCCACGGCCTCGCGCACCGCTTGCTGCGCCTGCACTGGCAGGAAGCGAAACTTCCGGAAGGCTTCCAGGTGCTCGACAGCGACGACCAGTTGCGCCTCGTCAAGCGCGTGGTGCAGGCGCTGGAACTGGACGAGGCGCGCTTTCCGCCGCGGCAGATCGCGTGGTGGATCAACGCGCAGAAGGACGAAGGCCGCCGGCCGCAGCATATCCAGCCTGCTGGAAGCGGGCCGGCGGGCAGCGACGAATGGTCGGACGTGATGCTGCGCGCCTATGCCGCCTACCAGGAACGTTGCGAACGCGCCGGCCTGGTCGATTTCGCCGAACTGCTGCTGCGCGCGCACGAACTGCTGCGCGACAACCCGGCGCTGCTCGCGCATTACCGGCATCGTTTCCGCGAATTGCTGGTCGACGAATTCCAGGACACCAACGCGATCCAGTACGGCTTCGTGCGACTGCTCGCCGGCGACACCGGCCATGTGTTCGTGGTCGGCGACGACGACCAGTCGATCTACGGCTGGCGCGGGGCGAAGGTGGAGAACGTGCAGAAGTTCCTGCACGATTTCCCCGGATCGCGCACCATCCGCCTCGAGCAGAATTACCGTTCCAGCGGCAACATCCTCGATGCCGCCAACGCGGTGATCGCGCACAACCCGGGCCGGCTCGGCAAGAAGCTGTGGACCGACGCAGGCGAAGGCGAGGGAATCGACCTGTACGCCGCGTACAACGAGATCGACGAGGCGCGCTTCGTGGTCGAGCGCATACGTGCATGGGTGCGCGACGGCGGTTCGCACGGCGAGGCCGCGATCCTGTATCGCAGCAACGCGCAGTCGCGCGCATTCGAAGAAGCCTTGCTGGCGGAAAAGATCCCGTATCGCGTCTATGGCGGCATGCGCTTTTTCGAGCGCGCCGAAATCAAGGATACGCTCGCCTACCTGCGCCTGGTCGCTTCGCGCGCGGACGATGCGGCATTCGAACGCGCGGTCAACACGCCCACGCGCGGGATCGGCGAACGCACGCTGGACGAGGTGCGCAAACGTGCCCGAGCGCTGTCGCAGCCGCTGTGGAGTGCGGCGAAGTCGATCGTCGCGGATGGCGAACTCGCGGCGCGCGCGCGCAACGCGCTGGCCGCATTCCTCGTGCTCATCGATTCGATCGAGGAAGAAACCCGCGACCTGCCGCTGCAGGACAAGGTCGACCATGTGCTCGCGCGCTCGGGCCTGCGCGCGCACTACGAAAACGAATCGCGCGGGCAGCTCGATTCGCGCACCGACAACCTCGACGAACTGGTCTCGGTCGCTTCGCGCTTCACCCGCCGCGAGGACGACGAAGAGGCTGCCGCGCTGACCGAACTCGTCGCGTTCCTGTCGTATGCCGCGCTGGAAGCGGGCGAGGGCCAGGCGCAATCGGGCGAGGACGGCGTGCAGTTGATGACGCTGCACAGCGCCAAGGGACTGGAATTCCCGTTGGTGTTCCTCGCGGGTCTTGAAGAAGGCCTGTTCCCGAACGCACGTTCGGTGGAAGAGCAGGGACGGCTGGAAGAGGAACGCCGGCTGGCCTACGTCGGCATCACCCGCGCGCGCAGCAAGCTGGTGCTGAGCTATGCCGAGGCGCGGCGCATCCACGGCATGGACATGTACGGCATGCCATCGCGCTTCCTGCGCGAAATCCCCGGCGAACTGCTGCACGAAGTGCGTCCGCGGGTGCAGGTGTCGCGGCCGTACGCGGCGAACGCCACGCGCCGCAATGCCGGCCACGCATCGCTGGCGGAAAAGCCTGCGATCGCGCTCGGCGCCAGCGTGCGCCACGCGACCTTCGGCGCCGGCATCGTCACCGACGTCGAGGGCCAGGGCGCGCACGCGCGCGTGCAGGTCAACTTCGACGATGCCGGACCGAAGTGGCTGGTGCTGGCCTACGCCAACCTGCAGCCGGCCTGAGCGGCCGCGCTACCAGCTGAACAGCTTGAAATAGGTCTGCGGCGGGTTGTCGCCAGCCTTGTCGACGATGCCGTCGCCGTCGCGGTCGTAGAGGTAGTAGACCGGGCCGCGCGCGGGCTCCACCTTCACCATGCGCAGGGAATTGCCGACGCGGTATTCGGTGATCGTGTCGCCGTTGGCCTCGGTGTGCGTCGTCGGCACCGCGCCATTCGGAATGCCGGGATCGGTGGTGGCGCAGGCAGCGAGCAGGCAGGTCGCGAGCAGGGGCAGGACAAGGCGCATGGCGAAATCCTCGATGGGGGAACGCCCCGAGTATGCGCGCCGCGCGCGAACGCCGCGTGGTCAGCCGGCCTCGACGGCGACGGGATCGGCCTCGAGTTCGAGGAAGCCGCCCGATTGCCGACGCCAGAGCTGCGCATACAGCCCGTCGCGCGCCAGCAATTGCGCATGCGTGCCGGTTTCGACGATGCGGCCCGCTTCCATCACCATCAGCCGGTCCATCGCCGCGATGGTCGAAAGCCGGTGCGCGATCGCGATCACGGTCTTGCCCTGCATCAGCCGCGACAGGTTTTCCTGGATCACCGCCTCGACTTCCGAATCCAGCGCCGAGGTCGCTTCGTCCAGCACCAGGATCGGCGCGTTCTTCAGCAATACGCGGGCGATGGCGATGCGCTGGCGCTGGCCGCCGGACAGCTTGACCCCGCGTTCGCCCACCTGCGCGTCGTAGCCGCGGCGGCCGTGCGAATCGACGAGTTCGGCGATGAAGCCGTCGGCGTTTGCCTGCCGCGCGGCTTCGATCATGTCCTCTTCGCTCGCGTCCGGGCGCCCGTAGAGGATGTTCTCGCGCACCGAGCGGTGCAGCAGTGAAGTGTCCTGGGTCACCACGCCGATCTGCGCGCGCAGCGAATCCTGCTGCACGCTCGCCACGTCGATGCCGTCCACCGCGATGCGCCCGGCCTCGACGTCGTGGAAGCGCAGCAACAGGTTCACCAGCGTCGACTTGCCGGCGCCGCTGCGGCCGACCACGCCGATCATCTCGCCCGGCGCGACGTGCAGGTCGAGGCGATCGATCACCCCGCCGCCCTTGCCGTAGTGGAAGGCGACGCCGTCGAAGCGGATGTCGCCGCGCACCCGCGGCAGCGCCGGCGCGCCGGGCGCGTC
Organism: Thermomonas sp.; assembly: GCA_047602125.1. Classification (GTDB taxonomy): domain Bacteria; phylum Pseudomonadota; class Gammaproteobacteria; order Xanthomonadales; family Xanthomonadaceae; genus Pseudoluteimonas. The sequence goes on along the minus strand of JASGIB010000001.1, from coordinate 1,303,783 downwards.
GTCCACCGTCGGCGGCAGCGAGATCGAGGCGATGCCGTCGTGCACGGTGCCGATGTTCTCGAACAGCGCCGACAGTTCCCACATGATCCAGTGCGACATGCCGAGCATGCGCAACGCCAGCGCCGAAGCCACCGCCAGCGCGCCGACGCTCGCGTGGCCGTGCAGCCACAGCCAGATGCCGAGCGCTGCGACCGAGAACACCAGCGCCATGTTCAGCGCATACAGCAGGCTGTAGACGTTGGTCGCCAGGCGCATTTGCCGGTAGACCGTGCCGAGGAATCCGTCCATCGCCTCGCGCGCATAGGCCTGCTCGCGTTGCGAATGCGAGAACAGCTTGACCGTGGAGATGTTGGTGTAGCTGTCGACGATGCGCCCGGTCATGGTCGAACGCGCATCCGCCTGCTGGCGCGAAATGCGTTCCATGCGCGGCACGAACCAGCGCATCAACAGCGCGTAGCACAGCAGCCATCCGGCGAACGGCAGCATCAGCCGCCAGTCCGCGCTGGCCGCGACGACCAGGGTTCCGCCGAAATACACCAGCACGTAGTTGCCGATGTCGAGCACCTTGACCACGACTTCGCGCACCGCCAGCGAGGTCTGCATCAGCTTGGTCGCGATGCGCCCGGCGAATTCGTCCTGGAAATAGCCCATCGACTGCCGCAGCAGGTAGCGATGCACGTTCCAGCGGATCCGCATCGGGAAGTTGCCGAGCAGGGTCTGGTGCTGCACCAGCGAATTGAGCAGCACCAGCGCCGGCAGGCCCACCAGCACCAGCGCCGCCATCCACCACAGCCGCGTGGTCTCGGCGGCCAGGAAATCGCGCACGCCCAGCGCGGTCATGCGGTCGACAAGGTCGCCGACGTAGGCGTACAGCGCGACTTCCGCCAGCGCGATGCAGCCGGTGGTCGCGGTGAGCAGCAACAGCCAGGGTTCGGCGCCGCGGGTGTAGTGGCGGCAGAACGCGTACAGGCTGGCCGGCGGCTGCGACGGCGCTACGTCGGGGAAGGGATCGAGCCGGGTTTCGAACCAGCGCAGCATCGGGATGACTCGGCGAGCGGGCCGCCATTGTGCCAGTGGCCCGGCGCGTAGAATCGCCGCATGAGCCGCCTTGTCCTGATCGACGGATACAACTACCTCTATCGCGCCTTCCACGCGCTGCCGCCGCTGAGCAACGCCGCAGGCGAACCGACCGGCGCACTGTTCGGCGTGGTCAACATGCTGCGAGGGCACCTGAAGGAGAAGCCGGACTACATCGCGTTCGTGATGGACGCGCCGGGCAGGACCTTCCGCGACGACCTGTACGCCGAGTACAAGGCCAACCGCCCGCCGATGCCGGACGAACTGCGCGCGCAGATCGAGCCGATGATGCAGATCGTGGCCGCGCTGGGCCTGCCGATCCTGCGCATCGAGGGCGTGGAAGCGGACGACGTGATCGGCACGCTGGCGGTGCGCGGCGCGGAAGCGGGCATCGACGTGGTCGTCTCCACCGGCGACAAGGACATGGCGCAGCTGGTGCGTCGTGCTCCGAATGGTGGAGGCGTGGCGCTGGTCAACACCATGAGCGGCGGCAAGCTGGATTCCGACGAAGCGGTGCTGGCGAAGTTCGGCGTGCGCGCCGACCAGATCGTCGACTACCTGGCGCTGATGGGTGACAAGGTCGACAACATCCCCGGCGTGGAAAAGTGCGGGCCCAAGACCGCGGCCAAGTGGCTGGCCGAATACGGCTCGCTGGACGGCGTGATCGCCAATGCCGGCAAGGTCGGCGGCAAGATCGGCGAAAGCCTGCGCGAGGCGCTGCCGCGGCTGCCGCTCAATCGCGAACTGACCACGATCAAGACCGACGTGGCGCTCGGGCAGGAACCGGCCGACCTGCACCTGCGCGAGCGGGATGCCGATGCGCTGCGCGCGCTGTATTCACGCTACGGCTTCAACCAGGCGCTGAAGGAACTCGACGGCGGCGCGGCGGCCGCGGTCGCGGAGAAGGAACCGGGCGCCGCGCGCGGACGCGGCTTCACCAGCGCGCCGTCGGCGCCGGCATCGCCGTCCGCCGACCCGGCGCTGTCCGCGGCCGGCGAATACGAATGCGTGCTCGAACGGTCGCAGCTCGATGCCTGGATCGCGACCCTGGGCGCGGCCGATGAATTCGCATTCGATACCGAAACCGATTCGCTCGACCCGATGCGCGCCAACCTGGTCGGCATCAGTTTCAGCGTCGAGCCGGGCAAGGCCTGTTACATCCCGCTGGCCCACGACTATCCCGGCGCGCCTGCGCAACTGCCACGCGCGGCGGTGCTCAATGCCTTGCGCCCGCTGCTGTCCGATCCGGCGAAGCGCAAGCTTGGCCAGCACGGCAAGTACGACCTGCACGTGCTGCGACGACACGGGGTCGATGTCGCCGGCTATGCGGACGACACCCTGCTCGAAAGCTTCGTGCTCGAAGCCGGGCTGCAGCGCCACGACATGGATTCGCTGGCCGAACGCCATCTCGGCTACGACACGGTGAAATACGAGGACGTGGCGGGCAAGGGCGCGAAGGCGATTCCGTTCGGACACGTCGCGCTCGACGACGCCACGCGCTACGCCGCAGAGGATGCCGACGTCACGCTGCGCCTGCATCGCGTGCTCAAGCCGCGGTTGGAGTCGGAGCCGGGCCTGCTGTCCGTGTACTGCGACATCGAAATGCCGCTGGTGCCGGTGCTGGAACGGGTCGAAGCCAACGGCGTGCTGATCGATGCCGCCGAACTGCGCCGGCAATCGGCCGACCTGTCGCGGCGCATGCTCGCGCTGCAGCAGCAGGCCACGGAGCTGGCCGGGCGCACGTTCAACATGGATTCGCCCAAGCAGCTCGGGCAATTGCTGTTCGAGGAACTGAAGCTGCCGGCGCTGGTGAAGACGCCCGGCGGCGCCCCTTCGACCAACGAAGAGGCGCTGGAAACGATCGCCGACCAGCACGAACTTCCGCGGGTGATCCTCGAATACCGTGGCCTCGCCAAGCTGCGCAGCACCTACACCGACAAATTGCCGGAGATGGTGAATCCCGACACCGGCCGCGTGCATACCAGCTACCACCAGGCGGGCGCCGCGACCGGGCGGCTCAGCTCGAACGATCCGAACCTGCAGAACATCCCGATCCGCACCGAGGACGGGCGCCGCATCCGCCGCGCATTCGTCGCGCCCGAAGGCCGCGTGCTGCTCGCCTGCGACTATTCGCAGATCGAGCTGCGGATCATGGCCCACCTGTCGGAGGACCCGGCGCTGCTGCGCGCGTTCGAAGGCGGCGACGACATCCACCGCGCGACCGCCGCCGAAGTGTTCGGCAAAGCGATCGACGACGTGTCCGCGAACGAGCGCCGCGCGGCCAAGGCGATCAACTTCGGCCTGATGTACGGCATGGGCGCGTTCGGCTTGGCCAGGCAGCTCGGCATCGCGCGCGGCGAGGCGCAGGATTACATCGCGCTGTACTTCAGCCGCTACCCGGGCGTGCGCGATTTCATGGAACGCACCCGCGAACTGGCGCGCGAACGGGGCTACGTCGAAACCGTGTTCGGGCGGCGGCTGTACCTGCCCTACATCGCCTCGCGCAACCAGGCCCAGCGCGCCGGCGCCGAGCGCGCCGCGATCAACGCGCCGATGCAGGGCACCGCGGCCGACATCATCAAGCGCGCGATGACTGCGATCGACGCCTGGATGGCCGCGCATCGCGACCGGGCGAAGATGATCCTGCAGGTCCACGACGAGCTCGTGTTCGAGTGCGAACCCGGCTTCCTCGACACCCTGCTGCCCCAGGTGCGGGCGCGGATGGAGGGCGCGGCCGAGTTGCGGGTGCCCCTGGTCGTGGACGCCGGCACCGGGGCCAACTGGGACGATGCCCACTGACCTGAACGGAACGGCTAAACGCGGGCTGAACCCTACGGATTTTTTACGTTTCGCTTCACGAACTATCCATGCGCCGGCTGGTCATATAGTTCGCGACGGATGCAACGTCCGCCGCCGATCTCTCCCTCCCCTGGAGTGATCCCCGGATCGAGGACCCCTCCCCAGGTCCCGGTCTCAGCCCCGCCGGCAACCCCCTGCCTGCGGGGCTTTTTATTGCCCGCGACGCGGGCAATAAAACCCAAAGTTCGCGAGCGAACTTTGGGCCCCACGCATCGCTTCCATACCCCCGCTCGCGCCTACGGCGCGAGCCGCCCCCTGACTCAGGGGGCATGCCTTCGATAAACGTCTCGCGTCAGGGCTTTTCACCAGACAGACTGTCGCCAGTCTGGATATGCGAGGGGGAAGTGATGTCCGATCTATTCCAGTTGTCCGCGCCGTGGTGGACCTTCGTGCTGCGCGGGGCCGTGATCTACCTGATGGTGATGGTGCTGATGCGCGTGTCCGGCAAACGCGCGGTGGGGCAGTTCACGCCGTTCGACCTGATCCTGCTGATCCTGATCGGCAACGCGGTGCAGAACGGGATCAACGGCGGCGACAACTCGCTGACCGGCGCGTTCGTGATGGCGACCACGTTGATCGCGCTGAACTGGATCGTGGCGTTCGCGACCTCGCGCAGCCGCAAGGCCGAACGCATGGTCGAAGGCGTGCCGGTGGTGCTGGCGCGCGATGGCCGGGTGTTCGAGCAGATGCTGCGCCGCCAGCTCGTCAGCGACGCCGATTTCCACAAGGCGCTGCGCCTGCACGACGTCGCGGGCGTCGAGGACGTGGCGCTGGCGTTGCTGGAGACCAACGGCAGCATCAGCATCGTGCCGCGCGCGGGCGACGGCAGCGATCGCGCCGCGCAATACCTCGCCTATTTCGACGGCGCCAGGTCCCCGCGCGTCGCCGACAGCCAATCGCGCGGACGCAGGTAATCCGCCAGCCGCGCCTCGTCGCTGCCCGGTTCGGGCGCGTAGCCGTATTCCCAGCGCACCAGTGGCGGCAGGCTCATCAGGATCGATTCGCTGCGCCCGCCCGATTGCAGCCCGAAATGCGTGCCGCGGTCGTAGACCAGGTTGAATTCGACGTAGCGTCCGCGCCGGTACAGCTGGAACTGGCGTTCGCGTTCGCCGTACGGAGTGTCCTTCCTTCGTTCGACGATGGGCAGGTAGGCATCGAGGAAACCGTCGCCGACCGCGCGCAGGTAGCCGAAGTCGGCGTCGAAATCGGTGTGCAGGTCGTCGAAGAACAGGCCGCCGACGCCACGCGTCTCGCCGCGATGTCGGAGGAAGAAGTAGTCGTCGCACCACTGCTTGTGCGCGGCATAGCGTTCCCCGCCGCCGAAGGGCCCGCACAGCGCGCGCGCGGTGCGGTGCCAGTGAAACACGTCTTCGTCGCGTGGATAGAACGGGGTGAGGTCGAAGCCGCCGCCGAACCACCACGCCACGGTTTCGCCATCGCGCTCGGCGCGGAAGTGGCGCACGTTGGCGTGCGTGGTCGGGACGTGCGGATTGCGCGGGTGGAACACCAGCGATACGCCGACCGCGCGCCACGAGGTGCCGGCGAGTTCCGGCCGCGCCGCGCTGGCCGAGGGCGGCAGGCGCGTGCCGGACACATCGGAGAAGCCGATGCCGGCCTGTTCGAATACCGCGCCATCGCGCAGCACGCGGGTGCGCCCGCCACCGCCTTCCGCGCGCGTCCAGCCGTCCTCGACGAACTTCGCGGAGCCATCCACCGCCTCGATCGCCGCGCAGATCCGGTCCTGCAGCGCGACGAGGTAGTCGCGGACGGGGTCGATGTCGGGCAGGGTGCTCATGGCGCCGAGTTTAATGCGCTGGTTGCGCGGCCGTGGTCGTCGCGCAGCCGGCGAAGGCATCGAGCGCGGGGCGATAGGCGCTGGTGCGCACGCCGAGCAGGCCGAGCAGGGTGTCGAACAGGTTGTCCTGCGACAACGGCGCGTCGCGCCGCGCGGCGATGCAGGCCGGGTCCAGCCCGCGCCGCGAACGGAAGCCGTCCGAGATCCACAGCAGCATGGGGATGCGGGTCTGCGATTCGGGCGCGATCAGGTACGGCGCGCCGTGCAGGTACAGGCCGCTTTCGCCGGTGGATTCGCCGTGGTCGGACAGGTACAGCAGGGCGGAATCGACCCCGCCATCCGCCTGCAGCGCGCGGATCGCGCTGGCGACGACATGGTCGGTGTACAGGATGGTGTTGTCGTAGGCATTGACGATCTGCGCGCGCGTGCAGCGCTGCAATTCGTTGGTCGCGCACGCGGGCTGGAAGCGCGCGAACGCGTCCGGGTAACGCTGGTAGTAGGCCGGGCCGTGGCTGCCCTTGGTGTGCAGCACGATGAAGCGGTCGTCGTCCTTCGAGCCCAGCTCGGTGCGCAGCCTGTCGACGAGCAGCGCGTCGATGCAGCCACCCTTGCCGCAGAAGCGCGGGTCCTGGTCGTGGTAGTCGTCGTGTTCGTCCAGGCGCCTGGCGACGCCCTTGCTGCCGGTGTTGTTGTCGTACCAGGCCACGCGGTAGCCGGCGTGCGACAGGATGTCGAGCACGTTCTCGCTGGCCGCGGCCTTCGACTCCTTGTAGTTCGAGCGTCCGAGGTTGGAGAACATGCATGGCACCGAAACCGCGGTGTCGGTGCCGCAGGAGCGCACGTTGCGGAAGTAATCGATCGGTAGCCCGGCGAGTTCCGGGTTGGTGTCGCGCGCATAACCGCCGAGCGAGAAGCTCGCGGCGCGCGCGGATTCACCGACCACCAGCACGAACACCACCGGCCTGCCGCCCGCGGCCATCCCGCCTTCGCGCCGCGCGTCGCGGCCCAGCGGCGCGGCGACCGCGTCGACGGTACCGCGCAGGTGGTGCGCGTAGGACATCGATGCCGACAGCACCGCGACCGGGTTGGCGAGGTGGCCCAAGCTGCGTTCGTTGCGTACGACCGAGGCGAGCTGGCGGCCGGCGAGCCCGGCGACCAATCCCAGCGCCAGCGCCATGGCCAGCACCAGTTTCGCGCGCGACCACAGTTCGCGCCGGAAAGGCTGCCAATCGATGCGGATCCAGCACAGTGCGGCCAGCGGAAGCGCGAACAGGACGAGCAACGTCCACGGCATTTTCCACGACAGCCATTCGCCGCCTTCCTGCAGGTTGGTTTCGGCCACGCTCTGGATGGCGAAGCGATCCACCACCGCGCCGTAGTTGTCCATGAAGTACGCGGCGGCCGCGGCGGCGAACAGCACGAAGCCCAGCCAGGGCTTCAGCAGCGGCTTGAAGGCCAGCGGAACCAGCAGGACCAGCACCAACACCAGCAGCACGGCCCCGACCGAGAGCATGAAACCGGCTCCGGCGATGCCGGCCGGGGCCAGCGGCAGCAGCACCCGCCAGAAGCGGTCGTTGGCCGCCAGCACGAGGAACAGGGCCGCGAGCAGCAGCACGGTGTTGGCGCGCAGCAGGGGCCGCGTGAGGATCTTCGAAGCGTTCATGCGGTCCATTGGGCGCGCAGTGTCGTCGGAAACGCGCCGGATCGGCGGGCGTCAGCGACGCGTCGCCAGCAAACCATTCAGCAAATCCGCCAGTTCCCGGGCAGGCAGCCCGTAATTGTCCGGGAACGCGCCTTCGACGCCGGCCAGGGCCGAACTCACGCCTCTCATCCGCGTGCCCGGGCCGGCCGCGCTGGGGGCGTAGTCGAAGCCGACCAGCGTGCGGTTGCCGATCCGCACCGGCCGGAAGGCGGCGACCTGCGTCCATTGCGTGCGATGGGAGCGGAACAGGCTGCGGACCACGAAGCCGTCCTCGTCCAGGCGCAGGCCGCTGGCGTTCGGCAGCAGGCTGGCGGCGAACACCAGCGCGCACAGCCCGAAGAAGACGATGCAGCCCCAGGCGGGCAGGGCCTGCCCGCGCGGCAGCAGGAATACGCCGATCGCCACGAAGCCGAGGCTCGTCGCCAGCAGCAGCGCGTACTTCCAGCGCGACGGCGACAGTTCCAGCGGCAGCGCCGGCATTGCCTGGATCACGGCTTGAGCGTATCGAGGAACAGTTCGTCGATGCGGCGGTATTCGTCGTACCACGCGTCGGGATGCACGAAGCCGTGCCGTTCCATCGGATAGGGCGCGATGCTCCAGCCGGTCTTGCGCAGCTCGATCAGCTTCTGGGTCATGTCGACCGAATCCTTGAACAGGACGTTGTCGTCGATCATGCCGTGCGCTATCAGCAGCCGGTCCTGCAATCCGTCGGCGTACTCGATCGGCGAGGAACGCTTGTAGGCCTCGGGATCGATGTCCGGCGTGTTGAGGATGTTGGACGTGTACTCGTGGTTGTACTGGGTCCAGTCGCTGACCGGGCGCAGCGCTGCGCCGGCCTTGAAGACGCCGGGTTCCTTGAACAGCGCGACGAAGGTCATGAAGCCGCCGTAGCTGCCGCCGTAGATGCCGGCGCGGTCGCGGTCGGCCTGCTTGTTCGCCACCGCCCAGTCGAGGCCATCGAGGTAATCCTCGAGTTCGGGCTTGCCCATCCAGCGGTAGATCGCGGTGCGCCAGTCGCGGCCGTAGCCTTCGCTGGCGCGGTAATCGAGGTCGAGCACCACGAAACCCTGCCGGACCAGCAGGTTGTGGAACATCTGCTCGCGGAAATAATCGGGCCAGCGCAGCTCGGCGTTCTGCAGATAGCCGGCGCCGTGCACGAACATCACCAGCGGATACTTCTTGCCGGGTTCCGGGTTCGCCGGGCCGTAGAACTTGCCCCAGATCGCGCCGGCGCCGTGCTTCGACGGCACCTGCACCGATTCGGGCTGGATCCAGTCGATCGCCTTGAACGCGGCGCTGCGGGTGTCGGTGAGTTCGCGCGCGTTGCCGCCGCCGGCGTCGACCACGGCGAGTTGCGGCGGCAGGTAGGCGGACGAATGCCGCACCAGCAGCCTGGCGCCATCGGGCGATTGCACGAAGTTCTCCACGCCATCGACATTCGTGACTTCGCGCGCCGCGCCGCCGCTCGCGGGCACGTTGCAGACTTCGTAGTCGATCGGACGATCGCGGTTGCAGAGGAAATAGAAACCACGACCGTCGCGCGAGACCGCGACCTGCGAGGTTTCCCACTTGCCGTCGGTGAGCTGCGTGCGCTTCGCGCCATCCAGCGCGTACAGGTGCGACCAGCCGCTTTCCTCGCTCAGGTACCACAGCGTGCGGTTGTCGGGCAGCCAGCCGAATTCGTTGAATTCCCAGTTGATCCACGCATCGTCGTGCAGGCGGTGGCGCGGTTGCAGTTTCGCGTTGGCGAGATCCACGCCGGCGATCCAGCGGTCCTTGTTGTCGATCGCGCGCAGCATCACCGCGACTTGGCGCGAATCGCCGCTCCAGCGGATCGATGGCGCATCGCCGTTGTCGCCGCTGGTCGCCACCTGCAGCGGGCGGTTGCCCTTCAGCGGCTCCTTGCCCGCGGCCTTGCGCAGCGCGGCGAGCGGATCGGCGGCGATGCCCGGCAGCGGGTCGTACTTCAGTTCGCTGACCTTGCCGCTGGCCACGTCCGCCAGCCACAGCGTCTGCGGCAGCGGGTCGTTGCGGCCGACGCGCGTGCGTTCTTCTTCCTGTTCCTCGTAGCCGGATTCGGTGACGAAGCGCTGCAGCTTGCCGGCCTTGCCCGGGTCCGCGCCTTTTTCGGTCGTCACCGCGAGCAGCCAGCGGCCATCGGGCGACAGCGAACTGTCGACGATGTCGACATCCTTGCCGAGGTACACCGGCGCCGGCGCGCGGCTCGGATCGGCGCGGCGCCAGGCCTGGTCCTGCTCGCGCGCGGCGTCGCGCTGCGCCTTGTCGTCGGCGAGGGTGCGCATCAGGCGCAATTGCCGGTCGCGCAGGCTGTCGTCCGCCGGCGCGGTGCCCGGCGCATCGTCCGCTTCGAGTTGCGCGGCCTGCGACACGACCTGGCCGTTCCAGCGATACCAGGCGGAATCCCCATTTCGCCACACCAAAGCGCCGTCGCTGCCCCATTGCAGGCGCGATTCCTCGTCGTTGCTGCGGGTGAGCTGCGTCAGCGCGCCATTGCGCAGGTCGCGCACGAACACGTCGCCATTGCGCACAAAGGCCATGCGCGAACCGCTGGCGTCGTACACCGCGTCGGACGCATCGAGGTTGGCGCGTTCCGCGTCGCCGACCTTGGCCGCACTGCCGTCGAGCGGCTGTTGCCAGGTGTCGCGGATGCTCGCGCCCTGGCGCTTGAGCGCGTAGTCCACGGCCTTGCCGTCCCAGCGCCACCAGGCGTCTTCCACCGGCGGGCCGATCCAGTCCGGGTCGGCCATGGCCTGCGCGAGCGACAGCGGTTCGGCGGCTTGCGCCGACAGCGGCGCGAGCAGGAAGGCGAAAGCGAGCGGGGCGAGGCGCATCGGCGGCGGTTCCATGGCGAAAACCGGGCGAGCGTAGCAGCCCGCCGATACGCGGGAATCCGACGGTAGTCACGGCGCGCGCCTGCGCAACGCGCACGCGGCGGACGCGCCGGTTCCGCCGAACCGCGCTTTCCCGCACAATCGCCGTGATTCCTACCGAAAGGCGGTTCCCCCGGTCGCGATGCCCGCCCACGTCTACAAGAGCCTGAAAAAGGCCGACACCTACGTCTATCTCGCCGCGCGCGACGATTTCGCCCGCTTGCCCGAACCGCTGCGCACGCAACTGGGGCCGTTGCGGTTCGTGCTCGAAGTCGACCTCGCGCCGGGACGCAAGCTGGCGCAGGAAGACCCGGAGGTGGTGCGCGCCAACCTCGCCGCCCGCGGTTTCCACCTGCAGTTCCCGCCGACCATGCCCGATCCGATGGCGGAAGACTGGGGCACCGATGCCTGAGCGCAACCGCAACCTGCGCGCGTTCGCGCTCGGCACGGGTGCGGTGCTGGCCGCGGCCGCGACCGCGTTCGGCGGCATCGCCGCGGCCGTCGGTGGCTGGCTGGCGCAACCGCTGTTCGCGCTGTTGTTGCGCGGACGCGATGCCTCCTTCGGCTGGACCGACCTGTTCGCGCTGGCGCAACGCTGGGTCGTCGCGCTGCTGCTCTCCGGCCTGCTGCTGGCGTGGCCGCTGGCGAGCCTGGTGTTCAGGCCCGGCTTGGGCGGCGTGTTCGGCCTGAGCGCGGCATTCGGCATCGGGCTGGTGCTGCTCTGGTACGGTTGGGCCGCCTGGCATCGCGCCGAGACCGCACGGGCCGCAACGCGGATGCGCGACGAATCGCCGCCGTGGACTTCATGGCAGGGCCTCGGCGTCGCTTGCGCGGTGGCGCTGGTGCTGGCGTCGATCGTGTTGCTGGCGTGGCCGGACGCACTGCCGGCCAATGCGCGGCATGCGCTGGCGATGGCCTGCGTCGTGCTGTGGCCCGGATTGCACTGGTGGATGCAGCGCGAGGTCGTGCCCGCGCGCGTCGCGACCGTTGTCGAAGAACCCGAATCGGTCGACGGAAGCGGTTCCGACGCGATCGAAACGGTGCGTGCGCCGGCGATGGTCGCGCCGATCGCGGCCGCGCCCGTCGTCGACCTCGCGCCCGAGCTCTATGCCGCCGCGCGCGGCGGCCGGGTGGAACGCGCGCTGGAACTGCTCGAGGCCGGCGCCGATGCGAATGCGGTCCCGCCCGCGGACGAACGCGACCAGCGCGTGCTGCCAGTGCTCGCCGCGGTGCTTCCCGATTTGCGCCTGCTGCGCGCGCTGATCGCGCGCGGCGTCGACCTCAACCAGGCGCATGCCGGCATGACGCCCTTGCTCGCGGCGACCCGCGACAGCTGGCACGGCCGTCCCGAAGCGGTGATGACCCTGCTCGCCAACGGCGCCGACGCGCGCGGCCGCGACCGCGACGGCAACACGCCGTTGCACCATGCCGCGCGCAGTTCCGATCCGGGCGTGGCCGCCTTGTTGCGCGATTCGGGCGCCGAACTCGACGCGCGCAACGACGAAGGCGTGACCCCGCTCGGCGTCGCCTGTGCCTGCCGCAACTGGCGGCTCGCGCGCTTCCTGCTCGAACTGGGCGCGAAGCCCGAGGCCGCCGATGCCGCGCCCGCGTTGCTGTCCGCGGCCGGTGGCGACGACGACGATGCTTCGGGCGTGCAACTGCTGCTCAAGCACAAGGCGCGGGTGGATTCGCGCGATGCGCAGGGGCGCGGCGCATTGCATGCGGCGGCGCGCGCGGGCCATCCCGGCATCGTCAAGGTGCTGCTCGAAGCCGGCGCCGATGCGCGCGCGCGCGATGGCGACGGGCGCACGCCCCTGCTCGATGCGGCCGAGGGCGGCAACGCCGCGGTGGTCGATGCGCTGCATGCCGCCGGCGCGGACATCGCGGCGGTCGACAACGAGGGCCGCAACGCGCTCGCGTTCGCCGCGCTCGCCGAACTGCCGTCCGGCGCGACGGTGAAGCGCCTGCTCGAACTCGGCGCCGATCCGCAACTCGCCGGCGCCGACGGACGCACGCCGGTCGGTATCGCCGCATCGGCCGGTCGCTGGTCGCTGGTGTCGCTGCTCGATCCCGCGTATCCGCTGCCTGCCAGCGTCGGTGGCGACGCCGCGCAGGCGCCGCCGCCCGATCGCACGCCGCAATCGTTGTTGCGCGATGGCCTGGTCGAGCGCCAGGCGCAGGGGCTGGATGCGCTCGCGCGCCTGCTGCGGCCGCGCGAACTCGGCGAACTGTTGCACGAACCGCGGCTCATGCTGCGCACCGATGCCGTTGCGTGGCTGCTCGCGCACGGCGCCGATGCGGAAACCCGCGACGCGCACGGCGACACCCCGGTGTTCGCGCTGCTCGCGCGCGGATCCGAAGCGATCCCCGCGTTGCACCTGTACCTGCGCCGCGCCTGTTCGCCGGCGGGGCGCCGCGGGCTCGCGCGCTTCCTCGCCGCCTGCGCGGACGGCGAACACGCGGCGGCTTCGCACCAGCAATTCGCGCTGGACCTGCTCGATCGCGGCGCAGATCCGTTCGGCGCGAGCGCGGCCGGCGACCCGCCGCTGGCACTGGCCGTGCGGCTGGGTTGGCCGCAGTTGTGCGCGCGGCTCGTCGCCTGCGGCGTCGACCTGGATGCGCGCGATGCGCACGGCATGGCTGCGCTGCATCTCGCTGCCGCGCTCGGTCGCGAATCGGTGCTGAAGCAGCTCGTCGCCGCCGGCGCGCAACCCGACCTGCGCGCCGCCGACGGACAGACGCCGCTGGGCGTCGCGCTCGCCGGTGGGCGCCGCGACCTCGCCGACTGGCTGGACTGGCGCGGCTGGCCGCTGCCGCGTCGCGCATTGCGCGCGACCGACTTGCCCGCGGCGGCCATCGTCGGCGACACCGATGCGGTGCGGCGCCTGCTCGAGCTCGGCTTCGCCATCGATACCGCCGACGCGCAGGGTTGCACCGCGTTGTTGCGCGCGGCCGGCGGCGGGCATCGCGCGACCACCGAACTGCTGCTCGCGCGCGGCGCGAACCCGCAACTCGCGGCGAACACCGGCGCGACGCCGCTGTCGGCGGCGGTGAGCATGCGCCACGTCGAGATCGTCGAACGCCTGCTCGATGCCGGCGCGAGCCTCGAACAGCGCCTGCCCGGCGAAGTCACGGTGCTGATGCTGGCCGCTGCGCTCGGCTTGCCGGACGTGTGCGCGCGCCTGCTCGCCGCCGGTGCCGACGTGCACGCCGGCGATGCGCAAGGCCTGACGCCGCTGCATTGCGCCGCGCTGTACGGATTCACCGCGCGCGAACGCCCGCGCCTGCTCGCGCTGCTCGACACCCTGCTGCTCGCCGGCGCCGAACCCGACCAGGCCGCGACCGGCGGCGTGACTCCGTTGCTGCTGCTGCTTGGCGCGCGCGCCGAGCCGGGAACCGCCTGCGACGAGGATGTGCTGCTCGACGCGCTCGACCAGTTGCTCGAGGAGTCCATCGCACTGGACGCGCGCGATCCGCGCGGCTTCGGCCCGCTCCACCTCGCCGCGCTGCATGGCCTGTTGCGCGTGGCCCAGCGCCTGTTGCGCGCCGGGGCCGATCCGGACCTGCGCGATGCGCTCAACCGCCGCCCGCGCGAGGTCGCGCTGATGCGCGGCTTCGTCGACGTCGCCGCAGAACTCGCCCCGCCCGCCGCGCCGCAACCGCCCTCGATGGCGCAGTTTTTGCGGGAATGATTCAAGCGCCGGGAGTCGCCATGAAATTGCGAAGCATCTCTTGTCTTCTGATTCTTGCTTTGTGCGTGGCTTGCGGGAAAACAAGCGCTGACGATTCTGATCCGGCTCAGGCTGCGCGAGCCTTGAATGCAGACTCCAAAGCGACGCTTGGCGTTGGAATTCGATCGTTGGCGTTTCTGTTTGACGCTGACCCCGGAACCTACTTGCTCAGAAATTCCGTATCGCTTGAGAGATCATGGCCGCAGCTTATGGCTCTTCAATCAGCGGGTTATGTGCGAGTGAATTCGATTCAAAGTGCCAGCGGCGAAATGGTGGAAATCGTGTTGACGCCGAAAGGCGAATCGGTAGTCAAAGAGTTCGAGCCGTAGCAAGTCGGCTGGGTCGGCTTTATCGATCCGGCATTCCTCGACGCATCACGCCGTCATCCCGGCGAAAGCCGGGATCCATTTTCGCTTTAAAGAAATGGAGCGAAGATCAAAATGGATTCCCGCTTTCGCGGGAATGACCAGCAAAGGGAACGCAATCGCCTAAATCCCCGCCGCCTCGTCCTTCACCTTCACCACTTCGCCGAATTCGCCTTCGCCGATTTCCGCGGCGAACAACTGTTCCAGCTCCTTGCGCGCGTCGGCGTTGGTCTGGCGCAACGCATCCTCGTCGTCGTAGACCAGGTATTGCGCTTCCAGCAAACGCTCGTCGAGTTCGCGGAAGCGATGCGCGCGGTCGTCGGCGACATCGAACGGGATGCCGAGCGCGACCATCACGTCGCGACCCATCTCCAGGCTGCTGCCGAAGGTTTCGCGCAGCGGCTTCACACCGAAGTCCATCAATTGCCAGGCATGGCGGCGGTCGCGCGCACGCACGAACACCTTGGCCTTCGGATACTGGCGCCGGATCAGGCGGGTGATGCGCAGGCTCGCCTCGACGTCGTCCATCGCGACCACGAACACCTTGATCCGAGCCGCGCCGGCCGCGCGCAGCAGGTCGGGCTTGGCCGGGTCGCCGTAGTAGATGGGATTGCCGAATCGGCGGAAGAAATCGACCTGCTCCACGTCCGGATCGATCGCGACGAAGCGGATCTTCTGCGCGAACAGCATGCGCGCGATGATCTGGCCGAAGCGGCCGAAGCCGGCGATCAGCACCTGCGGCTGTTCGTCCGGGATGTCGTCGAACGCGCGTGCCGGTTCCTTGTCCTTGCCCAGCGCGAGCAGGCGCACGATCGCGATCAGCAATAGCGGCGTGACCGCCATCGACAGGCCGACGATCGCGGTGAGGCGGTCGTGCTGCGCCTTCGCCAGCAGGTTGGCGCGGTCGGCTTCGTTGAACACCACGAACGCGAATTCGCCGCCCAGCGCCAGCACCGCGCCCAGCATCAGCGCGCCGCGCGTGGTCAGCTTGCCCGGGCGCAGGCCGAGACCGAACAGCACGGCGAACTTCACCGCCATCAGCACCGCCACGTCGATGGCGATCGAGGCCGGGTCGGCGGCGACCACGCGCAGGTCGATGCTCATGCCCACGGCCATGAAGAACAGGCCGAGCAACAGGCCTTCGAACGGCTGGATCTGCGATTCGAGTTCGTGGCGGAATTCCGAATCGGCGAGCAGCACGCCGGCGAGGAACGCGCCCAGGCCGGCGCTCAGGCCCACCTGTTGCAGCAGCCAAGCGCTGCCCAGCACCACCAGCAAGGCGGTGGCGGTGAACACCTCGGGCATGCCGGTGCGGGCGATGATGCCGAACACGTAGCGCAGCAGGAAGCGCCCGCCGAACACCAGCGCGGCGATGGCGCCCACGGCCTTGGCCACCGCCATCCAGGTGTTGGTCTCGGTGTCGGCCGCATGCGCGAGCAGCGGAATCGCGGCGAGCAGCGGAATCGCGGCGAGGTCCTGGAACAACAGGATCGCGAATGCAAGCCGGCCGTGGTCGCTGTTGAGTTCCTTGCGCTCGGTCAGCAACTGCAGGCCCACTGCGGTCGACGACAGCGCGAGGCCGACGCCGACCACGATCGCGGTTTGCCAGGCCAATCCCTGCAGCATCACCAGTCCGCCCAGCAGCGCCGCTGTCAGCAGCACCTGCAGGCCGCCGGTGCCGAAGATCGGGCGCCTCATCAGCTTCAGCCGCGGGAACGAGAGTTCCAGCCCGATGACGAACAGCATCATCACCACGCCGATTTCGCTAGCGGCGAGCACGCGTTCGGGGTCGGCCACCACCTTCAGCGCATGCGGGCCGAGCAGCACGCCGGCGACGAGGTAGCCGAGCACCGCGCCGAGGCCGAAGCGCTTGAACACCGGCACAGCGACCACCGCCGCGAGCAGGAATACCAGCGCGAGTTCGAGACCACCACCGTGCATGCGCACCTCCGTGGCCGATGATAGGCGGTTGTGGCCCGTGGCGTCCGGTCGGGGCGCGATCCTGCGTGGTTCCGGGAAGGGCGGAGCGGAGAAAGGCCATGAACGCGATCCATGCCGGTGCGCTGGCGTTGCTGCTGTCGCTGCCCGTGGCCGATGCGCTCGCGGCAGGCCGCGGGCACTTCCGCCTCGGCGACACCCGCGTCGATGCGAAATACGCCATCGCCGTGGTCCGCGATCGCGGCATCGACGGCCCGCAAACCTTCGTCTACCTCAGCGACTTCCCGCTGGACGCGGCGAAGGTCGCGGCCGCGTTCGATCCCGAGGACGAAGTCCGCGCGGAACTGGGCGACCGCGCCGGCGGTTACGTGCGCATCTGCGTCGGCGACGACAGCAGCGAATGCGGTCTGTTCTACCAGCGCAGGCAACCCGACGATTCGTTCAATACCTCCGGCTACGGCACGTTCGGGCTCGACACGTTCGAGGCGGACCATGTCGCCGGCGGCTGGGAATTGAAGGAACCCGAATCCTTCTTCGACCAGACCTACGATTTCGACCTGCGCTTCGATGTAGCGGTGACGCCGTTGCCGGGCAAGCCGTTGCCCGCCGGCGGCGGCGAACCTGGCGCGGCGTATCGTGCGTGGCTCGCGGCGCTGGCGAAGGGCGATGCCGTTGCGCTGCGCAAGCTCGCCGGCAGCGATGGCTCGTGGCGTTTCCCGGAGGACGATCCGTCGCGGGTGAAGGAAGCCATCAAGGACGCGCGCGACGGCACGCCGCTGCAGGCGGACATTCCGCGCGGCCTCGTCGACGGCGACCACGTGGTGCTATGGATCGAAGGCACCGATCGCGACGACATCCGCCGTGCCGGGCGGGTGCTGATGCGGCGCGAGGAAGGAACCTGGCGTTTCGCCGAGGACGACCTTGACAGCGTGGACGACTGAGCCGCGCTATGCTCGCGCCGGACTTCAGGGACGGAGAACGGGGATGAAGATTCGTGGATTCGCGCTCGTCGCGGCGCTCCTGCTGGAGCCGGGCCCCCCGGCCATGGCGGCCGAGGGTAGCAAGCTCATCGAAAAAGCCGAGATGAGCATGCTGGTGAGCGGGAGCATCGACATGCGGCCCGACGGCAGCGTCGAGCGCTATTCCATCGACCATTCCGAGAAGCTTTCGGCTGCGATCACGCAAATGATCGGCACGCAGGTGTCGCAATGGCGGTTCGAGCCGGTGCTGGTCGATGGGAAGCCGGTTGCCGCGCGCACGAACATGTCGCTGCGCATCGTCGCCAAGCCCGTCGACGAGCGGAATTTCAACGTGCGCATCCAGAGCGCGAGCTTTTCCGGCGGGAAGGACGGTGCGGACGAGCGCATCAGCGTCCTGAAAAGGACTTCGCTCGGGCCCATGGTGCATGCGCTGCAGTCGACAGGGCTGGGCGCAGCCAACCTGTACCTTGCGCTGAAAATCGGAACGGACGGCAAGGTGCTGGATGCCGTCGTCCAGCAGGTCAGCTTGCCCGGGCTTGGGACGAACGAGAAGGAGTTGGCGAGACTGCGCAACGTGCTGGGAGAGGCTACGGTGAAAGTGGTGCGCCAATGGACCTTCGCCGTTCCGCAGCGCGAGCCCGAAGGAGACCCGTATTGGTCTGGAATCCTCCCGGTCGCGTTCAGCATGGGGGAGTCGTTCGATAACGGATATGGCGAATGGAGGGCATACATCCCCGGACCCTGCGCGCCGATTCCCTGGCGCACTTCCGACAGGGATGGTCGCTGTGCCAGCGATGCCGCGCCTGACGGCGTACTGACTCTCGACAACGCCGGCCCGAAGCTGTTGACGCCGCTGATGCAGGGCGGTTGATCAACGGATACGGAAACGCCCCGCATCGCGGGGCGTTTCGTTTTTGCGTGGCGCGGATGCGTTACCGCTTCATCGAGGCGAAGAACTCGTCGTTGGACTTGGTGTTCTTCATCTTGTCGAGCAGGAATTCCATCGCCGCGATTTCGTCCATCGGATGCAGCAACTTGCGCAGGATCCAGATCTTCTGCAGCAGGTCCGGCTCGATCAGCAGGTCTTCGCGGCGGGTGCCGGACAGGTTCACGCCGATCGCCGGGTACACGCGCTTCTCGGTGATGCGGCGGTCCAGGTGCACTTCCGAATTGCCGGTGCCCTTGAATTCCTCGTAGATCACCTTGTCCATCGCGCTGCCGGTGTCGACCAGCGCGGTCGCGATGATCGTGAGCGAACCGCCTTCCTCGACGTTGCGCGCGGCGCCGAAGAAACGCTTCGGCCGATGCATCGCGTTGGAATCCACGCCGCCGGTCAGCACCTTGCCGCTCGACGGCACCACGTTGTTGTAGGCGCGGGCGAGGCGGGTGATCGAATCGAGCAGGATCACCACGTCCTTCTTGTGCTCGACCAGGCGCTTGGCGCGCTCGATCACCATTTCCGCGACCTGCACGTGGCGCGCGGCCGGTTCGTCGAACGTGGACGAAATCACCTCGCCGCGCACGGTGCGCTGCATTTCGGTGACTTCCTCCGGACGTTCGTCGATCAGCAGCACGATCAGGTGCACGTCCGGGTGGTTGGTCGTGATCGCGGTGGCGATCTGCTGCAGCATCATCGTCTTGCCGGCCTTCGGCGGGCTGACGATCAGCGCGCGCTGGCCCTTGCCCTGCGGCGCCATCAGGTCGAGGATGCGGCCGGAGATGTCCTCGGTCGATCCGTCGCCGCGCTCGAGCTTGAAGCGCTTGCGCGGGAACAGCGGGGTGAGGTTCTCGAACAGCGCCTTGTTCTTCGAGGCTTCCAGCGGTTCGCCGTTGATGGTGTCGACGATGTTCAGCGCGAAGTAGCGCTCGCCGTCCTTGGGCCAGCGGATGCGGCCGGAGATGTGGTCGCCGGTGCGCAGGTTGAAGCGCCGGATCTGCGAAGGCGAGATGTAGGTGTCGTCCGGGCCGGCGAGGTAGCTGGCCTCGGCGCTGCGCAGGAAGCCGAAGCCGTCCGGCAGGATTTCCAGCACGCCGTCGGCGGCGACGCCTTCGCCGTGGCGGGTCAGCACCTTGAGGATGCCGAAGATGATGTCCTGTTTGCGCGCGCGGGCGACGCCTTCGCTGATCTGCAACTGTTCGGCGATGTCGATCAGTTTCGGCGCGGGCATGCGCTTGAGGTCGCCCAGCGAATAGGTCGGGAAGCCCTCGGGCACCTGCGGGTGCGGGCGCGGCACGAAGCCTTCGCCGTTGCCGCCGCCGCTGTCGTCCTGCGGCAGGCCGTTCTGGTAGCGCTCGCGCTGGCGGTCGCGGCGATTGCGGAAGCGATCGCGGCGGTTGTTGTTGAAGCGCTGGCCGTCCTGCTGCTGGCCGTTACGCGGTTCGAATCCGCCTTCGGAAGATGCGTCGTTCGACTGCGGCGCCGGCGCGCTGGCCGCGGGCGGCGGCGGGGCGGGGGCTGCCGGTTCGGCGGCGGGAGGCGGTGGTGGAGTGGCGGGCGCGGCGGACTCGGCTTCGGGTCGGGCCTTCGGCGGACGGCCGCGGCGCTTCGGGGTGGTTTCGGTATCGTCTGACAAGCGGGAAAACCTCGCAGTGGCGAGCGCTCGCGTTGCGCGAGCATCGGAAAACGTCCGTATGGACGTCGGGAAGGAAGGAGAGGGGGTGCGGCGGCGGGGCGTGCCCAATCAGGCGCCGGAACGTGGGGAAAACTAGCACCGGCGCGGCATGGCGCGCAACTGGCGCCGGGAATCTGCGTTCACGTTGCGATTTTTCCTTCTCCCGTCGGGAGAAGGTGGCGCGAAGCGCCGGATGAGGGTTCCTCCATGCATCGGACCCTCACCCCAACCCCTCTCCCGACGGGAGAAGGGCAAAAGCGTTCAGAGGGCCTTTTCGATCATCTGCCCGAGCTGGGCCTTGCCCACCGCGCCGATCTGGGTGCCGTGCACCTGGCCGTCCTTGAACACCAGCAGCATCGGGATCGAGCGGACGTGGTACTTGATTGCGGTCGCCTGGTTCTGGTCAACGTCGACCTTCACGATCTTGGCCTTGCCGGCATAGGTGGCGGCCAGTTCGTCCAGCGCCGGCGCGATCATTTTGCACGGGCCGCACCAGGGCGCCCAGAAATCGACCAGCACCGGCTCGCTGGACTGCAGCACGGCTGAATCGAAATCGGCGTCGGTGGCGTGGATGACCTTGTCGCTCACGGGGTTCGTCTCCTGCGGAATGGCGGACGCCGGGCAGTGGCCCGACGGCGTGGGAATGGGGAATGTTAAACTTGGGGAGTCCAGCGCGGGGTTCAAGCCGCGTTGTCGTGCCGGGAACGACCAGCCCCGGAACCTTCCCGGCAGTCTGCTTGGCTGCCTCCCATTCATACAAGCATGCCGTGCGCATGCGCGCCCTCGCGGCGCCCCGAGGCCAGCCATCCCGTGTCCGACAAACCCCTGACCGACATCAGCTTTTCCTCCTTCGACCTGCACCCGTCGCTGCTCGCCGGGCTGGAGGCCGCAGGCTTCAACCGCTGTACCCCGATCCAGGCGCTCACGCTGCCGCTCGCGCTGGCCGGGCGCGACGTCGCCGGCCAGGCCCAGACCGGCACCGGCAAGACTCTCGCGTTCCTGATCGCGGTCATCAACCGCCTGCTGACCAGGCCGGCGTTGGCCGAACGGAAACCCGAGGATCCACGCGCGCTGATCCTCGCCCCGACGCGCGAGCTCGCGATCCAGATCCACAAGGACGCGGTGAAGTTCGCTTCCGACCTCGGCCTGAAGTTCGCGCTGGTGTACGGCGGCGTGGACTACGACAAGCAGCGCGCGCAGCTGCAGGCCGGCGCCGACGTGATCATCGCCACGCCGGGACGCCTCATCGACTACGTGAAGCAGCACAAGGTCGTGTCGCTGCATGCCTGCGAGGTCTGCGTGCTGGACGAGGCCGATCGCATGTTCGACCTCGGCTTCATCAAGGACATCCGTTTCCTGCTGCGGCGCATGCCGATCCGCACCGAGCGCCAGACCCTGCTGTTCAGCGCGACGCTGTCGCACCGCGTGCTGGAACTGGCCTACGAACACATGAACGAGCCCGAGAAGCTCGTGGTCGAAGCCGAGACCGTCACCGCCGCGCGCGTGCGCCAGAAGGTGTATTACCCGGCCGACGAGGAGAAGATCCCGCTGCTGCTGGGCCTGCTGTCGCGCAGCGAGGGCGCGCGCACCATGGTGTTCGTCAACACCAAGGCCTTCGTCGAACGCGTCGCCCGCGCGCTTGAGAAGGCCGGCTATCGCGTCGGCGTGCTCAGCGGCGACGTGCCGCAGAAGAAGCGCGAGTCGCTGCTGAAGAAGTTCCAGGCCGGCCAGCTCGAATTGCTGGTCGCCACCGATGTCGCCGCGCGCGGCCTGCACATCGATGGCGTGTCGCACGTCTACAACTACGACCTGCCGTTCGACGCCGAGGACTACGTGCACCGCATCGGCCGCACCGCGCGCCTGGGCGCCGAGGGCGATGCGATCAGCTTCGCCTGCGAGCGCTACGGCATGTCGCTGCCCGACATTGAGGCCTACATCGAGCAGAAGATCCCCGGCGAGCACGTCACGCCGGAAATGCTGGTCGCCGTGCCGCGCGCGCCGCGGCCGCAGGTCGAAGCGGTGGCGGAAGAGGGCGAGAGCATCGGCGAGATCTTCAAGGAAGTGCGCGAAGCCCGCGCCGCCGAGGATGCCAAGCGTGGCCGCAGTGGCGGTCGCGGCGAACGTTCCAGTGGCCGCGGCGGTCGTGGCGGCGAACGCCGGGAAGGCGGCAACCGGAGCGGCGAAAGCCGTGGTCCGCGCCCGCCGCGCAAACCCCGCGCCGAACAGCCGTCGACGCAGGAACCACCCGCGCAGGCCGCGCAAGCGCAAGTCGCGGCGGCCGAAGGCGAGCGCGGCCCGCGAAAGCGTCGCCGTCGTCGTGGTGGACGCCGCGTGGAAGGTGCCTCGCCGCAGCCGGGAACGGCTGCCGCAACGGCGCCCGTCGCGACACCGGCGGCCCAGCCTTCGCTGCTGGCGCGCATCGGCCGCGGATTGAAGTCGCTGGTGACGCGTTCGCCCAGCAAGCAGCACTGACCACGCTCGCCCGTTGCGCGTGGTGGCCGATCCGCGTGCGGTGCTGGCCGCGCTTCGCGCCTCGGGCGATACTGCAATCCCGTCGCCCGTCGAACCCGTCGCCATGCCGGTCCTGCGCTTCGACAATGTCAGCAAGGTCTATGCGGGCGGGCGGCAGGCGCTGCGCGAAGTCAGTTTCGACATCGAGCCCGGCGAAATGCTGTTCCTCACCGGCCACTCCGGCGCCGGCAAGAGCACGCTGCTGAAGCTCATCCACCTCGCCGAACGCCCGAGCCGCGGCACGGTGCTGTTCAACGAACGCAACCTGCTCAAGGTGCGGCGCGGCCGCGAGGCCCTGCACCGGCGCGACGTCGGCGTGGTATTCCAGGACCATCGGCTGCTGCTCGACCGCAGCGTGTACGAGAACATCGCCTTGCCGCTGGTCCTGCGCGGGATGAAGCGCGGCGAGATCGGCAAGCGCGTGCGCAGCATCCTCGAGCGCCTCGGACTCGGCGACCGCGATCGCGCGCTGCCGACGCAGCTGTCCGCCGGCGAACAGCAGCGCGTCGGCATCGCCCGCGCGGTGGTGGGCGAACCGAAACTCCTGCTCGCCGACGAACCGACCGGCAACCTCGATCCCACCTTGTCCGCGGAAATCATGTCGCTGTTCGCCTCGCTGCCCGAACGCGGCACCAGCGTGCTGATCGCCAGCCACGACCTCGGCCTGGTCAAGCGCATGAAGCGCCGCGTGCTGGTGCTTGACCACGGGCAACTGGTCGACGACATCTCGCCGGAGGATCTCGCCGATGAATGAGGTCCGCGTGCATCACTCCGGCCCGGTCGCGTGGCTGCACCACCACGCCCACAGCCTCGTTTCCAGCCTTGGTCGCGCGGTGCGCCGGCCGTGGGCGACGCTGCTCACCATCGGCGTGATGGCGGTGGCGCTGGCCCTGCCGCTGGGCCTGTGGGCGGTGCTCGACAACATCGGGCGCTTCGGCGGCGAAGTGCAGCAATCGCGCGAGATCGCGGTGTTCCTCAAGCCCGCACTCGGCGTCGATCGCGCGCAGTCGCTCGCGGCGAACCTGCGTGGACGCAGCGACGTGGCTTCGGTGAAGGTGAAGACGCCGGACGAAGGCCTCGAGGAATTGCGCGAACGCGGCGGCCTCGGCGAAGCGATCGATGCGCTCGGCGACAATCCGCTGCCGAGCGTGCTGGTCGTGACCCCGCGCGGCGACGAAACCGCATTGGCCGAATCGCTGTCCGCATTGCCCGAAGCCGACCAGGTGCAGCACGACGCGCAATGGCGCAAGCGCCTCGACGGCTGGCTGCGCTTCGGCGGCCGCGTGACCTGGGTGCTGGGCCTGCTGCTCGGCCTCGGCGCGTTGCTGGTGGTCGGCAATACCGTGCGCCTCGATATCCAGTCGCGGCGCGAGGAAATCGGCGTGCTGCAATTGCTCGGCGCCAGCGACGGCTTCATCCGCCGCCCGTTCCTCTACCTCGGCGCGTGGTACGGACTCGCCGCCGGCGCGCTCGCGCTGGGCCTGCTCACGCTCGCCGCGTGGTCGCTGCGCGCGCCGCTCGCCGACCTCGCCGCGACCTACGGCAGCCGCTTCGTGCTCAGCGGATTCGCGCCGCCGGTGCTGATCGGCGTCGTGATCGGCGCTGCGCTGCTCGGTTGGCTGGGCGCGGGCCTCGTGACCGGCCACTTCCTGCGCCAGACACGCCCGGCGGAGGCGTGATGGCCGGCAAGCACGACCTGCGCCACCTCGTCAGCGACGCGCCACGGGTGCTGGTCGTCGATGGTTCGAAACTCGTTCGCAAGCTCATCGGCGACGTGCTGCACAAGGAATTGCCGAACGCGCAGGTCATCGCCTGCGAGGGCATCGAAGCCGCGCGCATGGCGTTGTCCGAGGGCGCGTTCGACCTCGTCACCACCTCGCTGGTGCTGCCCGACGGCGATGGCGCCGCGGTTGCGAAGCTGGTGCGCGAAGCCTCCGGCCAGGCTTACGTTCCCGTGATTGTCGTGTCCGGCGACGTGCAGTCGCGGCTGGAATCGCGCAGCTTGTCGGAGGACGTCACCGACTACTTCGACAAGGCGCTCGGCCACCAGGCGCTGGCCGCGTTCATCCGCGGCTACGTCGATCCGCAACCGGTGCCCGGCGCGCGCGTGCTCTACGTCGAGGACAGCCGCGTGGTCGCGCTCGCGACCAAGCGCATGCTCGAGGCGCACGCGATGACGGTCACGCACGTCGATTCAGCCGAGGCCGCGCTCGAATACCTGCACGAACACCGCCAAGAGGACGACGTCGGCACCGACCTGCTGCTCAGCGACGTGTACCTCAAGGGCGCGCTCAGCGGCCACGAACTGCTGAACCAGGTGCGCAAGGCCTTCGGTTATTCCAAGCGGCGGCTTCCGGTGGTGGTGATGACCGGCGACGATAACCGCGAGCACCAGGCCTCGCTGCTGCGCGAGGGCGCCAACGACCTCGTGCTGAAACCGATCGAGGAACGCCTGCTGGTGATCAAGACCCTGTTCCAGCTGCGCGCGGCGAAGACGCCGGAGCGGCGCGCGTTCGACGCATGAGCGCGGGCGAGCTGAAGCTCGAACCCTCGTGGAAGGCGCGCGTCGGCGACTGGTTCGGGCGCGAGGACATGCGCGCACTGTCGACGTTCCTGCGCGAACGCATCCGTGCCGGCGCGCGCATCCATCCGGAACCGAAGGACATCTTCGCCGCGTTCGACGCGACGCCGTTCGACGACGCGAAGGTCGTGATCCTCGGCCAGGATCCCTACCACGGCCCGGGGCAGGCGCATGGCCTGTGTTTCTCGGTGCTGCCCGGCGTGGCCGTGCCGCCATCGCTGGAGAACATCTACAAGGAACAGCAGCGCGACCTCGGCCTGACGCGCCCGGACCACGGCTGGTTGATGCCGTGGGCGCGCCGCGGCGTGCTGCTGCTGAACTCGGTGCTGACGGTCGAGGAAGGCCGCCCCGGTTCGCACCAGGGCAAGGGCTGGGAAGGCTTCACCGACCACGTCGTCGATGTGCTGAACCGCGAGCGCGAAGGCCTGGTGTTCCTGCTCTGGGGCAGTTACGCGCAGGCCAAGGGCCGCGTGATCGACGCGCGCCGGCACCGCGTGCTGAAGGCGCCGCACCCCTCGCCGCTATCCGCGCACCGCGGCTTCATCGGCTGCGGGCATTTCTCCGCGACCAACGAATACCTCGCGCGACGTGGCGTGGAACCGATCGACTGGTCGCTGCCGCCGCGCGCGCAACTCGCGATTCCATGATGCGAAGAAAAACCCCCGCCGAAGCGGGGGCTGGGGAAGTCGCCGCGGGGGAATGCGGCGTCAGAACTTGTAGTTCACGCCGAACATCAGGGTCCGGCCCCACTTGATGTATTCGAGCGGGCGATCCTTGGTCTGCGCATAGGTGCGGTAGGCCTCGTCGGTCAGGTTCTGCGCCTGCAGTTGCAGGCTCAGGCCCTTCAGGCTGGACGATTCGGGGAAGGTGTAGCTCACCTGCGCATCGAGGATGTTCTCGCCGACCACGTAGCGCAGCGTGCGGTTGCCGTTGAAGTTGCCGATTTCGCCGATGAAATCCGAACGCCGGCGCTGGCTGAGGCGCGCTTCGAACCCGTTGCGCTCGTAGTAAGCGGTCAGGTTGTAGACGCGCTTGGACAGTCCCGGCAGGTCGATCGGGTCGTTGCCGACGCTGCTGGCGCTGTCGGGATCGAGGATCTTGATGTTGCTGTCGTTGAAGCTGGCGCTCGCCACGATGCCGAAACCGGCCAGCGACGGGGTGAGCATTTCCAGCGGCAGCGATGCGGTCAGCTCCAGTCCCTGCAGCTTGCCGCCCTTGCCGTTCATCGGCGCGGTGTAGGTGCCGGTGGTCTGGATCGGCGGATACGTCTGCCCCTCCGGCGGCGCGGGCTGGTCGTAATCGGCGATGTAGGCCGACCAGTCGTAGTCGTCGATGGTCTGGGTGTAGATGTAGCTGGTCAGTTGCTTGTAGAAGTAGGCGGCGGCCACGTAGGCCTTGTCGCCGAAGTACTTCTCGTAGGAAATGTCGAACGCGTTCGCGCGCCACGGATCCAGCAACGGGTTGCCGCCGCTGCCGCCGGGCTTGCCGGTGGCGTTGTCCACGCCGAAATCGACGCTGGCCCGCATCTGGTCCACGCGCGGGCGCGCGACCTGCTTGGCCAGCGCGAGGCGCAGGGTCTGGTCGTGCGCGAACGAGAACGCCAGGTTCATGCTCGGCAGCACGTCGGTGTAGGTCTTGCCGAGCGTGACCGGCACCACGACGCTGCCGGTGCTGGAACCGTTCACCACGGAATTCGCCGTCGACGACTGGTCCGCGCGCTGGATCTGCACGCCGATGTTGCCGCGCAGCTGCACGCCGTTGTCGAACACGGTATCGAGGTCGGCCTTCACGTAGGCGGTGTCGATCTTTTCCGACAGCGACCAGGTCTTGGCATACAGGTAGGGCTGGTCGATGGCGGGGTTGAACACCATGTAGCGGTCGACGGCGCCCGGCACGTTCCAGGAAGGAATCCAGCCCACGCCGGCGAAGCCGAGGTCGACCAGGCCGTACTGCAGGTCGGGCGCGATCGTGGTATCGCCCTGCGCGCCGACGTTGATGTTGCCTTCCGGCTGCTTCTTGTCCTTCTGGCGATCGGCGTGGTTGTAGCCGACTTCGATGTCGGAGAACCATTTGCTCATGGCTTGCGGCGCGCCGAACGACGCACCGATCCTTGCGCTCTTCAGTTCGTCGTGCACCTCCGGGACCTTGCCGTAGCCGGAGCCGTAGATGGTGCCGCGCAGGAACAGGTCGTCGGGGTTCGAATAATCCAGGCCCGGATCCAGTTGCGAGAACCCGTTGCTGCGGTAGCTCAGGTCGATGGTGTCCAGTTGCGGCGCGGGCGCGAGCTGGGTGTTGTTCTCGAGGTTCAGTTCGTGGCGGTCGGCCTTCGACCAGCTCAGGTCGGTGAACAGCTTGACGTTGCCGAGGTTGAAGTCGTTGCTCCAGCCGAACGCCTTGATCGTGTCGTGGCGGTCGTTGTACATGCCGCGCACCAGCGGGTACACGTTGGCCGCGGTGCCGCCTTCGAAGGTGTTGTTGCCGTTGATGACCGGGTTGGTCACCTGCAGGCGCCCGTAACCGCCGTTGTAGTCGCCGAGGTTCACTTCGAACTGGTTGGCCGTGTCTTCCTGGCGGGCCTTGGTGTAGAAGGCGTCGAAGATGCTGGTCCACGCCTCGTTGGGGCGGAACTCGAGCGTCGCCATCGCCGCGTCGCGTCGGTTGTAGCCGGTGCGGCGCAGCGCCTTGATGCCGTCCGAGTAGTAGGTGCCGGCCGGAACGCCCGGTCGCCAGTTGTCGCCGATCGCCTGCCACGGCTCGTACAGGCCCACCTGTTCTTCCTGCACCGGCGTCTGCGAATGCGTCACGCCCAGCGCGAAGCCGAAGCTGCGGTCGGCCGACTGGCCGATGTAGCTGGCGTTGAAGCGGTTGCCGTTGCCGCTGCTGTTCGCCGCGGAGCCCAGCGAGTTCTGCAGGAAGCGGCCGCCGACGGTCCCCACCGGCGCGGAGAAGTCCAGCGGGCGCACGGTGCGCATGTCGATCGTGCCGGAGAGGCCCTGGCCGACGAGTCCCGCGTCCGGGGTCTTGTAGATGGTCACGCCGCTCATCAGTTCCGACGGATACTGGTCGAACTCCACGCTGCGGTTGTCGCCGGTGCTGACCATCTCGCGGCCGTTGAGCACCGTGGTCGCGAAGTCGGGCGACAGGCCGCGCACGCTGATCACTTGCGCACGACCGGCCACGCGTTGCGCGGAGAGCCCGGGCAACCGCGCGATCGATTCGGCGATCGAGGAATCCGGAAGCTTGCCGATGTCTTCGGCGGAGACGGCTTCGACGATGGAGGTCGCGTTCTTCTTCGTGTCGATCGCGCGTTCGATGCCGCGGCGGATGCCGGTCACGACGATGGTATCGAGCTTGTTGGCGTCCTGGCCCGTGCTGGCCGCGTCCGCGGCCGTCGCGTCGGTGGCGCCCGCGTCGGTCGACTGCGCGTAGGCGGCGCTGGCCAGCATCATCGTGGCCGAAGCCAGCGCGACGCTCAGCAGGTTGCGTTTCAGTTGCATTCCTCACTCCCCATGAGTTGCATTTCTTCGGGCGCAAGCCGCGAGCGGGCGTGCGTTGTCGTCACGCGGCAATGGTAGGCAGGTGTCGCACTGCACAAGTCGCCCCTGCATACGTATTCATGCGATTCATGCATCCGGCGCGGTGTTTTCCGCGCATTCGGCCGGCATTCGGGCCGCTTCGGCGGTCAGGGCGAAGGCGTTTCCGCCAGCGGCGAAGGCGTCGGCAACGGCGCGTTGCCGTAACGCCAGCGCAGGAATTCCGGAAGCATGCGCTTCCACGCCTCCTGCTCGTGCCTGCCGCCGGCGACCACCGCGAACGCGACCCGGGAATCGCGGTCGGGCCGACGCGACCAGTCGAGGTTCGTGCGGTCGCCCGCGCGCTGCAGCGCCAACGCGACGTCGCGCGCGTCGTCGACCGTGTCGATCAGGCCATCGCCGTCGCGGTCGTCGATTTCCTCGTGATCGCCGGCGGCGATCCACCAGCGCATGCGGTGGCGTGGGCCGGCCTCGACCATGCCCAGCGCCAGGCGCGAGCGCTGCACCGCCGCCGCGTCGCCGCGTTCGGAGGAGAGCCAGAACGAGGGCGAGAACGCGCCGACGGTGGCGAACAGTTCGGGGTAGTTCCAGCCGAGGTTGAAGGCGTTGAGCGCGCCCAGCGACCAGCCGAGCACCGCGCGCCCGCGCCGCGAACGCCGGGTGCGATAGCGCGCGTCGATGGCCGGGACGAGCGTGTGAGCGAACCATTCCGAATAGGCCTGCGCCCGTGTTCCCACGGATCCGTACTTCGTGCCCGCGGCCACGTTGCGTGCATGCGCGCGATCGGACAGGCCGTAGGCGCCCATGCGGTCGCGTGGCATGTCGATGGCGACCACGATCGGAAGTTCGACGCCTTCGGCATCGAGCGCGCGCAGCGTGGCTTCGAGCCCGACCGCTTCCATGTCCTGGCCGTCGTTGGCGTAGAGCACGTCGTGTCGGCGCCCGTCATCGTAGCGATACACGCGCACGCGCAATGGCGCGTCGTCGACGCCCGGCGCGGCCAGCCGCAGCGTGTCCACGCGCAGTTCCGCCGCGCCCGCCAGCAACGGCGCCAGCGACAGCAGCAATGCCGGCAGGAATCGGAATGCGTTCAGTCCGGCAACGCCCTGAAGCGGATCGCCTCGCCGCCGCCGGGTGCGAGCTTCAGCGCCAGCGTGTCGGCGGCGGTGACGGTGCGGGTTTCGCGCGCGAAGCGGAAGCGCGCGTCGCCGTGCCAGTCGGCGCCGTCGCCGTCGCGGTAGATCTGCGCTTCGTACTTGCGCCCGGGATCGAGGAAATCGAGCTTCACCGTGAGCGAACGCGCGTTCTCGTCGGTGACGCTGCCCAGGTACCAGTCGGGGCCGTTGCGGTCCTTGCGCACGATGGTGACGTAGTCGCCGACCGCGCCGTTGGGCACCAGGGTGCGGTCCCAGTCGGTGGGCACGTCCTTGATGAACTGGAACGCGTCGAGGTGCTTTTCGTAGTTTTCGGGCAAATCGGCCGCCATCTGGATCGGGCTGTAGATCACCACGTACAGCGCCAGCTGCTTGGCCAGCGTGCTCTGGATTTCCATGCCGCCCTTGCCGGTGAGGCTGAGCACGCCGGGGGTGAAGTCCATCGGCCCGGACAGCATGCGCGTGAACACCAGGTTGGCCTCGTGTTCGGGCGGGTTCGGCGGGCTGCCCCAGGCGTTGTATTCCATGCCGCGCGCGCCCTCGCGCGAGACCCAGTTCGGATAGGTGCGGCGCAGGCCGGTGTCCTTCACCGGTTCGTGCGAATCGATCGCGATGTGTTCCTTCGCCGCCGCTTCCAGCGTGCGCAGGTGCTGCTCGACGTTCCACTGGCCGTCGTGCCATTCGCGGATCACCGAGCCGCCCGGCGTGTCCTGGCGTTCGATCTGGCCGGCATCGCAGACGTAGCCGGTCTTGACCACTTCCTCGCCCATCTCGCGGGCGAACTTGAACGCACGGTCCATCTGCGATTCGTAGTGGCTGACCGCGCACGCGGTCTCGTGGTGGCCGATCAGGTGCACGCCCTTGCTGTTCGCGTACGCGGCGACCTTGTCGATGTCGTAGTCGGCGGTGGGTTTGGTGAAGTCGAAGCCCCAGCCGTTGGCGAACCAGTCGCCGTCCCAGCCGGGGTTCCAGCCTTCCACCAGCACGCCGCGGAAACCGTTCGCCGCGGCGAAGTCGATGTAGCGCATCACGTTCGCGGTGGTCGCGCCGTGCTGCGGTCCGGTGCCCCAGGTCTCGACACCCAGGTGCATGCCCCACCACACGCCGACGTACTTCGACGGCACGAACCAGCTCACGTCGCCGAGCTTGTTCGGCTCGTTGAGGTTGAGGACGAGGTTCGATTCGTACAAGCCGCCGGCGTGGTCCGAGATCTGCAGCGTGCGCCACGGCGTGTGGAACGGCGCCTTCGCCACCACCGCGCCACCGGCGTTCGGCGCCAGCTGCGCGCGGAAGCCGTTGTCCCAGGTGTGCTGCAGCCACATCGCCGAGTAATCCACGAGCGCGGCCTCGTGGATCGACACGTGGGTGCCATCGGCCAGCTTCACCGTCATCGGCGTGTGCGCGACGCCGACCTGTTCGATCGCGGTCCGGTGGTAGAGCTGCTCGTAGCGGTTGAACTCGCCGGCCGGGATCCACCACGCGGTGCCCGCCTGCGCGAAGTTGAACTCGGTGAACTCGCCGACGATGTCGATTTCGCCCAGATTCGGCTGCTTCGGGAACTCGTAGCGGAAGCCGACGCCGTCGTCGAACACGCGGAACACCACGTCCATCTCGCGCTTGTCGCGCGCGCCTTCGACGAAGCGCGCGCGCAGTTCGTTGTAATGGTCGCGCACCAGCCGGCTTTCGCCCCAGGGCTGTTGCCAGGTGTCGTCGTGGCTCGAGGTGTCCCGGCCCTGCAGCGCGAAGCCGCGGAACAGCTGCGCGCCGTTGCGCAGGCGCAGGCCCAGCGCGGAATCGGCGATCACCGGCTTGCCGTCGCGCTGCACGCGGTAGCTGGCCATGCCGTCCGGCGACAGGCGCAATTCGACCCGCAGCGCGCCGCCTGGCGAGGCGACGCTGGCGATGGCGTCGTCGGCGAGCGCGGCGGGCGCGCGCGCCAGGGCGAGGGCGGCGAACACGAGGATGGCGAGGCGGATGCGCATTCCTTCAACTCCTGCGGATCGCGCGGACCACGGCGGTGCGCGCGGGAAGTGGACGGTCGGTCGTTCGCGTGGATCGTAGCGCGCGGCGCCGATGCCTGGCCGCATCGCCTCACGCGGCGGCGACCAGCACGCCGTGCGCGGGCAGGCGCCAATGGGCGCCATCGCGCGTCGGCGGCTCCAATCCAGGCTGTTCGAGTCCGGGAATCGCGGATGCAGTCGCGATGCCGTCCGGCGCGTTCCACGCCACCGGCGCGTCGGACAGGTTGAACGCGAGCAACAGGCGCTGGCCGTCGTGTTCGCGGACGAAGGCGAGCACCGGTTCGGGCGCGTCGAGGAAACGGATGGCGCCGTGCACCAGCGCCGGCTGCGACTTGCGCCAGCGCAGGAAGCCGCGCGCCGCGTGCAGGTTGGAACGCGGATCGGATTCCTGCGCCGTCACCGCCTGTGCGCGGTGCGCTTCGGCCACCGGCAGCCATGGCGTGCCGGTGCTGAAGCCCGCATTGGCCTGCTCGTTCCAGGGCAGCGGCGTGCGGCAGCCGTCGCGGCCCTTGAAGTTCGGCCAGAACGCGATGCCGTAGGGATCGCGCAGTTGTTCGAAGGCGACGTCGGCTTCCGCCAGGCCGAGTTCTTCGCCCTGGTAGAGGCATACCGAACCGCGCAGCGAGCACACCAGCGCCAGCAGTTGCCGCGCCAGCGCCGGATGCGGCTCGTCGCCGCCCCAGCGCGTCACCGCGCGGCGCACGTCGTGGTTGGACAGCGCCCAGCACGGCCAGCCATCCGGCATCTTCGCTTCCAGCGTCTCCACCGTGGCGCGCACGTGGGCTGCGCTGCGGTCGTCGGTGAGCAGTTCGAAGCTGTAGCCCATGTGCAGGCGGCCGTCGCCGACGTATTCGGCCATCGTCGCCAGCGAATCCTCGGAGGAGATTTCGCCGAGCGCGGCGACGTCGCCGTGGCGGTCCATGAGCGCGCGCAGTTCGGCGAGGAAGCCGAGGTTCTCCGGCTGCGTGTTGTTGTGCAGGTGGTACTGGAACGCGTACGGATTGTCCGCGCTGAAGCCGCGCCCGGTGCGCAATTCCGGCGGTTTGGGCGGGTTGTCGCGCAGTGCGCGGTCGTGAAAGCAGAAGTTGATCGCGTCCAGGCGCAGGCCGTCGACGCCGCGGTCGAGCCAGAACGCGACGTTCTGCAGCTGCGCCGCGCGCACCGCCGGGTTGTGGAAATCGAGGTCCGGCTGCGAGGCGAGGAAGTTGTGCAGGAAGTACTGGCCGCGGCGCGGCTCCCACTGCCAGGCCGCGCCACCGAAGATCGAAAGCCAGTTGTTCGGCGGCGTGCCGTCGGGCTTCGCGTCCGCCCACACGTACCAGCCGGCCTTCGGGTTGTCGCGGCTTTCGCGGCTCTCGCGGAACCATGCGTGCTCGACCGAGGTGTGGCTGAGCACCTGGTCGATCATCACCTTGAGCCCGAGCGCGTGCGCCTTCGAGAGCAGCCGGTCGAAGTCGTCGAGCGTGCCGAACAGCGGGTCGACTTGGCGATAGTCGGCGATGTCGTAGCCGAAGTCGGCCATCGGCGACTTGAAGAACGGCGAGATCCAGATCGCGTCGACGCCGAGTGCGGCGATGTAATCGAGCTTCGCGGCGATGCCCGGCAGGTCGCCGACGCCATCGCCGTCGCTGTCGAGGAAGCTGCGCGGATAGACCTGGTAGATCACCGCGCCGCGCCACCACGGGTCGGTCGCGGCCGCCTCCTTGCCTGTGATTGCGTTGGCCACCGCTTCCCCGCGTGCGAATGCGAGCGGCCACTATTCCATGCACGGCGGGTCGGTGGCATCCGTCGTTCGCGATCGCGGCGGCATGAATACGTATGCAGCCTCGCGCCGCATCGACGCGGCGAACGAGGCACTCGATTTTCGCGCGGGAACGCATGCTGCACTGCAACCGTGCGCATGGCGCGCAGCAGGCATCATGGCGGTCACCGTTCGCCTGCAGATCGCATCGCATGAATCCGAAGCCGCGCCTATCGTTCTGGCAGATCTGGAACATGTGCTTCGGCTTCCTCGGCATCCAGTTCGGCTTCGCGCTGCAGAACGCCAACGTCAGCCGCATCTTCCAGACGCTCGGCGCGAACGTGGACGAGATCCCGATGCTGTGGATCGCCGCGCCGTTGACCGGCCTGCTGGTGCAGCCGGTGATCGGCTATCTCTCCGACCGCACCTGGACCGGGCTCGGCCGCCGCCGCCCGTATTTCCTCGCCGGCGCGGTGCTCGCCTCGCTCGCGCTGTTCGCGTTCCCGAACGTGCCGGCGCTGTGGATCGCGGCCGGCATGCTGTGGATCCTCGATGCGTCCATCAACGTGTTGATGGAACCGTTCCGCGCCTTCGTCGGCGACCAGCTTGCGCCCGCGCAGCGCCCCGCCGGCTACGCGATGCAGAGCTTCTTCATCGGCGTCGGTTCGGTCGTCGCCAGCCTGTTGCCGTGGATGCTGGAGAAGGCGGGCGTGGCGAACACCGCGCCGGAAGGCCACATCCCCGACACCGTGCGCTACGCGTTCTACGCCGGCGGCGTGGTCCTGCTCGGCGCGATCGCGTGGACGGTGTTCAGGACGCGCGAATATTCGCCGGCCGAACTCGCCGCATTCGACGACGCCGAGCCCGAGCACGCGCTGGCGCCGCGCGACGGCGGCGGCAGCCCGCGGCAATGGTCGTTGCATGCGATCGTCGCGCTCGTCGCCGGCATCGCCGGCTGGTTCGCGGTCGCGCGCTTCGGCCTCGACAAGCAGCTGTACGTGCTCGCGGGCGGCATCGCCGCCTACGGCGCGCTGCTGCTGGCCAGCGGCCATACGCGCGGCGACGGCATGCTCGCCAACATCATGCGCGACCTCCACGGCATGCCGGTGGCGATGCGGCGCTTGGCGCTGGTGCAGTTCTTCTCGTGGTTCGCGCTGTTCGCGATGTGGATCTACACCACGCCGGCGGTGACCTCGGTGCATTACGGCACCACCGACACCACTTCGGCCGCCTACAACGAGGGCGCGAACTGGGTCGGCGTGCTGTTCGCCGCGTACAACGGGTTCGCCGCGCTCGCGGCGGTGCTGATCCCGCACATGGTGCGGATGCTCGGCCTGCGCATCGCCCACCTGGCCAACGTCGTGTTCGGCGGGCTCGGTCTGCTGTCGATCGCATGGATCCGCGACCCGCACTGGCTGCTGCTGTCGATGGTCGGGGTCGGCTTCGCCTGGGCTTCGATCCTGTCGTTGCCGTACGCGTTGCTCAGCGACAGCGTGCCGGCGGAAAAGATGGGCGTGTACATGGGCATCTTCAATTTCTTCATCGTGATCCCGCAGCTGGTCGCGGTCAGCGTGCTCGGGCTGCTGGTGAAGGCCTTGTTCCACAACCAGCCGATCGATGCGTTGCTGGTCGGCGGCGCCAGCCTCGTGCTCGCCGGCCTGTTCGCGTTGCGCGTGCCCGAACCGCGCCGCGCGGCCTGACCGGGGAACGACATGCGCCTCCACGCCGCCACGCTCGCTGTCGCCGTCTCGCTCGCGCTGTCCGCTTGCGCGCATCCGTCGCCGCGCGCGACCGCGCTGGCCGCCGCACCCGCGGTCGAGGCCTACGGCACGCTCGAGCCGTTCGCGTCGAACGCGATCTACTTCGTGATGACCGACCGTTTCGTCAACGGCGATCCGTCGAACGACCATCGCGACCAGGGCAAGGCGAAGGGCGCGGCGTTCTCCACCTTCGACCGGCCGGTGCCGAGCGCGCCGCCCGGCGACAGCGCGAACATCGGTTACCTCGGCGGCGACTTCAAAGGGATCGTCGAAAACGCGGACTACATCCGCGGCATGGGCTTCACCGCGGTGTGGGTGACGCCGATCGTCGACAACCCGGACGAGGCGTTCACCGGCGGCGACCCGGTGTCGTGGGGCAGCAAGTTCACCGACCGAGGCAAGACCGGCTTCCACGGCTATTGGGGCGACAACTTCTACGTGCTCGACGAGCACTGGCCGAGCCCCGGGCTGGACTTCCGCGGCTTCACCGATGCGCTGCACGCCAGGGGCCTGAAGGTGGTGCTCGACATCGTCTGCAACCACGGCTCGCCGGCCTTCAGCATGCCGAAGGATCAGCCGAAGTTCGGCAAGATCTACGACGCGCACTGGAAACTGCTCGCCGACCACCAGAACCTGCCGCCGGCCAAACTCGATCCCGAACACAACCCGCTGCACGCGTTCTACAACAAGACGGGCAACCTCGTGCAGCTGTCTGACCTCGACGAGGACAACCCGGCGGTGCTCGACTACCTCGCCGGTGCCTACCTGCAGTGGATCGGGCAGGGTGCGGACGCGTTCCGTGTCGACACCATCGGCTGGATGCCGGATGCGTTCTGGAAGAAGTTCGTCGACCGCATCCGCGCGCAACACCCGGGCTTCTTCATGTTCGGCGAGGATTTCGATTTCGACGCGAACAAGATCGCGCACCACACCTGGCCGGCGGGCGGCGCGGTCAGCGTGCTGGATTTCCCGCTCAAGGCCGGGCTTGCCGACGTGTTCGGTTCGAAGCACGACGGCTACGAGCGGCTGGCCGAACCGCTGCACCTCGCCGACGGCCCGTACGCGAATCCCTACGACCTCGTCACCTTCTACGACAACCACGACATGGCGCGGCTCGACGCCGACGACAACGGCTTCATCGACGCCAACAACTGGCTGTTCACCGCGCGCGGCATTCCCGCCATCTACTACGGGTCGGAGGTCGGTTTCGAACGCGGCCGCGCCGAGCACATGGGCAACCGCAACTACTTCGGCCAGGCGCGCATCGATGCGGCGCCGAGCAGCCCGATCTACCGGTCGCTCAAGCGCATCGCGAACATTCGTGCGCGAACCCCGGCATTGCAGCGCGGCCTGCAGCTCGACCTCGAATTGCGCGGCGATCGCGCCGCGTTCTATCGCGTGCTGCAGCACGACGGGGAAAACCAGGTCGCGCTGGTGCTGCTGAACAAGGGCGATGCGCCGACGCGCTTCGAGATCCGCGACCTGCTCGAACCCGGGCGTTGGCGCGAGGCAGTCGCGGGCGAAACCGCGGATGTCGCCGCCAACGGCAGCCTCGCCAGCGAGGTGCCGGCGCACGGCGTGCGCGTGTGGGTGCTCGATGCCGCCGTGACGCGCGCGGATCTGCGCGCGAGGCTCGCCGAAGCAATGGCCGCGTCCCGCGGCACGCGGTGATCAGCGGCTGGCGGTCGATTGCCGCGCCACCAGCGTGGTCGGCAGGCGGGTGTTTTCCGCCGGTTCGCCTTCGATCAGCCGCACCAGCGCATCCACCAGCAGTTCGCCTGCGGATTCGGTGTCCTGGCGGATGGTCGTGAGCGAAGGCGTGGCGATGCGCGCGGCGGGGATGTCGTCGAAGCCGACCACGGCCACGTCCTCGGGAACGCGCAGGCCATGCTCGGCGAAGGCGCGCATGGCGCCGATCGCGATCAGGTCGCTGGCGGCGAAGATCGCGTCGAAGGGCCTTCCGCGCCGCAGAAGCTCCTGCGCCGCGGCGTAGCCGGAATCCTCGGCGCTTTCGCCATCCACCTGCAGGGCCGGATCGAGTGCGCCGCCGGCGTCGTACAGCGCGGCGTCGCAGCCGCGGTAGCGGTCGAGGAATTCCGGGAAGTGGATCGAAGCGTCACCGAGGAACGCGATGTTCCGCCGCCCCGCGGCAAGCAGGTGGTTGCCCGCCTGGTGGCCGCCGGCGAGGTTGTCGCAGCCGATCGACAGTCCCGGCTGGTCCGGCAGCACCGCGCCCCAGCGCACGAACGGCGTGCGCTGTTCCACCAGTTGCTGCAGCTTGCCGAGGGTGGCCAGGTAGTCGCCGTAACCGAGCAGGATCAGGCCATCGGCCTTCTTGCTGTCGGCATAATCGGCGTGCCAGTCGTCGGACAACTGCTGGAACGAAATCAGCAGGTCCTGGCCGCGGCGGGCGCAGGCGCGGGTGATCGAACCCAGCATCGGCAGGAAGAACGGGTTGATATGCGACTCGTCGCTGGTCGGGTCCTCGAACAGGAGCAGCGCGAGGGTGCCGGCGCGCTGGGTGCGCAGGCTGGAGGCGTGCTTGTCGACCTTGTAGTGCAGGCGCTCAGCCGCCTCGAGGATGCGCCGGGTGGTCTCCGGGTTCACCAGCGGGCTGCCGCGCAGCGCCCGCGAGACGGTCGACTGCGACACCCCGGCGAGGTGCGCGATGTCGAAGGAAGTGGCCTTTTTCTGCATGCGCCCGGAGTGTATGCCAGCACGGCGTCGGGCCGGCCCTTGATCGGCCCGCATCCGGGCCCATGTCGGAGAGTGGCAGGCCCTGCCACCGTTCCATGAACGGAACGGTGTGGAACTTTTCGTATCGTTAGCAGTCATAGATGCCGACTGCTAAAATCACGCGCATGAGCCAGAACCCCATGTCGACCGCCCTCGTCGCCAACAACCTGCCCATTCCCTCCGCGCTCGGTTCGCTCGAGGCCTACATCGGCGCCGTTCACCAGATCCCGGTGCTCTCGGCCGAAGACGAACAAGACCTGGCGCGACGGTTGCGCGAAAACAACGACCTCGGCGCCGCACAGGAACTGGTGCTCTCGCACCTGCGCTTCGTGGTGCACGTCGCACGCGGCTACAACGGCTACGGCCTGCCGCTCGGCGACCTGATCCAGGAAGGCAACATCGGCCTGATGAAGGCGATCAAGCGCTTCGACCCCACAGTCGGCGTGCGCCTGGTCAGCTTCGCGGTGCACTGGATTCGTGCCGAGATGCACGAGTTCATCCTCAAGAACTGGCGCATCGTCAAGGTCGCCACGACCAAGGCGCAGCGCAAGCTGTTCTTCAACCTGCGCAAGAGCAAGACCCGCCTGGGCTGGCTCAACGCCGAGGAAGTGCGCGCGGTCGCCGCCGACCTCAACGTCAGCGAGCGCGAAGTGCTGGAGATGGAATCGCGCCTGTCCGGCCGCGACATCGGTTTCGATGCGCCGTCCGACGAGGACGACGACCACGCGCCGCCGTCGCCGGCCGCCTACCTGATGGCCGAAGGCGAGGATCCGTCGCAGGCCTACGAACGCGCCGACGGCGAGGACCACCAGCTCGCGCTGCTGCGCGATGGCATGGCCAAGCTCGATGCACGTTCGCGCGACATCATCAAGCGCCGTTGGCTGGATGCGGACAGCAAGATCACGCTGCAGGAACTCGCGGACGAATACGGCGTTTCCGCCGAGCGCATCCGCCAGGTCGAGGCCAATGCGCTGAAGAAGATGAAGGCGCTGTTCGCCGCGTAAGCGAGCGATATCCCGTCGGAATCGGAACGGCCCGGAGCGATCCGGGCCGTTTCCGTTCGCGGCGCAGGAATCGGATATCGCAGCCGGTGCAGGCGCCATACCCTGCGCGCATCCCGACCCGGAGCGCGACATGGACTACATCGTCACTGGATTGCCCATCGAGCCGTTCCGGCCTTTGTTCGGAATGGCGGAAAACGAACTGCGCCAGCATGGCGCGTCGCGCATGGTCGCGGATGGGCCGGGATATCCGTGCCGGGTCACGCTGGAGGATGCGGAGCCGGGCGAGGCCCTGCTATTGCTGAACTGGCGGCACCTCGATGTCGATTCGCCTTACCGCGGCGACGGGCCGATCTTCGTGCGCGAATCCGCGAGGTCTCCGGCCCGGATCCGCAACGAGATTCCGCAACAGCAACGCATCCGTCTGCTGTCGATCCGCGCCTACGATGCGGACGGCTGGATGCGCGATGCGGAAGTGGTCGAAGGCGTGGAAGCCGAGCCGTTGATCGAACGATTCTTCGCCGATCCCGAAGTCGCGTACCTGCACGTGCACAACGCACGTCGCGGTTGTTATGCCTGCCGCATCGAGCGCGACTGATCGCCGCCATCCTTCCCGAGGATGATCCGCGCCGCACGCTGGTAGGTCCAGTACGCCCAGGTCCAGTTGAGCATCACCACGAGGCGGTTGCGGAAACCGATCAGGAAGAACACGTGCGCGAGCAGCCAGAACCACCAGGCCAGCGCGCCAGAGAGTCTCAGTTTGCCGAGGTGCACCACCGCGGCCATGCGGCCGATGGTCGCGAGGTTGCCGTAATCGCGATAACGGAACGGCGCGACTTCGCGTCCGGCGAGGCGCGCGCGGATCGAATGCGCGACATGCGCGCCCATCTGCTTGGCCGCAGGTGCGACGCCGGGCACGGGTTTCCCGTCCTGCTGAAACGACGCGAGGTCGCCGGCAACGTAGACATTGTCGAAACCCGGAGCGCGCAAATCCGGCGAAACCGGAACGCGTCCGCTGCGATCCAGCTCGACGCCGAGCGTGCGCGCCAGCGGCGAGGCCGCGACTCCTGCCGCCCACAGCACCGTGCGCGCGGCGATGCGTTCGTCACCGAGTTGCAGGCCGTCGGCGTCGATGGAGCGCACCGGCATGCCCGTGCGGACTTCGACGCCGAGCCGCTCGAGTTGCGCGCGCGCCTTCGTCGACAGTGATTCGGGAAACGACGACAGCACGCGCGGCCCTGCTTCGAGCAGCAGCACGCGCGTTTCGCGCGAATCGATGCGGCGGAATTCGCGCTTCAGCGTATGCCTCGCGATTTCGGCCAGGGTTCCAGCCAACTCCACGCCGGTCGGGCCGCCGCCGACGATGGCGAAGGTCAGCAGCGCGCGGCGCGTGTCGGGATCCTGCTCGGCTTCCGCGCGTTCGAACGCGGACAGGATCCGCCGGCGGATGTGCAGCGCATCGTCCAGCGTCTTCAGGCCGGGCGCGGGCGCGGCCCAGTCGTCGTGGCCGAAATAGGCGTGGGTCGCGCCGGTGGCGAGCAGCAGGAAGTCGTAATCGAGCGTGCGTCCGTCGCCGAGGCGCAGTCGCGACGATTGCGGTTCGACCGCCGCCACGTCTTCCATCAGCACGGTGGCGTTGCGTTGCCGCCGCAGGATGTGGCGCAGCGGCGCGGCGATGTCCGGCGCCGACAGGCCCGCGGTCGCGACCTGGTAGAGCAGCGGCTGGAACAGGTGGTGGTTGCCGCGATCCAGCAGGGTGATGCGCACCGGGGCAGAGGCCAGCGCGCGCGCGGCCCACAGGCCGGCGAAGCCGCCGCCGACGATGGCGACGTGCGGCGTCGCGCGTGTGCCGGTTGCGGATCCACTCATGCAGCCGCCTCCTCGCCGATGTCCAACGCAGGGCTCGCACCGACCTGGCGCGGCGCGCGGCCGAGCAATGCGGGCAGGCGATTGTCGCGCGGACGGTTGTCGCGTTGCAGCAGTTCCCAGTGTCCGTAGGAAAACGGCGTGGCGTGCAGGACATCGCAGGCGTGTGCGGTCAGCCACGCCAGCCAGCCCGGCACCGGGAGTCGCCATGCCGGTTTGGCGTGGTGCAGCGCGCGCATCGCCGCGAGGTGTTCGCCGATGGTGCGCAGGTCCTCGCCGCCGAGGTCGTGCTCGCGCACCTCCGCGCCGTACAGCACGAGGTTGGCGATGGCCTCGCCGAGGTCGCGCGCATCCAGCACGGCAATCCGGCCGCCGGCGCCGCGCGGCACCGGGTGCACCGGCCAGCGTGCGACGCGACGGATCCATTTCGCGCCGCCATGGCCGCCATCGCCGTCCAGCAGCGAAGGCCGCACGATGTGCCAGTCCGCGCCGCTTTCGCGCAACGCGCGTTCGCCATCGTGCTTGGAATGCAGGAAGCGGCTGCGCAGGGCGTCGTCGAAACCGAGCGCGGACACGTGCACGAGGCGCAGCCCGCGTTTCGCGCAGGCGGCCGCCAACGCGGCGGGTGCGAGGTGGTGCACGCGGTCGTAGGTTTCCGCGCCACGCGGGCGCAGGATGCCGACGCAATTGACCACCGCGTCGATGTCAGCGAGCGCGTCGTTCCAGCGCTCGGCGTGCAGCATCCGCTCCATGCGCAACGCGCGGTACTCAGGCTCCGAACCTTCGCGCGGATAGCGGTCGGGGTGGCGGCTGCCGACCACGACCTCGCAATCACGCGCGCGCAATGCGTCGACCACGTGGCGGCCGATGAACCCGCCGCCGCCGGGCACCAGCACCCGGAGGGCCCTCCCGCGTTCGCGACCGTCCATCGTTCGCCCCTTGGCTTCAGTAATTTCTGTCTTGACAGAAATATATGACGAAACTATCCTGTACGCAAGTCCGAACGAGCATGCGCATGGCCGATGCCAACGACCCGCTGTCGCCGCTCAGCCGCCGCTTCGTCCTGCACTGGGGCGAGATGGGTTCGCGCTGGGGCGTGAACCGCACCGTGGCGCAGATCCATGCGCTGCTGTTCCTTTCCGGGCGTCCGATGCACGCGGAGGAAATCGCCGACACGCTGGCCGTCGCGCGTTCCAACGTCAGTACCAGCCTGCGCGAACTGACCGGCCTCAACCTGGTG
Source organism: Thermomonas sp. (assembly GCA_047602125.1). Taxonomy (GTDB): domain Bacteria; phylum Pseudomonadota; class Gammaproteobacteria; order Xanthomonadales; family Xanthomonadaceae; genus Pseudoluteimonas. The sequence continues at coordinate 1,261,689 of JASGIB010000001.1, read as the reverse complement.
CGCACCGTGCACCTGATGGGGGATCGGCGCGACCACTTCGAGACCTCGAAGGACGTGTGGGAACTGTTCCGCACCGTCGTGCGCGAACGCAAGTCGCGCGAGTTCGATCCCACCGTCGGGGTATTGAAGGAACTGGTGGCCGATCCGGCCTTCGCCGCCGAGCCGGACGATGCGCGCGCGAGGATGAAGGAGACGCTGGCATTGATGTCGGCGCTGTCGGCCTGGGGCGAGGAAATGTTGCGGCTGGAACCGGCGACCTTGATGAAGGTGATGAAGCTCGGCGGAAAGATCCAGAAACTGCTGCGCGACGGCGGCCGCTGACCTAGTACAGGTCCACCGGATCCACGTCCAGCGACCAGCGCACCTTGCGCGATTCCGGGAGTTCGTAAAGCCGTGGCATCGCCGCGTCCAGCGCCGCGTGCAATGCGCGGCGATCCGGCGAAGACAGCAGCAATTGCGAACGGTGCCAGCCGCCGCGGCGTGGCATCGGTGCAGGCAGCGGGCCGTGGATTTCGATACGCGGTCGCCCCCCATCCGCCTTCGGCACCTTCCCCCCGCTCGCGAGGGGAAGGGAAGGGAAGAGGTTCTTTGCCTCGGCCAGGAACTGCACCGGCGGTTCCGCGTGCCGTGCTTCCGCGCGCAGCAATGCGAGGTGCGCGAACGGCGGGAAGCCGGCGGCTTCGCGCAAGACGAGTTCGGCCTCGGCGAAGGCGTGGTAGCCGCCGTGGACCAGGGTCTGCAGCAAGGGGTGTTCGGGATGGTGCGTCTGCAGCAGCACCGTGCCCGCGCGTTCGGCGCGACCGGCGCGGCCTGCGACCTGCACCAGCAATTGCGCGAGTTTCTCGCTGGCGCGGAAATCGGCGGAGAACAGGCCTTCGTCGATGCCGACCACGCCGACCAGCGTGAGGTTCGGCAGGTCGTGGCCCTTCGCCAGCATCTGCGTGCCGACGAGGATGCCGGGCCGCGATCCGAGTTCCTCGAAATGCTTCTGCAGCGCATCGCGGCGGCGGGTATTGCCGCGATCGATGCGCACCACCGGCACCTCCGGGAATTTTTCCGCCAGCAGTTCCTCGATGCGTTCGGTGCCCGAGCCCTGCGGCTGCAACGTGAGGCTGGCGCAATCGGGGCAGGCGGGCGGCGCGGGCTGGCGGAAGCCGCAGTGGTGGCATTGCAGGCGGCGGCCGTGCGCGTGCACGGTCATCGGCCGGTCGCAGCGCCGGCATTGCGCGCTCCAGCCGCAGTCGTGGCAGAGCAGCGCGGGCGCGTAGCCGCGGCGATTCTTGAACACGAGCACTTGCCCGCCGGCGCCGAGCGCGGCGCGAATCGCCTCCAGCATTTCGTTCGACAAGCCGGCCTGCAACGGACGCTTGCGCACGTCGAGCACGCGCACCGCCGGTGGCCGCGCGTCGCCCGCGCGCTGATGCAGGCGCAAATGCGCGAATCGCCCTTGCCGTGCGTTGTGCAGCGATTCCAGCGACGGCGTGGCGCTGCCGAGCACGATCGGCACGCCGAGTTCGCGCGCGCGGACGAGCGCGAAATCGCGGGCGTGGTAGCGGATGCCGTCCTGCTGCTTGTAGCTGGCGTCGTGTTCCTCGTCGACCACGATCAGTCCCGCGTCCGACAGCGGGGTGAACACCGCCGAGCGCGTGCCGACGACGACGCGCGCCTCGCCGCGCCAGGCCGCGGTCCAGGCTTGCGCGCGTTCGCCGTCGTTGAGCCCCGAATGCATGGCATGCACCGGCACGCCGAGCCGCGCGCGGAAGCGCGCGAGCAGTTGCGGGGTCAGGCCGATTTCCGGCACCAGCACCAGCGCCTGCCTGCCGCGCGCGAGGCAATCGGAGATCGCGTCGAGGTAGACCTCGGTCTTGCCGCTGCCGGTGACGCCGTCGAGCAGGGAAGCGTGGAATCCTTCCGCGGCGCGGATCGCGTCGGCCGCGGCCTGCTGTTCCGGATTGAGCGCGAACGGCATCGTGGCGGGCGCTGGCGCTGTCTTCGCCGACAACGCCACGCGCTCGACCAGCCCACGCTGCGACAAACTGCGCATCGGCATGCGCCAGCTGGGCTCGAGCGCATCGAGCGTATCCTCGCCGCGGGTCGCTTCGGCCAGCGATTGCGCCAAGGCACGCGGGCGCCCGGTACGCATCGCCGGCAACGCGGTCGCACCGGCTTCGGTCAGGCGCCAGCCCCAGGCATGGGTATCGGGCAGCGGCTCGCCGCGCCGCAGCGCCGCAGGCAGGGCGGTCGCCAGCACTTCGCCCAAGGGCGCGTGCAGGTAGCGCGCCAGCCAGCGCAGGGAAGCGAACAGCTCGCCGGCGAACAACGGTTCGGGTTCGAGCCATTCCGCCGTCTTGGGCGCGTCCGCGCGTGCAGCCTCGGCCGGCCCGATCGACGCGACCACGCCGCACAGGTCGCGATTGCCGAACGTCACGCGCACGCGCCGGCCGATGTCGGCGGCATCGGCCAAGGCTCCATCGGCAGGGAGGTAGTCGAACAGCCGTGGCAAGGGCAGCGGCAGCGCGACCTTGAGCACGGCTTCGGTCATCGCGCGAGTCTAGCCGGCACTCCGTCGCATGCTTCGCGAGTTAGCCGCTGCTCCTCATCGCGTGCCGACGAAAACCGCGCAAGTCGCCGTCCGTGAAGGGATTTCGCCCTTATCCACACAACTTGTGGATAAACCTGTGCAACGCGTTCGCCGCGCAGGTCAAAGCCTGCTGGAAACCGCAGGGAAAGCGCGGTTGGCGAAAAAATCGCCAATTCGATCATTTCCTTCCGGATCAAGCACATAGGCGTGAAACATTGCCGACACAAGGTTCCGCGGCTGCGCGGGAAAGCCGTGAATGACGGCCGGATGACGACTGTGCACAACCGGCCCCGCGGAATCCGCGCGTTACGGCTTTGTCAAGCCCCTTCGTGGCCGGGAATTGACGCCTCCGCGAGTGGTCGCAGGACCCTCCGGCGGGCGTGGAACCGGCCTCCGAAGCGCGCCTCGCCCTCGGCGCGCAGGCGCGGGGCATGGTCGCGCAGGTAGGCCGCGAAGGCGGCCTCGCTTTCGAGTGCGTATTGCACGCACAGGCCGGCGAATCCGGCCGGTGGCGCCGGTTCCACCACTTCGGACGCGCTCGCGCCGAGGAAGCCGGGCAGGGCGAGGATTTCGGCGACGTGGCCGCGCAGCCAGTCGCGGTAGTCGGCGGCGATGGCATCCTCGACCTCGAGGTTCACCTCGTAGACCAGCCCGGCCGGCGCGCTCACATCCACACCAGGCTGAGCAGGGCGGTGAAGGCGATGCCGATGCTGAGCAGGATGCAGTAGCAGAAGCCGAGCGCGCAGTACTTCACCACGGTCATGAACCAGCCCTGCCGGTACACGCGTTTCTGCATGAGCAGCAGGTACAGCGCCATCCACCCGAACAGCAGCACTTCGGCCAGGCGCAGCAGGCCGTCGGCGAGGCCGTCGGGCGCCACCACGCGGTCGAGCGCGATCACGCCGAACACCAGCAGCAGGTCCAGGCACATGAAGGCGTGGCTGTGCAGCGCGACGATCAGGTGTTCCATGTACAGCCGGCGCTTGAAGATGTAGGCGACCTTGAGCATCAGCGCGAACAGCGGCAGCAGCAGGAACAGCGTCGAGGGCACCGCGCCGAGCAGCGCGTCTTTATAGCGCGAGGAATCGGTGCCCATGCGCGAGACGTTCTCGCGCGCCCGGCCGATCTGCGTGTTGATCCAGTCGTTGGCGAATCCGGGCAGCCAGCCGATACGCAGCGGGTTGGTCTTCGGATCCCAGTTTCCGCTGTCGCCGAAGCTGAAGCTCGCCGGCGCCTGCTTCGGCGGCGGCGGCGGTTCGCCCCTGGCCGCGGCGTCCTGCAGGTCGCGGATGCGGTTCGCCGCTTCTGCCCGGATATTGCCCTCGGCGGCGCGCAGGGGAACGGTCGCGGCCGGGCTCTTGCCGGCCTTGGCGATCGCGTCCTCCAGCTTGGCGATGGCTTCGTCCCGGGTTTTCTCGACCTCGGCCACGGTCGTCGCGCGGCCGATGCTGCTGTTGCCTTCGTCGTCGTCGAACTGGAAGGTGTTCTGCCCGGTCTGGATCACCAACTGGGCGACGAAGAAGGTGATGATGCTGACGAAGAAGAACAGCCGCACCGGGCTGACGAAGCGCACCCGGCGGCCGGCGAAGTATTCCAGCGAGAGGAAACCGGGTTTCGCGAACAGCGGCCAGATCGTGTGCGGGAAGCGCGCGTCGATGTTGAACACGCTGTCGAGGAAATCGCCCAGGATGCTGCTGAAGTGCCGCACCAGCCCCTTGACCGGCTGGCCGCAGCGATAGCAGTAGTCGCCGAGCAGCGCCGCGCCGCAGTTCTCGCAGGCGCGGCCGCCCGCGGATCCGGCGACGGGTTCGATGGCGTTCGTGGTCGGGTCGTTGGCCATGGCGCGGCTAAGATAACGCGGCGTCGCGCATCGCGGCGCATCGGTTTCGCCGCGGATCCAGCATGTCGCCTTCGTCCACCCACGCTACGCGCGGTTTCGGCGCCGAGCTGCGCGCCAGCGCATGGCTCGCGTTGCCGCTCTCGCTCGGCCATTTGTCGAGCGGGCTGATCGGCTTCGTCGACAGCGCCATCGCCGGCCACCACGGCACCGACACGCTGGCCGCGGTGTCGATCGGCACGGCGTTGTTCTGGCTGCCGATGATGATCCCGATGGGCACGCTGATGTCGCTGCCGCCGTCGGTGTCGCAGATGGATGGCGCCGGCCGCCGCGGCGAAATCGCGCCGTTGTTCCGGCAGGCGCTGTGGCTGGCGGTCGCGCTCGGCATCGTGCTGTTCGCGTTGCTGTCGCTGGCGCCGCTGGCGATGTCCGCGTTCGGCATCGATGCGCACATCCGCCCCGGCGCATCGGCGTTCCTGCACGGCATCCGCTGGGGCATTCCCGCGTTCACCCTGTACCTGTGCATGCGCTACCTCAGCGACGGCCTGCACTGGAGCCTGCCGACGATGGTATTCGGTTTCGGCGGACTGCTGGTGCTGCTGCCGTTCGGCTACGTGCTCACGTTCGGCAGATTCGGATTCCCCGAACTCGGCGCGGGCGGGCTCGGCATCGCCTCGGCGATGATGATGTGGGGCCAGGCGCTGGGCTTCGCGCTGTACCTGTCGAAGGCGAGGCGTTTCGCCGACCTCGGCCTGTTCGCGCGGTTCGAACGCCCGCATCCGGCGACGTTGAAGGAGTTGCTCGCGACCGGATTGCCGATCGGCGTGACCGTGGCGATGGAAGGCAGCCTGTTCATCGTCACAGCGCTGCTGATCGGACGGTTGGGGCCGCTGTCGTCGGCGGCGCACCAGATCGCGATCAACGTGGCGAGCCTCGCCTTCATGATTCCGCTCGGCCTGGCCGAGGCGACCACCGTGCGCGTCGGCCACGCGCTCGGCCGCGTCCTTCGGCAGGACCGGGACGAGCGGGAGATGAGTGGAGTGCGTCGCGCGGCGTTCGCTGGCTACGCCTTGCTGCTGCTCACCCAGACCGTGTCGGCGTCGATCATGGTCGGCGGCCGCCATGCCATCGTCGGGCTCTACAGCGGCGATGCCGCGGTCGCGGCGCTGGCGGCGTCGCTGCTGCTGTACGCGGCGGCGTTCCAGTTCCCCGACGGCGTGCAGGTGGTGTCGGCCGGTTCGCTGCGCGGGCTCAAGGACACGCGGGTGCCGATGTTGCTGGCGGCGCTGGCCTACTGGGGCATCGGCATGCCGGTCGGCGCGACCCTGGGCTTCGGCCTCGGCGGGTTCACTCCGGCGCTGGGCCCGCGCGGCATGTGGACCGGGCTCATCGCCGGGCTGGTGGTCGCGGCGGTGCTGCTGTGCACGCGCTTCTTGCGCAGCAGCGCGCGCATCCCCATGTTCCCGCCCGAAGGCACCCTGACCTCAGGCGCATGAGCCCTCACGCGCCGGCGGTTAACCTTCGCCTATGAACGATTCGCCCCTGCAGGGCTGGAGCTGGAACACATGAACGACCCGCGCGGCCGCGGCCCCATCGCCCGCTTCTTCATCGGCGTCTGGGACGCGATGAACTTCACCCGCCGGCTGGTGTTCAACCTGCTGTTCTTCGGCCTGTTGCTGATCGTGCTGGTCGCGCTGGGATCGGGCCACAAGGTTTCCCCGCTGCTCGATCGCACCACGCTGGTGATCGCGCCGGAAGGCAAGCTGGTCGAGCAATACAGCACCGATCCGGCGAGTCGCGCGTTTGCGCGCATGGTCGGCGACAGGTCCACCGGCGAAGTGCAATTGCGCGACCTGCTGCGCGCGCTGGATGCGGCGAAGGACGACAAGCGCATCGAACGCGTGCTGCTGCGGCCCGACCGCATGGGCTTCTCCGGCTATGCCTCGATCCGCGAGGTCGCGGCGGCGATCGCGCGCCTGCGCGCATCCGGCAAGCAGGTCGTCGCGTTCGGCGAGAACTTCGACCAGAACCAGTACCTGCTCGCCGCGCAGGCGAACGAGGTCTACCTCGACCCGATGGGCGGGATCCTGATGGAAGGCCTCGGCCGCTACCGCCAGTACTACCGCGAAGGCCTGCAGGACAAGCTCGGCGTGGACGTGCACCTGTTCCGCGTCGGCGAATACAAGTCCGCGGCCGAGCCCTACATCCTCGATGCCGCTTCGCCGGAATCCAAGGAAGCCGACCTGTTCTGGATGAACGACATCTGGAACCGCTACCTCGCCGACGTCGGCAAGGCGCGCGGCATCGCGCCTGCGCAACTCGCCGCCGACATCGACGCCCTGCCGCAGGACATCGAAGCCGCGCAGGGCGACCTCGGCGGATACGCGAAGTCGCACCATCTCGTCGACGGGTTGAAGACGCAGGAACAGGTCGAGGACCTGTTGGCGCAGCGCGGCGTCGCCGACACCGATGCCGACGGCGGCTTCCGCAACGTCGACCTCGACGACTACCTGCGCCGCGTCGACGAAACGCTGTCGCCGGTGGACGAGCGCCCGCAGGTCGCGGTGGTGGTGGCCGAGGGCGAGATCAGCGGCGGCCAGCAACCGCCGGGCCGCATCGGCGGAGAATCGACCGCGGAACTGCTGCGCGCCGCGCGCGACGACGACCACGTGAAGGCGGTGGTGCTGCGCGTGGATTCGCCCGGCGGCGAAGTGTTCGCCTCCGAACAGATCCGCCGCGAAGTCGTGGGCCTGAAGGAAGCCGGCAAGCCGGTGGTGGTGTCGATGGGCGACCTCGCCGCGTCCGGCGGCTACTGGATCAGCATGGACGCCGACCGGATCTACGCCGATCCGTCGACGATCACCGGTTCCATCGGCATCTTCGGCATGATCCCGACCATCCCGCGCACGCTGGAGAAGATCGGCGTGCATACCGATGGCGTGGGCACGACGAAGTTCGCCGGCGCGTTCGACATCACCCGTCCGCTCGATCCCGAAGTCGGGCAGGTGATCCAGAGCGTGATCGACAAGGGTTACCGCGACTTCACCGGTCGCGTCGCGCAGGCGCGGCACAAGCCGGTCGCCGACGTCGACGCGGTCGGCCGCGGCCGGGTATGGAGCGGCGCGCAGGGCAAGGAACGCGGCCTGGTCGACGAGTTCGGCGGGCTCGAGGACGCGATCGCCGACGCGGCGCAGCGCGCCAAGCTCGGCAAGCCGGATGCGTATCGCGTCAACTACATCGAGAAGCAGGCGACGCCGTTCGACCAGTTGTTCGGTCGCTTCATGCAGGGACGCGCGGCCGCCGTGCTGTTCGCGCATTCGGACGCGGCACGCGCGCTGTTCGCCGACCTGTTGCCGGCGCGGGCGAAGGACGAATTGCGCTTCGTGCATGAAGCGATGACGCCAGGCCCGGGCTTGCCGGTGAAGGCGCTGGCGTATTGCTTCTGCGGGTTGTGATGCTTGTTCCTTCTCCCCGCATGCGGGGAGAAGGCGCCAAAGGCGGATGAGGGGCGGCGGTTCTAGCCGCCCGCGTCCTCGATCTGCTGCCGCTGGTCATCCGCGGCCTTGAGCGTGGTGTCTTCCGTGCCCTGCGCCTTGTCGATCGGGCGCTGGATCGCATGCAGCAATTGCTTATCGCGTTCCTGTTGCGCCGCGGCCTGCGGATCCGGCGGCTGGTCGGTGGGTGGCGGCGTCGGCGCGCTGCAGCCGGCAGCGGCGAGCGCGAACATCAGGATCGGCAGATGGCGCATGGCGCGGTCCTCGGCATGGATGCGGCGCTATCCTAACGCCGCGACGGAGATCGAGGGCAAGCGGCGATGGATCCGACACGTTGGCGGCTGGACGGGCAACTGGCGCTGGTCACCGGCGGCAGCGCCGGGATTGGTCTTGCCATCGCGCGCGAATTGCTGGGTTTCGGCGCCGAGGTCACCATCATCGGCCGCGACTCGACCGTGCTCGAACGCGCGCGTTCCGAACTGCAGGACGATTTCCCCGATTCGCGCCTGCACGCGCTGGCCGCGGACGTGGCCGACGAGGAGGAACGGCGCGAGATCCTCGATTGGGTCGAGGATCGCGGCATCGGCCTGAACATCCTCGTCAACAACGCCGGCGGCAACATCACCAAGCCGGCGACCGATTATTCCGAGGACGAATGGCGCGAGCTGTTCGAGCTCAACCTGTTCAGCGCGTTCGAACTGTCGCGTTACGCGCATCCCTTGCTGGCGCAGCACGCGGCTTCGAGCATCGTCAACGTCGGCAGCGTGTCGGGCATGACCCACGTGCGCAGCGGCGCGCCCTACGGCATGACCAAGGCGGCGTTGCAGCAGATGACGCGCAACCTGGCGGTGGAATGGGCCGAGGACGGCATCCGCGTGAATTCGGTCGCGCCGTGGTACATCCGCACGCGGCGCACTTCGGGCAAGCTCGCCGATCCGGATTACCTCGACGAGGTATTGCTGCGCACGCCGCTGGGGCGCATCGGCGAGCCGGAGGAAGTCGCGGCCGCGGTGGCGTTTTTGTGCCTGCCTGCGGCGAGCTACATCACCGGCGAATGCATCGCCGTGGATGGCGGTTTTTTGCGGTACGGGTTTTAACTTGTGCAAACGATATGTTTTTATCGCCCCGTTTTCGGGTCTATCTGTAGTTAGGACGCTGACCGAATGTCAAAGTGGCATCCAATCCAATACCGCGAGCTTCCGGATGGAGGCAAAATGATTTATGCATCGTCTTGTCCGCGCTCGCTTCTGTTCTACAAACCGCATGATCAGGATGAGCGCTTTAGTTCAGATCTATTTTCCGTATATCTAATGCCTGAACTAAGTACTTCGGATCTTGCCGGGCCATGGGAAGAACTTCTCGAACGTTCTTTCAGGTGGCTCGGCAATGTGAACGTTCCACCCACCACCTTAGATCTAATGGATATGGCTCTAAACCTTGCAGTGTTGGACCACGTGCCACAAAGTGAGAACGTCATGTGACGCGCCCTAACAATTCATTCAAGCGGATAGGACTTCGCGGCTCGGCTCGATTCACACGCTAGGCACTGCGGTTTCGCAATCAACCACCACACGTACTCTCCGTCACGACGCGCTGCACGCGGTCGTATTCGGCCTGGTTCTTGTCCTTGTCATCGGCCCTACCGAACATCAGCGACGCGCGCGCCTCGCGTTCGCGGCGCTTCCACGCATCGCAGGCGGCGCCATCTGGCACGCGCTGGCAGGTGTCGGTCGTCTTCTGGCACGCCGCGCCGACGCCGGGCGCGGAGCCGTCGCCGATGCCGGTGACTTCCAGCGCCACGCAGCGTTCGGACGGTGTGCCGTCGTCGCTGAGGTAATGGTCGTTGTCGAACGTGGTGCATTCGAAGATCGGTGGCGGCGGCAGGCGTTCGCCATCGGGTTGCGCGCTGGCGCTGGCGGGATCGGGCGCAGGTGCGGGCGGTGGTGGTTCCGGCGCGGGCGCCGGCACGACCGGCTCGGGGGCGACGATGGGCGCATCGGCGAAGACCGGAGGCGTCGCGGAAGGCGAAGGCGTGTCGAGCACGCGCCGAACCTGCTTGCTGCCCTTGGGGCAGGGCTTGTCGTTCTGCACCGTGACCGCGCCATTCGCATCGGTGCAGCGGTAGATCACCACGCCCGCGCGCGCTGGCAACGAATCGATGGCGAGCAGCAGCAAGGCGCAGGCGAGGGCGAAGACGCTGCGCATCAATGCCCGCCGCAGTCGTTGTCGAGGCGCGCGTCGATGCCGCGTTGCTCGCGATTGAGCTGGTCGCGTTCGGTCGGTTGCGCGTTGAAGAAGCGCTTGCCGATCTCCTCGCGCCGGTCGCGCAGGCGTGCGCAGGTTTCCGAGGGCGGCAGCATGTGGCATTCGTCGCGCACCCAGGTGCCGGCACCGTAGCCGGCGATGGTCGGCACCGGGCCGCGCACGTAACCGCCGCCGTCGACATTCACGTCCACGCGGCCATCGCCGTGGCGGACGATGCTGGTGCCGCCCGGGCGGTAGTAGCCGTCGGTGACCACCGGGTAGCCGAGCGTCCACAGCGGCACCCAGCGCGGGTTCCCTTCCGGCGAATCGCTGGTGTAGGTGTTGCCGTCGGGCATGCGGCATTCGTACATCGGCTGCGGCGGCGCGAGCACGATGGTGCGCTGCGGCGCGGGTTGCGGTTGCGGCGCCGGCGTCGGCGCGACGCTCTCGACGCGAGCGGGCGCATCCTTCGGACGCACCATGTTGCGAGTTTCCTGTAGCTGGCCCTTGGCGCAGGGCGTGTCGCGCAGGGTGGTGTTGCCGCGCGCGTCGGTGCAGCGGTAGATCGTCACGTCTTCGGCCGAGGCCGGGGATGCGGACAAACCCGCGGCGAGCAGTAGGACGGACAGGCCGGCGGGGAGGAAAACGCGATCCATGCGCGCATCTTGCGCGTGCCGGGCGCGAACGCAAGCGACGCGGGTGCCGCAGTTCGCGCGGGATTCAGACCCGCAGCACCGCGCCGTTGCGCGCGTCGCGGATGAGGCTGGGCCGGTCGAGCCCGCCGGTGTCGCCTTCCAGCACCGCGTCCACCCCGGCGACGATGGCCGGATCGAGCGCCTCGAAGGCGGTCGCGGCCGGCATGCCGGCACGGTTGGCGCTGGTCGAGACGATGGCGCCGCCGAAGGCACGGCACAACGCGATCACGCCCTCGTGCGCGGTCACGCGCACGGCGATGCCGTCGTGCATGCCGGTGATCCAGCGCGGCGCGTAGGCCGAAGCCGGCACGATCCAGGTGTTCGGTCCCGGCCAGCTTTCGCGCACCGCCGTGCGTTGCGGTTCGGACAGCGATTCGAAATCCACGTACGGCGCGAGCTGCGCTTCGCCCGCGGCGACCAGGATCAGGCCCCTGGCGACTTCGCGCTGCTTGAGCGCGAGCAGTCGCGTGGTCGCCGCTTCGTCGCGCGGGTCGCAGCCCAGGCCCCAGACCGCTTCGGTGGGGTAGGCGATGACGCCGCCGCCGCGGAGCAGTCGCGCGGCGGCATTCGCATCGACGCGCGCGTTCACGCCAGCCGCAGTTCCACCGGGATGTTGCCGCGGGTCGCGTTCGAATACGGGCAGACCTGGTGCGCGGCGTCGACCAGCGCCTGCGCGGCGGCAGCGTCCATGCCGGGCAGGTGGATCGCCATGCGCACCGCCACGCCGAAGGCCTGGCCGACCGGGCCGAGGTCGACTTCGGCATCGACCGACAGGTCCGCCGGCAGGGCGATGTGCTGTTTCGCCGCGACCGCCTTCATCGCGCCGATGAAGCAGGCCGAATAGCCGGCCGCGAACAGCTGTTCCGGGTTGGTGCCGCCGCCGGCGCCGGGGCGGGTATGGGTGACGTCGAGGTGGCCGTCGTCGCTGGTGGAACGGCCGCCGTCGCGGCCGCCGCCGGTGGTGTGGACATGCGCGGTATAGAGGACCTTGTCGAGCGTGTTCATCGCCGTCTCCTTCGGTTGAGCGAGCCATGCGCGACGATACGCCGCGCCCTGTTACCGCACGGTCAGAACGGCGGCGCGTCCTTCTTCTTCACCACCCGCTTGCCGACCTGCGGGCTCGCGGCGGGCGTGAGCAAGGGCTTGGCCGGTTCCGGATGCGGGCTGACGTAGGCTTTCTTCGTCGCGGTTTTTTTCGTGGCCGCCTTCTTCGCGGCGGTCTTTTTTGCCGGCGCCTTCTTCGTCGCCTTCTTCGCCGGTTTCCTTTCGGCGGGCGTCTTCTTCGTCGCAACCTTCTTCGCCACCGCCTTCTTCGCGCCGAAACCCTTGCGCATCGGCTTGCCGGTGTCGGCGAGGAATTGCTGCGCTTCCTCCAGCGTCAGCGACGCCGGTTCGCGATCCTTGGGGATCTTGCCGTTGAGCTTGCCGTCGGACAGGTAAGGGCCGAATCGCCCGTTCAGCACCTGCACGTCGTGGCCCTCCCATTCCTTGATGATGCGGTTGCGCGCGATCTCTTCCTTTTCCTCGATCAGGAACACCGCGCGGTCGAGGTCGACGGTGTGCGGGTCGTCTTCCTTCTTCAGCGAGGCATAGGTTGATCCGCGCTTGGCGAACGCGCCGAAGCGGCCGATGCCGACGGTGACGGTTTCGCCGTTCGATTCGCCCAGCGTGCGCGGCAGCTTGAACAGCTCGATCGCGTCCTCGAGCGTGATCGTGTGCATCGACTGGCCCGGGCGCAGCGAGGCGAATTCCAGCTTCTCGTCCACGTCCTTGTCGCCGATCTGCGCGTACGGACCGAAGCGCCCGAGGCGCACGCTGACCGGCTTGCCGGATTTCGGATCGGTGCCGAGTTCGCGCGCGCCGGTGGCTTCGCTGCGGTCGACGCTTTCCGATTTCTCCTCGACCAGTTCCTTGAACGGACCCCAGAACTTCTCCATCAGCGGCACCCAGTCCTCCTCGCCGCGGCTGACCGCGTCGAGTTCGTCCTCGAGCTTGGCGGTGAAGTCGTAGTCGACGTACTGGGTGAAGTGCGCGCTGAGGAACTTCGACACCGCGCGGCCGACGTCGGTGGGGCGGAAGCTGCGGCTTTCCATCTCCACGTACTTGCGGAACAGCAGGGTCTGGATGATCGAGGCGTAGGTCGAGGGCCGGCCGATGCCATATTCCTCCAGTGCCTTCACCAGCGCGGCTTCGGTGAAGCGCGGCGGCGGCTGGGTGAAATGCTGGTCGGCGTGGATGCGGTCCAGCGGCACGGTGTCGCCGGGCTTCATCGCCGGCAGCTTGCGGCCTTCGTCGTCGTCCTCGGCGTTCTTCGCGTCCTTGCCTTCCTCGTACACGGCGAGGAAGCCGGCCACCACGACCGTGGTGCCGCTGGCGCGGAAGCTGTGCTCGGAACCGGCGGCCAGTTCCACGGTCACGGTGTTGAGCGTGGCCGGGATCATCTGGCTGGCGACCGCGCGCTTCCACACCAGGTCGTAGAGCTTGCGCTCGTCCTCGCTGAGGAAGCGCGCGACCTGCGCCGGCGTGCGCAACGCGGAAGTCGGTCGCACCGCTTCGTGCGCTTCCTGCGCGTTCTTCGACTTGGTCTGGTAGAAGTTGGGCTTGTCCGGCAGCGAGGCGGTGCCGAAGTCGCGCGCGATCACGTCGCGCAGTTCGCCCAGCGCTTCCTGCGACAGGTTCACCGAGTCGGTACGCATGTAGCTGATCAGGCCGACCGTGCCCTCGTCGCCGAGCGCCACGCCTTCGTACAGCTTCTGCGCGACCTGCATGGTCTTGCGCGTGGTGAAGCCGAGCTTGCGCGCGGCTTCCTGCTGCAGCGTGGAAGTGGTGAACGGCGGCGCCGGGCGGCGCTTGCGTTCCTTGCTGGCGACGTCGGTGACCCGCAGCGAACCTCCCGCGGCCGCGGCGATGCGCGTGCGCGCGTCTTCGGCCGCTTCGCCATTGGTGATGGTGAACTGTTCGACTTTCCTGCCGTCCAGCTTGCTCAACTTGGCGGTGAAGGATTGCGAGGGATGCGCGACTTCGGCTTCGACCGTCCAGTATTCGCGCGCCTTGAATGCTTCGATCTCCTCCTCGCGCTCGACGATCATGCGCAGCGCCGGCGACTGCACGCGGCCGGCGGACAGGCCGCGCTGCACCTTGCGCCACAGCACCGGCGAGAGGTTGAAGCCGACCAGGAAGTCGAGCGCGCGGCGCGCCTGCTGCGCGTCGACCAGCGGCATCGCGATCTGGCGCGGCTGCTGCATCGCCTCCTTGATGGCGCGCGGCGTGATCTCGGTGAATACCACCCGGTGCACCGGCTTGTCGTCCAGCAGCTTGCGGTGCTTGAGGATCTCGGCGATGTGCCAGCTGATCGCCTCGCCCTCGCGGTCCGGGTCGGTGGCGAGGTAGACATCCTCGGCGGACTTCGCGGCCTTGGCGATGGCCTCGATGTGCTTTTCGTTCTTCTCGATGTCCTCGTACTGCATGCGGAAGCGATCGTCGGGGTCGACCGCGCCTTCCTTCGGCACCAGGTCGCGGACGTGGCCGTACGAAGCCAGGACGTGGAAGTCCTTGCCGAGGTATTTGTTGATCGTCTTGGCCTTGGCCGGGGACTCGACGATGAGCAGGTGCTTGGACATTCGGGCGGGGGTTCCGGTGGGCGCCGCCGGGCGGCGCGCGCGTGGTTCGCAGAAGCCAACGCCCGGGGCGGTGGCCCCGGGCGCTCAGCTTGTTTCCTTTTTACAGTGGAATCACGGGCGTGGCCGTGGTGTCAAGGTTTGTCGTGGCCGGGGTCGGCTCCCGGCCGGCCGGCGGAGGCCGCCGCCGGCCCTCCCGGCGCCCGGTTCGTCGCCGCATGACCGGTTCCAGGACGCTTTCTCGCTACTGGGTCGAAGCTCGCCATTCCGGCGCGCAAGGACAAGCGAGATCCCATGCACCCGCTCCGATTCTCCGCCCTCGCGGCGATCCTGGTCGTCGCGTCCAGCCTGGTCGCGACCCCGGTGGCCAAGGCCACGAATGGCGCCACCACCGCGACTGGCGCCGCCTGCCAGCCGGTCACCCCCGGCAGCAACGACAAGCTCGCTTTCAAGGCGACCGGCATCCGCAATGAATCGACCACGACGAGCAGCTTCGTGGTTTGCCCGTTGCCATCGACCGTGACGTTCGGAAGCAATGCCTTCACCGATATCTGGCTGCAGGTGTATTCGATCGATGGCGCCAGCCACGAGGTGACCTGCACCGCGGTCACGGGCTTCCTGCTTTCCGTCCTGCAGTACTCGAGCAAGACATCCACCGTGTCCGGCGCGAACCAAGCAGTCCTGGAATGGACCGCTGCCGATTTCGGCGGATCGGCCGGGCAGCTCATCGGCAACAGCAACGCGTTTTCGATGACGTGCCTGTTGCCGCCGCAGACCCTCATCCTTGCGGTCAACGGCTGGTTCCAATATTGACGGGGCGATGGCATGAACGCGGAAAAGGCGCCTTCCGGCGCCTTTTCCGTGTGTGCGAAGTTGGCTGCGGCGACGTGGGATCGCTTCCGGTCAGTGCACCGGTTCGGGTTCGTCGAGGAACATCTGCGTTTCCATCCACGCGTACGCGGCCTCGCTGCCGGGCTGGTTGAACAGCACCATCAGCACGACCCACTTGAGGTCGTCGAGGTCGAGCTCCTCCTGGTCCAGCGCCATCGCGCGGTCCAGCACCAGCTCGCGCTGTTCCGGGCCGAGGATGCCCTGCTGCTCGAGGAACAGCAGGAAGCCGCGGCATTCGACGTCGAGCTTGTCGAGCTCGGGCCCGAAATAGACGCGCGTCGGTCCGTGCGCGCGCGCATTCGCGACGACGGGTCGTTGCTCGGCGAGCACGCCGAGCCAGTCGAAGGCCTTGTGGATTTCGGTCGTACTGAAGCCGGCTTCGGTGAGTTCGGTGACCAGCGGGCCGTCGCGGAGGGCGGCATCGTCGCCCAGCGGCAGCGGTGGGGCGGCGTCTTCGGCGAAGTAGTGTTCGAACAGGTAGAGCAGTACGTCCAGGATGCTCTCTTTCATTTCCCTCGGCCTGCGCCGCAGGCGGCGCGTCGATGGCACCTCGGCCACCGTCGGGCTCCTGCCCGCCGGTGTCGTGGTCGGCCGCCCCGTGAAGGGCGCCGGCCTCCGCCACCCCATGGTCGCCCATGGCCCCCCCCGCGATGGCGGTCGCGGCGCGATCCCTGCGCCGCACGCCGGGCCGGACCGCGCCTCAGCGTTTGCGGGAATAGCGGCCGTGCTCCATGGAGACGCGGCCTTGCAACTCCATGGCAAGCAGCATGGAGGACAGGGTCGCGGCCGTCAATCCGGTGCGTGAGACGAGTTGATCCATATCGGTTGGGTCGTGGCCGAGCGCTTGCCACAAGCCGTGGGGGTCGTCGTCCGGCGGATCGAACTCGGACGGAACCTGTTTCGGCGGCCGTTCCCTGCCTCCGGATTGCGCCAGGCGACGTTCAAGGGCCATGCCCAAGCCGGTCGCCAGCGGCGGCAAGGCGGTCAGGATTTCATCCGGCGATTCGACCAGTTGCGCGCCGTCACGGATCAGCTGGTGGCAGCCACGCGCCAGCGGGTTGTCGATGGAGCCGGGCAGGGCGAAGACCTCGCGTCCGCTCGCGGCGGCCTGTTTCGCGGTGATCAGGGCGCCGGACTTCAGTCCCGCTTCGACCACCAGCGTGCCGAGCGCGAGTCCGGCGAGGATGCGGTTGCGCGCCGGAAACTGGCTGCGCCGCGGCGGCGTGCCGGGCGGATATTCGCTGACTACCACGCCCGTTCCCGCGATGCGCGACTGCAGCGGCGTCTGCGATGGCGGATACGGCTGGTCGTGGCCGGCGCCGAGCACGGCAAGGGTCATTCCGCCGGCGTCGAGCGCGGCTTCGTGCGCGGCGGTGTCGATGCCGGTGGCGAGTCCGCTGGCGACGCACACGCCGGCGCTTGCCAGGGTCGTTGCGAAGTCGCGGGCATGGCGCAGGCCGCCGGCGCTGGGGCCGCGGCTGCCGACCACGGCGATCGCCGGATGCCAGAGCCGCGCCGGTTCGCCGCTGACGAACAGCGCCAGCGGCGGGCTCGGGATTTCGCGCAGCAGCGGCGGGTAGTCCGGATCCAGCCAGCCGACGAGGTGGTTGCCCTCGCGTTCCAGCCAGCTTGCGTCGTTCGGATCCGATGCGTGCGCCGATGCCGGCAATCGGGTTTCGAAACCGCATTCGCGCCAGATGGTCGATGGCGCATCCAGCGCGGCCTCGGCGCTTCCGCAGCGATCGAGCAGGCGCTTGCGCGGGGCGATCGCGCCACCGGCGCGAACGAGGGCGAGCAGGGCGTTGCGTTCGGAATCCATCGCCGCAGCGTGGCCCGGAAACGACGACGGCGCCCTCGGGCGCCGTCGCGTGGAACATTCGGAAAAACCCTAAATCGATGCGCTCAGTAGGTCGCGTCGGGATGCTTGGCCTGGTAGCCGACGCGCACCGGGCGCGTGCCGTCCATCACCAGCGCATAGCTGACCTTGTCGAAGGTGCGGAACACGATCGCGTGGCCGGCGAATTCGTCCGGCAGGCGCACCTTCTCGCGCCAATCGACGGTGGACGGTTGGCGTTCTGGCGAATATTCGACCCGGTCGACCACGTTGGAACCGTTGCGCCACAGCGAGAACACGGTGCCGTTGTCGATGCCTTCGCGGCTGCCGCCGGAAATCGCGATCACGTCGTGGCTGCCGCCCGAGGTGAGCATGTCGGACACCGCGAGCACCTGCAGGCGGCCGTAGTCGGCCATCTGCTTGGGCGGGTGCGGGAAGAACTGCAGGTCGTAGGGCTGCGGGTCGACTGGCAGGACGCGGTCGCCGACGCGGATTTCGCGGCCTTCGGAATCCATCAGCAGGGTGGCGACGTCGATGCCGTGGCCTTCGCCGCGGGTGACGGTGCCGGCGCCGACGCGCATCAACTCGTAGCCCAGCGTCTCGTTGCCCTTGTCCGGGAACACGGCATCGCTCCAGAACTTCTCGGTCTGGTCGATGTCGAGGCGGCCGCGGTAATCGAGGTCGTCCTTGCCGAAGCGGTCGCAGCACAGGCCGGCGCGGCTCAGGTGGGTGTAGCGCACGGTCGGGCGCACGACGAGGTAGCGCTGGCCGGGCTGCGCGTTGGCGACGCCGCGGATGTAGGCGACCTGGCCCTGGGCGACGCGCAGATGGTCTTCCTCGAGGCCGACGACGTAGGGCAGCTGGTCGAACTGGTCGACCACGCGCAGGTCCTTGAGGTATTTCTCGACGTCCGACAGCGGGATCGCATTGATCGGCGCCTCGGCGCGCGGCCCCGGGGTCAGGCCGACGCGGTCGAGGTAGGCGAGGCTGATGACGTCGCCCGGGTAGATCAGGTGCGGGTTCCGGATCTGCGGGTTGGCCTGCCAGATTTCCGGCCACAGCCACGGCTTGCGCAGGAACTTGCCGGCGATGTCCCAGAGCGTGTCGCCACGCTTCACGACGTAGGTATCGGGATGGTCGGCGCGGAATTCCTGCGCCACCGCGACGCTCCCGACAGTGAGGGCGGCGGCCACCAGAGCGGTGCGCCAGCCCTTAGAAAGGCGTTCAAGCATTGCGGCCATGTGCCCGCTCCCCTTGCGATTTTCCCCGTGCAGCAACCCCAATCTAGCCCATATTCGGCGGGCCTTTGCAAGCCTGCGGGCGTACAATGCCCAGCCCGGCTTGCCGTTGTGCTACGTCGACCCCAATTTCCCGCCATGGCCCTGCTGCCCATCCTCGAGTTCCCAGACCCGCGCCTGCGCACCAAGGCGGTGCCGGTGGATCCCGCGCGACTGGCCGATCCGGCGTTCCAGCGCCTGTTCGACGACATGTTCGAAACCATGTACGCCGCCCCCGGCATCGGCCTGGCCGCCAGCCAGGTCGACGTGCACCAGCGCTTCATGGTGATCGACGTGTCCGAGGAGAAGGACCGGCCGATGGTGTTCGTGAACCCGGAGATCGTGTCCCGCGACGGCGAACAGGTCTACCAGGAAGGCTGCCTGTC
The DNA here is from genome assembly GCA_047602125.1 of Thermomonas sp. Lineage (GTDB taxonomy): Bacteria > Pseudomonadota > Gammaproteobacteria > Xanthomonadales > Xanthomonadaceae > Pseudoluteimonas. The sequence goes on along the minus strand of JASGIB010000001.1, from coordinate 1,242,833 downwards.
GGTGCCCGGCATCTACGCCGACGTCACCCGCGCCAACGAGATCGACGTGCGCTTCCTCGACCGCGACGGCAATGCGCAGGAGCTGCGCATCGACGGCCTGCTCGCGGTCTGCATCCAGCACGAAATGGACCACCTCGACGGCAAGCTGTTCGTCGACTACCTCTCACCGCTCAAGCGCGAGATGGTCAGGAAGAAGCTCGCCAAGGTCCGCCGCCAGGCCGCGGCCTGACGGAGCAGGAACGAGTGAAGAGGAACGAGGAACGAGTGGGCGCGCGAATCCGTTTTCTCTCGTTCCTCGTTCCCTTCCCTTCGTTTCTCCCATGAGGATCGTCTTCGCCGGTACCCCGGACTTCGCGGTGCCCAGCCTGCGCGCCGCCGCGCGCCACAACGAAGTCGTCGCCGTGTACACGCAACCCGACCGCCCCGCGGGTCGTGGTCGCGGGCTGCAGGCCTCGCCGGTGAAGCTGGAGGCGGTGCAGCGCGGGATCCCGGTGCTGCAGCCGGAAAACTTCAAGTCCGCGCTGTCGAAGGACGCCCTGCGCGCGCTGCAGCCCGACGTGATGATCGTCGTCGCCTACGGCCTGCTGTTGCCGCGCAGCGTGCTCGCCATCCCGCAATACGGCTGCTGGAACGTGCACGCATCGCTGCTGCCGCGCTGGCGCGGCGCGGCGCCGATCCAGCGCGCGATCGAGGCTGGCGATTCCGAAACCGGCGTCTGCCTGATGCAGATGGAAGCCGGGCTCGATACCGGTCCGGTGCTGCTGGAACAACGCATTCCCGTTGGCGCGAACGAGACCGGCGGGCAGTTGCACGACCGCCTCGCCGAACTCGGCGCGCAGGTGCTGGCCGACGGCCTCGGCCTGCTGCGCGTGGGCGTGCGCCTTCCGCCGAAACCGCAAGCCGACGAAGGCGCGACCTACGCGCGCAAGCTCGACAAGTCCGAAGCGCGGCTCGACTGGTCGCGGCCGGCGATCGAACTCGAGCGCAAGGTCCGCGCGTTCAATCCCTGGCCGATGGCCGAAGCGATGCTCGGCGGCGAACGCCTGCGCATCCACGGCGCCATCGCCATCGAAGCGATGCATCCGGCGACGCCGGGCAGCGTGCTCGCCGCAGGGCGCGACGGCATCGACGTGGCCTGCGGCCAGGGCGCGTTGCGCATCCGCGTGCTGCAGCGCGAAGGCGGCAAGGCGATCACCGCCGCCGACTACCTCAACGCACGCCGTGACCTGACTGCATGAGCGCCGGCGTCGCCGCGCGCGTGGCCGCGATGCGCATCCTCGATGCGGTCGTGCATCGAGGGCGTTCGCTCAAGGTCGAATTCGCCGATGCATTGCCCGCGCTGCCGGATCCGCGCGACCGCGCCTTGGCGGAAGCCATCGTGTTCGCCGCGTTGCGCAGCCGCGCGCGTTACGAAGCGGCGATCGCGGCGTGGATGCCGAAGCCGCCCGGTCGTCGCGACAACGAGTTGCGCGCGCTGCTGTGGGCCGGGTTCGCGCAACTCGACGCGCTGGGCCTCGCGCCGCACGCCGCGGTCGATGCCAGCGTCGCCGCCGCGCGCGAATTGGGTCGTGCGCACCAGGCCGGCCTGGTGAACGCGATGCTGCGGCGCGCCTCGCGCGAATCCTTGCCGGCCGCGGATGCGGGCGCCGCGTGGCCGGGATGGCTGGCGAAACGCATTCGCCAAGACTGGCCCGGCGATGCCGACGCGGTTTTCGCCGAAAGCGCGAAGGAAGCGCCGATGTGGTTGCGGGTGAATCGCCGTCGGGTGGCGCGCGACGACTACCTGCAGCGGTTGCGCGATGCCGGCATGGATGCGGCGATCGACGCATCGCTAGTCGATGCGGTGAAATTGGAATCGGCGGTGCCGGTCGCGCAACTGCCGGGCTTCGACGCCGGCAACGTCTCGGTGCAGGACGGCAGCGCGCAGGCGGTGGCCGATGCGCTGGCGCCGCCGCCGGGTTCGCGCGTGCTCGACGCCTGCGCGGCGCCCGGTGGCAAGGCCGCGCACCTCGCCGAACGCGATCCGTCGCTGCGCATCCTCGCGCTGGATGTCGACGCCCGCCGCGTGCGCCGCATGCAGGAGACCTTCGCGCGGCTCGGCCTCGACATCGGAACGCGCGCCGCGGACGCGGCCGCTCCGGAAGCGTGGCGGGATGGAACCGCATTCGACGCGATCCTGCTCGATGCGCCGTGCTCGGCCACCGGCATCGTCCGCAGGCAACCGGACGTGCTGCTGCATCGGCGCGAATCCGATCTCGCCGCGTTGGTGGCGTTGCAGGCGACCTTGCTCGACGCGTCATGGTCGACGCTCGCGCCCGGCGGTGCGTTGTTGTACGCGACCTGTTCGATCCTGTCGGAGGAAAATTCGCGGCAGGTCCGCGCCTTCCTCGAACGCCATGCGGACGCCGTGCCGGAACCGCTGGATGCGCGCTTCGGCCGCGACACCGGTTTCGGTTCGCAGCGCCTGCCGGGCGAAGCCGGGATGGACGGCTTCTTCGTCGCGCGGTTGCGCAAGTCCTGACGCTTGTTCCGACGGCGCGGCGACCCGGGCGCAGCTATCATCGCGCGGCGATGACCCCCGTCCCCGCTCCGCTCGACCCGCGCCAGCGCCGCGAACTGTGGTGGTTCCTCGCCATCGCCTTCGTCGTGCTCGCCGCCGGCATCGGCATGCGCCAGCCCTGGCCTTCGGACGAGCCGCGCTTCGTGCTGGTGGCGAAGCAGATGTGGGAATCGGGCGACTGGTGGTTCCCGCATCGCGGTTCGGAACTCTATCCGGACAAGCCGCCGTTGTATTTCTGGCTGCTCGATGTCGCCTACGCGCTGGTGCGGAACTGGACGTGGGCGTTCCTGCTGCCGTCGCTCGTCGCGGCGATGGCGACGCTCGTCATGACCTGGGACCTTGGCCGCCGCCTGTGGACGCCCCGCATCGGCCTGTGGGCGGCCACCGCGGTGTTGTGCGCGCTGCAATTCCTGTACCAGTCCAAGCGCGCGCAGATCGATCCGACCGAAGTCGCGCTGATTACCCTGGGCATGTACGGAATCCTGCGGCACCTGCTGCTCGGGCCGGACTGGCGCTGGTACTGGCTCGGATGCTTCGCCGCCGGGCTGGGCGTGATCGCGAAAGGCGTGGGTTTCCTGCCGCTGCTCGCGTTGTTGCCGTACGCGGCGATGCGATGGAGTGGATGGAAACAGTTTCCCGACCTCGGGCGCGGCAACGCCTGGCGCTGGATGCTGGGTGGAATCGCCTTCCTCGCCGCGATCGCGCTGTGGCTGTTGCCGATGGTGCTGTTCGCGCTGAACGACGGCGATGCGCAGCACCGCGCCTACCTCGACGAAATCCTGTTCAAGCAGACCGCCGGCCGTTACGCATCGAGCACCATTCATCCGCAACCGGCGTGGTACTTCCTCGAGGTGATCGCGCTGTTCTGGATGCCGTTCTCGCTGGCGCTGCCGTGGCTGGCGCCGCGTTGGCGCGACGCATGGCGCGAACGTTCCGCGAAGGTCTGGTTGCCGCTGGCGTGGTCGCTGCTGGTGCTGCTGTTCTTCAGCCTCGCCCACGGCAAGCGCGACATGTACATCCTGCCGATGCTGCCGATGGTGGCGCTCGCGGCGGCACCGTACATGGCCAGGATCGTGGCGAAGCGCGGTTTCCGCGCATGGCTGTTCGCGCTGTTCGCCGCGCTGGCCGCGGTATTGCTGTTCGCGGGCGTGTCGGCGCTCGCGGGCGATCCGAAGTTCGAGGCGCGGATCGAGGCGGAACGCGGCCTCGTCCCGGCAGCCGACGCGGTGTGGTGGCTGCTCGCCGCCACCGGCGCGGCGATGCTCCTGGCGTTGGCGTTCGCGCGCAAACACTTGCTGGCGTCGGTGGCGATGGCGCTGGGGCTGATGGTGGTGGTGCTGTTCTGCGGCACCGCACTGTTGCTCGACGACGCGAATTCCGCGCGTGGCCTGATGCGCGCGGCGCGTGCGCAAGCCGGTCCGGGCACCGAAATCGGCCTGGTCGGTTGGCGCGAACAGCAATTGCTGCAGGCGGTGGGCCCGACCGCGGAATTCGGTTTCCGCCAACCGTGGGACGAGCAATTGCGGCGCGGCGTCGCGTGGATGGCGCAGGCGCCGGACCAGCGCATGTTGCTGGTCAACGAGGACGCGGCCTTGCCGTGCATCGATCGCGCGCGCAGCATCGAAACTGGCCGCGCGAACCGCCGCGCCTGGTGGCTGGTGCCGCAGGCGGCGATCGCGGGCGAATGCGTGGCGAAGGGTGTGCCCGCGACGCCGGCGGACGAAGACTGACGCTACCATCGCCCCCATGCCGAACGCGCCGCGCCGCCACCTATTCTTCGTCGAGGAGGACTACAGCTTCGAAGTCCTGCGCCCGCTGCAGGAGGCCGCGCGCCGGCGTGGCGACGAAGTCGCTTGGTTCCTCAACGGTCCGTCGCCCGAACGACTCCATCCCGATGAATTGCTGTTGCGCACGGTGAAGGACGTGCGGGCATGGAGGCCGGACGCGGTGTACGCGCCGGGCAACGAAGTGCCGCTGTCCTTCCCCGGGCTGAAGGTGCACGTGTTCCACGGCATGGGGCTGAAAAAGGGCCATTTCCGCATCCGCGGCATGTTCGACCTGTACTGCACGTTCGGACCGAAGAACTCGGTGCGCTTCCGCGAACTCGCCGCGGAACACGGCTGGTTCAAGGTCGAGGAAACCGGTTGGCCGAAAATGGATCCGTTGCTGGCGCCGGGCGCGGGCGACACGGCTGACCCGGGCGGGAAACTGGTGCTGTACGCGCCGACGTTCAGCCCCTCGCTCACTTCCGCGCCAGCGCTCGCCGGCGAACTCGCGCGAGTGGCGGCGGCGCGGCCGGAGTGGCGCTGGCTCGTGAAGTTCCACCCGAAGATGGAAGACCGCTTCGCCGACCCGATCCGGGCGATCCACGCGCCCAACCTCGAGGTCGTCGACGATGCGCGCATGCTGCCTTTGTTGCGCAAGGCGAACGTGATGCTCACCGATACTTCGTCCGCCGCGGCCGAATTCATGCTCGCGGGCAAGCCGGTGCTGGCGTTCCGCAACCGCGCACCGGGCCCGCAGTTCGTCAACCTGTCCGAACCCGGGGAACTCGAAGGCGCGCTGGCTGCGATATTCACCGGCGATGATCCTTCGCGCGAAGCACGGGAGGAGTACGCGCGGCAGATGCATCCATGGCGCGATGGGCGTTCCAGCGAACGCGTGCTCGCCGCGGTCGACGACGTGCTCGAGCACGGCCTCGGCGTGGCGAAGCGCAAGCCGCTCAGCCTGTTGCGGCGCTTCAAGTACTGGCGCGAACTGCCGTGAGCGACGGCGCCACCATGCGCGATTTCTCCGTGATCCTGCTCGCCGGCGGCAGCGGCACGCGCATGGGCGGAAACGCCGCGGAGCAGGCGCCCAAGCAGTACATGCCGCTCGGCGACAAGCGCGTCATCGACTACAGCCTCGATACCTTCCGCAAGTACAGCGACGACATCGTCGTGGTCGTGCCAAATCCCGGCGATCCATCGTTGCCTGCCCGCAACGGCGTCCGTTATGTCGCCGGCGGCGCCACCCGCGAGGATTCGGTGCGCAACGCGCTCGCCGCCCGGCTGCGCCAGGATGCCGTGCTGGTGCATGATGCCGCGCGCCCCTTCGTGACGCGGCGGGTGATCGCGGACTTGCTCGCTGCGCTCGAGGGCAACGAGTCCGCCTGCCCGGTGATGCCGGTGGTGAACAGCATCGTGGTCGACGACGGTGGCCTGCTCGCGCGCACGCCGCCGCGCTCGGATTTCCACGAAATCCAGACGCCGCAGGCGTTCCGCGCCGAATGGTTGGCGAAGGCGATGCGCGACCCGGCGCAAACGCATCCGCACCTGCCCGAACGCGTGCGCCTGCTTGGCGGCCGCGTGCGCCACGTGCCCGGCACGCCATGGCTGTTCAAGATCACCTATGCGCCGGACATCCATGCCGCGCAGGCGCATTGGCGCGAGTACCTCGAGAGCGAAGGCTGAGCGGGTGGACGCAAGGGACGACAACGCGATCGATGCAGTCGTCGCCTGGGTCGATGGCAGCGATCCGGCGCACCACGCGAAGCTCGAGGCCTACCTCGCCTCGATCGGGGGCAAGCGCCCGACGATGGCGAACCCCACGCGCTTCAGCGCAGACGGCGAACTCGATTACTGCATCGCCTCGCTGTTGCGGCACGCACCGTGGTTGCGGCGCATCTGGATCGTGACCGACGCGCAGGTGCCGGAACTGGCGCGGCGCATCGCCGGCACGCCGCTGTCCGAACGCATCCGCGTGGTCGACCACCGCGAGATCTTCGCCGGCTTCGAACGTTACTTGCCGACCTTCAATGCGCGCGCGATCAGCGCGATGCTGTGGCGCATCCCGGGACTCGCCGGGCGTTTCGTCTATTTCAACGACGATTTCATGCTGCTGCGCCCGGTGGACGCGACCGATTTCTTCCGCGGCGACGGTGTCGTGCTGCGCGGCCGCTGGCGCCCGCAATCCGCGCATTCGCCTTTGCGCCGGCTCGCGGCGGCCTGGAAATCCTTGCGCGGCATCGACGACGCGGCCCGCGCCAGCGTGCGCCATTCGCAGGAGCTGGCCGCGCGGCTCGCTGGCTTCGAACGCAGGTACTTCGCGTTGAAGCACACGCCATACCCGTTCCGGCGTTCGACCATGCAGGCGTTCTTCGAGGCGCATCCGGCGGTGCTCGAGGACTGCGCCCGCCATCGCCTGCGCGCCATGGAACAGCCGCGTTCGGAATGCCTGTCGACGCACCTCGAGATCGCGCTGGGAGGCGCGGTGTTCGACGACCGCCTGCGCGTGGTCGAGCTCAAGCCGCGCACGCAGTCGTTGCGCGGGATCGAACGCCGGATGGCGCGCGCCGACGCGGACGAGTCCTTCGCTTTCGCCTGCGTGCAGAGCCTCGATGCGGCGTCGGATGCGGTGCGTGGCGCGATCCTTGCCTGGCTCGATCGCCGCATCGGGCGCCTCGACGCGGCGTTCGAGGCCTGATCGCCGCCGGCCTCACTCGAGGTCGCGGTAGGGATTGGTTTCGCCGCTGCCCTTGGGCCGGCGCTTGAAGCGCTTGTAGGTCCACTGGTATTGCGCCGGATCGCGGCGCGCGATGGATTCGACCGCGCTGTTGAGCGCGGCCACGCCCGATTCGGTCGATGCGATGCCCGGCGGGGCGGGCTCGACATGCACGGCGAACGCCGGCGGCGATGCGGAATCGGCCGCGGGCTGGCGTTCGCACCATGCGAACAGCACGATGGCGTTGCTGCGCGCCGCCAGCCGCGAAAGCAGGGTCATGGTCAACGCGGGCTTGCCGAAGAACGGCGCGAATTCCCCTTCGCCGCCCTTGGGTTGCTGGTCGGGGAGGATGCCGACCACGCCGCCCTCGCGCAGGGTGCGCAGCAACTGGCGCACGCCGCCGGCTTCGGCGCGGACCTGGGCGACGCGTTGCGCGTCGTCGTCCGCGGCGCGCACGCGGCGCAGGAAATCCTCGCCCATGCGCGATTCCGGCGGCGCGTACAGGATCGAGATCGGCGTGCGCGCGGCCAGCCACTGGTTCAACAGCTCCCAGTTGCCGAAGTGCGGCGCGGCCACGATCACGCCGCGGCCCGATGCGATCGCCTCGTCGAACAGCGTTTCGCCCATGGTCGTGCGCACCAGCGCGAGGTTGTCGGCGTGCGGCCGGGTCCAGAAGCGCAGCGTTTCCAGCAGCTGACGCGCGGTCGAAACCAGGATGCGCTTGCGCAACGCAATGCGTCCGTCCGGCGCCATGTCCGGGAACGCGAGTTCGACATTGCGCAGGGCGACGCGGCTTTCGCGCGCGCCTGCGTGCATCCACGACCATGCGATGCACCTGGCGATCGGCGCATGCCAGCGCCAGGGCAGGCGGCCGGCCAGGCGCGCGAGCGCGAACAGCAGTGCGGCGGCGAAGCGTTGCATGCGGTCATTGTGTAGGAGCGCCCATTCGGGCGCGACCGGCGTGCCGCTCGAAGAACGCTCCTACAATCGCGGGATGCTCGCCCTGATCCAGCGCGTCACCGAAGCCCGCGTCAGCGTCGATGGCGAAACCGTCGGCGAAATCGGCCCCGGCCTGCTCGCGCTGGTCGGGGTGCAGCCCGGCGATGGCGCGGCGCAGGTCGCGCGGATGCGCGAGCGCCTGTTCGGTTACCGGGTGTTCGACGACGAGGCCGGGCGCATGAACCGCTCGCTGCTGCAGTCCGGCGGCCGCCTGTTGCTGGTCAGCCAGTTCACCCTCGCCGCGGACACGTCCTCGGGCATGCGTCCGGGCTTCAGCACCGCCGCGGCCCCGGCCGAAGCTGAACGGATCTTCGGCGAACTGGTCGCCGCCTGTCGCGAAACCCTGCCGACAGGGGTGGAAACCGGGCGGTTCGGTGCCCATATGGTCGTCAGCCTGGCCAACGATGGTCCGGCGACCTTCCTGCTGCAGGCCTGATCCCGGAACCCGGGGCGATCCCTGCAGGTATAATGCAGGGTTCCCTTCCCACCCCACCGATGGCGCGCCCAATGGCCAACGAACGGCAGACTGCCCCCCAATCCGACATCAAGCTCCTGATCAGCAAGGGGCTGGAACAGGGCTATCTGACCTACGCCGAGGTCAACGACCACCTGCCCGACGACATGGTCGACCCGGAGCAGATCGAAGACATCATCGGCATGATCAACGGCATGGGCATCGAGGTGCACGAGATCGCGCCCGATGCGGAAACGCTGCTGCTCGCCGGCAGTTCCGGCGGCGGCCGCGAGGTCGACGACACCGCCGCCGAGGAAGCCGCCGCGACGCTGTCCGCGCTCGACACCGAGGGCGGGCGCACCACCGACCCGGTGCGCATGTACATGCGCGAGATGGGCACGGTCGAGCTGCTGACGCGCGAGGGCGAAATCGCGATCGCGAAGCGCATCGAGGAAGGCCTGAACCAGATGCTGTCCTCGCTGGCCAGCTTCCCGTGGTCGATCCAGATGCTGCTCGAGGACTACGAGCTGCACAAGGCGGGCAAGAAGCGCCTGGCCGAGATCGTGGTCGGCTTCAACGACGTCGAGGAAGAGGAAGCGGCGCCGGTGGCGGAGGCCGCCGACACCAGCGATTCCGAAGCCGACGAAGACGAGGACGACGATGCCGGCGGTGACGAGGAAACGGGCCCGACCGGCCCCGATCCGGCCGAAGTTGCGCGCCGCATGGAGGCACTGGCCGCGAGCTACGCCAAGTTCCAGAAGGGCTATGCCAAGAACGGCCCGAGCGCGAAGCCGGTGGTCAAGTTGCGCGCCGAGATGGCCGAACAGTTCATGACCCTGAAGCTGCCGCTGCCGCTGACCGAAACCCTGGTCCGCAAGCTGCGCGACATCCTCGGCGAGATCAAGGACCACGAACGCCGCATCCTCGACCTCGCCACGCGCGTGGCGAAGATGCCGCGCAAGGACTTCATCAAGGCCTGGGAAGGCAACCAGACCAACCTCGACTGGGTCGACGACCTGCTCAAGCGCAAGCAGAAGTGGGGTTCGGCGCTGCGCGAAGTGCGCGAGCAGGTGATCGCCGAGCAGGAAGCGACCATCGCCATCGAACAGGCGATGCGGGTCACGCTCGAGGACATCCGCGAGATCAGCCGTGCGATGGCCTACGGCGAAGCCAAGGCGCGCAAGGCCAAGAAGGAAATGGTCGAGGCCAACCTGCGCCTGGTGATCTCCATCGCCAAGAAGTACACCAACCGCGGCCTGCAGTTCCTCGACCTGATCCAGGAAGGCAACATCGGCCTGATGAAGGCTGTCGACAAGTTCGAATACCGCCGCGGCTACAAGTTCTCGACCTATGCGACCTGGTGGATCCGCCAGGCCATCACCCGCTCGATCGCCGACCAGGCGCGCACCATCCGCATCCCGGTGCACATGATCGAGACGATCAACAAGTTGAACCGCATTTCCCGCCAGATGCTCCAGCAGTACGGCCGCGAGGCCACGCCGGAGGAGCTGGCGAAGGAAATGGACATGCCCGAGGACAAGATCCGCAAGGTCATGAAGATCGCCAAGGAACCGATCTCCATGGAAACGCCGATCGGCGACGACGAGGATTCGCACCTGGGCGACTTCATCGAGGACACCAACGTCGAGTCCCCGATCGAGGCCACCACCAACACCAACCTCACCGAGACGGTGCGCGACGTGCTCGCCGGCCTTACCCCGAGGGAAGCGAAGGTGTTGCGCATGCGCTTCGGCATCGACATGAACACCGACCACACCCTCGAGGAAGTCGGCAAGCAGTTCGACGTCACCCGCGAGCGCATCCGCCAGATCGAGGCCAAGGCGCTGCGCAAGCTGCGGCATCCGTCGCGCTCGGAGACGCTGCGCAGTTTCCTCGACATCGATTGATCCGGCGCATCCGCCGAATGCGAAAAGCCCCGCCTGCGCGGGGCTTTTCGTTTGCGCGGATCAGCGCGGCGCGGGCAGCGGCCGCAGCGGATGCGCCTCGGTGTTGAGCACCACGCGTTCCGGGTCCAGCGTCGCCGGGTCGGCGAAGAGCAGGTAGAAATACTTGAAGGTCTCGGCGAACAGGAAGCTTTCCATGTCGTCGGCCTGCTCCATCGTGCGCACGTCGGAAATCGCGGCGAAGCCGGCATCGGTGCGGGTGTGTTCCACGAAGTCGTCGAACAGCGTCCGTCCCATGTCGCGGTACGCGCGGTCGCCGGTGGCGCGGTACAGGTACCAGGTCGATTCGACGATCTCCGGCCGCAGCGGATAGGCGCCGTCGACCACGATGCCGCGGCGATAGTCCCATGTTTCCGGCTCGATGCCGTGCGCGTTCCACATCGCGAACGACGACGCCTGCAGGCGCTTCGCCCGCGCCACGTCGCCGGAATACGCGAGCAATCCGGGCATGAACGCGTCGAGCGCGCCGTATTCGCCCACGCCGCGCGCGCCGGTGGCCATGTCGACGTGGCCGTACCACAGCGCGCCATCGACTTCTTCCGGCAGGTAGCGGTCCGCCGCGGCGATGCTCGCGTCCCACATCGCCCTGCAGTCCGGGTCGCCGAACAGCTTCCAGCATTTCCACAGGTATTCGTAGTAGGAATCGATGCGCGCGCCGATGTGAGAATCCGTGCGCGTCCATCGGCCGGTCTCGACATCGAAGCGTTCCCCCACCAGGCCGATCGCCGAGCGCCGCCGGAAGGTTTCCAGCAGCGCGCGCTTGGCCTTTTCGTAATACACAGGCTTGCCGGTGAGCCGCGACAGCGTGCCGTATTCGAGCAGCAACGTGCCGGCCTCGGCGGGATTGCTCTCGGTGCCGCTGGCCTTGCCGGTGCGCAGGTTGACGAAAACGTAGGGCAGGCCGGTCGGCGAATCGAACGCCGGCAGCAGGCGCGTGCCGAGGTCATCGGCGAGCGCGAGCAGTTTCGGGTCGCCGGTCATCTGGTAGGAGGACAGCAGCCCGCCGAGCAGTCGGATCACCACCTCGAAATGCTTGACGTCGATGTCCTGGTCGAAGGAAAGCTTCGAGTCGATCAGTTCGCGCGCGTCGCGGGCTTCGTCGTCGAGTCCCATCAGCAGCATCGTGTCGAGCGCGTCGACCGGCGTCATCAGCAGCGATTGCGCGTACCAGTCGCGTGGCTGTTTGCTCAGCGGCTGCAACGCATCGTGGCCCCAGGCGTATTCGCGATAGCCATGCCATGCGTGCAGGAATTCCGCCTTCACCCGTTCGGCCATCGCCGCGTCCGCGCCGTTTGCACGCAGCAGGATCGCGGCATGGGTCGTCGTTTCCGGGACCGGCGCGGTCGCGCAGGCGGAAATCGCGGCGAGCAGGCACGTCGTGGCGATGCGGGAAAACCGGTTCATGCCTTTCCTTCGAACGGATTCGTGGAGCGGATCAGCTGCAGCACGTCGTGGCAGGCGCCCATGGTGTGGTAGTCGGTCTTGCCGGCGGGACTCTTCTCGTCGTCGTATTTGCGATTTGCGCGATCGAGGATGCGGTACCACGCGCCGAAGCGGTGGTCGACGAAATGCTCCCATGCGTACGCCCACAAGCGCCGGTACCAGTCGCGGTATGCGGCATCGCCGGTGGCCGCGAACAGGCGCGCGGAGGCGGCGATGGCCTCGGCCTGCACCCAAAAATACTTGTCGCCGTCGCAGACGTACGCATCGCCTTCGACCGCCACCGGCCCCGTCGATGGTTCGCGCAGCGATTCGAACGCGAAGCCGTAGACGATGCCGCCATGTTCCGCGTCCCAGCCGTGCGCGAGCGCGGTGTCGAACAGGAATCGCGCCCTGGGCAGCAGCCAGTCGGGCGCGCGTTCGCCCAAGTGCATGCGCAGCAGGAGCAGCAGCTTCGCCCATTCCACCTGGTGCCCGGGCTGGAGACCCCATGGCCGGAACAGGTGCTTCGGGTCGTCTCGGTGGTAATCCCAGTCGATGTTCCAGTCGCGGTCGTAGTGTTCCCACACCAGCCCGCCGGCGAGCGCGGCCTGTCGCCGCGCCATGTGGTCCGCGAGCAGCAGCGCGCGGTCGAGGTAGAACCGTCCGCCGCCGGCTTCGTGCGCGGCGATCATCGCCTCGCACAGGTGCATGTTGGCGTTCTGGCCGCGGTAGCCGGAGAAATTCCAGCCTGCATCCGCCTCGTCGCGGTACAAACCCGCATCGGCATCCCAGAAGCGCGTTTCCAGCAGGTCGCGGGTTTCGTCCATCCACGGCGCGGTCTCGAAACCGGCCTTGCGTGCGCTGGCGCAGGCGAGCAGCACGAAGGCCATGCCGTAGGCGTGGCGGGTGCGGTCTTCCGGCATGCCATCGCGCAGCGTCCACGCGTAACCGCCGTCCGCTTCGCGGTGCGAATCGCGCAGGAAGTGCAATCCATGCTCGACCGCGTCGCGGTATTCCGCCGCGATCGCATCGCCGGCGAATTCGCACGCGGCCATCGCATGGTCGTAGACGAAGCGCGTGCTGCTGACGAGGTGGCGGTGCGTCGCGTCGTAAACCGTGCCGTCGTCGCGGAAGTAGTGGAAGAAACCGCCGGCCGGGTCGATCGCGCGCGGATGGTAGAACGCCATGGTGTCGGCGAGATGCGCGCGCAGCATCGCGGGCGATTCGAAGTCCGGCAACGGCGTGGCGGGCAGGTTCATGCGGCTTTCCCGGCGAGGGCGAGGACTTCGGCGGCATCGGGCATGGCATCGAACGCGCCGTGCCGCGTGGTCGCGAGCGCACCGGCGGCCATGGCGTGGCCCAACACGTCGCTGCGCAGCGCATCGTCTTCGAACGCGCGCGCGAGCATCCCGGCATCGACGCCGCGCGCCACCAGCCGCTGCAGCAGGCCGGCGACGAAGGCATCGCCGGCGGCGGTGGTGTCGATGGACCTGGTCGCGAACGTCTCGGCCACTCCGCCGGCATTCGCCGTCCACCAGCGCAGCGGCGCGGCGCCGTCGGTGACCACCAATGCGCGCGCCGCGTTGGCGAACAGGCGTGCGGGAACGTCGTCGCCGTCCGCGGCGAGGAAATCGAACTCCTCCGCGCTCAGCTTCACCAGTTGCGCGGATTCCAGCGCGCGCCATGCGCGCGGCCGCGGATCGGCATCGCGCGGCCACAAGGCGGGGCGCAGGTTGAGGTCGAAACTGACCAGCGCGCCGGCATCGGCCGCCAGGCGCATGCCATGCAGCGTCGCTTCGGCGATGCCGGGTTCGGTGAGGCTGTTGGAACAGCAATGGAAGGCGGCGAGCGTTTCGAATGAAGCCGTGTCGAAATCCCCGCCGCGGAACAGCAGGTCTGCGGCCGGCGGGCGGCGGAAGCTGAAGCTGCGCTCGCCGTTCTCGCCGAGTTGCACGAACGCCAAGGCGGTCGGCGCTTCGCCGGTGCGCCGCACCTGCGACACATCGACGCCATGGCGCGCGAGTTCCGCGTACAGCGCGTCGCCGAACATGTCGGTGGCGAGCATGCCGATGAAGCGCGCATCGCCGCCGAGGCGCGCGATGCCGACCGCGACGTTGGCCGGGGCGCCGCCGGCATGCTGCACGAAGCGGGCCTGTTCGCCCGGGCGCGCGGGTTTGGCGAGGAAATCGATCAGCGCCTCGCCGAAGCAGGCGATGGCGGTGCGCGCCGCCATCAATGCATCGGTCGCGTGGCCGTCGCCGGCGACGTGACCGCGATGCGCGCTTCGTCCGCGGACAGGCGCGAACCGCGCATGCCGTACCAGGCGATGTACGCGTAGCACAGCAACGGCAGCACGAACGCATGCTGGATGCCGATGCGGTCGGCCAGCGCGCCCTGCGCCAGCGGGATGAGCGCGCCGCCGACGATGGCCATGATCAGCAGGCTCGAGGCCTTGCTCGTCATCGCGCCGAGGCCTTCGATCGCGGTGGTGAAGATGGTCGGGAACATGATCGAGTTGAACAGCCCGATCGCGAGCACGGTCCACATCGCGACGCTTCCCTGCGAGGCCATCGTCGTGGCCAGCAGCGCCATCGCGACCAGTGCGAACAGCGCGAGCAGCTTGCGCGCGTCGACCCGGGTCATGAGCGCGGCGCCGACGAAGCGGCCGACCATCGCGCCGCCCCAGTAGAACGGCAGGTACTTGCTCGCGGTGGCTTCGGCCAGCCCGCCGATGCGCGGTTCGGCGAGGTAATTGATGAGGAAGCTGCCGATCGACACCTCCGCGCCGACGTACACGAAGATCGCCAGGACGCCCCACTTCAGGTGCGAATGCCCAAGCACTTCGCCATAGGCATGGTGGATGCCGTCGCCGGCGTCGGTCGCCTCGCGCAGCGAGGGGATGCGCATCAGCAGCACGAACGCCGCCAGCAGCACCAGCGCGACGGCGAGCAGCAGGTAGGGGGCCTGCACCGATTGCGCCTGCGTCGTCCGGTACGCGGCGAGCGCTTCCGGCGACAGGGCCGCGAGTTGGTCGGCGCCGAGCACCGCGGCCGACAGGATCAGCGGCCCGATGAAGTACGGGAAGATCGTGGTGCCGAGCGAATTCAGCGCCTGCGCCAGGTTCAGGCGACTGTGCGAACTCGCGGAGTCGCCGAGCAGGCTGATGTACGGGTTCGCGGCCACCTGCAGCAGGGTGATGCCGCTGGCGAGCACGAACAGCGCGGCCAGGAACAATCCGTACGAAGGGAGTTTCGCCGCCGGGTAGAACAACACCGCGCCGAGGGCTGCGACAACCAGCCCGACGACGATGCTCGGTTTGTAGCCGATGCGCGAGACCACCGCGCCCGAGGGCAGCGACATCAGGAAATACGCGCCGAAGAACGTGAACTGGATCAGCATCGTCTGCGCGTAGTTCATCGAGAACACGGCCTTGAGGTGCGGGATCAGCACGTCGTTGAGGCTGGTGAGCCCGCCCCACATGAAGAAGATGAGGCTCACGATGGCGATGGCGGCGGGATGGGAGAGATGGCGTCGCGTCATGGATCGGTTCCTTGCGGAAAGAAGCGCGGCCACTCGGCCGGGATGGGACTACACTGCAGGACAGGATGCCGCGCGCCGCGACATGGCGCATCTTGCATCGCGGCAGGCCGATCGTTCCGGGCAAGGGGTGCATGCATGCGCAAGTCCATCGCGGGCCGGCTGGCGTTCGGCCTCCTCCTCGCATCCTCGCTCGCGCAGGCCGCACCGCAGGCGCGCAGTGCGGGCGAAGCCGCCTTCTCCGCGGTGGATCCCTTCATCGGCACCGGCGGCGAAGGCCATACCTTCCCCGGCGCGACGGTGCCGTTCGGCATGGTCCAGCTCAGCCCCGACACGCGCATCCAGCCGCGCGACAAGGCCTACGGCTGGGCCGCCGGCTATCGCCATTCCGACGACACCATCGTCGGCTTTTCGCACACGCATTTTTCCGGCACCGGGCATTCCGACCTCGGCGACGTATTGCTGATGCCGGTCGTCGGCGAGGCGAAGTTCGAACGCGGCGATCCGGACCAGCCGGGCAGCGGATACACCTCGCGCTTCTCGCACGACAGCGAAGCCGCGGAACCCGGCTACTACGCGGTGACGCTGCGGGATTCGGGCGTCCGCGCCGAACTCACCGCCGGCGAACGCATCGGCGTGCATCGTTACGCCTTCCCCGCCGGCCGGCAGGCGCACGTCGTCGTCGACCTGCGCACCTCGATGTACGACTACCCGGGCAAGGTGTCGTGGGCGCGGCTGCGCCTGCGCGACGACGGTACCGTCACCGGCTTCCGCGAAACCCGCGGCTGGGCGCCCGGGCGGCAGCTGTATTTCGCGATGCGCTTTTCGCAACCGCTGGCCGGGCATGCGTTCCGCAATACCGAGCAGGACATCCCGTACAAGGGTTTCCCGCCGCCGGGCGAAAACGATCCGGCGCAGCGCGCGCAGATCGAGGGTCGGCAACTGGTCGGCGATTTCGATTTCGGCGCCGCGCTGCAACAGCCGCTGGTGGTGAAGGTGGCGATCTCGCCGGTGAGCGAGGAAGGCGCCATCGCCAATCTCGACGCGGAAATGCCCGGCTGGGATTTCGACCGCGTGCGTGCCGCGGCGAAGGCGCGCTGGGCGCAGGCGCTGGGCGTCGCCGAGATCGACGCACCGGAACCGATGCGCAAGGCGTTCTACACCGCGCTCTACCACGCGTTGCAGGCGCCGAGCCTGTTCATGGACAGCGACGGCCGTTATCGCGGGCCGGACAACGCCGTGCACCAGGCCAAGGGCTGGACGAACTATTCGACCTTCTCGCTGTGGGACACCTACCGCGCGCTGCACCCGCTGCTGACCATCGTGCAGCCGGAACAGCGCACCGACGACATCGTCAACTCGCTGCTCGCTTCGCGCCGAGAAAGCGCGTACGGCATCCTGCCGGTGTGGGCGTTCCACGGCCTCGAGACGTGGTGCATGATCGGCTACCACGCGGTGCCGGTGATCGTCGATGCGTGGATGAAGGGCATCCGCGGCTACGACGCGAACGAAGCGCTCGGCGCGATGGTCGCCAGCGCCGACTACGGCCCGTACGACGGCATCGCGCAATACCGCGAGTTGGGTTACGTGCCGATCGACGAGGAAGGCGAGGCCGCGTCGAAGACGCTGGAATACGCGTTCGACGACTGGACCCTCTTCCGCATGGCGCAGGCGATGGGGCGCAAGGACGTCGCCGCGGAATTCGAAAAGCGCGCAGGCAACTGGAAGCACGCGTTCGATCCCGACACCGGCTTCATGCGCGCACGCAAGCGCGACGGCAGCTTCCGCGTGCCGTTCGATCCCGATGCGAGCGGTTACGGCACCGATTACACCGAAGGCAACGCCTGGCAGTACTCGTGGTACGTGCCGCAGGACGTGGCCGGGCTCGCCGCCGCGCACGGCGGGACCGACAAGCTGCTCGCGCGGCTCGATGCGGTATTCGACGCGAAGGTCGATCCCAAGGTGTTCGCGCACATGGAGGACATCACCGGCCTGATCGGCTGGTATGCGCACGGCAACGAGCCGAGCCACCACGTCGCCTACCTCTACGCCTACGCCGGACAGCCGTGGCGCACGCAGGCGCGGCTGAAGCAGGTGATGGACACACAATACAAGCCGACGCCGGATGGCCTGGCCGGCAACGACGACCTCGGCCAGATGTCGGCGTGGTTCGTGTTCACCTCGCTCGGCTTCTATCCGGTCGCGCCCGGCAGCAACCAATACATCCTCGGCCGGCCGTTCGTGCGCAAGGCCGCGTTGGACCTGCCGAACGGCAAGCGCTTCACCGTCGTCGCCGACAATCTGGACGACGCCCACACCTACGTCGGCAGCGTGACCCTCGACGGCAAGCCGCTCGACCGCGTGTTCATCACCCACCAGGAACTCATGCGCGGCGGCGAATTGCGCTTCGCGATGCAGGCGCAACCGAACCGCGACTGGCCGGGCCCGAACGCGCAGGCGCCGTATTCGATGTCGAACGATTGACCGCGCGCGGCACCGGTAGAATGCCGCCTTCCACGGGCCTGTAGCTCAATGGTTAGAGCAGGGGACTCATAATCCCTTGGTTCCAGGTTCGAGTCCTGGCGGGCCCACCATTTCGAAAGGGGATGCATGAACGTCCAGGCTCACGAAGAGCTGAAAAGCCGTATCTGGGATATCGCCAACCGCCTGCGTGGCCCGTATCGCCCGCCGCAATACCGACTGGTGATGCTGCCCCTCGTGGTGTTGCGCCGCCTGGATTGCGTACTGGAACCGACCAAGGATGCCGTGCTGAAGGCGCACGCCAAGCACAAGGGTCTGGCCGACAAGGCCTTGCAGAAAATCCTCGGCAAGGCCGCCGACCCCGAGCGCGAGCATCCTCTCTACAACACCAGCCCCTTCACCTTCGAGAAGCTGTTGGGCGATTCCGAAAACATCGCACCGAACCTGGTCTCTTACATCAATGGATTCTCGCCCACGGCGCGTACCATCTTCGACAAGTTCAAGTTCAACGAGCAGATCGAGAAGCTGGACGCGAGCAACCGGCTTTTCACCATCATCAAGCTGATGTCCCGCGTGAACCTCCACCCGGACGACATCGACAACCTGCAGATGGGGTATCTGTTCGAGCATCTGGTGATGCGTTTCAACGAACAGGCCAACGAGGAAGCCGGCGATCACTTCACCCCGCGCGAAGTGATCCGGTTGATGGCCAATCTGGTCTATACCGGCGAAAAGGACGTGTACAAGCCGGGTATCGTCCGCACCATCTACGACCCGGCCTGCGGCACGGGTGGCATGCTGTCCGAATCGGAAAAGTTCATTCTCGACCAGAATGCAAAGGCGAACCTGTTTCTGTACGGACAGGAATACAACGACGAATCCTGGGCGATCTGCTGTTCGGACATGCTGATCAAGGACGAAGATACGAGGAACATCGTCCCCGGCGACACACTCGGTGATGGCAAAACCAAGGACGGCTTTCCGAATCGGAAGTTCCACTATCTGCTCGCCAATCCACCCTTCGGGGTGGATTGGAAAGACCAGAAGACCGTGGTCGAGAAGGAACACAAGGAACTCGGTTTCGCCGGTCGTTTCGGCGCCGGCTTGCCGGCGATCAACGATGGCTCGCTGCTGTTCCTGCAGCACATGATTTCCAAGATGCATCCGTACAAGCGTGGCGACGATGAAGCCGTCGGCTCGAAGATCGCCATCGTCTTCAACGGCTCGCCGCTATTCTCGGGCGATGCCGGTTCCGGACCGTCCAACATCCGCCGCTGGATCGTCGAGAACGACTGGCTCGACGCCATCGTCGCCTTGCCCGACCAGTTGTTCTACAACACCGGCATCTACACCTATGTCTGGCTGGTGACCAACCGCAAACCGAAGGAACGCCGCGGCAAGGTGCAGCTGATCGATGGTACGCGCTTCTTCCGCAAGATGAAGAAGAGCCTGAACAACAAGCGCAACGAGATCACCGAAGACCAGATCCGCGCCTTGACCCGTCTCTACGGCAATTGCGAGGACGGCGAAACCGCGGAAGTGAGCGTCGATGGCCAGACCGAAACCCGCGTGGTTTCGCGCATCTTCGACAACCACGAATTCGGTTTCCTCAAGGTCACGGTGGAGCGGCCGTTGCGGATGAATTTCCACGCCAGCGCCGAACGCATCGCGCGGCTGGACGAGCAGACCGCGTTCGCCAATCTCGCGGTCTCGAAGAAGCGCAAGGACACCAAGGCGGCAAAACAGGAAGTCGCCGAAGGCGAAGCCTTGCAGCAGCAGATCCGCGAGCTGCTGGCCACGATGGGCAGGAAGGGCGCGTACACGGACTGGGCCGCGTTCGAGGCGGATTTGCTGAAAGCGGCGAAGAAAGCCGAGGTGAAACTGGCCGCACCGGTGAAGAAGGCGATCTTCGCCGCGCTGGGCGAACGCGATGCGCAGGCGGACATCGTCCGCGATGCGAAAGGCAATCCGGAGCCCGACAGCGAACTGCGCGATACCGAGAACATCCCGCTGCCGGCGGGCACGACGCTGCCGCTGCCGATGGATTTCGGTCCGGACAAGGACAACGCGAAGCTGGTGAAGGCCTTCCGCGCGCACATCGACGCCTACATGGCACGCGAGGTGCTGCCGCACGTGCCGGATGCGTGGGTGGATTACGGCAAGACCAAGGTCGGTTACGAAATCCCGATCAACCGGCATTTCTATGTGTACAAGCCGCCGCGTCCACTGGCCGAGATCGAATCCGACATCGCCATGCTGGAAGGCGAGATCGCCGGCCTGCTGCAAGGGCTGGCCGCATGAGCAAGGACATCGTCCCGAATGCCGGCGGCGAACTGCTGATCTACCCGGCCGGCAGCGGTGCGGGCGGCATCCGCGTGCTGATGACGGGCGATACGGTCTGGCTGACCCAGCGCCAGATCGCGGATCTGTACCAGGTCTCGGTCAAGACGGTCAGTGAGCACCTGCAGAACATCTACGCCGAGGTCGAACTTGAACCTGAACGAACTGTCCGGAAATTCCGGATGGTTCAGGCCGAAGGCGGGCGCAGCGTGCGCCGCGAGCTGGACTACTACAGCCTGGACGCCATTCTCGCCGTCGGCTACCGCGTGCGCTCGGCGCGCGGCACCGAGTTCCGGCAATGGGCCACGGCACGGCTGTCGGAGTTTCTGGTCAAGGGTTTCGTGCTGGACGACGAGCGGCTCAAGGGCAATGTCGGCCCGGCCGATCATTTCGACGAGTTGCTGGCGCGCATCCGCGAGATCCGCGCCAGCGAGGCGCGGGTGTACCAGCGCATCCGCGAGATCTTCGCAATGGCGGTGGATTACCGCGAGGGCGAGCAGGCCACGCAGCGTTTCTTCGCGTTCATGCAGAACAAGGTGCACTACGCCGCCAGCGGCCTGACCGCGGCGGAGATCGTGCGCCGGCGCGCGGATGCGGCGCGGCCGAACATGGGCCTGAACACCTGGAAGGGCAGTCGCGTGCTCAAGAACGATGTCGGCACGGCCAAGAACTATCTCGACGCGAAGGAAATCGACACGCTGAACCGCATCACGGTGATGTTCCTGGACCAGGCCGAGTTCCGTGCCATGCGCCGGCAGGACATCCGCCTGGGCGACTGGGATGCGTTCCTCGACAAGTTCCTGCGTGATACCGAACTGCCGGTGCTGGACGGCGCGGGCAAGGTGAAGCACGCCGATGCCGTGGCGTGGGCAGAGCGCCAGTACGATGCGTTTGCGCAGCAGCGGCGGGTCGAGGCCGAGCAGGCGGCGGAAGCGCGCTATCTGGAAGACTTGCGCCAGTCGGCGGAGGCGTTGAAGGTCGCCAACTCGGTGGCGAAGAAGCGTATGGCGAAGAAGTCCGGTGGCAAGACATGACGGCTGGATTCTCCGCATGGGTGGGTGAACTTCCCAAAGACTGGCGTTGCGAATGGCTCAAATGGAGCGTTCAACTATCCACCGAACGACCGTCGGAGGAAGAACAAGAGCGCTTGCCGTACATCGCCAACGAAGACATTGAATCGTGGACAGGCAAGCTGCTGAAGGACGATCCGCAACCTGCGGAGTCGGATGGGCGTAAGTTTGCTGTCGATGACGTACTGTTCAACAAGCTGCGCCCGTATTTGGCGAAGGTCTATCACGCGCAGTTCGATGGTGTGAGTTCGGGCGAGTTGCTGTGCCTACGTCCATCGGGCGACGTGTTGCCGAAGTATTTGTTCTATGTGCTTGTCTCCAGGGGCTTCATCGACACCGTGGATGCCGAAACCTTCGGCTCGAAGATGCCACGTGCGGATTGGGACGTCGTCGGGCATCAGCCGCTGCCGCTGCCGCCACTCGATACCCAGCAACGCATCGCCCGTTTCCTCGACGACAAGACCGCGCGCATCGATGCACTGATCGCGAAGAAACGCGCGTTGCTGGAACGGCTGGCCGAGAAGCGCCAGGCGCTGATCACCCGCGCCGTCACCAAGGGCCTGAACCCCGCCGTGTCGATGAAGTCGTCGGGCATCGACTGGTTGGGAGAGATTCCGGCGCATTGGGAAGTCTTTCCGGTGAAACGCGTTGCTGAACTCCAAAGCGGGCATACGCCTGATCGGAAGATCGATACGTACTGGGAGGATTGTGAAATCCCGTGGGTTTCGTTGAACGACACGGCTGCCCTGCGCGATAACGATTACATCTCGGATACCGCGATCAAGATCAACGAGCTTGGTCTAGCAAACTCGTCGGCTCGTATGCTTCCGGCACGTGCGGTTGTCTTTACGCGAGATGCGACGATTGGCGAGAGCGCAATCACCACCAAGCCGATGGCGGTCTCGCAACACATCATTGCGTGGTTGTGCGACGAGGCTCGCGTGATCCCTGAATTCCTGCTGTTCGCGATTTACGGTATGAAAGGCGAACTGCTGCGACTCACGAACGGATCGACGTTCGGCACGATCGGACTATCGGATGTGAAGAGCATCAGCGTAGCTTTGCCACCAGTTGACGAGCAAACGAAAATCGTCGCGGATGTGTTTTCCAAGAAGCAAATCATCTCGGATGGCGAAACGAGAGTCCGTGCTTCGATAGATAAACTGTCGGAATACCGTGCCGCCCTGATCACCGCCGCAGTCACGGGGCAAATCGCGGAACTGCATTGAAACAGGGGAAAACGCATGTCCGGCCACACCGAACGGGATTTCGAAACCGCGATTGAAGCCGGGTTGGTCGGTGCCGGCGGCTATGAAAAACGTGAAGCCGGCGCCTACGACGAAACCCTCGCCTTGTTCCCCGACAACGTCATCGGCTTCCTGCAGGCCAGCCAGCCGCAGAAATGGGAAGCGCTGCAGAAAATGCTCGGCGCCAAAACCGCCGAGACCGTACTCGGCGACCTGTGCAAGGAACTCGACATCAAGGGCAGCCTGCACGTGCTGCGCCACGGCTTCAAAAGCTACGGCAAGACTTTCCGGATGGCATATTTCCGCCCCAACACCGCCATGAACCCGGAGGCGGCGGAAAAATACGCGACGAATCGCCTCACCATCACCCGCCAGGTCGCCTTCACCTCGGCGATGAAGAAACCCGAAGGCGGGCAACGCCGCTGCATCATCAACGTCACCCTGGCCGTCAACGGCCTGCCCGTCGCCACCGCCGAACTCAAGAACCCGCTCACCGGCCAGCGCAGCAGCGATGCCGTGCACCAGTACATGCACGACCGCGACGAACGCGACCTGCTGTTCGCCTTCGGCAAGCGCGCGCTGGTGCATTTCGCCGTCGATCCCGACGACGTGCGTATGACCACCCGCCTCAAGGGCCGGGACACCGTGTTCCTGCCGTTCAACCGCGGCAACGGCCACGCCGCCGGCAACCCGCCGGTGGAAGGCAACTGGAAAACCCACTACCTGTGGGACGAGGTGCTGCAAGCCGACAGCCTGCTCGACATCCTGCAGCGCTTCATGCACCTGGAAACGAAGGAACGCCAGATCCGTACCGACAAGGGCGTGCGCAGCATCCGCAAGGAAACGATGATTTTCCCGCGCTACCACCAGCTTGATGCGGTGCGCAAACTCGTTGCCCATGCGCGCGGCAATGGCGCCGGCCACAACTATCTGGTGCAGCATTCGGCCGGCTCCGGAAAATCCAATTCCATCGCCTGGCTCGCGCATCGGCTGGCCAGCCTGCACGACGGCAACGACGACAAAGTGTTCCATTCCGTCGTGGTCGTCACCGACCGCCGCGTGCTCGACCAGCAGTTGCAGAACACCATCTACCAGTTCGAACACAAGACCGGCGTGGTCGAGAAGATCGACGAGGACACCCAGCAACTGGCGCGCGCGCTGTCCGGCGGCACGCCGATCGTCATCACCACGCTGCAGAAATTCCCGTTCATCTCGCAGGCGCTGTCCACGCTGGAGAAGAAGGGCGAGGGCGTGAGGATCGACACCGCCGGCAAGCGCTTCGCGGTGATCGTGGACGAGGCGCATTCCTCGCAGAGCGGAGAAACCGCGACCGCGCTGCGCGGCATGCTGAACAAGGCCGGGATCGAATCGGCCATTGCCGCGCAACTATCCGAGGACGAGGACGACAGCCTCACCGCCGAGGCACGGGCGGCGATCCTGCGCGATGCGCTGCGGCGCTCGCGCCAACCCAACCTGAGCTTCTTCGCCTTCACCGCCACGCCCAAGTTCAAGACCAAGGCGATGTTCGACGAACCGGGGCCGAGCGGAACCTCGCCCTTCCACGAATACAGCATGCGCCAGGCCATCGAGGAAGGCTTCATCATGGACGTGCTGCAGAACTACACCACCTACAAACGCTTCTATGGTCTGATCAAGCAGGTCGAGGACGATCCGGAGGTGCCGCGCCGCAAGGCCGCCAAGGCGCTGACCCGCTACGTGGAATTGCACCCGGTCAACATCGAGCAGGTGGTGTCGGTCATCGTCGAGCATTTCCGCCTGTACGTGATGCACGAACTGGGCGGGCGCGCCAAGGCGATGGTGGTGACCGGCTCGCGGCTTTCGGCGGTGAAATACAAGCTGGCCTTCGACCGCTACATCAAGGATCACGGTTACGACGGCATTCGCTCGCTGGTCGCGTTCTCCGGGACGGTGGAAGATCCGGACGATCCCGGCGCGGCCTACACCGAAGTGGCGATGAACGACGGCCTGGCCGAAAGCGAACTGCCGGAGGCCTTCGACGGCGAGCATTACCGCGTGCTGCTGGTCGCCGAGAAATACCAGACCGGATTCGACCAGCCGCTGTTGCAGACCATGTACGTGGTCAAGCGCCTGGCCGGGGTGCAGGCGGTGCAGACCCTGTCGCGGCTCAACCGCATGGCACCGGGCAAGGCGCGCACCTTCGTGCTGGATTTCGTCAACGAGACGGACGAAATCCATCGCGCTTTCAAGCCGTACTACGAGTTCACCCCGGTCGGCGAGAACGCCGATCCGGCGCGCCTGTCCGAGTTGCAACACAAGCTGCTGCAGTGGGCGATCTTCACCCCGGCGGACGTGGATGCCTTCGCCGAAGTCTGGTACCGACGCAAGCGCGATCACTCGGCCGGCGATCATCGCCTGATGAATGCGGCGCTGGACAAGGTGGTGCACCGTTTCGGCGAGCGACCGGAGGAGGAGCGCGAGGAATTCCGCGGGCAATTGACTGCCTACCGCAATCTGTACGCTTTCTTGTCGCAGGTCATTCCCTACCAGGACAGCGAGTTGGAGAAGCTCTATGCCTTCGTCCGCAACCTGATCGCGAAACTGCCGCCGCCCGACGATGGCAGGTCGTTCTCGCTCGACGACGAAGTCGCCCTGCGTTACTACCGCCTGCAGCAGATGACCGAGGGCTCCATCGTGCTATCGGAGGGCGATGTCTATCCGCTGAAAGGTCCGACCCATGTCGGAACCGCGCGGGCGGGTGACGACGACGTGCCCTTGTCCACCCTGGTCGGCAAGTTGAACGATCGCTTCGGCACCAGTTTTACCGAAGCGGACCAGTTGTTCTTCGACCAGATCCGCGCCAGCGCGGAACAAAGCGAGAAGATCGCAGAAGCGGCGAAAGCGAACAATCTTTCCGACTTCACCGCCTATTTCAACAAGGTGCTGGACGAGCTGTTCATCGACCGCATGGAAGGCAACGAGGACATCTTCTCGCGGGTGATGACCGACAAGGCGTTCCGCACCGCGGCGCAGGAACACCTGGCGTTCGAAATCTTCGAGAGCATCCGGTCCGGCGGAAGCCCCGACGGTCCGTAGAGGGCGCCGTTTAGGCCGCTGCCGCCACCAACCCGCCGTGCCGCGCGATCCAGTGATCGAAGCTGGCTTTGCCCGGCCCGGCGACGAGCAGCCAGAACAGCACCGCGACGTACAGCACTTCGTCGAGTTCGACGAATTCGTCCAGCGTGGAAATGCCCGGCAGCACCACTACCACGAGCGCGACCAGCATGTTGACGATCATCGGGATCGTCGCCAGTCGCGTGCCGAGGCCGAGCATCAGCAGCGCGCCGCCGACGAGGTCGGTCGCGCCGGAGAGCGTGGCGCTGAAGGTCGGGAACGGAATTCCCCATTCGACGAAGCGGCCGCTGAAGAACGCGAGGTTGTGCAGCTTGGCCCAGCCGGTTTCCAGCCAGAAGTAGCCGAACACCAGGCGCAGCAGCAGCGGGCCGAGCCATTCGATGCGCGAAAGGAAAGCGAGCGCGGAACGCGCGAAGCGGACGGGTGACGATTGCATGTGGATCTCCGGGGAATGGGTTCAGTCGGGATCGTTCGCGGCGGCGAGCAGGCCGTCGGCGAGCCAGCGCTTGAGCAGGCTCGCGGCGCGCAACGCGCCCTCGTCGCCGTGCCGCACGGAAAGCCGTTCGCAGAGGTCGCCGAACAGCGCGTCGGCAGCGACCGCATGCAGCGCTTCGGCTTCGTCGTCCTCGAGCGAACGCCAGCACGCGTCGCCGTCGGCATCGCGCCAGAACAGCCAGCGCGAGGGAACATCGTTGTCGGCGATCGCGGGCGCGCCATCGCGGATCGCGAGTCGTTCGGTATCCAGCAGTCGCGCCGACGGATGCAGGCGCAGACGCAGCGTCGGCCAGGCATCGGCCGGCAGCGTGGCGACGTCGTCGATGGCGAGCGCCGGCGCATCGGCGGCGTCGAAGGCCGCGGCCTGCCGCCATTCGAAGCGCGCGAGCTCGTGCAAGCCGTGCGGAACGTCGGGTTGCGTTTCCAGCCAGTCCGCGAACGCCGCACCGAGGTGGCGCACCGACGGCTGCGTCGAGGGATGCGCCTGCAGGTAGCGTTCCGCGCAGGCCGCGAACCCGTCCTCGCCGAGCGCATCGCGGGTCGCGGGGAAGTCGTTGCCGAGGATTTCGACCAGGCGCAGGCGGTAGGCGTCGGTGTAGATGCGCAGGCGATGGCGGGCATCGGCGCCGCGCACGCGCACGGACATCGCATCGTCGCCCCGCAGGATGCGTTCCTGCAGTGCGCCCAGCGCGTTCGCCAGCGCGTTCATGCCGCGCGCTCCAGCAGGGCATCGGCGGCGACGCCGCGGGCGACGGCGAGTTCGGCCAGCGATTCGTCCAGCGGCGGGATGTGGTCGTCGCGCTCGATCATGCTCGGCACCGCGCCGAAGCGGCGCAGCGCGTGCGCGTACAGCGTCCACACGCCTTCGCACACCGGCGCGTCGTGGGTGTCGATCAGCAGCCCGCTGCCGAGCGCGTCCACGGAATGGCCGGCGAGGTGGATCTGCGCAACGGAATCGCGCGGCAGTGCGTCGATGAATCCGAAGGCGTCGAAGCCGTGGTTGTGCGCGTTGACGTAGACGTTGTTGACGTCCAGCAGCAGCGCGCAACCGGATTCGGCGACGATGGCGGAGAGGAACGCGGCTTCGTCCAGTTCGTCGCCGGCGAAGCGCAGGTAGCTGGAGACGTTCTCCAGCGCGATGCGCGTGCCCAGCGCGTCCTGCACCTCGCGCACGCGCGCGGCGACGTGGCGCACGGCTTCGCCGGTCTGCGGCAGCGGCAGCAGGTCGTGCATCTGCACGCCGTGGTGGCGGCTCCAGCACAAGTGGTCGGAGACGATCGCCGGTTTCGCGCGCTTCGCCAGTTGCGCCAGCGCGCGCAGGTAATCGCGGTCGAGCGGATCGCTGCCGCCGATGTTCAGGGCCACGCCGTGCATCGCCAGCGGCCAGCGTTCGGCGAAGCGGTCGAGCATCGCCAGCGGGCGGCCGCCGTCGACGAGGAAGTTCTCGCTGACGATTTCGAGCCAGTCGACGGCATCGCCGGGTCCGTCCAGCAGCGCCTGGTAGTGCTGCGGGCGCAGGCCGAGTCCGAAACCGTGGAGGGTGCGGTTCATGGCGTGGTCGTCGAATGCGAAGGAAGCGGCGCCCGCGGGGGAGGGAACGGGCGCCGCGCGGCGGTCAGTTGGCGGCTTCGAAATGGCCGCCGGCGGGGGTGCACTGCGCGGCGGTGGTTTCGGTGAAGCCCTGGCCCTTGCACGCGTTCTGGCCCTTGCAGGCATTGCCCGCGCTCTTGCACGCGTTCTGGCCCTTGCAGGAATGGGCGACGGTCTTGCAGGCGCTCTGGCCCTTGCAGGCGTTGCCGGCGGTCTTGCAAGCGCTCTGGCCCTTGCAGGCGTTGGCACCCATGCAGTGGCCCATCGGCGCGGCGCCGCTGGCGGCGGGATGGGCTGCCTGGGCGACGGGGGCGGCCAGGAACAGCGCGGCGGCGGCGATGGCGGCGGACAGGCCGGCGGAGGTCTTGGTGCTGGCATTCATGGTGGATCCTCGGGATTCGGGTGTCGGATGGGCCGCATCGGCGGCGATGCGCATTCCACGCCTAACCCGGGCCCATCGATAGTCCCATGCGTCCCCGCGATATGCCCGCGCGTCCGCGCCCCGGCCGGTCCGGACGCCCGCGCATGCAAACGCGGACTCCGGGCAATGGTCCTGCCGCGGTCGGCGACTTAGGATGCGGGCATGCAAGCCATGCCCGCCACCGAGGCGCCGACCGACGAAGACCGCGATCGCGTGCTGGAAACGGTGCTCGGCGCCTACCGCATGCGCGTGGAGATCACCGCCGACGTGCGCTACTGCGGCACCTGGTACGACCAGGAACCGGCGACGCGCCACGGCCAGTTCCATTTGCTGACCGAAGGCGAGTGCTGGGTCAGCGGCGAATCCCTGGACACGCCCGTGCAACTGCGCGAAGGCGACCTAATCGTGTTCCCCGCCGGCGTGCGCCACCTGCTGTCGGCGATGCCGGATGCGCATTTGCCGGACGATTCCGAACGCGACGACACCGCGATGCTGTGCGGCGAACTCGAATTCATCACCGGTTCGACCAACCCGATCTTCAGCGCGCTGCCTGCCTATTTCGTCGTGCGTTCGGTGGACAGCAGCGCCGGCTTCCGCCAGCTCGCGGCGATGCTGGTCGAAACCAGCCGCGACAAGCGCTGGGGACGGCAACTGGTGCAGAACAAGCTGGCGGATTCGCTGTTCACCATGGCCGTGTGCGAATACGTGCGCCGCGCCGAACGGCCGCGCGGGCTGCTCGCCGCGCTCACCGACGTGCGCCTGTCGCGCGCGCTGTCGGCGGTGCACGAACGCCCGGGCGAGGAATGGACCATCCAGTCCATGGCGCGCGAGGCGGGCATGTCGCGCACCGCGTTCGCGGAACTGTTCGCCGCCACCGTCGGCATGCCGCCGATCCAGTACCTCGCGCACTGGCGCGCCACCGAGGCGCGGCGCCTGCTCAAGGACCGGCGCTTCTCGGTCGCGCGCATCGCGGAAATGCTCGGCTATCGCAGCGAAGCCGCGTTCCGCCGCTTCTTCAAGCGCGTGGAAGGCGTCGGCCCGGGCAAGGTGCGCGGCCGCGGCGGCGAGGATTGACGAACGGCAGCGGCTGATGCGGCCGGCCCGGCCGTGCGCTTAGACTGCGCCCGGGACCGCGAAACGCATCGCCATGACCGCATTGCTCGAAACCGTCGAACGTGAAACCGGGCCGTCGCCGGCATGGTCGGTGCTGTGGCTGCACGGCCTCGGCGCCGACGGCAACGACTTCGTGCCGATCCTGCCCGAACTCGTGCGGCGCGACTGGCCGGCGATCCGCTTCGTGTTCCCGCACGCGCCGCAACGCGCGGTGACGATCAACGGCGGCATGCGCATGCGCGCCTGGTACGACATCGTCGAGGCCGACCTGCGCAACCGCGCGGACCTGCAGGGCGTGCGCGAATCGATGGCGCAGGTCGAGGCGTTGCTCGCGCGCGAAGTCGAACGCGGCATTCCCGCATCACGCATTCTGCTCGCCGGTTTTTCGCAGGGCGGCGCAGTCGCGCTGTCGACGGGACTGGCGCGGCAACAACCGCTCGCGGGCCTGGTCGCGCTTTCCACCTACCTGCCGGGGCTCGGTGGCGCGGATGCGCCGCAGCCGGCCCAGGCCGCGCGTTCGCAACCGGTGTTCATGGCCCACGGCACGATGGATCCGGTGGTGCCGGTGTTCGCCGGGCAGGCCAGCGCGCAGGCGCTGCAGGCGGACGGCATGCGCGTGGAATGGCACGCGTATCCGATGGCGCACCAGGTATGCGCCGAGGAGATCCGCGACCTCGGCGACTGGCTGTCGGCGCGCTTCGCCGGGGGCGGATGACCGCCGCCTTGGACGCGGGCTACTATCGGGTGCAACTGCGCCTGCCGGTACCGAAGGAGGAAGCGGCTTGACGAGGGTCGCGCCCGCATGAGGATCGTGATCGCCGACGACGAACCGCTCGCGCGCAGCCGCCTGCGCGCGCTGCTCGCCGAACAGGCGGGCATCGAGGTCGTGGCCGAGGCCGAGGACGGCGAAGCCGCGCTGCATGCCTGCGCCGAACTCAAGCCGGACCTGGTGCTGCTCGACATCGCCATGCCCGGCATCGACGGGCTCGAGGCCGCGCGCCACCTCGCCGCGTTCGAGCCGCGCCCGGCGGTGGTGTTCTGCACCGCCTACGACGCGCACGCGTTGTCGGCGTTCGACGCGCAGGCCATCGACTACCTGGTCAAGCCGGTGCGCCCCGAGCGCCTCGCCGCCGCGCTCGATCGCGCGCGCACCTTCGCCGCCGGCCGCGGGCATGCGGTCTCCGCCACCGGCCAGCGCCGCACGCACCTGTGCGCGCGCATCCGCGGCAGCCTGCGCCTGATCCCGATCGAGGACGTGCACTACCTGCAGGCCGAGGAGAAATACGTCGTCGTGCACCACGCCCGCGGCGAGGACCTGATCGAGGAATCGCTGAAGTCGCTGGAGGAGGAATTCGGCGAACGCTTCGTGCGCATCCACCGCAACTGCCTGGTCGCGCGGCACGAACTGGTCGAATTGAAGCGCGCGCCCGACGGCCACGTGCAGGCGGTGTTGCGCCACGGGCAGGCACCGCTCGAGGTCAGCCGCCGCTGCGTGTCCGCGTTGCGCGAGACGGTGCGGCATTTGTGATTTCGCTCCCTCCCTTTCGCACAGCGAAGGGGAGGGCCGGGGAGGGGTGCTTTCCCGCAATTCCCGAGCAACCCCCTCCCAACCTCCCCCTGCGCTTCGCGCAAGGGGAGGAGCAAAGGCGATAATCCGCGCATGGCCACGCTCCGCATCGCCACCCGCAAGAGCCCGCTCGCGCTGTGGCAGAGCGAACACGTCGCTGCGCGACTGCGCGCCACGCATCCCGGCCTCGTCGTCGAACTGGTGCCGATGAGCACGCGCGGCGACGAGGTGCTGGACCGCTCGCTCGCGGCCATCGGCGGCAAGGGCCTGTTCCTCAAGGAACTCGAACTCGCGATGCTGCGCGGCGATGCGGATTGCGCGGTGCATTCGCTCAAGGACGTGCCGATGGAACTCGAGCCGGGCTTCGCCTTGCCGGCGATCCTCGAGCGCGAGGACCCGGCCGACGCGTTCGTGGCCAACCATTTCGCCGACATCGATGCGCTGCCACGTGGCGCGCGCGTCGGGACTTCATCGCTGCGGCGGCAGGCGCAATTGCGCGCGCGTCGCCCCGACCTGCAGTTGCTCGACCTGCGCGGCAACGTCAACACGCGCCTGGCCAAACTCGACGGCGGCGAGTACGACGCCATCGTCCTCGCCTGCGCGGGCCTGAAGCGGCTCGGTTTCGGCGAACGCATCCGCGCGCGGCTCGATGCGCCGCAATGGCTGCCGGCGCCGGCGCAGGGCGCGATCGCGGTCGAATGCCGCGAAGGCGACGATGCGGTGCGCGAGCTGCTCGCGGCGCTCGACCACGCCGACACGCGCGTGGGCGTCGAAGCCGAGCGCGCGATGAACCGCGCGCTGCACGGCAGTTGCCACGTGCCGGTCGCGGCGTTCGCGCGGCTGGAGGGCGAACACCTGTCGCTGTCCGGGCTGGTCGGTTCCGCGGTCGACGGACGCATCGTCCGCGCGGAGGCGAAGGGTCGCGGCGATGCGCCGGAATGCCTCGGTCTGGAAGTCGCGGAATTGCTGTTGGCGCAGGGCGCGCGTGGGTTGATCGACGCGTCCGGTCAGAAGCTGTAGCGCAGGTTCACCGTGCCGGTGGTGTCGGTGACGCCCCTGCCGTCCGGCACCGTGTCGTGGACGGTTTCGATGTCGGAATCGAGCACCCATTGCGGATGCAGGAACACGTCCACCCCGAACGAATTGCGCACGAAGGTATTCGCCGGTCCCTTCTCGATGCTCACCTGTTGGGTGAGCCGCGCGTGGTCGCCGAGTTTCTGGTTCATCGCGACCAGTCCGCGCGCCACCAGCCCGCGCCGCGCGGTGCCGTCGTCGACGTAGGGCTGGATGCGCAGCGCCGGCCCGAACGCCATGCGCACGTCGGTGGCCGGCGTGCGGAACGGATTCATCCCCAGCGAGGTGCCGATGCCGAGGTCGTTGAAGTAGCTGGTGCTCCACAACTGGGACGAATACGGCGCGCTCAATCCCTGCATGCCGGCCGGTCGCGCGCCAGGCAGCGAGGAGGCGGAGACGGGTGCCGGGCGTTCGCGGTAGGTGATGGCCGCGGAGGGCCGCTGCCATTCGTAGCCGGGGCAGCGCAGGCGCAGGCAGGGGGCGTGGAGGCCCACGCCACTGGCGATGGCGGCGACGGCAGTCTGGTCCGGGGACTGGGGGAGGGGCTGGAAAAAGACCGGCAATCCCGCCAGTGCCAGCCACGTGGAGACGAGCATGGGCGTCGGTTGGAAACGGTTACATGCCCGATTTTGCCGGGTCGGGGCGGGGATTGCCACCCGGGCGGGATGGGGTCTTCAGGAACGGCTCAAGTCGCGCGTCCCTGTAGGAGCGGCTTTAGCCGCGACCAGAATCAAGTATGGAACGGGGTCAGCATGAATAAGTGGCGCCCTAATTTTTCGGCTTCCAATTCATCAGGGCGTCGTACTGCTGTTTGTAGCTAGTTACGAGGCAAGCTTCCATGTCTATTTCCGCTTTGCACTGCTGATCTCGATGGGTAAGCCACTCACGCTGGAATTCCAGTAGTTGGTGTCTGTCGGGGAGGGTTGAGTGGCCGAGTTTTATTTCCCTGACTAAATCTGACAGCTCCAAATCCAGCTTGGAGAGAGTCGAGTCCGTGCAAATTTGTTTCTCAATAACGGTGGCCGCCTTGCTGCAATTGAAACTGGATCTGGCGACAGGCGAAACAAAACTCTGCGCAGGGGCAAAGTCGGCTGGAATCAAGCTGGATTTCTTGCCTTTTGCATCAGCGAAAACGACCGACTTGGGTCGAATGCCGAGATCGGTGAGCCAGCGTCGAAGGTCGGAAACGGCAGGATTGGGAATGTTCTTCGGATCGATTGTTTTCGAGACAAGTGTTAAATCGCCGTCTTCCCAAGCATCTAGGATGGCGCCGAGTCCAGAACCAGTGTTCGTGTCGTACCAGAAAAAGGATTTGCTGGGACAGGCGTGCTGGACGCAAGCGGAAGCTGAAAAATATCTATCCGATGTCACATAGACTGGGTCAGGCGGACCTCCGAGTCCCGCGAGCAGTTCGGGGACAAATTGATGCGGAACAACAGTCCTTACCAAGCGTGGGGTTCGTTTGTCCCAAATGAACTGATTGGAAGATTGGTCGCGGTATGCGAGCGGCCAACGTTCCGCCGCGGACGCATCGATCACGATGGTGAGTCCGATGGATAAGAGTAGAAGGTGTAATGCTTTCACGGCGGGATCCGCTAGTAATACAACATCACCAAATGCTTCGCTTGGGCGAAGAACAACCAGCGCTCGAAGAACGCACCGGCGATCGCGCACAACGCCGCGATGAATATCCACGGCCATGGTTGCGAAATCGCGTAGGTGAGCGCGATGCAGATGGCGGGCAGGAATGCGAATAGCAGAAGCGAAAAGGCTCGCAGGACGCGTGCATGCCTGCGCGCGACGACGAAGCCCATTTCCTTCGTCAGGTAATTCGCCTCGGTATGCGGGCGCTCGAACACCGAGGGCTTGCGGTTCGGCAGGCCGATGGCATCGCCGCGGGTTTGCGGCAACGGTTCCGCATCGATCGCGCGCCAGTAAACGACTTTCAGGATCGCCATCGCGATGGCCAGCGCCAGCAGGATCGGCAATGCGAAACGCAACACCGGCAACGCCTGCGGCAATGCGGCGAAGGCGAGTCCACCGGTGAGCAGGGCGAAGCCGAGATAGCCCGGCAGCACCAGCGGATGCCGCCACGCCGGGATCGGCTTGAGCGAAGCGTAGATCATCGCGGTGCTGCACACGGTACCCAGCGCGCACAGGGCGAGCAGGGCGGCGAGCGGGCGTTGCGCGGTTTCGTGCGGAATCGGCAACGGCGCGACCATCAACACCGCCACGCCGAGAGTCGCGACCGCCATCACGCCTTCGCGCGACATCCACGAGGTACGCCATTGCGAGAACGCGCGCCATACGCGCATCGGTTTGCCGAGGTGCCAGAGCGAGGCGACGATGCCGATGGTGGTCAGCACCGCGCCGAGCAGCAGGGCGAAGAACCAGCCGATCGGTTCGAAATCGTAGGCGCGCGGCCCGAACGCGATGCGCAGGCCCAGCCACAGCCATAGCCCATAGCCGGTGCCGGAGAGGGTGGTGAAGAAGATGACCGAAAGGGCGGGGTGCATGCGTCAGCGCTTGAGGATGCGGTTGAGCCAGCGCGATGCGAGGTTGCCGGCGTCGACGTGCGATGCATTGTCCGCAGGCGCTTCGTCGTCGCCCGTGCGCCGTGGACGCGG
This sequence comes from Thermomonas sp., assembly GCA_047602125.1. GTDB lineage: Bacteria > Pseudomonadota > Gammaproteobacteria > Xanthomonadales > Xanthomonadaceae > Pseudoluteimonas. The sequence continues at coordinate 1,208,276 of JASGIB010000001.1, read as the reverse complement.
CGGCAGGTAGCGGTTGGTCGGCGCGTAGCCGAGCTCGGGCATCAGCGCGACGCCGCTTCTTTCCGCGACCAGTTTCGACACATCCGATTCCGGGTCGCCGAGGTCGCCGAAATGGCGCGCGCGGGTCGGGCAGGCTTGCACGCAGGCCGGCTGGCGGTCGATTTCGTCGAGATTGTCGTTGTAGATGCGATCCACGCACAGCGTGCATTTCTTCATCACGCCTTCGACCGCGGAATACTCGCGTGCGCCATACGGACAGGCCCAGCTGCACAGCTTGCAACCGATGCACTTGTCCTCGTCGACCAGCACGATGCCGTCCTCGGCGCGCTTGTAACTGGCGCCGGTCGGACAGACGGTGACGCAGGCGGGCGTTTCGCAATGCAGGCAGGAACGCGGGAAATGCAGGGTCTGCGCGGGCTGCTTCGTCGATTCGTCCGGCGCGAGTTCGTAGCTGTGCACGCGGTTGAACCACACGCCCTGCGGATCCTTGCCGTAGGGATGCTCGTCGGTCAGCGGCCCGGCGATGCCGCCGGCGTTCCATTCCTTGCAACTGGTCGCGCAGGCGTGGCAGCCGACGCAGGTGTCGAGGTCGATCACCAGGCCGAGCTTCTTCGCCGACGGCGGCGGCAGCGCGGTCACGCCGGTCTCCTGCGTTGCACGGCTTCTGGCAGTTCGTCGACGCGGCGCATCTCGGCGTCGAGCACGGACGCATCTCGCGCGTACGCGAGCGCGAGGTCGGTGGCGTCGTTGCCCCAGAACAGTTCGTCGCGCACCTTCAGGGTCGGAACCCCGAACACGCCCAGTGCCCTGGCCTGCTCGCCGTTCGCCAGCAGTTCGCGCTTTACCTCGTCGCGCGAAATCGCCGCGGCCATGTCGTCGATGCCGAGCGACTTCGCGACGCCGGCCAGGGTTTCGATGCTGTCGCCTTGCAGTCCGCGTTCCCAGAGATGGTCGAAGATCGCGTCGATCGCCCGGGTCCGATCCTGCGCGGCAAGGCACAGGCGCAAGGCCGGCAGCGGGTTGAACGGATGCGCGGGCGGGAAATGCAGCGGGATGCCGAGCTCGCGCGCCTGCCACAGTACGATGCGGTAGGTGTGGCGGCGCTTCTGCGGGATCTCGGCCGGGCCGAGTTGGCCGACGTGGTCGAGGATCGCGGCGAACAGCAACGGTTTCGGATTCAACGCCACGCCCGCGTGGTCGCGGCGCAGCCGTCGCCACTGCAGGTAGGCGAACGGCGAGATGAAGTCGAAATACCAGTCCAGCGGCGCGTCCATGTGGCGGGATGATACGCGCGGCCGGCGCGGCTCAGGGATGGAACGGCCAGAACCTGGGGATCAGCCACATCGACAAGGCGCAGAACATCGCGATCAGCGGGATGCCGACCTTCATGAAGTCGGTGAAGCGATAGCCGCCGGCGTAATAGACCATGGTGTTGGTGGGGTAGCCGACCGGCGTGGCGAAGGAGGTCGCCGCCGCGAACGCCACCGCGACCACGAACGGGCGCGGATCGGCGTGGACCGAATGCGCCATCGAAATCGCGATGCCGATCATCAGCACCACCGACGGGTTGTGGCCCATCAGTTCGGTCAGCAGCGCGGTGAGCAGGTACACCACGAGCAGCGCGAGCAGCGGCCCGTGTTCGCCGACCAGGCCCATGCTGCCCGAGACCACCGCGTCGGCGAGGCCGGTCTTCTCGATCGCGATGCCCAGCGGCAGGATCGCCCCGAGCAGGACGATGATCTTCCAGTCCATCGACTGGTAGATGTCGCGGCGCCCGTAACAACCGGCGAAGGCCATGGCCACCGCGCCGCAGATCGCGGCCGCGGGGATCGGCAGCCAGTGCAGGCCCGACGCCACCACCACCGAAGCCATGATCCCGACCGCGAGCCAGGCCTTGCGCGGCGTCGATGTCGCCTCTTCGCGCGCGCTGAGCACGATGAAGCGGTCGTCGCTGCGCAATCGCGGCACCTTGTCCTCGTCGACCAGCATCAGCAGCACGTCGCCGAGGTCCAGTTCCACCGATTTCAGGGTGCTGCGCAGCACGTGGCCGCGGCGATGGATGGCGAGCACGTTGGCGTCGTACAGCCACTGCAGGTTGAGTTCCGGCAGGGTGCGCCCCTGCACGCGGCTCGCCGGCGCGACCATGATCTCGACCAGCACGCGCGGATCGTCGCCTTCCTGCGTGTAGCGGTGCTCGGGCGCGTGCTCGAGCCTGGCGACCTTGCGGAAATCCTCGATCTTCTCCCACTCGCCGCGCACCAGCAGCACGTCGCCCGCCTGCAGTTTTTCCGAACGCGGCGACCACAGTTCTTCCTCGCCGCGCAGCAGCTGGATCGGATGGACGCCGAATTTCTCGCCCATGCCAACGTCTTCGATGGTCTTGTCGCGGATCGCCGAATCGCGGCCCACGCGCAATTCCGCCACGTACTTGCCGATGTCCTGTTCCACCGGCAACTGCGCGTCGACCTTCTGCGGCAACAGCCAGCGACCCACCAGCAGCAGGTAGGTGATGCCGGCGAGCGCGAGGATGGCGCCGAGTTTGGTGAACTCGAACACGCCGATCGGCGCCATCCCGTGCTTCTGCGCGAGCGTGTCGGCGAGCAGGTTGGACGAGGTGCCGATCAGCGTGCACACGCCGCCCATCTGCGCCGCGTAGGCCATCGGCATCAGCACCCGCGCCGGCGAGGTGCCCGAGCGCGCGCATACGCGCAGCGCCAGCGGCAGGAAGGTGGCGACCAGCGCGATGTTCTTCACGAACGCGCCCATCGGCGCGATGGTCAGCATCATCGCCAGGGTCAGCAGCCATGGCTTCCTGATCCGCGACAGCCAGCGGATCAGCGGTTCCAGCGCGCCGGAACGCTCGATGCCCAGGCTCAGCGCGAACATCGCGGCCACGGTGATCGTGGCCTCGTTGCTGAAGCCGCTCAGGGCGTCGTCGAGGCCGACGATCTTCAGCACCACCAGCAACGCCAGCACGATCAACGCGACCAGGTCGATGCGGATCTTCTCGCTGGCGAAGGCGATCACCGCCGCGACGATGATGGCGACGGTCGCCCAGGCTTGCCATCCCATGGAATCAGGGTCTCCGGTGGTATCTGCGACGCGCGCCGGGCTCAGCCCCGCCGGCCGCGCATCCCCGCACCATACCGCAGCGGGCGTTCGCTTGCCTCGGGGAATGCCAGCGGCGGGAACTGCGGTTCGCTCTCGCCGGCGCCTGCTCCGGCCTTGCCGCCGCCGATCTTCCGGATCCGCACGCGCAGGTCGAACCACGCGGCCTGCCCGGTGACCGGATCGGCATTGGCGTAATCGCCCTTAGGCGTGACATCGGAGATCAGGTGGTTGAGCAGGAAGCCCTTGTCGCCTTCCGGCGCATCCTTCGCGAGCTTCCACGCGCCCTTGCGCTTGCCGATCGCGTTCCAGGTCCAGACCGTGTCCGGCTGCACGTTGGCCGCGAACTTCGCCTGCACCGAGATGTCGCCGTTGTGCGAAGACACTTCGATCCAGTCCTCGTCCGCCAGTCCGTATTTCGCGCCAGTGTCCGGGTGCAGGTAGAGGAAGTTGCGCGCGGCGATCTGCCGCAGCCAGGCGTTCTGCGAACCCCAGGCGTGGTACATGAACATCGGGCGCTGGGTGATGGCGGAAAGCGGGAAGCGTTCTTCTCCCTCCCTTTCGCCGAAGGCGAAGGGGAGGGTCGGGGAGGGGTGCTTTTCGCCGTCGCCAAGAGCCACCCCCTCCCAACCTCCCCCTTGCGCTTCGCGCAAAGGGGAGGAGTTCCGCAGTTGCGCGTGCTCGAACGGCTCGTACCAGATCGGCAGCGGATCGAAGTAGGTCGCCACGCGCTCGCGGTGTTCCGGCGGCGGTTGCATCGCGCCGTGGCCCTGCGCGGCCAGCCGGAATTTCTGCAGCGTCTCCGAATACAGTTGCAGCACGATGGGCGCGTCGTTCGGCACGAAACCGAAGCGCTGCGCCCATTGCAGGTAATCGCGGTTGGCCATCTTGTAGTAACGCGCGGACTCGGGGGTCGGCGCGTGCCAGAAGCCGCCATGCTCGATGTAGCGCTGCAATTGCTGCGGATTCGGCGCGCCCTTGCCTTCGCTTTGGCCGTCCTCGCCACGCCATCCGGCAAGCAGGCCGACGCCCGGCATGCGTTCGTGGCGGACGATGTAGTCGGCGTAGTCGCGGTATCTGGGCGAACCGTCTTCGTTCACCAGCCCGGGCAAGCCGATGCGCGCGCCGAGATCGATCAGCGCCGACTGGAAACCGCGCACGTCGCGCGGCTTGCCGTCTTCGTCGAGTTGCGTCGCTGGATCGAACACCGGGTGCCGGATCGCATCGCTGGCCGCATCGGCGTCGCTGATCGGCCGGTCCAGCAGCGAAATCGCATCGAAGCGCTCGAGGTAGGTCGTATCCGGCAGCACCAGGTCGGCGTAGGCCACCATCTCCGACGCGTAGGCATCGGAATAGATGATGCGCGGGATGCGGTATTCGCCGGATTCGTCCTTGTCGGTGAGCCAGCGCATCGTCTCGGTGGTGTTCATCGACGAGTTCCAGCTCATGTTCGCCATGAACATGAACAGCGTGTCGATGCGATAGGGATCGCCGGCCCAGGCGTTGCGGATGACGGTGTGCATCATGCCGTGCGCGGACAGCGGATAGGCCCAGGAATACGCGTGGTCGATGCGGCGCGGCTGGCCGCGTTCGTCGACGACGAGGTCTTCGGGCCCGTGCACGAAACCCAGCGGCCCGGCATCGAGCGTGCCGTCGGCCTTGCGCGCCTTGCCGGGGCGGTTCGCCGGCGGAATCGGCTTCGGATACGGCGGCTGGTAGCGGAACGAGCCGGGCGCATCGATCGCGCCGAGCAGCAGTTGCACCAGGTGCAGGGCGCGGCAGGTGTGGAAGCCGTTGCTGTGCGCGCTGATGCCGCGCATCGCATGCATCGACACCGGGCGACCCTGCATGGACGCGTGTTCGCGGCCCCAGCTGTCGGTCCATGCGATGGGCAGCGAGAAGTTCGATTCGAACGCCGCCTCGGCCAGTTCGCGCGCGATGCGGCGGATGGTGTCGGCGGGGATTCCGCAGCGCTCGCTGACGGCTTCCGGCGCGTATTGCGGATCGAGGTAGCGATCCACGATCAACTGGAACACCGGGCACGCCTTGCGGCCGTCGGGCAGCGTGTATTCGCCGACGACTGCGGGGGAGATGTCGATGGCCTCGGCTCGGGCGAAGCCGCTGCCCTGCACGGCGCACAACGCATTGCCTTGCGCGTCGCGCGCGAACAGTCCGTCATCCGCGTCGCCGGGATCGTCGATGACCAGCCAGTGCGCGTTGGCGTAGCGCACGAGGTAATCCAGGTCGATGCGGTCCATGCGCAGCAGTTCGTGCGCCAGCGCGAACGCGAACAGGCCGTCGGTGCCGGGGCGGATGCCGATCCATTCATCGGCGATGGCGCCGTAGCCGCTGCGCACCGGGTTGACCGCGACGATCTTCGCGCCGCGCGCCTTGAGTTTTCCCAGCCCCAGCTTGATCGGGTTGGAATCGTGGTCTTCTGCCACGCCCCACAGCATCAGGTAGCGCGTGTGTTCCCAGTCCGGTTCGCCAAATTCCCAGAACGAACCGCCGAGCGTGTACAGGCCGCCCGCGGCCATGTTCACCGAACAGAAACCGCCGTGCGCGGCGTAGTTGATCGTGCCGAACTGCTGCGCCCACCAGCCGGTCAGCGCCTGCGACTGGTCGCGACCGGTGAAGAAGGCGAGTTCGTCGGGATTGCGTTCGCGGATCGGCTTGAGCCACGAGGCCGCGATGTCGAGCGCCTCGTCCCATTCGATTTCGCGGAACTCGCCCGCGCCGCGTTCGCCGGTGCGCAGCAGCGGCTTGCGCAATCGCGCCGGCGAATAGTGCTGCATGATTCCGCTCGCGCCCTTGGCGCAGAGCACGCCCTGGTTGACGGGATGCTCGCGGTTGCCCTGGATGTAGCGGATTTTCCCGCCCTTCACCCACACCTTGATCCCGCAGCGGCAGGCGCACATGTAGCAGGTCGTGCGCTTGACCTCGTCGCCGGGCGAGGGCGACAGATCGAGGACGGGCTCGCTCACTGCGGCGCTTCGATCGACAGGGCGGGATCGTTGAAGCGCGAATACCTGATCGTGGCCTGGCCCATCGGGTTGTGCGAGACGATCTGCAACGGCAGCCCGTTGTCGCCGATCCACATGGTCATCTCGCCGGGTTTCGGCTTGGCCACGCGCACCAGGTATTTCTTCGCCGCCTGGCCGTCGACGGCATCGCTGCCCTGCGCCTCGACCGTCATCTCGGTTTCGGCGTCGGCCAGTTTGCCCGGGTCGCGCCATTGGGTGAGGGTGCCTTCGGGCAGCGGCACCTTCATGCCGTGGCCGTTGACGTCCATGTACATGGTGTCGCCGATGATCACCTGCGCGCCGCGCCCCGCGGTTTCCATCCGGTAGCGATCCGGCGCGACGAAATCGACGGCATTGTCGATCGGGCCGCGCGGGCCGCCTTCGATGTGCATCGCGGTGTGGTAGCTGCGCAGGTTCCAGAACGCGCGCATGGCCGCGACCACGTCGGCGCGCGCGTCGGACACCGGGCCGGGCGCGGCAGCGACCGCGGCCGTCGGCGCGGCGGGTGCCGGCGTGGGCCCGGCCTGCGGCGCGGCCGCGGGCTTGCATGCGGCGAGGATCGGGAGCAGGGCGGCGGCGAGCAGGGTCTTGCGGTCCATGGCGGGCTCCGGAAGGCATGTCCCGATGGGCGCGTCGCCACGATGGCGGCGGCCGGGCACGGCATAATCCTCGCATGGACCGCTATGAACGCATCCTCGCCCTGCACCGCACCCTCCAGGCCGCGCGCTACCCGGTGACGGTGGCGCGGCTGCAGGACGAACTCGGCTGTTCGCGCGCCACGGTCTACCGCGACCTCGCCTTCCTGCGCGATGCGCTGATGGCGCCGGTCGTCGGCGATGGCGAAGCCGGCTTCCGCTACGACCCCGACGGCGGCGGGCGCTTCGAACTGCCGGGCCTGTGGCTGAATTCGGAGGAACTGCACGCGCTGCTCGCCGCGCAGCAACTGCTCTCGCGCAGCGGCGGCGGCGTGTTGTCCTCGGCGCTGGCGCCGTTGCAGCAACGCATCGAGAAACTGCTCGACGAGCATTCCACCGGCCGCAACTGGCCGATGCAGCGCGTGCGGGTCATTCCGCACCGCGGCCGGCGCATGGACGAGCATTCCTTCCGCATTGTCTGCTCGGCGGTGCTGGAGCGCAGGCAACTCGCGTTCGATTACCGCGCGCGCTCCACCGACGAAGCGACGCGGCGCACGGTGTCGCCGCAGCGCATCACCCACTACCGCGACAACTGGTACCTCGACGCCTGGGACGAGGACAAGCAGGGCCTGCGCAGCTTTTCGGTGGACCGCATCGCCGCCGCGCGCCTGCTCGAAACGCCCGCGCGCGACGTCGACGACACAGAACTCGACCGCCAGCTCGCCGGCGGCTACGGCATCTTCTCCGGAGAACCCAAGGGCTGGGCGACGATCGTGTTCGGCGCCAAGGCCGCGCGTTGGGTCGCCGACGAACGCTGGCATTCGCAGCAGCAGGGGCGCTTCCTGCCCGATGGCCGCTACGAACTGAAGATTCCCTACAGCAATGCGCGCGAACTGCTGATGGACGTGCTGCATTACGGCGCCGACGCGGAAATCGTCGAGCCCAAGGCCTTGCGCGAACAGATGCGCGGCATGCTGCAGCTCGCCGTCGCGAACTACGACTGATGCCGGCCGCCGGCGACGACCGCATCGCCCTCGCGCTCGGCGCGGGCGGCGCGCGCGGGCTGGCGCAGATCGGAGTGGTCGAGGCGATCCAGGCGCGCGGCCTGCGCATCGATGCCATCGCCGGCAGTTCCAGCGGCGCGCTGGTCGGCGGCGCCTGCGCCGCGGGCAAGCTCGGGGAACTGCGCGACTGGATGCTGCGTACCAGCCGCGGCGCGATGCTGCGCCTGCTCGACCCCGGCCTCGGCCGCCCCGCGCTGTTCACCGGCGACCGCCTGGTGCGCGCGCTGCGCGAAGTCGTCGGCGAACCGCGCATCGAGGCATTGCCGGTGGATTTCACCGCGGTCGCGGTCGACCTGCTGCGACAGCGCGAAGTCTGGCTGCGCCGCGGCGACCTGTGGGACGCGGTGCGCGCCTCGTTCGCGATCCCCGGCGTGTTCACCCCGTTCACGCTCGGTGGGCGCGAGCTCGTCGATGGCGGCATCCTCGCGCCGCTGCCGATCACCGCGACGCGACTGTCCGGCGCGCAGCGGCTGATCGCGGTGGACATGCATGGCTGGCCGCAGGCGCCGCCGGGCGAACCCGCGCGCGAAGGCGACAACGGGGAAGGCGAGGGCGCGCCGGGCATGCTCGGGCGCTGGTTCGAGCGCCATTTCGGCGACGACGACGAAACGCCGGACCATCGCCTCGACCTGACCGAAGTGATGTCGCGCGCGCTGGACACGATGCAGGCGCAGATCGCGCGCGTGCAACTAGCGCTGGATCCGCCGGAACTGCTGATCCGCATCCCGCGCGACGCCTGCCAGTTCTACGAATTCTGGCGCGGCCGCGAGTTGATCGACATCGGCCGGGCGCAGGCGGAGAAGGCGCTGGACGCGGCGGGATATTGAGCGTTCCTTCGTTCTCCCCGCATGCGGGGAGAGGGGATCGGAATCGCAATCCGTGAGAAGCCGCGACCCCAGCCTGTCGGCCACCCGACACGGAGCACCGCCATGCACGCCCACGATCCGCGCCCCGAACGTTACCTGCGCACCGCCGTCATCCTCGGTGCGCTCGCCCTGCTGCTGGTGCCCGCCATGCGCGGCCACAGCGACTGGTTCGGCTTCCTGCCGCTGTGGCTGCTCGGCATGCCGCTGGCGGCGTGGTGGAGCGTCGCCGGTTTCCCCATGCCGCGCGTCGCGGCCGCGATTCCGCGCCGTCGGCGGGTGCAGGCGCGCCGCGTGACCATCCGCATGCGCTGAAGGTCCGGTTGCGTGCTAGCGTTTCGGGTTCATTTCCACGCGAACACGCCATGCGCCAGACCCGCTTGCTCCTCGTGCTGATGGCCGGGCTTGCCGCCGCCGCACCGGCCTTCGCCGCCGACGCCCCGCAGGAGCCCGCCATGTCCACCGCCACCGACGATCCCTATCTCTGGCTGGAGGATGTCACCGGCGACAGACCGCTGGCCTGGGTCCGCGAACAGGACGCGCGCACGGATGCCGAATTGGCGAAGGGCGCCGGTTTTGATGCGTTGCAGGCGCAGATCGAGGCCATCCTCGATTCCAAGGCCAAGATCCCCGGCGTCGAGAAGATCGGCGGCTACTACTACAATTTCTGGAAGGACGCGCAGCACCCGCGCGGACTGTGGCGGCGCACCACGCTGGACGAATACCGCAAGGCCGAACCGCAGTGGGAAACGGTGATCGACCTCGACGCGCTCGGCGCGGCCGAAAAGGAAAACTGGGTCTGGCACGGCGCGGATTGCCTGCGCGAAGCCGACGGCGGTTACCACCGCTGCCTCATCGCGCTCTCGCGCGGTGGCGCCGATGCCGACGTGACCCGCGAGTTCGACCTCGACGCGAAGGACTGGGTGGAAGGCGGCTTCTTCCGCCCCGAGGCCAAGGGCGGGCTGTCGTGGATCGATCGCGACCATGTCTACGTCGGCACCGATTTCGGTCCCGGTTCGATGACCACCTCGGGTTATGCGCGCATCGCCAAGCTGTGGACGCGCGGCACGCCGATGTCCGCGGCCACGACCGTGTACGAAGGCAAGCCCGACGACCTCGCCGCCACCGCGTTCCGCGACCGCACGCCGGGCTTCGAGCGCGATTTCGTCGACCGCACCATCGCGTTCTGGAACGACGAACTGTTCCTGCGCGGCGCCGACGGCACGCTGGCGAAGGTCGACGCGCCGAACTCGGCGGGCAAGGGCATCCATCGCGAATGGCTGACGCTGCAGTTGCGCGAACCGTGGTCGGTCGGCGGCCACGACTATCCGGCCGGCGCGCTGCTCGCGACGAAGTTCGACGACTTCATGGCCGGCAAGCGCGAGTTCGCGGTGCTGTTCACGCCCAGCGACACGACTTCGCTCGAGGACGTGACCTGGACCAGGAACAGGCTCGTCCTCAACGTGCTCGACGACGTCAAGAGCCGGCTCGAAGTGCTCGATCCCGCGCAGGATTGGAAAGCGACGCCGTTCGCCGGCAAGGGCGGCATCGGCACGCTCGGCGTGGGCGCGGTCGATCCGGACGACAGCGACGACCTGTGGCTGATCGAAACCGGTTTCCTCACCCCGACCACGCTGTCGCTGTGGCATTCGGGCCATCAACCGGAAGCGCTGAAGTCGAATCCCGCGTTCTTCGACGCATCGAAGGACGTGGTCGAACAGCACTTCGCCACCTCGAAGGACGGCACCCGCGTGCCGTACTTCCTCGTGCGCCGCAAGGACCTCGCGTTCGACGGCAAGGCGCCGACCCTGCTGTACGGTTATGGCGGCTTCGAAGTGTCGAAGGTGCCGGAGTATTCGGGCGTCATCGGCAAGGCCTGGCTGGAACGCGGCGGCGTGTACGCGCTCGCCAACATCCGCGGCGGCGGCGAATACGGCCCGCGCTGGCACCAGGCCGCGCTGAAGCAGGATCGGCACGTGGCCTACGAGGACTTCGCCGCGGTCGCGCAGGACCTGGCCGCGCGCAAGGTGACTTCCCCCGCGCACCTGGGCGCGATGGGCGGCAGCAACGGCGGCCTGCTGATCGGCAACATGCTGGTGCAGTACCCGCAACTGTTCGGCGCGCTGGTGATCCAGGTGCCGCTGCTGGACATGAATCGCTACAGCCACCTGCTCGCCGGCGCGTCGTGGATGGCCGAATACGGCGATCCGGACACGTCCGACTGGGAGTACATCAGGACCTTCTCGCCGTACCAGTTGTTCGATCCGGCGAAGTCGTATCCGCCGACCTTCATCTGGACCACCACGCGCGACGACCGCGTGCATCCGGGCCATGCGCGCAAGATGGCGGCGAAGATGCTCGCCGCGAACAAGGACGTGCGCTACTACGAGAACACCGAGGGCGGCCACGGCGCCGGCGCGACCAACCGCCAGCAGGCGCACCTGTGGGCGCTGACCTACGCGTTCCTGTGGAACGAACTCGCGAAGTGAATTGTTCCTCTCCTCCCCTTTGCGCATGGCGCAAGGGGGGGCGGGAGGGGGTTGTCGGCAAACCGGATGTACCCCTCCCTAACCCTCCCCTTCGCTGCGCGAAAGGGAAGGAAGTGATTGCAATCCGCCCTGCGCAGCCCCATTCGATCACATTCCGCACACTGATCGCCGGCTTCTTCCTCATGAGCAGCATCGCCAACGCCCAGGACCTGCCGTCGCCACCGGATGCCGCGCGCAAGCCGCACGTCGTGACCGCGCCCTTCGGCGCCAGCCGCGACGACGAGTACTACTGGTTGCGCGACGACACCCGCGCGGATCCGGAAATGCTCGCCTACCTCAAGGCCGAGAACGCCTACGCCGACGCGGTGATGAAACCGCTCAAGCCGGTCGAGGACGGGCTGTACGATGAGATCGTGGGGCGCATCAAGCAGGACGATGCCACGGTGCCGGTGCGCGAACGCGGCTGGTGGTACTACGCGCGCTACGAGGCCGGCCGCGACTACCCGATCCAGGCGCGGCGCAAGGACGGCCCGGGCATCGACGCCATGTCGATCATGCGTGCCAACGCCGCGGGCGATTTCGCCGGCGAACAGGTGCTGCTCGACGAGAACGCGATGGCGGAAGGCAAGGATTACTTCCATGTCGCCGAATACGAAATCTCGCCCGACAACCGGATCATGGCCTGGAGCGAGGACGACGTCGGGCGCCGGCAATACACGATCCGCTTCAAGGATCTCGACAGCGGCGAGGTGTATCCCGACGCGATCCACGGCGTGGCGTCCTACAGCGCGTGGGCCGACGACAACCGCACGCTGTTCTACGTCGAAAACGACCCGGACACGCTGCTGACCAAGCGCACGCGTAAGCACGTGCTCGGCAGCGATCCGAAGGACGACCCGGTGGTGTACGAGGAAGCCGACGACAGCTTCTACATGGGCGTGTGGCGGACCGGCGACGACAAGTACATCTGCATCGACGTCGGCGCCACCGAAATGACCGAGGTGCGCTGCGCGCCGGCTGCGGATCCGCGCGAGTTCAGCGTGCTTTCGCCGCGCGAGGACGGGGTCGAATACCATGCCGACCACCTCGGCGACCGCTGGGTGATCCACACCAATGCCCCGGACGCGAACGGCGTTCCCGCGACCAACTTCAAGCTGGTCGCCGCGCCCGACGGCAGCACTTCGCGCAAGGACTGGACCGACCTCGTGCCGCACCGGCCCGGCGTCTTCGTGCAGGATTTCGAGCTGTTCGACGGCTTCATCGCCATCGAGGAGCGTTCCGGCGGGCTGGAGCGCATCCGCCTGCACCGCAACGACGGCAGCGACGAATTCGTCAAGGCCGACGAACCCGCGTATTCGATGGCGTTCGACGACAAGACCGAGCACGACACGCCGTGGCTGCGCTACGGCTACACCTCGCTGGCGACGCCGGACACGATCTACGAACTGAACGTCGACACCGGCGAACGCCGGCTGCTGAAACAGAAGCCGGTGCTCGGCGGCTACGACCCGGCGAACTACGTCACCGAACGCCTATGGGCGACCGCGCGCGACGGCACCAAGATCCCGGTGTCCGTGGTCTATCGCAAGGGCTTCGAGAAGAACGGCAAGGCGGCGATGCTGCAGTACGCCTACGGCAGCTACGGCCATTCCACCGATCCCGCGTTCAGCGTGACCAACGTCAGCCTGCTCGACCGCGGCATGGTGTACGCCATCGCCCACGTGCGCGGCGGCGAGGAGATGGGCCGCGCCTGGTACGACGATGGCCGGCTGTTCAACAAGAAGAACACCTTCACCGACTTCATCGACGTGACCGATTTCCTGGTGCAGCAGGGCTATGCCGCGCCCGATCGCGTCGCCGCCTACGGCGGAAGCGCCGGCGGCCTGCTGATGGGCGCGATCGCGAACATGGCGCCGGGCAAGTACCGCGTGATCCTGTCGCAGGTGCCGTTCGTGGACGTGGTGACGACCATGCTCGATCCGACGATCCCGCTGACCACCAACGAGTACGACGAGTGGGGCAACCCGGGAAAGAAGAAGTACTACGACTACATGCTCTCGTATTCGCCCTACGACAACCTGTCGAAGCAGGCCTATCCGGCGATGTTCGTCGGCACCGGGCTGTGGGATTCGCAGGTGCAGTACTGGGAGCCGGCGAAATACGTGGCGAAGCTGCGCGACCTCGACACCGGTTCGAACCCGGTCGTGCTGCGCACCAACATGGACGCGGGCCACGGCGGCAAGTCCGGGCGTTTCCGCCGCTATCGCGAACTGGCGGAGATGTACGCGTTCATGCTCGACCAGCTGGGCGTCGAACCCGGCAAGTGACCCCGTGACCCGCTGGCTGTGGTGGTTGCTGGCCTGGGCCAGTTTCGCGACCGGCATCGTCGGCATCTTCGTGCCCGGCCTGCCGACCACGGTGTTCATCCTCATCGCCGCCTACGCCGCGGCGCGCGGTTCCGAGCGCTTGCGCGCGCGCCTGCTGGCGCATCCGGTGTTCGGGCCCGCGATCCGCGACTGGGAAGCGAACGGTGCGGTGTCGCGCCGCGCCAAGTGGGCGGCCACGTGGACCATGCTCGCCTGCGCGATCGTGCTGCTGGCGGTGATGGTCGCGTTCCCGTCGCACCGCTGGTGGATGACCGCGCTGCCGATCGCCTGCATGGCCGTGGTCGCGTCGTGGCTGTGGCTCCGTCCGGAACCGCGACAGTGAGGGAGGCCGCGAGTACACTCCCGCCATGACCAAGCGCATCGCATTCCTGCTGTTCGTGCTGGCCGGGCTCGCCGGTTGCGGCAACAAGGGCCCGCTGGTGCATCCGCCATCGCCCGCGGATGAGATGGCCGTGCCCGCGACGACCGCGACGACCGCGACGCCGGCGAGCACAGCGCTGCCCGTGCCTTCGAGCGTCGTGCCGGCGACCCCGGCCGATACCACGCTGCCGACACCCACGAGCACCGCGGCGGCGACGCCGGTCGAGCCGACCACGCCGCCGAACCCCGACGGGGGCGGTTGAGCGATGGGCGCGGACATGCCGCGCCATCCGCTGCGTTTCACCAAGATGCACGGCGCGGGCAACGATTTCGTCGTGCTCGACCTGCGCGACGGGCGTGCCGCACCCGATGCCGACCTGTGCCGCGCGCTCGCAGACCGCCACATGGGCGTCGGCTGCGACCAGATCCTGACCATCGAGGCGCCGCGCAGCACGGATGCGGTGGCGAGCTATCGCATCCGGAATGCGGACGGCTCGCATGCGCAGCAATGCGGCAACGGCGCGCGCTGCATCGCCGCGTGGCTGGTGCGCGATGGCGCCGCGCCGGCGCAGGGCGATTTCGCCATCGACAGCCCGACCGGATTGCACGCCGTGACCCGCGACGCGAACGGCCGCTTCGAGATCGACATGGGCGCGCCCGAATTCGCGCCGCCGAACATCCCGCTTGCCGGGTTCGTGCAGGAACAGGACGAATACGCGCTCGAACTCGACCGCGAAACGCTGCGCTTCGGCGCGGTGTCGATGGGCAATCCGCACGCGGTGATCGAAGTCGATGCGGTCGACCTCGCGCCGGTCGGGCACGTCGGGCCCTGGCTGCAACGCAGCCGCGCGTTCCCCGAATCGGTGAACGTCGGCTTCGCCCAGGTGCTCGCGCCCGACCGCATCCGCCTGCGCGTGTACGAGCGCGGCGCCGGCGAAACCCTGGCCTGCGGCAGCGGCGCCTGCGCGGCGGTCGCGGTGCTGGCGCGGCGCGGCCGCGTCGATGCGGCGAACGGCGTCGCCGTGTCGTTGCCCGGCGGCGAGCTGCGCATCCACTATGATCCGGCCGGTGGCGGCATCGCGATGTCGGGGCCGGCCACGTTCGTGTTCGAAGGGAACATGTTCGAAAAGGACTGGGAAAGATGATCGAACAGACGGAAAAACTCGGTGCGCACGAAGTCGCCGCATGGCTGCGTCGCCACCCGCAATTCCTCAAGCAGTTCCCCGATCTCGCGATCAGCCTGGTGGTGCCGCGCGACGAAGGCCCGGCCGCGTCGCTGGCGAGCTACCAGCTGGAAGTGCTGCGCGACAAGAACCGCGAGCTGTCGCGGCGCCTGCACGAATTGTTCGCCAATGCGCAGGACAACGAACGCCTCGCCGTGCGCACGCACCAGTTGACGCTGGCGCTGATGCGGCAGGGCAACGCAGGCGACACCGTGCGCGCGATGGCCGCGAGCCTGGCCGAGGATTTCCAGGGCGACCTGGTGCGGATCGTGCTGTTCCAGCCCGTTGCGGGCCTCGACGATGTCGACTGGCTGCAGGTCATTCCCGCCGGCGATACGCGCCTCGCGCCGTTCCGCGATTGCCTCGCCGACGGCGAACCGCTGAGCGGGCGCCTGCAGCCGGAAAAGCATGCGTTGCTGTACGCCGACCGCGTCGAGGACGTGCAGTCCAGCGCGCTGCTGCCGATGCCGGGCACGGGCCTGGTCGCGGTCGGCAGCCGCGACGCCAACCGTTTCTACCCGGGCATGGGCACGCTGTTCCTGCGGATGATGGCCGAATCGCTGGCGGCTGCGTTGCAGCGGTTCG
Source organism: Thermomonas sp. (assembly GCA_047602125.1). GTDB lineage: Bacteria > Pseudomonadota > Gammaproteobacteria > Xanthomonadales > Xanthomonadaceae > Pseudoluteimonas. The sequence goes on along the minus strand of JASGIB010000001.1, from coordinate 1,192,539 downwards.
TTTGATTTTCCTTCTCCCGCTGGCGGGAGAAGGTGCCGAAGGCGGATGAGGGTGGACGAATCCAGGTCATCGATCGACGGCTTCCTCGACCACCTCGCGGTCGAACGCCAATCGTCGAAGCACACCATCGACGCCTATCGCCGCGACCTGCAATCCCTCGCCGATTGGGCGGCATCGCGGAACGCGGGCGACGTCGCCGCGTTGCAGAACACGCAACTGCGCGCCTTCATCGCCGACGAGCATCGCCGCGGACTGACGCCGAAAAGCCTGCAACGGCGTCTGTCCGCCTGTCGCAGTTTCTATCAGTGGTTGCTGCGCCACGGGCGCATCGCCGCCAATCCCGCCGCATCGCTGCGCGCGCCCAAGGCCGCGCGCAAGTTGCCGCAGGTGCTCGATGTCGATGAAGCGGTGCAACTGGTGGAAGTGCCCACCGACGCGCCGCTGGGACAGCGCGACCGCGCGCTGCTGGAACTGCTGTATTCCTCCGGCCTGCGCGTGTCGGAACTGTGCGCGCTGCGCTGGCACGACCTCGACCTGGCCGATGGCCATGTCACCGTGCTAGGCAAGGGCTCGAAGCAGCGCATGGTGCCGGTGGGTTCGCACGCACGTGCCGCGCTCGCCGCATGGCGCGAGGAACAGGCGCAGGCAAACGGAATGGTCGCGGATGCGCCGGTGTTCCCCGGTCGCGGCGGCAAACCGATCACCCCGCGCGCGGTGCAGTTGCGCCTGCGCCACATCGCGCGCAGGCAGGGCCTGTTCAAGCGCGTGCATCCGCACCTGCTGCGCCACACCTTCGCCAGCCACGTGCTCGAATCCTCCGGCGACCTGCGCGGCGTGCAGGAACTGCTGGGCCACGCCGACCTTGGCACCACGCAGATCTATACCCACCTCGATTTCCAGCACCTCGCCAGGGTCTACGACGGCGCGCACCCGCGGGCGAAGCGCAAGGGCTGATCGCGGATGCGATAATCCACGCATGGCCGATCCAAGCGAAAAACCCGGCACCACCCACTTCGGCTTCCGCGACGTGCCGGTGGGCGAGAAGCAGAAGCTGGTCGGCGAGGTATTCACCTCGGTCGCCGGCAAGTACGACCTGATGAACGACGCGATGAGCCTCGGCATCCATCGCGCGTGGAAGCGCTATTTCGTCGCCACCGCGCAGGTGCGCAAGGGCGACCGCGTGCTCGACCTCGCCGGCGGCACCGGCGATATCGCCGCGTTGCTGAAGGATCGCGTCGGCGCGGAGGGCGAAGTCGTGCTCGGCGACATCAACGCGGCGATGCTGCGCGCTGGCCGCGACCGCATGACCGACCGCGGCCTGGTGCGCGGCCTCGACTACGTGCAGTGCAACGCCGAGGCGCTGCCGTTCCCGGATGCCAGCTTCGACCTCGTCACGATCGCGTTCGGCCTGCGCAACGTCACCGACAAGGACGCGGCGCTGCGCGAGATGCTGCGCGTGCTCAAGGTCGGCGGGCAGGCGCGGGTGCTGGAGTTCTCGCAGGTGACGGCCGACTGGTTCCGGCCGATCTACGACTTCCATTCGTTCAAGGTGCTGCCCGCGCTAGGCAAGTTGTTCGCCGGCGACGCCGACAGCTACCAGTACCTCGCCGAATCGATCCGCAAGCATCCGCCGCAGGACGAATTGAAGGCGATGATGGAGCGCGCGGGCTTCGCGCGCAGCGGTTACAAAAACCTCAGCACCGGCATCGTCGCGGTGCATACGGGATATAAAGCGTGATCTGGTTGTCATCCTGAGGCGAAGCCGAAGGACCTGCTTTTCGGAACCTGGACAACATCAACAACAGGTCCTTCCCCCGGATCGAGTCCAGGGTCAGGATGACATGCGTTACGGCTGCCACCCGTAGGTGAACTTCGCGAACACGCTGCGTGTATTGCCGAACAGGTCCGGGTTGTCGTCGTCCATGAACGCGCCGTAGGACGCGCCGGCGTAGAGCGCGGTGCGCGGGTTGATCTTGTACGAATACACCAGCTGCGCCGCCCAGTCGCGCGAGGTTTCGTTCACCGTGTCGACGTACAGCGCCTGGTCGCGCAACACTTCACTGCCTTGCAAGGTGAGGCGCAGGCGCTGGCGCGGGTCGAATTGCCAACTGCCGCCGGCATTGACCAGGCTGGCCTCGAACGCGGTGCCGCCGTCGCGGCGCATCCATTGCCTGGTCACGTCCCAGTGCAGGGTCAGGCCGCGGCCGATGTCGGTGTTGCCCCAGACCTCGACCAGCGTGCGCCGGCCGGTCTTCGCCGCGGTCAGGTCGAGCATTTCGCCGATGCTGGCGTAGCCGCCGAGCAGCAGCCGCGGCAGCGGGCGGAACTCGATGTCGGCATCCGCGTAGTGCTCATCGAACAACCGGTCCTGCCAGAAGCGCGCGCGGGTCAGCGCATGCAGGCTGAAGGTGCTCTGCTTCGGGCCGTCCATGCTCAGCTTCGCTTCCCATTCGCGTTCCAGCAGCTGTCCGTCGTAGCGATGGGTGATGTCGAAATCGCCGTAGAGGTTGACGCGGTTGAACGCCTTGCCGTCGCGGAACCAGGTGTAGCCGCCGCCGGCCAGCGACTTGTCGTAGCCGACCTGGCCGATGAAGCCGAGGTCGGCGCGGAAACCGGGATCGACGTCCATGTGCCAGGCGTCGAAGTACCAGTTGCGGTTGGCGAAGGAATATTCCGTGCGCCATGCGTCGCCGGTCGGCGTCTCGTCGGACAGGTCGAGGTCGGTGACGCCGTCGGCGCTGGCCTGGTCGAGGAAGGCGCGCGAATAGGAGGAATCGCTGCGCAGCAATTGCGCGGTCAGCGTGTGCGGGCCGCTCTTCCAGCGCCCGTCCACGCCGACCACGTTGTTCGAATAATCGTCGCCCTCGCGGAAGGTGCCGATCACGCCGAGGCTCGCGTTCTGGTTGAAGTCGTAGCGGTAGCGGCCGACCGCGACATCGGCCTCCTGGTTGAGCTGTTCGAACCCGGATCCCAGCACGCCCGGCACCAGCACCAGGGTGGTGGCGTCGCGCGCGACGATGGCGCCGTAGGTGCTGCCGCCGCTGCGCCCGGTAACGCGCAGGCCGTAGTCGGGATCGGCGATCTGGCGCGTGTAGAGCACGTCGAACGGGGTGGTGAAGTAGTCCGCGCCCTCGAGGAAGAACGGACGCTTCTCCTGGTAGAACAGGGCGAAGCTGTCGTTGAAGCCGAGTTGCAACTGGTCGGTTTCGACCTGCGAGAAGTCCGGGTTGATGGTCGCGTTCAGGGTCATGTTCGGCGACGGCGCCCAGCTCACGTCCACGCCCGGTTCGATCGAGGTGTCGCCGCTGTGCCACGGCTCGCCGGCGGCACCGCGGGTCTGCTCGACGCCGACGGTGACCGTCGGCACGATCTCGAGGTTGCGGCCCTGTTTCGCGCCGGACAGCCCGGTGTACTTGCCCCATTCGCATTCGAAGCAGTTCGATTCGCGCGGCACCCGGTGGCTGGTCATCTGGTGGCGCTTGTCGCGCGGCCAGTTGCGGAACAGCGAGATGCCCCAGTGCTGGTCGCCGCCGCCGGTGGGGAAGCGCAGGGTGGAGAACGGGATGCGCATCTCCACGTCGTAGCCTTCCGCGGTGATGCGGCCCGCGCTCTGCCACAACCCGTCCCAGCTCGCGTCTTCCTGGTTGTTGGTGTTGGTCTCGTCGCGGATGATGTCGCCCTGCACGCCGAGCGGGTTCACCACCAGTTCGTAGCCGCGGCGGTGGTCGTTGAAGGTATCGAGGAACAGGCCGACCCAGTCGTCGTTGAACGCGGCATCGCGGTCGCGCAGGTGCGCGCGGATCGAGGCCGGGTCCGGGTCCAGCGCGTGGTAGGACACGTACAGCGCGTCGTCGGTGTAGCCGATGCGCACTTCGGTCCTGACCGGCGCCGGGATGTTGTCGCCGGGCTGGATGTCGTAGGCGATCTCCTGCACCAGCGCGCCCTGCCATGCGGCGTCGTCGAGCACGCCGTCGATGGCGATGTCGCCCTGCAGCCGGGGAATGCTGCCGCCGGGCACGTAGGAACCCGGTGGCGGCGGCGGTGGCGCATCCGGCGCCTGCGCGAACGCGGGTTGCAGGGCGAACAGGCAGGCGAGGGCGAGGATGCGGCGGTGCGTCGGCATGCGTCGGAGGGCGGGTGGGCGTCGAAGCTACGATGCGTGGCGGCGCGAAAGGGTTGTAGTGCCGCGAGTCGGGTTGACGAAAGTCACGGCCGAGTGCCGGCGACGCCGTGCCACGCGGCGCTACACTGCGCACCTTCCCACACGCGGTGTCGTGCCGATGCGCCATTCCCTCCTGTTGCTCCCGCTCGCCGCGGTGCTGGCGCTGTGCGCCTGCCAGCGCGCCGAAACGCCATCCACGCCGGCGCCCGCCGCCAAGAAGGAGGCCGCCATGCCCGCCGCGCAAGCCGTCGTCGACGAGCATTCCTATTCGGAACCGGACAAGGTCCGGACCACCGACCTCGCGCTCGACCTCGGCATCGACTTCGACGCGAAGCAGATCGCCGGCACCGCGACCTACACGCTGGACTGGAAGGACAAGTCGGCCACGCAGCTGGTGCTCGACACGCGCGACCTCACCATCGAGAAGGCCGAGGCGCTCGACGCCAACGGCCAGGCGACGCCGCTGGCCTTCAAGCTCGCCGACAAGGCCGATCCCATCCTCGGCACGAAACTGACCATCGACGCGCCGACGCGCCCGGCCACGGTGCGCGTGATCTACCGCACCTCGCCGAATGCCTCCGGCCTGCAGTGGCTGGATCCGGCGATGACCGAAGGCAAGAAGCAGCCCTTCATGTTCAGCCAGTCGCAGCAGATCCACGCGCGTTCGTGGGTGCCGTTGCAGGACACGCCGATGATCCGCTTCACCTACTCGGCGCACGTCACCGCGCCGAAGGACGCGATGGTGCTGATGAGCGCGGACAACGATCCGAACGCGGTTCGCGACGGCGACTACACGTTCAAGATGCCGCAGAAGATTCCCTCGTACCTGCTGGCGATCGCCGCCGGCGACCTGGTGTTCAAGCCGATCAGCAACCGCAGCGGCGTCTGGGCCGAACCGACGATGGTCGACAAGGCCGAACACGAGTTCGAGGACACCGAGAAGATGATCCAGACGGCCGAGCAGCTGTACGGGCCGTACCGCTGGGACCGTTATGACCTGCTGGTGCTGCCGCCCTCGTTCCCCTACGGTGGCATGGAGAACCCGCGCCTGACCTTCGCCACGCCCACCGTGATCGTCGGCGACAAGTCGCTGGTGTCGCTGGTCGCGCATGAGCTCGCGCACAGCTGGTCCGGCAACCTCGTCACCTTCGCCACCGACCGCGATGCGTGGTTGAACGAAGGCATCACCACCTACGTGCAGGGCCGCATCACCGAGGCGTTGTACGGCCAGGACATGGCCGACATGGAGCAGGTGATCGACCGCGACGAGCTGAAGAAGGAATACAAGACGCTCGATCCGAAACTGCAGGCGCTGGCGCTGAAGCCGGGCGAACTGGCCGATCCTGACGACGCGGCCAGCGACACCGCCTATACCAAGGGCGCGTGGTTCATGCAGTGGCTGGAGCAGAAGTTCGGGCGCGCGACCTTCGATCCGTGGCTGCGCAGCTACTTCGACCACTTCGCGTTCCAGAGCATCACCACCGAGCAGTTCCGCGACTACCTGCAGAAGAACCTGGTCGACAAGCATCCGGGCACGGTGACGATGGCGCAGGTCGACGCATGGCTGTACGGCCCCGGCATCCCGGGCGACGCGCCGCAGGTGCAGTCGCGCAAGTTCAGCGTGGTCGATGCCGCGCGCATCGCCTGGTCGGGCAGCTGCACGCTGCCGGCGCCGCAGGTCACCGAAGCCTGGGGCACGCAGGAATGGGTGCACTTCATCGAGGGCCTCGGCGACACGCTGAAGCCGGAACAGCTGAAGCAGCTCGATACCGCCTACCACTTCACCGGCACGCCGAACGGCGAGATCGCGCAGCGCTGGTATCCGCTCACGGTGCGCAGCGGCTACACCGACGCGCGCCCGGCGATCGCCGCGTTCCTCGAACGCATCGGCCGGCGCAAGCTGATCATGCCGACCTACGAGGAGCTGGTGAAAACGCCGGACGGACTCGCGTTCGCCAAGGACGTGTTCGCCAAGGCGAAGCCAGGCTACCACCCGATCACCACCGGTTCGGTGCAGGAGACGATAGACGGGGCCAAGCCGGCGGCGCAGTAGGCGATGCTTGCCCCTCTCCCGCCCCTGCGGGGCACCCTCTCCCTCAAGGGGAGAGGGGAAAAGCACAAATGCAATGCTTTTGATCTTCCCTCTCCCCTTGAGGGAGAGGGTGCCGAAGGCGGGTGAGGGGTGTTGAAGCGAGTCGCATTCGTCCTGCTCATCGCGATCGCCGCACTGGCGATCGTCGCGGTCGCATGGAATCCCTGGCTGCTGGTCCGCGCCGAATTCGCGCGGCAACGCGTCGCCGCCGGCCTGTCGCTGCACGTGGTGCAAGCCGCGGGATTCCGCTGGGTCGTTGCCGAACGCGATGCGGATGCGGCGAACGCGCCGGTCGTCGTGATGATCCACGGCTTCACCGGCAGCAAGGAAAACTGGTATCCGCTCGCGCGCGAATTGCACGGGCGTTATCGGCTGCTGATTCCCGATCTCCCCGGCTGGGGCGCGAGCGAACGCAAGCTTGGCGTGGATTACGGCTTCGCCGCGCAGGCCGAACGCGTCGCCGCGTTCATCCGCGCGGTGTCGCCGAACAAGCCTGTCGTGTTGCTCGGGCATTCGATGGGCGGCGGCATCGCCGCGCTGGTCGCAGCGCGGCATCCCGACCTCGTCGCGCGCGTCGCCCTGCTCGATGCCGCCGGCGTGCGCTTCGCCGACAATCGCTTCGGCGAGGACGTGCTCGCCGGCAATAATCCGTTCGCGGTGTCGGACGAAGCGTCGCTGCACGCTTATCTCGACGTGCTGTTCCATGACAAGTCGAAAGCGCCGGCGATCCCGTGGCCGGCCTCGGTCGGCTTCATCCGCCAGCGCCGCGCCGATGCCGCGTTCGAACAGTCCGTGCTGGACGAAATCGGTCGCGGGCCGGATCGGTTCCTGCCGGGCAAGGAGGCCGCGTACATCCGCCAGCCCGCGCTGCTGCTGTGGTGCAAACAGGACGCGGTGATCGACGCCAGCGCGCTCGGCCTCTATGCCGCGCGCATTCCGCAGGCGCGGAAGGTGCTGCTCGACGGCTGCGGCCACATGTCCATCACCGAACAGCCGCACAATGTCGCGGTCGCGGTCGAACAGTTGATCGAACAAGGAGTCGCACGATGAACACCAAATTCCTGGTCGCCGCGCTGGCGCTGGCCACGCTCGCCGCCTGCCACGGCAAGGATCCGCAGGCCGAGGCCAAGGCGCAGGCCGCGCAGCAGGCGCAGCAGGAAGCCGCCGCGGCCGATGCCGCGAAGGCATTCGACGCCGCGGTCGCGCAGCAGAACTGGCGGCTGGCCAAGGCGCAGGGCGACGTGCTCGTCGCGCAGTTCCCGCAATCGCAGGCGGCGCAGCGCGTGCGCACGCAACTCGTCGACATCAAGGCCAAGGCCGACGCCGCGCGCGAGGGCGAACGCACCGCGGCGTTGTGGAGTTACGACAAGGAGGCGGTGAAGGGCGGCGGCACGCAGTTGTCGGCGTCGATCTATTCGCGCGATCCGGTCGATACCGGCGGCGGCGCGCAACCGGTGCGGCTGATCTTCCGCGACCATCCGGCGTGGGGCCGCAGCAGCTACCTCGTGCTGCAGGGCGGCGATTTCGACAAGGCCTGCTACGGGCATTGCAAGGTGATGGTGACGGTCGACGACCAGGCGCCGAAGGCGATGGCGGCGAACCGGCCGAAGACCGACGAGGCGATCGCGATGTTCATCGACGACTACAAGGGGCTGTGGAAGCTCGCGAAGTCGGCGAAGACGCTGACCATCGAATTCCCGGTGCAGGGTTACGGGAAGAAAACCGCGGTGTTCGAAACCGCCGGACTGGACGCGACGCAGTTGTCGAAGTGGGATTGAGGCGATGGCGTCCCCATCGGAAGACAAGGCTCGCGAGTTCTCCAAGCTTCTGGAGATCAGCCGTGTATTCGCGGAGTTTGGTGATCGTGAATTTCCAATCGGAAGCATTTCCCGCGTCGAGAACCTGAAAAACTGGGCCAACCCGGCAAAACCAACGAGCCGATGGTTATCGGGTTTGCGCGAAGGAATCAACGACGAATTGGAAATGGCTGCCGACTTCGACAGCGAGACGTTCCGTCGTCTGGACTCTGAACTGCAGGACAAATGCAACGTCTCGCTCGATTCGCTGATGTCGAAACGGTTGACGAAGATTTCCGCCATCGTGTCGCGCGGAAAGATCGCCACGGATGCGCAGTTCCGAATGCTGCTTGGCCGCCTGGATCAAATTCATTCGAAAGCGGGCATGGAACAAGAGGCGGCCGCCTTGCAAACTCTTCTGCTCGATTACGAGCAGAAGGCTACGAAGAAGCGCAAAAAAGATCGCATGTAGAGCCGAGCTTGCTCGACTTCGGTCTGCAACGACGCGATATGCGCGAATGAGCCGAGCAAGCTCGGCTCTACAAGAGCAAAAAAGCAAGACGCTGGATTCCCGCTTTCGCGGGAATGACGAGCAAAATCAGGTCAACGCATACCCGAACTGCTGGCGGAATTGTTCGGAGAATTCCCGGTAATCGAAGCGCTGGTTCTGCGTGCCCGGGTGTTCCACCTTCAGCGCGCCCATCAGGTTGCCCATGCGGCCGATGGTCATCCAGTCGTAGCCCTTCTCGATGCCGAAGATCAGCCCCGCGCGGAACGCATCGCCGCAACCGGTCGGGTCGGTGACGCGGCGCTCGTGCGCCGGCGGCACGTCGTAGGTCTTGCCCTCGGCGTGGATCAACGCGCCGTGCGGACCGCGCGTGGTGACGTAGGCCTTCACCTTGCCGGCGATGTCCTGCTCGCTCCAGCCGGTGCGTTCCTGCAACAGGTTGGATTCGTAATCGTTGACTGTCACGTAATCGGCCTGCTCGATGAAGGCGCGCAGTTCGGCGCCGTTGAACAGCGGCATCGCCTGGCCGGGATCGAAGATGAAGGGGATGCCGGCTTCCTTGAACTCCTTCGCGTTCTGCAGCATGCCCTCGCGTCCGTCCGGGCTGACGATGCCGATGCTCACGTTCGCCACGTCCTTCACGTGGTTCTCGTAGCTGCGCATCATCGCGCCCGGGTGGAAGGCGGTGATCTGGTTGTTGTCGTGGTCGGTGGTGATGAAGGCCTGCGGGGTGAACAGCTCGTCGATCACCTTGACGAAGTCGAGGTTGATGTCGTGCTCCTCGAACCAGGCGCGGTAGGGCCCGAAGTCGGCGCCGACGGTGGCCATCGGGATCGGGTCGCCGCCGAGCAGCTTGAGGTTGTAGGCGATGTTGCCGGCGCAGCCGCCGAACTCGCGGCGCATGCGCGGGACTAGGAACGAGACGTTGAGGATGTGGACCTTGTCCGGGAGGATGTGGTTCTTGAACTGGTCGGGGAACACCATGATGGTGTCGTAGGCCAGGGAACCGCAGATCAGGGCAGCCATCGAGGGACAGGTCCGGGCGAAGTCGGGCCGCTAGGGTAGCGGCCGGGCGGGCGGGGGCCAACCGCGGGCGGTCGAGCGGGGTTGCGCAAGCGCGGATCCCCGGGCCGGCATCCCGGAACCGGGAACCGCTTTTTGCTAGGCTATGCGGCCCTTTTCCGCCTTTCCGGCACGGACATTCCCCCCGATGTTCAAGAAGTTCCGCGGCATGTTCTCCAACGACCTGTCGATCGACCTCGGCACGGCCAACACCCTCATCTACGTGCGCGGGCAGGGCATCGTGCTGAACGAGCCGTCAGTGGTCGCGGTGCGCCAGGACCGCGGCATCGGCAGCGCCAAGGCGGTGGCGGCGGTCGGCAGCGAGGCCAAGCAGATGCTGGGCCGCACCCCGGGGCACATGACCACGGTGCGGCCGATGAAGGACGGCGTCATCGCCGACTTCACCTACACCGAGGAAATGCTCAAGCACTTCATCCGCAAGGTGCACAAGTCGCGCTTCCTGCGCCCGAGCCCGCGCGTGCTGGTATGCGTGCCGGCCGGCAGCACCCAGGTCGAGCGCCGCGCGATCAAGGAATCGGCCGAGGAAGCCGGCGCGCGCGAGGTGTTCCTGATCGAGGAACCGATGGCCGCGGCGATCGGCGCCGGCATGCCGGTGACCGAGGCGCGCGGCTCGATGGTCGTGGACATCGGCGGCGGCACCACCGAGGTCGCGGTGATCGCGCTCAACGGCGTGGTGTATTCGCAGTCGGTGCGCATCGGCGGCGACCGCTTCGACGAAGCCATCATCAATTACGTGCGCCGCCACCACGGCATGCTGATCGGCGAGACCACCGCCGAGCGGATCAAGCTCGACATCGGCTGCGCCTACCAGCAGCAGAACGTGCGCGAGATCGAGATCTCCGGCCGCCATCTCGCCGAGGGCGTGCCGAAGATGATCAAGATCACCTCGAACGAAGTGCTCGAAGCCCTGCGCGAGCCGTTGTCGGGCATCGTCTCCGCGATCCGGCTGGCGCTGGAGCAGACCCCGCCGGAACTGTGCGCGGACGTGGCCGAGCGCGGCATCGTGCTCACCGGCGGCGGCGCGCTGCTGCGCGACCTCGACAAGCTCATTTCCGAGGAAACCGGCCTGCACGTGCAGGTGGCGGACGATCCGCTGACCTGCGTGGCGCGCGGCGGCGGGCGTGCGCTCGAACTGGTCGATATGCACGGCAACGAGTTCTTCGCCGCGGATTGATCGATAACCTGCTGCGCTCGGCGGGCTCGCCGCCGTGCGCTGCTCGGAATCCTCATGTACTTCTGCGTACACTGCGGTTCCTGCGCTGCGCGCGGCGACGATCCGCCATCGCTCGCGACGGTTATCGACCGCACGATCGTCCAACTCCGATTCGCCTGCCACTGAACCACTGACGTGCCTCCCTACGCCGGCCCTCCCGTCCCGCGCCACGGCGATCCCGCCGGGACGTTGCGGCTGCTGGGCTGGCTGGCGCTGGCGATCGCGATGATCGTGCTCGACCACCGCGGCGGCTGGTTGTCGAAGGGGCGCGCGCAGGCCGCGCTCGCGGTGCAGCCGCTGTGGCGCGTGGCGGCCCTGCCGAGCGAACTGGGCGCCGAATTGCGTTCCCGCGTCGCCACCCGCGCGCAACTCCAGCGCGAGAACGAGACCCTGCGCAACGCGCTGCTCATCAGCGGTGCGCGCATCGCGCGGCTGCAGACCGCGGCCGGCGACAACGTGCGCCTGGCCGGCATGCTCGGCGCGGTGCGGCGCGAACGCTTCGACGTGCAACTGGTGCCGATCCTCGACGTCGACCTCGACCCGACCCACCAGCGCCTGGTGCTCGACGCGGGCAGCCGCGACGGCGTGCGCATGGGCCAGAGCGCGGTCGATGCCGGCGGACTGCTCGGGCAAATCGTCGCGGTCACGCCGACCACTTCGACCCTGCTGCTGCTCACCGATCCCGACCATGCGGTGCCGGTGCTGGTGCAGCGCAACGGCATCCGCCTCGTCGCCTACGGCACCGGCCGCAGCGACCGCATCGAACTGGCGAACGTTCCGATCTCGGCCGAAGTGCGCGTCGGCGACCGCATCATCACCTCGGGCCTGGGCGGGCGTTTCCCGCCGGGCTTCCCGGTCGGCACGGTGAGCGAACTGCGCCCGGACGAAAGCCGCGCCTTCCTCGTCGGCGAACTGAAGCCCGCCGCGCAGCTCGACCGCGGGCGCGACGTGCTGCTGCTGCGCCGGGTGATCGTCGCGCCGCCGAAAGCGAGAGACGTGAGACGTGAGACGGGAGACGAAACCATCGTCGAGCCGCACGTTCCACCGTCCCCCGCTTCCACCCCCGCGACGACGCCAACCGGAGACGCAAAAGGCGGAACGGGAGAAGCAACAGTCACGCCCTCCGTTCCGCCGTCTCACGTCTCACGTCTCACGTCTCCCGGGGCAAAGCCATGAGCCGCGACCGCAATCCCTGGCTGTTCCCGGTCAGCGTGCTGGTCGCGCTGCTGCTCGGGTTGCTGCCGCTGCCGGCGTGGATGCAACCGTTCCGCCCCTACTGGCTGGCGCTGGTGATCGCCTACTGGCTGATCGAGGAACCCGAACGCATCGGCCTCGGCATCGCGTTCGCCGCCGGTCTCGCCGCCGACCTCGCCTTCGGCAGCCTGCTCGGCGAACAGGCGCTGCGGCTGACCGTGCTCGCCTTCATCGTGCAGCGCTTCCGTTCGCAGCTGCGCTATTTCCCGATCCCGCAACAGGCGTTGGCGATCGGCGGCCTGCTGCTCAACGATCGCGTGGTCAGCGCCGCGGTGCACTTGGGCATCGGCGAGCCGCAGCTGCCGTGGGCGTACTGGTGGGCGCCGCTGCTGGGCATGCTGCTGTGGGCGCCGCTGTTCCTGCTGCTCGACGGGCTGCGACTCGGTCGGCGGGACTGAGCGATGCTCGGGCGCCGACGCCGCCAGCTCAAGAACGCCTCGGCCGAAACCGCGTTGTTCCGCATGCGCGCGGCGGTCGGTTTCATCGCCGTGCTGCTCGCGCTGGGCGGGCTCGCCGCCTGGTATTTCCGCTTGCAGGTGCTGCAGCACGAGGACTACGCCACGCGTTCGGAAGCCAACCGCATCCGCCTGCGCCCGGTGGTGCCGGCGCGCGGGCTGATCCTGGACCGCAAGGGCCGCGTGCTGGCGGAAAACGTGCCGGCGTGGCGGCTCGATGTCGTTCCCGACCAGGCCGGCGACATCGGCAAGCTGGTCGCGGGACTGTCGAAGATCATCGCGATCTCGCCCGACGACATCGAAAAGTTCGACGATGCGCGCCGCGGCGTGCGCGGCTTCAAGCCCGTGACGATCAAGGCGCGGCTGGACGACGAGGAAGTCGCGCGCTTCGCGGTGGACCGCTGGCGCTTCCCGGGCGTGGAAGTGGTGCCCTACCTGACCCGGCGCTATCCCTACGGCGACCTGTTCGCGCACGTGATCGGCTACGTCGGCCGCGTCGACGAGGACGACCTCAAGCAGCTCGGCGACAACGGCGACGCGTTCACCCACGTCGGCAAGACCGGGCTGGAGCGTTATTACGACGCCGAACTGCGCGGCAAGCCCGGCTACGAGAAGATCGAAACCAACGTGGAAGGCCGCGCGCTCGGCAGCGCCGGGCGCGTGCCGGCGACGCCGGGCACCGACCTGCGCCTGGGCATCGACCTCGACCTGCAGCGCGCGATGGTGGCCTCGTTCGGCACGCTGGAAGGTTCGGCGGTCGCGGTGGATCCGCGCAACGGCGAAATCCTGGCGATGGTCAGCCTGCCTGGGTTCGACCCGAACCTGTTCGTCAACGGCATCTCGCACGCGGATTACCGCGCGCTGATGGAAAATCCCTCGCGCCCGCAGTTCAACCGCATCGTGCTCGGCGGCGTCGCGCCGGGTTCGACGATCAAGCCGTTCCTTGGCCTCGCCGGGCTCGACAGCGGCACGCGCACGGTCGACACCAAAATCCTTTCGACCGGCATGTTCTACCTGCCCGGGCAGAAGCGCGGTTACGGCGATTCGCATCGCGGCGGCCACGGCTGGACCGACTTGCGCAAGTCGATCTATGCCTCGGTCAACACCTACTACTACACGCTGGCGCTGGCGATGGGCATCGACAAGGTCGATGCGTACCTCGGGCGCTACGGCTTCGGCACGCCGACCGGCATCGACCTGGCCGGCGAAATCGGCGGCATCCTGCCTTCGCCGGAATGGAAGGCGAAGAACGCGCCGAAGCAGGGCCGCTGGTATCCCGGCGACACGGTGATCTCGGCGATCGGGCAGGGCTTCTGGAAGGTGACGCCGCTGCAACTCGCGCAGGGCACCGCCGCGCTCGCCGACGACGGCTGGCTGCACCGCCCGCACCTGGTCGTCGCGCGCCGGCACGGGTTCGGCGAAGCGTGGGTGGCCGAACCGCGGCCCGCGCCGCGCCGCATCAGCAACGACGAGGCGCACCTGCAGGCGGTGCGCGAGGGCATGATCGGCACCGTGCACGGCGCCGGCACCGCGACCAACATCCGCGCCGGCCTCGAATACCTGATCGCGAGCAAGACCGGCACCGCGCAGGTGGTGAGCCGCCGCGGCAACGCGGCGATGGATCCGCGCAGCCTGCCGATGAACCTGCGCCACCGCGGCCTGTTCATCGCCTACGCGCCCGCCGACAACCCGACCATCGCGATCGCGGTGGCGATCGAGGGCGGCGGCTACGGCGCCGACAGCGCGGCGCCGATCGCGCGCAAGGTGTTCGACGCGTGGCTGCTCGGCAAGATGCCGGAGACCGATGCGCACGGGAACGACACCGTGCATTTCGAGAACGTGTCCGGCGCGGTCGACGGCGCCACGACCGAATCGCCGGGGGCCGCGCCGTGAACCTGTTGCTGTACTGGCTGCGCGATGCATGGGCGCGGTTCGCGCGCACGCTGGACTGGCCGCTGTGCCTCGCGCTCGGCGCGCTCATGGGCATCGGCCTCGCGGTGCTGTACAGCGCCGGCAACGAAAGCCCGCGGCTGGTGCTGGCGCAGGGCGTGCGCTACGCGTTCGGCATCGCGGCGATGTGGGCGCTGTCGCGCCTGCCGCCGCACCGCCTGCGCAACGCGACGCCCGCGTTCTATGCGTTGTCGATCCTGCCGTTGATCGCCGTGCTGCTGATCGGCAGCGGCAAGCATGGCAACCTGTGGATCAACCTCGGCGTGTTCTATTTCCAGCCGTCGGAATTGTGGAAGCTGGCGCTGCCGATGATGCTGGCCTGGCACCTCGACCGCGGTCCGCTGCCGCCGCGTTTCCAGGCGGTGCTGGTCGCCGCGGTGCTGATGGCGCTGCCGATCGGCCTGATCCTGCTGCAGCCGGACTTCGGCACCGCGATGCTGGTGGCCGCGAGCGGCGTGTTCGTGCTGTTCCTCGCCGGCCTGTCGTGGTGGTGGTTCGCGGCCGCGGCCGCGGGCGTGGCGACGATGGCGCCGGTGGCGTGGTTCTGGTTGCTGCGTCCGTACCAGAAGGACCGCATCCTCACCTTCCTCAACCCCGAATCCGATCCGATGGGCGCGGGCTGGAACATCATCCAGTCGAAGATCGCGATCGGCGGCGGCGGCCTGTTCGGCAAGGGCTGGGGGCAGGGCACGCAATCGCACCTCGACTATCTGCCCGAACACACCACCGATTTCGTGTTCGCGGTGCTGAGCGAGGAATTCGGCTGGGTCGGCGTCGCGGTGGTGCTCGCGCTGTACCTGTTCGTGATCGGGCGCTGCCTGTGGATCGCGGGCCAGGCGCGCGACGGTTATTCGCGGTTGCTGGCCGGCGCGCTCGGCCTGTCGCTGTTCGTGTACGTGCTGGTGAACGGCGGCATGATCTCGGGCCTGTTGCCGGTGGTGGGCGTGCCGATGCCGCTGCTCAGTTACGGCGGCACCGCCGCCGTGTCGCTGCTCGCGGGCATGGGCGTGGTGATGTCGATCCGTTCGCACCGGGGCGTGAACGGCTGAATGCGGACGGTGCGGAAGGCTTGGCGTCGCGTGCTACCCTCCGCGCCGATGATCCGACGCGCCCTGCTCAGCCTCGTCCCGATCGCGCTCGCCGCCTGCGCAGCGCCGCCCCCCAAGTCTCCGCCGCCGCAAGCGCAAACCGAAGTCGTGCAGCCTCCGGTCGCGTTGTTGCCGACGGTGCCGCAGCCGCCGGAACGCCCGGTCGCGCCGGCCTCCGTCGCCGATCCGGCGATCCCCGAAGCGCAGCGGCGCGAAAACTTCGTCGCGTGGGCCGCGCAATCCTTCGGCGTGGATCCGGCCGCGGTGCGCGCGGGACTGGCGCAGGCGCAGTTCAAGCAGAACATCATCGACGCGATGAACCGCCCGGCCGAGGCGGTGAAGCCGTGGCGCGACTATCGCCCGATCTTCCTCAACCGGCAGCGCATCGACGGCGGCCGCGCGTTCTACGCGAAGTATCGCGCCGACCTCGACCGCATCGCCGCACAGACCGGCGTGCCGGCCGAGATCATCGTCGCCATCATCGGCGTGGAAACCCAGTACGGCGCGAACGCCGGCAAGTACCGCGCGCTCGACGCGCTGTCCACGCTCGCGTTCGGTTATCCCAAGCGCGCGCCGTTCTTCGCCGCCGAGCTCGCGCAGTTGTTCGCGCTGGCGAAGGAGGAAGGCTTCGATCCGGCCGCGCCGGTCGGCAGCTATGCCGGCGCGATGGGCTGGGGCCAGTTCATGCCTTCGAGCTGGCGCAACTGGGGCCGCGACGGCGACGGCGACGGCCGCCGCGATTTGATGTCCGATCCCGACGACGTGTTCGCGTCCATCGCCAACTACTTCGTCGTGCACGGCTGGCAGCGCGGCGCGCCGGTGGCCGGCCGCGCGGACAAGGCCGCGGACGTTCCCGATTTCGTTCCGCCCGATCCCAAGGCGCTGGACCCGGTGTATCCGCTCGCGTTCCTCGAATCGAAGGGCTATGCGCTGCGTCCGGGCGAACCGCGCGCGGACGGCGCGGTAGTGGTCGCGCTCGATGGCGACGCGGGCCGCGAGTACTGGCTCGGCTACCGCAATTTCTACGTGATCACGCGCTACAACCGCTCGCCGATGTACGCGATGGCCGTATGGCAACTCGCGCAGGCGATCGCCGGGGCGCCGCGCTCGTGATCCGCGACGCGCTCGCGGCTTCGCTCGCCTTGTCGCTCGTGGCCTGTGCCGCCGCGCCGCAGAAGCAGGCGCCGCCGGTCGCCGTGTCGAAACCGAAACCCGTGCACTCGGCGCCGACGCATTCGCCGTACGCGCCCGCGCAGGAGGACGTCTCTAAGCGTGGCGGCATGGTCGGCGACCTGTACAAGCCGGACGAGCCCGACACCGTTCCGGGCGACATCCCCGACGTCGACGCGATTCCCGAACCGGCCGTGCGCAGCGAACCGAAGTCGCGCTACGGCAACCGTTCCTACAGCGTGCTCGGCAAGCGCTACAACGTGCTGGACAGCGCGGAAGGCTACGACGAGGTCGGCATCGCTTCGTTCTACGGCAACAAGTTCCACGGCCGCCGCACCTCGAACCTCGAGGTGTACGACATGTACGCCTTCACCGCCGCGCACAAGACCCTGCCGCTGCCGAGCTATGCGCGCGTCACCAACCTCGACAACGGCAAGTCGATCGTGGTGCGCGTCAACGATCGCGGGCCGTTCCATCCCGGTCGCATCATCGACCTCAGCTACGCCGCGGCGGTCAAGCTCGGTTATCGCGACAGGGGCACCGCGCGGGTGGAAGTGAAGGGCCTCGCCGGCCCGGGGGACGACGCCAGCGAACACGACGGCATGCTCGCCTCGGCATCGCCGCCGCCGGCGCCATCCATTCCGCCCGCGGCGTTGCCGCCCGGCGTGCGCATCGCCACCGGGCAACCCACGCTGGCGCCGCAGTCCAATGCCGATACCGCGATGGACAAACTGGTCGATGCGCTGCCGATCGCTAGCGCGCAGGCGGCCGAACGCATTCCGTCGACGAACGCGCCGCCCGCGGTCGCCGCATCGCAGCCATCGAACCGCGACTACCGCTTCGACATGCGCCAGGACGGCCGCACCATGACCGCGGACGAATTCGACGCGTGGATGCAGTCGCGCCGGGTGCGCGTGGCCACCGGCCAGTCCGGCAAGCCGGATCCCGCGTCGGCGACCGCCGCCGGATCCGCGCAGCCCGCCGCACGGCCCGGCGAACCCGCGGTTGCGCCGCCACCACCGCCGCCGGCGACCGCCGCCGCGGTGGTGGCCGCGCAGGCGCCGTCGGCTGGAGACGTGGTGTTGCAGGTCGCCAGTTTCGGCAACGAGCAGAACGCGCAGCGGGCCTTGGCGATGCTGCGGGGCGCGAGCATCCCCGGCGCGCAGTTGCAGGGCGCCGATGTCGCCGGCAAGCGCGTCTGGCGCCTGCGCATTGGTCCGGTCGCGGCCGCGACCGCGCCGGAACTCGCGGCGCGGGTGGTGGGTCTGGGGTTCGGACAACCGCAACGCGTCAGGGACTGATGTTGCTCGTCACCCCAGCGCAGGCGGGGGTCCGGCTCTTCACGCACTTCGTCGGGACAAAAGACGCTGGATTCCCGCTTTCGCGGGAATGACGGACTAAAATCCCGAATCGACTATTTCGCCGCGGCTTTCGCGGCCTTTCCCCTTGGAGTTCCCGTTTCGATGACCGTTCGCCTGTTGTTCGCCGCCGCTGCCACCGCCGCCTTCGGGCTCGCCTTCGCCCAGACCCCGGCGCCGAAACCGGCCCCGCCCGCCGCCGTCGCCAGCGGCGAACTGCCGATTCCGCCGGCGCCCGCGCCCAAGGTGTCCAAGGCCTGGGTGCTGCTGGATTACGCCACCGGGCAAGTGCTGGCCGGCGACAACGCCGACGTGCAGGTGGAACCGGCGAGCATCACCAAGGTGATGACCAGCTACGTGATCGCCGCCGAGATGAAGAACGGCAAGGTCAAGGCCGACGACCAGGTGATGATGACCGAGAACGCCTGGCGCACTGGCGGCGCCGGCACCGACGGCAGTTATTCCGGCTTCGAGGTCAACAAGACCGCGCCGCTGGTGGAAATGGAAAAAGGCATGGTGGTGCAGTCCGGCAACGACGCCGCGATTGCACTGGCCGAACACGTCGCCGGCAGCGAACAGGCCTTCGCATCGCTGATGAACTCTTATGCGGCGAAGATCGGGCTCAAGCATTCGCACTTCGTCGATGCCACCGGCCTGGCCGCTGACGGCCATTATTCGACCGCGCACGACCTCGCGTTGCTCGGCCGCGCGCTGATCCGCGACTTCCCGGAAACCTATTCGTACAACAAGCTCAAGGAATTCACGGTCGGGCCGATCACCCAGCCCAACCGCAACCTGCTGCTGTGGCGCGATCCCAGCGTCGACGGCATCAAGACCGGGCATACCTCCAGCGCCGGCTACTGCCTGATGGGCTCGGCCCAGCGCGGCGACCAGCGCCTGATCGCGGTGGTGATGGGCGACACCAGCGAGAACCAGCGCGCGGTCGACGTGCAGGCGCTATTGAACTGGGGCTTCCGCTTCTACGAATCGCACAAGCTCTACGACCCCGGCAAGCAGGTCGCGACCCAGCGCGTGTGGAAAGGCACGGCCGACAGCGTGCGCCTGGGCGTCGCGGCCCCGCTGCTGGTGAGCAGCCCGCGCGGCCAGTACGACCACATGAAGGCGACGATGGACATCCAGAAGACGCTCGTGGCGCCGATCGCCAAGGGCCAGGCGCTGGGCACGGTGAAGGTGTCGCTGGACGGCAAGCTGATCGCGCAGGCGCCGCTGGTCGCGCTGGACGCGGTGCCGCAAGGCGGGTTCTTCAGGCGCCTGTGGGATTCGCTGATGATGTGGTGGCATTCGCTCTGAGCGGCTTCGCGCGCGGCAACGCGCGCAGCATGACGAAGAACCACGGGGCGAGGCTCGCGCCGAAGCGTGGGTTGACCTCAAGCAGGCGCACGCGCCCGCCATCGAGCTTGTAGTTCACGCAGCACAGGCCTTCGTAGCCGATCGCCGCGAGCATGTCGCGGAACAGCGGCAGGTGGGTGCTGCGACGCAGCCGTCGGTAATGCGGCGGATGCTCGCGGGATTTCTTGTGCAGGTCGTGCGTGAACCCGTACTCGACGGTCAGCGCGGCGGCGATGCGCCCGCCGATCACGAGCAGGTGCGCGGCGTATTCGCGCCGGCCCGGCGCGAAGGCCTGGCGGAAGTAATTCGCGTCGTGCAGCAGCGCCCCGAGCCGGCGTTCGTCCTCCGCGCTGGCGACGACGTGGGTGTTGTCGCCCCAGGCATCGATGCGCTTCTTCAGCACGTAGGGGAACGGCAGCGCGTCCGCGACCTCCGGCACGCAATCGGCGAATCCCGCCGCGACCATCGCGCGATTGAACGCGAGCTTGTCGTTGCACAGGTCGACGCACTCCGCGGACGGCAACGGCAGCGGGTTGCGTTCGGGCAACAGGCCGGATTCGCGCAGCCGCGCCAGGTCCTTGAGGGACAGCGGCACCACCAGGTCGCACTCGCGCAGCGTTTCCGCGGTGGGTTCGGCGAACCGAAGCAGCTCCGCGCGATGGCGGAAGCCGCGGCGCAGATCGGCTTCCATGGTGGTCGGCGGGAACAGGATGCGCAGCGGGCGACGCGGCCACGACCGCGCCAGGAAGCGTTCGCGCGCGATCACCCAGCGCGCGTAATCCCATCCGTCGGTGCGTCCGTCCGGGGCATGGAACCTCCAGCTGCGCACGGCGTACACGACGCGGCGGGCGAGGGTGAAGGCGAGGTAGCCGCCCGCGGCGGCCAGGGCGCCCGACAAACCGGGTCGGCCGTCGGCGCCCAGCCAAGGCAGCGTCGCGACGACGGGCAATGGCGCGACGAATGCACGCCACACCGGAGGCATGCGCAGGATCTTGCATAACGCCAGCGTCAGCACGCATCCCAGCCCGATCGCAATCCCCGGGACGGGGCGCCACCATTCGACCGGCAGCCAGGCCGCGCCGGAAAGCAGGAGCAGCCACGCGTCGCGTCGCGGCGACTTGCCGGGGAAGGGGAATCCGAAGGCACGCATGGTTGATGGATTACGCGGCCCGGCCCCGCGACAGGACATGCCCGGCCCGGGACGGCCCCGGGGTCAGATCCGCACGAAACGCGGAATCGCCATCAGCGCAGCACCGACCAGCACCATGATCCACGCGTTCGACACGAACCAGGGGAACACCAGCAGGGCGATGCCGCAGACCAGCGGGATCGGCGCGGACTGGCGCTTGCCGTAGACGCAGTAGCCCATGCCGATGGCGCCGAACAGCATGCCCCACCACAAGTTCGCCATCGCGCACCGCGCCGGTTCCGGAGGACGCTCCATGGTACGGCCGCCGCCCGCGGACGGGCGGGCTTGGGATGCGGGGCGATCGCCCCGATAATCGGGCCATGGAACTCAAGTCCGACAACCCCGACCACGGCTTCCAGTTCCCCGGCATCTTCGAGCTTTCGGCGATGGGCGCGGCGGACAAACAGCTGGAAACCGACCTCCCGCGCCACCTGCAGGACGCCGGCATCGACGTGCTGCGCGAGACCGTGAACTGGAAGCATTCCTCGAACGGCAAGTACGTCTCGGTGCGGATCGCGTTCCGCGCCAACTCGCGCGAGGAATACGAACGCGCGCACCAGGCGCTGCGCGACCATCCGGAAGTGAAGTGGACGGTGTGAGGCGCGACGCCATCGTCCGCGACCTCGGCCGCCAGCCGTATGAACCGGTGTGGCGCGCGATGCAGCGCTTCACCGACGAACGCGACGGCAATACCGTCGACGAACTCTGGATGGTCGAGCACGAGCCGGTGTTCACCCTCGGCCAGGCCGGCAAGCCCGAGCACGTGCTGATGCCGGGCGAAATCCCGGTGATCCACGTCGATCGCGGCGGGCAGGTGACCTACCACGGGCCCGGGCAGATCGTCGCGTATCCGCTGCTCGACCTGAAGCGGTTGAAGATCGGCGTGCGCGACTACGTCTGCAGGATCGAACAGGCGGTGATCGACACGCTGGGCGAATGGAACATCGAGGGCGCGCGCAAGGACGGCGCCCCCGGCGTCTACGTCAACGGCGCCAAGGTCGCCGCGCTCGGCATCCGCGTGCGCCGCGGCTGCGCCTTCCACGGCCTCGCCTTCAACATCGCCGGCGAAAGCGTGGCGCCGTTCGGGCGCATCAATCCCTGCGGCTACGAAGGGCTGCAGGTCGTCGCGATGTCCGACCTCGGCGGCCCTTCCTCGCTCGATGCGGTCAAGCCGGTGCTGCTCGGGAAGCTGGCGGCGCAGTTCGGGTTGGCGTTGCGCGCGGAAGCGGCGCTTCCGGAGCAGCTGGCCGCCTGAGCGCGGTTTCTGCGCGATAATTCCCGCATGAGCAGCACACCCCGCACTATCCCGCTGGCCGTGCTCGGCGATGCGCCCGCGTCGCCGGCTTCAACCGGGCTCGAGCCGGGCGTGCGCCAGGTCGCGGGCGACAAGATCGGGCGTTCGCCGGTGGAATTCGTCGAAGCGCCGGTGCTGCGCAAGCCGAGCTGGATCCGGGTGCGCATCCCCAGCGGCAACGCGGTGCAGAACCTCAAGGCCAAGTTGCGCGAGAACCGCCTGGTCACGGTCTGCGAGGACGCGAGCTGCCCGAACATCCACGAATGCTTCAGCCACGGCACCGCGACCTTCATGGTCATGGGCGACGTGTGCACGCGCCGCTGTTCGTTCTGCGACGTGGCGCACGGTCGGCCCAAGCCGCTCGATGCCGGCGAACCGCGCCGGCTGGCCGACACCATCGCCGACATGGGCCTGAAGTACGTGGTCATCACCAGCGTCGACCGCGACGACCTGCGCGACGGTGGCGCCCGGCATTTCGTCGACTGCATCCGCGAAACCCGCGCCGCGGCGCCGGGCATCCGCATCGAGATCCTCACGCCCGATTTCCGCGGCAAGGGCCGCATGGAGCGCGCGCTGGAAATCCTCGCGACGGATCCGCCGGACGTGTTCAACCACAACATCGAGACCGTGCCGGATCTCTATCGCAACGTGCGTCCGGGCGCGGATTACCAGTGGTCGCTGACGTTGTTGCAGAAGTTCAAGGCGCAGCATCCCGGCGTGCCGACCAAGAGCGGGATCATGCTCGGCCTCGGCGAGACGATGGAGCAGGTACAGGCGACGCTGCGCGACCTGCGCGCGCACGACGTGGAGATGGTGACCATCGGCCAGTATTTGCAGCCCAGCGCGCACCACCATCCGGTGCTGCGCTACTGGACGCCGGACGAGTTCAAGCAGCTCGAGGAATACGGCTACGAACTCGGTTTCTCGCACGTGGCCTCGGGGCCGATGGTGCGTTCGAGCTACCACGCCGACCGCCAGGCGGCGGGGATTGCGTGAGGCGAAACGCGCGGATCAATCCGCGCCCGCGGTGCACCACTGCTCCTCGCAGGGAATCCCGTCTTCATCGCCATCCATCGGGGCATTGGGGCAGGTTTTCAGATATTGGCGCGCCTCTTCGCACGAATGCATCTGCGGGCAGGCCTTGGGGTTTTCGCATGCGAATGACGCACGGATCTTTTGTGCGTCGGATATCTGCACTGCGGGAGGCGAGGGACTTTCTGGCTTGTGCATGCGAGTGTAGGCGTATCGTGCGATGCCGCCAATCAGCAGGACGGCGATCACCGCCTCGATGATGCCCGCGGGCTTCGGCTGCTTCTCCCGCGCGGCGCGGTATGCGGGCCGCGGCTGCGCCTTCTGGCCGGGGCGTATGACTCCCACGGCGCGAGTCTTGCCGTCAGCGCCCTTTTCGATTTCGTAGGAAACGACTTCACCGACGGTCGGCCGCCGGCCATCGCGCGGGAAGGCGGAAACGTGGACGAACAATTCCGCGCCGCCGCCAGCCGGCGAGATGAATCCAAAGCCGCGATCATCGTTCCACTTCGCCAAGGTGCCGTGGGTTCGCATTAGGGGACGATTCCGGCGCGGTGGGCGAGGACGGCGCAGGCAAGGCCGAACACGGCGACGGTCACGAGGATGACCACGATCCTGGCGTGCAGCTTGGCGCGGCGAATGCGTGCCTGGTGGAGTGCCAGCAAGGGGGCGGTCTGTGCCTGCGTCTCGAGCACAAGCTTGTCCGCTTGCTTCAGGCCTTCCTCGAGTGGAACACGACCCGCATCGATGTCGTTCGCGAGCGTATCGAGACGCTGCATCGTCTGGTCCTGCAAGCGCCTGTATTCCTCCATGAAATCGTCCGGTCGTCCCACGATCGGTTTCCCCGAATTGTCCGTTTCGCATCCTCCGGTCCCGTTCCCGAGGCGGTCAAGACCCATGTCCACGCGATCCGCGACCAACGGCCGCCACGGGCCGACGATATGTTCACTTCCGGGCCATGGAACCGGGCTAGAGTGGCCTCGAGGCGCCCGCGGCATGCAACTTCCGGCACTGCCGCGGGTCCGAAAGAGTCCCGAAGCTGTCCCCCACGACAACGGCCCCGGCCGCGGAAATCCATGAAGACCCACTTCCTGCTCGCCCTTGCCCTCACCGCCCCGGTCGCGCTGCTCGCCCGCGCCGACAGCGGCAATGCCGTCGCCGGCGCCACCGCCGAACAGGCCACCACCTCGAAACTGGTCTACGGCCTGCTGTCGAACAGCCGCTACGCCTACCGCCCGGTCGCGCTGGACGACGCGCTGTCCGCCGACATCCTCAAGCGCTACCTGGAATCGCTCGACGGCAGCAAGATGTTCTTCACCGCGCAGGACGTCGCCGGCTTCGCCCGCTACAGGACCACGCTCGACGACGACATCAAGGACGGCGACTCCGCGCCGGCGCAGGCGATCTTCGCGCTGTACAAGCAGCGCGTGGACCAGCGCGCCGCGTACGCGCGTTCGCTGCTGAAGCAGGACATCTTCCATTTCAACGGCAACGAACGCTGGTACTACGACCGCGAGAAGTCGCCGTGGGCGACTTCGCAGGAACTGGACACGCTGTGGAAGCAGTCGGTGATGAACGACTGGCTGCGGCTCAAGCTCGCCGGCCAGCAGCCCGACCAGATCCGCAAGACGCTGGACAAGCGTTACGTGAACCTCGCGAAATCGGCGGGCGACCTCAACGGCGAGGACGCGTTCCAGAGCTTCCTCAACGCCTACACCAACGCGATCGACCCGCACACCGATTACTTCAACCCGCGCGCGGCCGAGCGCTTCAACCAGCAGATGTCGCTGTCGCTGGAGGGCATCGGCGCGGTGCTGCAGAAGCAGGACGACGTGGTCGTCGTCCGCGAGATCGTGCCCGGCGGCCCGGCCGCGCTGAGCAAGAAGCTGCAGCCGGGCGACCGCATCGTCGCTGTCGGGCAGGGCACCAGCGGGCCGATGGAGGACGTGATCGGCTGGCGCATCGACGACGTGGTCGAGAAGATCAAGGGCGCGAAGGGCACCCAGGTGCGGCTCGACATCATCCCGCCGCAGTCCGGGCTGGACAGCAAGCCGAACCTGCTGACGCTGACCCGCGCGCGCATCCGCCTGGAGGAACAGGCGGCGAAGTCCAAGGTCATCGACCTGCCGGCCGCGAACGGCGAACCGGCGCGCCGCATCGGCGTGGTCGAACTGCCCGCGTTCTACCAGGATTTCGAGGGTCGCCGCGACCAGAACGGCGATTACGCCTCGGCCACGCGCGACGTGAAGAAGCTGCTCGCGCAATTCAAGGCGCAGGACGTCGACGGCGTGGTGATCGACCTGCGCAACAACGGCGGCGGTTCGCTGGACGAGGCGGTCAACCTCACCGGCCTGTTCATCGACCGCGGCCCGGTGGTGCAGGTGCGCGAATCCAGCGGCCGCGTTAGCGTCGACGGCGACGACAACGCCGGCGTGTCCTGGGACGGTCCGCTCGCGGTGCTGGTGAACCGCGGTTCGGCCTCGGCCTCGGAGATCTTCGCCGGCGCGATCAAGGATTACGGCCGCGGCCTGATCATCGGCGAGAACACCTTCGGCAAGGGCACGGTGCAGAACATGGTCGACCTCGACCGCTGGCCGGCCAACGACGGCTCGCAGTACGGCCAGGTGAAGCTGACCATCGCCCAGTTCTTCCTGCCCGGCGGCAGCAGCACGCAGAACAAGGGCGTGGCCCCGGACATCGCCTTCCCGGTGACGGTGGACGCCAGCGAGTTCGGCGAAAGCACCTACGACAACGCGCTGCCGTGGACGCGCATCGCCGCCGCGCCGCACGTGCAGTACGGCAACTTCAGCGCGATCCTGCCGCAGCTTGAACAGCTCCACGAAGCGCGCGTCGCCCGCGACCCAGAGTTCCGTTGGTGGGCCGAGGACGTCGCCCAGTTCCGCGCCGAGCAGGACAAGAAGTACATCTCGCTCAACGAGGCCGAACGCCGCGCCGAGCGCGACCGCGACGATGCCAAGCGCAAGCAGCGCGAGGCCGAACGCAAGCAGCTGGGCCTGGCCGCCGATCCGCTGGCCGCCGACGATGCCGACGACGGCCTGCAGGTGGGCGAGCGCGACGTGGCCAAGGATGCGGCGCGCGAGAAACAGGCCGAGAACCGCCCGGACCCGCTGCTGCGCGAATCGGCGGCGATCCTCGGCGACGCGATGGGCCTGCTGGTCGCGAACAAGCAACTGACCGCGCAGGTGCTGCCGGAATCGCATTCGCCGCTGCACTGGGCGGGCGTCGAATAAGCGGCGACGCCGACGGCGCAGGAATCGGATAGCGGGCGCCATCGGCGCCCGTTATCGTTTTCGCCATGGACAAACCCGACGACAAGCTCGAACGCGCGCGGCAACTGCTCGACGGTGGCGAACCGACGCTGGAAGAACTCGGCCGCGCGGTCGCGCTGAGCCCAGCGCACCTGCAGCGCCGGTTCCGCGCGCGCTTCGGGCTCAGCCCGGCCGAATACCTCGCCCAGCGCAAGCTCGGCACGCTCAAGCGTGCGCTGCGCGAAGGCAGCGATGTCAGCGCCGCGCTGTACGACGCCGGCTACGGTTCGCCCTCGCGCGTGTACGAGGCCGGCGCGGCGAAACTCGGGATGACGCCCGCGCGCTACCGCGCCGGCGGCGAAGGCGAAGCCTTGCGCTGGAGCACGGTCGATACCGCGCTCGGTACCGCGCTGGTCGCGGCCAGCGAGCGCGGTATCTGCATGGTCGAGCTCGGCGCGAACGAACGCGCGCTGGAAGCCAGGTTGCGCGCGGAATTCCCGAACGCCCGGCTGCAGCGCGTCGATGCCGGCCGCGACGCCTTCCTCGCGCCGCGCGTGCGCGCAGTCGCCGACCTGCTCGCCGGCAAGCGGGCCAGGGTGGACGTCGACCTGCTCGGCACCGCGTTCCAGAAGAGGGTATGGGACGCGCTGATGCGTATCCCGCAAGGCGAGACGCGCAGCTACGCCGAAATCGCGGCGCAACTCGGCGCGCCCAACGCTGCGCGCGCGGTGGCCGGCGCCTGCGCGCGCAACCGCATCGCGGTGCTGGTGCCCTGCCATCGCGTCGTGCGCGGCGACGGCAGCGTCGGCGGTTATCGCTGGGGCCTGCCGCTGAAGCGCCGCCTGCTGCAGCGCGAGGGCGCGCGGCTCAGCGGCGACGCCGGCGCGGCGCGGAACGCGTCGGCAACGCGAGGCCGAGCTTGACCGTGTCGAACACCAGCCGGGTGTCGTAGCGCTTGACGTTGCCTTCGTCCACGAACAGGCGTTCGGCGATCTCGCGGTAATGCGCCACGCTGGTCGCGGCGAGAATGACGAGGTAGTCCCACTCGCCGGCCAATGCGTAGCACTGCTGCACTTCCGGCGCGGCGCGCATGCGCGCGCGGAACGCGGCGTGGATGCGCTGGGTGTCGCGTTCCATCGTCACCCACACCGTCGCCAGGGTCGCCGAGGGAATGGCGTTCGGGTCAAGCACGCCGAGCGTGCGCAGCAAGCCGCTGCGGCGATAGCGCTGGATGCGGCGTTGCACCGCGCTGGGCGACAGCCCGACCGCATCGCCGAGCGCGGCCAGCGTGCGGCCCGCGTCCTGCTGCAGCAAGGCGAGCAGGCGGTGGTCGAAATCGTCGAGGGCGAGCGGATGTTCCACGCAAAAATTTTGCGCTTCGGCGCACGAATATTCAAACGCCGCGCGAGGCGCGCGGCTACGCTGGATCGCCGCCTGGGCCGATGCCCGCGGCACGCCACGAGGCCCCCGCAATGAGCGCACCCGTTCCCCCTTCGACCACCCCGAACAGCGGGCGCGTCTGGCTCGCGCTTGCGGCGGTGTACCTGATCTGGGGATCCACCTACCTCGCGATCCGCTTCGCGCTGGAAGGCGGCTTCCCGCCGTTCCTGCTCGGCGGCATCCGTTTCGTCATCGCCGGTTCGCTGATGTTCGCGTTCCTGCGCTGGCGCGGCGTGGCCGCGCCGACGCGCGCGCAATGGCGCAACGCGGCGGCGATGGGCGTGCTGTTGCTGCTGTTCGGCAACGGCATGGTCAACCTCGCCGAAACCACGGTGTCCTCGGGCCTGGCCGCGGTGGCGGTCGCCTCCGCGCCGTTGTGGATGGGCGTGTTCGCGGCGATGCGCGGCCAGCACCCGAGCCGGATCGAATGGGTCGGCCTGGGCATCGGCTTCCTCGGCGTGGTCTGGCTCAACGCCGACAGCAGCCTCAGCGCCTCGAAGATCGGCATGGTCGCGTTGCTGGTCGCGACGCTGGCGTGGTCGTTCGGTTCCATCTGGAGCCGCGGCCGCGACCTGCCGTCGCCGTTCATGGCCTCCGCCACGCAGATGCTCTGCGGCGGCGCGGCGATGTGCATCGTCGGCGCGCTCGCCGGCGAACGCTTCCACGGCATGCCGACCGCGCACGGCATCGCCGCGTTCTGCTATCTGATCGCGTTCGGTTCCATTGTCGGCTTCTCCGCCTACATCTGGCTGCTGCACAACGTGCGCCCGGCATTGGCCGGCAGCTACGCCTACGTCAACCCGGCCATCGCCGTGCTGCTCGGTGCGTGGCTGGCGCGCGAACGCTTCGGGATGCACGAACTGCTGGCGATGGGCGTGATCCTGCTCGGCGTGGTCGCGATCACGCTGGCCAGGGCACGCAAGTCCGTGCCGCCGCGCGCCGCCGCCGCGGACGAAGCCGCATGAACGACGCCATCGACCAGCGTCGCGGCACCTGGGCCGCGGTCGCCGCGTTCGTGCTCTGGGGCTTGATGCCGCTGTACTGGCACGCGTTGCGCGCGGTGCCGTCGCTGCAGATCCTGCTGCACAGGATCGTGTGGAGCACGCTGCTCGTCGGCGGGTTGCTGTGCTGGCGAAGCGGTTTCGATTGGCTGCGCGCAGCGCTCGCGCATCGCGGCATCGCGAAGTGGCTGGCGGCGAGCGGCGTGTTGATCGGCTTCAACTGGGGCCTGTACATCTGGGCGGTGAACGCCGGGCACGTGGTCGAAACCAGCCTCGGCTACTTCATCAATCCGCTGCTCAACGTGCTGATCGGCGTGCTGTTCCTGCGCGAGAAACTGCGCCCGGTGCAGTGGATTTCGATCGCCATCGCCGGCATCGGCGTGCTGTGGCTGACGCTGCGCTTCGGGCAACTGCCGTGGATCGCGCTGGCGCTGGCCGGATCGTTCGCGCTGTACGGCCTGATCCGCAAGCTGGTGCATGTCGAGGCGCTGCCGGGGCTCGCCATCGAAGGCGGCTACCTGTTGTTGCCGGCACTGGCCGCGCTGGGCTGGCTCGAAGCGCGAGGGCAGGGCGGTTTCCTGTCGCTGCAACATGGTTATGGTTTCGCGCTGGATGCGATGCTGATACTCGCCGGGCTGCTCACCGCGCTGCCGCTGATCGGCTTCGCCTACGCGGTGCGGCGCATCCCGCTGTCGACGGTCGGCGTGCTGCAGTACATCGCGCCGACATTGCAGTTCCTCGCCGGCGTGCTGGTGTTCCGCGAAGCCTTCGACCGCGACCGCGCGATCGGCTTCGTGTTCATCTGGATCGCGCTGCTGCTGTTCGCCGGCGACGGCATGCTGCGCGCGCGACGCGTGGCGGCATCGGCGTGAACACCATGCTGTCGGCGACGCTGCTCGATGTGCTCTCCGCGTTCCCGGCGCAACTGGCGGCGTATTACGCCGAAGTGCCGGCCGGTTTCGCGCGCTGGGCGCCGCCGGGCTGGGCCGGCATCCCCAGCGAGCGTTTCACCGCGATCGAACAGCTGTGGCATGTCCACGATGTCGAGATCGACGGTTACCACCAGCGTTTCCGGCGCATTCTCGAGGAAGCGCATCCGTTCCTGCCCGACCTCGGCAGCGAAGCGCTGGCGAAGGCGCGCGATTACGCTTCGCGCGACGCCGCGCCCGCGCTCGAAGGATTCCGCGTCGCGCGCGCGCGCACGGTGGCGAGGCTGGCATCGCTGGACGATTCGCGGCTTTCGCGCACGGCCGAATTCCAGGATTACGGGCCGGTCACCGTGCGCGGTCTGGCGCACTACCTGTGCAGCCACGACCAGCAGCATCTTGCGGGCCTGCAGTGGTTGCTCGGCAAGATCGAGGCGGAGCGTCGGGGTCTGTTGCGGCATTGATCGACTTCGCGCCTGCGCATTGCATCGTCATGCCGCGGGCAGTGTGAACGCAGGGCATTCCGCGTGCGATGGCAACCACTGCGACAGCGGTTCCGCGAGCAGGTCGACTCGAAGCGGAAGCGTCAGATGGGTTTCGCCCGGCATTTCCAGGTATCGGGTCCGCGGCACGTCCGAAACCGCACGCAATGCCGCCGGGTCGAGGAACTCGTCCTCGCCGCCCTGTAGCAGGAGCGTGCAAGCGTGGCCATCGCGCAGTGGCGCCGCGATGCCGGTGTCGCGCAGGTCGATGCCCAGCCGCTCGCCGGATTCCGCGATGGCGGCATCGACCTTCGCATCGTCGAAGGCATTCCGTGCGTAGGCCGATAGCAGTCTTCCCTTGAATCCGCTCGCTGGCTTGCGCGCATCGGCGACGAAGCCGCGGATGGCGGATTGCGCATCGACGAAAGGCTCCATGGCGACCACGCCATCGAAGAGGTCCGGCGCCATCGCCGCCGCGTGGATCGCCGCGTCGGCACCGTAGGAGACGCCGAAAAGATAGACCGGCGATTGCAGGGTTCCCTGCGAGCGCAACGCCCGCAGGAGATCGACGATGTCTTCCGCCTCGCGCGGGCCGAAACCGACCGGTGCGCGGTCGGATTCGCCGAAATTGCGCAGGTCGGGTAGCACGCCCCGGTAACCGTGGCGCGCCATCGCCAGCGCCCACGTCATCATCATGCTGTGGTCTTCGCCCCATCCATGCAGCAGCACGATGGTGCCGCGGGTCTCGACCGGGCTCGGCTCGCCCCACGAGAACTTCGCGCTGAAGGCATGCGGCTGGCGCGAGTACGCGTAGGCGAGGTGGTAATCGGCGGCCGGCAGCAGCCGGTAGGCGATGCGGTTGCCATTCCTCGCGCGTAGCGACCGCGTTTCGAGGTGCAGGCCTTCGCGTTCGGTCTGGTGGATGAGCCGACGCGCGCGCGAATCGGGCGTGTGCGGTTGGGTGATTTCGCGGACCAGTGAGATGCAGCCGCTGCTCAGTGATGCGGCGATCAGCACCGCGACGAGGCGCCATGCGCGATGGCGCATGCCGCGTTACATGTTGCGAAACAGCGCGCGGAACAAGCCGCGCGCAAAGCGGAGGCTCATCTCCCGGGCGCGACCGCGGCCGATTTCGGTGCCGCCATTCCCACGGAAAGATCGATCAGGCGTACGCCGTTGTCGACTTTCACCATGAGATATTGGCCGTTGGCGGAAAGACGCGCACGCCCAGGCTGGAACGAAATATTCCCTGGATGATCGAATGTGTAACCGGCGTCGAATGTTCCCACTTGCTGCCAACTGGTCGTGTCGTAGACCCGGATCTCGCTGGTCGTGGCCCACGGGAAGTAGACGCGGAATTGCGTCGGGTGGAACGCGGCGCCAACCGGTTGCCCTTCGGCAGGGACACCAATGGTGGCAATGTGCTGGT
Source organism: Thermomonas sp. (assembly GCA_047602125.1). GTDB lineage: Bacteria > Pseudomonadota > Gammaproteobacteria > Xanthomonadales > Xanthomonadaceae > Pseudoluteimonas. The sequence goes on along the minus strand of JASGIB010000001.1, from coordinate 1,161,001 downwards.
AAGCGTCGTTGAATACATAAGCTCCAGCGTAATCCGGGAGTATGAAAGTGGCGCCGAATGTATCGGTGGAAATCTCATAGTTGAAGCCGGAAAGGCCTTCTTCGTAGAGGTCGTGGCGAACCACCTGGCCGGTCGGGACATCGATGATTCCCCAAGGTCCGTTCGATATTCCGGACTCGGCGAAAGCGATGGTTTTCCTGTCCGCACTTGGCGCGAGCATCGTGTACATCATGACCGTGGTGACGACTTTCGAGAGTCGTTGCCGCCCTTTCCCATAGAACCTGCGAATTGGCGCCTTGGCCGAAGGAATGTACATGGAGGCGGCGTACAGGTCGCCGTTGTAGGAATAGGCCACGGCAAACATTCCGGCTTCGCCGGCGTATTTCTTTGCCTTCACCTTGGTGATCGTTCCGGTATTCGGATTCACCTCGAAAGCCCAGAGTTCGGTGCTGCTGCTGTCGCGATCCGCAACCGCGATCCGGCTGTAGTCGGGCATCAAATCGATGCCGGAAAGGTCCGCGGTGGGGCTGGGCACGAAGGGCGTGAGGAACGATGCGGTCGAGATCTTGTAGCGAAGGATCTTGCCGTCGCTGGTCGAGATGTAGACCAGGCCACGCTTGGCGTCATGGACCATGTCGACGGCGTTCGGCGCCGGAATCAAGACCCCGTCCGCCGCTGAAGCGGCGAATGGGACGAACGAAAGCAACAGCAGGAGCAATCCGTGCAGGCAGCGCGACATGGCGACCTTCCCCGTGGTCGTTTTGGTCGGCGGATGCTAGCAGCCGCCGACCATCGCGTCTGCGGCTTCTTTCACGCCGCGCGCAACGCCTCCGTCACCGGCAACCGCGCCGCGCGCAGCGCCGGGAACAGGCCGCCGACCAGGCCGATGCCCAGCGCCCACTTCAGGCCGGTCCACAACAGGTCCGGCGAAACGCGGAACTGGAACACCACCTGGCTGAAGTTGCTGCCGAGTGTCGAGACCGTGTGGCCGTTGAACAACAACCACGCCACCAGCGCGCCCAGCACGCCGCCGAGCAGCGCCAGCAGCATCGTTTCCAGCATCACCGCCGTCACCACCGGCAGGCCGCGGAAGCCGAGCGCGCGCATCGTCGCGATTTCGCGCGCGCGGCCGGCGACGGCCGCGTACATGGAATTGAGCGCGCCGAACACCGCGCCGATCGCCATGACCGTGCCGATGATGATGCCGAGCCATTTCAGGAAGGTGGTCAACTGCTCGGACTGCTTGGCGTAGTAATCGTGCGTCGTCGATACATCCAGCTTCAGGCGCGGATCGGCGGCGAGCGCGGCCTTGAGCTGGCGGAAGCCGTTCTTGCCGTCCAGCTTCACCGTGACCGACTGGAACGCCTGGCGCTGGTAGGCGGGGCCGAGCACGTCGACGTCAGCCCATAGTTCGGAGTCGTGCGAATCGCCGGACTCGAAGACGCCGACCACCGTCCATGCCTGGTTGCCGAGCTTGAGCTGGCGGCCCACGTCGAGGCCGGCGAATTGCCGTTGCGCGCCGCGACCGACGACGATTTCGCGCAGGCCGGCGCCGAACCTGTGGCCTTCGACGATCTTCAATCGCGGACGCAGGGCCCAGGCCGAAGGGCCGACGCCGCGGAACTGCACGTTGGTTTCGGTGCCGTCGGCCTTGCTCAGCAGGTTGACCACCTGCGACAGCTCGGGCGAGGACAGCGGCTTGCCGTCGGCATCCTTGGCGATGCCGGGCAGCGCGCTGATCAGCGGCAACTGGTCGCGGGTGATGACCGAATTGGTTTCCGCCTGCGAACCGCCGCGCAGCACGATCGCGGTGTCCTCGCCACCGGTGTTGTCGAGCGTGGCCTTGAAGCCTTCGCCCATCGCCAGCATCGCCACCAGCACGCCGACCACGCCGGCGATGCCGATCACGATCACCGAGGACGCGCCCCAGCGTTGCGGCAGGCCGGCGATGCCGATCCTGGCCGCGGCCAGCGCGAGGCGCCCGCTGCGCGTGAGCAGCAGCCACAGCGCGCCCAGCAGCGCGAGCGCCAGCACCGCGTACCACGGCAGGTTGATCCAGACGACGAGGCCGACCACGAGCGCGAGCAAGACGGCGAGGTTGGCGAGCAGATTCTTCATTCGGGTTCTCCGTCAGCGGCCGGCGAGGGCATCGACGATGTTCAGGCGCATCGCGCGCAGCGCCGGAAGCGCCCCGGCGAGGACGCCGAACGCAAGCACGAGCGCGAAGCCGACGATCCAGGTTTCCGGCGGAAGGTTGGACGGTAGCTGGATGAACCCGCCGCTGAGCTTGACCGCCAGTTGCATCGCCACCGGCGCGAACAGCAGGCCCAGCACGCCGCCGATCGCGACCAGCAACAGCGATTCGCCCAGCACCAGCATCAGCACCGAGCGGTTGGAGAAACCGATCGTCTTCAGCACCGCGAGTTCGGGGATGCGTTCGCGCACCGCCTGCGCCATGGTGTTGCCGGTCAGCAGCAGCAGGGTGAAGAACACCGCGCCCATGATCGAGGTGACGATCAGCCCGATGTCGCCGATCTGCTTGATGAAGGCCTGGTTGAACGCTTCCTCGGTCTGGGTCTTGGTTTCGTGGTCGGAGTTGGCCGAAAGCGCGTCGATCGCGTGCGCCACGCGGTCGGCGGCGCCGGCGTCTTCGAGTTGCACGATGTACCAGCCGACGCGGCCCTTGACGTAGTCGTTGGCCTCGTCGAAGTAGTTCCAGTGGAACAGCAGCACCTGTTCCTGGCCCTTCAGTTTCTCGTCGTTGATGCGGAAGATGCCGTCGAGCTTGAAGCTCCAGTCGTTGCTGCCCTTGGTCGGGAAGATCGTGGCCTGCAGCGGGATCGTGTCGCCGACCTTCCAGCCGAATTTCTTCGCCAGCGCCTCGCCGACGATGGCGCCGGTGCGATCGGCTTCCCAGGCCTTGCGCTGCTCCGGCGGCAGGACGTTTTCCGGATACAGGTCGAGGTAGCCGGGCCCCACCGAGAAGTTCGGGAAGAAGTTCTTCGGGTCCTTGTAGATGCCGCCGAACCACGCCGCGTACGAGGAGCGCCGTACCCCCGGCACCGCGCGGATCTGCGAGTCGAGGCTGTACGGCAGCATCTGCGTCAGCGACAGGCGCGAGGACGCGATCATGCGGTTGGCGCCGCTCACGCTGCCGCCGGAATTGAACGCGACGCGGACCGAATCGAGCATCCCGAACAGGAAGAACGCCGTGATCACGGAGAACAGGGTCAGGAACGTGCGGGTCTTGCTGCGGAACAGCGCGGCCCAGATCAGGTGCAGGTATTTCACGATGTTCTCCTGCTTTCCTTCTCCCGCCGGGAGAAGGTGGCGCGAAGCGCCGGATGAGGGTTCGGTGCGAAGCGATGCGCGCTGCATCGCCCCTCACCCCAACCCCTCTCCCGAGGGGAGAGGGGCTTCATGCGGCGTGTTCGACCTGCTCGACCAGCACGCCCTTGTCGAGGTGCAGGGTGTGGGTCGCGTACTCGGCGGCCTTGGGATCGTGGGTCACCATCACGATGGTCTTGCCGTGGTCGCGGTTGAGCACCTGCAGCAGGCCGAGGATTTCCTCGGCGGACTGGCGGTCGAGATCGCCGGTGGGTTCGTCGCAGATCAGCAGCGTGGGGTCGGAGACGATCGCGCGGGCGATGGCCACGCGCTGCTGCTGTCCGCCCGAAAGCTCGGCCGGGCGGTGCTTGCCGCGGTCCTTCAGGCCGACCAGTTCCAGCGCGATCTCCGCGTTGCGCTTGCGCTGCGCGCCGGACAGTTTCGTCAGCAGCAGCGGCAGCTCGACGTTCTTCTGCGCGGTCAGCGTCGGCATCAGGTTGTAGAACTGGAACACGAAGCCGACATGGTCGCTGCGCCACTGCGAAAGCTGGCCCGAGGTCATCCGGTCGATGCGCTTGCCGTCGACCTCGATCTCGCCCGAACTCGGCGAATCCAGGCCGCCGATCAGGTTCAGCAGCGTGGTCTTGCCCGAACCGGACGGTCCCATCAGCGCGGCGAAATCGCCACGGTCGATGTCGATGTCGATGCCGTGCAGCACCTCGACCTTCTCGGGGCCGCGCTGGTAGGTCTTGGTCAGGTTGCGGAGGTGGACGAGTGCGGACATGGTGTTCCTCGCTGTGTTGCCGTTCCCTCTCCCCTTGTGGGAGAGGGTGCCGAAGGCGGGTGAGGGGTTATTCGGAATCGGATTTGGAATCGGCGTCGTCCGCGGGCGCGACCTTCACCTTGGCGCCGTCGGCGAGCTTCCCTGGCGGAGCCAGCACGACCTGGTCGCCGGCGGAAAGGCCCGACAGCACTTCGCGGTCGTCGCCGAGGGTGCGGCCGAGTTGCAGCGCGTGTTTCTGCACGCGTTCGCCATCGACCACGAAGGCCACGTCGGCGTTGCCGCGCTGCACGATGGCCGCACCCGGCACGAGCACGCCGGGTTTCTGCTTCTGTTCCTGCGGCGCGGTCTTCTCGAGGAAGCTCACGCGCACGCCCATGTCGGGGACGATGCGCGGATCGCGCGAATCCAGCCCCACGCGCACCGTCACCGTGGCCTTGCCGCGGTCGGCGGTGGGGATGATCGCGATCACCTTGCCCGGGATCTTCCAGTCGGGATACGCGTTCAACGTCGCTTCGGTCGGCATGCCCGGCTGCACGCGGCCGATGTAGGCCTCGCCGACGTCGACCTGCACTTCCAGCGAATCCATGTCGACGATGGTGCCGATGCCGGTGCGGGTGAAGCCGCCGCCGGCGGAGAACGGCGACACGATTTCGCCCGGCTGCGCGGCCTTGGCGATCACCACGCCGGCGAACGGCGCGCGGATGATGGTGTTGTCCACGCCCTGCTCGGCGATGCGCAGCGAATCGCCGGCGGCGCGCGCGTTGTTGCGCGCGGTCGCGAGCTGCGCACGCAGTGCGTCGCGCTGGGCGATGGCCTGGTCGCGTTGCGCCTTCGACACCAGCTGCTGCGGCGCCAGCGCCGACAGGCGCGAGGCGTTGGCTTCGGCGTCGCGCAGTTGCGCCGCGGTCGCATCGGCCTGGCTCTGCGCGGCCGCGGCCTGCGCGCGGGCGAGGGCAAGTTGCTGGTCGGCGTCGATCGGGTCGAGCGTGGCGATGACCTCGCCCTCGGCCACGTGCTGGCCTTCCTCGATGCGGATCTCGCGCACGCGGCCGGTGATCTTGGCCGAGACCGTGGCCATGCGCCGTGCCACGACATATCCGGTGGCGTCGAGCACCGAGGCCGCGCCGCCGTTGCCGCCGCCGATGGCCACCACCGGCGCGACCTGCACTTCGGTCGCCTTGCCGCGCGCGAACAGCAGCCAGCCGGCGACGACGAGCAGCAGCACCGCCGCGGCCACGCCCAGCCCGATCCACAGGCCCTTGCGCGAAGGCGGCGGCGGGGCGCTGCGGTCGATCTTCAGGGATTTCAGCAGGTCGGCGTTGGAATTCATGCGGCTCGGGGGAAGGAACGGCGAATGCGCGGATTGTGGCATGCGCCGATGCGGTAGGCAGGCGTGCAGGCTAGGCACAAGCGGCGTCGGCGTCACCTGACGGATGTCATGCCGAATGCGTGATCGCGGCGACTGCCCGCCCTAGAAGCGCGCGCCGAGCATGGCCGCATCGATGACGGAGGTGGCGGCATGGCGAACGGGGATGGCGTGTTGGCGCGGCTGCGCGGTGCGTCCATGTCGTATGGAACGGTGCGCGCGCTGGACGGCGTCGACCTCGAATTGCGCGGCGGCGAACTGCTCGCGTTGCTCGGGCCCAACGGCGCCGGCAAGACCACCGCGATCGGCCTGCTGCTCGGATTGCTGCGCGCAGATGCCGGCGAGGTGGAATTGTTCGGCATGGATCCACAGCGGATCGAGGCGCGCCGCGGCATCGGCGTGATGCTGCAGGACGCGGCCCTGCCACCGACCCTGCGCGTCGGCGAACTCATCCGGTTGACCGCGAGCTACTATCCGTCGCCGCGCAACATCGTCGAAAGCGCGGAACTGGCCGGCGTCGCGGATCTTCTGCAACGCCCGTACGGGAAACTCTCCGGCGGCCAGCAACGGCGCGTGCAGTTCGCGCTCGCCCTGTGCGGGAATCCGCGATTGCTGTTCCTCGACGAACCCACCGTCGGCATGGACATCGAGGCGCGGGAAAAGCTGTGGGCCGCGATCCGCGCGCTGGTCGCGGAAGGCGTGTCGGTGGTGCTGACCACGCATTACCTGGAGGAAGCCGAGGCGCTGGCCGATCGCGTCTGCGTGATGGCGCGCGGCCGCGTGATCAGCGAAGGCAGCGTCGGAGCGTTGCGCGCGCGGATCGCGTTGAAGCGCGTGTGGTGCGCGACGCGGCTGTCGCTGGCCGAAGTCGCGGCCTGGCCGGAAGTGGCCGAAGCGCGCATCGACGGCGAACGCCTGTGCCTGGCCACCGAACACGTCGAACCGCTCGTGCGGCGCCTGCTTGCGCAGGACGCGCAGTTGTCCGCGCTGGAAGTGCGCGCCGCCGGCCTCGCTGAGGCCTTCGTCGAACTCACCCGCGACGATGCCGTCGCCCCGTTGCAGGAAGCCGCCTGATGAACGCCATCGACCTGTCGATCCTGTCCGAACGCCCGCATGCCGCATCGATGCCGCGCACGCGCGTGTTCAACGCCTACCTGCAGGAAGCCCGCAGCGAAGTCCTGCGCTACCTGCGCAATCCCGGCTTCCTGCTGCCGATCATCCTGTTCCCGAACGTGTTCTTCGTGATGTTCGGCATGGTGATGAACCACGGCAATGGCGAGGCCGCGCGTTACATGCTCGCCAGCTACAGCTCGTTCGGGGTAATGGCGCCGGGCTTGTTCGGCTTCGGTGTGTCGCTGGCGCTGGAACGCGACAGCGGCCTGCTCACGCTTAAGCGCGCGCTGCCGATGCCGCCGGGCGCCTACCTGCTCGGCAAGATGCTGATGGCGGTCATGGTGGCGCTGGTGGTCGGCGCGCTGTTGCTGGCGCTCGCGCTGGGCCTGGCGCACGCACCGCTGGTGCCGTCGCAGATGGCCGCGTTGCTGGTGGTGGACGCGCTGGGCGTGCTGCCGTTCTGCGCGCTCGGCCTGTTCGTCGGCACGCTGCTCAAGGGCCAGGGCGCGCCGGGGCTGCTGAACATGATCTACCTGCCGATGGCATTCCTGTCCGGCCTGTGGTTCCCGTTGCACATGATGCCGGCGATCCTGCGCCAGCTCGCGCCGATCTGGCCGAGCTATCACCTCAACGCGCTGGCGTTGTCCGCGGTCGGCTTCGACACCGGCGCGCGGCTGCCGCACGCGCTGGTGCTGGCCGGGTTCACCCTGGGCTTCCTGCTGCTGGCCGCGCGCCGCCTGCGCCGCCACGGCTGAAGTAGCATCTGCATCGCATGAATCCGGAAACGCACATCGCCAACGCCGCGCCGCGGGGATGGCCTTCGTGGCTGCGGCCCGCGCCCGATTCGCACCTGGCCGATGCGATCCGTCGTGGCAAGACCGGGCGCTCCGAGTTCGTCCACCTGCTGTGGTCGGCGTGGGTGTTCATCACCCCGGCCTTCGGCATCGGCTACGACCTGCGCTGGGCGCTGCTCACGCTGGCGTCGTTCCCGCTGTTCCTGTTCTTGTACGCGAAGACCCTGCTTGCGCCGTCGCGCCACGCGCGCCTGTATCCGCTGGCGATGGTCGCGCTGGCCATGGCCATGCTGCCCTGGTATCCGTCCGGGCTGAGCTACTTCGTGTTCGGCTGCGTGATGCTGGCGCCCGGATGCAACGCGCGCGAAGGGTTGCTTCGCTACCTTGCGGTAGTGCTGCTGCTGGGCTGCGCCGTGGTCGCCGAAGCGCTGTGGATCGGCTATCCGTGGCAGTCGGTGGTGTGGCTGCCGCCGATGACGTTGGTGATCGGCGTGATCGTCGGCGTCGAGCAGCGCGATCGCGCGCAGCAGGACGCGCTGCGGCTGTCGCACGACGAAGTGCGCCGGCTCGCCGCCACCGCCGAGCGCGAGCGCATCGGCCGCGACCTGCACGACCTGCTCGGGCATACGCTGTCGCTGATCACGCTGAAGCTGGAACTCTCGCGCAAATTGATCGATCGCGACGCCGCCGCCGCGCGCACGGAAATCGCCGAAGCGGAAAAGGTCGCGCGCCACGCGCTGGCCGAAGTCCGCGCCGCGGTCACCGGTTTCCGCGCCGCCGACCTCGCCGCGGAACTGGCTTCGGCGCGATTGCTGCTCGAATCGTCAGCGGTCGCGCTCGACTACGACGCGCCACCGGCCCTTTCGCCGGAGATCGAGCGTCCGCTGGCGCTGGTGCTGCGCGAGGCCGCGACCAACATCGCCCGCCACGCGCATGCCTCGCGCGCCGAGGTGCGTTTCGTGCGCGAGAACGGCGGGCTGCGCATGCGCATCGCCGACGACGGCCGCGGCGCCTCGTCGGCAGAAGGCAACGGCGTGGTCGGCATGCGCGAACGCGTGCGCGCACTTGGCGGCAGTTTCGAATTCGCATCGTCGAAGGCGGGCACCGCGGTCGAGGTCGCGGTGCCGTTGCCCGCGCTCGCGGCGGAGGCGGGCGCATGATCCGCGTGCTGCTCGCCGAGGACCAGGCAATGGTGCGCGGCGCGCTGTCGGCGCTGCTGTCGCTGGAAACCGACATCGAGGTGCTCGGTTCCGCGCCCGACGGCGAGGCCGCGTGGCGCGAGCTGCAGCGGCTCAAGCCCGACATCCTCGTCACCGACATCGAGATGCCGGGCCTGACCGGGCTCGAACTCGCGCAGCGCGTGCAGCGCCACGAACTGCCGGTGAAGGTGGTGATCCTGACCACCTTCGCGCGCCCGGGCTTCCTGCGCCGCGCGCTCGATGCCGGCGTCTGCGGTTACCTGCTCAAGGATTCGCCGGCCGAACAACTCGCCGACGCGATCCGCCGCGTGCGCCACGGCGGCCGCGCGGTCGATCCGCAACTGGCGATGGACGCGTGGACCGAATCCGATCCGCTCAACGACCGCGAACGCCAGGTGCTGCGCCTCGCCGGCGACGGCCTGTCCGCCGGCGACATCGCGACGTTGCTCAATCTCTCGGCGGGAACGGTGCGCAATTACCTGTCCGAAGCCATCGGCAAACTCGGCGCGGCGAACCGCATCGAAGCGAGTCGCCTCGCGCGGCAGAAGGGTTGGTTGTAAGCCGCGTGCCCGATGCCGTTGTTGTGGGAGCGCTCTCGATCGCGACCGACGCGGCATCGGTGGGCCTGGGCCCACCCTGCGAATTCGCCGCGATCCCGTAGGGTGGGCTCAAGCCCACCATGCGCGCGGGTTGTTCGGCGTATCCGCGTAGGGCGGAACCTCCGCAGAGCCTACCCCCGCGAAGGCGGGGAGATTCCGCATGCCGAACATGGCGATGGCGGAAACCGCTTTGCGGGTTCCGCGCTACGTGCTACGGGCTTCTCCGGCTTACTTGCTCGGACATTGACCAGTCGGCAATGCGCCACGATCGGCGGGCACAATAAGAACTGGCCAGCGTTTAGAGATTTCAGGAACAACGCGTGCGGCCAGTGCCTTCGCTTCGATTCCCGCTTTGTCGCCTCCATTGAAGCCGATGGAGACTTCGAAGCTGGACAAGCCGAGGTTGCCTGCGGCAAATCCTGCGCCAGCGCCATTATTTGCCGAGACTTCGAAATAATCTTCAGGCTTCCGCAGAAATGCCAGCGAGACGCCGGCGGCTTTCAGTTCCGCCGGCCGCTTGGAGCTGTAATCGGTGAATTCCAGCCCGGCATCCAGCGCCGACCGGCGAAGGATTTTCCTGAGGTCGGAAATTCCGCTTTCATTTTCGACGCATGTTTGAATCTGGACGACAGGACCTCGACCGACTTCGCAGCCGCACAGCAACGCTGCAGCGGCGAGTCCAAGGCTTGGCAAGAAAACCGATCTGGTTAATCGCATCGGAATTTGTCTATCCAACTAAGCCTCGTTCGCGATTTCAACCAAACCTTCCCTTCAACATCGCCCACGCCGCGCGCAATCCCTGCGCCTCGCCGCCAGCGGGTCGGCCGGGGCGATCCGCGTCGTTCCACGAATACACATCGAGGTGCACCCAAGGCATCGCCGCCGGGACGAAGCGTTCGAGGTATAGCGCGGCGCTGATGCTGCCTGCCATCTTCGACGGTCCGGCATTGGCGATGTCGGCCACGTTGCTGGTGAGGTAGCGCAGGTACGGCCGCCACAGCGGCATGCGCCACAACGGATCGCGCGCGCGGGCGGCGGCGGACAGCCAATCCGCCGCGACCGATTCGTCGTTGGAAAACAGCGCGGGTAGTTCCGGGCCGAGCGCGACGCGCGCAGCGCCGGTGAGCGTGGCGAAATCCATCAACAACGCCGGTGAATCCTCCGCGGCCGCGACCAGCGCATCGCACAGCACCAGGCGGCCTTCGGCATCGGTGTTGTCGATTTCCACGCTCACGCCCTTGCGCGTGGCGATCACGTCGCCCGGGCGCAGCGCCATCGGGCCGATCGCGTTCTCCACCGCCGGCACCAGCAGCGTCAGCTGCACCGGAAGCTTGCGCGCCATGATCAGTTCGGCCAGCGCGATCGCGTGCGCCGCGCCGCCCATGTCCTTCTTCATGTTGCGCATGCCGTCGGCGGTCTTGAGGTCGAGGCCGCCGGTGTCGAAGCACACGCCCTTGCCGACCAGCGCGAGGCGCGGATGCGAAGCGTCGCCCCAGTCCAGGCGTAGCAGGCGCGGCGCTCGGTGCGAACCGCGGCCGACGGCGTGGATCGCGGGCAGGTTCCGGGCGAGCAGGTCGTCGCCGACGATGGCCATGCATTCGGCGCCGTGGCGCGCCGCGATGTCGCGCAGGACCTCCTCAAGCTGCTGCGGCCCGAGGTCGTCGGCCGGCGTGTTCACCAGGTCGCGCACGCGCAGGCAGGCGGCGAGCACGTCGGCGGTTTCGGCATCCGGCGATGCGAGCCGCAGGCGCGCCGGTGCGCGCGGCAGCGTGCGGTAGCGGTCGAAGCGATACGCTCCCAAGCCCCAGCCGAGCTGCAGCGCCTTGCGCGCGTCCTCGTCGAGCGGTTCGCGCACTTCCCAGTCGCCGGGCGGCAGCGCGAACGGCGCGTGCGCGTAGGACAGCGGGTCGTGTGGATCGCCGAGGCCGAGCACCGCGCCCTCGACCGCGCCATCGCCCGCGGGCACCACCAGCGCGGCGCCGGGCGAGGCATCGAAACCGTGCGCGAGCAGCCACTGCGCCATCGCCGCGTGCTGGCGCGCGCGCCAATCCTCGTAGCCGTCGCGGCGCACCAGGTGCAGGACGCGGAACACGGTGGCGTCGGCGGGGGAATAGGCCGTCATGCGGCGCTCCTTGCTGCGGTTTCGGAATCGCGCGCGCGCAACCAGGCGACCAGCGCGGCGAGGTCGGGGAATTCGAGGTCGGGCGCCGCATCGGCGAACGGCCATGCATCGCCGTCGCGGTTGATCCAGGCGCAGCGCAGGCCCGCGCGGCGGGCACCGAGCGCGTCCTGTTCGGGGTGGTCGCCGACGTGCAGCACGCGCGCGGGTTCGGCGCCGAGGCGTTCGCAGGCGGCGAGGAAGATCGCGGCATTGGGCTTGGCGCTTCCGAATTCCTTCGCCCCGAGGCGGAAGCGGAACAGGTGGGCGATGCCGATGCGCTCGAGGTCGGCGTTGCCGTTGCTCAGCGCCGCGAGCGGGCGCAGCGCGGCGAGTTCGCGCAGCGCATCGGGAACCTCGGGATGGAAATCGACGCGGTTGCGTTCGTCGAGGAACAGCGCGTGCGCTTCGGCGGCGAGCGCCGGGTCGCCGCCCGATTCGTGCAGGGCGCGTTCGATGGTCAGCCGCCGCAGCAGGCCGAGGTCGTGCGCGTGCTGCGGATGCTCGGCATGGATGCGTTCGCGCAGTGCGCGCATGGCCTCGATCGGGAAGCGCGCCGCGGTCCCGGGGCTGCGCGCGAGGAACCAGTCGTGCAGCGAGCGCTCGATCCGCGCGCCGATCGGCGCGAACGGCCACAGGGTGTCATCGAGATCGAGGGTGATGGCGTCGACGCGGAAGTCCACGCCGGCATTGTAATCGCCGGCCGGCCGCGGTCACTCCAGCAGCCTGGCCCAGCCTTCCATGCCCTCGATCCGGGACAGGATGATCTTCACGCACACCAGCAGCGGCACCGCCAGCAGCAGGCCGAGGATGCCCCACATCCAGCCGAACACCATCAGCGCCAGGATCAGCAGCAGCGGCGACAGCGCCATGCGCCTGCCGAGCACGATCGGCGTGACCAGCTGGCCTTCCAGCGTGTGCAGGCCGAGGTAGATCGCGGCCGGCAGCAACGATGCCCAGGTCGTGTCGAAGCTGAGGAATCCCATCGCCAGCATCACCACCATGCCGATCAGCGGCCCGACGTAGGGCGCGAAGTTCAGCAGCGCCGCCATCGTGCCCCACATCAGAGCCTCGTCCATCGGCAGGTCGAGCAGCAGGTACAGCGCGAACGCGTAGGCCAGGCCGAGCAGGGCGTTGATCACGCTGATCGTGAGCACGTAGCGCGACATCTCGATCTCGATCGCGTGCAGGATCTCCACCGTCACCTTCTTCTTCTGCCGGTCCGGCAGCAGGGCGATCGCATGCCGCTGCAGGCTTTCGCCGTAGACCATGAAGAAGAACGTCAGCAGCACCATCGCCAGCACCGAGGCGACCATGCGCGGGGTCGCGAACAATGCCCGGTAGGGATCGTTGACCTCGGTCTTCATCACCTGCACGGGTTTCGAACTGCCGTCGCCGCCGGCGGCGCGGGCGATGTTCTCGGCGACCCGGTTGGCGTCGCGAACGGGCTTGGCCAGGTCGCGCAGCTTGGGCGCGAGCTGGCTGAACTCGCGCGGCACTTCGCGAACCCACTCGCCGGCCGGCTGCGCCAGCTGGCGCGCGAGCACCGCGGTGCTGGCGATGCCGAGCACCAGCACCAGCAGCGCGCCGACGAAGCGCGGCAGATAGATGCGTTGCAGCATGCGGATGATCGGGTTGCCGACCAGGGCGAGGAACATCGCCAGCAGCACCGGCAGCACCAGGTCCTGCGCGGCCCACAAGGTGTAGGCGACCGCGAGCACCGCCAGCACCACCAATGCCGCGGGCGAGCGCGGCCGCGGCGGGCGTTCGCCGGCCGGAACCTCCGATGCGGGCGTGTTCATGCGGAGGCTTCCGCTTCCACCGATCCCGCGTCTTCCGCGGCCTGTTCGGCTTCATCCGCGGCGGCCTGCGCCTGGCCGCCGGCGAACAGCCCCGCGAGCGCGCCGACCATCTGCAGGGCGTTGCCGCCATCGACCATGCGCAAGGGCCGCGCGCGCCCGACCAGGAAGCCGGCGATCGCGCCGGCGATGACGATGCGGCCCGGCGTCCACGCTTCGCGCCAGCTCGACTTCAGCTGGCGCCAGTTGGCGGATGCGCGGCGTTCCTGCGCTTCCAGCGCGCGCTCGGCCTGATGCACCTTCGCGATCAGTTGCGCGAAGCTCATGGCGGGGTCACGTCCACGCCGAGGCCTTTCTTCACCGGCGCGTCTGCGGTTGTCTCGGCCATGCGCTCGGCGGCTTCCGCGCTCGAACGCGCGGAATCGGCATCGGGCATGAAGTCGGAGAGTTCGCCGAAACCCAGCCGCGCGAATTGCCGGCGCGTCGCCTGCAGGCGCGTGTGTTCGAAGTAGTGCATCGCGCGCCAGCCGGCGAACACGGTGACGCCCACGCTCAGCAAGGCGGTGAGCAGCAGCGACAGCGGCCACGGCCAGCCTAGGCCGCGGCTGAGCGCGACGATCAGCGTCGCCATCAGCAGCAGCCAGGCGGAGGCGCCGAACGCGATCGCCACCCCGGTCAGCGCCAGCGTGCGCCCGAGCGCGCTGCGCGCGAGCGAGATGTCGGCGGCGACCAGGATGCGCAGCGCCTTCGCCGCATCGCCGGCCGCGGACAGTCCGGCACGCCCGGTGGCGCCGAGGTCCTTCAGCGCTTCGGCGAGGTCGGGCGCGGGTCGTTCTTCGCCGGGCGAATCGCTCACGATGCGGCGGTTACTTGTCGCCGCCGCGCGCGAGCTTGGCGATGATCCAGCCGGCGGCGAAGGCGACGCCGAACGAAGCCAGCGGACGCTCGCGGATCAGGTCGGCCGCGCTTTCGACCAGGTCGCGGCCCTTGTCGACCAGCGCATCGACCTGTTCCTTCGAGGCGGCGCCGGCGTGGCCCGCGGCTTCCAGCCCGGCCAGCGCGCCGTCGGCGAGTTCGGCCTTCATGTTCGCCTTGCCCAGCTTGGCTTCGTCGCCGGCCGCGGCGGCGATGTTCTTGATCGCGTCGCCGGCGTGGCTCGCGGCCTGCTTGAGGTGGCCGCCGGCCTCGCCGAGGCTGGCTTTCATCGCATCCGTGGAAGTCGGGCTCATGTTCGGTTCCTCGTGTCTTGGGGACGGGTCATTGCATCAGCAGCTGGCCGCGCTGGCCGCTACGCCACACAGTCAACACCAACTGGCGTGGCGAGCGCGCGAAACCGGCGCGGAAACTGTCGAGGTCGTCGAAGCTGCCGCTGCTCGCGGCGAGGATCACGTCGCCGCCGCGCAGGCCGCTGCGCGCGGCGCGGCTGCCGCTGGCGACCGAGGTCACCAGCACGCCGGAGGCGCCCTGGCGGCGCAGCGCCTCGGGCAGTTCGCCGAAGCTGGCGCCGGACAGGCGCGCGTCGAGGCTGCCGCCGTCGCCCGGCGCTTCGCGCAGGCCGGTCGCCAGTTGCAGCGGCTTGCCGTCGCGGACCACGTCGAGGGTCACCTTCGCGTCCGGCGACTGCAGGCCCTGGAAGTTGCGCAGCGCCTCGCCGTCGTCGATGCGCTGGCCATTCGCGCCCACGATCACGTCGCCCGCGCGCAGGCCCGCCGCGGCCGCGGCCGAATCGGCGAACACCCGCGTCACCGCCGCGCCGCGCGCATCGGACAGGCCCAGCGCCTGCGCCAGGCGCGCGTCCACGTCCTGCGTTTCCACGCCCAGCGTGCCGCGCCGGACCACGCCCTTGTTGGCGATCAGCTGGCCCATGATGTTGCGCGCGATGTCGGCGGGAATCGCGAAGCCCAGGCCGATGTTGCCGGCCATCGAACCGCGCGGGTTGAAGCTGGCGGTGTTGATGCCGACCAGTTCGCCGTCGAGGTTCACCAGTGCGCCGCCGGAATTGCCGGGATTGATCGAGGCGTCGGTCTGGATGAAGTTCTGGTAGCCGGCACCGGGCAGGTTGCTGCGCCCGACCGCGGAGACGATGCCGCTGGTCACGGTCTGCCCGAGCCCGAACGGATTGCCGACCGCGACCACGAAATCGCCCACGCGCAACGCGCCGCTGCCGTCGAGCGGGATCGCGGTCAGGTTCTGCGCGGGGATGCGCATCAGCGCGACGTCGGTGTCCGGGTCGGAGCCGAGGAATTCCGCCTTCAGGGTGCGGCCGTCGGAGAGCGTCACCGACACCGAATCGGCGCCCTCGATCACGTGGTGGTTGGTCAGCACGTAACCCTTGGCCGCATCCACGATCACGCCCGAGCCCAGCGACTGGTTGATGCGGTCCTGGGTCAGCTCCGGGAACAGCCGGCTGAAGATCGGATCGTTGCCGAACGGGCTGACCTGCACGTGCTGTTCGCTGTGCACGCTCACCACCGCCGGCAACACCTTCTGCAGCATCGGCGCCAGCGAGGGCATGGGCGCGCCGTTCACCGCCGCGGGCAGGGCGCCGGCGGCGGGCAGCAGGGCCGGGGTCGCGGCTTCGGCGGGGGTGCGCAGGCCGTCGCGCAGGGCGGTCGCGGCGAAACCGCCGAACGCGGCGGCGAGGGTCAGGGCGAGCAGGGTCTTGGTCGCAGGGGACATGACGGGTCCGGGCATGGGGCAGATGGGGTGGTGGCCGGGAGGAACGCCCATGTTGGCGCGCACCGCGCGCCGCCGCCAGCGGGCTTCCGCAGTCTGGCCGGGGGCCGCTGAAACCGGTCTGAAAGACCTGAATGCGAGCCCGCGCGGCGGTTTGCCGCCGGCCATCGCGCGGATCGCCGCAACCGACCTTCGGGCGGTTGACACCCCTCGCGGCCGGCGGTAGCTTGCAACCCCGTCGTCGCCACTACATATTGGGGTCGATGGCGGGGGAAAGACCCATTTATGGGGGTGGGCTCCAGCCGACGGGAGACGGTCGGATGCCCGGGCAAGGCACCAGAATGCAGGCTCCGGCGCCTGCAAATGGCGGTTTCGCCGCCATTTGCGCGATCGGAAAACCCATCACGAATAAGTCACGGCGCAACGCGCGACGGGAGGAAGGAATCAGCATGAGCAGCGTTCGCCTGGAGGCGGTGAAGTCGGTGGGTGGCACGACCGAAGCGGAAATCCCGATGCAGCCGGCATCGGTCGACATCTGGGACAAGAAGTACCGGCTGAAGACCAAGCAGGGCGAGCCGCTGGATGCCGACATCGACGGCACCTACCAGCGCGTCGCGCGCGCGCTGGCCGATGCCGAGCCCGACGCCGACAAGCGCGCCTACTGGTACGAACGCTTCGTCTGGGCGCTGCGCCGCGGGGCCATTCCCGCCGGCCGCATCACCTCGAATGCCGGGGCGCTCGAACACAAGCCCGCCACCTCGACGATCAACTGCACCGTGTCCGGGACCATCCTCGATTCGATGGACGGCATCCTCGACAAGGTCCACGAAGCCGGCCTGACGCTCAAGGCCGGCTGCGGCATCGGCTACGAATTCTCGACCCTGCGCCCGCGTGGCGCGTTCGTCGCCGGCGCCGGCGCCTACACCTCCGGCCCGATGTCCTTCATGGATATCTACGACAAGATGTGCTTCACCGTGTCCTCCGCCGGCGGCCGCCGCGGCGCGCAGATGGGCACCTTCGACGTGTCGCACCCGGACGCCAAGGATTTCATCCGCGCCAAGCGCGAGGACGGGCGCCTGCGCCAGTTCAACCTCTCGCTGCTGATCACCGACGGCTTCATGGACGCGGTCAACGGCGACAAGGACTGGCCGCTGGTGTTCCCGGTGAACGAGAAGGAAGCCGGCGACCTCGACCTGTCGGACGCCGGGCAGGTGGTCTGGCGCGAATGGCCGACCGCGAAGGGCTACGTCAGCCGCGACGACGGCCTGGTCGCGTGCAAGGTGTACGGCCACATCCGCGCGCGCCACCTGTGGGACATGATCATGGTCTCGACGTACGACTACGCCGAGCCGGGCTTCATCCTCATCGACCGCGTCAACGAGATGAACAACAACTGGTGGTGCGAGAACATCCGCGCCACCAACCCCTGCGGCGAGCAGCCGCTGCCGCCCTACGGCGCCTGCCTGCTGGGTTCGGTCAACCTCACCAAGTTCGTGCGCAAGCCCTTCACCGGCGAGGCCGCGTTCGACTGGGACGAGTACAAGGAAGTCGTGCGCGTGTTCACCCGCATGCTCGACAACGTGGTCGAGGTGAACGGGCTGCCGCTGCAGCAGCAGCGCGACGAGATCCTGCGCAAGCGCCGCCACGGCATGGGCTTCCTCGGCCTGGGCAGCACCGTGACCATGCTCGGCATGAAGTACGGTTCCAAGGAAAGCTGCGAGTTCACCGAGCGCATCGCCCGCGACATGGCCATCGCCGGCTGGGAAGTCGCGCTGGCGCTGGCCGAGGAAAAGGGCCCGGCGCCGATCATGGAGGAGCGCTTCGAGGTCACCGCCGGGATGCTGCGCCAGCGCCCGGAAATGGCGAAGGACGGCTGGAAGCTCGGCCAGGAGATCCCCGGCAAGGTGCTGCACGCCAGGTATTCGCGCTACATGCAGCGCGTGGCCGAGGTCGCGCCGGAACTGGTGGAATCCCTCGCCGAGACCGGCGCGCGCTTCACCCACCACAGCTCCATCGCCCCGACCGGCACCATCAGCCTGTCGCTGGCCAACAACGCCAGCAACGGCATCGAGCCTTCCTTCGCCCACCACTACAGCCGCAACGTGATCCGCGAGGGCAAGAAGACCAAGGAGAAGGTGGACGTTTATTCCTTCGAACTGCTGGCCTACCGCGAACTGGTGAACCCCAAGGCCATGCCCTTCGCCGAGGACGCCGAGGCGCGCCTGCCGGACTACTTCATCAGCGCCGACGACATCACCCCGAAGGAGCACGTCGACGTGCAGGCCGCGGCGCAGAAGTGGGTGGATTCCTCCATTTCCAAGACCGCGAACGTCCCCACGGACTACCCGTACGAGGACTTCAAGGACATCTACCGCTACGCCCACCAGCAGGGCCTGAAGGGCTGCACCACCTTCCGCTTCAACCCGGCCGCCTTCCAGGGCGTGCTGGTGAAGGAAGCCGACCTGGAGAACACCACCTACCGCTTCGAGCTCGAGGACGGTTCGGTGCTCGAGGTGAAGGGCAACGAGCAGATCGAATACGACGGCGAGATGCACACCGCCGCCAACCTGTTCGACGCGCTCAAAGAGGGTTACTACGGCAAGTTCTGAGCCGTCGACGGACGGCGAGGGCACGGTGTTTTCACCCGCGCGCGGGTATAGCATCGCGTCGTCACCAACGTGACGGGGACATCCGCCCTGGATGGGGATGTCCCGACCACCCACCGTTCCGACCGATGCACGTCGCCCACGAGGAGGGCACACATGGCCAGGAAGAAAAGCAGCAAGAGCAACGGCGTCACCGCGACGCTTTCGAACGCCGCGGACAGCGTGAAGGACACCGCCGCGAACGTCGGCAGCGCCATCGCCACCAAGGCCGAGAAGGCCGTCGCCACGGTCAAGAAGGCCGCGGCCAAGGCGAAGAAGACCGCGAGCGCCGACATCGCCAAGGCGAAGAAGGCCGTGGGCAAGCGCGTGGCCAAGGCGAAGAAGTCGCTCGCCTCCGCCAGCGCTTCCGCGAAGAAGGAAGTCGCCGCGCTCAAGCGCAAGGGCGCGGGCAAGAAGGCCGCGGCCAAGAAGGCGGTGAAGAAGGTCGCGAAGAAGGCCGGCGCGAAGAAGGCGGCGGCGAAGAAGGCCGTGCGCAAGGTCGCGAAGAAGGCGGCTCCGCGCAAGGCGGCGAAGAAGTCCTCGCCGCGCAAGGCCGCGAAGAAGACCGCGCGCAAGGCTGCGAAGAAGAAGTAAGCACCAAGCCCCTCTCCCGCTGGCGGGAGAGGGGTGTTTCCCGACAACGACAAGACAACACCGGAACCGCAATGGCCGTCAGGATCGACAAGAAAATCAAGGGCTACGCCGTCGTCACCCCCGAGGACAAGGCGAAGGAAGCGCAGAAGGGCGATTCCATCAGCCGCGCCCAGGCCGAGGCGGAACTGCCGTCGGCCGACGTCATCCAGATGCACGAGCGCATCGAGCGCCCGGACGTGCTCATCGGTTCCACCTACAAGATCAAGTCGCCGCTGGTGGAACACGCGATGTACGTGACCATCAACGACATCGTGCTCAACGCCGGCACCGAGCACGAACTGCGCCGCCCGTTCGAGGTGTTCATCAATTCCAAGTCGATGGAACACTTCCAGTGGATCGTGGCGCTGACGCGCATCATGAGCGCCGTGTTCCGCAAGGGCGGCGACGTGACCTTCCTGGTCGAGGAAATGAAGGCGGTGTTCGATCCGAAGGGCGGTTACTTCAAGGCCGGTGGCGTGTACATGCCGTCGCTGGTGGCCGAACTCGGCATGATCGTCGAGGACCACCTGAAGTCGATCGGGATGATGCACGACCCGGAGATGAGCGATCACCAGCGCGCGCTGATCGCGGAGAAGCGCCGGGCGTACGAGCAGCGCTCAAAAAAAAACAGTGAAATAAGCACCGCCGGGGAAATGGGCGGGGCGATGGTCGAGAACGCCGACAACGGCGTCGATGCGCGCACCGAGGAAGTGATCGAGGTGACCGGCGACGGCGCGAGTTTCCCGCCGTCCGCGAGCATGTGCCACAAGTGCAGCACCAAGGCCCTGGTGCTGATGGACGGCTGCGCGACGTGTTTGAACTGTGGTTATTCGAAGTGCGGGTGAGGCAGTGAATGAGTCGCGAATGGAAAAACTCCGAAATTGACTGTGCGGATTCCCAAAAGGCGCTAGTTGGGTACGCATAAAGCACTAGCACGTCTCGCATAAGTTGCTAGCAGATCTACCGGGTTCGTAGCGCACAACTTTGAAGCGCATGGCAGTACTCCAGTAAGCCAGTGGGGCTTCGTCTCTCACGATAACAAAAAATTAACACCCTATCCTTGCAATACTGCCGTCACGGATGTACGATTTTCGTACACTCAGGTACGAATTTGAGGGGAGCTATGAGCGAGCAGGAACAAGCAATCAAAACGATTCTGGGTAAGTTCTGGGACGAGCGCGCAATCGAGATGGGAGAGGCCCCGCAAAGCACAGAGGGGTTAGGTGCACCGTTGGATTCCCTGACTTCGATGGAGGCTCTTGTAGAGATTGACCGTTTGCTCAAACGCAAGGTGCCCGTTGTGGCTGTTATTCAAAAAGGCGGCTACCAAACGCGTGAACAATTCCTGGAGGAAATAACGACGAAAGTCCTGAAGTTTGTAGCGGAGCATCCTCAATGAACATCAGCGACAAAGACGCACAGAGAACCTTAATGGCCGACCGCCTTCGTCAGGCGCGAGAGTACGTTGGTCTTTCACAAGAAGAGGTAGCCACCGCGCTAGGCATTTCACGGCCGGCAGTTACAAATATCGAATCTGGTTCGCGAAAAGTCGAAGCCACTGAACTTAATTCGCTCGCGCGTATGTATCGCCGATCCTTGGAGTACTTGCTGACTGGGAGGGACAACACGCCCAGTGGACCTGAGCAGCTCGCTTTTCTAGCGCGTGCAGTAAGAGGGCTTTCCGATCGTGATCTCGATGAGGTAGCTCGTTTCGCCGAGTTTTTGAAGCAGTCGCCTAAGCCCCCTCATCAAGAGTAAAGGACATGCTTCCGTTCATACAGAAGACCGCGCGTCGTGCTGCCGAGATTTACCACGATTCCGGCGCAGGCACTCGGGTCGAGAAAGACGGGTACACACGTGTCGACCCATTTTGGGTTGCCGCACAAGAAGGCGTCACGGTGATGTTGCGCCCCTTGGACAAGCTGCTTGGAGCATTCATACGACAAGAGACGTCAGGCATCTTGGTTAATGCTGAGCGCTCGGCAGGGCTTATCCATATGACCTGTGCCCATGAGTTAGGCCATTACTACATGGGGCACAACACCACTGCAGATGAAAAGATCGACTACGGTTCTTCGGCAGATCGAATCGAGCAAGAAGCTGATTGGTTTGCCTATCAGCTGATGACGCCTCGCGTGTTGCTTGCAAATGTCATTAGAAGAAAGGGATGGTCTATCCAATCACTAAAGGATCCTTTGCACCTCTATCAACTCTCTCTGCGCTTAGGCATCAGTTACACGGCTACGCTCTGGTCGTTATATCGCCAAAAACTATTGGATCGGCCAACAGTACAAGGAATGCTCAAGATCCAGCCTGCAGACATCAAGCGGAAGCTGGTCGGTGACAAGCTACTTGATCCCCGCAAAGAGGTTTGGTTGTTGGATGACCATGATCGCTCTTCCGTTTTGGAACCACGCCCCGAGGATCAATTGCTTTTGCGGCTTAAGAACCACGTCTCTGCGGGATATGTCTGGTCGGTAAATGAAATAGCGGCGCAGGGTTTTCAGCTCAGACCGATTCTGAGGCAATCCAAGAGACCTGCGGATCTGTCGCAGCTCGTATTTGGAGGGCCATCGACAGCAGATTACTTGCTTACACATGCCGCATCAAAAGACCTAGCACAGCCGCGGCCAGTGGTGTTGGCAATGGAAGAACGGCGACCGTGGTCGAACGACACACCACCCAGCGCAACATTCGTAGCCAAAGCTCAGTTTGAACAGATCCATTCCGGCTTGACGCTTGCTGCAAAAGAACAGTTGCTGCAGGAGGATGCCACTGCGCCATGATCAAGGAAGAAATCATTCTGCAGCAAGCCAGCCACCCAACGCGAGATCAAGGCATGCGCCCCACCTGCATTGCTTTTGCACTCGCGGAAGTAGAGCTGATGGCCGCGCCTGGGATGCAGGCGTTGAGTCCGGAATATCTCTATCAGTCTGCAGCTAGGAAAACACCGGGATGGGTGCCGCATGCAGGCGTGCCCTTAGGTGCTGCTTTGAGTGCCGCGACGGACGGCCAGCCAACTGAGGCGGATTATCCTTATCAGATTATCGAGCCAACGGCACCAATTCCGCCGTTGCCTAACTCATTTCCTCTGTACGGCCTACCAGTCCAATGCTATCCGACTGATATCGCGCAGATCATTCGGACGCTTCGGAGCGGTGCTCCGATTGGGTTGGGATTGCAACTGACCGAGAGCTTCTATCGTCCCGTGAACGGCATCATCACTTTTGAAGCCAATGTCCGGCCCGACGAACTTCACGCCGTTACGGTGGTGGGGCTGGGATGGGAGCACTCCGACCCTTATTTTCTCGTCCGCAACAGCTGGGGCACGGGCTGGGGAATTCAGGGCAATGCGTGGCTGCCGGCTGCTTATGTCCAATCCCATGTCCTTTGCATATTTGGAGCGTAGCTGTGGCTAAGGTTTTCAGTGGAAAACGCATCGTTCCGGTCTGGGTGGCTGCAGCCCGTAGCCTAAACAAGGCGAAAGCTCAAGGCAGAACTGAGCGCAACTATGTCTTAGAAATCGCGTCGCCGACTCTGCTAATGCAGGCCGATCTTCCCGTCATTTCGGCCGTCGACTCCAAGCTTCGGAACGCGAAAAAGGAGCTAAGTTTAGAGACGGTAGCAGGGACCTTATTCCCAAACGGTCTATATCGACGCTATGGCCGGCCCGCATTCTACGATCACTATCTGAATGCCATTGAGAGGGGCAGAGACAAAAACACGTGGGGTACGTATGCGGTGCGAATGATCGAGCGTACGAACCCAAAAACAAAGGCTACTTTTAATCCGCTAGATATAATCGTCCAGAAACTTCAAACAGCAAAGAACGGGCGCCGCATACACGCGGCCTATGAGTTAGGCCTTGTGGCCCCAGCTGACTTGATTGACGAGTCCGTGGCCGATTTCGGATGCGAACTTCCACTATACGATCCCGCTACGGATGGAGGGCGTCCGACCAACATTCCGTGTTTGAGTCACCTTAGTTTCAAGCTCAATGACGATGACAGTGTGGATCTCACAGCGGTCTATCGCTCGCATCATTACGCACAACGCGCTCTTGGCAATTTAATCGGTCTGAGCCAACTATTAGCCTTTGTTGCCGCAGAGGCAGGGCTTAAGCCTGGTACGCTCACCTGCGTGAGTACACAAGCGCATCTGGATGTAGCCACGTGGGGTGGCGTAGAGGCAACTGACGCGCTGCTGGCCACGTTCCCAGATGAAGAAGTTGCTTAGTAGGACAAGGCGATTTGTTGCTTTGATTCCAGCGCTGCAGGCGAGAAGCGATATAGCTTGCGCATGCCATTGCGAAATTCCCTCACACCACCATAGCTAGGGTGGCGGAGAGTGGTTACTTCGATACCAAAGCGTTCCGCGTAATGCGCGGCATCCTGGCCAATGGCGACAATTCGTCGGATGTTTAGCCAGCGGATCAATGCATCATTGATCTCTTCCACTTCACCCAGTTCGCGCGCAGTAAAACGGCGGTTAGAGAAGGGGTTTTCGGGCTCGTGGGGATGAAACGGAAAAACGTTCCATAGCAGTGGAGGTGTTTCGATCGCCCGCAAAACTGCCCAGATTTCCGAAGCTGTACGTTCGGCGATCGCCGGGCCGTGCGTGGCTTGCTGGGACTGGCAACCAGGATAGTGGCGAGCAAGCTCTGGCAAATGGTACTCGTCGGTTAGTGCTAAACCAGTCCGCCGCCCACCTCGATATCCGAGGTCACGCCCCATCCAGATAGTGTCTACACCAATGTCGACGGCAGCCGACAGGTAGGTGCGCAAATTCTTGCGCCGAGAAGCTGCCGCATCTTGCCGATCGTGTACGGGGCACGTATCCGCATAAGGGTTGAAGACATCGCTCAGACTGAAGCTGGCAAGGGCTTTAACGAAGGTGGCAGGAGTCATGGCTATGCCTTTGGAAAAGCCTTAAAGGTTAGGGTGTGCTCGTTCATGTCGACCGAAACAATTCCACCACGATGCAGTCGCAGGAGACGAAACACCTCGAAGCCGTTCAGGATCGCTAGCTCCCACTGCCACAGCTTGCATTTATGTACTTCATAGCCTTCCACCATGCTCTGGATCTGTTTCAGCAGGCCGTACTCAAGCTTACCCACGCCCACATCTGCATAGAGATCGCGTGGTTTGGCATGATTAAAGATCCAGGTCGCAATACCCTCTTCAATGATCATGGCGCGTGCGCCATCTTCATTTTCATCAACTGCACGCCTTGACTTTCGCTTGCGTTTGAGCAGGCCACGAACAACCGGCGACCAGCCCAAATAAGCGATATACGCTAAGTGAAATACATCATGAAAACGGTAATCGTCCGGTTCGTTGCTGTTATCGGTTAGTCGATCACCGATATAGACTCCGTTGAGCCTCTGTACTACGTGTGCATCTGGGGCAGTGCCGCGCTCTATAAACTCGATGTCAAATTGCCGGGGAAACCGTTCATGTTCTTCGTACGTATCTTCAGGGTCGAAGAAGGGGCAGTAGACCTTATTCTCTCCCGGCCAGCGACTAGCGATCTTTTCTAGGTTCTCGCGCGCGACATCTTCAACACGCAGATCAAAGCTGGCACACGCCAATGCCCAGTCGGCAAGAAGCACCCCAAAATGTTCACCCCTGGCTGGCGGGCTTAGAGCTTCTACCTGCTTGAGACTTTCATATGCGAGCTGGCCTGCGGAGCGAGCCAAGGTACCTAGTCGCGCTACGCGATCCTGTTCCCAGCCTTCGCGATGTGTCGCAAGTACTCCGTCAATCTGCCGAAAGCTAGGAGGAAACGTCGGTTTCCGATCGTTATCACCAAAATTCTTGCGGAGCGTTTTTATACACTGCTCGCCCAGATCATCAGGGGATACCCCTAGGAGTTGAGCAGTGGTAAAGAGATACCAAAGCGCATCGCCAAGTTCTTCGGATGCCAGCTGACTCTGCGGCTCCTTCAGCTGATCGCGGACAGTCTTTTTGACCGCTGCCAACAGACCTCCTACCTCGCCGAAGTATCCAAAGCTTAGATTGTCAAACTCATCGGGCGAATGCTCGAATCGGTTGGTTTGTTGTGCCTTTAGCGCATACTCCGGCAACGAAAGCGGTGGTGGCTGGGGCGTCGCTGGAGTCATGGCCGTTCCGGGCTAGGCGTCGACGGTGCTGGCTTGAGCCGATCGGAGCAGAAGCATCTCCGAACGCATAAGCTTGCAACACGCAATGATGGTCTCCCGGTCTGCATCGACAGCACCACTACGCAATGCCCGGTCGCGAACCGATACGGTGACATCGTAGTGCGGGTAAAAGCTACGGTCTTGGAACCATCGGCGCTGTAATCCCAGTTGGGCCGCGAAAGTGTGAAGTTCGTCCAGGGAATCTGCCACTAAGTGGCACCACGCTCGGCCACGCCACTGAATCTCTTCAGAATCCACGTATACAGCCACTGGATCGCCTTTCTGTGAAGAATATGCAAATATTATGCACATATGGCGAAGCGTTTCAATACTCCTGACGAAGCGAAACGACTGGGGCAAAGGCTTCGGAATGCACGCAAAAATAGGGGTTTAACCCTAATTGGCGTCGCGGGCAAAGTCCACGTAAACCACGGTCAGATTTCTAGGATTGAGCGTGGGCAGATGATCACACTTGGCAAAAATGTGCAAAAAATATGCAAATATCTAGGAGTGGTCCCCACGACCGGCGCTTCTGGGTCCACTTCTAGCCGTCTAGGGGCCAGGATCGACGCATTGGTCACGGCTCTACCGGCGAGTGAGTCGGCAATCGTTCGGTTCATTGACGCCATGGAAGCGCTGGTGCAGAAATAAGTCCACTGAGCTCCCGCATCTTCGCAAGTCATCCGAGGAATGACATTTTGCTTCGGGAAATTCCCTAAGCATGGGAGGTGTGGAGTGGTTGCATGAGCGCCTTTAGATGGGATCGATAGAAGTAATGGACTCAATGACGCTTATTTCCTTGATCCATCGCCGGATTGACGGGGCGTCTATGTCAGCGCGCTCTTGAGATGGTCACTTCATCGTTGTTCGCATCACTTCAAATGCCTCAGCCGTTAGCGTGCGAGTTCTTCGCCGTTTTTTCGCGCTTTGAGTTTGCTCTCAAGGAATGCGGGCATTTCTATTTGCATCGTGGTCATGCCAGCCCAGACTGGCGCACGTTTGCAACGACAATCGCCGAAACATTGCACGTAACGCCGGAAAGCGATCTATATGAGGCGATTAACTTTCTCAACACAGAGCCGCCTCAAGTGCAAGTCTCCGCTCGCGATTGGCGACCGGTGGCGCTCTTCGGGACTACGCCAATAGCCACTGCTATCGATGCCGCACAGCGTGTTCGCCACAACCTTTTTCACGGCGGCAAGCATTCACCACATTCTCCGCCTGAGCGCGATGAGCGGTTGGTTCGAGCGGCTCTTACGGTTCTAATGGCATGTCTTGCGCATGATGCAGCACTGAGCGCTGCATACGCGCAGTGACCGACTTCAGCCCTCAATCTTCGAGATGAAGACCTTCAATTCCGGTGTGATCCATCGCTGGAGTGTTGAAGAGGAAGGAGCAATTGTTAGGCGCGACACGCGACGGTTAGACGGACGCGGCATGATTGGCTAGAAATGGAAATGTCGCCGAGTATTGTCAATGCATCCGTATATGTTGCACATGGTTAAAATAACAAATGCGAAGTATTCGCCGTTGGCAATGGTTCTCCGAGAGCAATGGCGTACTCCTCGTCGGTGAGTCCAATGAGGAAAGGAGCCGCGTCGTCAAGGCTAATTTGGAAGCGGGGTTGCGGGTTTGGAATGGAGAATCCTGGCGTTGCAAGCAGGTTGCCGCGCTGAATAACCGCGCCATACCCACAAAAATACGTCGAATTGACGTGGCTACCGCCATACTGCCCGAACAGTGCGTAGGACAAGATGCCGGCTCGACGGCGAAGGTGATAAAGCATCAATTCGCCTGGCTTGATTTCTTGGAATTGAATGGCAATAAAACATGGGCGGTTACCTGAAAATTGCGAGGATGCCTTGCGCATAGCCTCCAACAATGGTTTTGAAGTGTCATCCTCCTTTTCACTGCGCATGACAAGGAGGCAGCCTCCGTCTGACGCTGATGTTCCAGAAATATGTAAGTTAGGGCCAAAGGCATTAGTACATTCTTTGTAGACTGCTTGCTCGTCGCCAAATTTTAGATTTGGCAGGCGCTCAGAGAATCCATTCCTTTCAAGGCGATAATCGGCTCGCACTATCTCTGAGGGCGCTTTGCCTTGTAGTGTTTCGATGACATCTTCCCTAAGCTGCCGCTGATCAACAAGCGTTGACGACAAACGATCTCGCAATGAGACGACCAATACATCGAAGTGCCCAACGCGGTGAGTTAAGGCGGGCCGAATCGCTTCCATAAATCGATAGAAATCTTTTCGATGGATTTTTCGACCAGCATCCGCGGAGAGACTTTTACATTCAATCTCGCAGACCACATCGCCGCGTCGAAACACCAGGTCGTACTGATCCGTGCCTTCTAAGTCGGGGAAGTCGACATCGTAGCCGGCATCCATAAGTCTGCAAGCGAGATCGAGTTCAAGGAACAAAGCCGCAAATCCCGTCTCGGCCCTTGTTGCGCCAATAAGCCGGCCTTCTAATGTGTGGCGGCCTCTTGGCCCTAGCCGATTGTGAATCTCCACGACAGCTCCGGCAAACTGTAGAGCCACCCGAGATGGCGTGTCGATGTGCGCAACATTAAGGCTGCCTTCGTGTTTCAGTATCTCGCTCTGGTAGCTGAGCGCCATCTCCAGCCAGTGATAATCCGAGACAATCTTCCGAATGAATGGTGAGCGCAACTGGGCATTATTGAGTTGATCTACGCATTTAAACCAGCGTTCCTCGCCAACAAGCGTGAAGAATCTAGGAATGTACTGCGCTAGAGATGCGAGGCTTGGCTCTATGAAGAAGCGCATGCTGGGTACCAAAAGAGTGGCTTGTAGCAATATCTGAAGTTGCCGATCTATCTAGCTTAAGACAAATTTACGTACCAACAGAGCACTTCGATTTGCGATCTAACTTTGAGCGAATGGAATGTCCGATAAACCTAATCGATCGGCTAGTCGAGTAACCTGTTCCACTTGATAAGGAGTAAGCCGCAACTCTTGAGGAAGGACTTGGTCGCACTCTAGCCAAAATTGTTTGGCAACTAACACTTGAAGTTGCGACCACTGAACATACAGGTGAGACGTAGTCAGGATTGCTTCTAAGAAGTAGTTATGACTTATCCGACACGCATTGACGAACGAATTCATATCACCCTTGCTACTCGCATATTTTGCCAGCGCGATGCAGGTAACAAACTTGGACAGAGCAGTGAACTCGTCAAACTCTCTGCTGCTTAAGATCGCATTAATGGCCGATTCGTGCAGATTCAGCAGTTGATCGCCAGTCCACGGGTCCCAACTGATTTTGGAACGCCAGATCAATCCTCGTATCGGCCCTGAAATGCTGTCGAGGGCATACTCGATGGCGGCTTCTTGTTTTTCTCTCGCGTCCCGCTTTGGTCGGTTTAGCAGGAAGAAGAGTGGGTGTTTGGCCCAGAGTTCAACCTCTGCCTTGGGATAGGCAAGGATGGCCGCTTTCAGGATGGCTTTGCTCGGCTCATGCTTGCCTTTCCACATATTCGAGTAGTTGGAAAGATCTTTTTGGCCTCGACTGTCTCTGGTCTTTACACGAACCTTGCGTTCGAGATCACGAGGATTCCATATACCACCGGCCTTGATCGCGATTTCGGTAAAAACAGCGCGGGCCACAAGGGCCCGGGTCTCTTCATCCCACCATCCGCCCTCAAGTGCCGTGGGTACGGCCATTCGATGACCTCTGCCGTGTAACGCTCCGTAACGCCTGCAGATGGTAACGATTTTAAAAAATCTCTCCCGTTTCAGGGTGAGAAGTGGCCGTAAGGTATGGGTGACCGTTACGGAGCGTTCCCATGCTTACGCGCCCCTCGCGTGCCGATGAGATCCAAAAGAATCTACTGGCTCAGTTCGGCGCCGTGATCCATGGGGCTGAGCTCAGGAAGATCCTTGGCTACCGGACGGGGAATGCCTTCCGCCAGGCGGTCCATCGCAAGACGCTGCCCGTTCGGACGTTTTTTGAACCACATCGGCGAGGGCGATGCGCGGCATCCGCCGATGTCGCTATCTGGATGGCATCTCTTCAGGCTGAAAGTTTCGAGCCGAACAATGCTGGAAGGGGGGTTGAGCCATGACCTAGCGAAGATCAAGTGTCTTAGTTTCGATTACCCCGGCCCCAGAAAGCACTCGGGCCCAGACCTCCTGGCAGAGGATCTGAGCCCGTCAAGCGAATCAAGCATGGCGCTTATTCGCGATGGTGCAGCAGGCGCCTGCCCCTGTCAAGGCATGGATATGCCTTGAAGGGTAGGTCGTGCCGGGATCCCCGAAAGCGCTCACTGGACTGGCCGTCCAGTGCGTGGGCTCACAGGACGATCCTACCTATGCAAACCAAAATCCCTTCCAAGGTGCCGTCTGGCGGTGCCTCACACCTACCGTGTGCCAAGGATCTGCGAGAGTCCAGCGCAATCCAGTTTGAAAGACCTGGCGCCGGTCAGGTCCGCATGCGCCGATTAGTGCACCGCGGTGCACCGAGGCCTGTTTCAAAGCTTCATTCGATCAAGCTGGATCGAAGGATCGAATGCGAGTCGAAATTAGAGGTGGACGTGGCGGTCCTCTTGGACGCCTGCCCAGCCGTAACGCTGTTTGCCGAACAGCCCCTCGCACTACATTACCTCGATCGAATTGGCCTTCGGCGCCATGTGCCGGACTTCATGGTTCACATGGGGCAGCGCCGGGAGTTCATTGAGGTCAAATTTGAAGCGGACATCAATGAGGAGGTTCGGTACCGCACAGAGCGGCTTACCGAGTTACTCGCCCCGTACGAATGGGGGTATCGAATTCTCACTGAAGATGAAGTGAGGCGTGGGCCTAATCTCGCAAATGCCCAGAAGCTTCTTCGCCGCGGTCGGCAACGACCGCCCGAGCACTGGTCTCTGGCGACGTTTGATTGGATCCGGAAAAGCGGGTCGATCGCGATCGGCGCGTTCGGCTGGGGAAAAACAAACTGTATTGAAACGGTTTGGATCGCATACGAAATCCTGGTTGGCCACGTCAACGTCGACCTCTGCCAAAGCCTCAGTGCCGATAGTCCGCTATACGTCGGGCGTCCCGAGCTGGGAGGGCTGCTGCCATGGCAGGTGTAATTCAAGTCGGACAACGTTTTTACCTTGATGGGGTCAGCCATCGCATCATGCGCTTGCTTGGGAAAGATGAGTGGCTGGTAGAGAACTTATCCACTGGACGCATACAAGAGATTTCCACTGACGATCTTCTCTCGAAGTGGGAAGCTGGTGAATTGCAGTTCCCCGGCGCATCAGAAGGCTCGATTCCGAGCTCTGCTCAACAGACGGCACTGAAAGATGCTGCCGTCGATGCTTTCATGCAGTCGTATCCGCAAGAGCAGATAGATCGTGCGAAGGCAAAATTAGCCTTCATCCGAAAGCTCAAAGACATTCCGATTACAGCGGGCACGATTACTCCATTGATCCAGGAGATCTGGTCAGACAAATCGCTTTGGAATGGAAGATGCATCTTTGCAAGCCCGCCGCACTTCACTACTTTCGCGCGATGGCTTCGGGAATATCGGGATGCCGGGGATGATATTCGCGCCCTGATTGACAAGCACTGCGAAAAGGGAAACACGAAATCGAGATACGGGGACGAGGTGGAGGAGATGGCGGATGACGTCATCGCCTCGCTTTACATGACACTCGAACGGCGCAGTATCCAGGAATGCTTGGAATTTTTGCGTGGTCGAATCTCTAAACTTAACCAGATGCGCCTGGCTTCAGAGCAAATCGCCAGGCCATCCTACAAATACTTAAAGGGGAAAATAAAAGCACTTCCTGCCTACGACGTTTGCCTGGCACGGTATGGCAAGCGGATCGCGGACCTGAGGTTTCGTGCTTCCGGCAATGGTGTGATCACGGAAACCCCATTGGAAAGGGCCGCGATCGATCACTGCAGAATTGATTTGATCGCCGTCGACGATGCAACCGGGCTGCCCTTGGGGCGGCCATGGCTGACTTTGGTCTTGGACGAACACAGTCGCTATGTACTTGGTTACTACCTGGGCTTCGAAGAGCCAAGTTTGGTGAGTGTGGCGCGAGCACTGCGTAGCGCGATCATGCCGAAGACAGCCCTGCTCACACGCTATCCAAAAATCATCGACAAGTGGGAGGCCTGGGGAATTCCGCATTTGCTCATTGCAAACAATGGCCTGGAACTCCACGGAACCGCTGTCGAAACCGCCATCAAAAGCTACGGCATGCTGGTTCAGTACTGTCCGCGTAAAAAACCTTGGTACAAAGGCAAGATCGAGCGATTTTTCCGCACGCTCAATATAGGGTTGCTTTCCGGGATTCCAGGGAAAACGTTTTCCAACATTTTTGAGAAGGCGGATTACGACCCAGTGAAGTATGCGGTTGTTGGGTTGGATACGCTTCGCGAGATCGTCATTACCTGGATCGTGGATATTTACCACCGTCAGTTGCACCGAGGAATCGGGAAGACTCCCGCTGAGGCTTGGCGTGATTCAATCGGTGATGCTGACCAATGGCTTCCTCCTTCGTCAACCGTCCTCGATAGTGCTTTCAGCCGGCGTGACAATCGCATCCTGAGTCACAAAGGGATCGAGTGCGATGGGTTGTTCTACAACTCCGCCGATATGCAGGCACTTCGGGAGGAGCACGGAACGACACTGAGGGTTGAAGTTCGCATGATGGACGAAGATATGGGCTACCTCTTTGTGGTAGCGCCCGATGGGCGGACCATTGTCAAGGTTCCTGCCCTCGACATGGCGTATGCCAATGGAATGACGCGCTGGCAGCACAAGGTATGCCGTCGTTACCAGCGGCGCATGCTGGACGACGAAGGGCGCGATATTTCATTGATGGAGGCCAAAGAACGGATCCGAGAGCTCATTCAACGGGATGCGGGCTTTGGCAAGCGGAAAACGCGCAAAAAGCAAGCAAGGTTTATGGAGCAAGGCGATGGGTCGCTACAGATCGCGGCGCCATCTTCTCCGGCATATAGCGTGCCGTTTAAAAGCCAGGATGGCAGCCAGAATCGTCTTGGCATTTTCGTCGATTCTTCTGGTTCAAGTGATCCGGTTGAGCAAAAAGCGATGCCCTTGTTCACCAGCCGTCGGGTGCCCACGACGTCGGAGGGCTGCGCATGAAGATGGAACGGAATGAGCTGATACAACACGTCGACTTGGTCAAATCCATTCGTGTTGATCATCCTGCCTACACAGCTATCTTGGAGGCACTTGGCGACTCGCTTGCTTCGGTAGGCCATACGGCCACACCCGTGTGCCTTCATATTGCAGGGGGCTATCGGACTGGCAAATCTTGTGCGATCGAGGACTTTTTGGCCAAACACCCCCCGGGTCGATCGGCCGAGGGAGTGAGGCGGTCAATCGTACAAGCCACGATTCCCCATAACGGGACGGTCAAGGCACTCGTCGAGGCATTGCTGCATGCATTTGGCGATCCACATTGGGCTCGCGGAAGTGAGTCCAATCAGACGGATCGTCTGTATGATTTTTTGAAAAAGACCGGTTGCAGGATGATCATCCTGGATGAATTTCAGCATTTATGCGACAAGGGACAACAGAGCAGATTAAATCAAACAACCGACTGGTTAAAAAACCTGATCGAAAAAAGGCCGTGGGCGCTGGTCGTAGCTGGACTGCCTGAGTCCTCCGTGATCATCAATCGAAATGGCCAATTAAAAGGCCGCTTTGACGAAAGCTTGATCATGCCCGTGTTCGATTGGAAACGGGAAGAGGATCGGCCGCAGTTCTGCTGCCTCGTACGGTCGTTTGTGGCCGAGATGCAGCCCTTTGAACTGCCGGATCTTGGGGGAGAGGAACTGGCATTCCGCACATATCTTGCGACCGGCGGGCGCTTGGGTCTTTTTGCGAAGCTGATGGATCGCGTAGTGCGTAACGCGATACGGGCTCGTACAACCAAGATCAGATTGACGGATTTGAGCAATGCCTATGCAAAAGCAATATGGCACGCGTCGCGCTTTCCAATTCTGGGTGGGCCCTTCCTTTGCGAATTGCCGCGTGGACAAAACGATCTGCTCAATCAAGTGATTGGCATGGCGGGAGACGCTGGCAGCGATCAGGAGGGTAACGGCCGGGTACAGGTCCATGGGCTTGAAGGGCAAGGGAACGATGCCGCCCATGTTCCTCGCCGAACTGGCACACGAAGTACTGCAAAGCATAGGGAAGAACTCAGGAGGGCCTTGTAATGCTCGTCCTGACGCCAAAGCCTCATCCAACTGAATGCATTTCCGGATATCTGCACCAACTCAGTAAGGCCAATGGCTACCGGAGGCCTTCCTGGATTATCGAGCCGTACCGAAATGGATATCACAAAGATGACTATCGAAGACTAACCCCCGCTGTGATGCAGGAGATCGCGAACCTCACGCTTGAGGAGGCACGGCGTGTATGCGTACGCCCCGACCGTGTGGGTGATCGAACCACGCTTCGACTGATGGGAACGGAGCTGCATTCCTCCCATGTCGACATGCAATCCTTCCGCATCTGCCCCGACTGCGTCGTGCAACATGGTCGGCATGAGGCTTTCTGGCATCTGCGCTATGTGGAATGGTGTCCGATTCACCGGGGTAGGCTTCTTACGCACTGCAAGGTCTGTGGCCATCAACTTCGTTGGAACAGACCCGCGATTGCTCGCTGCAATTGTGGCGCTGATCTGACCACGCAAGGATCGTCAGAGCAATGTGATAACCGGCTCTGCGGATTGCTGTTGGTCATCAGGCGAGCACTCTACGGCAGTGGCTATGCCGATGCCGGTGCTGTTCCGGCTGAGATGTCTCATCTTTTGCACATGGACTTGTATCGCTTGATGCGCATGGTCGAGGTGCTCGGTGAGACATTTTCTTGGCAGAGATGGCGCAACGAAAAGGAGGCGTTTGGCTCTGCCCACTTCAAAGAGCCAGTAGTGAAAATCGATCTTCTTGAAGTTGCCAAAATCCTGGTGCCTTGGCCAACCGGATTTTGGGAGGCGCTCTACACGCATTTTGACAAGCAGCTCTCCGCCGCGGACGCCAGACAAAGCTTTCGGTACGCGTTTCCGTGGCTCCATTTCGCCCTTGGGAAGAACCTGAGGGAGCACGCTGGTCAGTTGGCCTTCCTGCGTGATGAGGCCGCCCGATTCGGCGCCGCATATTGGACGCGGGATCAGCTGAGAACGGGGTGCTGGAACACGATCACCTGAAGAGCCCTACCGCTGGGGATCGGTGCGTCACGCGGCTCAAATGTTGGAGATGGACCCGAGAACCTTGTTGAAAAGAATTCGCGAAGGCGTGGTACCTGTCAAGGAATCAGCGAAGCGCGGAAGGAATCGAAATTACAAGGTCGACCTTGATTGGGTCAGGAATAAAATTGCGAGCAGTACTCGAAATTAACTGAGATTTGATTTGATGATCTTTGCATATCACATGATATCAAATCATGTGATATGCCCCATAAACGGTGGCAACACACTTTGAAAAAAGTGATCTAATCCGTCGCAGGTTTTGATCTGCACCGACAACATGATCTGGTCGTAACAGATTCAAAAAAACATTTTTTGTCCTTCCACCCGGAAGGTTTTCGCATGCGACGATCTGATCACACGAATGAGCCACCAGACGGCTATGCATGGCATGCATCGTCTCTGCTTATTCCGATGTCTCTGAACGAACAGTTGATTTCAGAGGCCATCAACAGAGCCGCACCTGATGATGCTTGGCGGATCGAAGCTCCACCGCCGCAATCGCCCGCACCGATCGTCATGTCTGTTCTCAAGAAGCGTTCAAAGCAGATCAGGATCTACGAGGAGGCCGAAGTCCAACAGTTCGAGCACGAGCTGGAGAGCCTTTCCAGGAACAGCGATCGCCGGCGCGCCTCGGAGGCCCTGCTCAAAGCCCTCAAGGAACAGGCTCCGATCGGTTACCGCGACTATGCGCGGGTGCCTCGTGACTTCTGCCAACGCCTGGAGAGGCTGGAGTCGGCCTTTCCAAACTTCCGGCAGGCCATCCACCAGATCCGCTTGCTGCTGACCCTGGAGAAAGCGGGCCGCAACCTATTGCGTCTGCCGCCCCTCCTGCTGGTCGGGGAGCCGGGCGTGGGCAAGACCTACTTCGCCACGGAGTTCGCCAAGGCGATGCGGCTGGAGTGC
Organism: Thermomonas sp.; assembly: GCA_047602125.1. Taxonomy (GTDB): domain Bacteria; phylum Pseudomonadota; class Gammaproteobacteria; order Xanthomonadales; family Xanthomonadaceae; genus Pseudoluteimonas. The sequence goes on along the minus strand of JASGIB010000001.1, from coordinate 1,125,596 downwards.
CGGGTCGTGCATATGGAGAACGCCACCAGCGGCATGCTTCTGAGCGGGCTGGAGCAGTTCTATGCCACGGCCAGCCCGGGCATGGTCTTCGATGCCTTGGTCAAAGGACGGCAAGCCAACCCGATCCTGATCGTGGACGAGTTGGACAAGGTCTCGACGGACCCACGCCAACCACCGGCCAATGCGCTCTACCAGCTACTGGAGCCCAATACCGCCAAACAGTTCCGGGATCAGTCCTGCCTGGACCTGGCCCTGGATGCCGGCCACATCAACTGGATGATCACGGCGAACGACATCAGCATCATCCCGCCGCCATTGCTATCACGCATGACGATTGTCCATGTGCCTTCGCCCACCCGTGAGGAACGACTCCAAATCGCGAAGCAGGTCTATTGCGATCTGCGCAAGGAGAATGGCTGGGGACGTCATTTCGAGGCGAATCTTTCGGAGAATGCCTCTGATTTGCTGGCAACGATTCCAGGCTCGGTTCGACGAATGCAATCTGTTCTCCGCTTAGCATTCGCTTACGCAATGGATCGACAAACCAAGGCAGTTGAACTGCAAGACTTAAACGCTGCGCTATGCGCAAGGAGAACGATTAATAATTTGAAGTTGATGGAAATCCAAGGCCACGCATAGTTCGCGACGCATAGGAAAAATAGTCCCACATAGTCGATTAAGAGGTAGCGAGCTTACACGGCTGTTTCCACCTGACCTCGGCCTTGTGACGATCAAACAGTCTCCGCCAGCAGGGCGGGATGCACGATCGAAGTCTCGGCCGTTGTGGCAGGGAGGGACGGCACTTCGACCATATGCGAGGCGTAGTGGTTGAGAAACGCCGCGGCCTTGCGGTCACCAGCATGCGCAGCAGCCCGCAGGGCATCGAGGTATTCGTCAGAGGTCATGGGGGCGTCCGTGGCTGCAATGGCTCCACGGTGCGCCTGGTCGCTGCCGAGCGGCATCGGGCGTCCTGCCGAAACCGAGTAGGAAAAGTCCTATAGGTGTCGGCGCGCCCTCACCCGCCACCCCTATCGGCGCTGTGCGTTGCTGGCATGGGTAGGCCCCGGTTGTTGCCAGCGAGGCGATATCAGAAGGATCCGCGGTCAAGAGTGGGGCAAGCTCTGTTCATAGTCGACAGGGTGGATTGACCGCAGCTCTTCCTGGCAGGATTCACGCACGAATGCAATGGTAATTTTTCACAAAATGTCTTTGAGAAGCGCTGACAGCCCCGCCATTCGCCAAAGCATGGGTAAGCCGAAAATTTTTGCCCCCGTCCTTGGCATACAGTCACTTTTCAGTCGTATGCTGGAACGGAGCCAAGATTGCGTTCGTGCCAGGGGAGTGAACGGCGCAGGAGGCTGGGGGCAATAGGGGGAAATTGATTGCTTATATCGCGCTACCCGCTGCCAAGCGGGGGTAGGCCGGGTGTTGGCGAGAGTCGAGATCGTCAACAGCAACCGATGCGAAGCGATCCAATTTCGGTAGCAACGGCAGTTTTTTCGGGGAGTGCAAGGACGTGCGAATGAAGCAGATGACGACGGTGCGATTGGCGCTGGTTTTCGTTCTTGCGTTGTATCAGCCAGTTGTGGCTTTCGCCCAGACCACAACCACATTGTCGAGTTGGGAAAAATATCTCGAGCCGGTCCAGACCTCGAACGAAATCACTCCCTACACCTTCAATTCCTTTGGGGAAAGCACGAGCCTCCAGGATGGGTCGACGTCGTTCAGTTGGACCGATATTGACATCAAAGGCAACAATGCATTGCCCGTGAGGTTGCAGCGTTCTCTCGCGATCGAAGACCACATGCACGGCGGTGGTGACAATGTATCGCCGCTCGATGCATTCGACAGCTCGATCAACCTCGATATCCCCCATTTGGAAGGCACTTTCGGAGGCGATGGCTGGGTCGTCGATGCGGCGAATCCGAATGCGCGATGCACATTGGGCGGAAACCCGCCCCCCACCTACGGAGTTTTTTTGCCGCAGGATTACTGGAGTGGCAACTGGATGCACATTCCCTGGGTCGGGAAACAGGAGATCTTGCGTAATCCGCCGTCGTCGCCTGCGGGATTTACAAAGGCGGGTAGCGCTCCGCTGATGACGAAGAATATGTGGGCATTCGAATGCCTCTCGTCGACAAAGAATCTTTATCCAGGTGAGGGGTTCGTCGCTATCTCCCCGAGTGGAGAGAAGTACTTTTTCGATTGGGTCGTGACGACAGGTTACGGGTATGAGAAGTGGACCACGAATTATGGACACGGCATCGCAACGATGGGTGGGTCAAAGGTCTACTTCTTCGTCACTCGAATCGAGGATCGATTCGGGAATTACGTGACTTACACCTACGACAAAAACAATAACAACCGACTCAGTGCTATTGATTCGAGCGATGGCCGATATATTCATGTCACGGGGTGGGTGAATGGCGCCATTTCCACCGTGCAATCCAGCATGGGTACGTGGCATTACAGCGTCAGCAACACCCCCAACAACGAACAGTTTGTCGTAACGCTCCCCGATCAATCCCAAATCAATTATCTCGGTACGGGATCACTAACCATCGAGGCGGCAGGGCAAGATCCGTACTACGATCCCCAGCCGGATTGCATGCCACCAGAAGCGCCTATTGGCGAGTACGAGTTCTCGGTCGAGCTTCCGTCGGGTGCGATGGCAGACTATCAATTCAGTGTGGAAAGGCACGCCATCAGCAATGTGCCGAAGCAGTGCAATGCCTTCGTCGACGGGTCGATGCATTCGGTTCAGTACCTCACCAATCCCAATTTCCACGATGGCTTCACGCTGTTCTCGAAGACAGTGAGCGGGCCAGGCCTCCCGACTTCGCAGTGGACGTACTCGTACCCAAGCAATGGCTTTGGCGATCTCGGCGCGTTCAAGGATGTCTGCGACAACCCGCCTTATCCAAACTCGTGCCCGCTAACTTCCACGACGATCGTGCATGGCCCAGGCGGTAGCTACAAACTCTACAAGTTCGGGCAGAAGTTCAAAGTCAACTCTGGACAGCTATTGAGTGTCGAGGAAGGCTATACGACCGGGACAGCGCCGAACCTCACGCGTGTGCCGCTGCGCACGACCCAGAACACTTACGTCTCGGACACGGAAGCCGCAACTGCACAATTTCCGGCGGTCGCAGGCAGTACTTCGTCGTCTCTGGCCGACACCGCAGTGCGGTCGCTGCTGCGGCCGCTCAAGGCCACCTCCACCACCCAGGATGGCGTGACCTTCACTTGGGAAGTCCCTTCGACCTGCAATGGCAACAACACGCTGTGCTTCGATCTTCGCGCGCGTCCCAGATACATCGTCAAATCCAATACGCTCGGTTACAAGCGAACGGAGTACACCACTTACTCCGACAATGCCACGAAATGGGTGCTTGGATTGGTTACGCAGGTGCAATGTGTGTGGCCCACGACGCCCTTGCCTACCGGATGTGGTTCGGGGACGGTGATGTCCGAGACCACATACGATTCGACTTACGGGTTGCCGCTGGTCAGCAAAGCATTCGGCAAAACGCAGCAGACGCTCGCCTACGACACGACCTCGACGGTGGCGAGCAACCAGCTCGGAACCCTGAAGTCGATCAAGGACGGTAGGAACAACGTCACGACGCTGACCAATTGGTACCGTGGTATTCCTCGAACGATCACCTATCCGGCAACGGATGACCAACAAACGCCGGTCACAATGAAAGCTATAGTTGATGATGCGGGCAGGGTGACTGCGGTCACGGACCAGAATGGCTATTCGACGGGCTACGGCTATGACGACATGGGTCGGCTGGCAACCATCGTGTATCCAACCGGCGACAGCACCAACTGGAACACGACGTACATTGATTTTTCGCCGATGACAACCGGGGCGTACGGGCTCGGCGTCGGCCATTGGAGACGCACCGAGCATACGGGCAACGGCTACAAGGTGACCGACTACGATGCCTTGTGGCGACCCGTCGTGGAAAATCAATACGACAGTGCGACATCGCCGCGCAGCATCACGGTCAAGCGTTACGACGAAAGCGGGCGACTCGCTTTCCAGTCCTACCCCATGGGGGGATTGAGCGGCGGCTATACCAATCCGTCGCTGACGGGCATGCGCACCTTCTACGATGCGCTGGATCGCGTAACCAAGGTCGAGCAGGATGCTGAGGACAGCACGGTCCTGACCACGCTCACTACGTACCTCACGGGCTTCAAGACCCAGGTCACCAACCCGCGCAACTTCAAAACCATTACCAGCTTCATGGCCTTCGATCAGCCGACCACCGACTGGCCCGTGGACATCGACCAGGCCGACGGGAAAACCGAGGAAGCTGACACGGACATCGCGCGCGATGTGTTCGGCAAGCCGTTGGCCATCACTCGCCACAATCCCAGCGGCTCGGTGACCGAGACGCGTAGCTACGTGTATGACGTCTACCAATTGCTGTGCAAGACCGTCGAGCCGGAAACCGGCCCGACGCTGGTCAATTACGACGCCGCCAACAACGTCGATTGGAGCGCGTCCGATCAATCGTTGACGACCTTGACCTGCGATCGCGGATCCGTTGACGACGCAGACAAGGTCAAGCGAACCTATGACGCACGCAATCGACTGAAGACGCTGCGCTTCCCCGATCAAATGGGCGACCAGGATCTAAGCTATACCCCCGATAGCCTGCCGGCGCAGATCACCACCTACAACGCCCCTGGCCACACCAGGCCGCTGATCGATTCCTACCACTACAACAAGCGCCGGATGCCCGATGGCACCGGCGAAAGCCTGCAATGGCCGGGCTGGTACACCTGGTCGGTGGGCCATGGTTACGACAGCAATGGACATTTGTCGGTGCAGATTTACCCGGACGATCCCAGCGGCGGCCTCCAGATGAGTTACGCGCCCAATGCTCTGGGCCAGCCGACGCAGGCGGGCACTTTCGCCACCGACGTGACCTATTGGCCGAACGGAGCGATCAAACAGTTCACCTACGGCAACGGCATCGTCCATACGATGACCCAGAACGAGCGTCAGTTGCCTGAGACGAGCAAGGATGCCTACGGCGGCACCAGCATCCTCTACGACAGCTATGTCTACGACGCCAACGGGAATGTGGCGACAATCCTGGACGGGGCGACCGGGCGCGGACATCGTGGCGATCGGAGCATGGAGTACGACGCGCTGGACAGGCTCATGTCCACGGACTCGCCGATGTTCGGCACCACCGCGGCGGGCACGGGAACCGTTGCCTTCACCCATGACGTGCTGGACAACCTGATCAATCTGAACATGCCGGCGACGGATACGACTCCCGCGCGCAACCAGTTCTATTGCTATGACACGCACAAGCGTCTGACCTCCCTACGCGATGCCGATGGGTGCGCTGGCAATTCGCTGGTCGACCTGACCTATGACGTGCAAGGAAACCTGGCCACCAAGGGGAACGACACCTTCACGTTCGGCGATAACAATCGTCTCTACTTCGCCCCAAGCAAGGGCGAGTTGTACTACTACGATGCCCAAGGGCACCGCACACTACAGAATGCCTCGGCCGGCAACATCCTGAGCCAGTATTCGCAGGATGGGCAGTTGCTGCAGATCACCGACAACCGTTCGGGGTTCACGTCGTCATACATCTCGTTGGGCGGCAGCCTGGTGGCGGTGCGGAAGAAGGCGATCAGCGGCGGGGCGATCACGGTGGAGTACCAGCACACCGATGCGCTGGGTACGCCGGTGGCGGTGACGAATGCGAGCCGCGCTGTGATCGAGCGCAGCGAATACGAACCCTACGGCCAGCTATTGAACCGGGCGCAGCATGATGGGCCGGGCTTCACCGGCCATGTGCAGGATGCGATGACCGGGCTGACGTACATGCAACAGCGCTATTACGACCCGATGATCGGACGGTTCCTCTCCGTCGATCCGGTGACGGCGACGAGCGTGGGCGGGAATTTCAATCGGTATTGGTATGGGAATGACAATCCGTACAATTTTAAAGATCCAGATGGCCGTATGGCATGTACTGGGAGTTCGCAATGCTTGGAGCAGCTTCGAGAGCAATGGAAGCAGAGTTCTCTTATCCGGTTCGCCTTCGCGGAAGGTGGTGAGGGTGGGCCTAAAGCATCACCAGAAGACTCAACTCGCGGAAGCGTAGGTAGCAGACTGCTGAAGGCAATCAAAGTAGATGTGGGAGTTGGACCTGGGATTGGCGCTGGCTTTCGTATTTTTGGAGGAAAGTTGGCTGCAAATGCGCACGCCGTTATCGGTATATCTTTCGGCGGCAAGAGTGGCTTTGAAGGATTCGCCGAGCGCGAGGCATACATAGGTGGAGAGTTAGGGCGTGCACAAGCGAGCTTTGGATTCGACAGCGTTCGGTACGGAAACGATCCTGAGCCCATTAGGCAGCTAAGGAATGAGTTTAGCGTCAAAGGCGCGGGTAACATGGACTCTAGCGGCCTTCTAAGTACGGAAGCATCGCTATTCCTAATACGTGTCAAGGTTCAAGTTGATCCCGGCGGGGTTCTTTTTGCCTTCTTTGGGCCAAACAATGGATGGGAACCTGATGGAATTCAATGACTTCATATACAAATATAAGCTTGCTATCGCGTCCAAGATTATTCTTGGCATCTGGGTCGTATTCTTCATCTGGGGGGCGATTACTTCGTTGTTCCCGCCGTCGTCGTTATTTGCAAAGAGTGTAGATATCTCTTTAGTCACGCTGGGGGTCATTTCGTTAATCGCTTCCATTCTAATTTCGCTGATATCGACATACGGCGCGATGCATTTACTTCGCCTCGAAGATAGGCGTCGTATACTATTTAAGCTCTGGATTTTCCCCATTTTTGGGGCCATTTATTTTTTAGCCGTACGCTTCGCTCGAGTAAGATTAGGATGAGTCGAGCGGATGACTCAACATCAACGCGATCTGTGCAGCTGAACTTGCAGGCCCCAACACTCAAGCTGACGCAACCCGTATAAGACGGGGCAAAGACCACTTTACAAATCGCGTTGTTACGAAGAGCGGGTCTTGCTCGTCCTGCTGGAGTCCTTCTCCGCGAGGACGCGAGTTGCCGACACATTGTTACGCTACTGGGTGACGCACTAAATCTCGGCTGTAGACGATGCTCGCGGCATGTCTCGCTATTGCCGCATGTAGGCGCCGGGCAGTACCTATTCCTTCACTGTTAGTCTGCTGGAACGGCAGCACACGCATCGGTCTGCTGGACTCTACTTGTAAGCGGTGTTTAGTCCTGAAGGCGGTTGTAAGCCTGCCGACCGACCGTATTGCTTGTGGCGCTTGCCGAAGAAAATCGTCCGTCGAGGCGTCGCTACCAGAGCGTGAATCATTAGCTTTCAGGCTCCATCCCTGTCGATCAACTGAGTGAAGTTCACAGTCACTTCTTATGTCGTAACTGGAAAGGCTCGTTGGCAGAAAAGGTCAAATGCTTGGTCATACACATAAAGATTTGCATGTAAGTGAAATTACTGGGCGAATCAAGGGGCTTGGCAAACTGGTGTCTTTAGGGGGTCAGCTCACAAGGAAGTAGCGCCTTTAGGGGGTCAATAGCTAGCTAGGGAAAGTGTCAGCGAAGAAAAAAGTCCTTGCGGTTGCGGAGTAGCCACTAGCGCCTTCTTGGCAACCCCACATTGACCGACTTGGCAATCAACTTAAAAGTGGCAGCTTTTCTGCTGAGCTTTTGACTGAACTGGATGAATATCGAGCGTCATTCATCCCGGCATATGATCTTGTTGTTGCAAGACTGCGAGGGCCGTTGAAATATGCGGTTACTGGTAGGCCTGCAAAATCGACTACTGCGCTTGTCGACAAGCTTAATCGGCAGCATGTCAGATTAAGCCAGGTGCAAGACATTGCTGGCTGCAGAATTGTTGTCGAAGACATAGTTCTGCAGGATCAGGCCGTTCGAGCATTGGATGTTTTTATCGATAATCCAAAAGTCTACGACCGCCGAAAGACCTCAAGTAACGGTTATCGTGCCGTGCACTTGGTGGCTGACATCGAAGGCCGCAAAGTTGAAGTTCAGGTCAGGACTAAATTTCAACATTTATGGGCCGAAATATCGGAGAAGGTGTCTGACACTATGGGGCCAGACCTGAAATATGGGGTTGGCGATCCAGAAGCGCTTTCATTTCTCAACAACCTCTCTGTAGCCATTCTGAAAGTAGAGCAAGAAGAAGTTGCGAGAGACCAAGTTCAGCGGCAGATTAAATCCGCTGTACATATTCCAGGAAAGATTAAACGAGAACTAAGGGTAATCGAAAAGCGATTCTTTGCCCGGCGATCCCAGCTCGTCCAACTTCTTAGTGACGTCCATAACGATTTTTCTAAGGCGGCCTAAGATGCTGTTCCTTCTTGAATATGATCGTCAGGCTGGAAAGCTCGTGAAACTTGAGGCATTCGAAACAGCTTTGCGCGCTGAAGTTTCTAAAGCTCGACTGTCCCTAGAAATATCGCTTATGGAGCAAGGAATACGACATGAAGTCGTGATTCTTGAGGCAGAGTCTGAGTCAGACCTTAGACGCACGCACAACAGATATTTTGGTGATGTCGCAGAGTTGGCGAATTCAATGACGGAAAAATCCAAACTAAGCCCGTAGGCTGGGTTGGCTTCATCAACCCGGCTTGATCCAACATCGCGCAACGCTGGTTGGTAGAGCCAACCCTGCCTACGAAACAACGATTGCATCGCCCAAAGGGGAGGGCCATGTCGGAAGACACCATCGCGCAACTGCAATTCGCGGATCGCACGCTTGTGCAACCGGGGCGGCCATGGCCGCGTTACTTCGCACGCATGCTGGATTCGCTTCTGTTTGGAATTGTCGGGATCGTCATCCTCACGATCTTCCTCATGATCACGACTCGTGGCGGCGTGGATCGTTTGACGACAATGACAACAGCGGGCTTTGGCGGCATGGTCGTGTCCAACATCCTGACATTCCTGCTCGCGTTCCTACCCGTCGCCTTCCTCATTGCCTTCGCACAGACACCGGGCAAATGGTTGTTTGGAATCCGGGTTCGCAACCAAGATGGCAGTCGGCTCGGATTCGCCAAAGCGCTCAAGCGCGAGGGCTGGGTGATCACGCGAGGACTCGCGTTCGGCGTTCCGCTGCTTTCCCTCGGAACGTTGGCGACCAGCTATGCGACGCTCAAGGACGATGGCTATGCACCGTGGGACAAGCGGCTGAAGTGTGAGGTTCAGCATGCCCAGGCGACCTGGTTCTGGTGGGTGCGCGCGACATTCGGCGCGATCGTGGTTTTCGCAATGAATTTCTGGGGCTATTTCAGCATGCTCGGGGACATGGCGAAGAGCTGAGCCGACTAGCGTAGGGCGGAACCCGCGAAGCGGTTTCCGCCATGACGTCTTCAACGATCGGATGGATGGTGGAATCACCTTCGGCGGTTCCACCCTACGAATTTTTCCCTCTCCCCTTGAGGGAGAGGGTGCCGAAGGCGGGAGAGGGGTCAACCGCAATCCAAGGTCCGCGCGATTTCCTGCGTCACGACTCCGGCATCGCGCAGCACTTCGTCGTTCCAGAACCGCAGCACCGTGAATCCAATCGATTCGAGCCAAGCGGTACGCGCGTCGTCCCGTGCGGTGGCGTCCAGGTGCTGCGATCCATCGACTTCGATGATCAGCTTCCGCTCGAAGCACACGAAATCGACGATGTAATCCCCGATCGGTTGCTGGCGCTTGAACTTCAGGCCGCGGAACCGCGCGGCGCGCAGATGCCACCACAACCGCGTTTCCGCATCCGTGGAAGCGAAGCGCATGCGCTTGGCGAAAGGGAGGAGAGTGCGTGGCATGAGGCGAAGTTGCCCATGCTTGTCGCCGAGTGGAATCGGACGATTCCGAAACAGGATGGGGAAACCCCTCTCCCGCCTTCGGCACCCTCTCCCTCAAGGGGAGAGGGGACAGCAAAGCTCGGCGTTCGCGGGCTCGCAGCTTCGCTGCTCGGAATCCCCGCTCACCCCTCAAGGGGGAACCATCCACGCATGCGACCGCATGCATACGCCACAAACAAAGAACCCCGCACGTCGCCGTGCGGGGTTTTCGCTGCCGCGGATGCGGCAAGCCGATTACTCGGCCTGGACTTCGTCGGCCTGCAGACCCTTCTGGCCCTGCACGACCTTGAACGACACCTTCTGGCCTTCCTGCAACGACTTGAAGCCGCTGCCCTGGATCGAACGGAAGTGCACGAACAGATCGGCGGAGCCGTCGGCCGGGGTGATGAAGCCGAAACCCTTGGCGTCGTTGAACCACTTGACGGTGCCGGTTTGACGATCGGACATGGTGTTACTCCTTGGAACAGTGGAAGGAACGCGGCGCGCACGGAGCGACGCCGGACTGTATCGAGCAAGGGGTAACGCGAAGCGATGGAGCGGATCGTCTGGAACTGGCCGCGTGGCCGTGGAACCGGCTGATCTACCGCATCGGGCCACGATGTACCGTGATCCCGCCTTGAACAGTGCGCGCACTGTACCGCATTCCGCATTGGCGCTTGCGGACGCCCTCCTGCCGGCAAAACAAAAGGCGCGCAAATTGCGCGCCTTTCGCTTGCACCGCTCGCTTTCGGATCAGTGCTTCTGGTCCTGCTTCTGCGCATCCGGGCGCTGATCCACGTCCTTGTCCGCGGACTTGTCGACCGGCGGCGACTGCTTGTCCTTCGCCTGCGCGCCGGTGTTCTGCATGTCGTCCTTGCGGGCCTGGTTCTGCTGGCCCTGGTCCTGCGGCTTCTGGTTCTGGTTCTGGGTGGGGGTGGTCATGTTCGAACATCCTTCTCGATGAATGGAATGCGGCCCTCCGGTCGCACGACCACCTTGCGCTGCGCATTGTTCGCTCGACGCGAAGGGCGCGCACATGCGTCTGAACCATTCATGCCGATGCGCGCGGATGTTCAGGCAAAACGAAGGCGGGACAGTGCCCGCCTTCGCGATTCGCCTGAACGAGCCCAACCGTTCAGGTGACTTTCTTGAAGACCGTGATGCCGAGGATCAACAGCACCACCGCGATGGCGATGCCGGCGAAGAACAGGAATTTGGCGATTCCGATCGAGGCGCCCGCTAGGCCGCCGAAGCCCAGCGCGCCGGCGATGAGGCCGATGACGGCGAAGATGATGGCCCACTTGATCATGGCGAACTCCTTGTTTGGGAAGGCGGACGGTAGTGCGTCGCCCGTGCGGATGGCGTGACGCGATCAAGGCGGGACCAATTCCTCTTCGCGGTGTACCGATCCGCTCTGCGAAGGGAAGATCAGGTCGTCGAGGTCGTATCCGCGCAGTTGCGCGAAGTCCAGCCATTCGTGCTTGGCCGCGAAGTCCATCTGCGGCGCGCGATGCAGCAGCCACAGGTATTTGCGGCCCGGTTCGCCGACGAGGGCGGTGGTGTAATCCTCGTCCAGGCGCAGGATCCAGTAATCGCCCTTGGCGAAGGGGATCCAGCGCAGGCCCTGCGGCAGGAAGCTCACTTCCAGCCTGGCGTTGCCCGCATCGACCGGTCTGGCCTGGCCTTCGGCCACGTCCACGTTGCCGTCCGCGTCGATGCAGCTGTTGAGCACGCGGATCGCGCCCTCGCCATCGAGCTCGTAGGTAGCGGTGATGTCGCGCGCGGTTGCATCCTCGTAACGCATCGGCTTGCGCGCGATCTCGTACCAGGTGCCGAGGTAGCGCGTGAGGTCGACATGCGGCACGGTCTTCAATTCATCGGTCATCGTCGATCCTCGGGAAGAAGGGGAACGAAGCGCCGCGGCGCTCAGTGTTCGTGGCGGCCCGCATCCATCGCCCGCTCGCGCAGGCGCAGCAGGTTGCGGATCCGCGCCAGCAATTCGGCCTGGTCGAACGGCTTGGCGAGGTATTCCTCCGCGCCGCTTTCCAGCCCGATCACGCGCGCGCCGCGTCCTTCCATCGCCGACAGCATGATGATCGGGATCGCGGCCGTGGCCGGGTCGGCCTTCAGCCGCGCCGCGACCTCGAAGCCGTCGAGGCCGGGCATCTGCACGTCCAGCACCATCAGGTCCGGCGGATCGCGGTGCGCGGTTTCCAGCGCGTCGCGGCCGTTGTCGATGGTGTGCGCGTCGTAGCCGGCGTCTGCCAGCACGTCCGCGAGCATGAAGGCGAGATGCGGTTCGTCGTCGACGATCAGGATGTTCTCGTGCATGGCCGTGCACCGGTTGCGGTCGTTGCAGGCATGCTTGCGGAGGGAAAGCGATGCACGCGTGAATGCGAACTGGCGGGGCAGGTCGCGTTCATGCACGGTTTGGCGGCGTGCGCGCGATGCGAAATACATGCGAACGCGGACCGGCACGGCATCGACGTTCCACATCCGCGGTTCGCGTCGATGGCGACGAAGCGATGGGCTTGCTGGTGCTGCCGGCGATCCCCGACTCTATCCGCGACCCGGGTAGCGCCCGGTCCTCCGCCGCGCGATGGCGTCAATCACGCGGTCGATCCGGCACCAGCTCCGCGACGAGCGGGAAATGGTCGGAGGGGTACACCACGCCGTCGTGGGTGGTGACGGTGGCGATACGTCGCACCGTGAAGCCACGCACCAGGATCCAGTCGATGCGGTGGTCGGGAGTTCCGCTGAAACCATGGAAGGTCGCGTCGGGTCCGTCGTGCGCATCGGTCGCCAGCCACGCGTCGGCGAGCAGCGCGGTCAATGCCGCGTGCGTACCGCTGTCCGGGGTCGTGTTGAAATCGCCGGTCAGCACCACCGGTTCGTCGGGCGGCAGCGCGCGAATGCGGCGCACGATCAGCTGCGCGCATTTCAGGCGTGCGGTGTCGTCCTCGTCGCGGTAGGGCAGGTGCGTGTCGAACAGGGTGAAGCGCAGGCCATCGGCGATGCGCTCGAAGCGCGCCCACGTGACCATGCGCGGATAGGGATGGCCCCAACTGATGCTGCCCGGCACGTCGGGCGTGTCCGACAGCCAGAAATCGCCGGACGCGAGTACGCGCAGGCGGTCGCCGCGGTAGAGCACGCCCATGTGTTCGTCGCCGTCGCCACCGCGCCGGCCGCGCCCGAACCAGCGGTAGCCGGGCAGTGCGGCGACGAGGTCGTCGCCTTGCTGCTTGACGAGTTCCTGCGTGCCGATCACGTCCGGGGCCTCGGCGCGGATCACCTCGGCCGCGAGGGCGCGTCGGTGCGTCCAGTCGTTCGCGCCGTCGCTGGCGACCGGCACGCGCACGTTGAAGGTCATCACCCGCAGCACGTGCGCCTGCTTCGGTGCCATGCCGGAGCAGGCAGCCAAGCCGAGCAGTGCCGCAACGAGCAAGGCCGCCCGACCGAAACCACGCGCAGCGATCATCGCCCGGCGGCCGCGGCCTCGATCGCGGCGACGTCGATCTTCTTCATCGCCATCATCGCGTCGAACGCGCGCTTGGCCGCGGCGTCCTTGTCGTGCCACAGGGAGATCGTGATCTTGGCGACCATGGCCGTGTTCCTCGTCGTTCGCAGGCGAGCAGCAGGCCGCAGGCCGGGTTCGGCGGGCGTGAAGGCGGCATGCGCCGCGCGGCTTGGCGATAAGCCGCCGCAGGCCGCCGGATTCGGGGAACCAGGATGGACATGATGCGACTGCTGCGTTCGCTGGAGGAATTCCTCTACGAACTCGTCGGCTGGCTGGTGTTCTACCCGCGCACGCTGTGGCGGATCCTGTTCCATCCGGGCGCGATCGCGCGCTACACGCGCATGGAACTGCAGCAGGAACCGGACCGGCAATTCCAGGAAACCATCGCCCGGTGCTGATGCTGATCCTGTCGGTGGTGCTCGCGCACGTGCTGGAGCTGTCGTCGCGGTTGCCGATGCCGTCGCTCGATTCGCCGGTGGCGCAGCTCCTGTTCGGCAGCGAACAGGGCTTGCTGCTGACGCGCTCGGCGGTGTTCTGCATTTACGCGCTGGGCGCGGCGCTCGGCACGCTGCTCCAGGAGCGGCATCCGATCACCCGCGACAGCCTGCGCGAGCCGTTCTCGATCCAGGCCTTCCTGGTCTGTCCGTTCGTTGTCCTGTTTTCGGCGGGCGAGCTGTTGGCGCGGACCGGGGCGCGATGGCCGGCGTTCGGCCTAATGGCCTTCGCCGTCGGCTGGTACATCGTCGCGCGCGCGGCCGCCTATCGCGCGCTGCACCATTCTGGCTGGGGCGGTGCGCTTGCGCTGGTCTGCGCTTCCTTCCTCCTCACCACGCTGGCGATCGTCGCGATCTCGCTGTTGCTGATCGCCTGAGCACGCGCCGCGCGCAAGGCCGGCCGGCGTAGGAATGACTTCCGGCAGGCGTTCGCATTGGCCACGGTGCCACACGATGCGCCGATCCACGGAGGCGCGACGATGAAGCCTTGGCACGCATTGGCATTGCTGTTGTCCTGCATGGCGGCGACCGCATGCGCATCCGGCGCGCACCGGGTCGCGTCGCTCGCGGATCCGGCGCTCGCGTTCCGGGTGGATCCCGCGCTGGCGGCATTGCCGCCGATGCGGTTCCCGATCGAAGGCAAGACCGATGCCGATCGCCGGCTGTTCGTCGAGGCGCGCGACGGCGTGGTGCGGCGCATGCTGGTGCTGCAGTTCGAAACCGTGCAACCCGGGTCGGATTTCCGTTTCGTGTTCCCGCCGAAGCCGCCACGCAGCCTCGGCCCGGATGTCTATCGTTCCGGCGCCTACGCCTACGACGACGTACTGGCGGCCGAACGCGCGCCGGGACTCGAGGCAGCACGCACCCGCGCCGCGCTGCTGCAGCACGGCCTGCAGCCGGCGCGTTACTGGCATGTCGCGCGGTTGGCGCGCGTCGCCGATCCGGCGGGGATGCACGAAGTCATCGTGTTCTACATGGAGAACGCCGACGCGCGCTATCCGCAAGGACTCGTCAACGTCGACGAGGATGGCGACGGCCTGCTCGACGCCGCGGAAACCGCGCGCCTGTGGCGGGCGCTGGAAGCCAGCGTCGAGGCGAGGCCGCTCGCCGCTCGCTGATGACCGGGGTTCGGCGTGGTCAACCTTCGATGGTGCGGATCACGTAGCGGTTCCGCCCCGCCTGCTTGGCCGCGTACAGCGCCTCGTCGCCCAGTTGCAGCAGGCGCTTTGGCGAGAGGTCGCCGCCGCGAACGACGATGGCGCCGCAACTCACGGTCAGGAAACCGGTCGGCGAATCCTCGTGCGGGATCGCGAGCGCGGCGATCGCGGCGGTGAAACGTTCGAGGAAGGACAGTGGATCGAAGGTGCCTGGCAACAAGAACGAGAATTCCTCGCCCCCGAAGCGGGCGACGCAATCCGATTGCCGCGCGACCGCTTGCAGCGCGTTGGCGATGCGCCGCAACGCGGCGTCGCCGTCGAGGTGGCCGTAGCTGTCGTTGAACTGCTTGAAGTGGTCGACGTCGACCATGCCGATGCACAGCGGTTCGCCCGACTCGGTCGCCTGCAGGCAGTGGTAGGCGAGTTCGCTGTCGAGGTGGCGGCGGTTGGCGATGCCGGTGAGCGGATCCTCCAGCAGCTTGCGTGCCAGGCTCATGCGTTCGCTTTCCAGCGCACGATAGGCATCGCGCTGCGCGAGCTGGCCGTGCCGGGCCTCGGTGATGTCGCTGACGAAGCCGACCGCGCGCACGGGCTCGCCGCTTTCGTGCTTCAGGTAGGCGACCGAGCGCACCCAGCGGACTTCGCCGTCCGGGCGCACGATCCGGAACACGGTCGAATAATCCTGGTCCGGGGCTTCCTGTGCGGTCAGCGCGCGCCGGACGTCGGTGGCCTTGTCCACGTCGTCCGGATGGATGAAGGGACGGAATTCGGCAATGGAGGAAATCGGGCGCCGTGGATCGCGCCCCATGATCCGGTGCCAGGAATCGTCGCAGTAGAGCCGGTCGTTGCGGATGTCGTAATCCCAGATGCCGAGCCCGCCGACGCGCGCGGCGATGGCCAGCCGTTCCTCGCTTTCGTTGCGGCGCTGCAGCGCTTCGTGCATGGCGGTGACATCGCGCGAGACGCAGAGGATGGATGCGGTGCGGCCGTCGCCATCGAGCATCGGGTTCAGCATGTTGTCCCAATGCCGGAACCGCCCGTCGTCGTCCAGGCTGTAGCCGGGGAAGCGCACCGAAACCCCGGTGCGGACAATGGCGAGCGCGGCTTCGCCGTCCTCCCGCAATTCTTCCGGCAGCAGCGATAACCAGGGCGGCGGGGGCGAGGGTTGTTCGGGAACGCCCAGCGCGATGGAGCCGGCGCGGTTGATGCGCAGGAGGTTGCCGTCCAGGCCGATGAGCTTGATGCAGTCCATGCTCACGTCGAACATGTTCCGCAGCATGGCTTCGCGCTGCTCGACTTCGGCTTCGCGGCGCTTCAAGGCCTCGATGCCGGTTTTTCCCGCGTTGTCGACTTCCTGTCCCGCCATTGCCCGGTCCATGCCCCCGTATGCACGGATTCCATTCACCCGGGGCGGCGGTGGCCGTCCCTTGCCCCGGAATCTACCGGAGGCACGCAGCCGCGCAAGCCGATGACAGGGGGCCGGTTTCGTGCCATCGTGCCCGGATCGCGGCCCGGCGTGGGCCGCGGCGATCAGCCCGGGGACGAAAGCGGCTGGCCGAAATACAGGGTATGGCCCTGGTCGTCCTCGATCACGAACTCGCGCGTTCCCCAGCCGGTATCGCCCGGCAGGTCGACGAAGCGGACGCCCTTGCGTTCGAACCGCGCCGCGAGCGCGTCGACGTCGTCGCATTCAAAATACAGGTGGAAATGCCCGCCTTCGCGCACCGCGGCGATGGACGGATCGACTTCGCCTACCTGCTTGAGGTGGAACGGCTGTGCGTCCGCCTCGATGCCGGCGTAGAAATCGCCGTGGCGGAAGGCGAGCCGCATGCCCAGCGTTTCGACGTAGAAGCGGATCGAACCCTCGAGGTCGATGGTGCACAGTTGCGCGATGGCGGCGGCGATGCTCATGCGTTGTCTCCGTCGCGCGCGGCGTCGTCTTCATGGCCGATGGCGATCAATGCGGCAAGCAGCTTGCGCAGCCTGCCGGGGCCGGATTCTCCGGCGCGTTCGGCCAGTCGTGCGTCGATCCGCCGGGTCGCCGCGGCCTGCGCTACGGCGGCGGCGCGCCCGCGCGCGGTGAGCGCGAGCACCTGCCGGCGGCGGTCGCCCGGATCCTGCGCGCGTTCGAGGTAGCCGCGTTCGACCAGCGCATCGACCAGTTGCCCGGCGGCCTGCTTGGAAATGCGCAGGTCGCGGATCAGCACCGACAACGGCACGTCGCCCGCGCCCAGCGCCAGCCCGCCGATCACGTAGAGCCCGTTCCTGGGGATGTCGTCGTGGCCGGCGGCTTCCAGCGCCTCGCGCATCGCCGTGCCGTAGGTGTGGCGCGCATGCCGCAGCAGGGCGGGGATGGAGACGACCTCGTACCAGGGTGCCTCGTCGGGCATGGCGATTTCCGGCAATCTGCTTGATAGTCAATTTAATTTACCAAATGGCCGTCGTCAATCGCGCCCGGACTTCTTCCCCGCTTCACGCAGGGGCCGTCCGGCGTTCACCTGCGGGGCGCAAGCTTCGTGGAAACGGGAGATGGCCATGGACGAAACGACGGGACCGGGAATCGAAGCGCGCGGCAACCGCCTGCGGCCGGCGATCTGGGGCGGCGCGACGCTGTTGCTGCTGTTGCCGGCGGTGGCGATGCGCTTCCACGCCGGTGGCGTGGACTGGAGCGCGATGGATTTCGCCGTGTTCGGCGCGATGCTCGCCGCCGCCTGCGGCCTGTATGAGCTGGCGGCGCGGAAGGACGGCGACATCCGTTACCGCGCCGCGGCGGGCATCGCGGTCGCGACCGGTTTCCTCACGGCCTGGGCCAACCTCGCCGTCGGCATGGTCGGCAGCGAGGGCAATCCCTTCAACCTGCTGTTCGCCGGCGTGCTCGTCGTCGCCGGCGTCGGCGCCGTCCTGGCGAAACTGCGCGCGGCAGGCATGGCCAGGGCGATGCTCGCGGCTGCGTTCGCACAGGCGCTGGTGGCCGCGGCGGCATTCGCCATCGGCGCGGATGCTCGCGGCGCGGTGTTCAGCGCCCTGTTCGTCGCGCCCTGGCTGCTTTCGTCGGCGTTGTTCCGGCATGCGTCGCAATGAGCGGGCGCGCGCATCGCGGCAGGGGTAGGGTTCGCCCCAGTCCATCGGTGGAATCGCCATGCACCGCATCGTCCTGCTCATTGCGCTGTCCTGGATCGGCTTAGCCTTCGCCAGCCAACCCGTCCCCGAAGCGCCGATCCGCCCGGCGCCGGGCGCGACGCCCACGCGGCAGCTCGTCGCTACCTCGGGCACCCGTGCGATGAACGATTGCGGCGCGGTGCAGCTGGACACGCAGCGCTTTCATGCGCTGCGCGCCGGCAAGCCCGACCTGCTCGCCGCGACCAGCCGTTTCGCCGACGCGTGGAAGTTGTCGCGCGCGGCCGGCTACGGCCACGAACCCGGCCCGGCGGCTTCCGCGCACTGACCGCGACGCGCGCATAATCGCGCCTCCCCACGTTGCGGAGTCCCCCATGTCGCTGTCGATGTACCAGGCCTCGGTTCCGGTGTTCGTGCGCGCGCTCGGCAACCTGCGCGCGGTGCTGCAGAAAGGCGAAGCCTTCGCCACCGGGAAGAACATCGAACCCTCGGTGTTGCTGGATTCGCGATTGATCGCGGACATGTTCCCGCTGACCAAGCAGGTGCAGATCGCCACCGACATGGCGGTGCGTGGCAGTTCGCGCCTCGCCGGCGCCGAACCGCCCTCGTTCCCCGACACCGAAACCGACTTCGCCGGGCTGTACGCGCGCATCGACCGCGCGCTGGAAGTGGTGCGCGGTTTCGACGCCGCGCAACTCGACGGCAGCGAGGACCGGGCGATCACGGTGCCGCGCCGCGGCCGCGACCCGATGCAGCTCGACGGCCAGTCCTACCTGTTGCAGTTCATCCTTCCCAACCTGTTCTTCCACAGCTCCATCGCCTACGCGATCCTGCGCGAGGCCGGGCTGGCGCTGGGCAAAGACGATTTCCTCGGCGCGAGCTGAGATCGGGGTTCGCCGACCAGCGGCAGCAACGGTCGTTCAGCTTCGGCGCCTAGAATGCGCGCCATGTCCGTGTCCCGCGTCCTCGCCGTGCTGCTGTCGTGCGTACTCGCCGTCCCGATGGCGAATGCGCGCACGGTGTATCGCTGCGTGCGCGACGGCACGGTGAGCCTGTCGACCGCGCCCGAGCCCGGCTCGAAGTGCGAGGCGAAACACATCGACGACGATGCCGCGAAGGTGCCCAACCTGTGGGGCGAACTCGGCGTGATCCACGGCACGCTGTACGAGCGCATGCAGGACGGGAAGCCGGTGTACGGCACGCGCAAGCTGCCGGGTTCAACCGTGGTCACGCGCTTCACCGTCGCCACGCCGCCGGGTTCGACCGCGCACGCCGGGCTCGGCCAGGTCGGCAAGCCGCGCATGGACCTGTATCCGAAGGAATTCCGCGCCGCGGCGAAGGCGAACAAGGTGGACGAAGCCTTCGTCCGCGCGATCGCGCACGCCGAAAGCGGCTACGATCCGAAGGCGACCTCGCCCAAGGGCGCGCAGGGCGTGATGCAGTTGATGCCCGAGGTGGCGCGCGAGAACGGCGTCACCGATCCCTACGCCTATGCGCAGTCGATTCGCGTCGGTGCGAAATTGCTTGCGCGGCTGGTCGCGCGCTACCACGGCGATTACGCACGCGCCGCGGCGGCCTACAACGCGGGGATCGGCGCGGTGGCGAAGTACGGCGGCGTGCCGCCGTACCGCGAGACGCTGGAATACGTGGACAAGGTCACCGCCTTGCACGCGCGTTATCGCGCGGCGATGGGGCTGGCGCCATTGGGATTACGGGCGGCGGAATGAACGCGGATTCCACTGTTCGCGTCGCCTGCCCGTATTGCGGGGAACGCATCCGCATCGTGGTCGACGGCGGCGCCGACGCGCAGACCTACATCGAGGATTGCGAAGTCTGCTGCCGGCCGATCGTGTTCGAGGTCTGGCGCGATGCCGCCGGCGACTGGGGCGTGGCCGCTTCGCGCGAGGACGATGCCTGATTGGCGAGAGTGAAGCCGATTTCAGCTAAACGACGAAGTCGTGTCGGCTTGTATGGGTTATCAGTCTTGGTATCCATGCAACTTCAGCCAGAGTTTTGCGCCGGCGCTGTCGATTTTGTTTCCATTGGCCACTTTTCTAACTATCGCTAAACAGCGAGCGCTCTGAAACTCATTGAGAGTTCCGTGCTCAAGTGCAGTGAAAGCAATCCATGGGCCAGCTGCGGGGTGATTCAAGAGGCTCATTAACTGCTCAGCCCCGTCGGTAATCGACAAAATTTCCAGGATCTTGGATCTAAGTTTAGTAGCGGTTCGATTGGCTTTACGAACTGGTACCTTCGAATAGATATCTTGTGAAAGGTGGAGTTCAGCCAGCTTGATGATCTCGACTAAATCCATGAGACGTCATCCTTGTGGTCAATGGCGGAACATCCTGCGGAGGTTCCGCCCTACATGGGCTTGCCTCAATCTCCGATGACCCACGCCGCATGCAACGGTGCGGTTCCGTCCCAACGCGAACGGCCACCGAGGAAGGCAAGTTCCATCAGCACCGATGCGCCGACGATGTCCGCGCCGAGTCCTTCGGCGAGCGAACGCGCAGCCGCCAGCGTGCCACCGGTGGCGAGCACGTCGTCGACCAGCAGCACGCGCGCACCGGGAGCGAGTGCATCGGCCTGCACCTGCAGCGCGTCCTCGCCGTATTCCAGCGCGTAGCGCGTTTCCAGCACTGGGCCAGGCAGCTTCCCGGGTTTGCGCACGGGAACGACACCGCTGCCGAGCACGCGTGCCAGCGGCGCGCCGAGCAGGAAACCGCGTGCCTCGATCGCCATCACCGCGTCGATGCGCATATCGCGCCACGGCGCGGCGAGTGCGGCGATGGCAGAGACGAACGCATCGGCGTTCGCCAGCACCGGCATGATGTCCTTGAAGCCGATTCCCGCTTTCGGGAAATCCGCGACGTCGCGAACCAGGCGCCTCCAGTCGCTCATGCGCCCGGCGCCGACGTGCGCTTCTCCACCACCGCGGTCGCGCCGAGGTCGGCGGTGACGTTGCCGATCGTCGAGAACACGTCGGGGATCGTGTCCACCGCGAGCAGCAGGCCCAGCGGTTCCACCGGCAGGCCCAGCGCCTGCGCGACGGGAACATTCGTCGCCATGAAGCTGACCTGCCCCGGCAATCCCACCGAGCCCATGCTCACCACCACGGTCAGCGGCACCACCGCGAGCATGTGCCACATGGAGATCTCGATGCCCGAGGCCCAGGCGATGAAGGAACAGGCGACCACGTATTGCACCGGGCTGGTGATCCGGAACAGCGAGGCCGCCATCGGCAGCACCAGCGAACTGGTTTCATCGCGATAGCCGAGCCGCGTGCGCGCGCATTCCAGCATTACCGGCAGCGATGCCAGCGAGGACTGCGTGCTCGCGGCGATGCCCTGCGCCGGCGCGATGCCGCTGGCGAAACGGCGCAGCTTCTCGCCGCCGAACGCGACGGCGACGACGTACACCAGCAGCGTCATCAGCAGGTACAGCCCGCTCTGCAGCGCGATGTAGGCGCCGAGCGCGCCGATCAGGTCGAAGCCGACCTTCGCGGTCACCGCCAGCACCAGCGCGAACACGCCGATGGGCGCGGCCCACAGCACCCAGCGCACGACCACGATCATCGCCTCGCTGATGCCCTGCAACAGGCCGAGGATCTGCGCGCGGCGTTCGCCATCGATCTTCGGCAAGGCGAAGCCTAGGAACAGCGCGAACACCACCAGCGGCAGCATCGCGCCCTGCGCGGCGGCGTTGATTGCATTGGTCGGAATGATGTTCGCGAACCAGTCGGCGGGGCCGGGCGGCGTGGTCGCGGTTGCCGTCGATGACATCAACGCGCTGCGCATCGCCTCCGCGGTCGCGGCATCGCGCGGCAGCAGCGAGAGCAGGAACGGCGCCAGCAGTGCGGCAATCGTCGCTGCAATCGCCAGCAGGATCAGGAACGTGATAATCGCCACCCGCGCGGTGCGCCCGGATGCGGCGGCGTTGCGCGCGCTGTTCACGCCCAGCACCACCAGCGCGAACACCAGCGGCACCACGGTCATCTGCAAGGCGGACAGCCAGAGCTTGCCGATGGGCTGGGCGATGGCGGCAGCGGTCGCGGCCGCGTTCGGTTCCCACCATGCCAGCACGAGGCCGAGGATCGCGCCCGCGGCCAGTCCCGCCAGTACCCGTTGCGTGGTGGTCATGCGCGGCTCCGGCCGGTCAATGGATTGTCGAACTGTCGAACACGGGCAGATGCCACGTCGCCTGCAATCGCGCGTACTCGTCCTGCGGCAGCAGCACGAACGCCGGATGCGCGTCGTCGCGCAGCCATGCGAGCAGGCCGCGCAGCGCGTCTTCGGGCATGGACGTGCAACCGGCGGTCGGCGCGCCGGGCGCGCGCTGCACGTGGGCGAAGATGCAACTGCCGCCCTGCGGCGTCGCCTGCGCGTTGTGTTCGATCACGAAGCCGACTGCGTACATGTCGTCGGGCTTGGCCTGCAGGTCGCGGCGCATCGGTTCGGTGGAGCGGTCCAGGCCCGGTGCCTTCGCCAGGCTGCGGTCGACAATGCGGTTGTACAGCGGCGAATCGGGCACGTCGATGCACCAGTCGTTGGCCTGCATCGCTTTGTACGCAAGCCCGGTCGAAAGCTCCGGCGCGTAACCGAACGCGGTGCCGATGGCGAACACGCCGGCCGGGGCACGGCCGTCGCCTTCGCGCTTCACCGGGCCCGCGTCCTGGTCGCGCGCATCGTGCAGGCCCAGGCCCCAGCCGCTGCCGCTGCGGCCGACGTTCACGGCCAGCGACTGCGTGGTTTCGCGCCAGCCATCGCCCTCGCGTTCGAACGTGCGCAGGGTGCCGGTCGCGGCGTTCCAGTCGGCGGTCGTGACCACGACCAATTGCCGAGCGTTGTCCCACGGGTTCGTCCGCGGTGCCGCGGTCGAGGCGCAGGCAGCGAGCAATGGAAGCAGGGCGGCGAAGGCGAGGCGGATGGCGTTCATGCAATGGATGTTAGCCGAGCCCGGGCTCAATGCGCGCCCGCCGGCAGCGGCGCCAGCGGATGCACGATGGCGGTCATGCGGTCGACGTAGTCGTGGCCGGCGTCGAAGCGCAGCGGCAGCAACGGCGTCACCGACACGCCGTTCAGCGGAATGCGTCGCAGCGCGCCGTCGGCGCCGGGGATCGAGACGCCCTGCACGTCGTGGATCACCCACGGCTCGCCCCGTTCGAAACCGACCACCATCAGCACGTGGCCGGGGATGTAGACGAGGTCGCCGACCTGCAAGGTCGAAATTGCGCGCATCCGCGTTTCGCGCGAAGCCGATTCGTCGAAACGCTCGTGCGCGAACGCCGGGCTTTTCGCCTGGTCGCCGGTATTGCGCGGCATGCGCACGCCGAAGGTGGCGAACACGTCGGAGAGGAAACCGCTGCAGTCGCGGCCATCGTAGTCGTGGCCCCAGCCGTAGCGTTCGCCCAGCAGCTTGAACGCCTGCCGCAGCAGGTTGGCACGGCTCAGCGGCAGATCGCCAACACGCGCGTCGCTACCGCGCGGGATCAGTGCCGGCACGAGTTGCAGCTGGCCGTTCGCATCGCGCATCGGCAACCGCACCACCCACGCCGCGTACGCCACCTGCCCGGAGACCGCTGCATCGCGCGGCCAGTCGGCGAGCAGCGGCAGGTGCGTGCCCATGTCCAGCGGCAATTGCGACAACTGCGGACGCGAGGGATCGAACACGGTACGCACGTTGTCGCCGGTGATGACCAGTTGCGGTTGCTGCATCGCGTAGCCAAGGACTTCGTCGCGCGAACCTTCGGCAAGCGCGTCGGCCCGGATCCACGCGGCGTAGTTCGACGCAACGACGAAACGCCAACGTCCGTCGCGGCTGGCATGCAGCACCGCGACCGGCGTGCCGGGGAACAGCGCGCTTTCCTGGAAACGATCGATATCGACATCGCCCGGCTTGGAGAACACGCGTTGCACGGTCGGGAACGTGCGCAGCGGCGCACGCTGCAGAACCAGTGCATAGCGAACCGACACTCGAGGCGGAATCGCATCCAGTGCGAGCGATTGTTGCAACGAAGCGAGTTCATTCGCAGCCAGCGCATGGCCGTCTTCGGCGTACAGCGTGCGTGTCGGCATCGCGGAAAGTGCCCCGGCCTGCGCATACACCGCATCGCGGTCCAGCGACGCGGGCAGGGCAGCGAGGTCGTGCCAGCTCGGTTCGATCCGCGGCAGCGAAGCATTGCGCGCGGCGATGGCATTGCGATCCAGCACCACGCGTTCGGCGTCGGGCAATTTCGCGATCCAGTACGTCGCATCGAGTTGCGCCGGCGAAATCGGCAGCGCATCGCCGGCGAACGCCGGTCCCGGCGCGAGCGACAGGGCGAACAGCAAGCTCGCGAGGAGGGTGCGCAGGCCGGGCATGGCGCATTCCGCTGGAAAGCCGCAGCATACTATCCGCGTTCCATCCATCGGGAATCCGCATGCGCCTCGCCCTGGTCCTGTTGCCCGCGTTCGTCGCAAGTGCCTGTGGCGCGGCGCCGGCGAACATCGCGCCCGTGCCTGCAGCGAAACCGGCGGTACAGGTCTCGCCCGCGACCACGGCGGCGCAGGCGGGAATGGTCGACGTGTCCTCGCTCGCGCCCGATATCCGCGTGGAAATGCGCTATGCCGGCAGCGACAACTTCACCGGCGCGGTCGTGCCGGGATACGAAGCGCGCAAATGCCTGCTGCTCAAGCCCGCGGCCGAAGCATTGGCCCAGGTGCAGGCGGACCTGCACGCGCAGGGGCTTTCGCTCGACATCTTCGATTGCTATCGGCCGGTGCGCGCGGTGCATGCCTTCGTCGACTGGGCGCACGACCCGTCCGACCAGCGCACCAAGGCGGAACACTATCCGAACGTCGACAAGTCGCAGCTGCTCGGTCCCTACATTGCGGAAACCTCGGGCCACAGCCGCGGCGCGACCGTCGATCTGGGCCTGCTGCGTTGCGAGGCGAGCGGCTGCGTGCCGCTGGACATGGGCGCGGACTTCGACCTGTTCGATCCGCGCGCGAACACCGATTCTCTCGCGATCACCGACGCGCAGCGCGCGAACCGCCGGTTGCTCCTCGACGCGATGAAGCAGCGCGGCTTCGCGAACTATCCGATGGAGTGGTGGCACTTCACGTTCAAGCCGGAACCGACCCCAACCACTGCCTACGACGTGCCGGTGCGATGAACATCCGGCTGGTCGGGTTCGACGCCGACGACACGCTGTGGCGCAGCGAGGACTATTACCGCGCTGCGCAGTCGCGCTTCGAGGAGATGCTGGCGAAATACGTCGACGTCGACGACGTGCACGAACGCCTGTACGCGATCGAAGGCCGCAACCTCGCGTTGTTCGGTTACGGCGTGAAGGGCATGAGCCTGTCCATGCTCGAAGCCGCGTACGAGATCAGCGGCGGGCGCGTTTCCGCCGAGGACCTGCATCGCATCGTGCTGCAGGCCAAGCAGATGCTGCGGCATCCGGTGGAACTGATCCCTGGAATCCGCGAAGCGGTCGCCGACATCGCCACCGATTTCCCGGTGGTGCTGGTCACCAAGGGCGACCTGTTCCACCAGGAAGCCAAGGTGCGAGAATCCGGCCTCGCCGATGCGTTTGGCCGGATCGAGGTCGTGAGCGAGAAGGACGAAGCGACGTATCGAAGGCTGTTCCGCGAATTCGAAGTGCAACCGCAGGAATTCCTGATGGTCGGAAATTCGCTGCGTTCGGACATCGCGCCGGTGCTTGCGCTCGGCGGCTGGGGCGTGCACATGCCCTACCGCGTGACCTGGGTGCACGAGCAGGAAGCCGGCGGCGTGCTTGATCCTGCGCGTTTCCGCGCAGTCGAGAACGCATCGGAACTGCCGGCCGCGGTGCGTGCGCTCGCCGCGACGGCTCATTCCGCGTTCACCTCGCCGAACGCGCGCTGATCCGCGCAGATCGCACTGCGGGGGAATTCGCCACCGGTTCATTGCAGCGGCACCAAGCTGCGGCCGTCCCGCATGGGACAGCCGGTCAAGGACGAGGTGCGCCATGAAGGCAATGAAGCTGTTCTCCCACCTGCTTGCGCCGTCCGTACTCGCCATCGCGCTGGGCGCGGGATTCGCCATGCCGGTCGCGCAGGTACGCGCGCAGGACGAACTGGCGCGCGTGCTGGTGGACATCGGCGACGTGGTGTTCCGCGCCGGTGTACCGTATTACCGCTTCGGCGATTACGGTCGCTACGACCGACTTTTCGTGCAGCGCGACCGCTACGGCCGCCCGGTGTATTACCGCTACGTGCCGGTCCGTGTTTCCGCGCGGCAGGGATCGCCCCGCGGCAATGCCTACGGCTTGCAGGAAGGATCGGGTCGCGGCGATCGCAACGTGGAATGCAACGACCACGGCAGGTGCAAGGTCACTTATTACGACAGCCGTTACGACGACCGCGCCTGGTGGGACGGCCATCGCTGACACGAGGACCGAGCCCGGTCGGCTCCCTCCACGCAGCAACATGAACGGCGCCTGCGGGCGCCGTTCGGCGTTCGCGATGGATCGACGTGGTTTTCGCGGTGCCGGAGTAAGCTCATCGCATTTCCGATGGAGCGAATGCCATGCGCCTGCCTGATTCCTCTCGGCTTGTTCCCGTCCTGCTCGCCGCGATGCTCGCCACCGCCGCACCCGCCGCGCGCGCCGCCGGGCCCGTCGACTGCAAAATGCACTTCAGCCTGTCCGGCTGGTCCGCGTTCTACAAGACGCTGTCGGGCTCGGGCACGATCAGTTGCGACAACGGCCAGCGCATGGCCGTGGACATCCGCAGCAAGGGCGGCGGACTGACCTTCGGCAAGAGCCGGATCGACAATGGCATCGGCGAATTCTCCGGCGTGCGCGACATCCACGACCTGCTCGGGCATTACGCCGCGGCCGAGGCGCATGCCGGCGCCGGCAAGTCCGCGCATGCGCAGGTGGTGACCAAGGGCGACATCTCGCTGGCGCTGTCGGGCAAGGGCGAGGGCTGGGACCTCGGCGTCGCCTTCGGCAACTTCATCATCAGCGCGCGCTGAGGAGATCCTCGCTCGTCATCCCGACGTAAGCCGGAATGACGGAAAAGTTCAGTCTTGCGGAACGCGCACCGCGCCTTCCATCAGCACGCGCGCGCTGCGCGACATCGTCGCCTTGGTCGCGACCCACTGGCCATCGACCTGCTTCACTTCGGCACCGACGCGCAAGGTGCCGGAGGGATGGCCGAAGCGCACGACATCGCGGCTACCGCCGCCGGCGGCGGCGTTCACCAGCGTGCCGGGCACCGCCGCGGCGGTGGCGATCGCGACCGAGGCCGTGCCCATCATCGCGTGGTGCAACTTGCCCATCGAGATCGCGCGCGCCAGCAACGCGATGTCGGCCGCGTGTACGGGTTTGCCGCTGGACGACACGTAATCCTTCGGCGGCGCCACGAACGCCACCTTCGGCGTCAGCGGGCGACGCGCAGCTTCCGACACATCGCCGATCAGGCCCATGCGCACCGCACCGGCGGCACGGATCGCCTCCAGCTTCTCCAGCAACGCGCGATCCTCGTTGATCGCCGGCTGCAATTCGGTGCCGTCCAGGCCCAGCGCGGCGGCTTCGACGAACACCACCGGCACGCCGGCATTGATCATCGTCGCCTTGAACGTACCGACGTTCGCGACATCGAGGTCGTCGACCACGTTGCCGGTCGGGAACATGCTGCCGCCGTCCTCGCCTTCATCCGCGGGATCGAGGAATTCCAGCGCGATCTCGGCCGCGGGGAAGGTCACGCCGTCCAGTTCGAAGTCGCCGGTTTCCTGCACTTCGCCGTTCGCCATCGGCACGTGCGCCACGATAGTCTTGCCGATGTTGGCCTGCCAGATCCGCACCGTGCAGAGGCCGTCGCGCGGCACGCGCGCGGCGTCGACGAAGCCGTTGGAAATCGCGAATGGCCCCACCGCCGACGACAGGTTGCCGCAGTTGCCGCTCCAGTCGATGAAATCGTCGTTGAGCGGTACCTGGCCATATAGGTAATCGACGTCGTGGCCGGAAACCGAGGATGTCGAAATGATCACGACCTTGCTGGTGCTCGAGGTCGCGCCGCCCATGCCGTCGGTCTGCTTGCCGTAGGGATCGGGCGAGCCGATCACCCGCTGCAGCAAGACATCGCGCGCCTTGCCCGGCGTGCGCGCGAAACCGGGCAGGTCTTCGAGGCGGAAGAACACGCCCTTCGACGTGCCGCCGCGCATGTAGGTGGCGGGGATGCGCAATTGCGGAGCGGAATTGGTCATGTCAGGCCGCCTTGTTCGCCGCGAGGAAATCCTGGGCGAAGCGTCGCAGCACGCCGCCGGCTTCGTAGATGGAGACTTCCTCGTCCGAATCCAGCCGGCACAGCACCGGCGTTTCGATCGTTTCGCGGTTCGCCTTGCGGATCACCAGCGTGAGCATCGCGCCCGGGGTGCGTTCGCCGATCACGTCGAAGGTTTCGGTGCCGTCGATGTCCAGGGTCTTGCGATTGACCTCCAGCGGGAACTGCAGCGGCAGTACGCCCATGCCGATCAGGTTGGTGCGGTGGATGCGCTCGAAGCCTTCGGCCACGATGGCTTCGACGCCCGCGAGGCGCACGCCTTTCGCCGCCCAGTCGCGCGAGCTGCCCTGGCCGTAGTCGGCGCCGGCGATGATGATCAGCGGCTGCTTGCGCTCCATGTAGGTTTCGATGGCTTCCCACATGCGCGTCACCTTGCCGTCCGGCTCGATGCGCGCCAGCGAGCCCTTCTTCACCTCGCCATCGACCACCGCCATCTCGTTGACCAGCTGCGGGTTGGCGAAGGTGGCGCGCTGTGCGGTGAGGTGGTCGCCGCGGTGGGTCGCGTAGGAATTGAAGTCCTCTTCCGGCAGGCCCATCTTCGCCAGGTATTCGCCGGCGGCGCTGCTGGCGAGGATCGCGTTCGACGGCGACAGGTGATCGGTGGTGATGTTGTCCGGCAGGATCGCCAGCGGGCGCATGCCGGTGAGCGCGCGCTCACCGGCCAGCGCGCCCTCCCAGTACGGCGGGCGACGGATGTAGGTGCTCATCTGCCGCCAGTCGTACAGCGGGCTGACCGGCTCGCCGTGCTCGACGCGCGCGCTGAACATCGGGCCGTAGACCTTGCGGAACTGCTCCGGCTTGACGCTGGACTTCACCACCGCGTCGATCTCGGCATCGTTGGGCCAGATGTCCTTCAGCCGCACGGCGTTGCCGTCGGCGTCATGGCCGAGCACGTCCTTTTCGATGTCGAAGCGCACGGTGCCGGCGATGGCATAGGCGATCACCAGCGGCGGCGAAGCCAGGAAGGCCTGTTTCGCATACGGGTGGATGCGGCCGTCGAAATTGCGGTTGCCGCTCAGCACCGCGGTGGCGTACAGATCGCGGTCGATGATCTCCTGCTGGATCGCCGGGTCCAGCGCACCGCTCATGCCGTTGCAGGTGGTGCAGGCGAAGGCGACGATGCCGAAGCCGAGTTTCTCCAGTTCGGGCAGCAGGTTCGCTTCCTCCAGGTACAACTGCACCGCCTTCGAACCGGGCGCGAGCGAGCTCTTCACCCATGGCTTGCGCGTCAGTCCCTTCGCGTTCGCGTTGCGCGCGAGCAGGCCGGCGGCGATCACGTTGCGCGGATTCGAAGTGTTCGTGCAGCTGGTGATCGCGGCGATGATCACCGCGCCATCCGGCATCAGGCCGGCCATTTCCTCGGCCTTGCCATGTTCGAGCTTGGCTTCGTCGGCGATGCCGCGTTCGGCCAGGTCGCTGACCGGCAGGCGGCGATGCGGATTGCTCGGCCCGGCCAGGTTGCGCACGACGCTCGACAGGTCGAAATGCAGCGTGCGTTCGTACTCCGCGTTCGCGAGATCATCGGCCCACAGCCCGGCGGCCCTGGCATAGGTTTCGACCAGGGCGACTTGCGCGTCCTCACGGCCGGTCAGGCGCAGGTAGTCAAGGGTGTTGTCGTCGATGAAGAACATCGCCGCGGTCGCGCCGTATTCGGGCGCCATGTTGCTGATCGTGGCGCGATCGCCAATGGTTAGTGCCGATGCGCCTTCGCCGCGGAATTCGAGGTAGGCGCCGACCACTTTCTCCTTGCGCAGGAATTCAGTGATCGCCAGCACCACGTCGGTGGCGGTGATGCCGGGCCGTGGCTTGCCGGCCAGTTCCACCGCGACGATGTCCGGCGTGCGCATCCACGAGGCGCGGCCCAGCATCACGTTCTCGGCTTCCAGCCCGCCGACGCCGACCGCGATCACGCCCAGCGCATCCACGTGCGGCGTGTGCGAGTCGGTACCGACGCAGGTGTCGGGGAAGGCCGCGCCGTCCTGCACGTAGATGACGGGCGACATCTTCTCCAGATTGATCTGGTGCATGATCCCGTTGCCCGCGGGAATCACGTCGACGTTGGCGAACGCGCGCTTGGTCCATTCGATGAAATGGAAACGGTCGGCGTTGCGGCGGTCCTCGATCTCGCGGTTCTTGCGGAACGCGTCGGGATCGGTGCCCGGCGCTTCCACCGCCAGCGAGTGGTCGACGATCAACTGCACCGGCACCACCGGGTTCACCGCCGACGGGTCGCCGCCCTGGTCGGCGATGGCGTCGCGCAGGCCCGCGAGGTCGACCAGTGCGGTCTGGCCGAGGATGTCGTGGCAGACCACGCGAGCCGGGAACCACGGGAAGTCGAGGTCGCGCTTTCGCTCGATCAGCTGACCCAGGTAGGCATCGCGCATCGCCGGATCGGCGCGGCGCACGATGTTCTCGGCGTGCACGCGCGCGACGTAGGGCAGGCCGGCGTATGCGCCGGGGCGGATCGCCTCCACCGCGGCGCGGGCGTCGTACCAGTCGAGCCCGGTGCCGGGGAGCGGCTTGCGGAATGCGGTGTTCATCCGCTGATTTTACGCCTTCGCCGGCCGCTAAAATGCGTGCATGCCATCCGCCGCGCCCGCCATCGCCGCCGACCAGTTGCGCCTGTCCGTCGCGCCGATGATGGACTGGACCGACACGCATTGCCGTGCATTCCACCGCGTGCTGGCGCCGCATGCGCGGCTGTACACCGAAATGGTGCATGCGAACGCGGTGATCCACGGCGACCGCGCGAGGCTGCTGGCGATGGATCCCTCCGAACACCCGGTGGCGTTGCAGCTTGGCGGCAGCGAGCCGGAACTGCTGGCGCAGGCCGCGCGGATCGGCGCCGGGGCCGGCTTCGACGAGGTCAACCTCAACTGCGGTTGCCCGTCCGACCGGGTGCAGGCCGGGCGCTTCGGCGCCTGCCTGATGCGCGAACCGCAGTTGGTCGCCGAATCGGTCGCTGCGATGATCGAAGCCTGCGACGTGCCGGTCACGGTGAAATGCCGGCTCGGCGTCGACGACGACCACGACTGGGAGCATTTCCTCGCCTTCATCGATGCGATCGCCGGCGCAGGCTGCCGAATGTTCGTCGTGCATGCGCGCAATGCATGGCTGCAGGGCCTGTCGCCGAAGGAAAACCGCGAGGTACCGCCATTGCGCTACGACTGGGCGTATCGCCTCAAGGCCGAACGCCCGTCGTTGCAGGTCGTCGTCAACGGCGGAATCGCCGACGGTGGCGAAGCGAGCGCGCACCTCGACCACGTCGATGGCGCGATGCTCGGCCGCGCGGCTTACCACGCGCCGTACCTGCTGCACGAACTCGATGTCGCGTGGTTCGGCGGGGAAGTGCGATCGCGCGGCGAATTGCTGCGCGCTTATCGTCCCTATGTCGAGGCGCAACTCGCGCGTGGCGTGCAGCTCAAGCACATCGTCCGCCACGTGCTCGGCCTGTTCGCCGGGCAGCCTGGGGGCCGCGCGTTCCGGCAGGTGCTGAGCGAAGGCGCGCACAAGCCAGGGGCGGGCTGGTCGCTGGTGGAACGCGCGCTGGCGCTGACCGAGCGAGGCGAGGTCGCCGCATGATCACCCGCGATCCCGGGGAATTTTTCGCGTTCGCGCGCGGCCTCGCGACGGATTTCGGTCCCGCCACCGCGCGCGCCGCGTTCCTGGTCGCGCCGGACGGATTCTCGCTGGCGTTGCAGTCGGCGCAGGACAATCGCTACATGGCCGGCGAATCCGAGTTCGATGCCGGGCGCGCATCGCGGCAGCACCGCGAACTGCAGCGCGCAATTTCGACATCGCTGCCGACGGTGTGTTTCGCCGGCAACCCGGAGACGCCCGACGCGGTGTTCCCGAACAACGTGTTCGGCACTTCGTCCGGGCGCTATGTCGTCGGCCGCATGCGCCATGAAGTGCGCCGGCGGGAAGCCGCGCGCGACGACATCCGCAGCTTCTTCGGCGGCGTGCTCGATTACGCGGAGATCGACCTGTCGCTGCAGGAGCATCCCTGCGAACTCACCGGTGCGTTGGTGATCGACCGCGCACGCGGGCTCGGCTACTGCGGACTGTCCGAACGTTGCGACGAAGCCGGCGCACGGTTGATGCACGAAGCGTTCGGCCTGCGCGCGACCCTGTTATTCGACCTCGCCCCGGGCGAATACCACGCCAATGTCGTCCTCGCGGTGCTGGCCGGTCGCGCCGTGGTGCTGTGCCCGCGCGGTTTCGCCGATCCGCGGATCGCCGCCGCGATCGCCGGCTTTCATGCGCCGCATGCCGTGGCCTGCAACGAAGCCGAGCACGCGGCTTTCGTCGGCAACTGCATCGCGCTGTCGGACGACGTGGCGTGGATGAGCGCAAGGGCGGATGCGGCGCTCTCGTCCGAGCATCGCCTGCAACTGGGCGCGGCGGGATTCCGCATCGCCTCGGTCGAACTCGGCGCCATCGAGGCGGGCGGGGGTTCGTTGCGCTGCTGCATCGGCGAGATTTTCTGAAACCGTTTCCCACCCGTATTCCGGTAAACCGCAACATCTTGCGGATGCCGCCTGCCGGCGGAATTAAGGACGGATTCACCGCTTCGTTCCGAGAATGCGCGCCATCCCGGCATTTCGCCGGCAGGGGCCGTTTCCTTACCATTCCCGCCATGCGCCGCAAACCGTCCATCCTCGCGCTCGTCCCGCTGCTGGCCCTGGGCCTGGCGGCGAACGCATGGGCGGCGGGTCCGCGCGGTGGCCAGGGTGGTAATGGCAGCGGGCACCGGCCGCCACCGCAGCAGGCGACGCCTTTCGTCGGTCCCGAGCGCGGCCAGGGCCGCGACGAACTCTCGGACAGCGTGCGCCGGGTCGAACGCGATACCCGCGGCCGCGTGCTCAGCGCCGAGCGGGTGCCGTACGATGGCCGCGACGTCAACCGTATCAAGGTGGTGGACCAGAACGGCCGCGTGCGCGTGATCATGGACGATCCCGACAAGCAGCCGTCCCCGCCCGCGCCTGCACGCGACGACGACAACTGACGCATCATCCTGATCGTTGACGGCCGCATCGCGGCCACACTGCACCGGAGTCCTGCATGCGTATCCTGCTCGTCGAAGACGAAGCCCCGCTGCGCGAAACCCTGGCCGCGCGCCTGAAGCGCGAAGGCTATGCCGTGGATGCCGCGCAGGACGGCGAGGAAGGCCTGTACATGGGCCGCGAGGTGCCGTTCGACGTCGGCATCATCGACCTTGGCCTGCCGAAGATGTCGGGCATGGACCTGATCAAGGCCCTGCGCGACGAAGGCAAGCGCTTCCCCGTGCTCATCCTCACCGCGCGTTCCAGCTGGCAGGACAAGGTCGACGGCCTCAAGCAGGGCGCCGACGACTACCTGGTCAAGCCCTTCCATGTCGAGGAATTGCTGGCGCGCATCAACGCGCTGGTGCGCCGCGCCGCGGGCTGGAGCAAGCCGACGCTGGAATGCGGGCCGATGATGCTTGACCTCGCCGCGCAGACGGTCAGCGTCGCCGGCAGCAACGTCGACCTCACCAGCTACGAATACAAGGTGCTCGAGTACCTGATGATGCATGCCGGCGAACTGGTCTCGAAGGCCGACCTCACCGAGCACATCTACCAGCAGGACTTCGACCGCGATTCCAACGTGCTCGAGGTTTTCATCGGCCGCCTGCGCAAGAAGCTCGATCCCGACGGTTCGCTGAAGCCGATCGAGACCGTGCGCGGCCGCGGCTACCGCTTCGCGATCCCGCGCACGAGCGAGGCCTGACCGGCCGCCTGCGCGGACCGGGGAAGCGATGGCGGCGCGCGAGCCCTTCCTAGGCTGGCGCCCGCGTTCCCTGCAGAGCCGGCAATTGCTGGCGGCGAGCCTGGGCCTGCTGGCCTTCCTCGCCATCACCGGCTATGCGCTCGACCGCGCCTTCATCGACGTCGCCGGCCAGGGCCTGCACGACCGCCTCAGGGCCTACGCCGACGCCTATCTCACCGGCATCGAATTCGCCCGCGACGGCACCCTGATCCCGCCGGAAGTGCCGCCCGACGGCCGCTTCGACCAGCCCGGCGGCGGTCTCTACGTCGATGTCGAATTGCCGAACGGGCGCTGGTTGTCGGATTCGGCGACCGGACAGACCCTGCCGCGCGGCGAGGTGCTGGGGCCGTTGCAGGAACGCCAGGACGGGCCGCTGCCGATGACGCGCAGCGATGGCAGCGAAGGCGCCGTCTACCGCTACGGCATCGGCGTGGTCTGGGCGCCGGGCGACGATCCGAAGGCCGAATTCCCCTACACGGTCTACGTGATGGAGGACGCCGGCACGCTGCCCAGGCAGGTGCGGGTGTTCCGCCAGGCCTTGTGGGGCTACCTCGGCATCGCCGCCTTGCTGCTGTTGCTGTTGCAGGCGCTGATCCTGCGCTGGAGCCTGCGCCCGCTGCGGCGCGTGGTCGGCGAACTCGAGCGCGTGCAGCGCGGCCAGCTCGCGCGCATGAGCGAACGCCACCCGCGCGAACTCGCGCCGCTCACCGACAGCATCAACGCGCTGGTCGACAGCGAGCGCGAACACCTCGAACGCCAGCGCAACACGCTCGCCGACCTCGCGCACAGCCTGAAGACGCCGCTGGCGGTGTTGCGCACGCGGCTGGACAGCGGTGCGCCGGAACAGGAATTGCGCGAGGAAGTCGACCTGCAATTGCGGCGCATGAACGACCTCGTCGGCTACCAGCTCTCGCGCGCGGCTTCGGGCGGCCATGCGCTGTTCGCCGCACCGGTGGAGATCGAGCCTTACGCCGAGCAGATCGTGCAGGGGCTGGAGAAGATCTACGCGACCAAGCGCGTGACCTGCGAATTCGAGATCGCGGCCGAAGCGCGCTTCCACGGCGAACCCGGCGACCTGCAGGAACTGCTCGGCAACCTGCTCGAGAACGCATTCAAGTGGGCGAAATCGCGGGTGCTGTTGACCGCGCAGGTCGGCGACAGCGAACCGCGGCGCCGTCCCGGCCTGGTATTGCGCGTGGAGGACGACGGCCCGGGCATCCCGCCCGACCGCATCGCGGCGGTGTTGCAGCGCGGCGTGCGCGGCGACGAGCGCGTGCAGGGACACGGCATCGGCCTCGCGATCGTGCAGGATATCGTGCAGGGTTATCGCGGCACGCTCGAAGTCGGCGCCTCGGCCGAACTCGGCGGTGCGGTTTTCACCGTGAAATTCCCGCCGGGGCTTTGATTCCCGCCTCTCCCGCAAGGGAAGCGGGAAGAGCTACGCGAAAGGCGAGGTGCCGAACAACCTCTCCAGGTGCCCCGCCACCTCCGGCATTGCCTTGCGCAGCGTACGCGGATCGCTGAAGTGGTATTCGCTGCACACCGCGAAGAATTCCTCGGGCGATTCGGCGGCGTAATCGTCGATGGCGACGCGATGTCCGGCATCGACCTGCCGGCACAAGGCGTCGTAGGCGCGCTGGAAATCGCGCGCCCATTGTTTCTGCCAGTCGCGCGGCAATGGCGGGGTGCCGTCGAGCGCGCCGTCGAGCGCGTCGAGCTTGTGCGCCATCTCGTGCACCGCGACGCAGAAACCGTCGCGCGGCGCGGCGAGGTCGGCTTCGACGTCGGCCCAGGACAGCACCAGCGGGCCCTGTTCCCAGGCTTCGCCGATCAGTTCGTCTTCCCACTCGTGCAGCACGCCGGCGGCATCGACATAGCTGCGGTGCGCGCGGAACGCGTCCGGGTATACCAGCAGTTGCGACCAGCCGTGCAGGCCTTCGGCGCCGAATTCCAGCAGCGGCAGGCAGCACAACGCGGCCAGCGTCAGCCGCTGCACGGGATCGAGTTCAAGTCCGCCGAGCGGGGTGATGGTTTTCCGTTGCAGGAACAGCGCGACGAGTTCGCGCAGGCGCGCATCGCGTTCGAGGGAAAGCCGCGCGACCCAGGCCACGCGCGCGCGCAGGACGAGCCAGTCGGATTCGGGGATGGAAACCGGCGTGCGCCGGAACAGGTCGAGGAATCGGTGGAACAGCGTTTCGCTCAGCGGAACATGCCGGGGAGGAAGCTGTGCCAGCGCGGGACGCGCGGCATGCCGGTGCCGTCGTCGGAGCCGCCACCGCCGCTGGTGTGCGCCGTGGCCGCGGCGGGCTTGGGCTTGTGCGCCACGGAGGCGGGGCGCTTGACCGGGGCCTGCGCGGGGCTCGGCACGGTGATGACGCTGTCGCGGCAGTCGCCGCCATCGCCATTGGCCCCGGCCAGGCGCGCGTCGCGGCCGAACGCCAGTGGGCTGGCGCAAAGCAGGATCAGGCAGATGGCAAGTCGGCGCATGGCATTTCCCCGGGGCCGCCCCCGGGAGGGCGGGGACACACTATAAACCGGATGCGGGGAGGCCGCCCGGGGTTGCAATGCTGCGCCGCGGCAGGCGCATTGACCGGGCGTATTCAGGTTTGGAGGATGAGGGATCGCCCATTCGAAGGGTCATCAAGTGATGGCAATACCCACATTGCCGGGCCTGTACGGATACAGCTTCGATCTTCTCGATGTCGCCTATTTCCTCGCCGCGGCATTGCTGGTGATTTGGATCTGGTGGGGAGTTCCGAAATGGCAGGTCGCCGTCACGTTCATCGCGATGGGCTCATGCCTGTGCGCGTTACAGTTCCTAACGTATTTCGGACTGAAGTTCGCGAGCGAAAGCGAGGGTCTTGGTTCGTTGCCGCACTTCTTCCTGACGATTCGACTTGCTCCGTGGCTGGGAGTCCTGCTGGGCGGGCTGCTATCTCTCTTGCTAGGCCTGTTCCGAAAAGACGTTAGGTAGTGTTCGTTCAACTCAACGTCATTTCTGTCAACTGCCTGCTAACCAGAAGCCGCATCCCCGCGCCGGCTTATCATTCCGCCATGTGCTTCTTTCCACTCCTCCCATGAACGACCGCGACCTGCTCGCCGTGCTCGCGGCCGGCCCGACTTCAGGCGAAGCGTTGGCAACACGGCTTGGCATCAGTCGCAGCGCGGTGCACAAGCACATCGAAGCCTTGCGCGAGGCCGGGATCGGCATCGACGCGCAGGCCGGTCGCGGTTATGCGCTGCAACAGCCTTGCGAGCTGCTCGATGCCGATGCGATCCGCGCGTCGCTGTCGCCGGCGGCGCGCGCGCTGCTCGCCTCGCTCGACGTCGAGTGGATCGTCGATTCCAGCAACAGCGTGCTGCTGCGGCGCGCGGGCATCGTCGATGGCGCGGAAGCCTTGCTGGTCGAAGGGCAGAGCGGCGGGCGCGGGCGTCGCGGCCGCGAATGGCGTTCGCCCTTGGCATCGAACCTGTATCTCTCGCTGGCGCGCCGCTATGCCGGCGGACTCGCGCGGCTCGGCGGGCTCAGCCTCGCCGCGGGCGTCGCGGTTGCGGAGGCGTTGCAATCGCTCGGCGTGGCCGTGCAATTGAAATGGCCGAACGACCTCGTGGTCGATGGCCGCAAGCTCGGCGGATTGCTGGTCGAAGGCGGCGGCGAACACGCCGGTCCCGCGCGCGCGGTGGTCGGGCTCGGCCTCAACGTGCGCATGCCGCGGGACGTAGCGCGCGGCATCGACCAGCCGTGGACCGACCTCGCCACGATCGCGCCGTCGGCGGCCGCATCGCGCAACGTGTTGGCGGCGACGGTGTTGTCGGCGCTACTGCCGGCGCTGGAGCAGTTCGATCGCGAAGGGCTGGCGCCGTTCCGTCGGCGCTATGCCGCCTTCGATGCGTTGCGCGATCGCGAAATCGCGGTGCTCGGCGCCGGCGATCCGCTCCAGGGCGTCGCGCTGGGCCTCGCCGAAGACGGCGGCCTGCGCATCCTCACGTCGAGCGGCGATGCACGCACCGTGCATGCGGGCGAAGTCAGCGTGAGGGCGGCATGACCACGAATTCCGCCGACTGGCTGTTCGACCTCGGCAATACGCGGCTGAAATGCGCGCCGCTGGTCGATGGTCGTTGCGGCGAGGCGGCCGCGATCGCGCACGACGGTGCCGATTTCGTCTCGAAGCTCGATGCGCTCCTGCCGCAACACGGCGGCGTCGCGCATGTCGCCAGCGTCGCCTCGCAGGCTTTGACGGTCGATGTGCTGGATCGCCTCGCTTCGTGCTTCGTGCGCATCGATATCGCGCGGACGCAGCCATCCTGTGCCGGCGTGCGCATCGCCTATGCAGATCCGTCGAAACTCGGCGTGGATCGATTCCTCGCACTGCTCGCGGCGCACGAACGCGGCGGCGCGGCGCTGGTGGCCGGCGTCGGCACCGCGCTCACCATCGACCTGCTCGATGCCGGCGGACAACACCATGGCGGCCGCATCGCGCCTTCGCCGGCGCTGATGCGCGAAGCGCTGCATGCGCGCGCAGCGGTCCTGCCGCCCGCGGGCGGCACGCGCGTCGCATTCGCCACGGACACCGTCGATGCGTTGGCCTCGGGTTGCGAAGGCGCTGCCTTGTCGTTGATCGCCGACAGCCTCGCCGCTGCGCGCGAACGCCTGGGCGTTGCGCCGGCCCTGCTGTTGCATGGGGGTGGCGCGCCCGCCTTGCAGGCAGGACTGCCGCATTCGTCGTCGGTGCCTTCGCTGGTGCTCGAAGGACTGGCATGCTGGGCGCGCCTGGAAATGGAATCCGCTTGAATGCTGACCCGCGCCTTGATCGTCGTGCTGATCGTGCTGAACCTCGGCGTCGCCGCGTGGTGGGCCCTGCGTCCCGCGCCGCGCGTCGTCGCGGACACGACGCTGGCCGGCGTGCCGAAACTGCAACTCGCCAGCGAACGCAAGTCGCCATCGCCCGCGGCCGCGCCCGTTGCGATGCCGGCGCCCGCGACGACGACCACGCCGGCGATCGCCGAAGCCACGAAAAAGGACGATGCGCCGCAGTGCTTCCGCTTCGGCCCGTTCGCCGATGCCGCGTCCGCCGATGCGGCCGCGGAAAAATTGCGCGCATCGGTGCGGAAGGCGGCGACGCGCACCGCCGCCACCGGCGGCAAGGGCTGGACGGTGTGGCTGCCGCCCTTCGCCGACATGACCAGCGCGCAGGCCAAGGCGCTGGAAATCGCCGGCGCCGGCATCAAGGATTACTACGTCGTCGCGCAGGGCCCGCAGGCGAACGCGATCATGCTCGGCCGCTACGGCGGCGAGGACAACGCGCAACGGCGCATCGCCGAACTGCGCGCCAAGGGCATCGAGGCGCAGGTACAGCCGCCGCAGGACGCGAAGCCGCAATCGTGGGTGGATGTCGAAGCCGCGAACGGCTTCGGTTTCGCCGCGGCGCAGGCACGCATCGGCGCGTCCGGCGTCCGGCCGCTGGATTGCGCGGCGTTGCGCTGAAACCTCAGTCGCCGCCGAACACGCGATAGCGTTGCGGGCGCAGGCCGACCGTGTCGCCGGGTTCCGGCAGGTTGGCGTCGACATGGTCGGGCAGGTCCGCTTCCAGCGTGCGGTCCTGGCCTTCCACCGCCAGTTCGATCGTGATCCGGTCGGAACGGCGCTGCACCGCAAGCACGCGCGCGGGCAGCCCCTGGTCGGGCGCGACCACCGCCAGGTCGTGCGGGCGCACGTACAGCGTCGCCTCGCCCTGGCCTTCCGCCGGCCATTCCGGCGATTGCGCATCCACGGCGAAGCGGCCGGATGCGACCCTGCCCCGGATGCGGTTCGCGCGGCCGATGAAATCGAACACGTAGGCGCTGGCCGGCGCGCGGTAGATCTCGCTTGGCGTGCCGACCTGTTCGATCCGCCCGTTGCGCATCACCACCACGCGGTCGGCGAGTTCCAGCGCCTCTTCCTGGTCGTGGGTGACGAACAGCGTGGTCTGCCCGGTCTGTTCGTGCAGGCGGCGCAGCCAGCGGCGCAGTTCCACGCGCACCTTCGCATCCAGCGCGCCGAAGGGTTCGTCCAGCAGCAGCACGCTGGGGTCGATGGCGAGCGCGCGCGCCAGCGCGACGCGCTGCTTCTGCCCGCCGGACAACTGTTCCGGATAGCGTTCGCCGTGATCGGGCAATTGGATCAACTGCAGAAGTTCGGCCACGCGCTGCACGATCGTCGCCTTGTCCGGGCGTTTCGAACGCGGGCGGCTGCGCAGGCCGAAGGCGATGTTCTCGGCCACGGTCATGTGCCGGAACAGCGCGTAGTGCTGGAACACGAAGCCGACGTTGCGTTCGCGCAGGCTCAGCCGCGTCGCGTCGGTGTCGCCGAACAGCACGCGGCCCTGGTCGGGTGCGAGCAGGCCGGCGATCACGCGCAGCAGCGTGGTCTTGCCCGAGCCCGAGGGCCCGAGCAGCGCGACCAGTTCGCCCGAGGCGATGTCGAGGTCGATGCCGTCGAGCGCGGCGACGCCGGGGTAGTGCTTGGCGAGTCTTTGCAGGTGCAGTTGCATGTCGGTTCGCTGTCAGTGGCGGCGGCGGTGGGAGCCGGCGAGCGCATCGCCGTGGCGGGATTCGAGCCAGAATTTCAGCACCAGCGTCACCAGCGCCAGCACGCACAGCAACGAGGCGACCGCGAACGCGGCGGTGCCGTTGAACTCGTTGTAGAGGATCTCGATGTGCAGCGGCAGGGTGTTGGTCAGGCCGCGGATGTGGCCGGATACCACCGACACCGCGCCGAACTCGCCCATCGCGCGCGCGCCGGACAGCAGCACGCCGTAGAGCAGGCCCCACTTGATGTTGGGCAGGGTCACGCGCGTGAACATGGTCCACGCGCCGGCGCCGAGCGAGCGCGCGGCCAGTTCCTCGTCCGCGCCCTGCTGCTGCATCAGCGGGATCAGTTCGCGCGCGACGAACGGGAAAGTGATGAACAGCGTCGCCAGCACGATGCCGGGCCGCGCGAACAGGATCTTGATGTCGTGCGCGTCCAGCCATGCGGCGAACCAGCCGCTGCTGCCGAACAGCAGCACCAGGCACAGGCCGGCGACCACCGGCGATACCGCGAACGGCAGGTCGATCAGCGCCAGCAGCGCGCGCTTGCCGCGGAAGTCGAAGCGCGCCACCGCCCACGCCAGCAGCACGCCGAACACCGCGTTCAGCGGCACGACGATCGCGGCGGTGAACAGGGTCAGGCGCAACGCGGCGAGCGCGTCGGGGTCGACGATCGCGGCGGTCCAGGCGTGCACGCCCTTGGCCAGGCCGCTGCCCAGCACCACCGCCAGCGGCATCAGCACCAGCAGCGCCATCACCGCGACCGCGGCGAGCACCAGCAGCGCGCGCAACCAGCGCGGCGCGTCGAGTCCGTGGGTTTCAGCCATCGCGGCGCCTCG
This sequence comes from Thermomonas sp., assembly GCA_047602125.1. Lineage (GTDB taxonomy): Bacteria > Pseudomonadota > Gammaproteobacteria > Xanthomonadales > Xanthomonadaceae > Pseudoluteimonas. Next base: position 1,083,969 of record JASGIB010000001.1, on the reverse strand, counting down.
CGTGCTTGAACAGGGCGGGGATCGCGTTGATCGCCAGCAGGCAGGCGAACGAGGCCGCGAGCAGCAACGCGGCGATCGCCACCGCGCCGTCGTAGTCGTATTCCTCGAGCCGGATGGTGATCAGCAGCGGCGCGATTTCGGTCTTGTAGGGCAGGTTGCCGGCGATGAAGATCACCGAACCGTATTCGCCCAGCGCGCGTGCGAACGCGAGCGAGAAGCCGGTGAGCATCGCCGGCAGCAATTCCGGCAGCACCACCCGGCGCAGGGTGGTGAAACGCCCGGCGCCGAGCGAAGCCGCGGCTTCCTCGGGCTCGCGGCCCAGCGTTTCCAGCACCGGTTGCAGCGTGCGCACCGCGAACGGCAGGCCGATGAACACCAGCGCGATCACGATGCCGACCGGCGTGTACGCCACCTTCAGGCCCATCGGTTCCAGCCAGCGCCCGATCCAGCCGTTGCCCGAATACAATGCAGTCAACGCGATGCCGGCCACCGCGGTCGGCATCGCGAACGGCAGGTCCACCATCGCATCGAGCAGGCGCCGGCCGGGGAAGCGGTAACGCACCACCACCCACGCCACCAGCGTGCCGGCGAACGCGGCGAGCAATGCCGCCGCGAACGAGGCGCCGAAGCTGAGTTTCACCGCCGCCTGCACGCGCGGATCGTGCAGTGCGCGCAGCCAGCCGGAGAGGCCGAGCCCGGCCGCATGCAGCACCAGCGCCGCGAGCGGCAACAGCACGACCACGCCGAGCCAGCCGAGGCCGAGGCCCAGGCTCAGCCCGAACCCCGGCAGCGGCCGGCGCATGTTGATCGCGGGCATCGGTTTGGCGACGGCGTTCATGCGCGGGGCGGACTCAGCGCGCGGCCTGCATGATCTTGTCGAACAGCCCGCCGTCGGCGAAGTGCGTGGCCTGCGCCTTCTTCCAGCCGCCGAAGGCGCCGTCGATGGTCACCCACTTCACGGTCGGGAAGTTCGCGCGCTCGGCCGCCGGCACCAGGTCGGGTTCGGACGGGCGGTAGTAGTGCTTCGCGACGATGCGCTGGCCCTCGGCGGTATACAGGAAGCGCAGGTAGGCCTCGGCCTGCTTGCGCGTGCCGTGCTTGGCGACGTTCTTGTCGACCCATGCCACCGGCGGTTCCGCCTTGATGCTCAGCGAAGGCACCACGATCTCGTACTTGCCGCGGGTGTCGGGGTCGTTGAGCGTCAGCAACGCCTCGTTCTCCCACGCCACCAGCACGTCGCCGATGCCGCGCTCGACGAAGGTGGTGGTCGCGCCGCGCGCGCCGGTGTCGAGCACGGGCACGTTCTTGAACAGCTTGGTCATGTAGTCCACCACCTTGTCGCCGTCGCGGTACTGCTGCGAGGCCCAGGCCCAGGCCGCGAGGTAGTTCCAGCGCGCGCCGCCCGAAGTCTTCGGGTTCGGGGTGATGACCGCGACGCCGGGGCGCGCGAGGTCGTCCCAGTCGTGGATCTTCTTCGGGTTGCCCTTGCGCACCAGCAGCACGATCGTCGAGGCGTAGGGCGTGCTGTTGTCCGGGAGCCGCGATTGCCAGTTCGCCGGCAGCAGCTTGCCCTTGTCGACGATGGCGTCGATGTCCGCGGCCAGCGCGAGGGTGACGACGTCGGCCTCGAGGCCGTCGATCACCGCGCGCGCCTGCTTGCCGGAGCCGCCGTGCGAGGCGCGGATGGTCAGGTCCTCGCCGGTCTGCTTCTTCCACTGCGCGGCGAAGGCCTGGTTGACGTCGGCGTACAGCTCGCGCGTCGGGTCGTAGGAAACGTTCAACAGTTCATGGTTGGCGGCGCCGGCGCTGCCGGCGAGCAGGGCGAGCGCGAGGCCCGCGAGGAAGGTGCGGTGTTTCATGTCGTGTCCTCTTGCTCAGAAGGAAAACTGCGCGCGGGTGAAGAACGCCTTCTCGTCCTCGCGTTCCGGGGCGCCGAGCGCGGCGTCGAAGCGGGTCTGCGAGTAGTTCGCGACCAGCTTGAAGTTGCTGGTGAGGTACCAGTTCAGGCCCAAGGTCCAGCCGCTTTCGGCGGAGACCGACTTGGCCGGGTCGGCGAACAGCGGGAAGGCGTCGTCGTCGATCGTCAGCCGGCCGTAGCGGGCGACGAGTTCGAACGCGCCCCAGCCATCGCCATTGAGCGTGAACGGATGGTTCGGCTTGGCCACGCCCTTGTAGCTCGCGTCCTCGCCGGTCAGCACCACGCTGCCGAGCAGCTGCCACGCGCGGTTGGAGAGCGTGGTGGTGTCGATCAGGCGCGCCGGGGCCGAGACCTCCTGCCTCGACACGATGTATTCGCCGAGCAGGCCGAAGCGGCCGCCGTAGTAATACGCCTGCGGGGAAATGCGCGTCTGTTCGCCGTCGGCGGCCACGTCGGAGAGGTAGCCGAACACCTGCACCTGGCCCGGCGTGCGATAGCGCGGCAGGTAGCTGTTGCCCAGGCCGTGCTTCTCGCCGCGGCTGGCGGCGAGGCCGAAGCCGAGGCCGGACAGCGCGTTCGCATCGTTCTTCCACGGTTCGAAGAAGAGGCGGCCGGCGAGTTCGAAATCGTCGTCGGGGTTGGAGGTGGAGCCGTCGCGGCCGTCGGGCGCGCCGTTGTAGACGCCGAGCTGGTAGCTCGCGCCGGACTTGAAGTCGCCCTGCAACTGCACGCCGATGTCGCGGCCGGGCGCGAGTTCGGACGGGAAGCCGAGTTCGATTTCGCCGGTCGAGGCGCTGGACTGCAGGCGTTCGAGGCCGACCGGCACCTTGGTCTTGCCGACGCGCAGGGTCGCGCGCGGATCGAACTTCAGGTCGACGTAGGCGTCGTTGATGGTGGCGCTGTCGCCGGCGAACTGCGTGTTGAGGCGGAAGCCGATGAGCGAACCCCAGGTGCCTTCGATGGTCGGTTCGATCCGGCGCATCAGGAAGGTGTCGTTCTGCGGGTAGGCGTCGTCGCCGAACCACATGCGGCCGTCGCCCTGGACCAGGCCGCGGAACTTCACTTCGAAGGCGTTGTCGGCGGATTTCACCGACAGGCCCTTTTCGCCGAGCGAAACCGTCGGCGTGGACGCGGCCTTGGTGGCGTCGGCTTCGTCCTGCAGTTCCTGCTTGCGTTCGACCACGCGCAGGCGCTGGTCAACGTCGGTGGTGGTGGTACCGGTGCCCTCGAGCACGGCGATGCGTTGCTCCAGCGCGGCGATGCGGGCCAGCAGTTCTGCATTGGTGGGATCGGCGGCGTGTGCCGGCGCGATGATGGAGGCGAGTGCCAGCGCGAGGGCGGACACGGCCAATGGGCGATGCATAGGCATGACTTCACTCCAGGAAGGGGTGTTATCGATGCCTCCGGTGGTCCGGTCGGCGCGTCGGGTTTGGGTGTTGCGGGGGGATCTGAAGCAATTTGTGTCTAGAAGCGCACCTTCTCGCTGCGCGTGATCTGCACGATCCGCGATTGGTGCACGATGATTTCCAGGGTGCCGAACTGCAGCGCGCGCAATGCCTCCAGCACTTCGCGCTCGTGTTCGAGCAGGACCGGCGCCGCGGAGTCGTCGCGCTTGGCGTCGCGGCCGGGGTTGCTGCGGCTGGTGGTCATGCGGCGTCTCCGGTGATCGGCTGCATCCACGCCTCGTTGTTGCGGGTGCGTTCGGTCAGGGTTGCGAGGCTGCAGTGGTCGAGCACGCCCGAGAGCGCGGCGCGGGTTTCGCGCATCAGCTCGCGCACCGCGCAGTGCTCGGGATCGCTGCAGTCGCTGCAGGGTTCGTAGGCAGTCATGCTGGCGCAGCGCACCGGGGCCAGCGGGCCGTCGATGACGCGGATCAGGTCCCCGACCATGATCTCCTCGGCCGGTTTGGCCAGGGTGTGGCCGCCCATGTGGCCGCGGCGGCTTTCCACGAAGCCCGCCTTGCGCAGCTCCACGAGGATGGCCTCGAGGAACTTCTCAGGCACGTTGGCGCGCGCGGCGATGGCGCGCGCCTGCAGCCAGCGGCCTTCGCCGCCCTGCAGGGCGCACATCGCGCGGAGCCCGTATTTGGCCTTGTTCGTCAGCATTCATATATGATTCATAGGAATTAAACGTGATGTCAATCCCCATTCGTCGGATCGGAATTGGGGCCGGGGCTAATCCGGCCGACTGGCTAGAATGCGGGCTACGCCGGCATAGCTCAGTTGGTAGAGCAACCGCCTTGTAAGCGGTAGGTCCCCAGTTCGAATCCGGGTGCCGGCACCACTCCGGAGCCTTCCCATGCGCAGCTACCCGCCGGTTTCCCTCATCGGCGTCCCCACCGACATCGGTGCCGGCGACCGTGGCGCGCGCATGGGGCCCGAGGCCCTGCGCCTGGCCGGCCTCGGCGAGGCCCTGGCCGCGCGCGGCATCGACGTGGCCGACCGCGGCAACCTTTCCGGCCCGAACAACCCGTGGCTGCCGCCCAGGGACGGCTATCGCCACCTCGACGAGGTGGTGGCCTGGAACCGCGCGACCATGGACGCCGTGCTTGCCGAGCTGCGGCAGGGGCGGCTGCCGATCATGCTCGGCGGCGACCATTGCCTCGGCATCGGCACGATCACCGCGGTCGCGCGCCATTGCCGCGAGACCGGCAAGAACCTGCGCGTGCTCTGGCTGGACGCGCACGCCGACTTCAACACCCACGAGGTCACGCCCTCGGGCAACATCCATGGCATGCCGGTCGCCTGCCTGTGCGGCATCGGCCCGGAAGTCTTGACGACATTGGGTGGAAGCGCGCCGGCGATCTCGCCCGCGCAGGTGCGCCAGATCGGCATCCGTTCGGTCGACGAAGGCGAGAAGCGGCTGGTCAAGGAACACCGCCTCAACGTCTACGACATGCGCTACATCGACGAAGCCGGCATGAGGCGCACGATGGAGCAGGCGTTGCAGGGCGTCGACGCGGACACGCACATCCACGTCAGCTTCGACGTCGATTTCCTCGATCCCTCGATCGCGCCCGGCGTCGGCACCACCGTGCCCGGCGGCCCGAACTACCGCGAAGCGCAGCTGGTGATGGAGATGATCGCCGACAGCGGGCGCATGGGTTCGCTCGACATCGTCGAGCTCAACCCCGCGCTCGACCACCGCAATGGCACCGCCGAGCTTGCGGTTGACCTGGTGGAAAGCCTGTTCGGCAAATCCACGCTGATGCGCGATTAGCGCGCGCCAGCGACCGCGCGTTCAGTCGCGGTTGGCGTTCAGGCCCTCGAATCCACGCGCGTTTCACGCCGCGCCGGTTCCCATGGTCGCGGGCGGCCTCGCTGCGCATCGCACCGGCCGCCACACCCTTCCAACGCGAACGAGGATTCCCATGAAGCGCCTGATCGCCCTGACGTTGCTTGCCTGTTTCTCGCTCGGCACGCTGACCGCGTGCAACACCATGGCCGGCGCCGGCAAGGACGTGCAGAAGGTCGGTGAAAAGGTCGAACAGAAGGCCGAGGACTGCAAGGACGGCCACTGCTGATCGCGGTTGCGACGTTTCGCCGAACGGATTTCGGCGGGCAGGTGGGCCGGCGCGAGCCGGCCCACCTTTTTTGCGCGCGATGCGAACGCGTTCAGCGATGTGCAGCGATTGCACGCCGCTGCGACAACGAAACCTTGACCGTATCCGAAGGTGCATTGCGCGAAGCTGTGCGTGCGGCACCCCCCGCCGCGCAGAAGTGGAGTCGTACATGAACAAGGACATCATCGCCGGCAAGTGGGCCCAGCTGAAGGGCCAGGCCCAGCAGAAATGGGGCAAGTTGACCGACGACGTTTTCGACGTGCAGCAGGGCGACAGCCAGTACCTCGCCGGCAAGCTGCAGGAACAATACGGCTGGGATCGCGATCGCGCGCAGCGCGAAGTGGACGAATTCCAGAAGAACCTCAACTGATCCGGGGTTCGCAGGCGCATCCGCCCGCTTCCGGACGAGGAAGGGCGGTACGACCGAAAGAACGAAGGGCCGGCGATCGCCGGCCCTTCGCATGGCGGACGGCGGCACAGCGCCGCATCACCAGTTCGGCGGATCGGCGACGAAGCCTTCGGGGAACGCGCGCGGCGCATCGCCGTTCGCGTAACGCCATTCGTGGCGAGGCAGGATGCCCATCGCGGCCAGCGCATCGCGGTCGTCGTAGCGCAGTTGCGTGAGTTGCGCGGGCCGCGAGGACGCGCGTTCGAACGTGGTCTGCCCGACCGGCGACCATTCGCGTGCGCCATGGCCGGTGCCGATGCGTTGCGGCTGCATCGCGCCGTACGCGCTGTCGGCGGCGGCCGAGGCTTCGCGCGCGGCGGAGGGCGCCGCGGCCTTGTCCATCGCGCGCCGCTCGTTCGCGATCGGGGGCGCCGGCATCGGGTACACGACGGGGCGCGGGCGCTCGCGGAACACGGCGATGCCGATCACGCCGACGTTGTCGGGTCGCCCGGTGCGCGCGGCGTAGCTGTCGGGCAGGTCGGTGAAGTAGAACTGGGCGACGTCGTCGAGCGACTTGCGCCAGCCGGCGATCTCGGTGCTCTGCCACGGCGCCAGCACGTAGCCGGCTTGCGCGGGCGATGCGGTTTCGCCGCTCACCGCGTTCACGCCATCGACCGACAGCACCACCAGCACGCGTTCGCCGGTGGTGTTGGTGAGGCGCACGGAATAGCGATGGCCGGGATCGCCGGGGATCCAGTCCTGTCCGCGCGCGCGCGTTTCCGGCAGCCATTGGCCGGTGTCGCGGTCGATGACGTCGATGTCGACCAGCGGGCGGGCGTCGAGCGGGCTGCAGGCGCTGGTCGCCAGCGCGGCGAGGACGAGCAGGGTCGGGATGCGCGGCATGGCGGGTTCTCCTCGGTGGCAGGACTGTCAACGCGCCATCCCGCGGAACGGGGTTGGCCGGTCGCGCGGGTAAACTGTGGGCATGAGCAAAACCCGCGTCCTTACCGGCATCACCACCTCGGGCACGCCGCACCTGGGCAATTACGTCGGCGCGATCCGCCCGGCGATCGCCGCCTCGCGCGCGCCCGATGCGGAGAGCTTCTACTTCCTCGCCGACTACCACGCGCTGGTGAAGGTGTCCGAACCCGCGCGCGTGCAGCGCAGCACGCTGGAAATCGCCGCGGCGTGGCTGGCCTGCGGGCTGGATCCATCCAGGGTCTGGTTCTATCGGCAGAGCGACATTCCCGAGATTCCCGAACTCACCTGGCTGCTGACCTGCGTCGCCGGCAAGGGCCTGCTCAACCGCGCGCACGCCTACAAGGCGGCGGTGGATCGCAATCGCGCGGAGAACCTCGACGACGATGCCGGCATCACCGCCGGATTGTTCATGTACCCGGTGCTGATGGCCGCGGACATCCTGCTGTTCAACGCGCACAAGGTGCCGGTGGGCCGCGACCAGGTGCAGCACATCGAGATGGCGCGCGATTTCGGCCAGCGCTTCAACCATCTGTATGGCGAACACTTCGTTCTGCCCGAAGCCGCGGTCGAGGAACAGGTGGCGACGCTGCCCGGGCTCGATGGCCGCAAGATGTCGAAGAGCTACGACAACACGATTCCGCTGTTCGCGCCGCGCGCCGAGCTGAAGAAGCTGATCGCCGGCATCGTCACCGATTCGCGCGCACCGGGCGAGGCCAAGGACACCGAAGGCTCCGCGCTGTTCCAGCTCTACCAGGCCTTCGCATCGAAGGAAGAAACGGATGCGTTCGCGCGCGATTTCGCCAGCGGCATCGGCTGGGGCGACGCCAAGGCGAAACTGTTCGAGCGCATCGATGCGGAAGTCGCGCCGTTGCGCGACAGGTATGAAGACTTGATGGCGAAACCCGGCGATATCGAATCGTTGCTGCGCGATGGCGCCGCGCGCCTGCGCAGCCGATATGCGACGCCGTCCATCGCCGCGCTGCGCGAAGCGGTCGGCCTGCGCGACCTGTCGAAGGTGGTCGTCGCCGAAGCGAAACCTGCGGCGAGGAAGGACGCGGTGCTGCCGGTGTTCAAGCAATACCGCGAAGCCGACGGCAAGTTCCATTTCAAGCTGATGCAGGGCGAACGCCTGCTGTTGCAGAGCGCGGGCTTCGATTCGCCGCGCGATGCCGGCCAGCGCATCGCCGCGATCAAACAGGGCGCGTTCGATGCCGGTGCGGCGGACGTCGTGCTCGGCGAAGGCGTATCCGTGGGCGATGTCCGCGCCGCGATCGAGGCGATGATCGAACACGAGGCAAGCAAATCGTGAGCGATGTCGCCGGGATGCCGACCCTGGCGCTGCTGCTGTTCGCGCCGTGGTTCCTGATCCTGTCGGTGCTGTTCTGGCTGTATCCGCGCCAGCCGCGCAATGCGCGTCGTCGCGGCTTCGATGCGTTGGCGTTGCTGCTCGCGTTCGCCGCGTGTTTCGCCAGCCTGCACTGGAGCTTCGGTATCGCCGACCGCAGTTTCGGCCATCTGTGGCCGCAGATCCTCGCGACTTCGGTCGGTTACGGCGTGTTCCTCGCGGTGCTGCTCGCGGCGGTTTTCCTGCGGCGGAGGTTGTTCATCGCACGTTTGTAGGAGCGCCCGTAGGAGCGCCCTTCAGGGCGCGACCGATCCGTGCACGAAAGGCAATCGCGCCCTGAAGGGCGCTCCTACAAAATCAGGGCCAGATTTTCGGTGCCTCACCGCGTTCCGGATGCTTCATCCGCACCACGCAGAAACGCTGGCCGGTCGGGGCTTCCATCAGCCACCAGCGCTTCACGAAGGCGATCTTCTTCGCGCCGAGTTTTTCGAGGCGATCCGCTTCCGCATCGACATCGTCGGATTCGATGTCGAGATGCACGCGCGAGGGATGGCTGACCTTCTGCACCTCGATGTGCAGGTCGCCCGGCGTGTCGCCAAGTTGCTGGTATTCGGCGGTGTCGTCGCCGGCATCGCGGTCGGCGACGCTGCAGCCCAAGGCCTGCGACCAGAAGTCCGCCGCGGCGTCGAGGTTCTCGACGTTGCAGTCGATGATGAAACCGGCGAGGCGGCTGCGGTGGGGCATGATTTCATTTCCGTAGGAGCGCTCTCGAGCGCGACCCGTGCGAAAAGCGGTCGCGCCCAGGTGCGCTCCTACATGGGCTGCGCGAGATCGCCGAGCAGCGCGGCGAGGAAGCGTGCGGCTTCGCCGCCGGTGCAGGCGCGATGGTCGAAGGTGAGCGAGATCGGCATGCGCCGGTGCACCTCGATGCCGCCCATCACCGCGACCACGTCGTGGCCGAGCTTGCCGGCGCCGACGATGGCCACGCACGGCGGCACCACCACCGGCGTCGCGTAGCGGCCGGCGAACATGCCGAAGTTCGACAGCGAAATCGTGTAGCCGGAGAGTTCCGACGACGGGATCGAACGATCCTCGACCTGCGCGCGCAGGCGCTTGATCGCGGCGCGCACGCCGTTGGCGTCGAGCATGTCGGCATTGCGCAGCGCCGGCACGAACAGGCCGTCGTCGGTGTCCACGGCGATGCCGAGGTCGACGTGCGGATGCTGGGTGCGGGTGAGGTTGGCGCCGTCGAACCATGCGTTGAGCGCGGGCACGGTCTTGCATGCGACCACGATCGCGCGGACGAGGCGCGCAGTGATGTCCTGCTTGCCGAGCCATGCGTGCAGGTCGGCATCGTCGACCAGCGTGGTCGGCACGACCTGCGCATGCGCATCGGCCATGACCCGCGCCATGTTGCGGCGCACGCCCTTGAGTTGTTCCGGTTGGCCGGTGGCGGCCACGCCCGGCGGCTGCGTGCGCATCGGCTTGCCGGATTGGGAGAGGGTGCTGCGAGTGCCTCCACCCGATTGCGGGGGAACATCATTGCCCCCTCCCGCTCGCGCTGCGCGCTCGCCGCCCTCCCCCGCATGCGGGGGAGGGTTGGGGCTCGCGGCGCCGATCTTCGCCGAACCATCCGCCGCAGCCTGCTTCACATCCTGCATGGTCACGGTGCCATCGGGGCCGGACGCGCGCACGCGCGCGATGTCGACGCCGAGCTTGCGCGCCATCGCGCGCACCGCAGGAACGGCTTTCACTCCGCCGACCGCGACCGCGGCTTCGCTCACCACCGCGTTGCCGACCTGCATCGCGCCGACGACGGTGCCGGCGTCTTCGGGCTGCTTTTCCCCCTCATCCGCCTTCGGCACCTTCTCCCCCGCGGGCGGGGGAGAAGGAGAAGCAGAGCCGTGGTGGTGGCCGGTGTCCTGGCCTTCCGCGCGTTGCGGCAGCGACGGATCGACTTCGAATTCCGCGAGCATGGTGCCGGTGACGATGATGTCGCCGGCGTTGCCGGCGAGCTTGAGCACCTTGCCGCTCACCGGCGAAGGCACGTCGACCACCGCCTTCGCGGTTTCCATCGAAACGAGGTTCTCGTCGAGTTTGATGACATCGCCGACCTTGACGTACCACTCGACGATGGTCGCGTCCGGCAGGCCTTCGCCGAGGTCGGGGAGGAGGAATTGTTTGGTCATGTCGGCTCTTCCGTAGGTGGGCTCAAGCCCACCATCGCATTGATGTTCGGAGGAAAGGTGGGCCAGGGCCCACCCTACGAATGCGCCATCGCGCGCCTGGCGGCGGCGACGATCTTGTCCACGCTCGGCAGGTATTTCATTTCGAGGCGGAACAGCGGGATGTGGGTGTCGTAGCCGGTGACGCGCTCGACCGGCGCGAGCAGATCGAACAGGCATTCCTCGGCGACGCGCGCGGCGACTTCGGCGCCGAAGCCGGCGGTCTTCGCCGCTTCGTGCACGATCACGCAGCGCCCGGTCTTGGCCACCGATTCGGCGATGGTCGGGAAGTCCAGCGGCTTGAGCGTGGCGACGTCGATGACTTCGGCGCTGATGCCTTCGCTTGCGAGTTTGTCCGCGGCTTCCAGCGTTTCCTTGACCTGCGCGCCCCAGGTCACCAGGGTCACGTCGGAGCCGTCGCGCAGCACGTAGCACACGTCCAGCGGCAGCGCTTCGCCATCGTCCGGCACCAGTTCCTTGTATTGCCGGTAGATGCGCTTGGGTTCCATGTAGATCACCGGATCCGGATCGCGGATCGCGGCGAGCAGCAGGCCGTAGGCGCGTTGCGGCGAAGACGGCATCACCACGCGCAGGCCGGGCACGTTGGTGAAGATCGCCTCGTTGGCTTCGGAATGGTGTTCCGGCGCGCGGATGCCGCCGCCCCACGGCACGCGCAGCACCATCGGGCAGTGCAGGCGGCCGCGGGTGCGATAGCGCATGCGCGCGGCGTGGCAGACGATGAAATCCACCATCGGATACATGAAGCCGTCGAACTGCGCTTCGGCCACCGGCTTCATGCCCTGCGAGGCCATGCCGACGGTCAAACCGGCAATCGTGGTTTCGTCCAGCGGCGTGTCGAGCACGCGCTGGTCGCCGAAAACCTGCTGCAGGCCGGCGGTGGCGCGGAACACGCCGCCGTTGACGCCGACATCCTCGCCGAGCACGACAACCGCGTCGTCGTGTTTCATCTCGTAAGCCAGCGCTTGCGTGATCGCTTCGATGAGCGTGATTGGAGCCGGCGTGATCGGTTGCGCGCTCATGCCCGCTTCTCCGTGGCGATGGCCGCATCGCGTTGCGCGAGCACGTCCGCCGGCATGTCGCCGTAGAGGAAGTCGAACATCGCTTCCACCGGCTGCACCGGGGTGTTGAGGTAGGCGTTGATTTCCTCGTCCACCTTTTTGCCGCATTCCTCGATCCACGCTTTTTCCTGCGCTTCGTCCCACAGCTTCTTGTCGGTCAGGAACTTGCGCAGGCGCAGGAATGGTTCCTTCTCCCACGCCGCCTTCACCTCCGCTTCGCCGCGGTAACGGCGCGCGTCGTCGGCGGTGGTGTGGTCGTGCAGGCGATAGGTGAGGAATTCGATCACGGTGCCGCCTTCGCCCTTGCGCGCGCGTTCGCCGGCGCGACGCATCGCTTCCAGCACCGCGACCAGGTCGTTGCCGTCCACTTGCAGGCAGGCGAGGCCGCCGGCCAGGCCTTTCTGCGCCAGCGTCTGCGCGCCGGTCTGCGCCTTGCGCGGCACCGAAATCGCCCAGCCGTTGTTGATCACGCACAGCACCAGCGGCAACGAGTACGCACCGGTGGAATTGACCGCGGCGTAGAAATCGGTCTTGGACGAACCGCCATCGCCGCAGCAGGAGACGGCGATGCGATCCTGCTTGCGCAGCTTGAACGAAAGCGCGGCGCCCGCGGCCATCAGGCATTGGGTCGAAATCGGCACGCACCACGGATAATCGTTGCGCGGCACTTCGAAATCGTTGCCACGTTCGTCGCCGCCCCAGTACATCAGCACGTCGCGCGGCTTCACCCCGCGCATGAACTGCGCGCCGTATTCGCGATAGCTGGGCGCGAACACGTCCTCGGGCCGCATCGACGCGCCGATGCCGACGTGGGTGGCCTCGTGGCCGAGGCAGGCGGCGTAGGTGCCGAGCTTGCCGGTGCGTTGCAGGGCGATCGCCTTGGTGTCGAAGGTGCGCACGAACAGCATCTGCTTGAACAGCGGCAGCAGCGCCTTCGCGTCCTTGACCGCGGCCGGCAGCTTGCCGGCGAGGGTGCCGTCGGGCTTGAGGAATTGCAGGTATTCGATTTCGAACGTGGCGGCGGTGGTCATGGGCGCCTTCGGTTGAACGATCCGCCCATGATAGCCGCTGCGCCGGAAAGCCCCGTTGCGCGCTGCCGCAAAGAAACGCCAGGAGCGTTTTTTGACAGCGCATGGCGTGGCCGCATACGGCGGGGCATGGAAACGAAAAGCCCGGCGCGGGGCCGGGCTTTCCGCTGACGCTGGCCGGAAGATCAGGGTTTCGAATATGTGGCGATGTCGTTATTGCTATCCGGATCCGGAGTGGTTGGCAATACTGCCGCGCTGAACTCCAGCGCTTGCGTCCGTGGAACCAAGGTCGAGAACGAAATAGTCTCAGTGCCCACGGGCATCGGCGAGGTGCGCTGGCATTCAATGTGAAGCGTGCCACCAGTGACGCGCTGGCAGGTCCAGCCCGCCGGCTTGGCGATGGTCGGGCTGCTGGTGACATTGCCGAGGATCCACACAAGCACGTTCACGGAGGGGTCTGGGCCGGCATTCGTGACCGGCACCCGGAAGTTCGCGACCGTGCCGCTGGTGACGCCAGTACGAGTCAATCCAATCGAGAGGTCCGCCAATGTCTGGCTGACACTAAGACCGACGCCGCTCGAAACGGGATCACTGGACTCGGAGGTCGCGGCTGCCCACATATCGATCAAGCCCGGTACGGTGACCGGATTGACTGCAGTGGCCTCAAGAGTGAACGAGGCAGTGCTGTCCGCTGTGAGACTGGTCGTATTGCAAGCCATGGTCGTTGTGTCGCCAGACACTTGCGGCGTGCCGCAACTCCATCCAGCCGGCAAGTTGGAGACATGCAGATCGGGTAAGGCGGCATCGAAAGCGAAACCAACGCCGGGATTCCTGGCCGCATCCGGACCGTTGTTGGTCAGCAGGACTGTGAATACAGCAGGAGTGCCGACTTTCACCACGCCGGCTGGCGCGCCTGCATCGATCTCGAGTTCAGCGTGCGTCGCCGGAACCACGGCGAAATAGGCGATCGCCGGATCATGGTCGGAAAGACGCGAAGGCGAGTTGGCGTCGTTGCGATTGGTTTCCGGGAAGTCGGCGTTGATGCGTGCGTGATCGAGCTCGTACCACGCCAGATCGGCACCCAGCGCCTGGTTGATCAGGATGTGATCGAGCGACTGCGCCTGTCCATCGAACACGTAGGAATAGCGCTGGTTCGCTTCCGGCAGATAGTGCAGGTTCAAGAGGTTCGGTTCGACCAAATCCACGCCGTCGTTCGGCACCACGGTCTGGTCGTCCGGCGTCGGCATGCCGGTGACCACGCCCATCGGATCGACGTAGCCGTCGTTGAAATCGAAGGCGTTGAAGTCGCCGAGCACGACCAGGTGTTCGGTCGGATCAGTGGTCTCGCGGCCCTGGATCAGGTTCGCGAGGTACTCGGCCTGCGCCTGGCGCTTCCTGCGCACGCGGTCGCCGGCCGTGGTGGAACCGGACGTGGTTTCGTCGGAAATGCCATTGAGCGAGCGCTGGTGTACGGCGAACGCGCTGATCGGGAACGAACGGCCGTCGGCGTAGTGCACGATCGCGCGCAGCAGCAGCGGCGGTCGGTCGTTGAGCAGCGAAGGCTGGCCGTTGCTGGGATCGATCCAGGTCGTGTCCTTGCCGTACTGGGTGACGTCCACCACTTCCACGCGTGGCGTCGAGCCGTCCACCGGCGCGGTCTTGACCAGGAAGCCGACGTCGATGCCGCCGACGTCGTTGCCTTCCTGCAGGTAGGCCGCGTACTGCGGATCCTCGTCGCCGGCGGCGACCGCATCGCTGTTGATCTTGCTGGCCAGTTGCTGGAGCGTGGACAGGTTCTCCATCTCCATCACCGCCAGCACGTCGGGCGTGTGCAGTTCGTCGCGGATGCCGAGCGAGGCCTTGTTCAGGCGGTTGGCGAACGCGGTCGGGGTCAGCACCGGCTCGCCGATGGTCGGGTCGTCGACCGTGTCGAAGAAGCGTTCGAGGTTGTAGCTGGCGAAGGTGAATTCGTCCTCGCTCGGCAGGCGCGCCGCGGTCACGGCGTTGCCGGGGCTGGCCACTGTCGGCGTCGCCTCGGGCAGGATGGTGTAGCGGCGGAAGCCGTAGTCCATCGGCCCGGTCACGCCGGTGACGACCGCGCCGGCGGCCAGGTCGAGCTTTGCGCCGCCGATCGCGTCGCTGTCCACTTCCATGGTTTCGGGCGCGGTGTCCCAGCGCGGGATCGGCGGGATGGAACCGCTCGGCGCCGGATCGGGCGCCTGGATGCCCGGCGTGCGGAACGGACGCGGCAGGCCGGTCACGGTCGCATAGAACACGCCGTTGCTGGTGCCGGTCGCGTTCGGTTCGTTGGTGGTGCCCTCGGTCGGGCCGACCACGGTCAGCGAAGCCGCGCTGACGCGCATGCCTTCCACGCGCTCGAGCTGGTCGTAGGCGCCTTCCGGATCGGGGAAGGTCGCGGTCAGCGGCACCGCCGCCGGCAACGCATTGCCGGTCGACAGCAGCACGACCGTCGGCGAGACCAGTTCGGTCAGCGGCGGCTGCAGCGGATCGGCGGTCGGTACGTATTCGCTGATCGTCGCGGCGACCTGCACCAGGTTGCCGACCGCGGCATCGGCTGGCGGCGCGCTGCTGGTGAAGACGTACACGCCTTCGGAGGTGGCGGGATCGGCGTCGGCGTCCGCGTCCGCGGCCTGCAGGAAGAAACCGTTGCTCTTGCGGCCGGTGACGATGCCGCGCGTGGTCACGGTCTGGCCGACCAGCGGCGACGCATCGCCATTGCCCTGGATGTCGTGGATCGCGGTGAGCGCGACGTCGTCGTTGTTGATGGTGCCGGTGCCCGTGCCGGTGCCGATGACCGCACCGCTGGGATTCGACAGGGTGACGAAAAAGGTTTCGTTCGATTCGTCGGTTGTGTCGCCGTTGACGTCGACGCCGATCGTCACCGAGGTTTCGCCCTCGGCGATCGTGGCGGTGCCGCTCTTGGCGACGTAGTCGTTGTCGGCGGTGGTCGCGAGGCCATCGCTAGTCGCGTAGTCGACGCTGAAGCCGCCCGCGGGCGCGGCCTGGGTCGAGGTGATGGTGAAGAAGAACGGCGTGGTGCCGCTGTCGCCCTCGGCGGCGGAAGTGCTGCCGATGGAGAGCGTGGGCTGGCCGCCGCCGCCGCAGGGCGTGGAAGCCGATGCGGTATTGCGCGGCGCGGCCGCGGCCGCGGCGAAGTCGGCGCCGTTGTCGTTGCTGTCGGTGCAGCCGTTGAGCGCGCGGAAGGTCGCGTTGGTCGTGCCCGGCGCGGCGGCAGGACCGGCGCCTTCGTAGAAGTTCGCGGTGGTGCCGTAGCCGACGAGGTCGACGATCAGCGCAAGTTGTGCGCCGCTGCAGGGGGTGCTGCTGCCGTTGCAGGCGAGCGCTCCGGTGGAATTCGCGAGGATGACCTTGCCCGCGCTGCCGCTGATGTTGGTGCCGCCGGTGGCGTCCGGCGCCGGCAGGGAGGTGCCGCCCGCGGTGGAAGCGAGGCCGACGAGGAAATGCTGTCCCGCGCCCAGGGAAACATTCGGCAACGTCGCCGCCAACTGGAAGTTGCCGGTTCCCGTCGCGCTCGCGTACTGGACGGTCAACCCGTTGAGCGAGGCGGACGTCGCGCCGCGGTTGAAGAGTTCGACGTAATCCTGGTTGTAGGCGCTGGTGGTTCCGTTCGAACCCCACACCTGGCTGATCACGACTTGCGCATGCGCGGCGAAGGCCGCAGGAGACAACAGGACGACAAGCGCCAGGCGGCGCATCAGGCTGGACATTGGGTTTTCCCGAATCGGCGCGCTCCCCGCGCCATGGGTCGATTGTGCCCCAGTCCGATGTCCGCGGGATGACGATCCCCACGGTCCATCGCGCATGCGAGAATCCGTGCATGGCGATCGACGACAACCAGCGCCCGCTCGAAGCCGGCATCCACACCGACCTCGAAGGCCGCATGACCTACGGCGGCTACCTGCAGCTGGACCGCCTGCTGTCCGCGCAGCAGCCGCTTTCGCGGCCGCCGCACCACGACGAACTCCTGTTCATCATCCAGCACCAGGTCTCGGAGCTGTGGATGAAGCTGCTGGTGCACGAGCTGGGCGCGGCCATCGGCCACCTGCGCCGCGACGAACTCGATCCGTGCCAGAAGATCTTCGCGCGCTGCAAGCAGGTGATCGCGCAGCTGACCGCGATGTGGTCGGTGCTGGAAACGCTGACGCCGTCCGAATACATGGAGTTCCGCCACATCCTCGGGCCGTCGTCCGGCTTCCAGTCGCTGCAGTACCGCATCATCGAGTTCCAGCTCGGGAACAAGAACGCGGGGATGCTGAAGGTGTTCGCGCACGACCCGCAGGCGCAGGCGCGCCTGCGCGAAGTGCTGGAATCGCCGTCGCTGTACGACGAGGCGCTGGCCTACCTCGCCCGCCATGGGCACGCCGTCCCCGAACACCACCTGCAACGCGACTGGTCGCTGCCGCACGTGTCCGACCCGGAGCTGTTGCCGGTGTTCGAGCGCATCTACGAGGACACCGACGCGCACTGGGCCGAGTACCACCTGTGCGAGGACCTGGTCGACCTCGAGACGCAGTTCCAGCTGTGGCGCTTCCGCCACATGCGCACGGTGCTGCGCATCATCGGCTTCAAGCCCGGCACCGGCGGTTCCAGCGGCGTGGGTTTCCTCAGGCAGGCGCTGGACCTGACCTTCTTCCCGGAATTGTTCGAAGTCCGCACCGCGATCGGCGCGCCTACCACCGGCTACTGACGCTCCTGTTGCGGCGCAGCAGCGGCCGCATGGTTTGACGCCGCGTCGCATCGTCGGCAATGCTCGGCCGTCCCGCGCCGCGGGCCCTCGTTCCTGAATACGCATCGCCATCACAGGGGAATCCGCCGCATGAGTGCAGCCACCAACGTCGAACCGGCCGGGCCGGGCATGCAAGCGCCACCGGGCGGCACGCAACCACCGGACTTCCCGCAGCTGATGGGGCATCCGCGTCCGCTGTGGATGCTGTTTGCGTCCGAGCTCTTCGAGCGGTTCGCGTTCTACGGCATCCGCTGGGCGATGGTGCTGTACATCGTCGCGCAGTTCCACGGCGGCGACGCCTCGGGCGAGAAACCGGCCAACGAGCTCTATGGCGCTTATCTGGCGCTGGTCTATGCCGGCGCGATCTTCGGCGGCTACGTGGCCGATAAGCTGATCGGCTTCCAGCGCTCGATCCTGCTTGGCGCGGTGATCATGGCCACCGGCCTGTTCCTGCTCGCCTCGCCGACCGAATCGATGTTCAAGCTCGGCCTGGCCACGATCATCGTCGGCAACGGCCTGTTCAAGCCGATCATCTCCACCATCGTCGGCAAGCTCTACGCGCAGGGCGACGAACGCCGCGATTCGGGCTTCACCATCTTCTACATGGGCATCAACCTCGGTGCGTTCTTCGCGCCGCTGATCACCCAGTACCTGGCGAAGAAGATCTTCGGCATCGAGGACATGCCGGCCTACAAGATCGTGTTCATCTCCGCCGGCATCGGCATGCTGCTGAGCATGGTGTGGTTCTGGTTCGGGCGCCGCCAGCTCAAGGGCATCGGCCTGCCGGCCGCCCACCAGACCGGGATGCGCAACGTGAGCCTGGTGCTGCTGCTGGGCGTGGTGGTCGGGATCCCGCTGTTCTACGCGCTGCTCACCATCGACGCGACCCTGTTGCAGTACATCCTGATGGCGCTGTTCGTGATCCCGGCGGTGATGCTGTTCCGCGAGGGCGTGGTGGAAGGCTCGGTCTCGCGCGACAAGGTGTCGGCGATGCTGGTCATCTTCGTGTTCAACGTGCTGTTCTGGATGTTCTTCGAACAGGCCGGCAGCTCGTTCAACTTCCTCGCCGAGAAGATCGTCAACCGCGACATCGGCATGCAGGGCCTGTTCCAGGCGCTGGCCGGCACCAACGACTTCCCGGTGTCCTGGTTCCAGTCGGTGAACTCGGTGGCGATCATCGTGCTCGCGCCGATCATGGCGTGGATGTGGGTGAAGATGGGCCGCAACAACCCGATCATCCCGCGCAAGTTCGGCCTCGGCCTGATCTTCAACGGCCTCGCCTTCCTGCTGCTGATGGTGGCGCTGTCGAGCATGCTCGACGACGCCGGCAAGATCCCGTTCTGGACGCTGTTCATGGTCTACGTCATCCAGTCGGTGGGCGAGCTGTGCCTGTCGCCGATCGGCCTGTCGATGACCACCAAGCTGGCGCCGGCCAAGCTCGGCGGGCTGGCGATGGGCTGCTGGTTCCTGTCGATCGCGATCGGCAACAACCTCGCGGGCATCTTCGCCGGGCACGTCAGCGGCGAAGGCGGCATGACCGTGGCCTCGGCGCATTCGGGCTACACCTTCGGCTTCTATGCGTTGGTCGGATCGGGCGTGCTGCTGTTCCTGATCGCGCCGCTGATCCAGAAGTGGATGCATGGCGTGAAGTAAAAGGCAGGAGGCGCCCCTCACCCGCCTTCGGCACCCTCTCCCCGTGCACGGGGAGAGGGAAAGCACGAAAAAACGGCGCCCGCGGGCGCCGTTTTCGTCCGCGGGTTCAGCCGATGTCGTCGGCGAGGTGCGAAACGCCGTCGGCGAGCTTGTCCAGCAGCGCATCCAGCGACGCGCGTTCGCCTGCATCCAGGCGCGACAACAGGCGTTGTTCGAGATCGAGCGCCAGCGGGGCGATCTCGTCGTAGATGCGGCGGCCGCCACGGCTGAGCGCGAGCACCGAACGCCGGCGGTCGTCGCCGTGGGTATCGCGTTCGACGAAGCCGCGTTCGAGCAGGCGCGCCACCGCGCGGCTGACCGCGACCTTGTCCATCGCCGTGCGCGCGGCGACTTCGCCGGCGGACAGGTCCGGATAGCGGCCGAGCACCGCGACCACGCGCCATTCGGTCACGCTGATGCCGAACCGCTGCGCATAGCGCGTGGCGATGGCCTGGCTGATGCGGTTGGACAGCACGCTCAGCCGGTAGGGCAGGAAATGCTCGAGGTCGAGCGCGGCGTGGCGCGGCATTTTCGGCCCGGCTTGAATTAGTTGCAAATGAAACTATACAATCCGGGCTCCCCATGCAAGCCGGATGCAGGACACGACCATGAGCGCGCAACCCAACCTCGGAATGCAGGTCACCACCTTCGAGAACCCGATGGGCATCAACGGGTTCGAATTCGTGGAATTCGCCGCGCCGGCCGGGCAGGGCGACGCGATGCGCGCCTACCTGCGCAACCTCGGCTTCACTGCGGTGGCGAAGCACAAATCGCGCGACATCACCCTGTACCGCCAGGGCACGATCAATTTCTTGCTGAACGAATCCGCCGATTCGTTCGCCTCCGATTTCGCGCGGGAGCACGGACCCTCCGCCTGCGGCTTCGCCATCCGCTTCCGCAAGCCGGTCACGGAGGTGCTGGCGCACGTGCTCGACAACGGCGGCGAGGAAATCGCCGCGACGGGCGCGGTCGACACGCTGAAGATCCAGGGCATCGGCGGTTGCATGCTGTACCTCGTCGACGACGCGCGTTCCGACCTGTACGCCGACTACGTGCCGCTGCCCGGCGTGGACCAGCATCCCGCGGGCTTCGGCCTGACCTTCATCGACCACCTCACCCACAACCTGTTCCTCGGGAACATGCAGAAGTGGTCGGACTACTACGAGAAGCTGTTCAACTTCCGCGAGATCCGTTACTTCGACATCAAGGGCGCCAAGACCGGCCTGCTGTCGAAGGCGATGACCGCGCCGGATGGCATCGTGCGCATCCCGCTCAACGAGTCCAGCGACGAGAAGAGCCAGATCAACGAATACCTGCGCGACTACAAGGGCGAGGGCATCCAGCATATCGCGCTGTTCACCGACGACATCTACGCCTCGGTGGAGGCGATGCGCGAGGCCGGGGTCGCCTTCCTCGACACGCCGGACACCTATTTCGACGTGATCGACCAGCGCGTGCCCGGGCACGGCGAGGACGTGCCGCGGCTGGCGCGCAACAAGATCCTGATCGACGCGGACATGGAAACGAAGTCGCGCAAGCTGCTGCAGATCTTCACCCAGAACGCGTTCGGCCCGATCTTCTTCGAGATCATCCAGCGCAAGGGCAACGAGGGCTTCGGCGAAGGCAACTTCCAGGCGCTGTTCGAGAGCATCGAACGCGACCAGATGAAGCGCGGCGTGCTGTGATGCTCCGAGCCCCTCTCCCCACGGGAGAGGGGTTGGGGTGAGGGTACGATCCAGTGGTCACAGTAAAACCACCGCTGCCGACAACAATACTCGGAAATTCGCGTCGACTGCGCCGCGAGATGACCGATGCCGAACGCGAACTTTGGCGATGTCTCCGTGGTGGTCAACTCGATGGATTGAAGTTCCGTCGACAGCATCCCATTCCACCCTACATTGCGGACTTCTATTGCGAATCTCTGGGCCTGGTGATCGAGTTGGATGGCTCGCAGCACAATGAAGAACAGGATGCGATTCGCACCCGGTTCCTTGAAGCGCGGGGATTGTCGGTACTGCGGTTCTGGGATAACGAAGCGCTGACGCAAACGGAAGCGGTTGTGCAGGCAATCTTCGACTTCGCTTGCAGCCGAACCCTCACCCCAACCCCTCTCCCGCCGGGAGAGGGGCTTTAAGAGCGATCACGCCATGACCATCACCAGCAACGGCTACCAATCCGGCTTCGGCAACGAGTTCGCCAGCGAGGCGGTCGCCGGCGCGCTGCCGGAAGGCCGCAATTCGCCGCAGAAGGTCGCACACGGGCTGTACGCCGAGCAGATCAGCGGCACCGCATTCACAGCGCCTCGGCATGCGAACCGCCGCAGCTGGCTGTACCGCATCCGCCCGGCGGCGATGCACGGCGAGTTCGAGCCGTTCGCGCAAGCCAATTTCCACAACGATTTCGACACCGGCCCGGTGACGCCGGACCAGCTGCGATGGAGCCCGTTGCCGATCCCCGAGGCACCGACCGATTTCATCGACGGGCTGGTGACGATGGCCGGCAACGGTTCGCCGTCGACGCAATCGGGGATCGGCGTGCACATGTACGCGGCCAACCGCGACATGCGGGGCCGGTTCTTCTACGACGCCGACGGCGAACTGCTCATCGTCCCGCAGCAGGGCCGCTTGCACATCGAAACCGAACTCGGCGTGCTCGAACGTCGAGCCGCAGGAAATCGCGCTCATTCCCCGCGGCATCCGCTTCCGCGTCGCATTGCCCGACGGCCCGTCGCGCGGCTACGTCTGCGAGAACTTCGGCGCCTTCTTGCGCATCCCCGACCTCGGCCCCATCGGCAGCAACGGCCTGGCCAATCCGCGCGATTTCCTCACGCCGAACGCGGCGTTCGAGGATGTCGACGGCGATTTCGAACTGATCGCGAAGTTCCAGGGCCATCTGTGGCGTGCGGCCATCGGCCATTCGCCGCTGGACGTGGTCGCGTGGCATGGCAACCACGCGCCCTGCAAATACGACCTTCGCAGGTTCAACACCATCGGTTCGATCAGCCACGACCATCCCGATCCGTCGATCTTCCTGGTGCTGACTTCGCCCAGCGACACACCCGGTGTGGGCAACATGGATTTCGTGATCTTCCCGCCGCGCGTGCTGGTGGCACGGGACACGTTCCGCCCGCCGTGGTTCCACCGCAACGTCGCCAGCGAGTTCATGGGCCTGATCTTCGGCGCCTACGACGCCAAGGCCGAGGGCTTCGCGCCCGGAGGCGCGTCGCTGCACAACTGCATGACCGGGCACGGGCCGGATGCGGCGACCTTCGAGAAGGCGAGCAATGCCGACACGTCGAAGCCGGACTACGTCACCGGCACGATGGCCTTCATGTTCGAGGCGCGCAACGTGATCCGCCCGACGAAAACCGCGATGGACGCGGCGCACCGGCAGCGCGATTACCAGGCCTGCTGGGCCGGCCTGCAGAAGCATTTCGCGCCCAAGGCCTGAGCATCGGCCTGCGTTTCGCGATGCCTTAACCGCCATCGGCGACACTGCCGGCTCCCCATGCATCCGGAGTCGGCATGACACGTTCCCTGCTTAGCCTGGCCATGATCGCGGCATTGGCCGCATGCACCTCGCAACGCGACGCATCCACCGATCCCGCGGCTGCGCCGCCGGTCGCGGACCAGCCCGCCGAGGACATTCCGCCGGCGACGATGCCGATGCCCGCGAGCCTGCCGACGCCTGCGTCGACCGACATGCCTGCGCCCGCGGCCGATGGCGCCGACACGCAGGCGGGCTTCGCCGGCTACGGCGACGTGAAGTTCGGCACCGCCGCCGCGGACATGGAGAAGTCATGGGGCGGCGAATTGAAGGCGCTGGGCAAGGACGCGAATCCGTCCTGCTACTTCATGGCGCCGAAATGGGTGAAATCGCCGTCCGAATTCGCCTTCATGATCGGCGACGGCAAGTTCGTGCGCTACGGCACCGACAGCGCGAAGTTCGTCGCGCCCGGTGGCGGCAAGGTCGGCATGGCGACGCAGGAACTGCAGGCGCTCTACCACGGCGCGCTGCAATCGACGCCGCACAAATACGTCGAGGGCGGCCAAGTCCTGTCGATCGCCGCCAGCGGCGTCTCGCCGGCGAAGCTGGTGTTCGAAACCGATGCCGCCGGCAAGGCCACGGCATGGCGGGTGGGCCTGTCGCCGCAGGTGGATTACGTCGAGGGTTGTTCCTGAGGCGCGGGGGTTCGGCCTAGAATCGAGGCGTCGCGCACGGGGAGAGTCGCATGGCAACTGCGGTGATGTGGTTCGTGGCGGGGCTGGTATTGCTGGCCCTCGGTGGCGATTCCATCGTCAAGGGCGCGTCGGGATTGGCGCAACGCCTGGGCGCATCGCCGTTCATCGCCGGTCTGCTGCTGGTCGCGTTCGGCACTTCCTTGCCGGAACTCGCGGTCAACGCGCGCGCGGTGTGGGTCGGCAACCAGTCGCTGGCGCTGGGCAACGCGGTCGGCAGCAACATCGCCAACATCGGCCTCACGCTCGGCGCGGCCGCGCTCGCGGCGCCGCTGGTGTTGCGCAGCCGGGCGATCGGGCCTTTGCTGGTGTGGCTGCTGGCGATGACCGCGGTGGCGATCGGCTTCGGCCTCGACGGCGTGCTCTCGCGCAACGAAGGCCTGCTGCTGCTCGCGGGCTTCGTGGTGATGCTCGCGTTCCTGCTGCTGCGCGGCAAGCGCGAACCGGCCGAACTGCAGGCCGACATCGCGCGCTTCGCCGAAACCCGGCCGGGCCTCGGCCTGAATCTCTCCCGCGTCGCCATCGCCATCGTCGCGATGTACTTCGGCGCGAAATGGCTGGTGCAGAGCGCGCCCGTCGTCGGCCTGGGGCTCGGCATGGGCCCGCTGGTCACCGGCCTGCTGCCGGTCGCGATCTGCACCGCGTTGCCGGAAATGGCCGCGGCCGTCGTCGCCGCGCGCCGCGGACAGGGCGACATGGTCGCCGGCCACGTGCTCGGTTCCAGCCTGTTCAACCTGCTGGTGGTGCTCGGCGGCATGGCCGCGTTCCGGCCGACGCCGCTGCCCGCCTCGTTCGTGCAGTTCGAACTTCCGGCGGCGTTCGCACTGGCGCTGGTGCTGTTCCCGATGGCGCGCAGCGAGCTGCGCATCAGCCGCCACGAAGGCGCGGTGCTGCTGCTCGCGTTCGGCGCGTGGCTGGCGTGGGAGTTGTTCCACCTGACGGCCTGAGCCGGGAGCCATGCTCGCCCGCGCCCAGCGCGCGCTGGCCGATTTCCTCCGGCTGGAGGCCGCCGGCGGCATCGTCCTGATCGCCGCCGCGGCGTTGGCGCTCGCGTTCGCGAATTCGCCATGGCGCGACGCATACGACGCGTTCCGCCATTTCGACATCGGCAAGCCGGTCGAATGGTGGATCAACGACGGCCTGATGGCGGTGTTCTTCCTCGTCGTCGCGCTGGAGATCAAGCGCGAATCGCTGAGCGGCCAGCTCGCCGGGCGCGCGCAACTGCTGCTGCCTCTGTCCTGCGCGGCGGCGGGCGTGGCGGTGCCGGCGCTGGTCTTCTTCGCCTGCAACCGTGGCGACGCGGCCACATTGCGCGGCTGGGCGGTGCCGACCGCGACCGACATCGCCTTCGCGCTCGGCGTGCTCGCGCTGCTCGGTTCGCGCGTGCCGGCGGGGATGAAACTCCTGCTTTCCACCATCGCCGTGGCCGACGACCTGATCGCGATCCTGATCATCGCGCTGTTCTACGCGCAGGGACTGTGGTGGCCGGCATTGGCTGGAGCATTCGCCGTCATCGCCGCGATGTGGCTGTTGGCGCGGATGCGGGTGAAGTCGCTCGCGCCTTACCTGCTGTTCGGCGCGGCGCTGTGGTACTTCATGCTGAAGTCGGGCGTGCACGCCACGCTCGCCGGCGTCGCCACGGGCCTGATGATCCCGCACGTCGACAAGCGCAACGCCATCGACGACGAAATCGAACATTCGCCGCTGGAAACGCTGGAACACGCGCTGCATCCCTGGGTCGCCTACGCGATCCTGCCGTTGTTCGCCTTCGTCAACGCCGGGCTCGTCCTCGATGGCATCGGCCTGCGCGATGCGCTGTCGCCGTTGCCGCTCGGCATCGTGCTGGGGCTGGCGCTCGGCAAGCCGATCGGCATCGTCGCGGCGGCGTTGGCCTTGCGTGCCAGTGGACTCGCGCGCTTCCCCAAAGGCATGGATGTTCGCGCGATGATCGGGCTCGGCATGCTGTGCGGCATCGGCTTCACCATGAGCCTGTTCATCGCTGGCCTGGCTTACGGACAGTCGCGCACGTATTCCGATGCGGTGCTCGGCGTGCTGCTGGCATCGCTCGTTTCCGCCATCGCAGGCCTGCTCTGGCTGCGCGCGACCTTGCCCCGGAACGCATCGGCATGAACACCGCGCTCGTGTTCGGCGCCAGCGGGCAAATCGGCGCACCGCTGCTGGAGCGCCTGGAGGAACGCGGCTGGCGCGTGCTCGCGGTGTCGCGCGGCGCGCAGGCGGACACGCGGGGCCTGCAATGGCTGCGGGGCGAATTCGCGGCGATGCCGCCGTTGCCGGCATCGGTGGACGCGATCTTCAGCTGCGGGCCGCTGGATGCCTTCGCGCGCTGGCACGGGGAATCGCGCATCGCCGCGCCGCGCATCGTCGCCTTCGGTTCGACCAGCGCCATGACCAAGCACGATTCCGAAGACGCGCACGAACGCGACCTCGTGCGGCGCCTGCTCGGTGCGGAAGCGGCGTTGTTCGCATCGTCCGAACAGCGCGGCGCGGCGGCGACGATGTTGCGGCCCACGCTGGTCTACGGCAGCGGCCGCGACGCCACGCTGTCGCGCATCGCCGCGCTCGCGCGGCGCCATGGCTGCTTCGTATTGCCGCGGCGGGCGGACGGTCTGCGCCAGCCGGTGCACGTGGACGATCTCGCCGACGCGGCGTTCGCCGCCAGCCAGTCGGCCGTGGCGAAAGGGCGTGCCTACGACCTGCCCGGTGTCGAGACCCTGCCGTACCGCGAGATGGTGCGGCGCGTGCTGGATTGCCTCGAACCGCCATGCGGACTGCTGGAATTGCCGATGCCGCTGTTCCGGCTGGCATTGCGCGCGGCCCGTTCCCGCGGCATCGCCCGCGAGCTGAGCGATGCCGCGGTGCGGCGCATGCGCGATGACCTGGTGTTCGATGCCGGGCCGGCGCGCCGCGATTTCGGTTACACGCCGCGCGCGTTCGCGCCGACGGCGGACATGTTCAAGCCGCTTTTGTAGGAGCGGCTTTGGCCGCGACCAGAATCGCGTTTGTAGGAGCGCTCTCGAGCGCGACCTGTATGGTTTGCCGTGTGCCAGTCGCGCTCGAGAGCGCTCCTACAGGGGAATGTTGATCAATATTTCAAGCCGAGCTTGCGATACAGCTTGGCCAGCACCCACGCCGGGCCGATCAGCAGGTATTTCAGGTCGGTGAGGAAGCTCGGCTTGCGGCCTTCGAACAGCTTGCTGTGGCCCACGAACTGCGCGATCCACGCGACGACGAACACGCCGACGGCGAGCCACAGCAATTGCTGCGTGCCGAGCACGCCGTGCAGCCAGCGCGTCAGCCACGCCAGCAGCACGAACCAGGCGAGCATGCCCAGCCCGAGCGAGCGCGAGGCGCGCCAGTAGAAGCTCCACGCGAGGAACATCGCCAGCGCGGCCCACAGGCCCTGCCGGAACCAGGTGCCCGGCACGGGCAAGCACCACAGCAGCGCGACCACGCTCCACAGGATCAGCGGCACCGCGAAGACATGGATGCGCTGGTTGCCGTGGTTCTGGTGGTCGGCGCTGTAATGCGCGAACCACTGGTCGATGTTGCGTTCGGTCGTCGCGTTCATGCGCGTGCTCCGTTCAATCGATGTCGATGCCGGCCAGTTTCTGCAGTGCCTCGGCGTACTTGGCACGCGTGCGTTGTATCACTTCCGCCGGCAGTTTCGGTCCGGGCGCGGTCTTGTCCCAGTCCAGCGTCTCCAGGTAATCGCGCACGAACTGCTTGTCGTAGCTCGGCGGGCTGGTGCCGATCTCGTACTGGTCCGCGGGCCAGTAGCGCGAGGAATCGGGGGTCAGCATTTCGTCCATCACGTACAGGCGGCCGTCGGCGTCGGTGCCGAATTCGAACTTGGTGTCGGCGAGGATGATGCCGCGCCGCGCGGCGTAGTCGCGCGCGAATTCGTACAGGCGCAGCGTGGCGTCGCGCACCTGTTCGGCGAGGTCGGCGCCGATGGTGCGCACGACGGTGTCGAAATCGATGTTCTCGTCGTGGTCGCCGACCGCGGCCTTGGTCGAGGGCGTGAACACTGGCTGCGGCAGTTGCTCGGCTTGGCGCAGGCCGTCGGCCAAGGGGATCCCGCTGACGCGACCGGTGCGCTGGTAGTCCTTCCAGCCGCTGCCGATCAGGTAGCCGCGGGCGATCGCCTCCACCGGCACCGGCTTGAGCTTCCTGGTCACCACCGCGCGCTTCGCGTACAGCACGGGATCGACGCCGGCCGGCAGCACCGAGGCGACGTCGATGCCGGTCAGGTGGTTGCGCATCAGGTGCGCGGTTTCGCCGAACCAGAAGTTGCTGATCTGGCACAGCATCTCGCCCTTGCCGGGGATCGGGTCGGGCAGGACCACGTCGAACGCGGACAGGCGGTCGGTGGCGACGATCAGGAGTTGCTCGTTCCCGAGTTCGAACACGTCGCGGACCTTGCCGCGATGGCGCAGGGTCAGGCCGGGCAGATCGGCTTCGAGCAGGGTAGTCGCCACGCGCGTTCGGTCCGGAGCGGGGCGGCACAGTGTACGCCGCCCGACGCGCCGCGGACGCTACACTGCGCGGTATGCAGCCCACGGTCATCGCCCCGTCCATCCTGTCCGCCGACTTCGCCCGCCTCGGCGCCGAGGTCGACGCCGTGCTCGCCGCCGGCGCCGACTGGGTGCATTTCGACGTGATGGACAACCATTACGTGCCCAACCTGACCATCGGCCCGCTGGTCTGCGAGGCCCTGCGCAAGCACGGGGTGACCGCCCCCATCGACGTGCACCTGATGGTGGAACCGGTGGACGCGCTGGTGCCGATGTTCGCCAGGGCCGGCGCCAGCCATATCAGCTTCCACCCGGAGGCCAGCCGCCACGTGCACCGCACCATCCAGCTGATCAAGGCCTCGGGCTGCGAGGCCGGGCTGGTGCTGAACCCGGCGACGCCGGTGGACGTGCTCGACTATGTCCTCGAGGACCTCGACTACGTGCTGCTGATGTCGGTGAATCCCGGTTTCGGCGGCCAGTCCTTCATCCCCTCGACCCTCGACAAGCTGCGCGCGGTGCGCGAACGCATCGACCGCAGCGGTCGGCCGATGCGGCTGGAAATCGACGGCGGGGTGAAGCCGGACAACATCGGCGAAATCGCCAAGGCGGGTGCCGACACCTTCGTCGCCGGCAGCGCGATCTTCGGCCAGTCCGGCTCTGAAGAAGCACGGTACGCGGACGTCGTCGCGCGGATGAAGGCGGCGGTCGCCGCCGTGCGCTGATCGCGATCGGATATCGCAGGCAAAAAAAAGCCGACGCCCTGTTCGTCGGCCCTGGAGAGAAGTTGGAGCGTCCTGCCCCGCGTTTCGTCCCTGCAATGGCCTTCCATTCTCCATGCGGGTGATTACGGTGGCGTGACGGCGCCCGGCCCGCTACAGTCGCGGCATGAACCGGGCGACGTCTTTCGGGCAGGGTTGGCGATGGTGGCGAGTTTCCGCCGCCCCGTTCGCCCGTACGCATTCGAAGGACGCCCCGCTTGACCACGCCCGCGCAATTCCAGCAGCACGCCGCTGACGGCTGCACCCTCGTGCCGGTGGTGCGCGAGGTGCTCTCCGACCTCGACACGCCGCTCTCGGTCTACCTGAAGCTGGCCGACGGCCCGCACACCTACCTGTTCGAATCGGTCGAGGGCGGCGAACGCTTCGGGCGTTATTCCATCATCGGCCTGCCGGCGCGCCGGGTGTACGAATTCCGCGGGCACACGCTCGATGTGCGCGAATACGGCGAAGTGGCGGAAACGCGCGAAGTCGCCGATCCGCTGGCCGAAGTCGAACGCCTGCGCGAAACCTGCAAGGTGCCGAAGCTCGAAGGCCTGCCCGGATTCGCCGGCGGCCTGGTCGGCTGGTTCGGCTTCGAATGCATCGAATACATCGAACCCCGGCTAAAGGCCAACCCCAGGCCGGACGAACTCGGCACGCCCGACATCCTGCTGATGCTCAGCGAAGAACTGGCGGTGTTCGACAACCTCAAGGGCCGGCTCTACCTCGTCGTGCACGCCGACCCGCGCGAACCGCAGGCCTTGGCGCGCGCCAACCGGCGGCTCGATGCGTTGGTGCACCGCCTGCGCCACGGCGGCGCGCCGTATCCGGAAACGCTGCAGCCGGCGGCCATCGACGAATCCGATTTCCGTTCGTCCTTCACCCGCGAGCAGTATCACGCCGTGGTGCGCAAGGCGCAGGACTACATCCGCGCCGGCGACATCTTCCAGGTCGTGCCTTCGCAGCGGCTGAGCGTGCCGTTCGCCGCGCGCCCGGTCGATGTCTATCGCGCGTTGCGTGCGCTGAATCCCTCGCCGTACATGTATTTCCTCGATACCGGCGAAACGCAGGTCGTCGGCTCTTCACCGGAAATCCTTGCGCGATTGCAGGGCGGAACGGTGACGGTGCGTCCCATCGCCGGCACGCGGCCGCGCGGGAAAACGGTGGAAGAAGACAACGCGCTGGAAGCCGAACTGCTGGCCGATCCCAAGGAACGCGCCGAGCACCTGATGCTGATCGATCTCGGCCGCAACGATGTCGGTCGCATCAGCGAGGCGGGCAGCGTCCGGGTCGGCGAGCAGTTCGCGGTCGAGCGCTACAGCCACGTCATGCACCTCGTCAGCGAAGTGACGGGAAGGCTGAAGCCGGGACTGAGTTACGCCGACGTGCTCCGCGCGACCTTCCCGGCGGGCACGGTCAGCGGCGCACCGAAGATCCGCGCGCTGGAAATCATCCGCGAGCTGGAACCGGTGAAGCGCAACGTGTATTCGGGCGCGGTCGGCTACATCGGCTGGCACGGCGACGCCGATACTGCAATTGCGATCCGCACCGCGGTGATCCAGGACGGGCGCCTGCACGTGCAGGCCGGCGGCGGGGTGGTGTTCGATTCCGATCCGGATGCGGAATGGCAGGAAACGATGAACAAGGGCCGCGCGCTGTTCCGCGCGGTGGCCGAGGCGGCGAGGGGGTTGTAGTCAACATGGGGAGGAATGAAATGAAGATCAGGATTTTCGCGGGAATCGCGTTGTTGGCCTTCATTGCGCCGGCTTTTGGTCAAGTGAATACGATTCCTGCGGCGCGACATCTCGTGATCAAGGGTCACGCGCAGCAGGACGTATTGCCGGATCGATTCACGATCCGAATGACGATCCAGTCCGTGGACATGAAGCCCGATTCGGCCCGAAACCGCGTGCAGGCGCATGTGGCCGAGATACTGCAATCGATGAAGGCGACGCGTGTGCTTGAGGACCAGGTCACGGCGACCGCGATCAGCGTCAAGCCCAAGACCGAATACGAGAATCGTGAAGAAATATTCTTAGGGACGGAGGTTTCCAGAAACATTCGCGCGACATTCGGAAAGGCTGAAGATTTGCAGGCATTCCTTGCCAGAACGGAAACGAGCTTGGAAGTGCAAATCGATGGAATCGAAACTTTCTATTCCAAACATGAAAAGGTTGAGTCGGACCTGAGGGTGAAGGCCATTGCGAGCACGAAACAGAAAGCGGAAGAACTCGCCAGTGCTTACGGGGCTCGCGTGACAGGTTTGTACGCGGTATCGGAAGTGCAGCCGGATTTCGATTACGGGAACAGCGCATTCAAAGATTTCACTCGCGGTACTGGACACCTGGATCGAATTGAAGTGACCGGCAGTCGGATTTCGCCGGAGGATCTCGAGGTGGGGACGGTGACGCTGGAGTCGGATCTCTATGCCGTGTTCCTGATTTCGGAATGACCACATGCTGCTGATGCTCGACAACTACGACAGCTTCACCTTCAACCTCGTGCAGTATCTGCAGGCGCTGGGCGCGGAGGTGCGGGTGGAGCGTAACGACGCGCTGACGGTGGACGAGATCGAGAAACTCGCACCGGAACGCATCGTGATTTCGCCCGGGCCGTGCACGCCGAACGAGGCGGGCGTGTCGCTGCAACTGATCGAACGCCTCGGCGCGCGGGTGCCTATCCTCGGCGTGTGCCTCGGCCACCAGAGCATCGGTCAGGCCTACGGCGGCGACGTGGTGCGCGCCGGGCGGATCATGCACGGCAAGACCTCGCGCATCCGCCACGAAGGCAAGGGCGTGTTTTCCGGATTGCCGGACGGCTACGAGGCCACGCGCTACCACTCGCTGGTCGTCGACAAGCGCACGTTGCCGGATTGCCTCGAAGTGACGGCGTGGACCGAGAACGAGGACGGTTCGATCGAGGAAATCATGGGCCTGCGCCATCGCGAACATCCGGTCGAGGGCGTGCAGTTCCATCCCGAGTCGATCCTCACCGAGCACGGGCATGCGTTGTTGAAGAATTTTCTGGAACGATGATCGTAGGGTGGGCCTTGGCCCACCACTGCGTGATGGTGGGCCAGGGCCCACCCTACAGGCGAGACGACGAATGCCCATCACCCCCCAGGAAGCGCTGCAACGCGCCATCGAGCACCGCGAGATCTTCTTCGACGAAATGGTCGAGTTGATGCGCCAGGTCATGCGCGGCGAAGTCTCGCCGACCATGACCGCGGCCATCCTCACCGGGCTTCGCGTCAAGAAGGAAACCGTCGGCGAAATCGCCGCGGCGGCGACGGTGCTGCGCGAGTTCTCGCGCCCGGTCGAGGTCGCGGATCGAACCAACATGGTCGACATCGTCGG
Source organism: Thermomonas sp. (assembly GCA_047602125.1). Taxonomy (GTDB): domain Bacteria; phylum Pseudomonadota; class Gammaproteobacteria; order Xanthomonadales; family Xanthomonadaceae; genus Pseudoluteimonas. The sequence continues at coordinate 1,052,096 of JASGIB010000001.1, read as the reverse complement.
CACCGGCGGCGACGGCGCGCATACCTTCAACATTTCCACCGCCTCGATGTTCGTCGTCGCGGCGGCCGGGGCCAAGGTCGCCAAGCACGGCAACTGCAGCGTGTCGTCGAAATCCGGCAGCGCCGACGTGCTCGAAGCCGTCGGTGCGAACATCGAACTGCAGCCGGAGCAGGTCGCGGCCTGCATCGCCGAATGCGGCATCGGCTTCATGTTCGCGCCGGTGCACCACCCGGCGATGAAGGTCGTGGCGCCGGTGCGCCGCGAGATGGGCGTGCGCACGTTGTTCAACATCCTCGGGCCGCTGACCAATCCGGCGAACGCGCCGGGCATCCTGATGGGCGTGTTCCACCCCGACCTCGTCGGCATCCAGGTGCGCGTGCTGCAGGAACTGGGCGCGGAACGCGCGCTGGTCGTCTGGGGCCGCGACGGCATGGACGAACTCTCGCTGGGCGCGGGCACCCTGGTCGGCGAACTGCGCGACGGCACGGTGCGCGAATACGAACTGCACCCCGAGGATTTCGGCATCGCGATGGCCCACAGCCGCAACCTCAGGGTGGCCGATGCCGCCGAATCGAAGGCGATGCTGCTGGCCGCGCTCGAGAACCGGGAAGGACTGCCGCGCGAGATCGTGGCCTACAACGCCGGCGCGGCGCTGTACGCGGCCGGGGTGGCCGACGACATCGGCGAGGGCATCGCCCGGGCGCGCGAGGCCATCGCCAGCGGCGCGGCCCGGGACAGGCTGGACCGTTTCGTCGCGGCGACGCGGCGGCTCGCCGGGAACGGCTGAACCCCGGGCCCGGCCGCGGCCGGGGCGCGTGCTAAGGTGCCCATCCGGTCATTTCGAGTGGAAATCGCTGCATGTGTCCGAGCAAGGTCGCCGAGGGCGGGCAACGGGGCTGGATCGTCCCCATCGGCGGCGCCGAGGACAAGGAAAACGACAAGCGCGTGCTGCGCCGGTTCTTCGAGCTCTGCGGCGGCCCGGGCGCCGACATCGCGGTGATCCCCACCGCGAGCAAGCTCAACGAGACCGGCGGCCGCTACGAACAGATCTTCGGCGGCATGGGCGCGGGCAACGTCCACATCCTCGATTTCGACACCCGCCGCGACGCGCACGAACGCAACCGCGTGTCGCGGATCGAACAGGCCTCGGGCATCTTCATCACCGGCGGCAACCAGTTGCGGCTCTCGACCATCCTCGGCGGCACCCCGGTGGCGCAGGCGATCCGCGCCTGCAACGCGCATGGGGTGCCGGTCGGCGGCACCAGCGCCGGCGCCGGCATCCTCAGCGAGCACATGATCGCCGGCGGCGAAAGCGAATCGGCGACGCCGCACGCGAACGGCGTGCGCCTCGCGCCCGGACTCGGGCTCACCAACCGCGTGGTGATCGACCAGCATTTCCGCCAGCGCGACCGCCTCGGCCGCCTGCTCGCGGCGCTTGCCTACAACCCGTTCGCGATCGGCCTGGGCGTGGACGAGGACACCGCGGCGTTCATCGGCCCGGACAACACGGTCGAGGTCGAAGGCAGCGGCGCGGTCACCGTGGTCGATGCCGACGGATTGCAGTTTTCGTCGATGGCGCAGGTCGACGGCGACGCGCCGGTGTGCATGCTCGGCGTGCAGGTGCACATCCTCGTCGCCGGCGCCAGCTACAACCTGGAGACGCGGCGTGCGTCGGCCGGAGATCTGGCAACGGTCAAGGAATAAGTTCGGTCCGGAAAATTTCGAGCAGGGGGTTTCGATGCGCATCCTCAACCGCAACGTCTACGTCGGCCCGTCGCAGTACGCGCGGTTCCCGGTCATCCGCCTCGAGCTCGACCTAGGCGAACTGGAGCAGTGGCCGACGGCGAAGCTCGGCGATGCGTTCATCGACGGCTTGCTCGCGGCGCTGCCCGGCCTGGCCGAACACGGCTGTTCCTACCGCGAGCCCGGCGGCTTCGTGCGGCGCATGCGCGAAGGCGAGGGCACCTGGCTCGGCCACGTGCTCGAACACGTCGCGATCGAACTGCAGAACGTCGCCGGCGAGGACGTGACCTTCGGCAAGACCCGCGGCATCGACGACGCGAGGCCCGGCGTGTATTCGGTGGTGTACGAATACGCGCAACGCGAGGAAGGCATCGCCGCCGGCGAACTCGCGCTGAAGCTGCTCGATTCGCTGCTGCCGGCCGAACTGCGCACCGCCACCGACGGCACGTTCGACTGGGAAGAGGAACGCGACGCCTTCATCCGCTACGCGCAGCGCCGCGCGCTCGGGCCCTCGACCGCCTCGCTGGTGCGCGCCGCGGAAGAGCGCGGCATCCCGTGGCTGCGCCTCAACGAGCAATCGCTTGTGCAGCTCGGCCACGGCAAGTACCAGCAGCGCATCCAGGCCACCGTCACCGGGCGCACGCCGCACATCGCGGTGGAACTGGCCAGCGACAAGGAAGAAACCAACAAGATCCTCGGCTCGCTCGGCCTGCCGGTGCCGCGCCAGGAACTGGTGCAGTCGGCCGACGCCGCATGGCGCGCCGCGCGCCGCCTCGGCGGGCCGGTGGTGCTGAAGCCGTACAACGGCAACCACGGCCGCGGCATCACCATCAACGTCATCGGCGAAGACGAGGTGCGCGCCGGCTTCGAGGCCGCGCGCGAGCATTCGCGTTCGGTGATCGTGGAGACCTACCTCGCCGGCGACGACCATCGCCTGCTGGTGGTGAACGGCGAACTGATCGCGGCCACGCGGCGCACGCCCGGGCACGTCGTCGGCGACGGCAAGTCCACCGTGGCCGAACTGGTCGAGGTGGTGAACAGCGATCCGCGCCGCGGCGTCGGCCACGAGAAGGTGCTGACCAAGCTCAAGCTCGACCGCGAGGCCGAACTGATGCTCGAACGCGTGGGCTACACCGCCGATTCGGTGCCGAAGGCCGACGAGGTCGTGCCGTTGCGGTCCACCGCCAACCTCTCGACCGGCGGCACCGCCACCGACGTCACCGACATCATCCATCCCGACAACCGGGCCATGGCCGAACGCGCGGTGCGCGCGGTCGGGCTCGACGTCGGCGGCGTGGATTTCCTCTCCACCAACATCGCCGAAAGCTACAAGTCCATCGGCGGAGGCATCTGCGAGGTCAACGCCGCGCCCGGCTTCCGCATGCACATCGCGCCCAGCGAAGGCACGCCGCGCGACGCCGCGGGGCCGGTGATCGACATGCTGTTCCCGCCGGGCACGCCTGCGCGCGTGCCGATCGCCGCGGTCACCGGCACCAATGGCAAGACCACCACCGCGCGCATGCTCGCGCACATCGCCAAGATGGCCGGCTACACGCCCGGCCTGACCACCACCGACGGCGTCTACATCGATGGCCAGCGCACGGTCGAGGGCGACATGACCGGGCCGGTGTCGGCGCAGATGGTGCTGCGCGACCCGCAGATCGACCTCGCGGTGCTGGAAACCGCGCGCGGCGGCCTGCTGCGCGCGGGCATGGGCGTGTCCGAAGTGGAGGTCGGCGCGGTGCTCAACATCGCCTCCGACCACCTCGGCCTGAAGGGCATCGACACCCTCGAGCAATTGGCCGAGATCAAGCGGATCGTGGTCGAGGTCGCGCGCGAATGCGCGGTGCTCAACGCCGACGACCCGAACGTGCTCAAGATGTCGGCCTACACCGACGCCAAGGTCATCTGCTACGTCACCATGAACCCGTCGCACCCGCTGGTGCGCGAGCACGTGCGCGCCGGCGGCCGCGCCTGCGCGCTGGAGGCGGGCGTCAACGGCCACATGATCACGCTGTACGACAAGGGCAGCCACATCCCGCTGCTGTGGACGCACCTGATCCCGGCCACGCTCGAGGGCCGCGCGCTGCACAACGTGCAGAACGCGATGGTCGCCGCGGCGATGGCGTTCTCGATGGGGATCAAGCTCGACGCGATCCGCCACGGCCTGCGCACCTTCGACACCACCTTCTTCCAGGCCCCGGGCCGGATGAACGTGTACAACGAGCACCCGTTCAAGGTGCTCATGGACTACGGCCACAACGCGCACGCGGTCGGGGTCATGGCCGAGCTCGCGCAGCGCCTGGACGCGACCGGCCGCCGCATCGTGGTCGTGGCCGGGCCGGGCGACCGCCGCGACGAGGACCTGCGCGAGATCGCGGCCGCGGTCGCCGGGCGGTTCGACCACTACATCGCGCGCCGCGACGACGGCCTGCGCGGCCGCGACGGCGACGAAGTGCCGCGGATCATCGCCAAGGCGCTGCAGGCCGGCGGCGTCGGCGAGGACGCGATCAGCATCATCCCGGACGAACAGCAGGCGGTGGACGCCGCGCTGCGCATGGCCGCGCCGGGCGACCTGGTGCTGGTGTTCGCCGACGCGCTGACGCGCACGTGGAAGCAGATCATCCGCTTCAAGCCGGACGGCGACATGCCCGCCGCCGCGCCGCGCGCCGACGTGCCCGCGCTCGACACCACGCTCGACGAACAGCTGGTCGCGGCGATGGAAGGCGTGGTGCGCGACGAACGCGGCCTGCGCTTCGAGCGCGAAGAATCGGATTGAGTTCCGCCACGTGAGCGAACCGTTCGAGGATTCGCGCCGCCTGACCGGCGCCAACCTGTATTTCGACGGTCCCGGCGCCGCGCTCGAGGTCGTGCCGGGCATCGCCTTCGACGAGGCCGCGCTGCGGCGCTGGTGCGCCAACATCGCCCGCGCCCGGGCCGCGCTCGGCTGGCCGGATGGCGCCATCGTCGTGCGCGAACACCCCGGCGGCGCGTCGCTGGCGTTCGAGGCGCCCGCCGACCAGCTCTACGCCGCGACCGAAGTCGGCGAATGGGCGCTGTATTCGGCGCTCGGCCTGCGCGCCGGGGACACGCCGGTCGACGACGAATCCGAACAACCGCGGCCGCACGTCGCGCACTTCGACGACGACGAAGCCCTGCGCCGGTTGCGCGCGTTGGCCGACGCGGAAGCCAGGCCCGCGTTGATCGCGCTGCTCGATGCCGCGCGCGTGCATCGCGTGCCCGCGCACGCGGACGACGACGTGCTGTCCATCGGTGAAGGCGCGAGCTCGGCATCGTGGCCCGCGGACGAATTGCCGGCGGTCGATGCGGTGCCGTGGACCGGATTGCATGGCGTACCGAAGGCCGTGGTCACCGGATCGAACGGCAAGACCACGACCGTGCGTCTGCTCGCGGCGATGCTGAAGGCGCACGGCCTGCGCAGCGGCTACAGCAGTACCGACGGATTGTTCATCGATGGCGAGCGCGTCGACGTCGGCGATTACTCCGGACCGGTCGGGGCGCGCACCGTGGTGCGCGACGCGCGGGTGCAGGCCGCGGTGCTGGAAACCGCGCGCGGCGGCTTGCTGCGACGCGGACTGGTGGCGAACGATGCGCGGGTCGCGGTGGTGACGAACGTGTCCGCCGACCATTTCGGCGAATACGGCATCCACGACCTCGACGACATCGCCGCGGTGAAGCTCGTCGTCGCGAAATCGCTGGCGCCGGACGGACTGCTGGTGCTGAACGCCGACGATCCGGTACTCGTGCGGAACGGGGCATCGACCGGCGCCGCGCGCATCGGCTGGTTCGCGCTGGATCTCGATGCCGCGCTCGAACGCGGATTGCCGTCCTGCGGCGTGCGCGACGGCCGTTTGATCCTCGCCAGCGCCGATGGCGGACATGCTCTCGAGGAGCATGACCTCGGCGCGGTCGCGGCGATGCCGCTCACCGTCGGCGGTAGCGCGCGCTACAACATCGCCAACATCGCGGCCGCGTCGCTGGCCGCGCATGCGCTCGGAGTCGCCCCGGCGACGATCGCGTCCGTGCTCGCGCGCTTCGGCGCGACCAACGCGGACAACCCGGGCCGGCTGCAGCGCTGGACCCTGGGCGATGTCGAAGTGTTGCTCGACTACGCGCACAACCCGGACGGCCTGCGCGGATTGCTTGCCGTCGCCGCCGGATTGCGCCGCGGTGGGCGGATGGCCTTGTTGCTCGGCCATGCCGGCAACCGCCTCGACGAGGATTTCCACGCACTGGCCGCGGTCGCGGCCGGGGCGAAGCCGGATCGCGTCTGGCTCAAGGACATCGCCGGCGACTACCTGCGCGGGCGCGAGTCCGGCGAGGTCGCCGGCATCCTGCGCGACGCGCTGCTCGCCAACGGCATGGCGGGGGACGCGTTGCCGGTCTGCCTCGACGAAGCCCAGGCCGCGCGCGAGGCCTTGGCCTGGGCGCGCGGCGGCGACTTGTTGGTGCTGCCGGTGCATGAGCCTTCCGCGCGCGACGCGGTGGTCGCGCTGCTCGATCGCCTGCAGTCGGGCGGATGGCGCGCGGGGGAGCCGGTGCCCGACGCCTTAGAATGACGTTCCCCCGCGAGCGTCCCGCCATGCACGACGATCGTTTCGCAAGCCTGCCGCAGCCGCCGTATTACGCCGTGGTCTTCTCCTCGCGCCGCGAAGACGGCGACGAAGCTGCGTACCACGCCGCGTCGATGCGCATGCTGGAACTCGCCGCGGCGCAGCCGGGTTACCTCGGCGTCGAAAGCGCGCGCGGCGCGGACGGTTTCGGCATCACCGTGTCCTACTGGGCCAGCGAGGAGGCGATCCGCGCATGGAAGCGCCATGCCGAGCATGCGCAGGTGCGCGAACACGGTCGCGAGGCCTGGTACCGGCATTTCGAGGTGCGGGTGGCGAAGGTCGAACGCGCCTACGGCCGGGAGCGCGGCGATGCATGACGTGCTCGCGCGGATCCTCGCCCGCAAGCGCGACGAAGTCGCCGAACGCCGTTCGCGCGTCCCGCTCGCCGCACTGCAATCGCGCATCGCCGCCGCGCCAGCGCCGCGCGGTTTCGCCGCCGCGTTGCGCGCGCGGATGTCGCGCGGCGAGCCGGCGGTGATCGCCGAGGTCAAGAAGGCCAGCCCGTCGAAAGGGGTGATCCGCGCCGATTTCGATCCCGCGGCCATCGCGCGTAGCTACGAGGCCGGCGGCGCGGCCTGCCTGTCGGTGCTGACCGATGTCGATTTCTTCCAGGGCGCGGACGAAGACCTGGTCGCGGCGCGCGCGGCCTGTTCGCTGCCGGTGCTACGCAAGGATTTCGTCGTCGACGCCTACCAGCTGCACGAAGCGCGCGCGCTCGGCGCCGACGCGGTGCTGCTGATCGCGGCCGCGCTCGACGACGCGGAGCTCGCCGGTTTCGCCGCGCTCGCGGGCGAACTCGGCCTGGACGTGCTGGCCGAGGTCCACGACGCCACCGAACTCGAGCGCGTGTTGCGCCTGCCCTTGTCGCTGGTCGGCGTGAACAACCGCGACCTGCGCACGTTCGGGGTCTCGCTCGATACCACGCTGGCATTGAAAGGCAGGATCCCCGCCGACCGCGTGCTCGTCACCGAAAGCGGCATCGCTACTCCCGCCGATGTGTTGCGGATGCGCAGCGCCGGCGTCCACTCCTTCCTCGTCGGCGAGGCGTTCATGCGCGAAACCGATCCGGGCGCGGCGCTGCGAAGGCTATTCTTCGCGGCATGAATGCACCCGATGTTCGACCGGACTTCCCCGAACCGCGCGCCGATGCGCCGCTGGTCGTGTTCGATTTCGACCACACGTTGTACGACGGCGATTCCGGCAGCCACCTGTTCCGCTGGCTGATCGAACGCAGCTGGTGGCGGCGCCTGCTCGCGGTGCTGGCGGCGCCGGTCGCCGGGCCGATGATCGCGTTCCTGCCCACGCGCCGCGCCGGGATTTCGGTGTTCGTGTGGATCGGCACCGTGGGCCTGCACCGCCGCCGCGACCTCGACGACCTGATCGATCGTTATGTCGAAACGCACGCGGATGCGATCCGGGCGCGCCTGCTGCCGGTCGCGCTCGACGTGCTCCACCACCACCGTGAACGCGGCGACCGGGTGGTGGTCGCGACCGGCGCGCCGCCGGAGCTGGCGCGCGCGATCCTCGCCTTCGTCGCGCACGAAGGCGTGCCGGTGGTCGGCACGCTGGTCGGCCCGAAGTTCGGCGCGGTCGGCGCGCTGCGCCACTGCCACCACGCGATGAAGATGACGATGCTGCGCGAGGCCGGTTTCGTGCAATCGGTGGAAGCCGCGTATTCGGACAGCAGCGCGGACCTGCCGCTGTTGCAGGCGGCCGCGCATCCGGTGGTGGTGAACCCGAAGGAATCGCGCATCGCGATGTTCCGGCGCGTGTTGCCCGCGGGCACGCCGATCCTCAACTGGGGTTGCCCGGGGCGCGGCGGGGAGGCGGTGGCCAGCGCCGCGTGATGCCGCGGTTCAGGCGTTGAGCAGCGCCTTGACGAAGCGCACGGTGCCGTCGCCGTAGCCGCAAGCCTTGTAGAAGGCGTGCGCGTCGGTGCGTTGCGAACCGCTGGTGATCTCGAGCCGCGCCGCGCCGCCGGTGCGTGCCCGGCGTTCGGCTTCGCGCAGCAATTGCCGGCCGACGCCGCGGCCCTGCGCCTCGGGCGTGACCACCATCGCGGTGATGCGGCAGGTCGTCGTGCCCAGCGGCAGGTAGTACATGAAGTCCAGCGCGATCAGCCCGCATACCGCGCCGGCGTTGCGCGCGAGCACCAGCGCCTGGCGATCGTTGTCGATGATGTTCGCGATGCGCTCCATCGCGTCGTCGGTATCGCAGGGATAACCCAGCGCCTGCAGCAGCGCGGCGACGTCGTCGGCGTCCGCGGGCGAGGCATTGCGCAAGTCGAGGCCTACTAGCGGCTCCTGCGCGCCCATGCGTCGTTCAGCGGGTGCCGTACAGCACGACGGTCTTGCCGCGTGCGTGCAGCTTGCCGTCGATCTGCAGTTTCTTCAGCACGCGCCCGGCCATCTCGCGCGAGCAGCCGACCAGCCGCGCCAGCTCCTGGCGCGAGACCTTGAGCTGGGTGCCCTGCGGATGGCTCATCGCCTCCGGTTCGCGGGCAAGGTCGTGCAGGGTGCGCTCGATGCGGTCGCTGACGTCGAGGAAGGCGAGGCGGCCGGCCTTGCGGCTGGTATCGAGCAGGCGCCGCGACAACTGCGCGCCGATGGCATAGACCAGGCCGGTGGCGTCGGTGGCGAGCGGGCCGCCAAGCAACTGGTACAGGCGTTCGTAGCCGATTTCCGCCAGTTCGCATTCGGTGCGGGTGCGCAATTGCACCTCGCGGCGGTCGGTTTCGATGAACAATCCCATCTCGCCGACGAACTCGCCGGCACCGAAGTAGCCGAGCACCAGTTCGCGGCCATCCTCCTCCTCGGTGAGGATGCTGACCGAGCCGCGCACCACGTAGTAGAGGGTTCCGGCCGGATCGCCGGGCATGAACACGCTGGTGCGCGTGGGATAGCGGCGACGGTGGCAGTGCGCCAGGAAGCGGTCGATGGCCGCGGCATCGGGCGCGAGCGGGTGCGCGGGACGGCGCGGCGGGACGCCAGCGACGGCCGGGAAGGAAGTGTGAGCCATGTCACAAGGGTAAGCCGTTCATGTGGCAGCCGGCAAACGGTTCGCGCACGGCGGCCCCACGGTCCGCCGGATGCTGCTTTGCCGCATGACCGACCCTATAATCGGCGCCCTTCCTCCGGGCCGGGAACACCATCGTGGTCAAGCCGCTTCCGCGCCTGAAGCTCCAGGGCTTCAACAACCTCACCAAGTCGCTGTCGTTCAACATCTACGACGTGTGCTACGCCGCGTCCGAGGACGAGCGCAGGCGCTACATCGAGTACATCGACGAGGAATACAACGCCGACCGCCTGACCCAGATCCTCACCGACGTGGCGGAGATCATCGGCGCGAACATCCTCAACATCGCGCGCCAGGACTACGATCCGCAGGGCGCGTCGGTGACGATCCTGATCTCCGAGCAGCCGGTGATCGACAAGGCCGACGCCAAGGGCGTGATCTCCGACGCCGTCGTCGCCCACCTCGACAAGTCGCACATCACCGTGCACACCTATCCGGAAACGCACCCGGACAACGGCATCGCCACCTTCCGCGCCGACATCGACGTGTCGACCTGCGGCGTGATCTCGCCGCTGAAGGCGCTGAACTACCTGATCGAATCGCTGGAAAGCGACATCGTGGTGATGGACTACCGCGTGCGCGGCTTCACCCGCGACATCAAGGGCACCAAGCACTACATCGACCACAAGATCAATTCGATCCAGGACTACCTGGCCAAGAACATCCGTTCGCGCTACGAGATGATCGACGTCAACGTGTACCAGGAAAACCTGTTCCACACGAAGATGCACCTCAAGGAATTCGACCTCGACACTTACCTGTTCGAGGAGAAGGCCAAGAACCTCTCGTTCAAGGAACGGATGAAGATCGAGGCGCGGCTGAAGCGCGAGATCGAAGAGCTGTACCACGGCCGCAACCTGGTCGATTGATGCGCTTTCCCCTCTCCCCGCTTGCGGGGAGAAGGTGCCGAAGGCGGATGAGGGGCGAAGCCGGCGCGAGCCGGCTTTTTCATTGCGCGCCGTCAGATCCGGTACGCGACCGCCTTCATCAGCTTCGACGCCGCGGCCATGACCGACGGGATCGGCGGGGGAAGCGGCTTCGCGCCGGCGTGTTCGGCATGCTCCGCGTGGCGGGCCTCGTCGTCCTTCATCACCCGCAGGATCGCGCGGCTGCGCTGGTCGGCTTCGGGCAGGGATTCGAGGTGTTCGCCCAGGTGCGCCTCGACCTGGCGTTCGGTCTCGACCACGAAGCCGAGGTTCCAGCCGTCGCCGCGCAATCCGGCCAGCGCGCCGATGGCGAAGCTGCCGGCGTACCACAACGGATTCAGCAGGCTCGGCCGGCTGTCGAGTTCGCGCAGGCGGTCCGCGCACCAGGCGAGGTGGTCGGTTTCCTCGGCCGCGGCGGCGAGCAGGTCGGTGCGGGTCGCCGGATCGCGGGCGACCGCGGCCTGGCCGCTGTACAGGGCCTGGGCGCAGACCTCGCCGACGTGGTTGATCCGCATCAGGCCGGCGGCATGGCGGCGTTCGAGTTCCTCCAGCACCACCTCGGCGGTATCGCCGGCCGGGTTCGGACGCCCGGCCACGGGCTGGCCGGCGATGCTGTCCAGCGCGCGCTGGGCCTCGATCAGCAGGCGGTCGATTGGATCGAAGACGCGGGCGATGGGCATGGCCGCATTCTAGCCGGGGCGGGGGCCGGCTTGCGGCGGGTCGGGCCGGTCGCTATCATTCCGCCTCTTTGCTCCGCCAAACGCGTGGTGAAGTTCCGGTTTTCCGGAACCAGCCCGACCATGTAACCCGCCATCCGAGTCCGAGATGAAGACTTTCACCGCCAAGAACGAGACCGTCCAGCGCGACTGGTACCTCGTCGATGCCGAGGGCAAGACCCTGGGCCGCCTCGCCGTCGAGCTCGCGCGCCGCCTCCGCGGCAAGCACAAGCCCGTCTACACCCCGCACGTCGATACCGGCGACTACCTCGTGGTGGTCAACGCCGAGAAGATCGCCGTGACCGGCAACAAGCTGGCCGACAAGCAGTACCACCGCTTCACCGGCTACATCGGCAACCTCAAGACCGAAACCCTGGCCCAAGCGCTGGAGCGCCATCCCGAGCGCGTGCTCGAGACCGCGGTCAAGGGCATGCTGCCGAAGAACCCGCTGGGCCGCGCGATGTACCGCAAGCTCAAGGTCTACAAGGGCTCCGAACACCCGCACGCTGCTCAGCAGCCGCAGAAGCTGGACATCTGACCATGGCGATTACCCAGAATTACGGCACCGGCCGCCGCAAGTCCTCCACCGCGCGCGTGTTCCTGCGCAAGGGCAGCGGCAACATCACCATCAACGAACGTCCGCTGGACGAGTTCTTCGGCCGCGAGACCGCGCGCATGATCGTGCGCCAGCCGCTCGAGCTGACCAAGAACACGGACAAGTTCGAACGTCGTGGTCACCGCCGCTGGCGGCGGCACCACCGGCCAGGCCGGTGCGATCCGCCTCGGCATCGCCCGCGCGTTGGTCGAGTACGACGAATCGCTCAAGTCGGAACTGCGCAAGGCCGGGTTCATGACCCGCGATGCGCGCGAGGTCGAGCGCAAGAAGATGGGTCTGCACAAGGCCCGTCGCGCCACCCAGTTCTCCAAGCGTTAATCGCTTTCCACGCCGGTGTTCGCGCACCGGCGTTAGAATCGGTTCCATAGCCCCGTCGCCAAGCGGTAAGGCACCTGACTCTGACTCAGGCATTCGGTGGTTCGAATCCATCCGGGGCTGCCATCCCGCCAAAAGCCCGCTTCGGCGGGCTTTTGCTTTTCCCAGCCGGCGATTGCGCATGACCGCGAACTTCCCGCCCCCCAGCATCGATGCCGCCGAACTGCCCGAGCGTATGCGCATGCAGGGCGATGCGGTGCTGGCTGCCTCGGGACTCGCGGAACTGACCGGCTGCGGCCTCGCCGCGCTCGACGCGCTGAAGCCGTCATGGGACGACCTGCCGCCCGACGAATACCTCAAGGATGGCGGCCGTTATCGCCGCCGCCGGCATTCCTGCTTCGTGTTCGAACACGAAGGGCTCGCGCAGGTACCGCATCGCGCGCACTGGCAGTCGCTGGACTACAACGCGCTGCATGGCGGCATGCGCCGCTGGTTCCAGCCGATCGATCCGGCGGTCGTCGCGAATCCTGCATGGACGCAGTTGCTGTCGGGCTTGGCCCAAGCCTGTTCGCTGCTCCATCCCGCATCGCGCTGGTGCATCGAGGCGCACCAGTTCCGCATCGATACCAGCGACGGCCTCGGCCGGCCCACGCCCGAAGGCGCGCACCGCGACGGCGTGGATTTCGTCGCCGTGGTCCTGGTCGGGCGCGAGGGCATCAAGGGCGGCGAAACCCGGGTGTTCGAAGCCGCAGGGCCGTGGGGCCAGCGCTTCACCCTGGCCGAACCCTGGTCGATGCTGCTGCTCGACGATGCGCGCATGATCCACGAGACCACGCCGATCCAGCCGCTCGACGAATACGGTTTCCGCGACACCCTGGTCCTCACCTTCCGCGAAGGCGCGTTCCAGGGCGACGACTGAGCCCGACGCGCTAAAATCGCCGCTTTCCACACGGCGGCGCAACATGAAACTCGGTTCGTTGAAGGAAGGCGGGCGCGACGGCACCCTGGTCGTGGTGTCGAAGGACCTCGCGAAGGCGGTGCGCGCCACCGGCATCGCGCCGACCCTGCAGCGCGCGCTGGAAGACTGGGAAAGCGCGGCGCCGCGCCTGAACGCACTGTCCGATGCGCTCAACGACGGCAGCGCCGACGGCGTATTCGACCTCGACATGCAGGCGCTCGCCGCGCCGTTGCCCCGGGCTTACGAATTCGTCGACGGCAGCGCCTACCTGCCGCACGTGGCGCGCGTGCGCCGCGCGCGCGGCGCCGAGGTGCCGGAGAGCTTCTACGTCGATCCGCTCATGTACCAGGCCACCAGCGCCGGCTTCTACGGCCCGCGGGACGCGGTGAAGGTGGTCAGCGAGGACTACGGCATCGATCTGGAAGCCGAGATCGTGGTCGTGACCGACGACGTGCCGATGGCCTCGACGCCGGAACAGGCCGCTTCGCACATCCAGCTCGTCGGGCTGGTCAACGATGTTTCGCTGCGCAACCTCATCCCGCCGGAACTGGCCAAGGGCTTCGGCTTCCTGCAATCGAAACCGCGCTCGGCGCTGTCGCCGGTGTTCGTGACGCCGGACGAACTCGGCGACGCGTGGCGCGGCAACAAGCTGCACCTGCCGCTGCTCACCCACATCAACGGCAAATGGTTCGGTGCGCCGGAGGCCGGCGTCGACATGCAGTTCGATTTCTCGCAACTGGTCGCGCACGCCGCCAGGACCCGGCCACTGTCGGCCGGCACCATCGTCGGCTCGGGCACCATCGCGAACGAGGACACGGCCAAGGGCGCGTCGTGCTTCGCCGAGCAGCGCACGGTCGAGACGCTGCGCGACGGCAAGCCGTCCACGCCCTTCATGTCGTTCGGCGACACGGTCCGGATCGAGATGCTGGACAAGGCCGGCAACAGCATTTTCGGCGCGATCGAGCAAAGGATCGAACGCCAGGCGGCGCCTTGAGGCGACGGCCGGCCGGCAGCGGCGCCTGGAAGGCGCTATGGTGCCGGCCGGGGAGGGCACCATGAGCGACAGGTTGCGGCTGTATTCGTACTGGCGGTCGAGTGCGGCCTATCGCGTCCGCATCGGACTGCACCTCAAGGGACTTTCGTTCGAAACGATGCCGGTGCACCTGGTGCGCGACGGCGGCGAACAGCATTCCCCGGCATTCCACCAAGCCAACCCGCAGGAACTGGTGCCGGTGCTCGAACACGGCCAGCGGGTGATGCGGCAATCGTTGGCGATCCTCGAATACCTCGACGAAATCTGGCCGCAACCGGCGCTGCTGCCGGCGACCGCGCGCGAACGCCAGCGCGTGCGCGCGCTGGCGCAACTGGTGGCCTGCGACATCCACCCGCTCAACAACCTGCGCGTGATCCAGTACCTCGAGCGCGAATGGGGCGTGCCGCAGCCCGAGCGCGACAACTGGTCCAGGCACTGGATGATCGCGGGTTTCGAAGCGTTCGAGGCGATGCTGGCCGAGCATCCGTCCACCGGGACGTTCTGCGACGGCAACGTGCCGACGCTCGCCGATTGCTGCCTGGTGCCGCAGCTCTACAACGCGCGCCGCTTCGGCGTCGATTTGGCGCCGTACCCGACGCTGGTGCGGATCGAACGAGCCTGCCTCGAACTGCCGGCGTTCCAGGACGCGCAGCCCGAGCGCCAACCGGACGCGCCCCCGTCCTGAAGCGCGACCGCCGCTAGTGCGCGGCGGTCGCCTGGTTGCTGGTGTCGAACACGTCGGCGTAGGGGTCGTGCTCGCCGCTGGCGCCTTCGGACAGGCGGAACTTCAGGGCCAGTCCCTCGCGCGAATCGGCGGCATCGAGCGCGCGCTCGCGCTCGACCCGGCCGGTCTTGTACAGCCGGTACAGGCACTGGTCGAAGCTTTCCATGCCTTCCTCGAGCGAGGCCTCCATCGCCTGCTTGATCTCGTGCACCTGGCCGCGGCGCAGCAAGTCACGGATGTGCGGCGTATTGATCAGCACTTCGGTCGCCGGCATGCGGCGGCCGTCCACGCCGATCACCAGGCGCTGCGAAATGACCGCACGCAGGTTCAGCGCAAGGTTCATCAGCACGTTCTTGTGCGCGCCCTCGGGGAAGAAGTTGAGGATGCGCTCGATGGTTTGGTCGGCGTTGTTGGAGTGCAGCGTCGCTAGGCACAGGTGGCCGGTTTCGGAGAAGGCGATCGCCGCCTCCATCGTTTCCGCATCGCGGATTTCGCCGATCAGGATCACGTCCGGCGCCTCGCGCATCGCGTTCTTCAGCGCGTTGTGGAAGCCGTGCGTATCGAGTCCGACCTCGCGCTGGTTGACGATCGATTTCTTGTGCCGGTGCAGATACTCGATCGGATCCTCGATGGTGAGGACATGGCCCGAGGTCGTGGTGTTGCGATGGTCGATCATCGAGGCCAGGGTGGTCGACTTGCCGGAGCCGGTCGAGCCGACCACCAGCACCAGGCCGCGCGGCGCCATGATCACGTCCTTCAGCACCATCGGCAGCTGCAGTTCCTCGATCGAGGGGATCACGTTGCGGATCGCGCGGATCACCATGCCGACTTCGCCGCGCT
Organism: Thermomonas sp.; assembly: GCA_047602125.1. Taxonomy (GTDB): domain Bacteria; phylum Pseudomonadota; class Gammaproteobacteria; order Xanthomonadales; family Xanthomonadaceae; genus Pseudoluteimonas. Next base: position 1,036,516 of record JASGIB010000001.1, on the reverse strand, counting down.
GCCTGAACACGTTCACGCGGAAGCGGCCGGCCCCGTCCAGCACCACGGCCATATTCAGCTCGAGGTCGCGTTCGAACGATTCCTTCTGGCCTTCGTCCATCAGCGAGTAGGCGATCTTCTTCACCATGCCGGTGGGCAGGCCGGTGCTTCCCAGCGGGTAGTGCTTGCCCTCGACCTTGATGTAGACCGGCGCGCCCGTGGTCATGAACATGTCCGACGCGTTCTTGTCGGTCATCAGCTTCAGGAAATAGCCGATATCCATCCATCCCTCCTCGCCCGCGGCGGGCTGACGTTGCGACGGGACGCCGTGCGGTGAAGAATGGCTGCGCGGCTTCCCCCGCCGGCAACACGGCCACGTCGATGAATCCAAGCTTCGCACACTTCGGCAAGTTCCTGTATCCGCGCCTGCTGCTCCCGCTGGCGCTCGCGGCGGCTGGTGGCGGATGCGCGACCCTGCCGCCGCCGACGGCCGAACTCGAACAGGCGCGCCAGGCGTTGAACCGGGCGGAGTCCGGCGCTTCCATGGCCGATGCCTCCATCGCGCAGGCGCGCTCCGAACTCGCCGCCGCGCAAGCCGCGATGGATCGCGGCAAGGACAACGAGGCGCGTTCGCTCGCGCTGGCCGCCGCCGCCGATGCCGACCTGGCGCATGCGGCGAGCCAGGCCCGCGATGCTTCGCAGGCCGTGCAGCAACGCCAGGCGGACGTGGCTTCGCTGCGGCAGACGCTGGGCGTGGACGATGGCAGCACGCTGCCCGCCCCGGTCGCGGTGCCGCCTTTGCCCACCATCGCCTACAGCGGCGACGAAGCTGCGCGCCTGCAGGCGCTGAACGCGGATCCGCGCTTCCAGGGCGTGGCTGCGTACGAACGTTTCCGCGCGCAGCAGGCGCTGGATGCGCTCGCGGCCGCGCGCAGCAAGCAGCGCGTCGAACTGCAGGACCTGGCCGGCAAGCGCGTCGCCATCGCCGAACAGGCCGCCGCCGCCGAAGCACTGCGGCGGCAAGCCGCCGACCTCGACCGGCAACGCAGCGAACTCATGGTCGAAGCAAGCCGCCAGGATGCCGAACGCGCGCGACAGGAGGCCGAACGCCTGCGGCTCGAAGCGCAGATGCAGGCCGAGGAAGCCGAACGATTGCGCGCCACGGCGGATGCCGAAGCGCAGGCGCGGCAGAGCGCCGAAGCCGCGGTGCAGGACGTGAGCGCGAAAGAGCGCGCCAAGCTCAAGGCGGCGCGCGATCGCGAAGCGGAACTCGCGCGGCAGGAAGCCGAATTGCGCAAGGCCGCGGGCGAAAGCCAACCGGATCCAAAGAAAAAACCGAAGCCTTGATCGCTTCGTTAAAAAATAATAAAATCAATAAGTTACATAGAGTCCCGAAGAAACGTGAGACGCACATCCGGGACTTCGCCGAGTTCCGGAGGCCGCCGGATCAAGCAATTGCGCGGGTCGCTTGCGGGCCCCGGATCGGAAGAGTAGGTTCGGGCTTCCAGAGGGTCCGGTCCCGTCGGATCCTTGGCCAGCGAGCCAGGTCGATGACACACGCATTCGACAATCCGGGACGCATTGCCACGCACCGTTCGGGCGTGGGCGTTCCGGAGGGAGCGTCCCGCGCCGCTGGCCCCCGCCATTGCGCCACCCTGCAACGCCCCGCGTCGGAGACGGCCGGGGCGTTCGCATGTCTGGCGTCGTCCCGACCGCGCCGGCATGCCGGCGCCGGCTTCTCCCCGCAGTCGTAGGAGGTCTCCATGTTCGAAGGGCAACCGCAGACGGAGCTCGATGCCATCCTCAAGGCGAACAACGAGTTCAGGCAGCTCTATTACCGCCACAAGGAACTGGACAAGCAGGTGCTCGATGCCGAACTCGGCGTGCTGCCGATCGACGATTCGACCCTCAACCAGATGAAGCGGGAAAAGCTGGCCGCCAAGGACCGTCTGACCCGGATGTACGACGTCCTGCACCACTGATCCGGCAACGTTTTCCTCGCCGCGGGCGGCGGCGGTATCCTCGTCCACCGCCGCCGCCCGCGTCACTTCCCGTCCAGCGCGGGACCGATTGCTAGAATCCCGGCCGAAGCCGCGGCACCCGCGGCGCCGATCCCGCGCATGGCCATCCACGAATCCGTCCTCGAACTGGTCGGCGACACGCCGATCGTCCGCGCCCGTCGCCTCGACACCGGGCCCTGCACGCTGTACCTGAAGCTGGAGAGCCAGAATCCCGGCGGTTCGATCAAGGACCGGATCGGGATGTCGATGATCGAAGCCGCCGAGAAGCGCGGCGACATCAGGCCCGGCGACACCCTGGTCGAAGGCACCGCCGGCAACACCGGCATCGGCCTCGCCCTGGTCGCGCAGCAGAAGGGCTACAAGCTGGTCCTCGTCGTGCCCGACAAGATGTCGCGCGAGAAGATCTTCAACCTCAAGGCGATGGGCGCGCAGGTCGTGCTCACGCGCAGCGACGTGGCGAAGGGCCATCCCGACTACTACCAGGACATGGCCGAGCGCATCGCGCGCGAGACGCCGGGCGCCTACTTCATCAACCAGTTCGGCAACCCCGACAACCCGGCCGCGCACGAATTCGGCACCGGCCCGGAGATCCTGCGCCAGCTCGACGGCAAGCTCGACGCCATCGTCTTCGGCTGCGGCAGCAGCGGCACCATGACCGGGTTGTCGCGCTGCTTCGCCAGGGAATCGCCGGGAACCGAACTCATCCTCGCCGACCCGGTGGGTTCGATCCTCGAGGACTACATCAACCGCGGCCAGGTCGTGGAGAAATCCGCGAGCTGGATGGTCGAGGGCATCGGCGAGGATTTCCTGCCGCCGATTTCCGACTTCACCCGGGTGAAGAAGGCCTACGCGATTTCCGACAAGGAAAGCTTCCTCACCGCGCGCGAGCTGCTGGAAAAGGAAGGCATCCTCGGCGGTTCCTCGACCGGGACGCTGCTCGCAGCCGCGCTGAAGTACTGCCGCGAACAGACCGTGCCGAAGAACGTGCTGACCTTCGTCTGCGACACCGGCAACAAGTACCTGTCGAAGATGTACAACGACTACTGGATGCTGGACAACGGCTTCCTCGAGCGCGAACAGCACGGCGACATGCGCGACCTGATCCTGCGCCCGTTCGCCGCGCGCGATACCGTGGTGGTCGGTCCCAGGGACCTGCTGGTCACCGCCTGGCAGCGGATGAAGCTCTACGATGTCTCGCAGCTGCCGGTGATGGACGGCGACGCGCTGGTCGGCATCGTCGATGAATCCGACGTGCTGCTGCACGTCTACGGCGACGAAGCGCGCTTCCGCGACCCGGTCTCGACCGCGATGGTCAGCAAGCTCGACCGGCTCGACGTGAAATCGCCGATCGAGGCGCTGTTGCCGGTGTTCGATCGCGGCCACGTGGCCATCGTGATGGACGGAAACCGCTTCCTCGGCCTGATCACGCGCATCGACTTGCTGAACTACCTGCGCCGTCGGGTGCAATAAGCCCGGCTCCGCGGCCGTGGCGAGGGGCTCGGATGGTAAAATTCGCGACCGTTCGCGCAAGGCAGATCGAATGAGTCAGGACCCATCCGGCCGTCGCCCAGGCCTCGGCACGCTGGCGATCCACGCCGGCCAGTCGCCCGATCCCACGACCGGCGCGGTGATGCCGCCGATCTACGCCACCTCGACCTACGCCCAGTCCAGCCCGGGCGTGCACCAGGGCTTCGAGTACTCGCGCACGCACAACCCGACCCGCTTCGCCTACGAGCGCTGCGTCGCCGGGCTGGAAGGCGGCACCCGCGGATTCGCCTTCGCCTCCGGGCTCGCGGCCACCTCGACCCTGCTGGAACTGCTCGACAGCGGCGACCACGTGGTCGCGATGGACGACCTCTACGGCGGCAGCTACCGCCTGTTCGAACGCGTGCGCCGGCGCAGCGCCGGATTGTCGTTTTCGTTCGTCGACATGACCGATCCGGCGAAGTTCGAGGCGGCGATCACGCCGAGGACCAAGCTCGTCTGGATCGAGACCCCGACCAACCCGCTGCTGAAGATCGTCGACATCGCCGCGATCGCCGCGATCGCGAAGAAGCACGGCCTGCTGGTCGCGGTCGACAACACCTTCGCCTCGCCCGCATTGCAGCGCCCGCTGGAACATGGCGCCGACCTGGTCATGCATTCGGCCACGAAATACCTCAACGGCCATTCCGACATGGTGGGCGGCATGCTGGTGGTCGGCGACAACCCCGGGCTTGCCGAGCAACTGGCGTTCCTGCAGAACTCGGTGGGCGCGGTGCAGGGGCCGTTCGACAGTTTCCTTGCCTTGCGCGGCCTGAAAACCCTACATCTGCGCATGAAGGCGCACTGCGAGAACGCGCAGGCATTGGCCGAGTGGCTGCAATCGCATCCCCGCATCGAAGCAGTGATCTATCCCGGCCTTGCCTCGCATCCGCACCACGCGCTCGCGAAGCGGCAGATGGACGGCTTCGGCGGCATGGTGTCGGTCCGGGTGCAGGGAGGCCTCGACGGCGCGAAGCGCTTTTGCGAGCGATTGGAACTGTTCACCCTGGCCGAATCGCTCGGTGGCGTGGAATCGCTGGTGAACCATCCGGCGATCATGACCCACGCCAGCATCCCGCCCCCGCGCCGCGCCGAACTCGGCATCGACGATGGCCTCGTGCGCCTGTCCGTCGGCGTGGAAACGCTGGAGGACCTGCGCGCCGACCTCGACCGCGCGCTGGCGGCATGACGCGGCCGCCACCGCGACACGCATGATTGCAATGGCATATCCCAAGGAATGGAACCCGATTGCCGCATGAATTCCCCGCGCCCCATTTTCATCATCGGTGCGCCGCGCTCGGGCACTTCCATCACGACCTGGGCGCTCGGCCAGCATCCCAACATCCAGCCGATGCCGGAAACGGCATGGATCGCGAGCCTGGGGGTGGGTGCATTCCTCTCGCACGGCAAGGGATCCGAGCGCGACCGGTTCTCGCACCTGTCCAACGTGGAATTCCCGCTGGCGCCGTTCATGGCGCGGATCGGCGAAGCGATCGACGCTATCGTGCACGACGCCTTCGCAGAGCGCCGGCGGCGCTTCTATGGCGAAGCCGCGAACGAACCGTCCTGGTCGTTGCCGGAAAGGCTGGCGCATTCGCCGATGCAGATCCAGCGCTCGGGCACCGACCCGAAGCAGCGCTGGATCGACGGCACGCCAATGAACACCTCATTCCTCTGGGCCCTGTCGGAGATGTTCCCGGACGCACGCTTCATCCACAACTTGCGCAGGCCGGACGAAGTGGCGACCTCGCTCGAGGCCTTCGATCGCGTCGGCGCGGAACCGCAGGCGCTGGACCAGGGCATCGAAACCTGGATGGCGCATACCGAGAATGCGTGGTTCGGCGAGCGCGCCTTCGGCCGCGAGCGCGTCTACCGGCTGGATTTCCATCGCCTGGCATCGGAACCGGAAACCCTGTTCCGCGAAATCTGCACCTTCCTCGGCGAGGAGTTCAGCCCCGACTGCCTCCTGCCGATGCGCGAAAAGCTCAATTCCTCGGAGGTGGACCACCGCCGCGAGGAGAACCTGGAGCGGTTGCGCGGGAATCCCGCATTCCAGCGCGCCGAAGAGTTGTACCGCATGGTCTCCGGCCATCCGGCGGACGCACCCGATAAGGCGGCGTTCGAAGTCGTGCGCCAGCGCTTCCTCGATTACTGCCGCGACCGCGCGCTGGTCTGATCGCCGATGGCACCAGTACCCGCATCCGTCGAACGAAAGGCGCTTCTCGTCCTCGGCATGCATCGTGCCGGTACGTCGGCGCTGGCGCGCGTGTCGTCGCTGCGCGGCGCACGGCTGCCGGCGGACGTATTGCCCCCGAACGCGGGGAATGTCGACGGCTACTGGGAACCGCGCGGCGTGGTGGAACTCAACGACCGCATCCTCGATGCCTGCGATTCCGCCTGGGACGACCCGTTCGCGCCGCAGCGGCTTGCCGCGGAACGCGCGGTCGTCGACGCCTTCCACGGCGAGGCCGTGGCCGTGCTCGATCGCGAATACGGCGATGCCGGCCTGATCGTGCTCAAGGATCCGCGCTGCACCCTGCTGCGAGAATTCTGGAACGCGGCCTTGCGCGCCGGTGGATACGAACCGCTGTCGGTGGCGATCATGCGTCCATGCGCGGACGTGGCGGCGTCGCTGGTTCGCCGCGACGCCACCAGCGCGGAATCCGCCGCGTGGTTGTATGTCGCCTACGGGCTGGAAACGGCGCGGGCGATCGCCGCCGGCGCGACGGCCCTGACTTACGAACAACTCGTCCGCGACTGGCGTGCGTGCATGGCGCGCATCGCGGCCGAACAAGGTTTGGAATGGCCGGAGAGGGCCGACAACGTCGCCGATCGCGTGGATGCATACCTCAAGCCGGCGAAGCCATCGCCCGGTTCGGCCTTGCCACGGCCGCTGGGCGACCGGGCGGAACAGGTCTGGGCCTGGTGCCGCGACGCGGCGGAAGGAAAGCCCGAGCCGTTGTCGGAATTGCAGGCCGTCGCCGAAGGCTTGCGCGCCGCCGCGGTGGATTTCGCCCCGATCCTGCGCGACCGGCTCCGCCTTTACCGCCTGCGCGAGGCCGAGCGCGACGATGCCATCGGCGAGCGCGACTCGGCGTTGCGCGTATATCGCGATACCGATCTCCGTTTGCGGGAAACGCAGGCAGCGCACCGGGAATTGCAGGCGCGGTCCGAGGCCGAGAAATCGGAAATGCGCCGCGGCTACGAAGCGCAGCAGGCGCGATCCGAATCGGAGAAAGAACAGATCTCCGGACAATTGGAGCTGGCCTTGTCGGGCAAGGCGACGGTGGAGGAGGAGCGGAGCTCGATCCTCGAAACCTATCGGCAGACCGACGACCTGCTGCGGCAGACGCAGCTCGATTACCAGCGACGCGATCGCGAATACCTCGCGACGCGCGCCGCGCTGGAAGCGAGCTTCGCCGAAGCCGGTGGCCTACGCAGGGAACTCGAGTCGATCCGCGCGAGCCATAGCTGGCGGCTCACCGCGCCGTTGCGCGCGCTGATGCGTCGCGCCCGCGGCGAGTCGCCATGGTGGCCGTTGCGTTCGGCCGAGGCGGAAACGCCGTTGTCGATTCCGCTATCCGGCGTGAGCGAAGCGGAAATCCCGTCGCTGCGGGTCGAGCCGGATTCCCCGGCCGCCGCGACCGACTTGTCCTTGCCCCTGCTGCGCCCGCACGCGCGGCTGCGCACCTATCTCGTCGAGGAATTCGGCGAGGCTGCCGCGGCCGATGCCGTGCTGCGCATCGACCGCTACCACCTGCCGATCGTCGGCGACGAGGTGCGCGGGGCGGCCAAGCTTGAGTGCAGCGACGAACAGGCGATCGCCTGGGCGCGCGAGATCGCGCGCCGTGCGCCGGCGGAAGTCCATTCGCCGGATGTTTCGATCGTCATCCCGGTCTACAACCAGGTCTCGTTCACGCTGGCGTGCATCGACGCGCTGCTTTCGCACGAGAGCCGGTATTCGTTCGAAATCATCGTCGGCGACGATGCCTCCACGGACGCGACGGACGCGGCATTGTCGGTGCCGATCCCGCGCGTGCGCCACGTGCGCCATGCCGCGAACCTGGGCTTCGTGCGGAACTGCAATGCGGCCGCGGCCTCCGCGAGCGGGCGCCATGTCGTCTTCCTCAACAACGACACGCAGGTCCTGCCCGGGTGGCTGGACGAGCTGATCGGCACACTCGAATCCGACGAAGGCATCGGCCTCGCCGGGTCGAAGCTGGTGTATCCGGACGGACGCCTGCAGGAATGCGGCGCCATCGTGTGGCGCGACGGTTCCGCGTGGAATTACGGTCGCGGTTCCGATCCGCGGCGGCCGGAATTCTGTTACCTGCGCGACGTAGACTACGTGTCCGGCGCGTCGATCGCCCTGCGGCGCGAACTCTGGGAATCGCTCGGTGGCTTCGACGAACTGTTCGTCCCGGCCTACGCCGAGGATGCGGACCTCGCGTTCCGCGTGCGCGACCGCGGCCTGCGCACGGTAGTGCAGCCGTTGTCGCAGGTCCTGCATTTCGAGGGCGTGAGTTCCGGCACGGACCTCGCTTCCGGCGCGAAGGCCTATCAGGTGGAAAACCTGCGCAAGCTGCATGCGCGTTGGGCCCACGTGCTGGCCGGGCATCGCGAAAACGCCGACAGCCCGGAGCTGGAAAAGGAACGCGGCGTCGGCAAGCGGGTCCTGTTCGTCGATCATTGCACGCCGACCCCGAACGAAGACGCGGGTTCCCTCGTCGCGACGGAAGTGATGCGCGCCTTCTTGGCGCACGGCTGGAAGGTGACGTTCGTGCCTGAGGACAACTTCGCGCACATGGGCGCGGAGACGCGCGACCTGCAGCGCATCGGGATCGAGCCGATCTACCACCCGGCGTATTCGCGCATGCCGATGTTCCTCGGCGCGCGCAACGATCCGTTCGACGTGGTGTTCCTGCATCGCTTCGGCGTCGGCGAAGCGCACATGGAGGCGTTGCGGAAGAAATACCCTGGCGCGCGCATCGTGTTCCTCAACGCGGACATGCATTTCCTGCGCGAGATGCGCGAGGCGGAACTGGCCGGCGACAGGCAGGCCGCGGCGGCCGCCTTGCGCACGCGAAGCCGCGAGTTCGAGGTGGTCGGGCGCGCGGACGTGACCATGGTGCATTCGGACTTCGAGCGGGAATTGCTGCTGAAGGAATTCCCGCGGGCCGACGTTCGCCTGTTCCCGCTGGTGCACGATCCGGTCGACCGGGCCGCCGCGCTCGAGGGGCGGGAGGGCGTGTGCTTCGTCGGCGGGTTCCGCCATCCGCCGAACGCGGACGGCATCCGTTGGTTCGTCGATGAGGCGTGGCCGCTGGTGTTGCGCGAAATGCCGGATGCGAAGCTGCACGTCGTCGGCAGCCACATGCCGCCGGAGGTCGAAGCGCTGGGTGAACGCCCGGGCGTCGAGGCCGTCGGCTTCGTGCCCGACCTCGCTGCGTTCCTCGACCGGCGGCGCGTGAGCGTCGCGCCGTTGCGCTACGGCGCCGGCGCCAAGGGCAAGGTCGCCGAAAGCCTGGCGCGCGGGTTGCCGATGGTCTGCACGCCGATCGCCGCCGAAGGCATGGGGCTGGAACGCGGGACGAACGTGCTGGTCGGCGATACGCCCGAGGCGCTGGCCGCGCATGTCGCCGGATTGCTGCGCGATGACGCGCGCTGGCGTGCGCTTTCCGAAGCGGGGCTCGCGTTCGCCCGCGAAGTCACCTCGCGCGAGCGGGCGCATGCCCGCATCGGCGAATTGCTGGCCCGCTAAGCGGTCGCTGCCGTTCGTTCGTCGATGGTGCAGTCCGCGATGCATTCGTCCATGCGCGCGCTTCGTATCTCGAAGCGCATGCCGGGCCGCACCCACGGTGCGAGTGGCCACGCGCCGCAGCGGCGCACGACGTTGCGCACCGCCTGCACCGAACCGTCCTGCTGCCGCAGGACCAGCTGCAGGTCTTCCGCGCCGCCGATGACGTTCCAGAGCAACTGCGCGGGACCGTCGTCGATCGTTCCCGCCGGCAGTTGCCATAGCCCGCGGCGATCGCGTACGTGCTCGCGCACCGCGGGCTCGAGGCTTTCGACGAGCACCGACGACTCGTAGGCATCGATCACTTCGGTGCCGCCCATGGCCCGCACGCGCCCGTGCTCCAGCCAGATCGCGCGGCTGGCGATCCTGCGCAGCAGCGTGGCGCTGTGCGAGGCGACGACGATGATCGTGGCCGCGTGCAGGAAATCGTTCATGCGCGCGATGATCTTTTCCTGGAAACCGGCGTCGCCCGCGCCGATCCATTCGTCCATGACCAGGATGTCGTTGGTGAACGCGGTCGTGGCGGCGAACGCCAGGCGCATGGCCATGCCCTGGGAGTAGCTGTGCAAGGGCATGTCCAGGTAGGGCCCCAGGCCGGTGAATTCGGCGATTCCCGGCAGCGCCGCATCGATTTCCGCGCGCGATCGCCCGGACATCAGCCCCTTGAGCACGATGTTGCGGTACCCGGAGGCTTCTTGCCGGAAGCCGAGGTTCATGTTGAAGATGCCCGAAACCGGGGCGCTGGCCTCGATTCTCCCCGTGTTCGGCTGGTAGATCCCGGCGAGCGCCCGCAACAGGCTCGACTTGCCCGATCCGTTGTGCCCGACCAGGGCCAGGCGGTCGCCTTCGCGCAGGTCGAACGACACGTCGTCGATCGCGCGCACGTATTGCCTGCGGCCGCGCGCCATCAGCTGGCCGCCTAGGGGCGCGCCGCCAGCGGGGCCCAGCGCATGCCGGTGCCGGGAATGCAGGGGAAACTCGAGCGTGACGCGATCTGCGCGCAGGAACATGTCAGACCCAGTGTGCGACTTGGTTGCGGGTGTGCAGGTAGGCGAGCATGCCCGCGGGCAGGCCCAGCGCATTGACGACCAGCACGACCTTCCAGCTGTCGAGCGGGACATGGTTGTACATCAGCGGATCGCGCACGATCGCCACGAAGTGCGAAAGCGGGTTCATCCGCGCGATCAACGCCAGCTTGCCGCTTGCGCTCGGCATCCACAGGATGGGCGTGACGAAGAAGATCAGGCGCATGCCGGTCTGGATCGCATGGTGCAGGTCCCGCCAGCGCGCGCAAAACGGGGCCAGGATCATCGCCAGCCAGAGCGAGGTGAGGGGATATGCCAGCAGCCCCGGAACCGCGGCGAAGGCCTGCCACGTCCAGGGCGAGGTTTTCCATATCAAGGCGACGCCCATCACCAGCAGCACCAGGACGAAGATGAGCAGGTTGCGGTACACGGCCTGCAGCAGGAACACCGGATGCGGCGTCGCGGTGCCGAGGATCCAGGGACGTGCGTGCATGTACGCCGTACAGGCGTCCATGACCATCGCGTTGATGTAGGTCCACAGACCGAAGCCGATGGTCACGAACAGGCCGAATTCAGCGGTGGACGCCTTGGTCAGCTGGCCGAAGACGAGCACCTTCACCAGTACGAACAGGGCGAAGGAAAACACGATCCACAGCAGGCCGAAGGCCGTGCGGCGGTAGCGGTCGTGCAGGTCCTCGAATGCGAGGCTGGTCCACAGCGGCGCCAGGCGCAGCGATCTCGACCAGTCGTGAACGGTGGCGGCGAGCGGCGTCATCGCGAAGGTGCGGGTTTGCCGCCCTCAGCCGGGGCGGTTCAGCACTGCTTGGCGACGATCACGATCGAGCCGAGTTCGACCTTGTCCTTCGCATTGCGCAGCTTGAATACCATTCCCGGCCGCAGCCATGGCCCGGTGCGCTGTTCGCCGACGGGGCCACCGGTCCCGAAGTGGCGTTCATTGCCGCTGGAGTCGACGAAGAGGATCACCTTTTCTGCCCCGCTGGCCCGGACATTCCAGGTCAGCATCGCGGGGACGCGCTTGGCTCCGGTGCAGACTTCGGTGACGTCCGACCAGAACCCTGTCTTGCCGGTGGCTTCGATCCGGGCGATGTCTTCCTTGGTCAGGCGATGCTTGCGCGCCGCGGGCGCAGCCGGGGCGTTGCTGGTGGCCGAGGCGTCGGCGGGCGGCGTGGCGGGAGCTGCCTGTTGCTGTTTGCAGCCGGCGAGCGGCAGGATTGCAATGGCCACGGCGAGGAGTGCGGTTCTCATGAGCGCGTTCAGTCTGGCGGACGGAGTGGTGCATATTAACATGCAGCCCATTCCCTCTTGTTTCCCATCTGATTGCATGGCCGCTCGTTTCGCGGCAGCGCGTGGCCCGGAGCCCCTATGCACGCAAGACGAATGTTGCTTCAGGCGGTTTTCGCGGGAGGGTTGGTCGCGATCTGCCTCAATGCGCTGCTCTTCGCATCCAAGGCGGCGAATCCCTTGGTCATCTCGGACGGGTGGTATTTCGTGGACACCGTCATCCGGCGGGCGGCCGAGGGGCATCTGTCGTTCAATGACTTGTTCATCAAGCGCAGCGCCCTCGACCATTCGCAACCGCTGCGCAAGCTCATCATGCTGCTGCATTACCGTTTCCTCGATCTCGACTTCGGGGTGGAGGCGATCATCGGGGTGCTTGCGGCGTGCCTGAACCTCGCCATCCTGTGGGCCATCGTCCGCCGCTGCGCGCAGGATCCGGAAGCTCGATGGCTGGGGAAGTGGTTGTTCCTCGCGCTCGCCGCCGTGTACCTCTCGCTGAACGCGCCGGTGGTCTTCAGCTGGCCCTTGCTCACGTTGAGCTATACCGGCCACCTGTTCGTGCTCGCGGGGCTCGTGACGACGTGGTGGGCACTGCAGGCAGCGACCCGGATGCGTCTGGGAGTGCTCCTGGTCGTCATGCTGGCGATGGACATGGTGGCCGACGATACCGGCCTCGTCGCGAGCATCGCGGCCATGCTCGCCGTGGCGATATGGTCGCTACATGGGCGCGACTGGCGCGCGGCGACGAAAGTGACGGCCGTCATCGTCTTCGCCCAAGCCGCCTATCGATTGTTTTATCTCTGGGTCGCCCCCGTGAACGGCGCGGCACCGGCGGGGCGGGGGATGCACGAGATGCTGGCGGGCCTGGCAGGCCACGCGGATGGCCTGCAGCAGGCGATCGCGGTGCCTTTGGCTGCGTCGGTTGCGCACCGCGGCCAGTTGCGGCAGCTGCTGGGGGCGCAGTACGGCATCGCCGAGGTGGCGATCCCGGTGCTGCTGGTCGTGGCGCATCTTTGGTTCTGGTGGCGCGCGGTGGCAGGGCGGCGCAATGCCGCGGGTTTCGTGGCCACCGCCTTGATGCTGATGTTCTACGGACTGGTCGCTGGCTTGCTCTTGGCGCGCGTCAGCCAGTACGGCTTCACCTACCTGTGGCAACCACGCTACGTGATGATCTACGAGTGGAATCTGGTCGCGTTGCTGCTGATGGCGATCGCGCAGGTTCGCTTGCCGCGGAGGGCAGGGGATGAGAAGCCGCGATCACGGTTTCTCGTCGCGCCGGCCGTGGCGGCGTCCGCGGCGACGGCATTGCTGCTGCTGCAATTCCCGCTGAGCGTCGCGGCGTGGCAGTCGCTCAAGTTCACCAGCGCCTACCAGCAGCGCATGGCATTGCAACTGGGGGAGATCGCGCGCGACCCGACGCAAACCCCCGATCACTGCATTCCGCAACTCACCTTGTGCAAGTTCGATGCGCGACGCCGCGCCTCGGTGGTGCGACTGCTGCAGGAACAACGACTCAACCTGTTCTCGCCCGCGTTCCGTGCCCGCAACCGCCTGTACCCGGACCCCGATGCATTGCCGAAATAGGCGTCTGTCAGGGCGACGACAGCAAACCGTCGGCCGTATCGAAGATCCTTTCCAGATGTTCCTCCAACCCGATCCACAGCGGCATGCGCACCAGCCTGTCGCTCACTGAATCGGTCACCGGGAGTCCGCCTGCCGTCCGCCCGTAATGCATTCCGGCCGGCGAGGAATGCAGCGGGATGTAATGGAACACCGCGCCGACGCCGGCCTGCTTCAGGCCCGCGATGAAGGCCGTCCTGTCCTCCAGGTCGCGCAGCAGCAGGTAGTACATGTGCGCGTTGTGGGTGCAGTTGCCGGGCACGATCGGCCTGCGGAGCCTGCCATTCGCTTCGTGCGCGGCAGCCCAGGCGTGGTAGCGATCCCAGATCGCGAGGCGCCGCGCGTTGATCGAATCCGCTTCTTCCAGTTGCGCCGACAGGAACGCGGCGAGGATCTCGCTGGGCAGGTAGGAGGAACCCACGTCCACCCAGGTGTATTTGTCGACCTGTCCGCGGAAGAACTTGCTGCGGTTGGTGCCCTTCTCGCGGATGATCTCGGCGCGTTCGGCGAGCGCGGCATCGCGCACCAACAGCGCGCCGCCTTCGCCGGAAATGATGTTCTTGGTTTCGTGGAAGCTCAGCGCCCCGAGTTCGCCGATGGTGCCGAGTGCGCGCCCCTTGTAGGTGGACATGATGCCCTGTGCGGCATCCTCGACCACGGCGAGCCCGTGGCGCGCGGCGATGGCGAGGATGTCGTCCATTTCGCAAGACACGCCGGCGTAGTGCACCACGCAGATCGCCCGCGTCTTCGGCGTGATCGCAGCCTCGATCAGGGCTTCGTCGATGTTGAGAGTGTCCGGCCGGATGTCCACGAACACCGGCACCGCGCCGCGCAGCACGAAGGCGTTCGCGGTCGACACGAAGGTGAACGAGGGCATGATCACTTCGTCGCCCGGCTTCAGGTCCAGCAGCAGCGCGGCCATTTCCAGCGCCGCGGTGCACGAATGCGTCAGCAAAGCCTTCGCCGCTCCTGTCCTGGCTTCAAGCCACGCATGGCAAGCCTTGGTGAACGCCCCGTCGCCGGAGAGGTGGCCTCCAGCGAATGCGTTCGCTACGGCATCGAGGGTGCGGTCGCCGATGTAAGGGCGGTTGAAGGGGACGGTCATGAAGGTTTCCTGGCGACTGCAATCAGGGAGCCACCGAAGGGCAGGTCGATGCCGAGCTTGAGTATCCCGCGTTCGAGGTCCATGGCGTGCCTCAGCATGGAGTTCGTGCCCCTGGAGATCTTGAATTCGCTGCCGCGCTCGTTGCGCTTGGCGCCGCTGCGGAACTTTCTCGCGTAGATCATGGCGGGAAAAAGCAGCGTGACGAAGGAGGTCTGTCGGATCGGTTCGAAGCCGGCTTCCGCGATTTTGTCGCGGAGTTCGCGCCCGGAGTAGCGCCGGACGTGGCCTGCCCGGTCGTCTGCCTCGCTCCACAGTGATTGATGCTGGGGCACGGTGGCGATGAGCATGCCCCCGGGCTTGAGCGATTGCAGGATCTGGCCGAGCACCTGCCGGTCGTCGTCGATGTGCTCGAGCACGTCGAAGATCCCAACCAGGTCGAATTCGTCCCGGAACGGGATGTCGCGGGCATCCATCTGCATCAATGTCGCGTCACGCACGCGGCCGGCGGCGGAATCCAGCCCGGCGATGTGCGCCTCGGTACCGACGATGCCTGCGCCTGGGAAGGTCCGGGCGAGCCTGGACAGGACCACGCCCGAGCCGCAGCCGATCTCGAGGATGCGGCCCGAATCCGGGCAGTACCGCTTGGACATCGCCGCGATCAGTTCGTTCCGCCCCTGGAACCAGAACGAAGTCTCTTCGACCGCGATGATCGTTTCGAACGCCGTCGGATCGAAATGGATCGCTTCGCCTTGCAATTCGGGCGCCAGCATCTTCATCCCGTTGCGGACGGGGACTGCGTGGCCACATGCGATGCACGGCGCATCGAACGAGTCGATCTGCTGGCGGCACGCGGGGCACAGGAGCATCAGGCTTGTCCCCGATCTATGGAAAGGTGCAGGCTGTCGAGCACCTGCCGCAGGCGATTGGTTGCGACCGATGCGCCCCCCGCGGTGACGACGACATGGCCGATGCGATCCGGACCGACGCTGAATCGCCGCACGCATTCTCCCACGGCGTAATCGAAGGCGTAATCGACCACGTCCGGTGCGGTCGGCGGTGCAGGAATCGCGCGAAGCAAGCCGGTTTGAGGCGAGGTCAGCAGCGACGCCGCGACCGCAAGTCCGGGTTGGAAATCCCATTCCTGCGCTTCGCCCAGGGCTGCGCGGATCATCCAGCCGTAGTAGTCCATGCCGTAATGCGCGGACACCATCTCGCTGAGGCAGGTCGCGCCCGACCGCGCGCCGACTTCCAATACCAGGACCTCTTCGCCGCGCAGGATGAAATCGAAGTTCAGTGCGCAGTCGTCCAGCCCGACGGCGCGGACAGTGGCCGCGACGATGTCCTGCACCTGCGCCTCGACCGCGCGAGGAAGCGGGAATGGAACGAAATGCCCGACGGGGACGGTCGCGATATCCGTATTGGCGACCATGTCGCCGTGCGGCATGACGAAGACGATCTTCCCGTCCTGCACGAAGGATTGCGCGCCGAATTCCGTCCCCTCGACGAATTCCTCGACCAGAATGTGGCTGGCGCGGGTGGCGGCCAGGCAATCCGCGTAGGCCGCGGGCAGCGTGGCCTCGTCCAGCACCTTGATGATGCCGCGGCTGCCGGAACTGTCGACGACCTTGAGCATGATCGGATAGCCGATCGAAGCCGCCGCGGAACGCGCGTCTTCGAGGTCGACAGCCTGGATGGCGCGCGGCGTCGGGATCCCGGCTTCGAGAAAGCAGGCCTTCATCCGGGACTTGTCGATGGTGATGGCCGTGGCGGAGGCGCGGGGGCCCTTCAAGCCGAGTGCGTCGACCAGCACCCCGAGCGTGCCGAGCGATACATCGGTTCCCGGGCTGGCGACGCCATGGATGCCTTCCGCCCGTGCAATCGCCAAGCAACCTGCCGCATCCGTGGTGTCGACGTAGTGGCACCGGCTCGCCTCCGCAAAACCGGGATAACCCCCGGGGCGGCTGCAGACGATGACTTCATGGTCGAGCGCGCGCGCGCGCCGGATGATCGGTAACTGGTAGACACCGGCGCCGAGGACGAGCAGCTTCATCGATGCGTGCCGATTTCAGTGACCGCCCCTACCGTGCCAGTCATCAGGCGGGTCAGGGTGAGCATCAGCGGCACCAAGAGCGCGGAGCCCGCGGGCACTCCATTCACGGCGAGCAGTGCGGCCAGCGTGCCTTCCTTGACGCCGAGTCCGCCCAGCGAGATCGGGATCATGGAGGCAAGGTATGCGGTGCAGACCGAGAAGACCAGCCCGCCCGGCGCGATCGCGATGGCCATTGCGTGCAGGAAGAGCCAGACGATGGCTGCATCCGTGAGCTGGGCGAGGACCACGAGCAGCATCACCGAAACCAGGGACGATGCGCCCATCGGTCGGTGGCGCAGCGTCCGCAGCAGCAGCACGATGGCGACTACACACGCCGTGGCGATGGATGCCGAAGCCCAAAGCAGCAAGTTCCTGTCCGCGATACGACTCCAACCCGCGGGAATGCGCGCGAAGGGAAGGCTCGCGCCCGCCAGGATGACGATGCCGCAGAGCCCGACCAGGCGCTCGAAGAAAGTGATCTTGATCGCGATGCGCCCGGGCACGCCGTGGCGGTCGATGAGGCGCTTGGTGCGCACCAAATCACCGCCGATCGCGCCCGGCAGCAGGTTGTTGTAGAACGAACCCGTTAGGTAGTGCCTTAACAGGTGGCGGTACGGAACCGAGATGCCGGTGGCGGCCTCGATCAGCAGGCGCCATCGGCCGGCCATCATCGCCAGCGCTGAGAGGTTCAGCACGAGCGCAACCAGCAACAGCAGCGGCGTGGAAGCCGGGAGCGCACGGAGATCATCCCAATGCAGGCGCGACACCATGTAGCCCAGCAGGCCGAAGGAGACCAGCGCCTTCGCTGCGAGGAGCCAGCGCTTTTTCTTTGCAACGGGTTCAGGCGACATGCGGGGAGGGCTGGTCGAGGTCGACATGCTTCACAGGCCGCGCGGGCACGCCGGCCACGACCGTCCCGTCAGGAACATCGCTCGTGACCACGCTGTTCGCGGCGACGAGACAGCCGCGGCCGATGGTGACGTTGTTGGTGATGGTGGCATGCGCGCCGAGCCACGTGCCGGCGCCGATGCGGATGCGGCCGTAATCGTAGGCCCCGAACCGGTACGATCCGTCGCGCAGGGTGTGGTCGCCCGCGACGATCGCGCAGTACGGGCCGATGATGACTTCGTCATCGAACTCGACCTCACCGCCGCCGATATATGTACCAAGACCGATGTACACGTTGTCGCCGCAGCGCAGCCTTGCTGGATCGTAGACCTGCACGTTGCACGAAAGCTTGAGGTTCCTTCCGGCGCGGGAGATGAACATCGATGCCCACGCCCCGCGGAGCGAAAGCGCCCAACCCTTGCCCGGCAACAGGCCGAGCAGGTTCATCACGAACGCATAGAGCCAGTACTTCATTGCCTGCCTTCGCCACCGAGGCTGCGCCTGACCACGTAGAGCGGCTGGCCCTTGCTTTCGCCGAGGATGCGGATCAGGTATTCGCCGGCGATGCCAATGGCCAGCAGGCACAACCCTGCATAGAAATTGATGGCGAGGAACAGGCTGGTCCAGCCGGCGACGCCGCCGCCACGGATCAGATGCATGGCAAGGTAAATGCCGCCGATGAAGAAGCTCAGCATCGAGATGCCGACCCCGGCGATGGAGATGAATTGCAGCGGCAGGGCGCTGAAGTTGAGGATGTTGTCCAGCGTGGTGCGCACGAGCCGCAGCAGGCTGTATCCGGATTCGCCGTGGGCGCGGGGATCGTGGCGCACCAGGACATTCACGATCCTGCGCGTGCTGCCGAGGATGAGCGGGCCGATGACCGGATAGCGCGTGCGGTTGGCCAGCAAGGCATCCACCAGTTCGCGGCGCAGGCAGCGGAACGAGGACATCACCAGTCCGGCGGGCTTGTGGAAGATCCGCGCATTGACGGTGCGGATCAACACGCTGCCCAGGTTGCGTCCGCGCGAATGCTGCTTGGTTTCGTAGGCGCCGAACACCGCGTCGATGCCATCATCATCGCGCACGCGCAGGTAGAGCTTGCCGATCTCCTCGGGCGGGTGCTGCAGGTCGTCGTCCATGGTCACGACGAAACGGCCGCGCGCCTGCGCCAGGCCGCACATCAGCGCGCGGAACTGGCCGACGTTCGACATCAGTTCGATGTAATGCAGGGAGGGATACAGGCCGATCTGCTCCTCGGCCACCCGCGCGAGGTTGTCCGGCGAGCAGTCGTCGACCAGGATCACCTCGTGGTCGACCGCGAGGCCGCGCAGCGCCGCATCCAGGCGCCTCAGCAACTCCGGCAGCATCGTGGCGCTCCGGTAGCAGGGGATCACCACGGAGAGTTCGATGCCGGCCCGGGCTCCGGGTTCCGATCCTGGTGGGGCAATGCTCATGCCGCAGTGTTCTTCCGTACCTGTCGCTGGCGGACAGTTTATCCGCTTGCCGGCGCGGACCGCCCGGTGCCGATGGCGAAGGGACGAAACCGTCTACGTCATGCCGGTATCGGGGAGCGGTTCCGGCAAGCGGTTAGACTTGCATGGTCTAAGATGGTCAGAGGGCATGCCATGGCAGTCGGAGCCGGTCCCGGCAGCAAACTCCATCCCGAAGCCGCGACGGCGCTCTCCGGCCTCGTCGCCGACGGCCAGACGCTCGCGGTCGGCGGTTTCGGCCTGTGCGGCATCCCCGAGGCGCTGATCGCCGCCTTGCGCGATTCCGGAGTGAAGGGCCTGACGGTGATCTCCAACAATGCCGGCGTCGACGGTTTCGGCCTCGGCCAGCTGCTGGAGACGCGGCAGATCAGGAAGATGATTTCGTCCTACGTCGGCGAGAACAAGGAATTCGAACGCCAGTACCTCGGCGGCGAACTCGAACTCGAATTCAACCCGCAAGGCACGCTGGCCGAACGACTGCGCGCCGGCGGCGCGGGCATTCCCGCGTTCTTCACCGCCACCGGCTACGGAACCATCGTCGCCGACGGCAAGGAAACGCGGCAGATCGACGGCCGCTGGTACGTGCTGGAAACCGCGCTCAAGGCCAACGTCTCGCTGGTGAAGGCGTGGAAGGCCGACAAGGCCGGCAACCTGGTGTTCCGCAAGACCGCGCGCAACTTCAACCCGGCGGCGGCGATGGCAGGCAAGGTCTGCGTCGCCGAAGTCGAGGAAGTCGTCGAGATCGGCGCGATCGATCCCGACCAGGTGCACCTGCCAGGCATCTATGTCGACCGCATCGTGCACAACCCGCATCCCGAAAAGCGCATCGAGCAGCGCACCGTGCGAGGAGCGAAATAATGGCCTGGACCCGCGACCAGATGGCGCAGCGCGCCGCGCAGGAACTCAGCGACGGCGCCTACGTCAACCTCGGCATCGGCCTGCCCACGCTGGTGGCGAACTTCATTCCCGAGGGCATGGACGTGTGGTTGCAGAGCGAGAACGGCCTGCTCGGCATCGGCCCGTTCCCGACCGACGAGGAAGTCGACGCCGACCTGATCAACGCCGGCAAGCAGACCGTCACCGCGATGCCGGGCGCCAGCTACTTCGGCAGCCACGATTCGTTCGCGATGATCCGCGGCGGCCACATCGACCTCGCCATCCTCGGCGCGATGGAAGTGACCGACAAGGGCGACCTCGCCAACTGGATGGTGCCGGGGAAGATGGTCAAGGGCATGGGCGGCGCGATGGACCTGGTCGCCGGGGTCAAGCGCGTGGTGGTGCTGATGGAACACGCCACGAAGAACGGCGATCCCAAGATCCTGCCGAAGTGCACGCTGCCGCTCACCGGGCTCGGCGTGGTCAACCGCATCATCACCGAACTCGGCGTGTTCGACGTGACGCCCGATGGCCTGAAGCTGGTGGAACTGGCCGATGGCACGACTCGCGAGGAAGTCGCCGGCAAGACCGGCGTGCCGCTGCTCGGCTGAATTCAGCCGCCGCCCGCCGCCTCGCGCAACCGTTGCGCGAGCACGGGATCGCATTCGTCGAGGTAATTCGCCAGCGCGGCGAGCAAGGTGGGCGTGGTCTTCGCGTTCGCGAGCCGTTTCCTGCGGTCTTCGTCCAGCCAGAGGGAATTCGTCGCAAGATGGCGCAGCAGCGGCGCGGCGATATCCATCGCGTCGGGGCTCGCGCCCGCGGCGCATTCCGGGTAATCGTTGAATGATTCGTCGAACAGCGCTTCGCGCCCGAACCAGCGCCGCGCCACTTCGCCGTTCGCTTCGCGATATCCGGCGTAGAACGCGCGTGCCGCGTCGCGTTCCGGCATGGCCGGGGTTCCCGCGCGATGCGTCGAAAGGAAATCGGCGGCGTGGCGGCGCAAGCGCGCTTCGTCGCCCGACATCGGATCGACGGAGCGCGGCCTGTGGCGGTTGAATTCGCGCAGGAACCATTGCGCGTCGGCGGACAGGCCGGCGTTGCGGTCTGCGGGGCGTTCGCATCCGTCGAGCGCGAGCGGCAGGCCGCTCGCGGCGACGAAATCCGCGACGATGTCGCCTTCGACCAGCGCGTCGCGTTCGAACACGCGCGGCAGCATGGCATCGGCGCCGAACACGCCCGACCACATCGCGAGGATGCCGCGATAGTCGAAATGGTGCGGGTTGAGCACTTCGAGCAGTGCATCCGATTGACCGCCGCGGCGCAGGTAGGTGCTGTGCAGGCTGGCCGCGTAGCGATCCTGGCGGCGCATGTAGAACACGATGCGCCACGACGAGCACCACGGTTCGAGCAGCGCCTTCAGCCGTTCGATCTCGCCGGCGTTCCACAACCGTGCATGGAACAGTTCCGACGACACCAGCAGATGGCCCATGCCGGCCGCGTCGCCGGCCATTTCGCGGGAGAAGGATTCACGGAAGGCGTCGTTGCGACGCGCGGCCGCGGCCGGATCCGGTTCGCGCGCGGGATCGATGCAGGCTTCGGCGAGCAGGCCGTGCTGCCTGGCGCCCGGGGAACGCGGATAGAGCACGCCGGCATCGCGCAGCCGCTCGCGGTTGCGGTGGAAGAACTCCTGCAACGTGCTGGAGCCGGTCTTGGCAGCGCCCATGTGGATGATGCCGATCACGGGCCGGTCCTCATGACAGGAAGTGCATTCGGGTCGCGGTGCCGCGGCAACCGCATTCGCGCGATGGCCAGAGTCTACCGGGCACCGACCTCGCGATGGTGGCGGCCGGGCGAGGCTGAATAGCGGGTCGATACGTGACGCGGGGCAGGATATTTCAGCGCGATTGCGGATTCACCCGTCCGACGGCACGATAATCGCGGCATCTGCGCGTTCAATCAGGGGAAGCATCATGCGGGCATTGGGTACTTTCGGGGTCGTGCTGGCGGCGGGACTGGCGTTGGCGTCATGCACGAAGCAGGGCGCTGGCGTCGATGCCAATGGCCGGATCGCGCGCCAATCCGCAGGTGCGGCCGGGCAGGTCGGTACGCCTGCTGCGCCATCGGCGAGCGCCGTGAAGCACGCACGATTCGCCGCATTGCCCGACCGCGGGGAACTGCTGCGCTACGACGCGCAGGCCCCGATCCTCGACGGCGCCTACACCTGGCACCGTACCGAACTCAGCGAACAGCACGCGCTGGACGCGATCGCGAATGGCCTCCTCCGCATCGCCACGCCGGATGGCCGCCTGCTCGGATTCCAGTACGACCGCAGCATCCGCCATGAAGACTCCGGCGACTGGACATGGATCGGCCACCTGCAGGGTCAGGAGGGCGTGCAGGCGATCCTGACCTTCGGTGCCGGTGCCGTCTACGGCAGCATCGGCCAGCCCGGGTCGCGCCCGTTGCGCCTCACCATGCGCGATGGCGCCAGCTGGCTGGTGGAAACCGATCCTGCGCAATTCGCCGGGATGGCGAGCCATGCCGCCAATCCGGTGTCGCCCGACTACCAGATCGTTTCGCCGGCCGCGCTGAAGCGCCTGCTGGCGCAAAAGCCCGCATCCGGCGGCGTGGACTCGGCCGGCCTTGCGCCGAAGGCGACGTCCGCAGCCGTGGCGGCCGTGACGACGGTCGATCTCGTGATCGGTTACACGCAGGGATTCGTCACCGCACAGGGCGGCACCTCGAACGTCGTGACCCGTCTCAACAGCCTGGTGGATACCGCCAATACCGGGCTGCTGAACAGCAAGGTCAGCGGCCAAATCCGGCTGGTGCACACGATGCAGGTGAACTACACCGACACCAATACCAACGATGATGCCCTCGACCAGCTCACCGGCTACGATCCGGATAGCCAGGATCAGACGACGCCGAACGCGGCGTTCAACGCCTTGCGCGCGGCGCGCGAGACTTATGGGGCCGACCTCGTGTCGCTGGTGCGTCCGTTCAAGGATCCGGAGCAGGACAGCTGCGGCATCGCCTGGCTGATAGGTGGCGGCAAGCAGAAGGTGACATCGACCAACGGCTGGGATTACTTCGGCTATTCGGTGGTCAGCGACGGCCAGGACAAGAACGAGCAGGACGGCAAGACCTATTACTGCGAAGAACACACCCTGGCCCACGAGCTGGGCCACAACATGGGTTCCGCGCACGACCGCGAGACGGCGAAGGGCGACGACGGCACGCTGGACGATCCGGACGACTATGGCGCCTTCCCGTACTCCTTCGGCTACAAGCCGGCGGCGTTCTACACCATCATGGCCTATGGCGACTCGGGCCAGACCTCGTACCTGACCTTCTCGAACCCGCGCACCACCTTCTGCGGCGGCGCGGCCTGCGGGGTGAACAATTCCGAGGACAACGCCAAGAGCCTCGGCTCGATCATGCCGCCGGTGTCCGGGTTCCGTGCGACGGTGGCGTCCGATGGCGACTCGCTGCCCGCGGCGCGTCACATCGATGCGAACGGGAATGGCTTTTCAGACCTGTTCTTTTTCAATCATTCGACCGGAAGCCTCGTCACCTGGTACATGAACGCCACCACGCGCACGGCCTATTCGAATTCCGCCGTGCCAGGCGCCTACCAGGTCGTGGGAACCGGTAATTTCAGCAGCGACAACCGCAATGACCTGTTCATGTCGGGCACCGGAGGCAAGCTCTACCTGGGCATCAGCAATGGCTCGACCTTCGTGGTGCAAACGTTGCCTTACACGCTTGATGCTTCCCAGGCCATCGCTTCGGGGGATTTCAACGGAAACGGCAAGACCGACCTCCTGCTCCTCAATAGCAGTACCGGGCAGATCATCACCTGGTTCATGAACAACAGCACGCGGACCAGCTATACCTCGCAGAGCCTCCCGGCTGGATTGCGTTTCGTCGCGGTCGGCGATTTCAACGGGGATAAAATGGACGATCTCCTGTTCGAGGGCGCGCAAGGTTCGATTTACATCGCGATCAGCTACGGAACCATTTTCCAGATGCGCTCGACCGGCCTGTCGCACAGCAGCAGCTATTCGATCCGTGGGTTGGCCGATGTCAATGGAGACGGCCGGGCCGACATCCTGTTGCATTCCGCGAGCTTGAACAAACTGGTCGTCTGGTACATGGACGGCACGACGCGGACGACGTACAACTCGATCACGAGTCCTGCCGGCGCGGCGTTGGTCGCAAGCGGAGATTTCGACCACAACGGGAAGGAAGACCTCGGCTGGGTGCATCCGACGAGTGGCGAGATTTGGCTGTCGCTGAGCGCCGGATACAGCTTTACGACCAGCCTCTTGTCGTACACGTACAATCCGTCAGCCTCTAAGGCGATGGACATCGACCCCTGACGCGTGCTGCGCAGGCGGCGTCAGCGCCGTCTGCGTGGCTCAGGACGGGTAGCAACGCAGGGTGAAGCCTCCACGGTGCGCCTTGCGATTTCCTTCCCGCTTGAATCGCTGAGGTAGAAGGTCATTCCATCGACGCCCCACTTTCCCGTCGCGTGCGACCCCGAGGGTTCTGTGGTCGCGAACCAGAACTTTCGATCCGGTTCGCCGGGCTTGCCCATGCTGAAGACTAGGCGTTTCGGTCCCCGGTGTCGCACGTCCCACGAGACCGTGATCACTTCAGGTCGCGCGGGAAGGCAACTGGAAACCGACTTGGGCTCGATATCGAGGGCGCGATGGCCGCAACCCGCGAGGACGCACGCAAGGGCGATGCCCACGGATGGCGGCCATGCCGGGTGTTTTCGCAAGCTTGCACGGCTCATTGCGCTTGCCGCCTTCGTCCGGCCGGCTTTCCCGGGTGACCTTTTGCCCGTCGCTCGAAGCTGCCATCGAGCCGCGCGGTCGCCGCTGCCGTCAACCCATCCATGACTTTTCCCTGCACGTACGCGGGTTTGCCTTCGGCGGCATGTGCGAGCCGTTGGGTCAGGGCGAAATAGTCATCCGGCAACCCCGCCAGTTCTGCCACGGCGCCGGGAAGCATCCAGGATTCCCGGTAACCGTCGAAGCGGATGCCGGGGGAGTCGGTGCGCAGCAGCACCCAGGGAACGTATTGCTTCACGGCCGGCCGCTTGTCGACCGTGCCGAGTGCGTCGAACAGTGACGGAAAGCCGGGCAAATGGTCTCCGAAGAACAACAGGACCGTCGGGCGCTGGCGTTGGCGCAGGGCCTGCAACAGTCGCCCGAATTCGCGATCTGCGTGTCGCTGGTGGTACAGGTAAACCCGCAGGGCGGATGCCTGCGCGGCGGTAATCCCTGCAGGAACCTCGATCGCGTCGCGCGCCTGTCTGGTGGATTCGTCCGGATAGGTGTAAGGACCGTGGGCCTCGATGCTGATCGCGAAGATCATGGTCGGCTGCGTGCTTCGATCGAGCTCCCGGATCAGCAAATCCGTCATCGCCCGGTCCGAGATCCATTTCCCGTCGTGCTCGGCATCATTCGGGAAGTCGCGTTCGGTGATGAATCCATCGAATCCGATCGACTTGAACGCGTTGTTGCGATTCCAGAAAGAGCCGGCGTTTCCATGGATCGCCACCGCGCGGTAGCCATGGGACTTGAGCAGCCGGACCAAGCCGGGGGTGCGGTCGTGGACGAGGCCGGCATACGGGAACCGGATGCCGGGAAAGCTGCGCATCGGGACCCCGGTGAGGACTTCGAACTCCGTGCGGATCGTGCCGCCGCCGAACGTGGGAACCCGCATGTAGCCGCCATGTCCGGAGGAAATGGCCTCGCGCACGTTCGGGATGTTGTCCGGAAGGGCATCCATTCCCTTGATGACGTGCGGATCGAAGAATGATTCGCTGAGGACGACGACCACGTCGGGCTTGCCGCCCAGCGACATTGGCTTGGTGCGTGGCGGGGCGTGCGCCAACAGCCATTCCAGGGAATCCTCGTCGATGGCGCGGATCGTCTTGCTGCTGCGCACGCTGGAAAAAACCAGCGCCGGCACCTGGCCGGCATGGAGAACGGCCGGTATCTCGCTGAAGCGCGCCGGCATCACCGTGTCGGTGGAATACAGGCGATCCCATGGCCAGCCGCCGCGCGCGAGCAGGAACGCCAGTACCAGGGGAACGAGGACGAAAGGCAGCCGGGCGGGCGCGGTCCGGTACGCCGGCGGTTCCATTCGCCATGCAAAGACGATTGCCAGCAGGCAGAGCGCCCCCGCGGACAACGCGAGGAAAGGATGTTGTACGTATTCCCAGAAAAGCTTCAGCGACGGGATGTCGATATTGGAAAAGAAAAAGAAATCCTGGAGCCCGATGGGATCCCCGAGGATCTCGAGCTTGGTTCCTTCGATGCAGTACACCAGCCAATAGACGCCGCAGGAGATCGCGAACGACAGGGCGATACGCCGCGTCAGCGCCAGCAGCGCCATTGCGAAAAGGAGGCCTGGAAGGGCATTGGCGAACAATCGGGAGGGGGTCGCGTACGCCTCCCATGCGACTCCGATCGCGGCGCGGTCCCACGTCCAGGCAAGGATGGCAAAGGCGATCGAGCAAGCAACGAACAGGATCGCGGAAACGACCGGTTTGAAGGGCGCGGGCCTGGCGACAGGCATGAACCTCACAAAGCGTTCTCGAGCTCCGGCAGCACCTGGAACAGGTCGCCCACCAGGCCGATATCGGCGATCTCGAAGATCGGCGCATCGCCGTCCTTGTTGATCGCCACGATCGTGCCGGCGTCCTTGATCCCGGTCAGGTGCTGGATCGCGCCGCTGATGCCGACCGCGACGTACAGCTCCGGCGCGATGATCTTGCCGGTCTGGCCGACCTGCAGTTCGTTCGGCACGTAGCCGGCGTCGACCGCCGCGCGCGAGGCGCCGACCGCCGCGCCGAGCTTGTCGGCGAACTTGTAGATGATCTCGAAGTTCTCCTTCGAGCCGACGCCGCGACCGCCCGACACCACGCGCTTCGCGCTCTGCAGGTCGGGGCGATCCGACTTGCCGGCAGCGAGGCCTACGTAGCGCGTGTGCGACGGCAGCGCGGCATCCACCGAAGCCGGTTCGACCGCGGCATTGCCGCCGCGCGCGGCTTCCGGCCAGGAGGCGGCGCGGATGGTGGCGACCACGGCGTGGTCCGTCGGCGCTTCCACGGTGACGATCGCGTTGCCGGCGTAGATCGGGCGCTTGAACACGTGGCTGCCTTCGACCGCCATCACGTCGGACACCTGCGCCACCCCGAGCAGGGCGGCGATGCAGGGCATCAGGTCCTTGCCGAAGGTGGTGCTGGGGCCGAACACGTGGGTGTAGTCCTTGGCCAGCGCTGCGACCTGCGGGGCCTGCACCTGGGCGATGGCATTCGCGTTCGCGGCATTGGCGACCGCGAGCACCTTGCCGACGCCGGCGATCTGCGCGGCGTCCGCAGCCACGCCGGCGGGATCCGCGGCGAGCACGAGGATGTCGATGGACTCGGGCTTCAGCGCCTGCGCGGCGGAGACGCACTTCGCGGTCGACGCATTGAGCTTGCCGTCCAGGTGTTCGGCGACGATGAGAACCTTGGCCATCACAGCAATCCCTTCTGCTTGAGTGCGGCGACCAGTTCGGCCGCATCCTTCACCATCACGCCGCGGCTGCGCTTGGCCGGCGCCGCGTAGTGGGTGGTCTTGAGCGTATCGCCGGCATCGACGCCGAGGTCGGCGAAAGCGATGGTTTCAAGCGGCTTGCTCTTGGCCTTCATGATGTCCGGCAGCTTGATGAAGCGCGGTTCGTTGAGGCGCAGGTCGGTGGTGACCACCGCCGGCAGGTCGACCTCGAGGGTTTCCAGGCCGGCATCGACCTCGCGCACCACGGTGGCCTTGCCGCCGACGATCTCGAGCTTCGAAGCGAACGTCGCCTGCGGGCGGCCCCACAGCGTGGCCAGCATCTGCCCGGTCTGGCTGGCGTCGTCGTCGATCGCCTGCTTGCCGAGGATCACCAGGTCGGGTTGTTCCTTCTCGACCAGCTTGAGCAGGGTGCGGGCAGCGGTCAGCGGCTGTACCGGCTGGTCGCTGACGACGTGGATGGCGCGGTTCGCGCCCATCGCCAGGCCGTTGCGCAGGTGCGCCTGGGCATCGGCGGGGGCGATCGTGGCGACCACCACTTCGGTGGCGATGCCCTTGTCGCGCAGGCGCAGGGCTTCTTCCAGCGCGATGTCGTCGAACGGATTCGGGGACAGCTTGACGCCGTCGGTGACCACGCCGGAACCGTCCGGCTTGACCTGGATGCGGACGTTGAAGTCCACCACGCGCTTGTAACCGACGAGGATTTTCATTGTGGGGAAAGGGCTCTGGGTAACGGATTCCGGGGCCGGTGGAGGCCATGAATCCGCGATTTTAGCGGCAGATACCATCCCGGTGCTTTGGCCGGGGTTTTTGATGGCGCATTGCAGCAAGGCTGGGCTAGACTGCGATTCCTTTCACATTTTCGCCTGCCGATGCCAGCCGCGCGCCCGTTGTCCCATCTCGACCGCCTGGAGGCGGAGAGCATCCACATCCTGCGCGAGGTCGCCGCCGAGTTCCAGAACCCGGTGATGATGTACTCGGTCGGCAAGGACAGTTCGGTCCTCCTGCACCTGCTGGTGAAGGCGTTCTACCCGGCCAAGCCGCCGATCCCGATGCTGCACGTCGACACGACGTGGAAGTTCAGGGAAATGATCGCCTTCCGCGACCGCCGTGCCGCGGAGACCGGGGTCGAACTGCGCAAGTGGACCAACCCGGACGGCCTCGCCCAGGGCATCGGCCCGATCTCGCACGGCGCCACCGTGCACACCAACGTCATGAAGACCCAGGCGTTGAAGCAGGCGCTGGACAAGTGGGGCTTCGACGCCGCCATCGGCGGCGCGCGCCGCGACGAGGAAAAGTCGCGGGCGAAGGAACGCATCTTCAGCTTCCGCAACGCACAGCACCGCTGGGATCCCAAGACCCAGCGCCCGGAACTGTGGAACCTGTACAACGCGCGCATCCACAAGGGCGAATCGGTGCGCGTGTTCCCGATCTCGAACTGGACCGAACTCAACGTCTGGCTGTACATCTTCCGCGAGAACATCCCGGTGCCTTCGCTCTATCTCGCCCAGGAACGCCCTGTGGTGGAACGCGACGGCGCGCTGATCATGGTCGACGACGAGCGCCTGCCGCTGCGCGAGGGCGAAACGCCGATGCAGAAGAAGGTGCGGTTCCGCACGCTCGGCTGCTACCCGCTGACGGGCGCGATCGAATCCGAGGCCGATACGCTGGAGAAGATCATCGCCGAGATGCTGGTCGCCACCACCTCCGAACGCCAGGGCCGGGTGATCGACCACGACCCGACCGCGTCGATGGAGAAGAAGAAGCAGGAGGGCTACTTCTGATGGCCGGCATCGAACGACAGGACGCCGCGGCCGAAGTCGCCGCCTACCTGCAGCAGCACGAAACCAAGAGCCTGCTCCGCTTCATCACCTGCGGCAGCGTCGACGACGGCAAGAGCACCCTGATCGGGCGCTTGCTGCACGACACCAAGCTGCTGCTGGACGACCAGCTCGCGGCGCTCGAATCCGACAGCCGCCGCCACGGCACGCAGGGCGAGGAGATCGATTTCGCGCTGCTGGTCGACGGCCTCGCCGCCGAGCGCGAGCAGGGCATCACCATCGACGTCGCCTACCGATTCTTCGGCACCGACAAGCGCAAGTTCATCGTCGCCGACTGCCCGGGACACGAGCAGTACACCCGCAACATGGCCACCGGCGCGTCCACCGCCGACCTTGCCATCGTGCTGGTCGACGCGCGCAAGGGCCTGCTGACGCAGACCCGCCGCCACAGCTACATCGTCTCGCTGCTCGGGATCCGCCACGTCGTGCTGGCGGTGAACAAGATGGACCTAGTCGATTATTCGCAGGAGCGCTTCGACGAGATCGTCGCCGGCTACCGCGAACTCGCCGCCACGCTCGGCATCCCGAACGTCACCGCGATCCCGCTGTCGGCGCTGAAGGGCGACAACATGCTGGAGCATTCGCCGGCGACGCCGTGGTACCACGGCGAAGCGCTGCTCGAGCACCTCGAGAACGTGCAGGTCGATGCCAAGGGCAAGGTCGGCGCATTGCGCATGCCGGTGCAGTGGGTGTGCCGCCCCAACCACGAATTCCGCGGCTTCGCCGGCAGCCTCGCCGACGGCGAGGCGCGGCCGGGCATGGAAGTCGCGGTGTTGCCTTCGGGCCGCCGCTCGCGCATCGCGCGCGTGGTCACCGCCGACGGCGACCTCGAGTCCGCCAACGCCGGGCAGGCGGTGGTGTTGACCCTGGTCGACGAGATCGACGCCAGCCGCGGCGACGTGATCGTGGCGGCCGCCGATCCGGCGGAAACCTCCGACCAGTTCGGCGCGCACGTGCTGTGGATGGACGATGCGCCGCTGCTGCCCGGGCGCCCGTACTTCATGAAGATCGGCGCGCGCACCGTCGGCGCGCAGGTCACCGAGATCAAGCACAAGATCGACGTCAACACCCAGGACGAACTCGCGGCCAAGCACCTCGACCTCAACGAAGTCGCGCTGGTCAACCTCTACCTCGACCAGCCGGTCGCGTTCGAGCCCTACGCCGAGAACCGCGAACTGGGCGCGTTCATCCTGGTCGATCGCCAGACCAACGCCACCGTCGCCGCCGGCACGCTCGATTTCGCCTTGCGCCGCGCCGGCAACATCCACTGGCACCACCTCGAGGTGGACAAGTCCGCGCGCGCGCGCATCAAACACCAGAAGCCGCGCTGCGTGTGGTTCACCGGCCTGTCCGGTTCCGGCAAGTCGACCATCGCCAACCTCGCCGAGAAGAAGCTGCTGGCGATGGGCCAGCACACCTACCTGCTCGATGGCGACAACGTCCGCCATGGCCTGAACAAGGACCTCGGCTTCACCGACGAGGATCGCGTCGAGAACATTCGCCGCGTCGCCGAGGTGGCCAAGCTGATGGCCGATGCCGGCCTGATCGTGCTGGTCAGCTTCATCTCGCCGTTCCGCGCCGAGCGGCGCATGGCGCGCGAACTGTTCGCCGAAGGCGAGTTCGTCGAGGTCTTCGTCGACACGCCGCTGGAACTGGCGGAGAAGCGCGACGTGAAGGGCCTCTACGCCAAGGCGCGCGCGGGCGAAATCAAGCACTTCACCGGCATCGACTCGCCGTACGAGGAGCCGGAGAACGCGGAAGTGGTGCTGCAGACCGCGAACACCGAAGCGCAGGCGCTGGCGGAAAAACTGGTGAAGATCGTCCTCGAGGCATGAAGGGCCGGCCGCCGATGAATGCATCGGCCGCGTTGCGAGGGTTGCTGGCCGCCGTTGCGGCCGCGACCCTCGTCGCCTTCGTCTGGAAGCTGGTTCCATCGCTGGTCAACTCGGACTCGGCGGCGGTCGTGCTGCTGGCGAACGAGCTGGTGAAGTCCGGCAACTGGCTCGGCCAAAACTGGTACTACGTCAGCGATAGCCTGATGCTCGACGGCAGCGCGCACGCGGCGAAGCTCGGCGTGTTGCTGTTCGGCGCCACCGTGGATGCCGCGCGATTCACCGTCGCCATCGGCATCGTCCTCGCCTTGCTCGCGGGGACGTGGCTGGGGCGGGTCCTGTCCGTGCGGCCGTTGCGCGCACTGCTCGCCATGTGCGCATTCCTGCTCGGGCCGTCCCTGATCTACCAGGACCTGATGCTCGCGCTGCCGACGACGTTCCAGGCCGCGCTGGTGCTGGCGTTGCTGGCCTGCGCCATCCGTTTCGGCGTGCAGAAGGGCAGTGCGTGGCATCTCGCGCTGGCCGGGGCGATGGTCCTGCTGATGTCGGCCTCGACGCCGAAGAAGGCGCTGGTGTACATGCTCGTCCCGATGATCGGCGGCGTGGTTTCGCAGTGGCTGCCGCGCGGCAGCGGCGATCCGGCGACCGGCGACCGCCGCCGGCTGTGGGCTGTGCTGGCGGTTTCGGCGTGCGCGTCGGGTGCCGGGAACTGGCTGCATGCGCTGCTGAAGCACGGACTGGTGGTGAATACCAGTTACGCGCGGATGTCGTTCGTGCCCGAGCCTGCGCACATCATCGGGAACCTGGACACGGTCGGCGCGCTGGCATGGAGATTCGCCGGCGGCGGAAGCGGCGCATTCGCGGCGATCGCGGCGGCGTTGGCGATCGCCTGCTGGGCATGGCTCGTCGTCGCGCCGGTCGCGATCCGCAAGCCATGGCAGGCATTGTCCGGTGCGGAAGGATTCGCCTATGGCTTCGCCATGGCCGGTACGGCCGCGATCTTCGGCTACCTGCTGCTTTACGACGAGATCCGCCTTTACTACGGCATCTACTATGGCCTGGTCACCGTTTCGCCGCTGTTCGTGCTCGCGGCGGGGCGGGTGCCGGGCGCCGCCGCGACGAAGGCGCGGACCCTGGGATCCCGCGGCGTGCTCGCGTGCCTGCTCCTGCTCGGCGTCGCCACGACCGTGACGGCGTGCGTGAAGTTTCCCGGCGACTATTTCGGGATCGGCAAGAACCAGCGGTCCACCAGCGCGGAACGCGCGCGCGCGATCGAATGGCTCGCCTCCAATGGCTACAGCAACGGTTTCGCCAATTACTGGGATGCCAATGCGATGACCCTGGTGTCCGGGGGAACGCTCCAGGTCAGTTCGCTGCTCACGCCGTCGAGCAAGCGGGTCTGGCGGCATGCATGGCTCTCCAACGCGGAGCGCGCCAACTACGTGCCGGGCGACGAGCGCTGGTTCATCGCCCTCGTCACGCGCCGGCGCGGCGTGAAACTGCCGAAGAAGTGCCTGCCCGCGGATCGCACGGTCGTCGTCGCGCCCTATCGCCTGTACCTGTACGACCGGCCCAAGCCGGGTTGCCTGCCGCCACCGATCAGTCCGCGCCGCGGTTGAGACCTGCCGGCGCGATCGGCCGACACGGGTTCCGGTCATTCGGTTCGCCGTGGCCTTCCCGCGTCACCCGGTCGTGGCATGGGCGCGCAGGAACGCTTCGGCGGCGTCGAGATCGCGCGGCGTGAGCGCCACGGCGTCGAGGTCGACCCACGGAATATCCGCCTGCAGCGGCGCGTGTCCCGCGAAGGCGAGCAGGTATTCGTGCCGCGAGCATCGTTCCGCCTCCGCCAGAGCGTGCGCGTGGATCGCTTCGGCGACGCCGTCGCGGTACAGGCGGAAGCGATCCTGGTCGTCGTCGAACGGCGATGGATGCAGGCCCATCAGTTCCAGCGCCTCGCGGCGTTCCATGGCGACGCCTCGCTGCGACCGGAATGCCTCGAACTGCCTGAAGAACAGGTGCGACTTCAACGACAACCGCGGGTTGGCCTGCGTCGACGCGGGCAGGGCGATGTCGAAGCCGAGCGCGCGCCGCCATTCTTCCGCGTACGACCCGGGCCGGAAGGCGTGGGCGTCCAGCACCACGTTTCCGCCGATCGATTCGATGGCGGACAGGTTGCGGAACAGGGTTCCGAACCATCCCTGGCGTTGCGAGAGATAGGCATCGAAGGACGTCGCGAGTTCCTTGCCCTTCATCGATTGCAGGTACATCGATTCGTAGAACGTGCTCGCCTCGCGCAGGAAGACGATCACGCGCACGGCGTCCAGCGTACCGGCGATGGCGTGGAGGAACTGCAGGAAGCCGGGGAAGCGTCGCGGACTGGCGATGCAGTTGGTGATCGTCTCCGCCGAGAGCAGGGTTGACGCGTGGCCGGCGGTGGCCCGGGAGACGATCGTGGACGCGGAGCCGTAGTCGGCGTGCAGCAACGCCCGCCCGAAGGCGTGCTGCGCATAGTCGCGCGGGTCGTCCCCGACCACGGGGTAGTGCACGCCGTGCGCGGCGAGTACGCCGCTGCGGGTGAAGTGGCGCTGCACCAGCGTGGTGGCGGTCTTCGGCGAACCGACGTGCAGGTAAAGGGTGTTTGGCATGCTCGATCCGCGTGTCCCGCGCGCTCCTCACCGCCTCGGCGGAACCGCGGCCCTACATGTTCTGGTAATTCGGGCCACCACCGCCCTGCGGCGCGACCCAGACGATGTTCTGGGTCGGGTCCTTGATGTCGCAGGTCTTGCAATGCACGCAGTTGGCCGCGTTGATCTGCAGGCGTTCGCTGCCGGCATCGCCGACGAATTCGTACACCGCGGCCGGGCAGTAGCGCGCTTCGGGGCCGGCGTATTCGCGCAGGTTCACCTCGACCGGGATCGATGCGTCCTTCAGGGTCAGGTGCGCCGGCTGGTTCTCGTCGTGGTACGTGCTGGACAGGAACACCGAGCTGAGTCGGTCGAAGGTCAGCACGTTGTCCGGCTTCGGATACTCGATCTTCGGTTGCGTGGCCGCCGGTTGCAGGCTGGCGTGGTCCGGCGTGTGGTGGTGGATCGTCCACGGCGGGTTGCGGATGCCCAGCTTCGGCAACAGCCATTGTTCGATGCCGGTCATCAGCGTGGCGAAGCTGCGGCCCTTCTTGAACCACTGCTTGAAGTTCTTGGACTGCTGCAGTTCCGCGTGCAGCCAGCTGTCCTCGAACGCGGCCGGATACGCCGCCAGTTCATCGCGCTGGCGGCCTTCGCCCAGCGCCGCGAACGCGGCCTCTGCGGCGAGCATGCCGGTCTTGATCGCGGCATGGCTGCCCTTGATGCGACTGGCGTTGAGGGTACCCGCCTCGCAACCGACCAGTGCGCCGCCCGGGAACACCAGCTTCGGCAGGCTCAGCAGGCCGCCGGCGGTGATCGCGCGCGCGCCGTAGCCGATGCGCTTGCCGCCTTCCAGGTGCTTGCGGATCGCCGGATGGGTCTTGAAGCGCTGGAATTCGTTGAACGGGCTCAGCCACGGGTTCTTGTAGTCCAGCCCGACCACGAAGCCGACCGCGATCTGGCCGCCCTCGGCGTGGTACAGGAACGAACCGCCGTAGGTGTCGGCGTCCAGCGGCCAGCCGGCGGTATGCACGACCAGCCCCGGTTGGTGCTTCGCCGGATCGGCCTGCCACAGCTCCTTGATGCCGATGCCGTAGCTCTGCGGATCCTTGCCGGAATCCAGCGCGTACTTCGCGATCAGCTGCCGGCCGAGCTGACCGCGCGAGCCCTCGGCGAAGATCGTGTACTTCGCGTGCAGTTCCATGCCGCGCTGGAACTGGTCGGTGGGCTGTCCGTCCTTGCCGATGCCCATGTCGCCGGTGGCCACGCCCTTCACCGCGCCGGTTTCGTCGTACAGCACTTCGGCGGCGGCGAAGCCGGGGAAGATCTCCACCCCCAGCGCCTCGGCCTGCTGCGCCAGCCAGCGCGTCACCGCGCCCAGGCTGACGATGTAGTTGCCGTGGTTGTGGAAGCATTCCGGCAGCAGCCAGTTCGGCGTGGCCTTCGCGCCGGTTTCGTCGAGGAACAGGAATTGGTCGCGCGTCACCGCCTGCTTCAGCGGCGCGCCGCGTTCGGCCCAGTCGGGGAACAGTTCGGTGAGTGCGCGCGGATCCATGATTGCGCCGGACAGGATGTGCGCGCCCGGTTCGGAACCTTTCTCCAGCACGCAGATCGAAGCGTCCGGGTTCAGCTGCTTGAGCCGGATCGCGAATGCGAGCCCGGCCGGGCCGGCGCCGACGGCGACAACGTCGTATTCCATCACGTCGCGTTCGATCTGCTCGGTCATGGCGATGGCGGCCCCTGTGGAATCGCGCCATTCTACGGGGCATGGCCCGAGAGACGGTCGAATTGCCCGGCGCAAGCCTCGTTTACGAGCGGGATTGGCTCGAAACCGGCGAAGCGCGGGCCCTGTTCGAAGCCCTGCGCGCGACGCTGCCGTGGGAACGCCACCGCATCACCGTGTACGGCCGCAGCCTCGACGCGCCGCGGCTGAGTTGCTGGATCGGCGACGCGGCCTACACGTATTCGGGAACGCGCTTCGAACCGCATCCGTGGCCGGATGCGCTCGCCTCGGTGCGCGAACGCCTGGAACGCGAGCTCGATGCCGGCTTCAACAGCGTGCTCGCGAATCTGTATCGCGACGGCAACGACCGCCTCGGTTTCCATCGCGACAGCGAGCCGGAACTCGGCCCGGAGCCGTTGATCGCTTCGATCAGCCTCGGCGCGACGCGGCGTTTCCGTTTGCGCGAACGCAAGGGTAGGGGATCGTTCGGTATCGACCTCACCCACGGCAGCCTGCTGGTGATGTCCGGCGCGACGCAGCGCCATTGGCTGCATGCGGTGCCGCCGATGGCGCGCGCCGTCGGGCCGCGGATCAACCTGACGTTTCGCAGTGTGTTGTCGCATCCGTAGGAGCGCCCTTCAGGGCGCGACCGGCACGCGGTTTGCAGATGGAAGTCGCGCTCGAGAGCGCTCCTACAAATCAATCGCGGTCACGAAGCCGTGCCGGCTTGAATGGACTATCAAGCCTGTCCTTTAGTTCTGCGCAACTCGATTATTGCGCGATACATGAACCAATACGAGACGAGCGACAGCAGCAGAAAAATGCACAAAAGAACGGCCGCTGCTTGAATTGAAGGTACGTTTACTGCTAACAGAACGGCGATTGCCAGAAATGCAGTGCCACAAACGAACATCAATATCGAAACCAGGGTCGCTCCAACGCGCTCCGGTAATGAAAGTGTCGAAGACAGAAATTCAAAGAGGATGTCGAGGATCATAGGGCACCGATTACTTCTTATGCGCCGTCCGCTGGTGCATGTCGCCAGTCGTGAGCGTCCATCCCGCGATGTCGTGCGCGACCTGGCCGAGGCCGCGTGAGAACGCATCGACCACGTCCGGCACCGCGGTGGAAGCCGCCGGCACCGATTGCACGAAAGTGCGCGAAGCGACCACGTCCGGGCCGGCGCTGTGCAGCAGCTTGGCGTTCACCTCGATGGTCGCGCTCGGCGCCGCGCCGCCGGCGTAATCCGATTCGAAACGGCGCAGGTCCATCACCAGCTTGTAGTCGGCGGCGATGCCGCTGCCCTGGCGCGCGACCGCGGGGATCTTCCCCGAATCCTCCAGCGCGCGCAGCACCGAATCCTCGACCATCTCCGAGGGCGACTTCGCCCACGACGCGCCCTTGTACACCTGCAACTCCTCGGGAGAGGGGCGCACGGTGATTCGCAGCGTATCGACCATGCGCGCCGCATCGGGCCGGCTGATCGACAGCTGCCAATCCACGTTCGGCCACGACGGATCGACCTGCACGCGCGGATCGGGCGCGTACAGGGTGGAAGGTTCCTTCTGCTTGCCGCCGAGGATGGAACAGCCGGCGAGCGCGGGCAGCAGCAGGAGGGAGAACGCAAGGCGATGTCGCGTCGTCATTTGGGCTCGAACTCCTTGGGTGCGTCGCGGCCGAGGATGAAGCGCGCCGGGCTCTGGTCGAGGCGGTCGCTGATGCGGCGCAGGTCGCGTACCAGCGAACGCAGGTCGGACAGCGTCGGCCCGAGTTGCGACAGGCCGTCGTTGGCGAAGCTGTTGATGGCCGCGCGGTTCTCGCCGAGGATCTGGTTGGCGTTGCCGGCCGCGGCGTCGAGCTTGGTCAGGGTCGAATCGAGTTTCGCCAGCACCTGCGGCAGGTCGCGGTCGATGTTGCCGACCGCATGGTTGGTGGTGGCGAGCGTGGTGTTCAGCTGCTCGGTGGCCTGGCGCAGGTTCAGCACCAGCGCGCGCACGTCTTCCTTCTGCCCGCCAATGGCCGCGGTCATGTTGTCGAGGTTGGCCAGCGTCTGGTTGATGTGGTTGACGTTCTCCTCGCTCAGCACCTTGTCGAGGCGTTCCACCAGGCGGTTCGCGGTGTCGGCGATGTTCTGCAGCGCCGAGGGTTCGGTCTGGATCACCGGGATGTCGTCGCTGTCGCGCGGCAGCAGGCGCGCCGCGCTCGGGCTGCCGCCGGTGAGCTGGATGAACGGGCTGCCGGTGATGCCCTGCTGCGAGAGCTTGGCGCGGGTGTCGACCTTGACCGGAACTTCGGCGCCGATCTTGAGCAGGGCCTCGACCCGGCGCGGATCCTGCGGCGACAGCGTGAGTTGCTGCACGGTGCCGACCGCGATGCCGTTGTACTGCACCGATCCGCCTTCGGTGAGCCCGGTCACCGGTTCGTTGAAGATCACTTCGTATTCCTGCCAGCTGCGGTCGGAGGAATACTTCGCGGCCCACAGCGCGAACAGCAGGCCGAACACCGCCACCGCGATGGTGAAGGCGCCGATCAACACGTAGTTGGCTCTGGTTTCCATGCGTCATGTGGCCTGTGGTTGGGCACGCAACGCGTTGACGTCGCGGGCAGCCTGCGCGGCGCGGGCGCGCGGGCCGTGGAAGTATTCTTGCACCCACGGGTGATCGAGGCGTTCGACCTCCGCCAGCGGGGCGTTCACCACCACCTTGCGGTCGGCCAGCACCGCGACCCGGTCGCAGATGCGGTACAGGGTGTCGAGGTCGTGGGTGATGAGGAACACGGTCAGGCCCAGCGCCTTCTGCAGGGTCTGGATCAATTCGTCGAACGCGGCCGCGCCGATCGGATCGAGTCCCGCGGTCGGCTCGTCGAGGAACAGTAACGGCGGATCCAGCGCCAGCGCGCGCGCCAGCCCCGCGCGCTTGCGCATGCCGCCGGAGAGTTGCGCCGGCAGCTTGTTCAGCGCGTCGGCCGGCAGGCCCGACAGCTTCACCTTCAGCAGCGACAGTTCGTAGCGCAGCGAATCGGGCAGGTCGCTGTAGTGTTCCTTCAACGGCACCTGCACGTTCTCGCCCACGGTCAGCGAGGAGAACAGCGCGCCGTCCTGGAACAGGACCCCGGTGCGGCGTTCGATGTGGCGGCGGTCGTCCGGATCCTCGGACAGCGCGTCCACGCCCAGCACCTCGAGCTCGCCGGCATCGGGCCGGCGCAGGCCGAGGACGGATCGCATCAGCACCGACTTGCCGGTGCCCGAGCCGCCGACCACGCCGAGGATCTCGCCGCGGCGCACGTCGAGGTCGAGGCCCTCGTGCACGACCTGTTCGCCGAAGCGGTTGGTCAGCCCGCGCACGCGGATGATGGGCTCGCCTTCGCGCGGCAAGGCGGGTCCGCTGTCGGTGGCGTCGCGTTGTTCCATCTCACCAACCCATCTGCATGAACCAGATCGCCGCGAGCGCGTCGATCACGATCACCAGCGAAATCGACTGCACCACGCTCGAGGTCGTGCGTTCGCCGACCGACTGCGCGGTGCCCTGCACCTGCAGGCCCTCGAGGCAGCCGATCAGCGCAATCAGCATTGCGAAGATGGGTGCCTTGGACAGGCCGACGAGGAAATGCCGCATCTCGAAGGTGTCCTGCATGCGCGCGAGGTAGGCCTGCGGCGGAATGTCGAGGCTGAACGCGCCGACCGACACGCCGCCGGCGAGGCCGGCGATGTCGGCGAGGAAGCTGAGCAGGGGCAGCATCACCAGCAGCGCAATCAGCCGCGGCAGCACCAGCACGTCGACCGGGTCGAGGCCGAGCGTGCGCATCGCGTCCACTTCCTCGCGGCTGACCATCGCGCCGATCTGCGCGGTGAACGCGCTGGCGGTGCGGCCGGCGAGGATGATCGCGGTCAGCAGCACGCCGAATTCGCGCAGGAACGCGATGCTCACCAGCTCGACCACGTAGATGGTCGCGCCGAAGTCGGCGAGGATGTTCGCGCCGAGGAAGGCGATGACCGCGCCGACGAGGTAGGACAGCAGCAGCACCAGCGGCACCGCGTCCAGTCCGACCTGCTCCATCTGCGACACGGTCGCGGTCGGCTTGAACCGCCACGGTTGCTTCACCAGGCGCAGCAGCTTGACCAGGTTCTCGCCGAGGAAGCTGATCAGGGCGACGATCTCGCTGGCGTTGTCGACCACGGCGAAGCCGAGGCGGCCGAGCGCGGCCTGGAAGCCGTAGTCGCGCTTCCTGCGCGGGCGGTCGTCGCCGACGTCCTCGATCGCCCCCACCAGGTGCTGGTGCGCGGGGTCGAATTCGAACGCGGAGAAATCGATGTCGCGACGGCCGGCGAAGCGCATCAG
Source organism: Thermomonas sp. (assembly GCA_047602125.1). GTDB lineage: Bacteria > Pseudomonadota > Gammaproteobacteria > Xanthomonadales > Xanthomonadaceae > Pseudoluteimonas. The sequence continues at coordinate 996,869 of JASGIB010000001.1, read as the reverse complement.
CTGCAGCACGCCGAGGGTGTCGAGGCGCTCGACCTCGCGTGCGTCGATTATGGCCAGGCCGTCGGGCGCGTCGCGCAGCAACTCGCCGATCGCATTGGCGTTGGCCAGCGTCCAGCGCCCGCGCAGGCGCCAGACGCCGGGTCGCTGCGGGTCGGTTTCGGCGCTCGGTGGCTGGCGGCTGGCGCTCGCGTTCATGGCGGGGCCAAGCTTACGCAAACCACGCCCGCCGGGGTGAAGGCCGGGCGCGGCCATGCGATGCTTCCCGCGCATGTCCATGAACCCGTACAACGCCGATTACGCCGCGCGCATCGCCTTCGTGGTCGAACTGGCCGGGCGCCTGCACAGCTATGGCACCACCGCGCAGCGCCTCGAGGGCGCGGTCGACGCCGTCGCGCAGAAACTCGGGCTGGACTGCGAACCGTGGTCGAACCCGACCGGGATCATCCTGTCGTTCAGCGATCCGGCGCGTCCCGCGGGCGAATCCGACACCACCCGCGTGATCCGGCTCGAACCCGGCGAGAACGACCTGACCAAGCTGTGCAAGGCCGACCACATCGCCGAGGAGGTGATGGCCGGGCGCATGGACGTCGCCACCGGCCACGCCGCGCTGCGCCAGCTGGATTACCCGCCGAGGTTTCGCGCCCTTGCGATGCAGGTGCTGGGCTTCGGCCTTGCCGCCGCGGGTTTCGCCGGGCTGCTGCGCCTGCCGTGGCTCGACATCGCCACCGCCGGCATCACCGGGCTGCTGATCGGCTTGCTGCAACCCTTCACCGGGTTGCGCCCGCAACTGCGCGAGGCCGCGGACGCCATCGCGGGGCTGATCGCCGGCACGGTGGCGGTGCTGGTCGCGGGTTTCATCGCCCCGCTCAACCTCAATACCGTGATCATCGTGTCGCTGATCGTGCTGCTGCCCGGCATGTCGCTGACCAACGCGGTGAACGAACTCACCAGCCAGCACCTGGTGTCCGGTACCGCGCGCTTCGCCGGCGCGCTCGCCACGGTGATGAAGCTCGCGGTGGGCACGATGATCGCGCTGACCGTCGCCAACCTGCTCGGCGTGCAACCGCAGGTGCGCGCGCTGCGGCCGCAGCCCGAATGGCTGGGCTGGGCGTCGTTGCTGGTGGTCGCCTACGCGCTGGCGGTGCTGTTCCGCGCGCGCAAGGGCGATTACCCGCTGGTGATGGCCTCGGTGGTGCTGGCGTACGCGGTCTCGAAGTTCGCGAGCGACGCCTGGGGCGGGGAAGTCGGCATCTTCCTGTCCGCGCTGGCGATGACCGCCGCCGGAAACGGCTACGCGCGCTGGGTGCGACGCCCGGGCGCGCTGGTGCGCTTGCCGGGCATCATCGTGCTGGTGCCCGGCAGCGCCAGCCTGCGCGGCATGCTCGACCTCGTGCAGCAGCAGGACGTGGGCGTTGGCCAGGCGGCGACGCTGGGCGTGATCAACATCCTGCTCGCGCTGGTCGCGGGACTGCTGTTCGGCAACCTGCTGCTGCCGACGCGACGCAACCTCTGAAACGCGACTTCAGGCGTCTGCGGCCTTGACTACGCGGCGGCCCGCCACCTGCGCCTTCGGCGTCGGCTTCGCGCTGATCAGGAAATCGGCGGCGGATTTCCCGCGCTTCACTTGTTCGGCCAGCCAGCGCGGCTGCATGCCGCGGCCGGACCACGTTTCCTTGGGATTCTCGGGGTTTCGGTACTTGGGCGCGACCTTGCCGAGCACGCGGCCCTTGGTCGACTTGCGCGCGCGCCTGGCGGCCGGCGCGAGGTCGGCGTTCGCGTGCGCATCCTCGCCGAACAGTTCGGCGATGGTGTAACCGTCGGCCTTCGCCAGCGCGACGAGCTTCTTGCGCACGGCGGCGATCGGCTTGCGCTTGCTCAACGCGTCCTTGCGCTTCTTCGCCCGTGCGATCACCGCTTCGAGTTGTTTCGCGGACAGGCCTTCGAGATCGATCGACATCACGCATCACTCCATGGGGAAACGCGGATGCATGCGCATTCCGCGGTGAATCGATTATAGGTGCGCGCTGCGCGCGCGCTCAAACCGTGCGCTTGCGCAGGAACACGTGCGTCGCGCGCTCGCCGGCCTGCACGCGTTCGCATTCGTAGCCGAGCGCGTCGAGGTCGAGTCCGGCGAACAGCGGTTCGCCGCGACCGAGAAGCACCGGCGACATGGCGAGGTGCAGGTCGTCGACGAGCCGCTCGCACAGGTACTGGCGGACCATGGCCGCGCCGCCGCCGAGGCGCACGTCGCGTTCGCCCGCGGCTTCGCGCGCGCGTTCCAGCGCCTCGTGGATACCGCCGGTGACGAAGTGGAAGGTGGTGCCGCCGGCCATTTCCAGCGGCGCGCGCGCATGGTGCGTTAGCACGAACGTCGGCACGTGGTAGGGCGGTTCATCGCCCCACCAGCCGCGCCAGGAATCGTCCGGCCACGGGCCGCGCACCGGGCCGAACATGTTGCGGCCGAGGATCCACGCACCCATGTTCTCGAAACCGCGTTCGGCGATCTCGTTGTCGATGCCGGTTTCGCCGCCGTCGAGTCCATGCCTGCGCTGGAACGCGTGCGTCGGGAAGAACCACTGCATCAGCTCCGGCCCGCGCACGCCGAGCGGATGGTCGAGGCTCTGGTCGGGGCCGGCGGCGAAACCGTCGAGCGAGACCGCGAAGCCGAGCACGCGCAGTTTCGACATCGCCGGATCGCTCAGCCGGCGCCAAGCCGCTTCAGCAACGCGGCGCGGTCGAGTTGTTCGGATTCGGAAGCGGTGCGCGCGCGATATTCGAACGTGCCCGCTTCCAGCCCGCGCGACGAGACCACCACGCGGTGCGGGATGCCGATCAGTTCGATGTCGGCGAACATCGCGCCCGGGCGCAGGCCGCGGTCGTCGAGCGCGGTTTCGATGCCGGCGGCGTTCAGTTCCGAATACAGCGATTCCGCGGCGGCGTTCACCGCCGGATCGTCCTTCGGGTTGATCACGCATATCGCCACGCGCCATGGCGCCATCGGTTCGGGCCATGCGATGCCGTTGGCGTCGTGGTTTTGCTCGATCGCGGCGGCGACGATGCGCGACACGCCGATGCCGTAGCAGCCCATCGCCGGATGCACCTTCCTGCCGCTGGCGTCGAGCACGGTGCAATCCATCGCTTCGGAATACTTGCGGCCGAGCGCGAACACGTGGCCGACCTCGATGCCGCGAGCGGTGCGCAGCGTGCCCTTGCCGTCGGGCGAAGGATCCCCGGCGACCGCATTGCGGATGTCCGCGACCTCGGCCTCGGGCAGGTCGCGTTCCCAGTTCACGCCGGCGAGGTGGAAGCCGGCCGCGTTCGCGCCGACCACGAAATCATGCATCGCCGCGACGCTGCGGTCGGCGACGACGCGAATGGCCTTCTTCGGCTCGACCGGACCGAGGAAGCCGGGTTCGCTGCCGAGGTGTTCGAGGATTTCCGCTTCGGTGGCGAGGCGGTATTCGGCCATGCCCGGCAGTTTCGCCAGCTTGATCTCGTTGACCACGTGGTCGCCGCGCACCAGCGCGAGCACGAAGGCATCGTTCCCATCGCCATCCTTGCCGATAACCGCGACCGACTTCACCGTGCGTTCGAGCGGAATGCCGAGCAGGGTGGCGACGTCCTCGCAGGTCTTCTGCACCGGCGTGTCGACCTTGCGCATCGTTTCGCCCGCGCCGGAGCGCGCGCCGGGCGCAACGGCTTCGGCCAGCTCCACGTTCGCAGCGTAGTCGGAACCGTCCGAATACAGGATCGTGTCCTCGCCCGAATCGGCGATCACCTGGAATTCGTGCGAGGCGCTGCCGCCGATCGCGCCGGTGTCGGCGGACACCGCGCGGTGCTCCAGCCCGAGCCGGGTGAAGATGCGGCCGTAGGTGTCGTACATGTTGCGGTATTCGGCGGCGAGCGAATCGTCGTCGACATGGAACGAGTACGCATCCTTCATCAGGAATTCGCGCGCGCGCATCACCCCGAAGCGCGGGCGGATCTCGTCGCGGAACTTGGTGTTGATCTGGTAGAAGTTGACCGGCAGCTGCTTGTAGCTCGCGAGTTCCTGGCGGGCGAAGTCGGTGACCACTTCCTCCGCGGTCGGCGCGTAGCAGAACTCCTGTTCCTTGCGATCCCTGATCTTCAGGAGCTGCGGGCCGAACTTCGCCCAGCGCCCGGTTTCGTCCCACAGTTCCTTCGGCTGGATCGTGGGCATGATCATTTCGATCGCGCCGGCGCGATCCATTTCCTCGCGGACCACGGCCTCGACCTTGCGCAGCACGCGCAGGCCCAGCGGCGACCAGGTGTAGAGCCCGGCGGCGAGCTTGCGCAGCATGCCGGCCTTCAGCATCAGCTGGTGGCTGGCGATCTCCGCCTCGGCGGGGGTTTCCTTCTCGGTGTGCAGGTGAAAGCGGGACAGGCGCATGCGGCGACGGTGGACGCGGGTGGGCCGGCTAGTGTGCCATGCGCGCGCGACGTGGCCGGCAGGTCATTCGCGGTCGCCGTGGACCTCGATGCCCGGTTTCGGTTCCAGGTCGATTTTCTCGACATGCTTCGCGTCCCGGCCGCGCGGCGGTTCCGAGCCGACGTGCAGGGTGCCGGCGGCATCGCGCCAGCGATACAGGACGGGTCGGGCGGCTTCGGCGCGCTTGGCGGCCGCGCGTTCGATACGTTTTTGCTTCGCTTCGGCCTGTTCCGGGGTGTCGCGCGATAGCCACCACGCCACGCCGCCGCCAAGCGCGAGCCCGGCGACGATCGCCCAGGCCGTTTTCATCCGCCCTTGGAAGCGGGTGCCGGTGCGGAAACGGATGCGGGCGCGCTGTTTGTGCAGCTGATATTGAGGGTGGCCTGGGCCAGCGCCAGCTGGTTGGCGCGGTCGCTGTCGCTGAGTGTCTTGTCCGGCTTGCCGTCGCCGTCGCTGTCGAGCTGCACGTTCTGCTGGCTGTTCAGCACTGCGAGGTTGTTGCGCGCGGTCGTGCAGGTCGGGTTTTCCGCGGGCTTGGCCGTGGGCTGGCCAGTTCCGGGGTTGTAGATGTTGCGCTGCTTGTATTCGCTGCTGGGAGGCGGCGTGTCGGTGTAATGGGTGACGCCCTTGGCGTCCTTCCATTGGTAGATGCCGGCGGCATGCGCCGTGGCAGAAGCCAGCACGAGGACGAGGATCGGGGCGAGGATCGGGGCGCGCATGGCGAGGCTCCGGGGCCGGGAGCCCCGATTGCAGCACCGGGGGAGGTGGCGCGCAAGCCGCTACACTGAACGGATGGAGCCGAACCCTGACATCCAGCCGCGCCGGCGCGGGATTTACCTGCTGCCGAACCTGTTCACCACAGGAGGCCTGTTCGGCGGGTTTTTCGCCATCATCGCCGCCTCGCAGGGGCGGTTCGAAGCCGCCTGCGTGGCGATCTTCATCGCCGCGATCCTCGATGGCCTCGACGGCCGCGTGGCGCGCCTGACCAATACCCAGAGCGAATTCGGCGTGCAGTACGATTCGCTGGCCGACCTGGTCAGCTTCGGCATGGCGCCGGCGCTGGTGATGTACCACTGGGCGCTGGTTGCGTTGAAGTTCGACGGCCCCACCGCCGGCAAGCTCGGCTGGCTGGCCGCATTCCTGTACGCGGCCTGCGCAGCGCTGCGGCTGGCGCGCTTCAACAGCCAGGTCGGCACCGTGGACAAGCGCTGGTTCGTCGGGCTCGCCAGCCCGGCCGCGGCCGGGCTGATGGCGAGCTTCGTCTGGACCGCGCACGACCTGCATTTCCGCGGCATCGACCTGCGTTACGCCGCGCTCGCGGTCACGGTTGCCGCGGGCCTGCTGATGGTCAGCCGCATCCGCTACACCAGCTTCAAGGGCAGCGGCGACGGGCCGAAGGCGGAGCGCGTGCCGTTCTTCGCGATCGTGGTCGCGCTGGCGGTGATCATCGCGCTGGTGCTGGATCCGCCCAAGGTGCTGCTCGCGGCCGCGGTACTGTACGCGCTGTCGGGGCCGCTGCAATGGCTGTGGCGCCGGCGTTCGGCGTGAGCACGGCGGCATGAACTGGGATCCGTTCCAGCGCGACGTTCTGGCCGAACTCGGCCATCGCCTGTATCGCGTGCGCGGGACGGATGCGCCGGCCGTGCTCGATTCCGTCGAACGGGTCGAACCGCCAATCCCGCCGGCACGAACTGCTCCGGTCGTCGCGCCGCCATCCAGGCCTGCTCCGGAACCCTTGATGCGCGCATTGCTGCGCGCCGCCGGCGCCGCGGCGTTGCCGCCACTGGACCTGGAATCCCTGCGTCGCGATCCCGCAGGCAAGCGCGCGCTGTGGCCGCGCCTGCGCGCCTTGCGCGTGCAAGCGCGTTCGCGATGAGCGCCCAGCCTGCCGCCGATGAGGCGACCGCCGCATCGCTGCGGCCGATGCGCGAGAGCGACCTCGACGCGGTCGTCGCCATCGAAACCCGCGCCTATCCCTTCCCGTGGACGCGCGGCATCTTCCGCGACTGCCTGCAGGCCGGGCATGCGATGTGGGTGCTGGAATCGGCGGGCGAATTGCTCGGCTACGGCGTGCTCGGCATCGCCGCCGGCGAAGCGCACGTATTGAACATCTGCGTCGCGCCGGAAGCGGAAGGACATGGCCACGGCCGGCGCATGCTGCGCGCGTTGCTCAAGGTCGCGCGCGGCGGCGGCGCGATGCGCGTGTTCCTCGAGGTGCGGCCATCGAACCCGCGCGCGATGGCCCTGTACCACGACGAGGGTTTCAACGAGATCGGGCGCCGCCCGCGCTATTACCCGGCGCCGAACCACGGGCGCGAAGACGCGATCGTGATGGCGTTGGAGTTGCTCGACTGAGACCTGCTGCGCTCGGCAGCTTGCGCGCGTGCGGTGCTCGGAATCCTCATTGACTGCGTGTCAACTGCGGTTTGCCAGCCGTTCGGCTGTCAACAGCGGCTGCGCTCCGGCCACGCGCAATCTGCCATCGCTCGCGACGGTCTCGGACAGGCTCTACTGGCCCAGCCGCGCGCGCTGCGAGGCCAGCGCTTCCAGCTTCGAACTCCAGTCGACCAGTCGCGCGCGTTCCTGTTCCACCACCGCGGCCGGCACGCCGGCGCCGAACTTCGCCAGCTTGGCTTCGCTCTTTTCCTTCTCGGCCGCCACCTTGGCGATTTCCTTGTCGAGCCGCACGCGCTCGGCATCGAGGTCGACCAGTCCTTGCAGGGGCACGAACAATTGCAGTTCGCCGACCACGGCGGGCGCGGCCGCGGGCGGTTCGCCGGAAATCGCCTCGATGCGTTCGAGCCGGCACAGGAAGCGCAGTTGCGCGTCGAGGCGGGCGATGCGCGCTGCATCCTCGCCGTTGCCGCCGCGCAACAGCAGCGAGACCTGCTTCGAAGGCGAGACGCCGAGTTCGCTGCGGATGCGGCGCACCGCGCCGACCATCGACTTGAGCCATTCGATGTCGGCATCGGCCTGCGCGAACGCAGAGGTGTCGATCTCGCCGGCCTGCGGGTACGGCTGCAGCATGATGCTGCCCGACTTGCCGAGCCTGGCCGCGACCGCCTGCCACAACTCCTCGGTGACGAACGGCACCAGCGGGTGCAGCAGGCGCAGCAGCGCATCGAGCACGTAAAGCAGCGTGTGCCGCGTAGAATCCGCGGCTTCGGCGTCGTCGCCGTTGAGCGCGGGCTTGGCCAGTTCCACGAACCAGTCGCAGAGCTGGTTCCAGGCGAATTCGTACAGGCATTGCGCGAGCAGGTCGAAGCGGTAGTCGGCGAAGTGCACCGCGGCCTCGGCGCAGGTGCGATCGAGCTGGGCGAGGATCCACTTTTCCGCGTCGGTCTTCGGCTGCGGCGCTCCGGAGAACGATGCTTCCCCGACATTCATCAGCGCGAAGCGGGTCGCATTCCACAACTTGTTACAGAAGTTCTTGTAGCCCTCGGCGCGCGACAGGTCGAACTTGATGTCGCGGCCCGGGCCGGCCAGCGCGGCCATGGTGAAGCGCAGCGCATCGGCGCCGTGGGCGTTGATGCCCTCGGGGAATTCCTTGCGCGTGGCCTTTTCGATCTTCGGCGCATCCTGCGGCTTCATCAGGCCGGTGGTGCGCTTGGCCACCAGCGCGTCCGCGCTGATGCCGTCGATGATGTCGAGCGGATCCAGCACGTTGCCCTTCGATTTCGACATCTTCTGGCCATGCGCGTCGCGCACGAGGCCGGTGATGTAGACGTCGCGGAACGGCACGCGGCCGACCAGCTGGTCGGTCATCATGATCATGCGCGCGACCCAGAAGAAGATGATGTCGAAGCCAGTCACCAGCACGCTGGTCGGCAGCGCGATGTCGAAGCCGAGTTCGCCCATCGCGTCCTCGTCCGGCCAGCCTTGCGTGCTGAACGGGAACATCGCCGAGGAGAACCAGGTTTCCAGCACGTCCGGATCCTGGCGCAACGGCGCGTCGCCGAGGCCATGCGTCGCGCGCACTTCTTGTTCGCTGCGGCCGACGTAAACCTTGCCGGCATCATCGAACCACGCGGGAATGCGATGGCCCCACCAGAGCTGGCGGCTGATCGTCCAGTCCTGGATGTTCTCCAGCCAGTGGCGATAGGTGTTGATCCAGTTGGGCGGGACGAATTTCACTTTGCCCGACTCGACGAGTTCCAGGCCGCGTTTCGCGAGATCGTCCATTTTCACGAACCACTGGTCCGTCAGGAACGGTTCGATCACCTGGCCGCTGCGATCGCCGCGCGGCACCTGCAGCTTGTGCGGCTTGATTTCGACCAGCAGGCCCGCGGCTTCGAGGTCGGCGACGATCGCCTTGCGCGCTTCGAAGCGATCCAGTCCGCGATATGCGGCGGGAATGTCCTCGCGCGAAGCAATCACCTTCGCTTCGTCGCTGAAGATATTGATCATCGGCAGGCCGTGGCGCTGGCCAACCGCGTAGTCGTTGAAATCGTGCGCGGGCGTGACCTTGACCACGCCGGTGCCGAATTCACGGTCGACGTAATCGTCCGCGATCACCGGGATTTCTCGATTGGTCAGCGGCAGGCGCACGGTCTTGCCGACCAGGTGCGCGTAGCGTTCGTCCTCGGGATGCACCATCACCGCGGTGTCGCCGAGCATGGTTTCAGGGCGCGTCGTCGCGACCACCAGCGTGCTGCTGCCGTCGCTGAGCGGATAGGAAATCGACCACAGGAATCCGTTCTCTTCCTCGCTCGCGACTTCAAGATCGGAAATCGCGGTCTTCAGCACCGGATCCCAGTTCACCAGGCGCTGGCCGCGATAGATCAGTCCTTGCTCGTGCAGGCGCACGAAGGCCTCGGTAATCGCGTTCGAGGCCATCGGATCCATGGTGAACACGCTGCGCGACCAGTCGCCGCTGGCGCCGAGCCGACGCATCTGCCGCTCGATGGTGTCGCCGGACTGCTGCTTCCACTCCCACACTTTCTCGATGAAGGCGTCGCGGCCGAGCGAATCGCGGGTCTCGCCCTTGCCTTCGATCGCGAGGTTGCGGCTCACCACCATTTCCGTCGCGATGCCGGCGTGGTCGGTGCCCATCTGCCACAGCGTGCGGAAGCCGCGCATGCGGTGGTAGCGCACCAGCGCGTCCATGAGCGTGTGCTGGAACGCGTGGCCCATGTGCAGGGTGCCGGTGACGTTCGGCGGCGGTAGCAGGATGGTGTACGCCGGGCCGTTGCCACTGGGCGCGAACGCGCCGCTGGCTTCCCATTGCGCGTACAGGCGGGATTCGAAGGACTTGGGTTCGTAGCCGGGGGCGAGGGTGGTCATGCGTTCTTGCTCGTCATGCCCGCGCAAGCGGGCATCCAGTGTCTTTCGCGTGGATTGTCGGGAAAAGCAAAGACGCTGGATTCCCGCCTTCGCGGGAATGACAGCCTCTACATGTCGTGTTTTTTCAACTCGAAACCGAGCGACTGGTAATGCTTCCAGCGTTCGCGCAGCGGACCGCGCGCGGATTCGTCGGCCGGCACCACTTCCAGCACGCGTTCGAAGCTCCCGACCGGCGCGGCATCGCGCAGGTTGATCAGCAGCGGCCGTGGCGGCGCATCCGTCTCCGGCGAAGCGATCAGCACCGAGGCTTCCTCTTCGTCCTCGTCCGCGCCGGCGATCTGGTGCGGCACGTAGGCGTCCGGATCGAACGACCACAGCAGGTCGTCCAGCGCCTCGGCCTGCGCCGCATCGCGCACCAGCACCAGCGTGTGCTGCCCGGCGTCGGTCGCCTTGCGCGCGAGTTCGCACACCAGCAGCAGCGGTTCCTCGCGGAAGCGCGGCTTGTCGATCAGGTAGAAGTCGGCGCGAGGCATGGTCGTGATCGTAGGAGCGGCTTTAGCCGCGACGAACGGAACCGTCGCGCCTGAAGGCGCTCCTACAAGGGCTCATCCGGCCCGATCCAGCAACCACTGCGACAGCAAACCGACCGGCCGGCCGGTGGCCATGCCCATCTTGCCGTCGCCGTTGGCGACGCCGGCGATGTCCATGTGCGCCCAACGCTGGCCCTCGGTGAAGCGCGAGAGGAAGCAGCCGGCGGTGATCGCGCCGGCCCAGCGCCCGCCGATGTTGTAGACGTCGGCGAACTGCGAATCGAGCATGCCCTGGTATTCGTCCCAGAGCGGCAGCTGCCACGCGCGGTCGAAGGTGGTTTCGCCGGCGGCGATGAGTTCGCGCGCGAGGTCGTCGTCGCCCTTGGTCATCACCCCGGCGGCGTATTTGCCCAGCGCGACCACGCAGGCGCCGGTCAGGGTGGCGACGTCGATGAGCGCCTGCGGTTCGAAACGCTGCGCATAGGTCAAGGCATCGCAGAGGATCAGGCGGCCCTCGGCGTCGGTATTGCCGACCTCGATGGTCTTGCCGCTCATGCTGGTGATCACGTCGGACGGACGATAGGCGTTGCCGTCGATGGCGTTCTCCACCGCGGCGGCGATGCAGACGAGGTTCACCGGCAACTGCATGCCGACCGCGGCGACGAAGGTGCCGAGCACCGTGCCCGCGCCGCACATGTCGTACTTCATTTCCTCGATGCCGCCCTGCGTCTTCAGGTTGACGCCGCCGGTGTCGAAGGTGATGCCCTTGCCGACGAGGACATACGGCTTGGCATCGCCGCCATTGTTGAACTTCAGCACGACCAGGCGCGGGCGCTGCGCCGAACCGCGCGCGACGGCGAGCAGCGAACCCATGCCGAGCGACTCCATCATTGCGTCGTCGAGCACCTCGCATTCGACCTTGTCGCTTTTCGCCGCGAATTCCTGCGCCTGCTGCGCGATGTAGGCGGGGTTGCACACGTTCGGCGGCAGGTTGCCGAGCTCGCGGGTGAACTGCACGCCAGCGGCGATGGCGATGCCCTGCGCCAATGCGGCCTTGTCGGAACCGGAAATCTCGAAGCGCTCCAGACCCTTTTCGTCGCGCTTCTTGTTCTTCTCGCCGAGGGTGGCGACGTAGCGGTAGCAGGCGTGGTCGGATGCGATCGCGGCGGAACGGATGTTCCAGGCCGCATCGCGGTCCTTCACCGCCACTTCGGCGAGGGTGAACAGCGCGGATTTCGCCGGGCCGCCCTTGAGCGTGCGCGCGGCATCGCCCACGGCCTTCAGGTACTGCGCGACGCCGAACTTGCCGGCCTCGCCGAGGCCGACCACCAGCACGCGCGGGGCGGCGACGCCGGCGAGGTCGTGGAGCAGGGCGGTCCTGCCGGTCTTGCCGGAGACGTCGCCGCTCTTGACCATGGCCGCGATGCGGCCGCCGCTGGCGCCATCCAGGGCCTGCGCGGCCGGGGTCAGGCTGCCGTCGGCGAAGGCTCCGACCACCACGCAGTCGACGGCGGCGGCGGTGGGTGCGGTGGCGTTCAGGGCGAATTCAAGGCTCATCGACGGATTCCCGGGCGGATTCAGTAAGATCGTGTCTGTTCGCGGCGGCATTCGAGGCCGATGCCGGCGAACCGAGAAGTGTAGTGCAAGCCGCGAGGCGCACGTCCCCCATTCCGTCACGGAGCGCGATGCTCAAGCTCGACCGCTACCTGTTGCGCGAACTGGCCCAGGCCACGTTCGCCGCGCTGATCGTGCTGTTCATCGTCAGCCTCGGCGGCGTGTTCACCGACGTGCTGGGCGACATCGCGCGCGGCCGGGTGCCGGCCGGGCTGATGCTGTCGCAGATGGGGCTGCAGACCATCCGCTACATGCCGATGATCCTGCCGCTGGGCTTGATGATCGGCCTGCTGCTCGGCTTCGGGCGCCTGTACCGCGACTCGGAAATGCCGGTGCTGACCGCGGCCGGGGTCGGGCCGGGGCGCCTGTTGCGGCCCTGGGCCTGGCTGGTGTTGCCGATGGTCGGGCTGATCGCGGTCTGTTCGCTGTGGCTGGGGCCATGGGCGAAGCGCACCTCGGACGACATGATCGCCGCCGGCAACCGCAACCTGCTGGTCGCGGGGCTGGACGCGGGGCGCTTCACCGAACTCCCCGGCGGCAAGGGCGTGGTCTACGTCGGCGCGATGTCGAACGACGGCACCCACCTGCAGCGCATCTTCGTCTACCGCCAGGACAAGGATCGCCTCGACGTGACCACAGCCACCGGCGGTTCGCTGAAGATTGAGGGCGGCAGCCAGCGTTTCCTCGACCTCAAGGACGGGTTCCGGGTCGAGGGTCCGCTCGATGCCGGCCGCGACTACCGCCTGATGCGCTACGCCAGCAACGAATTGCGCATGCCGATGGCCAAGGCCGAGGACGGCCCGCGCAATCCGCAGGGCCTGCCGACCACGGAATTGTTCTCCGATCCGCGCGCACAGGCCGGCGCGCAACTGCATTTCCGCATCGCCCCGCCGCTGCTGGCGCTGGCGTTCGCGCTGATGGCGGTGCCGCTGGCGCGCAGTTCGCCGCGCCAGGCGCGTTACGGCAGGCTGCTGCTGGGTTTCCTCGCCTATCTGTTCGGCATGAACCTGATGCTGCTCGGCACCGATTGGCTCGGCAGCGGCAAATTGCCGATGGCGGCCGGCCTGTGGTGGCTGCTGTTGCCGCTGCTCGCCCTCGGCACCTGGCTGTACGTGCGCGACGGCAGCGTGCGCCGCCCGCGGAGGCACGCATGAAGCCGTTCCCGAAGATCCACGACCTTTACCTCGCGCGCGTGCTGCTGGGCACGGTGTTGCTGACCTGGGCGGTGCTGATCGGGCTCGACGTGGTGATGGCCGTGGTCACCGAACTGGGCGACGTCGGCACCGGGCATTACGGTTTCGGCAGCGTGGTGGCGGTGGTGGCGCTGAGCGTTCCGCGCCGCGCCTACATGCTGTTCCCGACCGCCGCGGTGATCGGCGCGCTGATGGGCCTGGGCCAGCTCGCCGCGAGCTCGGAGCTGACCGCGTTGCGCGCGCTGGGCCTGTCGCGGCGGCGCCTGAGCATCGCCGTCGCCGGTTCCCTCGCGCTGCTGACCGTGCTGATGGTGGTGAACGGCGAAACCCTCGGGCCCTGGGGACAGCAGCGCGCCGATTCGCTGAAAGCCTCGGCCAAGTCCAACGACATGATCGTGGCCCAGTACAGCGGGCTGTGGGCGCGCGAGGGCGATACCTTCCTCAACGCGCAGACCGGGCAGCAGAAGGGCACTGGCGGCGCGCGCTACCTCGAACTGCAGGGCGTGCGCCTGTACGAATTCGCCAAGGACGGCCGGCTCGAATCGATCGCCCGCGCGGCCAGCGCCGAGCACCACAGCGGCGGCTGGCTGCTGCACGACGTCAAGCGCACCTGGTTCGACAAGCGTTCGGTCGCCGAAACCGAGGCGCTGGAGGAACACTGGGCCTCGAAGCTCGACGAAACCGCGCTCGCGGCCAGCGTCGCCCGCCCGCGCTACCTGCCCGCGAGCGAGCTCAGCCGCAGCATCGCCTACCGCAAGCGCAACGGCCTCGATGCCAGCGAGTACGAGGAGCATTACTGGGGGCGCTGGTTCTATCCGCTCAACGTGCTCGCGCTGTGCCTGGCCGCGGTGCCGTTCGCGTTCGGTTCGTTGCGCAGCGGCGGGCTGGGCAAGCGCCTGTTCATCGGCATCATCTTCGCGCTCTGCTTCTGGCTGCTGCAATCCCAGTTCGTGCAGCTCGCCGGCGTGTACAAGTTCGATTTCCGGCTCGCCTACCTGATCCCGCCGGCGATCATGCTCGCGGTGTCGGCGGCGCTGTTCCGGCGACGCTCCGGCTAGGGTTTCCGGCGCAGCATCCGTGTGCCGCTCGCGCGGTCGTGCCAGGTCAGGCGTTCGCGGTCGAACAAGGCCCACCAGAAGCCCGCGCCGGCCAGCAGCAGCGACAAGGTGCCGACGGCGTAGCGTTTCCACAACGCGGCGAGCGATGCGCTTCCACCATCGGCCGACGCCACGCGCAGCCGCCACGGGCGCATCCCGAGCGTCGCGCCGCCGCGCCGCCAGCTGATCGTCGCGTAGAGGCCGGTGACGGCCCAGCAGCACAGCCACAGCAGCCACTGCAACGCGCTGAACGGCGCGATGTTCTGCCGCGCGACGTGGTGGCCGAGGAAGGTGTGGCCGAGGGTGAAGGCCGTCGACAGCAGCATCCACAACGCCAGCACCGGGAAGAAGTCGTAGACCAGCGCGAGCAGGCGCCAACCGAGCAGGCCGCGAGGCCGCGGGGTGGAAGCGTTCGATGCGGAATCCATCGCGCCAGCATAGCGGCGATGGCGGCCGCTGCTAAGCTCGAACCATGGCCGCGCCCACGCCCGCCGAACGCCGCATCGCGGCGATGCGGCTCCCGGAATTGAACGAAGCGGATGCGAATGCGATCGCCGCATTCCTCGATGCGTTCTGGGCCGAGCGTGGTGCGAGCGCGGCGACGCTGGCGAGTTATCGCCGCGACCTCGCGGGCCTTGCGCGATGGTCGCGCGCGCGCGGGAATTCCATCGAACTCGCCAGCGCCGGCAGCGCGATGCTCTACGACTACCTCGCGCATCGTTCCGCCGAAGGCTATTCGGCGCGCAGCAACGCGCGGCTGCTGGCGGCCCTGCGTGCGTTCTTCGCGTTCCAGGCGCAACGCGGCGCCCGCCATGACGACCCCACCGCGCTGCTGTCGCCGCCGCGCCAGCCGCGGCCGTTGCCGAAGGCGCTGTCCGAAAGCGAGATCGAGGCCTTGCTCGCCACGCCGGATGCCGGCACGCCCGCGGGCCTGCGCGACCGCGCGATGCTGGAACTGATGTACGCCGCCGGGCTGCGCGTGAGCGAACTGGTCGGCCTGCCGGCGAACGCGGTGAACCTGCGTCAGGGCGTGGTGCGCGTGACCGGCAAGAGCGGCAAGGATCGGCTGGTGCCGCTGGGCGAGGAGGCCATGCACTGGCTGCGGCGCTACCTCGAGGAAGCGCGGCCACGACTCGACCGGGGCGCGGCTTCCACGCGCACCGCGCTGGACCCGCCATTGTTCCTCGGGCCGAAACGCGCGGCGCTGACGCGCCAACAGTTCTGGCGGCTGGTGAAGTCGTCCGCCGTCGCCGCGGGAATCGCGCCGAAGCGGATCAGCCCGCACGGCCTGCGCCACAGTTTCGCCACGCACCTGCTCAACCACGGCGCCGACCTGCGCGCGCTACAGATGCTGCTCGGCCACGGTTCGCTCTCGACCACCCAGATCTACACCCATGTCGCGAAGCAACGGCTCAAGGCCCTGCACGCGCAGCACCATCCGCGCGGGTGAGGTTCGCCCGCGGCCCCGTGCGACAATCGACGGAACCGCAGGGCCGCGTCGCCGGTCCTACCGCAACCCGCAAATCCCCCCACGGATCCAAGATGAAATCGTCCTTGTCCCTCGCGCTCGGCCTGTTCAGCCTGGCCGCCTGCGCCCAGAGCAATTCGCCCGCGGTCGCGGCCCAGCCCGGCGCGCAGGCCAAGCCGGCGGCCGCGGCGCAGTCGCCGATGTCCGGGCTTGCCACGCAGCCGCCCGCAGGCACGCCCGAGGCGCGCGCCATCGACGCGATCCGCACGATCAACGCGCGCCTGGCCATCGATCACGTCGCGCCGGCGCCGATGCCCGGTTTCGTCGAGGTCGTGGCCGGTGGGCAGCTGGTCTATGTCAGCGACGACGGCAAATACATGCTGCAGGCGCCGCTGTACGACTTCGCGAAGAAGAAGGACGTGGGCGAAGCCGTCCTCGCCGGCGTGCGCCGCGACCTGCTCAAGCGCGTCCCCGAAACCGACCGCATCGTGTTCCCCGCGCCCAACGCGAAGCATGTGGTGACGGTGTTCACCGACGTGGAATGCGGCTTCTGCCGCAAGTTCCACTCGCAGATCGCCGACTACAACAAGGCCGGGATCACGGTCGAATACCTGGCCTTCCCCCGCGCCGGCATCGGCAGCCCGGACTACGACAAGATGGTCGCGGTCTGGTGTTCGGCCGACCGCAGGAAGGCGCTGACCGACGCCAAGAACGACCGGCCGATCGCCAGGCGCAACTGCGCCAACCCGGTCGCGGACGAATACCGCCTGGGCCAGCGCGCGGGCCTCGAGGGCACGCCGATGATCCTGGCCGAGGACGGCAGCGTGCTCGGCGGCTACGTCTCACCGGGCGAGTTGCAGGCGGCGCTGGACGAACTGGACGCCGGCCAGGCCCCGGTCGCGAGCACGGCCACCGGCGGCAAGTGAGCCGCACCCGGGTCGGCCGCCGGCCGGCTCGGGCTACAATGCGCGCCCGTTCCCGCGCGTTTTCCCGGACATGATCGTCCTCGAGGGCCAGCCGGCCCTGTCGCCGTTCCGTCGCGAACGCCTCGAAGCCCGCCTGCGGGCCCTGCATCCCGATCTGCGCATCGCCGGCGCCTGGTGGACGTACTGGGTCGTGCCGGCCGCGGGCGCGTCGCCGGATGCCGGTTCGCTGGCCCGCATCCTCGAGGCCGGCAGCGCCGCCGCTCCCCCCGAAGCCGGCGCGGTTTCCCGATTCGTGGTGCCGCGGCTGGGCACGATCTCGCCGTGGGCGAGCAAGGCCACCGAACTGCTGCGCGGCGCGACGTTGCCGATCCAGCGCGTCGAACGCGGCATGCGCGTGGACATCGCCGGCTGGCCGAGCGATCCCGCGGTGCAGTCGGAAGCGGCGAAGCTGCTGCACGACCCGATGACGCAATCGCTGCTCGCCGACCGCGATGCGGCCGCGGCGCTATTCGACGCGCCGGCGCGCGAACTGCTGGAAGTCGTGCCGCTGGCCGACATCGAATCCGCGAACGCGCGGCTCGGGCTCGCGCTCGCGCCCGACGAAATCGACTACCTGCGCGAACGCTATTCCGAACTCGACCGCGATCCTCACGACGTCGAGCTGATGATGTTCGCGCAGGCGAATTCCGAGCACTGCCGGCACAAGATCTTCAACGCCAGCTGGACGGTCGACGGCCGCGACATGCTCGTGGACGGCAAGCCGCAGTCGCTGTTCAAGATGATCAAGAACACGCACGCGGCCACGCCGCAGCACACGCTGTCCGCGTACAGCGACAACGCGGCGGTGGTGGAAGGCTTCGCCGCCTCGCGTTTCCGCCCGGATCCGGCCAGCGGCGAATACCGCGGCGAAGCGGCGACCGACGGCGCGTTCTGCATCAAGGTCGAAACCCACAACCACCCGACCGCGATTTCGCCGTTCCCGGGCGCGTCCACCGGCGCCGGCGGCGAAATCCGCGACGAAGGCGCGACCGGGCGCGGCGGCAAGCCCAAGGCCGGGCTGTGCGGCTTCAGCGTGTCGCACTTGCGCATCCCGACGCTGCCGCAGCCGTGGGAAGCGCCGCGCGCGCTGAACCCGCGCATGGCCAGCGCGCTGGAGATCATGCTCGACGGCCCGATCGGCGCCGCGGCGTTCAACAACGAATTCGGGCGGCCGAACCTGGCCGGCTATTTCCGCAGCTTCGAGCTGCAGCAGCCTGACGGCCCGATTCGCGCCTACGACAAGCCGATCATGCTCGCCGGCGGCCTCGGCGCGATCGATCGCGTGCTGGTCGGCAAGCGCCTGCTCGCGCCGGGCGATGCGGTGGTCGTGCTCGGCGGGCCGGCGATGCTGATCGGGCTCGGCGGCGGCGCCGCGAGTTCGCTCGCCTCCGGCGACAGCGCCGAAGACCTCGATTTCGCCAGCGTGCAGCGCGACAACCCGGAGATGGAGCGGCGCGCGCAGGAAGTGATCGACCGCTGCGCCGCGCTCGGCGAGGACGGCAATCCCATCGCCTCGGTGCACGACGTCGGCGCCGGCGGCCTGTCGAACGCGATTCCCGAACTGCTGCACGATTCCGGGGTTGGCGGCGTGATCGACCTCGCGAAGGTGCCGAGCGACGATCCCTCGCTGTCGCCGATGCAGCTGTGGTGCAACGAATCGCAGGAACGCTACGTGCTCGGCGTGCCCGCCGCGCGCCTGGCCGAATTCGCCGCGATCTGCGAACGCGAGCGTTGCCCGTTCGCGGTGGTCGGCACCGCGACCGCGGAAGAGCGCCTCGTGGTCGGGTACGGCGCGCAGGCCGGCAACATCCCGGCCGATGCCGCCATCGACCTGCCGATGGACGTGCTGTTCGGCAAGCCGCCGAAGATGCACCGCGACGCGGCGCATCCGCCGGCGATCCGCTGGCCGCAGCTCGATACCGAAGCGCTGGATTTGCGCGAAGCCGGCCTGCGCGTGCTGGCGCACCCGACGGTCGCGGCCAAGTCCTTCCTCATCACCATCGGCGACCGCAGCGTCGGCGGCCTGACCGCGCGCGACCAGATGGTCGGGCCGTGGCAAATGCCGGTGGCCGATTGCGCGATCACGCTCGGCGGCTTCGAAGGTTTTTGCGGCGAGGCGATGGCCATCGGCGAACGCACGCCGCTGGCGCTGCTCGATTCCGCCGCCGCCGCGCGAATGGCGGTGGGCGAGGCGATCACCAATCTCTGCGCCGCGCCGGTCGACGCGCTCGAACGCGTCAAGCTGTCGGCGAACTGGATGGCCGCGGCCGGCCACGCCGGCGAGGACGCATTGCTGTTCGATGCGGTCAAGGCGGTGGGCATGGAACTGTGCCCGCAGCTTGGCCTGTCGATCCCGGTCGGCAAGGATTCGCTGTCGATGCAGGCGCAATGGCAGGCGAACGGCGAAGCGCTGAAATCCGTTTCCCCGGTCTCGCTGATCGTGTCCGCGTTCGCGCCGGTCCGGGACGTGCGCGCGCAACTGACTCCTCTGCTCGATCGCGAGGGCGATTCCGAGCTGTGGCTGATCGGCCTCGGCGGCGGGCGCCAGCGCATGGGCGGCTCGATCCTCGCGCAATGCTTCGACGGCTTCGGAGGCGACGCGCCGGACCTCGACGACCCGCAGCGCCTGCGCGCGTTCTTCGAACTGATCCGCGACGCGCGCGAAGCCGGCTTGCTGCGCGCCTACCACGACCGTTCCGACGGTGGCGCCTTCGCCGCGCTGTGCGAGATGGCGTTCGCTTCGCATCTCGGCCTCGACATCGAGCTCGACGGCTGGGGCGGGGACCGCGCCGAGGACGCGCTCAGCACCCTGTTCAACGAGGAACTCGGTGCGGTGGTGCAGGTCGCCGACGAGGACCGCGCCGAATTCGCCGACATGGTCGCGCGCCACGGCCTGATCGAGTGCGCGCAACGCATTGCGCGGCCGACCACGGCGCCGGCGGTGCGCGTGCTCGCCGGTGGCCAGGCGCTGGCCGAATGGCGCTGGGACGAACTGTTCGACGCCTGGTGGTCGGTGACGCATGCGATGCAGCGCCTGCGCGACAACCCCGAATCCGCCGACGCGGAACGCGACGCCGCGCGCCGCTTCGATGCGCCCGGGTTGCGGCCGAAGCTGGCGTTCGACGCGGCGGAAGACGTGGCCGCACCCTTCATCGCCACCGGTGCGCGGCCCAAGGTCGCGATCCTGCGCGAGCAGGGGGTGAACGGGCAGGTGGAGATGGCGTCGGCCTTCGATCGCGCCGGTTTCGCCGCGGTCGACGTGCACATGAGCGACCTGGTCGCCGGGCGCATCGCGCTCGATGGATTCGCCGGTTTCGCCGCCTGCGGCGGCTTCAGCTACGGCGACGTGCTCGGCGCGGGCCGCGGCTGGGCCACCAGCGTCCTCGAGCGCCCTGCGTTGCGCGAGATGTTCGAAGCGTTCCTCGCCCGCGACGACCGCTTCGCGCTCGGCGTGTGCAACGGCTGCCAGATGCTGAGCCAGTTGCGCGACATCATTCCCGGCGCGGAACACTGGCCGCGCTTCCTGCGCAACCGCAGCGAGCAGTTCGAGGCGCGCTTCGGCCTGCTCGAAGTCGCCGACTCGCCGTCGCTGTTCTTCCGCGGCATGGCCGGTTCGCGCATCCCGGTCGCGATCGCGCACGGCGAGGGCCGCGCGGAATTCGTTTCGGAATCCGATGCCGCCGCCGCGCGCGTGGCCCTGCGCTACGCCGCCGGCGACGGAAACGCGGCGACGCAATATCCGGCGAACCCGAACGGTTCCGACGGCGCGATCGCCGGCCTGTGCAACGACGATGGCCGGGTGACGATCCTGATGCCGCATCCCGAACGCACGCCGCGTACCGCCAACCTCAGCTGGGCGCCGCGCGACTGGCCGCAGGACTCGCCGTGGCTGCGCATGTTCCGCAATGCGCGCAGCTGGGTCGGGTGATGCGCTTGCGCGGCATGGCGCCGCGCACGCACGCGATGCCGCTTATTCCTCGGGCTTGACGTTCAGGTAGGCATCGGCGGCGGCGAGCGTCGCCCACAGCTCGTCGGGCGACGTCTGGAACGAATGGTCGAACAACTGCTCCGCGCGCGCGCGGTCGCCGTGCAGCAGGTAGTACGCGCCGATTTCGGCCAGGCCCTTCTCGTTGTTCGGCTCCGCGACGAGGTAGCGCTCGAACAACGCCTTCGCCCGCTCCCATTCGCCCGCTTCCTGGTACACGCGGGCGACGCGGAACATGTCGCTGGCTTCCGGCCTGGCGCCCAGCACCGAGTCGAAGATCGCCTGGCCATCGGCCTTGTAGCCGCCGAGGTAGTAGGCGCGGCCGACCGCGATGCGTTCCCAGCTGCCCTTGCCGGCCTGCTTCAGCGCGACATCGAGCAACGCGCGGCCGGCGTCCGCCGCATCCTTGCCGTGGTACATGGACACATCGGCGTGCGGCTTCTCCTTCGCGGTGGCGATGCCGGCGCCCCCGACGGACAGCGCGGCCGCCAGCGCGATGACGATGGTGTGCTTCATGCGGATTCCCCTGTTTCCCCTGATGGAAGCGGCAGGGTACGCAGCGCTTCCCGCCCGCGCCAGAGGAGCGCGATCCCGGTGTCCGAACGGTCGGATCGACCATGCCGACCTGCTAAAGTCCCGCGATCCGCACGGAGCATCGCGTGAACGCAGTCGTCGACCCCGCCACGGGCATTGAAGCCGCCGACACCGGCGCCGACGAGCGCGTGGTCGCGGCCCTGCTGGCGAAGGGCCGGCTGAAGGACGCCGACCTCGCCCGCGCGCGCCGCCTGCAGGAAGAAACCGGCGGCAGCCTGCTCACGCTGCTGGCACGGCTCGGGCTGGTGTCCGAACGCGACCACGCCGAAACCTGCGCCGACGTGCTCGGCCTGCCGCTGGTCTCGACCAAGGACGCGGCCGACCTGCCGCCCGAAGGCATCGCGCTCAGCCAGCGCTTCATGAAGCAGTTCCACCTCGTGCCGGTGTCCGAGGATGCGGCCGGCGTCGACCTGCTCGTCGCCGATCCGCAGGACGCCTACGCGCTGGACGCGGTGCGGCTCGCCACCGGGCGCGCGGTGCGCCCGCGCATCGCGCTGCGTTCGGAAATCGACGACCTGATCGAACGCTGGCACGGGCAGGGCCGCAGCGCGATGGGTGCGATCGTCGAAACCGCCGACGGCGAATCGTCCGGCGACATCGACGACGTCGAGCACCTGCGCGACCTCGCCTCCGAGGCGCCGGTGATCCGCCTCGTCAACCTCATCATCCAGCGCGCGGTTGAACTGCGCGCCTCGGACATCCACATCGAGCCGTTCGAGAACCGCCTGAAGGTGCGCTACCGCATCGACGGCGTGCTCGAGGAAGGCGAATCGCCGCCGCAGAACCTCACCGCCGCGGTGATCTCGCGCGTCAAGATCATGGCGCGGCTCAACATCGCCGAGCGCCGCCTGCCGCAGGACGGCCGCATCATGCTGCGCGTGCAGGGCAAGGAACTCGACCTGCGCGTCTCCACCGTGCCGACCGCGCACGGCGAGAGCGTGGTGATGCGACTGCTCGACCGCGAAACCGTGGTGTTCGACTTCAAGCGCCTCGGCTTCACCGACGCGTTCCTGCCGCAGTTCCAGCACGTGCTCGACCAGCCGCACGGCATCCTGCTGGTCACCGGCCCGACCGGTTCGGGCAAGACCACCACGCTGTACACCGCGCTGAGCAAGCTCAACACGCCGGACGTCAAGATCATCACGGTCGAGGATCCGGTCGAATACCAGATCGAGGGCATCAACCAGATCCAGGCCAAGCCGCAGATCGGGCTGGATTTCGCCAACGCCCTGCGCAGCATCGTCCGCCAGGACCCGGACATCATCATGATCGGCGAAATGCGCGACCTCGAGACCGCGCGCATCGCGATTCAGTCCGCGCTCACCGGCCACCTGGTGCTGTCGACGCTGCATACCAACAACGCCGCCGGCGGCATCACCCGCATGCTCGACATGGGCGTCGAGGACTACCTGCTCACGTCCACCGTGAACGGCATCCTCGCCCAGCGCCTGGTGCGTCGGCTGGAACCGACGCACGCGGAGAAATACCCGGCGTCGCCCGAGGAAATCGAGAAGTTCGGTCTGCGCCGCTTCCAGCCCGAGGGCGAGATCTTCCTGTACCGGCCGCGCGGTTCCGCGATCGCCCCGACCGGCTACCTCGGACGCACCACGATCATGGAATTCCTGGTGATGGACGACGAACTGCGCCGCGCGGTGATGCGCCATGCAGGCATGGGCGAACTGGAACAGCTCGCGCGCAACGCCGGCATGCGCACCATGTACGAGGACGGCATCGCCAAGGCCATGCAGGGCGAGACCACGATCGAGGAAGTGCTGCGCGTGACGGAGGATGCCTAGATCTGTCATTCCCGCGAAAGCGGGAATCTGGTCTTTTTGAGATCGCTTGCATGGAAAAGCAGCCAGCCGTCTACATTCTTGCCCATCGTCGTTACGGAGTGCTGTATATCGGTGTCACCAGTGATTTGATCGCGAGGACTTGGCAGCACAGAACGCATGCGGTCGACGGGTTCACCAAGAAATTCAATGTCGCAATGCTGGTTTGGTACGAAATCCACGGCACCATGCATTCGGCCATCACCCGAGAGAAGCAGATCAAGAAATGGCGACGCGAATGGAAGGTCGAGTTGATCGAAAAGGAGAACCCGGAATGGATCGATCTTTGGGGCAAGATCGTCGGTACGGAGGCTTGAAAGGCGAGATTCCCGCTTTCGCGGGAATGATGGCTGGAAAGTAGCGCCGCTTCGCTGGAATGACGAGCAAAACAGACACGCTGAACCATGCCCCTCTATCGCTACAAAGCCCTGAATTCCCGCGGCGAAACCCTCGACGGCCAGATGGAAGCCGCGAGCGGCACCGAAGTCGCGGCGCGGTTGCAGGAACAGGGCCATTTGCCGATCGAGGCCAGGCTCGCCAGCGAAGGCGGCGGCGAATCCGCCTGGCGCGCGCTGTTCAAGCCCAAGCCCTTCGCCGGCGAACGCCTGGTGCAGTTCACCCAGCAGCTCGCGACCCTGCTCGGCGCCGGGCAGCCGCTGGACCGCGCGCTCGGCATCCTGCTCGAACTGCCCGAAGACGCATTGGCGAAACGCACCATCACCGACATCCGCGACGCGGTGCGCGGCGGCGCGTCGCTGTCGACGGCGCTGGAACGCCAGCACGGCACGTTCTCGCGCCTGTACGTGAACATGGTCCGCGCCGGCGAGGCCGGCGGCAGCCTGCACGACACCCTGCAACGCCTCGCCGAATACCTCGAACGCAGCCGCGCGCTGCGTTCGCGCGTGATCAACGCGCTGATCTACCCGGCGATCCTGCTGGTGATGGTCACGCTCAGCCTGATGTTCCTGCTCGGCTACGTGGTGCCGCAGTTCGCGGCGATGTACGACAGCCTCGATGCGCCGCTGCCGTGGTTCTCGCGGCTGGTGCTCGGGCTGGGCATGTTCGTGCGCGGCTGGTGGTGGGCGCTGCTGGCGGTGCCGGTGCTGGCGCTGGTGTGGCTGGACCGCAAGCGCCGCGACCCCGTGTTCCGCGCGAAGCTCGATGCCTGGCTGCTGGAACGCCGCTTCGCCGGGCCGCTGGTGGCCAAGCTCGAGACCGCGCGGCTGGCGCGCACGCTCGGTACCCTGCTCAGGAACGGCGTGCCGTTGCTGACCGCGCTGGGCATCGGCCGCAACGTGCTCGGGAACCGCACCCTCGTCGACGCGGTCGAAGCCGCAGCGGACGAAGTGAAGAACGGCGTCGGCCTGTCCGCCGCGCTGGGGCGCAGCAAGCGCTTCCCGCGGCTGGCGTTGCAGATGATCCAGGTGGGCGAGGAGTCCGGCGCGCTCGACGGCATGTTGCTGAAGACCGCCGACACCTTCGAGCAGGAAACCGGGCTGGCGCTGGACCGCATGCTGGCCGCGCTGGTGCCGGTGGTGACCATGGTGCTGGCGGCGGTGGTGGGCATGGTCATCCTCGCGGTGCTCAGCCCGATCTACGACCTCACCAACGTGATCGGCTGAGGCGCACGGCGTTATCGGCCACAATGAGCAATGGATTCCCGAGGAAACGCATGATGAACCGCCGCAACATCCAGCTTCAGCGCCGCGCTTCGCAGTCCGGCTTCAGCCTGATCGAAATCATCCTCGTCGTGGTGCTGATCGGCGGCATCGTCGCGTTCGCCGCGAGCCGCATCCTCGGCGGCGGCGACCGCGCGCGCTACAACCTCGCCAAGTCGCAGGTGCAGACGCTGGCCGAGAAGGTGCAGCAGTACGAGAACGACACCGGCACGCTGCCCAATTCGCTCGACGACCTCGTCACCGCGCCCGGCAATGCCAGCGGCTGGCTCGGCCCGTACGCGAAGCCGGGCGAACTCAAGGATCCGTGGAACCATCCCTTCGAGTACCGCGTGCCGGGCGACGGCAAGCCCTTCGACCTGATCTGCCTGGGCAAGGACGGCAAGCCCGGTGGCGAAAGCGTCGACGCCGACATCGCGTTCGAATAACGCGCCGGGGGCGCGGGCGATGCGCGCGCGGGGATTCTCGCTGCTGGAAATGCTGCTGGTGATGGCGATCATCGCCTTCGCCGGCCTGCTCGCGGCATCGGCGATGACCGGCGGCTTCGACGGCATCCGCCTGCGTTCGGCGAGCAGCGAAATCGCCGCGCAACTGCGCTTCACCCGGGCGCAGGCGCTCGCCACCGGCAAGCGCCAGGACTTCAGCATCGACCCACGCGCGCACGCGTGGAAGGCGCCGAAGGAGCGCCACGGCAGCTTGCCGAAGCAGCTCGGCATCGCGTTCTACGGCGCGCGTGAAGTGCAGCCGAGCGCGAGCGAGGGCGGCATCGCCTTCTTCCCCGACGGCGCCTCCACGGGCGGGCGCATCCGCCTGAGCGCGAAGGACGCGGCGCGCGACATCGACGTGGCCTGGCTCACCGGCGAAGTGCGGGTGAAGCGCGTGGACGCGCGTTCGCCATGAACCTGCCTGCGATGCATCGCGTGCGCGGCTACACCCTGATCGAGGTGATCGTCGCCTTCGCGGTGCTGGCGCTCGCGCTCACCCTGCTGCTCGGCACGCTGTCGGGCGCGAGCAAGCAGGTGCGCTGGGCCGATGATGCCGGCCGCGCGGCGCTGCATGCGCAATCGCTGCTCGACCAGCTCGGCGTCGGCGAGGCGCTGGCGCCGGGACAACGGCGCGGCGATTTCGAGAACGGGCGTTTCCGTTGGCAGCTCGACATCGCGCCATGGCGCGATCCGGCGCAACCGCCGCCGACGGACCAGCCGCAGGACATGTTCGCGCCATCGCTGCTGGCGGTGTCGCTGCGCGTCGCATGGGGCGATGCGGCGAGCCAGCAGTTGCAGGTTTCGACCCTGCGGCTGGTACAGCCCGAACCGGCGGGGGCGGAACCGTGAACGCGCGACGTGCACGCGGCTTCACCTTGATCGAGGTGATCCTCGCCACCGTGCTGCTCGCCAGCGGGCTTGCGCTCGCCTTCGCCAGCCTGCGCGCCGCCAGCGCGACCGCGACCCGCGGCGAACAGGTCGCGCAGCGCGACGAGCGCATGCGCGCGGTGAGCAATTTCCTGCGCCGGCGGTTGAGCTCGGCGCGCCCGATCGCGTATGCGCTGGACGAGACCAGCGGCCAGCAACTGCGCTTCAGCGGCGACGGCGAACAGATGCGCTTCGTCGCCGACCTGCCGGATTACCTCGGTCGCGGCGGTCCGTACGTGCATACGCTGCACGTGGTCCGCAATGCCGATTCCACCGAACGCATCGAAGTCGGGCTGGCGATGGCGCTCGGCGGGGAAACCATCGTCGAATCGCCGCCACGCCCGCCGGACGTGCTGGTCGATGGCCTCGGCGACGTGCGCTTCCGCTACCGTGGCATGACCGCGGACGGGGAACTCGGCGGCTGGAGCGATTCCTGGGCCAGCGCGGACCTGTTGCCGCTGCAGGTGTCGATCGACCTCGTCGACAAGGACGGGCGCGCGTGGCCGTCGCTGGTCGTGGCCTTGCCGCTGGCCGGCGGCGAGGGCAGCGACCAGGGCGACGTGCTGCAGGCCCACGACCGCCTGTGAACGGGATGCGGACATCGCGCGGCGTGGCCCTGCTGCTGGTGCTGTGGTTGGTGGCGCTGTTCGCCGCGCTGGTCGGCGGTTTCGCGCGCACCGCGCAGATGGAACGCCTGCAGGGCAGCGTGCTGCGCGACGGCGTGGTCGCGGGCGAGGCCGCGCGCGCCGGCCTCGAATACGCGCTGGTCCGGGTCAACGCCGACGATCGACGCCTGCGCTGGGTACCGGATGGCCGCGACAACGCCTGGTATTTCGGCGATGCCGACGTGAGCGTTCGCATCGTGGACGAGATGGGCAAGGTGGACCTCAATGCCGCGCAGTCGCCGTTGCTGGCGGCGCTGTTCCGCCAGGTCGGCGTGCCGCCCGGCGACGCCGACCGCATCGCCGGCGCGATCCTCGACTGGCGCGATCCGGATTCGTTGATCCAGCCCTCCGGCGGCGCCGAGGACGACGACTACGCCGCGGCCGGGCGGCCCTACGGCGCCAAGGACGCGCCGTTCGAAAGCATCGCCGAGGTCGAGCAGGTACTGGGGATGACGCCCGCGATCTACGCCAGGGTCGAGCCGTTCCTGACCGTATTCAGCGGCAACGACACGCCCGATGCCTCCTATGCCGCGCCGGAAGTACTGGCGGCGATGGGGTTGGACGCGAACGGCATCGTCGCCCAGCGCAGGCGCTGGGATCCGGCCAGCGGCCAGCCGCCGCCGGTGCTGCCCGATGGCCAGCCGCTGAGCGATGGCGGCACCGGCACGTATAGTATTTGGAGCCGCGCACGGCTACGGAACGGCCGCGAAACGGTGCTGCACGCGATCGTGCGCAGCGGCGGGAACGGATTGCCGGGGTCGGCGTACACGGCGCTGCAGTGGGAGGAAGGAACATCGCCGCAATGACCGCCCTACGCGAACGCCTCGGCGTGCAGAGCCTGCGCGCGGGCGGCTTTTTCTCCTGGTGGGGACGCAGCCTCGCGGCGTGGCTGCCGCGTTCCTGGCGGTCGGCGCTGGGCTTCGACCGCGGCCGGCTGCTGCTCGGCGCCGAAGGCGACGGCCTGCGCCTGCGCCTGCAGGACGGCGACGGCCTGCGCGACCTCGGCCACATGCCGCCGCCGGCCGAACTCGAGGTCGACGGCAACGACGTACTCGCCGCGGTGATGTCGCCATCGATGGCGGAATTGCCGCGCTGGCTGTTGCTGCCCGCGGGCGCATGCCTGCGCCGCAGGCTGGTGTTGCCCGCCGCCGCGGCCGAACGGCTGCGCGACGTGGTCGGTTTCGAAATCGACCGGCAGACGCCGTTCGCGGCCGAAGACGCCGCCTACGACGCGCGCCTGCTGTCGCGCCGCGACGGCGACGGCCAGCTCGACGTCGAACTGGTGGTGGTGCCGCGCGCGGTGCTGGACGCGCAGCGCAATGCGCTCGGTGCGCAGGCGCAACGGCTCGCCGGCGCGGACGTCGCGGATGCGAACGGCCAACCCCTGGGCGTGAACCTGCTGCCGCCATCCGCGCGCTTCGCGCCGCCCGATCCGTGGCGCGCGTGGAACCTCGCGCTCGCCGGCGTCGCCGTGCTCGCGCTCGCCGCCGCGATGTGGCAGATGCTCGACAACCGCCGCGCCGCGGCCGATGCCTTCGCCGCCGTCGCCGGCCGCCAGGCCGAGGCCGCGCGCAAGGTCTCGCTGCAGCGCCAGCGCCTGGTCGACCTGGTGCAGGGACAGGCCTTCCTCGACCAGAGCCGCAGCGGCCGCGCGACCACGGTGGAAGTGCTGGACGAACTCAGCCGGCGCCTGCCCGACGACACCTACCTCGAGAAATTCGCGCTGGAAGGCGATCGCATGACCCTGATCGGCCTGAGCACCGAGGCTTCCGCGCTGATCGGCAAGCTCGAGGGCAGCAAGCTCTGGCGCGCGCCGGCGCTGACGGGTGCTCTGGTGCCCGATCCGCGCACGCACCGCGACCGATTCACCCTGATCGCCGTGCTGGTCGATACCGGTCCCGACGCCGAGGATGCGAATGCGAACGGAGGCGACGATGCGAACGGTCGCTGAGCGCGATCGCTGGCTGGCGCTGGGCCTGCTGCTGGGCGCGGTGGTGCTCGCCTATTTCGTGCTGGTGCATCCGTGGTGGACCGCGCCGATGCTGGCGGAGAACGACCGCATCCACGACCTGCGCGAACGCGAACTGCGCGCGCGCATGCAGCTGAAGCAGGCGCCGCAAATCGCGCGCGCGCTGGCCGAGGCCCAGGCCGAACAGGCGCATGTCCCGGGTTTCCTGCCCGAAAGCACCGCCGAACTCGCCACCGCCGGTCTGGTGCAGCGGCTGCAGACCGTGGTCGCGCAGGCGAGCCCGGGCAACCGCAGTTGCGCGATCACCAACCGGTCTCCGATCGACGACGCGCATCCGGGCCGGTTCCCGCGCGTCACCGTGCAGGTGCGCCTGCGTTGCGGCGCCGGCGAAATGGCCGCGGTGCTGCACGAACTGGAAAGCGGCACGCCGCGGCTGTTCGTCGACAACCTCAACATCCTCGCGCAGCGCTATTTCTTCGCGCCGGGGCAGGGCGGCAACCAGAGCGGCGGCCTCGACGTGAGCTTCGACCTGTACGGCTACCTGCGCCCGCCGCCGGGGCAGCAGAAGGCGGTGCCGAAGACGGGAGCGAACGACAGTGCGCCTTGAAGACGTCAGCCCGCGTACCTGGCTGCTCGGCGCCGTCGCCGGTTGGGCGCTGGTCGCCTGGGTGCTCGCGCTCGCCGGCATGGGCGGGCGGGTGACGCCGCTGCACGACGATCCGTCGTTGCTGCAGTCGTTGCCCAAGCCGAACAAGGCGCCGCCTGAACGGCTCGGGCCGTTCGGGCAATACGCGGAAATCTCGGCGCGCCCGCTGTTCTCGCAGGATCGCCGCCTGCAGCCGTTCTCGCTCGGCGGCGATGACGAAGACAACTCCAACGATTTCGATTACGCCCTGAGCGGCGTGCTGCTGGTGCCGCAGGTGAAGCTGGCTATGATCGAACCCACGGACGGCGGCGACTCGCTGCGGGTCAAGCTGGGCGACAGCGTCAAGGATGCGCCGGCCTGGCGGCTGGTCGCGCTCAATCCGCGCAGCGCGGTGTTCGAAGGCCCCGGCGGCCAGAAGACGCTGGAACTGCGCGTGTTCGATGGCACCGGCGGCGAACCGCCCACGCCCGACGCCGCCACCGACGCGCAGGCCAACCAACCCCTGCAGCCGCCGCCTAGCACCGGCGCCGTGCAGCGCGCGCCGGGCGCGGGAATCGCCAGCGGGCAGGGCATGCAGAAGGCGGACGCTTCCGCGGTGCCCGTGCCGCCGCCGGACAACACCGAACAGCAGATGGAAGAGCTGCGCAAGCGCATTGAGCAGCGGCGCGCGCAGTTGCGCGCGCAGCAGGCCCGCCAGACCGCTGACCCGGCGGGCAAAACCGATAACCCGTAGAGTGACGCAATGAAACTTCGCCAGCCTTTCGCCACGGCCCTCGCGGCTTGCCTCCTGGCCCTGCTCGCGGCCTGCGCATCCATGCCGCCGCCGATCGTGCAGCGCAACGGTGCGCCGGGCGCCTCGGCCGCTGGCGTGGGCAGCGCATCCGCCGCGACCACGACCGCCGACGGCGGCATCGTCAACGGCGCGGAACCCATCCCGGAACAGGACGTCGGCCCGCGCGCGGTGATCCATCGCGGCACCGGCCGCACCATCAACACCGACGCGGCGAACGCGCCGCCGCCGGGTTTCGCCGCTTCCACCGGCGCCGCGGCGTTCAACTTCGAGGGCGAATCGCTGCAGGTCGTGGTGAAGGCGATCCTCGGCGACATGCTCGGGCAGAACTTCACCATCGCGCCCGGCGTGTCCGGGACGGTCACGCTGAACGTGCAGAAGGTCAGTCCCGCCGCCGCGTTCACCCTGCTCGAGCAAGTGCTGAGCTGGAACAACGCGCGCATGGTCTACACCAACGGCATCTACAACATCGTGCCGAACGACCAGGCGCTGGCCGGCACGGTCGCGCCGCGCACCGGCGCGCCGACCATGACCCGCGGCTTCGAGGTGCGCGCGGTGCCGCTGCGCTACATCTCCGCGACGGAGATGGAAAAGCTGCTCAAGCCCTATGCGCGGCCGAACGCCATCGTCAGCGTCGACCCGGGCCGCAACGTCATCACACTCGCCGGCACCAATACCGAACTCGAGAACTACCTCCGCACGGTGCAGATCTTCGACGTCGACTGGATGTCGTCGATGTCGGTCGGCGTGTTCCCGCTGCAATCGGGCAAGGCCGCCGACGTGGTTTCCGACCTGGAGAAGGTGTTCGGCGAACAGGGCAAGTCGCCGGTCGCGGGCATGTTCCGCTTCATGCCGCTGGAAGGCGCGAACGCGGTGCTGGTGATCACCCCGCAGCCGGCCTACCTCGACCAGATCCAGCAATGGCTGGACCGCATCGACAGCGCCGGCGGCGGCGTGCGCCTGTATTCCTACGAACTCAAGTACATCCGCGCCAAGGACCTCGCGCAGCGCCTGTCGGAAGTGTTCGGCGGGTCCGGTGGGCAGGGCGGCGACACCAACGGCACGCCGAGCCTGATGCCCGGCACCCAGCCGACCCAGATCGGCGATACCGGGCTCGGCGACGACAGCCGCGACTCCGGCACCCCCGACATGGGCGGAAGCAGCAGCGGCATGGGCGGCGATTCCAGCGGTTCCGGCGGGCTGGGATCGGGTTCGCTGTCGCTGGACCAGCGCGGCAACGGCAACGGTTCGGTGACGCTGCAGGTGCAGGGCGACAAGGTGGGCGTGTCCGCGGTGGACGAGACCAACAGCCTGCTGGTGCGTTCCACGCCACAGGCGTGGAAATCGATCCGCGAGGTCATCGACCGCCTCGACGTGATGCCGATGCAGGTGCACATCGAGGCGCAGATCGCGCAGGTCCAGCTCAGCGGCGACCTCAATTACGGCGTGAACTGGTATTTCAACAATGCCTTCGGTGGCGGCCTCAATCTGCCCACGGGATCGACAGCGCCGATCGCGGGCCTGCGCGCGGCAACCGACGGAGGCGCGAACTACACGATCTTCAGCGGCAGCGCCGTGGCCGTCATCAGTGCGCTCGACAAGGTGACCGACGTGCATATCCTGTCGACGCCTTCGGTCTTCGTGCGCAACAACAGCGAAGCCGATTTGAATGTCGGCACCAACATTCCGATCCAGTCGACGACCTTCAATACCGACACGAACACGACTGGCACCATCAGCCAGGTCCAGTACCTGCAGACCGGCAAGATCCTCAAGGTGCGCCCGCGCGTGACCAAGGACGGCATGGTCTTCCTGGACATCGTGCAGGAAGTCAGTTCCGCAGAAAGCGTCGCGAGCAACTGCCAGAGCACCGCGTGCAATCCGCGCATCAACGTCAGCAAGCTCAAGACCGAGGCGGCAGTGCAGAGCGGGCAGACCGTGATGCTCGCCGGCCTGATCGACGACCAGGTCGAGCGAGGCTCCAGCGGAATCCCGGGCCTGAGCCGCATCCCGGTGATCGGTGGCTTGTTCGGCACGCAGAAGAGCAACAAGAGCCGCACCGAAACCATCATCCTGATCACGCCCACGATCGTGCGCGATGCGCAGGAAGCGGCCGACCTGACCGACGAATACAGCCGCCGCTTCCGCGCGATGGAGCCGTTGCAGCAGCCGCCTTCCAACCGGAAGTGAGCGCATGACGGGCGGCGGTGGTTCGCTGCCGGTTGTGCTGATGCCGGTCGGCGTGGACGACGCGGCGCTGGATGCCTGCCTCGCCGCGCTCGACGCGGCGACACCGCGCGGAACGCGGGTCTGGCTGATCGACGACGCACAGGCGGGCCCGCGCGGCGTCGAGATCGTGCAACGCTGGCTGCGAAGTACGCCGCTGCAGGCGGACTACACACGGCGCGCGCGCATGGCGGGCGAGGTCCAGCACCTGGACGAAGCCCTGCGCGCCTGCGGCGATGCCGATGTCGCCGTGCTCGCCGGCGATGCGGTTCCCGCGCCGGGGTGGCTGTCGCAGCTCGTCGCATGTTTCGCCCGCGATGCCTCCATCGCCAGCGCCACGCCGTGGTGCAACGCCGGGGAATCGGCCGGCTGGCCGCGCGTCGACCCGCAGCCGGCGCCCGACGATGCTGCGTCGATTGCGCGCGCCGCCGCGACGATGCCGCCGACGCATCCGGAACTGCCCGCCGCGGTGGAACACGCCGTGCTGCTGCGTGGCAGCGCGCGCGCGAAGGCGGGCGGGCTCGATGCCGCGAGCTACGCTTCCTGGTATGCCGCGCTCACCGACCTGTCGCTGCGCATGTCCGGGCTCGGCTGGCGCAACGCGCTGTGCGAAACCGCCTACGTCGCGCGCCTGCGCGAAGGCGCGCCGGCCGAAGGCGACATGGACGCGCTGGCGGTGCGCTGGCCGGACTGGAACGCACGCATCGCCGGCTTCCTGATGCACGATCCCTTGCGCGAACTGCGCGACGAACTCGGGCGGCGCCTGCAGGCGCAGGACGGCGACGCGCCGCAGCAACAACTCTTCCCTCTTCCGCTTGTGGGAGAGGGTGCGGAAGGCGGGTGAGGGCATGAATGCCGGCATCGTCGCGGTCGTGGTCGCGCACCAGAGCGCCGAAACCATCGGCGAATGCCTGTCGCGCCTGCGCGCGGCGGACGGCGTCGCCGAAATCCGCGTGGTCGACAACGCTTCGACCGACGGCACGCTCGATTTCGTGCAGCGGCAGGCGCTCGCCGATCCGCGCGTCCGTTTCATCGCCAACCCGGACAATCCCGGCTTTGCCGTGGCCTGCAACCAGGGCGCGGCCGGTTCGCAATCGCCGTGGCTGGCGTTCGTGAACCCGGATTGCTTCGTCGCGGCCGATTCGCTCTCGCGCCTGCGCGACCATGCGGCCTCGATCGGCGATGCGCTGCTCGGCGCCGACCTGGTCGGCGAGGACGGCGTGCGCGATGCCGCCGCGCGCCGCCGCGACCCGGATTTCGCGGCGATCCTGCGCGATCCTTCGCGCGCGAAACTCGGCATTGCGATGGATGCGTCGCAGGCGGTTCAAGCGGTCGAGAACGTCTCCGGCGCTCTGATGCTGTTGCCGCGCGCGTTGTTCCAGCGCGTCGGCGGTTTCGACGAAGGCTATCGCCTGCACGCCGAGGACCTCGACCTGTGCCGGCGCGTGCGTGATGCCGGCGGCGTGGTGGCCTGCGCCAACGACGTGCCGGTCGTGCACGTGCGCGGCGTGTCCTCGCGTTCGCGCCCGCTGTTCGTGGAATGGCACAAGCACCGCGGCCTGTGGCGCTGGTTCTCGAAGTTCGAAGCGCCGCGGCGCGGCATCGCCACGCGCATCGGCGTGTTCGCGATGATCTGGGGCAGGTTCCCGTTCGCGGCGTTGCGCGCGGCGTCGCGTCAGCGGTAGCGGTTGATTTCGTCGCGCAGCGATTTCGCTGCGTTCGCGGCGGCGTCGGCGTAATCCGCGCCATTCGAGGCGTACAGGATCCCGCGCGAGGAATTGATCACCAGCCCGGTGCCGTCGGCGGCCTTGCCGTTGCGCACCACGGCCTCCACGTCGCCGCCCTGCGCGCCGACGCCGGGGATCAGCAGCGGCATGTCGCCGACGATGCCGCGGATCGTTTTCAACTCTTCGGGGAACGTGGCGCCGACGACCAACGCGCAATTGCCGCCCGCGTTCCATTCGCCGGCGATGGTGCGGGCGATGCGCTGGTAGAGCGGCTCGCCGCCGACGTCGAGTTCCTGGAAATCGCGCGCGCCGGGATTGGAGGTGTGGCACAGGAACACGCAGCCGCGGTCGTTGTATTGCAGGAACGGCGCGGCCGAATCGCGGCCCATGTACGGGTTCAGCGTCACCGCGTCGGCGCCGAAGCGCTCGAAGGCCTCGGTCGCGTACTGTTCGGCGGTGCTGCCGATATCGCCGCGCTTGGCGTCGAGGATCACCGGGATTTCCGGATGCGTCCCGTTGATGTGCGCGACCAGCCGCTGTAGCGCGGCTTCGCCGTCGTTGCGCGCGGCGAAGTAGGCGATCTGCGGCTTGAACGCGCAGGCGAACTCGGCGGTGGCATCGGCGATGTCGCGGCAGAATGCGAACAATGCGTCCTCGTCGTCGACGAAGGCGTCGGGGAACTTCGCCGGATCGGGATCGAGGCCGACGCAGACCAGTGAGTTCGCGGCCTGCCAGCGGTTGCGGAGTCTTTCGATGAAGGTCATGCGCGAATCCTACTCCCGTATGCGGAAACGCCCACGTTGCCGTGGGCGTTTCGTCGTCACTTCAATGCCTTGAACCGCAGCCGGTGCGGGCCGGCGTCGTCGCCCATGCGGCGCTTCTTGTCTTCTTCGTACTCGCGGTAATTGCCCTGGAAGAACTCCACGTGCGAATCGCCCTCGAAGGCGAGGATGTGCGTGGCGATGCGGTCCAGGAACCAGCGGTCGTGCGAGATCACGAAGGCGTTGCCCGGGAATTCCAGCAACGCGTCTTCCAGCGCGCGAAGCGTCTCGATGTCGAGGTCGTTCGACGGTTCGTCGAGCAGCAGCACGTTGCCGCCCTGCAGCAGGGTCTTGGCCATGTGCAGGCGGCCGCGTTCGCCGCCAGACAGCGAGCCGACCAGCTTCTGCTGGTCCTGGCCCTTGAAGTTGAAGCGGCCGATGTAGGCGCGCGACTGGATCTCGACGCCGTTGATGTTGAGAATGTCGAGGCCGCCGCTGACTTCCTGGAACACGTTGTGGTTGCCGGCCAGCGCGTCGCGGCTCTGGTCGACGTAGGCCAGCTTCACCGTCGGGCCGGTTTCGATCGAACCCGAATCCGGTTGTTCCTGGCCGGTGATCATCTTGAACAGCGTCGACTTGCCGGCGCCGTTGGGGCCGATGATGCCGACGATGGCGCCCGGCGGCACCGAGAACGACAGGTCGTCGATCAGCAGGCGGTCGCCGAACTTCTTGGAGACGTTCTTGAACTCGATCACCTTGTTGCCGAGGCGTTCGCCCGGCGGGATGAAGATTTCGTTGGTCTCGTTGCGCTTCTGGTAATCGACCGCCTGCAGTTCCTCGATGCGCGCAAGGCGCGCCTTGCCCTTGCTGCGGCCGCCCTTGGCGTTCTGCCGCGCCCATTCGAGTTCCTTCTGGATCGCCTTCTGCCGCGCTTTTTCCGAAGACTCTTCCTGCTTCAGGCGTTCGTCCTTCTGCACCAGCCATTCGGTGTAGTTGCCCTTCCACGGGATGCCGCGGCCGCGGTCGAGTTCGAGGATCCACTCGGCGGCGTTGTCGAGGAAGTAGCGATCGTGCGTCACCGCGACCACGGTGCCGGTGTAGCGGGCGAGGAACTGTTCCAGCCATTCCACCGATTCGGCGTCGAGGTGGTTGGTCGGTTCGTCGAGCAGCAGCATGTCCGGCTTCTGCAGCAGCAGGCGGCACAGCGCGACGCGGCGCTTCTCGCCGCCGGACAGGTTGCCGATTTTCGCGTCCCACGGCGGCAGGCGCAGCGCGTCGGCGGCGACTTCCAGCTGGTTTTCGAGCGTGTGCGCGTCGCCGGCGGCGAGGATGGCCTCGAGCCGCTCCTGTTCCTTGGCGAGCGCGTCGAAGTCCGCGCCTTCCTCGGCGTAGGCGGCGTAGACGGCGTCGAGCGCGGCCTGCGCGTTGAGCACTTCGCCCACGCCTTCCTCGACCGCCTGGCGCACGGTCTTCTCCGGGTCGATCTGCGGTTCCTGCGGCAGGTAGCCGACCTTGATGCCGGGCTGCGGGCGCGCCTCGCCGGCGAAATCCTGGTCGACGCCGGCCATGATCTTCAGCACCGTGGACTTGCCCGCGCCGTTCAAGCCGAGCAGGCCGATCTTGGCGCCGGGGAAGAACGACAGCGAGATGTCCTTGATGATCTGGCGCTTCGGCGGGACCGTCTTGGACACGCCGTTCATGGTGTAGATGTACTGCATCGGGGCTCCGTCGAGGCGCACGGCGGCGCCTGCGCCGGGCAGGGCCGCGAAAGGGTTACGGGAATGGGGCGAATTATAGCTTCGGCGGCCCGGGGCAGGGGCCTAAACGCTAAACTTGGGGGCCCACGCCGCCCGGAACCGCACGCATGTACTCCCGCGCCGACCTGATCGCAGGCTTCGACCCCGAACTCGCGGCGGCCATCGCCGGCGAGAACCGCCGCCAGGAAGACCACGTCGAGCTGATCGCGTCGGAGAACTACGCCAGCCCGCGGGTGATGGAGGTGCAGGGATCGCAACTCACCAACAAGTACGCGGAAGGCTACCCAGGCAAGCGCTACTACGGCGGTTGCGAATTCGTCGACATCGCCGAGCAACTCGCGATCGACCGCTGCAGGCAGCTGTTCGGCGCGGACTACGCGAACGTGCAGCCGCACTCCGGTTCGCAGGCCAACCAGGCGGTGTACTTCGCGCTGCTGGAGCCAGGCGACAAGATCCTCGGCATGTCGCTAGCGCACGGCGGCCACCTCACCCACGGCGCCAAGGTGAACGCCAGCGGCAAGCTGTTCGACGCCGCGCAGTACGGCGTGGACGATGCCGGCCTGATCGACTACGACGCAGTCGAGCGCCTTGCGCTGGAACACAAGCCGAAGATGGTCGTCGCCGGGTTCTCCGCGTATTCGCAGGTCGTCGACTGGGCGCGCTTCCGCGCCATCGCCGACAAGGTCGGCGCCTACCTGTTCGTCGACATGGCGCACGTCGCCGGCCTCGTCGCCGCGGGCGAATACCCGAACCCGGTGCCGCACGCGCACGTCGTCACCTCGACCACGCACAAGACCCTGCGCGGCCCGCGCGGCGGCATCATCGTCGCCAGCAAGGAAGGCGCGGGCGAACAGTTCGACGACATCTGCAAGAAGCTGCAGAGCATCGTGTTCCCCGGCATCCAGGGCGGTCCGCTGATGCACGTGATCGCGGCGAAGGCGGTGGCGTTCAAGGAAGCGTTGCAGCCGGAGTTCAAGGCTTACCAGCGGCAGGTGGTCAGGAACGCGCAGGCGATGGCGAACGCGATCATCGCGCGCGGCTACAAGATCGTCTCCGGCGGGACGCAGAACCATTTGATGCTGGTCGACATGATCGGCAAGCCGGTGTCGGGCAAGGACGCGGAGGAAGCGCTGGGCAAGGCGCACATCACCGTGAACAAGAACGCGGTGCCGAACGATCCGCGCAAGCCCTTCGTCACCAGCGGCCTGCGCATCGGCACGCCCGCGGTCACCACCCGCGGCTACAAGGAAGCCGATTGCGTGGCGCTGGCGAACTGGATCTGCGACGTGCTCGATGCGCCGAATGATGAAAACGTCATCGCCGGCGTGCGCGAGAACGTGACCAAGCAGTGCAAGCAGTTTCCGGTTTATGGTTGACGCCGTAGGGTGAGCCTTGGCCCACCACAACGAAAACCCTGATGGAGCCATGGTGGGCTGAAGCCCACCCTACGAAATGCATTGCCCCTTCTGCCAGCACGTAGATACGAAGGTCATCGACTCGCGCGCGTCGGAAGACGGCGCGACGATCCGCCGCCGCCGCGAATGCGAAGCCTGCGGCGAGCGTTTCTCGACGCTGGAAACGGTCGAGCTCAAGCTGCCGGCGATCATCAAGGGCGACGGCCGGCGCGAGAACTTCGACACGCGCAAGCTGCGCCTGAGCATGGAGCGCGCGCTGCACAAGCGCCCGGTGTCCGAGGAACAGCTGGAAGCCGCGATCCGCCTGGTCGTGCACCAGGTGCGGATGAGCGGCGAGCGCGAACTGCCGTCGCGCCGGATCGGCGATTTCGTGATGGCGGAGATGCGCAAGCTCGACCATGTCGGCTATGTGCGCTTCGCCTCGGTGTATCGCGCGTTCGAGGACGTCGCCGATTTCCGCGAGGAAATCGAGATGCTCGAGCGCGACCTGCCCGGCGAGGGCCAGTTGCCGCTGCTCGGCGCGGACGTGGTGCCGATCGACAAGAACCGCAAGCGATGAACCTGCGCGCGATCCTGCCGGCGATCTTTCTCGCGTGCCTCGCGTTGCCTGCGTTCGCGGAGACGCCGAAACCCGCGACGGCGGCATGCCCGGCCGCGCTGGCGGGCGAATACCGGCTCGACGGCGTGATGGAAACCGGTTCCGGGCTGCTGCTGCGCGCGGATTGCGGCTTCGAATGGTATTTCAGCTACGGCGCGCTCGACCTCGGTGCGCGGGGGCGCTGGGAACCGGGCGCGAACGGCATCACGCTCGTGGTCGAGGACATGGGGTTCCCGCCGCAGATGCCGGAAACCAAGTTCGAGCGCATGTCCCTGCGCAGCGACGAAGGCGCGCTGGTGCCATCGTGGCCGTGGGACATGGATGCGTTCCGCGCCGGCGCCGAGCTCGGCCGCTACGAGCGCGTCGAACCGTGAGTTTCACCGCCACCGACCACGCGCTGATGGCGCGCGCGTTGCGCCTTGCCGAACGCGGCGCCTACACCACGCGCCCGAACCCGATGGTCGGCTGCGTGGTCGCCCACGGCGACGAGGTCGTCGGCGAAGGCTGGCACCAGCGCAAGGGCGGGCCGCACGCGGAGGTCTTCGCGCTCGAATCCGCTGGCGAACGAGCAAAGGGGGCGACCGCCTACGTCACCCTCGAACCGTGCTCGCACGTCGGCAGCACGCCGCCGTGCGTGGATGCGCTGGTCGCCGCCGGCATCGCGCGCGTGGTCGCGGCGATGCGCGATCCGAATCCGCAAGTCGATGGCGCCGGTTTCGCGAAACTGCAGGCCGCAGGCATCGCGGTCGAACCCGGGCTGATGGAAAAACAGGCGCGCGAGCTCAACCGCGGCTTCCTCTCCCGCATCGAACGTGGGCGGCCGTGGCTGCGGGTCAAGCTCGCCACCAGCCTCGACGGCCGCAGCGCGATGGCCAGCGGCGATTCGAAATGGATCAGCGGCGAAGCCTCGCGCCGCGACGTGCAGCACTGGCGCGCGCGCGCCGGCGCCATCCTCACCGGCGCCGGGACCGTGCTGGTGGACGATCCGCACCTGACCGTGCGCCTCGGCGACGACACCGCGTTCGTGCCGCCCTTGCGCGTGGTGCTGGACCCGGGCCTCGCCACCGTCGCGCGCGGCCATGTGCGCGAAGGCGATGCGCCGACTCTGTACATGCACGCGCCGGACGTGAAGCCGCCACGAGAAATGGGGGCGGAGCGCGTCGCGGTGCCGGTGCAGGGCGGGCGTTTCGACCTGCATGCGGTGCTGCGCCTGCTCGGCGAGCGCGGCATCAACGAGGTGCAGGTCGAGACCGGCGCCACGCTCGCCGGCGCCTTCCTCGCCGACGGCCTGGTCGACGAACTCCTGTTGTACGTCGCGCCGGTGGTGCTGGGCGAACGCGCGCGGCCGCTGTTCGAGGGCCTGCACATCGATGCCATGACCGAGCGCCTGAAGATGCGCATCGTCGAAAGCCGGCGCATCGGCGAGGACGTGCGCGTGCTGTTGCGCCCGGAACGGCCCGGGGCCTTGGCGGCATGAGTTTCCATGATCATTTTTCCGCGGCCGCCGCGCAGTATGCGCAGGCACGGCCGGAATACCCACGAGCCCTGTTCGACTGGATCGCTTCGGTCGTGCCAGCGCGCGAGTCGTGCTGGGAACCCGGTTGCGGCAGCGGGCAGGCGAGCCGCGACCTTGCGCGCGTGTTCGAGCATGTCCACGCGACCGATCCCAGCGCGGCGCAGATCGCCAACGCGTCCGGTCCCGGGAACATCACGTTCGCGGTCGAGCCGGGCGAAGCCTGTTCGCTGGCCGATGCGTCCGCCGATGCGGTCTGCGTCGCGCAGGCGTTGCACTGGTTCGACCTGCCGGCGTTCTTCGCCGAATGCGAGCGCGTGCTCAAGCCCGGTGGCATGCTCATCGCCTGGGGCTACCTCGACATCGAAGTCGACGACGACATCGCCGCCGCCAATGCCGCGTTGCAGGCGCGCATCCGCGGCGATTGGCCGCCGCAGCGCGATTTCATCGACGAGGCGTACGCCTCGTTCGGGTTCCCGTTTCAGGCCGTCGAGACGCCGGCGTTCGAATTGCGGGCGGAATGGACGCTTCCGCGGCTGCTCGGCTATTTCTCCAGCTATTCCGCGACCAAGCGCCATCGCGAGCGCACCGGCGAGGACGTCGTCGCGCTGCACGCCGACGCGCTGGCCGCGGCCTGGGGCGACCCGCAGCGCCCGCGCACGGTGCGCTGGCCGATGTTCGTGCATGCGCGCAGGAAGCCGGCGCCAAAGGAAGCGCGCTGATGTTCACCGGCCTGGTCGAAGGTGTCGGCACGCTGGCCGCGCGCGGGATGCGCGGCGGCGACGCGCGCCTGCGCATCGGCGTCGGCACGCTGCCGTTCGAAGGCGTGCAACTGGGCGAAAGCATTTCGGTCAACGGCACGTGCCTGACCGTGGTCGCGTTCGATGGCGAAAGCTTCGAAGCCGACGCTTCGAACGAAACGCTGGCGCTGACCACGCTCGGCGCGATGCCGCTCGGCCGCGCGCTGAACCTCGAGCGCGCGATGCGCCCGACCGACCGCCTCGGCGGGCACCTCGTCAGCGGCCATGTCGATGGCGTCGGCACGGTACGCGCGACGTGGGACGATGCGCGCGCGCAGCGCTGGTCGTTCGCCGCGCCGGCGCCGTTGCGGCGCTACATCGCGGCCAAGGGTTCGATCTGCGTGGATGGCGTCAGCCTGACCGTGAACGCGGTGGACGACGAAGGCTTCGAAGTCGCGCTGGTGCCGCACACGCTGGCGCACACCGCGTTCGGCGAAACGAGCGTCGGTGATGCCGTCAACCTTGAAGTCGACCTGGTCGCGCGCTACGTGGAACGATTGCTGGAAAACAGGTAGTCGTCATGCCCGCGAAGGCGGGCATCCAGCTCTTTCTGTTATTGAAAAATCAAAAACTGGATTCCCGCTTTCGCGGGAATGACGGACAAGGCAAAAGCGAGGACTCATGGCGTTTTCACCCATCCCCGAACTCCTCGACGAACTGCGCGCCGGGCGCATGGTCGTCATCGTCGACGACGAGGATCGCGAGAACGAGGGCGACCTGATCATGGTCGCCGAACTGGCCAAGCCCTCCGACATCAACTTCATGGTCACGCATGCGCGCGGCCTGGTCTGCCTGTCGCTGGCGCGCGAGCGCTGCCGCCAGCTCGGCCTGCCGCCGATGGTGCGCGACAACACCTCGCCGCACGGCACCAACTTCACCGTGTCGATCGAGGCGGCCGAAGGCGTCACCACCGGCATCAGCGCCTATGACCGCGCGCACACCATCCGCACCGCGGTGCGGCCGGACGCGAAGCCGTCCGACCTGTCGCAGCCCGGCCACATCTTCCCGTTGCAGGCGCAGCCCGGCGGCGTGCTGAATCGCGCGGGACACACCGAGGCCGCGAGCGACCTCGCGCTGCTCGCGGGCTTCGAACCGGCCGGCGTGCTGGTGGAAATCCTCAACCCCGACGGATCGATGGCGCGGCGCCCGCAGCTCGAGGAATTCGCGCGCGAGCACGGCCTGAAGATCGGTTCGATCGAGGACCTGATCCGCCATCGCCTTGCCACCGAGCACACGGTCGAACGCATCGACGAACGCGAAGTCGAGACTGCGCACGGGCCGTTCACGCTGCGGACCTATCGCGACCGCATCGGCCACGGCCTGCATTTCGCGCTGCTGCGCGGTGAAGCGGATGCGTCGGTGCCGACGCTGGTGCGCGTGCACGTGCAGAACCTGTTGTCGGACGCGCTGCACTGGCGGCGCGCGGATTTCGGCCCGGCCACCGACGAAGTGCTCGCGGCGATCGCGCGCGAGGGCCGCGGCGCGCTGGTCGTGCTCGGCGCGGAGCAGGGCGCGGAGGCGCTGCTTGCGCGATTGCATGAATCGAAGCCGGAGCCGCCCGCCGCGCCGCGCGGGGCGCTGGCCGATTGGCGGCGCAATGGCGCCGGCAGCCAGATCCTCGCCGACCTCGGCCTCGGCCGGCTGCGCGTGATCGGCACGCCACGGCGCCAGGTCGGGCTGGGCGGCTTCGGGCTCGAGGTGGTCGAATACCTCGAACTGCCGCCGCGCTAAACTGTCGCCCCGCCGATTCGACGAACGATTCGACCCGATGCCGCACTACGAAGGCGATCTGCGTGCCCGCGACGGCGCGCGCTTCGCGATCCTCGCCAGCCGCTGGAACCCGCGCATCACCGATGCGCTGGTCGCCGGCGCGCGCAAGGCCTTCGCCGACCACGGCGTGGCCGAGAGCGTCGTCGACGTGGTGCGCGTGCCCGGCGCCTGGGAATTGCCGCAGGCTGCGGCCCAGCTCGCCGCGGCGCGTTCGCACGTCGCCATCGTCGCGCTCGGCTGCGTGGTGCGTGGCGACACCCGCCACTACGAACAGGTCGCCGACGGCTGTTCCGACGGTTTGATGCGCGTGGCGCTCGACCACGGCGTGCCGGTCGCCAACGGCGTGCTTGCGGTGGAAGTGCACGAGGACGCCGAAAAGCGCGCCGGCGGCAGCCACGGCAACAAGGGCGAGGAAGCCGCGCTGGTGGCGATCGAGATGGCGAACCTGCTGGAGCG
The DNA here is from genome assembly GCA_047602125.1 of Thermomonas sp. Lineage (GTDB taxonomy): Bacteria > Pseudomonadota > Gammaproteobacteria > Xanthomonadales > Xanthomonadaceae > Pseudoluteimonas. Next base: position 953,677 of record JASGIB010000001.1, on the reverse strand, counting down.
ACTGGCATGAATCGCCCGCGCCGCACCGACGGCATCGATCCCGTATTGCGCGCCCGCGCGCGTCGCCGCGCCCTGCAGGCGATCTATGCCTGGCAGCTGGCGGGCGGCGATGCGCGCCAGGTCGTCGCCCAGTTCGCGCACGAGCAGGCGCGCGAAGTCGCCGACCTCGAATATTTCGAGGACCTCGTGCGCGGCACGATCGGTCGCGTGGCGCAGCTCGACGATGCGCTCGTCCCTTACCTCGACCGCGAGGTCGCGCAGGTCGATCCGATCGAACGCGCGGCGCTGCGCATCGCCGCCTACGAACTGCTGCATCGCCCCGACGTGCCGTATCGCGTCGTGCTCAACGAAGCCATCGATTCGACCAAGCGCTTCGGTTCCGAGCACGGCCATACCTACGTCAACGGCGTGCTCGATCGCGCCGCGGCGGAATGGCGAAGCGCGGAATCGAGCGCACGTTCGCCCTGAGTCCGTCGAACGATGAACGAGCCGTTCGTGGTTCGACGCGTTCACGACAAGCGGTGAACCGGTGAGTGCCGGCGAATTCGACCTGATCGCGCGCATCCGCGCACGTTGCGCGACGCGCCACGATGTCTTGCTCGGCATTGGCGACGATGCGGCGCTGTTGCAGGTTCCGCCGGACATGCAACTCGCGGTCGCGATGGACACGCTCAATGCCGGCGTGCATTTCCCCGAAACGACGTCGCCCGCCGACATCGGCTGGAAGGCGCTGGCGGTGAACCTTTCGGACCTCGCCGCGATGGGTGCGGCACCCGCGTGGTGCACATTGTCGCTGTCCCTGCCCGAAGCCGACGCGGCCTGGATCGACGCTTTCCTCGATGGCTTCCTCGAACTGGCCGAGGTGCACGACGTCGCACTGGTCGGCGGCGACACCACTCGCGGGCCGCTGTCGGTGTGCGTGGCCGCGCACGGTTTCGTCGAAGCCGGATCCGCGCTGCGGCGTTCGGGCGCGCGCGTCGGCGACGAGGTCTGGACCAGCGGCACGCTCGGCGATGCGGCGGGTGCGCTGGCGCAGATGCAGGCAGGCGGCGCGATCGACGCGGAATTGCGCGCGCGCCTCGATCGACCGATTCCGCGTGTGGCGCTTGGTCGCGCGCTGCTCGGCATCGCGAACGCCTGCATCGATGTCTCCGACGGCCTGCTCGCCGACCTTGGCCATGTCTGCGAGGAAAGCCGCCTCGGCGCGCGAATCGAAATCGCTTCGCTTCCCGTGTCCGCCCGATTGCGATCCGCGTTCGACGCGCCATCGCGCCGCACCCTACAGGCCACGGGTGGGGACGATTACGAACTTTGCTTCACCGCGCCGGAAGCGATGCGAAGCGATGTCGAACATGCCGCGCGCGAGGCCGGCGTCGATGTCGCCCGCATCGGCCGCATCGTCGCGGGCGAATCCGTGGTCGCGATGGACGAACACGGCAGGCCATGGACGCCGACGCGCGCCGGCTACGCGCACTTCGCCTGAGCCTGTCGTTGGTCACGATGCCGAGGGGCACTGCCGTGCCTGCCGCCGCGCGAGCAGGATGCGCGAAACCCCAAGCGGAGCGTGGCGGCGATGATGCGGAAGATCCTGGTCGGAATGGCCCTCGTGGCGATCCTGTGCGCGGTCGGCGCCACCGGTTACCAGTTCGGGAAATACCTCAAGCACCACGGACGCGCCGAAGCGACCGCGCAGCGCGACTGAAGCCGATCAGGTTTCGTCGGCGCGGAAGGCGTCGCGCAACCAGTTCAACCGGGGCGATTGCGGATCGCCGCTGGCCTCGACCACATCGAAGCGGCAGGGCGCTTCGGCGAATTGCGGATGCGCGAGCAGGAAACGCTGCGCCGCGCGCACGAGGCGACGCCGTTTCGCTGTGTCCACCGACGCCGCGCCGCCGCCGTGCCCGGCGCTGCGGCGATGCCGCACTTCGACGAATACCAACGTATCGCCGTCGCGCGAAGCCTTGTCGAGCATGACGAGGTCGATCTCGCCGTCGCGGTAGCGCGCGTTCGCCGCGATTTCGACCAAGCCACGTTCTTGCAGGAACGCCGCCGCGGCACGCTCGACCCGGGCGCCGATCGCGCCGCGGTCGATGCCGTCAGCCGCCGTCGTTCGCGTTGGCATGGAACACGGCCCACGCCGGCGTGCGCAGCACGTTGCCGAAGCCGTCGATGCGCAACGTGCCGGTCGCGCCGGGCAGGCTCGCGCCGTTGGCGGTGGCGAGGTATTCCAGCCACGCGCATACGCGCCAGGCGTCGTAGCCGAACGCGAACAGCCTGGCCGCCGCGCCGCGCGCGGTCGGCAGGTTCGCCGCGACCATCGATGCCGGCGGCAGGCCCGGTGCGCCGGTGGCGACCCAGGCTTCGGTCGGGTAGCGGATGCCGTCGAGCGCGGAATCGCCCGCGTCCTTGCCGGTGCCGGAGACGATCTGCGAGGTCGCCACCTTCGGCAGCATCGCCATGCCCGCCAGCGCGAGCTTCGGCATCACCGTGCGTGCGCTGCTGCCCTTGAGCGCGATGAACATCGCATCGACGCCGCCCGGCTTGGCCATGAACGCGGCGAAATCCGCCGTGGCCTCGTTCACCGTGCCGGCGACGCTTCCGCCGCGCGCGGCGAAGCTTTCGCGGAATGCCTCCGCCGCGCGGCGCTGGCTTTCCTCGGCGCTGGCGACCACCAGCACGTGGCGCGCGCCGCTGTCGTAGAGGCTGTCGGCCGCGGCCGCGCCTTCGTCCTCGGGCGAAAGCGAGAAACTCGCATTGCCGGCCGGCGGGCGCGATTCGCCGCGATTGAGGGCCAGCACGGGCACCGGCAACGAAGCGCGCGAAAACAGCGTCGTCACTTCGTCGCGGCCGAGCGGGCCGACCACGAAATCGTTGCCTTCGGCCACGGCCCTGTCGTACGCGGCCTGCACGCCGGCGGCGGTGTCGTAGAAGCGCAGTTCCGGGCGCCGGCGCGTTTCGCCGTAGTAGGCGGTGAGGAAACCATCGCGCACCGGCGAGGCCGCGATGGCGAGGGAGCCGCTCAGCGGCAGCAGCACCGCGAGTCGTTGCGGCGGGCGGTAGCCGTCGCGATCCGCGGGCGGGCGATCGCCGGCGTCGAAGCGCCAGTTGCCGCGCGCGAACGGATGCGGCAAGGGCAGGCCGCGCGCGATCAATGCGCGGCCGAGGAAGTTGTACAGCGGATCCTCCGCCGGCGTGGCCGCGGCTTCGGCGGACAGGCCCGCATCGTCAAGCGTCGCCAACAGGCGCGAAATCGCATCGACGTTGTCGCGCCGCGCCTGCCCGGCCAGGGTGGCGTCCTGCGCCGCGCGTTGCGCCGCCTCGGCCATCGCCGGGCTGCGGACGTGCGTCTTGGGGCCGGAGGTCTGCACCGTGGCGCAGCCGGCGGCCAGCAGCGCAAGCAGTGCGACAAGGAACATCCTTGTGAGCAACGTCCGTTTCATGTGTCCACCGGCTCCCGAGTGCTTCCGGTTAGGATTCTAGCGCCCCCACGATTCCCGCGGACCCATGCCCGGCCCAGGCACGCTGCACGTCGTCGCGACCCCGATCGGCAACCTCGGCGACCTTTCGCCGCGGGCGCTGGAGGTGCTGCGCGCGGTCGATGCCGTCTGCGCCGAGGACACCCGCCACAGCCGGCGCCTGCTGGCGCATTTCGGCATCGAACGGCCCCTGCTGGCGGTGCACGAGCACAACGAGGGCGACATCGCGGCAAAACTGGTCGAACGCCTGCTGGCCGGCGAATCGCTGGCGCTGGTCTCCGACGCGGGCACGCCGCTGGTCAGCGATCCCGGTTTCCGCCTCGTGCGTGCCGCGAGGGAAGCGGGGATCCGGGTCAGCCCGGTGCCGGGCGCGTGCGCGTTCGTCGCCGCGCTCTCGGTCGCGGGCCTCGCCAGCGATCGCTTCGTGTTCGAGGGCTTCCTGCCGGCGAAGGCATCCGCACGTCGCGAACGCCTCGCCGCGCTCGCTTCGGAACCGCGCACCCTGGTGTTCTACGAATCCGCGCATCGCATCGCCGACGCGCTGGCCGATTGCGTCGTCGCGTTCGGCGGCGAACGCCCGGCCGTTCTCGCGCGCGAACTGACCAAGCTGTTCGAAACCGTGCTTGATGGAACCCTCGGCGAAATCCGTTCCACGGTCGAAGCCGACGAACACCAGCGCAAGGGCGAATTCGTGCTGCTGGTGCAGGGCGCGGGCGAGGATGCCGATGCGAAGATCGCCGAAGGCCGGCGCCTGTACGCGAAGCTGTGCGAAGTCCTCAAGCCCTCGCAGGCGGCCAAGCTCGCGGCGGAACTGTCCGGCGCACCGAGGAAGGCGCTGTATGGCGGCGATGCACAGGATCAGCTCCCTGAGTGAGGGGGTCCGACCGTCGTGCGACAATGCCCGCGGCGGAGCCGGCCAGACAGTCGCGTCACTCGCAAGGGTGCCGAGGAAAGTCCGGGCTCCACAGGGCACGGTGCCAGGTAACGCCTGGGCGGCGCGAGCCGACGGAAAGTGCAACAGAAAGATACCGCCAGCGGTCCTTCGGGATGCGGGTAAGGGTGAAATGGTGCGGTAAGAGCGCACCGCGAGTCCGGCAACGGACCGGCACGGCAAACCCCACCGGGAGCAAGGCCAAATAGGGAAGCGATGTCGTGGCCCGCGACGCTTCCGGGTAGGCTGCTCGAGCGTATCGGCGACGATGCGCCTAGAGGAATGACTGTCCACGACAGAACCCGGCTTATCGGCCGGCTCCGCCCCTCGTTTCTCGCTCGTCATTCCCGCGAAAGCGGGAATCCAGTCTTTTGATCTTCAAAAGCAAATGCCACGATGAGATTCCCGCTTTCGCGGGAATGACGGGAAAAAACAGATACATCAGCCGTCGTTGCGCAGCAGCGTCTCGCCTTCGAACGCGCCGTTCGGGCCGAAGCGGCGTTCGACGATGAAACCGCGACCGTCCCGATCCACCGCGATGATCGTGCTCGCGCGCGTGCCGTAGGTTTCGCCGCGGATGAAGGCGGGCGAGAGCCTGCGTTCGAGTTCGATGCCGACGCCGGTATCGGGCAATTCCGCATCCGCCGCGATGCGTTCGTCCGCGAGTGCGTTCCACAGCGGTTGCAGGTCGTCGCTGCCTGCGTCGATCCACGTTCGCAACGCATCGTGCAGGTGCCGGGTCTTGGGCCATGGCGCATCGAGGCGGCCGTTGGAGATGCCGTGCACGCCCGCCGACAAGGCTTCGCGCCGCAGCGGATGATTGCCGAGGTGCCAGCAGCCTCCGCCATCGGCGAGCATCAGGTTGAACGGCGCGTATGCGTCCGCGTTCGCGAACAGATCGGCGGTCGTGGCCGCGGCATCAATCGAGCCATCGAGGAAGGCGACGGGCAGGGCGCCGCGCGAAGGGCCTTCGTGCGGTCGCGCGAATCCGTCGCGGACATTGGTGACCACCGCGACCCGGCCACGGCGGTCGAGCCCGACCCAGGTGCCGCCGGACTGCAGGTCGCGCCCGGCGATCAGGCCCGAATCGGCCCATTTCGCCAGCCCGGCGGTGGGGCGGCCGTGGAATTCGTCGCGGTTGCCGGCCAGCAGCAGGCGCCAGCGCGGGTGGGCGTTCCAGGCGAGGGCAACGACGCACATGGCCCATTGTGCCGCCCGCGAGCGACGCATTCATTTTATTGCGCCGCAACATGTCTCGATTTCCGTCCCGATCGGCCGGGGAGGCGATCCGCCAAAAATCATCGATTCTCAAAAAATGAGACGAAACAGCAGCTTGTGGATAAAGCTTGAACAAGTCTCTGAAGTATTGCGCAAGTCCTTGACCGGCCAAGCGAAATTCCCCGAAAGCCTTTGTTGACAAGCCCCGGAACCGTGCCTAATGTGGCGACTAGTGGGAAATCCGGGGAATCCGTGGTTTCCGTTGCCAAATAATGACCGTCTCACGACGGCCGGAGACGGATCGGGCAATGTTCCAGGGCGAAACCGCCATCACCATCGACGACAAGGGCCGGCTGGCGATCCCGACCGCGTTCCGCGACGCCGTGGCCAAGGCCGGGAACCAGCTCGTCCTGACCTACAACCCGTTCGAGTCGGGCTGCCTGTACCTGTACCCGCAACCGGTCTGGGAAAAGGTCCGCGACCAGGTCAACGCGCTGCCGCGCACGCGCAGCGTGAATCGCAACCTGCAATTGAAGCTGGTCGGTGCGGCGAGCTTCGTCGAACTCGACGGCAGCGGGCGCATTTCGATCCCGGCTTCGCAGCGCAGCGCCTGCGGGCTGGAAAAGCGCGCGGTGCTGCTCGGCATGGGCGACAAGTTCGAGTTGTGGGGCGAGGCGGCGCATCACGAGCAGATCCGCAGAACGCTCGGCGACGACGACCTCGACGACGGATTGCTGGATTTGCAGTTGTGACGAGCGACGCGGGCAATGCGCCTGCGCACGTGCCGGTGTTGTTCGCGCAGGTCATGGAGGGCCTGGCGGTGAAGACGGAAGGAACCTACCTCGATGGCACGTTCGGGCGCGGCGGACACGCCCGGGGCGTGCTGCAACGCTTGGGGCCTGGAGGCCGGTTGCTGCTGATGGACAAGGATCCCGAGGCGATCGCCGTGGCCGGCCACGAGTTCGGCGGCGATGCGCGCGTCGCGATCCGTCGCGGCAGCTTCGCCGAACTCGCGCAGTGGAACGCCACCGACGCGGGCCTCGACGGCGTGCTGTTCGACCTCGGCGTTTCGTCGCCGCAGCTCGATGTCGCCGAACGCGGCTTCAGCTTCGGCAAGGACGGCCCGCTGGACATGCGCATGGATCCGGATGCGGGCGAGAGCGCGGCCGAATGGCTGGCGCGCGCCGACGAACGCGAGATCGCGGACGTGCTCTGGACCTACGGCGAGGAACGCCAGTCGCGGCGGATCGCGCGGGCCATCGTCGCCCGGCGCGTCGAAACGCCGTTGCTGCGCACCGCGCAGCTCGCCGACCTGGTCGCATCCGTCATGCCGCGCGGCGAATCCAGGATCCATCCCGCCACGCGCTCGTTCCAGGCGATCCGCATCTTCATCAACCGCGAGCTGGCGGACCTCGAGGCGGGGCTCGAAGCCGCGCACGCGCGCCTCAAGGCCGGCGGTCGGCTGGCGGTGATCAGCTTCCATTCGCTGGAAGACCGCATCGTCAAGCAGTTCATGGCGAAGCATGCGAAGGCGCCGCCGGCCAACCGGCGCATGCCGGTGGAAATCGCGTTCACGCCGACGCTGCGCCTGGTCGATGGCGCGCAGCGCGCGGACGAGGCGGAAACCGCGGCGAACCCGCGCGCTCGCAGCGCGGTGCTGCGCGTGGCCGAACGCCTGCCGACGGAGCGCGCCGCATGAAGCCGGCCTACCTCCTGCTCGCGGTGCTGCTGCTGGTGAACATCGCCAGCGCGATCGGCGTGGTGTACGACCGCCACGAACACCGCCAGCTGTTCGTCCAGCTCAGCGGGCTGGAGAAGGCGCGCGACGAGCTCAACATCGATTTCGGCCGCCTGCAGCTGGAGCAGGCGACCTGGGCGGAAAGCAACCGCGTCGACCAGATCGCGCGCACCAAGCTCGGGATGAAGTTCCCCGAGGGCGCGGAGATCGAGGTGGTACGCCCGTGAACATCTTCCCCAAGGACATGTTCGGCAAGCGCCGCCAGAAGCAGAACCCCGCGCGCACCGCGGCGCCGGTGCGCCCGCGCCCGCAACGCGGCGGCTTCAACCTGCGCGGCCGGCTGGCGATCGTCTGCGGCGGCCTCGGCCTGTGCTCGCTGGCGCTGATCGGGCGCGCGGTCGACCTGCAGCTGGTCGACAACGAGTTCTACCGCAAGCAGGGCGACGAGCGCTTCCTGCGCGAACTCGAGATCCCGACCACGCGCGGCATGATCACCGACCGCAACGGCGAACCCCTGGCGGTGTCGACGCCGGTCGAATCGATCTGGGCGAATCCGCAGGAACTCTCGCGCACCCCCGATCGCCTGCCGCAGCTGGCGCGCGCACTCGGCGTTCCTGCCGACTACCTCACCCGCAAGGTGCTGCAGCGCTCGGACAAGGAATTCATGTGGCTGCAGCGGCGCATGAACCCCGCGCGGGCGAAGGAAATCCTGGCGCTCGACATCCCCGGCGTGTTTTCGCAGCGGGAATTCCGCCGCTTCTACCCGCAGGGCGATGCGCTGGCGCACGTGCTCGGCTTCACCAACATCGACGACGAAGGCCAGGAAGGCGTCGAGCTCGCGTTCGACGACTGGCTGCGCGGCAAGCCCGGCCTGGAGAAGGTGATCCGCGACCGCCGCGGGCGCATCGTCGAAAACGTGGACCTGGTGCAACCGGCGACGCCCGGCCGCGACCTGACCCTGAGCATCGACCGGCGCATCCAGTACCTGACCTATCGCGAACTCAAGCGGCAGTTGCTGGAAAGCGGCGCGAGCAGCGGTTCCGCGGTGGTGCTCGACATCGCCACCGGCGAAGTGCTGGCGATGGCGAACGTGCCCTCGTTCAACCCGAACGCCGTGGAAACCGGCAACCGCGACGCGCACCGCAACCGCGCGGTGACCGACACGTTCGAGCCGGGTTCGACCGCCAAGCCGCTGACCGTGGCGGCGGCGCTGGAAGCGGGCGTGATTACCCCGCGCACGATGTTCAACACCAGCCCGGGCTGGATTCCGAACGGCAAGTACCGCACCACCGATACGCACAACTACGGCACGCTCGATACCACCGGCGTGATCCGCAAGAGTTCGAACGTCGGCGCATCGCTGATCGCGCGGCGATTGAGCGACCAGCAGTTCTACGATTTCTTCCACAAGATGGGCTACGGCACGAGCACGCATAGCGGGTTCCCCGGCGAATCGCCCGCTTCGCTTCCGGTGCCGGCGCGCTGGAGCGGAACCAGCAAGCAGACCATGTCCTACGGCTACGGATTCTCGGCCACGCCGTTGCAGGTCGCGCGCGCGTACGCGGCCATCGCCAACGGCGGGCGCGCGATCCAGCCGACCTTCGTCAAGGGCGAACGCAATCCGCCGCAGCAAGTCCTCGACCCGAAGATCGCGGACGAGGTGATGAAGATGATGCAGACGGTGACCGAACCGGGCGGCACCGCCACGCAGGCCGCGATCCTCGGCTACCACGTCGCCGGCAAGACCGGCACGTCGCGCATCTCCGGCCGCGGCGGCTATACGCGCAAGTACACCTCGTTCTTCGCCGGCGTGGTGCCGGTCGACAAGCCGCGCTTCGCGATGGCGGTGGTGATCTACGATCCCACCATCGGTTCGTATTACGGCGGCCTGGTCGCGGGTCCGGTCTTCCACAACGTGATGGAAGGCGCGCTGCGACTGATGGACGTTCCGCCGGACGACATCGACGCCTGGCTCGCCGCGCAGGCCGCCGCCGAGGCGAAGGCACGTGGCGGCAAGCCCGTGCCCAAGTTCGCGAACGTCGTCGACGGCGCGGACGAACCGGGCAACGACGACGTGCAGGCGGTGACGCCATGAGCCGCGCGATGCTGCTCTCCGAACTGCTGCCGGATGTCGACGGCGTGCCGGCGGAACTGGTGATCACCGGCCTCGTCCAGGACAGCCGCATGTTGCGGCCGGGCGATGCGTTCGTCGCGGTGCTGCCGGCGCGTCAGGAAGTTCCGTCCACGCACGGCCTGAATTTCGCCGCGCAGGCGCGCGCCGCCGGTGCCGGCGCGATCCTGTTCGAGCCGCCGGCGCCGGCGAACATCGCGGTTCCCGCCGACGCCATCGCGGTGCCGGATCTGGTTGCGCGCATGGGCGAGATGGCCGATCGCTTTCACGGCGAACCCTCGCGCGCGATGAGCGTGGTCGGCGTCACCGGCACCAACGGCAAGACTTCGACCGTGCAGTTGCTGGCGCAGGCATGGACGTTGCAGGGCCGGCGCGCGGGCACCATCGGCACGCTCGGCGCCGGGCCGTACGGCAAGCCGGTGCCGACCGGTTTCACCACGCCGCTGGTGCTGCAGATGCACGCGCTGCTCGCGGAACTGCGCGATGCCGGCATCGACGCGGTGGCGATGGAAGTGAGTTCGCACGCGCTCGACCAGGGCCGCACCGACCGCGTGCGTTTCGAAGTCGCGGCCTTCACCAATCTCACCCGCGACCACCTCGACTACCACGGCGACATGGACGCCTACGCCGCGGCGAAGGCGAAGCTGTTTTCCTGGCCCGGACTGCGCGCCGCGGTGCTGAACCTCGACGATGCCTTCGGTCGCGAACTGCGCGCTTCGCTGCCGGCGTCGGTGCGTGGCATCGGCGTCAGCGCCGCCGGTCGCGACGATGCCGACATCCGCGCGGAGAACCTCGGCCTCGACGGCGACGGCATCGGTTTCGAACTCGTGATTGGCGATGCGCGCCACGCGGTCGCCTCGCCGTTGCTGGGGCGCTTCAACGCCGACAACCTGCTCGCGGTGGCCGGCGTGCTGCACGCGCTCGGTACCGAACCCGCGGCGATCGCGAAGCTGCTGTCGCAACTCCAGCCCATCCACGGGCGCATGAATCGCCTCGGTGGCAACGGCAGGCCGGTGGTGGTGGTCGATTACGCGCACACGCCCGACGCGCTGGAACAGGCGCTGTCCTCGTTGCGCGCGCATGCGCGCGGCCGCCTGCTGTGCGTGTTCGGCTGCGGCGGCGAACGCGACGCCGGCAAGCGCCCGCAGATGGCCGCGATCGCCGAACGCCTCGCCGATGGGGTGATCGTCACCGACGACAACCCGCGTGGCGAGGACGGCGATGCCATCGTCGCCGACATCCTGCGCGGGTTCGCCGATGCTTCGCGGGTGATCGTCGAACGCGACCGTGCGCGCGCGATTGCCATTGCGGTCGATGCCGCGAACGCCGACGACATCGTGCTGGTCGCCGGCAAGGGCCACGAGCCCTACCAGGAAATCGCCGGCGTGCGCCATGCGTTCGACGACACCGACGTCGCGAAGGCGGCACTGGAGCGTCGCGCATGAAGGCGTTGCGGCTCGCACGGATCGCGCAGTGGTGCGGCGGTCGCCTCCACGGCGACGATGCCGAGGTCGACGCGGTGTCGACCGACACCCGCACGCTCGCCGCCGACGGCCGCCGCGTGCTGTTCGTCGCGCTGAAGGGCGAAAACTTCGACGGCCACGATTCGCTTGTGGCATTCGTGGGAGGGGCTTCAGCCCCGACGGAATCCGCGGAGAAACGTGTCGGGACTGAAGCCCCTCCCACAAGGGCACCGGTCGCTGCCCTCGTGTCGCGCACGCTCGACATCGATCTTCCTCAGGTCATCGTCGCCGACACCGAACGCGCGCTGGGCGATATCGCCCGCACCTTGCAGGAACGGCGCGTCGGCAAGGTGCTCGCGGTCACCGGCAGCAACGGCAAGACCAGCGTGAAGTCGCTGCTGCTGGCGATCCTCGCGCATGCAGGCAAGGCCTACGCGAATCCCGGCAACCGCAACAACGAGATCGGCCTGCCGCTGGCGGTGATCGACGCGCCGGACGATGCCGATTTCGCAGTGTACGAAATGGGCGCGGGCAAGCCCGGCGACATCGCTTATCTCACCGCCATCGCGCGACCCAACGTCGCGCTGGTCAACAACATCGCGCCCGCGCACCTCGAGCGCATGGGCAGCCTGCTCGGCGTCGCCGACACCAAGGCCGCGATCTACGACGCATTGCCGGCGGACGGCGTCGCGGTGGTCAACGCCGACGATGCGTTTTCCCCGTATTTCATCGAACGCGCGAAGGATCGCCGCGTGCTGTGCTTCGGCCTCGACGCCAGCGCCAACGTCACCGCGCGCGACATCGCCGCGAACGCGGACGGATCCCGTTTCGTCCTGGCCACGCCGCAGGGCGAGGTGCGGGTCGAACTCGCGCTCGCCGGACGCCACAACATGCGCAACGCGCTGGCCGCCGCGGCCATGTCGCTGGGCGCCGGCGTATCGCTGGACGCGATCCGCGCCGGCCTCGGCGAAGCGCGCGCGGTCGCCGGTCGCCTCGTGCGCCACCGCCTCGGCAACGGCGCGCTGCTGATCGACGACAGCTACAACGCCAATCCCGGTTCGCTCGATGCCGCCATCGACACGCTCGCGTCGTCGGGCGGGGAAGCGTGGCTGGTGCTCGGCGACATGCGCGAACTCGGCGACGACGCGCGCGCCCTGCACGCGGCCGCCGGCCGGCGCGCGAAGGCCGCGGGCATCGCGCGGTTGTACGCGCTCGGCGAACTCAGCGCGGCGACGGTGGAAGGCTTCGGCGCGGGGGCGCGCCATTTCGATTCGCACGAAGCGCTCGCCGATGCGCTGCACGCCGACATGCGCGGCGACGTGCGCATCCTGGTGAAGGGCTCGCGCGGCAGCGCGATGGACCGCGTGGTCGCGGCCCTGCTCGAGGGGGAATCGCAGCATGCTGCTTGAACTGACCCGTTGGCTGGAACAGTTGCAGCGCCTGTTCGGGCTGTTCAACTACCTCACCTTCCGCGGCATCCTCAGCGCGCTCACCGCGCTGTCGCTGTCGTTGTGGTGGGGCCCGGCGATGATCCGCAAGCTGGCCGAATTCAAGGGCCAGCCGATCCGCACCGACGGCCCGCAGACGCATTTCACCAAGGCCGGCACGCCGACCATGGGCGGCGCGCTGATCCTGCTCACGGTGCTGGCCTCGGTGCTGCTGTGGGCCGACCTGCGCAACAAGTACGTGTGGGTCGTGCTCGCGGTGATGATCGGCTTCGGCGCGATCGGGTGGTACGACGACTGGGTGAAGATCGTCAGGCGCGACCCGAACGGGATGAAGTCGCGCTGGAAGTACCTGTGCCAGTCGCTGCTCGGCCTCGCCGCCGGCATCTACCTCTACGCCTACGCCGACGTGCCGGCCGCGACCACGTTCTACGTGCCGTTGTTCAAGTCGATCGCGCTGCCGCTGGCCGGCATCGGCTTCGTCGCCATCGCCTACTTCTGGATCGTCGGTTTCTCCAACGCGGTGAACCTCACCGACGGCCTCGATGGCCTCGCGATCATGCCGGCGGTGCTGGTCGCCTGCGCGCTCGGCATCTTCGCCTACGCCTCGGGCCACGCCGAGTTCTCGAAGTACCTGCAAATCCCGCAGGTGCCGGGCGCGGGCGAACTGGTGGTGATCTGCGCCGCGATCGCCGGCGCCGGCCTCGGCTTCCTCTGGTTCAACACCTATCCGGCGATGGTGTTCATGGGCGACATCGGCGCGCTCGCGCTGGGTGCGGTGCTCGGAACCGTCGCGGTGATCGTGCGCCAGGAACTGGTGCTGGTGATCATGGGCGGCATCTTCGTCATCGAAACGCTGTCGGTGATGATCCAGGTGGCCTCGTTCAAGCTCACCGGCAAGCGCGTGTTCCGGATGGCGCCGATCCACCACCACTTCGAGCTCAAGGGCTGGCCCGAGCCGCGCGTGATCGTACGCTTCTGGATCATCTCGGTGGTGCTCGTCCTCGTCGGCCTCGCCACGCTGAAGGTGCGCTGATGGAAGAAATCCGCCAGGCGACGAGGCTGGACGCGATCGAAGGGCGCTTCGACCCGTGGCTGCTGGGCGTGTCGATCGCGCTGGCATGCTTCGGCGTGGTGATGGTCGCCTCCAGTTCCATCGCGATCGGCGAGGGCCTGCACGTCGGCCCGTTCTACTTCCTCGAGAAGCACCTGATGTTCCTCGCCGGCGGCGTGGCGCTGGCGGTGGTGGCGATGCGCACCGAGCTCAAGCTGGTCGAGAAGTACAACCAGTTGCTGCTGCTGGCCTGCTTCGCGCTGCTGCTGCTGGTGTTCGTGCCGGGCCTGGGCGTGCGCGTCAACGGCGCGCGCCGCTGGATCAACCTGGTAGTGCTGCGCTTCCAGGTGGTGGAAGCGGTGAAGGTGATGTACATCGTGTGGCTGGCGAGCTACCTGGTGCGCTTCCGCGACGAGGTCAACGCGACCTGGGGCGCGATGCTCAAGCCGCTCGGCGTCGCGACCGCGCTGGTCGCGTTGCTGATCCTGCAACCGGACTTCGGTTCGCTGTCGCTGATCCTGGCCATCACCGCGGGCATGCTGATCCTCGGCGGCGTGCACCTGCCGAAGATGGCGGCGCCGGTGGTGATCGGTCTGCCGGTGCTCGCCGCGATCGCGATCGCCGAGCCGTACCGCATCCGCCGCTTCACCTCGTTCTGGAACCCGTGGTCGGATCCGTTCGACAGCGGCTACCAGCTCACTAATGCGCTGATGGCGGTGGGCCGCGGCGAATTCTGGGGCGTGGGCCTCGGCGGATCGGTGCAGAAGCTCTCGTACCTGCCCGAGGCGCACACCGACTTCATCATGGCGGTGATCGCCGAGGAGCTCGGGTTCTTCGGCGTGTGCCTGGTCGTGGCGATGTACGCGCTGCTCGCAGGCCGCGCGTTCTGGCTCGGCTACAAGTGCGTGGAGATGCGGCGGCATTTCGCCGGATACATCGCCTTCGGCATCGCGCTGTGGATGAGCCTGCAGAGCTTCGTGTCGATCGGCGTGAACTTCGGCCTGCTGCCGACCAAGGGCCTGACCCTGCCGCTGATTTCCTCGGGCGGTTCGAGCGTGCTGATGACCTGCGCCGCGCTTGGCCTGCTGCTGCGCGTGTCCTACGAATACGAGCGCGCGCAACGCCAGGTCGCGCTGCTGCGTGGCGAAGCGCAGCGCACGTCCGCGGGCACGCCCGCGACCGCGCAACCCGCGCCGGCGGACGTCGCGCCGGTGCGCGGCACCAGCCGCCTGCGCCAGCGCGTCGAGCCCACCCTCGGCCTGAGGAAGGGAACGTGAGCGGAAACGGGCCCGCGACGAATCGACTTGGCGATTCGGCTCCAGTCATCATCCTCGCCGGCGGCACCGGCGGGCACATTTTCCCCGGCCTCGCCGTGGCCGCGGCGCTGCGCGCGCGCGGCGTGCCGGTCGCCTGGCTCGGCGCCAACGGCGCGATGGAAACCCGCCTCGTGCCGCAGCACGGCATCGAACTCGAAACCATCGCGGTGAAGGGCCTGCGCGGAAAGGGCTTCGCCACGCTGCTCGGCGCGCCGGTGCGCGTGCTCGCGGCGGTACGCGCCGCGGCGCGGGTGTTGCGCGCGAAGCAGCCGCGCGCGGTGCTGAGTTTCGGCGGTTACGCGTCGGGGCCGGGCGGCATCGCCGCGCGCCTCGCGGGCCTGCCGCTGCTGGTGCACGAACAGAACCGCGCGCCCGGCCTGACCAATCGCGTGCTGTCCAAGGTCGCGCGCCGCGTGCTGGTCGGTTTCCCGCAGACTTTCGCCCGCGAGGAGGTCGTCGGAAACCCGGTGCGCAGCGAAATCGCCGCGATCGCACCACCGGCCGAACGCTTCGCCGGTCGCACCGGCGCGTTGCGCCTGCTCGTGCTCGGCGGCAGCCAGGGCGCGCGCGCCTTGAACGCCGCATTGCCGCAGGCAGCGGCTTCGCTCGCGGACATCGCATTCGACATCCGCCACCAGTGCGGCGAGAAGATGCTCGACGATGCGCGTCGCGCCTACGCCGATGCGAACGTCGCCGCATCGGTGGAACCGTTCATCGCGGACATGGCCGCGGCCTACGCATGGGCCGACCTCGTGGTCTGCCGCGCCGGTGCGCTGACCCTGGCCGAGCTGTGCGCCGCCGGCGTCGGCAGCGTGCTGGTGCCGTTCCCGCAGGCGGTGGACGACCACCAGACCCGCAACGCCGAATACCTGGTCGAACGCGGCGCCGCGTTGCTGTTCGCGCAGGACGAACGCCTCGCCTCGAACCTCGCCCGGGCCTTGCGCGAACTCGCCGCCGACCCGCGCCGCCGGCTCGCCATGGCCGAAGCCGCGCGCGCCATCGCCTTGCCGGACGCCGCGGAACGCGTCGCGGACATCGTGTTGCAGGAGGCCGCGTGAAGCGCAACCTGCACGGCCGCCTGCAGCACCAGGGCGATCTCGCCAGCCAGCACCGGCGCGTGCATTTCGTCGGCATCGGCGGCGTCGGCATGAGCGGCATCGCCGAAGTGCTGTGCACGCTCGGCTACGAGGTCTCCGGTTCGGACAACGCCGACAACGCGGCGACCCGGCGGCTGGCCGCGCTCGGCGCACGCGTGCTGCGCGGCCACGCCGCGGCGAACGTGCTCGGCGCCGACTGCATCGTGGTGTCGAGCGCGATCCGGCCGGACAACCCGGAACTGATGGAAGCGCGCGCGCAACGCATCCCGATCGTGCCGCGCGCGGAGATGCTGGCCGAGCTGATGCGTTTCCGCCGCGGCATCGCGGTCGCGGGGACGCACGGCAAGACCACCACCACATCGCTCACCGCCAGCGTGCTCGGCGAAGGCGGCCTCGACCCGACCTTCGTGATCGGCGGGCAATTGCTTGCGGCCGGCGCCAACGCCAGGCTCGGCCAGGGCCAGTGGCTCGTGGCCGAAGCCGACGAAAGCGACGGCAGTTTCCTGCGCCTGAACCCGTTGGTCGCGATCGTTACCAACATCGACGCCGACCACCTGGAGAACTACGGCGGCGATTTCGCCCGAGTGCAGGCCGCGTTCTCCGAATTCCTGCACCGCTTGCCGTTCTACGGCCTCGCGGTGTTGTGCATCGACGATGCGGAAGTGGCGAAGCTCGCGGCGGACATGCCGCGCCACGTCACCACGTACGGCCTGTCGCCCGAAGCCGATGTGCGCGCGGAAAACGTGCGCCAGGCCGGTGCCGCGATGCGCTTCGAACTGTGCCTGCCCGACGGCACGCGCAGCGAGGTCGAGCTCGCGCTGCCGGGCCTGCACAACGTGCAGAACGCGCTGGCCGCGGCCGCGGTCGGCTGGCAGCTCGGCGTCGCGCCGGAAAAAATCGCGAACGCATTCCGCCAGTTCGCCGGCATCGGCCGCCGCTTCAACGTGCTCGCGGACGCGACGCTGCCGCGCGGCGGCACCGCGACGCTGGTCGACGACTACGGCCACCATCCGCGCGAACTCGCGGCGGTGTTCGCGGCCGCGCGCGGCGGTTGGCCGCAGCGCCGCCTCGTGGTCGCGTTCCAGCCGCATCGTTATTCGCGCACCCGCGACCTGTTCGACGACTTCGCCGCGGTGCTGTCGGAAGCCGACGCGCTGGTGCTGACCGAGGTGTACCCGGCCGGTGAAGCGCCGATCGCCGGCGCGGACGCGAAGTCGCTGGCGCGCGCGATCCGCACCCGCGGCCGCGTCGATCCGGTCGTGGTGAACGCCGCCTCCGAACTCGCCACGGTGCTGCCCGACGTGCTGCAGGACGGCGACCTGGTGCTGCTGATGGGCGCGGGCGACATCGGCGCCGCGGCGCAGGCGCTGGCGACGCAGGGTTTCGCGGGGGAGGGCACGTGAGCGCACATGCCTTCCCGCCGTTGCGCAGCACCGACGCGAATGCGTTCGGCCGCGTCGCCGTGCTGATGGGCGGCAGCAGCGCCGAGCGCGAGGTTTCGCTCGATTCCGGGCGCAACGTGCTCGAGGCGTTGCGTTCGCGCGGCGTCGATGCGCATGCGGTGGACGGCATCCCGGCGCTGGTCGACGCGCTGGTGCACGGCAAGTTCGACCGCGTGTTCAACATCCTGCACGGCAACCGCGGCGGCGGCGAGGACGGCGTGCTGCAGGGGCTGCTCGAAGCGCTGGAAGTCCCGTACACCGGTCCCGGCGTGCTCGGCAGCGCGCTGACCATGGACAAGATCCGCACCAAGCAGGTGTGGATGAGCGCGGGCTTGCCGACCCCGCGCTTCGAACGACTCGCGCCGGGCACGGACGTGCGCGCTGCGGCATTACGCCTCGGCCTGCCGGTGTTCGTGAAGCCGTCGAGCGAGGGTTCCAGCGTCGGCGTCGCCCGCGTCGTCGACGAAGCCGGCATCGACGAGGCGATCCGCGTCGCCCGCGACTACGGCGGCGAGATGCTGATGGAACAGATGATCGTCGGCGACGAGCTCACGGTCGGCGTGCTCGGCGACATCGCGCTGCCCTCGATCCGCATCGTGCCCAGGCAGGGCTGGTACGACTACAACGCCAAGTACGTCGCGGACGACACGCAGTACCTCTGCCCGGGCCTCGAAGGTGCGCAGGAAGACGCGATCCGCGCGCTCGCGCTGGCCGCGTTCCGCGCCGCCGGCTGCGATGGATGGGGCCGCGTCGACGTGATGCGCGATGGCGCCGGCAACCTGTTCCTGCTCGAAGTGAACACCGCGCCGGGCATGACCAGCCATTCGCTGGTGCCGAAGGCCGCGCGCCAGCTCGGCGTGGAATTCGACGAGCTGTGCTGGCGCATCCTCGAACAATCGCTGGAGCCGCGCGCATGAGCGGCCTGTTGCGCGCGCTGGCCTGGTTGCTCGCGGTGGCGCTGGTCGCGTTGCCGGTGGTCGCGCTGGTCAACGGCTGGATCGGCGCCGAGCGCTGGCCGCTGAAGACGCTGCGCCTGCAGGGCCACGTGGAACGCGTGGATCCGGCGGCGGTGCGCGCGGCATTGATCCCGTACGCGCGCCAGGGCTTCTTCGCCGTGCGCCTGGACCGCGCGCAGGCGGCGGTCGCCGCGGTGCCGTGGGTGGAACGCGCCGAAGTGCACAAGCGCTGGCCGGACGTGCTCGAGGTGCGCATCGTCGAACACCGCCCGTTCGCGCGCTGGGGCGACGACCGGTTGCTGTCGGAGGAGGGCGAGCTGTTCCCGGCCGCCAACGTGAAGCCGCCGGCGAACCTGCCGCTGCTCGACGGCCCGGACGCGCGCGTCGCCGACGTGGTCGCGATGTACAACGAATCGCGCGAACTGTTCGCGCCGACCGGGTTCGACGTGCGTTCGCTCGAACTCGACGCGCGCGGCAGCTGGTCGCTGACGCTGTCCAGCGGCGTGCAGGTCGAGATCGGCAGCCGCGAGGCGCGCCTGCGCCTGACCCGTTTCGCCGGGCTGTTGCCGCAACTGCTCTCGCAGAAGCAGTTGCCGCTGCAACGCGCGGATCTCCGCTACACCAATGGTTTCGCGCTCAGCTGGTCGACGCCGTCGGCCGCGACGGCGCCGGCAACGCAGGGAAGGACATGAACCGCAAAGGCGACAAGGCCCTCATCGTCGGGCTCGACATCGGCACCTCCAAGGTGGTGGCGCTGGTCGGCGAGTACGCGCCGGGCAACCCGATCGAAGTGATCGGCATCGGCACCCACGAATCGCGCGGCCTGAAGCGCGGCGTGGTGGTGGACATCGAATCGACCGTGCAGTCGATCCAGCGCGCGGTGGAGGAGGCCGAGCTGATGGCCGGCTGCGAGATCCGCAGTGTGTACGCCTCGATTTCCGGCAACCACGTGCAGTGCAAGAATTCGCCGGGCATCGTCCCGATCCGCGACGGCGAGGTGACGTGGGCCGACCTCGACCGCGTGCTGGACGCGGCCAAGGCGGTGGCGATCCCGGCCGACCAGAAGATCCTGCACGCGATCCCGCGCGAATACGTGCTCGACGATTCGCAGGAAGGCATCCGCAACCCGGTCGGCATGACCGGCGTGCGCCTGGAAGTGCACGCGCACCTCGTCGTGTGCGCGCAGTCGGCCGCGGCCAACATCAGCAAGTGCGTGCAGCGCTGCGGGCTGCAGGTCGACGACCTGATCCTCGCGCCGCTCGCCTCGGCGACCGCGGTGCTGACCGGCGACGAACGCGAACTCGGCGTGGTGCTGGTCGACATCGGCGCCGGCACCACCGACCTCGCGGTGTTCGTGCAGGGCGCGATCTGCCACACCGCGTCGCTGCCGATCGCCGGCGACCACGTCACCAACGACATCGCGCACATGCTGCGCACGCCGACGCCGGAAGCCGAGCAAATCAAGGTGCGCTACGCCTGCGCGCTGGCGCAGATGGCGACGGCGGAGGAATCGATCCAGGTGCCGAGCGTCGGCGACCGTCCGCCGCGCCGCCTGCCGCGGCATGCGCTGGCGCAGGCGGTGCAGGGCCGCTACGAGGAAATCTTCGAAATGGTGCAGGCGGAACTGCGCCGCAGCGGCTTCGAGGAACTCGTTCGCGCCGGCATGGTGCTCACCGGCGGCGCTTCGAAGATGGAAGGCGTGGTCGAGCTCGCCGAGGAAATGCTGCAGATGCCGGTGCGCGTCGGCGTTCCGCAGCACGTCACCGGCCTCGGCGAGGTGGTCAACAACCCGGTGCACGCCACCGGCGTGGGCCTGTTGCTGATGGGCAGCCAGATCGAGCATCCGCGCCGGCCGGTGATCCCGACCGGGCGCGCCGGCAGCCTCTTCAACAAGTTGAAGGACTGGTACCGCGGCGAATTCTAGAAATACGGGACTCGGGACTCGCAAGAGCGGGAGATGGAAGTGAACGGCGGTAGGCGGTAGGCAGGCGTTACGGCGACACACAACTAGAAACGTCGGCACGAAGGCCGGTCTCGCTCTCGGGTGTGTTCCCGAGTCCAGAGTCCCGAGTCCCCAGTCCCGGCACTTACAAGAGAGGACAAGGTCATGGCGCATTTCGAACTGGTTGAAAAGATGGCCCCGAACGCGGTCATCAAGGTGGTCGGCGTGGGCGGCGGCGGCGGCAACGCGGTCGCGCACATGGTC
The DNA here is from genome assembly GCA_047602125.1 of Thermomonas sp. Lineage (GTDB taxonomy): Bacteria > Pseudomonadota > Gammaproteobacteria > Xanthomonadales > Xanthomonadaceae > Pseudoluteimonas. The sequence goes on along the minus strand of JASGIB010000001.1, from coordinate 933,204 downwards.
AACAGCAGCGTGGACGGCGTGGAATTCATCACCGCGAACACCGACGCGCAGGCGATCAAGAACTGCGGTGCGAAGCTGCAGCTGCAGCTCGGCAGCAACGTGACGAAAGGCCTGGGTGCGGGCGCGAATCCGGAAGTCGGCCGCCAGGCCGCGCTGGAAGACCGCGAACGCATCATGGATGCGCTGCAGGGCGCGGACATGGTGTTCATCACCGCCGGCATGGGCGGCGGCACCGGCACCGGCGCGGCGCCGGTCGTGGCGCAGCTCGCCAAGGAAATGGGCATCCTCACCGTCGCGGTCGTGACCAAGCCGTTCCCGTTCGAAGGTCGCCGCCGCATGCAGGTGGCGCTGAAGGGCATCGAGGAACTGAGCCAGCATTGCGATTCGCTGATCACGATCCCGAACGAGAAGCTGATCACCGTGCTCGGCCGCAACGCGACCATGATCCAGGCGTTCCGCGCCGCCAACGACGTGCTGCAGGGCGCGGTGCAGGGCATCGCCGACCTGATCGTGCGCCCGGGCCTGATCAACGTCGACTTCGCCGACGTGCGCACGGTCATGGCCGAGATGGGCCTGGCGATGATGGGCACCGGCACCGCCCGCGGCGACGACCGCGCGCAGGCCGCGGCCGAAAGCGCGATCCAGAATCCGCTGCTCGACGACGTCAACCTGTCGGGTGCGAACGGCATCCTGGTCAACATCACCGCCGGCCCGGACTTCACCATGGCCGAGTTCGACGAAGTCGGCCGTACCATCGAGAACTTCGCTTCCGAGGACGCGACCGTCGTCATCGGTACCGTGCTCGATCCGGACATGCAGGACGAGGTGAAGGTGACCGTGGTCGCGACCGGGTTGAACCGCGCGGTCGCGCGCCAGCCGTTGCCGCGCGACGACTTCGGCTACAACCATGGTCGCGAGCAGCAGCGCCGCCCGCAGGTGCAACTGGTGAACACCCAGGGCAAGCGCGACGGCACCACCGGCATGATGATCGACGAGGTCGCCGATCCGTTCCGCCCGAACGCCGGCATCGCCGCCAACCTGCGGGGACGCGGCGGGGAATCGGCACCGGCGCCCGCGGCTGCCGATTTCGGCGGCGAAGGCAACTACCTCGACATTCCTGCTTTCCTGCGCCGCCAGGCCGATTGACGATGTCCCCATCACCCTTCGCGTTGCGAAGGGGAATGGGTCGAATGCCATGTCCTTCCCGCCGGGTCGCCAGCCCGGCGGGCTTCCAGGGCCTGCCGGCTTCGGCAGGCCGTTTCTCCGGTCAACGCCTCCCGCGCCAGTGCGTTCTGGTTCATCGACCTGCGTGCTAACCTCCCCGCGTTTCCCGCCGTGCGCGCAGTGCACGGCCCCCGACGGACCCGCCGAATGCCGCTGCAGCGCACCCTCCGCAACGTGATCCGCGCCACCGGCGTGGGATTGCACAGCGGGGAAAAGGTGTACATGACCATGCGCCCGGCGCCGGTCGACCACGGCATCGTGTTCCGCCGCACCGACCTCGATCCGGAAGTCGAAATCCCGGCGCGCGCGGACCTCGTGACCGAAACCATGCTCTGCACCGGCCTGTCGCGCGCGAACGGATCGGTGATGACGGTCGAACACCTCCTGTCGGCGCTCGCTGGCCTGGGCATCGACAACGCCAGCATCGAATTGTCCGCGCCGGAGGTGCCGATCATGGATGGCTCCTCCGGGCCGTTCGTGTTCCTGCTGCAATCGGCGGGCATCGTCGAGCAGGACGCGCCCAAGCGCTTCATCCGCATCAAGCATCCGGTGGAAGTGCGCGATGGCGACAAGATCGCGCGCTTCGAACCCTACGACGGCTTCAAGCTCGATTTCACCGTGCAGTTCGACCATCCGGCGATCCCGGCCTCGGCTTCGCGCGCGGTGGTGGATTTCTCGACCACGACCTACGTCAAGGAAGTCAGCCGCGCGCGCACCTTCGGCTTCATGCGCGACCTCGAGTTCATGCGCGAACGCAACCTGGGCCTCGGCGGTTCGATGGACAACGCGATCGTCCTCGACGAATACCGGGTACTGAACGAGGACGGCCTGCGCTACGCCGACGAGTTCGTGCGCCACAAGATCCTCGACGCGGTCGGCGACCTGTACCTTGCCGGCCATCCGATCGTCGGCGCCTACGTCGCCTTCAAGTCCGGGCACGCGCTCAACAACAAGCTCGTGCGTGCGCTGCTCGAGGAACGGGAAAGCTGGGAAGAAGCGACTTATCCCGAGGGCGCGACGGTGCCCGTCGCCTACATGCCGCCGATGTCCCCGGTGCCGCAGTCCTGAGGCGTCTTCCCCGGGAATGTGAACCTTTCCCGAATTTTACAGAAATTTAACTTTCGGTTAGCGAAAGCCTAGCTTTCTGTTAACGCGCCGTGAGGGGGTGGCCGGTAGCATGCCGCGTCCCCTCCGGTCCGCCGGTGGGTCAGGAAGGTTTCCTCGAAGGACCGGAACGGTCGGCCTTGCACAGGTCGAGCGCCGCGGCAGCCTTGCGCGCGGCAACGGAATCCGGTTCCCGGCGATGTGGCGGCGCGGATGGCGCGGCCAGGGCGGCGTGGCTCGTCTTCACGACGAGCGAGGAGACCTCTAGCCCGATGGAACGGGCGGCGTCGAGCAATCCCGGTCCGGCCAGGCGCAAGCGCGCGTGCCAGGCCGGGGCATCGACGAGATAGACGAGCCTGCCGTCGTGCACGTTTCCCAGCCGCGCGTGCGCGGCCAGTGCCAGCGGCAGGTGGGGACGCAACTGCCGGTCCAATGCGTCGAGCCAGAGCGCGCGACGGATCGGATCGCCGCCGGGGCCTTCGAGCAGCGCGTCCAGCGCCGCGACGGGGGACGAGGCACGCGGGTTGCGGGTTGCCGATTTCGACATGGAACCATGATGGACGCTTTCCACCGCATTCTCACCTCGCAGCGCCAGCGCTTCGCACGCCTCGCCGCCGATGCCGGCGCGCTCGCGGTGCGTCGCCCGTTCGCCGCGCGCCTGGCGCTGGTCGGTGCCGGGCTGGCGCTTGGCCTCGGCCTCAGCGTCGCCGCCGGTTCGTTGCACCAGGCGTCACTGGAATCGCAGCTGGCCGCGCAGAAGGCGCAATCGGCGTCGATGCAGCGCGAGCTGAACGCCATGGCCGCGCGCCTGGGCGAACTGCAGGCCGAAGCCAACCGCCTGAATGCGCTCGGCGACCGCCTGACCCGCGCGGGCCAGCTCGGCGATGGCGAATTCGATTTCGACAAGCCGGTTCCGGTCGGCGGCGTCGGCCCGGTGCACGACATCGGCGCGGGCGAACTCGACCGCGGCATCGCCACCCTGGCCGCGCAATTCAAGCAGTCCGGCGACCAGCTCTCGGTGCTGGAATCGCTGCTGTTCAGCCACAAGCTCGAACAGGACGCGGTGCCTTCGGGCATGCCGGTCGCGAACAGCTACATCACCTCCGGCTTCGGCGGCCGCGCCGATCCCATGGGCGGCGGCGGCGAATTCCACAAGGGCATCGATTTCAAGGCCAATACCGGCGATCCGGTGCTGGCGGTGGCCGACGGCGTGGTCAGCTTCGCCGGCGTGCGTTCGGGCTACGGCAACGTGGTCGAGATCGACCACGGCAACGGCTACGTCACCCGCTACGCGCACAACTCGCGGCTGCTGGTCCGGGTCGGCGACCTGGTGCATGCCGGCGGCGTGATCGCCAAGGCCGGCTCGACCGGTCGTTCCACCGGCGCGCACGTGCACCTGGAGGTGTGGGACAACGGCCACGTGGTGAACCCGGCCCCGTTCCTCGCCCTCGGCGAAAGCCGCAGCCGCGGCTGATCCCGGGGCTTTTGTAGGCGCTCCGGCGCCCCCACGTTACAATCCGCACCGCCAACCGACAGGGCGCCCATGCGCCCTGTCGTCGTCTCGGGCCCCGCCCGCACCGCCGCCGCCGCGGCCCTTCCCGGAACCGGTTTCCCCATGCTCAATCGTGTGCTCACCAGCGTTTTCGGCAGCCGCAACGAACGCCTGCTGAAGAAGCTCGACGGCATCGTCGCCAAGGTCAATGCGCTGGAACCGAAGCTGCAGGCCCTGTCCGACGACGAACTCAAGGCCAAGACCCCGGAATTCCAGGAACGCATCCGCAACGGCGAATCGCTGGACAAGGTGCTGCCGGAAGCCTTCGCGGTCTGCCGCGAGGCCAGCAAGCGCGTGCTCGGCATGCGCCACTACGACGTGCAGCTGATCGGCGGCATGGTCCTGCACATGGGCAAGATCGCCGAGATGCGCACCGGCGAAGGCAAGACCCTGGTCGCGACGCTGCCGGTGTACCTCAACGCGCTGGAAGGCAAGGGCGTGCACGTGGTCACCGTCAACGACTACCTCGCGCGCCGCGACGCCGGCTGGATGGGCAAGCTCTACCACTGGCTGGGCCTGTCGGTCGGGGTGGTCTACCCGGGCATGCCGCCGTCGGACAAGCACGCCGCCTACGCCGCCGACATCACCTACGGCACCAACAACGAATTCGGCTTCGACTACCTGCGCGACAACATGGCGCTGGCCAAGGAAGACCGCGTGCAGCGCAAGCTGAACTACGCGATCGTCGACGAAGTCGATTCGATCCTGATCGACGAGGCGCGCACGCCGCTGATCATCTCCGGCCCGGCCGACGAATCGCCGGAGCTGTACATCAAGGTCAACCGCATCGTGCCTTCGCTCATCCGGCAGAAGGAAGAGGAAGGCGAGGGCGACTACTGGGTCGACGAGAAGCAGAAGCAGGTGCACCTGTCCGAGGCCGGGCAGGAACACGCCGAGGAACTGCTGCGCAAGGCCGGCATCCTCGAGGGCGACGACACCCTGTACGCGCCGCACAACATCCACGTCGTCCACCACCTCAACGCGGGCCTGCGCGCGCACGGCATCTACCAGCGCGACGTGGACTACATCGTCCGCGACGGCGAGGTGGTGATCGTCGACGAGTTCACCGGCCGCACCCTGGTCGGCCGGCGCTGGTCGGACGGCCTGCACCAGGCGGTCGAGGCCAAGGAAGGCGTGCCGGTGCAGCGCGAGAACCAGACCCTCGCCAGCATCACCTTCCAGAACCTGTTCCGCATGTACGCGAAGCTGTCGGGCATGACCGGCACCGCGGACACCGAGGCCTACGAATTCCAGAGCATCTACGGGCTGGAAGTCGTGGTGATCCCGACCCACCGGCCGATGGTGCGCAAGGACCATTCCGACCTCGTCTTCCTCAACCGCAACGGCAAGTACCGCGCGGTGTTCAACGAGATCAAGGAGGCGCACGCGCGCCAGCAGCCGGTACTGGTCGGCACCACCAGCATCGAAGTCTCGGAAATGCTCAGCGAGCAGCTGCGCGCCGCCGGCGTCGCGCACGAGGTGCTCAACGCCAAGCAGCACGAGCGCGAGGCGCACATCGTCGCCCAGGCCGGTCGCCCGGGCGCAGTGACCATCGCCACCAACATGGCCGGCCGCGGCACCGACATCGTGCTCGGCGGTTCGCTGGAAGCCGAACTCGCCGCGCTGGAAGCGCAGGGCGAGGTCGACGATCTCACCCGCGCGCGCCTCAAGTCCGAATGGCAGCAGCGCCACGACGCGGTCAAGGCCGCGGGCGGCCTGCACATCGTCGGCACCGAACGCCACGAATCGCGCCGCATCGACAACCAGTTGCGCGGCCGTTCCGGCCGCCAGGGCGACCCGGGTTCCTCGCGCTTCTACCTGTCGCTCGAGGACAACCTGATGCGCATCTTCGCCGCCGACTGGGTGCAGCGGGTGATGGCGCGCATGGGCCTGAAGGAAGACGACATCATCGAGTCTCCGTTGGTGACCAAGCAGATCGCCAACGCGCAGCGCAAGGTCGAGGCCCACAACTTCGACATCCGCAAGAACCTGCTCGATTTCGACGACGTCAACAACGACCAGCGCAAGGTCATCTACCAGCAGCGCGACGAGCTGCTGGAGGCGGAGAGCGTCAAGGACAACATCGACGGCATCCGCGGCGACGTGGTCGCGGCGCTGGTCGAGCGCTTCGTGCCGGCGAATTCCATCGACGCGCAATGGGACCTGCCCGGGCTGGAAGCCACGCTCGCCTCCGAATTCGGCCTGCAATTGCCGGTGCGCGAGATGGTCGCAGCGAAGAGCGAGGTCGATGCCGAGGACATCGCCAGCCACGTGCAGGACGCGGTGGCGCAGGGCTTCGCCGACAAGGAAGCGAGGATCGGCGGCGAGACCATGCGCATGCTCGAGAAGCACCTGATGCTCAACGTGCTCGACCAGAACTGGAAGGACCACCTCGCGCGCATGGACTACCTGCGCCAGGGCATCCACCTGCGCGGCTACGCGCAGAAGCAGCCCAAGCAGGAGTACAAGAGCGAGGCGTTCCTGCTGTTCTCGGAAATGCTCGACAAGGTCAAGAGCGAGGTCACTTCCATGCTCGCGCGCGTGCAACTGCGCAGCGAGGACGAGATCGCGCAGATGGAAGCCGCCGAACGCGCGCAGGCCGCGGCCCAGGCCCGGCAGATGCAGTTCCAGCACGCCAGCGCCGGCGGTTACGGCGCCGACGAGGAAGGCGCGGACGTGCTCGGCGCGCAGGATTTCGCCGACGGCCAGGCCGCGCTGCCCAAGGTCGGCCGCAACGAGCCGTGCCCGTGCGGGTCGGGGAAGAAGTACAAGCATTGCCACGGCCAGCTGGCCTGATCGTCCCAAACCTGCTGCGCTCGGCATTCCGGCCGCGTACGGTGCTCGCAATCCTCATTGACCCTCACGTCAACTGCGGTTGCTGCGCTCCGGCCGCGGCCGAACTGCCTTCGCTCGCGACGGTTTGGAATCGATCAGGCGCCGCGCATCGATGAAACAGATCCACGTCGTCGCCGGCGTCATCCGCGATGCGCGCGGACGCGTGCTGCTGGCGCGGCGCACCGAGGGACGCGATCTGTCCGGGCTGTGGGAATTCCCCGGCGGCAAGGTCGAGCCGGGCGAAACGCCCGAAGCCGCGCTCGCGCGCGAACTGCGCGAAGAACTCGGCATCGGGGCGGTCATCGGCGCGGCGGTCATCGACGTGCCGCAGCGCTATCCGCACAAGCGCCTGCGCCTGGACGTGCGCGAAATCGCATCGTGGGCGGGCACGCCGCGCGGGCTCGACGGCCAGGCGCTGGCCTGGGTGCCGCCGCAAAAATTGATCGACTACCCGATGCCGCCGGCGGATCGGCCCGTGGTCGCCGCGTTGCTGCAGCCGGATTGCTATCTCGTCACGCCCATGCCCGGCGACGACGATGCAGCGTGGTTGGCGGGATTGCGGAAATCGATCGAAGCCGGCGTGCGCCTCGTGCAATTGCGCGCGGCGGGGCTCGATGCCGCGCGCTGGCGGTCGCTGGTCGCGAACGCGGCGGCGCTCTGCCGCGAATCCGGCGTGGAAGCGTTGCTTAACGGCGATGCCGGCCTCGCACGCGAACATGGCCTCGGCCTGCATCTGCGCGCGCACCAGTTGCCCGCGTTCGAACCGGAATCGCGCGTTGCCGGAAAACCGTTCGGCGCTTCCTGCCACGATGCCGGCGACCTGCAGCGGGCGAAGGCGCTGGGCTGCGATTTCGTCGTGCTCGGCGCGGTGAAGCCGACGCCAAGCCATCCCGGGATCGCCGGGATCGGCTGGGACGGATTCGCCGCGCTGCGCGAAGGCAGCGACCTGCCGATCTACGCCATCGGCGGGCTCGACCGCGCCGACCTCGCGCTCGCGCGCGCGCACGGGGCGCAGGGCATCGCCGCGATCCGCGGCCTGTGGGCATCGTCGCCGTAGGCGCGGCGGAATCGCGCCCGGTCGCTCGTTCCACGGACATGCACCCTGACCAATGGCCGGGGCTGGCGGTTCCGCGCTTGGGTAAATTCCGGTGGAACTGCGCTTCCATCGGGGATCGACCATGACGCATCCGCACTCCTGGACCAAGGCGATCGCCGCCGCGGCTGTTTCGCTCCTGTTCGTCGCGCCGGCCTTCGCCGGCTACGACGTGCCACCGCCGGAATTGCTGAAGGTGTTGAAGGCGCCGCCGCCGCCATCGCCGGACGTCGATCCCACCGGGCGGCGCCTGCTGCTGACGACCGCACAGACCTATCCGTCGATCGAACGCGTGGCGCGGACCTACTACAAGCTCGCGGGCGTGCGCCTCGAGCCGCAGAACCGCAGCCGCCACGACACTTCCGGCGGTTACGGCATCCCGAGCTGCGTCGCCGATTTCACCCTGGTCGACATCGTTGGCGGCAAGGAAACCAAGGTCGTGTTGCCCGCGGGCGCGTGTCCGGGCGGCGCGCTGTGGTCGCCGGACGGCAACCGCTTCGCGTTCCAGAACGTCACCGCGACTGCGGTCGAGTTGTGGCTGGGCGACGCCGCGAGCGGCAAGGTGCGCAAGGTCGAAGGCCTGCGCCTGAACCCCATCTTCGGCTACACCGTGCAGTGGCTCGGCGGCAGCAAGTCGCTGCTGGTCAAGCGCGTGCCGGAGGGACAGGGCGCGCCGCCGGCCGAGGACGCCGGCAGCATCGGCCCGGACATCCAGCAGGCGCTGGGCGGGCAGGGCGAAAGCAGCACGTACGAATCGCGCGACACGCTCGCCAGCGAGCTCGACGAAAAACGCTTCGCCTGGTACGGCGCCTCGCAGTTGGCGCTGGTCGATGCCGCCAGTGGCAGCGTGCGCAACGTCGGCGCGCCGGCGATCTACTACCAGGTCAATGGCGCGCCCGACGGCGTGCATGTGCTGACGCAGGCGCTGAAGCCGCCGTTCTCGCACGCGGTCACCTACCAGCGCTTCGCCCACGACGTCGCGGTGCTGGATGTGTCGAATGGAACGTCGACGGCCATCGCCAGCCTGCCGCTGGCCGACCGCGTGCCGGTGGCCGGCGTGCCGGAAGGCCCGCTCAATTTCGACTGGCGCGCCACGGAGCCGGCCACGCTGGTGTGGTCCGAAGCGCTGGACAAGGGCGACTGGAACGTCGAGGTGCCCGCGCGCGACAAGCTGATGATGCTCAAGGCGCCGTTCACCGCCAAGCCGACCGAAGTCGGGCGCACGAAGCAGCGCTTCTCGGGCTTTGCCTGGAGTCCGAAGGCGGACACGGCCTTCCTCTACGAATACGACGAGAACCGCCACTGGATCACCACGCGCATCGTCGACGTGGACAAGCCCGGCGACGCCGGGCGCGTGCTCTGGGACATGTCCAGCGACGAGTTGTACAAGAACCCGGGCAGCTTCGTGTTCGAAGCCCAACCCAATGGAGTCTATGTCGTGCGCATGGACGGCAACGACGTGTTCCTGAGCGGGCAGGGCGCTTCGCCGCAGGGTGACCGCCCGTTCCTCGACCGCCTCGACCTTGCCTCGCTGGAGAGCGAGCGCCTGTTCCGCAGCGGCGCGGACGAATACGACCAGTTCCTCGATTTCGCCGGCGACGTGGGCACAGGCGCGCCGACCCGGTACGTGACCTGGCACCAGTCGGTGATGGATCCGCCGAATGCGTTCCTGCGCACGCTCGGCGCGGCGAAGGCGGATGCGGCACAGGGCGAGGCACGGTTCGCATCCGACGGTACCCAGTTCACCCGCGTGCCGGATCCGACCCCGGAAGTGCGCCAGATCAAGAAGCAACTGGTGGGCTACAAGCGTGCCGACGGCGTCGACCTGTCGTTCACCCTGTACACGCCGCCCGGCTACAAGGCTGGCACGCGCCTGCCCGCGATCCTCTACGCCTATCCCCTGGATTACGCCAACAGCGAACAGGCCGGGCAGGTCTCGGGTTCGCAGCAGACCTTCACCAGCCTGCCGTACTACCGCCTGCTGCTGCTCGCCGGCTACGCGATCATCGACGACGCCAGCTTCCCCATCGTCGGCGATCCCAAGACCGCGTACGACACCTACCTCGAACAACTCGAGGCCGATGCCAAGGCGGCGGTCGACAAGGCCGTGGACATGGGCGTGGTGGACCGCGACCGCATCGGCGTCACCGGGCACAGCCACGGGGCGCTGATGACCGCCAACCTGATCGCGCACACCGACCTGTTCAAGGCCGGCGTGGCGACCAGCGGTTCCTACAACAAGACGTTGACGCCATTCGGGTTCCAGAGCGAACGCCGTTCGGTGTGGGAGGCGCGCGACGTCTACATCAAGGCTTCGCCGTTCTTCTACGCCGACAAGATCAAGCTGCCGCTGCTGCTTGTGCACGGCGCCGACGACGCCAACCCGGGCACCGAACCGATCCAGTCGCGCAAGCTGTTCCAGGCGATCCGCGGCAACGGCGGGACGACCAAGCTGGTCATGCTCCCGCATGAACCGCATTGGTACACCGCGCTCGAATCCAACGAGCAGGTCGTGCACGACATGCTCGACTGGTTCGACACCTACGTGAAGAACGCGCCGGCGAAGGATCAGCCGGCGGCGAGCGCCCGGTAACGCCGGTCCAGCGCCGCGACCTGCGCGGCGAGTGCGTCCAGCGGGCCGTCGTTGGCGACGATGTCGTCGGCGATGGCCAGCCGGTCGCGCCGGCTCGCCTGTGCCGCGAGCATGCCATCGGCGAGTCTTGCGTCGATGCCGTCGCGGCGTTGCAGGCGTTCGAGCTGGACCGCTTCGGGAACGTCGACGACGAGGATCCGCGACAGCCACGGATACGCGCCGCGCCCGCCGCCTTCCGCCAGCAGCGGGATCGCGGCGATGGCGTAGGGCGAATCCGCCGCGCGGCATTGCGCTTCGAGCATGGCGCGCACGCGCGGGTGCACGATGGCTTCGAGCCGGCGGCGCACGTCGGAGTCGGCGAACACGCGACGGCGCATCGCCGCGCGGTCGAGGCTGCCGTCGGCGGCGAGGATGTCTGTGCCGAATGCCGAAACGGCTTCTGCAAGGCCTTCGCTGCCCGGCGCAAGCGCCTCGCGCGCGGCGACGTCGGCGTCGGCAACGACGATGCCGAGCGCCTCGAAGCGCCGCGATATTTCGCTTTTTCCCGAAGCGACGCCGCCGGTCAGGCCAACCGCGTACAAGGCCGATCCTTCAGCGCAAGCCGCTGAGGCGCATGTACGCGTCGATCAGCGGCTGTCCCCAGAAGAACGCGATCCAGCCGGCGACGGCGAGGTAGGGGCCGAACGGGATCGGCGTGGCGCGATCCTTGCCCTTCGCCAGCAACCAGATCGAACCGATGATCGCGCCGACCAGTGAGGACACCAGGATTGTCGGCAGGATGCCCTTGAGCCCGGTCCATGCGCCAAGCGCGGCGAGCAGCTTGAAATCGCCGTGGCCCATGCCTTCCTTGCCGGTGAGTTGCTTGTACAGCCACCACACCGACCACAGGCTCAGGTAGCCGACCACGGCGCCCTCGATCGCCGGCTTGGGATCGACGTACAACTGTTCGTGCGCCGCGATCAGCCCCAGCCACAGCAGCGGCAGGGTCAGCTGGTCGGGCAGCAGTTGCGTGCGCAGGTCGATGCCCGCGAGCGCGACCAGGAAACAACTGAGCAGGATCGCGCCGAAGCCCTGCCAGCCGAAACCGAAGCGCCAGACGCTGGCCAGCACCAGCAGCATGGTGACGAATTCCACCAGCGGGTATTGCATCGAGATCGGCGCGCCGCAATGCCCGCAGCGCCCGCGCAACGCCAGCCAGCTGAGCAGGGGGATGTTCTCGTACCAGCGCAGCGGCGCCTTGCAGTGCGGGCAATGCGAGCGTTCGACCACGATCCCGGGCGGCGGCGGATCGTAGAGTTCCGGTTCGCCGAGGAGTTCGCGGCTGTCGCGCTTCCACTGCCATTCCAGCCGGCGCGGCAGGCGCAGGATGACGACGTTGAGGAAACTGCCGAGCGCCAGCCCCAGTCCGGCCGCGGCGGGATAGCCGAGGCCGGGGTGCGCGTCGAGGAACGCCATGCGGCCTCAGACCACCGCGGCGAGTTTGAAGATCGGCAGGTACATGGCGATCACCATGCTGCCGACGATGACGCCGAGGATGACCACGATGATCGGCTCGATCAGGCTCGCCAGCGCGTCCACCGCGTTGTTGACTTCCTGCTCGTAGAACTCGGCGACCTTGTACAGCATGGTGTCGAGCGCGCCGGCCTCTTCGCCGATCGCGGTCATCTGGATGACCATGTGCGGGAACAGGCCGGTCTGCTTCATCGCCATGTTGACCGGGTAGCCGACCGACACGTCGTCGCGGACGCGCTTCACGGCGTTCTCGTACACCGTGTTGCCGGTGGCGCCGGCGACCGAATCCAGCGCTTCGACCAGCGGCACGCCGGCGGCGAAGGTCACCGCTAGGGTGCGGGCGAAGCGCGCCAGCGCGGCCTCGTGCATGATCTTCCCGATCACTGGCACGCGCAGGATCATGCGGTCGAGGAAGTGCGAGAACGCGGGCGAGCGCTTCTTGAAGAAGATGAAGGCCGCGATGGTGCCGCCGACGATCAGCGCGATCAGCCACCAGAACTTCACCATGAAGTTGCTGATGCCGATGATGAACTTGGTGAAGGCGGGCAGGTCTGCGCCGAAGCCGCGGAACACTTCCTCGAACTGGGGCACGACGAACACCAGCAGGATCGCGCTGACCAGGATCGCCGCGGCGATGACCATCGCCGGATAGAACAGCGCCTTCTTGATCTTGCCCTTCAGGGCCTCGATGTTTTCCTTGTAGGTGGCGATGGTGTCGAGCACGGTGTCGAGCACGCCCGCCGATTCGCCGGCCTTGACCAGGTTGCGGTACAGCTCGTCGAACTGCACCGGGTGCTTGGACAGCGCCTCGTAGATCGAGGAACCGCCCTCGATGTCGCTGCGCAGGGTGTTGATCAGGTCCTTGAACTTCGGGTTCTTCTGCCCGCCGGCGATGATCTCGAGCGAGGCCACGATCGGCACGCCGGACTTCATCATCGTCGCCAGCTGGCGGCTGAAGAAGGCGATGTCCTTGGCGTTGATGGTCCGGCCGGCGCTGCCGAACAGGGGCTTGCCCTTGGGCTTGACGACGGTCGGGGTGATGCCCTGGCGGCGCAGCTCGGCGCGGATCAGGTTGGCGTTCCTGCCGGACTGTTCGCCCTTCATCTTCACGCCGCGCTTGTCGGTGCCTTCCCAGACGAAGATCGGCGTCGCTTCCGCGCGACGGGTGGCGGTCTTGGCGGCGTTTCGGGTCACGGCCATGGGTTCAATCCTTGGTGACGCGGTTGATTTCGGAGAGGCTGGTCACGCCGTTCCGGACCTTGAGCAGGGCGGACTGGCGCAGGTCGCGCACGCCGGACGCCTGCGCGGAATCGGTCAGCTGCTGGACGTTGCCGCCGGCGAGGATGATTTCCTGGATCTCGTCGGTCATCGGCATCACCTGGTAGATGCCGGTGCGGCCCTTGTAGCCGTCGGTGCAATCCTGGCAGCCGACCGCCTCGTACAGGGTCAGGCCGGCGTGGATCTCGTCCGCGGTGAAGCCTTCGGCGAGCAGGGCGTGTTCGGGCAGCTGCGCCGGGCGTTTGCAGTCGTGCAGGCGGCGGGCGAGGCGCTGGGCGATGACCAGACTCACCGACGAGGTGATGTTGAACGGCGCCACGCCCATGTTCATCAGGCGCGCGATGGTCTGCGGCGCGTCGTTGGTGTGCAGCGTGGACAGCACCATGTGGCCGGTCTGCGCCGCCTTCACCGCGATTTCCGCCGTTTCCAGGTCGCGGATCTCGCCGACCATGATCACGTCCGGGTCCTGGCGCAGGAAGCTGCGCAGCGCGGCGGCGAAGGTCATGCCGCGCTTCACGTTCATCTGCACCTGGTTGATGCCGGACACGCGGATTTCCACCGGGTCCTCGACCGTGGAGATGTTGCGCTCCTCGTCGTTGAGGATGTTGAGCGCGGTGTACAGCGACACGGTCTTGCCCGAACCGGTCGGCCCGGTGACCAGCACCATGCCGTAGGGCTTCTTGATCGCGTCGAGGAACAACTGCTTCTGGTCGTCCTCGTAGCCGAGCTTGTCGATGCCGAGCTTGGCCGCGCCGGCGTCGAGGATGCGCAGCACGATCTTCTCGCCGAACAGGGTCGGCAGGGTGCTGACGCGGAAGTCGATCTGCTTGCTCTTGCTCAGGTTGAGCTTGATGCGGCCGTCCTGCGGCACGCGCTTCTCGGCGATGTCCAGCTGTGCCATCACCTTCAGGCGCGCGGCGATGCGCGAATGCAGCTTCACCGGCACGCGGGCGATCTGCTTGAGGATGCCGTCGATGCGCACCCGCACCCGGTATTCGGTTTCGTAGGGCTCGAAGTGGATGTCGGAAGCGCCCTTGCGGATCGCGTCCACCAGCACCTTGTTGACGAACTTCACGACCGGCGTGTCGTCGCCCTTGGCATCGACGCCGGCTTCGCTGGCGAGGTCTTCGTCGCCGCCGGTGGTGGTCAGCCCCTCGAGGTCCTCGCCGTCGCCGCCCATCGCGTCGTTGAGCGCGTCGGCGGTTTCCAGCCAGCTGTCGATGGTGCGGCGGATCTGGTCCTCGTCGACCAGGATCGCCTCGACGGTGAGGTTGGTGTGGAACTTGATCTCGTCCAGCGCGCGGGTGTTGGTCGGGTCGCTGAGGCCCACGAACAGCCGGCCGCCGCGCTTGAACATCGGCAGCACCGAATGCTGGCGCACCAGTTCCTCGCGCACCAGCTTGATCGCGGACTGCGCGGGGTCGAGGGTGCCGACATCGAAGATCGGCATGCCGAACTCGATGGAATTGGCGGCGGCCAGCGCGGCCGAACTCACCAGCTTCTTCTCCAGCAGGTAGGCGGCGACCGGCCGCTTCTCCTGGCTGGCGACATCCAGCGCTGCGCGCGCCGCCGCCTCGTCCAGATTGCCGTCCAGCACCAGGCGCCGGGCGATGCCGGTGATACCGACCAGATTCGCGCTTGGGACGGTCGCCATCGCTCCGCCTCTTCAGATTCCCCTTCCGGACTTTACCGCAAACCCGTGCGGCACGAACACAATCTGCCGGCGGGACCCGTTTCCGGCTAGTCTCTGCCGGGGGAACATGCGGTGGGTGCGATGGACGTCACAGTGGTGTTGCCGGCCAGGAACGAAGCCGAGGGGCTGCGGCGCACGCTGCCTGCCCTGCGGGCGATCCTGCCCGGGGCCGAGGTCATCGTGGTCGACGATGGCTCGACCGACGCCACCGCCGAGGTCGCCGCGGCCCACGGCGCCCGGGTGCTGTCCAATCCCTATGCCTTGGGCAATGGCGCCGCGATCAAGCGCGGTGCCCGCGCCGCGAGCGGCGACACTCTGGTTTTCATGGACGCCGACGGCCAGCACGACCCCGCCTGCATCGACCAGTTGCTGGCCAGGCTCGACGAAGGCTTCGACATGGCGGTCGGCGCGCGCGGTCGCGACGGCCAGGCCAATGCCGGCCGCGGCCTCGCCAATGCGTTCTACAACCGGCTCGCCAGCTGGATGACCGGGCACAAGGTGCTGGACCTCACTTCCGGTTTCCGCGCGGTCCGCGCCGAAAGATTCCGCGAGTTCCTGCACCTGCTGCCGAACGGCTTCAGCTATCCCACCACCAGCACCATGGCCTTCTTCCGCAGCGCCTATCCGGTGGCCTACGTGCCGGTGCCGGTGGCGCGCAGGGTCGGCACCAGCAGCCACATACGCCCGTTCAAGGACGGCATCCGCTTCCTGCTGATCATCTTCAAGATCGCCACGCTGTATTCGCCGCTGAAGCTGTTCGCGCCGACGGCGTTCGGGTTCTTCCTGCTGGGCCTTGGGTACTACGCATGGACCTTCGTCCACCAGCACCGCCTGACCAACATGAGCATGCTGCTCTTCAGCGCCTCGGTGATCGTGTTCCTGATCGGGCTGGTGTCGGAGCAGATCACCTCGCTCATCTACCGGCGCGAAGGCTGAGCGCATGAAAGCCATCCATTCCCGCGCCGACCTCGCCGTCAACGGCGCGCCGCCGGCATTCGAACAGCCGCTGCACGTCGGCCGCCCGAACATCGGCGACCGCGCGGCCTTCCTCGAAGGCGTTGGCCGGATCCTCGACAACCAGTGGCTGACAAACAACGGCCCGATGGTGAATGAATTCGAGCGGCGCATCGCCGCGTTCCTGGGCGTGAAGCACTGCGTCGCGATGTGCAACGGCACCATCGCGCTGGAAATCGCGATTCGCGCGCTCGGCCTGTCCGGCGAGGTCATCGTGCCGTCATGGACCTTCATCGCGACGGCGCATGCCTTGTACTGGCAGGGCATCACCCCGGTGTTCGCCGACATCGACCCGGCCACCCACAACCTGGATCCCGGTGCCGTGCGGCGGATGGTCACGCCGCGCACCACCGGCATCATCGGCGTACACCTGTGGGGCCGCGCCGCGCCGGTCGACGAGTTGCAAGCGCTCGCGGACGAATACGGGCTGAAACTGATGTTCGACGCGGCGCATGCGTTCGGAAGCAGCTACAAGGGCCGAACCATCGGCCGCTTCGGCGCATGCGAGGTGTTGAGTTTCCATGCGACCAAGTCCTTCAACACGATGGAGGGCGGCGCGGTCGTCACCGACGACGACGAGCTGGCCGAAGCCATGCGGCTGATGCGCAACTTCGGGTTCAAGGGTTACGACAACGTCATCCACCCGGGCACCAACGGCAAGATGATCGAGGTGTGCGCGGCGATGGGGCTGGCCAATCTCGGAGGGTTCGATGCCATCGTCGCCGCCAACCGGCGCAACCACGGGGCCTACGAGCAGGCGTTGTCCGGCACCCCCGGCATCGCCGTGCTGGACTACGACCCATCCGAACGCAACAGCCACCATTACGTGGTGGTCGAGGTGGGCGAAGGCTGCCCATCGACGCGCGACGAGATCCTGGCCGCGCTACATGCGGAGAACGTGCTCGCCCGCAAGTATTTCTGGCCCGGGTGCCACAAGATGAAACCGTACCGGCAACTCTTCCCCCACGCGGACCTGGTGTTGCCCAATACGATTGCCGTGGCGGAGCGCGTGCTGGTACTGCCTACGGGGGTCAATATCTCCCACGCGGATATCCAGACCATCGCCGATGTCGTCCGGGTTGCCGTTGGCGACCGGGAACAAGAAGTCTAGCCAGCTTCTAGCCTCGTCGCCTGCCAAGAGCCGTATGCCAAATGTCCATGTGCTCCAGCCCGGAGTAAGGAAATGCCGCTACCTTCAGCATATGACAATTATTTCTTCCCCCAAGCCCGGCTCTTCATCGAGAACCAGCTCGCCGCGGCGCTCTCCTTGCTCGCGAAAAATCCCCTCATCCTCGACATAGGCGACCAGGGCAAGAAATTCCCCAGGCCTTTTCCCGAAGGCGCTGAAATCAAGACGCTCGATATCGACGGAAGCAGGAACGCAAATTACGTATGCGACATCTGCGACAACAATTCCGCGCTGATCCTGGACGGAACGTTCGACGCAATCCTGTTGATTGAAGTCCTGGAGCACGTCTGCCAACCTTTTTCGGCAGTCGAAGAGGTAGAGCGCATGCTCGCGCCCGGTGGCCTTCTTTTCTTCTCGTCCCCGCTCAACTGCAGAATCCATGGGCCCGTACCGGACTGCTGGAGATTCACGGAGTTCGGGCTCCAGGTTCTCTTCCGCAATTTCGATAATGTCGTTTTCGAGAAATTCGAGAGCCCGGACCGGAACCTGTTCCCGCTCCAGTACTTCGGTGTCTGGCGAAAACCCGAACAGCCGAAGAATGTCCCGATCAAGAGCCTGAAGTTCGAGAGGCTGGCTTGACTGGAAACATGAAGATATCGCTATTCGACTCGGGATTTTCTGATCGGCTCAGCCGCGTTGGCCTGGTCGAACTGGATCCTTACGCCGACCCGTCATGCGCCCGGGATGCGTTAGTCGAGCTCGCAAATGCCTTCGAGTCCTCGAAGCGGCACATCGACGTGGATGCAGACGGCATCACGATGCGAACATTGAATGGTGCCGCGTTGCTTGGGCTATGCCCGAGCGTTGGCCATATTTATCAATACACGCTTCAGTCGCTTCGTCGCGAAATGCCCGATTTGCACGAAATTTCGGTCAAGCCCATCGCCGTCAGTGCAAATTACCTGCGTGGCGGAAACGATAAATTCAGGATGCATTTCGACAGGCACCAATTGACGGCCATCGTTTACCTCAACGATGCCCCATCTATGCCCTTGATCGCATATCCGAACGTGCGACGCGACCCGCTCATGGCGGGCGGGAAAGAGCCGTTCGACATCAGCACGGCGGATCGGTACGTGATCGAGCCTCGAACGAATACCGGGCTTGTCTTTTTCGGCAGCCGGACTTACCACGGGATCGAGAACCGCGTCGCGCAGGAAAGCGATCATGCGAATCGGGTCGAACGATATTCATTGCAGTTCGGCTTCGATTTCACGCCCTGTGATTACGAGGGGCAGAGTTATTACGGAATGACGCAAGGCAACCCGGGAGATCCGCATGGATAAGATTGCCGCCCCCGTCGACGATCTGCTTGCCATGATGGCCTCCGGAAGGCATGTGGCGGAAAAAATCGATCGAGATGTACTGGAGTACCTGGGCGTGTTCGTCGTCAAGGGCGCCTTCCGGGCCGAAACGATCGACAAGTATGCCCAGAGGTATTTCGAAGACTTGAGAGAAGCCAAGCTCAGGCGCACGCCATTCCACCTGACGGAGATAAAGCTGCCTGAAGAACACCCGCTGCGTCAGATCACCAGGGAAAAAGAGCTGATCGACGTTTCAGAAGGTTTTTTCGGTGGCAATGTCGGGGCCAGTTACATTCGCGTGGTGAAGAAGGACGGGGACGACACCAAGCCCGTGTTTCTCCATCAGGATACCGGCTACCAAGTGGGTGGATTCGAGCGCTACTCCCTGTTCATTCCGCTCACGGCCTGCGATTACCACAACGGAGGTCTGGTGCTTTTCCCGGGCACCCATCATTTCGGCTATCTCGGTGATGTCGGTGAGATCATTAACATCCTGCCCGACGATTATCCCCGCCTGAAAACCAGCGTCGCTCCCGGCGATATTCTGATCATGCATTCGGCGATATGGCATCAGTCGCCACCCAATTCCACTTTGCGCGATCGGGTTTACCTCGAGATCAACATCCAGCACTTGAACGAACCCACGGCAAGCATCCCCGTGTGCGGTACTCGCGACACGAAGTGGCGGATGAACATGACGCCAGACCAGATTTTCCGCAATTCGCGTGCGCAGCGTATTCGACAGATGTATCAGGAAATCGAAACGCTTCGAGCGGATGCGAATCCGGCGATTGCCCAATCCCCATGAGATGCCTGGTCACCGCCATCGGGGCAATGGCTGCCGAATCCGTCATTCGGGCAATTGCCAGCCGTGCGGGCGCAATGGTGATCGGTTGCAACATGCATCCGAGGGAATGGACCGCGGCATCGCGGCTGGTTGAACGCTTCCACCAGGTTCCGTCGGCGCGGGATTCGGCCGCCTACCTTTCCCGTGTCATCGATATTTGCAAGAGCGAAGGGATCAGCCACGTCATTCCCTTGACCGATCCCGAAGTGGATGTCCTCTCGCAGGATCGCCATCGTTTCGACGACGCGGGCGTGACGCTCTGCATTTCTCCGCAAGCAGCCATCAGCCTTTCGCGCGACAAGCTGGCCACCCATCTATGCTTCGCTGATCACCCGCGCATCCACCCGATCCGGACTGCCGACCTTCAGGATGAAGGGAATCCGGGCTTTCCCTATCCACTGCTGGCCAAGCCGCGCCGGGGCAGAAGTAGCGAAGGGCAATTGAACATCCCGGATGCCGACGCATTGCGCTTTTGGCGCGCCCGGCTTTCCGGCCAGGATTATGTCCTCCAGCCGTATCGCGCCGGCGAGGTGCTGGTGGTCGACGTGGTGCGCCAGCCCGATGGCCGCAGGTCGGCTGCGATAACGCGGCGGGAACTGCTGCGCACTCCGAATGGGGCGGGCATGAGCGTCCGAATGCAGCCCGGGCATGCATGCGACGCATTGGCCATCGAAGCCGCGGAAATCTTGGGCCTGTACGGCTGCGTCAACATGGAATTCCTGGTCGTAGACGGCATGCCGTTGCTGATGGACGTGAATCCGCGTTTTTCCGCAGGCGTGGCATTCAGCATCATGTCCGGCTATGACATGGTGTCCAACCACTTGCGTTGTTTCGAGGGTGGCCAAATCGAGCCATGCATGGAACCCCGGGACAAGGTGTACGCACGCGGCCTCGTTGAATACCCAATGCAGGATTAGATCATGCAACTTCGCAACCTCGACCCGTCATCAAGCAGTGGCGACTGGGACCGGAAGTGGGTCGATATTTTCGACCACTACCAGAACGACCTCCGGCACGCCTATTACATTCACGCCATGCTTGAAGGCGACGAACGCCACGTGCTCGAGGTCGCCGCAGGTAGCTTCCGCGACATGGGCGAGTTGCGCAGGCGCGGCATCGATTGCGAAGGCATGGATTTCTCGGCCGAAGCCGTCGCGCGGGCCAGGCGCCAGTTTCCGGATTTCGCAAGCGCCATCCACCACATGAGCGCATTCGACATGCCATTCGCAGATGGCGCCTTCGACGTCACCTACCACAATGGATTCTGGATACTGTTCTCGGATGATCAAATCCTGTCGCTGGCGGCGGAACAGGCAAGGATCAGCAAGCGCCGGATGATCGTGACGGTACACAATGCGCATAATGTCCAATTCGTCGACTATTTCGACCGGAAGAAAGTGGATGACCCGCTGTATGACATCCGTTTTTTCCACATGGACGAAATAACCGCGTTGATGCGTAAGGTCTGCAGCGATGTGGCCGTCGTTCCAGTGGGCAAGGGCAAGCAGTTCCACGAAGACCAGTTGATCAGGGACGGGGTGACGGATCCGGCCGCGCTGCGTGCATGCTTGGTGGAAAGCGGTTTGAAGTACCTTGAAAGCAGCGAGCGCCTGATGTGCATCGGTACGCTGCCCTGAGCCTGGAGGCCATTCGTTTCCGCCGGATCTCGGCAAACTCCGTCCAGGGCGAGTAACGCCCCTGATTTGCGGGAACATCCCCATTGTGCAAAAGCAGGATATTCCGACGCTGACCCACCGCGCCACGCATGCCGCCTGGTGGAGCGCGCTCGAAATCGCTTCGCGTTACGGCGTGCAGTTCGTCGTCACCATCGTCCTTGCGCGCCTGCTGCATCCGGCGGACTTCGGCATGGTCGCCATGCTGCTCGTGTTCACCCTGTTCGCGGCCCTGATGGTGGACGGTGGCTTCGGCATCGCCCTGGTGCAGAAGCAGGTTCCCACCGAAAACGACGAAACCACGGCCTTCCTGACCAGCCTGGCCGCCGGCATCGCGCTTGCTTTGGCGCTATGGCTGGCCGCGCCCGCGATCGCCGGTTTTTATTCGCAACCCGAACTGACCCGGCTGATGCGCCTGCTGGTCCTGACGCTGCCCATGGGCGCGATCGCGGCCGTGCCGAACGCGGTACTGACGCTGCGGCTCGATTTCCGGACCCGCGCCGCCGCCGAATTCATCGCATCGTTGTGTTCCGGGGTGCTCGCCGTGGCGCTGGCATGGCGCGGCTTCGGCGTCTGGAGCCTGGTGTGGCAATCGGTGGCGGGAGCGGCCATGCGTGCGCTGCTGCTGTGGATGTTCTCGGGCTGGCGCCCGCGTGGGCGCTTCGACATGTCGGCGTTCCGCGGCTTGTTCCGCTTCGGCGGCTACATGCTGCTGGCCAATGCGTTGAACACCGTCTCGGTGCGCCTGCAATCGCTGCTGATCGGGCGCGTGCTGGACGCGAGGTCGCTCGGGTTCTATTCCCTCGCGCAGGACACCCAGCAGGCGCCGGCGCAGTTCATGGGCGGCCTACTCAACCGCGTCGGCCTGCCCGTGTTCTCGACCGTCGCGGACCAGCCGGCGAAGCTCGCCGGGGCGATGCGGTTGTCGTTGAGGCTGGCCATCTTCGTGTTCGCGCCGTGCATGGCCGGCATCGCGCTGGTCGCCAAGCCGCTGATCATCGTCCTGTATGGCGCGAAATGGGCGCCCGCGGCCCCGGTGCTGAGCGTGCTGGCCCTCGCCGCGATGTTCTGGCCGCTGCACGTGCTGAATCTCGCCGCGATCGGTGCGCGTGGCCGGTCCGACCTGGTGTTCCGGCTCGAAATCGCGAAATTCCTGGTCTCGGCCCCGCTTGTCGTGCTGGGCAGCATGCATGGCATCCAGGCCGTGGCCTGGGCCGTGTTGATTACGGGCGTGTTGGCGATCTTCATCAACACGCGCCATGCGAAGGCGCTCGTCGGGTATGGCGCGTTCGAGCAATTGCGCGACCAGTCCGCGACCTTGCTGCTGACCGCGGCGTCGATCGGTGCTGCGTGGTTGGCGATGCGCTGGACGAAGGGCGCGCCGATGTCGCTGGCGATGGCCGTCCTTGTCGCGGTTTTCGTGTATGTCGCCGGTGCCGCCTCGACGAAGATCGCGCCGTGGCGCGAATCGATCGAACTGTGGAAGGCCTTTCGGATGGGGCGCATTGCGCCCGCGAAGGATCTCGGCCGATGAACCGCCCCCGAATCAGCGTGTGCGTGGTGACCTACAACCAGCGCAACCTGATCGAAACCTGCCTGCGCAGCATCCTCGATCAACAGGTCGATGCGGATGTCCAGGTCCTCGTCGGGGACGATGCATCCACTGATGGCACCAGCGAAGTTGTCCGGACATTGGCGATTGAATACGGATCCCGACTGAAGCATTTCCTGCGCGAGTCGAATTTCGGCGCGGCCGCGAACATGTGCGACCTGCTTGCATCCGCGGATGGCGAATTCGTCGCGCGCGTGGATGGTGACGATTATTGGTTGCCGGGAAAGCTGCAGCGGCAACTCTCCTTCATGGAAGCCCATCCCGAATGCGGCGCGGTGTATACCAATGCGATCCTGGTGGACGAAGGTGGCGCGGAGATGGGTGTATTCAACGACATCGAGGACGAGCGCATCGAATTGGCGGCCTTGTTGCGTCGTGGAAACGCCCTCAACAACAGCTCGGTCCTTTTCCGCATCGAAAGCATCGCGGGCTGGCTCGTGATCGACCAGATCGATTACCAAGTGCATTTATGGCAGGCCCGACGAGGTTGGCTGGGCCATATCCGGGAACCGCTCACTGCCTACCGGGTGAACACGCAAGGGTCGCTGGTGCTCAGCGCCAACGATCTGGTTCGAGACTTTTACTGGCAGGCGATCCAGAGCGTGCCTCGGGAACTTGTCGCCGACGACGACTACGCGCACGGCATCGCCGATTTCCTGCGCCGCGTGTTCTTCCGCTGTTTGCGCACGCGGGATTGGTCGTTGTGGCGGGAATGGAAACCGCGCGTGTTCGCCGCATCTCCCTATGGCGCGACCAGGACGCATGGGCTGGTCGCGGCGAACATCTTGCGCATGGCGGCGAAGGAAGCGCTCGGCCGTTTCCGGCGCGATGCATCGGGCAAGCCGCTGCGCGTACTGTATCGGCGCTAGGAGACTGGGGAACGGCATGGATCCGTTGAAACTGATGCGTTACGCCCTGGCCGGGTGGCTGCCCGGCGGCCGGCGCCGCTGCGCCATGTGCGGGCATTCGGTCTGGCGCTTCATGCCGTACCGCGATGGCGCGCGCGGGGTGCCTCCGCTGATGGCCGCGCTGGACGGCATCGGCAGCGACGTCGAACATTTCGAGTGCCCGCGCTGCGGCGCGCACGACCGCGAACGCCACCTGCTGCTGTACATGCGCGCGTCGGGGATCTTCGACCGCATCCGCGGTGCGCGCGTGCTGCACTTCGCGCCCGAGCGCCGCTTGTCGCCGCGCATCGCCGCGGCGCTGCCGGCCGAATACGTGCGCTGCGACCTGTATCCGTCCGGGCCGGACGTGCGGAAAATCGACATCGAGGCCATGCCGTTCGCCGACGGCGCCTTCGACCTGGCCATCGCGAACCACGTGCTCGAGCACGTCGACGACGAACGCAAGGCCCTGGGCGAGGTGGCGCGCGTGCTCGCGCCCGGCGGCTTCGCGATTCTGCAGACGCCGTACAGCGCCATGCTGCATGGCACGTGGCGCGATCCGGGCATCGACACGCCCGAAGCGCGGCTGCAGGCGTACGGGCAGGAAGACCATGTGCGATTGTTCGGCCGCGACATCTTCGAACGCTTCGCCGCAACGGGTTTCGAATCGCACGTCCGCGCCCATGCGGACCTGCTCGGCGACGTGGACCCGGACAAGGCCGGCGTCAATCCGCGCGAACCGTTCTTCCTGTTCCGCAAGCCGGCTTGAGCTTCAGCGCAGTTCCGGCAAGCCGTGCCGCAGCAACAGCGCGAGCTTGCGCGGCATCCACGTGAACGCCTGCCACCACTGCCGTTGCGTCACGCGCCGGGTCGCCTGCAACCGGCGTCGGAGCGATCGCCATCCCGCATCCGGGGCGAGGAGGGCGGGAAGCACCGGCCGGTAGACCTCGCGCCACAACCGCCCATCGCGACGGAGCAGCGAGATGATCGCGCCCTCCGCGTACAACGCGAGCAGGTGTAGCGTCAGCAATGGCCAGGCGATCCATCCCGGCGTGCAGGCCGCCAGCACCGTGGTCTTGTTGCGCTCGCTCAGCGCACGCCGGCGATAGGTGGTGCGCAATCCGCCGTCGGCGCGATTGCCGCCGAAGCTCGCACCCTGCCGGTGGCTGTAGGCGCTGCCCTCGATACAGCGCACCGGCACGCCGCGCAGGCGCGCGGCGCAGCACAGTAGCATGTCCTCGGCCAGCGAACCGAACGAGGCCGGAAAGCCGCCGAGTTCGTGCCAGAGCCGTTGCGGGATCCACAGGCAGGCGCCGATCACGTAGGCGACGTCCATGCGCGCCGGATCGTGGTTCGGCACCGGGTTGCAGAACGGATCGAGCAGGCAACCGCGATCGACCAGCGCTCCCGTTTCCCAGTCGTGCTGCG
Source organism: Thermomonas sp. (assembly GCA_047602125.1). Lineage (GTDB taxonomy): Bacteria > Pseudomonadota > Gammaproteobacteria > Xanthomonadales > Xanthomonadaceae > Pseudoluteimonas. The sequence goes on along the minus strand of JASGIB010000001.1, from coordinate 908,366 downwards.
GGAGGGTGAGGATCGCATCGCCGCCGATGCGCTCGGCTTCCGAGAGCAGGACGCGCAGCGCGTCGGGATCGAGCGCGGCATCGTTGTTGAGCAGCAGCAGGAAATCGCCGGTCGCCGCGTCCGCCATGCGGTTGTTGGCGACGCAGAAGCCGGCGTTTTCCGCAGACGCGATCACGTGCGCCTGCGGATAGCGCCCGGCGAGCAATGCCAGCGAACCGTCGGCCGAGGCATCGTCGTGCACGAGGATCTCGAAGCGCGCGCCCAGGCACTGCGACAACACCGAATCGATGCAATCGGGAAGCAGGTTTTCGCCGTTGTAGTTGGCGATGCAGACCGAGACGATCGGGCGGGCGTCCTCGCTCATGCCTGCCGCCGGATCCACTCCCACGTGAGGCGCAGGCCGTCTTCGAGCCCGGTCTTCGGCGTCCAGTCGAACGCCGCGCGCGCGGCGCCGTTGTCGAAGGCGATTGCATGGATGTCGACGCGCCGCGCCGGCTCGTGGCGGCGTTCGACCGGGTGGCCGGCGATGGCACCGATCATGTCGAGCAGGGTCCCGAGGGAAACGCCGGTGCCGTTGGCGGCATTGAAGGTCCACGCGCCGGCGTCGAGCGGTTGCCCGAGCGCCGCTTCGCACAGCGCGAGCAGGTCGTCGATGTACAGGTAATCGCGGACCGTCGTGCCGTCGCCCCAGACGGTCAACGGCTTGCCGTGCATGGCGCAATCGAATGCCGCGGGGATGATGCCGAAACCGCTGCGCGCCGGCTGGCCGGGGCCGTAGACGTTGGAGGGGCGCAGCACGATGGCGGTTCCCGCGTACTGCTCGGCCCATGCGCGGATGAAGGATTCGGCCGCGATCTTGCCCGCGCCGTGGTAGGAGCGCGGGCGCAACGGGGCATCCTCGGCGGCGGGCGAATCGCGGTCGCCGTAGAGCGTTCCGCCCGAGGACAGGAACAGCAGCCGACTCGCCGGCGCATCCTGCAGGGCCTCGACCAGCGCCAGCGTGGTGCGCAGGTTGCCTTCGAGCTGCGGTTGCGCGGCGCTGCTGCCGGGCGTGCTGGACGAGGCGGCGTGCACGATCGCATTGCAGCCATCGGTCCAGCGGGCGAACTGGGCGCGATCATCCCAGGGCTCGACCGCGTTGCGGATGCGGGGATGATCGAACGCGACCGGGCGCCGCGTCGCGGCGATCACGTCGCGACCGCCGTCCGCGATCCGGTGGGCAAGGCGCTGGCCGATGAATCCGCCGGCGCCGAGCAGGAAAACGGTGTCGTTCATCCCCTGGCCTGGTCGAGCAATGCCCGGTAGAGCGTAACGTAGCGTTCGGCGCAATCGCCCCAGGTGCCGATGCCGGCCTGCATGCGCGCGCGTCCGTGCAGCCCCAGGGCGCGGTTGGCCGCGGGATCGGCGAGCGCGCGCAGCGCGGCTTGTGCTTCGCCTGCCGATGCGCAAAGCACGCCGCCTTCGCCGCCCGCGAGCAGGTCGTCGTGCGCGGGCAGGCGCGAGGCGACGATGGGCAGGCCGGAGGCCAGGGCTTCAAGCATCACCTGCGGCCGGCCTTCGGCATGGCGGCTGAGCGTGATCAAGCCGTGCGCCCGCGGGAACCATTCGTCGCGCAGGGCGTCGGGCGTGGCCGGCCCATGCCAGCGCACCCATTCCGGCAGTTCCAGCCGGTCCTGCATCGGACCGAACAGGTGCAGTTCGCCGCCTCCATCGGCGAAGTACGGCGCGGTCCAATCGAACAGCGGGCCGATCTTGTCCGCCGTGATCCGCGACACGCACAGCCATGCTGGAACGCCGCCGCCTTCGAAGCGGCGTTCGAGCGCATACCAGCGCGCATCGATGCCGAACGGCACGCAGCGCACCGTCGCGATGTCGCCGAATGCCTCGTGCAGCGCCGGCAGCATCCATTCCGCGTTCGGGCAGATGGCCACCGCGCGGCCGCGCAGCTTGCGGCGCAGGAGCGCGCGCATTCCCGGCAGGCGCAGCAATTGCATGTCGGTGCCGAGCACGGTGAGCAGCGCGGGCACGCCGTCGGCGGGCAGCGCCAGCGCGTTCTGCAACCAGTTGGCGTGGTAGGCGTCGGTCGGGGTACGCGCGAAGGCGGCGCGTTCGCGCCGCAACAGGCCCATCGCGGCGATGCATCCGCGCACCGGCCTGCGCCGCAGCAATTGCGCGATGCCGCCGTCCTCCAGCAGGCCTTGCAGCCATGCTTCGTCGCCTTCGGTGGTGGCGCGGGCGACGCCGGCCGGAACCGGGCCGGGCGGGAGCCATGCCGACAGTTCCACGTCGTCGCGCGCGGACAGGGCCTCGACCATGCGCAGGATGAAAAGACCCTTCCAGTCCGCCTCGTCGGAGGGGTAGGAAGTCGCGGTCAGCAGTACCCGCATGGTCATTGCGATCCGCGCGACGCCAGCCGCGATTCGAGGTCGCGCGCGGCTTCCTCGTTGTCGCCCAGGCCCATGCCGCGCAGGGCCGCGATGTCTTCCTTCGCTTCGCGGTCGCGGCCCAGCGCGATCAGTACCCGCGCGCGGTTGATGCGGTACTGCGGTTCGCCTGGGCGCAGTTCGATGGCGCGCCGCGACAGCGCCAGTGACGCGTCGGTTTCGTGCAGGACGTTGAACATGTAGTCGGCCTGGATATTGAAGATCTCGGCGTTGGGGCCATGCGACAGCGCGGCATCGAACATGGCGAGCATGGCATCGCGCGGGAAGGCGCAACCGCCCTCGCGGGCGCAACGCGAGATGCTGGCGATGGCATTGGTTTCTTGTGGGCCGACGGGATCGCGGCGCAACCGCGCCGACATGTCGTTCCACCATGCCGGTTCCTGCGGCGTGTCCGTGCGCGCGGCCAGGATCAGCAACGCGCTGTACGCAAGCACGCCGCTGCCCGGGACGGCGCGCGCACGTTCGAGCGCGGCGAAGGCCTGCGGCAGCAGCGGCGAACCGGGCTTGTAGCCGGTCGCGAGCGCCAGCAGCCGCGCATGGTCGTAGGTCGCGCGCGGCGAGAGCGGATGCTTGGCGGCTTCGCTGGTGGCGAAACGCAGCGGGTCGCTCCATTCGCGCGCGCGCAGGGCGGTGGTCATCGCGAGCAACAGCAGCCACGGCACCGCGAGCAGGACGCCGATCCGCCGCGCGCCCTCGATGCGGGGCGCGAGCAGCAACAGGTCGGCGACCGCGAGGCAGATGCCGAGCGAGGCGAAGTAGTTGCGGTGCTCGAACACCAGTTCCAGCGGCACGATGGTCGCGGTCAGCAATTGCGCGCCGAGGAACCAGGCGATGCCCAGCGCGACCAGCGGGCGTCGGTTCCGCATCGCGACCGCCACCGCCGCCAGCAGCGCGAGCGCGGCGAGGGCGAATGCAGTCGAGGCCGGCTGCAACAGGCCGCGCGAGACGACGATGTCGTCGTGGTACAGGCCGAACTGGCGCAGCGACGGGAACAAGGTCCAGCGCAGGTAGCCCAGCACTACGCGTCCTTCGGTGAGCAGGCGTTCGCCGAGGGTGAAGTCGCGGTTCGCATACGCATCGGCCGCCAGCATCTTCGGCAACAGCCATGCCGAGCCGAGGATCGCGGGCAGCACCAGCACGATGCCGAAGAACGCCTGCAGCCCGCGGTCGCGGCCACCCCGTGCATCGCGGAAGCGCAGCAGCAAGGTTTCCACGCAAGCCGCGTACAACGGCAACAGCACCGCCGATTCCTTGCACAGCGCGCCGAGCGCGGTGCCGCCGACGATGCCGCCGGCGATGCGCCACCAGCCGCCCGATTCGCCCGCGAGTTGCCGTTGCCGGCCGAGCAGGTACAGCCACAGCCCGGCGAACACGAACGCATGGCACAGGCTTTCCATGCGCTGCACCACGAACAGCACGCCCATCAGGTTGATCGGATGCAGCGCCCAGGCCGCGGCCGCGAAGCGCGCGGTCCATTCGCGGCGGCGCGCATCGACCGCGGGAACGGCCAGCGCCAGCAGCGCGCGCAGCAGGCCCAGCACCAGGCAGGCGTTGAGCGCGTGGATGGCGATGTTGGCCAGCTTCATCGGCGCCGGATCGAGGCCGGTGAAGACGTGGTTGAGCGCGAAGGTCGCCATCGGCAGCGGGCGGTGGCCCAGGCCGGAATCGGAGGAGAACACCGCCGCCAGCCACGCGTGCCGGTCCCAACTGGCCACGTGCAGCGCGGCGTTGTCGACGATGTTCGGGAAATCGTCGAACACGAAGCCGCCGCCGCGCCCGGGCCAGTAGAGCGCGGCAATGGCGAGCGCCAGCAGCAGGAACGGCCATGCCGGGCACAGCGTGGAACCCTTCATCGTGCATTCCCCGGCGATCTTGCGGCGGCGAGGTCCTCGCGCATCTTGCGCCGCAGTTCGGCGAATTCGTGCGGCCAGTAGTCCTGCCGTTCCAGCACCCACTGGTGCAGGCGCGCCATGTTCCAGCCGGTCGCGCGTTCGCGCCGCGACTGGATCGAGTCGTAATGGTCGAGCAGCGCCAGCCCTTGCGCGGGATGTCCCGCCGAAGCCAGCCACGCCGACTGCTGCGCGGCCGCATCGGGCGTGGGCGATGCGGTCAATCCGGTTCGGAATTCGCGCAACGCACCCGTGGCATCGCCGCGCGCCAGGGCGATGCGGCCCAGCACCGCATGCAGGTCCTGCTGGCGCCCGGGCAGGCCGGCGAGGCGCGGGTTCGCCAACGCGGCGCGCGCCCAGCGCTCGACGATGTCGATCGACAAGCCGGGGCAACGATCTGCCAGCGTGTTGTCCAGCATCTGGTTCAACCAGTCGAAGGCCAGTTGGTTGCCCTCCGCGCTGTCGCGCAAGGCGCGTTCCGCCGCGCGGATATCCGGACCGGTGGGCCCCCGGGCCATGCACGCGGCATTGAGGTAATTGAGCGCCAGCTGCAAATCGTCGGGCCGCCGTTGCCAAGGCGCCGACAACACGGCCATCGCCAGTTCGGGGCGATCGCCATCGATGTCGAACAGGGCCTGCGTGGCGATGGCGCGCGAGGAACCGGGATTCGCCGCGACCCACAGCGCGGCCATGTGCGGCTGGTCGGCCCACAACGAGGCGCGTTGCCACGTCGTCGCGGCAAGCAGGGCGAGCACGGCGATGGCGATGACCGCGCGCATGGCTACCGGCAGGCGCCAGCGCACGATCCATCGCGCGAGCGGCCAGCCCAGCAGCATCGCCGGCAGGTAATTGCGGTGTTCGAAATACAGTTCGAGCGGGATCGTGGTCGATTCCAGCAAATGCCCGGCGAAGAAGAACAGCAACGCGGCGGCCAGCGCAGGCGCGCGCTTCCGCGTGGCGAACCCGGTCGCGATGAGCGCCAGCACCGCGAGCATCGCGGGCAATGTGGATGCCGGCTGCAGCAGCGAACGGGAGGCCGCGTAGTTGTCGTTGTAGACGCCGGTGGACAGCACCCGCGGCACCAGCAGCAGGCGCAGGTAGTCGAGCAGCACGCGCGGTTCGGTCAGCACGCGCTGGCCGATGGTCCAGGGCCGCGATTCCTGCGGAACCGACCATTGCGCCAGCTTCGACAGCACGTAGCCGCACAGCAGCAGGCCGGGCAGCACCAGCAGCAGCGCGCGCATGCGCATCGCGAGCGGCGATTCGCCGCCGCGGCGGTACACCGTCGCATCCAGCACCCACGCCAGCAGCGGCAGCAACGCGCCGTTCGCCTTGCAGGCCGTCGCGAGCACGGTACCGATGCCGATGCCCGCCAGCATCCATGCCGCGCCCGCGCGCGGCGCGCGTTCGACGATGGCGCGGCCGTGGCCCCAGGCCAGTAGGCCGAGCAGGGTGAAGCTCGCCGCCAGCATCGCCTCGCGCTGGACGATGTAGAGCGTGGTGGAAATCCACAGCGGGTGCAGCAGCCACAGGCCGGCACCGAGCAAGGCCGCGGCATCCGTGCGCGCGGATGCGCCGTCCAGCCTGCGGCCCAGCTGGCGCAGCAGGTCGAACAGCAAGGCGCCGTTGAGCAGGTGCAGCAGCACGTTGCTGCGCAGGAACGGTCGCGGGTCGGCGGGCCAGTCGTTCGCGTCGAGGAGGAAGCTCAGCAGCGCCAGCGGACGCCCGGTGGGATCGGCGCCGCCGGAAGTGAGGTAGCGCCAGAACACCGGCCAGTCGTCGACGCGCCCGAACTTGCCGAGCGCGTCGAGGTTGACGAAATCGTCGAAGACGAAGCCGCCACGCAATCCGGGCAGGTAGGCCGCGCCGGCGAGCAGCAACAGCAAGCCGAGGCCGATCCAGGCGATGAAGTGGGCGTTCCGGTTCCGGGTCGGCGTCATGCGGGCAACAAAAAGGCCACGCAGGTGGCCTTGTCATCCTAGCCGGCCCGGTCGCGTCCCGCGACCGGGTGGCATGGATCGCGGATCAGTTGCGGCAGGCCGAGGGCACGTACTTGACGTTGAGGCCGGCCGCCGGGTTGCACACCCATTCCATGCTGCCGGCGTGCGGAATCGGCGAGAAGGTCAGGGTCTGCCCGAAGATCTTGGCATTGGTCGGCGCGGTGTTCTTGAAGGTCACCACGATCTTGCCGGGGGCGGTGGCGACATCGACCTTGGCTACGTACTTGCCGGTGATCGAAGTCGGGCTGGCCAGCCCGTAAGAGGCCTGGGTGGCGGAGAACGCGCTGTAGTTGTTGTAGTACTCGGCGACCGCGGTCTTCACCCCGTCCGCGAGCGAGGACGCCTCGGCGACCTGCGAACGGATCAGGTAGTCCTGGTACTGGCTGATGGCGATGGCGGCGAGGATGGCGATGATCGCCACGACGATCATGAGTTCGATCAAGGTGAAGCCGCGCTGCATTTTCATGTGATGTCCCCTGGCATGGCGTGGGCGCACGTCCATGGCGTTTGATTCCCCGCTGGAAATGAACGCAAGCGGCGTGCCAGTCCGGGCCGGTCGTGACCGGCATCACACCTGTCATGCCGGACCCGCGCCGGCCGGGCGACGGGCAAAAAGAAAGGCCGCCTTGCGGCGGCCTTCTTTCCGTGATGTCCCAAAGGGAATCAGCGGCAGATCGTCGGACGGTACTTGGCGTCGACGTCCGAGTGGTTCTTGCATTCCCACTCGATCGAACCTTCGTGGATGATCGGCGAGAACACGAGCTTCTTGCCATAGATGTGCGAATTGGTCGGCGAAGCGCTCCGGAACGTAGCAGTGATGCGGCCACTGGCGCCATCGATGACGCTGACGTTGGCGACGTACTTGCCAACGATCGAGCCCGGCTGGGCGAGACCGTACGACGCCTGGGTGCCGGAGAACGCGCTGTAGTTGTTGTAGTACTCGGCGACCGCGGTCTTGACGCCGTCGGCCAGCGAGGAACCTTCCGAGACCTGCGAACGGATCACGTAGTCCTGGTACTGGCTGATGGCGATCGCGGCGAGGATCGCGATGATCGCAACCACGATCATCAGTTCGATCAGGGTGAAGCCTTGCATCTTCTTCATGGTGTATCCCCTAGGGTGATTTTTTGGAATCCACATGCCCCACGCCGGCTAACCGGTCCGTGGGTCCCCGTGCGAAAGGGCACGTGCATGGTACTGAACGCAGGAGCCATGCCAAGCCGGACACGGCGCGTGGAATGCGATGGAGGTCACGTTCCGGGCAGAACCCGCCCGATAACGGCGCGACAGGTGACGCCTCGCGTCACTTTTGGGCGGGTCAGCTTTGGCCTCGCCGACTTGCGCATCAATCGATGCCCAGCTTCTTCAGCTTGTAGCGCAGCGCGCGGAAGGTGATGCCCAGCGCGGCCGCGGTGCGGGTCTTGTTGTAGCGGTTTTCCTGCAGCGCCTGCTGGATCGCGTCGCGTTCCATCTGCTCGATGAACTCCGGCAGGCGGCTGCTGGCGGTATCGAACGGATTGAGCTGGCGCGGGTCGGTAGTCGGCGCGGGGACGGCCGGCGGCGGGACGACCGCGCGCGGCGCGGTGGGCGTGGCGTTCGGCAGGTGCAAGTCGGCGACGGAAATGCGCTCGCCGTCGGCCATGGCCATGGCCCGCTCCAGCACGTTCTCCAGTTCGCGCACGTTGCCGGGGAACGGATAGGCGTGCAGCGCGGCCAGCGCATCGGGCTCCAGTTGCGGCGGCGTGCGCGACTGCGATTCGGCCAGCCGCACCAGGATGGCGGTGGCGAGCTGGTCGAGGTCGCCGCCGCGCTCGCGCAGCGGCGGCACCGGCAGTTCGATCACGTTGATGCGGTAGTACAGGTCGTGGCGGAAGCGGCCATCGGCGATCAGCGCGGCGAGGTCCTTGTGCGTGGCCGACAGCAGGCGCACATCCACCGGCACCTCGGCCTGGGCGCCGACCGGGCGCACCGATTTCTCCTGGATCGCGCGCAGCAGCTTGACCTGCATCGGCAGCGGCAGTTCGGCGATTTCGTCGAGGAACAGCGTTCCGCCCTCGGCGGCCTGGAACAGGCCGGTCTTGTCGGCGTGGGCGCCGGTGAAGCTGCCCTTCTTGTGGCCGAAGAATTCGCTTTCCATCAACTCGGCCGGGATCGCGCCGCAGTTGACCGGCACGAATGGCCCGGAGGCGCGCCCGCTCTCGGCGTGGATGGTGCGCGCGACCAGTTCCTTGCCGGTGCCCGATTCGCCGGTGATGTGCACCGGCGCCTGGCTGCGCGCGACCTTGGCGATGGTGCGGCGCAAGGCCTGCATCGGCGCGGAATCGCCGCCGAGGCGGTCGAGCCCGTAGCGCCCGCGCGAACGCGCGTCCTCGTCGCGGCGGTGTTCGCCCAGTTCCAGCGCCTGCCGCACCAGCCCGCGCAGCACGTTGATGTCCACCGGCTTGCTGACGAAATCGAAGGCGCCGGCCTTGAGCGCTTCCACCGCCGCTTCCTGGTTGCCGTGCGCGGTGATCATCGCGACGGGCGTGTCCGGGTAACGCGCGGCCAGTTCCTGGATCAGCTCCATGCCCGAGCCGTCGGGCAGGCGCATGTCGGTGAGGCACAGGTCGAAATGGTCCTTGGCCAGCATCGCGCGCGCGGCGGCGACGGTCGCGGCGGTCTCGGTGCGCAGGCCCATGCGGCCAAGGGTCAGGACGAGGAGTTCACGGATATCCCGTTCGTCGTCGACGATCAGGGCGGAGCGGGGGTTCTCGGCCATGGCGGCAAGATAAACCAATCCTTGGCGGGCGCGCCATCGCCCGCGAGCCGTGCCGGCCCGCGGATCCTTGGTGGACCGGTGCGTCCCATGGACAATGCAGGCGGATGGGGATCCGATATCGACCCGAAATCGACGGGCTGCGCGCCATCGCGGTGCTCGCGGTGGTGCTCTACCACGCCGGTGTGGGCGGCGCGGGCTACGTGGGCGTCGACCTGTTCTTCGTCATTTCCGGCTACCTGATCACCTCCATCCTGCTGGCGGAGGCGCAGGCCACCGGCGGGATCAGCCTGCTCGGCTTCTACGCGCGCCGGGTTCGCCGCATCCTGCCGGCGCTGGTGGTCGTGGTCGCGGCGACGCTCGCGGTCGGGCGCATCCTGCTCCCGCCACCGGAAGCCGTGATGCTCGAACGGTCCGGTGCCGCCTCGCTGCTGTTCGGCGCGAATTTCTTTTTCCACGCACACACCGGCGGGTATTTCGACGCCAATGCGAACGAAATGCCCTTGCTGCACCTGTGGTCGCTGGCGATCGAGGAGCAGTTCTACATCGCCTGGCCATTGCTGTTGCTGGTGTTGGTGCACCTCCGCCGCGGGCGCTTGCTGTTGCCGGCGCTCGTCGGCTTGAGCCTGGCCTCCTTCGCCCTGGCGACCTACCTGGCGATGCAAGGCCCGGATGGCGCGGAGTCCGCGTTCTACCGGACGCCCGCGCGCTTCTGGGAACTCTCGATCGGCGGCGTCGTCGCCGCGCTGCCGATGCGCAACGCGCCGCGCGCGTTGTTGCCCTTCGCGGTGGCGCTGCTGCTGGCGGCCTGCGTGTTCCCGTTGCATCCGTTCCCCGGACCGGGCGCGCTGCCCGCGGTGGCGGGTTCGGCATTGCTCCTGTTCGCGGTGCGGGGCGAGGTCGCGCCCGGCCTGGCCGGCGCATGGTTGCGTTCGCGGCCGATGGTCGGGATCGGACTGGTGTCTTACAGCCTCTACCTGTGGCACTGGCCGTTGCTCGCCATGTATCGCGCCACGTCCATCGGCGAGGGAGACATCCGGGTGCGCCTCGGCCTGTGCCTGGTCGCATTGCTGCTGTCGGTCGCGAGCTATCGCTATGTCGAACAGCCGTTCCGCAGGCTGGCGCGGGTCGGCAACGGACGCACCGTCGCCGTAGGAGCGACCATGTGCGCCTCGCTGGCGGCCGCGTGCATCGCGCTCGCTTCGGGCACGAACCTGCAATCACCGAAGGTCGATGATCCGTTGGCGGTGAAGGCCGAACGCGACTTTCCGTCGAAGGCGTGCCATGAAACCGGAATGCAGGAGCCGCGGATCAAGTGCGCACCCGGTGCCGGTACGCGCATCGGGATATGGGGGGATTCGCTCGCATATGCATGGTCGCCCGCCGTGCGACGGAGCGATCCGAATGCGGTCGAGTTCTCGCGCGATTCATGTCCGCCATACATTGGTTACCTGCCCGCGAAACCATTCCCCGCGGCCATGAAGTGCGAGCGCTTCAACGCGCTCGTCGCCGACCAGGTGAAGGGGTTGGATACGCTTGTGCTGGCGTCGGTATGGGACGAGGACCATGTCGCGCTCATCCGACATACGCTCGACCGGGTTGCTCCCGATGTGCGCAGGGTCGTGGTGCTTGGCCCCACGCCACGCATGCGTTCAGAGGTCGCCCGCTGCATCCGCCAGCATGCGGAAAACGCCTGTTCGATCACGCGCGCGGAATTCGACGCGCAGTCCGCGCCGCTGCTGGCGACGCTGCGCGATGCGGCCGCGGCCCATCCGAACGTCGTGGTCGTCGATCTGACGGATCGGTTCTGCACCGCGACGTCGTGCCCGCCGGTGCTCGCTGGCGTGCCGCTGTATTGGGACAAATTCCACATCAGCACGACCGTCGCGAAATCCTACGTCTTGCCGCTGGGCCTCAAGCCCGCAGCAGTGCGTTCATCGCCGGCAGGGTGATGCGGAAGCAGCTGCCGGTGCCGGCGCCGCGCGGGATGTAGTCCAGCCGGGCGTCGTTGGCGTGGCAGAGCTCGCGGGCGATGTACAGGCCGAGGCCGGTGCCGTGCTCGGAGGTGGTGTAGAAGGGCCGGAACAATTGTGCGGCCACGCCTTCCGGAATGCCCGGGCCGCGGTCGATGACGTCGACCACCGGGTTGGCGCCCTCGCGGTGCGGGTACACCGTCACCAGCGCCGTTTGCCCGGGAAGGCGGCCGTGGTTGAGGGCGTTCTGTACCAGCACGGTCAGCACCTGGTAGAGGTGGCGCGAATCGAACATGCCGGGCAGGCGGATGTCGGTCCCGGCCGCGGAGACGTTGCCGGTGCCCTCGGGCATGGTTTCGCGGAATTCCACGGCGAAGCGCCGGCAGAAGGCCACGAGGTCGAGCTGTTCGGGGATCGCGCGCTCGCGCCTGGCGAGGCCGAGCACGCTTTCGACGATGTCGTTGGTGCGCTGGCATTGCTGGTGGACGATCTGCAGCAGGCGGCGGTCGCCGTCGGCGATGTGCGGCGATTCCTCCAGCAGCTGCGTGGCGTAGCTGATCGCGGCCAGCGGGTTGCGGATCTCGTGCGCGAGGCTGGCGGAGAAACGGCCCAGCGTGGCCAGGGTGAGCGATTCCGCGCGCCGCGACACCTGCGAGGCATCGTCGAGGAACACCAGCGCGACGTCGCTGTTGCCGAGCAGGCCGGCGAAGCGCGGCAGCACTTCGGTCTGGTCGTTGCCGAGGCGCAGCGGGGTGTCCGACACCTTGCCCTCGGCGCGCCACAGCCGCAGCCGGCGCGCGACTTCGGGCGCGAGCAGCTCGAGGCTGCGCCCGCCGGTATCGCCCAGCAGTGCGGTGGCCGCTTCGTTCGCCAGCTGCACGTGGCTTTCGCCATCGACCAGCAGCACGCCCGCATGCATGCGCCGGATGATGAGTTCGTTCACCGCGGCGAGGTCGGCGAGCTCCGCGCCGCGGCGCTCGGCCAATGCATGGCTGGCGCGCATCTGCCGGCCGAGCAGGTAGGTGAGCATTGCAATAGAGAGGAAGCTCACCGAGAACATCAACACTTCGGCGAACGGGCGCGGCGACGTGCTGTCGCCGAACTGGGTCCAGAGGTATTCCGCGGTCAGCGCCGCGCCGGCCAGCAGCGCGCCGCCCAGGCCGAAGCGCAGGGGCAGCAGCAACGCCGCCGAGCCGATGTTGAACAACAGCATCAGCGCGATGCCCGCCGCCGCCTCGGGCAGGGCATGGGTGGCGAGCATGGCGGCGAGGATGTCGATGCCGGTGCCGAGCATGACCTGCCAGCGCAGGCCCTGGCCGCGTCGCGCCCACTGGTACAGCACCAGCGCCGCGAACAGGTACAGGAACGAAACCCCGCGCGCCAGCAGCGGCAGTCGCGCTTCGCCGGCCAGGACGCCGAACGGACTGAACAGCACCAGCGCCAGCAGCGCTGCTTCGAAGGTGCGGTAGAGGCTGAAGAAATACAGTTCGCGACGCAGCGCGTCGGCGATCGGCAGCGGTTCGCGGCTGTGCATGGACAGGCGGGCGTTCCGGGGGACTCGTCCCGAGTATAGGCACGCCAGCGGTCGGTTTTGCCCGGCCCCGGCGCATCGGCGACAATACCGGGCTCCCGTCCATGCCCGCCGCGACATCCGCGGGCCGCGCGGCGGGTGCCGGTTTCCTCCCCAAGGGTGACAGATGAACTTCCACGAATACCAGGCGAAGCAACTCTTCGCCGACTACGGCATCGCCGTTCCCGCCGGGCGCGTGGCGCGCACGCCGGAAGAGGCCGTCGACGCGGCCAAGGCCATCGGCGGCGACTTCTGGGTGGTGAAGGCGCAGATCCACGCGGGCGGCCGCGGCAAGGCCGGCGGCGTCAAGCTGGCCAAGACCCTCGACCAGGTCCGCGACTACGCCAAGGGCATGCTCGGCACCAAGATGGCGACCTACCAGACCGCCGGCGTGGAACTGCCGGTCGACAGCGTGCTGGTCACCCAGGCCACCGACATCGCCAAGGAGCTCTACCTCTCGGTGCTGGTCGACCGTTCCAGCAAGTCCGTGACCTTCATCGCCTCGGCCGAGGGCGGCATGGACATCGAACAGGTCGCGCACGAGAAGCCGGAAGCGATCCACACGCTGCACGTGAACTACGTGCAGGGCCTGCAGCCCTACCAGTGCCGCGACCTCGGCTTCGCCATGGGCCTGGACGCGAAGCAGGTCGGACAGCTGAGCAAGATCATGCTGGGCCTGTACAAGCTGTTCAACGACAAGGACCTGGCGCTGGTCGAACTGAACCCGCTGGCCATCCTCGTCGACGGCAACCTCGCCGTGCTCGACGGCAAGATCAATTCCGACGACAACGCGACCTTCCGCCACCCGGAACTGGCCGCGATGCGCGACATCCGCCAGGAAGACGAGACGGAAGTGCGCGCCAGCCAGTACGACCTCAACTACGTCACGATGGACGGCAACATCGGCTGCATGGTCAACGGCGCCGGCCTCGCGATGGCGACCATGGACGTGATCAAGCTGGAAGGCGGCGAACCCGCGAACTTCCTCGACGTCGGCGGCGGCGCCACCAAGGAACGCGTGACCGAGGCGTTCAAGCTGATCCTCTCCAGCGACAAGGTGAAGGCGATCTTCGTCAACATCTTCGGCGGCATCGTCCGCTGCGACATGATCGCCGCGGGCATCATCGCCGCGGTCAAGGAGGTCGGGGTCAAGATCCCGGTGATCGTGCGCCTCGAAGGCACCAACGTGAACGAAGGCAAGGAACTGCTGAAGAACTCCGGCCTCGCCATCACCGCGGCCGACGACATCAACGACGGCGCGAAGAAGGCGGTTGCGGCCGTCGCCGGCAAGTAAGGGACGACGACACCATGAGCGTATTGATCGACAAGAACACCAAGGTGCTCGTCCAGGGCTTCACCGGTTCGCAGGGCACCTTCCACGCGCAGCAGATGCTCGACTACGGCACCAAGGTGGTCGGCGGCGTGACCCCCGGCAAGGGCGGAACCGAACACCTCGGCCTGCCGGTGTTCAACACCATGGCCGAGGCGGTGAAGGCGACCGGCGCCGACGCGTCGGTGATCTACGTGCCGCCGCCGTTCGCGGCCGACGCGATCCTCGAGGCGGCCGATGCGGGCATCAAGGTTATCGTCTGCATCACCGAAGGCATCCCGGTGCTGGACATGCTGCGGGTCAAGAACACGCTGAAGGGCTATCCGGGCGTCGTGCTCGTCGGCCCGAACTGCCCCGGCGTGATCACCCCCGGCGAATGCAAGATCGGCATCATGCCTGGCCACATCCACATGCCGGGCAAGGTCGGCATCGTGTCGCGCTCCGGCACGCTGACCTACGAAGCGGTGAAGCAGACCACCGACGTCGGCCTCGGCCAGTCGACCTGCATCGGCATCGGCGGCGACCCGATCAACGGCACCAACTTCATCGACGCCCTGCGCTGGTTCCAGGACGATCCGCAGACCGAAGGCATCATCATGGTCGGCGAGATCGGCGGTTCGGCCGAGGAAGAAGCGGCCGAGTTCATCGCGAAGAACGTGACCAAGCCTGTCGTCGGCTTCATCGCCGGCGCGTCCGCGCCCAAGGGCAAGCGCATGGGCCACGCCGGCGCGATCGCCTCGGGCGGTTCGGGCACGGCCGAAGGCAAGTTCGCGGCGATGGAAAAGGCCGGCGTCACCACGGTGAAGTCGCCAGGCGACCTCGGCGCGGCGATCGCGAAGCGCCTGGCGAAGTAATCCTTCCTTCGCGGAATGCTTCATGCAGAAAGCCGCCGTCAGGCGGCTTTCTGCTTTCAGTCAGCAAGGCCCTCATCCGCCCCTTCGGGGCACCTTCTCCCGCAGGCGGGAGAAGGGTTGATGGTTCGCCTCCTGCGTCTTGTGTCTCGAACCCCTCTCCCGCCTGCGGGAGAGGGGCAGGGGTGAGGGCGCGGCGTTTTCCTACAGACAACCTATTCCCACATCGCAATCCTTTCCTCCGATCCAAAAGGGGGAAAGCATGCGCGAAGGACAGAAAGCCCGGTTCGCCCGCCATTTGCGTCGGGAAATGACGGACGCCGAGCGTTCGCTGTGGCATCACCTGCGCAACCGCGCGCTGATGGGTTGCAAGTTCCGCCGGCAACATCCCATCGGTGCATACATCGCCGACTTCGCATGCATCGAGCGGAAGCTGGTCGTCGAACTGGACGGCAGCCAGCATGCCGACGACGCCAGGGAAGGTGCGCGCAGCCGGGCGCTTCAAGCCGCCGGTTACCGGGTGCTGTGTTTCTGGGACAATGACGCCCTGGCGAACCAGCAGGTGGTTCTCGCCGCGATCCATGACGCATTGAATGCGCCTACCTTTTCTCCGCGGGAGAAGGCAGAACACGACGAGCGATGACATGACCGCAACCCTCCGCATCGCGATGGCCCAGTTCGATTTCCCGGTCGGCGATGTCGCCGGCAACGCCGGGCGCATCGCGGACATGATCGTCGAGGCGCGCGACGCGCACCGCGCGGACATCGTGCTGTTCCCGGAACTCGCGCTCAGCGGCTACCCGCCCGAAGACCTGCTGCTGCGGCCCTCGTTCCTGCGCGATTGCGAAACCGCGCTGGAGGCAATCGCGGCGAAAGTGCAGGGCATCGTCGCCGTGGTCGGCTGGCCGCAGGCCGATGGCGCGGTGGCGTTCAACGCAGCCTCGGTGCTGCGCGACGGACGGGTCGAGCAGACCTATCGCAAGCGCGAGTTGCCGAACTACGCGGTGTTCGACGAACGTCGTTACTTCGACGTCGACCCCGACAACGAGGACTGCGTGTTCGACGTCGACGGCGTGCCGGTCGGGCTGGTGGTCTGCGAGGACCTGTGGTTCGCCGAACCCATCGCCTCGACCGTCGCCAGGGGCGCGCAACTGGTGCTGGTGCCGAACGCTTCGCCGTTCGAACGCGACAAGCACGCGCAGCGCGATGCGCTGCTGGCGCAACGCGTCGAGGAAACCGGCGCGGCGATCGCCTACCTCAATGTCGTCGGCGGGCAGGACTCGCTGGTGTTCGACGGCGCCTCGGTGCTGGCCGACGGCGACGGGCGCATCCATCCGGCCGCGCGCGCGTTCGAGGACCACTGGCTGGTCGCGGACTACGACGCGGCATCGCGGCGCTTCACGCCGGTGTCGTGGACGGCCGAGGAGGAGGAATCGCGCGATGCGCTGGCCTGGCGCGCGGTGGTGCGCGGCACCCGCGACTATTGCCGCAAGAACGGTTTCGAAAAAGCGTGGCTCGGGCTTTCCGGCGGCATCGATTCCTCGCTGGTGCTCGCCATCGCGGTCGATGCGCTCGGTGCCGAGAACGTCACCGCGGTGCGCATGCCTTCGCGCTACACCGCCGATCTCTCCAACGACCTGGCGCAGGAACAGTGCGACGCGCTCGGCGTGGAGCTGCTGGCGCTGCCGATCGAAAAGCCGTTCCAGGGCTACCTCGATGCGCTCGCCGGAACCTTCGCCGGCAAGCCGGTCGACACCACCGAGGAAAATCTGCAGTCGCGTACGCGCGGCGCGCTGTTGATGGCGCTGAGCAACAAGTTCGGCGGCCTGCTGCTCACCACCGGCAACAAGAGCGAGTACGCGGTCGGCTACGCCACCATCTACGGCGACATGTGCGGCGGCTACGCGCCGATCAAGGACCTGTACAAGACCGAGGTGTTCGCGCTGGCGCGCTGGCGCAACGCGGTCGGTGGCGGCGAGGCGATTCCGCCCGCGGTGATCGAGCGCCCGCCGAGCGCGGAACTGCGCGAAAACCAGAAGGACCAGGATTCGCTGCCGCCCTACGACGTGCTCGACGCGATCCTGCTGCGGCATGTCGACCAGGAACAGTCGCGCGCGGAGATCGTGGCCGCCGGTTTCGCCGCCGCCGTCGTCGACAAGGTGCTGCGGCTGGTGCGGATCGGCGAATGGAAGCGGCACCAGGCCGCGCCCGGGCCGAAGGTGTCGCGGCGCGCGTTCGGGCGCGAGCGCAGGTACCCGATCAGCAACGGGTACCGGGAATAGAACCTGTTCCAAAACCTGCTGCGCTCGGCAGCTTTCGCGCGGGCGGTGCTCGCAATCCTCATGGACATTCGCGTCCATTGCGGTTGCTGCGCTCCGGCCACGCGCAATCCGCCGTCGCTCGCGACGGTTTTGAAACAGGTTCCGGGAATCGAATGCGCCGCCGCGATCAGCGCTGCGACTGCATCTCCGGCGGACGCTCGTTGTCCAGCGCCGACTTCTCGCCCGCGAACGGATTCAGGCCGCGCAGCTTGGACGGGTAGTCCGGCCAGTCGCGGCCGTGCAGCCACGGGTGGTTCGGGTCGTTCTGCTCGAGCACGCGCTTGGCGTCGTCGGCCAGGGCCTGGTTGCCGAGCCGGGTGTAGCACTCGGCCAGCATGGCGATGGCATCGTTCTGGTAGGCCGACTGCGGGTAGGTTTCCAGCAGGCCCTTGGCCCGGCCGATGGCCGACAGGTAGGCGCCGCGGCGCAGGTAGTACAGCGCGGTGTCCATCTCGTGGCGCGCGAACATGTTGCGCAGCGCGACCATGCGCTGGCGCGCGTCGTCGGCGTAGCGGCTGTTCGGGAAGCGGGTGGTGACGATGCTGAAGTCGTTGTAGGCCTGCTGCGGCGTGGCGAGGTCGCGGCGGCTGGCGTCGAGGTTCCACACCCGCTGCAGGAACACGGTGTCGCGGTTGGAATTCACCAGCCCGCGCAGGTAGTAGAGATAGGCGTTGTTGCGATGGCTCGGGTAGGTGCGCAGGAAGCGGTCGATGGTCGAGATCGCATCGTCGTTGCTGCCCATCTTGAACTGCGCGTAGGCGTTTTCCATCAGCGCCTGTTCGGTGTACGGGCCGTACGGGTACTGCGCGACGAGGCGCTTGAAGGTGACGTCGGCCGCGCTGTAGTTGCCATGCGTGAGCGACGTGTGGCCCTTCGCGTACAGCTGTTCGACCGGTACGCCCTCGTTCGCGTCCTTGTCCTTGAACATGCCCTTCACCCGGCTGCAGCCGGTGCCGGCGAGGAACACCACGGCAAGCAGCAGCAGGGCGATGCGCGAAAACCGGAACGTCTGGGTCATGGACGGGGCACGTGGGGCACGGAGCGCGGATAATAGCAGCCCGCCTGCGCCGGCTCTGGCCGCGCCCTGAACGATTCCCGCATGAACGCCCACGACACCGAAACCGCGTCGCCGCTGGCCGCGACCGTCCCCGCAAGCGCGGCCGGGCGGCGTTTCGACGCGGTGCTGGCGGAGCTGTTCCCGCAATATTCGCGCTCGCGGCTGGCGGAATGGATCAAGTCCGGCGACGCCCTGCTCGATGGCGCCGTCGCGCGCCCGCGCGACCCGGTGCGTGGCGGCGAAGCGGTGTCGCTGGCGGTGGTCGAGGAGGTGCAGACCCACGCCGTGGCCGAGGACATCCCGCTCGCCGTCCTGTACGAGGACGACAGCGTCCTGGTCATCGACAAGCCGGCCGGCCTGGTCGTGCATCCCGGCGCGGGCAATCCCGCCGGCACCCTGGTGAACGCGTTGCTGCACCGCGATCCCGCGCTGGAGAAACTGCCGCGCGCCGGCATCGTGCACCGGCTCGACAAGGACACCAGCGGCGCGATGGTGGTCGCGCGCACGCTAGGGGCGCATACCGCGCTGGTGGCGCAACTGTCCGCGCGCGAAGTGCACCGCCAGTACCTCGCCATCGTCGTCGGCGCGCTGGTCTCGGGCGGAACCGCGAACGCGGCGATCGACCGCCATCCGCGCGACC
Organism: Thermomonas sp.; assembly: GCA_047602125.1. Lineage (GTDB taxonomy): Bacteria > Pseudomonadota > Gammaproteobacteria > Xanthomonadales > Xanthomonadaceae > Pseudoluteimonas. The sequence continues at coordinate 889,536 of JASGIB010000001.1, read as the reverse complement.
GCCTGCGCATGGCGGTGCGCGACGACGGCAAGGACGCGACCACGCATTACCGCTTGCGCGAACGCTTCCGCGCGCACACCGCGCTCGAATGCCGGCTGGAAACCGGGCGCACGCACCAGATCCGCGTGCACATGGCCCACCTCAAGCACCCCATCGTCGGCGATCCGCTGTACGGCGGTTCGCTGAAGTTGCCCAAGGGCGCTTCCGACGAGCTGATCGCCGCGCTGCGTGGGTTCAAGCGCCAGGCTTTGCATGCGGAAGTGCTGGAATTCGCGCATCCGGCGTCGGGCGTGCCGGTGCGCTGCTCGGCGCCGGTGCCGGCGGACATGCAGGCGTTGATGCGCGCATTGCGCGAGGATGCGTCCGCGCACGCGGAACAGTCGCGGCGATGAACGCCTGGATCGAGGCCGACTGGCCCGCGCCGCGGGGCGTGCGCGCGCTGGTCACGACGCGTTCCGGCATGGGCGTGTCGCGTCCGCCGTTCGACGCGTTCGACCTCGGCCTGCGCAATGGCGGCGACCTCGCCGCGGTCGCGGAAAACCGCCAACTGCTCGAAGCCGCGCTGCGACTGCCATCGGCGCCGCGCTGGCTGCGCCAGGTGCACGGCACCACGGTCGCGATCGAGCCTGGCGAAGACGAACCCGAGGCCGACGCGGCGGTCACCTCCGCGCCCGGCACGGTGCTCGCGATCCTCACCGCGGACTGCCTGCCGGTGGCATTCGCGGCGAAGGACGGAAGCGAAGTGGCCGTCGCGCATGCGGGCTGGCGCGGACTCGTCGCCGGCGTGCTGGAAGCCACCGTCGCGGCCATGCGCACGCCGCCTTCGGACGTGGTCGCATGGTTCGGCCCGGCCGCGGGCCCGCAGGCCTACGAAGTCGGCGCGGAGGTGTTCGACGCCTTCGCCCTGTGCGACCCGCGCGCGCGAACCGCGTTCGTCCCGACCCGGCCCGGCCACTGGAACGTCGATCTCTATGCCTTGGCGAAACAGCGGCTCGCCGATGTCGGCGTCGGCGGCGCGCACGGCGGCGGCCTGTGCACGATTTCGGATCCGTCGCGTTTCTTCTCGCATCGCCGCAGCGCGTCCGATGGAAGCGGGCGCACTGGGCGCATGGCCACGCTGGCCTGGATCGCGCCGCGCTAGCGCGACTGCTTCAGCGCCACCACCGCATCGCGCGCGCGCCGCGCCAGCAGGTTGCGATCCTGCGGCGCCATCCCGGCGGTGTCGATCGGGTCGCCGAAACGCACGACGATCGTGCCCGGGCGCACGCGGAAACCCGCGGGCGGCAGCACCCGGCCCGCGCCTTCGATCGCGACCGGCACCACCGGCACCCCGGCTTCCAGCGCGAGTTGCAGTGCGCCGCCCTTGAACGCGCCGACCGTGCCGTCCTTGCTGCGCGTGCCTTCGGGAAAGGCGGCGAACGTCGCCGCGCCGCGCAGTTTCCGCGCCGCTTCGCCGAGCTTGCGCTTCGCCTCGCGCGCGTTGCCGCGGTCGATGAAAACCATGCCCATCATGCGCGCGTACCAGCCGACGAAAGGCACGCCCGCGATCTCGCGCTTGAGCACGAAACGCAACGGCACCGGCACCGCGCGGAACAGCGCGGGGATGTCGATCATCGAGGCGTGGTTGGCGACCAGCACCTGCGGCCGCGACCAGTCCACGCGTTCGGCGCCTTCCACGCGCAGGCGCGCGCCGGCGCCGAGGAACAGCAAAGGCGCCCAGTACCACGCCGCCATGCGCAACGGCAGGCGCGGGCCGGACAGCAGGCCCAGCAGCAGCGCGACCGGGAAACCGGCCACCGTCACCAATATGGTGAAGGCCGCCTGCAAGGCATTGAGCGCGATCCAGCCGATGCGGGCCGGCCATTGCGCGCGGGCAGGAAGCGAGGTGGCGCTCATTCGGCCGCGGTCGTCGTGCCGTCGTCGGGAATCAGGCCGGCGTCGCGGGCCTGTTGCACGGCGTCGGCGGCGCGCTTGCGGATCGGCTGCATCGCCATTTCGTAGCAGGGCGTGGCGTGCAGGCCGTCGAGGTTCTTCGCCAGGTCGAGCTTGCGCCAGGCGGTGATCACGCCGGCGTCGCCGGTCGCACGGATCGCGGCGCAGGCTTCCTTGCCGCGATCGAGCATGCCGAGCGCCATCGCGTCGTACCACTGGCGCAGGTGCGGCGTGGGCCCGATCGCCAGCGACTGCGCGCGTTGCAATCCCGCCTCGAGCAACTGCCTGCCGCCGTCGGGATCGCCAGCATTGAGGCGGATGCCGCCGACCGCGAGCACCTGCGAGAGCCGGCGCTGGCTGATGTCGGGGCTCGCGGCCAGCAAGCCGTCGTTGCCGCGGTGCAGGACGTCGAGCGCTTCCTTGTTGCGGCCCAGTTGCGCGAGCAGCATGGCCTGGTCGATGGGTTCGTCGAATTCGGTGCGCCGCAGCGCGCCGGGATCGCGCTGGAAGGTGCCGTCGGCGACCCATGCCTGCTGCTGGTAATCCGGGTCGGGCTCGTGTTCGGGGAAACGCTTCACGATCCGCGCGAGGCAGGCATCGAGTTCGCGGTAGGCGCCGAACTCGAGGTACAGGCCGCATTCGGCGTTGAACAGTTCGTAGTTCCGCGGATCGCGCGCCCATCCCAGGTGCAGGGTCTGCAGCGAGCCCTTCAGGTCGCCCTGCAGCATCCGCAGCATCGCCTTCTGCTGGTATCCGGGCGCGAAGTCCGGGTTGTTGTCCAGCAACTGGTCGACCTGCGATTCCGATTCGTCCATGCGCCCGTTCTGGCCCAGCGCGCCGGAATAGCTGAGCCGCAGGTTCGCGTCCATCGGGTCGAGCGCGACCGCGCGCGCGATCATGCGCAGGCCTTCGTCCGGGCGGTTGGTCGCGTACAGGAGGTTGGCGATGGCCTCGTAGCCGTTCGCGTAGCCGGGCGCGAGTTCCAGCCCGCGCCGGTATTCGCGTTCGGCCGAGGCCATGTCGTCCTGGTCCACGAGCACGATGCCCTGCTGGATGTGCGCCTCGCCGAGGTCGGGCGCCAGCTCCAGCGCGCGCTGCACGTGCCGCGCGTGTTCCTTCCAGCCGTCGGGGCCGAGGCCTTCGGTGATGCCGATGCCGAACAGCGCCTGGGCCACGCCGACGTGCGCGCGGGCGTAGGACGGATCGAGTTCGAGCGCCTTCTCGAAATGCGCCTTGGCCTGGCGCAGCGCCGCGACGTTCTGCCGCGGCAGCAGTTCCAGCCCGCGCAGGTATTCCTCGTAGGCGGCGACGTTGGAGGTGCCCTGGTCCAGCAGCCGGTCCTCGTCCGCCTTCGGCAGCAGCGTCTTCAGCGCCTTCACCACTTCCAGCGCGATTTCGTCCTGGATCGAGAACACGTCCTCGCGCGAGCGGTCGAAGCGCCGCGACCACAGCCGCGCGCCGTCGCGCGCGCGCACCAGCGTGGCGGTGATGCGCAGCAGGTTGCCGGCCTGCTGCACGCTGCCCTCGAGCAGGTGCGCCGCGCCGAGCTTGTGCCCGATCTCGGCGGGCGTGGAATCGTCGCTGCGGAACGCGAACGAGGAATCGCGCGCGATCACCTTCAGGCCATGCACGCGGGTGAGCATGTCCAGCGTGGTTTCGGCGAGGCCGTCGGAGAAGTAGGCGTTGCCGCGGTCGCTGCTGAGGTTGGCGAACGGCATCACCGCGATCGAGCGTTCCTCCTCGATCACCTCCTTCTCGATCGCCGGCTTGCCGAGGAAGTACCAGCACAGCGCGATGGCGGCGACGGTGGCGGCGAGCGCGCCGATCCGCAGGCCGCCGCCGCGGCTGCGCACGTCCCAGCGCAGGCCGTCGGGCGTGCGCCGCAGCGCCCACGCGGCCACCAGCACCACCGGCAATCCCAGCGCCAGCACCAGGATCAGCAGGCGCATCGACCAGTCGGGGATGGCGAACGCGGGGAACAGGATCGAGGCGACCTGCACCAGCACCCAGGCGACGACGATGTAGGACACGCCGGCCTGCACGACCTTGCGCTTGCGCAGTTCGCCCCAGAACGAACGCGGCGTCGCCTCCGACGGATCGGATCCGGATTGCGGGTCTTGCGCCATGCCCTGTACTCCCGTTTCCCCCGGTTCGGCGCGACTGGCGCGGAACCTTCACGGTGGCGGCGCATGGCGATGCCCGAAGGCCCGCCGGCGCCACCGGACTCCATTTAAGCAGCCAATGCGGCGCAGCGGTACCCGAGGGCCGCGATCAGCGCGGCGTGTTCGCCAGCCGGTGCATCAGGATCGCGGCGCGCGCGGCCTGGCGCGGGATCGAGCCGAGGTCGGCGCTTTCGCCCGCGGCGTGGCTGCCGCCGCCGGAAATGCCCATGCCCACGAGGCCGTCGGTGTCCGCGGCGACGAAGGCGATGTCGCCGGCGCCGCGGCCGCTCGGGTCGAGTTCGCCCATGTCCGGCAGGCCGAGGTCGCGGTTCACTGCGTTGAGCTTCGCCAGCAGCGCGCGGTTGCCGGCGGTGGGCGGCATCGGCGGGTAGTTCTCGTCGATCTGCAGCGTCGCGTCGGTGCGCGGCAGGTGGCGGGCGACGATCGCCTGCATCTTCGCCGCCACGCGCTGCGTCTGCTCCGCGTCCAGGGTGCGGAAATCGCCGCGCGCGAGCGCGACCGGCGGCACGATGTTGTCCTTGCCGCCGGCGTCGATGCGCGATTTGGCGGCATCGAATTCCGCGGTCTGCCCGCCGCCGACCAGACCGACGTTGAAGGTGAGGTTTGGTTCGGGCAATTCCTGGCGGAACGCGGCGATGATCCGCGCCAGTTCGAAGATCGCGCCGTCGCCCATCGATTCGGAAAAGATCCCGGAACTGTGGCCGGACTCGCCATGCGCGGTCAGCACCCAGGTGTTGGACGAACGTCGCGCGATGGAACCCATCTCGCGGCCGTGACTGTGCGACAGGTTCTCGAAGTCGAGCGCCACGTCGGCGCGTTTCCCGGCCGCGACCAGGTCCGCGCGCGCGATCGACACCGGGCTGCCGACGTCCTCCTCGTCGCCGGTGAGCACGACTTCGATGTCCGCGTCGCGCAAGGCGCCGGCGGCCTGCATCGCGCGCAGCGCCGCGAGCATCACCACGTCGCCGCCCTTGTCGTCGCCCACGCCGGGGCCGATCGCTTCGTCGCCATCGCGCCTGAAGCCGGTGAACGGATCGTCGGCCTCGAACACGGTGTCGAGGTGGCCGATCAGCAGGATGCGCTTGCCCTGGCCGTTGCCGCGATGCACGGCGACCAGATGCCCGGCGCGACTCGCGGCAGCCATCGGCTTCCATTCGACTTCGAAACCGAGCTTTTCGAATTCCGGCGCGAGCAGGTCCGCGACCGCCTTCACCCCGGCGAAGTTGAAGGTGCCGCTGTTCCGTTCCACCAGTCCTGCGAGCAGGGCGATGGCGTCTTCCTTGCCGGCCTCCGCGGCATCGGCGATTTGCCGCTCCTGCGCGGACAGGCCCTGCGCTGGCGGCATCTGCGCGCGGGCGGCGAGGGCGAACGGCAATGCCAGCAGCAGGGCGAACGCGTGGGCGCGGGAGCGGGACATGGCGGCGGGCAACGGAAGCGGAATGGCGACCATAACCCGGCCGTGCATCGAAAGGCCCGCAGCGGCGGGATCCGGGTTGAATCACGCCGCGGGAACCGCATTTCAAGCACATTCGGCCATCGGCCGCACCCGTTACGGAGTCCCCGCATGCGCATGGACAAACTCACTTCGCGTTTCCAGCAGGCGCTGGCCGACGCGCAATCGCTGGCCGTCGGCCGCGACAACAGCATCATCGAACCCGCGCACCTGCTGCTGGCGATGCTCGACCAGCAGGGCGGCGGCACGCGCCCGTTGCTGGCCCAGGCCGGCGTCAACGTGCCGGTGCTGCGCGAACGCCTCGCCGAGCTCCTCGACAAGCTGCCGAAGGTCTCCGGGCAGGCCGGCAACGTGCAGGTCGGCAACGACCTCGCGCGCCTGCTCAACGTCACCGACAAGCTGGCGCAGCAGCGCGGCGATGCCTACATCGCCAGCGAACTGTTCCTGCTCGCCGCGCTGGAGGACCATGGCGAAGCCGGTCGCGCGCTGAAGGCGGCCGGCGCGGACAAGGCCAAGCTCGAAGCGGCCATCGACAAGCTGCGCGGAGGCGAGAAGGTGAGCGACGAGAACGCGGAAGACGCGCGCCAGGCGCTGGAGAAATACACCATCGACATGACCGCGCGCGCCGAGGGCGGCAAGCTCGATCCGGTGGTCGGCCGCGACGAGGAAATCCGCCGCTGCATCCAGGTGCTGCAACGGCGCACCAAGAACAATCCGGTGCTGATCGGCGAGCCCGGCGTGGGCAAGACCGCGATCGTCGAGGGCCTCGCCCAGCGCATCGTCAACAACGAGGTGCCGGAAGGCTTGCGCGGCAAGCGCCTGCTCAGCCTCGACATGGGCGCGCTGATCGCCGGCGCCAAGTTCCGCGGCGAATTCGAGGAACGGCTGAAGGCGGTGCTCAACGACCTCGCCAAGAACGAGGGCCAGATCATCCTGTTCATCGACGAACTGCACACCATGGTCGGCGCCGGCAAGGCCGAGGGCGCGATGGACGCGGGCAACATGCTGAAACCTGCGCTCGCGCGCGGCGAGCTGCACTGCATCGGCGCGACCACGCTCGACGAATACCGCAAGTACATCGAGAAGGACGCCGCGCTCGAGCGCCGCTTCCAGAAGGTGTTCGTCGGCGAACCGAGCGTGGAGGACACGATCGCGATCCTGCGCGGACTCAAGGAGAAGTACGCGGTGCACCACGGCGTGGAGATCACCGACCCGGCCATCGTCGCCGCGGCCACGCTCTCCAACCGCTACATCCCCGATCGCCAGCTGCCGGACAAGGCCATCGACCTGATGGACGAGGCGGCTTCGCGCATCCGCATGGAGATCGATTCCAAGCCCGAGGAGATGGATCGCAAGGAACGCCGCCTGATCCAGCTCAAGATCCAGCGCGAGGCGCTGAAGAAGGAGAAGGATGCGGAGTCGAAGCAGCGGCTCGCCGACCTCGAAGGACAGATTTCCGAACTCGAGCGCGAATACAGCGACCTCGAGGAAGTGTGGAAGGCGGAAAAGGCCACGTTGCAGGGCGCGACGAAGATCAAGGAACAGATCGAGGCCGCGCGCCTCGAACTCGAGGCCGCGCAGCGCAAGCAGGACTTCGCGAAGATGAGCGAAATCCAGTACGGCAAGCTGCCGGAACTGGAAAAGCAGCTCAAGGCCGCGCAGGAAGCCGAGAACAAGGGCTTCACCCTGCTGCAGGACAAGGTGACCGCCGAGGAAATCGCCGAGGTCGTGTCGCGCTGGACCGGCATCCCCGTTTCGAAAATGCTCGAAGGCGAGCGCGAGAAGCTGCTCAGGATGGAAGAACACATGCACGCGCGCGTGGTCGGCCAGGAGGAGGCGATCAAGGTCGTGTCCGACGCGGTGCGGCGCTCGCGCGCGGGCCTGTCCGATCCGAACCGTCCGTCGGGTTCGTTCCTGTTCCTCGGCCCGACCGGCGTCGGCAAGACCGAACTGTGCAAGGCGCTGGCCGAATTCCTGTTCGATTCGCCCGACGCGATGGTGCGCATCGACATGAGCGAGTTCATGGAGAAGCACGCGGTGTCGCGCCTGATCGGCGCGCCCCCGGGCTACGTCGGCTACGAGGAAGGCGGCTATCTGACCGAAGCGGTGCGCCGTCGCCCGTACAGCGTGATCCTGCTCGATGAAGTCGAGAAGGCCCATCCGGACGTGTTCAACATCCTGCTGCAGGTGCTCGACGACGGCCGCCTCACCGACGGCCAGGGCCGCACGGTGGATTTCCGCAACACCGTGATCGTGATGACCTCGAACCTCGGTTCGCACCAGATCCAGGAACTGTCCGGCGACGATTCGCCCGAGGCCTATACCCAGATGAAGGCCGCGGTGATGGGCGTGGTGCAGGCGCATTTCCGCCCGGAGTTCATCAACCGGCTGGACGACATCGTGGTGTTCCATCCGCTCGACAAGCAGCAGATCAAGCGGATCGCGCGGATCCAGCTCAAGGGCCTGGAGAAACGGCTGGCCGAACGCGGCATCGGCATCGAGCTGACCGACAAGGCGTTCGACCTGCTCGGCAACGTCGGTTTCGACCCGGTGTACGGCGCGCGCCCGCTCAAGCGCGCGATCCAGCAGCAGATCGAGAATCCGCTGGCGTCACGGATCCTTGGCGGCGATTTCGGCAGCGGCGACACCGTCCACGTCGATGCCGAGGGCGGGAAGCTGGTGTTCCAGCGCTGAGGCATCCGGTTCGACCATCGCCGCGTCGCCTTCCTCCGGCAGCGCGGCGATGGGTTGCGTACGCGCCGGCAGGCGGCCGGCCTCGACCAGCGCCTGGATGCGCGCGAACACCTCGCCGCGGCCGAACGGCTTCTTCATGAAATCGTCGGCGCCGATCCGGCGCACGTAGAACTGCTCGGTCGCCTGCGCGTTGCCGCTGATCATGATGATCGGGATCGCGCGGGTCGCTTCGTCCTTGCGCAGCGCGCGCAGCGCGTCGAACCCGCTCATGCCCGGCAGCACGATGTCGAGGAAGACCAGGTCCGGCTTCTCGTTGCGAGCGAACTCGATGCCGGTTTCGGCATCGCCGGCGCCGGCGGTTTCGTAGTGGTTCTGGCGCAGCATGCGCCCGAGCGTGGCGACCACCGTCGCCGAGTCGTCGATGATGAGGATGCGCAAGCCTTCGCGCGCATCGATGCGCGCGATGCGGCGGCGGTCGAGCAGCGGTGCGTTGCTGGCCGGGGCGGGCGCGGCGGCGGGCGTCGTGCCGTCCGCGGCGGGATTCGCACCATCGGGCGCAGGCACGTTGCGCAGGATGCGCCGGAAGAAATCGAATGCGGCCACGGCTCCCCCTTGGCTGGTGTGGCGCGGCGATTCTAGCCCGGCCGGCTCAGGCCAGCAGCGCGGCGAACGCGCACGCCACCGCCGCGACCAGCGCCGCGAGCGAGACATTGATCAGGCGGAACTTGCGCGAAACGCCGCCGGCGAGCCGATGCGCGAGCCGGGCCAGCCCGTCCAGCACGACCGCGTCGTCGGCCTGCGCGACCGCGATGACGTAGGCGTCCTCGTCCATCGCCGCCACGCTTTCGCTGAACATCAGCGAATCCGCCTCCCGGCCCGGATGGCGGGCCAGGGTCGAAGCCATCACCCAAGCCGCGCACACGATGGACGCGAGCGACAGCGCCGCCGCGGCGAACACCAGAGCGCGCGATGCGCCGGCGCCGTCGGCGATGCGCAGGAACTGGCCCTGTTCGCCGAGGCCGGGCGCGAGCAGCACCGCGTTGCTGGTCAACAGCAGCGAGGCCTTGACCGCCGCGAGGTTGTAGTAGCCGTCGTAGCGGGCGATGGCGGTCTTGAGGAAGTCGTAGCGTTCCTGGAATTGCATGGCCTGCTCCTAGTCCCCCGCTTGCCCCGATGGCATTGGTTCGAGCTTGGGTCGAACACCATCCGGAAGGGCAACGACATATGGGGTCATGCCGCTTAACGAGACCTCCCATCTGGCAGCCGAGTACACCAGCAGGAAGCGGCCAGCTGTCTGCGCCGGGATGTCGGCCAACATCGAAACTGGTTTCGAAAAATCGCTCTTTTCGTCCATTACGAGCCCGCTCCCGCGAACTGGAACCATGCCGCCATCGACTACTGCGAAAACTTCTTTGCCCGAATTGACAAGCCCCCAGATTGGCTGCTCGCCCTTGTACAAGGTCTGCGTCTTTTCCCCACAAACCCGGACGAGCTCACCGCTCGACAGGAAATGCAACAATCCGCCGCTGGCGAGGATGCATCCCTGACCCGATGGGTCGGCAACCACTGCATTGGCATTCATGTCGCTCCAATCATGCGTCTTGCCACTATCGAGTTCGACGTTGATGAGCTTTCCGTCCCATTCGCCGTTATCGAGCCCAAGCCAGAACCTGTTCTCATTGATCAGCGCGACGTGCCTCGTTGTCTCGAGAAGGTCGAGCGCAGGGGAAATCCGGGTCGAACTCCATGTTCCGCCAAGAGAGATCGAGAACAACCATTTTCTGGTGAGAACGTATGTTTTTCCGTACCCCGCGGCTACCGCGATCGGGGAATCTCCGTCTTCTTCGTTCTGTTTTTTGGCGGTATCGAATGGAAGAGGAGGACTCACTTTCCATTTCGAGCTATAGAAATCGTGCTGTAGATCGGATGTCGCCACATACAGATTCCCGGACAGCCATTCACCCATAAGTTCCCATGCATGACCCGAGTCATCGGCAGCGGCGCTGACCAGCGAGGCCGGCATATTGAACGAGGTGGCTTCTCCGGTACCGAGTTCTATGCCGATCAGCTTGTCGCCAGGCGCCCGCATGACAAGCTGGTTCGAAACGATCATCGGATTTCGCAGATGCTCGTCCTTCCCGGCGTACCAGCGAAGGGGAGTGAAATCGAGTTCGCGCCAGCCGGATGTTGGCGTATCGGCCGAGGCAGCGCTGGCGGCAAGGAGCAGTAGGGCGGCTGAAAGAAGAGATTTCATGAGTTCGTCCCGACGGCCTTGTGCCCAGCATGGCTGCTTCGTCATCCCCGATCAATCCGCCTGCACCGGCTTCCGACCCGGTAAAATCGCCGCATGATTTCCTTCCGCAATTTCGCCCTGCGCCGGGGCGAACGCCTGCTGCTGTCCGACGTCGACCTGGCCCTGCACGCCGGCCATCGCGTGGGCGTGGTCGGGCGCAACGGCGCCGGCAAGTCCTCGCTGTTCGCCGCGCTGATGGGCGAGATCGAGCCCGACCGCGGCGACATCGACCTGCCGGGCAAGGCGCGCATCGCCAGCGTCGCGCAGGAAACCCCGCACCTGCCCGATCCCGCGCTGGATTTCGTGCTTTCCGGCGACGCCGCGGTGCACGCGGCGGTGCAGGCCGAGGCGAACGCGTTCGCCGCCGAGGACTGGGAAGCGGTGGCCGAAGCCCACCACCGGCTGGAGGAACTCAACGGTTACGACGCCTCCGCGCGCGCGGGCCGGTTGTTGCACGGACTGGGTTTCCCCGCCGACACGCATGCCAAGCCAGTCGCGGATTTCTCCGGCGGCTGGCGCGTGCGCTTGAACGTCGCGCGCGCGCTGATGACCCCGTCCGACCTGCTGCTGCTCGACGAACCGACCAACCACCTCGACCTCGACGCGGTGGTGTGGCTGGAGGAATGGCTGAAGCGCTATCCCGGCACCTTACTGGTGATCTCGCACGACCGCGAATTCCTCGACAACGTCACCACGCACACGCTGCACCTGCACGAGGGCAGGGCGAAGCTCTACACCGGCGGCTACACCGATTTCGAGCGCCAGCGCGCCGAGCACCTGCGCCTGCAGCAGATCGCGCACGAGAAGGAACAGGCCGAGCGCGCGCACCTGCAGAAGTTCATCGACCGCTTCAAGGCCAAGGCCAGCAAGGCGAAGCAGGCGCAGAGCCGGATGAAGCGGCTCGCCAAGCTCGCCGGCACCGAGGCGGTGCGTGCCGAACGCGCGCTGCACATCGATTTCCCCGAACTGCTGAAGCTGCCGACATCGCTGCTGTCGCTGCACGACGTGGACGCGGGTTACGGCGCTGGCGCAAGGATCCTGTCCAACGTCAACTTCGGGCTCGAGGCCGGCGACCGCATCGGCCTGCTCGGCCCGAACGGCGCAGGCAAGTCGACGCTGGTGAAGACCCTGGTCGGCGAACTCGCGCCCATGGCCGGCGAACGCAAGGCGCATCCCGATTTGCGCATCGGCTACTTCGCCCAGCACACGGTGGAATCGCTCGTCGCCGGCACCACGCCGCTCGACCACCTGCGCACGCTCGCGCCCGACGTGCAGAACCAGGAACTGCGCGATTTCCTCGGCAAGTGGAATTTCCCCGGCGACCGCGCGTTCGAGGTGATCGATACCTTCAGCGGCGGCGAGAAGGCGCGGCTGGCGCTGGCGCTGATCGCGTACCGGCGCCCGAACCTGCTGCTGCTCGACGAACCGACCAACCACCTCGACCTGGACATGCGCGAGGCGCTGGCCGAGGCGCTAAGCGATTTCGATGGCGCGATCGTCATGGTCTCGCACGACCGGCATCTGATCGGCCTGGTCAGCGACCAGTTCTGGCGCGTGCACGATGGCGTGGTCGAGCCTTTCGGCGGCGACCTCGACGAATACGCCGCGTGGCTGCGCTCGCGTCCTGCCTCGGGCGAAGCGAAGGCCGAGGCGAAAGCGGCGGCTGCGAAGCCCGAACCGGCGAAGCCGCAGGCCGTCCCGGCGCCGAAGGCGAAGATCAATCCGCACAAATTGCAGAAAGCGGAATCGCGGGTCGCGCGGATCGAGGAAAAGCTGGCCGAATGCGAATCGCAACTGGCCGATCCGGCGGTCTACGCCGATGCCGGGCGCGTCGCCGACCTCGGCCGGCAACAGATGCAGTTGCGCGGCGAACTCGAGGAGGCCGAGGGCGAGTTGCTGGCCCTGTACGCGGGCGGCTGACCGTTGCAACACGCAGCGGTTAAGCTCGGGGCATGCCGCATCGCGAATCGATCTACCTCGCCCTCGTCTTCGGCCTGCTGGTCATCCCGCGCATCCTTCAGCGCTGGAAGATCCCGGCGCCGCTGACCTGCCTCGCCATCGGCATCGGCACCATGCTGGCCTGGGGCGACAAGACCCAGGACCCGGTCGTCGCGCTGCTGTCCACGCTGGGCATTTCCTCGCTGTTCCTGTTCGCCGGGCTCGAAGTCGACCTGCGCGCCTTGCGCCGGCGCCTGTGGCCGCTGCTCGTGCACCTGTTGCTGCGCGCCTGCACGCTGGCCGCGCTCACCTGGCTGGGTTGGCGCTACGCCGGCATGGACTGGCAGGTAGCGGGGTTGATCGCGCTGGCGCTGCTGACGCCCTCGACCGGCTTCATCCTCGACACGCTCGATCGCCTCGGCCTGGACGAAGGGGAACGCTTCTGGGTGACGAACAAGGCCATCGCCGGCGAATTGCTGGCGCTGGCCGCGTTGTTCGTGGTGCTGCAGGCCGACGATCCGCTGCGGCTGGGCGTGTCGACGCTGGTGATTGTGGGCCTGCTGGTCGGCCTGCCGCTGCTGTTCATCGCGTTCGGGCGATGGCTGGTGCCGTATGCGCCCGGTTCGGAATTCTCGCTGCTGGTGATGGTGGGCTTCGTCGCCGCGTTCGTCACCTACCAACTCGGCGTCTACTACCTGGTGGGCGCGTTCATCGCCGGCCTGGTCGCGCGCCTGCTGCGCGTCCGCATGCCCAGGCTCGCGTCGAACGACAACATCCACGCGCTGCGGCTGTTCGCCACGTTCTTCGTCCCGTTCTACTTCTTCCACGCCGGCACCGTGGTCACGCGCGGGGCGCTGGGCTGGGACGCGCTGGCGCTGGGGATGGCGATCACCGCGGTGGTGCTGCCGCTGCGGATCGCGATGGTGTGGCTGCAGCGCCGGCTGCTCTTCGGCGAGAAATCGTTCGAAGGCCTGCGCGTGTCGATCGCGCTGGCGCCGACCCTGGTGTTCACCCTCGTGCTGGCGGAAATCCTGCATTCGCGCTTCGGCCTGGACGATGCGCTGTTCGGCGGGTTGCTGCTGTACGCGGTCCTGAGCACGTTGCTGCCGTCGCTGGTGCTGCACACGCCCTTCGACATCGACCCGATGCAGGACATGGCCGTGGCGACCGAGGAGACGCCGGCATCGATCCCCGAACGCGAACCGGATCCGGACCGGGCCGGGGCGTAATGCCGCTCAGCGCGGCGATCGCACTCGAGCGTTCGCCGACCAGCGCAACGCATAACCGACAAGCAGGAACGCAAGCGCCAATGCCGCGACGTTAAGCGCGACCCGCACGGCGCCGAGCGCCGCCACGTCGATGAAGGGATAGGGATAGAACCCGGTCATCGCGCCGCGCGCCAAGGCATATGCGGCGTAAACCGCGGGCCATGCCAGCCATCGCCAAGGCGCCGTCGCCGCGATGCGCCCGCGTGGCGGGAACAGCAGCCACCAACCCAGCGCGGCCAGCGGCACGGCGTAATGCAGCAACAGGTCCGCGACGCGATCCGGTCCGTGCAGTTGCACGGACTTGCTCAGCAACAGGTGGTAACCGAGCCCGACCAGTGCGATCGCGGTCACCGCGCAGCCGCGCCAGCGCAAATCGATGCCGCCATCGGCGCGCGCCGACGCGAGCGTGGCGACGATGGCCACGAACAGGTTGCTGAGCACGGTGAAGTAGGCGAGGAAGATCCACGCCCCGTGCGCGAGGCCATTGCCGTTCGCCAGCGACAGCCGCAGCGTCAGGAACAGCTGCAGCGCCAATGCCGTCCACGCGAGCGCGGCCAGTGTCCCGGCTGCGAACCGCGCGCGCATCGCATCAGTCCTTCAGGAAATACTCGATCGTCGTCACCACGCGCACGTTCTTGATGAACGGACTGGTCTGGTCGCGGTCGCTGATGTCGATGGCGCCCTGGTTGGCGGTGCGGATGCCGGCGACGGTCGAGCCCGAATCCTTGGCGAACTGCTCGGCAGCCTTGCGCGCGTTGGCGGTGGCCTCGGCGATCAGCGCCGGCTTGATCGACTGCAGCGCCTGGAAGTCGTACTGCGGATCGCTGCCCTCGGTGATCAGCACGCCGGCGTTGAGCAGTTCGCCGCTGCGCGAGATGACCGGCAACGCCTGCTTCACCTTTTCGGTGCGCAGGGTCACGCTCGAGGTCGCGCGGTAGCGTTCCGGCGGGCGATCGCTGCCGTAGCTGTACGCCCAGCGGTCCTCGACCCGGGTCGGCGAGGTGGTGATTTCGTTCGCGCTGAAGCCGGCCTTGGCGAGGAAGTCGCGCACCGTGGCGGCATTGCGCGTGATTCCCGCCTGCACCCCGGCAAGGTCGTTGCCGTTGACGGTGAAGGTGATGGGCCACACCGCGAGGTCGGCATCGACCAGCTTTTCCGCCGAACCCTTGACCGTCACGTAGCGGTCGGCGGTACGCAATTTCGACATGCCCTGTGCGGCGAACCAGCCGGCGCCCAGCAGGCCGAGCGCGACGAGCAGGGCGGCGATGACGGAACGGGGACTGGTCGACATGGGCATTGGTTCGCGGCTGGAGAGGTGCCCAACTTAACGCGTCCGGCTTGAATGCGCGGCCACCGGCCCCAGAATGTCCGGGTTTTCCGCCGCCACCAACGCCGATGCCGATCTACGCCTTCGCCTGCAGCAACTGCGGCCACCTGTTCGACAAGCTGCAGAAACTGTCCGATGCCGACCCCGACACCTGCCCGGCCTGCGGCGCCAGGGGCACCGTGCACCGGCGGCTGACCGCGCCGCAGTTCCGCCTCGCCGGTGGTGGCTGGTACGAGACCGACTTCAAGAAGGACGGGAAGCGCAACCTCGTCGGCGAAGGCGGGGAGGCGAAACCGGCGGAGTCAAAGCCCGAAGCCAAGCCCGCGGCCGAGGCCAAGCCTGCACCGACGCCGGCAAGTCCCGGCAAATCCGGCTCGGATTGAGCCGCTGCGGCTAAAATAGGCGGCTGCACCCCACGTCCAAGGCGCCCATGCGCACCCATTTCTGCGGCCTCGTCGACGAGGCCCTGGTCGGCCAGACCGTCACCCTGTGCGGTTGGGCCGATGTCGCCCGCAACATGGGCCACCTCGTCTTCATCGACCTGCGCGACCACGAGGGCATCGTCCAGGTCGTGGCCGAACCGTCCGACGCCGCCGGCAACCGCGACGTGGTCGAAGCCGCGGCGAAGGTCGGCTACGAGGATTGCCTGCGCATCACGGGCACCGTGCGCCGCCGCCAGAGCGTCAACGACAAGATCAGGACCGGGCAGGTGGAAGTCGTCGCGACCAAGATCGAGCTGCTGAACAAGGCCGAGCCGCTGCCGTTCCACCACCACGAGAACCCGGGCGAGGACATCCGCCTCAAGTACCGCTACCTCGACCTGCGCAGCCCCGGCATGCAGCGCAAGATGCGCACGCGCACGAAACTGGTGAGCGCGCTGCGCGCATGGCTGGACGCGCGCGGTTTCCAGGACATCGAAACGCCGATCCTGACGAAAGCGACGCCCGAGGGCGCGCGCGATTTCCTCGTCCCGGCACGCATGCACCCGGGCGAGTTCTACGCCTTGCCGCAGAGCCCGCAGCTGTTCAAGCAGATCCTGATGATGGCGGGCTTCGACCGCTACTACCAGATCGCGCGCTGCTTCCGCGACGAAGCCCTGCGCGCCGACCGCCAGCTGGAATTCACCCAGCTCGACATGGAATTCGCCTGGGTCGACGAGAAGATCGTGCAGGACACGGTCGAGGCGATGATCCGCGACGTGTTCCGCGAGGTGATGGGCGTGGAACTCGACGCACGGTTCCCGCGCATGACCTGGGCCGAGGCGATGCGCCGCTACGGTTCGGACAAGCCGGACCTGCGCATCGCGCTGGAACTGGTCGATGTCGCCGAACAGGTGAAGTCCTGCGAATTCGGCGCGTTCACCGCCGCCGCCAACGATCCGGACGGACGCGTGGTCGCGCTGCGCATCCCCGGTGGCGCGTCGCTCAGCCGCAAGCAGGTCGACGAATACGCCGCGCATGCGGCCAAGTTCGGCGCCAAGGGCCTGGCCTACGCCAAGATCGACGAGAACGGCGCGGTGAATTCGCCGGTCGCCAAGTTCTTCGCCGAAGACGCCTTCGCGGCATTGCTCAAGCACGTCGGCGCCGGCAACGGCGACCTCGTGTTCTTCGGTGCCGGCGCGTACAACAAGGCCAGCGACTTCATGGGCGCGGTGCGCTTGAAGGCCGGCAAGGATTTCAACCTCGTGCAGGAGGGCTGGAAGCCGCTGTGGATCACCGACTTCCCGATGTTCGAATGGGACGAGGAAGAACAGCGCTACGTCGCGCTGCACCATCCGTTCACCGCGCCGGCGGTCGATTCCATCGACGACCTGCGCGCGAACGCCAGGACCGCGGTCTCGCGCGGTTACGACATGGTGCTCAACGGCAACGAGATCGGCGGAGGTTCGATCCGCATCCACAACTCGCGGATGCAGTCGGCGGTGTTCGAGCTGCTCGGCATCGGCGCCGAGGAAGCGGAAGGCAAGTTCGGCTTCCTGCTCGACGCACTGAAGTACGGCGCCCCGCCGCACGGCGGCATCGCCTTCGGTATCGACCGCATCGCCGCGCTGATGGCCGGCACCGATTCGATCCGTGACGTCATTGCCTTCCCGAAGACCACCACCGCGCAATGCCTGATGACCGGTGCGCCGTCGCCGATCCCGGACAAGCAATTGGCCGAGGTGCATGTGCAGGTGAGGAACGAGGGATGAGGAACGAGGAACGAGTGAAAGGCCGGTATCGCATTGCGTGCTTTGTTACTCGTTCCTCGTTTCCCTCCACTCGTTCCTAGCGCCATGATCATCCGTCGCGCCGTTCCCGCCGACGCCGAGGTTCTCGCAGAACTCGGCGCGTCGACCTTCGTCGAGACCTTCGGCCATCTGTACAAGCCCGCGGACCTGCAGGCCTTCCTCGACGAAAGCCATGCGGCCGGGGCCTACGCGAAGACGCTGGCGAACCCGGATTACGCGCTGTGGATCGCCGAGCGCGATGGTTATGCGATCGGTTACGCGCAGGCCGGTCCGTGCGGATTGCCGCACGAGGACGTGCGTCCCGGCGACGGCGAGCTGAAGCGCCTTTACCTGCGCCGGTCGGAACAGAACGGCGGCACGGGACGTGCGTTGATGGACGCGGCGATGGCCTGGCTGGAGCGCGACGGACCGCGCACGCTGTGGATCAGCGTGTGGTCGGAGAACCTCGGCGCACAGCGCTTCTACGCGCGCCACGGTTTCGAGTTCGCCGGCGAGTACGAATTCCCGGTCGGCGAGCAGCGCGACCGCGAATTCATGTTCCGGCGCCTGCCGCGCGACGCATGAGCGAATCGCTGCTGCTGGTGCACGGCCTGTGGATGCGCGGCATCAGCATGCGCTGGCTGGCCACGCGCCTGCGCAGCCGCGGTTTCGAGCCGCGCACCTTCGAATACTTCAGCCTGCTGCAGGACACCGACGCGGTGGTCGCGCGCCTCGCGGACGCGCTGCACCAGCGCCCGCATACGCACGTGCTCGCGCACAGCCTCGGCGGCCTGCTGGCCTTGCGCGCCGCGGAACACCTCGGCGTGGGGGGCGTCGGTCGGATCGTGTGCCTCGGCTCGCCCCTGGCGGGCAGCCGCGCGGCCGCGTCCATCGCGGCGAAGTTGCCGGCCGGCGCGCAACTGGTCGGCCACAACCGCGCCTTGCTCGAATCGGGCGTGGACCATCTCCCCGCCGGGATCGAGGTCGGTGCCATAGCCGGCTGCGTGCCGCGCGGGCTTGGCGGTTTCGTCGCGCATTTCGACGGCGAACACGACGGCAGCGTGGCGGTGGCCGAGACCCGGCTGCTCGGCCTCGCCGACCATGTCGTGCTGCGCGCCAGCCACAGCGGCCTGCTGTTCTCGGACGCGGCCGTGCGCCAGGCGGCCGCGTTCATGCGCGCAGGCCGGTTCGACCGCGGTTTCGAGCTTGGGGTCGAATCCCGGGCCGTATAATCCGCCCCTCCACGGGGCATCGACGACATCTGCATGGGACGCGGTCCTTCCATCGAAGCGCGCAAGAACGCGGTCGACGCGCAGCGCGGCAAGATCTTCACCAAGGTCATTCGCGAAATCTCGGTCGCGGCGCGCGCCGGCGGCGGCGATCCCGCGGGCAACCCGCGCCTGCGTTCGGCCATCGACAAGGGCCTCGCGGTGAACATGTCCAAGGACGTGATCGAACGCGCGATCAAGAAGGCCACCGGCGAACTCGAGGGCGTGACCTACGAGGAAATCCGCTACGAGGGCTACGCGCCCGGCGGCGTCGCGGTGATCGTCGATTGCCTCACCGACAACAAGGTCCGCACCGTCGCCGACGTGCGCCATGCCTTCGGCAAGTTCGGCGGCAACATGGGCACCGAGGGCTCGGTCGCGTTCATGTTCAGGAAGCTGGGGGTGCTCAGCTACGATGCCGGCGCGAACGAGGAAAAAATCACCGATGCCGCGATCGAGGCCGGCGCCGACGACGTGGCCGTCTACGACGACGGCGCGATCGACGTGCTGACCGCGCCCGATGCCTTCGCCGACGTGAAGTCCGCGATGGAAACCGCGGGCCTCGCGCCCGGTTTCGCCGAAGTCACGATGCGCGCCGACAACGACATCGCCGTCGATGGCGAGGCCGCGCAGCAGGTCGCGAAGCTGCTGCGCTGGCTCGAGGACATGGACGACGTGCAGAACGTCTATTCCAACGCCGAACTGGGGGATGGCGCCTACGCGTAAACGCGCAGGCAGCCCACCGTGACCAGAATCCTGGGCATCGATCCCGGCTCGCAACGCACCGGCGTCGGCATCATCGATGTCGCGCCGGACGGCAAGCTCCGCCACGTCCACCACCAGCCGCTGGTATTGGTGGGCGCGGAATCGTTCCCGCTGCGCCTGCGCAAGTTGCTCGACGGCCTGTGGGCGCTGGTCGAGGAACATCGGCCGGACGAAGTCGCGATCGAGGAAGTGTTCCTGTCGAACAACGCGATGAGCGCACTCAAGCTCGGGCAGGCGCGCGGCGCGGCGATCGGCGCCTGCGTGGCGCGCGACCTGCCGGTCAGCGAATACGCCGCGCGCCAGGTCAAGCTCGCGGTGGTCGGCACCGGCGGCGCGGACAAGCAACAGGTGCAGCACATGGTCGGCTTGATGCTGGGCCTGCAAGGCAAGCTGCAGGCCGACGCCGCCGACGCGCTCGCGGTCGCGATCACGCATGCGCACGTGCGCGCCAGCGCGAACCGGCTCGGGGTGGAAACGCGCGTGGCGTGGGGGCGGAAATGATCGGTCGCCTGAAGGGAACGCTCGTCCACAAGTCGCCGCCGTGGCTGGTGGTCGACGTGCACGGCGTCGGCTACGAACTCGAAGCGCCGATGAGCACGTTCTACGACCTGCCCGACACGGGCCGCGAGGTGTCGCTGTTCGTGCACTACGCGCAGAAGGAAGACAGCGTGTCGCTGTACGGCTTCCTCACCGATGCCGAGCGCCGGCTGTTCCGCGATGTGCAGAAGGTCAGCGGCATCGGCGCGAAGATCGCGCTGGCGGTACTGAGCGGCGTCAGCGTCGGCGAATTCGCGCGGCTGGTGCAGGCCGGCGACGTGGCCGCGTTGACACGCATTCCCGGCATCGGCAAGAAGACCGCCGAGCGCATGGTGGTGGAACTGCGCGACCGCGCCGCGGACCTCGGCGCCGGCGCGGCGATCGGCGCCGTCGGCCTGCCCGGCGACCCGTTGTCCGAAGCCACGACCGCGCTGCAGGCGCTGGGCTACAAGCCCGCCGAAGCCGAGCGCATGGCCCGCGCCGCTCGCGCCGAGGGCGACGCTGCCGAAACCATCATCCGCAAGGCGCTACAGTTTGCGCTCCGCTGAGGCGCCCGCCAAGATGAAGACCGTTTCCGCTACCGCCAAGCACGGCCAGAACGCGCAGCAGGGGCATGGCCACGGCAAGGTCGGCCTCGCCGGCCTGGTCGTCGGCGCCATCGGCGTGGTGTTCGGCGACATCGGCACCAGCCCCCTGTACACGCTCAAGGAAGCGTTCCTGCCGCACTACGGGCTGGATCCCTCCAGCCACGCCGACGTGCTCGGCCTGCTGTCGCTGATCTTCTGGGCGCTGATGATCATGGTGACGCTGAAATACGTCGTCATCATCATGCGCGCCGACAACGAAGGCGAGGGCGGCATCATGGCGCTGATGACGCTGGCGCAACGCACGCTGCCGAAAGGCGGGCGCGGTGCCTACGCGGTCGGCATCCTCGGCATCTTCGGCGCGTCGCTGTTCTTCGGCGACGGCGTCATCACCCCGGCGGTATCGGTGCTCGGCGCGGTCGAGGGCATCGAGGTCGCGGCGCCGCACCTGGAGCGATTCATCGTGCCGTTGGCCGTGGTCATCCTCGTCATCCTGTTTTTTTCCCAGCGCTTCGGCACCGAGAAGGTCGGGCGCGTGTTCGGCCCGGTGACCCTGTTGTGGTTCGCGTCCATCGCCGCGATTGGCGCGATCAACATCGGCCACTATCCCGAGGTCGTGCACGCGCTTAACCCGTGGTGGGGCGTCAAGTTCTTCATGTCGCACGGCTGGCACGGCATCTTCATCCTTGGCGCGGTGGTGCTGGCGGTGACCGGTGGCGAGGCGCTGTACGCGGACATGGGCCACTTCGGCAAGCAGCCCATCCGCTACGGCTGGTACACCGTGGTGCTGCCGTCGCTGATGCTCAACTACCTCGGCCAGGGCGCGCTGGTGTTGAAGGACCCCAGCGCGGTCGCGAACCCGTTCTTCATCGGCGTGCCGGACTGGGCGCTCTGGCCGATGACCGTGCTGGCGACGCTGGCGGCGGTGATCGCCTCGCAGGCGGTGATCACCGGCGCGTTCTCGGTGGCGCGGCAGGCGATGCAGCTCGGCTACATCCCGCGCATGCAGATCCGCCACACCTCGCAGGACACCATCGGCCAGATCTACGTGCCCGGCATCAACTGGCTGCTGATGGTGCTGGTGATCGTGCTGGTGCTGACCTTCCGCAGCTCCACCAACCTGGCCTCGGCCTACGGCGTGTCGGTGTCGGGCACGATGCTGATCGACACCCTGCTGCTGGCGCTGCTCGCGCGCGCCACCTGGCCGCGCGCGCGGCTGTGGGTGCTGCCGGTGTGCGCGGTGGTCGTGGTGATCGACATCGGCTTCCTCATCGCCAACGGCGCCAAGTTCCTCGACGGCGCGTGGTTTCCGATCGCGCTGGGCGTGATCGTGTTCGCCGTGCTGCGCACCTGGCGCCGCGGGCGCGAACTGCTGCACGAGGAAGTGCGCAAGGAAGGCATCCAGCTCGACAGCTTCCTGCCCGGGCTGATGCTCGCGCCGCCGGCGCGCGTGCCCGGCACCGCGGTGTTCCTCACCGCCGACAAGGGCGTGGTGCCGCAGGCGCTGCTGCACAACCTCAAGCACAACAAGGTGCTGCACGAACACAACGTCATCCTCACCGTGGAAACGCTGAACGTGCCGTACGCGCCGGCGGAAAAGCGCATGGCGATCGCGACCATCAGCGGCGAGGATTTCTACCGCGTGGTGCTGCGCTTCGGCTTCATGGAAACGCCGGACGTGCCGCTGGCGCTGATGCGCACCTGCGACCAGTGCGAGCTCACGTTCAACCCGATGGACACGACCTATTTCGCCAGCCGCGAGACCATCGTCGCTGCCCGCCGGCACAGCGGCATGGCCGCCTGGCGCGACAAGCTGTTCGCGGTCATGCACCGCAACGCGGCGCCGGCCACCGGCTTCTTCCGCATCCCCGGCAACCGGCTGGTGGAACTCGGGGCGCAGGTCGCGATCTGATTCCGCCGCTCCGGGGCAGGGGGGAACGGCAATCTCGGCGATAATGCCGGCATGGACGAATCCCGCATCGTCGGCGCCGGCGCCACGCGAGAAGACGAAGCCGCCGAGGCGTCGATCCGCCCGAAGCGGCTCGACGATTACCTCGGCCAGCGCCCGGTGCGCGAGCAGCTCGGCGTGTACATCGAGGCCGCGCGCCGCCGCAGCGAGGCGCTCGACCACGTGCTGATCTTCGGCCCGCCCGGGCTGGGCAAGACCACGCTGGCGCACGTCATCGCCAACGAACTCGGGGTCAACCTGCGGGTCACCTCCGGCCCGGTGATCGAGAAGGCCGGCGACCTCGCCGCGCTGCTCACCAACCTGCAGCCGCACGACGTGCTGTTCGTCGACGAGATCCACCGCCTCTCGCCCGTGGTCGAGGAAGTGCTGTACCCGGCGATGGAGGATTTCCAGATCGACATCATGATCGGCGAGGGCCCGGCCGCGCGCTCGATCAAGCTCGACCTGCCGCCGTTCACCCTGGTCGGCGCGACCACGCGCGCCGGCCTGCTCACCGCGCCGCTGCGCGACCGCTTCGGCATCGTGCAGCGGCTGGAGTTCTACGACGCTGGGGAGCTCGCGCAGATCGTGCGGCGCTCGGCGCGGATCCTCGGCATCGATTGCGAAAGCGAAGGCGCGGACGAGATCGCGCGGCGTTCGCGCGGCACCCCGCGCATCGCCAACCGCCTGCTGCGGCGCGCGCGGGATTACGCGCAGGTACGCGCCGGCGGCCGCATCGAACGCGCGGTCGCCGACGCGGCGATGGCGATGCTGAAGGTGGACACGGAAGGTTTCGACGAACTCGACCGGCGCCTGCTGCGGCTGGTGGTCGAGCAGTTCGACGGCGGCCCGGTCGGCGTGGATTCCTTGGCCGCGGCGCTGGGCGAGGAGCGCGGCACGCTCGAGGACGTGGTCGAGCCGTACCTGATCCAGCAGGGTTTCCTCGCGCGCACCGCGCGCGGCCGCATCGCCACGCGCAAGGCGTGGTTGCTGCTCGGCCTGAAACCGGCGCGGCCGGATGGGCTGTTCGCCGACGATGCAAGCGGCGGCTGAACCCGTGTTCAGTTGGCCGACACGCATCTATTGGGAGGATACCGACGTCGGCGGCGTGGTCTACCACGCGCAGTACCTTGCCTTCCTCGAGCGCGCGCGCAGCGAATGGATGCGCGCGCTGGGGAACGGACAGGAACTCCTGCGCGAAGTCCACGGCCTGGTGTTCGCGGTGCGGGCGATGCGGATCGATTTCCGCGCGCCCGCGCGGCTGGACGACCTGCTCGACGTGACGGTCGAACTGCGCGAATGCCGGCGCGCGAGCCTGGTGCTGGCGCAGTCGATCAGGCGCGGCGACGCGTTGCTGCTCGACGCCGAGGTGCGGGTCGCGGCGCTGGATGCGCCGACGTTCCGCCCGCGCGCGATCCCCGCACCGCTGTACGCGGCGCTCGAACCCCTTGCCATTCCCCGGAGCCACGCATGACCCTCGTTCTCGCGCTGCAGGCCACCGCCGAACCCTTGCCCGAAACCGTGGCCGCAAGCGCCGATGCGCTGGGGAATGCCGCCGGCCATGCCGCGACCGCCGGCAATGGCCACATCGATTTCCTGCAACTCGTGCTGCACGCCAGCCTGCCGGTGCAGCTGGTGATGCTGCTGCTGTTGCTGGCGTCGATCACCTCGTGGCTGATCATCTTCCGCAAGCAGCGCGTGCTCGGCCGCGCCGAACGCGAGGCCGAGGAATTCGAAGGCCGCTTCTGGTCGGGCACGGAACTGTCGCGGCTGTATGCCGGCGCCAGCGAGCGCAACCGCAACGTCGGCGGCATGGAGGCGATCTTCGAAGCAGGTTTCCGCGAATTCAACCGCGTGCGCCAGCGCCGCGGGGTGGATTCCCGCGCGCAGCTCGAGGGTGCGCAGCGGGCGATGCGCGCCAGTTCCTCGCGCGAGATCGACGGACTCGAACACAACCTCGAGTTCCTCGCCAACGTCGGTTCCATCAGCCCCTACGTCGGCCTGTTCGGCACGGTGTGGGGCATCATGGTGTCGTTCCAGGGCCTGGCGAACGTCAAGGAAGCGACGATCGCGACCGTCGCGCCCGGCATTTCCGAGGCGCTGGTCGCGACCGCGATGGGCCTGTTCGCGGCCATCCCCGCGGTGTGGGCGTACAACCGCTTCGCCACCCGCGTCGATCGCATCGGTACCCGCTACGACGCGTTCTCCGAGGAGTTCTCCTCGATCCTGCAGCGCCAGGCGCACGCCGAGGAGTAAGCCGCGATGGCGACGACCGCTTCCTCGCGCCGCGGGCGCAAGCGCCGGCTCAAGGCCGACATCAACGTCGTGCCCTACATCGATGTGATGCTGGTGTTGCTGATCATCTTCATGGTCACCGCGCCGCTGCTGAACCTCGGCGTCGATGTTTCGCTGCCGCAGTCGAACGCCAAGTCGATCCAGGACCGCAAGGATCCGGTCATCGTGCGCGTCGACCGCGACGGCCATTACGCGCTGATCGTGCAGGGCGGGCAGCCGCAGGAACTGCCGGCCGACATGCTCGAGGCGAAGGTCAGGACGCTGGTGGCCAACAACCGCGATCTGCCGGTGTTCGTCGCCGGCGACCGCGAGGCCAACTACGAAGTCGTGCTCGACGCGATGGCGCTGTTGCAGAACGCGGGCGTCGAGAAGGTCGGGCTGATGAGCCAGCCGGTGGGGACGGCCGCGAAGTGAGGGAAACCCGCGCCGACACCACTCAGGCGTTCGTCTATGCGGTGGCGCTGCACGCGTTGCTGTTCGCGCTGATGTACTTCGGCCTGTGGTGGACGCGCAGCAGCACGCCGCAGCAGAGCTGGGGCGTGCCGGTCGAGGCCGAGGTGATCGACGCCAGCCAGTTGTCCGCTTCGCTCAAGCGCGCACTGAAGCAGGATGCGGCGAAGCCGCCGCCACCGCCCGCGCCGAAGGAAGAACCGCTGCCCGAACCCCTGCCGGAGGACACGCCGCCCCCGCAGCCGCTGGCGCAGCAGAAGCTGCCGGAACCAGATGCGGTCGACCAGGAGGCGGTGCGGCCGGATGCGGTATCGCCCGACACGCGCCCGCGCGAGCAGGAAGCCAAGCAGCGCCAGCAGCAGGTCGACCTGGACGAACAGGAGCGGCAGCAGCAGGAACAGCAGAAGCAGCAGAAGCTCAAGGAGCAAATCGCGCGCATCCAGGCCGAGCGCGCCAAGGCCAGGCGCGAGGCCGACCTCGCCGCGCAGAAACTGCAGCAGATCGCCGACTTCAAGGCACAGCAGGCCTCCGATGCCGCGGCCAGCGCCAGTCCGCCGCCGGGCAACCCGAACGCTGATAACGCATTGAAGGGTCGTTACGCGGCGGCGCTGACCCAGGCGATCCGCAGCAACTGGTCGCGGCCGGACAACGTCCCGCTGACGGTCAGGTGCGTCATCAACATCACCCAGTTGCCGGGCGGCAAGGTGATCGACGTGCAGGTCAGCCCTTCCTGTCCATACGACGCACTGGGCAAGCGCTCGGTCGAGGCCGCGGTGCTGAAGGCCCAGCCCTTGCCCTATGCCGGCTTCGAATCGGTGTTCAGCCGCGAACTGAAGCTCAATTTCCAGGCCGAGGACAACTGAGCGGCCGCCGGTCGCGTTCTGTTCATCTTTCTCAAGCCCGTAACGGCCAACCTGTTCACATACGACGCGATGAGCCCAGGGAGGGCCTGCATGTCCCGGATGTCTCGCACCTTCGCCGTTTGGCTGCTGGCCTGCCTGGCTGCGTTGCCCTTGGCCGCGGCCGCGCAGAACAATGGCCCGCTGGAACTGGACATCGTCGGCGGCCGGGCCTCGGCCCTGCCGATCGCGGTCGCGCCCTTCGGCGGAGCCGCGGGCGGCACCGACATCGCCGCCATCATCCGCGCCGACCTTGACCGCAGCGGCCAGTTCCGGGCCATGCCCGAAGGCGACATCCGCGCGGTCTCGGCCCCGGCCGCGCCACCGACGCAGGGCGCCGAAGTGCAGTTCCCGGCTTGGGCGGCGGCCAGGCAGGATTTCCTCGTCGTCGGCCGCGTGGTCGATCCTGCGCGGGTCGAATACGAGTTGTTCGACGTGGCCAAACAGCAGCGCCTGCTCGGCTTCGCGCTCTCGGCTCCGCCGTCGCGCGATGTTGCCCACCAGATCGCCGACGCCATCTACGAAAAGATCCTCGGCGTGCGCGGCGCGTTCTGGACGCGCATGGCCTACGTCACCGCCAGCGGCCTCGGCCACAACATGCAGTTCGCCCTGATCGTCGCCGATTCGGATGGCGCCAACCCGGCCACCGTCGTGCGTTCCAGCAAGCCGCTGCTGTCGCCGGCGTGGAGCCCGGACGGAAGCAAGCTCGCCTACGTCAGCTTCGAAAGCGGCAATTCGGCGATTTACGTGCAGGACCTCACCACCGGCGCGCGCGAAGCGGTTACCGCCTTCCGCGGCATCAACGGCGCGCCGAGCTTCTCGCCGGACGGCCGCCGCCTCGCGATGAGCCTGTCGAAGAACGGCGACCCCGACATCTACGTGATGGACCTCGGCAGCCGCGCGCTCACGCGCATCACGGACCAGTTCGGCATCGACACCGAACCCACCTTCAGCGCCGACGGCAACACGATCTACTTCACCTCCGACCGCGGCGGCCGCCCGCAGATCTACCAGGCCCCGGCGAGCGGCGGCGGCGCCAGCCGCGTCACCTTCCAGGGGAGCTACAACGCCAGCCCCACGGTCTCCGCCGACGGCAAGAAGATCGCGGTGCTGCAGGGGGCCGGCAACGATTACCGCGTCGCGCTGCTCGACCGCAGCCTCGGTTCGCCGCAATGGACCAGGCTTTCGCCCGGTTCGCAGGACGAATCGCCGAGCTTCGCCCCGAACGGTGCGATGCTGCTGTACGCGGCGCGCGGCGGCGTGTTCGTGGTCTCCGCCGACGGGCGCGTGCGCCAGCAGCTGGTGCAGGGCGCGCGCGAACCGGCCTGGGGCCCGTTCCGCCAGCAGCGCTGATTCTTCCCCACGTGGCCCGGATCCCGGGCCGCATCCGTTATTCGCAGTGCCCAACCGACGAGGAGTAACGCATGAACAAGACCACCCGCATCCTGACCGTCGCCCTGATGTGCGTCGCCGCGGCCGCCTGTTCCAAGAAGGTGAAGGAAACGCCCCCGGTCGATACCGGCGTGGGCACCGCCCCGGTCGACACCGGTCCGGTCGCCCCGGGCGCCTACACCCCGGCCGACCTCGACACCGATGCCTGCCTGCGCCAGCGCGTGGTGTACTTCGACCTCGACCAGGACGCGGTCAAGCCGGAATTCCAGGCGGCGATGGCCTGCCACGCCAAGTACCTGCGCGACCGCCCGGATTCGCGCATGACCCTGGAAGGCAACGCCGATGAACGCGGCAGCCGCGAATACAACATGGGCCTCGGCGAACGCCGCGGCAACGCCGTGTCCTCCGCGCTGCAGGCCAATGGCGGTTCCGCCAGCCAGATCACCGTCGTCAGCTATGGCGAGGAACGCCCGGTCTGCACCGAGTCGAGCGAAAGCTGCTGGTCGCAGAACCGTCGCGTCGAGATCGTGTACACGGCGAAGTGATGACCAGGCGCGTTTCCCTTGCGTTCGTGGCGGCGGCCCTCGTGGCCGCCGCTCCCGCGTTCGGCGCGCAGCGTGCCAGCCTCGCCGACCGCGTGTCCGCGCTCGAGCAATCGGCCGCGAACAGCGGGCAGGGCAACGTGGAGTTGCTGAACCAGATCGCCGCCCTGCGTACGGAAGTGCAATCCCTGCGCGGGGACCTCGAGCAGTTGCAGCAGCAACTGGAGCAGGAACGCGAATCGAACAAGAACTTGTACCTCAACGTTCGACGGGCGCCTGCGGCGGCTCGAAGGCGGGGCGGCGACGGGCGCAACGTCCGCGGCGGCGACCCCGCCGGCCGCGACCCCGGTCGATCGCCCGCCCAGCGTGCACGGCGACCGCGGCGCGCTGGCCGCGAGCGGCGACGAGCGCAGCGCCTACCAGGCCGCGTTCGACACGCTCAAGTCTGGTCAGTACGCGGAATCGGCGCGGCAGTTCCAGGCCTTCCTCGCGCAGTACCCGGACGGCACCTATGCGCCGAACGCGTTGTACTGGCTGGGCGAGAGCTATTACGTCACCCAGAATTACGACATGGCGCAGCAGCAGTTCCAGGCCTTGCTGCAGCGCTACCCGACCCACGACAAGGCGTCCGCCGCGTTGCTCAAGCTCGGGCTGGCGCAGTACGGCGCGAAGCAATACGACGCCGCCGAAGCCACCCTCACGGCGGTACAGCAGCAGTACCCCGGCAGCGATGCCGCCACGACCGCCGCGGACAGGTTGCAGGCCATCCGCCTCGCACGCGCGCACTGACGCGACCCCGTAAAATGACGGCATGAACGCCGTCGCCCCCGATGCGGCCGCCGCATCGGCGGCCGTCGAACCGCAATCGCGGCTCAAGCTCACCGAGATCTTCCTCTCGCTGCAGGGCGAAGCCCGCGACGCGGGTTGGCCGACGGTGTTCGTGCGCCTGACCGGCTGCCCGCTGCGCTGCCAGTACTGCGACACCGCCTACGCCTTCCACGGCGGGCAATGGTGGGAGATCGATGCCATCCTCGCCGAAGTCGCGCGCCATGGCGTGCGCCACGTCTGCGTTACGGGTGGTGAGCCGCTGGCGCAGAAGCGTTGCCTCGCCTTGCTCGCGAAACTCTGCGATGCCGGCCATTCGGTCTCGCTGGAAACCTCCGGCGCGATCGACGTCTCCGGCGTGGATGCGCGCGTCGCGCGCGTGCTCGACATCAAGACCCCGGGCTCGGGCGAGGTCGCGCGCAACCTGTGGTCGAACCTGCCGTTGCTGGCCGCGCGCGACCAGGTGAAGTTCGTGATCTGCTCGCGCGCGGATTTCGACTGGGCGAAGGAAGTGGTCTCGGAGCATCGCCTGCACGAAACCTGCGACGTGCTGTTCTCGCCCAGCCATGCGCAGGTGTCGCCGCGGGAACTCGCCGACTGGATCGTCGAAGAAGCATTGCCGGTGCGGTTCCAGCTGCAGTTGCACAAGATCCTGTGGGGCGAGGAGCCGGGACGATGAGCGAACGCGGGTCACCTGTCATGAAGCCGGCCGTCGTGCTCGTGTCCGGCGGCATGGATTCCGCGGTGGTGCTCGCCATCGCCCGCGAGGCCGGCTTCGCCGCGCATGCGCTGAGCGTGCGCTACGGCCAGCGCCATACATCCGAACTCGACGCCGCGGACCGCGTTTCCACCTCGCTCGGCGCGGTTGCGCACAAGACCGTGCACGTGGACCTGCGCAGCATTGGCGGTTCCGCGCTGACCGACGACATCGCCGTTCCCACTGACGACGACGGCCATGTGATCGGGCAGGGCATTCCCTCGACCTACGTGCCCGCGCGCAACACCATCATGCTGTCGATGGCGCTGGGCTGGGCCGAAGTGCTGGGCGCGACCGACCTCTTCTGCGGCGTGAACGCGGTCGATTACTCCGGCTATCCGGATTGTCGGCCGGAATTCATCGCCGGCTTCGAGGCGCTCGCCAACCTCGCGACCAAGGCCGGCGTGGAAGGCAGCCGCTTCCGCGTGCATGCGCCGCTGATGCGCATGAGCAAGGCCGACATCGTGCGCGAGGGCCTGCGCCTCGGCGTGGATTTCGCGCAGACGGTGAGTTGCTACCAGGCCGACGCCGGGGGCCGCGCCTGCGGCCATTGCGATGCCTGCCGCCTGCGCGCGCAGGGTTTCGCCGAGGCCGGCGTCGCCGATCCGACGCGCTATGCGCAAGGCGCCATCGGTTAGAATGCGGCCGCACCGGCGTTCGCCGCGTCGCCCCCGGGCCGTTAGCTCAGTCGGTAGAGCAGAAGACTTTTAATCTTTTGGTCGAAGGTTCGAATCCTTCACGGCCCACCAAATCCCCTTGAACGACTCGCGGAAGGATCATCCCGCCGCGCGCTTGCGCGCGTGGCGTTCGAACCAGCGCGAATCGATTCGTCGCGCGATCGTGAATTCCATTTCCAGCGGGAACGGGGAATGCGGCGCAAGGCGGGCACGCATCGATCGCGTGCCACCGGCACGGCCGTGCAGAACGCGGGCGATGCAGCCGGATGAATGCGCGAATGCGCATCGATGTAACGATATAACAACACACGAATGTTGATGCGCGTCACGGTTTTTTGTTGCGACGCAGCTTGAGGCCCGCGAGTGCGCCTTTTAGTTTCACCATCGAATGCCGCGTTCCGGCATTCGCACGAAGGCCTTTCATCAATGCGCGGACCTCGCGGGGGCGGGTCAGGCAGAAAAGCCGCGTTTCCATTCCGTCCACATCACGATCGAGGGGAACACCAGATGTCGAATTCCAAGCTTTCCGGTCCGCGTCCGCGCGCGCTGGCCGTCGCCGTCGCCCTGTGCTGCATCGCGCCCGCCGCGATGGCCGCCGGCCGCCAGGACCTGCAGAACGCGAATCTCGCGCAGCTGCAGGCGCGTTATTCCGGCTTCGTGGCTGCCAACGGCACGCCGGACATGGCGCATGCCCGCCACGAGCGGCTGCTGAACATGGATTCCGAATCGAACCTGCTGCTGACCAAGCGCCATTCCGACTTCGGCAAGCGCAACACGCGCTACGAGCAGACTTTCCGCGGCATCCCGGTCTACGGCGAGAACATCATCGTCAGCGAGAACGCCCGGACCGGCCGGGTGGAAGCGCTGTTCGGACGGATGGTGACGGGACTGGAGAAGGAGATCCCGGCCACGGCGATCCGCGTCACCGACGCGCAGGCGCTGGCCATCGCCCAGCGCGCCGCGCTCGGTTCGGCGCTGCCGAACGCGCACAAGTCGCGGCTGATGATCTACGTCGGCGACGACGGTCGCGCGCATCGCGCGCACGTCGTGCAACTGTCGGGCGTCCGCAACGGTGCACCCACCGCGCCGCTGGTGATCGTGGACGCCGATAGCGGCAAGGTGTTGATGAAGCGCGAGAATTTCCAGACCGATGCGATCGGTACCGGCCCGGGCGGCAACCAGAAGACCGGGCAGTACGAATACGGAACGGATTTCGGCTTCATGGATGTCGGCGTGAGCGGCAGCACCTGCACCATGCTGACGACCAAGGTCAAGACGGTCGACCTCAACCATGCATCGCGAAACCCGACCCCTGCCGATCCGGCGTTCAGCTACACCTGCCCGCGGCATACCGGCGACACCATCAACGGCGGCTATTCGCCGTTGAACGACGCGCACTATTTCGGCGGCATCGTGTTCGACATGTACAGCGCCTACATGAACGCGGCGCCGTTGACCGTCATCCTCACGCTCGGCGTGCACTACGGCACGAATTACGAGAATGCCGGCTGGAATCCCACCACCTCCACCATGATCTTCGGCGACGGCAAGAACACCTTCTACCCGCTGGTCGGTTTGGACGTTCTGGGGCATGAGGTATCGCACGGTTACACCACGCAGAACTCCAACCTCAACTACGACAGCGGTCAGTCGGGCGGCATGAACGAGTCGTTCTCGGACATCGCGGGCGAGGCAGCCGAATACTTCATGACCGGCACCAACGACTTCCTCGTCGGCGAGGAGATTTTCAAGGGCACCGGCGCGCTGCGTTACATGTGCAATCCCACCCAGGACGGCATCTCGATCGACAATGCCGCCGACATGCCGCGCCGCGGCATGGATAATCACTACTCGTCGGGCGTGCAGAACAAGGCGTTCTGCAACCTGGCCAAGACTCCGGGTTGGACCACCAAGACCGCGTTCCAGGCGTTCGCGCGCGCGAATCGCGATTACTGGACGCCGACGACGCAGTGGAACGACGGCGCCTGCGGCGTGCAGCGTGCGGCCGCGGACATGGGCATGAACGTATCGCAGGTCGCGGCGGCGTTCGCGACGGTCGGCGTGACCGCCACGGGCACCAACTGCGGTGGCGGTGGCGGCAACAACCCGCCGGAGGCGAGTTTCACGGTCAAGACCAGGGGTCAGTTCGTGCAGGTCACCAGCACGTCCACGGACTCGGATGGAACCATTGCGTCGGTCAAGTGGGATTCGGGCGATGGCAGGACCTCGACCAAGACCCCGCTCACCTACAAGTACGCCTCGCCCGGCACGTACACGGTCACGCTGACGGTGACCGACGACGACGGCGCCACCAGCAGCACGAGCAAATCCGTAACGGTGCCGTAAGGCGCTGGCGGTCGGCGATTCCTCGCCGACCACGGATCCAATCCGGATCGGAAATGCCCCTCGACCCCGGCTTCGGCCGGGGTCGTTTTTTTGCGATCGGCCAATCCTCGAGCCGGAGCGGCTTCGTGGCGGCAATGTGCGCGCGGCGCTACGCTGGCGCGGATCGCGGCAGGCCGCCCGCCTGATTCGGCATGGAACGTCCATGAAGACAGGAAGCAATCCGCAACAGGGGAGGGGCGCATTGCGCCTGCTCGTCGGTTACGCCGCGCTCGTTGCCCCGGCCCTGCACACGGCAACGGACGTGATGGAGTGGTACCAGCACGGTTTTTCCAGCCTGCAACTCTGGCTCAACTACCTTGCGTTCCTGCCGATGTCCTGGTTGCTGCTGGGCATCTACGCGGTGCACGAACCGAAGCCGTCCACGCCGGGATTGGTGGGTGCCGTGCTGTACGGCGCTGCGTTCACGTATTTCGCGCATACCACGCTGTTCGCGATCGCCGAGCACACCGCCGACTACGAACTCTTGTGGTTGCGCCTCGGATCCATCTACACGGTGCACGGCGCATTGATGATCGCCGGGGGATTGCTCTTCGCGTGGTCCGCATACCGCGCTGGCTGGCTGCCGCGGATATCGGTCGCACTTTTCGCCGCGGGACTCATGGTGAACCTGCTCCTGGCATTGGTTCCGGCTCCCGATATCCTGCAGACCATCGGCAGTACGTTGCGCAACGCGGGACTGGTGTTCATGGGTTACAGCCTGGTCTTCGGCCCTGCCGGACGACCGGCCGGCGATCCTTCCGGGCCGAAGCCGCCTGTCGGCACGGATTGATTCAGGCGGGGACCGAAGGAATGCTCGCGACCGCAACGACGATCATCGCCGCCACCTATCTTTTCGGTGCGATGTTGGTCTTCGCGCCGCGCAAGCCCGGCTACAGCCATGTTCGCCACACGATCAGCGAGATCGGCGAAACCGGCGCGCGCGACCGGCGCTTCGTGGCCTTCGGTGTTTTCCTTCCCGTGGGCTTGTTGCTGCTGCTCGTCGCCTGGTTCGTTTGCCCGGCGTCCCCGCCGGTCGCCGCGCTGGCGCTCTGCATCGCGGTCGGTTACCTCGGCGCGGCCTTGTTTCCTTGCGATCCCGGTTCGCCCGTGTCCGGTTCCGCCCGCCAGGGCGTTCATAACCTCGCGGGCGCGGTGGAATACATCGGCGGCGGCTTCGCGCTGATGACCATCGCCAGGGAATCCGGGCAGCCCTACAGGCTCGCCGGTTTCATCGTGCTCGGCGTGGCCATCGGCCTGTCCATCGTTCCCGCCCGTGCAGGACGCGGCATCCTGCAACGCATTGCCGAGGCGTCCCTGTTCGGCTGCCTCGGGCTCGCGGCGTGGCGACTCGGTTCACCGGCCTGAGTGCGCAGTTCGCCGCCTGGCGCGGCTATGCTTGCGCAATCGATCGCGCCACGACGGATCGTTCCCGGAGAAGGCCATGAAGCGCGTCACCGGCATTGGCGGCATCTTCTTCAAGGCCAGGGAACCGAAGAAACTCGGCGAGTGGTACCGAGACCACCTCGGCCTGGACGTGAGCGAATGGGGCGGCGCCGTTTTCCAGTGGGGCGGGGACGGCAGCGAAGCCGGGATGACGATCTGGAGCCCGTTCGCGCAGGACACGGACAAGATGCAGCCGAGCGCCGCACCCTTCATGCTCAATTTCCGGGTCGCCGATCTGGATGCGTTGCTCGATGCGTTGCGCGCGGAAGGTTGCGAGGTCATCGACAACAACGAGCCATCCGAATTCGGCAAGTTCGCCTGGGTCATGGATCCGGAAGGCAACAAGGTCGAGTTGTGGGAACCGCCGGCTGGCCCATAGCCCGAAGCGGACGTCGCGGGCACCTGAGGAAGGACGCACCATGATCCGACTCGAACCGGGGCAACTGGCCTGCGTGGACTGCAACGCGCTGCCGTGGACGCCCTCCACCTTCGCCAGCGGGCTCTCGGTCCGCGACGCCGCCATCGCGGGCGGGCTCGAACTGCAGTTCGTGCGCATGGAACCCGGGGCGCGGATCCCGCTGCACGCGCACGAGCTGCCGGAGTTCATCTACGTGCTCGAGGGCGAACTGCACGTCGCCGGGCGCACCATCGGCGCGGGCTGGGCCAGTATCGCGGCGCCGGGTTCGGAGCATCGCGACGTGCACACCGAGACCGGCTGCACCTTCCTGCTGGTGGACCAGCCGGTATGAATGTGGGCATGGCGGACGCGGCTGCCCCGGGGATGAGCGACTTGCGGAGATTGCTCGAGCGCATGCAGCCGGCGCTGCACCCGGGCCGCTACGCCTTCGTCGTCGCCGGCGCCGATGTCGAAATCGATCCGGCGCAGGTCGTGGCCTCGATCCGCGAACCCGAAGGCATGTCGCTGGTGGTGCCGCTCGCGCTCGCGGGCGAGCTCGGGTTGGAGGTGCTGTTCGAGGCCGCATGGATCACGCTGTCCGTGCATTCGGATCTCGCGGCCGTCGGCTTCACCGCGGCGTTTTCCACCGCGCTGGCCGAAGCCGGCATCGGCTGCAACGTCGTCGCCGGCGCGCGGCACGACCATCTGTTCGTGCCGGCGGATCGCGCCCGGCAGGCGATGGACGTGCTCCGCACGCTGTCGCAAGCGCGCGCCTGACGCCATTTCCCGCCATCGCCGAGGAGAAGCACGATGCCGTCGACAAGCGCCACCGCATTGATCGGGTTCATCGCATGGACGTTGCTGCTGCTTGCGCTGATGGAACTCCTGCGCACGCAACTAGTATTGCGCGGCAAGGTGCCCGCGAACGGATTCAGCCCGGGCAACGAGGGCTTGTCGCCTTTCATGCAGCGGCTGGCGCGCGCGCATGCGAACTGCGTCGAGAACCTGCCTGTGACCGGCGGATTGCTGCTCGTCGCCATCGCCACGGAGCGCACGGCCGTCACCGATCCGCTGGCGTGGCTGCTGCTGGGCGCGCGCGTGTTCCAGTCCTGCGTGCACCTGGCGTCGACCTCGCGGGCCGCGGTTTCGATCCGTTTCGCCGCGTTCGCTGTGCAGCTCGCCATCGGCCTGTACTGGGCCTGGGCCCTGCTTACCCCGGCATGAGGCATGATCCCGTTGCGCGCGCGCGGGCGCGCTCGCGACAGTCGCCCGGAGGAACCATGAAGACCATCGCGATCGCCATCCTCTCCGCATGCGTGGCCAGCGCCTGCGCCAGCGCGCCGCCAGCGGGCGAAGAAGCATCGAACGTGCGCGACGTGGCGTTCTCCTGCGCCAACGGCGAACAGCTGTCGGTGCTGTTCCACACCGATACCGGCGTCGCGACCCTGCAGCGCAACGGCGAGAGCATCGAGCTGCAGCAGCAGCCCAGCGGTTCGGGCTTCATCTACAGCAACGGACCGAACACGATCCGCGGCAAGGGCAACGACCTGACCGTCGAGATCGGGCGCATGGTCCCGATCCAGTGCACCGCGAAATGATCGAAACCGCAGCCAATGCCGTCGTCGCGCTGGTCGCGCTGCTCCACGCCTGGTTCCTGGTGCTGGAAATGTTCCTGTGGGACAAGCCCGCGGGCATGCGAACGTTCCGGCTGACGCCGGAGCGCGCACGGGAAACGAAGACGCTGGCCGCGAACCAGGGCCTGTACAACGGTTTTCTTGTCGCCGGCCTGCTGTGGGGCCTGTGGCTCGCGCCGGACGACCACGGCATCCGTGCGTTCTTCCTCGGCTGCGTGGTCGTGGCCGGGGTGTTCGGCGCGGCGACCGTCAGCCGCCGCATCCTGTACGTGCAGGCCTTGCCCGCTCTGGTCGGGCTGGCCCTGCTGTTCCTGCGCTGAAGCGGGCGCCTACTGCAGCAGCGAGCGCAGCATCCACGCGTATTTCTCGTGGGTCTGCAGGCGCTGGGTGAGCAGGTCCGCGCTCGGGTCGTCGCCGGCCTTGTCGGCGGTGCCGAGCGCCTTGCGCGCGGTGCGGCAGACGGCCTCGTTGCCGGCGACGAGCTGGCGCACCATCTCGCGCCAGTCGGCGGTATCGGTCAGGCCCGGCTCTTCCCTGATCGAGGTCAGCCTGACGAATTCGCCGTAGGAACCGGGCGCGTTGAAACCCAGCGCGCGGATGCGTTCGGCGATCTCGTCCAGCGCGGTCCACTGTTCGGTGTACTGCGCCTCGAACATGTTGTGCAGCGCGTTGAACATCGAGCCGGTGACGTTCCAGTGGAAGTTGTGGGTCTTGAGGTAGAGCGTGTAGCTGTCGGCGAGGAAATGCGACAGCCCGTCGGCGATCCTGGCGCGGTCGCCGGCCTTGATTCCGATGTCGATCGACGGGGCGCCATCCGAATGCGGAGCGGTAGCGACGGGCTTGCGGGTGTTCTTCTTCGTGGCCATGGGGGATCGGTCCGGTCGTGGGATTGGGCGACAATACCTTGATCGATCGTTTCAATGAAATGAAGAATCCGAACCGCTGCCATTGATGCCCGCTATCGACCTGCCCGCCATCGGTGATCCTGCCCGCGCCCGTCGTGCCATCGACGGTGCGTCGTCGCGCGACCGCGGGCGTTTGCTCGGGTTGTGGTCGAAGTGGAAGGAAAAACCCGGCGACGACGCGCGCCGCGAAGCATTCGTTTCGAAACTCCGGGCCTCCATCGCCGAACGCGAACGCCGCGCCGCGAACCTGCCGAGCGCCGTGGTCGACGCATCGCTGCCCATCGCCGCGCATGCCGAGGAACTGGTCGGACTGATCCGCAGGCACCAGGTCGTGGTCGTCGCCGGCGAAACCGGCAGCGGCAAGACCACGCAATTGCCCAAGCTCTGCCTGCTGGCCGGGCGCGGCGCGGCGGGCATGGTCGGTTGCACCCAGCCGCGGCGGATCGCCGCGCGTTCGGTGGCGCGGCGCGTGGCCGAGGAGCTGCGGGCGCCGCTCGGCGGCGCGGTCGGCTACCAGGTGCGTTTCAACGACAACGTCGGCGAGGACACCGCGATCAAGTTCATGACCGACGGCATCCTGCTCGCGGAAATCCAGCACGACCGCTGGCTGTCGAAGTACGACACGATCATCGTCGACGAGGCGCACGAGCGCAGCCTCAACATCGATTTCCTGCTTGGCTACCTGCGGCAGTTGCTGCCGAAGCGACCCGACCTCAAGCTGATCGTCACCTCGGCGACCATCGATACAGAACGCTTCGCCGCGCATTTCGGCGACGCGCCGGTGGTGAACGTGGAAGGTCGCGGCTATCCGGTCGAAGTCCGCTGGCGCCCGCTGGAAGGCGAGGGTGAAGACGAAGGCGAGCGCACGTTGCTCGATGGCATCGTCGCCGCCTGCGACGAAATCCAGCGCGATCGCGGCATTGGCGACATCCTCGTCTTCCTGCCGGGCGAACGCGAGATCCGCGACGCCCACCAGGCGCTGGAGAAACGCAAGTATCGCCACACCGAAGTGCTGCCGCTGTACGCGCGCCTGTCCGCGCGCGACCAGGACCGCGTGTTCCATCCCGGGCCGCCAAGGCGCATCGTGCTCGCGACCAACGTCGCCGAAACCTCGCTGACGGTGCCGCGCATCCACTATGTGGTCGATCCCGGCGTGGCGCGGGTCAAGCGCTACAGCCCGCGGCAGAAACTCGATCGCCTGCACATCGAGGAGGTGTCGCAGGCCAGCGCCAACCAGCGCGCCGGCCGTTGCGGGCGCATCGCGCCGGGCACCTGCATCCGCCTGTATTCGGAAGCCGATTTCCTCGCGCGCCCGGAATTCACCGATCCGGAAATCCGCCGCGCTGCGCTGGCCGGCGTGATCCTGCGCATGTTGTCGCTGGGGCTCGGTGAAATCGAAAAATTCCCGTTCCTCGAACCACCGGATCCGCGCGCCATCGCAGACGGCTGGCAGCAATTGACGGAACTCGGCGCGGTCGACGTGCACCGCAAGCTGACGCCAATCAGCCGGACGATGGCGAAACTGCCGGTGGACGTGAAGCTGGCGCGCATGCTGGTCGCCGCGCAGGCGCACGGCGTGCTGCGCGAAATGCTGGTGATCGCCAGCTTCCTCGGCATCGCCGACCCACGCGAACGCCCGGCCGATGCGCGCGCCGCCGCCGACACCGCGCATGCGCAGTTCGCCGATGCTAAATCTGAATTCGTCGGCATCCTCAAGCTGTGGCAGGCCTACCGCGACGCCCACGAGGAGATGACCCAGTCGCAACTGCGCAAATGGGCGGACCGGAACTTCCTCGGTTTCCTGCGCCTGCGCGAATGGTGGGAACTGCACCGGCAGTTGAAGCTGCAGTGCGAGGAATTGTGGCCGGAACATAGGGTGCGCCTTGGCGCACCAGACGATGACGAGGATGCATTGGTGCGCCAGGGCGCACCCTACATGGCATTGCACCGCGCCCTCATCGCCGGCCTGCCCACCCAGATCGGAAACCGCGGCGAACGTGGAATCTACGATGGGCCACGCGGGCGCAAATTCCAGTTGTTCCCCGGCTCGAAACTCGCGTCGAAACCGCCGCCGTGGGTGCTGTCCGCGACGCTGCTGGATACCGAGCGCGTGTGGGCGATCACCAATGCGGAGATCGAGCCGGACTGGGCCATCGCCGAACTGCCGCACCTGCTGGCGCGGCGCCACCACGACCCGCACTGGTCGCGTTCGCAGGGGCGCGTGGTCGGCAGCGAGCAGGTCAGCCTGTTCGGGCTGGTGCTGGCGCCGAAGAAGCCGGTGCACTACGGCGCGCTGTTTCCCGAGGAAAGCCGTGGCATCTTCGTGCGCGAGGCGCTGCTCACCGGCGAGATCAACACCCGCAGCGCCTTCCTGCAACGCAACCTGCGCACGCTGGAACTGGCGCAGCAGGAGGAAGCCAAGCAACGCCGCGTCGGCCTGGTGGTGGACGAGGACTGGCAGGCGCGCTGGTACCTGGATCGGCTGCCCGCGCACATCCACAACACGCAGGCGCTGGATGCCTGGTACGGCAAGTTGTCGAAGGACGAAAAGGCCGCGCTGGAATGGCACCGCGACGATCTCCTCGTCGCCGACCAGAGCGATGCCGCGCGCTTCCCGGCCTTCATCGCGCTCGGCGACGTGCGGCTCGCGGTGCGTTACCGCTTCGAACCCGGCGCGGTCGACGACGGCATGACCCTGGTCGTGCCGCTGCACCTGTTGAACGCGCTCGATGCCGCGCGCTTGTCGTGGCTGGCGCCGGGTTTCGTCGAGGACAAGGCGACGGCACTGATCAAGTCGTTGCCGAAGGCCTTGCGCCGCAACTTCGTGCCCGCGCCCGACTTCGCCCGCGCCTTCGCCGAGGCGCATCCGCAAGCCGAAGCCGACAGCATCGAAGGCAGCCTCGCGCGCTTCCTGAAAAAACTCTCAGGCGTCGAAATCGGCGCGACTGATTTCGATACCGCCGCCATCGAAGCGCACTTGCGCGCCAACCTGCGCCTGCTCGACGTGGACAGGAAGTCGATCCTCGCGGAGTCGCGCGACCTCGACGAATTGCGCGAACGTTTCGGCAAGCGTGCCACCGAAGCCTTCGCCCGGCATGCGGCGCAGGGCATGGCGAAGGCGGGCATGACCGCGTTCCCGGAAACGCCGATCCACGTGTCCGTTCCGGGTGCGGGCGGCGTTCCCGCGTATCCGGCGTTGCAGGACGACGGCGATTCCGCATCGCTGGCCGTGCATGCGCAGCGCGAGGTCGCCGAACGCCTGCATCCGCGCGGCGTGCGCCGGCTGCTGGCCATTGCGCTGGCGGACAAGCTCAAGCAGGCGCGCAAGCAGTTGCCGGTGCAGCCGAAGGTTTCGCTGCTGTATGCCGCCATCGAAGCGTCCGACCCGCGGCGCGACGGCCTGAAGGACGCCGACCACCTGCGCGCCGATCTGGTCGATGGCGCCTTCGCCGCGCTGGCCGAGCACGACCTGCTCGCGATCCGCGACGCGGACGCCTTCGCGCAACGACGCGATGCGATCTCGAAATCCCTGTTCGCCGAAGCGATGCGCCGGTTGCAGCAGGCGGAAAGCATCCTCGTCCTGGTCGCCGACGTGCGCGCGAAGCTGGAATCGAAGCTCATCGGCTGGGCCAGCGGCAACCTCGACGACATGCGCGCGCAACTCGAATCGCTCGCGCATCCGGGCTTCCTGCGCGACGTGCCGGCCGAAGCCCTGGCCGAATACCCGCGCTGGCTCAAGGCCTTGTCGCTTCGCGCCGAACGCGCCCAACGCGATCCGGCCAAGGATCAACAACGCATGCTCGAACTCGCGCCGTTCGCCGAAGCGTTGGCGAACGCCGATCCCGCCGACGCGGAAGCGCGTGCGTTGCGCTGGGAACTGGAGGAGCTGCGCGTGCAGTTGTTCGCGCAGGAACTCGGCGCGAAGGGCGGGGTGTCGCCGAAGAAACTGGCGCAGCGCGTGCAGCGGCTGCGCCGGGCGCCGTGACTACTTGACGCGCTTGACCTGGGCCTGGGTGTTGTACTTGCCCACGGACATGTACCAGGAATTGCCGACCATCGCCGGCTTGATCCGCACTTCCGGGTTGGTTAGGCGCACGCCGGACAATTCGGCGTCGTCGATCTGCACCCATTCCTGGCCGTTGTCGAGCGTGTAGTGCCTGCCCTTGGCGAAGCTGCGGAATTCGCCGACGAGGTGGCCGACGACCGGTTCGTCGCTGTTGAAGTGGAAGAAGCCGCGATCCTCGTCCTCGATCTTCTTCTTGGCCTCCGCCGCGGCCTTGGTGGTCTCGGTCTCCAGCGTGTGGTTCAGCCAGGCGTTGAGGTTGGCGAGTTCCCCGGCGCTGAGCTTGTCGAGGCCGGCGGCCTTGAATTCCTCGGGCGTCATCTGCCGTTCGATCGCGTTCTGGGCGAAGGCGCCGCCGCAGGCGAGCAGCAGGGCGAGGGCGAGGCTGGCGCGCAGGAATTTCATCGGGGTGTCCTTCGGCGGGAAGCGCCGGTAGTGTAGCCATTCCGCATCCCCACATGCCGGCGTGAACGTTCCCGTCCTCCAACCCGGGCCCGCGGTCGGGCCGTTGCCCGCCCTGCTGGCCGAAACCATGCGCCTGCCGGCGCAGGACGCCGCATTGCTCGACGACGCGCTGGCTTCGCTGCGCGCGCTCGGCAGCGACGAGGAGGTGTTGCTCGCGACCGCGCTGCATGCGTTGGGCGAAACCGCCCCGGCGGCGTTGCGTGCCTCGATCCTGCGCGCGCATCCGGGCGTCGCCGCATTGCTGGAGGGGCAGGACGCCGCCGCGCAGGTCTGGGCGCTGCACGCCGAATCCGGTTCCAGCGCACGCAACCAGGAAGGCCTGCGCCGGCTGCTGCTGGCGATGGTGCAGGACCTGCGCGTGGTGCCAATCCTGCTCGCGCGGCAACTGGCGGCGATGCGGCGGATGGGCGCGTTCGCGCCGGAACAACGCCGGGCAATGGCGCGGCTCACCCGCGACCTGCACGCGCCGCTGGCCAACCGGCTCGGCATCTGGCAGCTGAAGTGGGAACTCGAGGACCTCGCGTTCCGCGCGCTGGAACCCGACACCTACCAGCGCATCGCACGCCTACTCGACGACAAGCGTGGCGGGCGCGAACGCTACATCGAAGAAGTGCGCGGCGAATTGTCCGCGGCGCTGGCGGCCAGCGGCATCGCCTCCGAAGTGGCCGGGCGGCCGAAGCACATCTACAGCATCTGGCGGAAGATGCAGAAGAAGGGCGTGCCCATCGGCGAACTCTACGACCTGC
This sequence comes from Thermomonas sp., assembly GCA_047602125.1. Taxonomy (GTDB): domain Bacteria; phylum Pseudomonadota; class Gammaproteobacteria; order Xanthomonadales; family Xanthomonadaceae; genus Pseudoluteimonas. The sequence goes on along the minus strand of JASGIB010000001.1, from coordinate 847,262 downwards.
GCGCGCTGCGGGTGCTGGTCGACGACGTCGCCGCCTGCTACGCCGCGCTCGGCGTGGTGCACGCGCTGTGGACGCCGGTGCCGGGCGAATTCGACGACTACATCGCGCGGCCCAAGCGCAACGACTACCGTTCGCTGCACACCGCGGTGCTCGGCCCCGCCGGCAAGACCGTGGAAGTGCAGATCCGCACCCGCGAGATGCACCGCCAGGCCGAACTCGGCGTCGCCGCGCACTGGCGCTACAAGGAAGGCCGCGCCGGCAACGACGCCGCACTGTCGCGCCGGATCGAATGGATGCGGCAATTGCTCGAAGGCGGCGCCGAGGGCATGCAGGGCGGACTGGAAAGCGAACTCGCCGAGGACCGCGTGTATGCGTTGACGCCGAAAGGCGAGGTGGTCGATTTGCCCGCGGGCGCGACCCCGCTCGATTTCGCCTACCACGTGCACACCGAGGTCGGGCACCGCTGCAACGGCGCCAAGGTCAACGGTCGCATCGTGCCGCTGCAGACCGCGCTGCGCAGCGGCGACCGCGTCGAGATCCTGACCGCGAAGATCGCCGCGCCGCGCCGCGACTGGCTAGTGGCGGCGAACGGTTTCCTCGCCAGCCCGCGTTCGCGCGAGAAGGTGCGCGGCTGGTTCCACAAGCTCGATCGCGCGCGCAACGAGCAGGCCGGGCGCGAATTGCTCGACAAGGAACTGCGCCGGCTCGGCCTGCTGCAGCACGACCTCGCGCCGGTGCTCTCGAAATTCAACACCGCATCCGTCGAGGACCTGCAGGTGCTGGTCGCGCTCGGCGACGTCGGCCCGTCGCAGGTGTCGCGCGCGCTGCTCGACCTCGAACGCGCGCCGGAAACGCAGCCGCAGCCGGTGCGCCCGCCGCGACGCGCGACCAAGGCGAAACCAGCGGCGCTGACCGTGGTCGGCGTCGACAACCTGGTGGTGCAGGTCGCGCGCTGCTGCCAGCCGCTGCCGGGCGAAGCGATTTCCGGCTACCTGACCCGCGGCCGCGGGGTCAGCGTGCATCGCGCCGACTGCCCGGCCTTGCTGCGGCTCGCCGCGAAGGAGCCGCAACGGCTGTTGCCGGTGGAATGGGGTTCGTCCGCCGGCGCGCAGGACGTCGCGGTCACGGTCGAAGGCGTGGACCGCAAGGCCCTGCTCAAGGACCTCACCGACACCATCGCCCAGGCCGACGCCCACGTCGGCGACCTGCACGCCGAATCGCTGCGCGGCGGCCGGGTACGCATCCGCATCCGCCTGCGCGTGCCCGGCTTCGAAGAGCTCTCGCGCCTGCTCGGCAAGCTCGAGCAGTTGCCCGGGGTGGAACGCGCGCGGCGCGGCTGATCCGGGATCGGGAACACGCGCCGGCGACGCAACGGATGCGTATGCTCCGCGCATGGCATCGGCGAACGCGGACTGGCGGCTCTGGGCGCAACGCGCCGCGGCGCTGGCGTTGTGGCTGCTGCTGTCGCTGCCCTTGCTGCGGGTCGCCGCGCTCGACCGGTTGTGGCCGCAGGACCAGGTGCTGGAGCTGCTCGAACACGCGCAGGACGCGCTCGACGCCGGCCGCCTGACCGCGGCCGACGGCAGCGGCGCGAGGGAGCTGTACACCGCGGCGATCGCGATGGATCCGGATCGCGGCGAGGCGCGCGAAGGCCTCGTCGAAGTCGCGCGCGCGGCGCTGGCGCAGGCGAAGGACGCGACTGCGTACGATCGCTTCGCGGACGCGCGGCGTCTGCTCGACCTCGCCCGCGAACTGGAAGCCCCGCGCGCCGAGATCGAACCGGTGGCCGATGCATTGAGGAAGCGCGAATCCTCGCGGCTCGGCATCGACGCGTTGCTGAAGGCCGCCGCCGCCGCGCGTACCGCGGGCCGGCTCGATGGCAAACCGGACGCGGCCCTGCCGCTGTACGCGAAGGTGCTGTCGCTGCAGCCGGAACGGATCGAGGCCATCGAAGGCCGCGAGGACTCGCTCGCCGACCTGTTGCAACAGGCGCGTGGCCTGCTCGATGCCGGTAAGCTGGCCGAAGCCGCGGCGCTGATCTCCACCGCGCGCGGTTACGACGCCGGCCATGTCGACCTGCCGGAAACCGAAGCCGCGTTCGCGCGTTCGCGCGATGCGCTGCAGGCGCAGGCCGACGCCGCGTTGCGCCGGAACAAGCTCAACGTCGCAGAACGCGATTACCGCCGGATCGCGGCCCTGCCGGATGCGACCGCGTCGGCGCGACAGGGCCTGCGCGCGGTGTCGCTGGCGCAGGTGCGAAATGCGGAAAAGGCCAGCGCGGATTTCCGCTTCGACGAGGCGAATGCCGCGCTGGATCGGGCGCAGGCGATCGATCCGGCGACGCCTGGCTTGCGCGAAGCGCGCGCGCATCTGGCACGGGCACGCATCGCGCAGCGCGAATCGCATCCCGCGCGCGGCAATGTGGCGTCCCGGCATCGCGAGGTGCAGCGATTGCTCGCGGAAGCCGCCGCCGCCGAAGCGCGCGGCGACCTGCTCACGCCACCCGGCGAGAGCGCGTTCGACCGCCTGCGCGTGGCGCGTTCGCTCGCGCCGGACGACAAGGCGGTGATCGCGGCGTCGAAGCGGTTGTTGCCGGCGGCATGGCAGTGCCAGCGCGCGCAGTTGCAGGCGAACAGCCTCGCGCGTTCGCGCGCCTGCCTGGATGCGGCGGCGGCATTGGGTGCGGATCGTTCGGAAGTGAACCGCGCGCGGCGCGCGTTGGCGTTGCGCTGGGTGGACGTTGGCGAGGAACGCCTACGCGGTGGCAGCGTCGCCGCGGCGGCGCAGGCGGTGGAGGAAGCACGCCGGCTGGATGCATCGACGCCGGGAATCGAGGAGTTGCAGGAACGGGTGAAGGTCGCGGCGAGGCCGTAGGCCGCCGATTTGTCATCTTGGGTGCAGCCGAACCCGACAACGCGACGCTTGGAATATGTAAATCACGATCCGCATGGCTCTGCGGCTACCGAAGCTCAAACCCACCCCAGCCATTTAGCGATACCGGCAGCTGTCACGGCCGCCGCGATGCCTGCAGCCCACGGGAGAAAGCCCTTGTTGAGCGAAGATCGGAAGTCCACTTTTTGGCGTTTCTGATGATCCGCATAACTGCCAAGCAAGGCGATCATGGTTTGAAGATAACGTATGAATGCCGGCTCGGGCGGGCTGCCTGGCTTGTCTGTGTCGAATAGATCCGTCCGCCAGTCATCGATGTGCCGCTGCGCATCCGAACGCACGTTCCAGAAATGATCGAATTCCTTGGAGTCGGCTCCGAAGTTCTGGACGAACGCGTCATATACGCCGGCATACCAGGTGGAAATTTCCGATTCCGTCACCGGGACGCCCGCCGGGACGTTTTCGCTCCCTTCTTCATGGCAGCGAGCAAGCCGATCGACCATCTGCTGCGCATGGGTAATTTGGTGCTCGAACATGGAATCAATCCTTTGTTGAGCGAGGCCCGAGGATGTTAGTCGGTTTGGCGCAGGAAAGGCGGGTGACGGGCCCGGTCAGGGGTGGGCCGCAAGGCAAGCGGCCTTGCCGTTGCATGCGAATTCGACTGGCGAGTGGGGCGCATTAGCCGAAGGCGGAATGCGCCGAAATCGGCGTTCAAAATCAATGCGGCGCAATGCGCTGCGCTTATTGCGCCGCTACGGTCTGGGTTTAGTAGCAGCATATTGATTCAAAGTATGAATTAGAAATTCAGTTAGTTCACGAAAGCAATCTGCAATTTCAACCCAGCTTGCCTCAGGGTAATTTGCATCAAACTGGCTGATGACAATGCTGATGCTTCGCCCATCCTTGTCGTCAGCAATGTGTGAGACGGTGGAAAAAAACTGCTGTTCTGAGAAGTGTATGGAACCCGAGGTTCTTTCATAAACCTCGGTCGCCCAGGGGAGATGTTCGGCGAGGCGAGCTATCAAATATTGATCGGTTAGTTTCTTGCCATTCGTGCAAGAAAATGTTCTCAACCTCTGTCCGCCAATAACTTTACTTGCGACTTCTTCTCTATTCGGCACATATGTATACGCGAGGACACGGCTTACGGTGTCCAACTGCATCCGTACTAATGCTCGTCCACAGAGCATATTCCTTGCGTTGATCATTTCTATTAGCCCGTGACCAAGGCCTAAAGTCCGTTTTGTAGCACCGGCAAGGATGAAATCTGTCAAATAGAGCGAAGCTCCCTCTCCTCCAAAGGCTAGACGCATCGCATCTGGAACTTTGTCGAGGGTGTCGTGAAGCTTCGAGAGCGCGTCTTTGATTCTCACAATTACTAATGCCTTGTTTCCGTTTGTTGGATCACTCTACGTCGAAAACAAGCAAGCATTCCCGCTAACCAAAAAGCACCCTCCGCACCGTCTCCCGCGCCGCATCCAGCGAGAAATGCTCGGCGACGTTGCGCAGTCCGTTCTGCGCCAGCGTGTTCCACAACGCTTCGTCTTCGTACAACTCCACGACCGCGTCGGCGAATCCATCCGCATCGTCGGCGACGAGTACGTCGCGACCGGATGCGAGGTGCATGCCTTCCACCGCGCATGAGGTCGCGACCACCGGCTGGCCGTGGGCCATGCTCAGGTTGACCTTGCCCTTCACCCCCGCGCCGTAGCGCAGCGGCGCGAGGCCGATGCGGCAACCGTCCATGTACGGTGTGATGTCCGGCACGTGGCCGTGCACCACCACGCCGGGCAGCGCGGCGAGCGCTTCGATTTCCGGAACGACATGGCTGCCGATGACGTGGAAGCGCACGTCCGGCAGCCGCTCCCGCACGCGCGGGAACGCCTCGTTCGCGAACCAGCGCACCGCGTCCACGTTCGGCGGATGGCGGAAACCGCCGACGAACACCAGGTCCTTGCGCGCGGCGAAACTGCCGCCCGGCCCGGCGAGCTGGTGCAGGTTGCTCAGCACTTCCACCCTGGCGTTCGGCGCGTCGGTCGCGAGCAGCGCGCGTTCGGCCTCGCTGACGACGAGGGTCACGTCGCTGCGTGCGATCAGGTCGAGTTCGCGAATCTTCGTCGCTTCCGCGGTACGCAGCAGCGCCGCATCGCCGACGAGTTCCGCGCCGCGGCGTTCGCGCAGGTAATGCAGGTCCACGGTGTCGAACACCAGCTTTGCCTGCGGCGCGTGCTTGCGGACCAGCGGCAGGAATTCGCGCAGGACGTAATGGCGGCACACCACCACCGTGTCGAAGCGGCGGCCGTGTTCGCGCAGCCACGCCGGCGCGCGCTCGGCGTATGGCGCGTACCAGCATTCGACGCCGGATACCTGCAATGTCTCGGTGTAGCGGCCGGCGTGCTCGCGGTTCGCCGGCATGAACACGACGTGCGCGCCGTCCTCGCGCAGCAGCTGCATCAGGTTCACCAGGCGCAGCGAGCCGGAATCGTGGTCCGGCTGCGGCGTGAGCGCATCGATGACGAGGACCTGGCGTTGCTTCGCGTGCAGCACCGACGGCGCCGGGATCGTGCCGGGTTGCGGTTGCACGGACAGCTGCAGTGCGCGGTGTTCGCGGAACACCTGCTGGTTGCGTACCTGCGCGGCCTTCGGCCCGACGCGCGTATCGGTGCCGGCGGTGCCGCCCTCGTCGTGCACCACCTTCGCCGCCGGTTGCACCAGCACGCGCAGGTTCGCGGCGCGCACGGCGAAGGCGAGGTCGGTGTCTTCGTAATAGGCCGGCGCATAGCGCGCGTCGAAACCGCCGAGGCGTTCGAACAGGTCGCGCGGGATCGCGATCGCCGCGCCGCTCACGTAATCCGCGTCGCGCAAATAGGCGAAGCGCGGGTCGCCGGGCGCTTCGTTGCGGCCGTAGTTCCAGGCGCTGCCGTCGGAAAACACCACGCCGCCGGATTCCTGCAATTTTCCGTTCGGAAAGACCAGTTGCGCGCCGACCAGCCCGGCCTGCGGCACGTCGTCGAACGCACGCAGCAGCGCATCCAGCCAGCCGGGCTGCGGCACGGTGTCGTTGTTGAGGAAGACGAGGAACTCCCCGCGCGCCAGCGCAGCGCCGTCGTTGCAGGCGGCGATGAAGCCGCCGTTTGTCGCGCGCCGGTGGTAGCGCAGGCCGGCGATGCTTGCGCAATACGCGTCGGTGCCGTCGCTCGATCCGTCGTCGACCACGATCACTTCGAAACTCGCGCCGTGCGCTTGCGCAGCTAGCGCCTGCAGGCAGCGCCGGGTGTGGTGCAACTGGTCGAACACCGGGATGACGATGCTCGCGCGCGGTTCGAACTGCGGCTCGAACGCGGGCACGGTGTCGGAGCGGGGCATCCACGGCGGGGAGGCCGGCGCCGCGCCGCGCGCGAACTGCGCGTGCACGCGGGCGAGGCTGGCGCGCACGCCGCGGGTACGCAGGCTGATCCAGCCGCGCCGCGCCAGGCCCAGCGCGCGGTCGGCGAGGAAGCGCGCGTCGGCCATGAACGAGGACATGCTGCAGGCGGGCTCCGGGAAGAGGGCGGGGCGGCACTGCGCTAGACTCGCAGCGGTCCGCCCGGTGCGGCCATTGTCGCATCCCCCGCACGCCCGCCGACAGGCGCCAGACGCCCACCCATGCCGCGCATCGAATACGACGACGAAGACGATTTCGACGACCTTCCCGGCGACGGACCGACCTCATGGCAGCGGCTGGCGACGTGGGGATTGGCAGCCGCGGCGATCGGCCTCGGGTTCCTGATTCCCTACACGCTGTACCTGAACCACCAGGTCGGCACGCGCTTCGGGCAACTGCAGTGGCAATTGCCGACGCGCGTGTATGCGCGTCCGCTCGCGCTTTCGCCGGGACTGGCGATGGATGCGCAGACGCTGAAGACCGAACTCGACGCCGCGTCCTACCGCGACGACGGCGCCGGCGTGCGTCCCGGCACGTATGCACGCAACGGCGGTCGCTGGCTGATCGCCAATCGCGGCTTCAACGATGTCACCGGTCCGGTCGGCCCGAGCCGCATCCAGGTGCAAGTCGGCGACGGCCGCGTGTCGGAAGTGCGCGACATGGTCGGCAAGCGCGCGGTGCGCAGCGCGCGGCTCGATCCGGCGCGGATCGCGACCCTGTACGGGCAGAAGCAGGAAGAACGCCGGCTGGTGCGGATCGAGGAAGTGCCGGAATTGCTGGTCACCGGGCTGCAGGCGGTCGAGGACAAGGATTTCGCCCACCACCACGGCATCGACCTCAGCGGCATGTTGCGCGCGGCATGGGTGACGCTGCGTTCGCGCGGCGAATCGATCCAGGGCGGCAGCACGCTGACCCAGCAGCTGGCGCGCAGCGGCCTGCTCGGCATCGGCCGCGAGCAGACGCCGACGCGCAAGTTCAACGAGATCCTGTACGCGCTGTTGATCGAGGCGCGCTACGACAAGCGCACGATCCTCGAAACCTATTTCAACCAGGTCTACCTCGGGCAGCGCGGCGCGCAGGAAATCCGCGGCGTGGCCGCGGCCTCCGACTACTGGTTCGGGCGCGACCTGCGCGACCTCGGCACCGAGCAGATCGCGCTGCTGATCGGCATGGTGCGCGGGCCGTCGTACTACGACGCGCGCCGGCACCCGGACCGCGCGCTGGAACGGCGCAACTTCGTGCTGCAGAAGATGCGCGAATCGAACCTGATCAACGACGCCGAATACGCGCGCGCGGTGAAGCAGCCGCTCGGCATCACCGAGGCGCCGGGCAGCACCGCCGCGAACCGCTTCCCGGCCTACGTCGACCTGGTCCGCCGGCAGCTCGCGCACGACTATCCGGCCGATGCGCTGCAGGGCGCGGGGCTGAGCGTGATGACCGGCATGTCGCCCTCGGCGCAGGCCTATGCCGAAGGCGCGGTGACGCGCACGCTCAAGTCCATCGCCAACGCCAAGCGCCCGCCGCTGCAGGCGGGACTTGTCCTCACCGACGTGCACGACGGCGAAGTGCGCGCGGTGGTCGGCAGCCGCGTGTTCTCCGAGCCTGGTTTCAACCGTGCGGTCGAGGCGCAGCGTCCGGTCGGTTCCTTGCTGAAGCCCTTCGTCTACCTGCTCGCGCTGGCGCAGCCGGGGCGCTGGTCGCTGGCGAGCTACGTCGACGACGGCCCGGTGACGATCACGCTCGACAACGGCAAGCGTTGGTCGCCCGACAATTCCGACGGGCGCAGCCACGGCACGGTGCGCCTGCTCGATGCACTGGCGCAGTCGCTCAATCGCGCCACGGTGCGCATGGGCATGCAGGTCAAGCCCGAGCGCCTCGCCGACCTCATCCACACGCTCGCCGGCATCGATGCCACCGGCAATCCCTCGCTGATCCTCGGCGCGGTCGACGAAAGCCCGTATGCGATGGCGCAGCTGTACCAGTTCCTCGCTTCGGGCGGGGAAATCCAGCCGCTGCACGCGGTGCGCGGCGTGATCGATCGCAACGGCAAGACCGTCAATCGCTACGACAAGGCGCCCGCACCGGCGCAGGCGGGCGACGCCATCGCCGCGCGCGTGGTCACCGATGCGCTGCAATTCGCGGTCACCTCCGGCACCGGCCACCAGCTCGTCGCCGACGGCCTCGGCCGGCTGAAACCCGCCGGCAAGACCGGCACCAGCAACGACAGCCGCGACAGCTGGTTCGCCGGCTGGACCGGCGACCACCTCGCGGTGATCTGGGTCGGCAACGACCAGAACCAGCCGACCGGCCTGTACGGCGCGACCGGCGCGATGCGGGTGTGGTCGGGGATCTTCTCGCGCCTGCCGAGCGCGCCGCTGGAAGTGTCCAGCAAGGGCATCGACTGGCAGTGGGTCTCCGGTTCGCGCACCACCGACGCCGGTTGCCCGGGTGCGCGGCGCATTCCCTTCGTCGCCGGTTTCGCGCCGGCATACGAGGCGTGCGTGTACGCGCCGCCGGAGGATTCGGTCGATCCGAACGATCCGAACGCGCCGCAAGCCGAAGGCCTCGGCCAGGCGGTGCGCGAGGGTTTCCGCCACATCTTCGGGCTCGACGATCCGGCCAAGCGCGTCCCGGAACAGACGCAGCAACCGCAGCAGCCGGCGCAACCGCCGCCCTCGCATTGAACGCGATGCACGGAGCGTTGCGCGGGTTGGCGGAACAATCGGTCGAAGCGCTGTCACAAGGCGGTGCGCTCGCGCGCGACGTGGCGCAATTCCGCCCGCGCGAAGCGCAACTCGACCTGACCGAAGCGGTCGCCGACGCGTTCGAACGGCGCGACGTGTTGCTGGCCGAGGCCGGCACCGGCACCGGCAAGACCTACGCGTATCTCGTTCCGGCGCTGTTGTCGGGGATGAAGACCATCCTCTCCACCGGCACGCGAGCGCTGCAGGACCAGCTCTACCACCGCGACCTGCCGCGCGTGCGCGATGCGCTCGGCGTCGGCCTGAAGAGCGCGTTGCTCAAGGGCCGCGCGAATTACCTCTGCCGCTATCGCACCGAACAGGCCAAGGGCGATCCGCGCATCGTGCCGGGCGCGCAGGCCGCGCTCTTCCAGCGCATCGTCGCCTGGGGCGGGCGCACGCGCATGGGCGACCTCGCCGAGCTCGAAGCGTTGCCGGACGATTCGCCCCTGCTGCCGCTGGTCACCAGCACCGCGGACAACTGCCTCGGCAGCGAATGCCCGTTCTGGAACGACTGCTTCGTGGTGCAGGCGCGGCAGCGCGCGCAGGCCGCGGACATCGTCGTGGTCAACCACCACCTGCTGCTCGCCGACCTCGCGCTGAAGCAGGAGGGTTTCGGCGAAATCCTGCCCGGCGCGCAGGCCTTCGTCGTCGACGAGGCGCACCAGTTGCCCGAACTCGCCGCGCAGTTCTTCGGGGAAGGCATCGGTGCGCGACCGCTGGTCGAACTCGCGCGCGACGCGCTGGCCGAATGCAAGGGCGTGCCCGGTGCGCTCGCCGCGTTGCAGGCGCCGGCGCGCGACCTGGAACAGGCGGTGCGCGCATTGCGTGCCGCGCTGGAGCCGTTGCCGCCGCGCGCGACGCAGGCGCGCGCGCTTGCCGATCCGGATGCCTACGAAGGCTTCGAAACCCTGTCGTCGAGCTTGCACGCCCTGCATGCCGCGCTCGCGCCGTGGCGCGAATCCGCGCCGGGACTCGACGCCTGCCATGCGCGCGCGCAGGAATTCGCGTCGCGGCTCGGGCGTTGGCGGATCGAGCGCGACTTCGACAACGACGCCTTCGACGATGAACTCCCCGCGGACGACGACGTGCGCTGGTACGAAGCGACGCCACGCGGCTTCCGCCTGCAGCGCACGCCGCTCGACGTGTCCGGGCCGTTGCGTTCGCACCGGGAACGTTCGCACGCGGCCTGGGTGTTCACTTCGGCGACGCTGGCGGTGGACGGCGGCTTCGAACACTTGGAAAAGCGGCTCGGGCTCGATGCGCCGCGCACGTTGCTGCTGCAGAGTCCGTTCGACTGGAACACGCAGGCGCTGTGCTACCTGCCGCCGGCGCTTCCGCAGCCGTCCGCGCGCGAATTCACTTCCACGATGCTCGATGCGGTGCGTCCCGTCCTCGAGGCGTCGAACGGTCGCGCGTTCCTGCTGTTCGCCTCGCATCGTGCCTTGCGCGAAGCGGCCGAAGCGCTGCGCGACGGGCAGTGGCCGCTGTTCGTGCAGGGCGAGGCGCCGCGCCACGTGCTGCTGCAACGCTTCCGCGAATCCGGCAACGGCGTGCTGCTCGGCGCCGCGAGTTTCCGCGAGGGCGTGGACGTGGTCGGCGCCGCGTTGACGGTGGTGGTGATCGACAAACTGCCGTTCGCCGCACCCGACGATCCGGTGTTCGAAGCGCGGCTGGAAGCGATCCGCCGCGCCGGCGGCAATCCGTTCTTCGACGAACAATTGCCGCAGGCGGTGATCGCGCTCAAGCAGGGCGCCGGGCGCCTGATCCGCAGCGAAACCGACCACGGCGTGCTGGTGCTGTGCGATCCGCGCCTCACCGGCAAGGGCTACGGTCGGGTGTTCCTCGATTCGCTGCCGCCGCTGCCGGTGACGCGTTCGCTGGCCGAGGTCGAGGCCTTCCTTTCCGCTACAGTCGGCGCATGAATCTGCTCGCCATCGAAACCGCCACCGAAGCCTGCTCCGTCGCGCTGTGGCTGGACGGCGAGGTGCGCGAACGCTTCGGCGTCGCGCCGCGCCGGCATGCGGAACTCGCGCTGCCGTGGGCGGAACAACTGCTTGCGGATGCGGGCGTGTCGAAATCGCAACTCGATGCCATCGCCGTCGGCCGCGGGCCGGGCGCGTTCACCGGTGTGCGCCTCGCGGTCGCGCTGGCGCAGGGCATCGCGCTCGCGCTCGATCGCCCGGCCGTGCCGGTGTCCACGCTCGCGGCGCTGGCTGCTCCTTTCCTTCTCCCCGCTCGCGGGGAGAAGGTGTCGAAGGCGGATGAGGGGCAGGCCATCGCCGCCATCGACGCGCGCATGGGCGAGATCTACGTCGCCGCGTTTCGCCGTGATGGCGATTCGGTCATCCCGACCAGCGATGAAATCGTCATCGCGCCCGCGAATTATGAATTGCCGGAAGGCGATGGCTGGATCGGCGTGGGAACCGGATTCGCCGCCGTCGATGGCGTGTTGTCATCGCGTTTCGCATCGCGTTTCGCCTCGATCGACGCGACCGCGTTGCCGCATGCAAGCGATGTCGCGCGACTTGGCGCATCGATGTTCGCGGACGGCGGCGGACTCGCGCCGGAACGGCTGGAGCCCGCCTACCTGCGCAACAACGTCGCGCTCACCCTGGCCGAGCAGGGCAAGCGGCGCTGAACCAGCTCAGTCGCCGATTTCGTACTGGACGGAATTCAATGCGTCGATGATCGATGTCTGTGGCGGCAGGTCGCAGGTCACCGAAACGTGATACCCGTTGGGGATGCTGGACGTGCCGCCGAAGTCGCCTGGTCCCCACGCGAGGAAACCGTAGGTCCCGTTCGCGGCGGATTGCACGGTTTTCGTTGAATAGATCATTGGCCAGAGGCCATCCACTCCCGTCACGGCGGTACAACTGATGGTGCGGTCCGCGCCGTCGATGGAATGGAAGTAGATCTGGATGCTCGACGGCAAACCGCTGTCGCCGTCCTTGGTGGGTTGGCTATAGCCACAGATCACGAATGCGCCCTTGGTCGTACTTTCGTTGCGGAAGCCGGTCGCCTTGGGCCGCACTTGGGCATCGGTGGCGGGCAAGCTGGATTGGCAGATGGCAACGGGGTTCAACTGAGCATCGGTCACGTGCAGGTCGGCCCGTGCCGGCACGGACATGGCGAGACCGCAAGCGAGGACGGCCGACGGCAGCAGGAAGCGGGTGGTGATGGGCATGGCGGGTCCCTTGTGCGATTGCGAAGCTGCAACCGGATCACTTATGCGTTATCAGGGGCCGAAACCGGACATCGGCGGAAAGATCCGTTTCCCGTTCGAACGCCCCGTCGACCGGCGTCAGTCTCCAATTTCGTAATCGAATGCATTGATGACCTGGGTGATCGCGGTCTGTGGCGGCAGCGTGCAGGTCACTGAAGGCGATTCACCGTAGGGAATATCGGTCGTGCCGCCGAAATCGGAAGCGGTCCAGAGCAGCGCCGTGTAGGTCTCGGCCGCCGTCGAGGAAATCGACTTGGTCGAATAGACCATCGGCTCGGCCCCCGCCATTCCGCTGACGGCGGTGCAGCTGATGTTGCGGGACACGCCGTCCATCGACGTGAAGTAGATCAGGATCTGCTTGCTGGTGCTGTCGTAGCTGGGCGTGTTGTAGCCGCAGATCACGAATGCGCTCTTGCTGGTGCTTTCGTTGCGGTACCCGCTGGCCTTGGGCCGCACCTGGGTGTCGGTTGTGGGGATGCTGAGCTGGCAGGCATCGGCGGGATTCCCGTAGCCCCAGTTCTGGCGCAGGGCTGCGTGCGTGGAGGCGGACATCGCCAGGCCCAGGGCCAGCAGGCAGGCGGGAGGCGCGAAGCGGTTGATGGCGGGCATGACGCGTTTCCTGGGGCGATTGCGAAGCTGCAACCGGAGCGCTTATGCGCAATGCGGGGGCGAAACCGGACATCGGGTCCCGGATCAGACTTTTCCTATGCCGCGATGAGGCATCGCCCGAGGGTGGATCGGCACGGAACCGGGCACGCTGGCCCCAGCTCCGGCGGCGCGGTCTGCACAGGCATGGATTGCTGCCCCGCAATGGATACGACCGCGACGGATTGGGCCCCGTCATGCCGGGCCGGAGCGCTTCCTTCCCTTCGCTTGCAGGGGTAGCCCATGGAACGTTCGATGTTCGAAATCGTCCCCACGAACCGTGGGTGGTGCCTCGATGGCGGCGATCGTCGCGGCCACTGGTTCGCGGACCGCGACCTGGCCATCGCCACCGCCGAACGCAGTGCGCAATTGCGCCACCAGTTGGGGCGGCGGCCGACCGGGGTGCGCATGCAGGTCGAGGATGAATGGGTGCTGCTGGCCCGGTATGGTTGAGCGCGGTTAGCGCAATTGCAGGAACAACACGCCGATGTAGGCGACGACAGCGGCCAGCACCGCGAACGCGTTGATCGCCTGGAAGCGCGGGCTCGCCACGCGCGCCGCGACCAGCGACAGCAACGCCATCGCCACGCGGAACATCGCATCGCCCCCGGAAGGCAGCCCGCCCTCGCGCATTGCCTCTTCGGCCAGGCTCGCCACGGCGACGGCGCCGAGGCAGCCGAAGAACCAGGGCCGGTTGCGGTCGAAGCTCGCCGCGAGGTCGGGCCGGTCCTCGTCGCCGAGTTCGGGCAGTACCAGGTAGCTCGCGAGGAATGCCAGCACGGGCATCGCGAGGAACATCAGGAACGCGAAGAAATTCCAGTGCGCGGTTTCGCGCCGTTCGAACGCCGCCCACCAGATCTGGGTGTCGATCACGAACAGCGTCGCCATCCAGCACAGGGTGGTGGCGTGTGGGCGCACGCGGTCGCGCAGCTGGATCAACCGCGCCGCGCCAGACAGCAATTGCGTGATCGCCAGGCCGATCACGATCGATACGAGCACCGACAGGTATTCGAACTGCTCCACGTCAGCGGTCGATCAGTTCGCCGCCGGGCAGGAACTGCCAGGTGCGGACGACGTTGAGGATGTCCGGGTCCTCGGGCGTCTTCGGCAGCGGCGGATAGGGTTCGGCGATGCGCGCGATGCGCAAGGCGGCCGCATCGAGGAGCGGGATGTTGCTGCTCTGGACGATGTCGGCGCGCTCGACGCTGCCGTCGCGGCGGATGCCGACGTTGATCACGACCACGCCGCCGATGTGCCGGCGCCGCGCTTCCTCCGGATAGTTGAGGTTGCCGACGCGCTCGACCCGGTCGACCCATTCGCGCAGGTAGGCGGCCCATTCGTACTCGCGCGTGCTGGCCGAGACGAACTTGCGCTTGGGACGCTTGGCGTAGCGCTGCGAGCGCAGGTGGATCTCGGCCGCGAGCCGGGCCATGGCGATGTCGTGTTCGACCTTCTGCTCGCCTTGCGGAAGCGGCAACGGCTCGGATTCGGGCCGCGCCTGCGGTTGCGGCAGCGGTTCGTCCGCATTCCGGCTGGCGACGACGCGCGCCTCCGGCGGTGGTTGCGCATCCGGCGACTGCGCACGCAACGGCTGCGGGGCGATGCCGGGTTCGGGTTCGGGCAGGAATCCGGCCTGCGGTTCGCGCGGCCGGGTGCTGCGATCCTGGTCGCCGCCGCCCTGGTTGTTGGTCTGGGCGAGGAAATCCGCCTGCGCCGGCGTCAGCGGGGTCTGGGTCTGGGTCAGCATCACGTCCAGCGTCGGCAGCACGGGCGCGGCATCCTCCAGCGCGAATCCGAGTCCGAGGATCAGCATGCCGTGCACCAGCAGCGACAGCACGAAGGTCGCGCCCAGCCGTTCGCGCTCGCCGATGCGCGGCGCCGGCGGCGGCAGCCACTGCTCGGGGACGACCGCGCTCACGTTCCGGGCGGGGCTTCGAGTGCGTCGAACAAGTGGCCGGCGATGTTCAGGCCGAACTGCGCATCGAGCTCGCGGATGCAGGTGGGGCTGGTGACGTTCACTTCGGTCAGCCAGTCGCCGATCACGTCGAGGCCGACGAAGCGCATGCCGCGGCGCAGCATTTCCGGCCCGACTTGGGCGGCGATCCAGCGGTCGCGGTCGGAGAGCGGACGGCCTTCGCCGCGACCGCCGGCGGCGAGGTTGCCGCGGAATTCGTCGCCCTGCGGGATGCGCGCGAGGCAGTAATCCACCGGTTCGCCATCGACCAGCAGGATGCGCTTGTCGCCCTCGGCGATTTCCGGCAGGTAGCGCTGGGCCATGGCCAGGTGCGCGCCACCGCCGGTCAGGGTTTCGAGGATCACGTTCAGGTTCGCCTCGCCGGCATGGGCGCGGAAGATCGAGCGCCCGCCCATCCCGTCGAGCGGCTTCAGCACCGCTTCGCCGTGCTCGTTCACGAAGGCCTTGAGCGCGCCCGCGTCGCGGCTGACCAGGGTCGGCGGGCAGCATTGCGGGAACAGCAGCGCCGCCAGTTTCTCGTTCAGGTCGCGCAGGCCCTGCGGATCGTTCGCCACCTGCGCGCCCTGGCGTTGGGCGAGGCCGAGGATCTGGGTGTCGTGGAGGTAATCGGCATCGACCGGCGGATCCTTGCGCATCAGCACCAGGTCGCCGGCGGCGAACGGCCGCGGCGCGGCCGGCCCGATGCTGAACCAGTCGGTTTTCGAATCGCGCACCTCGAGCGCCGCGATCGTGGCCTGCGCGGTGCCGGCGTCCACCGCCAGCGAGCCGGGCAACGCGTAGTGCAGGCGATGCCCGCGCCGCTGCGCTTCCAGCAGCATGGCGAAGGTCGAATCCTTGGCCGGTTTGATGGACGCGATCGGGTCCATCACCACGACGACATCGAGCGGCATGCGGGCGCTTCGCGGGGCGATGCGCCAATGGTAGCAGGCTGAAAATTGCGCTCCCGTTCGCGGTTTTCGCCGCGCATCCGCATTCCACGGCATGCGTGCTTGACACCCTGCGTCCAGCTTGGGATATAAGGCAGCTGCGTAGCTGCAGAGACATGCAGCACGACGAACAGGGGAGTGGGCATGGTGCAGGACGAGAACGGATCCGGGGGCCTCGAGGGCCTGCGGGTCATGGTCATCGATGATTCGAAGACCATCCGGCGCACGGCGGAGACGCTGCTCCGGCGCGAGGGCGCGGACGTCATCACCGCCACCGACGGCTTCGAGGCGCTGGCGAAGATCGCCGACCAGCGCCCGCAGATCATCTTCGTCGACATCATGATGCCGCGCCTGGACGGCTACCAGACCTGCGCGCTGATCAAGAACAACCAGCTGTTCAAGAACACGCCAGTGATCATGCTGTCCTCCAAGGACGGCCTGTTCGACAAGGCGCGCGGCCGCATCGTCGGTTCCGAGCAATACGTCACCAAGCCGTTCACGCGCGAGGAACTCCTCGACGCGATCCGCACGCACGTCCACGCCTGACCGGGGGGTAAGGCAAGCACATGGCACGCATTCTTTTGATCGAGGACTCGTCGACGGACGCCGCCGTGCTCAGCCAGCTGCTGCAGCGCAACGGCCACCAGGTGCTGACCTCGGGCAGCGCCGAGGACGGCATCGAGGTCTGCAAGCGCGAACTGCCGGACCTGGTGCTGATGGACGTGGTCCTGCCGGGCATGAACGGCTTCCAGGCGACCCGCGCGCTGTCGCGCGACAAGGTCACCAGCGCGATCCCGGTGCTGATCGTCAGCACCAAGGGGATGGAAACCGACAAGGCCTGGGGCATGCGCCAGGGCGCGCGCGACTACATCGTCAAGCCGCCCAACGAGGATGAACTGATCGGGCGCATCAACGAAGTGCTGGCGGCCTGATCCGATGTCGAAGCACAAGCACGGCAAGGGCAATCGCGGATCGTTGGCCGCCCCGGCGGAGGAACGCCGGCAAGAGCCGTCGCCCGCAACCGAGGCGCCGCGCACCACCGATCCGTTCTCGGTCCTGCAGGACTACGAGACCCGCAGCCTCGCGCACGTCGTCGGCCTGCCCGAACAGCTCGATGCGCCCGGTTTGTGGCGTGGCGTCGGTTATCGCGTCGGCCAGCGCCGCCTCGCCTCCGGCTTCGACGAGGTGGTGGAAATCCTCGGCATGCCGCCGGTCACGCCGGTTCCGGGCGCGCAGCCGTGGATGCTCGGCGTCGCCAACATCCGCGGCAACCTGCTGCCGATCGTCGACCTCAAGCAGTTCCTCGAGGGCGAGCGCACCGTGCTGCACGAAGGCCAGCGCGTGTTGGTCGTGCGCCAGCCGGGCGGCAACGTCGCGGTGACGATCGACGAACTGTTCGGGCAGCGCAGCTTCGTCGAGGAACAGAAGATCGAGGCCGCGCCGCTCGCGGACGGCCGCTACGCCAATTTCGTCGAGCGCGCGTACCGCCTCGGCGACCACGAGTGGGGCGTGTTCAGCCTGGACCGGCTGGCGCGCACGCCCGAGTTCAGACAGGCCGCGGCCTAGGCAATCGCCGTACCGCGCAACGCACAGGAAGGTCGAGGTCACACCATGAGCACTGCAATGGACAACATCTCCGGCAAGGGCCGCAACCTCAGCACCAACTTCTGGTTGGGCCTGCTGGTCGCTTCGCTGGTCGTGTTCGGCGCGAACACCGGCTATTCGATCTACAAGGCCTCGCGCCTGAGCGGCGCCAGCGGCGCGGCCTCGGACCTGCAGGTGAATTCGCAGCGGCTCGCCAACCAGGGCCGCGAGGCGGTGGGCGGCAACGCCGATTCGTTCACGGCGTTCAAGGCGACCAAGGACCAGATCGACGGCGACATCAAGCTGCTCAACGACCGCTTCGGCAGCACCGCGGGCGTGGCCGGGCCGATCAAGACCGTGACCGCGACCTGGGCCCCGCTGGCCAAGAACGCCGAACAGGTGACCGCCAGCCAGCAGGCGGTGCTCGGCCTCGCCGGCAACGCCGACCGCTTCACCCAGCAGGTGCCGCAGCTGCAGGCGCAGATGGACGAAGTGGTGCGCGCGATGTCGGCATCCGGTTCGCCGTCCTCGCAGATCTACATCGCCCTGCGCGAAGTGGTGCTGGCCGCGACCATGGCCCGCCGCGTCGCCGAAATCCGCGCCGGCGGCGCCGGCGCCTCGATGGCCGGCGACGCGCTCGGCCGCGACTCCGGGGTGTTCGCGCAGGTGCTCGCGGGCCTGCGCCAGGGCGATGCCACGCTCAACGTGCAGAAGCTCGGCAATCCCAGCGCGATCGCCGCGCTGAACCAGGCTACCGCGACCTGGACCGGGATGAAGAAGGACCTGGACGCGCTGCTCGGCAGCTCGTCCGACCTGTTCCGTGCGCAGGCCGCCGCGACTTCGCTCGCGACCGGTTCGGACAAGCTGCTGGCCGACAGCGAGAAGCTGTTCGCCTCGTTCACCGCGTTCGGCTCGCTGAAGGACACCAGCATCATCGGCGGCGTGTGGGTCAGCATCCTTTCCGGCCTGCTGGTGCTCGCCTCGATCGTCGGCCTGTTGTTCGCGCTGAGCCGCGCGCAGCGCCAGCGCTACCAGGGCACCCTCGAACTGAACAACCGCAACCAGGAGGCGATCATGCGCCTGCTGGACGAAATGGGTTCGCTCGCCGAAGGCGACCTCACCGTGAAGGCGACCGTGACCGAGGACATGACCGGCGCGATCGCGGACTCGATCAACTTCGCGGTGGAACAGCTGCGCAGCCTGGTGGGAACGATCAACGACACATCGGTGCAGGTGGCATCGAGCGCGCAGGAAACGCAGGCGACCGCCATGCACCTCGCCGAGGCCGCCGAACACCAGGCGACCGAGATCAATTCCGCCTCGAACCGCATCAACGAAATCGCGCAGAGCATCAACCAGGTGTCGAAGAACTCCGCCGAGTCCGCGGAAGTGGCGCAGCGCTCGGTGCAGATCGCGACCAATGGCGCGGACGTGGTGCGGCAGACGATCGCCGGCATGGACTCGATCCGCGACCAGATCCAGGAAACCTCGAAGCGCATCAAGCGCCTCGGCGAAAGCTCGCAGGAAATCGGCTCGATCGTGGAACTGATCAACGACATCTCCGAGCAGACGAACATCCTCGCGCTGAACGCGGCCATCCAGGCGGCCTCGGCCGGCGAGGCGGGCCGCGGGTTCGCGGTGGTGGCCGACGAAGTGCAGCGCCTCGCCGAACGCGCGTCCAACGCGACCAAGCGCATCGAGACGCTGGTGCAGACGATTCAGTCCGACACCAACGAAGCGGTGAGTTCGATGGAACAGACCACCTCGGAAGTGGTCGCCGGCGCGCGCCTCGCCGAGGACGCGGGTACCGCGCTGGGCGAGATCGAAAAGGTGTCGTCGGACCTGTCCACCCTCATCCAGGGCATTTCCAGCGCGGCGCAGCAGCAGTCCGCGGCGGCGACGAACATCACCACGACGATGAACACGATCCAGTCGATCACCGCGCAGACCTCGCAGGGCGCGAACCAGACCGCGGCGTCGATCGGAAACCTGGCGCAGCTCGCGGCCGACCTTCGTCGTTCGGTCGCCGACTTCAAGCTGCCGGCCTGACCGCGGGAGCACGCACGGGCATGGACAAGCACGGCGCCCGCCGATTCGCCGCAGAACGCTCGCCGACCGGAGCCAGCCGATGACGACTGCGCTTCGCGATGCGATCGATTTCACCGCGCTCGGCTGGATCAAGCCGGAGCTGGACGAAACCCTGCGCCAGGCGCGGCTGGAGATCGAGGCCTACGCCGAGGATCCGGACGACAACGGCCGCATGCGCGCATGCGCCACGCTGCTGCACCAGGTGCAGGGCAGCCTGCGCATGCTCGAGCTGTACGCGCCGGCGATGGTCGGCGAGGAAATGGAAACGCTCGCGACCACGCTCGCCAACGGCGAGGCACGCAACCGCGACGAAGCCAGCGCGGCGCTGATGCGCGGGGTGGTGCTGCTGCCCGATTACCTGGAACGGTTGCAGGGCGGGCATCGCGACATCCCGATCGTGCTGTTGCCGCTGCTCAACGAATTGCGCGCGGCGCGCGGCGCCCCGGGCCTCAACGAAAGCGTGCTGTTCGCGCCCGACCTGCACCGCCCGCTGCCGGCCGCCGCGAGCGCTGCCGCCACCGACGATGCCGCGCAGGCGCAGCTCGCGAAATTCTCCGACGCGCTGGCGCAATGGCCCGACTCGGGCGCGCCCGCCGATGCGAACGCGCTCGCCGCCGCGGCCGAAGGCCTCGTCGGACACGCGCGCGACGAAGCGACGCAACGCATGCTCTGGGTCGCCGCCTCGATGGCGCACGCGATGCAGGCCGGCGCGGTGTCGCCCGGCACGGGCCTGCGCCAGGCTTTCGCCGGCGTCGAACGCGAGGCGCGCCACCAGTTCGGTGGCAACGACCTTGAGCCCGGCCGCGCCGATGCGGTGCTCGAGCCGACGCGGCAATTGCTCTACCACGCTGCGCAGGCCGGCGACCATCCCGCGCTGCAGGAATTGCGCCAGACCTTCGACCTCGACGCGCCCGCGCCGACCGCGGAGGAACTCGAACACGCGCGCGGCAGCGTCAGCGGCCGCAACCGTGCCCTGCTCGACACCGTGGCCGCGGCACTGAAGGAAGACCTGCTGCGGGTCAAGGACGCGCTCGACCTGCACCTGCGCACCGGCAACCGCGACGTCGCCGAATTGCAGCCGCAGGTGGAGTCACTCGATCGCATTTCCGACACGCTGGGCATGCTCGGCCTCGGCACCGCGCGCCACCTCGTCGCCGAACAGGAAAGCGCGCTGCGCGCGATCGTCGGCGGCGAACGCGCGGCCGAGGAAGGCGCGTTGCTCGACATCGCCGGCGCGTTGCTGTTCGTCGACGCTTCGCTCGACGACCAGGTCGCGCGGCTCGGCACCGAGGCCGGCGCCGAGGACGTCATCGCCGGCGAATCGCGCAAGGTCCTCGACGTGCTGGTGCGCGAGGCCATCGCCAATTTCGCCGACGCGCGCCAGGCCTTCGTCGCCTTCGTCGAAACCAACTGGGACCATGCGCAGCTGTCCGAAGTGCCGCGCCTGCTGCAGGAAGTCGAAGGCGCGCTGCAGATCCTCGAGCTTTCCGTTCCCGCCGATTACCTCGCCGGGATCCGCCGCTTCACCCAGTCCGAACTGATCGCGCGCCGCCGCGTGCCGAACGGCCGCCAACTCGACACGCTCGCCGATGCGCTCGCCAGCCTCGAGTATTACCTCGAGGCCTTGCGCGAACAGCGCCCGCACCGCGACGACATCCTCGAGATCGCGCAGGGCAGCCTCGAATCGCTCGGCTACTGGCCGCTGCCGCCGGAAACGCCGGTGCCGGTCGAGATCGCGCCCAGCGCGTCGTTCGATCCGGTCGAGGCGGAAATGCAGGACGCCGCCGTACAGGCCGCGCCCGCCGAACCGGTGCCGGAAACGCCCGCCGCCGTTCCCGCCGCGCCGGTGGTGGCGCGCCCCGCGCCCAGTGCCGCGAATGCCGCGGCCGGCGGATTCGACACCACCAGCGACGAGATCGACGACGAGATCCGCGAAGTGTTCCTCGAGGAATTCGAGGAGGAAATCCGCAACCTCGACGGCCTGCTGCCGCCGTGGCGCGCGGCGCCGGACGACCTCGAGAAGCTGCGCCCGATCCGTCGCGTGTTCCACACGCTCAAGGGCAGCGGCCGCCTCGTCGGCGCCAAGGCGCTGGGCGAATTCAGCTGGAAGGTAGAGGGCATGCTCAACCGCGTGCTCGATGCCTCGCGCCCCGCCAGCCCGGCGGTGGTGGCGATGGTCGACCAGGCGTTCTACACGCTGCCGCAACTGCATGCGGCGCTGCGCGGCGAGGGCAGCATCGGCGCCGACCTCGCCGGGATGGAAGCGATCGCCGACCGCATCGCCGCGGGCGAGGACGTGTTCTACGGCGCGCAACAGGCGGCGGCGGTCGAAACCCCCGTCGAAGAAGCGCCGGTCGCGGTCGAGGCCGCGGTCGAAGCCTCGCCGGCGATCGACGACGGCATGCCGGCCAGCGTCGATCCGGTGCTGCTCGAGATCCTCGACGCCGAAGTCCTCGGACACCTCGCCACCGTCGAGAACTGGCTGCAGGACGCGGGCGACGCGGCACCGGCCAGCGATGCGCTGCTGCGCGCCGTGCACACGATGAACGGCGCGTTCGCGATGACCGAAGTGCCGGCGATCACCGAAGCGGTGACGCCCGCCGAGGCCTACGTCAAGCGCGCGCTCGCCGCCAAGTCGGTCATCGGCGCCGAGGGCATCGCCGCGCTTGCGGCGCTCGCCACCGCGGTGCAGGGAACGGTCGCGGGGCTCAAGCAGCCGGAACCGCGCGTCGCGCGACAGGGCGAACTCGCCGCGCGCTTCGCCGCGCTGCGCGACGCGCTGCCGGAACCGCCGCCTCCCAGCGAACACGAATACGAATTGCCTTCGACGGCGATGGCGCTCGAACCCATCGAGTCCGACGTCCATGCCGATGCCGATCGGCTTGCCGCCGAACAGGCGGAAGCCGACCGCGCCGCCGAGGAACAGGCCGCGGCCGAAGCCGAACGCCTCGAGGCGGAACGCATCGCGGCCGAACAGGCCGAAGCGGAGCGCGTCGAAGCAGAACGCATCGCTGCCGAGCGAGCGGAAGCCGAAAGGTTGGAGGCGGAGCGTTTCGCCGCCGAACAGGCGGAGGCCGAACGCCTTGCGGCCGAACGGTCGGAAGCGGAGCGTATCGAAGCCGAACGCCTCGCGGCCGAACGGTCGGAAGCGGAGCGTATCGAAGCCGAACGCCTCGCGGCGGAGAAGGCCGAAGCCGAGCGCGTCGCGGCGGAAGAAGCCGAATACGCGCGTCTGGAAGCGGAATATGCCGCGCAGGCCGCAGCGCAGCAGGCGGAAGCCGAACGCGTGGCCGCGGAACACGCCGAAGCGGAGCGCCTCGCGGCCGAAAAGGCGGAAGCCGAACGCATTGCGGCGGAACAGGCGGAAGCCGAGCGTGTCGCGGCTGAAAATGCGGAAGCCGAACGCATCGCCGCCGAGAAGGTGGAGGCGGAGCGCATCGCCGCGGAACACGCCGAGGCCGAGCGCCTTGCTGCTGAACAGGCGGAAGCCGAACGCCTTGCCGCCGAGAAAGCGGAAGCCGAACGCATCGCGGCCGAGAAAGCGGAAGCCGAACGTGCCGAGGCCGAACGTGCCGAGGCCGAACGCCTTACGGCCGAACGTCGCGCGGAAGAAGAGCGTGTCGCGGCGGAGCGTCGTGCCGCCGAGGATCGCGTCGCCGCCGAACGCCGCGAAGCCGAACGTGCCGCCATCGCCAAGGCACGCGAACTCGAGGCGCTGGCGACGTTGCAGGCAACGACGGCGAGCAGCGAGGATCCGGACGAAGCGCTGGACCTCAGCGACCTCGACCCCGAACTCGTCGACATCTTCGCCGAGGAATCGGGCGACCTGCTCGATCATTCCGACGGCCTGCTTGCGCAATTGCGCGAGAACCCGCACGACCGCGAACTCCTGGTCGGGCTGCAGCGCGACCTGCACACGCTCAAGGGCGGCGCGCGCATGGCCGGCATCATGGCCGTGGGCGAACTCGGGCACTCGATGGAAAGCCTGCTCGAGGCCGTGGTCGAACATCGCGGCGAACTCGGCCGCGACGGCGTGCCCCTGCTCGAGCGCGGATTCGATCGCCTGCATGCCATGGTCACGCGCGTCAACGCGCGCCGCGCCATCGGCTTGCCGGAAGGCCTGATCGCGGAATTCACCGCCCGCGCCCGCGGCGAGGACATTCCGGCGGCCGTCGCCGGCACGCCGGCCCCGGAGCGCAAGCCGGTCGAACTCAAGCCGCTGTCGGCGCCGATGGATTCGGCCGCGGGCTTCGAGGACGAGGATGGCGCGGTGCGCGCGCCGCAGGAACAGGTGCGCATCCGCGCCGACCTCCTCGATCGCCTCGTCAACTACGCGGGCGAAGTCGCGATCTACCGCGCCCGCCTCGAGCAACAGCTCGGCGCGTTCCGTTCGGCGATGGTCGAAATGGAGCAGACCAACACCCGACTGCGCGACCAGCTGCGGCGCCTCGACAGCGAAACCGAGGCGCAGATCATCGCGCGCTACCAGCGCGAGCACGAGAACGAGGACCAGAGCTTCGATCCGCTCGAACTCGACCGCTTCTCGACCCTGCAGCAGCTCTCGCGCGCGCTGGCCGAATCGGCCGCGGACATGTCGAGCCTGCAGGGCACGCTCGATGACCTGACCCGCCAGTACGAAACCCTGCTGTTGCAGCAGTCGCGCGTGAGCTCGGAACTGCAGGAAGGCCTCATGCGCACGCGCATGCTGCCGTTCGATTCGCTGGTGCCGCGCCTGCGCCGCGTCGTGCGCCAGGCCGCGGGCGAAACCGGCAAGCAGGTGCAACTCCGGCTCGAGGGCGCGCAGGGCGAACTCGACCGCAACGTGCTCGAGCACATGACCGCGCCGCTGGAGCACATGCTGCGCAACGCGGTCGCGCACGGCATCGAATCGCCGGCCGAACGCAAGTCGGCGAAGAAACCCGAGGAAGGCTCCATCGCCATCGCGATGCGCCGCGAGGGTTCGGAAGTCGTGCTCGAGATCCGCGACGACGGCGCCGGCCTCAACCGCGATGCGATCCGCAGCCGCGCGGTCGAGCGCGGCCTGATCCGCGACGACGCGGTGCTGGCCGAATCCGACCTCGACGCGCTGATCATGGAGCCCGGTTTCTCGACCGCGGAAACGGTCAGCCGCCTCGCCGGCCGCGGCGTCGGCATGGACGTGGTCGCGAGCGAAGTGCGCCAGCTCGGCGGTTCGCTCGACATCCGCTCGAAGTCGGGCGAGGGCACCGCCTTCACCCTGCGCCTGCCGCAGACCCTTGCGGTCACGCAGGCGGTGTTCGTGCGCATCGGCGAGACCACCTACGCGGTGCCGATCGCCTCGGTGCGCGGCGTCGGCCGCATTTCCCGCGATGAACTCGGTGCTTCGGACGCCAGCTATCGCTACGGCGGCGAGGATTACCAGGTGCACGACCTCGGCTCCCTGCTCGGCCATGCGCCGGCCAAGGCCGAGGGCCAGTTGCAGATGCCGCTCCTGCTCATCCGCGCCGGCGACCTGCGCGCCGCGGTGCTGGTCGACCAGGTGGTCGGCAACCGCGAAATCGTGGTCAAGCCGGTGGGGCCGCAGGTGGCCTCGGTGCCGGGCATCTTCGGCGCGACCATCATGGGCGACGGCCGCGTGGTCGTGATCCTCGACGTCGCGCCGCTGGTGCGCCGCCAGGCGGTGCTGCCGCGCGACGTGCAGCCGCAACCGGAAACCGCGCAGCGCCGCGTGCCGCTGGTCATGGTGGTCGACGACTCGGTCACGATGCGCAAGGTCACCGGGCGCGTGCTCGAACGCCACAACATCGAGGTCGCCACCGCGAAGGACGGCATCGACGCGCTCGAGCGCATGGCCGAGCGCGTGCCCGACCTGATGCTGCTCGACATCGAAATGCCGCGCATGGACGGCTACGAACTCGCCACCGCGATGCGCGCGGAGACGCGCCTGCGCGACGTGCCGATCATCATGATCACCTCGCGTACCGGCGAGAAGCACCGCCAGCGCGCGATGGAGATCGGCGTGCAGCGCTACCTCGGCAAGCCGTACCAGGAACCCGAGCTGATGCGCAACGTGTTCGAGCTGCTGGCCGAGCAGATGGCCGAATGGGGTAGTCCGCAATGAGTTCCGCGCGCCGCGTCGTACTGCTGGCGCGCCCCGGTCCCGCACGCGAGCGCCTGGTGGAAGCCGCGCGCGAGGCCGGTGCGGAGCTCGCGCTGGTCGCCGATCCAATCGACGCCGACCCGGACGCGGTGCGCGATGCGCGGCCCGAAGCCTTGCTGGTGGCGCTCGAGCCCGCGGTCGAATCCGCGATCGAACGCTTCGAAGGGATTTACAGCGATCCCGACGTGATCGTGCTGTTCGAGGAAGCCGACTTCATCGTGCAGCGCGAGGGCTGGGATGCGGCGCGGTGGTTGCGCCATGTCGCCGCGAAGCTGCGCATGCGCGACACGGTGTTGCCGGACGGCGCCGAACCCGCCCCGCCGGAGGAAGAACTGCCGCGGGTCGAGCTCGAACGCCCGAGCCTGTACCAGCGCCCGGAATGGGACGGCGACATCGGCGGCCTCGCCGAGGAAGTCGAGTCCGTGTTCGCGGATGTGCCGTCGGACGCCTTGCTCGACCCGAATGCGCCACGCACGATGCCCGAAGCGGCTGCGCCGATGACGGTGCCGCCGCTGATGGACCCGTTGCGTAGCGAACTCGACGCGATCCACATGCGCGCGGCGAAGCTGGAGCTGGAAGACGCCCCGCGCGAGGAAATCGCGGCATCGCGCGGCATGGTCGCGGTGCTTGCCGGGCTCGGCGGCCCCGATGCGGTGCGCCAGCTGCTCGGCGCGCTGCCCGCGGATTTCGCGCCGGCCGTGTTCATCCACCAGCAGCTCGATGGCGCCAGGCACGACAAGCTGCTGCGGCAAATGCAGCGCGCGACCACCTTGCCGCTGGTATTGGCCGAAGGCGGCATGGCGCCCGAACCCGGCCATGTCTACCTGGTGCCGGGCGAACTCGGCATCGCCGCCGGCAACGGTGGCATGCGCTTCCTCGCGGGCGCGCACGCGTTCTCGCAACTCACCGCCGGCGACAGCGCCATCGTTGCGCTCAGCGGCACCGATCCCGCGCAGGTCGACGCGATCATGGCCCAGTCCTGGGCCGGCGCGCTGGTGCTGGCGCAACTTCCCAGCGGCTGCTACGAACCCGCCGCGGTGCAGGCGCTGATCGCGCGCGGCGTCGCGGCCGACACCCCGCAACACCTCGCCAGCCAGCTCGCCAAGCGCTGGCCCGAGCGCAAAGGATCCGAAACATGAGCACGACCCCTGACATCCGCGGAGTCCTCATCCAGGTCCAGGGCGACCGCCTGCTGCTGCCGAACGCGGCCGTGGCCGAGGTGCTGTCGTTCTCCACCCCGGACGTGGTGGAAGGCGCGCCGGACTGGCTGCTCGGCAGCATCCGCTGGCGCGGCTGGCAGATGCCGCTGGTGGCGTTCGCGCGCATGGCCGGCATCGCGGAGGAGCAGGGCGGGCTCGGCAGCAAGGTGGTGGTGCTGAAGGCGCTGGGCGGCAACCCCAAGGCGCCGTACTTCGCGGTGCTGACCCAGGGCTTCCCGCGCCTGGTCACCGTGCCGCGCGAAGACCTGCTGCCGCAGGACGACGGCGAGCCGTTGCCCGACGGCGTGCTCGCGCGGGTCATGCTGCGCGAGGACAGCGCGCTCGTGCCCGACCTCGCGCGGATCGAGGCGCGCATCCACGAAGGCCTGCAACAGGCCGCCTGATTCCGCCAATCCTGGTAGCGGAGCGGGAACTTGGTTCGAAACCGTCGCGAGCGATGGCGGATTGCGCGTGGCCGGAGCGCAGCAACCGCAGTTGACGTTGCGTCAATGAGGATTGCGAGCACTGCCCGCGCGCAAGCTGCCGAGCGCAGCAGGTTTCGGGACAAGTTCTAGGCGAAATCCCCGGCACGTGCCTGCAACGCCGCGATCGCGGCAATCCCCGCGGTTTCCGTGCGCAACACCCGCGGCCCGAGCCGCGCACCGATGAAACCCGCCGCTTCCAGCGTCGCGATGTCCGTCGCCGACCATCCGCCTTCCGGCCCGATCGCGATCGCGCAGGCATCGCCAACGATGCGCGAAGGAAGCTGTTGCGCCGCTTCGGGGTCGAGCAGCAAGCGCACCGCGGGCAGGCCGGTCAATGCGTCGGCGAGCGTGCGTGGCGCGACGACCTCGGGAATATGCGCGCGCCCGCTCTGCTCGCAGGCGGACACGACGACCGAGCGCCAATGCCGCAGCCGCTTTTCCGCGCGTTCGCCATCGAGCCGCACTTCGCCGCGTTCTGCGTGCACCGGCACGAAGCCGGCGACACCGAGTTCGGTCGCCTTCTGCAGGATCCAGTCCATCTTCTCGCCGCGGGCGATGCCCTGCACGAGGACGATCCGGAGCGGCGATTCGTTGGTCAGCAGGGACGAATTTAGAATTTTCGCTCTGACTTCGCGCTTGGCGATTTGAGTGATCTTCGCCAGATAGTCGAACTGATCTCCGTTGAACAGGATGCACTCGTCGCCTTCGCGTAAGCGGAGGACGCGCACCAGGTGTGCGGCGGCGGACTCTGGCAGAGCGACCTCGTAACCCGGGCGGAGAATTGTCTCGGCGAAGCAGCGGGTCAGGCGCATGAGGTCGCCTCCGCGATCGCCTCGCGCGTCACCCGCGCCAGCAGTTCGAGCTGCGCATCGTCCACGCAGTAGGGCGGCATCCAGTACAGCACGTCCCCGAGCGGACGCAGCACCACGCCGCGTTCCAGTGCCGCGCGATAGGCACGCAGGCCGATGCGCAATGCGGGATCGAACGGCGTTGCCTTGTTTCCTTCGCGGGTCAGTTCGAACGCCACGACCATGCCGGCCTGGCGCACGTCGGCGACATGCGGCAGATCCGCGAGCGGCTTCGCCAGCGCGGCCATCTTCGCCGTTGTCGCGCGGTTGCGACCGAGCACGTCGTCCTGTTCGAAGATCGCGAGCGAGGCCAACCCCGCGGCGCAGGCGAGCGGATTTCCGGTGTAGCTGTGCGAGTGCAGGAAGGCGCGTTCGCGCGAATCGTCGAGGAAGCCGTCGTACAGCGCCTGTGTCGCCAGCACCGCCGACAACGGCAGGAACCCACCGGTGAGGCCCTTGGACAGGCACAGTAGGTCCGGCTGCACGCCCGCCTGTTCGCAGGCGAACATCGTTCCGGTGCGGCCGAAGCCGGTCGCGATTTCGTCGGCGACGAGGAACACGCCGTGCACGTCGCACAGCTCGCGTGCGCGGCGCAGGTAGACCGGATCGTGCATGCGCATGCCGCCGGCGCACTGCAGCCGCGGTTCGAGGATCAGCGCGCAAACCTCGCCCACGTGTTCGTCCAGCAGGCGCGCCAGCGCATCGGCCGCGTCCTCCGCGGCGCCGGCCGCCGATTGTCCCTCGCGCGCGGCGTAGGCATCGGGCGAAGGCGCGAACAGGGCTTCGGCCAGCAGCGGCGCGTACACGCGTCGGTACAGCGGGATGTCGCCGACCGAAAGCGCGCCGATGGTCTCGCCATGGTAGCCGTTCTGCAGCGCGACGAACTTGGTGCGCCGGGTTTCGCCGGCGTTGCGGAACCAGTGAAACGCCATCTTCAGCGCCACCTCGACCCCGGCCGAGCCGTTGTCGGCGTAGAACACCTTGGCCAGGGGCGCGCGGCCCGCCTCGCGCGGGGCGATGGCGAGCAGCTTTTCCGCGAGTTCGATCGCCGGCCGGTGAGAAAAGCCCGCCAGCATCACCTGTTCCAGCGTGCCCGCCTGCCGGGCGATGGCCGCGGCGATGCGCGGTTCGGCGTGGCCGTGGAGGTTGGTCCACCAGCTCGACACCGCATCGAGGTAGCGGCGGCCGTCGAAACCGTGCAGCCAGGCGCCTTCGCCGCGCTCGATCGGCACCAGCGGCAATACGTCCGGATGCTCGCGCATCTGCGTGCAGGGGTGCCAGAGCACGGCGAGGTCGCGCGAACGCCAGCCGCCGGCGTCCGTTATCATTCCCGCAGCATGAAGCCCGTTCTGCATCCCCGCATTATTCCCGTTTCTTGCGCTTCCCGCGCAGCCATGCGGGGCGCGCGGTGAGCGTTGCCGGAAAGGACGGGCGTCCGTTGCCGACCATCCACGGCGTCACCGCGGAGGATTCGGGCCCGTACCGGATGGAGTGGCTGGACCTGGAGTTCGGCAACGGCGAACGCCGTCGCTACGAACGCCTCGCCACCCGCGGACATGGCGCGGTGGTGGTGGTGCCGCTGCTCGACGACGACACTGTGCTGCTCGCGCGCGAATACGCCGCCGGCGTGCACCGTTACGAACTCGGGCTGGTGAAGGGCCGCATCGACAAGGGCGAAACGGCGCTCGCGGCCGCCAACCGCGAATTGCAGGAAGAGATCGGCTACGCCGCGCGTTCGCTGCGCGAGTTGCGCGCGTTGACGCTGTCGCCGGGCTACATGGGCCACGTCACCCAACTGGTCGTCGCCCGCGACCTGTATCCGCAACGGCTTCCCGGCGACGAACCGGAGGAGATCGAGGTGGTGCCGTGGAAACTGGACGCGCTGCACGAACTGATGTTGCGCGAGGATTTTTCCGAAGGGCGCTCGATCGCGGCGCTGTTCATCACACGGGAGTGGTTGCGACATGGCGGGAAATGACATGGCGGCGCTGTACGAAGGTGCGATCGCGCTGGCGCGCGAGGCCGCGGACAAGATCCTCGAGGTGTACGAAAGCGAATTCGCGGTGCAGCACAAGGACGACCGTTCGCCGCTGACCGCGGCCGACCTCGCTTCGCACCGCTGCATCCTCGCCGGGCTCGAGAAACTCGCGCCTGACATCCCGGTGCTGTCCGAGGAATCGGCCGAGGACGTGCCGGCGCTGGTGCGCCGCGAATGGAAGCGCCTGTGGCTGGTCGATCCGCTCGACGGCACCCGCGAGTTCATCAAGCGCAACGGCGAGTTCACCGTGAACATCGCGCTGATCGACGACGGCGTGCCGGTGTTCGGCGTGGTCCAGCAGCCGGTGACCGGCGCGCTGTGGTGGGGCGCGCGCGGCAAGGGCGCATTCAAGCGCGATGGCGAGGTCGATGCGCCGCTGCACGTGCGCGTTCCGGCGAGCGCGCCGCTGCGCGTCGCCGCCAGCCGTTCGCACCGCGACGAGCGCACCGAAGCGTTCATGGCCAGGATGGGCGACGTCGAACCCATCGGCGTCGGTTCCTCGCTCAAGTTCTGCATGCTGGCCGAAGGCGCGATCGACGTGTATCCGCGCTTCGCCCCGACCAGCGAATGGGATACCGCCGCCGCGCAATGCGTGCTCGAGGCCGCGGGCGGCGCGGTGCTCGATGCGCGTGGGCGCCCGCTCGCCTACAACCAGCGCGACACCATCCTCAACGGCGACTTCATCGCGCTCGGCGACACCTCGCTGCCGTGGCGGGACTGGCTCGGTGGCTGAAGGCGGCGACATCGCGCGGCTGCTCGGCATCATGGCCGCGCTGCGCGATCCGCGCAGCGGATGCCCGTGGGACGTGCAGCAGGATTTCACCAGCATCGCCCCTTACACCATCGAGGAAGCCTACGAGGTCGCCGATGCCATCGGCCGCGGCGACCTTGGCGACCTGCGCGACGAACTCGGCGACCTGCTGCTGCAGGTCGTGTTCCATGCACGCATGGCCGAGGAGCAGGGCGCGTTCGCCTTCGCCGACGTGGTCGCGGCGATCAGCGACAAGATGACCCGCCGGCATCCGCACGTGTTCGCCGGCGCGAGCGTCGAGGACGCCGAGGCGCAGACCCGGGAGTGGGAGGAACACAAGCGCCGCGAACGCGAGGCCGCCGGCGATGCGGATACGTCCGCGCTGGCCGGCATCGCCCGTGGCCTGCCCGAATGGCAGCGCGCGGTGAAATTGCAGAAGCGCGCGGCGCGGGTGGGCTTCGACTGGCCCTCGCATGCGCTGGTGCTCGACAAGCTGCACGAGGAAATCGACGAGGTGCGCGCCGAGTTCGAGGCCGTCGCCGCCGATCCCGGCGACGCGGCCGCGCGCGACCGGCTCGAGGACGAACTCGGCGACCTGTTGTTCGTCGCCGCCAACCTGACCCGGCATGCCAGGGTGGATGTCGGCAGCGCGCTGCGCCGCGCCAACGCCAAGTTCGAGCGCCGCTTCCGCGCGATGGAAGCGCTCGCCGCGGCCGACGGCACCGACTTGTCGGCGCTGCCGCTGGAGGCGCAGGATCGCTACTGGGATCGTGCCAAGCAGCAGGAACGCGAATGAACCGCTTCGCTAGTTTCCGCGAGTTCTATCCGTTCTACCTCGGCGAACACCGCAACCGCACCTGCCGGCGCCTGCATTTCGCCGGCAGCAGCCTGGCGCTGGGTTTCGTCCTGCTCGCGATCCTGCGCGGCGATGCCTGGTGGTTGCTCGCGGCGCTGCTGTCGGGATACGCGTTTGCCTGGGTCGGGCATTTCTTCTTCGAGAAGAACCGCCCGGCGACGTTCAAGCATCCGTTCTATTCGTTCGCGGGCGATTGGGTGATGTTCAAGGACATCTTCATCGGGAAAATCCCGTTCTAGAACCTGCCGCGAAACCATCGCTCGCGACAGTTTCGCGGCAGGTTCCCGCGTTGCCGATCATTCCTTGAAGATCAGCCACGCCGCGACCACGATCAGGCCGAAGCCGGCCCAGTGGTTCCACTTCAACGGCTGGCCGAGGTACCAGGTCGAGAAGCCGGCGAACACCAGCAGGGTGATGACCTCCTGCATGCCCTTGAGCTGCGGCGCGGAATAGACCGCGCTGCCGAGCCGGTTGGCCGGCACCTGCAGCAGGTATTCGAAGAAGGCGATGCCCCAGCTCGCCACGATCACCAACAGCAGCGGCGCGCTGCGGTACTTCAGGTGCCCGTACCAGGCGAAGGTCATGAAGATGTTGGAGCCGACCAGCAGCAGGATCGGCAGGTAACGGTCGATGGGCATGTGGCCTCCGGGTTCAGGCACGCATCATGCCTTCACGCTGCCTGCACCCGCGGAACGGCACCTTTCACAAAGCTGAAGGATGAGGCCGAACCATGCGTGATGGACAGGAAAACGGCGGTCTGGTGTTGATCGTCGAAGACAACCGCAACATTTCGGAAATGGTCGGCGAATACCTCGAGAGTCGCGGCTTCGAGGTCGATTTCGCCGCCGATGGTCTCGACGGCTACCGCCTCGCGACCGAAAACAGCTACGACGTGATCGTGCTCGACCTGATGCTGCCGCGCATGGACGGGATCGAGGTGTGCAAGCGCCTGCGCGAGGAAGCGCGCAAGTCGACGCCGATCCTGATGCTGACCGCGCGCGACACGCTGGACGAGAAACTCACCGGCCTGTCCGCAGGCGCCGACGATTACCTGACCAAGCCGTTCGCGATCCAGGAACTCGAGGCGCGGCTGCGCGTGCTGATCCGCCGCGAACGCCGCCAGGTCGGATCCGAGGTGCTGAAGGTCGGCGACCTGGTGCTGGACCCCGCGTCGCTGCGCGCCACCCGCGGCGGCACCGAACTGCAACTGTCGCCGATCGGGTTGAAGTTGCTGACCATCCTCATGCGCGAATCGCCGCGCGTGGTCAGCCGCCAGGACATCGAACGCGAGATCTGGGGCAACAGCCTGCCGGATTCCGACACTCTGCGCAGCCATCTCTACAACCTGCGCAAGATCATCGACAAGCCGTTCGAGAAACCCTTGCTGCACACGGTGCAGAGCGCCGGTTACCGCATCGCCGACCTCGAACGCCCCCCGCGCGCGGGTTGAGCGGCCAGCAAGATGCCCGACCGCGCCCCGGAACGCTTGCACCGCAAGTTGCGGTGGGTCTTCGTCTCGCAGGCCGTGGTCGCGAGCCTGGTGATGGCGTTCGGCCTGGTCTATGGCGGCGCCTACCTGCGCGACCGCATGCTGGAAGACCGGCTGGAAACCGAAGCGGCGCAAGTGTGGAGGAACATCGATCGCGATGCGCATGCCCCGCTTCCCGGCGTTTCCGGCGTTTCCGGCGTCCTCAGCTGGGTGTTGCCGGCGAACGCGAAGGGAGACGCCACGCTGCCCGCGGAACTGCGCGGGTACGGGCCCGGGTTCCACCGGATCGGAGGCGGCCGGCGCTGGCTTTACGTCAGCGAGCGCGACGGCGAGCGCGTGGTCATCTCGCTGCAGCCGCGCACGGCCAATCGCATCGCGCTGTACAACACGTTGCTGGCCTTGCTGCTCGCCATCGCCTGCATCGTGGCGATCTCGCGCCTCGGCTACCGGCGCAGCAAGGCCGCGGTCGCGCCGGTGGGGCAACTTGCCGATGCGGTCGTGAACTGGGACCCCGCCGTGCCGGACGTGCACCGGTTCGACCAGC
The DNA here is from genome assembly GCA_047602125.1 of Thermomonas sp. Lineage (GTDB taxonomy): Bacteria > Pseudomonadota > Gammaproteobacteria > Xanthomonadales > Xanthomonadaceae > Pseudoluteimonas. The sequence goes on along the minus strand of JASGIB010000001.1, from coordinate 813,415 downwards.
TCGAGGGCGGCGAGGAACCCATCGCCGAAGTCGAGCAATTGCGCGAGTCGCTGCGCACGGTCGCCGGGCGCATGCGCGAATACATCGAGCGCGAGCGCGATTTCACCCGCGACGCGAGCCACGAACTGCGCACGCCGCTGACGGTGGTGCGCGTGGCCAGCGACCTGCTTGCGCAGGAACAGCACCTGAGCGAGCGCGGCGCGCGTTCGCTGCGGCGGATCGGCAACGCGGTGCGCGAGATGGAGGAGCTGGTCGATGCCTTCCTCGTGCTCGCGCGGCATCCCGACGTCCCCATCGACATGGACGACATCGACATGGCCGAGGTCGCGCACGAGCAGGCCGCGCTCGCGCTGCCGCTGCTGGAGGGCAAGCAGGTCGTGCTCGATGTCGTGGAGCACGCGCATCCGCGGGTGCAGGCGCCGTTGCGTGTCCCGGGGGTGATGCTCGCGCAATTGTTGCGCAACGCCTGCGCGCACACGGACCACGGGAGGATCGAGGTCCGGGTCGAATCTGACCGGATCGAAGTCGAGGACAGCGGCGCGGGCATGGACGCGGCCACGCTCGCGCGCGCCTTCCAGCCGTTCTTCCGCGGCAGCCAATCCGCGGCCAGCGGCAAGGGCCTGGGCCTGCACGTGGTGCAACGCCTCGCCGAACGCTTCGGCTGGAACGTGGACCTGCGCAGTTCGCCCGGCGCGGGGACCACCGCAACGCTGCGTTTCGCCGGCTGACCCGCGTCAACGCCGGGCGCGCGCGCGCGTTGTCGTAACGGATTCCCCTCCCATCGAGACCGCATCCCCGTGTCGAAACCGTCCCCGAAGATGCAGAGCCGCCGCAGCCGGCGTTCCGGTCGCACCCTCGCCATCGCCGCCGCGCTGGTCGCGCTCGTGCTGCTGGCCGGCTGGGCCTGGCACAAGCGCAGTGCCGCGGCCGCGGAAGGCGGTTACCGCACCGAGGCCGTGCAGCGCGGCGACATCCGCGTCGCGATTTCCTCCACCGGCACGCTGAGCGCGATCTCCACCGTCACCGTCGGCAGCCAGATTTCCGGCCAGGTCACCGAAGTGCGGGTCGACTACAACAGCCACGTGAGCAAGGGCGAGGTGCTGGCGCGCATCGACCCGAGCACGTATGAAGCGCAACTGGAGCAGGGCAACGCGCAGATCGCCAGCGCGCGCGCCTCGCTGCGCAACGCGCAGGCCGGGCTGAAGAATGCGGAACTCGACTTCCAGCGCAAGGCCGACCTCGGCAAGCAGAAGCTGGTCGCGCAAAGCGACGTCGACCTCGCGCGCGCCGCGCTGGACCAAGCCCGCGCGCAGGTGAATTCGGCGCAGGCCTCGATCAACCAGCAGACCGCGTCGCTGAAGAATACCCAGGTCAACATCGACCGCGCGGTGATCCGCTCGCCGGTGGACGGCGTGGTGCTGACCCGCAGCATCGAACCCGGCCAGACCGTGGCCGCGAGCCTGCAGGCGCCCGAGCTGTTCACCATCGCCGAGGACCTGTCGAAGATGCAGATCGAGCTGGCCGTCGACGAATCCGACATCGGCCAGGTCAAGGCCGGGCAGGCGGTGTCGTTCAGCGCCGATGCCTTCCCCGACCGCCAGTTCAAGGGCACGGTCGAACAGGTGCGCCTGGCCGCGACCACGGCGAACAACGTGGTCACTTATCCGGTGATCGTCACCGTCGACAACAGCGACGGCACCCTGCTGCCGGGGTTGACGGTGAACGCCGAAATCGAGGTCAGCAAGCGCGAGAACGTGCTCAAGCTCGCCAACGCCGCGTTGCGCTTCAAGCCGTCCGAAGGTTCGCCGCTGGCCGACCTGCAACCGGAAGGGCCGGGCCAGGGACAGGCGCAGCCTGGCAATCGCGCGGCCATGGCCGAGGATTTGCAGGCCCTCGCTGGTACGCTCGGCTTGAACGAGGCGCAGAAGGCCGCGTTCGAACGCGGCGCTGGAAAAAATGCAGCAGCAACAGGCGGAACGCGCGGCGCAACAGGGTCAGGGAACGCAGTCCGCGCAACAGCAGGGCGGTAGCCGCCTGTTCGGTGGCGGGCCGCGTTTCGGCGGACCGGGCGGTGGTGCGCCCGATGCCAGCATGCAGGCGCAGATGCGTTCGCGCATGCGCGAACGCTTCAGCCAGGAATTCGCCGCGTTCACCGCGACCCTCGACGACGGCCAGAAGGCGAAGTGGAGCGCGGCGATGGAGACCCAGCTCAACGCCAAGCGCGTGACCGTCTACAAGCTTGCGAACGGCAAGCCCGAGGCGGTGATGGTGCGCCTCGGCGCGAGCGACGGCAGCAGCACCGAGGTTTCCGGGCCGAACATCGCCGAGGGCGACCAGGTCATCTCCGGCGAAAAATCCGCGGCGGCGGCCAAGTGACGGGCGTGGCCGGCGTGGTGCCCGTGATCCGCACCGACGGCCTGGGCAAGGTCTATTCCGCCGGGACGGAAGCGGAAGTGGTCGCGCTCAAGGGCGTGGACCTGCGGATCATGCCCGGCGAATTCGTCGCGATCATGGGTCCGTCCGGTTCCGGCAAGTCGACGCTGATGAACCTGATCGGTTGCCTCGACACGCCGACCTCGGGCCGTTACGAATGCGATGGCGTCGACGTGTCCACGCTCGATGCCGAGGAACTCGCCACGTTGCGACGCGAGAAGATCGGCTTCGTGTTCCAGGGCTTCCACCTGCTGCCGCGCATGGATGCGACCGACAACGTCGCGATGCCGCTGGGTTACGCGCGCGTGCCGCACGCGGAGCGCCGCGAACGCGCGCTCGCGGCGCTGGCCTCGGTCGGCCTGGCCGAACGCGCGGGCCACCATCCCAACGAACTCTCGGGTGGCCAGCAGCAGCGCGTCGCCATCGCCCGCGCGCTGGTCAACCATCCGCCGATCCTGCTTGCGGACGAACCGACCGGCGCGCTGGATTCGAAGACCGGCGAGGAAATCCTCGCGCTGTTCAAGCGCCTGCGCGACGACGGCCACACGGTGATCCTGATCACCCACGATGCGCAGGTCGCCGCGCACGCCGACCGCACCTACGAAATGCACGACGGCGAACTGCATCCGCAAAGCGTGGTGGTGGCCGCATGAACTTCACCGACATCCTCCGCACCGCGCTGTTCGCACTGCGAGGCAACTGGATGCGCAGCGCGCTGACGTCGCTGGGCGTGATCATCGGCATCGCCGCGGTGATCGTCATGGTTTCGATCGGGCAGGGCACGCAGGCCGAGATCGACAAGATGGTGTCCGGCCTCGGTTCGCAGCGGCTCGACGTCGGCGGCGCCGGCGGCATGGGCCCGGGCGGCGCACGCCTCGCGCAGGGCAGCCGCTGGACCTTGAACGACGGGGACGTCGAAGCGATCCGCAACGAGGTGCCGGAAGTGCAGTACGCCGCGGGCTCGCTGCGCGGCAGCACCCAGGTCGTGTACGCCGAGAACAACGCCTCCACGCAATGGCAGGGCGTGCAGCCCGACTGGTTCGCGATCAACGATTGGCAGGTGGCGAAGGGCGATGGCTTCCAGGCCAACGATTACGGCGGTTCGACCAAGCCGGTGATCCTCGGCGATACCGTGCGCAAGGCGCTGTTCGGCGACGACGACGGCATCGGCCAGGTGGTGCGCCTAGGGCGCGTGCCGTTCACCGTGGTCGGCGTGCTCGCGACCAAGGGCCAGGGCGGCTTCGGCCAGGACCAGGACGACGTCGTGGTCGTGCCGCTGGAAGTCGCGCGCAGGCGCCTGTCGAGTTCGCAGTCGATGCCGCCGGGCGCGGTGCAGCAGATCTCGGTCGGGGTGGACAACGCGAAGAACCTCGACAGCGCGCAAAGCGAGATCGAAAGCCTGCTGCGGCAGCGGCACAAGATCCAGCCGGGCGAGGACGACGATTTCGCCGTGCGCAACATCAGCCAGATCGTGGCCACCCGCACCGCCACCACGAACCTGATGTCGAAACTGCTCGGCGCGGTCGCCGGCATCTGCCTGGTCATCGGCGGCATCGGCATCATGAACATCATGCTGGTGTCTGTGACCGAACGCATCCGCGAAATCGGTTTGCGCATGGCCGTGGGCGCGGGTCCGTCCGACGTGCGCCGGCAATTCCTTGCCGAGGCTATGCTGATCTCGCTGATCGGCGGCGTCATCGGCATCGCGATCGGCGTGGTCGGCGCCCTGATCGTCAGCAAGCTCGGCGACCTGCCGGTGCAGTTGAACGCCAAGGTGGTGCTGCTCGCGGCCGCGTTCTCCATCTGCACCGGGCTGTTCTTCGGCTACTACCCGGCGCGCAAGGCCAGCCTGCTCGACCCGATCGAGGCCCTGCGCCAGCAGTGAACCCGACCGGGCGGGGCGGTATCCTTGCCGCCACCGCCCTTGCCGGAACCCGCGATGTCCCTTGCTCAACCGGGTGTGTTCAGACCCACCGCGCTCGTGCTCCACGGCGGCGCCGGCGTGATCGAACGCGCGGACCTGTCCGCCGACACCGAACGCGGCATCCGCGAAGCGCTCGCGCAGGCGCGTGACGCGGGCGAGGCGGTACTGCGCGCCGGCGGCAGCGCGCTCGATGCGGTGCAGGCGACCGTGGTGGCGCTGGAGGAATCGCCGCACTTCAATGCCGGCAAGGGTTCGGTGTTCGACGCCGACGGCAAGCACGAACTCGACGCCTCGATCATGGATGGCGCCACCCTGCGCGCCGGTGCGGTCGCCGGCGTCACCGACGTGCGCAACCCGGTCGTGCTCGCACGGCGGGTGATGGAGGATTCGCCGCACGTGATGCTGATCGGCGCGGGTGCGTCACGATTCGCCGATACGCTCGACGACATCGAACGCGTGTCGAACGACTGGTACGACACGCCGCATCGTTTGCAGCAGTTGCACGAGGAGCAGGCGCGCGAACGCGCGATCGACGAGGAGGAGGCGCAGAACCTGCGCGGCCGGTATTTCGGAACGGTCGGTGCGGTCGCGCTGGACGCGCACGGCCACCTCGCCGCGGCGACCTCGACCGGCGGCATGACCAACAAGCGCTGGGGCCGCGTCGGCGATACGCCGGTGATCGGTTGCGGCACCTATGCCGATGCGCGCTGCGGCGTGTCAGCGACCGGCTGGGGCGAGTATTTCCTGCGCCTCGCGGTGGCGCACGACATCTGCGCGCGCGTGGCCTATCGCGGCGATTCGCTGCAGCAGGCGGCAGGCGACGTGATCCTGCGCGAGTTGCCGGAACTCGGCGGCGACGGCGGTGCGATCGCCATCGACCGCGAGGGCAATATCGCGATGCCGTTCAATACCTCGGGCATGTATCGCGCCTGGGTGAGGCCGGATGGATCGCGCGGCGTGGCGATTTTCGGGGATGAGGAATAAGGTCTTATCGAGCCCAGAGAGTAGGAAGGAAACCAATGAAAAATCTTGCAGTTTCGTTGGCTTTTGTTCTTCTTGCGGCTTGCTCGGATCGAAGCTCCTTAGACGACGTCCAATCTGTCACGCCGGGCGACAAGTACGTCCTCAGTGTAGAAGAGATCAAGCAACTAACTGGCCCCGCGCGGGATGGAGATGCAAAAGCGCTGTTTAGCTTGATCCAGTACTACACCTTAGTTGATTCGGATCTCGACAAAAGAATCTACTGGCAACGAATAGCAGCAGAACACGGGAATATCGTGTCCATGCTCAATTTGTCGTTATCACTAGGCACAAGAGGGAGTAGCAAGGACTGCGAAGAAGCTTTGCTCTGGATTGGAAAAGTCGAGGGCTCAACCAAGAGTCAGAAATGGCTGAGGAGTGCGGACTTGAATCGCCAGTCGATTATTGAAACCTGTAAGGCGGGTTAAAACCCGCCCTACAAAATCTACAAATCGCGACGCCGGTTAGCGCAGATCTCGAACCGATATTTCTTCCGTCTGGACGATCGCAAACAAAAACGGAGCCTTTCGGCTCCGTTTTCGCATTCCTGCAAACCCAACGATCAAGCCGCAGCGCGGTGCTCGTTGTGGGCCGCGGACAGGCGCTTCATCAGCGGCAACACCGCGATCGCGATCACCGTGCAGAGCAACGCCGCGAAGCCGAGTTTGTTGAACAGACTGGCGTAGATCGGCAGGCTCGCCACCGGATCGGTGAGCTGGTCGCCGGAAATGCTCGCCCAGGACGCGACCACGCCGCCGAGGTACTGCGAAATGCCCGAGGCCACGAAATACGCGCCCATCATGAAGCCGCCCATGCTCGCCGGCACGTAACGCGCCACCATCGCCAGGCCGAGGCCGCTGACCAGCAGTTCGCCCAGCGAAATGCCGGCGTAGCCCCACACCATCAGCCACGACGACACGCGGCCGTCGGGGCCGGCGAAATGCGTCGCCGCGCCGTAGATGAAAAAGCCCAGCGCGACGATGGCGAAGCCCAATGCGAACTTGGCCGCGATCGACAGGTCCTTGCCGCGCTTGCCTGCGGCCGTGTAGATCCACGCCAGGATCGGGCTGAGGATGAAGATCCAGATCGGGTTGAAGGCCTGGAACTGCGCCGGCGACCAATCCCACAGGTGCACGCCGAAGACGTTGAACGCCGGGTCGACGTTGCGCAGCGCGAACAGGCTCAGCGAGGTCGACATCTGCTGGTAGAAGATGAAATAGAACATCGTCTGCACGACCAGCACCAGCGCCGCGATCAGGCCGGGGCGGTCCTCCTTGCGGCCGATCGCGATCAGGTAGCCGAAGATGCCCAGCACCACCACGCCGGCGATGTAGACGAAGGCGCGCGCGACTTCGCGGTGGTCGAGGATGAAGGCCGAGGCGAACACCACCGCGACGCCGCCCAGCGCGACCAGCGCCAGTTTTCCCCAGTCCATCGGCTTCTGGTCGGGCGGCGAGCCGATGTGGGCCATGGAGGCGCGCATCGCCGCGTAGTTCAGCAGGCCGAACACCAGGCCAACCGCGCACACGCCGAAGGCGATGTGCCAGCCCGAATCGTTGGCGTAGTGCGCGTTGAAATAATCCTTGATGACCGGCGTCGCGAGTTGGGAAAACATCGCGCCGAGGTTCACCGCCATGTAGTAGATGGTGAACGCGCTGTCGATCTTGGAATCGTCGCCCTCGTAGATCTTGCGCACGAGGTTGCCGGCGTTGGCCTTGAACAGGCCGTTGCCGACCACGATCACGCCCAGCGCCATGAACAGGAACCAGGTGCCCTTGCCCGGCACGACCATCAGCGCATAGCCGGCGGCGAGGACCACCGCGCCCATCAACATGGTGCGCTTGGTGCCGAGGACCTTGTCGCCGATCCAGCCACCGATGGCCGGGGCCACGTAGATCAATGCGGCGGCCGCACCCCAGACCAGGGTCGCGCGCTCATCGGGGAAACCGAGGCGCTGGACCATGTAGTACACGATCAGCGCCTGCATGCCGTAGTAGCCGAAGCGTTCCCACATCTCGATCAGGAACACGGTGCTGAACGACTTGGTCTGGCTGGGTCGTTGGAGTTGCGTATTCATCTGGATTCCTGCTGTCCCCCGGGCACAAGCCGCCACGGATAGCACGGGGTGGTGGATCGCCCCCCTGCCGAAAGTCACGGGCCATGGCCCGGATCGCGGCGCGGACGGCGCCGGGCCGGCCCCTGCAACGACGGGGAAACACCATGCCCTGTGGCAGAATCGCCACGATGGCCGACAGTACCGGGCACCTCCCACGCCACCCCAGCCGCATCCTCAAGGCGACCCAGTGGTCGTTGCAGGGCCTGCGCGCGGCATGGCTGCACGAATCCTCGTTCAGGCTCGAGGTCTACCTCCTGGTCGTGGCCGCGCCGCTGGCACTGTGGCTGGGCAACACCGGGGTCGAACGCGCGCTGCTGCTCGGCAGTTGCCTGATGGTGCTGGCGATGGAACTGCTGAACTCGGCGGTGGAAGCGGTGATCGAACGCTACGGCCCCGAACACCACGAACTCGCCGGCCGGGCCAAGGACATGGGCTCGGCCGCGGTGTTCGTGACCATGATGAACGTATTGCTGGTGTGGGGACTGATCCTCGTGCCGCACTTTGTGGACTGACCCGAACGCATGGACCTGAGTTTCCTTTCCTCGCCCGACGCCTGGCTGACCCTCGTCACCCTCTCCGCGCTGGAGATCGTCCTCGGCATCGACAACCTCGTCTTCATCTCCATCGCGGTCGGGCGCCTGCCGGAAGCGCGGCGCCCGCTGGCGCGGCGCATCGGCATCGCGGTCGCCTGCATCACCCGCATCGGCTTGCTGGTCACGCTCGCCTTCCTCGCGCGCATGGAACAGCCGCTGTTCACGATCGCCGGCATGGGTATCTCCATCCGCGACCTGGTGCTGATCCTCGGTGGCGTGTTCCTGCTGGTGAAGGGCACGCTGGAGATCCGCGACCTGATCACCGGCGGCGAGGATCACGATCCGCGCACCGCCGGCTCGTCGATCTTCGGCATGGTGATCCTGCAGATCGCGATCATCGACATCGTGTTCTCGCTGGACTCGGTGATCACCGCGGTCGGCATCGCCAAGGACATCCCGATCATGGTGTTCGCGATCCTCTCGGCGGTCGCGATCATGCTGCTGGCGGCGAATCCGCTCGGCCGCTTCATCGACGCGAACCCGACGGTGAAGATGCTGGCGCTGGCCTTCATCCTGCTGATCGGCGCGGTGCTGGTGCTGGACGGCCTCGAGGTGCACGTGCCGCGGCCGTACATCTACTTCGCGATGGGCTTCTCGGTACTCGTCGAATGGTTGAACCTGCTGATGCGCAAGCGCGCCGCCGACAGCCACGTACCCGGCGCCGGGGAGTGGTAGCGGCCTGCACGCGGTCTTAACGCCGGCTGCCCGTCACAATGGGCGGTCGTTCGCCGCCCACCCTCCGAGGACACCCGAATGCGCTTCCCCATCGCCATGCGCCTTGCCGTCGCCGGCCTGCTGGCCCTGATGCTCTCGGGCTGCGGCTACAACCAGATCCAGACCAAGGACGAGGCGGTGAAGGCCGGCTGGTCCGAGGTGCTGAACCAGTACAAGCGCCGCGCCGACCTGATCCCGAACCTGGTCAACACGGTCAAGGGTTACGCCTCGCACGAGGAGCGCGTGCTCACCGAAGTCACCGAGGCGCGATCCAAGGTCAGCCAGATCACGGTCAATGCCAACGATGCCGATTCGCTGGCCAAGTACCAGGCCGCGCAGGGCGAGTTGTCGCAGGCCCTCGGGCGCCTGATGGCGGTGACGGAGAACTATCCGAACCTCAAGGCCGACACGTCCTTCCTCAACCTGCAGACGCAGCTCGAGGGCACCGAGAACCGCATCACCGTCGCGCGCGGCCGTTACATCCAGCTGGTGCAGGACTACAACACCTACATCCGCCAGTTCCCGGTGAACCTCACCGCGATGGTGTTCGGCTACAAGCCCAAGCCGAACTTCACGGTCGAGAACGAAGCGCAGATCCAGAACGCGCCGAACGTGGACTTCAACACCACGACGCCGGATGCATCGCAGCCGGCTCCGCAACAGCCTGCGCCGCAACCCGCGCCTGCGGGCTGAGTGCCTGCTTTCCCTCCTCCTGCGCGGGGGAGGGGAGAAGGCCCGTCGAATGCGCATGAAGTCGTTCGCCGCCGTCCTGTTGTGGTTGTCGCTGTGCCTGCCGCTTGCGGCGCATGCGCAACAGCTGGCGGCGATCCCCGCGCTCGATTCGCCGGTTGTCGATACCACCGGCACGCTCGATGCCGCGGCGAAACAGCAGCTCGAACAGCAGGCGCTGGCGCTGCAGCAGCGCAAGGGCAGCCAGTTGCAGATCCTGGTCGTCGCGAGCACGCAGCCCGAGACCATCGAGCAGTACACGCAGCGCGTGTTCGACGCGTGGAAGCTCGGGCGCAAGGGCGTCGACGACGCGGTGCTGGTCGTCGTCGCGAAGGACGACCACAACGCGCGGATCCAGACCGGCTACGGGCTCGAGGGGGCGATTCCCGACATCACCGCCGGGCGCGTGATCCGCGAATACATGGCGCCGAAGTTCCGCACCGGCGATTTCGCTGGCGGACTCGCGGATGCGACCGCGCAACTGGTGAACCTGATCGACGGCGAGCCCCTGCCCGAACCGATGAGCGACCAGGGCAGCGATGGCGGGAGTGGCGGCGGCGACTGGTTCTTCGCGTTGTTCGCGGCCTTCATCATCGCGCAGGTGGCGCGCGGCATCTTCGGGAGCTTCCCGACCGGCGTGCGCGCCATGCTTGGCGGTGGCGCGGCCGGCGGGGTGGCCTGGCTGCTGTCTTCGCTGCTGCCCATCGCCGGCATCGGCGCGTTCATCGGCCTGCTGGTCGGCCTGGCCAGCGTGCGCAGCGGCCGCTACGCACGCGATGGCGGTTGGGGCGGATTCGGCGGCGGCGGGGGCGGCTGGGGTGGCGGCGGTTTCGGCGGTGGAGGCGGCTGGTCTGGCGGCGGTGGCATGAGCGGGGGCGGTGGCGCCTCCGGGAGCTGGTGATGCGCCTGCTGCGCCACCTGTTCGCGCGTTCGGCCCGTTCGGTGTTCCCGGAGGACAGCCTGCATCGCATCGCCGATGCGGTGCACGCGGCCGAGCAACGCCATACGGGCGAAATCTGCTTCGCGGTCGAAGCCTCGTTGCCGCCGATGGCGGTGCTGCGCGGCATCGATGCGCGCAGCCGCGCGCAGCAGGTGTTCGCGCAACTGCGGGTATGGGACACGCATGCCAACAACGGCGTGCTGGTCTACCTGTTGCTGGCCGACCACCGGATCGAGATCGTCGCCGACCGGGGCCTCGCCGGGCTGGTCAGCGCCGAGCAGTGGCGCGGGGTCTGCCAGCTGATGGAAGGGCGCCTGCAAGACGACCGGGCCGAGGACGCGGCGCTGGCGGGCGTGGCCGCGATTTCCGACCTGCTGGCCGGGCATTTCCCGCAGCAGCCCGGCGTCGCCGACGAAAACGAACTGCCGGACGAACCGCGCCTGCTGGATTGAAGGCGGAACGCCGCCGCGTCCGGCAAAATGGCGGTTCCGACGCCGACCGCGAGTGCCGATGCGCTACCTGCACGAGATCGATCCCATCGCCTTCGGGCTCGGGAACTGGAACCTGCCCTGGGTCGGAAGCGTGCATCCGCAGGTGCACTGGTACGGGATCATGTACCTGCTCGGCTTCCTCGCCGCATGGTTCCTCGGCCGCTCGCGCATCCGCGCCGGTCGCCTGCCGGGGGTGGACGAAGCCGGCTTCGGCGACCTGATGTTCTACTGCATGCTCGGCGTCGTGCTCGGCGGGCGCATCGGCTACATCCTGTTCTACGACCTCAAGGCCTACCTCGCCGATCCCTTGCAGGTGCTGCAGATCTGGAAGGGCGGCATGAGCTTCCACGGCGGCCTGCTCGGCGTGGTCGTGGCGACCTGGTGGTGGGCGCGCAAGCATCGCCTGCATGTGTTCGACGTGGTCGATTTCGTCGCGCCATTGGTGCCGCCGGGACTGGGTTTCGGCCGGCTCGGCAACTTCGTCAACGGCGAGTTGTGGGGCAAGCCCACGGGCGGCGACTGGGGCGTGGTGTTCCCGGCGTCGCTGCCTTCGCCGTTTTCGTCGATGGACGCGGCGACGCTGCGCGCGCAGTTCGAGGCCGGCGCGCTGGATCCGTTCCTGCGCCATCCCTCGCAGTTGTACCAGGCCGCGCTGGAAGGCCTGGCGTTGTTCGCGTTCCTGTGGTGGTTCTCGGCCAGGCCGCGCCCGCGCTACGCCGTCGCCGGCTGGTTCGCGCTGCCGTACGGCGTGTTCCGTTTCATCGTCGAATTCGTGCGCGTCCCGGACCAGCAATTGCAATACATCGCATTCGACTGGCTGACCATGGGCCAGTTGCTGAGCCTGCCGCTGATGGCGCTCGGCCTGTTCTGGCTGTGGAAGTCGCGCCGTTCGCCGACGCTGCAGCCGCAACCTCCGGTCGCGGCGGGCGCGCGATGAAGCAGTACCTCGACCTGCTGGGCCACGTGCTGGAGCACGGCGCGGAGAAGGGCGACCGCACTGGCACCGGCACGCGCAGCGTGTTCGGCTGGCAGATGCGCTTCGATTTGAACCAGGGCTTCCCGCTGGTCACGACCAAGAAGCTGCACCTGCGCTCGATCGTGCACGAACTGCTGTGGTTCCTGCAGGGCAGCACCAACATCGCCTACCTGAAGGACAACAAGGTCTCGATCTGGGACGAATGGGCCGACGAACGCGGCGAACTCGGCCCGGTCTACGGCAAGCAGTGGCGCAGCTGGGAAGGCGCGAACGGCGAAACCATCGACCAGATCTCGTGGCTCGTCGGCGAGATCAGGCGCAATCCGGATTCGCGTCGGCTGATCGTCAGTGCATGGAACGTCGCCGACCTGCCGAAGATGGCGCTGATGCCCTGCCATTCGCTGTTCCAGTTCTACGTCGCGGACGGAAAGCTGAGCTGCCAGCTGTACCAGCGCAGCGGCGACATCTTCCTCGGCGTGCCGTTCAATATCGCCAGCTACGCGCTGCTCACGCACATGGTGGCGCAGGCGACCGGGCTCGGCGTCGGCGATTTCGTGCACACGCTGGGCGACGCGCACCTGTATTCGAACCACGTCGAACAGGCGCGCGAACAGCTGTCGCGCGCGCCGCGCGCGCTGCCGAAGCTCGCGTTGAACCCGGAAGTCAGCGACATCTTCGGTTTCAGGTACGAGGACATCGCCATCGAAGGCTACGATCCGTGGCCGGCGATCAAGGCGCCGGTCGCCGTCTGATGTTGGTCTCGCTCATCGCCGCGCTGGATCGCGATTTCGCCATCGGCAAGGGCAACGCCTTGCCGTGGCATTTGCCGGACGATCTCAAGCGCTTCAAGGCGCTGACCCTGGGCAAGCCGCTGCTGATGGGGCGCAAGACCGCCGAATCGTTGGGTCGCGCATTGCCGGGGCGGTTGAACCTCGTGCTCACGCGTTCGGATCGCGTCCCTTTCGACGGCATGCAGGCGGTGGAAACGCTGGAAGAAGCCCTGTTCGTCGCCGAACTCGAAGAGGCCGCGGAGCTCTGCGTGATCGGCGGCGGCGAAGTATTCGCGCTGGCCTTGCCGCAGGCGCAGCGCATGCACCTGACCTGGGTCGATACCGTGGTCGAGGGTGCTGATGCGTTCTTCCCGCGTTTCGATCCGGCGGAATGGCGCGAAACCTCGCGCGAAGCGCATGCGGCCGACGCGCGCAACCAGTTCGCGTTCGAGTTCGCCGATTTCGAGCGGATCGCCTACAAGCGCGGTTGACGGTTCGACGGCAGTGCGCGGATCTGGTCGATGCCCAGCGCTTCGCTTTCGCTCGGCCGCGGCAGGCCGGTCCTTTCGCAGAAGGCGATGAACTGCGGATCGTCGCGAACGTTCAGGATCAGCGGATCGGACAGCAGGTAAAGGAGATCGGAGGTCGGAGCGCGTTCCAGCCATTCGACCGCATGCCCGGCATCGCCGCGCAGCGCGTAGGCCTGCGCGATCCGGTAGGCACGAGACCCTGTGGTATACGGCCTTTTGGAGCCAATCGACTCGTCCCGGAGGACAGTCGCCAGCGTTGCGTCGGCTGCCGCGCGATCAGGACCGATCTGGGCCGCCAATGCCGCGTACAAGGCGCGTATGTCGGTGTGTTCCCGCGAGGCGAAACCCATGGCTGCATCGGCATCGCCGCGCAGCATGGCGACGACCATGTGCCCATAGAGGTTCTGCTCCTTCGACAGGCCCTCGGCGATGCGAAGGTATTTCTCCGCCTCGTCCAGCCGACCGGTGGCCATCAATACATCCGCGTACCGGGAATCGTTGACGTTGTAGAGCGGCTCGATCGAAAGCAGGTGCTCCCGCAGCGGGATCGCCTCGCCCAGTTTTCCGATCTGGGCAAATACGATGGCGCAGCCATTGAGAACGGTGCCATCCCCCGGCGCCAGTTGCACGGCACGATGGCATTCGGCGGAAGCGCCCCGGTGATCGAAACCGTAGACATCCAGGTAGGCGCGGGCGGCGTGGGCCGCACCCAGCCCGGGCGCCAGTTGCAGGGCCTTGTCCGCCGCGATGCGCGCCTTGCGCAACAGTTCATTCGCAGGTTCGGGAGGATTCTTCCAGAACGTGGCGACAGTGCTCCATGATCCCGACAAGTGCGCCCATGCCATCGCATAGCCCGGGTCGAGTTGCACGGCCTTGGCCATGTATTCGGCGGAATCGGCGAAATCCTGGGAATGCCAGTAGGGAATGCCCTGCAGGTAGGCGCTGTAAGCCTCGATGTTGCCGCTGGGCGGCCGGTCGTCCTGTTTCGCGGCAGCCTCGGGCGACAGCAACTCCACCTGCAATGCGCCGGCGACGGATTGCGCGATCTCGTCCTGCAGCGCGAACAGGTTCTTGTAGGGGCGGTCGTAGTGCTCGGCCCACAGCGTACTGCCGTCGGAAGCCTTGACCAGCGATGCGCTGATGCGCACGAGCTCTCCCGCGCGCTGCACGCTGCCGGTGAGGAGATAGGCCGCGCCGAGCTTCGCGCCGATGGCGGCGCTGTCGCCCTTGTCGTCGCGGAACTGGAACGAGGACATGCGGCCGATCACCTTCAGCCCGTCGAAGCGGGACAGGGTGTCGATCAGGTTCTCGGACAGGCCGTCGGAGAAGAATTGCTGGTCGGGATCGTGGCTGGCATTGACCAGCGGCAGCACCGCGATGGAGTGTACTTCCGCCTTCGCCCGCGGCATTGCTTCCTTCGTCGCCGGCGCCTGCGCCACGTGCCGCGCCGGAATCAACTGCCCGCGGAAGAACCATCCGAGCGCGACGATCGCGAGCGCCGCCGCGATCGCGAGCATGCGCTTGCCGCCGGATGCGGTCATGTCGAGCTTCACGCCTTCGGGCGTGAGTTCCAGTGCCCAGGCCATCAAGACGGCGATGGGAAAGCCGAGCGCGAACAACAGGACGACGAAGCGCAGCGCCCAGACCGGCAGGTCGAACGCCGGGAGGATGGTGGCCGTGACCTGCACCAGCAGCCACGCCGCCGCGAGATAGCCGATGGCCACCTGGAAGACCTTGCGCCTGCGCAGTTCCGAGAGGAACGTCATCCGGCCCCCGGGGCTATCCGTCGGCAGATGCTAACGCGATCCCGCGCCTCAGGCGGACGGCTTGCCGTGCTTCCGGCGCTGGCGCCGCCGCGATTTCGCCTTGCGCGGCTTCGGCGGCGCGGCCGGCACGTCGCGACCGGGTACCTGCACCACGCGCAATCCGTCGGCATCGAGCTGCAGCGCGGTGAGCTTGCCGCCCCACACCGCACCGGTGTCCAGCGCGTGCACGCCGTGGCCGATGAACAACCCGAGTGCGCTCCAGTGGCCGCAGGCGATGCGCAGGTCGCGTTCGACCCGGCCGGGCACTTCGTACCAGGGATAGAGCCCCGGCTGCTGCGTGCCGGGCGGGCCCTTTTCCTCGAAATCGATGCGACCGCGCGGGCTGCAGTAACGCATGCGCGTGAACACGTTGATGATCGCGCGATCGCGTTCGTTGCCGGCGAGGCGCGGCGACCACATCGGTTCGTCGCCGTACATGTTGCGCAGGAGCTTGCGCCGGTCGTCGCCGCGCAGGCGCGCCTCGACTTCGCGCGCGTGGCGTTCGGCCATGGTGATCGTCCACTTCGGCGCGAGGCCGGCGTGCACCATCGCCCAACCCAAATTGCGGTCGACGTGCATCAGCGGCTGGCCGCGCAGCCAGTCCAGCAATTCGTCGCGGTCGTCGGCGAACAGCACCGCTTGCAGGTCCGGGTTGACCTTGCGCTGTTCGTCCGCTTCGCGTTCGGCGATCGCGAGCAACGACAGGTCGTGGTTGCCGAGCGTGACCACGCAGCTGTCGCGCAGCGAATGCACCAGCCGCAGCGTCTCCAGCGATTCGCCGCCGCGGTTGACGAGGTCGCCGCAGAACCAGAGGCGGTCGTTGGCGGGATCGAAACCGATGGCGTCGAGCAGGCGCCGCGTGGGGTCGAGGCAGCCTTGCAGGTCGCCGATCGCCCAGGTCGCCATCAGTGCAGGGTGCGCGGCACGGCGAGGGTGAAGGGCGGGATCGGCGCATCGAATTCGGTGCCGTCGTCGCCGCTCATGTGGTAGCTGCCTTCCATGGTGCCGACCGCGGTCTGCAACACCGCGCCCGAGGTGTAGGTGAAGGCTTCGCCCGGTTCCAGCCGCGGCTGTTCGCCGACCACGCCTTCGCCGCGCACTTCCTCGACCTTGCCGTTGCCGTCGGTGATCACCCAGTGCCGGTCGAGCAGTTGCGCGGGCAGGCGGCCGAGGTTGCGGATGCGGATGGTGTAGGCGAAGACGTAGCGGTCGCCGTCCGGGTCGGATTGCTCGTCGAGGAACTGCGTGGCCACGCTGATTTCCAGCGCGTAATCGGAATGCTCGTCCATGCGCCTAGTGTAAGCGCCCCGCGCGAAGGCGGGGTTTACGCGGCGTCGAGGTTGGCGAGGCGCACGAAGTCGGCGACCGACAACTGCTCCGCGCGCGCGCCCGGGTCCAGTCCCGCGGCGGCGATGGCCTCGGCTTCCACGGTTCCCGACAGGGCATTGCGCAGGGTCTTGCGGCGCTGGCCGAAGGCGGCGCGCACGATGGCGGCGAAGCGCCCGTGGTCGCGGATGCCGACGGCGTCGGCTGCGCGCGGCACCAGCCGCACCACCGCCGAATCCACCTTCGGCGCCGGCCGGAACGCGCCCGGCGGCACCGTGAACAGCGGCGTCACCGAGCAGTAGGCCTGCAGCATCACGCTGAGGCGGCCGTAGACCTTGCTTCCGGGCGGCGCGGCCATGCGGTCCACCACTTCCTTTTGCAGCATGAAGTGCATGTCCCGGATCGCGGCGGCGTGGTCGAGTGCGTGGAACAGGATCGGCGAGCTGAGGTTGTAGGGCAGGTTGCCGACGAGGCGGATCCGGCCGCCATGGGCGAGCGCGGTGAAATCCACGCCGAGCACATCGCCTTCGATCAACTGCAGTTCGCCATGCCCGCGCGCCGCGGCCAGCAGCGGCGCGTGCAGGTCGCGGTCGAACTCGATCGCGGTCAGCGCGCCATGGCGGTCGAGCAGCGGAAAGGTCAGCGCGCCTTGGCCCGGCCCGATCTCCACGATGGCATCGCCCGGTTGCGGGTCGATCGCCTGCACGATCCGGGCGATCACGCCTTTTTCGTGCAGGAAGTTCTGGCCGAGGTGTTTCTTCGCCTCGCGGCGGAAGCCGTCGGCGTTGCGCTCGCCGCGATTGTTCACAGCAGCTTCGTCCCGAGCGGCACGTCGCGGTCCGGCACACACAGCACGACCGCGCCGTCGGCATCGTGGAAGCCGGTGACGAGGCATTCGGACATCAGCGGACCGATCTGCTTCGCCGGAAAGTTCACCACCGCCACCACCAGCCGGCCGACCAGCTCTTCAGGCGCGTAATGGACGGTGATCTGCGCGCTGGACTTGCGCACGCCGATTTCCGCGCCGAAATCCACGTGCAGGATGTAGGCCGGCTTGCGCGCCTGCGGGAACGGTTCGGCCGACACGACGCGACCCACGCGCAGTTCGACCTTCAGGAAATCGTCGAAGCCGATCGCCTCCATCAGGCCGTGCGTCCACGATGCATCGCCATGCGCGCGCATTCGGCGATGGCGGCGAACAGGCTGGACGGATCGGCGATGCCGCGTCCGGCGATGTCGAGCGCGGTGCCGTGGTCGACCGCGACGCGCGGGTAGGGCAGGCCGAGGGTGATGTTGACCGCGTGCTCGATGCCGGTCGATTTCAACACCGGCAGGCCCTGGTCGTGGTACATCGCCAGTACCGCGTCGAAATCGCGCAGCTTCGCCGGCAGGAACGCGGTGTCCGCCGGCAGCGGGCCGCGCAGGTCGAAACCTTCGTTGTGCAATTTCGCGAGCACGGGCGCGATGGTTTCGATTTCCTCGCGGCCGAGCACGCCGCCTTCGCCCGCATGCGGATTCAGGCCGAGCACGGCGATGATCGGTGATGCGATGCCGAAATCCGTTCGCAGCGACGCATGCAGCACGCGCAACGTCGTCTCCAGCGAGGCTTGCGAAATCGCATCGGGCACGGCGCGCAAGGACAGGTGGGTGGTCGCCAAGGCGACCCGCAATCCGGGCCGCGCCAGCATCATCACCACGTCGCGTCCGGCCTGGTGCGCGAGCAGTTCGGTGGTGCCGGTGTAGGCGATGCCTGCGGCATTGACGTTGGCCTTGTGAACGGGACCTGTGACGAGTCCGTCGATGCGTCCGTCCAGGCAATCGCGCGCGGCGGCTTCCAGCGCGGCGATCACCGCCGGGGCGTTGCGAGGGTCCAGTTGGCCCGCGGTGGCGGGAACCGCGTTGCGGACATCGACGTGCTCGAATGACGGTAACGCGATGCCGCGTTCCGTCGCGATATCGCGCAGCGCCTGCGCGTCGCCGTACACCACTAGATCGGCGTCGTGGCTGCGCGCGAGCGCGCGGACGCACAACTCCGGGCCGACGCCGGCCGGCTCGCCCGGAACCAGCGCCAGCCTCGGTCGCCGCATTTCAGCCGCCGGCAGGCGGGGTGGTGGTGCCGTCCGCGGGACGGATGTCGACGTAGGCTTCGCCGCGCAGCTGTTGCAGGTAGCGCGACCAGGATTCCTCGAGCTTGCGCTGGCCGATCGCCTCGCGGATCTGCGAGCGACGGTTCTCGTCGGTGGCGTTCACCTGGCGCGTTCCCATGCGCTGGACGATGTGCCAACCGGCCTGGGTCTTGAACGGTTGCGAAACCTCGCCGTCCTGCAAGGCCGCCACCTGCGCGCCGAAATCCGCGCCGAAGGCGTCCGCATTGAACCAGCCCAGGTCGCCGCCGCCCGGCCTGGTGTTCAGGTCGTCGGAGTTTTCGCGCGCAACCGTCGCGAAATCGGCGCCGCCGGCGATGCGGGCGCGCAGCGTATCGATCCTGGCCTTGGCCGCGGCGTCGTCGGTCGAATCGTTCACGCGCACCAGGATGTGCCGGGCTTGGTACTGGGTCGCCATCTGCGCGGCGCCCGCGGGCGCGTCGGCGGCGCTGCGCGTTTCGACGAGCTGGACCAGCTGGAAGCCGCTGGCGCCACGGATCGGGCCGATGACCTGGCCCGCCTTCATGTTGCTGATCATGCTGGCGAACGCGGTCGGGATCTCGTCGGCGCTGCGCCAGCCAAGGTCGCCGCCTTCCAGCGCGTTCTGGCTGTCGGAATAGCGCGCTGCGGCGGTGGCGAAATCCATCTCGCCGCGGTCGATCAGGCCCTTCACGCCCTCGATCTTCTTCTGCGCGACGTCGATCTGTTCAGGCGTCGGGTTTTCCGGCAGCGCCACGAGCAGGTGCGCGAGGTGGTACTGGGCGCTGTTGGCCTGGGTCGCCATCGCGGCGTCCACTTCGGCGTCGCTGACGCTGATGCTGGTTTGCGCGTAACGCTGGCGCAGGCGCTGGATCGCGACCTCGTCGCGGATCGAATCGCGGAACGAGGCGTAGTCGAGACCTTCGTTGGCCAGGTTGGCGCGCAGCTGGTCGACGGTCAGCCGGTTCTGGTTGGCGACGCCGGCGATGGCGGCATCCACGTCCTGGTCGGTGACCCGGATGCCCTGCTGCGAGGCCTGCATCACCTGCAGCCGGACCAGGACCAGGCGCTCGAGCACCTGCTTGCGCAGCACGTCCGGCGGCGGGAGTTGCGCGTTCGGCTGCTTCGCGTACTGGTTCTGGATGTTCTGGATGGCGCGGTCGAGCTCGCTCTGCAACACCACGTCGTCGTTGACGACGGCGGCGATGCGATCGATGGGCTGGGCGGGTTGCGCGAACGCATTCCCGGCGAGCAGGCAGGCGGCAAGCAGGCTGGCGAGCAGTGTCTTCATGGCAGGGTGTCGGGGGAGTCGTCGTCGGTGGCGTCGTTGTCGACGCTGACGGATGCGGGCGGGATCAGGTAGAGGTCGTCCCGGTCGTAGCCGAGGATAGCACGGCGCAGGCGGGACCTCGTGTCGGTGCCGGCGGAGCCAAGGCCCTTCAGCTCGACCTCGAACTGGATGGCGTTGTTCATGTCGCCGCTGCGGTTGCGCACGTAGCGCCGGGCCATCACGCGCACGGCGAGGCAGCAGCTGTCCCACTGCACGCCGGCAATGCCTTCGAGCAGCCCGGGTTCGGCATCCGTCTTCGGGTTGCGGTAGAAGGAATAGTAATAGCGGCCCACGACGCTCCACGACGCGCTCAGCGGATACAGGAACGAGAACGTCGGCCTGTTCGAGCACGTTGCGCCGATAGCGATAGCCCAGGTTCAGGACTCCGTCGTCGCCGATCAGGTAACGGGTGTTGAAACTGGCGAGGTACTGGAGCTTGTCGACCGGATCCCACTGGTAGGAACCGTTCATGCTCCAGCGGTCGTTGATGGCGTAGCTCGCATCGGCGACCCAGCGCGACTGGTCGCGGTTGGTCGTCACCGGCGTGCTGCTGGTTGTCACCAAGGGCGGGGTGAAATAGCGGATCTGGCCAAGATTGACCACGAGTTTTTCGAAACCGTCAGACTGGCGCAGGAAGCGGCTCGTAAGCGCGAGGGTCAACTGGTTGGCGTTGATCTGCCGGTCCGCGCCGGTGAAGCGGTTGTCGCGGAACAAGGACCCCCAACTGAAGGTCATGGCGCGTGTGTCGAACAGGGGCAGGTCCGACTGGTCGCGATACGGCGCGTAGAGGTAGTAGATCCGCGGTTCCAGGGTCTGGATGAAACCATGCCCGCGGATGCTGGTGTCGCGATCGAAGTACATGCCGGCATCGAAGCTGGCGATCGGCAGGCTGCGGCTCGGGCTGGTGTTCCCGCCCAGCTTCGCCGCGAGTTCGTCCTCGAGGCGGTAACTCGTGTAGCGCCAGGCGAGCGTCGGCGTCGCGAACCAGCTGTTGCCCTCGAACGGCATGCTGACGTAGGGCTTCAGGTCGAAGCGCGTGCCGCCGGGCTTGGCATCGGGATCGTTGTGCTGGAAGCGCACGAGTTCGCTGTCGACGCCGGCCACCAGGTGGTTGCCGAACGGCTGCGACCAGGATGCGAATAGGCGCGGGAGTTCGCCGAACGGAAGGCTGCGCTCGCTCAGCGTGTAGTCGGCGAGGATCGGGCGTTCGGCGCTGATGCCGGCCTGCCAGTAGCGGCCGCTGCCATAGAGTCCAACGGTGCTCTTCAGGCGATAGGTCGACAGTCCGTTGATGTTGTTGCTCGAGTCCTCGAGCCAGCGCGGATCGCTGATCCAGTACAGGTTCGAACGCGCCTGCCAGGTGTCCGAGAGATCCTGCGTCGCGTTGAAGTGGAACATGCCGCGGTTGTCGACGCGCCGGTTGTCCACCGGGATGTGGTCGGCGATTTCCTCGTCCCGGCCGCGTTCGGTCAGGTTGTCCGAAGGCAGGTAGGTTGCCTCGAGCGTGCCGCGGCCGTGCGGCAGCAGGTAGCGGAATTCGGTGCCCAGCTGCAATCCGCGCTGGCTCATGAAGCGCGGGGTCAGGGTCAGGTCGTAGTTCGGCGCGAGGTTGATGTAGATCGGCTGGCGCCAGTCGAAGCCGTTGCGGCTGGAGGAACCGATGGAGGGATAAAGCAGGCCGGTGCGGCGGCGGTTGTCGATCGGGAAGGTGAACCAGGGCACGTACAGCACCGGCACCTTGCCCACGCGCAGGGTGGCGTCGTGGGCCACGCCCATGCCGTTGTCGGTATCGATGTCGATCTGCTTGGCCTGCAATTCCCAGACGCGCTGGTCGGGCGGGCAGGTGGAATAGGTGGAACCGTAGAGCTTGCCGTCGCTGCCGTGCATTTCCGCGCGCTCGGCGCCGCCGTTGCCGCGGCGCGAGATCAACTGGTAACGCACGTCGTCGAGCTGGTGGACGTCCTGGTCCTGGTTGCCTTCGGCGCTCTTCGCCACCAGGCGGATCCCGGAATCCTGGTAACGGACGCTCCCGTCCGCGCTGTAGTTGCCGGTCTCGCTGTTGGAGGTCAGGTGGTCGGTCGCGAGGAACTGGTCGCCGCGGGTGAGCACGACATGGCCGCTGAAGGTGGTATCGCTGCCCTCGATGCCGGAAATCTGGTCGCCGGAAATATCCGTGGGCAATTGCACCCGCTGCTGCGAGGTCAGCTTCGGTACGGTTTTCGCAGGGGGCGGGTTGCCTGCCTGCGTGCCGGACGCGGCGGCGGCAGTGGTCGTGCCGGCGTCGGCCCGTTGCGCGTCGTCCGCGGGTGCCGGCGGCTGGGTTGCCGGCGCCTCGGGGAACGCGGGGACCGCGTCCTCGACCGGGCACTGGCTCCAGTTCGGCGGCATGTCGTCGTCGGCCCAGGCGGGCAGGCAGGCCGCGATCAGCAGCGGCAGGGGCAACAGGCGGAGGGTTCGGCGCACGCGTCCTTGTCCGGCGGCGGAAAACGGCCGTTAGCTTGCCGGAACCCTTGCACCCGGGCAACGCGGACGGCATTCCGGGGCACGGACCCATTCAGGCGTTGCCCATGGCCGACGATCCGATCCGCCGCGGCGGCGGGGAACGGCGCGGGAAGCCTTCGCCCGATCAGCCGCGCAGCGCGGCGACGTGCGCGACCGCGCTGGCCGCGAGCGCGGACAGGTCGTAGCCGCCTTCGAGCGTGGACACGATGCGCCCACGCGCATGCCGCTCCGCGATTTCGACCAGTTGCGTCGTGATCCATGCGAAGTCGCCGGTTTCGAGCAAGCCTTGCGCGAGCGGATCGTCGCGGTGCGCGTCGAAGCCCGCGGGCACGAACAGCAGTTGCGGCGCGAACGCGTCCAGCTTCGGCAACAGCACCTCGCGCCACAGCGCGCGCACATCCGCGCCGCTGCTCAGCGGCGGGTACGGCGCATTGGCGATGTTGCCCACGCCGGTTTCGCTCGCCGCGCCGGTGCCGGGATAGAGCGGCATCTGGTGCGAATCGACGAACAGCAGCCGCGGTTCGCTTTCGAAGATCGCCTGGGTGCCGTTGCCGTGGTGCACGTCGAAATCGGCGATGGCGATGCGCTCGACCCCGTGCACGGCGAATGCGTGCGCTGCTCCGACCGCGACGTTGTCGAACAGGCAGAAGCCCATGGACGTCGCCGGTTCGGCGTGGTGGCCGGGCGGGCGCACCGCGCAGAACGCGCGCCGGTTTCCGCCGCCCACAACCCAGTCGGTCGCCGCGATCGCGGCGCCGGCGGCGCGCAGCGCCGCTTCGGCACTTCCGGACGAGAGCGCGGTGTCCGCATCCAGCCAGTGCAGGTCCGCGCCCGGTTGCGTTTCCAGCACCGTCGCGACCAGTTCCGGCACATGCACGCGCAACAGCGATTCGCGCGAGGCGCGCGGTGCTTCGTGCGGAACCAGTTCGGTGAAACGCGCTGCAAGTGCGTCGAGCACGGCGATGAGTCGCGCGGGGCGTTCCGGATGGCCTTCGCCGGTGTCGTGCGCGAGGCAGGCAGGGTGCGAATACAGCCGCAGCTCGACGGCGTTCAACGCCGGCGCTCGTGGTTCCACAAGACTTCGCCGTGTCCGTCAATGCGCGCGAGCACGCGGGCGAGCACGAACAGCAGGTCGGAGAGGCGGTTGAGATAGCGGATCGCCTGCGGCCGCACCGCGTCGTGGTGCGACAGCGTCACCGCCTCGCGTTCGGCGCGGCGCACGATGGTGCGCGCGAGGTGGCAGCGCGCCGCCGCCTCGCCGCCGCCGGGCAGGATGAAATCCTTCAGCGCCGGGAGATCCGCGTTGTGCGCGTCCAGCCACTGTTCCAGCCGTTCCACGTCGGCATCGTCGATGGCCGCGTGGCCGGGAATGCACAACTCGCCGCCGAGGTCGAACATCTGGTGCTGGATCGACACGAGCTGGTTGCGGATCGCGTCCGGCAAGGCCGTCGCGAGCAGCACGCCGATCGCCGAATTCGCCTCGTCCACGGTGCCGTAGGCGGCGACGCGCGCCGAATCCTTGGCCACGCGCGTGCCGTCGCCGAGTCCGGTCGTGCCGTCGTCGCCGGTCTTGGTGTAGATCTTGGAGAGACGATTGCCCATGGCAGAAAATTTAGGAACGAGTGATGAGGAACGAGAAACGAGTGTCTGGATCGGTTCCCGGGCTTTTACTCGTTCCTCGTTTCTCTCCTCTCGTTCCTCGCTCTTACACCGTCTGCGCGCGCAGCGCCGGCAGCTTCCGGCGCAGCAGGGCGAAGCCGCCGAACAGCAGCGCCGAGTAGAACAGCGTGCCGAGCACGGTCCACTGGAAGAACGGAATGCCGGCGACGTAGCAAGCGGCCAGGCCGGTATTGCAGGCGGGATAGCCCGGGACGACGACGGCGGTCAACCAGGTGGCGAAATTGCTGAGCAGGAAGAACAGCACCGAGCCGGCGAGCGAATAGCCGAGCACGCGCGCACCACTGACGCGTCCGCGCAGGCCGAAGCCGAGCACGCTGCACAGCGCGACGCAGGCGTAGATCGCGAGCAGGCTGGGCAGGTAGGTCGCGGTGCTGAAGTACTGCAGGTAGGTGCCGCCGTTCATCGCGCCCAGCACGAGATCGGAGAGCAACAGACCCGCCAGCGGCACGAGCACGGCCCATGTGCGCGAGGCGAAATACGCGCCACCGAACAGCGCGATGGCCTCGACCGGCGAGAAGTTCGGCGGATGCGGCAGCAGGCGCGTCAGCGCGGCGACGAAGATCAGCGCGGCCAGCAGCAGCGGGCCGGGGGCGAAACTGGTGGCAGGGGCGGGGCGGTTCATCGTCGTGCGCGTCTGTTTTTCACGGGAACCGCTAGCATAACGCAATGGCCCCCCACGACCCCGCCAACGCCGGCAGCCACGACGTCGTCATCGTCGGCGGCGGACTGGTCGGCGCCAGCCTCGCGCTCGCGCTGGAACGCAGCGGCCTCGATGTCGCCATGGTCGAAGCCACGCCGGCCGCGCGCCTGCCGGAGGTGTTCGATCAGCGCAACCTCAGCCTCGCCGAAGCCAGCATCAACGCGCTAGCTGCGCT
This sequence comes from Thermomonas sp., assembly GCA_047602125.1. Classification (GTDB taxonomy): domain Bacteria; phylum Pseudomonadota; class Gammaproteobacteria; order Xanthomonadales; family Xanthomonadaceae; genus Pseudoluteimonas. Next base: position 788,538 of record JASGIB010000001.1, on the reverse strand, counting down.
CGGCGTATTGCCAGCGCTGCGCGCGCCCAGCGGCGCGATCCGCCGCATCCACGCCAGTCGCAATGGGGACTTCGGCCGGTTGCTGTTGCGTGCCGAAGACCATGGGCGCGAGGCCTTCGGCCGGGTGGTGGTCGCGCGCGACCTCGGCGATGCGCTGGAAGCGCGCCTGCAATCCCTGCCGAAACTCGTTCGCCACCGGCCCGCGCGTTTCCTCGGCTTTGGTGAACCAGATCCGGAATGGAGCCGCATCCGCATCGCCGGCGATTCCGGCGAATCCATGCTTTCGGCGCGCCTGCTGGTCGCCGCCGACGGCAGCGACAGCGCGGTGCGCAATGCGCTCGGCATCGGCGCGCAACGCCACGATTACGGCCAACGCCTGTTCGTCGCGCGCCTGCGCGCGGAACGCGCGCCCGACGGCACCGCCTGGGAACGCTTCGGCGACCATGGCCCGACCGCGCTGTTGCCGCGCGGCGATCGCCATTACGGCCTGGTGCATGCGGTCGCGGAAAACGAAGCCGACGAAGTCGCCGCGCTCGACGACGGCGCTTTCCTCGCACGCGTGCAGCGCGCCTTCGGCTGGCGTGCCGGAAGGTTCACCGACATCGGCCCGCGCAGCGCGTATCCGGCGCAGCGCATCGTCGCGAACACCCTGCACGCGCCGCGCGCGGTGCTGGTCGGCAACGCGGCGCAAAGCCTGCATCCGGTCGGCGCGCAGGGCTTCAACCTCGGTTTGCGCGATGCGCTGACCCTGGCGGAAATGCTCGAGGCCGAGGGCATCGATGCGGTTTCCGGCGACTTGCTCGAACGCCATGCGCAACGTCGGCGCGAAGACCGCGAACGCACGCTCGCGTTCTCCGACGGATTGGCGCGATTCACGTCGAACGAAGATGTGTCGGCCCTGCGTGCGCTGGGTTGGCTCGCGGCCGATCGTTCGCCCTCGCTGCAGGCGAGGATCGTCGGTGGGGCGATGGGCTATCGCGGCGACGTGCCGGCCTTGTGCCGGGGACGCGCGTGACGCGCGGCCTGCGCGACGCGGTCGTGGTCGGCGGCGGCGTGGTCGGTGCGGCCTGCGCGCTCGCGTTGGCCAGGCTTGGCCTCGATGTCGTACTGGTCGAGGCGTGCGAACCGCCGCGCTGGAACGCGGCGCAGCGCGACCTGCGCGTGTACGCGTTCGCGCCCGACAACGCCGCGCTGCTCGATGCGCTCGGCGTCTGGAAGCCGGTGCGCGATGCGCGGGCCGAACCGTACCGGCGCATGCGGGTGTGGGACGCGGCCGGCGGCGGCGAACTCGCCATCGATGCCGATGCGCTGGGCCGGCACGAACTCGGCTGGATCGTCGAACACGGCCTGCTCGTGGATCGATTGTGGTCGGCGTTGCCGGCGGCCGGCGTCGAAGTGTTGTGTCCGGCGAAGGTCGAATCGCTGGTGCAGGACGAGCGTGGCGCCGGACTCGTCCTGGATTCGGGCCGCGGCATCGAGGCACGCATCGCGGTCGCGGCCGATGGCGGCGATTCGGCGCTGCGTGCGCTCGCCGGCGTCGAAGTCGATGCGCACGATTATTCGCAACGCGGCGTGGTCGCTTACGTCGAAACCGCATTGCCGCACGAGGGCACGGCATGGCAGCGTTTCCTGCCCGGCGGGCCGCTGGCGTTCCTGCCCTGCAGCGACGGACTCAGTTCCATCGTCTGGAGCTTGCCGGACGAGGAAGCCGCGCGCGTGCTGGCGCTGGACGACGACGCGTTCGGCGAGGAACTCACGGCCGCATTCCAGGCGCGCCTCGGCACGGCGCATGTCGCCTCGAAGCGCGCGGCGTTCCCGTTGCGCCGCCAGCTCGCGGATCGAATACGCGAAGGCCGCGTGCTCCTGGCCGGCGATGCCGCGCACGTGGTGCATCCGCTCGCGGGGCAGGGCGTGAACCTCGGCCTGCGCGACGTGGCCGCGTTGCGCGATTCCATTGCCGATGCGCAATCGCGGCGACTCGCATGGGATGCGGCGCACCGGCTGCAGCGCTGGGCACGGCAGCGTCGCAGCGAGAACGCGCTGTCGGCGCATGCATTCGACGCGATCAATCGCGTCTACAGCAACGACGCGCTCTGGCCCACGCTGTTGCGTGGCCATGCGCTCGGCATCGCCGGGCGCCTGCCGCCGGTGGCGTCCGCGCTCTGGCGCCGCGCCTCGGGGCTCTGATCCGTACGTAAAAAGAACGCCCCGCGATGCGGGGCGTTCGAACCAGCGTTCCGGGATCAATTGCCGTTGGCGGGAACCGTCAGCGTCACGCTCTGGCCGCTCGGGACCGAACGGATCACCACGGTCTGCCTATAGGTGACGGCAACCTGCGGTTGGGGCGGCGGCGTCATCGCAGCCTGCGCGGCGTTCGCCGCATCTTGGGCGGATGCCGCGGCGGCCTGCGCATCGCTCGCCGCCGAAGCGGCGTTAGCGGCGCCCATGCTGGCCTGCGCGGACGCATCGCCCTTGTTCACGCCGTAGTTCGCGACCGCGTTCGCGGCCTGGGCCTGCTCCGCGCCGGCCTGCGCATCCGTCGCGGCCTGTTGCGCCATGGCAGCAGAGGCTTGCGCGGCCGAAGCCTGGTTGGCGGCGGCCGTCGCGGCCTCGGCGGTCGGGGCTGGCGCCATGCTCGCCTTCACCGCGGCGTTCGCGGCGGCAGACGCGTCCTGTGCCGACTGGTCGGCCTGCGTCGCATCGTTGGTCGCGGACTTGGATTGGGCGTCGGTCTGCGTTTCGACCTGCGCGTCGGTGCTTTGCGCGAACGCCGGCGCGCACGCCATCGCGGCGAGCAGGGCGATCGGCAGCAGTCGCTGCGTATTGCGGATGTGCGTCTTCATGGTGCGGCCTCCGTGGGCGGTGGAGACCGCACGCTACGACCGCGTCGATCAAGGCCGGGTTAAAACGCCGAAACCGCGACTGAACGGGCGGCTGGCGTGCGTGAACCGTGCGTTCAGTAACGCGCGCCGCCGGCTTCGCCGTAGGCACGCAGCACGGCGCGCGCGGCGTCGCGTTCGATGTCGCGCACGACTTCGATGCCGCGCGCGTCGAGTTCGCCGACCCAGTCCGCCGGCAGCGGGCCCTCGTCGAATTCGGTCAATGCCATCACGTCTTCCGCGCGTGCGCCGATCAGCAGCCGGTCGATGCCGGCCCAGACCGTCGCGCCATAGCACTGGCAGCAGGGCTGCGAGGAAGTCGCGAGCGTGATCGGGCCGATCGCGTTGTCGTCGGCGTCGCGGTTCAGGCGCAAGCGCTGCGTGCGGCCCTGCGCCAGCATGTAGGCCAGCATTTCCGCGTGCGCGACCGAACAGGAATGCGGCACGACGCGGTTCACGCCGACGGCGATGATCCTGTCGTCCGGGCCGAACACGGCCGCGCCGAACGGGCCGCCGCTCTCTTCGTCGACGTTGCGCTTCGACAATGCGATGGCGAGCGAAACCTTGTCGGCGTCGGAGGCATGGACGCGCGTGGTGTCCACCGCCTCGTGCACCCAGGCCGGAAGCGTGAGGTGGACCTGGGCGTACAGCATCAGGCTTTCTGCGACCAGGTATCGCGCAGGGTCACGCTGCGGTTGAACACCGGCTTGCCCGGCGCGTGGTCGTAGCGGTCGGCGACGAAATAGCCGACGCGTTCGAACTGGAATCCCTGTTCCGGCGCGGCGTCGGCGGCCGCGGGTTCGACATAACCGGCGACGACCTTGCGCGAATCCGGGTTCAGATGATCGACGTAGGTCTTGCCGCCCTCGTCGTTGTCGGGATCGGGCACGGTGAACAGCCGGTCGTACAAGCGGATCTCGGCGGGCACCGCGTGTTTCGCGCCGACCCAGTGGATCGTGCCCTTGACCTTGCGGTTCGCGCCTTCCATGCCGGGGCGCGATTCGGGATCCAGCGTGCAGCGCAGTTCGACGATGTTGCCGGCGCCGTCCTTCACCACCTCGTCGCAGCGGACGATGCCGGCGCCGCGCAGGCGCACGTCGCCACCGACGGTGAGGCGCTTGAAGCCCGGCGGCGGCACTTCGGCGAAATCCTCGCGCTCGATCCACAGTTCGCGCGAGAACGGAATCGCGCGTTCGCCCTGCGAAGCGTCCTTGGGATGGTTGGAGAACGCCAGCGATTCCTCGTGGTCGTCCGCGAGATTGGTCAGCACCATCTTCAGCGGATCGATCACCGCCATGCGCCGTGGCGCATGCGCGTCGAGGTCGTCGCGCAGCGCGCCTTCGAGGATCGAAATATCCAGCAGCGAGTTCTGCTTACTGATGCCGACGCGATCGACCATCAGGCGCAGCGCGCTGGGCGTGTAGCCGCGACGGCGGATGCCCTGCAGGGTCGGCATGCGCGGGTCGTCCCAGCCGTCGACGCGGCCGGATTCGACCAGCTGCAGCAGCTTGCGCTTGCTCATCACCAGCCAGTTGAAGTTGAGCCGCGAGAACTCGATCTGGCGCGGCTTGGCGGCTTCGAACGGATAGCCCTTGTCGAGCAGCGGCTCCACCAGTTCCGGCGAACCGGCGAGGTCGACCTTGTCCACGCACCAGTCGTACAGCGGGCGATGGTCCTCGAACTCCAGCGTGCACAGCGAATGGGTGATGCCCTCGACCGCGTCGCTGAGCGAATGCGCGAAGTCGTACATCGGGTAGATCGGCCACTTGTCGCCGGTGTTCTGGTGTTCGACGTGTTTGATCCGGTACAGCGCCGGATCGCGCAGGTTGATGTTGCCGCTGGCCATGTCGATCTTCGCGCGCAACGTGCGTGCGCCGTCCGCGAACTCGCCGGCGCGCATGCGCCGGAACAGGTCGAGGTTCTCCTCGACGCTGCGGTCGCGGAATGGCGAATTGCGGCCCGGCTCGGTCAGCGTGCCGCGGTATTCGCGCACCTGTTCCGCGGACAGGTCGCAGACGAAGGCATCGCCCTGCCGGATCAGCTTTTCGGCGGCGAGGTAGAGCACGTCGAAGTAATCGGACGCATGCCGCAGCGAATGCCAGTCGAAGCCGAGCCAGCGCACGTCGTCCTGGATCGCGCGCACGTATTCCGGGTCTTCCTTCGCCGGGTTGGTGTCGTCCAGGCGCAGGTTGCAGTCGCCGCCGAACTCCGCCGCGATGCCGAAATCCAGGCAGATCGCCTTGGCGTGGCCGATGTGCAGGTAGCCGTTCGGTTCCGGCGGGAAACGGGTGCGGATGGCCGCGTGCTTGCCGCTGGCGAGGTCCTCGCGAACGATGTTGCGGATGAAGTCGCTTTTCGCGGGAGCGTTGGGGTCGTGCGGGGCGGACATGCGCGGGACGTTCGTGGGAAGGCGCGCAGTTTAGCGTCTGCGCGCCGGTGCCCGCGGTTATGCTGCGCGCATGGGCATGGCGACGCCGGTCGACGAACTTCCCGGCGGCGCCGACGCGCAGCGCCGAACCGCGCTCGCGCGCATGCTGCTCGGCGCCTGCCTGATCGGCAGCAACGGCCTGATGGTGCGCATCAGCGGCTTGCCGCCGACCGTGTCCGCGTTCTGGCGCATGGCGCTGGCCGCCGCCATCTTCGCGATCCTCGTCAGCCTGCGTCGCGGCTGGAAGCCGATCCCCGCGAGGGCCTGGGCGCGGCTGGCGCTCCCGGCCTGCGCCTTCGCCGCCGACCTCTGGCTCTGGCACCGCAGCATCCTGATCGTCGGACCCGGCCTCGCCACCCTGCTCGGCAACGCGCAGGTGTTCTTCATGGCCCTGGCCGGGGCCCTGCTGTTCGGCGAACGCATCGGCGCGGCCTTCGTCGCCGGGCTGGCGCTGGCCGCGTTCGGCCTGTGGCTGCTGCTCGGCGGGGACTGGGCTTCGCTGCCGTCCGGATACCGCTGGGGCGTGTGGCTGGGGCTTGGTACCGGCGTCTGTTACGCGGTCTACAACCTCGGCCTGAAGCGCACCCAGTCCGATGCCGATTGCGACGCGCCCGGCGCGGCCTCGACCGAACAGGTGCTGTGCTTCGCCGCGTTAGGCACCGCGCTGCTGCTGGGCGGCATCGTCCGCGCCGAAGGCCATTCCTTCGCCATCCCCGACCTGCGCACGCTGGCCATCCTGCTGGTGCTGGCCGGCATCGGCCATTGCCTGGCCTGGAGCCTGATCTCGCGGGCCATGGCGCGCCTGCCGGTGACCCTGGTCGGCCTGCTGCTGCTGTTGCAGCCGCTGGTCGCGTTCCTGCTCGACGTGCTGGTGCTCCGCCACGACGCCAGTGGGCGCGAATGGCTGGGCCTGGGCTTGTCGCTGGCCGGGATCTTCGTCGCCGGGATGAGGCGGCGGCCGATTCCCGAACCCATCGCTTGACGCTTGATCGGCGCGGGTTCGCCCGCACATCGAACGCACCCCACGCGAGGAGAACGACATGCTCGGTATCGGTGCCCACAAGCAACGCATGGTCGATCCGGCGAAGGCCTTGCCGGGCCGCGACACTCCGATGCCGGTGCGCAACGCGCACCATGTGCACGGCCGCCCGATCCAGGGCGCGCATCTGACCGACAAGTCCTCCGGCCTCGAGACCGTGCAGTTCGGCATGGGCTGCTTCTGGGGCGCGGAACGCAAGTTCTGGTCGATCCCCGGGGTCGAGACCACCGCGGTCGGCTATGCCGGCGGCTACACGCCGAACCCGACCTACCGCGAAGTGTGTTCGGGCGAAACCGGCCATGCCGAAATCGTGCTGGTCGCCTACGACCCGGCGCAGGTGGCGTTCGAAAGCCTGCTGAAGGCGTTCTGGGAAAGCCACGATCCCACCCAGGGCATGCGCCAGGGCAACGACGCCGGCACCCAGTACCGTTCGGCCATCTACTGCACGACACAGGCGCAGTACGACGCGGCGATCGCCAGCCGCGACGCGTTCCAGGAGAAGTTGCGCGATGCCGGTCATGGCGACATCACCACCGAAATCGTGTTTCCCGCGCCGGCGTTCCATTACGCCGAGGACGAGCACCAGCAATACCTGTCGAAGAACCCGATGGGTTATTGCGGCCTGGGCGGTACCGGGGTGAGTTGCCCGGTCGGGTTCGGCGCCGCGGGCTGAGCCGGCACTTCGCCGGGGAAGTACTGGCACCAGTACTGGAATTCGCTGCTCTTGCTCGGTTCGTAGACCGAGTGGTAGCCGGTGAATCCCCATGCCTGCGTGCGCGCATCGAACGGCGGGCGCCATGTCGCGGCGTGGATTGGCACGGGCGTGCCGGTCGAAACGCCATAGACGTACGCCTTGATCGATTCGCCGGTGACCGGCGATTTCGCGTAGACCAGCTTGAATTCGAAATACTTCCCGATCTTCGTTCTTTCGACGCGATACGGGTCGCGGGTCGGCGTGGCGTCGATGGTGAAGTTTTCGCCGCCGTAGACCACGTGGCAACGCACGCCGGACGCCATCGCGTCGGTGCATGCGAATGCGAGCAGGGCGATCACGAGGCTGCGTTTCATGGCGCGCCCCTGCATGTGCTGACGCTCGCATCGCCCGCGTGGCCGCAGGGACTCGGTTGGTCGAACGCGGGATGCGGCACGCCGTCGCCGTCGAGTTTCGCCACGTAGGTGCGCCATTCGCGCACGCCGTCGCGGCCGATCCGCGCCGACAGCACCCAGCCCGTCGTCGTCGCTTCGGTATCGAAGCTGTTGAACAGGAAATTGCCGAGGCTGTAGACGATCGGCTTGCCCTTGTACATTTCCGCGCCCTGGGTCACGTGCGGATGGCCGCCGACCACCATGTCGGCGCCGGCGTCGATCATCCGCCGCGCGAATTCGCGCAGGCGTGGGCTGGGATTCGGTTCCTCTTCCCAGCCCCAGTGCATGTACGGGATCACGATGTCCGCGTGGTAATCCCGGCGCGCGGCGGCGATGTCTTCGATCACCTGGTCGTCCTCGCCGCTCCAAGCCACGCCGGGCAGGTGCGCGCCGGCTTCGAACGAACGCGGCTTGAACTCGACGTAGCCCAGCAGCGCGATGCGCAGGCCGTTGCGTTCGAGGATCACCGGCCTGTGCGCTTCGGCCAGGTCGTCGCCTCCGCCGAAGTACGGCAAGCCGGCCGTGCGCATCAACCCGAGTTCCTCGGCGAACGCGACCTTGCCGAAATCGCCGGAATGGTTGTTCGCCACCGACATCGCATCGAAGTGCTTCTTCAGCACCGGCAGCACGCCCGGATCGGCGCGGAAGGTGAAGGGCTTGGCCTCGGCGGTGCCGCCGGTGGCGACCACGCATTCGAGGTTGCCGATGCGCAGGTCGTGCTTCTGCAGGAGGGCATTGAACGGCTCGAACGGATCGATGCCCTTGGCGATCAACTCGCCCGGGATTTCCGCGACCATCACGTCGCCGACGAAGACGATGTCGACTTCATCCGACGCGGCGACGGCGGGCGGGGCGAGCAGGGCGCAGGCCAGCGCACAGATCGGCAAGAACGGTTTCATGGCGCAAACCCCCGTGCGACGCGCAACGCCGTTATTCGCGGGAAATGGCGCAGACGTAGACCACTTCGCAGGCGCCGTCGCCAGTGTCCTCGCGGGTGGTCGAACTGCGCCAGTGCCAGCCGTCGTTGGCGTCGACCTGCACCAGCCAGCCGTCGATGCGCACGCGTTGGCCGGGTTTCACGTCGTGCAGCGCGGAAGCGACCGTCGCATCCGACGGGATCATGTGCATGTTCGCGCTCGATTGGATGATCTCCCGGGGTGGAATGGGCGGATCGCCGCGCCAGCGATAGTGGTACCAGCGCGAGGATTGGCTGATATCGAGACGATCAAGCACGGCGTCATCCCCCATGCGACCCCAGCCGAGCGCGAGGTCGGTGGGCGAGTAATCGGCTTCGCGGCCGAAGCTGTAATCCTCGCGCGAGAGCACGCGCGCATCGACGCTGAAGCCGGCGAGCGGTTGCAGGTTCGCGCCCTCGAGCCGGAACGGCGCGAGCGAGGCGGGCACCTCGCTCTGCAGCGGCGGCTGGCCGCGCGCGACCAGCGGCGGCAATGGGCAATCGGTGTAGGCGGCGGCATCGGCATGTTTCGGCGGCGCGGGCACCCGCGGCGAATGCGGCGAAAACCACCAGCCGGCAAGGCCGAGCACGACCATCGCGATGAGGGCGTTGCGCAGGTTCATCCGCGCAAGCTAGACGCGCTTGCCCTTCGATGCACGCGGTTTTTTCGACGACGGCGATTCGGCCGCAAGCAGTTCCTGCGGCAGTCGCTTGAATTCGCCGGCGAGCTGCATCAGGAACGCGGACATCGCCGAGCTGCGGCGCCATGCCATCGCGATGCGCCGGCTCGGCTGCGGGTCGTGGAACGGCAGCAGGCGGATCGCGTCGGATTGAGCCACCGGCGGCTTCACCGCCAGCGACGGCAACAGGGTCACGCCGACGTTCGCCGCGACCATCTGCCGCAGCGTTTCCAGGCTGGTCGCGCGGAAGCCGCCGTTTTCGCCGGCGCCGGCGGTGCGGCAAACGTCCAGCGCCTGGTCGCGCAGGCAATGGCCGTCTTCCAGCAGCAGCAGGGTTTGCGAGGACAGGTCGTCGAGCGCGAGCGACCCGCGTGCGGCGAGCGGATGCGATTCCGGCACCGCGAGCAGGAAGGGTTCCTCGAACAGGAATTCCGCGTGCAACTGGTCGTCGTGCAGCGGCAAGGCGAGCAGCGCGGCATCGAGCGCGCCTTCGCGCAGGCGCCGCAGCAGCACGTCGCTCTTTTCCTCGACCAGCAGCAGTTCCAGCTGCGGGAAGCGACGACGAATGCGCGGCACCACGTGCGGAAGCAGGTAGGGGCCTAGCGTGGGGAACAGGCCGAGGCGCACGGTGCCGGCCTCCGGGTCGCGGCTGCGTCGCGCGACTTCGCCCATCTGATCGACCTCGGCGATGATCTTCCGCGCGCGCTCGACCACTTCGCGCCCGACCGGAGTCAGCATCACCTTGCGCGGCGCGCGTTCGACCAGCGCCACGCCGAGTTCTTCCTCCAGCTTCTTGATCTGGGTCGACAGCGTCGGCTGGCTGACGAAGCTGGCGTCGGCGGCCTTGCCGAAATGGCGGTGGTCCGCCAGCGCCACGAGGTACTTGAGGTCGCGCAGGTTCATGTGGATGGCCCCTTGAGTTCGATCGTGTTCCCGTCGGGATCGTCGAAGTACAGCGACGGACCGTCGCCTTCGGCGCCGAAATTCGAAGTCGCCGGGCCGTGCGGCACCAGCCCATGTACCGCGAGATGGGCGGCGATCGCGGCTTCGTCGAAGGGCTCGATGCGCAGGCACAGGTGGTCGACGTTGCGGCCCGTTTCGCCGGCGGCGGCATCGCCTCGGCTGCCGAGTTTCCCGTCGATCGAGATGAGGTCGATCATCGATGCACCCGCGCGCAGGTGGCGCAGGCCGAGGTCGTCGCGCCGGTGCATCACCGCGCAGTCGAGCACGTCGCGATAGAACGCTTCCGCGCGGTCGAGGTCGCGCACGCGCAGCACGACGTGGTCGATGCGCTGGACCGCGAACGGGCGCATCGCCGGTTCAGGCCGCCTTCGCCTCGGCCTCGGCGGGCGCCGAATGCCGGATCAGGAAATCGAACGCCGACAACGCCGCGGTCGAGCCCGCGCCCATCGCCACCACGATCTGCTTGAACGGCTCGGTGGTCGCGTCGCCGGCGGCGAACACACCTGGCAGGCTGGTGTGGCCGCGGTCGTCGATCACGATTTCGCCGCGCGGACTCAGTTCCACCGTGCCCTTCAGCCATTCGGTGTTGGGCAGCAGGCCGATCTGCACGAACACGCCGGAGAGTTCCAGGTCGCTGGCCTTGCCGTTGCTGCGGTCGGTGAAATGCAGCGATTGCAGCTTGCTGCCGTCGCCGCGCATTTCGGTGGTTTGCGCGTTCACGTGCACGGTCGTGTTCGGCAGGCTGTGCAACTTGCGCTGCAGCACCTCGTCCGCGCGCAGCTTGCCGTCGAATTCCAGCAGGGTGACGTGCTCGACGATGCCGGCGAGGTCGATGGCCGCTTCCACGCCGGAGTTGCCGCCACCGATCACCGCCACCTTCTTGCCCTTGAACAGCGGGCCGTCGCAGTGCGGGCAATAGGTCACGCCCTTGTTGCGGTGCTCGCTTTCGCCGGGCACGCCGGTCTGGCGCCAGCGCGCGCCGGGGGAAAGGATCACGGTCTTCGCGCGCAAGGTCGCGCCGCTGTCGAGCTCGACGCCGACCAGTCCGCCTTCGCGCGCGGCCGGATGTAGTGCCCTGGCCTTCTGCGCGGTGATGACTTCCACGCCGTATTGGCGCACGTGCGCCTGCAGCGAGGCGGCAAGCTTCGGGCCTTCGGTGTATTCGACCGAGGGGAAGTTCTCGATCGCCATCGTGTCCAGCACCTGGCCACCGAAGCGTTCGGTGACGATGCCGGTGCGGATGCCCTTGCGCGCGGCATAGATCGCAGCCGCCGCGCCCGCGGGGCCACCGCCGACGATCAGCACGTCGAACGGTGCCGCGTCCTTCAGCGCCTCGGCCGCGCGCGCCGCCGCGCCGGTGTCGAGCTTTGCAATAATTTGTTCGATAGTCAGGCGCCCGGCATCGAATTCGACGCCGTTGAGATAGATCGTCGGCACCGAGAGGATTTCCTTCGCTTCGACCTCGGCCTGGAACAGACCGCCGTCGATGGCGACGTGCCGGATGCGCGGGTTCAGCACGCTCATCGCGTTCAGCGCCTGCACCGTGTCCGGGCAACTCTGGCAATGCAGCGACATGTAGGTCTCGAAGACGTAGTCGCCGGGCAGGTTGCGCACCTGTTCGGCCAGCGCGTCGTCGATGCGCACCGGATGCCCGCCGACCTGCAGCAGCGCCAGCACCAGTGAAGTGAATTCGTGGCCCAGCGGAATGCCGGCGAAACCGACCTGCACATCGGTGCCGCTGCGGCGGATCAGGAACGAAGGCTTGCGCACGTCGTCGCCGTCGGCGCGCGAGATGAGCGGCGACAGTGCGGCGATTTCGCCCAGCAGTTCGTCCAGTTCGCGCGCGGCGCCGGAATCGTCCAGCGAGGCGACCAGTTCGATCGGCTGCTGCAGCTTCCCGAGGTAGGCGGCGAGCTGGGATTTGAGGTCGGTGTCGAGCACGAAATGCTCTCCTGTCGAAAGGAAGACGGGTGGAATTGCTAGGGGAATAGCGCGAAAGCGCCCCTCACCCGCCTTCGGCACCCTCTCCCCGCGAGCGGGGAGAGGGAAAGTCAGAATCAGATCTTGCCGACCAGGTCCAGCGACGGCGCGATCGTCTTGGCGCCCTCGTTCCACTTCGCCGGGCACACTTCGTTCGGATGGCTGGCGACGTACTGCGCGGCCTTGAGCTTGCGCAGGGTTTCCTTGACGTCGCGGGCGATGGCGTTGTCGTGCACTTCCATCGTCTTGACCACGCCATCCGGGTTGACGACGAAGGTGCCGCGCAGGGCCAGGCCTTCCTCGTCGATGTGCACGCCGAAGGCGCGGGTCAGCTGGTGGGTCGGGTCCCCGACCAGCGGGAACTTCGCCTTGCCCACCGCCGGCGAGGTCTCGTGCCACACCTTGTGCGAGAAATGGGTGTCGGTGGTGACGATGTAGACCTCGGCGCCGAGCTTCTGGAATTCCGCGTAGTTGTCGGCGGCGTCCTCGATCTCGGTCGGGCAGTTGAAGGTGAACGCGGCCGGCATGAAGATGAACACGGACCACTTGCCCTGCAGGTCCTTCTCGGTGATCTGGACGAACTTGCCGTTGTGGAACGCGTTGGCCTTGAACGCCGGCACGCGCGAGTTGATCAGCGGGCGGCGTTCGACGTGCAGGCTGTCTTCGAGCAGGGACATGGGATTTCCTCGTGGGGTGGTGGAGTGGGAAGGGGCAGCGATGCTGCAGTGCAGAAAATCTATCGAAACCCTATTGATCGATCAATTGGATAAATGTTATCACATCGATAGATGAATTCTATTGACTCCCAATCGCCCACGGTTGCCGGCCTGCTGCGACAGGCGGCGGCCTCGATCGACCGGGTCGATGCCGAGCACCTGCTCGCGCATGCGCTGGGCAAGCCGCGGGCATGGTTGTTCGCGCATGGCCCCGATCCGGTCGATGCCGAGGCCATGGCGCGCTTCGAATCCCTAGTCGAACGGCGTGCGGGCGGGGAGCCGGTGGCCTACCTCGTCGGCTCGCGCGGGTTCTGGACGCTCGACCTCGCGGTGACGCCATCGACGCTGATCCCCCGGCCGGAAACCGAATTGCTGGTCGAGCTCGCACTGGCGCGGATCCCGGTCGATGTCGAAGCGCGCATCGCCGACCTCGGCACCGGCAGCGGCGCGATCGCGATCGCCATCGCCAGCGAACGACCGCGCGCTCGCATCGTCGCCACCGATGCGAGCGTCGAAGCGCTCGATGTCGCGCGCATCAACGCGAATCGAAACGAGATCGGCAACGCCGAATTCCGCCGTGGCGACTGGTTCGCGCCGCTGGCAGGCGAGACCTTCGACCTGATCGCAAGCAATCCGCCCTACATCGCGCTTGGCGATCCGCACCTCGGCGAAGGCGATTTGCGCTTCGAACCGCCGCCGGCGCTGTCGTCGGGCATCGATGGCCTCGACGCGATCCGCGCCATCGCCGGCCATGCGCCGGCGTATCTGTGCGCGGGCGGATGGTTGCTGCTGGAACACGGCTGGGAGCAGGGCGAAGCGGTGCGCGGGTTGCTGCGGGAAGCTGGTTTCGCCGGAATCGCCACGGAACGCGATCTCGAGGGTAGGGATCGGGTGACGCTGGGTCGTCTCCCGTAGGAGCGCCTCCGGGCGTGACGGCAATTCGCGGACAGTCGCGCCCGAACGGGCGCTCCTACAATGGCTGCAGGCATTCCACGCAAGGATTTTCCATGCGCACGCTCCATCCCGAAATCGCGCCGTACGAAACCGGGACGCTCGCGGTCGACGACCGCCACGCGTTGTACTGGGAACAATGCGGGAATCCCGCCGGCAAGCCGGTGGTCATGCTGCATGGCGGTCCGGGCGCGGGATGCAGCGACAACATGCGCCGCTTCCACGATCCGGCGAAGTACCGGATCGTGCTGTTCGACCAGCGCGGTTCCGGGCGCAGCACGCCGCATGCGGACCTGACCGACAACACCACCTGGCACCTCGTCGCCGACATCGAGAAGTTGCGCGAACGGCTCGGCATCGAACGCTGGCAGGTGTTCGGCGGCAGCTGGGGTTCCACGCTGGCGCTGGCCTATGCGCAAACCCATCCCGAACGCGTGACCGAACTGGTGCTGCGCGGCATCTTCATGCTGCGGCGGTGGGAACTGGAATGGTTCTACCAGGAAGGCGCATCGCGGCTGTTCCCGGATGCGTGGCAGCATTACCTCGAACCGATCCCGCCGTCCGAGCGCGGCGACATGATCGCGGCCTACCATCGCCGCCTCACCAGCGCCGACGAGGCGACGCGGCTGGAGGCGGCGCAGGCCTGGAGCATCTGGGAAGGCGGCACGAGTTACCTGCGCATCCCGCCCGATTACGCGACCAGCCACGGCGATCCGCGCTTCGCGCTGGCGTTCGCGGGGATCGAGAACCATTACTTCGTGAACAAGGGGTTCTTCGACGCAGACGACCAGCTGCTGCGCGACGTGCCGAAGATGGCGCACATCCCCGGGGTGATCGTGCACGGGCGCTACGACGTGGTGTGCCCGGTGCAGAATGCGTTCGACCTGCACGCGGCATGGCCGAAGGCGGAATTGCTGGTCAGCGCGACCGCGGGGCACTCCGCATTCGAGGCCGAGAACATCGATGCACTGGTCCGCGCGACGGATCGGTTCGCGGGGTAATCAAAGCAATGAGCCGTAAATGGAAATGGCTCCTGGGGATAGCGATAGTTCTGGCTGTTCCGGTGGTCGCCATTGTGGCTTTCTGGTTCGTCGTGTTTGGCTCATGTGGTTCCAATGAACAAGCCGTAGCGATGGCGCGAGACTTGTCGCAACAACGACTTGGGCAACTATTTGCTGACATGCAGGGCATGAGTCAGTCGAATGGGACCAGCCCGCATTTCCTAATCTTCGAAGATGGGAAAAAAGTCCCGCGCGCAATTGCCGATCTGCATCCTCGCGCGCTCACGTTGAGGGACGGAAGTGCGATCGTCTATCTGTCCGGATGTATGGACGACAAAGCTTCACTTCGCGTTCTCGGGCTCGATTCGAAGCGAAAGGCGGAAATCGTTCTCGATCCGGGTGAGACAAAGGATCCCATTGTGCTATGGGCCGAGAAGTGATTGGCGACGACTAGCGATTCGTCGAAGCCGAAGTTCTGATTACTGCATACGTATGCAGGCCACGATATGAGCGCTCATTCGCGCTAAGGTCGGCGCCGGGAGGCTGGCGTTCGCCGGACCGGGGAATTTTGCGATGCAACAAGACCAGCCGCGCACGCAGGCGCGCGCCATCGCCATCGCCGCGGTCGCGGCCATCGGCGGATTCCTGTTCGGTTTCGATTCCGCGGTCATCAACGGCGCCGTCGACGCGATCCGCGGCGAGTTCGGGCTGGATGCCGCGCGCATCGGCTTCGCGGTTTCGGTCGCGCTGCTCGGCGCGGCGCTGGGCGCGTGGTACGCCGGCCCGGTCGCGGACCGCTGGGGCCGCGTGCGCACCATGCAGGTCGCGGCGGTCGCGCTGACTGTGAGCGCGATCGGTTCGGGCCTCGTGCACGGCGTGTGGGACCTGGTGCTGTGGCGCCTGATCGGCGGCATCGGCATCGGCGTCGCCTCGGTGATCGCGCCGGCCTACATCGCGGAAATCTCGCCGGCGCATGTGCGCGGCCGCCTGGGTTCCCTGCAGCAGTTGGCCATCGTGCTCGGCATCTTCGTCGCGCTCGCATCGGATGCCTACCTCGCCGGCCGCGCAGGCGGCGCGGCGCAGGCGCTGTGGTCGGGGCTGGCTGCGTGGCGCTGGATGTTCCTCGTCGCCGCGGTGCCGGCGGTGTTGTACGGATTGCTGGTGCTGGGCGTGCCGGAATCGCCGCGCTATCTGGTCGCGAAGGGCGACAATGCCGGTGCCGGTGAGGTATTGCGCCGCGTGCTCGGCCTCGATGGCGATGCGCTGCAGAGGAAGATCGCGGAAATCGACGCGAGCCTGCATGCCGAACGCCGGCCGCGCTTCTCCGACCTGCGCAAGCCCGGCGGCGGGCTGTTCCCCATCGTCTGGGTCGGCATCCTGCTGTCGGTGTTCCAGCAGTTCGTCGGCATCAACGTGATCTTCTACTACTCGGCCACGCTGTGGCATTCGGTCGGTTTCAGCGAAGCCGATTCGTTCAAGATCACGGTCGCCACTTCCATCGTGAACGTGCTGGTGACGCTGGTCGCGATCGCGCTGGTGGACCGGATCGGCCGCAAGCCGCTGCTGCTGGTCGGATCGGCCGGCATGGCGGCCACGCTGGCGGTGATGGCCTGGTGCTTTTCACAGGCCACCGGCCAGGGCGCGGAATTGGTATTGCCCGGCAACGTCGGCCCGATCGCGCTGGTCGCGGCGAATTTGTACGTCGTGTTCTTCGGCGTGAGCTGGGGCCCGGTGGTGTGGGTGCTGCTCGGCGAGATGTTCCCCAACCGCATCCGCGCGATCGCGCTCGCGGTCGCGGCGGCGGCGCAATGGCTGGCGAACTTCGCGATCACCGCGACGTTCCCGCGGCTCGCGGAAATCGGATTGCCGTTCGCCTATGGCCTGTACGCGGCGTTCGCTGCGCTGTCGTTCGCGTTCGTATGGGCGATGGTGCGGGAAACGCGCGGGATCGAACTCGAGGACATGCGCGCCTAGTCGACGCACCGGGCGGGATTCAACCCTCGAGCCGGGTCCCGTCCGGGTTGTGTTCGATCATCCACAGCCCGGCCCAGAGCTTGAGGTCGAGTTCGTAGCCCTCGCGGTACTTCCGCATCAGCCAGGCCGGCGCTTCGGCGCGCGGCACCGAGTGCACGGTGATCTTCTCGTCGTCCACGCCGCCGCCGTCGCCGACCTTGCGCAGGTCCAGCGCACGCGCGAAGGCGATGCGTTCGTTGCTCATGCCCGAGGACGTCGGCCCGACCAGCAGCACGTCGACGCGGCCGGCTTCCCAACCGGTTTCCTCGATCAGCTCGCGCCGCGCGGCGGCTTCCAGCGAATCTTCGTCGTGTTCGTCGCCGACCAGCCCGGCCGGCATCTCGATGGTCTTCGCGCCCAGCGGCACGCGGTACTGCTCGACGAACAGCACGTGGTCGTCGGGCGTGACCGCGATGACCAGCACCGCGAGTCCGTCCTTGCCGTGGGTGCGTTCGCAGGATTCCCAGTGGCCGATGCGGACCAGCCGCAGCCAGTCGCCTTCGTACAGCGTGTGTCGTTCGTCGCCCATGGTCGAATGCTACGACGCCGGCGTTGCCGCCGCATCCTCGCCGATGCCGGCGATGGCGTGCAGGCGCTTGCGGGTGGTGTTGCCGAAGCCGACGCCGTCCACCAGTACGTCGAGCATCGCCGCGTCGGCATCGCCGCGCGCGAACGGCGCCGCGCCGTCGGGAAGCGGCGCGTCCAGCGCGATGGTGGTGAGCTGGCGCCAGAGCAGGGCGTGTTCGCGTTGTTCGCGCAGTCGCAGCGCCATCTGCGCCGCGCCGCGGAGGCGCAGGAACGCGACTTCCTCGTTGCGTTCGAGCAGTGCGTCCAGCGTGTCGAAATGCGCGAGCAGCACCGCCGCGGATTTCGTGCCGATGCCGGTGATGCCGGGGATGTTGTCGACCGCGTCGCCGCACAGCGCGAGGTAATCGGCGATCTGTTCCGCGCGCACGCCGTGGCGCGCCTTCACCCCGTCGCGACCCCAGCGCTGGCCACGGCCGGGGTCGTATTGTTCGTCGTGTTCGCCGAGGAGCTGCGACAGGTCCTTGTCGGCGGAGACGATCACCCCACGGAAACCCTCGCCGCGCACCGCGTGCAGCGCGCTTCCGATCAGGTCGTCCGCTTCGTATTGCGCATGCGCCAGCGTGTGCAGGCCCAGCGCCTGGCACAACGCCTTGCAGTAGCCGAACTGGCGCTTGAGTTCGTCCGGCGCGGGCGGGCGGTTGGCCTTGTATTGCGGATAGATCGCGTTGCGGAAGCAGGAATCCAGCGCCTCGTCGAAGGCGATGGCGATGTGTTTCGGGCGTTCGCGTTCGAGCAGTTCCAGCAGGAAGCGCGCGAAGCCGTGCACCGCGTTGACCGGCCAGCCGTCGGCGTCGTGCCACTGGTCGGGCATGGAATGCCAGGCGCGGAACACGAACAGCGAGGCGTCGACCAGGTGCAGCGTTTTCGGGACCGGGACGGGACGGCTCATTGGCCCATTGTAGGAGCCGTCGTCGCGGTCACGGCGTCCAGTCGCCGAGCAGTCCGGCCGGATCCGGGCGATCGCGTTCCGGTGCTTCGGTCTGCGGCGTGCCGATATGGATGAACCCGGCGATGCATTCGTCGTTGCCGAGACCCAGCGCGCGCAGGATGCTTGGATCGTAGGCCGGCCAACCGGTCAGCCACTGCGCGCCGTATCCCAGCGCCTGCGCCGCCTGCAGCAGCGCGAAACAGACGCAGGAGGCGGTGGCGAAGCGTTCCGACGCCGGGATCTTCGCGTCCTCGCCCTGCCGGGCGATCACCGCAACGACCAGTGGCGCGCGCTGGAAACGCATGCGGTCCTTTTCCAGCGCGGCTTCGCCGATGTCCGGGTGGATTTCGCGTGAGCGTTCGACGATGCGTTCGGACAGCGCGACGCGCGCGTCGCCCTCGATCCGCAGGAAGCGGAAGGGCACGCGCTTGCCGTGGTCGGGCACGCGCGAAGCCGAGCGCAGCATGCGCAGCAGGGTGGCGTGGTCGGGGGCGGGTTCGGACAGTTGCGAGGACGGGACCGAACGGCGTGCGTCGAGGAAGGCGAGGGTGGATTCCATCGCTTGAGGATGGCACGGAACCCGGCTGCGATGGCGGAACGGGATCGTGGTCACATATCGCCGCAAAAGGGCTGGACGTGACGCGGGGCGACACTATCCTCGGGGTGAAGGCGCATTCCCCCACGTCTCCAAGGCCGGCCCCGTGAGCAACCATCCGCTCGGACTCGAACTCGTCGGCAACCATGAAAGGCTGCGCCTGCTCGACGAACTGAAGCGCATCGCGGTGGAACAGCTCGGCAACCTGCCGGGTCAATTGTTCGCGCCGATCGAAACCCGCCTGCAGGAATCCATCCGCCAGGTCGGTGGCGCGCAGGAACGCGTGGACCTGGCCGCATTGCTCGCGCTACGCGCACGCGGCGCGAGCTTCGTGATGCGCTATCGCGAACTGCTGGCGCGCAACTTCGACGACCTGCGCAACCGCGCCGGCCGCGACGCGCATGTCGCCGCGATGGGGCTGGTGGAGGAATCCGAACTCGATTTCCACGTCGCCGGGCAGCAGGTGGCCGATGCGGTGGCGCGCAAGTTCTCGCGCCAGCTCGAACTGCTGGAGCAGCGCTTCGAACTGCTGTGCGTGAGCATCGGCGCGCCGAACCCGGCGAATCCGGTCGGCGCGGTGCGCCTGGTCGGCGCGTTCCAGCAGGCCTTCGCCGGCACCGAACTGTCCGAAAGCCTGCGGCGCCTGTTGTTCGCCGAGTACGAGCGCGCGTTGCTGGATTACCTCGGCGAGCTCTACGCCAGGCTCAACGGCCTCATGGCGCAGGACGGGCTGGTGCTGGATCCGCGCCGGCACGCACCGGCACCGCAATTGCCGAAGATCCCCGCCGACATCGAAACCTTCCGCGCGCCGGCCGAGACGCGGGTCGAATTCCAGCGCTTGCGCGAACTGCTGCACGCCTGGCGCGGGGAATCCGCCGCCCCGCCACCGTTGCTGCCGTTCGGCGTGCGCGAGTTCCAGGTCGAGGAACTGGTGGGCATCGCCGCGATCGTGCAGCGCGACGTGGTTCCGGGCTTCGCGCAGTCGCTGTCGGGCCACGGCCGCCTCGACGAGGCGATCCGCGCGCACCTGTCCACCGCCGCGCTGAGCTTCGGCATCAACCCGGAATCGACCCGCTTCTCGCGCCGTGAACAGGATGCGATCGACCTGGTCTCTCTGCTGTTCACTTCGCTCGTCAGCAGCCACGCCTTGCCCGATCGCGGCCGGCAGCTACTGTCGCGGCTGGTGATGGCCTATGTCCGGGTCGCGTTCCAGGACGAATTGCTGTTCATGCAGCCCGGGCATCCCGCGCGGCGCCTGCTCGATGCGCTCGCAATCAGTTGCGAGAGCAACGACGGCTCCTCGCCGCAGGACCGCGCCTTGCTCGATCGCGCCAGCGAACTGGTCATGCGCGTGGTCGCGGATTACAACGAAGACCTCGCGGTGTTCACGCTCGCCGCGGACGAACTCGAAAGCATGCTGCAGCAGCAGCGCAGTCGCGCCGAGGTCGCCGAGCGCCGCACCGCCGAATCCATGCACGGGCGCGAGCGCCTGCAGCAGGCGCGCAGCCTGGCCGCCGAAGCGCTGGAGTCGGCCATCGCGGGCCGCGCGCTGACGCGGGAGGTCGCCGGGTTCCTGTCCGAACCCTGGCTGCACCACGCGGTGCAGGTACTGTTGCGCGATGGCCTGCAGTCCTCGCGGCACGTGCAGGTGGTCGCGCTCGCGCGCACGTTGGTTGCGCTCGATGGCGCCGCGGGGCGCGGCGTCGGCGGCCCGGTGGCCAAGGGCCTCGCCAACCTCGAGGAAGCGCTGGCGCAATGCGCGCACAGCTCCGGCCTCGATCCGCGCGCGGCGGAGGAATGGCTGGCCGGCTTCGCCCGCGCCATGGCGTTCCCGGATGCGGAGCGCGCCGCGATCGAAATGCCTGTCGTCGCGACCGGGGAGGGAGACGACGACGGCACGCTGCGCATCGTCGGAGGCACCGACACGCTGGCCTACGACTCGGCCGTTGCGGCGGTGATGCGCGAGCTGGAGCCGGGTGCATGGCTGCGCCTGGTCGACGAGTCCGGCAAGGAAGCCTCGGTCAAGCTCGCGTGGATCTCGCCGCTGACCGGTCGCCGCCTGCTGGTCGATCGCCGCGGCCTGCGCCAGCTGGTCGCCTCGCCCGAACAGATGGCCGCGCTCGCCGCCGAAGGCCGGCTGGCGTTGAACGCCACCGCATCGCCGTTCGACGAGGCGATGCGCGCGGTGCGCCGGCAACTCGCCGCCGCCGCGGCCTGACGCCGGCAGCGCAGCTTCCGCGCGCATTGGTTAGGATGCGGTGGTCCCCGCCGCGGAGCCGTGCATGGCCTTCATCCTGGGAGTGGCGCGCGAACGCGCCGATGGCGAACGCCGCCTGGCGTTGACGCCGGAAAGCTGCAAGAAACTCGTCGCCGCCGGTGCGCAGGTGCGCGTCGAACGCGGCGCGGGCGCGGGCATCGGCGCGACCGACGCCGCCTTCGCCGATGCGGGCGCGCAACTGGTCGACGATGCGAACGCCGCGCTCGGCGAAGCCGACGTGGTGCTGTGCGTGCAGCCGCCTTCGGCGGACGCCATCGCTTCGATGAAGCAGGGCGCGGTACTGGTCGGTTCGCTGCAGCCCGACGCCGACCAGGCGCGCGGCGATGCGATCCGCGCGCGCGGCATCGTCGCTTTCCCGCTGGAAAAACTGCCGCGCACCACCCGCGCGCAGGCGATGGACGTGCTCAGTTCGCAGGCGGGCATGGCCGGCTACAAGGCGGTGCTGATCGCCGCGCAGCTCGCGCCGCGCTTCTTCCCCATGCTCACCACCGCGGCCGGCACGATCCGCCCGTCCAAGGTGCTGGTGGTCGGCGCCGGCGTCGCCGGCCTGCAGGCGATCGCCACCGCGAAACGGCTCGGCGCGCAGGTGGAAGGCTTCGACGTGCGCCCGGAAACGCGCGAGCAGATCGAATCCCTCGGCGGCAAGTTCCTCGACCTCGGCGTGTCGGCGGCGGGCGAGGGCGGCTATGCGCGCCAGCTCACCGACGAGGAACGCGCCGAACAGCAGCGTCGTCTCGGCGAGCACCTGAAGAACGTCGACGTGATCGTCTGCACCGCGGCGGTACCGGGCCGGCCCGCGCCGAAGATCGTCAGCGCGGCGATGGTCGCGGGCATGAAGCCGGGCAGCACGATCGTCGACCTTGCCGCGGAAACCGGCGGAAATTGCGAATTGACCAAACCCGGCGAAACCATCGATGCCAACGGCGTCACCATCGCCGGGCCGCTGAACCTCGCCTCGATGGGCGCGGTCCACGCCAGCGAGATGTACGCGCGCAACGCCTTCAACTTCGTCTCGCTGCTGCTGAAGGACGGCGCGCTGGCGTTCGACTGGGACGACGAACTGCTGGCGAAGACGGCGTGGCCGCCGCGTGTCGAGCCGTGATCCTGCGTCTCATTGTGTTGGCGTTGTGTTCTTTCGCAATTACAGGTTGCGCATGGCGCGCTGCAATGCTTTGTGGCATCGAGAATGATCCTGGCCACTGGTCGCCGATGAAACATCCGCCAATCAACGCATCCCAACTCGAGCGCCTGGCCGAGGCGTCGCCGACTTCGGTCCAGTCGTGGAAATTCGACGGGCGATATGGAAGTCATTGGTTTTCTTCTGAAGACGGCAAGTTGCTGCTGTGTCGAAGAGAAGACAAGGCCGATAACGCATGCTGGAGCAGCACTTGGCAATTCGATGTGAGTTCGAATAGCCCGAAATTGATCGACAAGGATGGAACCTTGTGCGTTGATTGAGCAAGACCGAAGACGCTGAGCATTCGGCCTAGTGACACCTCACCTCGACAGGCTTGATCGACTTACGCCTCAGTCGTCGTCCGGCCCGGGTCCCGGGCCATGCTTCGGGCCGGGTCCACGATGCGGCGGTTGCTGCGCGTCCAGCCAGGCATCGCGCTGCGCCGGCGTCATCGCCTTCCATTGCTTCAGCAATGCCTCGCGATGCTCGGCGTCGAGCGGCAGCAGGGCGCGGAACAGCGCGAACGTCGCCCGGCGTTGCGGCGGCGGCATGTCGCGGGTCTTTTCGAACAGCACCTGCATCTGCGCGCGGCGCGCCGGATCCATGCGTTCCCAACGACGCATCCCGCGATCGGCGTCCTTGCGTTCGGCCGGCGACATCGAGCGCCAGCGCTGCGCGCGCTCGAGCATGTGCGCGCGCTCTTCCGGGGCGCGGTCCCAGTGGTCGCGCAGCGGCGCGACCAGCTCCGTGCGCTGCGCATCGCTGAGCTGGTCCCAGGCGGGCAGGGCGGCGGATGCTTGCTGCGCGTTCGTCGACAGCGAGGCCGACAGCAGCACGAGGAGAAGCAGGCGAATCGCGTTCATCGGTTCACTCCATCGCCAGTTGTTCGGCATCGGGCGATGCCAGCCAGGCGTAGAAATCGGGATTGCGGTCGAGCAGCGCGGTTGCGTCGTCGGCGTTGCCCGCGGAAGCGGCAACGGTCGTTGCCGACGGCAACGCCGCGGGATGCGGGCGCAGGCCGACCGCCAGCGCGAGCACGGCCGCCGCCGCGAAGGCCGCGCCCAGCGGCCAGCCCATGGGTGCACGCCGCGCGGGTGTTGGCGTTCGCGCGGAACGCAGGCGCCAGGCCAGCGCCGGCGGCACGGCATCCACCGCGCTGCGCCAGGTGTCGCGCAGGCGCGCATCGAATGCATCGTCGTTGCGGTTCATTGCCAGTCCTCCAGTTGCTTGCGCAGCGCCTCGCGGGCGCGCGACAGGTGCGTCTTCACCGAGCCTTCGCTGCATTCCATGGCGCGCGCGGTGTCGGCCACGTCCAGTTCCTCGAGCACGCGCAGGGTGAAGGCCTCGCGTTGCCGTCGCGGCAGCGTGCGCAACGCCGCGGCGAGTTTCTGCCAGGCCTCGCGGCCGTCGTGGTCACGGGCCGGGTCCGGAGAGGGATCCGCCCAATCCGCGCCATGCGACTCGTCCTGCGGGTCGCGGTGGTCGAGCCAGCCGAAACGGAAGGTCCGCCGCCGCTGCGCGTCGATGATGCGGCTGCGCAGGATGCTCCAGAACAGCGGCGTCCATTCCCCGGCCGGGCGTCCGCGGTAGCCGAGCATCTTCAGCATCGCTTCCTGCACCGCGTCCAGCGCGTCCTCGCGGTGGCGCAACCCGGCCTCCGCGAAGCGGAACGCGCGCGGGCCGATGTCGGCCAGGAACGCATCGAGCGTCTGCGGTTCGCGCAAGCGGGGCGGTTCCTGGCCAGGGTCGGGGTCCACGGGCTCAAGCTTAGCGGTGGCGAGCAGCATGCCGGGGTAACGCGCCGGGCGGCAGGCGGTTGACGCGGCCCGGCCGTGTTCGGGACGCGGTTATGATGCGAACGACTCCGGGGAGGCGATGGCGATGGGCGACGGCTTCGTGGCGCTGTACATCTTCATGCTGGCGGCCATCGCCGGCCACGTGATCATCTCGCGGGTGCCGGTGATCCTGCACACGCCGCTGATGTCGGGTTCCAACTTCATCCACGGCATCGTGCTGATCGGCGCGATGGTGGTGCTCGGCCACGCCGATACCACCCTGGAGAAGGCGGTGGGTTTCATCGCCGTGCTGCTCGGCGCGGGCAACGCCGCCGGCGGCTACGTGGTGACCGAACGCATGCTGGAGATGTTCAAGTCCAGCAAACATCCCTCCCAGAAGGCGGAGGGCGGCAAGTGAGCGTCCTCACCCTGGTCAAGCTCAGCTATTTCATCGCCGCCACGCTGTTCCTGCTCGGCCTGCAGCGCATGGCCAGCCCCAGGACCGCGCGCAGCGGCATCCAGTGGGCGGGCGTGGGCATGCTGATCGCGACCGCGGCCACGTTCTTCCTGCCGGGGCTGCACAACATCGCGTTGATGCTGGCCGCGATCGTGGTCGGCGTCGGGCTGAACTGGGTCTGGGGCAGGAAGGTCGCGATCACCGACATGCCGCAGATGGTCGCGCTGTTCAACGGCATGGGCGGCGGTTCCGCGGCGGCGATCGGCGCGGTGGAGCTGGTGAAGTTCTCCGGCGGCGAAGCGGTGCCTTCGAAACTCACGCTGGTGCTCGCCGTCATCGGCGCGTTGATCGGCGCGGTCTCGCTGACCGGTTCGGTCATCGCATGGGCCAAGCTCGACGGGCGCATGGACAAGCGCTACACCTTCCCCGGCCAGCAGTGGTTCAACGCGATGGTGTTCGCCGCGGCGGTGGTCTGCGGCGCGATGGCGATCCAGACGCTGGCGATGCCGTGGATCGTCGCGTTCTTCGCGCTCGCGCTCGCGCTGGGCGTGTTGATGACGCTGCCCATCGGCGGCGCCGACATGCCGGTGGTGATTTCGCTGTACAACGCCTTCACCGGTCTCGCCGTCGCGTTCGAAGGCTACGTGCTCGGCAACGAGGCGCTGATCATCGCCGGCACCATGGTCGGCGCGGCCGGCATGCTGCTGACGCGGCTGATGGCGAAGGCGATGAACCGTTCGATCAAGAACGTGCTGTTCTCGAACTTCGGCGGAGGCGGCGCAGCCGCGCAGGACATCGCCGGTTCGATGAAGCCGATCGAAGCCGCCGACGTCGCCGCGATGATGGCCTACGCCGAACGCGTGGTGATCGTGCCCGGCTACGGCATGGCGGTGGCGCAGGCGCAACACAAGATATGGGAACTGGCGCAGCGGCTGATGGATCGCGGGGTGAAGGTGAAGTTCGCGATCCATCCGGTCGCGGGCCGCATGCCCGGGCACATGAACGTGCTGCTGGCCGAGGCTGGCGTGCCCTACGACCTGATCGCCGACATGGACGACATCAACCCGGAATTCCCCAACACCGACGTGTCGCTGGTGATCGGCGCGAACGACGTGGTGAACCCAGTGGCGAAGACCGATCCCGGTTCGCCGATCTACGGCATGCCGATCCTCGACGTGGTGGATTCGAAGAACACCATCGTGATCAAGCGCGGCAAGGGCACCGGCTTCGCCGGCATCGAGAACGCGCTGTTCTACGCCGACAACACGCGCATGCTCTATGGCGACGGCGCGGAGATGGCGAGTGCGCTGGTGAGCGAACTCAAGGCGCTCGACGGGGGGCATTGAGAGCGGCCGTCAGCGCCCTGCGATCGCGGCGAGCAGGAACGCCGTCGCGATCCAGGCGAGGTCGGCGGGGCGGTTGGCCAGCGTCGCCAGCGTCCAGGCGTAATCGGGACCGAGGCGCAGGCTCGAAGCCCAGGGCAACAATCCGAGGCTGCGGCCGATCTGCCCGGCGGCGATCCACCAGTTGGCGAGCACGACCGATAGCATCGTCGCCGCCAGCGCCACGACGGCGCGCGGCAGGCCTGGGCGGATGCGCAGCAGCCGCAATACGGCAATCGCGTCGACCGCCGCCACCAGCGCCATCCAGCTGCACTGGCGGCCCGTGACCAGCGCCAGCAGCGCCCAGGCCGCGGCGATGCCCAGGCTTGCGAGCAGGAGCAGCGCGATCGAGACGGTCGAAAGCGGGCGTGCGGCGGAGGTTTCCTGCATCGTGCGCACAGGATAACGTCGCCGCGCGGGTAAAATGGACGCCTTGGCGCGACGCGCCATCGCCCCCACTTCCCACGCATGTATTCCCGAAGCAGCGAACCGGTGCGTTTCGAGCGCGATTGCGCCGCGGTCATGGTGCCGCAGGGCGAGAACGTCACCCTGCCGGCCGGCAGCATCGGCTACATCACCCAGGCGCTGGGCGGGAGCTGGACGGTCTTCGTCGAGGGCAATCTGTTTCGCATCGCGGGCAAGGATGCCGATGCCATCGACAAGGATCCGCCGCCGGAAATCGAGCTGGCGGAAGGCGCCGGCGACGAGGATGTCGAGAAGCTGGTGTGGAAGCAGCTTCGCACCTGTTTCGATCCGGAGATCCCGATCAACGTCGTCGACCTCGGCCTGGTGTACGAAGCCGACGTGAAGCCGCATCCGGAAAAGACGGGGCAGCGCCTCGTCGAAGTACGGATGACGCTCACCGCGCCCGGTTGTGGCATGGGCGAGATCCTCGTCGACGACGTGCGCAGCAAGCTCGAGCTGATTCCCACCGTCGCCGAGGCCGATGTCGAACTCGTCTTCGATCCGCCGTGGACGCGCGACATGATGTCCGAGGCCGCGCGGCTCGAGACCGGGATGCTCTGACACGACGCGCTGGACGTCCGCGGGACATGCATTTGTGTCCGTTCGCGCAGTCCATCGACTGAAAACGTTTCAAATTCTGCCGCGGCTTTTCGTCAAGTAATTGATTTGACGAATCTTTCCCCTTTTTGTTGCAACGCAGCTTGTGACCATTGACCTAGACCCATAGGGTCAGTAACGGACGCTGAGCGTCAGTCGTCCGCCTTCCGCCCTTCCCCAATACCCGGCCGCACCGGTCAGGACAGGGAAGGGCGTTGCACACAACCTGTTCATCCAACTTCGGGGGAAGTCCAGATGTCGCATCACAAGCTTTCGGGCGCACGTCCCTGTGCGCTGGCCGTTGCCGTGACCCTTGCCTGCCTGACGCCCGCCGCGATGGCGGCCGGTCGCCAGGACCTGCACCAGGCGAACCTTGCGCAGCTGCAGGCGAATTACTCGAGCCTGGTGGCGGGCAAGGGCGTGGCCTCGATGGCGCACACGCGCCACGAACAGCTGATCGGCGCCGATGCCCAGACCCGGCTGGTGCTGCTCCAGCGCAACACCGACCACGGCATCCGCAACACGCGCTACCAGCAGACCTTCCGCGGGATCCCGGTGTTCGGCGAGAGCATCGTGGTGAGCGAGGACGCGGCGAGCGGCAAGCTGCGGACGCTGTTCGGGCGGCAGGTGACGGGGTTGTCGGCCGAGGTTGCGGACGCGCCGTCGAAGGTGTTCAAGGGCCAGGCGCTGGCGATCGCGAAGAAGGAAGCGCTCGGTTCGCGCCTGGGCGCGATGCAGACGCACAACGAGAAGTCGGAGTTGATGATCTACGTGGACGACGCGGGCCATGCGCACAAGGCGTACGTCGTGAACTTCTTCGCCGACGGGGCGGCGGGCAGCAAGCCGACGCGTCCGTTCGTGATCGTGGACGCGGACAGCGGCAAGGTGTTGAAGAAGTGGGAAGGGCTGACCACGGCGCTGATCGGCACCGGACCGGGCGGCAACGCCAAGACCGGCCAGTACGAGTGGGGTTCGGGCGGCATCTACGGGTACCTGGACGTGACCCAGTCGGGCACCACCTGCACGATGAACAATACCAACGTGCGCGGCGTGAACCTCAACGGCAGCACCGGCAGCAGCACCACGGCGTATTCGTACACCTGCCCGCGCAACACCTACAAGACCATCAACGGCGGCTATTCGCCGATCAACGACGCCTTCTACTTCGGTGGCGTGATCACCAACATGTACCCGGCCTACACCGGCTACAACGCGTTGACGTTCCAGCTGATCATGCGCGTGCACTACAGCACCAACTACGAGAACGCGTTCTGGAACGGCTCGAACATGAGCTTCGGCGACGGCGCCAGCACGTTCTACCCGCTGGTCAGCGCCGACGTGGCCGGCCACGAGGTCTCGCACGGCTTCACCGAGCAGCATTCGAACCTGACCTACTCGGGCCAGTCGGGCGGCATGAACGAGGCCTACTCCGACATGGGCGGCGAGGCGACCGAGTACTACTGGAAGGGCAGCAACGACTTCCTGGTCGGCCAGGAGATCTTCAAGGGTTCGGCCAGCCAGGCGCTGCGCTACATGTGCAACCCGACCCAGGACGGCGGTTCGATCGACAACGCCGCCAACTACACCAGCGGCATGGATCCGCACTACTCGTCGGGCGTGTACAACAAGATGTTCTGCACGCTGGCCAAGACCGCCGGCTGGGGCACGCCGACCGCGTTCAAGGTCATGGCCCGCGCCAACGCGAACTACTGGACCGCGAGCAGCACTTATGCCTCCGGCGCCTGCGGCGTGATCACCGCGGCTTCCGACCTCGGCCTGAGCACGGCAGACGTGGCCGCGGCGTTCACGGCGGTCGGCGTCAGCACCAGCAGCTGCAGCGGCGGTGGCGGCGGTGGCGGTGGCGGCACCACGGCGCTGACGAAGGGCGTTGCGGTCACGGGCCAGGGCGCAAGCACCGGCAACTCGTTGAACTACACGCTGGTCGTGCCCTCGGGCGCGTCCAACCTCACGTTCACCATGTCCGGCGGCTCCGGCGACGGCGACCTGTACGTGAAGTTCGGCAGCGCGCCGACCGACTCCTCGTACGACTGCCGTCCGTACAAGTCTGGCAACGCCGAGAGCTGCTCGTTCGCGTCGCCGTCGGCCGGCACCTACTACGTGCGGATCAAGGCCTACTCGACCTTCTCCGGCGTCAGCCTGGTCGGCGACTACACCACCGGTGGCGGCGGTGGCGGTGGCAGTACCACGACGGTGAACCTGCCGTCCGTCGCCACCAACAGCTGGTCTTCGCAGTACACGCTGGCGGTCGCGGCCGGCAAGACGGCCACCATCGCCATCTCGGGCGGGACCGGCGATGCGGACCTGTACGTGAGGGCGGGCAGCGCCCCGACCACCAGCAGCTATACCTGCCGCCCGTACCTCTCGGGCAACAGCGAGACCTGCACCCTCACCCCGACCTCGGCCACCACCTACTACATCAAGGTGCGGGCGTACTCGGCCTTCTCGGGCGTGACCCTGACCTACGGCACCAACTGATCCCTACTCTCCAGACCTGTTCCGCTTCGGACCCCGGCTTCGGCCGGGGTTCTTTCTTTGGGCGGGAACTTGACCGATCCGTGGGGCGAAGCTTGATGGCTTCCGGGCCAGGGTTGGCGCACCACGAAAATGAATGCGGTTTAAATTCGAACCGTGATGAACTGCAAGTCATTGATTCAAATGGCATCGCGCGTTTTTGCTGCACTGCAACTTGAGGCCCGAAAGAGCGCCCTTTAGGGTCAAAAATGGACGTTCTAGGTCAGCGTCCATTCCACGGCCCTGCCATTGCCGTCGGCCCTGAAGGGCCGCGGCAGGGGAATTCGTTTTCAACAAGTCCACTCAATCTTTGGGGAAGTCCAGATGTCGCATCACATGCTTTTGGGCGCGCGTCCGCGTGCGCTGGCCGTCGCGGTGACCCTTGCCTGCCTGACGCCCGCCGCGATGGCGGCCGGTCGCCAGGACCTGCACCAGGCGAACCTTGCGCAGCTGCAGGCGAATTACTCGAGCCTGGTGGCGGGCAAGGGCGTGGCCTCGATGGCGCACACGCGCCACGAACAGCTGATCGGCGCCGATGCCCAGACCCGGCTGGTGCTGATGTCGCGCAACAGCGACCACGGCATCCGCAACACGCGCTACCAGCAGACCTTCCGCGGGATCCCGGTGTTCGGCGAGAGCATCGTGGTGAGCGAGGACGCGGCGAGCGGCAAGCTGCGCACGCTGTTCGGTCGCCATGTGACCGGGCTGTCGGCCGAGGTTGCGGACGCGCCGTCGAAGGTGTTCAAGGGCCAGGCGCTGGCGATCGCCAAGAAGGCGGCGCTGGGCGCGAGCCTGGGCGCGATGCGCACCAGCAACGAGAAGTCGGAGCTGATGATCTACGTGGACGATGCCGGCCACGCGCACAAGGCGTACGTCGTGAACTTCTTCGCCGACGGGGCGGCGGGCAGCAAGCCGACGCGTCCGTTCGTGATCGTGGACGCGGACAGCGGCAAGGTGTTGAAGAAGTGGGAAGGGCTGACCACGGCGCTGATCGGCACCGGCCCCGGCGGCAACACCAAGACCGGCCAGTACGAGTACGGCACCGACTACGGTTTCATGGACGTGACCCAGTCCGGCAGCACCTGCACGATGAACAACAGCGAGGTCAAGACGGTCGACCTCAACCATGGTTCTTCGGGCAACACCGCGTTCTCCTACGCCTGCCCGCGCCATACCGGCGACAGCATCAACGGCGGTTATTCGCCGCTGAACGATGGCCATTATTTCGGCAGCGTGATCCAGAACATGTACAACGCCTACATCGGCGTGAACGCGCTGACGTTCCAGCTGGTGATGCGCGTGCACTACGGCACCAACTACGAGAACGCGTTCTGGGACGGTTCGACGATGAACTTCGGCGACGGCAGGAACACGTTCTACCCGCTGGTGAGCGTCGACGTCGCCGGCCACGAGGTCTCGCACGGCTTCACCGAGCAGCACTCGGACCTGACCTACTCCGGCCAGTCGGGCGGCATGAACGAAGCCTATTCCGACATGGCGGGCGAGGCGAGCGAATATTTCTTCAAGGGCACGAACGACTTCCTGGTGGGCGAGGAAATCTTCAAGGGCGCCTCGGGCGAAGCGCTGCGCTACATGTGCAACCCGACCCAGGACGGCATCTCGATCGACAATGCCGCCGATTTCCGCAGGGGCATGGATCCGCACTACTCGTCGGGCGTGTACAACAAGGCGTTCTGCGTGCTGGCGCATACCAGCGGCTGGGATACGAAGAAGGCGTTCCAGGTCATGGCCCGCGCGAACGCGAACTACTGGACCGCGAGCAGCACGTACAACCAGGGCGCCTGCGGCGTGGAGACCGCGGCCAACGACCTCGGTTACGCCAAGGCCGACGTGACCGCGGCGTTCACCGCAGTGGGTGTGAGTTGCTCGGGAGGCGGTTCCAACACCGCGCCCGTCGCGAACTTCACCTACACCAAGACCCGTCTGGTCGTGACCTTCACCGATACCTCCACCGATGCGGAGAACAACATCTCCGGCCATTCCTGGAACTTCGGCGATGGATCGACTTCGACCGCCACCAGCCCGAGCCACACCTATGCGGCGCCCGGCAGGTACACGGTGACGGAAACGGTGACCGACTCCGGCGGGCTGAGCAGCAGCAAGAGCGCCAAGGTCACGGTCAGGCGTCGTTGACGGCAGGCGGCGACTACCGCCGCCGACCCGATCCGCGCTTCGCTTCAGAACCCCGGCTCCGGCCGGGGTTTTTTCTTTGCGGTGGCCTGTCCGGGGCTTGCGATGCGTAAACTTGGGTCCAGAGTGCACGCGTCAATCCCCACCACCATGATCGAGGTCTCGCCATGCAGGAACCGAATGCTCCCCGTCCTTCCATCCCTGCGTCGTGGATCGTGGCGGGCTTCGCCTGCGCGGTGGTGCTGGTGGCCATCACCTGGCTCGTCGCGGGCCGCAACAACGGTTCGCGCGACCCCGACATGCAGCAATTGATGTCGCGGCTGGATGCGCTCGAATCGCGCAACCAGGGTTCGCGCCCGCCGTCGGGCGCGGCGGGACCGGGCGCGGCGATGCCCGGCATGGGCCAGGGCGGTCCGCTCGGTGCGATGGGCGGGCAAATGCCGACGCCCGAGGAGGTGGAGGCGAAGAACCAGGAACGCCTGCGCACGTTCGAGTCGCGCTTCTCGCAGGAACCCGCCGACCCGGGCGCGTCCAAGGTCGAGGACGACATGCTCAAGGGCATGACCGACAAGCAGCTCGCCGCCGCGGACATCGTGCCGAAGGAACCGGATGTGCAGTGCCGCCGCGATACCTGCCGCATCGTCGCGAATTTCCGCAGCTCCAGCGACGCCTCCGACTGGGCGGTGCTGTACGTCACCCTCATGGGGTCGAACTACGTCACCACTTCGCAGCCGGTGTTCGTGAAGGCGCCCGACGGCAGCACGCAGATGCGCCTGTTCGCCAGCCGCAAGCCGCCGGCGGGCAGCAAGTAAGCAGCCGCGTCATGTGAAGACGCGAACCCCGGCTCGGGCCGGGGTTTTCGCTTTCAAGTCCTGCGCAGCAAATCCCGCAACGCCACCGCGTTGTTGTGCGCTTCGTCCTTCGATGCGTACAGCAACGTGACGCGCCGCTTGCGGCAGAGCGCGCGCAACTGCGGGAGCGCTTCATTGCCTTTCAGTTCATCGGCATAGGCCGAACGGAATTCGTTCCAGCGTTCGGGTTTTGCGTGGAACTCGCGACGTAGCGCATCGCTGGGCGCGATGTCCCTGAGCCAGATGTCGATCTTCGCCTTGTCCCTTGACAAGCCGCGCGGCCACAGGCGATCGACCAGTACCCGCGTTCCGTCCCCGCTGGAGGGTGCGTCGTGGACGCGCTTAAGACTAGGCGTTGGCATATTAGCCATTCGTCACGTGCATGGCCGGAAGGGTGCGCGAGCGTGTGGACATGTTACGTCGCATGCCGTGGCAGGCATTCAGTCTGCGATGTCCGGCTGACGGCAGGGAGCGCGTTCATCCAGCAGACGAGCCTATTTCGGCCGTCTTCCATCGCAGGAGTCCATCATGCATGCCAAGGCACTTGCAGTTCTGACCGCATCGGCCGGCTTGGTTCTGGGCATGGCCCAGCCCGCACGCGCAGTCACCCAGAGCATATTCGCCTATTCCAACCCCGCCGGTTCTTGCCAGTTGAGCATTCCCACCACGAACACGGGAGTACGACCAAAAGCCACCGGCTTCCGCAATGAGGGCGCCGTCAGCAATTTCGTTATCTGCGGCTACACGAAAGCGTCGAACAGCAGCACCTTCTTCAAGAGCATCGTGCTGGGCATCATATCGATGGATGGCGCGGATCATGCCGTTTCCTGCACGGCGGTCACGGGACTTCAGGGCCAGTACCCTCCGGTCTACTCTTCTGCCACGATCACGGCGACGGCGAACGGTTCGCTGTCGTACAAAATCTGGGTGCCGTCGGATTTCGGTTCGGGCGATACGATGATTCCCAATGCGTATGAACCCTCGGTCACATGTAATCTTCCGCCGCAGGTCAGCATCACCTACCTGGCGGGGAACTACGATCTGGACGTGGGCACCTGACCTGAAGCCAGGAATTGGCTGGTGCGAAGGAGCAACGGCCAAACGCCCCCCCCCGGCTTCGGCCGGGGTTTTCATTTCTCGCGGCAGCGATGTTTAGCCAGCGGCCTCGAAACGATTGGCACCCACGTTCTTGCGCACTTTCGCCGGATCCCAGATGCGGCCGTTCATGGCGATGTACACGCCGGGCGGCAACGATTGCACCGCGCCGACCGCGGTGCCGATGTTGAACTCCGCGTCGGAGCCGCGGAAGCGCGCCGGGTTGAGCGCGCCGGTGAGCACGATGGTCTTGCCGGGAATGCTCGCGAGCACTTTCGCCGTCTCGACCATGGTGTCGGTGCCGTGCGTGACCAGCACATGGGATTCGTCCTGTGCGGCGATGGTCGCGCGCAGCAGTTCGCGGTCGGCGGCGCCGATGTGCAGCGAGTCCTTGCGGATCAGCGGGATCACCCGGAAGCGGAACGCGACGCCGAGTTCCTCGAGAATGCGGCCGATCTGCGGTTCGCCGACCTGGTAGTCCGACTTGTCGTCGAAATACACCTTGTCGATGGTGCCACCGGTGGTGACGATGAGCAGGTTGTCCATGCCGGCCATTGTCGCGCAAATCCCGGGCCGGTTCAGGCCGGCGGCAGCCCGAGCGCGCGACGCAGCGGATCGAGCCGGGCGCCGTAGCGGCCGGCGCGCGCGGTGTCGACGCGCAGCGGCTGGCGGACCTGCGCCGCGCTGGCGGTGCGCACGCTGCGCCGGGCCTCGTGGAAGGCGAGGCAGGCCGGGTCGAAGGCGAGGCCGCAGGCGTCGAGCAGTTCGCGGACGCGTGCGCCTGCATCGGCCAGCAGTTCCTCGTAACGGAACAGCCGGATGCGCTGCGGATCGCGTGCGCGGATCGCATCCATCGCCCGTTCGCTGCCGCGCAGGCAGGCGGCGATGTCGTCGAAGTCGCAGGAAAAATGCGGCAGCTGGTAGAACGGCTGGCGATAGCACGACCATGCTGTCTCGAGCGGATCGCGCCGGGTCTCGATCACGGTCGCGCCCGGCAGCATGGCGCGCAGCACGCCGGCGAGTTTCCAGTTCTCCGGCATCTTGTCGGTGAAGCGCGGCTTCGCGGCGCGCCAGCGCGCCGTGCGTTGCAGGTAGTCGCGGCCGAGGCGATGCCAGTCGTCGGCGTTCGCATCCGGAATCCATTGCGGAAACGGCTTGCCGCGGCGCCTGGATTCGAGCTGGACCACCTCGCCGAGGTCGGGCAGTTCGCTCGCGCCTTCCACCTGCGGATGCGCGGCGAGAATCTGTTCGAACAGGGTCGAGCCCGAGCGCGGCATGCCGACGATGAAGATGGCCTCGCGGCCGAGGGCGGGATCGCGCGGTTCCGGCAAGGGCGTGGTCGCCGCCAGCATCGCATCGACGAAACCCTCGAACGCGGCGCGGTTCCACGGCGCGCGTTTGCGCAGGCGCGCGTTCGCGTCGCGCAAAGCCGCGAACGCCGCGTCGAAGTTGCCATTCGCTTCCTCGCCGGAACCGAGCGCGTAGGCCATGGCGATGCGGTCTTCCTCGCCGATGTCGCCGCGGGCGAGTTGCGCGCGCAGCGCGGCGCAATCCTCGTTCGAAAGAGGACGGTTCTTGATGTTCGCCAGCCCGCGCCACGCGTCGCCGCAGGCGGGATGGAAGCGCAGCGCGGCGCGATACGCGGCGGCAGACTCGTCGAGGCGGCCAAGGTGCAGCAGCGCGTCGCCGGCTAGGATGTGCGCGGGAAGGAAGTCGGTGGCGAGCATGCGACAGCGTTGCAATGCGTCGAGCGCGGCTTCGCTGTCGCCGGCGAGTTGCAGGTTGCGGCCGAGGTTGAACCACGGCATCGGCTGTTCCGGCTCGAGTTCGCAGGCGCGATGCCAGCCGCAGAACGCGCCGTCGCGATCGCCGTTCGCCATCAGCGCGGTGCCGAGATCGGCATGCAGCAACGCATCGTTCGGATTCTGGGAAATCGCATCCTGCAGCATCGCCACCGCATCGGCCGGGCGTTGCTGGCGCAGGCGCAGGATCGCGGCGACGCGCAATACTTCCGCATGTCCAGGGAAACGCGTTCGCAATCCGGCGAGCAGGCGCTCCGCCTCGTCCGGCTTGCCGTCGCGGATCGCACGCGCGGCGGCCTGCAGTTCCGCCACCGATGCCGGCGCAAGGCCGGCCATGCGCGCATCGAGGTCGGCCATTCAGCGCTTCTTCGCGAAGCGCGCGCGCAAGCCGGGCAGGCTGGCCGCGAGCACGACGGCGACGGACAACGCGATCGCCGCGAACGCGAGCGGACGTTCCGGCGGCCGCGTCCACGCCACCATCACCGCGTGCGAGAACCAGCCGAGCGCGAACACGCCGGACCAGAACGCGGCGGTGCGGCGCCCGGCCGCGATGGCGAGCGCGAACAACACCGGCGGCAGCGCGAACACCAACAGCGACGCGACCGGATGCGCGTCGCGGACGAACCACAGGGTGTAGAGCATCGCCAGCAGGACGAGGGCGACGATCGATGCCTTGCGCGCGTTCATGCCGAAAGCTTCGCCGCGAGTGTCGCCACGCGACGACCCAGCGTACGGGCGAGCGATGCTTCCTCGTCGGTCGGCTGCGGGTCGTCCTGCACGCCGGCGACGTGGCTGGCGCCGTAGGGCGTGCCGCCGCTGCGCGTGGTGTTGAGCGCGGCTTCGGTGAAGGGGATTCCCACGATCACGCAGCCGTGGTGCAGCAGCGGCACCTGCATGGTGAGCAGGGTCGATTCCTGGCCGCCGTGCATGGTCGCGGTGGAGGTGAACACGCCGGCCGGCTTGCCGACCAGGGTGCCGCTGGCCCATTCCGCACCGAGCGAATCGATGAAATGCTTCACCGGCGCAGCCATGTTGCCGAAGCGCGTCGGGCTGCCGAGCAGCAGGCCGGCGCATTCGGCGAGGTCGCGTTTTTCCACGTAGGGCGCGCCTTCCTCCGGTTCTGGCGGGGAGGCGACCTCGGTCACCGGCGCGACCGGCGGCAGCGTGCGCAGGCGCGCGGCCATGCCTTCGACTTCGCCGATGCCGCGCGCGATTTGCCGCGCCAGCTTCGCCACCGAACCGCCGCGGCTGTAGTAGAGCACCAGGATCTCGGGCATCGCGTCCTCCGTCGCGCAAGCATAGGCGATGGCGCGCGGCCGCGTGGGCCATGCGGTACCCTTCGGCCAATGGAACCGCTGGATTCCCTTTACCGCTGGGGCGAACGGCTGCGCGATCCGGCGCGGATCAAGTCGTTCTTCCGCTTCCTCGGCCGGCGTTTCCTCGACGACCGCCTGTTCGAAGCCGCGGGCGCGTTGTCCTACACCACGGTGTTCGCGCTGGTGCCGCTGTCGCTGGTGGTGTTCGGCGTGCTCTCGGCGTTCCCGGCGTTCAAGGAATGGACCGGTGCGCTCACCGACTACATCTTCGCCAATTTCGTGCCGAGCGCCGCGGAGAGCCTGAAGGGCAACCTCGCGAGCATCACCGACAAGACCAAGACGCTCACCACCGCCGGCGTGATCGCCCTGATCGTCTCGTTGCTGATCACCCTGCACAGCGTCGAGGCGAGCTTCAACCGCATCTGGCGGGTGAAGACGGCGCGGCCCAAGGTCGGGCGCTTCCTCGTCTACTGGACGGTGTTGACGCTCGGCGGGCTGGTCGCGACCGCCAGCCTGGCGCTGTCCACGCGCTTCTTCGCGCTGGCGATCTTCGAGACCGCGCCCGGCCGATGGCTGGAGGCGCTGATGCTGCGGCTCGCGCCGATGGCGATCGAGCTGCTGGCCTTCGCCGCCATCTTCAAGGTGGTGCCGCACCGCACCGTGCAGTGGCGCCATGCGTTCGCCGGCGCGGCGCTGTCGGTGGTGCTGTTCGAGTTCATGAAATGGGGCATCGGCCTGTATTTGGGCAGCTTCAATTCCTACCAGAAGATCTACGGCGCGTTCGCCGCGGCGCCGATCCTGTTGTTGTGGATCTACCTCGGCTGGACCACGATCCTGTTCGGGGCTTCGTTCGCAGCGTCGATGTCCGCGTTCCGCTACCAGCCGGTGGCGATGCGCCTGCCGGTCGGATACGAGATGTACGGCCTGTTGCGCATGCTGGGGCGCTTCGCCGAAAGCCGGCGACAAGGACACGGCCTGCACAGCGACGAGCTGCAGCAACTGGAGCCGATGCTCACCGACGCGCTCGTGCAGGAATTCCTGGGGCAGTTGTGCGAGATCGGATTGCTGAGCCGCGCCGAATCCGGCGAGTGGCTGCTGTCGCGCGACCTCGACGACGTCGCCCTCGCCGAACTCTACGAAGCCTGCGACCTGCGTGTGCCGGTGGCCGAGGCGCATTTGCCCTGCCGCGACGACGCGCTGGGCGCGGCCGCCAGCGAGGCGCTGGACCAGTTGCGCATGCCCTTGCGCGAATTGCTCAAGCGCAAGGTTTCCACGATCTACGACGAGATCCCGCAATGACCCGTTCGAACGCGTTCCGCATTTCCTTGCCCTTGCTGTTCGCCGCGCTGGCATTCGCCGGCTGCAAGCGCGAACAGCCGCAACCGGCACCGAAGCCCGCCGCGCCCGTCGCGGCCGCGCCGAAGCCGGCGACACCGGCGAACATGGAGTTCCCCACGCTGAAGGTCGCGACCCTCGACGGCAAGACGTTCGATCTCGCGGCGCAACGCGGGCAATGGGTGGTGGTGAACTTCTGGGCGACCTGGTGCGGGCCATGCCTGAAGGAAATGCCGGAGCTTTCCGCGCTCGATGCGATGCGCGAGCACGTCGAAGTGATCGGCCTGGACTACGAGGACATCGAACCGGCCGCGCTCAAGGACTTCATGCAGAAGCATCCGGTGGTGTATCCCATCGCGATCGTGGACGTGTACGACCCGCCCAGGGATTTCGAAGCCCCGCGCGGCTTGCCGAACACGTATCTCATCGCGCCCGATGGCAAGGTGGCGAAGCGCTTCCTCGGCCCGGTGACGGCGAAGGACATCGACGAGGCGATCGCCAAGGCCGGCGGCCCGCCGTTGCCGAAGGCGGGTTGACGATGGCCGCCGCGCGCTTCCTCGTCGGCGGGAAAGTGCAGGGCGTGTTCTTCCGTGCATCGACCCGCGAGCAGGCGTTGAAGCTCGGCTTGCGCGGTTACGCGAAAAACCTGCCGGATGGTCGTGTCGAAGTATTGGCCGAAGGCGACGAACGCGCGCTCGATGCGCTGGAACGCTGGCTGCATGTCGGGCCGCCGATGGCGAAAGTCGAGACTGTCGAGCGCGGCGATGCGGGGGCTGAAGAGGTTAGCGAGGGATTTGAGATTTCGTAGGCTGGGATGAAGTGAAGCGGAATCCCAGCTTTGTTAGCCAACAGGGGTACGAATGTCACGACGCCCGTGGAAATCGCCTGGAACATGGATGAAATCCGCTGCGATTCTGGCTGCAACT
The DNA here is from genome assembly GCA_047602125.1 of Thermomonas sp. Lineage (GTDB taxonomy): Bacteria > Pseudomonadota > Gammaproteobacteria > Xanthomonadales > Xanthomonadaceae > Pseudoluteimonas. Next base: position 749,537 of record JASGIB010000001.1, on the reverse strand, counting down.
TGGTTGGTCGTCTACCTGTTTACGCATAGCGTCTCTGCGGCCACCACAATCACGGCGATCTTTCTGATCGCCGGCCTTGTAGGCATTCTTTATACGTAAAACCTCGGCGCCAGTTTCGCGAGATCGAGCTTCAACCTCCAAACGAAGCAATCGGCTTCAACACCCCGTAACGCTCCTTCTGCGGCTTGCCGTCGAGCGGCGGCAACGAAATCTTCGATTTCGGCACGGACGTGTCCGGCAGGCGGTCGAGCAGATCGCGGATCAGGGTGAGGCGACCAAGCTTCTGGTCGTTGAAATCGACCAGCGTCCACGGCGCGAACTTCGTGTGCGTCGCCTTGAGCATCGCTTCGCGAGCCTTCGTGTATTCGCCGTATTTCCTGCGCGCCTCGAGGTCGATGGGCGAGAGCTTCCAGCCCTTGAGCGGATCGTCGAGGCGTTCGGCGAAACGCTTTTCCTGCTGCGCCTGGTCGCAGCACAGCCAATACTTGAACAGCAGGATGCCGTCGTCGACCAGTTGCTTCTCGAACTGCGGCGCCTGCTGCAGGAAGGCCTTGACCTGCGTGTCGCTGGCGAAGCCCATCACCTTCTCGACCCCGGCGCGGTTGTACCAGCTGCGGTCGAACAGCACGATTTCGCCGGCCGCGGGCAATTGCGCGACGTAACGCTGGAAGTACCACTCAGTCTTCTCGCGTTCGTCCGGCTTGGGCAGCGCGGCGACCCGGCATTGGCGTGGGTTGAGGTGTTCGCGGATGGCATCGATCGCGCCGCCCTTGCCGGCGGTGTCGCGGCCCTCGAACACCACGACCAGGCGCTTGCCTTCGTGCTGCACCCACTGCGCCATCTGAGCCAGTTCGATCTGCAGCGGTTCCAGCAGCTTTTCGTATTGCTTGCGCTTGAGCTTGCTCACTTGCGCGAAGCCTTCGGCTGCATGCTGCGCGCGACTTCCAGCAGCGCGCCCTGCTGGCGCGTGTTGAGCGCGCGGTAAGCGGCGAGCAGCTCGTGTTCACCTTTCGTGCGCGCGGGATCGAGCGTGCTCGCGAGTTCCCCGAGCAGCGCGCCGGCAGGCACGCCGAAGGTGCGCGCAAGCGCGTCGATCTGTTCGCGGCCGGGGATCTTGTCGCCCTTGAGCCATGCGTTGACGGTGCTCGCGCCGGCCTTGGGGATCGCGGTGGCGAGGTCGGCGACGCTCATGCCGGTGGCTTTCGTGAGGAGACGCAAGGTCGTGTCGATGCCCATCGTCATTCCTTCAGGCGGGGACGCAGGTTGGCGAGGTTGCACGGCTTGGTGCGTGCGTCGAGCTGCGCGGAAATGATCCTGTCCCACGCGGTGCGGCAGGCCGAGGTCGAGCCGGGCAGGGCGAACACGAAGGTGCCGTTGGCGAGGCCGGCGAACGCGCGCGATTGCAGCGTGCTGGTGCCGATCTCCTCGAAGCTGATCGCGCGGAACAGTTCGCCGAAGCCGGGCATTTCCTTGTCCAGCAACGGCAGCAGTGCTTCCGGGGTCGAATCGCGGCCGGTGAAGCCGGTGCCGCCGGTGACGATGATGCCGTCGACCCCGGCGTCGGCGATCCAGCGCGACACAATCGCGCGCAGGGCGTAACGGTCGTCGCGCGAAATCGCGCGTTCGTGCAGCCGGTGGCCGGCGTCGCGCAAGGCATCGCAAAGCCAGTCGCCGGAAGTGTCGTTGTCCGCCGTGCGCGTGTCCGACACGGTCAACACGCACAGCGACAGGGGTTTGAATTCGCTGGAGGAAGTCATGCGCGCAGTGTAGGCCGCGCACCGGGCGCCCGCACGCTCATCCGGCCAGCGGCAGGCGGAAGCGCAGGGTGTCGTCGTGCGATTCCCAGCCGGCGGCGCGGTACAGCGCCTGCGCGGCGGCGTTGTCGTGGGTGGTTTCCAGTTCCAGCCGCACGGCGCCCTCGGCGCGGGCGAAGGCGGTGGCCGCATCCAGCAAGGCGTTCGCCACGCCCCGTCGGCGTGCCGAAGGCGCGACGAACAGGTCGTTGAGGATCCAGGTCCGCGCCGCGCGCACCGAGGAAAACATCGGATACAGCTGGGTGAAGCCGGCGGGCGCGCCGTCCGCCAGCGTGGCCAGCAGCACGACCGATTCGCCGCGCTCCAGGCGCTCGCGCAGGAATGCGCGCGCCATCGCCACGTCATGTGCCTGCGCGTAGAACACGCGGTAGTCGGCGAACAGCGGCGCGACGGCATCGAGGTCGTCGAGCGAGGCGCGGCGGATCGTGGAATCGCTCATGCGGAATCCTCCGTCAGCCGCGCCAGTTCGTCGGCCTGGTGTTCCTGCGCGAGGCGTTCGACCAGCGCGTCGAGCGCGCCTTCCATCACGTTCGGCAGGTCGTAGAGCGTGAGCCCCTCGACGCGGTGGTCGGTGATGCGGCCCTGCGGGAAGTTGTAGGTGCGGATGCGCTGGCTGCGGTCGCCGCTGCCGACCTGCAACTTGCGCGAAGCGGCTTGCGCGGCCTGGCGGCGCTCGGTTTCGGCTTCCACCAGCATCGCCTTCAGCCGCTTCATCGCCTTGTCGCGGTTGGCGTGCTGCGAACGCTCGGTCTGCGATTCCACCACCACGCCGCTCGGCAGGTGGGTGATGCGGATCGCAGACTCGGTCTTGTTGACGTGCTGGCCGCCGGCGCCGGAGGAACGGAAGGTGTCCACCTTCAGGTCCGCGGGATTGATCTCGACGTCGATGTCGCCGGTTTCCTCGGGAATGATCGCAACCGTCGCGGCCGAGGTGTGGATGCGGCCCTGCGATTCGGTTTCCGGAACACGCTGCACGCGATGCGTGCCGGATTCGAACTTCAGCCGCGAATACGCGCCGCGGCCCTCGACCCGCGCGACCGCTTCCTTGTAGCCGCCGTGTTCGCCCGGGTTCGCGGATTCGATCTCCACCTTCCAGCCCTGGCGTTCGGCATAACGCGTGTACATGCGCAGCAGATCGCCGGCGAAGATCGCGGCCTCGTCGCCACCAGTGCCGGCGCGCACTTCCAGGTACAGGCCGCCCTCGTCGCGAACGTCCTTCGGCACCAGTTGCGCCATCAGTTCGCCTTCGAGTTCGGCGAGCCTGGCTTGCGCGGTCGCGATCTCCTCGCCGGCGAGTTCCGCCAATTCCGGATCCGCGCGCATGGCTTGCGCCGCGGCGAGGTCGTCGCGGGCGCGGGCTTCGGCGGCGAGCGCGGTCGCGAGCGGTTCCAGTTGCGCGAACTCGCGCGAGAACGCGCGGAAGCGATCGTTGTCGGCGATCGTCGCGGGATCGGCGAGCAGGCGTTCGAGTTCGTCGCGCCGTTCGGCCAGGGCTTCGAGTTTGCGGCGCAGGGAAGGTTGCATGGGGAGAAGCCGGGGTTCGGGATTGGAGATTCGGAAAGCGGAAACGTCGCGAGCGAGGAAGCCGCTAACGCTCTCCTTCATCCAGTCCCGGGCCCCGGGTCACCAGTCCCGGCTCTTCCGGGAACAGCTTCTCCGCCGCGCGCGCGAGCTCCGCGTCGCCGGACAGCGCGGCGTTGCGCAAGGCCGCGGTGGGCGCGTGCAGCAGGCGGTTGGTCAACGTGTGCGCGAGGTAGTCGAGCACCGCATGCGGATCGCCGCCGGCGGCAAGTTGCTGCTTCGCCTTCGCCAGCACGTCGGCACTGCTGCGTTCGCCATGCGCGCGCAGGCGCTTGAGTGGCGCGAGGCCGGCGTCGGCGCCGCTGGCTTCGAGATAGCGCGCGACCTGCAGTTCGATGATCGCCTCGGCGGCCTCGGCGGCTTCGCGCCGGCCGCGGCGGTTGTCCTCGACCACGCGTTGCAGGTCGTCGACGGTGTAGACGAACGCGTCGCGCAAGCCGGCGACGTCGGCGGCGATGTCGCGCGGCACGGCGAGGTCGAGCAGCAGCATCGGCCGGTGGCGGCGGCGGGCGAGGGCGGCTTCGACCTGCGCGCGATGCAGCACCGGTTCGCGGCTTGCGGTCGCCGAAAACACGATGTCGGCTTCGGCGAGGTGGCGCTCGAGTTCGTCCAGCGGCAATGCGATGCCGCCGTGGCGGCTGGCGAGTTGCTGCGCATGCGCGAGCGTGCGGTTCGCCACCAGCAATCGCTTCGCACCGGCCTGCACCAGATGGCGCGCGACCAGTTCGATGGTTTCGCCGGCGCCGACCAGCAGGATGCTGGCATCGGCCGGGCGGGCGAAGGATTCTTGCGCCAACCGCACCGCGGCCGATGCGACGGAAACGGGATTCGCGCCGATGCGGGTTTCGCTGCGCGCGCGCTTGGCGGTGGCGAAGGCCTGCTGGAACAGGCGGTCGAGGCGGTTGCCCAGCGTGCCCGCGCCGCGCGCCGCGCTCCAGGCCTGCTTCACCTGGCCGAGGATCTGCGGTTCGCCCAGCACCAGCGAATCCAGCCCCGCGGCGACGCGGAACAGGTGGCGCGCGGCTTCGCCGTCGCGATGGGTATAGAGGTAGGCGTGGAGATCGCCGTTCGTTTCCGGATGGGTCGCGAGCCAGTCGGACAGCGCGCTGCCGTCGTCGTCGGCATAGGCGTAGAGCTCGGTGCGGTTGCAGGTGGAGAGCAGCGCCACTTCCCGCACCTGCGGCAGCGCCTGCAACGCGGACAGGGCCGGGGCGAGCATGTCGGGATCGAACGCCACCCGTTCGCGCAGGTCGACCGGCGCGGTCTGGTGGTTGATGCCGAGTGCGAACAGTCTCATCCGTTCAGGTGCTTGCGCTAAGCTCTCGCGCGAGAAGGCCGTCATTTTACGGCCCAGTCCGCGACCATGCCCGCATCCCGGCGTTCCCCCCGCCTTTTCGCATCGATCGCCGCCTGTACCGCGCTGTTGTCGTGGGCGGTCGCGGCGGCGCCGGCCGCCAGGCCGGACGGCGCCATGACCCAGACCCTGGCCGGCGAATTCGCGCTGCAGGCCGGGGACATCGATTCGGCCGCGCGCTGGTACCTGCAGGCCGCGCGCAGCGCCGGCGACGATGCCGGGTTGGCCGAACGCGCGACCCGCATCGCGCTGCTGGCGAACGACAGTCGCATCGCCGCCGATGCGTTGGCGCTGTGGAAGGCGCGCGCGCCGCGGACGCTGGCGATGCGCGGCGCCGAGGCGACGCTGGCCATGCGCCAGGGCAAGACCGGGAACGCCTTGCGCGGGATCGAATCGCTGCTGCGCGATCCCGGCAAGGATGGCTGGCGTTATGCGCTGGGCGCGCTCGACAGCGGCAAGGACGACAAGTGCGCCGCGAAGGTGCTCGGGGACATCATCGACGACGGCGCGATCCCGCAGGACCTGCAGGCGTGGCTGGCGTTCGGCGGCTTCGCCCAGCGCATCGGCTCGCCCGCGCTGGCCGAACGCATCGTCGGCGAAGTCGTGCGCCGCTTCCCCGGCGAACCGCGGGTGGCGTTGTTGCGCGCGGCGCAGTTGCGCGAAGCGGGCAAGCCGGACGAAGCGCGCAAGGTGCTGGCCGAGGCCTCCGATGCGGCCTTGCTGTTGCCCGACCTGCGCCTCGGGCTCGCCGCTGAATACGACGCGCTCGGCGATCCCGTCGCCGCCGCCGGTGTGATGGCGAAAGGCCCGCAGGACGAGGACAGTTATGCGGTGCGCGCCGCGCTGCTCGACAAGGCCGGGGACAAGGCGGCGCTGGGCGCGCTTTACGACGAATTGAAACGCGACGCGACGCGGCCCGATCCCGCTCGTTTCATGCTGCTCGGGCAGATCGCCGAATCGCTGGAACGCAACGAGGACGCGCTGACCTGGTACCGCAGCGTGCCCGGCGGCGAACAGCGCTGGCCGGCGCGGATCCGTTCCGATTACGTGCTGCACGAACTGAAGCGCGGCGCCGAAGCCTACGCCGACCTGCGCGCGGTGCAGGCCGATGCCTCGGCCGACGACGATGCGCGCCGCAATGCCTACCTGGCCGAGGCGGAATTGAAGGCCAAGGACCACGACGATGCCGCCGAGCAGGATGCCTACGCGCGCGGACTCGGCGCGTTCCCCGACGATCCCGCGTTGCTGTACGCGCGTTCGCTGAGCTGGGAACGCCGCAACGAAATCGACAAGGCCGAGGCCGATTTGCGCCGCATCCTCGTCGCCGAACCCGACAACGTCGCCGCGCTCAATGCGCTCGGCTACACGCTCGCCGACCGCACCACCCGCTACCGCGAGGCGCTGGCGCTGATCGATCGCGCGCGCGCGGCCGATCCGGACAACGCCGCGATCATCGACAGCTACGGCTGGGTGCTGTACCGACTCGGCCGCAACGACGAGGCGCTGGTGGAACTGCGCCGCGCCTTCGGCCTGCAGAAGGATCCGGAAATCGCCGCGCACCTGGGCGAGGTGCTGTGGGTGCAGGGCGAGAAGGACGAAGCGCGCCGCTTCTTCGACGAATCGAAGCGCCTGCAGCCCGATGACAACCGTGCGCTGCAGCGCGCGCTGGAAAAGACCGGCGCATGAAGTCGCTGCGCCGGTTCCTGATCGTTGCGGTCGCGGTGCTGGCATCGGCGTGCGCGATGCAGCCGGCGAAGCCGACGTTGCCGCCGCTCGTCGGCGCGCCGGAAGCCAACCAGGCCGCGCGCGCGGCGAAGCTGGCGGCATCGCCGAACTGGTCCATGTCCGGCCGCATCGCGGTGACGAACGGGCAGCAAGGCGGGAGCGGTCGCATCGAATGGAAGCAGGACGGCGCGCGCTACACAGCCACGCTTTCCGCGCCGGTGACGCGCCAGAGCTGGCGCGTGAGTGGCGGTCCCGAAGGCGCGACGATCGAAGGCATGGCCGGTGGCCCGCGCCAAGGCCCGGATGCCGCGGCGCTGGTGTTCGAAGCGACGCATTGGCAAGTGCCCGTCGACGCGCTGAGCGAGTGGCTGTTCGGTTTGGAGCGCGACGGCGACACCGTGCATTTCGGCGCGGACGGTCGCGTCGACCGGATCGAGGGCAAGGGCTGGGTCGTGGACTATTCCGACTGGCGCCAGGTCGAGGGCGTGGAACTGCCCGGTCGCATCGAAGCCGTGCAGGGTACGGCCAAGGTCCGGCTCGTGGTCGACGGCTGGACGCTGGGCACAGGCACGCCATGAGCGGCGAAGCCGGCTGGTCGGCCTGGCCGGCGCCGGCCAAGCTCAACCTGTTCCTGCGCATCACCGGGCGCCGCGCCGATGGCTACCACGAGCTGCAGTCGGTGTTCCGGCTGCTGGACTGGGGCGATCGCATCCGGCTCCGGCCGCGTGGTGACGGCGACATCCGCCGTCACGGTGCATCGGTCGAAGGCGTTTCCGAAGCCGACGACCTCGCGGTTCGTGCCGCCAAAGCGCTGCAGATTGCCGCGAAATCCGGCAAAGGCGTCGACATCGTCGTCGAAAAGACCATTCCTGCCGGTGCCGGGTTCGGCGGCGGCTCATCCGATGCCGGGACCGTACTCCTCGCCCTCAACCGGCTCTGGGGTCTGGATTGGGATTCCGAGCGCCTCGCTGCGCTGGGCCTGACCCTGGGCGCTGACGTGCCGGTCTTCGTGCGCGGGCACAACGCCTGGGCCGAAGGCGTGGGCGAGTGCCTCGTCCCGGTGGAACTGCCGCCGGCCTGGTACCTGCTGCTCGATCCCGGCATCCACGTCGGTACCGGGGAATTGTTCCAAGCGCCTGAATTGACGCGCGATTCCCCGCCCGCGACAATATCCGACTTCGTTTCGGGAGCAGTGCTCGACAATGCGTTCGAGCCGGTGCTGCGCCGCCGCGAGCCCGCCGTCGAGGCGGCGTTCGCGATGCTGGCGCGGGTCGGCCGGCCGCGATTGACGGGCACGGGCAGCGGCTGCTTCGTCGAGTTCGCCACGCGCGCGCAAGCCGAAGATGCGCGCGCGAACCTGCCGCCGGGCTCGAAGGCCTGGGTCGTGGCGGGTGCGGCGCGTTCGCCGATGCTCGACGCCCTCGAAGCGAACCCACTGCAGGGGCGTCGCCAAGAGGCCTAAGGCACCGGGTTTTGATCCCGGCATTTCGCAGGTTCGAATCCTGCCGCCCCTGCCAACTTCCACTCCGCCGGGCGCGCGACCATGGCTGTGAAGGACGAACGCAACTTGCTGGTCTTCGCCGGCAACGCCAACCCCGCGTTGGCGAAGGCGGTCTGCCGCGAACTCGGCGTGCGCCCGGGCAAGGCGCTGGTCGGCAAGTTCTCCGACGGCGAGGTGCAGGTCGAGATCGAGGAGAACGTCCGCGGCCAGGACGTGTTCGTGATCCAGCCGACCTGCGCGCCGAGCGCGGAGAACCTGGTCGAGCTGCTGGTGCTGATCGACGCGCTCAAGCGCGCATCCGCCAACAGCGTGACCGCGGTGGTGCCGTACTTCGGCTATGCACGCCAGGATCGCCGCCCGCGTTCGGCGCGGGTGCCGATCACGGCCAAGGTCGCGGCGCAGATGTTCTCCACCGTGCACGCCGACCGGGTGCTCACCGTGGACCTGCACGCCGACCAGATCCAGGGCTTCTTCGACATCCCGGTCGACAACGTCTACGCCTCGCCGCTGCTGCTCGCCGACATCTGGCGGAGCTGCGGGACCGACAACGTGATCGTGGTGTCGCCCGACGTGGGCGGCGTGGTCCGCGCCCGGGCGATCGCCAAGCGCCTCGACGACGCCGACCTGGCGATCATCGACAAGCGCCGCCCGAAGGCCAACGTCGCGACGGTGATGAACATCATCGGCGACGTCGCCGGCAAGACCTGCGTGCTGGTGGACGACATCGTCGATACCGCCGGCACCCTGTGCGCGGCGGCGGCCGCACTGAAGGGACAGGGCGCGACCCGCGTGGTCGCGTACTGCACGCATCCGGTGCTCTCGGGCGCCGCGATCGACAACATCACGAAGTCGCAGCTGGACGAGCTGGTGGTGACCGACACCATCCCGCTCACCGATGCGGCGAAGGCCTGCGGCCGCATCCGCCAGCTCAGTGTCGCCGAGCTGCTGGCGGAGACGGTGCGGCGCATCGCCTTCGGGGAATCCGTCAGTTCGCTCTACGTGGACTGACGCAACAGGGCCTCGGCCCGAACGGCTCTTCTGGTCGCGGAAGAGTCGCCAACGCCGCAGCGATGCGGCTCCATCGCAATGAAGTGAGAAACGAAAAATGGCAACCGAACACAAGCTCTCGGCCAGTGGCCGCAAGGACGAAGGGAAGGGTGCGAGCCGCCGCCTTCGCCATGCGGGCATGATCCCGGCCATCGTCTACGGCGGCGAAGGCAAGCCGCAGAACATCCAGCTCGAGCACGAGAAGACCTGGATCGCCAGCCAGCACGAGTGGTTCTATGCGTCGATCCTCACCCTGGACGTCGACGGCAAGCCGCAGCAGGTCCTGCTGCGCGACATGCAGCGCCACCCGTTCAAGCAGCTGATCATGCACCTGGACTTCCAGCGCGTCAGCGCGAACACCGCGATCCGCATCAACGTGCCGCTGCACTTCGTCAACCAGGACAAGTCGCCGGCCGGCAAGAGCTCCGAGGTCGTGCTGACCCACGAGCTCAACGAGGTCGAGGTGAGCTGCCTGCCGAAGGACCTGCCGGAGTTCATCGAGGTCGACCTCGGCGAGATGAAGCTGGGCGACACCGTGCATCTGTCGGATGTGAAGCTGCCCAAGGGCGTCGAGCTGGCGCACAAGATCGACGACGACCACAACCCGGCCGTGGCCGTGGCCCGCCACGCGCGCGCCGATGTCGAAGCCGAGGGCGAAGCGACTGCCGCCGAAGGTGCCGAAGTGCCTGCCGCCAAGCAGGACGCCGGGGACGCCGCGGAGTAATCCGCGGTTCCGGGCGCGCCGCGCGAACGCGGCGCGTCCCGTTCCGACGCGATGGACGGATTGCGCCTCATCGTCGGGCTCGGCAACCCCGGGCCCGAACACGCGCGGACCCGGCACAACGCCGGGTTCCGTTTTGTGGACGCGCTTGCCGACGAGGCCGGCGGGCGTTTCGGGCTGGAAAGCAAGCTGTTCGGCGAAACGACGAAGGTCGAAGTCGCCGGTCGTTCGCTGTGGTTGCTCAAGCCGGCGACCTTCATGAACCTTTCCGGCAAGTCGATCACCGCGGCGCTGCGCTACTGGAAGATCGAGCCGGAGGAAATGCTGGTCGCGCACGACGAACTCGACCTGCCGCCCGGCACCGCGCGATTGAAGTTCGACGGCGGCCACGGCGGCCAGAATGGCTTGCGCGACACCATGCGCCTGCTCGGGAACGGCAAGTTCCACCGCCTGCGCATCGGCATCGGCCACCCCGGGCACAAGGACAAGGTCACGCCGTGGGTGCTGGGCCGGCCTTCGGCCGCCGACGATGCGCTCATCGGGCGCGCCATCGACGATGCGCTCGATGCGTTGCCGCTGGCGGTGCGTGGCGATTTCAACGAGGCAATGAAGCGGTTGCACACTGCGGAGAAGTAGTGAGCGGAGAGGAGTGAGGAGTGAGGGAAGCGGTAGGCTTCTGCTCACTCCTGACTTCTCACTCCTCATTCCTGACTTATGGGCATTCAATGCGGCATCGTCGGCCTGCCGAACGTCGGCAAGTCGACCCTGTTCAACGCGCTGACCAAGGCGGGCATCGCCGCGGCCAATTTCCCGTTCTGCACCATCGAGCCCAACGTCGGCGTGGTGCCGGTGCCGGATCCGCGCCTGAACGCGCTCGCCGGCATCGCCAGGCCGTTGAAGGTGATCCCGACCGCGGTCGAGTTCGTCGACATCGCCGGCCTCGTCGCCGGCGCGGCCAGCGGCGAGGGCCTGGGCAACAAGTTCCTCGCCCACATCCGCGAGGTCGACGCGATCGCGCACGTGGTGCGCTGCTTCGAGCATCCGGACGTGATCCACGTCGCCAACAAGGTCGATCCGATCGCCGACATCGAGACCATCGACACCGAACTCGCGCTGGCCGACCTGGAATCGGTCGACAAGGCGATTTCGCGCTACGAGCGGGTGGCCAAGAGCGGCGACAAGGACGCGAAGGCGCGCATCGACGTGCTGCAGAAGCTGCGCGCGGCGCTGGACGAGGGCAAGCCGGCGCGTTCGGTGGCGCTGTCGGACGAGGAACGCGTGCTGATGCGCGAACTGTTCCTGCTGACGATGAAGCCGGTGCTGTACATCGCGAACGTGCTCGAGGACGGTTTCGACAACAACCCGCACCTCGATGCCGTGCGCGAACGAGCGAAGCAGGAAGGCGCGGAAGTCGTGCCGGTGTCGGCCGCGATCGAGGAAGAGCTGTCGCAGCTCGACGATGCCGACCGCGACGAGATGCTGGCCAGCTATGGCCTCGACGAGCCGGGCCTGAACCGGGTGATCCGCGCTGCGTACAGGCTGCTCGGGCTGCAGACCTATTTCACCGCCGGCGAGAAGGAAGTGCGCGCGTGGACGGTGAAGGCCGGCGCCACCGCGCCGCAGGCCGCGGGCGTGATCCACACCGATTTCGAGAAGGGCTTCATCCGCGCCGAAACGATCGGTTACGACGACTACATCAAGTACAAGGGCGAGGCCGGCGCGCGCGATGCGGGGCGCCTCCGGCTGGAAGGCAAGGAATACCGCGTGCAGGAAGGGGACATCCTCCACTTCCGCTTCAACGTCTGATCGCACCTGCTGCGCTTGCCAATCCGGGCGCCCGCGCGGCGCTCGCTCCCTTATGGACTCCGTGTCCACTTCAGTCGCTGCGCGCCTTCGTGCATCCCGGCTTGGCTTCGCTCGCGGCGGTGCGATCCGGTGTCCAACCCGGCGCTTGCCCGGCTTGCACGGCGCGCGTGCCCATCCTGCACGGACGCGTAGCGCGTGGGACACTAGGCCATGCAGCCGCGATGCGCCGCTGATCTCCTTCGCGATAGCGACGCGCTTTTGCGGGCGGACCGTTACCGCGATGCGTTGGGTTGCGTGTTGCGGGTCTTCGAATCGGCGGATCGGCATCCGGAACTGCTGATCCCGCTGTGCCAGCGATTGCGGCGGTTCAACGAATGCGGGCGCGCGCTGTTCCTCGTCTCGCGTGCCGATCCGGAACGGTTTCCTTCGGCGGTCGAGCGCACCGAACTCGCGTCGCTGGCTAGTCGCTGCGGCGACCAGGCGCTGGCGGAAGCCTGGATCGACGAAGCCGTCCGCGCCGATCCGATGCATGCGCCGGCGCAGTACCTGCGCGGCGTGGTCGCGATGTTCCGCGGCGACATGCCGCAGGCGCGTTTCGCGCTTTCCGCCTGCCTCGCCATCGCGCCGGAGTTCGCGCAGGCGCACTGGGTGCTGTCGACCCTGCCGGGTGACGCGGGCGATGCCGATGCGCCCGCGCGAATCCGCGCAAGTCTTTCGCGAACGCAAGCCGGAAGCGTGGGCGAGGCCTACCTGCGATTCGCGCTGCACAATGCGCTGCATGCGCTGGGCCGGTACGACGAGGCTTGGGATGCGCTGGAACGCGGGTGTGCGTTGCGGCGCAAGCAGGCGCCGTTCGATCCGCGTGCAAGCAAAGCCTTGTTCGCGGCGCTCGAATCGCTGTATGCGCCGGAATTCCTCGAGCCGGTGGATGCGCAGGCGGACGAGTACACGCCGATTTTCATCGTCGGCATGCACCGCTCCGGCACGACGCTGCTTGAGCGCATCCTCGGCGGCCATCCCCGGGTCTCGGATGGCGGCGAAAGCTATGCCTTCACCGCGCGACTCGACATCGCCAGCGACCACAAGACCACGGGTGCGCTCGACCTTGTGGCGATCGAGCGCATGCGCGGAGCGGATTTCACCGCGATCGGCGCCGGTTTCCTCGAGACCTCGCGCTGGCGCGCGCGCGGACGATCGTTCCTGACCGAGAAGCTGCCGATGAACCTGCTCAACGCCGGGCTCATCGCGAAGGCGCTGCCACGGGCGAAGATCATCCGCGTGGCGCGCGATCCGATGGACACCTGCTTCTCCAACCTGCGCACCTTCTTCGCCGGCACCGCCGCGTATTCGCACGACCAGGTGGAACTCGCCGGGCATTACCTGCGTTGCGAGCGTTTGGCGCGGCGCCTGCACGAGGCGATGCCCGGGCGCATGCTCGACGTGGGCTATGCCGATCTCGTCGGCGACAGCGAAGCGACGGCGCGGCGCGTCTTCGATTTCTGCGGCCTGCCGTTCGCACCGGAAGCGCTGGATGTCGGTCGCGCGGCTGGCGACGTATCCACCGCGAGCACCACGAGCGTGCGCAACGGCATCCTGCGCGACCGAGGCGGCGCATGGAAACCCTATGCGCGGCAATTGCAGCCGATGCGGGAAGCGCTCGAAAGCCATTGAATCGGTGTTCGATGCCCGCAAACGAAAACTTCCCCTTGCGGGGAAGTTTTCGGACCACGCACGGGGGAGGGCGTGGTCAGAGCGGGCTGCCGCCGAGTTTCCAGGTGAATTCGAGGAAGTAGCTGCGGCCGACGGAATCGAACCAGGAGATGTCGTAGTACGGATACGAGGTGTAGGTCTTGTCCTTGGGCGGCATCTTGTCGAACAGGTTGTCCACGGCCAGCGACAACTGCATCCGGTCGCTGATCCGGTATTGCAGGGAACCGTTGTAGAGGATGGTCGCGCCGACCCAGGGGCTGTAGACGGCCGTATCCGGATCGTAGGCGCCGTCGTAGGAATCGGACGAGGGCAGGCGGCCGATGCGCTGCGCGTGCAGCGTCGCCGACCACGCATTCCTTTCCCACGACACCGTGGCGGTGGTCTTGGTCTTGGGCACGTCGAAGCCGCTGTTGATCGCGAAATGGTCCTCGAGCGCACCGCCGGCGAACTGGCGGCTGTCGTGACGGGTGAACAGCGTGTGGGTCAGGCCGAAGCGCCAGGTGCCGATCGCCGTGTCCCAACGGTAGTGGGTGGCGAGATCGTAGCCCGCGACGCGTTGCTGGGCGATGTTGATCGGCTGGTAGAACACGCCGAGCAGGTTGCCGTCTTCGTCGCGCAGCACGCGGGGTACTGCATCCAGGCATTCGGGCGAATTCGGGTCGACCGGGGTGCCGTCCACGGACTCGCCCAGCCGGCAATCGGCCTCGTCCTGCAGGATCTTGTCGCGATCCATGTCCTGGATCTGGTTCGCGACCTTGATGTTGAAATAGTCGATCGAGAGGTCGAAGTTCGCCGTCGGCGACCAGACGAAGCCGGCGGTCAGCGATTTGCTGGTCTCGTAGTCCAGGTCCGGGTCGCCCGCGCGTTCGTTGCGCACGCGGCGGGTGTTGCAGTCGTCGATGGTGGTGAAATCCGGATCGGTGCGGCAGTCGTAGTAGTCGAGCTGGCGCGTACGGAAGTAATCCGTCCCCGCGAACAGGTAGTGCAAGTCGGGCGCGCGGAAACCGGTGCCGTAGGAACCGCGGATCAGCAGGCTGTCCGCCGGCCGCCACTCGAGCCCGAGGCTGTAGGTGAACTTGCCGGGGGACTTGTCGCCATAGCTGTACTGGTCGAAGCGGCCGGCCACGCTCAGGGTCAGCGGCTTGAACACCGGCACGCGGAATTCGCCGGCCACGCCCCAGTGGCTGCGGTCGCCGTGTCCGTCGCCGTAGCGCGCGCCGTAGTAGTAATCGGTGAGCGCGAGCGGATCCGGGTTGATGTCGTAGGCCTGGGTGCCGTATTCGACGTTGCCGGCGAAACCGACCGGGCCCGCCGGCAGGTTGAACAGCGCGGTGTTGTCGACGGTGAAGGAAAGCGTGTCGCTGCGCGCGGTGGGCTTGAACACCGAATCGGCGGTGATGCTGTCGTATTGGGCCTGGGTAAGCGGTTGGTAGAAGTGGTCGGAGTCGGGTGCGTATGCCGCGTAGCCGCTGCCGTCGTCGAGCGCGAAGCCGTAATCGTCGACGGTCCCGAGTTGCGGTCCGAGCAGGAGCTCGTTCGCCTTGCCGGCGATGATGCGCGGATAGCGGACCTCGGCGTGGTACTGCGAGTGGTTGAACAGCGCCTCGTAGTCCCAGTCCTCGCCGATGGTGCCCTTGAAACCGGTGGCGATGCTGAGGGTCTTCTGCGTGTCGCGGGTCATCACCTTGCCGAAGCCGCCCGATTCCTCGGGCGTGAACTGGCGGTACCAGTATTCGAAAGCCCCGCTGTTGACGTTGTAGAACTCGCCGCGGTCGCCATTGATGCCGGGACCTTGGTACTGCCAGTCCAGCGGCTCTGGCATCAGTTCGACCTTGGCGTAACCCGCCTGCACGTCGGCGAACCAGGAAAGTTTGTCGTTGATGTCGAAATTGAAGGAGCCATACAGGTTCGCGCTCTTGCGGCCGCTTTCGATGGTGCCGTAGCCGATCGACTTGTCGCTGGCGCAGTAGAAGCCGTAGTCGCCGTATTCGGCGTAGGTCGAACCATGGTTGAGGCTGGTGTCGCACTTGCCTTCGTCCTCGGGAAAGGAAGTGCCCTCGTTCCAGTCGTAGCGCTGGAAGATCCATTGCCCTTCGACGTCGGGATCCGGGCTGTCGAACGAGGAGTCCTGGATCTTGCGGTCGTAGGCCCACAACGGCTTCTTGTCGAGCAGTTCGAGGCCGACGATGCCGCTCAGGTTGCCGCGTTCGAAACCGGTGGTGAGGGTGAGCTTGTTCGATTCGCCGCCGCCGCGCGAGGTGCCGCCGTAGCGGTAATCGAGGGTCAGGCCGTCCGCGGATTTCTTCAGGATGAAGTTGATCACGCCGGCCATCGCGTCCGAGCCGTACACGGCGGAGGCGCTGCCGGTCAGCACCTCGATGCGATCGACCATGCCGAGCGGGATGTTGCCGATGTCGGTGAAGTTGCTCTGCCCGCGCAACGGCAGCGGGAAGTCGGCGACGCGGCGGCCGTTGATCAGCACCAGGGTCTTGTTCGGGCCGAGGCCGCGCAGGTCGACCTGCTGTGCGCCGGGTGTCGTCACCGCGCCGGTGCTGGACTGCTGGCTCTGGGTTTCGCCGCCGTTCTGGGTCAGCGAGCGCAACACGTCCGCGGCGGTGGTGAAACCCGCCGACGAAATCTGCTGCGCGGTGATCACCGTCACCGGCGCCGGACCCTCGACCTCGGCGCGCGGGATGCGCGAACCGGTGACCTGGACCGATTCGAGTTGCGCGGGTTCCGGCGGCGCCTCGGCCTGGGGCGGCGGCGCGGGCTTCGGCGGCGGGGGCGGCGCGACGGGTTTCGCCGCCGGTTCCTGCTGGTCGGCCTTGACGATGACCACGGCGCCGGAGGAGGCATCGCGGTGGACGTCGTATCCGCTGCCGGAGAGCAGTTGTTTCAGCGCATCGTCGGGAGAGACGTTGCCGTGCACGCCGCGCGTGCGCACGCCCTTGAGCTGGTCGGCGCGGTACAGCAGTTGCGTTCCCGATTGCGCGGCCAGCGCGTCGAGGCCGCTGACGAGGTCGCCGGCCGGGATGTCGATGCGGCGCGGCGTGGCGTTGGCTTCCTGCGCCCAGGCGAATGAGGTGCTGATGCAACCAAGTGCGATGAACAGCGCGGTGCGTGTCGGACGAATCATGGGCTCCCCCTTCCCAAGGATTGGCGGCGCGGTGCGCCGTTCAATGGAACCGGGACGAACGAGCCGGGTCGATCCCGCCTTGCCGTCCCTACTTGCGGTAATGCAGGACGATGCGGTCGTCCTTGCGCTCGGCCCGGACCGGGAACCCGGCCTCGAGCAGGCGCACGAAACCGTCTGCGTTCGCCCAGTTGAAATTGCCCCCCACGCGCAATGTCGCGACCTCCGCATCGCCCATGAGGATGCGCTTCGCGCCATAGCGGTTGAATTCGGCGGCGGCCGCGGCGAGCGGCGTATCGCGGAAGGCGAGCACGCCGCTGCGCCAGCTGAGCGCGCGTTCGGCCTCGTCCGGTGTGCCGAAGCGCACCGAGGCGCCGTTCGCGTCGACCACGGCCACGCTGCCGGCGGGCAGGAAGGTGGTGGAGAGCCGGTCCGGGGCATTCGCGCCCGGGGATTCCAGCCGCACCAGTCCCTCGGTCACCACGACGCGCAGGCCGTCGTCGTCGCGACGCACCGCGAAACGGGTGCCGACCGCGACCACTTCGCGCGTGCCGACATGCACCACGAACGGGCGATCCGGGTCCTTGGCGACGGCGAAGAAGGCCTCGCCGCGGGAGAGGTCGATGTCGCGTTCGCCGCGGGACAGCGCGACGCTGACCACGCTGTCGCCGCTCAGCGTGGCGCGCGAGCCGTCGGCCAGCGGCACTTCCTCGAGCGTACCGAGCGCGGTGCGGTACGTCTGCTGCTCGACATGGCCGTTTTGCAGCCACGCGAACGCGCCGATTGCGAACGCCAATGCGCCTCCCGAGAACGCGAACAGCCAGCCGCTGCGGCGTGTCGCCGCGGGGCGGCGGGCGAAGGCCAGCGCCGCGGGATTGAGCGCGGAAGCCGCGCCCGGGGCAGGATCCGTGCCGGGCCGCGACCAGTTCCAGTCGCCACGCGCGGGCATGTCGCCGGCACCGACGCCGGCGCCCACGGCCTTCAGCCGGTCGGCATGTTTCCATGCGGCATCGAGCCGCAGATAGGCCACGCGGTGGGCGGTGGCGGCATCGCACCAGGCGGCGAAGGCCAGTTCGTCGCGCGTGGACCAGTCGGCACGATCGCGCCGCGCCAGCCATCCGGCGGCCTCGCGTTCGATCCGTTCGCTCTCACCCATGTTCCTGTCCGTCGTCCTGTCCGGATTCGCGCCGCGCGCGCTGCTTTTTCCCCACGGGCGCACCGGACTCGCCGAACATGTAGTCGGCGACCAGCCTCGCGCCCTTCGCGACCTGTTTCTCCACGGTCTTTTCGGCGACGCCCATGCGCCGCGCGACCTCCTTCTGCGGCAGTTCCTCAACCTTGCGCAGCCACATCACCTCGCGGCAGCGGTCGGGCAGGCGGTCGAAGGCTTCGGCCAGTCGGCGCAACGATTGCCGCGCGTCGTGCCGTCGCTCCGGACCGGCTTCGTCCATCGGGACGTTCAGGGATTCGAAATCACCCACGGCTTCGATCGAGACGATGCGCCCGCGGCGCATGCGGTCGGCCATCAGGTGGCGCGCGGTGGTGAACAGGAACGACTTCGGCTGGTGCGGCCGTTCGCGACGCGCGGCCTCGTAGACGCGGATGTAGGTTTCCTGGCGCAAGTCGAGGATGTCGTCCGCCTGCGGCCAGCAACGGCGCAGATAGCGCACGAGCGCTTCCTCGTGGGCGAGGATTTCGTGCGCGAACCAGGCCTCGACGGATTCGTCCATGCGCGGACATTACGCCATCCGCGCCGCGCCGCGTGGGGGAATGCGGGGTTTCGTCCGT
Source organism: Thermomonas sp. (assembly GCA_047602125.1). GTDB lineage: Bacteria > Pseudomonadota > Gammaproteobacteria > Xanthomonadales > Xanthomonadaceae > Pseudoluteimonas. The sequence continues at coordinate 731,357 of JASGIB010000001.1, read as the reverse complement.
CCCGACTGAGATGCCGCGCGCAATCCGCCGCGACCGCGAACCGCCAATCCAGGAACCCGAGATGCCGGCCATCCCCGTTTTCGTCCGCGTGTTCGCGTCCTGGCTGCTGTTGGCCACGGCGGTCGCTTGCGCCGCTGCGCCGCCGCGTCCGGCCGCGACCGGCGACGGTTACGCGGAATACACCATCGGCGATGCCGGCGTCCCGGCCTCAAGCCCGGTGCAGCCGGGCCTGATGCTGGTCGGTGGCGGCAACTGGCCCTACGACGCGTTCCGCTGGATGGCCGAACGCATGGGCCACGGCCGCCTGGTGGTGCTGCGCGCTTCCGGCAACGTCGAGGCACAGGAGGAATGGTTCAAGGATGTCGGCGGCATCGCCTCGGTGCGCACCTTCGTGTTCACCGATCGCCGTGGCGCCAGCGATCGGCGCGTGCTCGATGCGATCCGCAACGCCGACGGCATCTTCATCGCCGGCGGCGACCAGTCGAACTACGTGCGTTTCTGGAAAGGCACGCCGCTGGCGCAGGCGCTGGATGCGCACGTGCGCGCGGGCAAGCCGCTGGGCGGCACCAGCGCGGGGCTCGCCATCCTCGGCGCCTGGGCCTACGGCGCGATGGATGGCGGCAGCATGGTCTCGGAGGATGCGCTGGGCGATCCGCTCAACCCGGGCATGACCCTGGTCGAGGATTTCCTGCATTTCCCGCACCTCGAGCACGTGATCACCGACAGCCATTTCGGCAAGCGCGAGCGCCTGGGGCGCCTGATCGCCTTCGTCGCGAACCTGCGCGCGCGCGGCGTTTCCGATGCGGTCGGCCTCGGCGTCGACGAGGGCGCCGCCCTGTGCATCGATGGCGACGGCGTCGGCCGGTTGTTCACGCCGATCCCCGGCGGCGCGGCCTGGCTGGTGGTGCCGACCGCGCCGGCTTCGCGGGTGGAGGCGGGCAAGCCGCTGGAAATTTCCGGCGTGGCCGTGACCGGCGTGGGCGTCGACAGCCGCATCGACATGAATACCCTGCAAGTGGATGCGCCCGCGTTCCGGCGCGTCGCCGCGGTCCGCGATGGCAAGCTCGAAGTCCGCGACGCCGGGCCGACGGCCGGCGATCGATAGAATCCGTTTCGAACCATATTCATCCAGGGAACAGGCCATGACCGGTTTGCGCGCACTGTCTTTCGCCATTTGCCTCGGGCTCGCCGCGCCGGCAGCGTGGGCCGCCGACCCGGTGCTGGTCATCCACGGCGGCGCCGGGTTCGAGCGCAAGGACACGACCCCGCAGGACGAGGCCGCGATCCGTGCCGCGCTGACGCTGGCGCTGCAGAAGGGCCACGAGGCACTGGCGGCCGGCAAACCCGCGCTGGACGCGGTGACCGCGGCCATCACCGTCCTGGAGGACGACCCCATGTTCAACGCCGGCAAGGGCGCGGTCTTCACCCACGACGGCAAGAACGAGCTGGACGCCTCGATCATGGACGGCGCGACCCTGCGCGCCGGGGCGGTGGCGAACGTCCACCATGTGAAGAACCCGATCCTGCTGGCGCGGGCGGTGATGGAGCATTCGCCGCACGTGATGATGGTCGGCGACGGCGCCGAGATCTTCGCGAAGGAGCAGGGGATCGAACTGGTCGATCCGAGCTACTTCCGCACCGAACGGCGCTGGAAGCAGTTGCAGGATGCGCTGAAGGAGGACGCGGCCGGTGGCCAGGCCATGCGCGACCCGGAAGCCACGACCCGGCACTTCGGCACCGTCGGCGCGGTGGCGCTGGATGCCCAAGGCCACCTGGCCGCGGGCACGTCCACCGGCGGCATGACCGACAAGCGCTACGGCCGGGTGGGGGATTCGCCCATCATCGGCGCCGGCACCTATGCCAACGGCCAGTGCGCCGTGTCGAACACCGGCTGGGGCGAGTTCTACATCCGCGTCGCAGCCGCTCATGAGATTTGCGCCCGCATGGCATACCTGCACGAAACCCCGGCGCAGGCCGGCGAAGCCGTGATCATCAAGCAGATTCCGGCCCTGGGCGGGGATGGTGGCGCCATCATCCTCGCCGCCGACGGCACCGCGGCCCTGCCTTTCAACACCGAAGGCATGGCCCGCGGCTGGATCGGCAGCGACGGCGTGCCCCACGTCGCCCTGTATTCGACCGAGCAACTGGCCCCGCCGGGCGCGGCCACTCCCTGAGTCGTTTCGGTCCGGAGCCGGCGCGCCAGCGCCGGCGGGTTCATCGCGAGCGAATGCCGTTGACATGAACCGCGCCGCACATGAAAATTGCGGGCTGTTTCACCGGACTTCGATCGACCGGAGGGATACCCAAGCGGCCAACGGGGGCAGACTGTAAATCTGCTGGCTTACGCCTTCGGTGGTTCGAATCCACCTCCCTCCACCACTCCGGAAAGCTTCAACCGGCGCGGGAGTAGTTCAATGGTAGAACTGTAGCCTTCCAAGCTACTAGCGCGGGTTCGATTCCCGTCTCCCGCTCCATTGATTTCCCGCACCTGCAACACCACTTACATCGCTCACGTAGCTCAGTCGGTAGAGCACCTCCTTGGTAAGGAGGAGGTCGATGGTTCGATTCCATTCGTGAGCACCACTCATCGAAATTTCACGTACATCCAAGAGACGCAGCCATGGCAAAGGGTAAGTTCGAGCGCACCAAGCCCCACGTGAACGTGGGCACGATTGGTCACGTGGACCACGGGAAGACGACGCTGACGGCGGCGCTGACGAAGGTGGGCGCGGAGCGTTTCGGCGGCGAGTTCAAGGCCTACGACGCGATCGACGCGGCGCCGGAGGAGAAGGCGCGCGGGATCACGATCTCGACGGCGCACGTGGAATACGAAAGCCCGACGCGCCACTACGCGCACGTGGACTGCCCCGGCCACGCCGACTACGTGAAGAACATGATCACCGGCGCGGCGCAGATGGACGGCGCGATCCTGGTGTGCTCGGCGGCCGACGGCCCGATGCCGCAGACCCGCGAGCACATCCTGCTGTCGCGTCAGGTGGGCGTGCCCTACATCGTGGTGTTCCTGAACAAGGCCGACATGGTCGATGACGCCGAGCTGCTGGAGCTGGTGGAGATGGAAGTGCGTGAGCTCCTCTCCAAGTACGAGTTCCCGGGCGACGACACCCCGATCATCTCGGGTTCGGCGCGCCTGGCGCTGGAAGGCGACCAGTCGGAGATCGGCGTGCCGGCGATCCTGAAGCTGGTCGATGCGCTCGACAGCTGGATCCCGGAGCCGGAGCGCGACATCGACAAGCCGTTCCTGATGCCGGTGGAAGACGTGTTCTCGATCTCGGGCCGCGGCACGGTGGTGACCGGTCGCATCGAGCGCGGGATCATTAAGGTGGGCGACGAAATCGAGATCGTGGGCATCCGCCCGACCCAGAAGACCACGGTCACGGGCGTGGAGATGTTCCGCAAGCTGCTGGACCAGGGCCAGGCGGGCGACAACGCGGGCCTGCTGCTGCGCGGCACCAAGCGCGACGACGTGGAGCGCGGCCAGGTGCTGTGCAAGCCGGGTTCGATCACCCCGCACACCGACTTCGAGGCCGAGGTGTACGTCCTCTCCAAGGACGAAGGCGGCCGCCATACCCCGTTCTTCAAGGGCTACCGTCCGCAGTTCTACTTCCGCACGACCGACATCACCGGTGCGGTGACGTTGCCGGAGGGCGTGGAGATGGTCATGCCGGGCGACAACATCAAGATGAGCGTGCAGCTGATCAACCCGGTGGCGATGGACGAGGGCCTGCGCTTCGCGATCCGCGAGGGTGGCCGCACCGTCGGCGCCGGCGTGGTCGCCAAGATCATCAAGTAAGGCCACCCACGGGCGGCCGGTTCGCCGGCCGCGCAGGGACGAGGCGAGCGGATTCCTTCCGTTCGCCATCGTCGTTTAGAGGAAACCGCGAAATACGGGGCTGCGAACCCTTGGAATTACGCCAGTAGCTCAATTGGCAGAGCAGCGGTCTCCAAAACCGCAGGTTGGGGGTTCGAGTCCCTCCTGGCGTGCCACGAACGAAGTGCCATCCAACAGTCGGGAATCGATGAACAGCAAGGTCGCACATTCCAAGTCCAACGCCTCTGCGGGCGATCTCGCCAAGTACGCGCTGGCGATCGTGCTGGCGGCGGCGGGCGTGTTCGCCTTCTACTGGTTCTCGAACCAGTGGCCGGTGGCGGTGCGCGGCCTCGCGGTCGCCGCGGGCCTAGTGCTCGGCGGCCTCGTGTTCCTGGCCACCGCCAAGGGCCGCGAAACGCGCGAATTCCTGGGCGAGGCGCGCTTCGAGCTGCGCAAGGTCGTGTGGCCGAGCCGCCAGCAGGCGATGCGCACGACCTGGGTGGTGATCGGCGTGGTGATCCTGGTCAGCCTGGTGCTGGCCGGGTTCGATTTCCTGATCCAGATCGCCGTGAAGTGGTTGCTGGGACGTTGAGGAGCGAGTTGGTGACGGATGTGGAAACTTCGGTGGACAACAAGCGCTGGTACGTGGTGCACGCCTATTCCGGCTTCGAGAAGTCGGTGGCGCAGGCGTTGCGCGATCGCATCGCGCGCACCGGCATGCAGGACCGCTTCGGCGAGGTCATGGTGCCGACCGAGGAAGTGGTGGAGATGCGCTCCGGCCAGAAGCGCCGTTCCGAGCGCAAGTTCTTCCCCGGCTACGTGCTGGTGCAGATCGCCACCCACGACGAGTCCGGCATCCCGCGCATGGACAACGAGAGCTGGCACCTGGTCAAGGAAACGCCGAAGGTGATGGGCTTCATCGGCGGTACCGCCGACCGCCCGCTGCCGATCCGCGACGAAGAGGCCGCCGTCATCCTCGACCGCGTGCAGGAAGGCGTGGAGAAGCCCAAGCCCAAGGTGCTGTTCGAACCGGGCCAGATGGTGCGCGTCACCGACGGCCCGTTCAACGACTTCAACGGCGTGGTCGAGGAAGTCAATTACGAAAAGAGCCGCCTGCGCGTGGCGGTGCTGATCTTCGGGCGCTCGACGCCCGTGGAACTCGAATTCGGTCAGGTCGAGAAGGCCTGACCTCCACCAGAGGAGGAGTCCCGCAGTTCGCGAGAACGTGCAGACGCTTGAACTCCAGGAGTCAATGCAATGGCAAAGAAAGTCGTCGGTTACATCAAGCTGCAGGTGAAAGCTGGGCAGGCGAATCCCTCGCCGCCGGTCGGTCCTGCCCTGGGCCAGCGCGGCCTGAACATCATGGAATTCTGCAAGGCGTTCAACGCCGCCACGCAGAAGCTGGAGCCGGGCCTGCCGATTCCGACCGTGATCACCGCGTATTCGGATCGCACCTTCACCTTCATCACCAAGACGCCGCCGGCGTCGATCCTGCTGAAGAAGGCGGTCGGCATCCAGTCCGGTTCCAAGCGCCCGAACACCGAGAAGGTGGGCAAGGTCACCCGCAAGCAGCTCGAGGACATCGCCAAGGCGAAGGAGCCCGACCTGACCGCGGCCGACCTGGACGCGGCGGTGCGCACCATCGCGGGCTCGGCCCGTTCGATGGGCCTGACGGTGGAGGGCTGAGGACATGGCGATGAACAAGCGACAGAAGGCGATCCAGGCCGCGGTCGAACCGGGCAAGGCCTATCCGTTCGACGAGGCGATCAAGATCGTCCAGACCGCCACCAAGGCGAAGTTCGTGGAATCGGTGGACGTGGCCGTGCGCCTCGGCGTCGATGCCAAGAAGTCCGACCAGCAGGTGCGCGGTTCCACCGTGCTGCCGGCCGGTACCGGCAAGAGCGTGCGCGTGGCAGTGTTCGCCCCCGCGGGCGCCAAGGCCGACGAGGCCCTGGCCGCCGGCGCCGACGTGGTCGGCATGGACGACCTCGCCGAGAAGATGACCGCCGGCGACCTCAACTACGACGTGGTCATCGCCACGCCGGATGCGATGCGCGTGGTCGGCAAGCTCGGCCAGGTGCTGGGCCCGCGCGGCCTGATGCCGAACCCGAAGGTCGGCACCGTGTCGCCGAATCCGGCCGAGGCGGTGAAGAACGCCAAGGGCGGCCAGGTGCGCTACCGCACCGACAAGGCCGGCATCATCCACTGCACCATCGGCAAGGCCGACTTCGACGCCGGCAAGCTGAAGGACAACCTCGAAGCGCTGCTGCACGACCTGATCAAGGCCAAGCCGTCCAGCGCCAAGGGCACCTATCTGCAGAAGATCGCGATCAGCTCGACCATGGGCCCCGGCGTCATCGTCGACCAGTCCAGCCTCGCGCTGAAGTAAGCACGCAACATCCCTTCCCCGCGCGCGGGGAAGGGCGCAGGAAATTTTGAGGGCATCGCGAAGGTTCGCCGGAGCGAAAGCCGTCAAAGACCGCAGGTGCGGTCGGCGCGCGAAGACGACGGGCACGGAAGCTCGGCACGGCAGGGAGTCGTCGTCATCGCAAGCGAGGCTGCGTAATCGGAACCCTTCGGGGTGATGGCCTGCGCAGATGGTGCTGCCCCCTCTGGAAATCTCTGGAAGGGCCACACCGCCGGGACGCACGAGCGTCCCCGATGCCGACGGAACGGCGTCGCCCAGGACCGCGAGCGGCAGGAGCCGCGAGCGGAGTTCATTTGGAGGAGTGCTAATGGCTCTGAATCTCACCCAGAAACAGGATGTAGTGGCCGAAGTGGCGAAAGTCGCCGCCTCCGCGCACTCCCTGGTCGCAGCCGAGTACGCGGGCACCACGGTCGAACAGATGACCGCGATGCGCAAGAAGGCCCGCGAAACCGGCGTGTACTTGCGAGTTGTCAAGAACACGTTGGCGTCGCGCGCGGTGGCGGGCACCGAATACGAATGCGTCCAGGACGCGCTCGTCGGTCCGCTGCTCTACGCGTTCTCGACCGAGGAACCCGGCGCGGCCGGGCGCCTGATCAAGGAGTTCGCCAAGGGCAACGACAAGCTCGTGGCCAAGGTCGTGTCCGTGGAAGGCAAGTTGCTGCCGGCCGCGCACGTCGACGTGCTGGCTTCGCTGCCGACCCGCGAGCAGGCCCTGGCGATGCTGGCACGCGTGCTGGCCGAGCCGGCGTCGATGCTCGCCCGCGTGGTCAAGGCCGTGGCCGACAAGCAGGGTGGCGGCGACGCCGCGCCTGCCGAGGCCGCCGAAGCGACCGCCTGATCCCTACCCGAAACCCATTTCGAATCGAAATTTTCCAGAGGTAATCGCAATGTCCCTTTCCAACGAACAGATCGTCGACGCCATCGCCGCCAAGTCGCTGATGGAAGTGATGGACCTGGTCAAGGCCATCGAAGACAAGTTCGGCGTCACCGCCGCCGCCCCGGTCATGATGGCCGCCGGCCCGGCTGCCGCCGCCGGCCCGGTCGAGGAGCAGACCGAGTTCACCATCGTGCTGAAGTTGGCCGGCGACAAGAAGGTCGAGGTCATCAAGGCCGTCCGCGCCATCACCGGCCTGGGCCTGAAGGAAGCCAAGGACCTCACCGAAGCCGGTGGCACCGTCAAGGAAGGCGCGTCGAAGGAAGACGCCGAGAAGTTCAAGAAGGAACTCGAAGCCGCCGGCGCGACCGTCGAGGTCAAGTAAGCGTTGTCCCGTCGCCAGCGGTAGCGGCGACCAGCCAGGGCTGGGGGCGGAAGCCCCCGGCCTTTGGCCGTTGTTGAAGCCAAGCGTTATGCCATACCCCACAACCACATCCGACGTCGGGAAGTAGCAAGAGAGGGCGTGCTGGTGCCGGCAATACCAGCGACTCCCCGATGTCTGGTCCGCAACGGACCGTCCCTGGGCGCGACCCGAGTCGCGCCCGCCGGCTGGCCAGGAGCCACGCCGCGCTCCACACGCAACATCACGAGGCGCCCACTCTCATGACGCAGCAATACTCCTTCACCGAAAAGAAGCGCATCCGCAAGGATTTCGGCAAGAGCCGCTCGATCCTCGAGGTGCCGTTCCTGCTCGCCATCCAGGTCGATTCCTACCGCGAATTCCTGCAGGAACACACCGAACCCTCCAAGCGCGAGGACAAGGGCCTGCACGCCGCGCTGAAGTCGGTGTTCCCGATTTCCAGCTACAACGGCTACGCGGTCCTCGAGTACGTCGGCTACAAGCTCGGCGAGCCGGTGTTCGACGAGCGCGAGTGCCGCAACCGCGGCCTCAGCTACGGCGCCCCGCTGCGCGTGACCGTGCGCCTGGTGATCTACGACCGCGAGTCGTCGAACAAGGCGGTGAAGTACGTGAAGGAGCAGGAGGTGTACATGGGCGAGATCCCGCTCATGACCGACAACGGCACCTTCATTGTCAACGGCACCGAGCGCGTCATCGTTTCGCAGCTGCACCGCTCGCCCGGCGTGTTCTTCGACCACGACCGCGGCAAGACCCACAGCTCGGGCAAGCTGCTGTACAGCGCCCGCATCATTCCCTACCGCGGCTCGTGGCTGGACTTCGAATTCGACCCGAAGGACGCGCTGTTCACCCGCATCGACCGCCGCCGCAAGCTGCCGGTCAGCGTGCTGCTGCGCGCGCTGGGCTACTCCAACGAGGAGATGCTCAACGAGTTCTTCGAGATCAACACCTTCCACATCGATCCCAAGGAAGGCGTGCAGCTCGAGCTGGTGCCCGAGCGCCTGCGCGGCGAAACCCTCGAGTTCGACCTCGCCGACGGCGACAAGGTCATCGTCGAGGCCGGCAAGCGCATCACCGCGCGCCACGTGAAGCAGCTCGAGGCCTCGGGCATCGCCGCGCTGGCGGTGCCGGACAGCTATCTCGTCGGGCGCATCCTCTCGCACGACGTGGTCGACGCGAACACCGGCGAACTGCTGGCGAGCGCGAACGACGAGATCACCGACGACCACCTGTCCAAGTTCCGCAAGGCCGGGGTGCAGGCGGTCGGCACGCTGTGGGTCAACGACCTCGACCGCGGCGCCTACCTGTCCAACACCCTGCGCATCGACGCGACCAAGACCCAGCTCGAGGCGCTGGTCGAGATTTACCGGATGATGCGCCCGGGCGAACCGCCGACCAAGGACGCGGCGCAGAACCTGTTCCACAACCTGTTCTTCACCTTCGAGCGCTACGACCTCTCGGCCGTGGGCCGGATGAAGTTCAACCGCCGCATCGGCCGCAAGGAAGTCACCGGCGCGCCGGTGCTGTACGACGCGCGCTACTTCGCCGACCGCAAGGACGACGAGTCCGCGCGCCTGCGCGAGATGTGCGGCAACGGTTCCGACATCCTCGATGCGATCAAGGTCCTGACCGAAATCCGCAACGGCCGCGGCGTGGTCGACGACATCGACCACCTCGGCAACCGCCGCGTGCGTTCGGTCGGCGAAATGGCCGAGAACGTGTTCCGCGTCGGCCTGGTCCGCGTCGAGCGCGCGGTGCGCGAGCGCTTGACCATGGCCGAGGCCGACGGCCTGACCCCGCAGGACCTGATCAACGCCAAGCCGGTCGCGGCGGCGGTGAAGGAGTTCTTCGGTTCGTCGCAGCTGTCGCAGTTCATGGACCAGAACAACCCGCTGTCGGAAGTGACGCACAAGCGCCGCGTGTCCGCACTGGGCCCGGGCGGCCTGACCCGCGAACGCGCCGGCTTCGAGGTGCGCGACGTGCACCCGACGCACTACGGCCGCGTCTGCACCATCGAGACGCCGGAAGGCCCGAACATCGGCCTGATCAACTCGCTGGCCGTGTTCGCCCGCACCAACAAGTACGGCTTCCTCGAGACGCCGTACCGCAAGGTCGTGGACGGCCGCATCACCAACGACGTCGAGTTCCTCTCCGCGATCGAGGAGAACGAATACGTCATCGCCCAGGCCAACGCGCCGCGCGACGGCAAGGGCAACATCACCGCGCCGTTCGTCGCCTGCCGCTACCAGGGCGAATCGATGCTGCGCCCGCCGAGCGAGATCCACTTCATGGACGTCTCGCCGATGCAGACCGTGTCGGTCGCGGCGGCGCTGGTGCCGTTCCTCGAGCACGACGACGCCAACCGCGCGCTGATGGGCGCGAACATGCAGCGCCAGGCGGTGCCGACGCTGAAGTCGCAGAAGCCGCTGGTGGGCACGGGCATCGAGCGCGCCGTGGCGCGCGACTCGGGCGTGACGGTGAACGCGCGTCGCGGCGGCACGGTCGAGCAGATCGACGCCGCGCGCATCGTGGTCAAGGTCAACGAGAGCGAGATCTCCGGCGAGCACGATGCCGGCGTCGATATCTATTCGCTGATCAAGTACACGCGTTCCAACCAGAACACCTGCATCAACCAGACCCCGCTGGTGAACGTGGGCGACGTGGTCGCGCGCGGCGACGTCCTCGCCGACGGCCCGTCCACCGACATCGGCGAACTGGCGCTGGGCCAGAACATGCTGGTCGCGTTCATGCCGTGGAACGGCTACAACTTCGAGGACTCGATCCTGCTCTCCGAGCGCGTGGTCGAGGAGGATCGCTACACCACGATCCACATCGAGGAACTCACCGTCCAGGCCCGCGACACCAAGCTCGGCCCGGAGGAAATCTCCGCCGACATCCCCAACGTCTCCGAGAGCGCGCTCAACCGCCTCGACGAGTCGGGCGTGGTGTTCATCGGCGCCGAGGTCCGCGCCGGCGACATCCTGGTCGGCAAGGTCACGCCCAAGGGCGAGAGCCAGCTGACCCCGGAAGAGAAGCTGCTGCGCGCGATCTTCGGCGAGAAGGCTTCCGACGTGAAGGACAGCTCGTTGCGCGTGCCGCCGGGCATGGACGGCGTCGTCATCGACGTGCAGGTGTTCACCCGCGACGGCATCGAGAAGGACAAGCGCGCGATCAAGATCCAGGAGGAGGAAATCCGCCGGGTCAAGAAGGACTTCGACGACCAGTTCCGCATCCTCGAGGCGGCGATCTACGACCGCCTTCGCGGCCAGCTGCTGGGCAAGACCGCCAACGGCGGCCCGGGCCTGAAGAAGGGCGACACCGTCACCTCGCTGGTGCTCGACGGGCTGAAGAAGTCCGACTGGTTCCAGCTGCGGATGAAGGACGAGGACGCGGCCGAGGCGGTCGAGCGCGCGCAGAAGCAGATCGACGCGCACAAGGCCGAGTTCGACAAGCGCTTTGCCGACAAGCGCGCCAAGATCACCCAGGGCGACGACCTCGCCCCGGGCGTGCTGAAGATGGTCAAGGTGTTCCTCGCGGTGAAGCGCCGCATCCAGCCGGGCGACAAGATGGCCGGCCGCCACGGCAACAAGGGCGTGGTCTCGACCATCGTCCCGGTCGAGGACATGCCGTACATGGCCGATGGCCGCACCGTCGACATCGTGCTGAACCCGCTGGGCGTGCCGAGCCGAATGAACATCGGCCAGATCCTCGAGGTGCACCTCGGCTGGGCGGCGAAGGGCCTCGGCCGGAAGATCGACGACATGCTGCAGGCGCAGGCGAAGGTCGCCGACCTGCGCAAGTTCCTCGACGAGATCTATAACCACGATCGTGCATCGGCCGAACAGCGCGTCGACCTGAAGCAGTTCAGCGACGAGGAACTGCTGGCGCTCGCGCGCAACCTGACCGACGGCGTGCCGATGGCGACGCCGGTGTTCGACGGCGCCGCCGAGTCCGAGATCAAGGCGATGCTCACGCTCGCCGGCTTGCCGACCCACGGCCAGTCGCAGCTGTACGACGGCCGCACCGGCGATGCGTTCGAGCGCATGGTCACGGTCGGCTACATGCATATGCTGAAGCTGAACCACCTGGTCGACGACAAGATGCACGCGCGTTCGACCGGCCCGTACTCGCTCGTCACCCAGCAGCCGCTGGGCGGCAAGGCGCAGTTCGGCGGCCAGCGCTTCGGCGAGATGGAAGTCTGGGCGCTGGAAGCCTACGGCGCGGCCTACACCCTGCAGGAAATGCTGACGGTGAAGTCCGACGACGTGCAGGGCCGCAACGCCATGTACAAGAACATCGTCGACGGCGAGCACGAGATGGTCGCGGGCATGCCGGAATCCTTCAACGTCCTGGTGAAGGAAATCCGCAGCCTGGCGATCAACATGGAACTCGAGGAGCACTGAGTTTCGCGACGGCGCGGCGGTGACGCCGCGCCCGGACGCAAGACCCATTGCCCTCGACCCGGAGAAACGACATGAAAGATTTGCTGAACCTCTTCAACCAGCAGCGCCAGACGCTCGATTTCGACGCGATCAAGATCGCGCTGGCTTCGCCGGACCTGATCCGCTCGTGGTCCTACGGCGAAGTGAAGAAGCCCGAGACCATCAACTACCGCACCTTCAAGCCGGAGCGCGACGGCCTGTTCTGCGCCGCCATCTTCGGCCCGATCAAGGACTACGAGTGCCTGTGCGGCAAGTACAAGCGCATGAAGCACCGCGGCGTGGTCTGCGAAAAGTGCGGCACCGAAGTGACGCTGGCCAAGGTGCGCCGCGAGCGCATGGGCCACATCGACCTGGCTTCGCCGGTCGCGCACATCTGGTTCTTGAAGTCGCTGCCCTCGCGCATCGGCCTGATGCTGGACATGACCCTGCGCGACATCGAGCGCATCCTGTACTTCGAAGCCTACGTCGTGACCGAGCCGGGCCTGACGCCGCTCGAGCAGGGCATGCTGCTGACCGAAGAACAGTACATGCAGGCCCGCCAGGAGCACGGCGACGACTTCGACGCCGCGATGGGCGCCGAGGCGGTGTTCGAACTGCTGCGCGCGATCGACCTGCAGGCCGAGATGGTGCAGCTGAAGGAGGAGATCGCCTCCACCAACAGCGAAACCAAGCTCAAGCGGTTGACCAAGCGGATCAAGCTGGTCGAGGCCTTCATCGAGTCCGGCAACCGCCCCGAATGGATGGTGATGACCGTGCTGCCGGTGCTGCCGCCCGACCTGCGCCCGCTGGTGCCGCTGGACGGTGGCCGCTTCGCGACCTCCGACCTCAACGACCTCTACCGCCGCGTCATCAACCGCAACAACCGCCTGCGCCGCCTGCTCGAACTCAACGCGCCCGACATCATCGTGCGCAACGAGAAGCGCATGCTGCAGGAATCGGTGGACGCGCTGATGGACAACGGCCGTCGCGGCCGCGCCATCACCGGCACCAACAAGCGCCCGCTCAAGTCGCTCGCCGACATGATCAAGGGCAAGCAGGGCCGTTTCCGCCAGAACCTGCTCGGCAAGCGCGTCGATTACTCGGGCCGTTCGGTCATCGTGGTCGGTCCGTACCTCAAGCTGCACCAGTGCGGCCTGCCGAAGAAGATGGCGCTGGAGCTGTTCAAGCCCTTCATCTTCGCCAAGCTGCAGCGCCGCGGCCTCGCCACCACCATCAAGGCGGCGAAGAAGCTGGTCGAGCGCGAAGAAGCCGAGGTGTGGGACATCCTCGAAGAGGTGATCCGCGAGCACCCGGTGCTGCTGAACCGCGCGCCGACGCTGCACCGCCTCGGCATCCAGGCCTTCGAGCCGGTGCTGATCGAAGGCAAGGCGATCCAGTTGCACCCGCTGGTCTGCACCGCGTTCAACGCCGACTTCGACGGCGACCAGATGGCCGTGCACGTGCCGCTGTCGCTGGAAGCGCAGTTGGAAGCGCGCGCGCTGATGATGTCGACCAACAACATCCTGTCGCCGGCCAACGGCGAGCCGATCATCGTGCCTTCGCAGGACGTGGTGCTGGGCCTGTACTACATGACCCGCGCCCTGGAGAACTCGAAGGGCGAGGGCATGGCGTTCGCCAACGTCGCCGAAGCGCGCCGCGCGTTCGACAACAAGGCGGTCGCGCTGCATGCCAAGGTCAAGGTCCGCATCTCCGAGACCGTGGTCGGCGAGGACGGTTCGCGCACGCGCAAGACCTCGGTGGTCGACACCACCGTCGGCCGCTCGCTGCTGGCTGAGATCCTGCCGGAAGGCCTGCCGTTCGCGCTGGTCAACACCGAGCTGACCAAGAAGGCGATCAGCCGCCTGATCAACACCTGCTACCGCATGCTCGGCCTGAAGGACACGGTCGTGTTCGCGGACAAGCTGATGTACACCGGCTTCGCCAACGCGACCCGCGCCGGCGTGTCGATCGGCATCGACGACATGACCATTCCGTCCGAGAAGAAGGGCATCCTCGACGAGGCCGAGGCCGAGGTGCTGGAGATCCAGCAGCAGTACCAGTCGGGCCTGGTCACCGCCGGCGAGCGCTACAACAAGGTCGTCGACATCTGGTCGCGCACCAACGAGCGCGTCGCCAAGGCGATGATGGACGCGATCGGCACCGACACCGTGACGAATGCGAAAGGCGAGAAGGTCGCGCAGAAGTCGATGAACTCGATCTACATCATGGCCGACTCCGGCGCGCGCGGTTCGCAGGCGCAGATCCGCCAGCTCGCGGGCATGCGCGGCCTGATGGCCAAGCCTGACGGCTCGATCATCGAGACGCCGATCACCGCGAACTTCCGCGAAGGCCTCAACGTCCTGCAGTACTTCATCTCGACCCACGGCGCGCGCAAGGGCCTGGCCGACACCGCGCTGAAGACCGCGAACTCGGGTTACCTGACCCGCCGCCTCGTCGACGTGGCCCAGGACGTGGTCATCACCGAAACCGACTGCGGCACGCGCGCCGGCCTGACCATGACCCCGATCGTGGAAGGCGGCGACGTGGTCGAACCGCTGCGCGACCGCGTGCTCGGCCGCGTCGTGGCCGAGGACGTGTTCCTGCCCGGCGAGGACGAGGATCCGATCGTCACCCGCAACACCCTGCTCGACGAAGCCTGGGTGCAGAAGCTCGAAGACGCCGGCGTGCAGTCGATCAAGGTGCGTTCCACCATCACCTGCGAAAGCGCCTTCGGCGTGTGCGCGCACTGCTACGGCCGCGACCTCGGCCGCGGCCACCTCGTCAACCACGGCGAGGCGGTGGGCGTGGTCGCCGCGCAGTCGATCGGCGAGCCCGGCACCCAGCTGACGATGCGCACGTTCCACATCGGCGGCGCGGCGTCGCGTGCGGCGGCGATCGACAACGTGACGATCAAGACCACCGGTACGGTCAAGTTCAACAACCTCAAGCACGTCGCGCATGCCAGTGGTGGCGAAGTCGCGGTGTCGCGTTCGGGCGAACTGTCGGTGCTCGACGCGCACGGCCGCGAGCGCGAGCGCTACAAGCTGCCTTACGGCGCGATGATCACGGTCAAGGACGGCGCCGAGGTCAAGGCCGGCCAGCAGATCGCGAACTGGGATCCGCACAACCACCCGATCGTGTCGGAAGTCGCGGGCTTCATGCGCTTCGTCGATTTCGTCGACGGCGTGACCGTGATCGAGAAGACCGACGAGCTGACCGGCCTCGCCTCGCGCGAGATCACCGATCCCAAGCGCCGCGGCACCCAGGCCAAGGACCTGCGCCCGCTGGTGCGCATCGTCGACAAGAACGGCAAGGACCTGGTCATCCCGGGCACCGACCTGCCGGCGCAGTACCTGCTGCCGCCGCGCTCGATCGTCAACCTGCAGGACGGCGCCGCGGTCGGCGTCGGCGACGTCGTCGCGAAGATCCCGCAGGAAGCGTCCAAGACCCGCGACATCACCGGCGGTCTGCCGCGCGTCGCCGACCTATTCGAGGCGCGCAAGCCTAAGGATCCGGCGATCCTCGCCGAGATTTCCGGCGTCGTTTCGTTCGGCAAGGACACCAAGGGCAAGCAGCGCCTGATCATCAAACCGACGGACGGCGAAGAGCACGAAGAGCTGATCCCGAAGTACCGCCAGATCATCGTGTTTGAAGGCGAACACGTCGAGAAGGGCGAGACGATCGTGGACGGCGAACCGACGCCGCAGGACATCCTGCGCCTGCTCGGCGTCGAGCCGCTGGCGGTGTACCTGACCAAGGAGATCCAGGACGTCTATCGCCTGCAGGGCGTGAAGATCAACGACAAGCACATCGAGGTGATCGTTCGCCAGATGCTGCGCAAGGTCGAGATCGTCGACGGCGGCGACAGCAAGTTCCTGCACGGCGAACAGGCCGAGCGCCAGCGCGTGATCGAGGAAAACGCCAGGCTCGAGGGCAGGAACGAGATCCCGGCGAAGTTCGACCCGGTGCTGCTCGGCATCACCAAGGCCTCGCTGGCGACCGAGTCGTTCATCTCCGCGGCCTCCTTCCAGGAAACCACCCGCGTGCTGACCGAGGCCGCCGTCCGCGGTACCCGCGACAGCCTGCGCGGCCTCAAGGAGAACGTGATCGTCGGCCGCCTGATCCCGGCCGGCACCGGCCTCGCGTACCACAACCAGCGCCGCAAGAACGCCTCGGGCCTGACCGAGGCCGAGATGGCGACCCTGGCGGGCGAACCGGTGGCCGAGGACGTCGAGTCCGGCGAAGCGGTGGAGTAACACCCGGCGCCCCGCCCGGTTTGGCCGGGCGGGGCGTTGGCGCTGCATCTGGCGTCGCGTATACTGCGCGCCGCTGTTTCGATGGCCTCGCGCCATCCAGATCACCAAATGAGGCGCAGGGAGCGCCTCGTGTTGGGCCCAGGAGGGCGGGATCGCAGATCGACCGAAGCCGGTTGCAGCAATGCGGCCGGCCCGGTTCTTCGGGCATGGCCTCGTTTGACCGAAAGGTCGAACGCGGGCTATACTTTTTCGTCTAAGCAGGCCTCTTTCGGGCCTGCTTCGTTTTCAGCGGGGCTCGCCCCCAACCGACCCAAGGCATCCATGGCCACGATCAACCAGCTGGTGCGCAAGCCGCGCAGCCCGGAAACCTACAAGAGCACGTCGCCCGCGCTCGCGAACTGCCCGCAGCGCCGCGGCGTGTGCACGCGCGTGTACACCACGACCCCGAAGAAGCCGAACTCGGCGCTTCGTAAGGTCGCCAAGGTGCGCCTGACCAACGGCTACGAGGTTATCTCGTACATCGGCGGCGAAGGCCATAACCTGCAGGAGCACAGCGTGGTGCTGATCCGCGGTGGCCGCGTCAAGGACCTGCCGGGCGTGCGTTACCACACCGTGCGCGGTTCGCTCGACGCCGCCGGCGTCGCCAAGCGCCGCCAATCGCGCTCCAAGTACGGCGCCAAGCGCCCGAAGGGCTGAGGAACAGAACATGTCGCGTAAAGGCAATACCCCGCAGCGTTCGGTGCTGCCCGATCCGAAGCACGGAAGCGAAACCATCGCCCGCTTCATCAACATGGTCATGCAGAGCGGCAAGAAGTCGGTTGCCGAGAAGATCGTGTACGGCGCCATGGACGTGATCGGCGAAAAGAACCCCAATGCGCTCGAGCTGGTCGAGAAGGCGCTCGGCAACGTGTCCCCGGCGGTCGAGGTCAAGTCCCGCCGTGTCGGCGGCGCGACCTACCAGGTGCCGGTCGAGGTGCGCGCTTCCCGCCGCACCGCGCTGGCGATGCGCTGGCTGATCGAATCGGCGCGCAAGCGCGGCGAGAACTCGATGCCGCGCAAGCTCGCCGGCGAGTTGCTCGATGCCTCCGAGAACCGCGGCGGCGCGATCAAGAAGCGCGAGGAAACCCATCGCATGGCCGAAGCCAACAAGGCCTTCGCGCACTACCGCTGGTAACAGGACTGTCGGCGCGGGCCCGCTAAGCCCGCCGGGCGGAGACGCCCGACATGCGCAGGCCCACGGCCGCCGCGCGCACCAACCGACGGCCGCCGCAAGGCGGCCTCGGCCTTCCGGAATCCCGGGAAAAAGGATTCCCAAACCCGTTTCGACGGAACAACGAGAGACTCAACGTGGCCCGCACCACTCCCATCGAGCGCTACCGCAACTTCGGCATCATGGCCCACATCGATGCCGGCAAGACCACGACGACCGAGCGCATCCTTTTCTACACCGGCGTCAACCACAAGATCGGCGAGGTGCACGAAGGCGCCGCGACGATGGACTGGATGGAGCAGGAGCAGGAGCGCGGCATCACCATCACTTCCGCCGCCACCACGGCGTTCTGGAAGGGCATGGACGGTTCGCTGCCGGAGCACCGCTTCAACATCATCGATACCCCCGGGCACGTCGACTTCACCATCGAGGTCGAGCGTTCGCTGCGCGTGCTCGACGGCGCGGTGTTCGTGCTGTGCGCCGTGGGCGGCGTGCAGCCGCAGTCGGAGACGGTGTGGCGCCAGGCCAACAAGTACCACGTGCCGCGCCTCGCGTTCGTCAACAAGATGGACCGCACCGGCGCCAACTTCGACAAGGTCGTCGACCAGCTGAAGTCGCGCCTGGGCGCGTACCCGGTACCGATGCAGGTCCCGATCGGCGCCGAGGACGGCTTCGAGGGCGTGGTCGACCTGGTCAAGATGAAGGCGATCCAGTGGGATGTCGCTTCGCAGGGCACCAAGTTCGATTACATCGACATCCCGGCCAACCTCGCCGACAAGTGCGCCGCGGCGCGCAGCTTCATGGTCGAGGCCGCGGCCGAGGCCAGCGAAGAGTTGATGGACAAGTACCTCAACGAAGGCGACCTGTCCGAAGCCGACATCCTCGACGGCCTGCGCCTGCGCACGCTCAAGACCGAGGTCATCCCGGTCTATTGCGGCACCGCGTTCAAGAACAAGGGCGTGCAGGCGATGCTCGACGCCGTCGTGCAACTGCTGCCGTCGCCGATCGACGTGCCGCCGGTGCAGGGCATCGACGAGGACGAGAAGGAAGCCACGCGCGCAGCCGACGACAAGGCGCCGTTCTCCGCGCTCGCGTTCAAGATCATGACCGACCCGTTCGTGGGTTCGCTCACGTTCTTCCGCGTCTACTCGGGCACGCTCAACTCCGGCGACCAGGTCTACAACCCGGTGAAGTCGCGCAAGGAGCGCGTGGGCCGCATCCTGCAGATGCACGCCAACAACCGCGACGAGATCAAGGAAGTGCGCGCGGGCGACATCGCCGCCGCGGTGGGCCTGAAGGACGTGACCACCGGCGACACGCTGTGCTCGCTCGACCACGTGATCACGCTCGAGCGCATGGTGTTCCCGGAGCCCGTCATCTCGATGGCGGTGGAGCCCAAGACCAAGTCCGACCAGGAAAAGATGGGCATCGCGCTGGGTCGCCTCGCGCAGGAAGACCCGTCGTTCCGCGTGCGCACCGACGAGGAATCCGGCCAGACCATCATCGCCGGCATGGGCGAACTGCACCTGGACATCCTCGTCGACCGCATGAAGCGCGAGTTCAACGTCGAGGCCAACGTCGGCAAGCCGCAGGTCGCCTATCGCGAAACCATCCGCAAGGCGGTCAAGGCCGAAGGCAAGTTCGTGCGCCAGTCCGGCGGCAAGGGCCAGTTCGGCCACGTGTGGCTGGAGATCTCGCCGAACGAGCAGGGCAAGGGCTACGAGTTCGAAAACGCGATCGTCGGCGGCGTGGTGCCGAAGGAATACATCCCCGCGGTCGACAAGGGCATCCAGGAAGCGGTTGCGAACGGCATCATGGCCGGCTACCCGATCGTGGATGTCAAGGTGCGCCTGGTCGACGGTTCGTACCATGAAGTCGACTCGTCGGAAATGGCGTTCAAGATCGCCGGCTCGATGGGCTTCAAGGAAGGCTTCAACAAGGCCTCGCCGGTGTTGCTCGAGCCGATGATGAAGGTCGAGATCGTCAGTCCCGAGGATTACCTCGGCGACGTGATGGGCGACGTCAGTCGTCGCCGTGGCATCCTGCAGGGCCAGGACGACAGCCCGTCCGGCAAGATCATCAACGCGATGATCCCGCTCGGCGAGATGTTCGGCTACGCGACCACGCTGCGTTCGATGTCGCAGGGCCGCGCGACCTTCACCATGGAATTCGATCACTACGCGGAAGCGCCGGCGAACATCGCCGAAGCCGTGATCAAAAAGAATTAATTTCCAGAGGATAACGACAATGGCAAAGGGTAAGTTCGAGCGCACCAAGCCCCACGTGAACGTGGGCACGATTGGTCACGTGGACCACGGGAAGACGACGCTGACGGCGGCGCTGACGAAGGTGGGCGCGGAGCGTTTCGGCGGCGAGTTCAAGGCCTACGACGCGATCGACGCGGCGCCGGAGGAGAAGGCGCGCGGGATCACGATCTCGACGGCGCACGTGGAATACGAAAGCCCGACGCGCCACTACGCGCACGTGGACTGCCCCGGCCACGCCGACTACGTGAAGAACATGATCACCGGCGCGGCGCAGATGGACGGCGCGATCCTGGTGTGCTCGGCGGCCGACGGCCCGATGCCGCAGACCCGCGAGCACATCCTGCTGTCGCGTCAGGTGGGCGTGCCCTACATCGTGGTGTTCCTGAACAAGGCCGACATGGTCGATGACGCCGAGCTGCTGGAGCTGGTGGAGATGGAAGTGCGTGAGCTCCTCTCCAAGTACGAGTTCCCGGGCGACGACACCCCGATCATCTCGGGTTCGGCGCGCCTGGCGCTGGAAGGCGACCAGTCGGAGATCGGCGTGCCGGCGATCCTGAAGCTGGTCGATGCGCTCGACAGCTGGATCCCGGAGCCGGAGCGCGACATCGACAAGCCGTTCCTGATGCCGGTGGAAGACGTGTTCTCGATCTCGGGCCGCGGCACGGTGGTGACCGGTCGCATCGAGCGCGGGATCATTAAGGTGGGCGACGAAATCGAGATCGTGGGCATCCGCCCGACCCAGAAGACCACGGTCACGGGCGTGGAGATGTTCCGCAAGCTGCTGGACCAGGGCCAGGCGGGCGACAACGCGGGCCTGCTGCTGCGCGGCACCAAGCGCGACGACGTGGAGCGCGGCCAGGTGCTGTGCAAGCCGGGTTCGATCACCCCGCACACCGACTTCGAGGCCGAGGTGTACGTCCTCTCCAAGGACGAAGGCGGCCGCCATACCCCGTTCTTCAAGGGCTACCGTCCGCAGTTCTACTTCCGCACGACCGACATCACCGGTGCGGTGACGTTGCCGGAGGGCGTGGAGATGGTCATGCCGGGCGACAACATCAAGATGAGCGTGCAGCTGATCAACCCGGTGGCGATGGACGAGGGCCTGCGCTTCGCGATCCGCGAGGGTGGCCGCACCGTCGGCGCCGGCGTGGTCGCCAAGATCATCAAGTAATCGGCCGGGCAGGGGCCTTGCGCCCCTGCCAGAGGCCCCGCTATACTTTCCAGCTCACCGCGGCCAGCTCCTCCGGGATCCGGCCGCGACCAGCGAAATGAGGGGCAGGACGCACCTCGTTTTCGCCAGACAGGGACATGTCGCACGGCAGCGCTCCGCCCGTTCCGAAACATAGTTCGGAACACCTCGGCAGGAGCGGTTTCGTGCGTTCGCGACTCCGTCTGGCAGGTCGGGCAACCGGCCTGCCTTCGTTTTTCCCGGGCCCAGGCCCGAGTTCGTGCGGTTGCAACCCGGTCCGGCGCACCCAGCCGCCGAACCCTCGCTCTTTACTTCGAGGACATCCTCATGGCGGACCAGAAGATTCGCATCCGGCTCAAGGCGTTCGATCACCGTCTGATCGACCGCTCCACGAGCGAGATCGTGGAAACGGCCAAGCGGACCGGCGCGCAGGTGCGCGGCCCGATCCCGCTGCCGACCAAGATCGAGCGCTACACCGTGCTGGTGTCGCCGCACGTCGACAAGGACGCGCGCGACCAGTACGAAACCCGCACGCACAAGCGCGTGCTCGACATCGTCGACCCCAACGACAAGACCGTGGACGCGCTGATGAAGCTCGAACTCGCGGCTGGCGTCGACGTCCAGATCAAGCTGACCTGAGGACGAGAACGATGAGCGCGAAGAAGCATTCGCTCGGCATCGTCGGTCGCAAGGCCGGCATGAGCCGCTTGTTCACCGACGACGGCAAGTCCGTGCCGGTGACCCTGATCGAGGCGACCCCGAACCGCATCACCCAGATCAAGACGGTCGAGACCGACGGCTACAGCGCCGTGCAGGTCGCCGTCGGCGGCAAGCGCGCCGCGCTGGTCAACAAGCCAGAAGCCGGCCACCTCGCCAAGGCGAAGGTGGAAGCGGGCCGCGGCTTGTGGGAACTGCGCGTCGAAGCCGACCAGATCGGCGGTTTCGAAGTCGGCGGCGAGATCAAGGCCGACATCTTCGAAGTCGGCCAGATCGTCGACGTCCAGGGCGTGACCAAGGGCAAGGGCTTCCAGGGCACGATCAAGCGCTGGAACTTCCGCATGGGCGACGCGACGCACGGCAACTCGCTGTCGCACCGCGCGCCGGGTTCGATCGGCCAGCGCCAGACCCCCGGCCGCGTGTTCCCCGGCAAGAAGATGGCCGGCCACATGGGCGCCGAACGGCAGACCACGCAGCGCCTGCAGGTCGTCCAGGTCGACGCCGAGCGCGGCCTGATCGCGATCCGCGGCGCGGTTCCGGGTGCCCCGGGCGGCGACGTGATCGTGCGTCCGTCGAGCAAGGTTTAAGGAGACGATGACGATGGAACTCGCCATCAGCAACGGCAAGACGCTGTCGGTTTCCGACGCCGTCTTCGGTCGTGAATTCAGCGAAGACCTGGTCCACCAGGTCGTCGTTGCCTACCGCAACGCGGGCCGTGCCGGCACCAAGGCGCAGAAGACGCGTTCGGAAGTCAACGGCACCACCAAGAAGTCGAAGAAGCAAAAGGGCGGCGGTGCGCGCCATGGCGCGTTGACCGCGCCGATCTTCGTCGGCGGCGGCGTGACCTTCGCGGCCAAGCCGCGCAGCTTCGAGCAGAAGGTCAATCGCAAGATGTACCGCGCCGCGATCGCCGCGATCCTGTCCGAGCTGAACCGGCAGGGCCGGCTCAAGGTCGTCGAGTCGTTCGACGTCGATGCGCCGAAGACCAGCGGCCTGGTCTCGAAGCTCGCCGGGCTCGACGTGGGCAAGCGCCCGCTGATCGTGACCGAGGACGCGTCCGAATCGCTGTACCTGTCGGCGCGCAACCTGCCGTACGTGGAAGTGCGCGACGTCCAGGGCCTGGATCCGGTCGCGCTGGTCGGCGCCGACACCGTCGTCGTCACCTCCGACGCGGTGAAGAAGATCGAGGAGTGGCTGGCATGAGCGCCGTGAACGTGTTCGAAGTGCTGCGCGCGCCGCGCGTGTCGGAAAAGACCGCGCGCCTGCAGGAACTCTCCAACCAGTACGCCTTCGAGGTTTCGCGCGAAGCCAGCAAGGCCGACATCAAGGCGGCGGTCGAACAGATGTTCGACGTCAGCGTGAAGTCGGTGAACGTCGTGAACGTGAAGGGCAAGAGCCGCGCGTTCCGCAACCGTGCCGGCCGCCGTGGCGACTGGCGCAAGGCGTACGTGACCCTGGCCGAAGGCCAGTCGATCGACGTCACGTCGGCCAAGGCCTGAGGACAGTCCGATGCCATTGATGAA
Organism: Thermomonas sp.; assembly: GCA_047602125.1. Lineage (GTDB taxonomy): Bacteria > Pseudomonadota > Gammaproteobacteria > Xanthomonadales > Xanthomonadaceae > Pseudoluteimonas. The sequence goes on along the minus strand of JASGIB010000001.1, from coordinate 708,225 downwards.
ATTCAAGCCCACCTCCGCCGGCCGCCGCAGCGCGGTCCGCGTGGTCACGCCCGACCTGCACAAGGGTGCGCCGCACGCGGCCCTGGTCGAGAAGCAGGGCAAGACCGGTGGCCGCAACCACCACGGCCGCATCACCACCCGCCACATCGGCGGTGGCCACAAGCAGCATTACCGCCTGATCGACTTCAAGCGCGACAAGGAGAACATCCCGGCGCGCGTGGAGCGCATCGAATACGACCCGAACCGCACCGCGCACATCGCGCTGCTGTGCTACGTCGACGGCGAGCGCCGCTACATCATCGCGCCCAAGGGCCTGAAGGCCGGCGACCAGGTGATCGCGGGCAGCAACGCCCCGATCAAGGCCGGCAACACCCTGCCGCTGCGCAACATCCCGGTCGGTTCCACCGTGCACTGCATCGAGATGAAGCCGGGCAAGGGCGCGCAGATCGCGCGTGCCGCCGGCGCCGGCGTGCAGCTGATCGCCCGCGAGGGCGTGTACGCCACGCTGCGCCTGCGTTCGGGCGAGATGCGCCGCGTGCCGGCCGAGTGCCGCGCGACCATCGGTGAAGTCGGCAACGTCGAACACAACCTCGAGAAGCTCGGCAAGGCCGGCGCCAAGCGCTGGCGCGGCATCAAGCCGACCGTCCGCGGCGCGGCCATGAACCCGGTCGACCACCCGCACGGTGGTGGCGAGGCCAAGGCAGGCCAGGGCAATCCGCACCCGGTCACCCCGTGGGGCGTGCCGACCAAGGGCTACAAGACCCGCAAGAACAAGCGCACGCAGCAGTTCATCGTGCGCGATCGCCGGAGCTAATCAGAGATGGCACGTTCGCTCAAGAAAGGTCCGTTCGTCGACCACCACCTCATCAAGAAGGTGGAGGCCGCGGGCGGCAGCAAGAAGCCGATCAAGACCTGGTCGCGCCGCTCGATGATCATGCCGGAGATGGTGGGTTTCACCATCGCCGTGCACAACGGCAAGAACCACGTGCCGGTGCTGGTCAACGAAAACATGGTCGGGCACAAGCTCGGCGAGTTCGCCATGACCCGCACCTTCAAGGGCCATGGCGGCGACAAGAAGGCCGAGGCCAAGAAGTAAGGAGATGACGATGGAAGCGAAGGCAATCCTGCGCACCGCGCGCATCTCCCCGCAGAAGGCCCGCCTGGTCGCCGACCAGGTGCGCGGCCTCTCGGCCGAACGCGCGGTCAACCTGCTGAAGTTCTCGGACAAGAAAGCCGCCCACCTGATCAAGAAGGTGGTCGAGTCGGCGATCGCGAACGCCGAGAACAACCAGGGCGCCGACGTCGACGAACTGCGCGTCAAGACCATCATGGTCGACGAAGGTCCGTCGCTGAAGCGCTTCATGGCGCGCGCCAAGGGCCGCGGCACCCGCATTCTCAAGCGCACCAGCCACATCACCGTGGTCGTGGGCGAGGGCAAGTAACCATGGGTCACAAAGTCAATCCGATCGGCATCCGCCTGGGCATCGCCAAGGACTGGAACTCGAAGTGGTACGCCGGCAAGAAGCACTTCGCCGAGTTCCTCGCCGCCGACCTCAAGGTCCGCGAGATGCTGCGCAAGAAGCTGGCCCAGGCCGGCATCAGCAAGATCAGCATCGAGCGCCCGGCCAACAACGCGCGCGTCACCATCCACACCGCCCGCCCGGGCGTGGTGATCGGCAAGCGCGGCGAGGACATCGAGAAGCTGCGCAAAGAAGTGAGCGACCTGATGGGCGTCCCGGCGCACATCAACGTCACCGAAGTGCGCAAGCCCGAACTCGACGCCCAGCTGGTCGCCGAGTCGATCGCGCAGCAGCTCGAGCGCCGCATCATGTTCCGCCGCGCGATGAAGCGTGCCGTCGGCAACGCGATGCGCCTGGGCGCGCTGGGCATCAAGGTCAACGTCGCCGGCCGCCTCAACGGCGCCGAGATCGCGCGTTCGGAGTGGTACCGCGAAGGCCGCGTGCCGCTGCACACGCTGCGCGCCGACGTCGACTACGGTTTTGCCGAGGCGCACACCACCTACGGCGTGATCGGCATCAAGGTCTGGGTCTACAAGGGCGAGATCTTCGATTTCAGCCAGGTGGGCCAAGAGAAGCAGGACGACGGCCCGCGCAGCGATCGTGGTGATCGCGGCGACCGTGCCGACCGTCCGCGCGGTCCGCGCCGCGAGCGCGAGGCGAGGGAGTAAGTCATGCTGCAACCCAAGCGAACCAAATACCGCAAGATGCACAAGGGCCGCAACGACGGCCTCGCCTGGAACGGCAATGCCGTCAGCTTCGGCGAGTACGGCCTGCGCGCGACCATGACCGGCCAGCTGACCGCGCGCCAGATCGAAGCGGCGCGCCGCTCGATCAGCCGCTACGTCAAGCGCGGCGGCAAGATGTGGATCCGCGTGTTCCCCGACAAGCCGATCACCCAGAAGCCGATCGAAGTGCGCATGGGCTCGGGCAAGGGCAACGTCGAGTACTGGGTCGCGCAGATCCAGCCCGGCCGCATGATCTACGAGATCGAGGGCGTCGACGAGGCGACTGCGCGCGAGGCGTTCCGCCTGGCCGCCGCCAAGCTCTCGGTCACCACCCAATTCGTGACCCGGACGGTGCGCTGATGGACATCAAGCAACTGCGTCAGAAGTCGGCGGACGAACTCAAGTCGCACCTGCTGGACCTCCGCAAGGAGCAGTTCGCCCTGCGCATGCAGAAGGCGACCGGCCAGCTGGCCAAGACCCACGAGGCCCGCCGGGTGCGCCGCGAGATCGCGCGCGTCAACACCGTGCTCGGCCAGCAGAAGTAAGGACTGCCGACGATGAGCGAAAACAACGCCAAGAAGCTGCGCACGGTCGAAGGCCGCGTCGTCAGCAACAAGATGGACAAGACGGTCACCGTGCTGGTGGAACGTCAGGTGCAGCACGCGCTGTACGGCAAGTACATCCGCCGTTCGACCAAGCTGCACGCGCACGACGCCGACAACGCCTGCCAGATGGGCGACATGGTCCGCGTCGCCGAGTGCGCGCCGCTGTCCAAGACCAAGAACTGGCGCGTGGTCGAGATCGTCGCCCACGCGGCCGAATAAGGGGAGGGCTGAACCATGATCCAGATGCAAAGCCACCTCGACGTGGCCGACAATTCCGGCGCCAAGGAAGTGATGTGCATCAAGGTGCTCGGCGGCTCCAAGCGCCGCTACGCCAACATCGGCGACATCATCAAGGTGTCGGTGAAGGATGCCATCCCGCGCGGCAAGGTGAAGAAGGGCGACGTCTACGACGCCGTCGTGGTCCGCACCCGCAAGGGCGTTCGCCGCCCGGACGGTTCGCTGATCCGCTTCGACGCCAACGCGGCCGTGCTGCTGAACAACAAGCAGGAACCGATCGGCACCCGCATCTTCGGGCCTGTGACGCGCGAACTGCGCTCCGAGAAGTTCATGAAGATCGTCTCGCTCGCCCCCGAAGTGCTGTGAGCGGAGGACACTGACATGGCAAACAACCGCATCAAGAAGGGCGACCAGGTCGTCGTCATCGCCGGCAAGGACAAGGGCAAGCAGGGCGAAGTCGTCCGCGTCGCCGGCGACCGCGTCGTGGTGTCCAACATCAACATCGTGAAGCGCCACACCAAGCCCAACCCGCAGGCCGGCCAGCCCGGCGGCGTGGTCGAGCGCGAGGCGTCGATCCACATTTCCAACGTGATGCCGTTCAACCCTGCCTCCGGCAAGGGCGAGCGCGTCAAGACCAAGGTCCTGGAGAATGGAGAACGCCTGCGCGTCTTCCGCTCCAGCGGCGAGGCGATCTGACATGACGACCCGACTCGAGAAGTTCTACAAGGAAGAAGTGGTGCCGAAGCTGATGAAGCAGTTCGGCTACACCAATCCGATGGAAGTGCCGAAGCTGACCAAGATCACGCTCAACATGGGCGTGGGCGAGGCCGCGGCGAACAAGAAGGTGCTGGAGAACGCGGTGGCCGACATGGCCAAGATCGCTGGCCAGAAGCCGCTGGTCACCAAGACCCGCGTCTCGGTGGCCTCGTTCAAGATCCGCGACGGCTGGCCGATCGGCGCCAAGGTGACCCTGCGCCGCGCCAAGATGTACGAGTTCCTCGACCGCCTGGTCAACATCTCGCTGCCGCGCGTGCGCGACTTCCGCGGCGTGTCCGGCCGCTCGTTCGACGGCCGCGGCAACTACAACATGGGCGTGAAGGAACAGATCATCTTCCCGGAAATCGACTTCGACCAGGTCGACGCGATCCGCGGCATGGACATCGCCATCACCACTACCGCCAAGACCGACGCCGAGGCGAAGGCCCTGCTGGAAGCGTTCCGCTTCCCGTTCCGCAACTGATCGAGGATCGAGACAGACCATGGCCAAGACTTCCATGATCAACCGCGAAGCGAAGCGCACGAAGCTCGCCAAGCAGCACGCCGCCAAGCGCGAAGCCCTGAAGAAGGTCATCGCCAGCCACGACGCCTCCTACGAGGACAAGATGGCCGCGGCGACCAAGCTGCAGAAGCTGCCGCGCGATTCCTCGCCGAGCCGCCAGACCAGCCGTTGCGCCCTGACCGGCCGCCCGCGTGGCGTGTACGCGAAGTTCGGCCTCGGCCGCAACAAGCTGCGCGAAGCCACCATGCGCGGCGACGTGCCCGGCCTGCGCAAGGCGTCCTGGTAAAAGTTTTCCAACCCAAGATTTTCGCGAAAGCGGATATCGGTGCACTCAAAGGTAACTTTCAATGAGCATGACTGATCCCATCGCCGACATGCTGGTCCGCATCAGGAATGCGGCGGCGGTTGGCAAGCAGACGGTGAAGATGCCGTCGTCCAGGACCAAGGTCGCGATCGCCAACGTCCTCAAGGACGAGGGCTACATCGGCGACCTGCGCGTGACCGAGAACGGCGCCAAGGCCGAGCTCGAGATCGTGCTGAAGTACTTCGAAGGCAAGCCGGTGATCGAGACCCTGAAGCGCGTGTCGCGTTCGGGCCTGCGCCAGTACCGCGGCAAGGACGCCCTGCCGAAGGTGCTCGGCGGCCTCGGCGTCGCCATCATTTCCACCTCCAAGGGCATCATGACCGACGCTCGCGCGCGCCAGGAAGGCGTGGGCGGCGAGGTCCTGTGCTTCGTGGCCTAAGGGAGTAGCGAACATGTCCCGCGTCGCCAAGAAGCCGATCGCCCTTCCGAAGGGCGTCGAGTTCAACATCCAGTCCGACAACGTCAGCGTCAAGGGCCCGAAGGGCACGTTGTCGATCGCCAAGCCGAACGGCATCGAAGTCAAGGTCGAGGACGGCAACGTGCAGTTGTCGGCCAACGACGACGGCATGGTTCCGCTGTCCGGCACCCTGCGCGCGATCCTCGCCAACATGGTGAAGGGCGTGTCCGAAGGCTTCGAGCGCAAGCTCGAGCTGGTCGGCGTCGGTTACCGCGCCGCCATGCAGGGCAAGGACCTGAACCTGTCGCTCGGGTTCTCGCACCCGGTGCTGTTCAAGGCCCCGGACGGCATCACCATCGCCACCCCGACCCAGACCGAAATCGTGGTCAGCGGCGCCGACAAGCAGCGCGTCGGCGAAGTCGCCGCCAAGATCCGCGGCTTCCGCCCGCCGGAACCGTACAAGGGCAAGGGCGTGAAGTATTCCGACGAGACCATCATCCGCAAGGAAGCCAAGAAGGCGTAATCCCTCGGGACAATACGTTTTCAGCTTCCGGAGAAGAGAACCATGGACAAGAAGATCGCCCGCCTGCGCCGCGCCAAGTCCACCCGCGCGCGCATCCGCGAACTCGGCGTGCCGCGCCTGTCGGTGCTGCGCACCGGCCAGCACGTGTACGCGCAGCTGTTCAGCGCCGACGGCTCCAAGGTGCTGGCCGCGGCCAACACCACCCAGGCCGACGTGCGTGACGGCCTCAAGAACGGCCGCAACAGCGACGCCGCCGCCAAGGTCGGCAAGGCGATCGCCGAGAAGGCGCGTGCCGCCGGCATCGAGAAGGTCGCGTTCGACCGCTCGGGCTACCGCTTCCATGGCCGCATCAAGGCGCTGGCCGAAGCCGCGCGCGAGGGCGGCCTGCAGTTCTGATGCTTGAACGCATGGGGCTTCGGCCCCATGCATTCGGCTCGTTGTTGCTCGCCGATGCGAGGTGCATCGGACGCCGTGGCCGGTTGCGGCCACCGTGGAACACCCGCAACACACCACAACCATAAGCGGCGAAGCCGCAATTCCCTTCAACGAAACGAGACAACGCAATGGCAGAACAACGCGAATCCCGCGGCCGCGACCGTAATCGCGACCGCGAAGAGATCGACGATGGAATGGTCGAGAAGCTGGTCGCGGTCAACCGCGTCAGCAAGACCGTCAAGGGCGGCCGCCAGTTCACCTTCACCGCGCTGACCGTGGTCGGCGACGGCAACGGCAAGGTCGGCTTCGGTTACGGCAAGGCGCGCGAAGTGCCGGTCGCGATCCAGAAGTCGATGGAATACGCGCGCAAGAACATGATCAACGTCGACCTGAACAACGGCACCCTGTTCCACCAGGTAAAGGCCGGCCACGGCGCGGCGCGCGTGTTCATGCAGCCCGCGTCCGAAGGTACCGGCGTGATCGCCGGCGGCGCGATGCGCGCGGTGCTCGAGGCGGTGGGCGTGAAGAACGTGCTGGCCAAGGCGGTCGGTTCGCGCAACCCGATCAACCTCGTGCGCGCCACGGTCAAGGGCCTGGAGGCGATGCATTCGCCGGGCAAGATCGCGGCCAAGCGCGGCAAGAAGGTCGAGGAGGTGCTGCATGTCGCCTAAGTCCGGGAACAACGGCGGTACCGTCAAGGTCCGCCTGGTGAAGGGTCTGCGCGGTTCGCAGGCCAAGCACCGCCTTTCGGTGCGCGCGCTGGGCCTCAACAAGCTCAACGACGTGCGCGAACTCAAGGACAGCCCGCAGGTCCGTGGCCTGATCAATAAGGTCCACTACCTGGTCCAGGTCGAGGAATAAGCATCATGAAGCTCAATACGCTCAAGCCCGCCGACGGCGCCCGCAAGGAGCGCACCCGCGTCGGTCGCGGCATCGGTTCCGGCCTCGGCAAGACCGCCGGCCGCGGCCACAAGGGTTCGTTCGCGCGTTCGGGCAAGGGCAAGATCAAGGCCGGCTTCGAAGGCGGCCAGATGCCCATGCAGCGCCGCCTGCCCAAGATCGGTTTCGCTTCGCACAAGAAGAGCGACACCGCCGAAGTGCTGCTGTACCAGCTGGACAAGCTGGACGCCGGCACCGTCGATTTCGCCGCGCTGCGCGCTGCCAAGCTGGTGCCCAGCACCGCGAAGCAGGCCAAGGTGGTGAAGAAGGGCGAGATCAGCAAGAAGTTCGTGCTCAAGGGCGTGCTGGCCACGGCCGGCGCGCGCGCCGCGATCGAGGCCGCCGGCGGCCAGGTCGGGGAGTAAGCGACGCATGGCGCGAAGCGCTCAGGCGATGGGTTCCCTAGGCGGGGTCGGCAAGTTCACCGAACTCCGCCAGCGGCTGCTGTTCCTGGCCGGCGCCATGATCGTCTACCGCATCGGCTGCTACATCCCGGTGCCGGGCGTGAACCCGGAAGCCATGCTGCAGCTGATGGATTCGCAGAAGGGCACCATCGTGGACATGCTCAACATGTTCTCGGGTGGCGCGCTGCATCGCTTCAGCCTGTTCGCGCTGAACGTGGTGCCGTACATCTCGTCCTCGATCATCATCCAGTTGCTGGTGCAGATCCTGCCCAGCCTGAAGGCGATCCAGAAGGAAGGCGAATCCGGGCGCCGCAAGATCACCCAGTGGTCGCGCATCGGGGCGATTCCCCTGGCGGTGTTCCAGGCCGCCGGCATCGCCACCGCACTCCAGCACACCGGCGCGCAGAACGGCATTCCCGTCGTGTACGCGCCCGGCATGGGCTTCACCCTGACCGCAGTGGTCGCGTTGACCGCGGGCACCATGTTCCTCATGTGGCTCGGCGAACAGGTGACCGAGCGCGGCATCGGCAACGGCGTGTCCATGATCATCTTCGCGGGCATCGTCGCCGGCCTGCCGTCCGCGGCGCTGGGCACGCTGGAACAGGCGCGCAATGGCGACATGAGCCCGATCGCCGTGATCGCCATCCTCGCGATCGTGCTGGCCTTCACTTTCTTCGTGGTGTTCATGGAGAGCGGCCAGCGCCGCATCACCGTGAACTACGCGCGCCGCCAGGGCGGGCGCAGCGCGTACATGAACCAGTCGTCGTTCCTGCCGCTCAAGCTCAACATGTCGGGCGTGATCCCGCCGATCTTCGCTTCGTCGATCGTCATGTTCCCGGCGACCGCTTCGCAATGGTTCGGGCAGGGCGGTTCCGGCTCGACGCTGCAGACCACGCTGCAGAAGGTCAGCCAGGCGCTGTCGCCGGGCGAACCGCTGCACATGATCCTGTATGCCGGCCTGATCATCGGCTTTGCGTTCTTCTATACCGCGCTGGTGTTCAACTCGCAGGAAACCGCCGACAACCTCAAGAAGTCGGGCGCGCTGATTCCCGGCATCCGCCCGGGCAAGGCCACCGCCGATTACATCGACGGCGTGCTGACCAGGCTGACCGCGGTGGGCGCGATCTACCTGGTGATGGTCTGCCTGCTGCCCGAGATCATGCGCACCAAGCTCGGTACCTCGTTCTACTTCGGCGGCACCTCGCTGCTGATCGTGGTGGTCGTGGTGATGGACTTCATCGCCCAGATCCAGGCCCACCTGATGTCGCACCAGTACGAGAGCCTGCTGAAGAAGGCGAATTTGAAGGGCGGCTCGCGAGGCCGCTGAAGCAGGGCGGGTCTCGACCCGCCGGTAGAGGAAGAATTCAACGCCTGGCCGGGCCTCTAGCCCCGGTGGGCACGATGGGCGACACGGGCGGCAGTCCCGCGCACGGGTGGAACCAGGCTTGGCCCCGCGCTGGAGTGGCGAGGGGCGGAAAGGCGCCGCGAGGCGCCCGACCAGCCGGGTTCAGTCGCCGGAGCATGGGCACACTCCCCATGCCGGGTTCGGTCCCTCGGGGCCGGGCTTCCAAACAACCCGGGACATGGCTTAAAATCGCGAGTTCACTTCGCCGGACTGCTGGTCCGGCGGCCCAACCAGTTGGAGATTGCGCCATGGCGCGTATTGCGGGCGTCAACCTGCCTGCCCAGAAGCACGTCTGGGTCGGCCTGCAAAGCATTTACGGCATCGGCCGCACCCGTTCGCAGAAGGTCTGCGAAGCGGCGGGTGTGCCGTCGAACACCAAGATCCGCGACCTGTCGGAGCCGCAAGTCGAGGCGCTGCGCGCCGAGGTCGGCAAGTACGTGGTCGAGGGCGACCTGCGCCGCGAAGTCGGCGTGGCGATCAAGCGCCTGATGGACCTGGCCTGCTATCGCGGCCTGCGCCACCGTCGCGGCCTGCCGCTGCGCGGCCAGCGCACCCGGACCAACGCGCGCACCCGCAAGGGCCCGCGCAAGGCCATCAAGAAGTAAGGAACCCAGACCATGGCCAAGCCGGCAGCTGCCAACAAGACCAAGAAGAAGGTCAAGCGCGTCATCACCGACGGCATCGCGCACGTCCACGCGTCCTTCAACAACACCATCATCACCATCACCGACCGCCAGGGCAACGCGCTGTCGTGGGCGACTTCGGGCGGCGCGGGTTTCCGCGGTTCGCGCAAGTCGACCCCGTTCGCCGCGCAGGTCGCCGCCGAGAAGGCCGGCAAGGCCGCGCTCGACTACGGCGTGAAGTCGCTGGAAGTGCGCATCAAGGGTCCGGGTCCGGGCCGCGAGTCGGCCGTGCGTTCGCTCAACAACGCCGGCTACAAGATCACCAACATCATCGACGTGACGCCGATCCCGCACAACGGGTGCCGTCCGCCGAAGAAGCGTCGCGTCTGACGCCGGGGAGCAATAGAACATGGCTCGTTATCTCGGTCCCACCTGCAAGCTCGCGCGCCGCGAAGGCGCCGACCTTTCCCTCAAGTCCCCGGCGCGCGCGCTCGATTCCAAGTGCAAGCTGGAGCAGAAGCCCGGCCAGCACGGCGCGACCGCGCGCAAGGGCAAGCTGTCCGATTACGCCACCCAGCTGCGCGAAAAGCAGAAGGTGAAGCGCATCTACGGCCTGCTCGAGCGCCAGTTCCGCAACTACTACAAGAAGGCGTCGAACCGGAAGGGCAATACCGGCGAGAACCTCCTGCAGATGCTGGAAACCCGCCTCGACAACGTCGTCTACCGCATGGGCTTCGCGGTGACCCGGCCGGCCGCGCGCCAGCTGGTCTCGCATCGCGGCGTCACCGTGAACGGCAAGCCGGTCAACCTGCCCTCGTACGCGGTCAAGGCCGGCGACGCGATCGCGTTGTCGGAAAAGGCGCAGAAGCAGCTCCGCGTGCAGGAATCGCTGGCGGTCGCCAAGCAGATGGACCTGCCGCCATCGTGGGTGGAAGTCGATTCGAACAAGTTCGCCGGCGTGTTCAAGGCCGTGCCGGACCGCGCCGACCTGCCCAGCGACATCAACGAAGCGCTGATCGTCGAGCTGTACTCGAAGTAATTTTCTTTGCGTCACGCGCCCGGCGTCATGAACCGGGTGCATCAGGAGACCCCACGAATGACGGTTACCGCCAACCAGGTCCTGCGTCCCAAGGCCCCCCAGATCGAGCGTATCGCCGGCAACCGCGCCAAGGTCGTGATCGAGCCGCTGGAGCGTGGCTATGGCCACACCCTCGGCAATGCCTTGCGCCGCGTACTGCTGTCCTCGATCCCCGGCTACGCCATCACCGAGGTCGACATCGACGGCGTGCTGCACGAATACAGCACCATCGAAGGCCTGCAGGAAGACGTGCTGGAAGTGCTGCTGAACCTCAAGGACGTTGCCATCCGCATGGGCACCGGCGACAGCTCCACCCTGAGCCTGACCAAACAGGGCCCGGGCGTCGTCACCGCCGGCGACATCAAGACCGACCACAACGTCGAGATCCTGAACCCCGACCACGTGATCGCGCACCTGACCAAGGACGCGACCCTCGACATGCGGCTCAAGATCGAGCGCGGTTTCGGCTACCAGCCGGCCGCCGCCCGCCGCCGCCCCGACGAGGAAACCCGCGCGATCGGCCGCCTGATGCTGGACGCCTCGTTCTCGCCGGTGCGCCGCGTGGCGTACGAAGTCGAGGCCGCGCGCGTCGAGCAGCGCACCGACCTCGACAAGCTGGTCCTGGACATCGAGACCAACGGCACCATCGACGCCGAGGAAGCCGTGCGCACCGCCGCCGACATCCTCAGCGAACAGCTCAGCGTGTTCGGCGACTTCACCCACCGCGAGCGCGGCGCGGCGAAGCCGGCGGCTTCGGGCGTCGACCCGATGCTGCTGCGCCCGATCGACGACCTCGAGCTGACCGTGCGTTCGGCCAACTGCCTCAAGGCCGAGAGCATCTACTACATCGGCGACCTGATCCAGAAGACCGAAGTCGAGCTGCTGAAGACGCCGAACCTCGGCAAGAAGTCGCTCACCGAGATCAAGGAAGTGCTCGCCTCGCGCGGCCTTTCGCTCGGCATGAAGCTCGAGAACTGGCCGCCGGCCGGCATCGCGTCCCACGGGATGATGGGGTGAGGTCGTGCGTGTGCGAGCCACTGGCTCGCGCACGACCGAATGCCCGAGCGCTGTGCGCGAGGGCTGGGTAGAACGCCCGAGCGCTGCGCGCGAGGGCAGGGGTGCAAACGCGGCGCAAGCCGCGGCTCCAAGCAGTTGATGTTCTAGGACGAAATACAAAGCGTCACAGCCGACGAACCCAGTTCGCGGCGCGTCGGGAACGGAATTCCGGCCAGGGCCAGCGTAGCCCGCCTGCTCGGAACAGCGAGCACAACGCCACGACGGCGACAGCGAAATCCAACAGCTCCAGCATTCACAGGAATCCAAGCCATGCGCCACCAGAAATCCGGACGCAAGTTCAGCCGCACCAGTTCGCATCGCGACGCGATGTTCTCGAACATGGCCGCCTCGCTGATCAAGCACGAACTCATCCGCACCACGCTGCCGAAGGCCAAGGAACTGCGCCGCGTCGCCGAGCCGCTGATCACCCTCGGCAAGGTCGACGGCGTCGCCAACCGCCGCCTCGCGTTCTCGCGCCTGCGCGACAAGCAGGCCGTGGGCAAGCTCTTCGTCGAACTCGGCCCGCGCTACGCCACCCGCCCGGGCGGTTACCTGCGCATCCTCAAGTGCGGCTTCCGCGCCGGCGACAACGCGCCGATGGCCTACGTGGAACTGGTCGACCGCCCCGACGTTTCGGCCGTCGACGCCGACTGAGGCCCGACCCGAACTGCACCACGAAACCCCGGCCAGGCGCCGGGGTTTTTCGTCGAGGCCGGCGCGCGCGATAATCCCCGCATCATCCGCAAGCGAGTTCGCACGTGAATCCTTTCCACTGGAGCTTCCGCAAGCAGTTCCTGTTCGGCTTCGCCTGCTGCGCCGCGTTGCTCGGCTACGCGTTCTACGTGCAGTTCCACCTGCGGATCCTGCCGTGCCCGTTCTGCATCTTCCAGCGCATCGCCTTCGCCGCGCTGGGACTGGTATTCCTCGTCGGCGGGCTCGCCGCGCCGCGTTCCCCGCGCGCGCGCAAGGTCTGGTCGTTGCTGGCGCTGGTGCCGGCGATCGTGGGCATCGGTTATGCGGGCCGCCATTCCTGGGTGCAGTTGTTCCCGCCGGAAATGCCCAGTTGCGGCCCCGGCCTGAATTTCATGCTCGAACGGCAATCCTGGCTCGGCGTCGCGCGCAAGGTACTGATGGCCGATGGCGATTGCAGCAACATCAACTGGCAATTCCTCGGGCTGAGCATGCCGATGTGGTGCCTGCTGTGGTTCATCGCGCTCGCGGCCTGGGCGTTGCTGGCCGGGTTCCGCCGGCGCTGAACGCATGCGCGCGCCACGCTTGCAGTCGGCAATCCGGCTGCGGATGATGCCTTGCGTTGCCGCACGATCCCGAAGATGAGCCTTCCCGAACACAACCTGCAGCCGGTCAACCTGCCCGAAGGCTGGGCGCCGGACAGCTGGCGCACGCGGCCGGCCCTGCAGCAACCGCAATATCCCGATGCCGCGGCGCTGGCCGGCGTGCAGGACGAACTGCGCGCGTTGCCCCCGCTGGTGACGTCGTGGGAAATCCTGTCGTTGAAGCGGCAGGTCGCCGAGGCGCAGGAAGGACGGCGTTTCCTGTTGCAGGGCGGCGACTGCGCCGAGCGCTTCGTCGAATGCACGCCCGGCGTGATCAGCAACCGCCTGAAGGTGCTGCTGCAGATGAGCCTCGTGCTCGTCCACGGCTTGCGCCTGCCGGTGGTGCGCGTCGGTCGCTTCGCCGGCCAGTACGCGAAGCCGCGTTCGGCCGATGTCGAAACCCGCGACGGCGTGGCGTTGCCGTGCTATCGCGGCGACATCGTCAACGGTCCCGAATTCGACATGCGGGCGCGCACGCCCGATCCGCGCCTGATGGTGAAGGCGCATGCGCGCTCGGCGATGACGATGAACTTCGTGCGTTCGCTGATCGACGGCGGCTTCGCCGACCTGCACCACCCCGAATACTGGGACCTCGGCTGGGTCCAGCATTCGCCGCTCGCCGACGAATACCACCGCATCGTCGCCGGCATCGGCGACGCGGTGCGCTTCATGGAAACCATTTCCGGCAGCGAGGTCCACAACCTCAACCGGGTCGATTTCTACACATCGCACGAAGCCTTGCTGTTGCCGTACGAGGAAGCGCAGACGCGGCAGGTGCCGCGGCAATGGGGCTGGTTCAACCTGTCCACGCACTTCCCGTGGATCGGCATGCGCACCGCCGCGCTCGATGGCGCGCACGTCGAGTATTTCCGCGGAATCCGCAACCCGGTCGCGCTGAAGGTCGGGCCGTCGGTTTCGCCGGAGCAACTGCTGCGCCTTGTCGACGTGCTCAATCCGGACGACGAGCCGGGCCGCCTCACCCTGATCCATCGCATGGGCGCGGCGAACATCGCAGCGAAGTTGCCCGCTTTGCTCGACGCGGTGAAGCGCGCCGGTCGCCGCGTGCTCTGGGTCTGCGATCCGATGCACGGCAACACCGAGACCAGCGCCAACGGCTACAAGACGCGGCGCTTCGGCAACATCCGCGCCGAACTGGAAACCGCGTTCGACCTGCATGCGGCTGCGGGCACGCGCCTGGGCGGCGTGCACCTCGAACTCACCGGCGAGGACGTGACCGAATGCACCGGCGGCGCGCGAGACCTGACCGATGCCGACCTCGAGCGCGCCTACCGTTCGACCGTCGATCCGCGCCTCAACTACGAGCAGGCGCTGGAACTGGCGATGCTGGTGGTGCGCAAGCGCGGGATCGTCGCCCGCGCCTGAGCGCGCCTCACCGCTTGCGCTTGAGCAGGTCGCGCGCGAGCACCCAGACCACCAGCAGGTTCACCGCGACCACCACGCCTTCCATCCAGTGGTGGTGGCGCGCGAAGGCGTAGATGTCGAAGGGCAGGTACAGCGCTGCGGTGATGCAACCCAGCCACGAGGCCCAGGCCCTGGCCCGCCACAGGCCCCAGCCTTCAAGGATGTGCAGCGCGCCGTAGACCGCGACGATCGCCGCGGCGAGGTGCACGGTGCCGGGGCGGATGGCATTCGCCAGCCACGCCATCGCGCCATGTTCGGGATCGAGCTGGAAGCGCGCGATCAGCAGTTCTACCCAGCGCTGCAGCGGCGCCGGGCCGATCAACGCGAGCCCGCTGGCGGCCAGCCACGCGAGCAGTCCCTTGCAGGCCTCGAAAACCGCGATGACGTGCAGGCCCGGATGCGCGTGCGGATCCGGGTTGTAGTGCCCGTGCGGATCGTCCTGCGGCTGGTCGGGCTGGTCGTGCATCCGGCGAGGCTACTCGTTGCCGGGCATCGCGTCGACCTCAGGCCGCACGGCTGGCGCGCTTGCGGTCGCTTTCGGTGAGGAACTTCTTGCGCAGGCGGATTTCCTTCGGCGTGATCTCCACCAGTTCGTCGTCGTCGATGAAGTCCAGCGCCTGTTCCAGCGTGTACTTGATCGCGGGCGTCAGCTGGATCGCATCGTCCTTGCCGGAGGCGCGCATGTTGGTCAGCGGCTTGGTCTTGATCGCGTTGACGGTGAGGTCGTTGTCCTTGCTGTGGATGCCGACCAGCTGGCCTTCGTACACCTGGTCGCCTTCGGCGGCGAACAGCTTGCCGCGTTCCTGCAGCGGGCCGAGCGAATACGCCGGCGTCGCGCCCGCGGCGTTGGCGATCATCACACCGTTGAGGCGCTTGGCGATCGGGCCGGTTTCCTTCGGGCCGTAATGGTCGAACACGTGGAACAGCAGGCCCGAGCCCTGGGTCAGGGTGCGGAATTCGTTCTGGAAACCGATCAGCCCGCGCGCCGGGATCATGTAATCGAGGCGCACGCGGCCCTTGCCGTCGGATTCCATGTTCTTCAGCTGACCCTTGCGCGTGCCCAGCTTTTCCATCACGCCGCCCTGGTGTACTTCCTCGATATCGACCACGAGTTGCTCGATCGGCTCCATCTGCTGGCCGTCGATTTCCTTGATGATCACTTCCGGGCGCGAGACGGCCAGTTCATAGCCTTCGCGGCGCATGTTCTCGATCAGCACCGACAGGTGCAGTTCGCCACGACCGGAGACGAGGAACTTGTCGGCGTCCTCGAGCTGCTCGACCTTGAGCGCGACGTTGTGCACGGTCTCGCGTTCGAGGCGGTCCTTGATCTGGCGGCTGGTGAGGAACTTGCCGCCGGACAGATCCTTGTTGCCTGCGAACGGCGAGTTGTTCACCTGGAAGGTCATGCTGATGGTCGGCTCGTCGACGGTCAGCGCCGGCAGCGCTTCGGGGACGTCGATCGCGCACACCGTGTCCGAGATCGACAGGTCGGCGACGCCGGAAATGGCGACGATGTCGCCCGCTTCCGCGCTGTCCTGCTCGATGCGTTCCAGGCCCATGAAGCCGAGCACCTGCAGCACCTTGCCCTGGCGCTTCTTGCCTTCGCGGTCGATCACCGCCACCGGCATGTTCTTCTTCAGCGTGCCGCGCTGGATGCGGCCGATGCCTATCACGCCGACGAAGTTGTTGTAGTCCAGCTGACTGATGCGCATCTGGAACGGGCCGTCCGCGGCCACCGGCGGGGCGGGGACGTGCTGCATGATCGCCTCGTACAGCGGGGTCATGTCGCCTTCGCGCGCGCTGTCGTCGAGGCTGGCGTAGCCGTGCAGCGCCGAGGCGTAGACGATCGGGAAGTCGAGCTGCTCGTTGGTGGCGCCGAGCTTGTCGAACAGGTCGAACACCTGGTCGATCACCCAGTCCGGGCGTGCGCCGGGACGGTCGACCTTGTTCACCACCACGATCGGCTTGAAGCCCATCGCGAACGCCTTCTGGGTGACGAAGCGCGTCTGCGGCATCGGGCCGTCCATCGCGTCGACCAGGATCAGCACCGAATCGACCATCGACAGCACGCGCTCGACCTCGCCGCCGAAGTCGGCGTGGCCGGGGGTATCGACGATGTTGATGCGGTTGCCCTGCCAGGTGATGGCGGTGTTCTTCGACAGGATGGTGATGCCGCGTTCCTTTTCCTGGTCGTTGCTGTCCATCGCGCGCTCGGCCAGCACCGTGCGTTCGTTCAGGGTGCCCGATTGCTTCAGCAGGCAGTCGACGAGGGTGGTCTTGCCATGGTCGACGTGGGCGACGATGGCGATGTTGCGCAGGCGTTCGATGGAATTGGATTCGGACATGACAAAGGAGGCGCCGCGGAGCTGAGGACAGCCGGCGCGAAGTGGGGAAGGGGAGGCGCGTATTATAGCCGGCCCCGGCGCCAGACGCCCGCCAGAACCTGCAGGAAACCCCCATGTCCCTGTTCGCCACCTTCGACACCGACCGCGGCCCGATCAAGCTCGAGCTGTATCCCGACAAGGCGCCGCTGACCGTCGCCAATTTCGTCAATCTGGCCAGGCGTGGCTTCTACGACGGCCTGAATTTCCACCGCGTCATCGCCGATTTCATGATCCAGGGCGGCTGCCCCGAGGGTTCCGGCCGTGGCGGCCCGGGCTACCGCTTCGAGGACGAGACCAACAACGGCGTGCGCCACGAGCGCGGCGTGCTGTCGATGGCGAACGCTGGCCCGAACACCAACGGCAGCCAGTTCTTCATCACCCACGTCGCTACGCCGTGGCTGGACGGCAAGCACACCGTGTTCGGCAAGGTGGTCGAAGGCCTGGACGTGGTCGACGCCGTCCGCCAGGGCGACACGATCAAGTCGGTGAAGATCGAGGGCGATGCCGAAGCCGCGCTGGCGGCGAAGGCCGACCGCGTTTCGGAGTGGAACCGGCTCTTGTCGGCATGACCCTCGCGGCCTGAGCTTTTGCTCCAGTGCGCGCCCGGTCGGCGATTCCGGCCGGGTGCTAAAATCTCGGGGCTTTCCCCACCCCCAGCCGCGCCATGCGGCCACGTTCGAGGTCCTGTGATGCCTCAGTTCGCCGCGCGAATCGGTCGCGCCAAGCCCAGCGCCATCATGGCGGTCGCCGAGAAGGCCAAACGCCTCAAGGCCGAAGGCCGCGACATCATCAGCTTCTCGATCGGCGTTCCGAATTTCCTGCCCGGCGCGCATGTCTACGCCGCGGTGCGCGAAGCGCTGGAGCACGACAGCGGCCAGTACGGCAGCAACCGCGGCAGCGACCTGTTGCTCGATGCGTTCATCGAACACATGGCGCAGATCGGCCTGACCGGCTACGGCCGCGTGAACTGCGCGACCGGCATCGGCGCCAAGCACGTCATCTACAGCCTCGCCGAGGCGCTGCTCGACGAAGGCGACACCATCGCCTTCGCGGTGCCGTACTGGACCAGTTACCTCGACATCGCCGACATCGTCGGCGCGAAGGTCGAGCGGATGCCGTGCCCGCCGGAACAGCACTACAAGCTCACCCCGGCGCAGCTCGACGCGACGCTGGCGAAGAAGCCGAAGGTGTTCCTGTTCAACAACCCGAACAACCCGACCGGCATGGCCTATACCGCCGCCGAGATCGACGCGCTGGCCGACGTGGTCGCGAAGTACCCGGATACATGGGTGATCACCGACGACATCTACAACCGCATGGTGTTCGACGGTATCGGCTACCGCAATTTCCTGCACAGCCGGCCGGAACTGCGCGACCGCGTGATCTTCATCGATTCGTTGAGCAAGACCTACGGCATGCCGGGATGGCGCGTTGGCTTCATGGCCGGCCCGGAAGCGGTGGCGGCGGCGGTCACCACGCTCAATTCCAACCACATCACCAACATCCCCGAGATCGTTACCGCGGCGGCGGTCGCCGCGCTCGCTGGCCCGCAGGACGTGCCGAAGGCGAAATGCGCCGAGTTCCAGGCCAAGCGCGACCAGGTGATGGCGGTGATGGATGCCATCCCCGGCATCGTCTGCCCGAAGCCGCAGGGCGCGTTCTACGTCTTCCCGGACGTCAGCGCCTACTTCGGCAAGTCGCACGGCGGAAAGGTGATCGCCAACGACATCGACCTGTGCAACGCGTTGCTCGAAAGCAAGGGCGTGGCCTGCGTGCCGGGCTCGGCGTTCGGCGAGCCGCGCGCGCTGCGCATCAGCTACACCTGCCCGACGCCGCAACTCGCACCAGGCCTCGAGCGTTTCCGCGAATTCTTCGCGGAACTCGCCTGAGTTTCCCTTCTCCCGCTGGCGGGAGAAGGTGCCCGAAGGGCGGATGAGGGTGGCGCGACATCCATCGGATCGCATCGCCGGAACGCCACCCTCGCCCCAGCCCTCTCCCGCCAGCGGGAGAGGGAGAAAAATCCCAAGGAGCCTCGAAGAATGAAAGCCCCCGTCCGTGTCGCAGTCACCGGCGCCGCCGGCCAGATCGGTTACGCGCTGTTGTTCCGCATCGCTTCCGGCGAAATGCTGGGCAAGGACCAGCCGGTCATCCTGCAGATGCTGGAACTGCCGCTGGACAAGGCGCAGGCCGCGCTCAAGGGCGTGATGATGGAACTCGAGGACTGCGCGTTCCCGCTGCTGGCCGGCATGGTCGGCACGGACGATCCGAAGGTCGCGTTCAAGGATGCCGATTACGCCCTGCTGGTCGGCGCGCGCCCGCGCGGTCCGGGCATGGAGCGCAAGGACCTGCTGCTGGAGAACGCGAAGATCTTCACCGAACAGGGCAAGGCGCTGGACGCGGTGGCATCGCGCAACGTCAAGGTACTGGTGGTCGGCAACCCGGCGAACACCAATGCCTACATCGCGATGAAATCCGCGCCCTCGCTGCCGGCGAAGAACTTCACCGCGATGCTGCGCCTGGACCACAACCGCGCGCTGTCGCAACTCGCGAACAAGGCCGGCGTGGCCGTGGCCGACATCGAGAAGCTGGTCGTGTGGGGCAACCACTCGCCGACGATGTACCCCGATTACCGCTTCGCCACCGTCGGCGGCAAATCGCTGAAGGACAAGATCGACGACGCCGGCTGGAACTCGAACGTTTTCATCCCGACCGTGGGCAAGCGCGGCGCCGCGATCATCGAGGCGCGCGGCCTGTCGTCCGCGGCGTCCGCGGCGAACGCGGCCATCGACCACATGCACGACTGGGCGCTGGGCACCAACGGCAAGTGGGTGACGATGGGCGTTCCCTCCGACGGCAGCTACGGCATCCCGGAAACGGTGATGTACGGCGTGCCGGTCACCTGCGCGAATGGCGAATACACGCGCGTCGAAAACCTGCCGATCGACGACTTCAGCCGCGCGGCGATGGACAAGACGCTCGCCGAACTCGAGGAGGAACGCGCCGGCGTGGCGCACCTGCTCTGATCCGATCCCGCACAGGGATCGCGAAACGCCGGGCATCGCCCGGCGTTTTCGTTTCCGGCGCCGCGCGCGCACACTTCGCCCATGTCCTGCAGGTCGCCACGCATGCCCGCGCCCATCGCCGAATTCGCCAACGGCCAGCCGGTCGACCCGCAAGGTTTCGTGCTCGCCGACGCGATCGCCGCGGGCGAGCCGCTGGTCGTCCGCGGCCTGTGCCGCGATTGGCCGCTGGTACTGGCGGCGCGGCGCTCCTTCAGCGATTTCGCGCAGGCGCTGGCGGCGCTGGACAGCGGCGTATCGGTGGATGTGCTGCGCATGCCGCCGGAAGCTGAGGGGGTGGTCGGTTACAACGCCGACATCGATGGCTTCAACTATCGCCACTTCAAGGTCAGCCTGACCGAGGCGCTGCAACGCCTGGCCGGGTACAGCCAGGTTGAAGGCCCGGTGCCCGGGCTCGCGCTGCAGAGCGCATCGATCGCCGACTGCATGCCGCGTTTCGCCGTCGACCATGCGCTGCATTGCCTTCCGGCATCGGTGCTGCCGCGACTGTGGGTGGGGAACCGCGTGACCACACCTGCGCATTTCGATGCCTCCCACAACCTTGCGGTCGTGGCCTGCGGCAAGCGCCGCTTCACCCTGTTCCCGACCGAACAGGTGGCCAATCTCTACATCGGCCCGCTGGACTTCGCGCCCACCGGCGCGGCGATCACGATGGCGCGACCGGATGCGCCGGATTTCGAACGCCATCCGCGCCTGCGCGATGCGCTCGAGCATGCTTTCGTGGCCGAACTCGATCCCGGCGATGCGCTGTACCTGCCGCCCCTGTGGTGGCACCAGGTGGAATCGCTGGAGCCGCTGAACGCGCTGGTCAATTACTGGTGGTCGCCGCTGGCGACCGACGGGCGTTCGCCGGCAACTGGCCTGGATGCGCTGCTGCATGCGCGATTGGCGTTCGCCGCGTTGCCGCTCGCGGAGCGCCGCAACTGGCAGGCGCTGTTCGATCACTACGTGTTCGGCGACGAGGATCCGGCGGCGCACATCCCCGAGGCGCGTCGCGGCCTGCTCGGCGAATTGGACGCCGAAGCGCTGGCGGAATTGCGCGCCCGCATCAAGGCCGGGCTCTAGCGTCCTCCGGCGAGGCGCGTCGACGGGGTAAAATGATGGACTCGCAAGGAGTCGCCATGACCCAGGATTCCGCCGGCGCGCGCTTCCGCGCCGCCCTCGCCGAAGAATCGCCGCTGCAGGTGATGGGCGCGATCACCGCCTATGCCGGGCTGATGGCGAAGCGCACCGGCTACAAGGCCTTGTACCTGTCCGGCGGCGGCGTGGCCGCCAACTCGCTGGGCGTGCCGGATCTCGGCATCAGCACGATGGAAGACGTGCTGACCGACGCGCGCCGGATCGTCGACGCGACGCAGATGCCGCTGCTGGTCGACATCGATACCGGCTGGGGCGGGGCGTTCAACATCGGCCGCACCATCCGCAACTTCGAGCGCATCGGCGTGGCCGCGGTGCACATGGAGGACCAGGTCGGGCAGAAGCGCTGCGGCCACCGCCCCGGCAAGGAAGTCGTGCCGAAAGGCGAGATGGTCGACCGGGTGAAGGCGGCGGTCGATGCGAAAACCGACAAGGACTTCGTGCTGATGGCGCGCACCGACGCCGCGGCGGCGGAAGGCATCGACAGCGCGATCGAACGCGCGGTGGCCTACGTCGAGGCCGGCGCGGACATGATCTTCCCGGAGGCGATGAAGACGCTCGACGACTACCGCAGGTTCAAGGCCGCCGTGAAGGCGCCGATCCTGGCCAACCTGACCGAATTCGGATCGACGCCGTTCTTCACCACCGGCGAACTGCGCGATGCCGGCGTCGACATCGCCCTGTACTGCTGCGGCGCCTACCGCGCGATGAACAAGGCGGCGCTCAATTTCTACGAGACCGTGCGCCGCGAAGGCACGCAGAAGAGCATCGTCGATACCCTGCAGACGCGCGACGAGCTGTACGACTTCCTGGGCTACCACGCCTACGAGGACAAGCTCGACGAATTGTTTGCGCAAAAGAAGTGACCGAAGGAAACGAGATGAGCGAACAAACCGCCACGCAAGGCTTCAAGCCGAAGAAATCCGTCGCACTCAGCGGCACGGCCGCGGGCAATACCGCGCTCTGCACCGTGGGCCGTACGGGCAACGACCTGGCCTACCGCGGTTACGACATCCTCGATTTCGCAAATACCAGCGAGTTCGAGGAAATCGCCTACCTGCTGGTGCACGGCAAGTTGCCGAACAAGGCGGAGCTGGCCGGTTACAAGGCCAAGCTGAAGTCCTTGCGCGGCATCCCGGCGGCGGTGAAGGCCGCCCTGGAGGAACTGCCGCCGTCGGCGCACCCGATGGACGTGATGCGCACCGGCGTGTCGGTGCTGGGTTGCGTGTCGCCGGAGAAGGACGACCACAACCATCCGGGCGCGCGCGACATCGCCGACAAGCTGATGGCCTCGCTCGGCTCGATGCTGCTGTACTGGTACCACTGGAGCCACAATGGCCGCGCCATCAACGTCGAGACCGACGACGACAGCATCGGCGGCCATTTCCTGCACCTGTTGCACGGCGAGCCGCCGCCGGAATCGTGGGTGCGGGCGATGCATACCTCGCTGATCCTCTACGCCGAGCACGAGTTCAACGCGTCCACGTTCACCGCTCGCGTCATCGCCGGCACCGGCAGCGACATGCATTCCTGCATCGCCGGCGCGATCGGCGCGCTGCGCGGCCCCAAGCATGGCGGCGCCAACGAGGTCGCGTTCGAAGTGCAGAAGCGCTACGAGACGCCGGACGAGGCCGAGGCCGACATCAAGGCGCGGGTCGAGCGCAAGGAAGTGGTGATCGGCTTCGGCCACCCGGTATACACGGTGTCCGACCCGCGCAACAAGGTGATCAAGGAGGTCGCGCGCGAGCTGTCGGCCGAGCAGTCGAACATGAAGATGTTCGCCATCGCCGAGCGGCTGGAGTCGGTGATGTGGGACATCAAGAAGATGTTCCCCAACCTCGACTGGTTCAGCGCGGTCAGCTACCACATGATGGGCGTGCCCACCGCGATGTTCACCCCGTTGTTCGTGATCGCGCGCACCAGCGGCTGGAGCGCGCACGTGGTCGAGCAGCGCATCGACGGCAAGATCATCCGCCCCAGCGCCAACTACACCGGGCCGGAAGACCGCAAGTACGTGCCGATCGACAAGCGCTGAGCCGGTGGGCGACCTGCCGGGCTACGTCGTGGTGATCGCGGGCACGCTGGCCGCGGCGATGCTGTGCGTGCTGCTGCACTACGAAGGCCTGTACCGGATGGGATGTCGGTTCCGCGCCGGCGCCAACAACGCGGGGCGCAAGCAGATGCTGTTCGCCATCCTCGGCGTGCTCGCCCTGCACATGGTCGAGATCTGGGTTTTCGGCGTGGCCTGGTGGGCCTTGCTACATTTTCCCGACGCCGGTTCCATCTCGGGCGCGGCGCACGTGCAGTGGCATGGCGCGTTGTTCCTCTCGGCGCTCGCGTTCACTTCGCTGGGGTTCGATGCATGGGTACCGGTCGGCGCGATCCGCATCCTCGCCGGCGTCGAGGCGCTCACCGGCCTGGTGCTGGTGGCGTGGTCCGCGTCGTTCGCCTTCCTGCAGATGCAGCGGCACTGGACCCAGGATTGAATCGCGCCAAAGAAAAAGCCGCGCGTCGCGCGGCTTTTCCTTTAGCGTCGAAAAGCGTGGTTCAGACCAGGCCTTCGGCCTTCATCGCGGCGTGCACGCCCGGGTCGGCGGCCATGCGCTTGTCGAAGGCATCCAGGTTCGACAGGCCCGAGAGGTCGATGCCTAGTTTCTTCGCCCACTGGGTGACGACGAACAGGTAGGGATCGGCGATCGAGCGGCCGCCGGCGAGCCAGTCCTTGCCCGCGAGTTGCGCATCGGCGCGCTCGAAATAACCGCGCAGCTTCTGCTTCGCTTGGTCCTTCGCCTTCGCTTCGGCTTCGCTGCCGAGCGCGGCGGCGCTGCCGAACAGAGGATGGAACGCGGGATGCACGTCGGCATTGAGGAAGGCCAGCCAGCGATTCACGTCGGCGCGGCTTTCGGGCGTGCCGTCGCCGCCGAGCTTCGCCGCCGGGAACTTGTCGGCGATGTAGTTGAGGATCGCCGAGTTCTGGGTGAGCACCCAGTCGCCGGATTGCAGCACCGGCACCGCGCCGGCGGGATTGAGTTTCAGGAACTCGGGCTGCTTGCGTTGCGCGCGGTCGACGATCTGCGCTTCGTACGGCGCGCCGGTCCATTCCAGCGCGATGTGGTCGGCAAGCGAACAGGCGCCGGGGGAGGTATAGAGCTTCATGCATGGGCCTCGGTGGAAGAGGCCGACAGCATGGCAGTCCCGCGGTGAAGCGGGGTTCATGGCGATGGAACGATCCGTTCCCGCAAAGGGATCAGAGGCGATCGACCTTGAAGAAGGTATGGCCGCCGATGGTCGCGACCTGATAGGCATTGCGCCAGCTCGGGTTGGCGATGCCGAGCGCGGCGAAGTGGCTGGCGCCCGGCACGATCTCCTTGCGCCGGCCCCTGGGCAGTTCCCAGTTGCGCTCGGCCTCGAGCGCGATGGTGACTGCCTGCGACCAGGCCTCGTTGTTGCTCAGTTGGGTGCCGGGCGGAACGAGGGTGGGGGCGAACTGCTTGCGCGCGGTGACCACGTCGCACATGGAATCGCCCCAGCGGCCGCTGTCCTGGCGGCGCAGCGCGACCTCGGCCACGGCCTGCTGGCCGAGGACGGGCTGGTTGCGGGCCTCGAGGTAGAGGGTGGTGCTCAGGCACAGCGAATCCGCCGCTTGTGGCGGGAGGATCGAGGCCAGCCAGAGGATCCAGGCCAGTTTCATCGTCGGACTCCTTGCTCCGTTGCGGCGCAGCGCGTCGCCGCCCGGGGCGGACTGGCACTGCGTCATGGCGTACTGGGGAGGGCGGCGTCTCTATGGCGCCTTTGCCCGGAGGGCCCGGTTCGGTCGGAACGGGCCATGGGTGCGCGGCCGCGGGCCGCTGCAAAGTGCGCGCAAGGTAGCGACGGAAAACCGAACCGAAGCTGAATCCGGATTCGGAAATATCTGATTCTTTTGGAGTTTTTACTTCGAAAGCCAGATTTTATTGCGCTGCAACAACGACTTACAGCCGAGTCGCGAGGCGGGTTCCCTGATCGATCGCGCGCTTGGCATCGAGCTCCGCGGCCACGTCGGCGCCACCGATCAGATGCGTTTCAAGGTCCGGTGCCACACCCCGAAGCCGGTCGAACAATTCCCGCCGCGGCTCCTGCCCGGCACAGACCACCACATGGTCGACCGGAAGCAGTTGGTCCTGCTCCTCGATCCTGACGCGGAAACCGCTGTTATCGACGCCGAGGTATTCGACCCCGCCCAGCATCCTCACGCCCTTGGCCTTGAGCGTGGCGCGATGGATCCAGCCGGTGGTCTTGCCCAGCCGCGTACCCGGCTTGCCGGGGCTGCGCTGCAGCAGCCAGACCTGTCGCGCCGCGGGTTCGGGAACCGGTTTCGCCAGGCCACCGGCCGAATCGAAACCCGGGTCGATGCCCCATTCGGCCATCCAGCGCGCGGGATCGAGGCTGGGCGAAGGCGATTCCTGCACGAGGAATTCGGCGACGTCGAAGCCGATGCCGCCGGCGCCGACGATGGCGACCCTCGCGCCGGGCACGACGCGGCCTTCGAGCACGTCGAGGTAGCTGATGACCTTGGCGTGGTCCGCACCGGGGAAACCGACGCGCCGTGGCGTGACGCCGGTGGCGATCACCACCGCATCGAAGTCGCGCAGCTGTTCCGCATCGATGCGCCGGCCCAATCGCGATTCGACGCCGGTTTCGTCGATGCGATGGCGGAAGTAGCGCAGCGATTCGTGGAATTCCTCCTTGCCGGGAATCCGCTTCGCCAGGTTGAACTGCCCGCCGATTTCGTTCGCGCCGTCGAACAGGGTCACGTGATGCCCGCGTTCGGCGGCGGTGGTCGCGCAGGCGAGTCCCGCCGGCCCGGCGCCGACGACGGCGATGCGTCGCGGCGTCGCGGGCTTCGCGACAACGAGTTCGGTTTCATGGCAGGCACGCGGATTCACCAGGCAACTCGCGCGCTTGTTCGCGAACACATGGTCGAGGCAGGCCTGGTTACAGGCGATGCAGGTGTTGATCGTATGCGCGCGATTGCCGCGCGCCTTCGCCACCCAGTGCGGGTCGGCGAGCAGCGGCCGCGCCATCGACACCATGTCGGCGTCGCCGCGCTCAAGCAATGCCTCGGCGACGTCCGGCATGTTGATGCGGTTGGTCGCCACCAACGGCAACTTCACCTGCGGTCGCAGTTTCGCGGTGACGCCGGCGAATGCCGCGCGCGGCACCGAGGTTGCGATGGTCGGGATGCGCGCCTCGTGCCAGCCGATGCCGGTGTTGATGATCGTCGCGCCCGCGGCTTCCACCGCTTTCGCCTGCGCAATGATCGCGTTCCAGTCGTTGCCGCCTTCGACCAGGTCGAGCATCGACAGTCGATAGATGATGATGAAATCCGGGCCGCAGGCCTCGCGCACGCGGCGCACGATTTCCACCGCGAAACGGAAGCGGTTTTCCGCATTTCCGCCCCATGCGTCCCCGCGCTTGTTGGTGCGCGGCGCGGTGAACTCGTTGAGCAGGTAGCCTTCCGAACCCATGATCTCGACGCCGTCGTAGCCGCCCTCGCGCGCGAGCTTCGCGGCGTTCGCAAAGGCGGAAATCTGCCGCTCGATGCCGCGGGCGGAGAGCGCTCGCGGCGTGAACGGATTGATCGGCGCCTTCAGTTTCGACGGCGCCACGGACAAGGGGTGGTAGGCATAACGGCCGGCATGCAGCAACTGCAGGCAGATCTTCGCGTCGTGCGCGTGCACCGCGTTCGTGACCTGCCGGTGCTTGCGCGCTTCCCATGGCCAGCTGAGCTTGCCCGCGAAGGGCTTCAACCAGCCTTCGAGGTTGGGCGCGAATCCGCCGGTCACCATCGTTCCCACGCCCCCGGCGGCGCGTTCGGCGAAATAGGCCGCGAGCTTGGGAAAATCGCGGCGATGGTCCTCGAGCCCGGTATGCATCGAGCCCATCAGCACCCGGTTGCGCAGCGTGGCGAAGCCGAGGTCCAGCGGCGCGAGCAGGTGCGGGTAGGGTGATGCGGCCGGTGCGTCGTTCATCGCGCAAGGATACCGGCGCGTATGGCGAACGCGTCAGCCGAAGGCGAAGGCGTCCAGCGCGAGCGAGCCGTATTCGTGCGAATCGTGCAGATGGCGGACGCGCGCGTGCTCGCCGGCGGCGCCCAGCGCGACGAACAGCGGCAGCAGGTGTTCGGTCGTGGGATGCGCATGGCGCGCCTGCGGCGCCTCGCGCTCCCAGTCGAGCAGGGCATCGATGTCGCCGGACATGACCCGATCCCGCATCCAGCCGCGGAAGTCCCGGGCCCATTGCGGCATCGGCGCGTCGGGTTGCCCCCAGGCAAGTTCGCCCAGGTTGTGCACGAACCCGCCGGAGCCGATCACCAGCACGCCTTCCCCGGCCAGGCCGGCAAGGGCTTGCCCGAGCCGATAGTGGGATGCGGCGTCCGCATGCGGCTGGACCGACAGCGGCACGACCGGGATGTCGGCCTCCGGGTACATCCGGCGCAGGGGAACCCAGACGCCATGGTCCAAGCCATGTCCTTCGCGGACCTTGACCGGGAGGCCGGCGGCCGCGATCCGCTCCGCGATCTCCCCGGCCAACTCCGGGTCGCCCGGCGCCGGGTAGCGGATGGCGTACAGGGGCTCGGGGAAGCCGCCGAAGTCGTGCACCGTGTGCGGTCGCGGATGGCCGCCGAGCATCGGGCGATCCGTCAGGAAATGGGCGGAGGCCACGACGATGGCCCGTGGTTTCGGGACCTGGGCGCCCAGCCCATCAAGGAATCTGCCCGCGGGGGAATCCTCGATCGCGAGCATGGGCGAGCCATGCGACAGGAAGAGTGCGGGCAGGGAAGGGATGTCCATGGCCCCACGATGTGCCCGCAGCCGGGCCTTGCCAAGCGCCGGCGCCTGAACGCATTGTTTCCCTTGCGCGACCGATGCGAGTTGGCAATTGCCCAACTGTTATGGTAGCGTTAACACGGCTTTCACAGGGCCGGCCATACTCTGGACGGGATGGCGCGCGTCGGGCCGTCTGAATTCGAGTCCACGCTGGTTAATGCGATACCTATCTTTGATCAAGGAGCTGAAGATGAACAAGAAACTGCTCTGCGCTGCGCTGCTGTGCGGACTGGGCGTGGCTCAGGCTGCTTCTGCGCAGACCTTCGACGACCGTTGGTACCTCACCGGCGACGTTGGTTACAACTATCAGGACAATAGCCGTGACACCGAAAACGCGATGTTCGCGGCGATCGGCGTGGGCAAGTTCATTAACCAGAACTGGTCGCTGGACGGCCAGCTGAATTGGCAGAACCCGAAGCAGAACCAGGACGAGGATCTGTGGTGGAGCCAGTACGGCGTCTCCCTTGATCTCCGTCGTCACTTCATCGCCGAAGGACGTACCTGGAACCCCTACATCCTCATGGGCCTGGGCTACCAGCGCCACGAAGAGGAGTACCAAAATTTCGCCGATCCGGTGAACTCGCCGGGCGAGCGCGAAGGCGGCAACCTGGCCGGCAAGTTCGGTCTCGGCTTGCAGGGTGACCTCGGCCGCGTCGGCGTGCGTACCGAACTCGCGGTGCGTTTCGACATGGATAACGATGCCGTCAACGCGGCAGGCGGCGACCTGGGTTCGGACAACTTCAGCGACGTCCTGGCCTCCGTCGGCGTCGTGATCCCGCTGGGTCCGGAGCCGGTGGCCCCGACGCCGGCTGCTCCGAGCTGCTCCGACATGGACAGCGACGGCGACGGCGTGAACGATTGCGACGACAAGTGCCCGGGTTCGCAGGCTGGCCAGACCATCGGTCCGGACGGCTGCCCGGTGCAGGTCGCCATCGACCTGAAGGGCGTGAACTTCGACTTCGATAAGTCGACGCTCCGTCCGGATGCGGTTGCGATCCTGAACGAGGCCGTGAGCATCCTGCAGCGCTACCCCGACCTGCGCGTCGAAGTGGCCGGCCACACCGACCTCTGCGGTTCCGATACCTACAACCAGGGCCTGTCCGAGCGTCGCGCCCGCGCCGTGTACGACTACCTGACCAGCAACGGCATCGACGCCGGTCGCCTGGTGGGTCCGAATGGTTATGGCGAGAGCCGTCCGCTCGTGCAGACCCCGCAGACGCTGCCGGACTGCAAGAACGAAACCAACCGTCGCACCGAGCTGAACGTCCAGAACTGATCGGACGCCAGTTCCAAGCTGCAAGCGAAGCCCGGCTCAGTGCCGGGCTTCGTGTTTTCGCGATCATGAACCGGATGTTGGCTTGTCCGCATTTGCGCGCGCGCCTACACTCGGGGCGCGTATTCCAAGGACGATGACATGCGGCTCATTCCTTTCGCGGCGACGGCTTTGCTCCTCTTTCCCGCATTCGCGCATGCGGATGTCGTCGCAGGCGGCTGCACGACGGCGGCGCTGGTATCGCCGGGCAACTCGTTGTCGTTGGCTCCGGTCGCCAGCGAATTGATACCCGCTTACACCGACCTCGGCGCGACCGGCGCGGTACTGTCGCAGGCCTACGATGCCAGCCAGTCGGTGGACCAGGTGCTGCTGCGCCTTCGCCTCGCCAGTTGCGGCAACATCGCCAACGCGATGCGGCCCGGTGCGGCGGGCAGCGTGGATCCCAACGATCCGGCGGCGTACAAGCCACAGACGCAGTGGGACAACACGCCCTGGCGCTTCAACATGACCCAGAACGGCAAGCGCATGACCGCGGACGAGTTCGATGCCTGGATGAAGGCGCGTGGCGTGCGCGTGGTGGGCCGCAAGCCCGATCCCGCGCCGGCCGTGGCACCGACGCCTCCCGCCGAGCCCGCGAAGGACAACTGAGCCGGGCGACCGCCACGCGGCATGGCCTCGCCCGCGCGCTGTCGAAGCGCGGGATCTGCTCGCGCACGCAAGCGGCGGAATGGATCCGCGCAGGGCGCGTATGCGTGGATGATCGCGTCGTCCGCGACCCGGAATTCCCGACGATCCAGGGCGTCTCGCGCATCGCCGTCGATGGCCGCGACCTGGATGAAACCGCTGCATCGCGCATCTGCCTGATGCTCAACAAGCCGCGTGGCCTCGTGACGACGGCACGCGACGAACGCGGACGCGATACGGTTTATCGCTGCTTCGACGGCGCCGGCCTGCCGTGGATCGCACCGGTCGGGCGGCTCGACAAGGCCAGTGAAGGCCTACTGCTGTTCTGCAACGATCCGCAGTGGGCGGCACGCATCACCGATCCGGACATGGGCCCCGACAAGACCTACCACGTGCAGGTCGATCGCATCCCGGATGCCGCCACGCTGGCGGCGATGCAGGCCGGTGTCGACATCGATGGCGAAACCTTGCGTGCGAAGTCGGCAGTACTGCTGCGCAGCGGCGCGAAGAATGCGTGGCTGGAAATCGTGCTGGACGAAGGCCGCAACCGGCAGATCCGGCGATTGCTGGCCGCGTTCGACATCGGCGTGCTGCGGCTGGTGCGCGTCGCGATCGGGCCGCTGGCGTTGGGCGACCTGCCGAAATGGCAGTGGCGCGAGCTGACGGCGAAGGAGATCGAATCGCTGTCGTAGGACGGGCGCGGCCCGCCTACATTCAGGCCTTCAGCACGCCCAGTTCCTTGCCGATGCGGGTGAACGCATCGATGGCGCGGTCCAAGTGCTCGCGGGTGTGCGCGGCACTGATCTGGGTGCGGATGCGCGCCTGGCCCTTGGCGACCACCGGGAAGAAGAAACCGATCGCGTAGATGCCTTCCTCCAGCAGCCGCTCGGCGAAGCGCTGCGCCAGCGGCGCGTCGTACAGCATCACCGGGCTGATCGGGTGCACGCCCGGCTTGATGTCGAAGCCGGCGGCGGTCATGCGCTCGCGGAAGTATGCGGTGTTCTCCTGCAGGCGCGTGCGCAGGTCGCCGGCGGCGGCCAGCATCTCGAAGGCCTTGATGCCGGCGGCCACCACGTGCGGCGGCAGCGAGTTGGAGAAAAGATACGGACGCGAACGCTGGCGCAGCAGTTCGATCACTTCGCGCTTCGCGGTGGTGAAGCCGCCCAGCGCGCCGCCCATCGCCTTGCCCAGGGTGCCGGTGAAGATGTCGATGCGGTCCAGCACGCCGTTCACTTCGGCCGAGCCGCGGCCGGTCGCGCCGAGGAAGCCGGTGGCATGGCATTCGTCGATGTGCACCAGCGCGCCGTACTGCTTCGCCAGCGCGGTGATCTCGTCCAGCGGGGCGATGAAGCCGTCCATCGAGAACACGCCATCGGTGGTGATCATGATGGTGCGCGCGCCATCGGCCTTCGCCTGCTTGAGCTGCGCCTCCAGGTCGGCCATGTCGCAGTTGGCGTAGCGGTAGCGCTTCGCCTTGCACAGGCGCACGCCGTCGATGATCGACGCGTGGTTGAGCGCATCGCTGATGATCGCGTCGTTCTCGTCCAGCAGCGGTTCGAACAGGCCGCCATTGGCGTCGAAGCAGGCGGCGTAGAGGATGGTGTCCTCGGTGCCGAAGAAGTCGGCGATCGTCTTTTCCAGCTGTTTGTGCAGGTCCTGCGTGCCGCAGATGAAGCGCACCGAGGCCATGCCGAAACCGTGGGTGTCCAGCGCCTTCTTCGCCTCGGCGATGATGTCCGGATGATCCGCAAGGCCGAGGTAATTGTTGGCGCAGAAGTTCAGCACCTTGCGCCCGTCGGCGAGCTCGATCTCGGCCGATTGCGGGCTGGTGATGATGCGCTCGGACTTGAACAGGCCTGCTGTGCGGATCTCGTCCAGGGTGTCGGCGTAGCGGGCGGTCAGTTCCACGACAGCACCACCTTGCCCGACTTGCCGCCTTCCATCAGGTCGAAGCCCTTCTGGAATTCGTCGATCGGCAACTGGTGGGTGAGCACCTTGCCCAGCGGGAATCCGCTCAACACCAGCTGCGTCATCTTGTACCAGGTCTCGTACATGCGCCGGCCGTAGATGCCGTGCAGGGTCAGGCCCTTGAAGATGATCTTGTCCCAGTCCACGCCCGCGCCCTTGGGCATGATCCCGAGCATCGCGATCTTGCCGCCGTTGTACATGCAGTCGAGCATGTCGTTGAACGCGCGCGGGTTGCCGCTCATCTCCAGGCCGACGTCGAAACCTTCCATGTGCAGGTCGGCCATCACTTCCTTCAACGAAGTGTTGGATACGTTGACCACGCGCGTCGCGCCCATGTCCGCGGCGAGCTTCAGACGGAAATCGTTGACGTCGGTGACGACGACGTTGCGCGCGCCGATGTACTTGCAAATGCCCGCGGCGATGATGCCGATCGGGCCGGCGCCGGTGATCAGCACGTCCTCGCCGACCACGTCGAATTCCAGCGCGCAGTGCGCGGCGTTGCCGTAGGGGTCGAAGAACGCGGCCAGCTCGCTCGGGATCTGGTCCGGGATCGGCCAGAGGTTCGAGGCCGGCATCACGATGTATTCGGCGAAGGCGCCGTCGCGGTTCACGCCGATGCCGACGGTGTTCGGGCACAGGTGCTGGCGCCCGGCGCGGCAGTTGCGGCAATGGCCGCAGACGATGTGGCCTTCGGCGGACACGCGCTGCCCGATCCTGTAGCCGGTCACGCCCGGGCCGAGTTCGACGATGCGGCCGACGAATTCGTGGCCGATCACCAGGCCCGGCTTGATCGTGCGCTGGCTCCACTCGTCCCACAGGTAGATGTGCAGGTCGGTGCCGCAGATCGCGGTCTTCTCGAGCTTGATCAGGACTTCGTTCGGGCCCGGCGCCGGCACCGGCACCTCTTCCATCCAGATGCCCTTGGCGGCTTCGCGCTTCACCAGCGCCTTCATCATCTGCGGCATGGCGTTTGCCCGTTCGGTGGAACGCGAATTATACGCGCCGGGTGCGGGCTGCCCCGTGCCGGTCGTTCAGGCCGACGGCCCGTCCTACAATACGTAGTCGAATGTATAGAAGTGCGCGCCATCGACGATGTCGATGGCCATGCGCCCGCGCAGCCCCGCGAGTTCGCCGGTGCCCGAGTCCGGGACCACGGTGAGCGCCAGCGTCGGCTGGCCGCGGTCCAGCGTCCCGCTGTGCTGGGTCAGGAAACTGCCCTGGCGGCCGTCGAGCGTGCCGGCGATCCGTTCGATCGCCACGTAGGCCGCCGAGCCCGGCACGTCCGTGCCGACCGCGAGCATGTGCACCACGCTGGTCGCCTCCAGCGGCCCATGGAAGCGCTTGTCGAAGCGCACATGCCCGACCTGCGCGCCGTCGCCGGCATCGAGCGCATCCTGCGGCGTGCGCTTCACCTCGAAACTGCCCTTCGCCTGCCGTTCCATCCGTCGCTCCACGAAACCGGGACGGGCAGTGTGCCCCAGCCGGGCGACGGTCGCCGATACACTACGCACCCCGCGCCGCCACGCCGCCACCGCATGCGCATCCTGCTCGCCCGCCACGGTGAAACGCCGTGGAACGCCGAAGGCCGCTACCAGGGCCAGGAAGACATCCCGCTATCGCCGACCGGCGAAGCGCAGGCGCGTTTGCTGGGCGAACGCCTGCGCGAAGTGCGCATCGACCGCGCCGTCGCATCGCCGTTGTCACGCGCACGCCGCACCGCGGAACTGACGTTGGGCGAAGCGCGCGCGTCGATGCTCGCCTTCGACGAAGGCCTGATGGAAATCGCGCACGGCGAATGGGAAGGCCTGCTCGCCAGCGAGATCCGCGAACGCGACGGCGAACGCCTGCGCGCCTGGCGCGAAACGCCGGACAAAGTGCTGATGCCCGGCGGCGAATCGCTGCCGCAGGTGCTGGAGCGCGCATGGCCGGCGTTCGAACGCGCGACCGCCGGCCTCGGCGCGGACGACACGCTGCTGGTCGTTGCGCACGATGCGGTGAATCGGGTGCTGCTGTGCCGCGTGCTTGGGATCCCGCTGTCGCGTCTGTGGGGTTTCCGCCAGGCGCCGGCCACGCTGAACCTGCTCGAAGGCGCGGACGTCGAACGCCTCGATGTCGTTCGCCTCAACGATGCCGGTCACCACACCGCGCTGTTCGGCGAAGCGGTGCACCGCGCGCTGTGAATCCGCGAACACTGGACGATTGGCTGGCGCGGCTCGAACGCCAGCACCCCAAGGCCATCGACCTCGGCCTCGAACGCGTGCGCGAAGTCGCCCGGCGCATCCCGCTCGGGAAACCGGCACCGTGCGTCATCACCGTCGGCGGCACCAACGGCAAGGGCTCGGCCGTCGCCTTCATCGAAACCATTGCGCGCGCGGCCGGCCTGCGCGTCGGCGCCTACACCTCGCCGCACCTGCTGGCCTACAACGAACGCGTGCGCATCGATGGCCGCGATGCCGGCGATGACGAACTGGTCGAAGCCTTGGAAGCGGTGGAGGCTGCGCGCGGCGATACGTCGTTGACGTATTTCGAACACGGCACGCTGGCGGCGCTGTGGTTGTTCGAACGCGCGGACCTCGACCTCGCCGTGCTCGAAGTCGGCCTCGGCGGCCGGCTGGACGCGGTCAACATCGTCGATGCCGACGTCGCGGTGGTGACCACCGTGGACATCGACCATGTCGATTGGCTCGGCGAAGAACGCGAGGCGATCGGTTTCGAAAAAGCCGGCATCGCGCGGGCGTGGAAACCGCTGGTGCTGGGCGAGGACGATCCGCCGGCCAGCGTGCTGCGCCATGCCTACGCCATCGGCGCGAGCGCGATCCGCGCCAACTGCGATTTCCTGTTCGCACCCATCGATGCCGCGCATTGGACATGGCGGGAACCGGGTTTCGAATTGCAATTGCCGATGCCACGCCTGGCCGCGCCGGCGCAAATACGCAATGCCGCGACCGCGATCGCCGCCTTGCGCGCCTCCGGCCTCGCGATTCCGGAAGACGCCTGGGCGCGCGGTGTCGCCGAAGCGAACGTGCCGGGGCGGCTGCAGTCGTTCGAACGCGACGGCATCGACATCGTCGTCGATGTCGCCCACAACCCGCAGGCCGCGGGCGAACTTGCAGCGTGGCTGGCGGCGAACCCGGCGCAGGGACGCGTGTTCGCGGTGTTCGCGGCACTCGCGGACAAGGATGTCGCCGGCATCGTCGCGAAACTCGCCGCGTGCGTGGATCGCTGGTGGATCGCCGGGCTGGAAGGCGCGGGTCCGCGCGGGCAGGGCGTGGATGCGCTGGCGGCGAGCCTCGCGGGCACGGCCGCCGCCGATGCGGCGCGCGCGGCCGATGTCGCCGCCGCGCTTGCCGATGCACGCGCGCAGGCGCAGCCCGGGGATCGCGTACTGGTGTTCGGATCGTTCCATACCGCGGCCGCTGCGTTGCGCGTGCTGGACGCCAGCGGTTCATGAGCCGCGCGGGACGGGGCGTATAATCCGCGGGCCCACGCCGCCGGTGTTCCCCCGATGGATACCTCCCTGAAACAGCGCCTGATCGGCGCCGCCGTGCTGGTGGCCCTCGCGGTGATCTTCCTGCCGATGCTGGTCAAGGGTCCGGCGCCGGACAGCGGTGCGGCCGACGTGCCGCTGTCGATGCCGGCCACGCCCGATACCGGAATGGAAACGCGCGAACTGCCGCTCGCCGGCCCCGCGGATGCACCCAGCGGCGGCGCGACCGGGATGCCGGTGAACGACGATGCCGGCGCGCAGGCCGCCGATGCCGCGCAAACCTTCCCCGCGGGCGTTGCCGGCGGGAACTACGCCGTGCATTTCGGCAGTTACGCCAGTGCGGACGCGGCGCAGTCCGTGGTCGCGGCCCTGGAGAAGGCGCAACTGCCCAGCTACAGCGAAGCGGTGCAACTCAACGGCAAGCCCGCGTGGCGCGTGCGCATCGGGCCGTTCGCGACGCAGGCCGATGCCGAAGCGGCGCGGCTGAAGGCGGCCCAGGTGCGCGGCGACGTGAACGCGCGCGTGGTGGTGCTCGATGCCGAAACCGCGGCGCCTGCCACTACACCAGCCGCGACCGCGCCGATCGCCGACACCTCCAAGCCGGCGGCGACGCCGCTTCCGCCCGAACCCAAGCCGGCCGCGCCCAAGCCCGTGCCGGCCACGCCGCCCGCCGCCGCGAAGGCGGAAACGCCGAAGCCGCAGCCCGCGACGACGCCTGCCGCGGCGAACGTCGGTTTCGTGGTGCAGCTCGCGGCGTTCGCGAAACCTTCCGACGCCGAGGCGCTGCGCAATCGCGCGCGCGCCGCCGGCTTCAGCGCCTTCACCGAAAGCGTCAAGACCGACAAGGGCACGCTGACCCGCGTGCGCATCGGTCCGGTGGCGGATCGCGCCGCAGCCGACCAGTTGAAGGCGCAAGTGCAGGCGAAGCTCGGCGTCGCCGGCATCGTCCGTCCGCAATAACCATTTCCGGAAGCGAGCGAACATGTGCGGCATCGTCGGAATCGTCGGCCAGAGCGAAGTCGCGGCGCAGCTGTACGACGGGCTGACCGTGCTGCAGCACCGCGGCCAGGACGCAGCGGGAATCGCAACTGCGGAAGGCGGCAAGCTGCGCGTACACAAGGGCAACGGCCTGGTGCGCGACGTGTTCGACGCCGAATCCATGTCCCAGCTCGAGGGCCGCGTCGGCGTCGCCCATTGCCGCTACCCGACCGCAGGCAGCGAAGGCAGCGACGAGGCCCAGCCGTTCTACGTCAATTCGCCCTACGGCATCGCGCTCGCGCACAACGGCAACCTGATCAACACCGACGCGCTGCGCCGCGAGGTGTTCGAGCAGGATCGCCGCAATGTCAACACCGAATCCGACAGCGAAGTGCTGCTCAACGTGTTCGCGCACGAACTGGACCTGCAGAAGGCGCTGACGCTCGAGGCCGCGTTCCGCGCGATCGAGGGCGTGAACCGCCGCGCCAGGGGCGGTTATGCCGTGGTGTGCGCGGTGCTCGGCCTCGGCCTCGTGGCGTTCCGCGATCCGCACGGCATCCGCCCGCTGGTGCTGGGCAAGCGCAGCACCGCCGTCGGCGACGAATACATCATTGCCTCCGAATCGGTGGCGCTGGACGTGCTCGGCTTCGAGCGCGTGCGCGACGTCGCGCCGGGCGAGGGCATCGTCATCACCGCGCGCGGCGAACTGTTCGCGAAGCAGTGCGCGCAGCCGGAAGCGCACGCGCCGTGCATCTTCGAATACGTGTACTTCGCGCGCCCGGACTCGATGATCGAGAACATTTCGGTGCACAAGGCGCGGATGCGCATGGGCGTGACCCTGGGCGAGAAGATCCTGCGCGAACGCCCGGACCACGATATCGACGTGGTCATCCCGATTCCGGACACCAGCCGCGACGCCGCGCTGGAAATCGCCAACGTGCTCGGGGTGAAGTACCGCGAGGGCTTCATCAAGAACCGCTACGTCGGCCGCACCTTCATCATGCCGGGGCAGGGCGAGCGCGCGAAGTCCGTCAAGCGCAAGCTCAACCCGATCCCGCTGGAATTCCGCAACCGCGTGGTGCTGCTGGTCGACGATTCCATCGTGCGCGGCACCACATCGCGCCAGATCGTGCAGATGGCGCGCGATGCCGGCGCGAAGAAGGTCTACCTCGCGTCCGCGGCGCCGCCGGTGCGCTACCCGAACATCTACGGCATCGACATGCCGACGCCAGAGGAACTGATCGCGCACGGGCGCAGCGAGCAGGAAATCGAGCGCATGATCGGCTGCGACTGGCTGGTCTACCAGGACCTCGCCGACCTCGAGGCCGCGGTCGCCGGGCCGAAGTTCCCCGGCCGCAGGTTCGACAGTTCCTGCTTCAGCGGCGAATACGTGACCGGCGTCGATCCGGGTTATTTCGAGCGCATCCGCCAGTTGCGTTCCGACGACGCCAAGCACCAGCGCCGCCTCGCGCTGTGAGCACGATGGCGTCGCTGTTCGACGCCGCGCATGCCTGCCTCGATGCGGCTTCGCCCGAGGCCAAGCTCGAACGCACGTTCGAAACGGCGGCCGCGTTCGCTCGTGGCGCACTGGGGGTCCCCGACGATGCGCCGCCGCCGGAACCGATCCGCATGCCGGGCCGTCCCGCGACGCCGAAACTCGTGCATCCGCGCGACCTGCCGCGCCGCGGTTTCGGCAGCGACGAAGGCCGCGCCGCCTTCATCCACGCGGTCGCGCACATCGAATTCAACGCCATCGACCTCGCCTGGGACGCGGTGTATCGCTTTCGCGACATGCCGGATGCGTACTACGCGGATTGGGTGTCCGTCGCGAACGACGAAGCGCGGCATTTCGCGATGCTGCGCGCGCGCTTGAACGATTTCGGCCGCGATTACGGCGATTTCGACGCGCACAACGGCCTGTGGGAAATGGCGGAAAAGACCGCCCGCGACGGACTCGCGCGGATGGCGCTGGTGCCGCGCGTACTCGAGGCGCGCGGGCTGGACGTGACCCCGGGCATGATCATGAAGCTGCGCGCGCTCGGTGACGGGGCGACCGTCGCGATCCTCGAAACGATCCTGCGCGAGGAAGTGGCGCACGTCGCCGCGGGTTCGCGCTGGTATCGCTGGCATTGCGAACGCGTCGGCGTCGATCCGCGCACGCGCTTCCGCGAGCTCCTGCGCGAACACGCCACCGGTGTGTTGCACAAGCCGTTCAACACCGAGGCGCGGCTGGCGGCGGGATTCGATGCGGAAGAACTCGAAAGCCTGCGGGTCGAGGCGGATTGATCGCCGTCGCGCATCGCGTCCTGTTGGCGCAAACTGCGCGCGTCCATTCCGGAGAGCGCACGTGAAAACCCATCGCATCGCCTTCGCCGCCGCGATCCTCGCGCTCGCGGCCTGCGCCACGCCGGAGCCGCCATCGACGACCGATGCGCCCGCGGGCAAGCGCCCGGCCGGGCAGGAGAACGCGCCGCCCATCGCCTGGCGCGCCGTCGGCACCGAACCGTTCTGGGGCGTGCGTGTCGATGGCGACGCGCTGGTGTTCACCACGCCGGACGATCCCGACGGGCAACGCCTGCCAGCGACGAGCGAATCGCAGGGCGACGCGATGGTCTGGTCGGGAAGCGCGGATGGCCGGGACTACAGCCTGCGGATCGCTCCGGGCGAATGCAGTGACGGCATGTCCGACAACGCGTTCGACCACACCGCCGATTTCCGCATCGGCGCGACCGAGTACAAGGGCTGCGCCGAAGCGGCGAAGTAGGAGCACACTCGAGTGCGGCCTGCCTCGAACGCAATCACTGTCGCGCTCGAGCGCGCTCCTACAGTTTCTCCAGCTTCACGCCATCCGCATCCACCCGCAATACCGATCCCTGTTCGTACCAGTCGCCGAGCACGATCCGCGTATTGCCGTCGCCTTCGTCGTGGATCGCGGGGCGATGGGTGTGGCCGTGGACCATGCGGCGGATGCCGTAGCGCCTGAACCATTCGCGCACGGTCGCGGGCGCGACGTCGGTGATCGTTTCCGCCTGTCCGCTCGAAACCAGTTCGCCATGGCGCGCCTTGCTCGCGGCGCGCGCCTGCGCGGCGAACGCCAGCCGCGCTTCGAGCGGTTGCATGAGGAATTCCGCCTGCCAGTGCGGATCGCGGGTCTGCGCGCGGAACTGCTGGTAGGCTGTGTCGTCGGTGCACAGCAGGTCGCCGTGCAGGATCAGCGTCGGTTCGCCTTCGAGCATGACGACCGCGGGATCGGGCAGGATCGCCATGCCCGAACGTTTCGCGTATTCCTCGCCGAGCAGGAAATCGCGATTGCCGCGGATGAAATACACCGGTACTCCGGAATCGGCCAGGGCGCGCAACCGTTCCGCGACGAAGGCGCCGGCCGTCGACGGATCGTCGTCGCCGACCCAGGCTTCGAACAGGTCGCCGAGGATGTAGAGCGCGTCCGCTTCGCGGGCCTCGCCGTCGAGGAAACGCCCGAACAACTCGGTGGCGGCCGGGCGTTCCGGGTCGAGGTGCAGGTCGGAAACGAAGAGGGTCGCCATCCCGCTAAAATACACCGATGACAGTCCGTACCCGATTCGCCCCCAGTCCCACCGGCTACCTGCACATCGGCGGCGCGCGCACCGCGCTGTACTGCTGGCTGGAAGCGCGCCACAAGGGCGGGCAGTTCATCCTGCGCATCGAGGACACCGATCGCGAGCGCAGCACGCAGGCGGCGATCGACGCGATCCTGCAGGCGATGGACTGGCTCGGCCTCGACTACGACGAAGGCCCGGTCTACCAGACCGATCGCCTCGATCGCTACAGGGAAGTCGCGGAGCAGCTGGTCGCCTCCGGCCATGCGTACTACGCCTACGAGACGAAGGAAGAACTCGAGGCGATGCGCGAGGCGGCGATGGCCGCGAACGAGAAGCCGCGCTACAACGGCGCGTACCGCGATGCCGACGCCGGCTTCCGCGACGACCCGAACCGCGTGATCCGTTTCAGGAATCCGCTCGACGGTACGGTGGCTTGGGACGACAAGGTCAAGGGCCGGATCGAGATCGCGAATTCGGAGCTCGACGACCTCGTCATCTTCCGCAGCGACGGCTACGCGACCTACAACTTCGCGGTCGTCGTCGACGACATCGACATGCGCATCACCGACGTGGTGCGCGGCGACGACCATGTCAACAACACCCCGCGCCAGATCAACATCTACAAGGCGCTGGGCGCGGCTGTGCCGCATTTCGCGCACATGCCGATGATCCTCGACGAGCACGGCGCGAAACTGTCCAAGCGCACCGGCGCCGCCGACGTGATGCAGTACCGCGATGCTGGCTACCTGCCGCACGCGCTGCTGAACTACCTCGTGCGCCTCGGCTGGTCGCATGGCGACCAGGAAGTGTTCTCCATTGCGGAAATGCAGTCGCTGTTCGACCTCGCCGACGTGAACGCCAAGGCGTCGCGCCTCGACCCGGCCAAGCTCGGCTGGCTCAACCAGCAGTACCTGAAGTCGGACGATCCGGAAGCCGTCGCCAAGCACCTGACGTGGCATCTGGAACAGTGCGGCTACGACCTGGCGAAAGGCCCGAAGCCGGCCGACATCGTCATCGCGCTACGTGAGCGGGTACAGACGCTGAAGGACATGGCGGAGAAATCCGCGGTGTGGTTCCAGCCGCTCACGCACTACGACGAAGCTGCCGTCGCCAAGCACCTGAAGGCCGAAGCGCGCGCATCGCTGGAGGATGCGCGCAGGCGCTTGGCCGCGTTGCCGGAATGGAATGCCGAAGCGGTTTCCGCAGCCCTGCATGCGATCCCGGAAGCGCTGGGCATCGGCATGGGCAAGGTCGCGCAGCCGTTGCGCGTCGCGGTCACCGGCACCCAGGTTAGCCCGGACATCGGCTGGACCGTGTACCTGTGCGGACGCGACGAGGCGTTGGCGCGGATCGACGCCGCCCTTGCAAAACTCCCCCTGGGCGCATAAATCACGCGCATGGCCCACGACCACGCCTGCACCGACCCCAAGCACCACGTCCACGACGCCCGTGGCTTCGTCGCCGCGGTTGAGGCGGCCTGCCGCGAGCGCGGCTTGCGCCTGACCCCGATCCGCGCCCGCGTGCTCGGCCTGATCGCCGATGCCGGCCAGCCGGTGAAGGCCTACGACCTGCTCGAACAACTGCGGACCGATCGCGACGCGGACGGCGAGGGCAGCGGCGCCGCCGCGCCGCCGACGGTCTACCGTGCGCTGGATTTCCTGCTCGCGAACGGCTTCATCCACAAGCTCGAATCGATCAACGCCTTCGTCGCCTGCCACCATCCGAACGCGGCGCAGCATTCGGTGCCGTTCCTGATCTGCGACCGCTGCCATTCGGCCACCGAGCTGGAGGACGCCGGCATCGTCGATGCGCTCGACGATGCCGCGCGCGCGCTCGGCTTCGCGCCGCAGGCGCAGACGCTGGAAGTGCACGGCCTGTGCGCGAAGTGCGCACGGGCCGCCTGATCCTCAGAAGAACACGCGCACGCCGACATCGAAGCTGCGTCCCGGCAGCATCACGTCGTCCTTGAGGAACGAGGTGTGGACGCGGGCGACCTGGTCGGTGAGGTTGGTGCCGTCCGCGAACAGTTCCCAACCCACTTCGCCGGTGTCGAAGTGCCGCGCGACGTGCGCGTCGACGAGGGTGTAGCCGGCGGTCGGTGTTTCGTTCGTCGCGACCTCGTCCTGCCGGTTCACGCGGGTCGCACCGAGCGAGGCGCGCCACGCATTGCCTTCCCAGCGCAATTGCGTTCCCAGCCGCGAGGGCGGGATGCGCGGCACGTTGCCGCCGCCGTCCGCGAGCGTCGCGCGCACGGTGTCGCCGAACACGCGCAGGTCCCACTTGCCGTTGTCGTTGTCGGCGAGGTGGAAGGTCGCCTCGCCTTCGAAGCCGCGGAACGTCGCGTCCGCCTGCGACCATTGCCGGATCGGCAGGTATTGGCCTTCCTCGTCCCAGTACCACTGGTCGCCGGTATCGACGAGGTAGATGAAATCCTTGAAGCGGTTGTAGTAGGCCGAGACCTTCGCATCGACCAGCGCCGACTTGTACTGCACGCCGAGTTCGAGCTGGTTCGCGGCTTCCTTGTCGAGGTTCGCGTCGCCGACCTCGTAGGCGAGGGTGGCGATGTGCGGGCCGTTCGCGAACAGTTCCTCTTCCACCGGCGCGCGTTCGGCGTGGTCGAGGTTGGCGGTCAGGCGCCAGTGCTCGCCCAGTTTCCAGCCGCCGGACAGCGACAGGCTGAGCGGGCTGAAATCGCGGCTGTCCATCCCGTCCGGATCCGAGTCGATCTTGTCCATGCGCGCGCCGAAATCGAGCTGGAACGCGTCCCACGAACGCCGCGCGACGCCGAATAGTCCATATGAACGCGTCGTGGTTTGCGGCACGAACGATTCCTCGCCGACCGCGGCGAAGGTGCTGTCCGCGCCCTGCAGGCCGACCGCGCCTTCCCATGCGGAAGGCGTGCCGAACGTGGCTTCGACCCGGCCTTCGTTCGCGTTCTTGGTGAACGTGGTGCCGGGTTCGTCGCCTTCGAATTCGATGTGGTCGTAATCGGTGTGGCCGAAGCTGAAGCGCAGGCCGTTGCCTTCGCCCCACAGGTCCTTCAGCCCGCCCTTGAGGTCGTAGCGGTTCTGCCGCAATTGCAGGTGCACGCCGCGTTCGCCCGCCGCGAGATCGCCAGGTTCGCCCGGGTTGCCGTAGTCGTCCTCGAAGCGCGAGGCGGACAGGCCGACGAAGCCCCAGTCGCCGAGCAGCGAACCACCGACCGCGCCGGATTTGGTGTCGATGAACGAGTTCGCCTGCACGCCGTCGGGCGTGTCGTAGTCCTTCGCGTTGCGGTACACCGCATCGGCATGCAGCGCGAAGTGGTCGTTGCCGCCGTCGATGCGCGCCATGTCGGTGGTGCCGGACTGGTCGCCGCCGAAGAAGCGCGCTTCGGCGCGGCCGCCGAAACCGCCTTCGATCGCTTCCTCGGGAATCCTGCCGTCGACCACGTTCACCACGCCGCCGATCGCGCCGCTGCCGTAGAGCAGGGTGGAGGGGCCCTTCAGCACCTCGATCTGGTCGGCGAGGAAAGGCTCGATCGCGGGCGAATGGTCCTGGCTCACGGTCGAGACGTCCTCGGTCGCCAGCCCGTCCGACAGTACCGAGACGCGCGGGCCGTCGAGTCCGCGGATGATCGGCCGGCCGACGCCGGGCCCGAAGTTGGAACTCTGCACCCCGGGCACGCTCGACACGGTTTCGCCGAGGCTGGACGCGCGGTCTTCGTCGAGGCGTTCGCCGGCCAGCACCGCGGCCGGCTTGCCGAGGTCGCCCGCGGTCGTGCGCAGCGGGCTGGCGGTGACGACCACCGTGTCGAGGTCGA
Source organism: Thermomonas sp. (assembly GCA_047602125.1). Classification (GTDB taxonomy): domain Bacteria; phylum Pseudomonadota; class Gammaproteobacteria; order Xanthomonadales; family Xanthomonadaceae; genus Pseudoluteimonas. The sequence goes on along the minus strand of JASGIB010000001.1, from coordinate 664,636 downwards.
CCGCGCGCTTCGACTTGGGCGCCTCCTCGCCGTGGCGGGGATCGCTCTGGGGCGGATGGGCGTCGGAGCCGGCGTCGGCGGCGACCGCTTCGGCCGCCAGCGCCTGATGCAGGGGGAAGGCGCTGGCGATGGCCAGGCCGAGCGACAGGAGAGTGCGGTTGGGGAGGGGCATGGCGGATCTCGTTGCGGGGTGATTCAATAATGTTATAACATTACGTTACAAATGAATGCGCCATAAGTCATGCGGCCATTCGCCGGGAATTGCAGCCCGGGAGGTTTGCGCGGGGATCGGTTTGTCTTCAAAATGAAACGTTATAACTTCGCCAGATTGATCCCGATGCGACCCTCTCCCCTCGCGCTCTGCCTGCTGGCCTGCCTGTCCTCCCCCGCCTGGGCCGGCACCCCCGACGATCACCAGCGCATCGAAGCGCTGGAAGCCCAGGTGAAGGCGTTGACCGCCGAGCTGCAGGCGATGAAGGCGCAGCAGGCCACGCCGGTCGCCGCCACGGCGCCGGTTGCGGCGACGCCGGCGCAAGGCGCCGAAGCCGATGCGGATGCGCTCGCGGCCGATGCCGGCGATGTCGCTGCGGCCGCGCCCGACGCGAACGCGGATCAGAACGCAGTCGCGGCGGTGGCCGCACCGGCCGGCGACACCGGTGGCAGTGGCGCCAACGCGTTCAACCCGGCGATCAGCATCATCCTCAATGGCAGCTATTCGCACCATTCGCTGGATCCGTCCGCGTACGCGCGCAGCGGTTTCCCGCTGGCGGGCGAGGGCGCGCCGAGCCCGAACGGTTTTTCGCTGGGCGAAAGCGAAGTGTCGTTCGCCGCGAACATCGACGACAAGTTCTACGGCCAGCTGACCGCGACGGTCGAGAGCGAGGACGGCGAGGACCACCTCGGCATCGAGGAGGCCTACATCGACACGACTGCGTTGCCGGATGGCCTGAGCCTGCGCCTCGGGCGCTTCTATTCGAACATCGGCTACCTCAACAGCCACCACGCCCACACCGACAATTTCTTCGACCGGCCGCTGCCCTACCAGGCCTTCCTCGGCAACCAGTACGGCGACGACGGCGTGCAACTGCGCTGGGTCGCGCCGACGTCGCTGTTCTTCGAAATCGGCGGCGAAGCGTTCCGCGGGCAGAACTACCCCAGCGGCGGCGCGCAGGACGGTGGCCTCGGCACGCGCACGCTGTTCGCACACCTCGGTGGCGACGCGGGCACGGACAACGAATGGCTGGTCGGCGTCTCGGCGCTGAAGACGCGCACCGAGGGCGGCGAGGACGGCTTCAGCGGCGACGACACGCTGGCCATCTTCGACGGCACGTGGAAATGGGCGCCGCAGGGCAACTTCAAGGACGGCGGCATCACCTTGCGCGGCGAATACATGGTCGACGATCGCGACGGCAGCTACATCGACCCGGACGATCCGTCTTTCACCGCCTTGTGGAACGGCAGTCGCCGCGGCGCCTATCTGGAAGGCGTGTATCGTTTCAACCGCACCTGGGACGTCGGCTACCGCTACGACAAGCTGTGGGGCGACGACGACCTGCCGTTCGCGAGCTTCGATCCCTACCGCCACAGCGCCGAAATCACCTGGCGCAACAGCGAATTCAGCCTGTTCCGCCTGCAGTTGAGCCACGACAAGCCCAATCCGGACAACGTCGACAACGCCGTCACCGTGCAGTACCAGACCAGCCTCGGCGCCCACGGCGCGCACAAGTTCTGAGCATCTTTTCCCGGAGCAATCGATGAAGCGTTTCGCGATTCCCATGATCCTCGCCGCGATGTTCGTCGCGGTGCCCGCGCAGGCGAAACTGCGCGTATTCGCCTGCGAACCCGAATGGGGTTCGCTGCTGCAGGAACTGGCCGGCGACAAGATCAACGTCGATGTCGCCACCACCGCGCTGCAGGACGTGCACGTGGTCGAGGCCAAGCCCAGCCTGATCGCCAAGGTGCGCGACGCCGACCTCGCGGTCTGCACCGGCGCCGAACTCGAGGTGGGCTGGCTGCCGCAGCTGATCCGCCAGTCCGGCAACACGAAGATCGCGAGCGGCCCGGGTTCGTTCGAGGCGGCGATGCAGGTCAAGCGGCTGGAAGTACCGAGTTCGGTCGATCGCGCCAACGGCGACGTGCACCCGGATGGCAATCCGCACGTGCAGATGGATCCGCGCCGCATCCTCGTCATCGCCAAGGCGCTGGACGCGCGCCTGGTGCAGCTCGACCCGGCGAACGCGGCGACCTACCAGGCGCGCCTCGCCGACTTCACCAACCGCTGGCTCGCGGCGATGGTGAAGTGGAAAGCCGAGGCCGCGCCGCTGAAGGGCCGCAAGGTCGTCGTCCACCACATCAGCTGGGTCTACCTGTGGGATTGGCTCGGCATCGATGAAATCGGCGCGCTCGAACCGAAGCCGGCGGTGCCGCCGACCGCGGCGCACATGGCCTCGCTGGTCGACATCACCAAGAACAGCAACACGCTCGCGATCGTGCGCGCCGCCTACCAGGATCCGAAGCCGGCCGACTGGCTGTCCTCGCGCACCGGCGTGCCCGCGGTGACGCTGCCGTTCACCGTCGGCGGCGATGCGCAATCGAAGGACCTGTTCGGGCTGTTCGATTCCACCATCGGCAAACTCGTGGCGCTGACCAAATGACGCTGAACCTCGAAGGACTCGACGCCGGCATCCTCGGCCCCGCCTGCGCTGCGGGCCTGCTGGTGTTGGCCACGCACGTGCCGCTCGGCAAGCAGGTGCTGTCGCGCGGCATCATCTTCATCGACCTCGCCATCGCCCAGATCGCCGGCCTCGGCGTGATCCTCGCGCAGGCGCTGGGCGTGGACGAACACGGCTTCGGCGCGCAACTCGCCGCCGCCGCCGCCGCATTGCTCGGCGCCGGCTTGCTGGCCTGGACCGACAAGCGCTGGCCGGAACGGCAGGAACCGCTGATCGGCACGCTGTTCGTGCTCGCCGCGACCGGCGGCCTGTTGCTGCTTGCCGACAACCCGCAGGGCGGGGAACACCTCAAGGACCTGCTGGTCGGGCAGATCCTGTGGGTGAATTACGCACAGCTGATCCCGGTGCTGGTCCTGTCCGCGGTCATCCTCGGCCTGATGTGGTGGCGTCGCGGGCGTTTCGGCGGGTTGTGGTTCTACGGCCTGTTCGCGCTCGCGATCACCGCATCGGTGCAACTGGTCGGCGTGTACCTGGTGTTCGCCAGCCTGATCGTGCCGGCGCTCGCCACCATCGGCACGTCGGGGCGAAAGGGCCTCGTCGCGGCCTACGTCATCGGTGCGCTCGGCTACATCGGCGGACTGGTGCTGTCGGCGGTTTTCGACCTGCCCAGCGGCGCGTTGATCGTATGGACGCTCGCGGGCTTCGCCTTGCTGGCGCAGGCGCTTCCCGTCTTGCGCCGCGGGCGGGCGCCGCTGCCGGTGGCGGAAGCGGCCTGACATGGCACGCGTTCATGGGCTCGCGCACGGCGCTCGTTACAATGTAACGATGAAGCCGAACCAGCGCCCCAGGGGCAAGCCGCCCAGCGCCTTGCTCGACCGCATCGGCGCGACCGGTTCGCTGGTCTGCGCCGTGCACTGCGCCTTGCTGCCGCTGGTGATCGCGCTGTTGCCCTCGCTCGGCATCGCGGCCTGGCTGGGCGACGATTTCGAACGCGGCTTCGTGATCTTCGCCACCCTGTTCGGCCTCGCCATCCTCGCCTGGAGCTACCGCCGCCACCGCACCCTGCGCGCGCTGGCCCTGCTGGTGCCGGGGCTCGCGGCGCTGTGGACCGGCATCCTGGTCGCGCCGCTGCACCATGCGCTGGTGCCGCACGCGGTGGTCATGACCTTCGGCGGCACCCTGGTCGGGCTCGCGCACTTGGCCAACCTGCGCCTCAACCACGGCCACGTGCACGACGCGTCCTGCGCGCATTGATGATTCCATGATGCCCCTCACCCGCGTTACTCGCGCCATCCATGGCGCTCGCCCTTCGGGCCAGCTTCGCTGTTCGCGGGCGCTCCTGCGCCCTCGTCGGCACCCTCTCCCCGCGAGCCGGGAGAGGGAAACGCCGGCTTGGTGCTAGAATCCGCGGCCTCGCGCGCGACGCGAACCACACAACACGCAGGATTCCAGGAGCACGAAATGGGCAAGGGCGACCGCAAGACGGCCAAGGGCAAGCGTTATTCCTCCAGCTACGGCAACGCGCGCTCGCACACCGCGGCCAAGAAGGCCACGGGCGCGGCCAAGGCGCCGGTTGCGAAGAAGGCCGCCACCAAGTCCGTGGCCAAGGCTCCGGCGAAGAAGGCCGTGGCCAAGAAGGCCGCCGCGAAGGAATAAGCCGTTCCGCGGCTCGAATGGAAAGCCCCGCCGACGCGGGGCTTTTTTTCGTCCGATGTACGATGCCCCGGGGCGATTCCAGGGCGGGGCAGGGCGATGGCGAACCGGTTTTCCATGTTGCTGGCGGGGCTGGCCGTGTTCGCCGCCCTGGGCTGCGCGTCGGTTGCACGGGGCGGGAATCCCGCCGAGGAGGACAAGGTCGTCGATGCGATGCGGACGATGTACGTGGCCGCCACCAACGACGACCTCGAAAAATTCCACGAAGTGGCCGCGCCGGGGTTCTTCGCTTTCGACGGCGGGAAGCGCTTCGGCGGCGACGAGCTGATGGCGTTGGTCAAGGATGCGCATGCGGCCGGCAAGATCTACCACTGGGAAGTCACGCAGCCGGAAGTGCACATCGACGGCGGAATGGCCTGGATCGCCTACGTCAACAAGGGATCGGTCGGGGATGCCTCGGGCATGACCGAAATGACCTGGCTGGAATCGGCCGTGTTGCGCAAGGAACGCGGAGCATGGCGCATCGTGTTCTTCCACAGCACGCGAGTGCCTGTGCCAGCCAAATGACGGGTACGGCGCATCAGGCGATGCGCTTGCCGCCCGCGAACACGCCGTGGGCGAGGTTTCCGCCCAGCCAGTAACACAACTCCGCCGGGCGGCGGATGCGCCAGTGCACGAAGTCCGCGCGCATGCCGACGCGCAACACGCCGCGATCGCGCAGGCCCAGCGCCTTCGCGCCATTGATCGTGGCGCCGCGCAGCGCTTCCTCGGGCGTCAGCCTGAAATGCGTGCAGGCCAGTTGCATCGCCTGCCGCAGCGATTGCAATGGCGAGGTGCCGGGGTTGCAGTCGGTCGCCACCGCCATCGGCACGCCGTGCGCGCGCAACAAGTCGAGCGGCGGCAATTTGGTTTCCCGCAACACGTGGAACGCGCCCGGCAGCAGCACCGCGACCGTGCCGTTCGCCGCCATCGCGCGCACGCCGGTTTCGTCGGTATGTTCGATGTGGTCCGCAGACAACCCGCCGAACCCGGCCGCGAGCGCCGCGCCGCCGCCGTCGCTGAGCTGGTCGGCGTGCAGTTTCACCGGCAGGCCGAGCGCGCGCGCGGCCTCGAACACGCGCCGGGTCTGTGCCGGCGAAAAGCCGATGCGTTCGCAGAACGCGTCCACTGCATCGACGAGTCCTTCGGTGTGCAGCTTCGGCAACCAATCGACCACGGCATCGATGTAGCCGTCCGCGTTGCCCGCGAATTCCGGCGGCAGCGCGTGCGCGGCGAGATAGGTCGTGCGCACGGTGATGCCGAGTTCGTCGCCGATGCGGCGCGCAACCCGCAGCATCTTGCGTTCGTTGTCGAAGTCGAGGCCGTAACCGGACTTGATCTCGAGCGTGGTCGCGCCATCGGCGACGAGCGCCTTCGCGCGCGGCAGCGATTCGGCCAGCAGCGCGTCCTCGCCGGCTGCGCGCACCGCGCGCACGGTCGAGAGGATGCCGCCGCCGGCGCGGGCGATTTCCTCGTAGCTGGCGCCCTGCAGGCGATGTTCGAATTCCGCGGCGCGGTCGCCGGCGAACACGAGGTGGGTGTGGCAATCCACGAGTCCCGGCGTGACCACGCCATCGGCCTTGATGACCTCATCCGCAAGCGATGCCGGATCGGCCGGCAAGTCCGCGCGCGGACCCACGTACGCCAGCATGCCGTCCTTCCATCCGATCGCGGCGTCCTCGATCAATCCGTAACCGGCGTCCGCGTCCAGCGTCGCGAGGTTCGCGCCGACCACGATGCCGTCGAATCGCATCGTGGTCATGCGGGTTCCTGCGGTTTCTGGGGCGGAGGCAGCAGGCGTAGCGCCAGCGCCTTGTACACCGGCATCCGGCAGACCAGCGCGGACGCGCCGCGCGCCACCAGCACGGTGGCGAGGATCGGCAGCAGCATGTCGTCGCTGTTGGTGAGTTCCATCGAGATCACCGCCGAAGTCAGCGGCGCCTGGGTGACGCCGGTGAGGTAGCCGCACATGCCCAGCAATACGATCGCGTTCGCCGGCGCGTTCGGCATCAACGCGGCGATGTCGTTGCCGAGGCCGGCGCCGACCGCGAGCGCGGGCGAGAACAGGCCGCCCGGGATTCCGGCGAGATACGAGGCGAGGTTGGCGACGAACTTAACGATGCCGAATTCGTGCCCGACCACCGCATGGCCTTGCACCAGGCTGCGCGCCTGTTCGTAGCCGGTGCCGAACGCGCCCGGTCCGAAGGCGATGCCGAGGCCGGCGAGCAACAGGCCGCAAGCGGTGGCGAACAATACCGGGTGCTCGCGACGCAAATCGCCCAGCCAACGCGGCTTGCCGGCGACGACGGCCAGCAGCAAGCGGCTGAACAGGCCTCCGGCCAGCCCGCAGGCGATGCCGCAGGCCAGTACCGCAAGCCAGGCCTGGCGCAGCGGCAGCGCGATTTCGACGCGGCCGAAATATGTGTAGCTGCCGAGCAGCGCGAGCGAGACCACGCCGCCGACGATCACCGACGTCAGCAAGGTGCCGGAGAAGCGGTGTTCGAACGCGCCACCGAGTTCTTCGATCGCGAACACCACGCCTGCAAGCGGTGCGTTGAATGCCGCGGCGATGCCGGCCGCGCCGCCGGCGAGCAACAGCCGCCGTGCCTGCATGTCGCCGCGCAGGCCGAAGCGGCGGCCGATCGCGAGCATGATGCCGGCACCGACGTGCACGGTCGGGCCTTCGCGGCCGATCGATGCGCCGCCGAGCAGGCCGGCGACGGTCAGGCCGAGCTTGGCCATCGACACCTTGAGCGAGAGGTGGCGCTGGCGTTCGGCTTCGGGCGTGCGCAGCGCGGCGATCACCTGCGGGATGCCGCTGCCGCGGGTGGATTCCAGGCCGCGCGTGGTCAGCCACGCCAGCAGCGCGAACATGCCGGGAGTGACCAGCAGCGCCCACCACGGCGAGAACGCGATCGCGCGCTTGAACAGGGAGAAGGCGAGGTCGCTGGCGCGGGCGAAGGCGATCGCGGCGAGCGCCACCGCGATCGCGCCACCCCAGAGCACGACGCGGCGTTTCCAGATGTCCGGGGACAGCAGGGCGCCGATGCCGGCTTCTTGCTCGTCTTGCGTCGCCATTGGCACATTCTCGCATGCCGTCGCGCCGGTGCTCGTGCAGAATGGCGGCATGGCTGTCACCGAATCGGAAATCGCGCGCTGGCGCCTGCCCGGCATCGCCAACCTGCATTCGCACGCCTTCCAGCGCGCGATGGCGGGCATGGCCGAACGCCAGGGCGATCCCGCCGATTCGTTCTGGACCTGGCGCGAGGCCATGTATCGCATCGCCGCGCGCTTCGATCCGGACTCGCTGCATGCGGTCGCCGCGCAGTTGTACGCGGAAATGCTCGAAGCCGGCTACACGCGCGTCTGCGAATTCCACTACCTGCACCACGCGCCCGACGGCAAGCCGTACCCGGATCCGGCGGCGATGTCGGATGCACTCATCCGCGCCGCGCGCGACACCGGCATCCGGCTCACGCTGCTTCCGGTGCTGTACATGTCCGGCGGTTTCGACGGGCGCGCGTTGTCGCCGCGGCAGAACCGCTTCGGTTTCGACATCGAAGGCTACCTGCGCCTGTTTGAGAGCTTGCGTGCGTGCGAAGACAATGGCCTGCGCGTGGGTTGCGCGCTGCACAGCCTGCGCGCGGTGCCGGCGGAGGCGATGCGCGAGGTGCTCGCCGCATTGCCGGAGAACGCGCCGGTGCACATCCACATCTCGGAACAGATCGGCGAGGTGCAGGACTGCCTCGCGCTGCGCGGTGCGCGCCCGGTGGAGTGGTTGCTGGCGAACGCCGATGTCGACGAACGCTGGACGCTGGTGCACGCGACCCACCTCGATGGCAAGGAAATCGCCGGCATCGCGCGCAGCGGCGCGGTGGTGGCGTTGTGCCCGACCACCGAGGCCAACCTCGGCGACGGCCTGTTCCCGATGCGCGAATTCCTCGCCGCGGGCGGGCGCTGGGGCATCGGTTCGGATTCGCACATCTCGGTGTCGCCGGTCGAGGAACTGCGCTGGCTCGAATACGGCCAGCGCCTGCTCAGCCGCCACCGCAACATCGTCGCGAACGCGGGTTCGCCGAGCGTGGGCGAAACGCTGCTGCGCGGCGTGGCCGAAAGCCGCGCGAGCGCGACCGGTTTCGACGAGGGCGACGACGAATGGATCGTGCTCGACGCCGGCGCGCCGCAGTTCGCCGGCGCGACCGACGCCGACATCGCCGATCGCTGGATCTTCGCCGGCAACCGCCCGCTGGTGCGCGACGTGCGGATCGGCGGGGAAACGCTGGTCGCCGATGGCCGCCACCGTGACCGCGACGGCATCGCGGCGCGCTATCGCAAGGCGATCAACCGATTGTCGTGAATCTCCCTTCTCCCGCTGGCGGGAGAAGGGGGCGCGTAGCGCCGGATGAGGGTGGAATGATTCGCGCGTTTGCCACCCTTACCCCAAGCCTCTCCCGCCAGCGGGAGAGGGGTCAGTGCCGCAACGCCGGCAGCAGCGGCGCGATGTCGCCGTCGTTCGCCAGCGGTGCGATCCCGAGCAGGCGCGCGAGCAACGGATAGACGTTGACGTTGTCGAACGGCGGCAGTTCCACGCCACGGCGGAAATCCGGGCCTTCGGCGACGAAGGTCGCATGCATCGACGCGGATTCCGGAGCATAGCCGTGTTCGCCCTTCACCGGCTGGGCGAAGGGCGCGTCGCGATGCAGTTCCAGCAGCCAGCCTTCGTCGGCCTGGCAGACGATGGCCGGGATGCGCGGATGCGTGCCGTAGTGCCACGCGGGAGGCAGCGATTCGCGCCGCCAGCATTCGGAATGATCGTGGCGGCCGACCAGCTTCATCGCGTCCGCTTCGCGGCCGGCGCGCGGCGCGACCAGCACGATCGGGCCGGTGTCCTGGACGTTCGATCGCGTTCGCCTGAACGAGGTCGTCGAGGTAGCGGATGTTGCCGTGCGCCACGTCGGCCATGCCGTGGTCGGATACGACGATGAGGTCGATGCGGCGTCCGCTGGAACGCGCGGCGATGCCCGCGCGCAGTTTAGCGAGGCCGGCGTCCACGGCGCGTTCCGCGGCGATCGCATCCGCGCAGTGCGCGCCGCAGCGGTGCGCGGCGACGTCGTACTGGTCGAAGTAGGCGGCGATGAAGCGCGGGCGTCGCGCGGCGGGCAGGTCCAGCCAGTCGAGCACCTGCTGCACGCGCGCATCCACGCTCATGGTCTTGTCGAACGGGCGCCATTGCGAAGGGCGCTCGCCGTGGATTTCGGCGACGGATCCGGGCCAGAACAGGATCGCGGCGTGCTGGTCTGCGCGTTCCATCGTCGCCCACAGCGGTTCGCCGCCGTTCCACCAGCGACCATCGGCCGCGCTGCTTTCCTTGGACACGAAATCGCCGAGGGCGGCGTCGCGCATCTGGTTGTGGACCACGCCGTGGTGGTCCGGGCGCAGTCCGGTGACCAGCGTGTAGTGGTTCGGGAAGGTGAGCGTCGGGTAGGACGGATTCATCCAGCGCGCATGCACGCCGTCGGCGGCGATGGCATCGAGCGCCGGCATGTTGCCGCTGCCCCGCGCATCGGCGCGCAGCGCGTCGATCGACACCAGCACCACGGTGGTTTCCGAGGCCGGCGTCGGCGCTGTGCGCAGGCCGGCGCAGCCGGCGAGCAGCAGGAGGAGCGGGAGGATTGTCGGAAATTGGCGGATTGGCATGCGCATGCGCCATGTTAGCCGCAAGCCACGCCGCGGGAGGGCATAGTGCGGTTCGACGCCGTTCCGATTCCAATCCCGGGGATTCCGATGACTTCGATCCGCCTGTTCGCCGCCGCGCTTGCGTTCACGCTGTCGCCGCTCGCCATCGCGCAAACCGCCGAGCCGCCGCAGCCCAAACTCTCCGCCGCCGAATGCGAGGTGTGGGCGCGCGAACTCGCCTTCGCGCGCTCGGTGGCCGAGCACGATACCGCGGCCTTCAAAGGCATCGTCGCCGAAGGCGCGGTGTTCGGCGCCAAGCGCCCGAATCCGCGGCGCGGCCGCGATGCCGTGGCCGCGGCCTGGTCCGGGCTCATCGCCGGCAAGGAACTGCGGTTGTCGTGGTACCCGCGCATGGTCGCCATCGGCGGCGAAGCGGACATCGCCTATTCCAGCGGACCGGCGCTGTACGAAGACCTGGCGCCGGACACCAAGCAGCGTTTCCTGATCGGCGCCTTCCAGTCGATCTGGCACCGCGATGCCGACGGCACCTGGCGGGTGCTGTTCGACGACGGCATCGAGCCGCAACCGGCCACCGACGCCGAGGTCGCGGCATTCATTGCCGGCCGCAAGGAAGCCTGCCCGCGAGGCTGACAACGCCCTGAATCGCGCGGGCCGGCGACCGCTGCGGGGCACCTCGAAAGGCGTATAAGTGGAATGCAAACCCGGAGGTGCCCCATGAAACGACTGCTGCTCGCCAGCCTGTTCGCAGGCGTCGCATTCGCCGCGTCGGCCCAGTCGGTCGGCACGAGCGTCCAGCCCACCGTGCAGGACGACATCCATTCCGACGTCGCCACCCGCGACGTGCGCGACCACACCTGCCTGCGCGAAACCGGCTCACTGATCACCGCCGCGCAGAACCGGCGCGCCGTGCGCGAAGCGCGCGCCAAGGGCGACGCGACCGTGGAAGTGAAATGCGCGTCCTACGGCCGTGCCTACACCCAGAGCGACATCCGCCGCACCGGCGCGATCGATCTGGCCGACGCATTGCGCAATCTCGATCCCGCGGCGCACTGACCCGCGTCGAGCTTTCAGCCGAACAGGTCGCCCGTTTTCGGCGCGACCTCGGCCGGTGCCAGCGCGCCTTCGAGCCGCAGCAGCGCGGCCTTGATCGGCAATCCGCCGCCGAATCCGGTGAGCCCGCCGTCCGCGCCGATCACGCGATGGCAGGGCAGCACGATCGGCAACGGATTCCTCCCGTTCGCCGCACCCACCGCGCGTACCGCATCCGGCGCACCGATGCGCTGCGCCTGCTCGGCATAACTGCGGGTTTCGCCGTAGGGAATCTCCGCCAGCGCCTGCCAGGCCTTGAGCTGGAACGCAGTACCGACCGGACGCAGGGGCAGTTCGAACGCGCGGCGTTCGCCGGCGAAATATTCCAGGAGTTGCCTTCGCGCCTCGGCGAGCCGGCCGGGCGAATGCAGCCATGCCGCTTGCCCGTGTACGTCGTGGCGATTGCTCGCGAACAGCACGTGGCGCAGGCCTTCGATGTCGGTGGCGACGGTCAGCGGGCCGATGGGCGTGTCGAAACGGTCGTACCACATGCCCGCAAGTGTGCCCGAAGCGGGCGCCGGGCGCCGTCCGGCGCGGTGCGATAATCGCGGCTTCGCCTGCAGGAGCCGCGACCCATGTCCAGCCGCCACGACCCGTCCCGCAAGATCCGCGCGCCGCGCGGCGCCACGCTTACCTGCAAGTCGTGGCTGACCGAGGCGCCGTTCCGCATGCTGCAGAACAACCTCGACGCGGAAGTGGCCGAACGACCGGAAGACCTCGTGGTGTACGGCGGGATCGGCCGCGCCGCGCGCGACTGGGACTGCTACGACCGGATCCTCGAGACGCTGAAGACCCTCGGCGACGACGAGACCCTGCTCATCCAGTCCGGCAAGCCGGTCGGCGTGTTTCCCTCGCATGCGGACGCGCCGCGCGTGCTGCTCGCCAATTCCAACCTCGTGCCGCACTGGGCGACCTGGGAGCACTTCAACGAGCTCGATCGCAAGGGCCTGATGATGTACGGCCAGATGACGGCCGGTTCGTGGATCTACATCGGTTCGCAGGGCATCGTGCAGGGCACTTACGAAACCTTCGTCGAGATGGGCCGCCAGCACTACGGCGGTTCGCTGAAAGGCAAGTGGATCCTCACCGCGGGCCTCGGTGGCATGGGCGGCGCGCAGCCGCTGGCCGCCTCGCTGGCCGGCGCATGTTCGCTGAACATCGAATGCCGGCAGTCGAGCATCGATTTCCGCCTGAAGACGCGCTACGTCGATGAACAGGCGACCGACATCGATGACGCACTGGCCCGCATCGCGAAATACACCGCAGCCGGCGAAGCGAAGTCGATCGCCTTGCTCGGCAATGCAGCGGAGATCCTGCCCGAACTGGTGAAGCGCGGGGTCAGGCCCGATTGCGTCACCGACCAGACCAGCGCGCACGATCCGGTGCACGGCTACCTGCCGCTGGGCTGGACCGTGGATGAGTGGCTGGCCGAGCAGCAGGCCAACCCGGACAAGGTGCGCGACGCGGCCAAGAAATCGATGCGCGTGCATGTCGAGGCCATGCTCGCCTTCCACGCGCAAGGCATCCCCACCGTCGATTACGGCAACAACATCCGCCAGATGGCCTTCGACGAAGGCCTCAAGAACGCCTTCGATTTCCCGGGTTTCGTGCCGGCCTACGTGCGTCCACTCTTTTGCCGCGGCGTCGGCCCGTTCCGCTGGGTCGCGCTGAGCGGCGATCCCGAGGACATCTATCGGACCGATGCCAAGGTCAAGGAACTGATCCCCGACGACGCGCACCTGCACAACTGGCTGGACATGGCGCGCGAGCGCATTTCCTTCCAGGGCCTGCCGGCGCGCATCTGCTGGGTCGGCCTGGGGCAGCGCCACAAGCTGGGCCTCGCATTCAACGAAATGGTGCGCAAGGGCGAACTGAAGGCGCCGGTGGTGATCGGCCGCGATCATCTCGACAGCGGCAGCGTGGCCTCGCCGAACCGCGAAACCGAATCGATGCGCGACGGCAGCGATGCGGTCAGCGACTGGCCGCTGCTTAACGCGATGCTCAACGTCGCCGGCGGCGCGACCTGGGTCTCGCTGCACCACGGCGGTGGCGTCGGCATGGGCTATTCGCAGCACAGCGGCGTGGTGATCGTCTGCGACGGAACCGAAGCCGCCGACCTGCGCATCGCACGGGTGTTGTGGAACGATCCCGGCACCGGCGTGATGCGGCACGCGGACGCGGGTTACGACATCGCGAAGCAGTGCGCACGGGAGCAGGGGCTGAAGTTGCCGATGGCGTGAATCACGGCTGGGGCATGCTTGCATTGACTACGGCGCTGCCGTATATTCATGCCTAGCGGAATGGAGTCTGCGGATGTTCGAGTTCGTCGAGTCGTCGGTATTCGCCCGCTATGTCTACGATTACCTGACGGACGATGAATATGCCGCGCTGCAGTGGTATCTGTCGGAGCATCCGGAAGCAGGCGATCTGATCCCGGGTTCGGCAGGTTGCAGAAAGCTGCGTTGGGGTACCGAACAAGCAGGCAAGCGCGGTGGCGTTCGCGTGATCTACTACGGACAAACCGCCGCAGGCCTGATCTGGTTGCTGGCGATCTATGCGAAGACAAAGCGGGACAATCTGTCCGCGCATGTCATCCGGATGTTGAAAGAACAATTGGTGAAGCCATGAAGAAACTGACCAAGCAGATCCTCGAGCGCGACGCCAAACGCGACATCGGTGCCGAATTGCTGGAAGCTGTCCGCGAAATCAAGTCGGGCGGTGGACGACGCTTCAGCGTCCAGGTCACGCAAGCCGGTGAAGCCCGCTTCAAGCTCGGCATGTCGCAACCGGAGTTTGCCGACATGCTCGGCGTGTCCGTGCGCACGCTGCAGGATTGGGAGCAAGGCCGTCGCCAGCCGAGCGGCGCCGCAAAGGCATTGCTCAAGGTCGCGACGCATTCGCCGAAGGCGGTACGCTCCGCGCTGCGCGCTGCCTGATCGCGGCCGAATCCGATGTCCGACGCCATGCACCGCGTCGCCATCCTCGTGCCCGATCCGGCCGAGGCCGACAACGCCACGTTGTGGCCGAAGGTGCTGGCGCGCTTGCAATCGGCGCTGGATGGCGCGGGCATCGAAACGGTGCCGACGCCGTGGACGGCGCATGTCGAAAGCGCAGCTGGCCTGCGCGAATTCGGCCGGGTCCTGCCGTTGCTGGCCTGGGGTTACCACTTCCAGCATGCGCGCTGGTTGCGGGGCTGCGCGACGTGGGAACGCGAAGGCATGCCGGTGTCGAACCCGGCGCGGGTCCTCGCGTGGAATTCGGACAAGCGTTATCTCGGCGAACTCGCGGAACGCGGCGTGGCGATTCCGCCGACCGTGTTCACCGATGCGCTGTCGCAGGAAATCGTGGAGCGCGCGTTCGACGAGACCGGCGCCGGGGAATTGATCGTGAAGCCGGCGGTATCCGGCGGGGCGTGGAAGACGCAGCGGCTGCGTCGCGGGGATACGGTCGATGCCGCGCCCGGCACGACGATGCTGGTGCAGCCGTACCTGCCGACGATCGAAAGCGAAGGCGAGACGTCGCTGTTGTATTTCGGCGGGCGGTTCAGCCATGCGGTGAACAAGCGCCCGGTTCCGGGTGAGTTCCGCATCCAAGAGGAATTCGGTGGCCGTTATGCGCCGGTCGATCCGCCGGCGGAAGCGGTGGCGCTGGCCGGGCAGGTGTTGGCGGCGGTCGGTGATCCGTTGTTGTATGCGCGCATCGACATGGTGCCGGACGGGGACGGGCGCTGGTTGTTGATGGAAGCGGAGTTGATCGAGCCGGATTTCTACCTGGGCGTGGATCCGGGGAAGGGTGCGGGCTTCGCGCGGGCGTTGCTTGAAGTGGTAGCATGATCGTGAAGCAGGCGGTTGAAGTTGTCGCTGGCGTGAATCGTTGCGTTTGAATAGATCGTTGGGGGATCCATGAACCTGCGATTGGCAGGCAATATCCAGAAGGATCGATTGCGCATGCATCGCGTTTTGATCGCGGCCATTCTCATGGTGCTGTCGTGGTCCGCCATTGCCGTGGATTCCGGTATCGATGCAGCCTTGGCGCGCATTGGCCCGCTAGAGCAGGCGAGTGACTTCGCGGGAATCGAACGTTTGCTGCAACCGTTCGAGGAGTCTGGAAATGGCGAGGTGGAGTATTACCTTGCGTTCGCGCGGATGAATCTGGCGATCAATGGAAAACGGCCGGGTGAGCTTCGCCCGGGAGACCTGCAATCCGCAATCGATATGGCGCAGCGCGCGACGCGGCATGGCAGCAAGGAAGCCTGGAATCTGCTGTACATGATCTATGGCAACGGCTGGGGCGTTCCCATCCACGGGAAAGAAGCAATCGCTTACCTGAAGAAGGGCGTCGACGCAGGCGATGTGGGCGCACAAATCAATTACGCCGTCCAGCTATATACGGGGTCATCGCTGATCGATCGCGACGTCGATGCGGCTTGTCCATTGTTCGATCAATTGGCTAAGGCAGAGGATGCATTGCCTTTGGTGGCCTACTACGAGGGGCTTATCCGCTTTAGCGGGCAATGCGGAAAGACTGCCGACAGACATGCTGGTGTCAACCTGATCCTCATTGCCGCCAACCATGGGTTTCGTGATGCCGAGCGCGATATCGGCAAGAACTATGAGTTTGGGTGGACGACCACCACGGACGATGCGCAGGCGCTGGCTTGGTACGAGAAGGCTGCAGATCATGGGGATCCGGAAGCGCAATGGCGTCTGGGGATGGCCTATGTCCTCGGGCGGCTCGGGAAAACGCAGGACTACGGGAAGGCACGCCGCTATTTCGAGGGCGCTGCAGCGTCCGGATATGCGCGTGCAATGACCGATCTCGGCTCCATGTTCGCTTCTGGCGAAGGCATGCCACGGGACTTCGTCAAGGCGAAGGCGTTGTACGAGCAAGCTGCGGCGGCGGGCGATGAAAGGGCATTCCGCGAATTGGCTGTGATGCATGCCAAGGGAGAAGGAGTTCCAGTCGACCTTGTTGCCGCGCGCGTGTTCTACCTGAAGGGGTTACATGCTGGTCTCGCTGAAGAGCCTGATGTCAGGGGACTGATCGAGTCACGGATGAGCCCCGAACAATTGAATGCATCGCAGCGCAGGTTCGAACAGGAATCAAGCGGCATGGAACCATAAGGACTTCCACAATTCCCGCGCTCATGCCGGAAACCCCGTAGAACTCCAGCGAAACCCGCTGATCCTCTGCACCACTGCATGGAACAGCGTATTCAGGCTGTAATTCCCGGTAATTGCCGCATCTTCACAAATCGTACACGTACTCCAACCTTCGCTGAAGACGACCTGCAGTCAGGGCTGAAAAGGTCGCTATATTCCGGGTTCCCCCGACGATGGAAGGAGAGTTGCCCATGTTCCTGACCAAGAAACATCTCGCGCGCACGCTCGGCATCGCGATCGCTGCACTCGCCCTCACCAGCTGCGCCACGTACAAGGACGAGTTCGCCAACATCAACACGCGCCTCGACTCACTCGACTCGAAGGTGCAGAGCGCGGCCCAAAGCGCCGACGCCGCCAACCAGTCCGCACAACAGGCCAACCAGCGCCTGGATTCGATCGAAGGCCGCGTGCAGCAGCTCGAAACCGCCCGCGGTCGCCAGCCGCGCGGTTGATCGCGCACTTGCACGATTCATCACGAACGGCTTGAACCGGAACCCGGTGGCCCTTGCCGGCCGCCGGTCTCCTTTCCAGGCCCGATCTTCGTTCCAAGGAACCGTCCATCCGCATGCGCACTTACCCCGCGATCCGCGCCGCTAGCTGCGCACTGGCGCTGACATTCGCGTTCGCGGGTATCGGCGTGGCCAGCGCCAGGGATGCCGCCGCGCAACCGACGGCCGCAGTCGACCAGCTTCCGCCGGGTCAGGAAGTGTCCGACACGGTGATCGCGCTCGCGGGCTGGATCGTCGCAAGCAAGGACAACGAGGGCTATCCGTTCGCGATCATGGACAAGGCCGCTGCACAGGTCCTGGTATTCGGCGGCGATGGCCACCTTCGCGGCGCGGCGCCCGGGCTCTTCGGCTCGGCGGTCGGCGACCACGTGGCCCCCGGCATCGCCGGCCTCGCGCTTCGCGAAATCCCGGGCCGCGATCGCACCACGCCCGCGGGTCGCTTCGTGGGCGGTTTCGGCCCGTCGATCGACGCGGGGCGCGTGCTGTGGGTGGACTACGATTCCTCGATTTCCCTGCACCCGACCGCGACCGGCGTCGCGGCCGAGAAACGCCCCGAACGCCTCGCATCGCCTTCGCCGGACGACAACCGCATCACGCACGGTTGCATCAACGTTTCGCCCGACTTTTACGAGCAGGTCGTGCATCCGACGTTCGAGCGGGGCGGGGTGTTCTACATCCTGCCGGACAAGGCCTCGCTGGCGGAGACCTTCCCGGAGTTCGCGAAAAGCCGTGCGACCGCGCATCGCGACGATGGAAAACACGCAGGGTCCGCTCGCCATTGAAGGGCGCGCCGGCGTGCTGCTTCCATCACGCCTTCAGCTTGTAGCCCGTCCGGAAAATCCACCACACCGCCAGCAGGCACAGCAGCAGGAAGCCGACCGTTGCGGCGACGCTGACGCCCACGTTCACGTCGGAAATCCCGTAGAAACTCCAGCGAAACCCGCTGATCAGGTACACCACCGGGTTGAACAACGCGATCTTCTGCCACAGCGGTGGCAGCATGCCGATCGAATAGAACGCCCCTCCGAGGAAGGTCAGCGGCGTGATAATCATCAGCGGCACCACCTGCAGTTTCTGGAAGTCGTCCGCCCATAGGCCGATGATGAAGCCGAACAGGCTGAAGCTCACCGCCGTCAGCACCAGGAAGCACAGCATCCACAGCGGATGCGCGATGGAATACGGCACGAACAGCCGCGCGGTGACGAGGATCAGCACGCCGAGCATGATCGACTTGGTCGCCGCGGCGCCGACGTAGCCGAGCACCACTTCCAGCGGCGAGACCGGCGCGGACAGCAATTCGTAGATCGTCCCGGCCCATTTCGGCATGTAGATGCCGAAGGACGCGTTGGAAATGCTCTCGTTGAGCAGCGACAGCATCAACAGGCCGGGGATGATGAAGGCGCCGTAGCCGATGCCGTCCACCTCGCCCATGCGCGAACCGATCGCCGCGCCGAACACCACGAAATACAGCGAGGTCGAGAGCACCGGCGAGGCGATGCTCTGGGTGATGGTGCGGAAGGTGCGCGCCATCTCGAAGCGGTAGATCGCCTTGATGCCATGGATGTTCATGGCTTTTCTCCTTCCCCTTCAAGGGGAAGGCCGGGATGGGGATGGTGTCGCTCTTGCATCGAAGTAACCCCATCCCCACCCAACCCTCCCCTTGAAGGGGAGGGCTTTGATGCATCGCGCGACCCGTCGTGCACCAGGCTGACGAAGATGTCCTCCAGCGAACTTTCGCTCGAATGCAGGTCCTTGAAGCCGATGCCGAGGTCGCCGAGGCGCCGCAACAACGTCGCGATGCCGCTGCGTTCGGCCTGCGCGTCGAAGGTGTAGACCAGCGCATTGCCGTCGTCGGCGAGTTCCAGCGGTTCGCCAGCCAGTGCTTCCGGAATCGCGTCCAGCGGCGCCTGCAACTGCAGGCTCAGCTGCCTCTTGCCGAGCTTGCGCATCAACGCGCGCTTGTCCTCGACCACCACCAGCTCGCCCTTGCGGATCACGCCGATGCGGTCGGCCATCTCCTCGGCTTCCTCGATGTAGTGCGTGGTCAGGATGATCGTGACGCCGCTTTCGCGCAGCTCGCGCACCATCTTCCACATGTCGCGGCGCAGTTCGACGTCGACGCCGGCGGTGGGTTCGTCGAGGAACAGGATGCGCGGCTCGTGCGACAGCGCCTTGGCGATCAGCACGCGCCGCTTCATGCCGCCGGACAGGGCCATGATCTTGCTGTCCTTCTTGTCCCACAGCGACAGGTCGCGCAGCACCTTCTCGAGGTATTCCGCATTCGGCGGTCGCCCGAACAGGCCGCGGCTGAAGCGCACCGTGGCCCACACGCTTTCGAACGCGTCGGTGGACAGTTCCTGCGGCACCAGCCCGATCTTCATCCGCGCCGCGCGCGATTCGCGCACGATGTCGTGGCCGTCGGCGATCACCGTGCCGCTGCTTGCGTTGACGATGCCGCAGACGATGTTGATCAGGGTGGTCTTGCCGGCGCCGTTCGGGCCGAGCAGGGCGAAGATCTCGCCGCGGCGGATGTCGAGGCTGACGTCCTTCAGCGCCTGGAAGCCCGAGGCGTAGGTCTTGCCGAGGTTGCGGATCGAAACGATCGGATCGGTGTCGCTCGACATCGGGCGATCCTTGGTCGTGGACGCGGGTGGCGCCATTGTGCCCGTTGCGACGGCTTGAAACCTGCCCGATCCGGCATCATTTCGCAACGATCCTTCCCGCCGGAATCGCCATGTCCACGCCCGCGCCCGTTGAACTCCGCATCGACTTCGTCTCCGACGTGGTCTGCCCGTGGTGCGCGGTCGGCCTGGCCTCGCTGGAAACCGCGCTGCAACGCCTGCAGGGCGAGGTGCAGGCCGACATCCACTTCCAACCGTTCGAGCTCGACCCGAACATGCCGGCCGAAGGCATGGACGTCGCCGAGAACCTCAAGCGCAAGTACGGCATGGACGACGCGCAACTCGCCGTGAACCAGGAACGCATCCGCCAGCGCGGCGCGGAGCTCGGCTTCACCTTCGACTTCAACGCCCGCAGCCGCACCTGGAACACCTTCGACGCGCATCGCCTGCTGCACTGGGCCGAAGGCGAGGGCAGGCAACCCGCGCTCAAGCGCGCGCTGCTGGTCGCCAACTTCAGCGAAGGCCGCAACATCAGCGACCGCGACACCCTCGTCGACATCGCGGCCGGCGTCGGGCTGGACGCGGAACGCGCGCGTGCGATCCTCGATTCCGGCGAATTCGCCGAGGAAGTCCGCATCGCCGAGCAGTTCTTCGTCCAGGCCGGGATCAGCGGCGTGCCCGCGATCATCATCGAACGCAAGCACCTGATCAGCGGCGGGCAGCCGCCCGAAGTGTTCGAACGCGCGCTGCGCGAGATCGCCGCGTCGAAGGACGCCTGACCGCGGGAAACCTCAGCCGGGCGGCGATGGCGCATGGGCGATGCGCACCACCGCGCTGCCCATGATCACGCTGTTCGGCACCACGACCTCGTTGCCATCGCCATCGAGCAGCACTGTGAAGCCAAGCGAGATCGCGTGCACGCGCGCCTCGATCACGCCGTTCGGCGAATACAGCTTGATCCGGTCGCCTTCGCGGATCGCGCCGGACATCACCAGCGAAAACCCGGCGATCAGGTTGCCCAGCGTGTCCTGCGCGGCGAGGCCCGCGACAATCGACAACACGCTGGCGCCGGCCAGCAGCGCGGTGCCCACGGTACGCAGTTCCGGGATGAGGTGCGCGTAAAGCACCAGCGCCGCAAGGTAGACCAGCATCTGCGCGAAGAGGCTGACGAAGCGCAGCACGGTGACGTTGGACAGGCGGTGTTCGAGGCGGCGCGCGAAGCGGCGGATCAGCAGCGCGAACAGCGAGGCGAGGACGAAGGCGATCGCGCCGAGCGTGATCGCGCCGGCCAGCGTGTCCGGGTCGAACAGGTGGCGCCAAGGGCCGTCGGCAGGATGCGCGTGCATGCGCCGCAGGGTAGCCGAAAGCCGTGCGCACCGGCATCCGGTTGAGGAGTAAAGTCGCGGCATCGCCACCGCACGGTCCCGCTTCCATGGCCGAAGGCAAGACGCCCCGCTACAAGACCTACAACGCGCCGGCCGGCGGCTGGGGCGCGGCGGCGGCCACGGCGAAGGTGCTGCTGGAACAGAGCGTCGTCGCCAAGGGTTCGAAGGCGCTGGCGGTGATGAACAAGCCGGGCGGCTTCAAGTGCCCGAGTTGCGCCTATCCGGACCAGGCCTGCGGCAGGAAATTCGACTTCTGCGAAAACGGCGCCAAGGCGCTGGCGCACGAAGCGACGAAGTTCCGCGTCACGCGCGAATTCTTCGCGACGCATTCGGTGTCGGAACTGATGCAGCAGTCGGATTACTGGCTGGAGATGCAGGGCCGGCTGACCGAACCGATGCGCTACGACGCCGCGAGCGACCATTACGTTCCGTGCAGCTGGGAGGAGGCGTTCGCCCTGATCGGCCGCCACCTGCGCGCGCTGGCCAGCCCGCACGAGGCGGAGTTCTACACCTCGGGCCGCACCGCGAACGAAACCGCGTTCCTGTATTCGATCTTCGTGCGCGAATTCGGCACCAACAATTTCCCGGATTGCTCGAACATGTGCCACGAACCGACCAGCCGCGGCCTGCCGCCGGCGATCGGCGTGGGCAAGGGCACGGTGGTGATCGACGACTTCGAGCACGCCGAGGCGATCTTCGTCATCGGCCAGAACACCGGCACCAACGCGCCGCGGATGATGACCAACCTGGTCGAGGCGCGGAAGCGCGGCATTCCGATCGTCGCGGTCAACCCGATGCCCGAGCGCGCGCTGATCCGCTTCGCCGAGCCGCAGGACATCGTGCAGATGGCGACGTTCGGTTCGACGGCGATCAGCAGCGAATTCGTGCACATCCGCATCGGCGGCGACCTCGCCTTCCTCAAGGGCATCATGAAGGTCATGTTCGAACGCGAAGCCGCGGGCGAAACCGTGCTCGACCACGACTTCCTGCGCGAGCACACGGTCGGGGTCGAGGCGCTGCACGAGGACGCGATGGCGCAGGACTGGAACGAAATCGTGCGCGTCTCGGGCCTGGCCGAGGAGCAGATCCGCCGCTGCGCCGACATCTACATCCGCTCGAACGCGACCATCATCTGCTACGGCATGGGCCTGACCCAGCACCAGTACGGTTCGCAACTGGTGCGGCAGGTCGCGAACCTGCTGCTGCTCAGGGGCAACTTCGGCAAGCCCGGCGCCGGCATTTCGCCGATCCGTGGCCATTCGAACGTGCAGGGCGACCGCACCGTCGGCATCGACGAGAAGCCGTCGCCCGCCTACCTCGACCGCGTGCGCGAGGTGTTCGGCTTCGAACCGCCGCGCGAACACGGCCACCACACCGTCGAAAGCGTGGAAGCGATGCTCGCCGGCACCGCGAAGGTGTTCATCGGCCTCGGCGGAAATTTCGTGCGCGCAGTGCCGGACACCGATCGCGCCTACGCGGCGATGTCCAAGCTCGATCTCACCGTCGGCATCGCGACCAAGCTCAACCGCGGCCACCTCGTGCACGGCAAGGATGCGCTGATCCTGCCGGTGGTCGCGCGCTCGGAACGCATCGCGACCGCGAAGGGCGAGCAGTTCGTGACCATCGAGGATTCGATGTCGAACGTCAGCGCATCGCGCGGGGTGCTGGAACCGGCGAGCCCCGACCTGTTGCCGGAAACCGAGATCGTCTGCCGCATGGCGATGGCGACGCTGCCGGAGAGCAAGGTCGACTGGGCGCGCTACGTCGACGATTACGACGCGATCCGCGACCTGATCGCCGAGGTCTATCCCGACATCTACGCCGGGTTCAACGACAAGATCCGCGATCCCGAAGGCTTCCACCTCGACGTCGCGCCGCGGCGGCTGGTGTGGAAGACGCCGAACGGCAAGGCCAACATCCTCGTGATGCCGGGACTCGATGTCGATGCGCCGGTGGACGACCCGGCGATGCTGCGGCTGGCGACGGTGCGCTCGCACGACCAGTTCAACACCACGATCTACAGCGACAACGACCGCTATCGCGGCGTGTACAACGACCGCATGGTGCTGTTCATGAACGCGCAGGACATCGCCGACCGCGGCTTGAAGGAATACGACAGGATCGCGCTGGAAACGATCAGCGCCGACGGCATTGCGCGCCGCATCGACGGCCTCACCGTGCTCGACTACCCGATGCCGCGCGGCGCGGTGGCCGGGTATTACCCGGAATTGAACCCGCTGCTGCCGCTGGAGTATTACGACCGGATCAGCGGCACGCCCGCGGCGAAATCGGTGCCGGTGAAGGTGGTGGCCTGAGCCTGCATCCACGCGAAGGGGGAACGCGATGACGGAACCGGAATCGGCGGCGCAACCCGCGGCGGCGCGGCATTCGGCGATGCGCAAGGGCCTGCGCTGGTTCCTGGCCGAATTCCTGGTCGTGGTGGTCGGCATCCTGGTCGCGATGGCGCTCAACAGCTGGTACCAGGACCGGCAGGATGCACTCAGCGAACGCGATTACCTGCAGCGGCTGAGCCGCGACCTGCAGGGCACGATGGACTCGTTGCAGGAGGCGCGGGCGTTCGAGCAGAAGCAGTTCGACGATGGCATCTTCGCCAGCCGTGCGTTGGCCGCATCCACGCATCCTGCCGACAGGGAAGCGGTGGCAACGGCCTTGTCGCACCTCGCCGAACGCAGGACGCTGTTGCTCAGGAACACGACTTACGTCGACATGCTCAACACCGGCAACTTGCGCCTTGTCCGCGACACCAAGCTGCGCGACAGAATCGCGGGCTTCTACCAGGACACCGAATTCAAATTCCAGGTCATCAACAAGAACAACACCTCGCTGGTGGACGACGCCTACCGGCAACGCGTCCTCGTCAGTGGCCTGGTGATGCCGCGCATTGGTTCCAATCTGGCTTCGCGGGCCGCTGGCGACGCGGAAACGAAGCGGTTGCTCGGGGATGCGAAGCTGCCACCGGACCGCATTTGGACGCTGTCGCCGGATGCGCCGGAATGGGCGGTGCTGCAAGGCAACCTGCGGATGCGGGTGGTGATCGCCTCCGCCACCAAGGATCTGCTGGCGCAGTGCATCGGGGAAGCCCAACGATTGAAGGCCGAGGTCGACGCACGGCTGGATCGCTGACACGGCGTTACACTGCAACGACCTTCCGGGGAGGGAAGCCGCATGCGTCGCTTGGTCATACTCGTGCTCGCGATGTTCGCATTCGCCGCGCACGCCACGACGAAAGTCGAACTGCTCGATACCTTTCCGTCATCCGGTTCGGACATCGTGGTGCCGCCGGGCGACAACGTGTACCTGCGCATCGGCTACGACACCGATACGCCGGTGCACATCTGGGCGCGGCCGTATTTCCAGGGCAAGGAAGTCGCCGCGGGCAGCAGCCCGTCGCTGGAATATTCCGGCAAGGGCGAACTGCTGGGCTTCTTCTTCCTCAATCCGCCGGGCGGGCAGGTCGACGAAATCCGCGTGACCGCCGGCGACGGCAGTCGCAAGGGAACGCCGGAAATCGCGCGCTTCCCGCTGCGTGCGTATTCGTATGCGGGAGCGCACGCCTTGCCGGCGGAACCGGAATGGGTCGTTTCCATGCGCGATGCGCAGAACAAGGCGATGAACGATGCGTTCAAGGCGCAGGCGAACAAGCCGGTGTCCGGCGGCGACGTCGCGATCTTCGGCGGCTTCATGCTCGCGTTCGCCGCGCTCGGGTTGCTCGGGCTGGGCTGGCCGGCGTGGGCGCTGTGGCGCTGGCGCGACAAGTGGCGGCTGTGGGCGGCGATCCCGCTGGCGGTCGTGGGCTTCGTGGTGCTGCGCATCGCCGTCGGCGTATCGCGCGACCCGACTTCCCACAACCTGTGGCCGTTCGAAATCCTGATGGCCGGCGGCTGCAGCGTGGTCGCGATGACGGCGATTTCCGTGTTGCGCTGGCTGCAGCGCCGGGGCAGCGCATAGGGCCGGGCTTGCGTCCGGCCGGGGAACGCGGCGCACCTTGTCCGCGGCCGGATCGCCCCCAGTTCGGTCCCGACCCGACTTCGCCACGATCCGTTGCGCCGAACGCACGACCCCGCGAATCCCCCACGCCGCCGCCTGCCGCGGTGGCTGTTCCTGACCGGACTGATCGCCTTGACCGTTTCCCTCTGCCTGCGCACGCCGCTCGGCGACTATGCCGCTTCGCCGCATTTCGCCGACGGCCACTTCCGCAACTCCGTGCCCAAGCCGGCCGCCACGCCCGAACCCGGCGCGAACACGATGTGGGATTTCTTCTTCAACAAACCCGAGGACACGGTGCCGCGGGCGCCGATCCCGGTGCATGCGCTCACGCGCGCCGAACTCGATGCCGCGCCGGACCGCAGCCTGTACCGGCTGGGGCATTCGACCGTGCTGATGAAACTGCGCGGGCATTGGTGGATCACCGATCCGGTGTTCTCCGAACGCGCATCGCCGGTGCAATGGGCCGGGCCCAGGCGTTTCCACGCGCCGCCGGTCTCCATCGGCGAACTGCCGCCGATCCGTGGAGTGATCCTCTCCCACGATCATTACGACCACCTCGACCGCGCGTCGATCAAGGCGCTGGCGGCGAAAACCGACCTGTTCCTCGCCCCGCTCGGCGTCGGCGACCGCCTGGTCGACTGGGGTGTGCCGAAAGCCAGGGTGCGCCAGTTCGACTGGTGGCAGGGCATGAGCGTGGATGGCGTGCGTTTCACCGCCACGCCGGCGCAACATTTCTCCGGGCGCACGCCGTTCGACGGCAACCGCACGCTGTGGGCGTCGTGGGTGATCGACGACGGCGACAAGCGCGTGTTCTTCAGCGGCGACGGCGGCTACTTCAGGGGGTTCGCCGAGATCGGCCGGCGTTTCGGCCCGTTCGACCTGACCCTGGTGGAAACCGGCGCATACAACGTGCAATGGCCGTACGTGCACATGCAGCCGGAGCAGACCGTGCAGGCGCACGAGGATTTGCGCGGGCGCTGGTTGCTGCCGATCCACAACGGCACCTTCGACCTCGCGATGCATCCGTGGTTCGAACCGTTCGAACGCGTGCTGGCGCTGGGCGGCGAACGCGGGATCGAAGTCGCCACGCCGATGTTCGGCGAACGCATCGACATCGCCGCGCCGAAGGCCGGGGAACGCTGGTGGCGCGGCGTGGTCGCGGCGGAAGCGCAGGCGGCGGTGCCTTGAGGACCCGCGGGCGATGACGCCCGTTCGCCGACCCGTCGTCGACCGGGGTTAACATCGGCTCCGACCACGGAGCCCGCGATGCAAACCGGAACCGCGCCTGCGCCACCTGCAGAATCCGCCACGCCGCAATCGCTGTGGGCCGAACTGCGCGACGCGGTTCGCGGCACCAACGCCGACTACACCAAGATCCCGCTGCGCCGCGCGGTGTTCCTGCTCGCGGTGCCGATGGTGCTGGAACTGGTGCTGGAATCGACCTTCGCGGTGGTCGATATCTTCTTCGTCGCCAAGCTGGGCCCGTCGGCGGTGGCCACGGTCGGATTGACCGAGAGCTACCTGTTCCTGGTGTATTCGGTGGCGATGGGCCTGGCGATGGCGGTGACGGCCGTCATCGCGCGGCGCATCGGCGAGGGCAAGCGCGAGGAAGCCGCGGTCGGCGCGGTGCAGGCGATCTTCGTCGCGTTGCTGGCGGCGGTGTTGCCGGCCATCGTCGGCATCGCCTTCGCGCAGGACCTGTTGCGGCTGATGGGCGGCGACGGCTGGGTGGTCGAGCACGGCTATCGCTACACGCAATGGATGCTCGGCGGCAACGCAGTGATCATGCTGCTGTTCGTGATCAACGCCATCTTCCGCGGCGCCGGCGACGCGGCCATCGCGATGCGCGTGCTGTGGCTGTCGAACGGCCTCAACATCCTGCTGTGCCCGTTGCTGATCTTCGGCCTCGGCCCGGTGCCGGCGCTGGGCATCGAGGGCGCGGCCATCGCCACGAACATCGGTCGCGGCATCGGCGTGCTGTTCCAGCTGTGGGTGCTGTTCCATGGCGGCAAGCACATCCGCGTCGCGGCCTCGCAGGTCGCCTGGCATGGCGCGGTGCTGTGGAACATCGTGCGCACTTCGCTCGGCGGCATCGGCCAGATGATCGTGGCGATGACCTCGTGGATCTTCCTGATGCGCATCCTCGCCAGCATCGGCAGCGAAGCGGTGGCCGGCGCGACCATCGCGATCCGGGTGATGATGTTCACGATGATGCCGGCCTGGGGCATGTCGAACGCGGCGGCCACGCTGGTCGGGCAGAACCTCGGCGCGCAACAACCCGAACGCGCGGAAGCGGCGGTGTGGCGCATCGGCTGGTACAACATGGCCTACCTGCTGGCGATCTCGGTGCTGTTCTTCCTGTTCCCGCACGGCATCGTCTCCTTTTTCACCGGCGATGCGGCCGTCGTCGCCGTCGGCGCGGAATGGCTGCGCATCCTCTCGTACGCGCTGTTCGTCTACGGCTGGTGGATGGTCAGCGTGCAGGCCTTCAACGGCGCGGGCGACACGATGACGCCGACGCGGATCAACCTGGTGTTCTTCTGGCTGATCCAGATCCCGCTGGCCTGGTGGCTGGCGCTGCACCTGGGGTGGAAGGAACTGGGCGTGTTCTGGGCGGTGTTCGTGTCGGAAACGTCCGTCGGCCTGTTCACGCTGTGGCTGTTCAGCCGCGGCCGGTGGAAGACGGCGCAGGTATGAAGCCGGGTCGCTTGCCGTTCAGTGGTGGCTGCTAGCCTCGGTGCGACCTTGCATCCCGCAACGATGAAGCGCCCCTGCATGCACCTCCGGCGTTGCGCGCCATGGATCATCGCAGCCGCGGTCGCTTCGCTGGCGGCCTGCGACCTGCTCGACCGCGGCCCGACGCCGGAGCAGGTGCGCGCCGAAATCGTGAAACGCATTCCGAACGGGGTCGCGGATCGCGCCGGTTGGGCGCGCGACATCCAGGCCGCATTCGCCGCGCAGGAACTGCAACCGACGACCGCGCACCTGTGCGCGGTGATCGCGGTGGTCGGGCAGGAATCCGGCTTCCAGGCCGATCCGCCGGTGCCGAACCTGCCGGCGATCGCGCGCAAGGCCATCGGCGAACGCGCCGCGCGGCTGCACGTGCCGGGCTTCGTCGTCGATGCCGCGCTCGCCATGCGCGCGCCGGACGGACGCACGTATTCCGAACGCCTCGACGCGCTTCGCACGGAACAACAACTGTCCGCGTTGTTCGAGGAAATGACCGCGCGGCTGCCGCTCGGCAGCGGGCGCCTGTTCGCGCGGCTCAACCCGGTGCACACCGCCGGGCCGATGCAGGTTGGCATCGCGTTCGCGCAATCACATGCGCGCGGCTATCCGTATCCGCTGCAAGGCTCGTCGATCCGGCACGAGGTGTTCAGCCGTCGCGGAGGACTGTATTTCGGCACGAAACACCTGCTCGGCTACAAGGTGGCTTATCCCGAATTGCTGTACCGCTTCGCCGATTACAACGCCGGCTGGTACGCGAGCCGCAACGCCGCGTTCCAGCATGCGGTGTCGGTCGCGTCGGGGAAGACGCTGGCGCGCGACGGCGACCTGCTGCGTCCGGGCGCGGCGATGGATGCGCCCGGCGCGACCGAGGCCGCGCTGCGCACGCTCGGCCCGGCGCTGGGCATGGACGACGCAGCCCTGCACCGCGCGCTGGGTCGGGGCGAATCGCCGAGTTTCGACGAAAGCGCGTTGTACCGGCAGGTTTTCGCGCTCGCCGACCGCAAGGCCGGCAAGCCGCTGCCGCGCGCCTTGCTGCCGGAAATCGACCTGCACAGCCCCAAGATCACCCGCCCGTTGTCCACCGCGTGGTTCGCGCAGCGCGTGGACGCGCGCTGGAAGCAGTGCATGGCGCGATGAGCGCATACGCCGCCGGATCGTGACCTCCGGCGCTTGCCGGCCGCGGCGGCCGGCGGCACAGTCCGCGGCCTGTCCCTTCGCCGGAGCGTCCAGATGCGCCTTGTCCGTCCCTTGTTCCGCGCCACGCTGCTGTCGGCCGCGCTGGCCTTCGCTGCGGGTGGCGCGCTCGCCGCCGATGCGGCGCAGCCCGACTTCCTCGCCGCGCACATGGACCGTTCGGTCGATCCGGGCGTGGACTTCTTCGAATACGCCAACGGCGGCTGGCTGAAGGCGCATCCGATCCCGGCGTCCGAGTCGGGCTGGGGCATCGGCAACGAGGTCGACGACGAGCTGTACGCGCGCCTGCGCACCATCAGCGAGAACGCGGCGAAGGCGAATGCCGCGCCCGGCAGCGACCAGCAGAAGATCGGCGATTTCTGGTCCACCGCGATGGACACGGCCAAGGCCGACGCGCTCGGCGTGCATCCGCTGGACGCGGAACTGGCGCGCATCGACGCCATCGATTCGGTCGGCGGCGTGCTCGACACCGTATTCGCGTTCAAGCCCATCGGCGTGCGCGGCCTGTTCGGCATCGGCATCGGCCAGGACGACAAGGACAGCGCGACGATGGCGGTGGGCATCCGCCAGGGCGGCCTCGGCCTGCCGGAGCGCGATTTCTACTTCAACAAGGAAGCCGGCGTGGCGAAGATCCGCGCCGAATACGTCGACCACATCGCGCGCACCTTCGAACTGCTCGGCCGCGACGCCAAGTCGGCGCGCGCCTCGGCCGAACGGGTGATGGCCTTCGAAACCGCGCTCGCGACGTCCTCGCGCAAGCTCGAGGACCTGCGCGACCCGGAGAAGAACTACAACAAGATGTCGCCGGCGGAACTGACCGCGAAATACACGCCGTCCATCGACTGGACCGCGCGGCTCGCGACATGGGGCCTGCATCCGTCCTACGTGCTGGTCGGCCAGCCGGAATTCCTCGCCGCCGAGGACAAGCTGCTGCAATCCACGCCGGTCGCGGTGCTGCAGGATTACCTGCGCTACCACCTGGTCGACGGCTATTCGCCCTATCTTTCGTCCGCGTTCGACGCCGAGGATTTCCGCTTCCACGGCCAGGCGATGTCGGGCAAGAAGGAGCAGCGCCCGCGCTGGAAGCGGGTGATCGACGAGGAAAACGACGCGATGGGCATGGTGCTCGGGCGCATCTTCGTCGCCGACTATTTCCCCGAAAGCTCCAAGCAGCGCTACGCGGCGCTGGTCGAGGCGATCCGTTCGACCTTCCACGACCGCATCGAGCGCTTGGACTGGATGGGCGACGACACCAAGGCCAAGGCGCTGGCCAAGCTCGCCGCGGTCACGCCCAAGGTCGGCTACCCGGACAAGTGGAAGGACTATTCCGCGCTGCAGGTCGGGCGCGAATCGTACGCGGCGAACGTGATGGACGCGCAGCGCTGGCAGTTCAACGACAACCTGTCGAAGTTCGGCAAGCCGGTCGACCGCACCGAATGGGACATGACGCCGCAGACCTACAACGCCTACTACAACCCGTCGAACAACGAGATCGTGCTGCCGGCGGCGATCTTCATGGTGCCCGGCGTGCCGGACGCGCAGGTCGACGATGCCGTCGCCTACGGCTACGTCGCCGCGGGCACGATCGGCCACGAGATCACCCACGGCTTCGACGACGAGGGCCGACAGTACGACGCGAACGGCAACCTCTCGGGCTGGTGGACGCCGCAGGACGCGGAGCGCTTCAACGCCGCCGCGCAGAAGATGGTGGACGAATTCAACGCCTACGAACCGATCAAGGGCCTGCACATCAACGGCAAGGCCAGCCTCGGCGAGAACATCGCCGATTACGGCGGCCTGCTGCTCGGGCTGGAGGCGTTCCAGAAGACCGACCAGTACAAGCAGGGCAAGGAGATCGGTGGCCTGACGCCGACGCAGCGCTACTTCCTGGGCTATGCGCTCGGCTGGATGAGCCAGCAACGCGAGGAAGTGCTGCGCACGCGGCTGCTCTCCGACGTGCACGCGCCGGCGAAGTGGCGCGTGCTCGGGCCGATGTCGAACATCCCCGAGTTCTACGAAGCGTTCGGGGTCAAGCCCGGGCAGCCGATGTGGCGCGCGCCCGGGGATCGCGTCAACATCTGGTAACGCGGATGGACGATGCCGGCCTCGACAATCCGTTTTTCGCGGCGCTGGACAGCATCCACCGCGACGTCGCCCTGCGCCGGGGCGACGTCGCGCGCTATCCCGCGGACGTGGCGCCGTTCCTCGGCGTGGCCCATGCCGAGGCCGAGGTCGGCGATGCCTTCGATGCGCTGGTGCCCGAAGGCGACGAGGCGTTGTTGCTCGGCGTGGCCCCGGCGCGCGTGCCCGCGGGCTGGAAACTCGAACCCTTCGCCGACCTCGCGCAAATGGTGCGCGATGCGCCGCTCGGGGAAGTCGACGGGCCCGGCATCCTCGAACTCGGCGAACGCCATCGCGAGGACGTGCTCGCGCTCGTCGCGCTGGTGTATCCGCATTACTTCCGCCCGCGCACGATGGAACTCGGGCGTTATTTCGGCATCTACCAGGACGGGCGCCTCGCCGCGATGATCGGCGAACGCCTCGGCACGCCGCATGCGCGCGAGATGAGCGCGATCTGCACGCATCCGGACTTCCTCGGCCGCGGCCATGCGCGCAGGCTCACCGCCTTCCTCGTCGACGACACGCTGCGTTCCGACCGGTTGCCGTTCCTGCACGTCAGCCACGCCAACACTCGCGCGAAGCAACTCTACGAACGCCAGGGCTGGCGGATGCGCCGCGACATCCCGTTCTGGCGGCTCGCGCGCGGTTGAGTGCGGCGGGTACGCGTCAGAGCACGACCATCTGCTTGAAGCCGCCCCAGAACATGCGCTTGCCGTCAAAGGGCAATTTCTTCGGATCCATGAACTCAGCAAGGCGCGGGTCGGCCATGACCAGCTTGTTGATCCGGTCGCGGTCGCGGCGGTTGCGGTAGACGATCCACGAGAACACCACCACCTCGCCTTCCTTGAGCTTCACCGCTTGCGGGAACGATGTGTGCTTGCCGGGCTTGACGCCGTCGGCGACGCATTCGACGTAGTCCAGTGCCCCATGTTCCTTCCACACCTTGGCCCCCAGGCGCGCCATCCTGCGGTATCCGGCAAGCCTCGCCTGCGGCACCGCAAGCACGAAACCATCGACGTAGTGCATGGCGTTTTCCCGAAGCGGGGGAGGTCGATGCTGCCGCTGCGCGCGTTAGCGCGACGCGAACCGAGGTTCAGCGCCCGCCGCCTCCACCGCCGCCGCCGCCGCCGCCGGAAAAACCGCCACCGCCCGAACCGGAGGAACTTCCCGGTGGCGTTGATGCTGATGCGATCTGCGAACTCAGGCTGCTGCCGATCGCGCTGCTGAGCTGGTTCAGGTCGCCGATGCCGCTGCCGCGATACCAGGCGATCCCGGCCGTGACCGCCGCCGCGGCCGCCGCGCCGACCGCGAGCGTGAACTTGCGCGTCCACGCGTCCTCGACCTCCAGCGCCACCGCGTACGGCAACAGCGCCTGGTAGCGTTCGGCATCGAGCTTCGGCGGCTGGCCCGGTCCGGGCATGCTCGCGAGTTCGTCGCGTTCGGCCACGCCGAGGTAGAGCTTGAGCCCTTCGATTTCATCCAGCAGCTTGCGGCCCGCGGGCGTGGGCGCGCGCACCAGGGTGGCGAACGCGATCAATGCGACCGCCGCCAGCACGCCGATGGCGATGATCAGCGGGATTCCGCCGCCGCCCGAAAGCAG
The DNA here is from genome assembly GCA_047602125.1 of Thermomonas sp. Lineage (GTDB taxonomy): Bacteria > Pseudomonadota > Gammaproteobacteria > Xanthomonadales > Xanthomonadaceae > Pseudoluteimonas. The sequence continues at coordinate 632,156 of JASGIB010000001.1, read as the reverse complement.
CAGCGCGAGCACGATGCCGCCGAATCCGACCAGCGCGGCGATGCCGACGCTGCCGAGGTTGCGCTGGAACATTCTCCCGGCGTAAGCGTCCTCCAGCGTCTTCTTCTGCGCGCCGATCGCCGATTGCAGCAGCGTGGCGTTGTCCTTCTCGAGTTCCAGCGTGTCGCCGTCCCTGAACAGGCCGGAGAGCAGCGCACGCTGCGAATCGGACAAGGCGGGTGGCGTCGAAGGATGCAGGCGCTGCAGCGACCATTTGTCCGAGAGCAGGCCCTTGTCGCGGTCGATGCGCAGGCAGCCCGCGACCGCGAGCGAGAGCAGGTCGGAGGTGACGCAGCGGTTGTCGCCGCCCATCTTCCGGATGAAGCGCAGCGCGGCGGGCGAATAATCCTTCGGCGGTTCGTAGCGGGCGATGACGATGCCGGCGCGGGGATCGCGCCCGACCGCCTGCCAGCGCCGCAACGCATACAGGCACATGCCCAGCAACGCGGCCAGCGCGACCAGCACGCCGCGGTTGTCCCGCAGCATCCATCGCAGGCGCTGCGATTTCGTGGGCGCGGCGACGATGCCCTTCGGGAAGCTCAGCACGATGGTCATGCCTTCGCCTGGCGCAAGCGGCCGGGTCAGCTGCCAGTGCGCGCGTCCCGGCGCCGGCAGGCTGGCGGTGTAATCGAGCCGTTGCGCGCCCTGTGCGCCGGCATAGCCCTCGGCATGCATCGCATCCACCGGGACGGCCCGTGGCAATTGCACGTCGACGCTGCCGGATTCGATCGGGAACGCCCAGCCGGTGCCGATCGCGTTCCAGTACAACTCGTCGTGGTCGGCGAAGAAACCGAGCTGGCGCGTCGTGCGATAGCGCAGGGTGTAGGTGTAGTCGGCCGGAACCGGCAGCATGTCATCATTGCCGGTGTTCAGGCGCACGCCGTTCGGCTTGCGTTCGGTGAACCATGGCTCGCTGTTGCCGTCGCGCAGGACCGCGATCGGCTTGAAGTCGACGACCACGCGGTTGCCGAGGCGGGCCTTGTACCGGGTGGGGAAATCGCGGTAGATGCCGCGGCGGATGTCGTTGCCCTCGGCATGCACCTTGATCGTCTCGGTGACGTCCATGCTGCCGTCGGCGTTCACCACGACCGTGCTGTCGTAGGCCAGGATGCGTTCCTGCGCGAATGCGGTCGCCGCGAACGCGAGCAGCAGGCACAGCGCGACAACGTGGGCGAACATGCGTTTCATGCCGCCACGCTTCACGAGGGCATCTCCACTTTCGCCGCATCGCGGCTGCCGGCTTCGGCCTGGAAGAATTCGGCGCCCTTGAAACCGAATGCGCGCGCGATGACGGCATCCGGCAGGCGCTGGATGCCGTCGTTGAGGTCGCGCACCGCGCCGTTGTAGAAACGCCGCGCGTACTGCAGCTGTTCCTCGACTTCGACCAGTTGCTGCTGCAGTTGCGCGAAGTTGCGATCGGCCTTGAGGTCCGGATAGGACTCCTTGAGCGCGACCAGCCGCCCGAGTTCGCGTTCCAGCGAGGTTTCCACTTCCCCCAGTCGCGCCGGCCCGGCCTGCGACAGCGCGCGCGTGCGCAGTTCGGACACGGCCTGCAGGGTCGCGCTCTCGTGCCCGGCATAGGCCTGCACCGCGTTCACCAGCGAGGGCACGAGGTCGTGGCGGCGCTGCAGTTGCACGTCGATGTCGGCCCACGCGGTCCTGGCCTGGTTGCGCAGGCGCACCAGCCGGTTGAAGGCGAAGATCGCCCAGGCCGCGAGCGCGACGACCAGCAGCAGGAACACGTAGGCCATTCGCGGGGATCCGGTTCCGGGGACGCCGAAAGTAACGCAAATCCCGCCACGGGCGGGACATTCGCGCGCCTCGCACGGTATTCATCGCCGGTTCGTGCGCATGCCGTTGGCCGACCCTAAACTGTCGCCATGCCCACGGTGTCGTCGTTCGCCCGAATCCGTTTCCTGGCCGTGGCCTGCCTACTCGCGGGGCTGGCCGCGTGCGGTCGCGAGCCGCCACCGCCTGCGCCCGCCGCGCCCGCGACCCGCACCAGCGCCGACAGCAGCGGCGGCGCCATCAGCGCCGCGCCGCTGGACAAGCCCGCGCCCGAACCGACGCCGGAAGAAGTGCTCGCCGGCACGCAGTGGCCCGCGGCCGCGCTCGGCGAAGGCGATGCGCGCATCAGCTGCAGCAGCGATTACGCGCAGGGCGACGGCGAACTGCTGCGCAGCCTCGACTACTTCGCGATGGTCGATGCGCTCTCGCCCTGCCGCGATTCCGGCATCGTCCGCCTGCACTACCGCGGCAAGGTCGACGCGGGTTTCGCCGACATGGTGGAGCGGGTCGCGGCGATGGCCACGCGCATGGGCATCCGCCACCGCATCCTCGACATCGATTCGCCCGGCGGCGTGATCGAGGACGGCATCCGCGCCGGCGACGCGATGGGCGACGAGCACTGGACGGTCTGGGTGCGCGAGGGCGCCACGTGCCACAGCGCCTGCGTGCTGATCCTCGCCGCCGGCGACCAGCGCCTGGTGTCCGGCGCGGTCGGCATCCACCGCATGATCCGCCTGAGTTCGACCGCGACCACGCGCCAGCAGTTGAACGCGGAACTGCAGCAGGTGCATTCGCAGCTGGACGATTACCTGCAGCGCAACGGCGCGGCCACCGCCATCGCCGACCTGATGATGACCGTGCCCAGCCGCGAGTTGCGCCTGCTCAGCGCCGATGAATTGCACCAGTACGGCCTGGAGGGCTCGAACCCGGCGCAGGACGACCTGGAGCGCCTGCGCGTGCTGCGCCAGTGCGGGCGCGATTTCCTGAACCGCAAGGAAGCCTTCCAGCGCGCGCTCGACAAGGACTGTGGCAAGCCCGGCCAGCATGTCGACGCGATGCGCGGTTGCGGCATCGGCCTGCTGTCGAAGTACGGGTTCCCCGACAAGCACTGCCCGGACGAGGCGCCCATGGCGGAATACGCGCGTGCATTGCAGGAACGGGACGAGGGCAAGGCCGAGGTCGCGAAGGACGGTGCGAAGGCCGCGTCCGGTGCCGGTTCGCCGGGCACCGCGAAGCCCTGAGCGCGGATTCGCTGCGCGAGCGATTCAAACCCCGGCGACGCGGATCTCGACTTCGCCGACGCGCACGCGCTGGCCGGCGCGGATCTTCGCGGTCTTGCGCGATTCGACCGCGCCATCCACCCGCACCGCGCCCGAGGCGACCAATTGCTTGCCGGCGCCGCCGGAATCGCACAGGCCGGCGAGTTTCAGCAGCTGGTTCAGTTCGACGAATTCGCGGTCCAGTTCGAAGTCGATCGTTTGCATCTTCATTCGCCTCAGCGCAGCGGCAGGCGCACGGCGCGACCCTGCCAGTCGAACAGCACGCCGTCGGCGTCGATGCGTCGGATCTGCATCGGCCCGACGCTGTCGCCCTCGACGCGGCGCTCGCCATCGAGGATGACGAAGCGCTTCGCCGGATCCGGATCCCACAGGTGCATGCTCAGCTGCAGCGGCGGCAGCGCCTTGCGCAGGTCCGCGGGCAACGCGCCGACGGTGGTTTCCGCCTCCGCGGAAGGCGCTGGCGTCGGCGTGGCTTCGACCGCGGGCCGCGGCGTCGGTTCGGGCGCTGGAACCGGCGTTGCGACCGGCGCAACCGGTTGCGGCTTCGGTGGTTCGCGTTCGGCGATCCGCGGGGTTTCCGTGCGCGGCGCGGCCGGCACCTGCGGTCGCGGTTGCAGGCGCACGCCTTCGGAGGGCGTCGTCGTCGGCGCCGGCAATGGAGCGGATGCCGTCGTCGCGGCATCGCGCGACCACGGGTGCAGCCACAGCATCGCCGCGATCCCGATCGCGGCCAACGCGACGATCCACGGCAAGGCATGCCGCAGCGACGAGCGCCTGGCCGACGCCGGTGGCGGCAATTCCGCGCGCAGGTCGGGCATCTCGCCACGCCGGCGTTCGGCTTCGGACTTGCGCAACGCTTCGAGGATCAGGGACATGCGATCACTCCAGCACGCGCAGCAAATGCGGACCGGGCAGGTCGCCGGCCAGCGCCATCATCGTTTCCGGACCGGCGACGCCATCGGCAGTCAGTCCGCGCGCGCCCTGGAACGCGGCGACGTCCGCGGGCAGCGCCGGTTCCGCGCCTCGCCACAGCCCGGCGTATTCGCCGGTCCACGCCGATTGCAGCGCAAGCCGGTCGATGTCGAAGGTCTTTCCCGACAGTGCGATGCGCCCGTCGCGCGCGTCGAGTCCGAGCAGCAGCGCCCAGGCATCGCCGGACTGACCGCGCAGGCGCAGCAGCAACGGGCGATCCAGCGCCGACAAGGTATCCAGCCGCGTTTTGCCCTGCACGCAGTGCACGTCATCCGCCGTCGCGGTGCAGGCGGCGCTGGTTGGATCGACGGTGATCGTGGAGGCCGGCAGTTTCCATTCGCCGAGCAACGCCTCCCAGGCCGGCGCCGGCGATGCACCCGCGGCATCGACCGCCGCCGCGAGCGCGTTCGCGTCCACGCGGGGAACCGGCGTTTTCGCAGCGACTGCATTCGCGCGTGGCGGCACGCTTGCTCGCGCGATCCGCGGTTTCGATATCGATCCCGAGGTCGTGGCGGGACGGGCATGCCATGCGATCCAGCCCAGCAGGCCGAGCAACACCGCGCCGGCGATGCCGAGCAACCACGCCGCAGGCAGGCGACTGTCGCCTGCATTGCGGGTCGGCAGCACTTCGCGTGCGGCGGCATCGACCAGCCCGGGATCGATCGTCGCCGCATCGCGCGCGTAGCCGGCGAGCAGGGCGCGTTCGGCGATCACGTTCACCAGCCGCGGAATGCCGTTCGCGTGTTCGTGCACGCGGCGCACGGCCGGTGCGGTCATCGGGAAATGGCGGCCTCCGGCGACGCGGAAGCGATGCCGCAGGTATTCGCCGGTTTCGGCCGCGGACAAGGGCGTGAGGTGGAAGCGCGCGGTGATGCGCTGCGCGAGCTGGCGCAGTTCCGGCTTCGCCAGCGCATCGCGCAGTTCCGGCTGGCCGATCAGCACGATCTGCAGCAGTTTCTGCGTGTCGGTCTCGAGGTTGGTGAGCAGGCGCACCTGCTCCAGCGATTCGGGCGACAGGTTCTGCGCTTCGTCGACGATCAGCACCACGCGCAGGCCGTCGGCGTAGGCGCGCAGCAGGTAGGCGTTGAGCGCGTCGACCAGCGCCTTGCCGCTGCCGCGCGCGTTCGCGATGTCGACGTGCAGTTCCTCGCACACCGTTTCCAGCAATTCGATCGGCCCGAGCCGCGGATTCAGCAGCAGCGCGACCCTGGTGTTCTCCGGCAACTGTTCCAGCAGCAGCCGGCTGAGCGTGGTCTTGCCGGTGCCGACCTCGCCGGTGAGCTGCACGAAGCCGCCGCCGCCGCCTTGGCCGATGCCGAACAGCAGGTGCGCGAGCGCGTCGCGATGGCGCTCGCTGAGGAACACGAAGCGCGGATCGGGGGTGATCGAGTACGGCGCCTCGTTGAGTCCGTAGTGCTCGAAATACATGCGCGGCGGGCCGTGGGGAGCGGCTAGCCTGCCACGAACGCGCGCCGGGCGCGAAACGCGTTCATTCGGCGGCGCCCTTGGCCTCGGAGGTCGCTAGCGCTTCCGGGTGGGCGAGGGCGCGCGGCCGCGACAGCAGCGGGTGCAGCAGCACCGCGCCGAGGATGATGGCGACGCCGAGGTAGAACGTCGGCGTCAGTTCGCGCTGTTCGCCCAGCAGCACGGCCGCCAGCACGATGGCGTAGACCGGCTCGAGGTTCACCGCCAGTTGCGCCGCGAACGCGCTGATGTGGCGCAGCGCGACCAGCGACAACGCGAACGGGAACAGGGTGCAGGCCAGCGCCAGCGCGAGCAGGAAGCCGAAATCGCGCGCACCGGGCAGGGCGAACGGACTGCCGCCGAAGGCAGGGAAGATCAGTGGCATCAGCGGCGACAACACGGTCAGCAATGCGATTCCGGCGCCGAGTTCGAGCGCGGTCACCGCGAGCGGGTCGTGGTGGCCGGCGTAGCGCTTGTTGAGCGAGCCGAACAGGCCGACGAGCAGCGCCGACACCGCGCCCACCGCGATGCCCGCGCGCATGCCCGGCGCCACGCCGCCGGCGACCAGGGCCACGCCCGGCACCACGAGGATGCCGAGCACGAGTTCGCGGCGCGAGAACGGGCGCTTCGCCAGCCATGGTTCGATGATCGCGGTGAACGCCGTCGCCAGCGCCATGCAGGTCGCGCCGATCGAGGCGTTCGACAACTTGATCGCGCCGTAGAAGGTGAGCCAGTGCAGCGCCACCAGCGCGCCGATGCCGGCGTAGGCCCAGCGCTGGCGCGCGGGAATCGCGCGCAGGCCGCGCCAGCACGGCGGCAGCAAGGCCAGTGCGGCCACCACCAGCAGCATGCGCCACCACACCAGCGGTAGCGCCGGCAGGCTGATCAGCTTGCCGAGGATGGCGGTGAAGCCCCACAGCGCCACGCACAGGTGGATTTGCAGGGTGGCCTTGCGGGCGTCGGGCGGCATCGGGCCAGTATCGTCCAAGCGGGCCATGCTCGCCCGGGCTCGGGATGCCGCGATGGCGTCGGCGGGCCGGGCATCTATACAATCGGTTCGACGCAACGCAGGGTCGCCCGAGCCGCGCATGGAAATCGAAGAGCGCCAGGTACAGGTCAACGAACTGCGCATCGGCATGTTCGTCAGCCGCCTCGACCGGCCGTGGACCGAAACATCGTTCGCGCTGCAGGGCTTCCTGATCGGTAACAACGCCCAGATCGAGCGCCTCGCCGAATACTGCAAGTCGGTCTGGATCGACGTGCAGAAAAGCCGCGCGACCGAACCCATGCCGACGCTGCTCACGCTGTCGCCAGGGGCGGCTGACGCCCCGGCCGGAGGCACGGGGGCTAGTGCAGTCGGTCCGATCGAAACCGCCAGCAAGCGCGAGGCGACCTGGATCGGCGCGGCCGACTACCCGCGCAAGGCGAGCGTCGAGGAGGAGTTGCCGCAGGCGGCGTCGGCGATGGAGACCGTCTCCAGGCGCGCGACCGAGATCCTCGATACGCTGCGCAGCGGCGGCAGCGTCAGCCGCGAGCAGATCACCGCCGCGGTCGAACCGGTGGTGGCGAGCCTGGTGCGCAACCCGGATGCGTTCTTCTGGCTGGAAACCCTGCGCAAGCGCGACGACTACGCCTACGGCCACGCGATCAACTGCTGCGCGCTGGCGGCGGCCTTCGGCCGCTACCTCGGCTTCCCGGAAATGGTGCTCAACGACCTCGCCACCGGCGGCATGCTGCTCGACATCGGCATGACCCGGGTGCCGTCGGAACTGCTGCAACGGAGCGGGCCGCTCAGCACCGATGAAAAGCGGTCCGTCCACCGGCACGTCGAGGAAGGGCTGAAGCTCTACGACGACACCGGCCTCGGCAACGAGGACGTGCGCACCATGCTGCGCACCCACCACGAGCGCTACGACGCATCGGGCTATCCGGCTGGCGTGCCGATCCGGCAGATCCCGCTGCTCGGGCGCATCGCCGGCATCGTCGACAGCTTCGACGCGATGACCAGCGCGCGCCCGTTCCGGCCTGCGCTGTCGCGTTCGGCGGCGCTGCAGGTGCTGTACCGCGAGCGCGGGCACCTGTACCAGCCGGAACTGGTCGAGCAATTCGTGCAATGCCTGGGCGTCTATCCGGTCGGCACCCTGGTGGAACTGAGCACCGGCGAGGTCGGCATCGTCATGGCGCAGAACCCGACCCGGCGCCTGCGGCCCAAGCTGATGCTGCTGATGAACCCGGACAAGCGCCTGCGCGAGAAATTCCAGTCGCTGGACCTGCTGACCATGCGTTACGGCGAAGTCGAGGACAGCGACGTGCACATCGTGCGCAGCCTCGATCCGGGTGCGTACGGACTGGAGCCGACCGAGCTCTACCTCTAGCCGGCGACTGTCCCCGCGCATTGCGTTGTGGCATTGTCCGCGTTCGCGTCGTGACCGTCGCCCGGGGTTCGTCGGCATGTTGAATCGAAGCGCGTTGCAGGAAGCGTTCTTCCGCCAGTTGCACGGCGGCGACGCGAGCGCGGTGTTCGGCCTGCTGGTCGTGCGCGCGCTGCGCCTGCGCGAGCTGGAATTGCTGCTCGGCCACGCGCTCGTCGAATCGCTCGCCGAGGCGGTCGAGGCGCATTTGCACGCCATGCTGCGCCCGGACGACGAGGTCGTGCGCATCGGCGAATGCGATTTCGCGGTGGTGCTGCCGCGGCTGCGCGAGCGCAACCATGCCGCGTTGGCGGCAAGCAAGGTGGCGCGCGGCCTGCACGGCATGCTCAACGTCGGCGGGCGCCCGATCCGCGCCAATTTCGCGATCGGCGCCGCGACATGGCCGGCGGATGCCGACTCGTTCGAAACGCTGTGCCTGCACGCCGACCAGGCCTGCGCCGCCGCCGCGGCCGGCCGCGACCGCTTCGCGCTGTTTTCCGGTACCGGGCACAGCCGGATGCTCGAGTACGGCGAATTGCACGCGGCCATCGCCGGCAACCAGTTGCGCCTGCACCTGCAGCCCATCCACAACATCGCCTCGGGCGGCCTGGTGGGATTCGAGGCGCTGTCGCGCTGGGACAACCCGCGGCTGGGGCCGGTGTCGCCGGTCACGTTCATCGGACTGGCCGAGCAGACCGGCCTGATCGGCGAACTGACGCGCTGGTGCCTCAATGCTTCGCTCCGCCATTGCGCGCAATGGCTGCCGCACCATCCGGGCATCACCGTCTCGGTCAATCTTTCGCCACTGGCCTTCGTCGACCAGCCACTGGTGGACCAGGTCGCCTCGGCGCTGGAAATCTGGGAAGTGCCGCCGCACGCATTGACCGTGGAGGTCACCGAAAACGCCTTCGCCGAGGACGCGCCGGCGATCTCCGATGCGTTGCGCACGCTGCACGGCATGGGCGTGGGCGTGGCCATCGACGACTTCGGCACCGGCTATTCGTCGTTTTCCTACCTGAAGCGATTCCCGGTGAGCGAGCTCAAGATCGACATCGACTTCGTTGCCGACATCGCGCGCGACGAGCGCAGCGCGCGCCTGTCGGCGTCGATGGTGGAACTCGCGCATTCGCTCGGCGCGATCGCGGTGGCGGAGGGCGTGGAGCAACCGGAAACGCTGGAACGGCTGCGCGAACTGGGTTGCGACCAGGCGCAGGGCTACCTGTTCGGGCGCCCGATCCCGGCCGAGGAAGCGGTCGCCGCGCTCGGGGCGGCACCGTCGGAATTGGTGCCGCCGTGATTGCTTTTTCCTCTCCCCTTGTGGGAGAGGATGCCCGCAGGGCAGGAGAGGGGAGCGAGCGCAGTGAATGTGCTTGCGAAATTCCCCTCTCCCTGCGTGCTTCGCACGCTATCCCTCTCCCACAAAGGGGAGAGGGGGAAGATCTCACTCAGCGGATCGGTTCGTCCAGCATCAGCTCGCGCACGAAGCGCACCGGCGGCGCGCCGTAGGACAGCACCTGGTCGTGGTAGGCCTTGAGGTCGAAGCTGTCGCCCAGCTTCGCCTGCACCGCCTTGCGCATGTCGAACTGTTCCTGCACGCCGACGAAGTAGGTCGGCAATTGCGCGCTGGAGAGTTGCGCGCGCACCCACTTGCCCGCGGCCTCGCTCTCCTGCTGGAAGGCGTCGTGGGTCATCAGGCGCATCGCCTGCTCGCGGCTCCAGCCGTCGACGTGCACGCCCTGGTCGAGGATCGCGTTGGCGATCGTGCGCAGGTAGAACTTGCGCTGCACCAGCTTGAACAGCGGGTCGTCGCCGTCGTAGCCGGCATCGGTCATCATCCGCTCGGTGTACACCGCCCAACCCTCGGCGAACATGCCCGAGCGCAGCACCGCGCGCAGGGTCGAGGGGAAGCGCGCCGAATGCGCGCCTTCCAGGTAGTGGCCGGGCATCGCCTCGTGGATCGCGAGCAACTGGATCATGCGCGAGTTGTATTCGCGCAGGAAGGAATCGCTTTGTTCCTTGGTCCAGTCGTCCGGGATCGGCGAAATCGCGAAATAGGTATCGAGGCCCTTGTCCAGCGGGCCGGGCGAATCGCAGTAGGCGACGGCGACGCCGCGCTGGAATTCCGGCATCAGGATCACCTTCACCGGATCGTCCGGCACGGTGACGAGGTCGTGCGCGCGCACGAAGTCCGTGGCCTTCGCCAGCGCGGCCTTGGCCGCGGGCACCACCTGGTCGCGCGCCGGCTTGTCGGCGTAGGCGAGGTCCAGCGCGGCCTCGATCGCCTTCTGCCGCTGGTCGTCGCTGGGGTTTTCCGGCGTCGGCGGCGCACCGGCGCGATCCTTCAATACCTGCTTCGCGATGGCGTACATCTCGCCGCGCACGCGGGTCATTTCCGCTTCCGCGCGCTGCTTGATCTCGGCGCGCGACAGCGAGGACATCAGCGCGAACTGCAGCTTCTGGTCGTACAGCCTGGCGCCGATGCGGAAATCGCCCCTGGCGTTCGGCACCAGGGTCTTGTCCAGCCAGGTTTGCTGTTCGGCCACCGCCTTGCGCAGGTTCGCGACCGCGGCGTCGAGGCGCGCGCGATCTTCGCCCTGCAACTGGCCGGCATTCGGGGTGATGAACTGGTCGACCAAGTCGAGCACGCCGTTGTTCTGCTTCGCCACGGTCTGCGCATGGATCAGCGGCACGCGCGCCGGATCGAGGTTGGCGCGCATCTGCGCGAACAGCGCCGGGATCTCTTCCATGCGCGCTGTCGCGGACTTCAGCCGCTGCGGCATCGGCGCGAAATCGCGCGCCATCAGGTTGTAGATCGCGCCGCCGGCGAGGCCGTTGTAAACCTGCGGATCCCAGGCCCAGCCCTGGTAGGTCTCGATGTTCCAGATGTCGCCCTGCAGCTGGTTGCGCAGGATCGCGGCGTCCACCTGGTTCTCGCGCGACAGCGAATCCACGTCGATCGCGTCGAGTTCGCCCAGCATCGCCTTGCTGAAATCGACCACGCGCTGCCGGCCGGGTGCGTCGAGCTGGTCGAGCTGGTCGTCGAAGCGGTGGTCGCCGACCTGGGTGGCATTGACCGGGTTCAGCGCCAGCCAGCCGTCGAGCCAGCGTTTCGAGACGTCGGCGAATTTCGCATCGGCAGGCGACATGGCGGTGGCTTCCGTGGCGGCGCCTTCACTGGACGCGGTCGTGGCGGGAGCGCTGGCGCAACCGGCGAGGCAGGCGGCGAGCAGCGCGGTGGCGAGCAGGGTCTTGTGCATGGCGGGTTCCCCGGGATCGAACGCGCAGCTTAGCCGTGCCCTCACGGCCCGGCATCGGCCATTGGTTTAGGTTCGGTTCCCCAGCGCAGCGAGGACCGGCCATGGCGAGCCACGAAGGAAGCCGCCACTGCGACGTCGCGCCCTTCAGCGAAGGCAAGCATCCCGGGACCGGCGCGATGATGGCCGCGGTGAACGTGCGCTGCCTGCCCGATGCCGATCTTTCGACGCTTTCGGTCAAGCCGTTCGACGGCGCTTCGATGTAAGGTCGCATCGCGGCGCATGCCGTGGACGGGGAACAGGCGATGCGCCTCCTGCTCGTGCCGGCGTTGTGGCTGTCGTGGTCGTGCGCATTCGCCGCGTGTCCGCCGGCCGGGCAGGATCGCGCTTCGCTGCAGGCCTTGAAGGCCGCAGGGTTCGCGATGGCGGACGCGGCTTCGCGCAATGCCCTGGCCGAAGGCCTGCTCGACTGCCTCGGCGACCCCGATCCCGCCTTGCGCGATGGAATCGCGTTCGAAGCCTTCAGCGCGTGGATGCGCGCGGGCGCGTTCGATGCGAACGAACTGCGCAAGCTGCGCGATGGCCTGTACCCACGCCTCGACGGCGACGATGTGCAGGGCTTCCGCAAGCCGTTCGCCGCGCTGGTGCTGTCGGAAGTCGCGCGCAGCGACCGCATCGCGCCGTGGATGACCGGCGAAGAACGCGCGGCGATGGTGGAACGCGCTTCCGTTTACCTCGAATCCGTGCGCGATTATCGCGGTTACGACGACCATTCCGGCTGGCGCCACGGCGTCGCGCATGGCGCGGACTGGTCGATGCAGCTCGCGTTGAATCCGGCGCTGGATCGCGCGCAACTCGAACGCCTGCTCGCGGCGGTCGCCTCGCAGGTGATGGCCGCCGACGGCCATGCCTACGTGTTCGGCGAAGGCGAACGCCTCGCGCGGCCGGTGTTGTACGCGGCGCATCGCGGTTTGATCGACGACGCAGCGTGGAAGGTGTGGTTCGCGGCGCTGCCGTCGAAGCTCGGGCCACCGCAAGCCGATTACGGCGATGCGGCATGGCTCGCGCGCCGGCACGACATGGTGCAGTTCCTCCAGGCCGCCTGGGTCGGCGCCGACCAGTCGCAGGATCCGGCGATCGCGGCGCTGGAACCGGCGATCGCGGCCGCGCTCAAGGCCGTGCCTTGAGCCTCAGTCCTCGTCGCCTTCCTCGAATTCCACCGCGGCGTCGAGATCGAAGGCGAGCGCTTCGGCGGCTTCGCGCACCTTGCGCGCGGTGGATTCGTTCGGGGCGAGGATTTCGACTTCGTGCGTGCCCGGGCCTTCATCGTCGCTGAGCCCGGCGGAGCTGGAGTCGGCGTCGTCCATGCGTGGCATGAGGTCGGCGACTTCCTCGACGTGTTCGATGCCGTCGAGGCTCTGCAGGAGGTTCATGATCGCGCGGGCATCGTCGTCTGAACCGGTGATGCGAAGTCGGACGCGGGGCATCTTGGCGTGCCTCTTGCTGTGGGGGGATTGCAGGTTGCCGCCGGCGAGGCGAAGTCGGCGTGATGGTTTGCGTACGCTGGGTTGGCTTCATCAGCCCAGCATCGCGGATTTTGATGTCGCGGGGACGCTGGGTCTGAAAACCCAGCCCACGAGTTCGGCGTGGACTGCTTTAGTTAATCCGCACTCTCGTTTCTTTCAAGCAGCCATATTCCGACTTTGGAAAGTGAATTTCTCGCACCGACGCCAATAAAACTTTGTCGTATTGAGATTGAGGCAGCGTCTTCCCTCCTTGGAAATGAAGGTCGGAGGACACGATCTTCGGGTCAAGAACTCTGCCAGACGGATCAACTGTAAAGGCGATATCGATTCTGCCGATGTACATCCGTTTAGAAGGCGGAAGGGCGGGAGGAGGGGGCCAGCCGACAGGATTAAAGTCGGGGGCGCACGGAGCTAAAGTCTCCGCCTTTCTGCAGGCAGAAGATGAAAATGCCGCGAGCAATGCAAAGCTAAACAGAACTCGCATCAAAGGCCTATTTCACCGTCGGGTCGCGCGTCGGCAACGGCACGTTGCACAGGTCGATGTGCCCAGCGGCGATCTGGTAGAAATCGTCCACGCGGTTGCGGCGCGCCTCGGTCGCGTCGCGGAACGCCTGCGTATCCGTGCGCAGCAACTGCAGCGGCGTGCGTTCCGCGGCGGGGACGTCGCTGGCGAGCTTGATCGAGATGATCGGCGTGCGTTGCTCGGGTTTCTCGTAGAAACCCATCGGGTCCGGGCCGCGCGGGATCGCGCTCAGCAATTCCATGCCCTTCACCACGCGCCCGACGAGGGTGAGGTTGCGGTCCAGCGCACGCGGGGCCTGGCCAATGACGACGTAGAGTTCGGCGCCGGTGCTGCTGTCCGGATCGTTGTTGCGGCCCGCGCCGACGATGCCGTAGCAATGTGTCATCCACATCGTGTGTGTCTTCGGATCGCGCGCGACCGGGAAACCGTCGGCGAAACCGACCTGCGGCGCCCAGCCGTCCTTGTCCGGAAGTTGATCGAACGCGACGCCATCGCTCTTGCGGGTGAACTCGGCGCTGAGCTTGTCCTTCGCGTTCGCTGGGAAATGCCGTGCCTTCGCTGGATCGTCGGAATCCGCGTCGCCGAACTGCACGACGAAGTTGTCCTGCGAACGGTAGATGCTGGTGCCGTCCCAGAAGCCGCCTTGCGCCAACGCCTTGATGTTAGCGACGTGCTGCGGCGCGAAGCCGGGCGCGAGTTCGATCACCACGCGGCCGGCCGGCAACTGCATGTACAGCGTGTTCGCCGGATCGAGATCGCGCCATGCCGAAGCCGGCGCGGCGTCGATGATGTCCTTGGCGGAACGATAGGGCTTCTTCGCCGGTTCCTGCGCGAACGCGAGCGCTGGGAAGAGGGCGGCGAGGATCAGGACGCGTGCAAGCGAAGGGATCGCAGCGGGCATGGCGGTTCTCGGGCGGAAGCGATGCCCGAGCATAGCCGCAGCCCGCGGCGGTGGCGGCTACTTCGACGCGTGCTTGCGGCCGGAACCGGATTTCTTGCCGCCGCCGTCCTGCTTGTTGACCGTCGCCCAGGCGATGCGCTCGGCGTCTTCCTTGCTCCGGCCGGATTTCTTCTCGCTTTGCTCGATGTGTTCGGCCTGGCGCTTCTGCTTGTCGGTGTAGGCGGATTTGTCGCCGCGACTCATGCGCTTGCTCCCTGTGGCGTGGGGGAATGCCACGGCCCGACCCTGCGCCTGCAGGGAGGAAACGAGGGTGAAGGTGACTACTGGCATATTCACTATATCGAATTGAGTAGTAGTGTTCGCTACGGGATAGTGGAGATCGCCCGATGGACGAAGCCCTGCTGCGCAAGTTCCAGCGCGAATTGAGCGCCGGCACGGTCTCGCTGGCGCTGCTGGCGGTGGTCGCCGCCGCCACCGAGCCGATGTACGGCTACCAGATCGCCAAGCGGCTGGAATCGCTCGACGGCGTGCTGTCGGGCAAGCAGAGCGCGCTGTATCCGGTGCTGCGCAACCTCGAGGGCAGCGGCTTGCTGGAAAGCTTCGTCGAACCGTCGATGTCCGGTCCGCCGCGCCGCTACTACCGCATTACCACCGCCGGCCGCACCGCGCTGGGCGACTGGAGCGCCGCCTGGCGCGCCACCCGCGATTCCGTCGATACCGTCTTGAAGGGGAAGACCGCATGAGCAGCCTGCCGACCACCATTCCCGCCTACCTCGAGCAGTTGCGGCACGCGCTGGCCGGCGCCGATCCGGCTTTGGTGCAGGACGCGCTGTACGACGCCGAGGAATACCTGCGTTCGGAACTCGCCGAGAACCCCGGCAAGTCGGAAGCGGAAGTGATCGCCTCCGTCGCCGGCAGCTACGGCGCGCCGGACGAAGTCGCCGACATCTACCGCGATACCGAAACCAAGGTGCAGACCGCGCTGCGCGCACCGGCGCCTGCGCCGCGGCGTTCGCCGATCGGCCGGTTCTTCGGCGTGGTCGCCGATCCGTACACCTACGGCGCGCTGTTCTACATGCTGCTGTCGCTCGCCACCGGCATCTTCTACTTCACCTGGGTGGTCACCGGCGTGTCGCTGTCCGCCGGCCTGGCGGTGCTGATCATCGGCATCCCGTTCGCGATCCTGTACTTCGGTTCGGTGCGCCTGCTGTCGCTGGTCGAAGGCCGCATCGTCGAGGTGATGCTGGGCGAACGCATGCCTCGGCGCCCACTGTATTCCGAACGCGGCAAGCCGTGGCTGCAGCGGATCGGCGCGATGTTCACGGATCCGCGCACCTGGTCGACGCAACTCTATTTCCTGCTGCTGATGCCGCTGGGCATCGCCTACTTCACCATCGCGGTGACGCTGCTGAGCGTGTCGCTGGCCTTCATCGCCTCGCCGATCCTGGCGTGGATCGGCATGGGCCATGGCGGGCTGTGGATCGACGACGTGCAGGTCACGACCTACCTGGAATTGTGGCAGCTGCCGCTGCTGTTCGTCGGTGGCGTGCTGCTGCTCTTCGGTACGCTGCACCTGGCGCGCGGCATCGGCCGCCTGCACGGCTTGTTCGCCAAGCACCTGCTGGTGAAGTCGGCGCAATACGCCTGAGCCTTGCTCCTTCTCCCTGCCTGCGGCGGGGAGAAGGGGTTCGATCAGCGCGAACGCTTCGCCGGTTTCTTCGATTTCGCCGCCGGCTTCTTCGCGCCTTCGTGCGCGGCGATGAAGTCGCGCACCTGGGGGTAGACCTGGGTGCGCCAGCGGCGGCCGCTGAAGATGCCGTAATGGCCGGCGCCCTTCACCGTCAGGTGCTGGCGGTCGCGTTCGGCGATGCCGGTGCAGAGCTTGTGCGCGGCACGGGTCTGGCCCTGGCCGGAGATGTCGTCGAGTTCGCCCTCGATGGTGAACAGCGCGGTGCCGCGGATCTTCGACGGATCGACGCGTTCGCCGGCAACGTCCCACAGCCCTCGCGGAAGCAGGTGTTCCTGGAAGACGGTGCGCACGGTATCGAGGTAATACAGCGCCGGCATGTCGAGCACGGCGTTGTATTCGTCGTAGAAGCGACGGTGCGCGTCGGCATCGTCGAGGTCGCCCTTGACCAGGTCCTGGTAGTAGTCCCAGTGCGACATGAAATGCCGTTCCGGGTTCATGGCGATGAAGCCCATGTGCTGCAGGAAGCCGGGATAGACGCGGCGGCCGCGGCCGGGGAAGCCGGCCGGCACGGTGTGGACCAGGTTCTGTTCGAACCACCACAGCGGCTTCTGCGCCGCGAGGTTGTTGACTGCGGTGGGCGATTCGCGGGTGTCGATCGGGCCGCCCATCATCACCAGCGAACGCGGCGTCGCCTCGCCGCGCGCGGCCATCAGCGACACCGCGGCCAGCACCGGCACGGTCGGCTGGCACACGCTGATCACGTGCAGGCCGTCTGCGCCGATGGCGCGGATGAATTCCTCGATGTAGCCGACGTAGTCGTCGAGCGAGAACGTGCCGGATTCCTTCGGCACCATGCGCGCGTCGACCCAGTCGGTGATGTAGACCTTGTGCCCCGGCAGCAGCGTGCGCACGGTGTCGCGCAGCAGGGTGGCGTGGTGGCCGGACAGCGGCGCGACCAGCAGCACGCTCGGGTCGGACTTCATGTCGCGGATGCTGGACACGTCGTCGGTGTAGCGCTTGAAGCGCAGCAGCCGGCAGAACGGTTTCTCGACGACGACCTTCTCGATCACCGGCACGTCGCGGCCGTCGACCTGGACGGCATGGATGCCGAATTCCGGTTTCTCGTAATCCTTGCCGATGCGGTACAGCAGCTCGTTGCCGGCGGCGATGCGCGCGGCGCCGGGCAGCGCCGACAACCAGCTGTCGCTGGCGGAGAACACGCGGGCGTTGCTTTCGGCCCAGTAGGTGAAGGGCGCCATCCAGGCGCGGCCGAGTTCGTGCATCTGGTACAGCAGCATGGGCATCCCCGGGGTTGCTGCGTCGCAGCATATCCGATCCGGCCCCCGGCCATGTGATCGCCGCGGCAAATCGGCGGGTCGAGCCGGGATTCAGGCGATTTCCAGCTCGCTGGCATGGTCGGCGAGCCGCGGCGAGAGCCAGCAGTGCGCACCGATCCGGCGAAAGCCCAGGGCCTCGAATCGCCCGCGGTAGAACGCCGCGTTGCGGCCGAGGAAGCCGTCTTCGTCGCCGCTGGCCGCGTCCTTGCGGGTGAAGGTCTCGAGGAAGGCGATGCCGCCGCACAGGTCGGCGAGGCCGGGCAGGCCGCGGTCGAGTTCGCGCGTGGGCACGTAGTGCAGCACGTCGCTGCACACCAGTAGGTCCACCGGCGGGCAGGGCCGCAGTTCGGCGAAATCCCCGAAGCGGGCGAAATGGACATTGCGCTTGCGCCCGTAGCGCGATACCGCGTATTCGCTGGAATCGAAGCCGAGGTAGCGCGCCTGCGGCCGCAGTTCCAGCAGCGGCGCGCGCCATGCGCCTTCGCCGCAACCGATGTCGAGCACGGTCCGCAGCGGGCGTTCGAGCATGTATTCGGCATTGGCCACCGCCAGCGCGACCTTGCGCGCCAGGCGTTGCCGCCCGCCGATGCCGCCACGGCGGTACCAGCGGTCGAAGTAGTCGCGGTCGTAGTGCTTGGCCATCGTGCGATGCTATCGCGTCGGCGACGGAGGATGGCGATGCACACCTATGTCTGGGTCAAGACCGCGCACGTGGTGTTCGTGATCGCGTGGATGGCGACGGTGTTCTACCTGCCGCGCATCCTCGTCAACCTGGCCGAGGTCGGCGACGAGCCGGCGGTGCGCGCGCGGCTGCTGCTGATGGGCAAGCGCCTGTACCGTTTCGGGCACAACATGTTCGGCATGGCGTTCCTGTTCGGGCTGGCGCTGTGGCAGGGCTGGCGCGTGTTCCCGAACGCGTTGCCGAAGATGTTCGCAGCCGAAGGCTGGCTGCACGCCAAGCTCGCGCTGGTCGTGTTGCTGCTGGCGTACTTCATCATTGCCGGGCGCTGGCTCAAGGGCGTCGAAAAGGACCGCGCGTTGCCGTCGGCGACGGCGCTGCGCTGGTTCAACGAATTGCCGGTGCTGCTGCTGGTCGGCGTGATTTATCTGGTGCTGGCGAAGCCGTTCTGATCTTGTGGCTCGCGGTTCCGCCCTTACTGGCGCGACTCGAAATCCCCCGGCTTCGACAACACCACCGGCACGCCGTTCTCGCAATCGCCCTTCGCGCACAGCGCGGCGCGCATGCGCGGGTTGGCCTGCAGCAGGAAGTGGAACACCGTGTTCTCCTCCACGCTGCCGCGCACCGCGTCGCTGCCGGGGCCGGTCGCCCAGATGCCGACATCGTCGCCGCCATGCGTTTCGGAATCGAGCGGGAAGATCGCTTCCTGCAGGTAATCGGGATCCTCGGTGTCAACGTCGGTCAGGTCGGGCCGGCGATTCCCCGTCGCGCGCGCATCGCCGGAAGCAGCGCTGCTGCGATAACCCGGCCCGCTGGCGTAGTTCAGCACCGTGTACGGCAGCCCGTTCGCATCGCGGGCGAGCGCGGTCGGGTCGACCGTCGCAATGGATTCGCGCGAGCCGCCATACACCTTGCCGAGGATCTGGTTGCCGCGTCGGCCGTAACCCGAGAACGCGAGCGTGTGCGAATGATCGGCGGTGACCAGGATCAGCGTGTCGTCCGCGGACGTCGCTTCGGTCGCGGCGCGCACCGCGTCGCTGAGGGCGATGGTCTCGGTGAGCGCGCGATAGGCGTTGCCGGCGTGGCTGGCCATGTCGATCCGCGCGCCTTCGACCAGCAGGACGTAGCCGTTCGGGTTCTTCGACAGGCGCGAAATCGCGGCTTTGGTCATGTCCGCGAGCGAGGGTTCGCCGGCACCGTCCTGCGCACGCTCATGTTCGAAATGCATGTGGTCGGGTTCGAACAGGGCGAGCAATGGCCCATCGCTCGCGGATTGCAGTTGCGCCGTGTTCCACGCATAGCTGCCGCCGGGATGGCGCACCTGCCATTCGCTGACGAGATCGCGGCCGTCGCCGCGGCTGCCGGTCTGTTCGGGGTATTCGGGATCGCGCGTGGTCTTCGGCAGGAATTCGCGGCGGCCACCGCCCATCAGCACGTCGGGCCCGGTGCCGAACCGCGATTCCACCATCTGCCGCGCGATGTCGGTGCAGCCGGCCTCGCGCGCCTCGGCGGGCAATTGCGTGTCGTTTTCCCAGGCGCGATCGGCGGAATGGGCGAAGGTCGCGCCCGGCGTGGCGTGGATCACGCGCGCGGTCGTCACCACGCCGGTGGCCATGCCGCTCGACGCGGCGAGTTCCCACAGCGTCAGCAACGGCGAGGCGAGCGCTGCCTTGCAGTCCTTGCGCGCGGCCTGCTGGCCGATGCTCAGCACGCCGAGCCGCGTCTTCGCGCCGGTGGCCATCGCCGACATGGTGCCGGCCGAATCCGGCGTCTGCGAATCGGTGTTGTAGGTGCGGCTGAGCGCGGTGTCGGGGAAGTCTTCCCACGCCAGCCGATGCTCCTCGCCGCTCTGGCCCTGCCGTTGTCCCTCGAGGATGCGCGCGGCCGCGACCGTGGTCAGGCTCATGCCGTCGCCGACGAACAGGATCAGGTTCTTCGCATGCCCGCGCATCGCGCCGCGCGACGCCGCTTCCGCCGCGCCTGCGCGGAACCACCACTGCGCGCTTTCGCCGTCGGGATGCTGGACCTGCGGCACCGCGACCTGCGGCGACTTGGCTTGTTGCGGGGGCGCGCCGTCGGCGCTTGCGCAGCCGGCGAGCGCGCCGATGCAAATCGCAGGAAAGGCGATTCGAAACGAGGCCGGGATTTTCATGCGGGATCGTATGGCGGAATGCGCCCGATCATACCCGCGAGAATTGCCACGACTGCATGCGCCCGTCGCGATAGGGCATCACGCCGTGGAAGGGACGCGGGTCGGCGTCGAACACCAGCGGCAGGAAATGGGCATCGCCTTCCCACATCGGCAATTCGTGCATGCGCGCGATTTCGACCCATTCCAGCGCGCCTTCCGGGTTGGATTCGAACGGCGTGCCGGTGAACGCATCGATCAGGAACACGAAACCCAGCCAGTCCTCGCCCTGCTTGCCGAAGCCTGGCCAGTTGATCGTGCCGCGCAACTGCATCGACGTGCATTCGATGCCCGCTTCCTCGCGGATTTCGCGGCGCATGCCGGACAGCACGTCCTCGTCGCGCTCGAGCTTGCCGCCGAGGCCGTTGTACTTGCCCAACTGGTGGTCGTCCGGGCGCGCGTTGCGATGCACCAGCAGCACGCGGCCGCGGTCGGGCGAAAGCACGTAGCCGAGCGTGGCGACGATCGGGGTGTAGACCGCCATGCCTCAGGCGATCGCCTTGCGTCCGCGCACCAGCCAGGCGCCGAACAGCGCCGCGGGCAGCGGCAGCAATACACCGGCAACGGACATCCACATCGGGTGCGGCACCATCGCCACCATCAGGAATGCACCGAGCATCACCAGCACGCCGACCACGATGGCGGGCACGCGGCGTTTCGCGATCAGGGCCGCGACGAGGCCGCCGTCGAGCGCGCCGACCACCCAGCCGGCGAGCACCAGCGCCAGCGCGCCGACCGGCATCTGCGAAACCAGCGCTGCGAGTTGCTGCGGATCGCGTACGTCGACGCCCGGTGGCGACGGGAAGGCGTGCATGCTCGCGAATTCGAACAGCGAAATGGTGATCCACGCGGCCACGAGGCCCGCGAGCACGGCCAGGATCGAACGCAGCATGGCGAATCTCCTTCGGTGACCTTGCCGCAGCTTGGCGCCTGCACGCGCGGCCCGCAAGCCGCGGCGCATAATCGATCCGACTCCGGATCCGGGATGCCCATGAGCGGACAGCAGCGCGCCTTGACCATGCGTTTCCTCGCCGAACCCACCGACGTGAACTACGGCGGCAAGGTGCATGGCGGCATCGTCATGAAATGGATCGACCAGGCCGGCTACGCCTCGGCGGTCGGCTGGAGCGGGCGCTACAGCGTGACCGTCGCCGTGGGCGGCATCCGCTTCGTGGCGCCGATCCGCATCAGCGACCTCGTTACCGTGACCGCGACCCTGGTCTATACCGGCACCAGCAGCATGCATTTCTCGATCGAGGTCAGCGCGCGCGACCCGATGGACGGCGAAGGCGCCGAACGCCTGTGCACGCATTGCGTGATCGTGTTCGTGGCGCTCGACGGGGTGGAAGGCAAGCCATCGCCGGTGCCGGCGTGGACGCCGCAGGACGACGAGGACCGCCGCCTGGCCGAATACGCCACCCAGGTGATGGCGCTGAGCAAGGGCATCGAGGACACGGTCGCGCGCTATCGGGTGGCGGAAGCCGCGAAGGACCATTGACCGCCCGGCGCGCGGGATCGCGTTATCAGCGGGAAGCATGTCGGAACGGGAGACGCCCATGTCGATGCATTCGTGCCGGAACCTGTTGTTCGCGGCCATCGCGGTCGTGGCCTTGCCGCAGCGGCTCCATGCCCAGGCCGGGGGCGAACCGTCCGCCGCGGAGCGCGCCGCCGTGTTCAAGGCGGCCGGTGCGGTGCAGAAAGGCGGCCAGTGGCGGCTGTGTCCGGAGGATCCGCATGGCGGCGCGGCCAGCCTCGAGCAGTACCGCGACCTCAACGGCGACGGCTACAAGGACGCACTGGTGACCGATGGCGGCACCTACTGCTACGGCAGTACCGAGGCGGGTTACGTATTGCTGGCGGGGCAGGCCGGCGGTGGCTGGAAGACGCTGGACGCCGGCGGCGGCATCGTCGAATTCCAGTCCGGCAAGGGCAAGGACGGCTGGCCGGACATCCTGCTCGGTGGACCGGGGTTCTGTTTCCCCGTGCTGCGCTGGAACGGCCGCGAGTACGCCGTGAACCGGCACGAGTACGAAGGCAAGGCCTGTCGCCCGAGCCAATGACTCGTTCGCGTCGATTGCACGAAAAAGGCCGCCCATGGGCGGCCTTCGTCATTCGGATCCCGTGGTGCGGTCAGAGGCCGGCGACGCGGCGCGCCTCCATGAACTTGCCGCTCCAGTAGCCCTGGTCGAGACGCGAGACCATCACGTCCTTGCCGGTGCTCGGCGCATGCAGGAACTGGCCGTTGCCGACGTAGATGCCGACGTGGTCGACGCGCTTGCCGTGGACCTTGAAGAACACGATGTCGCCGGCGGTCAGCGCGGAACGATCGATGCGCTGGCCGGTGTTGGCCATGTCGCGCGAGACGCGCGGCAGTTCGATGCCGAGCGCGGTCTTGAACACGTAGCCGACCAGGCCGCTGCAATCGAAGCCGTTGGCGGCGGTGCCACCCCAGCGGTAGGGCGTACCGAGAAGGGCCAGCGCGCGCTTGAGCAGGGTCTGCACGCCGCCATCGGGCTTGGGGGCATCGGCCGCGGGCAGGTTCGCAACGGATTTCGCCGGTGCGACCGGGTCGGCCGCAAACAGCGTGCGGTCGCCTGCCGAGGCCGGTTGTTCGGCAACGGCGTTCGCGGCGGCCGAAATGTTTTCGAGGCCGATGCCCGGGACGATCGCTTCCTGCGCCATCGCCGGGAAGACGAGGCCGCACAACGCGGCGGCGAGCGAAAAACGGACAACCCGGGACGGGCGTCGGGTGGCGGCAGTGCGGCCGGAGGCCGTAGCAGGTGTCGTCACGGGCGTGTTCAGGGCGGTCAACGAGGCGTGAGGATGCCCGAGCCCAACCGCCGGTAAGTTCAAATTTCGTAAAAAAACAGCAACAACCTCGTGATTTTCCTCACATTTCCATCGCCAAGCGCATTCAGCTTGGCCGCTGCTCAGTGCAGGACGCGTTTGGCGCCGCTGTAGTGGTCCCGCCAGTAGGGGCCATCGAGGTAATCGAGGCGGACCGTTCCGCCGGTGCTCGGGGCATGGACGAAGCGGCCTTCGCCGACGTAAATGCCGACGTGGCTGACGGACCCGCCGCTGCCGAAGAACACCAGGTCGGCGGTGGCGAGGCGGTCGGTCGGGATGCGCGGGCCCTGGTAGGCGGCGAGTTCACGCGAGGTGCGCGGCAGGCGCAGGTCGAGCATGTCGCGGAAGACGTAGTTCACCAGCCCGCTGCAGTCGAAGCCGCCCTCGGGCGTGTTGCCGCCATAGCGGTAGGGCGTGCCCACCAGGCTGATTGCGCGCATCAGCACCGCGTTCGCCGCCTCCGGGTTCTCCGGCCGCACCTGCGGCCAGCTGGTTCGCGGCACCTGCGCGGTGCGCGGGGGCGGCTTGCGGACTTCCTCGTGGCCGCAGGCGCAGAGCAGGAGGCAGGCGATGGCGATGGACGCGAAGCCACGCCGTGCTGGCATGGCCGATGGCGAGCCGGGATAATGCGCTGCATTCATCGGGCCGCATCTTGGCCGTCGCGCGCGGCGCGCACAAGCCGCATTCCACGGAATCCACATGAAGATCGAAAAAGACCGCGTCGTGCGCTTCCACTACAGCGTCGCCGAAACCG
Organism: Thermomonas sp.; assembly: GCA_047602125.1. Taxonomy (GTDB): domain Bacteria; phylum Pseudomonadota; class Gammaproteobacteria; order Xanthomonadales; family Xanthomonadaceae; genus Pseudoluteimonas. The sequence goes on along the minus strand of JASGIB010000001.1, from coordinate 608,503 downwards.
GGCAGCCGGAGCAGGAGAGTTCGCGCAACGGCGAACCGCTCGCCATCCTGATCGGCCACGGCAACATCATTCCCGGCCTGGAAAAGGCGATGGAAGGGCACGAGGCCGGCGACCATTTCGGCGTCGATGTCGCCGCCGCCGATGCTTATGGCGAGCGCCGCGAGGGCATGGGCCAGCGCATTCCCAAGAAGCATTTCGGCAACCAGCCGCTGCAGCCAGGCATGCAGGTCGTGCTCAACACCAACATGGGCCCGCGCGCGGTCACCATCGAGAAGGTCGGCATGACCGTGGTCGACGTCGACCTCAACCACCCGATGGCCGGCAAGGACCTGCACTTCGACATCGACATCGTCGACGTGCGCGAGGCGACACCCGAGGAACTCGAACACCACCACGTGCACGGCGACGGTGGCCACCACCACTGATCGCGACGACGTGCTGATCGTCGGTGCCGGGGTCGTCGGGCTCGCATCGGCGATCGAACTGCTGGAGGCCGGGCGCAACGTCCGCGTGCTCGACGCGGGCCGCGCCGGCGGCGGCAGTTCGCACGGCAACTGCGGCACCATCACGCCGAGCCACGCCGCGCCATTGGCCGAGCCCGGCCAGGTCGCGCGCGCGCTGCGCTGGCTGCTGACCCCGGACGCGCCGTTCTACGTGCGCCCGCGCTTCGATCCCGCGTTGTGGGGCTGGTTCGCGCGTTTCGCCTCGCGCTGCAACCCGCGCGACTGGCGCGAAGCGATGCGGGGCAAGGCCGCGTTGCTGCAGGCCTCGCGCACCTTGCTGCAGGAACGCGTCGAACGCCACTCGCTCGATTGCGAATTCCTCGCCTCGGGCACCGACTACGTGTTCCATGACGAACGCGCGCTCGGGCATTTCGCCGCCGAGCTCGACGTGCTCGCCGAACTCGGCATCGCTTGCGAGCGCATCGACGGCGATGCTTATTCGCGCGAGGAAACCAGCCTGCTGCCCGGCGTCGCCGGCGCGGTGCGTTTCCCCGGCGATGCGCGCCTGCGGCCGGACCGCTTCGTCGCCGAACTCGCGCGCCTGTGCGAGGCGCTGGGTGGCGAGATCGTCGAACATTGCGCGGTCGATCGCGTCGGATTCGAAAACGATGGCGTGCGCGTGCATGCCGGCGACCGGTTGTTCGCCGCGAACGACGTGGTGCTCGCCGCCGGAGCATGGTCGCCGTCGCTGGCGCGCGATTTCGGGCTCGACATCCCGATCCAGCCGGGCAAGGGATATTCGATGACTTACGACCGTCCGGGCATGGTGCCGCGACGCCCGTTGGTGTTGTGGGAACGCAGCGTTTGCGTCACTGCCTGGGACAGCGGGTTCCGCCTCGGCAGCACGATGGAATTCTCCGGCTACGACCGCAGCCTCAACCGACGCCGGCTCGATGCGCTCGAACGCGGCGCGGCCGAATACCTGCGCGAACCGGTCGGCCCGGTGCGACGCGAGGAATGGTTCGGCTGGCGGCCGATGACCTGGGACGACCTGCCGCTGATCGGCCCCGTGCCGGATCGCCGCCATGCATGGGTCGCGACCGGCCACGGCATGCTCGGCGTGAGCATGTGCATGGCGACCGCGGCGCTGCTCGCCGACCAGGTGCTGGGGCGCGAACCGCTCGTCGATCCGCGGCCCTACCGGCCCGGGCGATTCGGTTCTGGCCGCTAGACTGCACGCATGGATTACGTCTGCACCCTGCATCGCGGAACCGTGCCGCTGCTGGTGAGCCTGCCGCACGACGGCACCGAGCTGCCGCCGGACATCGCCGTGCGCATGACCGACGAAGCGCGCGCCGTGCCCGACACCGATTGGCATGTGTCGCGCCTGTACGCATTCGCGAACGAACTCGGCGCCTCGATCCTCGTGCCGCGTTATTCGCGCTACGTGGTTGACCTCAACCGCCCGCCGGACGACGCATCGCTCTATCCCGGCCAGAACACCACCGGCCTGTGCCCGGCGGTGCGCTTCAGCGGCGATCCGGTCTACCTGCCCGGCCGCGAACCGTCGGAAGGCGAAGTGCGCGAACGCGTCGAACTCTACTGGCGCCCCTACCACGATGCATTGCGCGCGGAACTCGAACGCCTGCGCGCGCTGCATGGCCGCGTGCTGCTGTGGGAAGGGCATTCGATCCGCGGCAGCGGATTGCCGTTCCTGTTCGAAGGCCGGCTACCCGACCTCAACCTCGGCACCGCGAACGGCGCGAGTTGTTCGGCCGGATTGCAGGCGAAGCTCGAGGCCGTGCTGTCCGCGCAATCCGGTTACGACTGGGTCGCGAACGGACGCTTCAAGGGCGGCCACATCACCCGCCATTACGGCGATCCGGCGCACCGCATCGACGCGGTGCAGCTGGAGATCAGCCAGCGCAACTACATGGACGAGGAATCGTTCGAATACGACGCGGCGAAGGCGTCGAAGCTGCAGGCGCTGTTGCGCGAACTGCTGCAGGCCGCGCTGGCCTGATCAGACCTCGAGCGTCGCCAGGTCGCCCTTCTGTTCAAGCCAGGCCTTGCGGTCGCCGGCGCGTTTCTTCGCCAGCAGCATGTCCATCAGCGAACGCGTTTCGCCGTCGTCGTCGACGGTCAGCTGCACCAGCCGGCGCGTGTCCGGATGGATGGTCGATTCGCGCAGCTGTAGCGGGTTCATTTCTCCCAGGCCCTTGAAGCGGGTGACGTTGACCGCGCCCTTGAGTTTTTCGCGCGCGATCTTCTCCAGCAGCAGGCGCTTCTCCTCGTCGTCGAGCGCGTAGAACACCTGCTTGCCCACGTCGACGCGGAACAGCGGCGGCATCGCCACGAACACATGCCCGGCCGCGACCAGCGACGGGAAATGCCTGAGGAACAGCGCGCTCAACAGTGTCGCGATGTGCAGGCCGTCGGAGTCGGCGTCGGCGAGGATCACCACCTTGCCGTAGCGCAGGCCGGCGAGGTCGTCCTTGCCCGGGTCGCAACCGATCGCGACCGCGAGGTCGTGCACTTCCTGCGAGGCGAGCACCTGCCCGGAACCGACTTCCCACGTGTTCAAGATCTTGCCGCGCAACGGCAGGATCGCCTGGAATTCCTTGTCGCGCGCCTGTCGCGCGCTGCCGCCGGCGGAATCGCCTTCGACTAGGAACAGCTCGGTGCGCGAGAGATCCTGCGAAATGCAGTCGGCGAGCTTGCCGGGCAGGGCGGGGCCCTGCGTGACCTTCTTGCGCACGACCTGCTTCTCGGTCTTGAGCCGCGCGCTGGCGCGTTCGATCGCGAGCTGCGCGATCTTCTCGCCGGCCTCGGTGTGCGTGTTCAGCCACAGCGAGAACGCATCGTGCGCGGCACCTTCGACGAAGCCCGCGGCCTGGCGCGAACTCAGGCGTTCCTTGGTCTGGCCGCTGAACTGCGGATCGGTCATCTTCAGCGACAGCACGAACGACACGCGATCCCACACGTCTTCGGGCGCGAGCTTCACCCCGCGCGGCAGCAGGTTGCGGAAATCGCAGAACTCGCGCAGCGCGTCGGTGAAACCGCTGCGCAGGCCGTTCACGTGCGTGCCGTGCTGCGCGGTCGGGATCAGGTTGACGTAGCTTTCCTGCACCAGTTCGCCGTCCGGTACCCAGGCCACCGCCCAGTCGACGATCTCGGTGTCCTTCTTCAGCGCACCGACGAACAATTCCGCCGGCAGCAACTCGCGTTCGACCAGTTCACCCTTCAGGTAATCGCGCAAACCATCTTCGTAATGCCACTGCACGCGTTCGCCGCTGGCTTCGTCGAACAGGGTAACGGTCAGCCCCGGGCACAACACGGCTTTCGCACGCAGCAGGTGCTTGAGCGCGCGCAGGGCGAACTTGGGCGTGTCGAAATACTTCGCGTCGGGCCAGAAGCGCAGGCGGGTGCCGGTGTTCTTCTTGCCGACGCTGCCGACGATCTCCAGCTTCGAGGCCGCATCGCCGTCCTTGAACAGCATCCGGTATTCGTTGCCGTCGCGCTTGATGTAGACCGCCACTTCCTTCGACAACGCATTCACCACGCTCACGCCGACGCCGTGCAGGCCGCCGCTGAAGGTGTAGTTGCGGTTGTTGAACTTGCCGCCCGCGTGCAGGCGGGTGAGGATCAGTTCGACGCCGGGGATCTTCTCTTCCGGATGGATGTCCACCGGCATGCCGCGGCCATCGTCGGCCACTTCGCAGCTGCCGTCGGCGTGCAGCACCACGTCGATGTTGCGCGCATGCCCGGCGAGCGCTTCGTCCACGGCGTTGTCGACGACTTCCTGCGCGAGATGGTTCGGGCGCGAGGTGTCGGTGTACATGCCCGGGCGGCGGCGGACCGGGTCCAGTCCGGACAGGACTTCGATGTCGGCGGCGTCGTAGCGCGAGGTCATGCGTGGCGATGCGTATTCATGTGCATGGATGCGATTGTCGCGCATCGCGGGGAGGAAGTTAAAAGCCTGTTGTTCAGTCGCGGGCATGGCACGGGTCGTTAGGGTCGACCCCGGTCGTCGAGGGGCACGACCACTGGCAACACGATTGCAATTCTTTCCTTTTCGCTTCCGGGAGACCCCCATGAACCATCGCACCCTTCTTCTCACCCTGTTCGTCGCCGGCGCGCTGTCCACCACCGCGGCCTTCGCCCAGGACGCCAACGCCGACGCGAGCCAGCAGACGCCGCCGGTTTCGACCCAGGCCGATGCTTCCGCCCAGCAGGCCGCCGACGCGAACGCGAACGTCACCTCCGGCGACGCCAGCGCGGCGACCAGCGACCAGGGCCAGACCTCGGGCGACGCTTCGGGCATGGCCACCGATGCATCGACCGCCCAGCCCTACGATTCGTCCTCGAGCTCCGATCAGCCGCAGGACCAGCAGTCGCAGGATCAGAAGGACGCGTCGCAGTCGACGCCGTAAATCCGCTGCGATAGCCCATCGACGCCCCGGCTTGCCGGGGCGTCGTCGCATGGGGAATCCGGTCGCCGGGCTTTGCGTTCAAGCACTTGCGTCGGTGCGGTCGCCGGGAGGGTGGCGAGCCGGTAAACTATGGCTTTCCGGAAGCGCGCTTTGCCATGGCCCCCGCCCGTACCGCAACGCCCCTCGTGTTCGTCACCGGTGGCGTCGTTTCCTCGCTCGGCAAGGGCATCGCCGCCGCGTCCCTCGCCGCCATCCTCGAAGCCCGCGGCCTGCGGGTGACGATGATGAAGCTCGATCCCTACCTCAACGTCGACCCGGGCACGATGAGCCCGTTCCAGCACGGCGAGGTCTACGTCACCGACGACGGCGCCGAAACCGACCTCGACCTCGGCCACTACGAGCGCTTCGTCAACACCCGCCTGTCGGGACTGAACTCGATCACCACCGGCAAGATCTACGAATCGGTGATCCGCAAGGAACGCCGCGGCGACTACCTCGGCGGCACCGTGCAGGTCATCCCGCATGTCACCGACGAGATCAAGCGCTGCATCGACGCCGCGACCGAAGGCCACGACGTGGCCCTGGTCGAGATCGGCGGCACCGTCGGCGACATCGAATCGCTGCCGTTCCTCGAAGCCATCCGCCAGCTGCGCACCGAGCGCGGCCCGGACATGGCCATGTTCATGCACCTGACGCTGATCCCGTTCATCGCGGCGGCGGGCGAGCTCAAGACCAAGCCGACCCAGCATTCGGTGAAGGAACTGCGCAGCATCGGCATCCAGCCGGACGTGCTGCTGTGCCGCAGCGAACAGCCGTTGCCCGACGGCGAGCGGCGCAAGATCGCGCTGTTCACCAACGTGCCGGAAAAGGCGGTCATCTCCGCCATCGACCTCGACAACATCCACAAGATCCCGCGCTGGCTGCACGGCCAGGGGCTCGACCAGCTGGTCGTCGACCAGCTGCGCCTCGGCGACAAGGCCGGCGTTGCCGACCTGTCGGAATGGGACGCGGTGGTCGATGCCGTCGAACACCCGATCGACGAGGTGACGATCGCGGTCGTCGGCAAGTACGTCGACCACAAGGACGCCTACAAATCGGTGGGCGAGGCGCTCAAGCACGGCGGCATCCGCCAGCGCACGCGGGTGAACCTGAAGTGGCTGGAATCGCAGGACATCGAGCGCGAAGGCGCGGACAAGGTGCTCGCCGGCGTCGACGGCATCCTCGTGCCCGGCGGATTCGGCGACCGCGGCTTCGAAGGCAAGGTGCTGACCGCGCAACACGCGCGCGAGAACAAGGTTCCGTATTTCGGCATCTGCTACGGCATGCAGGCGGCGGTGGTGGACGTGGCGCGCAACATCGCCGGCCTCGAGAACGCGAACAGCACCGAGAACGACAAGCAATCCCCGAATCCCATCATCGGCCTGATCACCGAATGGCGCACGCAGTCCGGCGACATCGAGCGCCGCGACGAGCATTCCGACCTCGGCGGCAGCATGCGCCTCGGCCTGCAGGAACAGCGCGTCAAGCCGGGTACGCTGTCGCACCGCATGTACGGCAAGGACGTGGTCGGCGAACGCCACCGCCACCGTTACGAATTCAACAACCGCTACCGCACGCAACTGGAAGACGCGGGGCTGGTGATTTCGGCCAAGTCGATGGACGACCTGCTGGTGGAGATGGTCGAATTGCCGCAGGCCGAGCACCCGTGGTTCCTCGCCTGCCAGGCGCATCCGGAATTCCTGTCCACGCCGCGCGGTGGGCATCCGCTGTTCATCGGGTTCATACGCGCTGCGCGCGAACGCAAGGCCGGCGGAAAACTCCTCAGCGAGGCCGCGGCATGAAGCTCTGCGGTTTCGACATCGGCCTCGACCAGCCGTTCTTCCTGATCGCAGGCCCCTGCGTGGTCGAAAGCGAGCAGTTGCAGGTCGATACCGCGGCGACGCTCAAGGAAATCACGGGCGAACTCGGCATCCACTTCATCTTCAAGTCGAGCTTCGACAAGGCCAACCGCACTTCGATCAACAGCTTCCGCGGCCCGGGGATGGAAGAAGGCCTGCGCGTGCTGGCCGAGGTGAAGCGCCAGCTCGGCGTGCCGGTGCTGACCGACGTGCACGAATACACGCCGATGGACGAAGTCGCCTCGGTTGTCGACGTGCTGCAGACGCCGGCTTTCCTCGTGCGCCAGACCGATTTCATCCGCAAGGTCTGCGAAGCCGGCAAGCCGGTGAACATCAAGAAGGGCCAGTTCCTGTCGCCGTGGGACATGAAGCCTGTCGTCGAAAAGGCCAAGTCCACCGGCAACGCCGACATCATGGTGTGCGAGCGCGGTGCCTCGTTCGGCTACAACAACCTGGTCAGCGACATGCGCTCGCTCGCGGTGATGCGCGACACCGGTTGCCCGGTGGTGTTCGACGCGACGCATTCGGTGCAGTTGCCGGGCGGGCAGGGCAGCAGTTCCGGCGGACAGCGCGAATTCGTGCCGGTGCTGGCGCGCGCGGCGATTGCGGTCGGTGTGTCGGGTGTGTTCATGGAAACGCATCCGGATCCGAGCAAGGCGCTCAGCGATGGCCCGAACGCGTGGCCGCTGGGCAAGATGCGCGCGCTGCTGGAAACCATGCTGGAACTCGATGCCGCGACTAAGCGTGGCGGGTTCCTGGAATCGAGCCTTGTTTAAGCGAGGGCTAGCGCTTACCGCGGCTTTGTTGCTGTCGGAGCCGGCAATGGCTTGCATGCCGAATCCGGATATCAGCTACACCGATGAGGCCAATGTCGCCAAGGCCGATTTCATCTTCACTGCGCATGTGACTCGAACGGAAGAAGTTCCGGTTGCCGGTGCGGAGAACAAGGTAGTCGTCGACGGGGTCTTCGATCGTGGCTGGGTGGATGTCACCTATCAATTGATCGAGCCAATCAAGGGTGATGTACCGGATCGAGGCGTCGTTGCAACAGTGTTTACGGATTGCAATGGGACGATTCTTCCCGGTGGGGACTACATCTTTTTCGTCGATTCGAACGAAGAAAAAAAGCGGTTGGAAGTTTCCGGAGTTTTGAGCGGAACCAGAATGATTTGGAAACAATCGGATCAATCGAAGCAATACATCGAGACGATCAAGAATCTCGTTACCCGGAAGAAAGACAGTCACTCATGACCACGATCACGAAAGTCCACGCCCGCGAAATCCTCGACAGCCGCGGCAATCCCACGCTCGAAGCCGAAGTCACGCTCGCCGACGGCAGTATCGGCCGCGCGATGGTGCCTTCGGGCGCTTCGACCGGCACCAAGGAAGCGGTGGAACTGCGCGATGGCGACAAGACCCGCTACTTGGGCAAGGGCGTGCGCAAGGCGGTCGAGCACGTGAATGGCGCGATCGCGCAGGCATTGCACGGCTTCGACGCCGCCGACCAGGTCGCGCTCGACCATCGCCTGGTCGACCTCGACGGCACCGAGAACAAGGGGCGGCTCGGCGCGAACGCGCTGCTCGGCGTGTCGCTGTCGAACGCGCATGCGATGGCGGCTTCGAAAAAGATGTCGCTGTGGCGGTACATCGCATCGATCAGCGAGCACCCGGACGGATGGCAACCGACGCTGCCGGTACCGATGATGAACATCATCAACGGCGGCGCGCACGCCGACAACAATGTCGACCTGCAGGAATTCATGGTGCTGCCGGTGGGCGTGGGCGGCTTCGCCGAAGCGCTGCGCGCGGGCACCGAGGTGTTCCATGCGCTGAAGTCGGTGCTGAAGGGCCGCGGGCTTTCCACCGCGGTCGGCGACGAAGGCGGTTTCGCCCCGGACCTGCGCAGCAATTCCGAAGCGCTCGACACCATCCTCGAAGCCATCGGCAAGGCCGGCTACCGCGCCGGCGAGGATGTGCTGCTCGGCCTGGATTGCGCCGCCAGCGAGTTCTTCGAGAACGGCAAGTACAACCTCACCGGCGAAGGCAAGCGCCTGTCGAGCGAGCAATTCACCGACTTCCTCGCCGACTGGTGCGCGCAGTACCCGATCGTCACCATCGAGGACGGCATGGCCGAGGACGACTGGGCCGGCTGGAAGCTGTTGACCGAACGCCTCGGCGACAAGGTGCAGCTGGTCGGCGACGACCTGTTCGTCACCAACCCGAAGATATTCAAGCAGGGCATCGAACAGGGCGTGGCCAACGCGATCCTGATCAAGGTCAACCAGATCGGCACGCTGACCGAGACGCTGGAAGCCATCGCGATGGCGGACAAGGCGCGCTACGCGGCCATCGTCTCGCATCGTTCCGGCGAAACCGAGGACACCACCATCGCCGACATCGCGGTCGCGACCACGGCGACGCAGATCAAGACCGGTTCGCTGTGCCGCAGCGATCGCGTGGCCAAGTACAACCAGCTGCTGCGCATCGAGGAACAGCTGGGCGCCGCCGCGCGCTACGCCGGCCGCGACGCGTTCGTGTCGCTGCGACGCTGAGCCGAAGCGTCGCGATGCGCGGATTGCGGATCGTCCTCCTGGTGCTGGTCGCGCTGCTGGCGTGGCTGCAGTGGCGGTTGTGGTTCGGCAACGGCGGCCAGCGCGAAGTCGAGGCCCTGCGTGCGCAGGTCGCCGCGCAGGCGCACGAGAACGAAGGCCTCAGGCAGCGCAACGAGGCGCTTGCCGCGGAAGTGCGCGACCTGAAATCGGGCGAAGCCGCAGTCGAGGAACGCGCGCGCAGCGAACTCGGCATGATCAAGCCCGGCGAAACCTTCTACCGCGTGGTCGACGATCGTCCGAACCCGCCTGCGAATGCGGCTTCGACGGGCGCGGAGGCGAAGCAATGACCTGGGCCGTGGTTCCCGCCGCGGGCATCGGCCGCCGCTTCGGCGGCGATGTCGCCAAGCAATACATCGAACTCGACGGCGAACCCTTGCTCGCGCATGCGCTGCGGGCGTTGTTCGCGCATCCCTCGGTCGAAGGCGCGGTCGTCGCGCTGGCCGCGGATGACGCGGCATGGCCGGGCTGGAACGAATTCCTCGGCAAGCCGGTGGTCGCCTGCACCGGCGGCGCGACCCGCGCCGAATCGGTGCTCGCGGGATTGGCCGCGCTGCCGGATTCCGTGCGCGCCGACGATTTCGTGCTCGTGCACGACGCCGCGCGCCCGAACCTGCATGCCGGCGACCTCGACGCGTTGCTCGAACGCGGCCGCGCGGATCCGGTCGGCGCGATCCTCGCCGCGCCGGTGCGCGACACGCTCAAGCGCGCCGGCGACGATGGCGGCATCGACCGCACCGAACCGCGCGAACGCCTGTGGCGCGCATTGACGCCGCAACTGTTCCGGCGCCTGCAGCTCGTGCGCGCGCTCGAATCGGCGCTGGCCGACGGCATCGAAATCACCGACGAATCGATGGCGCTGGAACGCCAGGGTTTGCGGCCCTTGCTGGTCGAAGGCCGCGAAGACAACCTGAAGGTCACGACGCCGGCCGACCTCGCGTTGTTGCGGGCGTTGCGCGCATGAGCGGGCCAGGGGAGGACAGGATGACGCAGGACGACAACGACTCGCGTTCGCTGCCGCGCGAGGCCGCGCGCGAACTGCGTCCCGGGTCGGAGCATTACCTCGCCTACGTCGGCCCGCCGCGCCAGTACGACTTCATGGGCGCCACCCAGTTCCGCCTGCTCACCGCTCTCGGCCTGCGCGAACACCACCGCGTGCTGGATTTCGGCTGCGGTTCGCTGCGCGCCGGGCGATTGCTGATTCCCTACCTGCTGCCTGGCCATTACCACGGCATTGAGCCGAACCGCTGGCTGGTGGACGACGCGATCGCCAACCAGATCGGCGCGGACATGGTGCGGATCAAGCAGCCGCGCTTCGACGACAACGCCGAATTCCGCTGCGATGCGTTCGGCACCGGTTTCGATTTCATCGTCGCGCAGTCGATCTTCTCGCACACCCTGCGCGAACTCGCGGTGCGCGGCCTGCGCAATTTCCGCGCCGCGCTCGCGCCCGGCGGACTGGTCGCCTGCACCTTCGTCGACGCCGCGCCCGAACCCCCGGCGGCCAACGTGAGCGCCGAAGGCTGGGTGTATCCGGACTGCGTGGGTTTCGCCACCGACGCAGTCGCGGGCATGTTCGCCGAAGCGGGCCTCGTCGGCGTGCGCCTCCTGTGGTTCCATCCGCGCCAGGCCTGGTACCTCGCCGCGACCGAGGCGGCGCATTTGCCGGGCGAAGACGAACTTCGACTGCTCGATGGCGCGGTGCTGCGAGATCCCGAATTCAAGGCCAGCGTGCGCCCGCGATGAGTGGCGATATCCGCATCGGCCAGGGTTTCGACGTGCATCCCTTCGGCGAGGGCGACCATGTCGTGCTCGGCGGCGTGCGCATCACGCACGAGCGCGGCGTGCTCGCGCATTCCGACGGCGACGTGGCCATCCATGCGTTGTGCGATGCGATGCTCGGGGCACTGGCGCTGGGCGACATCGGCATGCATTTCCCGCCGTCTGATCCGCGCTGGAAGGGCGCGGACAGCCGCGTGTTCCTGCGCCATTGCGCGTCGCTGCTCGCCGAACGCGGCTGGCGCGTGGGCAATTGCGACGTGACCGTGGTCTGCGAACGCCCGAAGATCGGCCCGCACGCGGCGGCGATGCGCGCCAATCTTGCCGCAGACCTCGGCGTCGAACTCGATGCCGTGAGCGTCAAGGCCACCACCAGTGAGAAACTCGGCTTCACCGGCCGCGGCGAAGGCATCGCCGCGCAGGCGGCGTGCCTGTTGATCCAAGCCTGAGAAAACCGTGTACGCCTGCTGCCAATGCGGCGCGCCGATCAAGTGGTGGGAAGCGTATCCGTCGACTCCAACATTCCCGTGCAAATGTAGCGATTGTGGGCAAGAGCAGTCCGCGACACGGCTGGGAACGTTGGCCGGTTTTCTCGTCGGGTTCGCGCTCCTCGTAACGTTCATGCCGCTGGTGATCCTGTTGGAGGAGCCAAGGCTGTCATGGATACGGAATGTCCTCGCCCTCCTGCTGCTTGCCTGTTTGATCGTGAGCGCCGTTCACCAGATCCGGAAAGGCGGGCTTTACCAAGTGGCAGCGGGGCGGAAGCGGCGTGAACGCTGGATCCTGGCCGCTTTCCTGCTATCCCCGATCATCATTCTCGCCATGCTTCGGATCTTTCATTGAACATGCCCCGTGCACACGGCGATGCCGTGCTCAACGCGACGATCCGCACCACGCCGGAAGACTTCTTCGTCGAGGAAATCGCTTCGTTCGAACCCAGTGGCGCTGGCGAGCACCTGCTGCTGACGGTCGAGAAACGCGGCATGAACACCACGTTCGCCGCCAAGCGCATCGCAGGCTGGGCCGGCGTCGCCGAATCGGCGATCGGTTACGCCGGCCTCAAGGACCGACACGCGGTGACGCGCCAGCGCTTCAGCGTGTGGTTGCCGAAGAAGATCGCACCGGACATCGCGATGCTGCAGTCCGACGACCTGAAGGTTATCGATAGCGCCTGGCATGCGCGCAAGTTGCCGCGTGGCGCGCTGGCGGGAAACCGCTTCGAACTGGTGTTGCGCGGCATCGCCGGCGAGCGCGTCGAAATCGATGGACGACTCAAGGCGATCCGAGCCCGCGGTGTTCCGAATGCGTTCGGCGTGCAGCGCTTCGGCAAGGAAGGCGGCAACCTCGACAAGGCGCTGGCGATGTTCGCCGGCCGACGCATGCGGCGCGAGGAACGCTCGCTGCTGTTGTCCGCGGCACGCTCGGCGCTGTTCAACGAGGTGCTCGCGCGACGCATTGCCGACGCGACGTGGGATCGCGGTTGCGAAGGCGAGGTGTGGATGCTCGCCGGGAGCCACAGCGTGTTCGGGCCGGAGCCGTTGGACAATGCATTGCGCGCACGCGCCGAAGCCTTCGACATCCATCCCACGGGGCCGTTGTGGGGTGCGGGCGAATTGCGCACGACGGGAGGGCTGCGTGCGTTGGAGACCGAGGCGGCGACCGGCTTGGTCGATGGGCGCATCGCCGACGGCCTCGTCCGCGCCGGCTTGAAACAGGAACGCCGGGCCCTGCGGATCGCGCTCCCCGACCTGGCATGGGAATGGGCCGGGACCGGCAGCCTGCGGCTGGCGTTTTCATTACCGGCGGGCAGCTATGCCACGGCCGTCCTGCATGAACTGGGCGCCCTACACGACGCTGGCGCCTGAATCCCGACCGTCTGTCGGAAACCCGCGAACCGCACATTCCGGCCAAAAGCGGAGGCGTATAAGCGAGCCATGGAGACCCGCATTGGGGCGGGATCCGGCAGAGGAGGAGGGAAGGACATGCAGACCCGTACACGCATCCTGTTCGTCGCGCTGGCAGCCACCGGGCTCGCCGCGTGCACCAGCACCCAGGAAAAGTCCAGCTTCGCGACCGCTACCCGCGTCGAAGCGCCGTCGAACATGACCGTCGACGATAACTACGTCAACCGCGTCGAATACCTGGCGCGCCAACGCGGCGTCGAGGTCCATTGGGTGAACATGCCTACCAAGCGCATGGCGACCACGACCCAATAAGACCTCCTGATGCCGGCTTGACGTCCCGCAGGCGTGGTTCGCCATGCCAGCGCGGAGCGGTCGCCGCGTTCTCCTGCCGAGTGCTGGCAGGTGCATCGATGAGGATGGAAATCGCGCGCCCGGGGGCATCGTGCCTCCGGGCGCTTGCGTTCATCTCCCCGCCTGGCGTTCCAGCAGCACCAGCACCGCACCGGTGCCGCCCTGCGCGGGCGGCGGCGAGTGGAAGGCCAGCACGTCCGCGCGCTGGCGCAACACGCGATCGACCAGGTTCTTCAGCACCGGCAGGCGTTCCTCGGAATTGCGCCCCTTGCCGTGGACGATGCGCACGCAGGCGGCGCCGTGCATGCGGCAGTCGCGCAGGAATTCGCGCAGCAATGTTTCCGCGGTGCGCGCCGGCAGGCCGTGCAGGTCGAGTTCTTCCTGCGCCGCGTATTCGCCCCTGGCAAGGCGCCTGAGGACCTGCGGCGGGACTTCGTCGCGCCGATAGGCCAGCGCGTCGCCGGCTTCCAGCGCTGAAACGGTCGCGTGTCGCAATTCCTCGCGCGCTTCGTCCTCGTCGCGATGCGCCATCTTCGTCGAGGGTTTCGGTTTCGGCGGCGAAGGCGGGAGCGGCGCATCGGGCAGGGTACGCACCTTGCCGCGATCGGCGCCGATCGCGGCGCGGAACAGCACGGCATCGTCGCGATCGTCCGGTTCGGGCGGCGGCTTGCGCATCGACGCAGGGTAGCGCAGCGGGCAAGCCTCCGACGGCTTCCGTTATCATGGCCGCATGCAGAATGTTCCGGCGCGATAACGCATGCGGGTCCTGGTCAGCAACGACGACGGCGTCGACGCCCCCGGCATCCGCATCCTCGCCGAGGGCCTGCGCGGCGCCGGGCACGAGGTCTGGGTGGTCGCGCCCGACCGCGACCGCTCGGGCGCCAGCAATTCGCTGACGCTCGACCTGCCGATCCGCACCCGGCGGCTCGATCCGCACACCATCCGCGTCAACGGCACGCCGACCGACTGCGTGCACCTCGCCTTGACCGGGATGCTCGATTTCGACCCCGACATCGTGGTCTCGGGCATCAACAATTCCGCCAACCTCGGCGACGACGTGATCTATTCCGGCACCGTGTCGGCGGCGATGGAGGGGCGCTTCCTCGGCCTGCCGGCGGTCGCGGTTTCCCTCGTCACCGCCGACCGCGCCGCGAAGCACTACGAAACCGCCGCGCGCGCCGCGGTCGAGATCGTCGCGCGGCTGAAGTCCGATCCGCTGCCGGCCGACACCATCCTCAACGTGAACGTGCCGGACCTGCCCTGGGAAGAAGTGGCCGGTTTCGAAGTCACCCGCCTCGGCAACCGCCATCGTTCCGAAGACTGCATTCCGCAGCGCGATCCGCGCGGCGGCACGGTGTACTGGATCGGCCCGGCCGGCCCGGAACAGGATGCCGGTCCCGGCACCGATTTCCACGCGGTGCGCACCGGCAACATCTCGATTTCGCCGATCCACGTCGACCTGACCCGGTTCCAGGCGCTCGAACATGTCGCGAGCTGGGTCGGCGGGCTGGCCGCATCGCTGCGGAGCGAGGCATGACCGCGCGCATGCACCTGCAGCCGGCCGCGGTCGGACTGGGCATGACCGGCCAGCGCGTGCGCGACCGGCTGATCGAACGCCTGCGCGAGAACGACATCCGCGACGAGCGCGTGCTGAACGCGATCCGCACCGTGCCGCGGCACCTGTTCGTCGACGAGGCGCTGGCCGCGCGCGCCTACGAGGACAACGCGCTGCCCATCGGCCACGGCCAGACCATCTCGCAACCGTGGGTGGTCGCGAAGATGACCGAAGCGCTGTTCCTCGATGGCAATACACCGAAGCGCGTGCTCGAGGTCGGCACCGGTTCCGGCTACCAGGCCGCGGTGCTGGCCGCGCTCGGGCTGGAAGTGCACACGGTCGAACGCATCGGCGACCTGTTGCGGATCGCGCGCAAGCGCTTCCGCTCGCTCGGCCTGAACGTGCGCAGCAAGCACGACGATGGCCGCATCGGCTGGCCGGAACACGCGCCGTTCGACGCCATCGTCGTCACCGCCGGCGCGTCCGCGCTGGAGGATGCGCTCGTCGCGCAACTCGCCCCGGGCGGTACCCTCGTTGCGCCGGTGGGCGGGGCGAATGCGCAGGGCCTGCTGATGCTGCGCAAGGACGCCGACGGCAACGTCAGCGAACGCAACCTCGCGCAGGTGGTGTTCGTGCCGTTGCTGTCGGGAACGGTCGGCTGATGCGGCTGTTCGCGCCGCTGTACGAAAAAGCCATCGGCTGGTCGCGGCATCCGCGCGCGACGTGGCTGCTCGCCGGATTGAGCTTCGTCGAGGCGATCTTCTTCCCGGTCATGCCCGAGGTGATGCTGGCGCCGATGTGCCTGGCGCAGCCGAAGCGGGGCTTCCGCTACGCCACGATCAGCCTCGCGTGTTCCATGCTCGGCGCCGTGGTCGGCTACCTGCTCGGCCACTACGCATTCGAAGCGGTGCGTCCCGCGCTCGATGCCTTGGGCATGCTCGACAAGGTCAATGCCGGCATCGCCACGCTGCAGGCGAAGATGGCGCAATCGCCGTGGGCGGTGTTCGGCTTCCTCGTGCTCGGCGGCTTCATGCCGATCCCGATGAAGGTGTTCACCTGGGCCTCGGGCATCGTCGGGGTGCCGTGGCTGCCGTATCTCGCGAGCATGGCGGTGGGGCGCGGCAAGCGCGTGTTCCTGGTCGCGCTGGCGATCCGCCTCGGCGGCGAACGCGCCGAACGCGCGCTGCACAAGTACATCGAGCCGATCGGCTGGGCGGTGGTCGTGCTGGTGCTGGTCCTGCTCGGTTGGCTGCTGTTGCGGGGGCATGCGGCATGATGGGTCGCATGCATTCCATTGCCCTCGTCGCCGCTGTCGCGATCCTCTCGTCGCTCGTTGCGTCCTGCGGCAGCAGCGAGGTCGTGCGTGGGCCGTCCTCGCATCGCTCGACGCGCACATCCCTGCCGCCGGTGCGGGTGTCCACGCCGCGCTACGGCAGCACCGCGGTCGTGCAGCGCGGCGACACGATCTACCACATCGCCACCGTCAACGGCCTCACCGCGCTCGACCTCGCGCTGTGGAACGGCATCCCGCCGCCGTACACCATCTACCCCGGCCAACGCCTGCGCCTGTATCCGGGCGCGGCGCCGGTCGCGCGCAGCACGACGCCTGCACGCACCGTGCCTTCGACGCCATCCGTGCCAACGCCGCCGCCGGTCGTGTCCACGCCGACGAACGCGCCGTTCGCCTGGCGCTGGCCGACCGAGGGCTCGCTGGTCGAAAGCTATGCCGCGGGCGATCCGACCCGGCAGGGCATCGACATCGCCGGCAGCGCCGGGCAGCCGGTGCGCGCCGCCGCCGACGGCGTGGTGGTGTACTCGGGTTCCGGTCTGGTCGGTTACGGCGAACTGATCATCGTCAAGCACAACGACCAGTGGTTGTCGGCTTACGGCCACAACCGCGCGCGCCTGGTGAACGAAGGGCAGTTGGTGAAGGCCGGGCAGCAGATCGCGGAAATGGGCCGCAGCGGCGCCGCGCGCGACATGCTGCATTTCGAGATCCGCTACAACGGCAAGCCGGTCGATCCGCAGCAGTATTTGCCGAAGAAGTGAAGCCGTCATTCCCGCGGAAGCGGGAATCCAACTTTTTATTTCGATCAGGCGACGCTACAGCCGCTTGATCAGGCTCTTTGTCCAAGACATGCAGAATTCGATCGCCCAGTCGGTCTGTTGCGGGGACAGTTCCGGCATCGGCTGACCGCCGGGGCCGTGGCCGAGTTCGTTCCTCACGCTCGCGAAGAAGGCTTTGAGGGCATCACCCTCCCATTGGTCGATGAAACGCCCGTTCTTCTGCGAGACCAGGTTATTGATGAAGCCGGCTGCTCCCTTTTCATCGCCCCGTGTCCATCCCTTCTCGGCAGAGATGATCTTGATAGTGCTTTCGAGCGCCTTGGCGGCGTAGAACGCAGGATCGCGACCGCCCGCGTCTCGACGATCGAGGGCCTCCTTCATATCCGTGTCCACGTTCGCCCACTTCGGCGCCTTAACAAGCGCCCAGAAAGGCGTCTCAATGTGTACCTCAACTTGCTCATCGGCCGAGATTTGAATGAATCCGTTGTGGTAGTTGAGCCTCGTGCCAGCGCGCCGCAATCGTTCGTTGAACTCATCGACGTATCCCCGAAATGATTCGTTGATAATGCGGTTGAACGCACGCATGCCATCAGCGACGTTGCCGGGAAGACGTATGCCACGAGAAGGCCGAAGTAGGGCATCCCGTTCTGCTTTCGCAATCTCCGTAGGAAGGTTCGCGTTCTGGATTTCTAATGCTTTTTCTCGATCGCGAAACGCAATCTCGACGAAGCTCAAGCGCTCTTTGATGAATCTGTCCGCTGGGACGTTCGAGTCATACGCAGCGCACACGAAGTTGTTGCAGACTTGAACGAGCGCCAGCTGCTGCCAATACGTGTGCTCGTTCCCCATCATTTGGGTCTTGACCCAATACCCTTGTGGTGCGAGCTCCTGCACGCCGAGTTCCATGCTTAGGCGATCGTGTATCGACTTCCACGTGACCTTGGAGTCGCTTTTCTCCTTTCCATCAGGCCCGAAGTACGGGAACAGTTGTTCGCTGACGATGCGGAATGCCTGCACGAGTAAGCGTCGCTCGGACTCGCCATAGGCTTGCCAGATCGGGACATCGGCATACCGTTCCGCGAAGATGTCGGTCAGCATTCCAAGCCCCCGTTTCCAAGCTTGTTTTCGTATTGTGTTCGATAAGGGGGTCGCTTAGCGAGGGCCCTTTCGTCTCAGATGTTTGCTAGCGTTTACGCACTAACACGCGCTTTCTAAGCGAAAAGCTGGATTCCCGCTTCCGCGGGAATGACGAGCAAAGGCATCAGGTCGCCGAATCGATCACAAATCCCGCAACCACCCGCCTTCCCTCGCTCGCCAGCACGTTGAAGGTGCGCGCGGCGGCCGCGTTGGTCATGGCCTCGAGGCCGATGCCGCGTTGCAGGCATGTCGCCATCACCTCGGCGGGTGGAAACGCTTGTGCCTCGCCGCTGCCGAGCACGATCAGTTCCGGTTGCAGCGCGAACAGCGCATCGAGGTCGGCGGGACGCATCGTGGTGATGTCGGCGACCGGCCAGTCCTCGACCAGCGCGTCGGGCGCGACGATGAAGCTCGAAGTCAGCGTGCGGTCGTTGACCAGCGCATGGCGGCCGTCGGCCCCGCGCAGGGCGTAGGCATAGTCCGGACGCTCGAGGACGAGTTGCATCAGGCCCGCGGCAGCACGATGTGGCGCTTGTCCTTCGATGGGCGGTAGAGGATCGCGGTGTGGCCGATGCGCTGCACCAGCGCGGCGCCGGTGCGGCCGGCGAGTTCGCCGATCATCGCGTCGCGGGCTTCGCGGTCGTCGCCGCCGATCTTCACCTTGATCAGTTCGTGGTGCTCCAGCGCGCCATCGACTTCGTTCACCAGCGCCTGCGTTAGGCCCTTGCCGCCGACCTGCAGCATCGCCTTCAGGCCATGCGCCTGGCCGCGCAGGAAGCGGGTCTGGGCGCTGGTCAGGGCGGTCGTCATGCGTCGGGGAAAACGGCGGGAACGGATGTGCAGGGTATCATGCGGGCCTGATGGCGACCCGCAGCAAATCCAGCCAGCGCTGGCTGCAGGAACACTTTTCCGATCCCTACGTGAAGAAGGCGCAGGCGGAAGGCCTGCGTTCGCGCGCCGCCTACAAGCTCGAGGAACTGGTCGAACGCGACCGCTTGCTCAAGCCGGGCATGGTCGTGGTCGACCTCGGGGCCGCGCCCGGCGGCTGGTCGCAGTGGGTGCGGCAATCGCTGGGCGACAGCGGGCGGGTGATCGCGCTGGACATCCTCGAGATGCCCTCGCTGGCCGGGGTCGAGTTCCTTCATGGCGATTTCAGGGAGGATGCGGTCCTATCGCGGCTGGAGGCCACGCTCGAGGGGCAGGCGGTGGACCTTGTCCTGTCCGACATGGCCCCCAATAAAAGCGGTATGGATGCGGTCGACCAGCCACGGGCCATGCATCTGGCCGAGCTCGCGATGGACTTCGCGGACGGCCACCTGAAGCCCGGCGGCGCGTTCCTGATCAAGCTGTTCCAGGGAACGGGGTTCGACGATTACCTGCGGGAGCTGCGCCGGCGCTATGCCAGGGTGGCGATCCGCAAGCCGGCGGCATCGCGCAAGCGTTCGCCGGAAGTGTATGCACTCGCGCAAGGCAAGTTGACGGTGAGGAAGTGAAATGACGGGACGTCCGGGAGCCATTCGATGAACGACATGTTCAAGAACCTTCTGCTTTGGGTGGTGGTGGCCGTCGTGCTGCTGGTGGTGTTTCAGAGCTTCTCCCCCAAGCTGCGCGGCGAAACCGGGCCGATGGCCTACGACCAGTTCGTGCAGCTGATGCACGAGGACAACGTCGCCAAGGTCACCATCGGCGACGACCGCACCACGATCACCGGCGAACGCAAGGATGGAACCAAGTTCACCACCTACAACCCGGGCGACAAGGACCTGGTCAACGACCTGATCAACCACAAGGTGGCGATCGAACAGACCCCGCCGTCGAACGGACCGTCGATCGGCTACATCCTGATCAACATCCTGCCGTGGCTGCTGTTCATCGGCATCTGGGTGTATTTCATGCGGCAGATGCAGCAGGGCGGCGGCAAGGGCGCGATGTCCTTCGGTCGTTCGCGCGCCAAGTTGCTGAACGAGGACCAGACCCGCGTCACCTTCGCCGACGTCGCCGGTTGCGATGAAGCGAAGGAAGAGGTCGAGGAACTGGTCGAATTCCTGCGCGACCCGTCCAAGTTCCAGAAGCTGGGCGGCAAGATCCCGCGCGGCGTGCTGATGGTGGGCCCGCCCGGCACCGGCAAGACCTTGCTGGCGAAGGCCATCGCCGGCGAGGCCAAGGTGCCGTTCTTCTCGATTTCCGGTTCCGACTTCGTCGAGATGTTCGTCGGCGTCGGCGCTTCGCGCGTGCGCGACATGTTCGAGCAGGCGAAGAAGCACGCGCCCTGCATCATCTTCATCGACGAAATCGACGCCGTCGGCCGCCATCGCGGCGCCGGCCTCGGCGGCGGCCACGACGAGCGCGAGCAGACGCTGAACCAGTTGCTGGTCGAGATGGACGGCTTCGAGGGCGGCGAGGGCGTGATCGTGATCGCCGCGACCAACCGTCCCGACGTGCTCGATCCCGCGCTGCTGCGCCCGGGCCGTTTCGACCGCCAGGTGGTGGTCGGCCTGCCGGACGTGAAGGGTCGCGAGCAGATCCTCAAGGTGCACATGCGCAAGGTGCCGCTCGCCAGCGATGTCGAACCGATGACCATCGCGCGCGGCACGCCGGGCTTTTCCGGCGCCGACCTCGCGAACCTCGTCAACGAGGCCGCGCTGTTCGCGGCGCGCGAGAACGCCAAGGACGTGCGCATGGAGCACTTCGACCGCGCCCGCGACAAGATCCTGATGGGCACCGAACGCCGCTCGATGGCGATGAGCGAGGACGAGAAGCGCAATACCGCCTACCACGAGGCGGGCCACGCCATCATCGGCCGCCTCGTGCCCGACCACGACCCGGTGTACAAGGTCACAATCATCCCGCGCGGCCGCGCGCTCGGCGTCACCCAGTTCCTCCCGGAGGGCGATCGCTACAGTTCCACCCGCGAAAGCCTGCACAGCCGCCTCGCGACGCTGTACGGCGGTCGCGTTGCCGAGGAATTGATCTTCGGCGAGGACAAGGTCACCACCGGCGCCAGCAACGACATCGAGCGCGCGACCAAGATGGCGCGCAACATGGTGACGAAGTGGGGCTTGTCCCCCGAGCTCGGCCCGATCGCCTATGGCGAGGAGGAGGACGAAGTGTTCCTCGGCCGTTCGGTGACCCAGCACAAGAGCGTTTCCGACGAGACCGCGCGCAAGATCGACGAAGTCGTGCGCGAGATCCTCGATGCCGCCTACGGTCGCGCCAGGACGATCCTCACCGAGAACCTCGACAAGCTGCACACGATGGCGAAGGCCTTGCTCGAATACGAAACCATCGACGTGCCGCAGATCGACGCGATCATGGAAGGCCGCGAGGTGCCGCCGCCGATGGGCTGGAACAAGAACGGCAACGGCAAGGCCGGCAACGATGCCGCGCCACCGGCTGCGCCGATCGGCGGACCGGCGACGCAGACCTGAGTCGAAGCCGAATGAATCGTGCGCGACGAAAAAGGCCGGGGAATTCCCCGGCCTTTTTTCTTGCTGGGTGGCGTCAGCGCCTGGGCTTGGGCTTCTTCGCCGCCGCCGCGCCTTCCTGCAGCAGGCGCAACTCCCAGCCGCCGCCCGGCGCGAGGTTGAACGGGTTGGCCATGCCGGCGATGAGGCCGCTGCCGTCGTCGAGCGGGTAGAGGATGCGGATGCCGTAGTTGTAGCGGTCGCCGAGGCCGGTGTAGTTCTCGTTCACCGCCGGCGAGTCGGACGAATCGAAGCGCCACAGGTCCGCGCCGTATTGCGCCGTTCCGCCCTGCAGGATCGCCGCATCGTAGGTGCCGATGTAGAGGCGGCCGTTGTACACCGCCATTTGCCAGGTGTACTCGTTGCTCGGGTTGCCGAAGCCCGAAGGCCCGTACAGCGGCGTCCAGCCGGTCGGCTTCACCTCGATCGTCTTCGGGCCGACGCTCGCCGGCAACTCGCTTTCGCCGTACAGCAACTGGATTTCGCGCGTCTTCGGGTTCTCGAGGTTGCGCCCGCGCCACACCGAGGTGGAGCGATACACGGCCTGGGCCAGCGTCTGCGCTTCAGATGGGTTGGAGGGCATCCCGAAGCAGTACGGCTTCGTGCAGGTTTCCTGGATGCTGAGCGCCTTGCTGTTCTGCAGGTGGATGGTGCCCCAGTACAGCCAGCCGTCGAAGTACTGCACGGCGCCGCCCGCGTAGCCGAAGCGCGACACGACCTGGTCGGGGTCGTATTGCGACGGAGTCCAGATCAACCTCCAGCCCGTCGCGTTCGCCGATGTCAGGCCACCGCTCGGGATCACCGGGCTGATCCAGACGCCCACGCCCGCGCCGTTGCCGCCGGCGGGGGAACGGATCGGTACCGTGGTGGCGGCGAGGCGATTCTGGCCATTGCCGTCGACGTAGAGGGTGACGTTGGCGACGTCCGCGGTCGTGCGTCCGACTTCGGAGAACCGCCCGCAGAAGTTGCCCGAAGGCGCATCCGGCGCGCCGTCCCAGCGCAGGACGCCGCCCTGGGTGTCGGAACCGACGCCTACGTACAGCACGCCGTCGACCAGTTTCCAGCCGCGCACGTAGTTGTATTCGGAACGCGTGCAGGCACCGAGGAATTGCCCCGTGTCGGCGCGGAACGCGAAGAAGTTGATGCCGTTGCCGGACAGGCCCGGGCCGGCGAGGAAGGCGACGTTGTTGATCGATCCGGCGCCGCGGAAGCCGAGCGTGTTCTTCATCAGCGCATTGTTCGGCGTGCGGTTCACCAGTTCCCCGGTGGCCAGGTCCCACGAGTAGATCTTGGGAATGCGCCAGTCGCCGAGCGACGCCGGGATCGTCGGATACGTACGCGCGTTCTTGCTCTGCCCGAATTCGCAGGTGAACAGGCCGTTGGCCATCGGCTGGCCGCCTGCCGTGCCGTCGAGGATGCAGGCGGCGTTGGCCAGCGTCCCGAACCACAATTTGCCGCCCTGTTGGGTCAGGCCCCAGATATACGACTGGTTGGCTTTCGGCTGGCCCTGCGTGCAGGTGCCGTCGGGGTTGATCGGCGGGTAATCCTGACCGATGCCATTGAAGCATTCGTCCGGCGCGACCTGCGCGAGCAACGTATTGCTCGTCAGCACGGGCTGGGGTGTCGGTGTCGGGACGGCAGCCAGGGCCTGCAGCACGGGAAGGCCGCAGAGCGCGATGGCCAACGCGGCGCCCGGCAGCAGATGCCTGCCCGGGATCGAAGAACGAGTGGAATACAGCAGCCTTGCCATTGGGATGTCCCTCATTTCCCGGGTCTTGCCAGCGCTGGCAAGGGATTCCGGGTCGAACTTCCTGAACCTCGCCATGCGGGTTCCACCCCGATGGCCCCCTGTACATTCCCGCGCCAGCCGCCGGCGTTTGCCGGGTCGGAAGGCCCCGCGATTAAAGCAGACCTTCCCGCGGAAATGGAACGCGGGTCACGGTTTTTTCCGGCCATGTCCACGGCTTGCGGAAGCGGCCGATGAATACGGCGGCGGAGGCCGAACGCCATGGCCGGATGGCGCATGGCGGTTCGGGCCTTCAGCGCCCGGTCGCGGATTGCTTCGCGGCCGGCGCGCCTTCCTTCAGCAGGCGCAATTCCCAGCCGCCCCCGGTCGCGAGGTTGAACGGGTTGGCCATGCCGGCGATCAGGCCGCTGCCGTCCTGCAGGGGATGCAGGATGCGGATGCCGTAGTTGTAGCGATCGCCGAGGCCGGTGTAGTTCTCGTTCACCGCCGGCGAGTCGGACGAATCGAAGCGCCACAGGTCCGCGCCGAATTGCTCGGTATTGCCCTGCAGGGTCGAGGCGTCGAAGGTGCCGATGTAGAGGCGGCCATCGAACACCGCCATCTGCCAGGTGTATTCGTTGCTGCGGTTGCCGAAGCCCGAAGGCCCGTACAGCGGCGTCCAGCCGGTCGGCTTCGTCTCGAAGGTCTTCGGGGCGACGACGGCGGGCAATTCGCTTTCCCCGTACAACAACTGGATCTCGCGATGGGCCGCGTCCTCCAGGTTGCGGCCGCGCCAGACCGAGGTCGAACGATAGATGCCATCGGCCAATTCCTTCGCTTCCTCGATGTTCGATGGCATGCCGAAGCAGTAGGACCTGTTGCAGTTCTCGTGGACGCTCAGCGCTTTGCTGTTCTGCAGGTGGATCGTGCCCCAGTACAGCCAGCCATCGAAATACTGCAACGCGCCCCCTGAATAGCCGAAGCGCGCCATGATCGTGTCCGGGTCGTATTGCGACGGGCTCCAGACCTCCTGCCACTGGCCGGCCTCGTTCGTGGTCAGGCCGCCCGCGGGGATCGGCGGGCTGATCCACACGCCGACCGACGCGCCGTCGTTGCTGCTGGAAGACCGGATCGGCACGGTCGAGGCCGCGAGGCGGTGGTTGCCGTTGCCGTCCACGTACATGGCGAGGTTGGCGACATCCGAATTCGCGCGGCCGACTTCGGAAAAGCGCCCGCAGAAATTCCCGGAAGGCGGGGTGGGCGCGCCATCCCAGCGCAACACGCCGCCCTTGGAGCTGGAGCCCACGCCCACGTACAACACGCCGTCCACGAGCCTCCAGCTGCGGATGTAGTTGTAGTCGGTGCGGGTGCAGGCGCCGAGCAATTTGCCCGTGCTCGCCTTGAACGCGAAGAAGTTCACGCTGGCGCCGGACAGGCTGGGTCCGGCGAGGAAGGCGATGTCGTCGATCGAGCCGGCGCCGCGGAAGCCGAGCGTGTTCTTCAGCAGCGAACTGCCCGGCAGGCGGTTCACGAGTTCGCCGGTGGCCAGGTCCCAGGAGTAGATCCTGGGCATGCGCCAGTCGCCGAGGGGTGCCGGGATCGCCGGATGTTCCCGTGCGAACTCGCCGGTGCCGAATTCGCAGGCGAACAGGCCGTTGGCCATCGGCTGGCCGCCGGCCATGCCGTCGAGGATGCAGGCCGCGTTCGCCATGGTGCCGAACCACAGCTTGCCGCCCTGTTCGGTCAGGCCCCAGATGTAGGATTCGTTGTATTTCGGCTCGCCCTGCGTGCAGGTGCCGTCCGGGTTGATCGCCGGGTAGTCGACGCCGATGCCGTTGAAGCATTCGTCGGGCGCGGCCTGCGCCAGCAACTGGTTGCTCGTCAGGATGGGCTGCGGATCCGCGACTGCCACGCGGGTTGCGGTGGCGGCGCCGATCCCCGCCACGACGGCGAGCACGGCCAGTGCGCCGTGGCGGAAACGGCGGAACGAATGCATGGCGATCATCGGATCCTCCTGAACCTCGCCGACGCAACCCCGATGCATGGCGGTCGCCCGGCAATCCATGGTTTTCCGCCATCCGCATCGCTGCGGACGGCCCCCTGTGAATCCGACCACCGGCCCGGGCACGCAAGCCGCGGGGCCGGGAAGTCATATCGCCTAACGCGGTGTCCGCACGGCTCCGGCCATGCCTCTGGCCGGATTTCCTCGCGGCATCCGTGAAAATGCCCGAGGGTTTCCGCACGGGGGCGGATGGTTGATGGCGACGATTGCTGGGTGGCGCATCGTGCCGGCGGCGGGGATGTTGATGGCCGCCTGGCTGGCGACGGCGTCGGTCGCTGCGGCGCAGGCGATTCCCGGGGAATCGCTGGTGACGCAACAGCGCGACCTGCTCGACTGCGAATTCAGCCAGGCGCGCGGCAAGATCGCCTGGGTCGATATCAACGGCGGGTTGTGAATCGCGGACGTGGATCCGGAAACCGGCATGTTCGTTCCCGCCGACGGCAAGGGCACCCTGGTCGATGCCGAGGCGATGGCGACGTTGGACATCCGCATCCTCGGCAATGGCCCCGAATGGATCAGCACCGCCTCCGGCGACCAGATCGTCTACACCAAGTTCCTCGCCGGCCTGCCCAAGACCCGCGTGAACGCGCGCCTCGCGATGGCGCAGCAGTTGCGCGACGGAAGCTGGCGCCACGATTTCCTGGCCCCCGTGGCCCGGCTGCGGGCGGTGCCGTACGCCAGCAACGACTGGCGGGATCCGTCGCCGCGCATCAGTTATGTCGACCCGGCCGGCTACCACTATTGGCGCAACCTCGACGAACCCGCCAGCGAACGGCGCGTGGCGCAGTACCCGCAATCGCAGTTGCAGTACTACTACGCGATGCGTTTCGTGCAGGGCGAGCGCGCCGCGACGTTCCCCACGGTGGTGGATGGCGTGTCGCAGGTGTTCCGCTACGACCTCGATTCCGGCGTGGCGACGCAACTCACCTTCGACGCCGGGCAGAAGGACCTCAACAGCCGGGCATGGATCTGGCACGCGCCGGAATTCGGCGGCGCGCGGGTCATGATGACCGTGGCGGACGATGTCGAATTGCGCATCTACCGCGAGGCGGAAGGCACGGGCTGGGAATTGATCCGCAGCATGCGCACCTCGCGCAACGGCATCGTCAATTCCCCGGAATACTTCACCTACAACGGCAATTCCTACGTGTTCTTCGTCGCCAGCGTCCCGCCCGCGACGTTCCCCTCGCAGGTGTTCCTCGCGAACATCGATCCGGCCGAACCGCTGCTGCAGCAGCTGACCCCGGATTTCCCGAGGCGGATGCGCACCGATCCCGAAGCCTTCATCGCCGACGACGGCGCGTACATCTATTTCAACCGGCAGACGGTCGATCCTGCGGGGAACCAGTATTGCCTGTCCTGCAACGAAGGCATTTTCCGCAGCCATACCGGCCTGGTGCCGGCGAACTGAGCGATCCGCGAACGATGCTTGCGGGTCATCCGACCATCGCCGACACTGCCTGGCGGGGATTGGCGAGCGGGGGTGGATCGTGACGATCGTGCGCCGCGCCGTCGCCAGGTTCCGCGAGCAGGACTGGATCGCGGTCTCCATCGAACTGGTCGTCGTCGTCTTCGGCGTGTTCCTCGGCATCCAGGCGGCGAACTGGAACGAGGACCGCGAACAGGATCGCAAGTCCGCCGTGTTTACCGAGCGCCTCAAGGACGACCTGCGTGCCGAAGCCTGGAACATCGAGATGCAGATCGGTTACCACGAGCAGGTGCAGGCCAATGCCCGCCGTGCCGCCGATGCGCTGTCGGGCCGCGATCCACTGTCCGACGAAGCGCTGCTGGTCGCGGCCTACCGCGCCACCCAGTACAACGACAACGTCCGCCAGCGCGCGACCTACGACGAACTGACTTCCACCGGCGACCTCGGCTTGATCCGCGATTACGCGCTGCGCAAGCTGGCGATGAACATCTACACCACGCAGGTGTTCGACTGGTTCACCGACGAAGGGCGCGCATCGCCATATCGGGCCGCGTTCCGCAGGCGGGTTCCGTACCGTATCCAGACCGCGCTGGAAACGACTTGCGGCGATCGGGTGGTGGCGTCCGACAATTACGCCGGCATCGCCACCAAGCTCGACTATCCCTGTCGCATCGACGCGCCGCCGGCCGAGGTCGCGGAGGCGGCCACGGCCTTGCGCAGCGATCCCGAAATCCTCCAACTGCTCAACCAGCGCATCGTCGACCTCGGGACGAACATCGGCAACCTCACGTTCTACGATGCCGATTCCCTGCGCAAGAACCTGCGCGCCAGCGTGCTGGAAAAGCGGTGAGCGGTCAGGTTCGCCGACTAGAATGAGCGATTGGCGTTTCCGCAAGGCGTTCCGATGTTCGACACCTCCCCGCAACTCGACTGCAACGGACGCGTGCTGAAACTGGACGTGCCGCGGGTCATGGGCATCGTCAACGTCACCCCGGATTCCTTCGCCGACGGCGGCGAACATGCGACGGTCGAAGCGGCCATCGCGCACGGTTTGAAACTGGCAGGAGAGGGCGCCGCCATCCTCGACATCGGCGGCGAATCGACGCGTCCCGGCGCCGACGATGTTTCCCTCGAAGAAGAACTGCGCCGCACGATCCCGGTGATCGAAGCGCTGGCGAAGCGCATTTCGATCCCGATCAGCATCGACACGTCGAAGCCGGAAGTGATGCGTGCCGCGGTCGCGGCCGGCGCAGGCATGGTCAACGACGTCTATGCATTGCGCCGCGATGGCGCACTGGATGCGGCCGCCGAACTCGGCGTGCCCGTCGTGCTGATGCACATGCAGGGCGAGCCGCGCACCATGCAGGCGAATCCGCGATACGACGACGTGGTGGCCGACGTGCACCGTTTCCTCGCCGAACGCATCTTCGCCGCGGAGATGGCCGGCATCGCGAAGAAGAACATCGTGGTCGACCCGGGGTTCGGCTTCGGCAAGAACGCATCGCACAACCTGCAATTGCTGGCGCAACTGCGACGCTTCACCGAACTCGGCGTGCCGGTGCTGGCCGGGCTTTCGCGCAAGAAGACCATCGGCGAACTCACGGGCCGGGACGAACCGCGCGAACGCGTCTTCGGTTCGGTCGCAGCGCATCTGGTCGCGGCGCAGAACGGCGCGGCCATCCTGCGCGTGCACGACGTGGCCGCGACCGTGGACGCGCTCAAGGTCTGGAACGCGGTCGCCGCCATCCCGCTGCCGCGCGCGGATGCCAGGCCGGCGATCCGCTGGCCGGACGAGGACTGAGGCGTCCGCGCCTTGCGCGTCCGGTCGCGCGGCGCTTACGCTCGGCGCTTCGTCCACCCGGGGAGCCGCATGGGCCCTGCGCCTGCCGCGACCGCATCGCTCGAAGTGGCGCTGGCGCATGCGGCGCGCCTGCTCGAGGCGGAACCCGCGTTGGCCGAGGAACAGGCCACCGAAATCCTGCGCGTGGCCGGCGAACATCCGCGTGCGCTGCACGTGCTGGCCATGGCCCGCGTCCGCCGGGGCGACGACCAGGCCGCGGTCGGGGTGCTCGGGCCGCTGGCGCGCGATTGCCCGCGCTGGGCGCAGCCGCATGCCGACCTCGGCGCGGCGCTCGCCAGGCTCGGCCGTACCGGCGAGGCCGTTGCGGCGTTGCGCGAGGCGGTTGCACTGCAGCCGGACCTGCCGGACGCATGGCTCGCGCTCGCCGATGCGTTGCACGCCAACGGCGACGTGGCCGGTGCCGGCGTCGCCTACCTGCAGCATGTGCGGCATTCGGCGAAGGACCCGCGGCTGCTGGCGATCGGCAAGGCGTTGTTCGAGAACCGCCTGCCGGAAGCCGAAGAACAACTGCGGGCACGCCTCGAACACGCACCGAACGACGTCGCCGCGATCCGCATGCTGGCCGAGGTCGATGCACGGCTCGGCCGCGACGACGATGCGTTGGCGTTGCTGGAACGCTGCCTGCAACTCGCGCCCGGGTTCCAGCCGGCACGCAAGAACCTGGCGCAGGTGCTCAACCGCGGCAACCGCCAGCCCGAGGCGCTGCGGGAAATCGACACGCTGCTCGCCGCCGAACCCGCGCATCCGAGTTACCGCAACCTCAAGGCGGTGATCCTCGGACGCGTCGGCGATTACGCGCAGGCGATCGCGTTGTACGAGGAACTGCTGGCCGCGCATCCCCAACATCCGCAACTGTGGATGAGCTACGGACACGCGCTCAAGACCGCGGGTTCGCAGGACCGCGCGATCGCCGCCTATCGCCGCGCCATCGACCTCGACCCGGGTTGCGGCGAGGCGTACTGGAGCCTGGCCAACCTCAAGACCGTGCGCTTCGACGCCGGCGACATCGCCGCGATGCGGGCGCAACTGCAACGCACGGACCTTGCCGACGAACCGCGCCTGCATTTCGATTTCGCCCTCGGCAAGGCGCTGGAGGACGCGGGCGAGTACGAACGCTCCTTCCGCCATTACCGCGACGGCAATGCGCTGCGGAAAACCCTCGTGCCCTACAGCGCGGAGGACAACGCCGCACGCGGCCGCGCGGCGCGCCGCGTCTACACCCGCGAATTCTTCGCCGAACGCGCGGGCTGGGGCTGCGACGCGCCCGACCCGATCTTCATCGTCGGCATGCCGCGCGCGGGCAGCACTCTGGTCGAGCAGATCCTGTCGAGCCATCCCGCGGTCGAAGGCACGATGGAGTTGCCGGAAATCATCTCGCTGGCGCGCGCCCTGCGCAGCCGCGCGGAATCGCCGCAGACCACGTCCTACCACGACATCCTCGCCGGCATCGATGCCGGCGAAGCGCGCGCGCTCGGCGAGCAGTACCTGGAACGCACCCGCATCCACCGCAAGCGCGGCGCGCCGCTGTTCATCGACAAGATGCCGAACAATTTCGCGCACATCGGCCTGATCCAGCTGGCGCTGCCGAACGCGAAGATCGTCGACGCGCGCCGGCATCCGCTGGCCTGCTGCCTGTCCGGTTTCAAGCAGCATTTCGCGCGCGGCCAGGACTTCAGCTACGACCTCGGCGACATCGGCCGTTACTACCGGGACTACGTCGAACTGATGGCGCATTTCGACGACGTGCTGCCCGGGCGCGTGCACCGCGTGATCTACGAGGACATGGTCGCCGACACCGAATCCGAGGTGCGGCGGCTGCTCGACCATTGCGGCCTGCCGTTCGACGAGGCCTGCCTGCGCTTCTTCGAGAACCCGCGCGCGGTGCGCACCGCCAGTTCCGAGCAGGTGCGCAAGCCGATCTACCGCGACGGCGTCGACCACTGGCGCCATTACCAGGACTGGCTCGGGACGCTGGAGCAAGCGCTCGGGCCGGTGCTCGATGCCTATCCGCAAGCGCCACCGCAAACATCGCCCCGGACACCGGGCGCCTGATCGATCCACGACGAGGAGGGGAGGGGAAATGGGGAACACGACACGCAACACGCGGCAACGGCGGGCGCCATCGACGCTGGTGCGCTTGCCGTTGGCCGCCGCGATCTATCTCGCGTTCGGTTCGATGGCCTGGGCGCAGGACGCCACGACCGAGCCCGCGGCGACCGACAGCGGGCAGCCCGCGAAGGATGCGCAGGGCAAGACGCTGGAAACGATCACCGTCACCGCGCAGAAACGCACCGAGAACATGCAGAAGGTGCCGATCAGCATCCAGGCGATCGGCGAAACCACGCTCAAGCGCCAGGACATCCAGGACTTCGACGACTACGCCAAGCTGATCCCCAGCGTGTCCTACAGCTCCATCGGCGGCGGCGTGTTTTCAGGCCCGGGCTTCGCGCAGGTGTACATGCGCGGCGTCGCCAGCGGCGGCGACGGCAACCATTCCGGCTCGCAGCCGAGCGTGGGCATGTACCTCGACGAGCAGCCGATCACCACCATCCAGGGTTCGCTCGACATCAACATCTACGACGTCGCCCGGATCGAGGCGCTCGCCGGCCCGCAGGGCACGCTCTACGGCGCCAGTTCCGAAGCCGGCACGGTGCGCATCATCACCAACAAGCCGGATCCGACCGGATACGCGGCCGGCTACTCGGTCGAGGCCAGCGCGATCGACGGCGGCGGCATCGGCCACGTGGTCCAGGGCTTCGTCAACGCGCCGCTGAGCCCGGCCGCGGCGATCCGCCTGGTCGGCTGGGAAAAATACGACGCCGGCTATGTCGACAACGTCCACGGCACGCGCACGTTCCCGTCCTCGGGCGTGACCATGGACAACGCCGCGTTCGTCGACGAGAACTACAACTGGGCGAGGACCGCCGGCGCGCGCGCCGCGCTGAAGGTCGACATCAACGACGACTGGTCGATCACCCCGCAGATCATGGGCCAGCGGCAGAAGGCCAACGGCAGCGCCGGCTTCGAACCGAAGATCGGCGACCTGCAGCTGCACCACTACTTCCCGGAGAACTCCGACGACAGGTGGACGCAGGCGGCGCTGACCGTGGAAGGCAAGATCGGCAACTTCGACCTGACCTACGCCTATTCGCACCTGAAGCGCGACGTCGATTCGCAGGCCGACTACAGCGATTACTACTGGTACGACAAGCTGGCCGGCTACGGCGAATACTTCTACGACGACGACGGCAACCTGGTGCCGCCGGCGCAGCACATCGACGCCAAGGACGGATACACCAAGACCAGCCACGAACTGCGCATCACCTCGCCGAAGGAGAACAGGATCCGCTTCGTCGCCGGCCTGTTCTGGCAACAGCAGGGCCACGACATCTTCCAGCGCTACCTGGTCGACGACATCGCGTCCTCGATCGAAGTGACGGGCTGGCCGGACACCATCTGGCTGACCGCGCAGCAACGCAACGACAAGGACGAGGCGGCGTTCGGCGAGTTGTCGTTCGACATCACGCCGGACCTCACCGCCACCGTCGGCGGCCGCTGGTTCCGCACCGAGAACAGCCTCAAGGGCTTCTTCGGCTACGGCGCGGGCTTCAGTAGCGGCACCGGCGAAGCGGCGTGCTTCTCGGACGTGCAGTTCCATGGCGCGCCCTGCACCAACCTCGACAAGTCGACCAGCGAGAACGGTTCGCTCGGGCGCTTCAACCTGAGCTGGCAGATCGACGACAGCAAGATGATCTACGCGACATGGTCGGAGGGTTTCCGCCCCGGCGGCATCAACCGCAAGGGCACGCTGCCGCCGTACACGTCGGATTTCCTCACCAACTGGGAGTTCGGCTGGAAGACGACGTGGGCCGACAACGCGCTGTCGTGGAACGGCGCGATCTTCCAGGAGGACTGGAAGGACTTCCAGTTCTCCTACCTCGGCGCGAACGGCCTGACCGAAATCCGCAACGCCGGGCAGGCGCGCATCCGTGGCCTGGAAACCGACCTGCGCTGGGCCGCGACCTACAACCTCGCGTTCACCGGCGGCTTCGCGTTCTACGACGCCAAGCTCACCGAGAACTATTGCGGCGCGATTTCCCCGGTCACCGACAAGCCGATCACCGATTGCCCGGTGGGCAGCACCGTCGACGGCATCGACTTCCCGAATGGTCCGGAAGCGGCGGCCGGTTCGCGCCTGCCGGTGACCGCGCGGTTCAAGGGCAACCTCACCGCGCGCTACACGACCGACATGTGGGGCGGCGAAGCCTTCGCGCAGGCGGCGCTGGTCTACCAGGGCAGCCGCAAGGTCGACTTGCGCACGATCCCGGCCGAAACCTTCGGCGACCTGAAGGCCTACACGCTCACGGATCTCTCGGTCGGGTACAAGCGCGACAACTGGTCGGTCGACCTGTTCCTGAAGAATGCGTTCGACGAGCGCGCGGAACTGGCGCGTTTCGCCGAATGCAAGGTCGAGACCTGCGGCGACGAAACCTACACGGTGGTGGCGCAGCCGCGCACCTTCGGCATCCGCTTCTCGCAGGAGTTCTGACGCAGCTCCGCCGGGCCCGCGACGTGCGGGCCCGGCGCGCCTGCGGGGCGATGCGCTCTGGCCGGATCGGAAGCGTGGGCGCGTTCGCCCCGTTGTGCTTCATGCCTTCGCGGGGGGATGCCATGCGAGCCGTCGCCTTCATCGCGGTTTTCCTGCTGGCCGCATGCGGAAAACCGCCGGCGACCGCAACGGATTCGCCGGCGATTGCGGCCGCCGATGTCGCGGCGGGCGATCCCGCCGAAGGCCTGCGCGTGGCCACGCGCGTCGGCTGCAACGGCTGCCACGCCGCCGATGGCGGCGGGAAAGTCTTCGACGAAGACGAAGACCAGGGCCTGGTCGTTACCGCCAACCTGACGATCAAGCGCGAACTCTACGACGACGCGGCGTTCGCGGCGCTCTTGCGCGAGGGCAGGACCCACGACGGCCACGTGCCTTGGGGAATGCCGATTAAGATGCTGCAGCACCTCAGCGATCGCGAAGTACGCGACATCACGGCATGGATGCGGTCCTTGCCCGCCGTACGCCCCGTGGGCATGCCACAGACGAAATGGTCCCCATCGCTGGCGAAGGCGATCGCGGACGGCACGCATCCGTGGTTGCCCGACATGAAGCCGGACGCCGGTAACAAGCCGCCCGCGATGCCTCCGGTCGAACCGCTGGCGCTGGGGCGCCACCTGGCCATGACCTCATGCGGCGAATGCCACGGCTGGAACCTCGACGGTTTCGAAGGCGACGATGCGCCTTCCCTCGTGGTCGCCAAGGCGTATACGCCGGAGGCCTTCGTTCGATTGATGCGAACCGGCGTGACCGCCGATGGCCGCGAATCGAAAACCGGCCTGATGAGCCGGATGGCGCGCGACCGCTTCGCGCCCTCGCTGACGGATGCGGAAATCGCGGCGTTGAAGCAGTACCTCGATTCGCGCTGACGCGGGGCGCGGTCCGGGCCGCTTTCCGGCACACTGTGGCCTTCTGCCATTCGCCCGGGGATCGACATGCAGAGCTGGCTGCGGCGCAAGGACATCGACCGGGTCACGGTCCACGAGGAAGGGCGCAGGCTCGTTCCGACGCTGGGCTGGCCGCACCTGGTCGCGCTCGGCATCGGCGCGATCGTGGGCACCGGCATCTACACGTTGATCGGCGTCGGCGCCAACCTCGCCGGCCCGGCGGTGCTCATCTCCTTCCTCGTCGCCGGCATCGTCTGCGCCTGCGCCGCGCTGGCCTACGCGGAAATGGCGACGATGATGCCCGCGGCGGGCAGCGCCTACACCTACAGTTACGCGGTGCTCGGCGAAACCATCGCCTGGATCGTGGGCTGGAGCCTGATCCTCGAATACACCCTGGTCGTGAGCACGGTCGCGGTCGGCTGGTCCGGCTACGCGGTCGGGTTCCTGAAGGGACTCGGCGTCGATCTGCCGACGGCCCTGACCGTCGGCCCGCACGCGGGCGGGCTGATCAACGTTCCCGCCATTCTGATCACGTGGGTGGTCGCCGGCGCGCTGATCGCCGGCACCCGCGAGAGCGCGACGGTGAATGCGTTCCTCGTGGTGTTCAAGCTGCTCGCGCTGGCGGTGTTCGTCGCCATCGCGCTGCCGGCCTTCGACGCCTCGAACCTGCATCCCTTCATGCCGCACGGCTTCGTCGAAAGCATCGGCCCCGACGGCAAAAAGTACGGGGTGATGGCGGCGGCCGCGATCATCTTCTTCGCCTTCTACGGCTTCGACGCGATCTCGACCGCGGCGGAGGAGACCAAGAATCCCGGCCGTGACCTGTCCATCGGCATCGTCGGTTCGATGATCGGCTGCACCCTGATCTACATGGTCGTCGCATTGGCCGCGGTCGGCGCGCTGAGCTTCGGCGTGTTCGGGCAGAGCCCGGAACCGCTGGCACTGATCATGCGCGAACTCGGCCACGGCGCGGCGGCGAAGATCGTCGCGGCGGCGGCGGTGATCGCATTGCCGACCGTGCTGCTCGCGTTCTTCTACGGCCAGAGCCGCATCTTCTTCGTGATGTCGCGCGACGGCCTGCTGCCGCGTTCGCTGTCCAAGGTCGGCAAGCGCGGCACGCCGGTGGCGATCACCGTGTTCACCGCCATCGTGACCTCGGCACTGGCCGGCATCGCCCGGCTCGACGAAATCGCCGCGCTCGCCAATGCCGGCACGCTGATCGCCTTCATCGCCGTCGCCACCTGCCTGCTGGTGCTGCGCAGGCGCGACCCGAATCGCGCGCGCGTGTTCCGCACGCCGCTAGCGTGGATCGTCGGACCGGTCGCGATCCTCGGCTGCATCTACCTGTTCTACAGCCTGCCGACGCGCACGCAGCTGTGGTGCCTGCTGTGGAACGCGTTCGGCCTGCTCGTGTACCTGCTGTACGCGCGGCGCAACAGCTTGCTCGCGGCGGGACGCCACGCCTGATGGCGTGATGAGCGCCGACCTTCGCCCTTCCGCCATCGCGGTGATGGGCCCGACCGCGTCGGGCAAGACCGCGTTCGCGCTGGAGCTGGCGGAAAGCCTTGATGGCGAAATCGTCAGCGTCGATTCGGCGCTGGTCTATCGCGGCCTCGACATCGGCGCGGCCAAGCCGACGCGCGAAGAACGGGCGCGCGTTCAACATCATTTGATCGACGTGCGCGAACCGTGGCAGCCGTATTCGGCCGCGGAATTCGCCGAAGACGCACGCCGCGCCATCGACGGCATCCTCGCGCGCGGCAAACTGCCGATCCTCGCCGGCGGCACCGGCCTGTACTTCCGCGCGCTGTTGCAGGGGCTCGCCGACATGCCGGAAGCGGACGAGGCGATGCGCGCGAAGATCGCATCCGAAGCCGTGGAACGCGGTTGGGCGGCGCTGCATGCGGAACTCGCCGAAGTCGATCCCGAAGCAGCGTCGCGCATCCACGCCACCGACGCGCAGCGCATCCAGCGCGCGCTGGAGGTGTTCCGGCTCAGCGGGAAACCGATCAGCGCGTGGCAGCGCGATGCGCGCGGCGAGCGCCTGCCGGCGAAGGTGCTGAAGCTGGCGCTGGCGCCGCCGCAGCGCGCATTGCTGCACGAACGCATCGAAATGCGCTTCGACGCGATGTTGCGGGCGGGATTCCTCGACGAAGTCCGCGCCTTGCGCGACTTGCCCGGATTGCAGTCGCATCCGCGCCCGCTCGACCTGCCGGCGTTGCGCGCGGTAGGTTACCGGCAGGCGTGGGAATACCTGGATGGGCAGGGCGATGCGGCGGATTTCCGCGCACGCGCCGTTGCCGCCACGCGCCAGCTGGCCAAGCGCCAGTTCACCTGGCTGCGCGGGGAAAGCGACGCCCTGTGGTTCGATCCTTCGACGCAGCGCACGGAATTGCAGGGCGCGGTGCGGGCTTTCCTCGGCACAACGCGCGGATCGGTCGGTTAATATCGGGCCGTCGCCGCCGCGGGGAGTGCGGGTCGGGCGATGCGGATCCGGCGACGACCGGACCGGACACAACAAAATCCAAGCTGGGGAAAGCCATGTCCAAGGGCCAGTTTTTGCAGGATCCGTTCCTGAACGCGCTACGCCGCGAACGCGTGCCGGTGTCGATCTACCTCGTCAACGGCATCAAGCTGCAGGGCACCATCGAATCCTTCGACCAGTTCGTGGTCCTGCTGCGCAACACCGTCAGCCAGATGGTCTACAAGCACGCCATTTCCACCGTGGTCCCGGCGCGCAATGTCCGCGTGGGCGCCACGCCATCGGCGGCCGCCGACGCCGAGGGCGCGGTCGAGGGCGGCGACGAGGCCGAATAAGCAAGTCCGCGGACGGCTTGGTTTCGGGGCGATCGCCCATAATTCGTCCCCGATGCCGACCCAATTGTTCGAACGCTCCCGCCGGGGCGAAACCGCCCTGCTGATCCAGCCCCATGCCGGCGGCAAGCCCGACGAGGGCGTGGTCGAGGAATTCGCCGACCTCGCGCGTTCGGCCGGGGCCACCGTCGCCCACCTGCTGCACGCGCGCATCGACCGCCCCAACCCGGCCACGCTGATCGGTAGCGGCAAACTGGACGAGGTGAAGGTCGCCTGCGACGCGACTGGCGCCGACCTCGTGCTGGTCAACCACCAGCTCACGCCGGTGCAGGAACGCAACCTCGAGCGCGCGCTGGAACGCCGCGTGGTCGACCGCACCGGGCTGATCCTCGACATCTTCTCGCAGCGGGCGCGCAGCGCCGAAGGCAAGCTGCAGGTGGAACTCGCGCAGCTCAAGCACATGGCCACACGCCTGGTGCGCGGCTGGACCCACCTCGAGCGCCAGCGCGGCGGTTCCATCGGCCTGCGCGGCCCCGGCGAAACCCAGCTCGAGACCGACCGCCGCCTGCTGCAGAAGCGGGTGGACATGCTGCAGAAGCGGCTGGAGAAGGTTGAGGTGCAGCGCACGCAGATGCGTCGCGCGCGCGTGCGCAGCGAATTGCCGCGCGTCGCGCTGGTCGGCTACACCAACGCCGGCAAGTCCACGCTGTTCAACACGCTCACCGGTGCGGATGCCTACGCCGCGGACCAGTTGTTCGCGACGCTGGATCCCACCGTGCGCCGGATCGAACTGCCCGGCGGCGGCGTGGTGCTCGCCGATACCGTCGGTTTCGTCCGCGACCTGCCGCACGAACTGGTCGCCGCGTTCCGTTCGACCCTGAGCGAGGCGCGCGAGGCCGACCTGCTGCTGCACGTGGTCGATGCCGCCGACCCGTTGCGCGACGAACGCATCATGCAGGTCGACGAAGTGCTGCACGAGATCGGCGCCGGCGACATTCCGCAACTGCGCGTGTTCAACAAGATCGACCGCATCGAGGGCGCGGTGGCGCGCGTCGACGGCGGCGACGCGGAATCCGCCGCGGTGTGGATGTCCGCCCGCGACGGCGATGGCCTCGGCCTGCTGCGCCATGCGCTGGGCGAACGCCTCGGCCTGCGCCGCGTGAGCGGGGAAGTGCGATTGCCGACCGATGCCGGCCGCCTGCGCGCGCGCCTGCACGCGCTGGAAGCGGTGCGCGACGAATCCCACGACGACGATGGTTGGCGCCTGCGCGTGGACCTGGCGCTGGCCGATGCCGCGCGCCTCGCCGCGCAGGCCGATGGCGCGCCGCTGCGTGCCCTGCTGCCCGAAGTGGAAACCGAGTAGGCGGGTCGCGGCCCGTCGTCGGCTTTTCGCGATCACGTAGAATCGACCCGAGACCAGCAACGGAGCCTGCATGGCCTGGAATACCCCCGGCGGCAACGACGAAGGCAAGCGCAAGGCCGACGACGCGTTCTCGCGCCTATTGCGGCCGCTGCGCGGCATCGGCGGAGACGGTGGCTACCTGCGCTGGGTCGGCATCGCGGTGGTCGTGATGCTCGCGCTCGACAGCTTCGTGCTGGTGACCGAACAGCAGCGCGGCGTGGTACTGCGCTTCGGCAGCTTCGCCCGGGTGTTGCAACCCGGTCCGCACCTGAAGTTGCCGTGGCCGCTGGAACGCGTGCTCAAGGTCAACGCCACCCAGATCAAGACCTTCAGCGATACCGTGCCGGTGCTGACCCGAGACGAGAACATCGTCAGCGTCGAGATCAACGTGCAGTACCGCGTCGGCGATGCGCAGCTCTACCTGTTCGGCACCCGCAATGCCGACGAAGTGCTGAAGGAGGCCACGCTCAGCGCGGTCCGCGAGCAGGTCGGCCGTTCCGACCTCGATACCGTCCTCAGCGCGCGCAATGCGTTGGCGGTGTCGTCGAAGCAACGCCTGCAGCAGGCCTTGCAGGTGTACCGCACCGGGCTCGTCGTCACCGAACTCAACCTGCCGAACGCGCGTCCGCCGGAGGA
The DNA here is from genome assembly GCA_047602125.1 of Thermomonas sp. Taxonomy (GTDB): domain Bacteria; phylum Pseudomonadota; class Gammaproteobacteria; order Xanthomonadales; family Xanthomonadaceae; genus Pseudoluteimonas. Next base: position 569,440 of record JASGIB010000001.1, on the reverse strand, counting down.
GGTGAAGCCGGCGTTCGACGACGTCAACAGCGCGCAGCAGGACAAGGACCGGCTCAAGAACGAGGCCGAGGCCTACGCCAGCAAGATCGTGCCCGAGGCCCGCGGCCAGGCCGCGCGCGTGCGCACCGTGGCCGAAGGCTACAAGACCGCTGCCGTCGCCCGCGCCACCGGCGATGCGCAGCGTTTCGACCTGCTCGTCGCGCAGTACAAGGCGGCGCCTGAAGTGACCCGCAAGCGCCTGTGGCTGGAAACCGTGCAGGACGTGCTGGCGAAGAACCGCACCGTGGTCGGCGGCGATGGCCGCCAGTTGATCTACGTGCCGATGCCGTCGGCGGCGTCGACGGCCGCGCCGCCCTTGTTGCCGGACGTGTTGTCGCCGGTGGTCAGCGCCACGCCCGACGATGCGGACGCGCGCCCGGGACGCGAACCGCGCAGCGCGGATCGGGAGGTGGGGCGATGAACGTGCGCATGCTGGTCGTCGCGGCGGTCGTGGCGGCGTTCGCGCTGCTGGGGTCGGTCTACGTGGTGAACGAAGGCCACACCGCGATCGTGCTCAACCTCGGCAAGGTCGTGCGCAGCAACGTCGGCCCGGGGCTGCATTTCAAGATCCCGCTGATCGAATCGAAGCTGGTGTTCGACCGGCGCCTGAAGGTGCTTCCGGCCGATCCGGAGCGCTACCTGACTTCCGAAAAGAAGGACGTGAGCGTCGACTTCTTCGCCATCGGGCAGATCGAGAACGTGCGCGACTTCTATCGCGCCACCGGCGGCGACGAAGCCATCGCCGAGCAGCGGCTGGCGCCGATCATCAAGGACGCGCTGCGCAACGAGATCAATGCGCATACCTTGCAGGAAGTGGTTTCCGGCGACCGCGACAAGGTGCTGTCGGCGCAGCTGGCCTCGATCAACCAGGGCGCGGCCACGCTCGGCGTGCGGATTTCCGACATCCGGATCAAGCGCATCGACCTGCCCACCGGCGGCGAGGTGATCGAACAGGTGTACCGGCGCATGCGCGCGCAGCGGCAGCAGGTGGCCAGCCAGTTGCGCGCCGAAGGCGATGAACAGTCGCAGAAGATCCGTTCCGAGGCCGACCGGCAGCAGGCGGTGATCCTGGCCGAGGCCGAACGCGACGCGCAGAAGCTGCGCGGCGAGGGTGATGCCGAGGCGGCGCGCATCTACGCCGAGGCGGCGTCGAAGGATCCGGGCTTCTACGCCTTCCAGCGCAGCCTCGAGGCCTATCGCAAGGCCTTCTCCGGCGGCAACGACGTGATCGTGCTCGAGCGCAACGATCCGTTCCTGCAATACATGCGCGACGACCGCTGACCCATGTCGGACCTGTGGTCGGCGCTCGCCCTCGTCGCGATCCTCGAGGGCCTGTTCCTGTTCGCCGCCCCCGGGGCGTGGAAGCGCGCCGTCGAACAGTTGCATGCCCTGTCGGACCACGGCGTGCGCCGGGTCGGCGCCGCGGTGCTGATCGCCGGCCTGGTGGGCCTGTGGCTGGCGCGCGGGGGCTGAACGGCCCGGATCCGCGACTCGCGCCCGCGAGCTGAACCCCGTAGAATGTCGAAAAGCCGGTCGGGGCCATTCCCGCCGGCTTTTTCCGTGTCCGGAGCGAAGAAATGGGCCAGTCGGTCGTGGTGTTGGGCGCCCAGTGGGGCGATGAGGGCAAGGGCAAGATCGTCGACCTGCTGACGCAGGACATCGGTGCGGTGGTGCGCTTCCAGGGCGGCCACAACGCCGGCCACACCCTCGTCATCGGCGGCAGGAAGACCGTGCTGCACCTGATTCCGTCCGGCATCCTGCGCGACGACGCGCTGTGCCTGATCGGCAACGGCGTGGTGCTGCACCCGGGCGCGCTGCAGAAGGAAATCGCCGAGCTGGAAGGCAACGGCGTGGAAGTGCGTTCGCGGCTGAAGATCTCGCCGGCGACGCCGCTGATCATGCCGTACCACATCGCCCTCGACCAGGCGCGCGAGAAGGCCGCCGGCAAGGACGCGATCGGCACCACCGGGCGCGGCATCGGGCCGGCGTACGAGGACAAGGTCGCGCGCCGCGGCATCCGCGTCGCCGACCTGCGCTATCCGAAGGAACTCGCCGAAAAACTGCGTTCCACGCTCGACTACCACAACTTCGTGCTCGCGAATTACCTGAAGGTCGAGCCGGTCGATTTCCAGCAGACGCTGGACGAGGCGCTGGCGTTCGGCGAATACGTCGAACCGATGAAGTCCGACGTCGCCGGCATCCTCCACGACCTGCGCAAGGCCGGGAAGAAGGTGCTGTACGAAGGCGCGCAGGGTTCGCTGCTTGACATCGACCACGGCACCTATCCGTACGTCACCTCGTCGAACACCACCGTCGGCGGCGCGCTCGCCGGCACCGGCGTCGGCGCGGACGCGATCGACTACGTGCTCGGCATCGCTAAGGCCTACGCCACGCGCGTCGGCGGCGGCCCGTTCCCGACCGAACTGCACGACGAGGTCGGGCAGGGCATCCGCGACCGCGGCCAGGAATACGGCGCCACCACCGGCCGCCCGCGACGCTGCGGCTGGATGGACATCGTCGCGCTCAAGCGCGCGGTGGCGATCAACGGCATCAGCGGCCTGTGCATCACCAAGCTCGACATCCTCGACGGGATGGAAACGCTGAAGATCTGCATCGCCTACGAGTACCACGGCAAGCGCAGCGAATACGCGCCGCTGGACGCGCAGGGTTGGGAAGAATGCACGCCGGTGTACCTGGAATTCCCGGGCTGGCAGGAAAGCACCCACGGCATCACCGAGTGGGACAAGCTGCCGCCGGCCGCGCGCGCCTACCTGCGCGCGCTGGAGGAACTCGCCGGCTGCCCGCTGGCCATCGTCAGCACCGGTCCGGACCGCGACGCCAACATCGTCCTGCGCGATCCGTTCGCCTGAGCCGGACCGGATCGCGGCCGAACACGGCCGTTCCCGGGCGCGCATCGCGTTAACCCGGTCGGGCCGCCGGAACTCCCGGCGCATCGACAAGGGGAGCGCGATGCCCGTTCGCAACATCCTTGCCCTGGGAATCCTTCGGCTTCCGCATCGCGCGTGCGCGAACTGCGTGCTCCTTGCGCTGCTCTTGGCGGCCTGCGCCGCAACGCCTCCGCCCCCGCCGCCACCTCCGCCTCCGCCTCCGCAGCAGGTCGTGCCTGCGTTCCCGTGGCCGCCGCCGAAACCCACGTCGCGCGCGACCCTGCCGCGCAACCTGCTCGCGCGCGATCCGGCCACGCTGGGAGACGTCGCCCGCCACCTGGAATCGTCGCTCGCCAGCGTCGGTTACGGCGAATGGAGCTACTACACCGTGCCCGGCGGCTTCGCGCTCGCCACGCGGCTCGAGCAGATTTCCGCGGACGGCAAGCCCAGGCCCGACCCGCAGCGATGGTCGACGGCGTTGCCGGCGCAGCCCGTGTTCACGCTGGGGGACTACCTGCGCGCGCTGTTCACCGCGCCGCAAGGCGACTATCGCGTCATCGTGTTCGTCGTCACCGACCAGGCCGTCGCCACCTCGCGCAACGAGGCGAGCGAGGCGCAGGCGCAGGCTTGGCTGGAAGGCGGCGCCGATCGGTTGCCGCCCGCGCTCGCGGCGAACCCCTTCGGCGCCGACAGCGCCGGTAGCGCGCTGGTCTACCAGTTCCGCAAGGTCGGGCACGCGGATGCGCCGATCGCCAATCCCGACGGCGCGCCATCCGCTTCGATCCAGTTGGACATCAGCGGCATCACCGCCGCGTTGCGCAAGTGAGGCCCGAATGACCCTGAGCAAATCCAAATGGTGGCTGGCCGGCGTGTGGCTGTCGGGCGCCGCGCTCGTGTTCGCCATCCTCGTGGCGCAGAGCCTGATGGGCCGCTACGGTAGCCATGCCGACCAGGCCTGGGCCTGGTACCTGCCCACGGTGATGCCCACGCTGTCGTTGATCGTCGGCACCCTGGTCGTCGATTCCCGCAATCCGACGGCAGGCGGCGATGCGCCGGCTCCCGGCGGCCTGCTGTGGCTCGCGCTGGGATTGTCGGTGTTCTACCTGTTGCTCGTGGCCGTATCGGTGCTGGTCCAGCCCTTGCTGCAGCAGATGGATCCGATCGAACTCATGCATCGCTCCAACCTGTGGCTGGGGCCGCTGCAGGGACTCACCGTGGCCGCGCTGGCGGCATTCTTCCGCACGCGCTAGGCCTCGGGCGATCCGCGGCATGACTTTCGGGCATGCCTCGCCGAGCCCTGGAAGGCCATGATGCGGGGTTTGGCGGCCGCGCGGCCGCAGCCATGGAGCCCCGCATGCGTCGTCCCCTGATTGCCGCCATCCTCCTCGGCCTGTACGGCACTGCGTCCGGCGCGAGCGCGCAGACGCCGGCCGGAATCTCGCTGGCGGCGCAGCCACCGGTGGTCGCAGCCACGACCCAATTGCCGCGCGGCGTGAGCCCGACGCATTACGCGATCGAAGTGACGCCGCATGCGGACAAGCTCGCGTTCGATGGCAAGGCGAGCATCGACCTCGAAGTGGCGGCGCCGACCTCGCGCATCGTGCTGCAGGCGATCGACCTGGCGTTCTCCAACACCACGCTGGCGACGCCCGGAGGAAAGAAACTGGCGCCGAAGGTTTCGGTCGATGCCGACGCGCAGACCGCGACCTTCGCCTTCGATGCGCCGCTGGCGCCGGGCCGCTACACCCTGTCCACCGATTACACCGGCAAGATCGGCACGCAGGCCAACGGCCTGTTCGCGCTCGACTACCAGACCGAGCGCGGGCAGAAGCGCGCACTGTTCACCCAGTTCGAGAACTCCGACGCGCGCCGCTTCATTCCCTCCTGGGACGAGCCCGGCTACAAGGCGACCTTCGACCTGGTGGTGAACGCGCCGGCCGGCGACATGGTCGTCGGCAACATGCCGGAGGCCTCGGTGCGGGACGACGGCAACGGCATGCGACGCGTGGTGTTCCGGACCACGCCGAAGATGTCGACCTACCTGCTGTTCCTGGCCGTGGGCGAGTTCGACCGCGCCACGATCGAGGGCGACAACGGCACCGATGGCAAGCCCGTCGAAATCGGCGTGATCGTGCAGAAGGGCAAGGTGGAGCAGGCGCGTTATGCGCTGGAAGCCAGCCGCGACGTGCTGCACGAGTACAACGATTACTTCGGCGTGCCGTACCCGCTGCCGAAGCTGGACAACATCGCCGCGCCGGGACGCAGCCAGTTCTTCAGCGCGATGGAGAACTGGGGCGCGATCTTCACCTTCGAGTATTCGCTGCTGCTGGATCCGGCCATTTCCGGCATCTCGGACAAGCAACGCGCCTTCACCGTGGCCGCGCACGAAATCGCGCACCAGTGGTTCGGCGACCTCGTCACCATGGCCTGGTGGGACGACCTGTGGCTCAACGAAGGCTTCGCCACGTGGATGGAAGGGCGCACCACCCGCAAGCTGCATCCGGAATGGGACGTCGACAACGTCGACGCCGCCTATACCAGCCGCGGCGCGATGGGCCGCGACGCCTACGCCACCACCCATCCGGTGGTGCAGCACGTCGAGACCGTGGAGCAGGCCAGCCAGGCGTTCGACGGCATCACCTACGGCAAGGGCTCGGCGGTGATCGGCATGCTCGAGGATTACGTCGGTGCCGATGCCTGGCGCGAAGGCGTGCGCAGCTACGTCCGCAAGCACGCCTACGGCAACGCGGTCACCGACGAACTCTGGCGCGAGATCGAACAGGCCGCGCCGGGCAAGCGGTTCCTGCAGGTGGCGCACGATTTCACCCTGCAACCCGGCGTGCCGTTGATCAAGGCCAGCAGCACCTGCAACGGCGGCAAGACCGAACTGAGCCTGGAGCAGGGCGAATTCACCGTCGATCGGCTGGACAAGGCGCCGCTGCACTGGCTGGTGCCGGTCACCGTGCGCGGCGGCGATGGCGACGTGGTGCACGTGCTGGTGGACGGCAAGGCCAGCGTGGAATTGCCGGGCTGCGATGCGCCGGTGCTGGTGAACGCCGGGCAGAAGGGTTATTACCGAACGTTGTACGCGCCCGCGCAGTTCAAGGCGCTGGGCGATGGCTTCGCGCGCCTGCCGGTGGTCGACCAACTCGGGGTGATGCTGGATACCAGCGCGCTCGCATCCGTCGGCCTGCAACCCCAATCCGACCTGCTCGACATCGCCGACCGGGTTCCGCTCGATGCCTCGCCCGATCTCTGGGACCAGGTGGCCGGCACCCTGGATGGCATCGACGAGATGTTCAAGGGCGATCCGGCGCGCCAGGCCGCGTTCCGCAAGTACGCGCTGTCGCGGTTGTCGCCGAAGTTCGAACAACTCGGCTGGGACAACCGCGAAGGCGATTCCTCGACCACCAGGCAATTGCGCACCGGCCTGATCGGAACGCTGGCCGGCCTGGGCGACGAACAGGTGATCGCCGAAGCGCGTCGTCGTTTCGCGGCCTCGGCGACAGATCCGGCCGCGTTGCCGCCGGACCTGCGCCGCACCGTGCTCGACATCGTCGCCTACAACGCCGATGCGGCGATGTGGGACAAACTGCATGCGATGGCGCGCGGCGAAAAGTCTTCGATGATCCGCGACCAGTACTACGGCCTGCTGGCGCGGGCCAGGGACAAGGCGCTGGCGCAGCGCGCGCTGGACATGGCCCTGACCGACGAGCCGGGCGCGACCAACAGCGCCGGGATGATTTCGGCGGTGTCCTGGGAGCATCCGGACATGGCCTTCGATTTCGCCGTGGCCCATCGCGAACAGGTCGACGAACTGGTCGATTCCACTTCGCGCGCGCGCTACTACCCGGGCCTGGGCGGCAGCGCGACCACGCTCGACATGGTCGACAAGATCCGCGCGTTCGCCGACAGGTACATCGCGCCGACGTCGCGCCGTTCCGCCGAAACCGCGATCGCCTCCATCCAGACACGGGTCAGGCTGCGCGCGAGCAACCTGCCGCAGATCGAGGCCTGGTTGAAGCAGAAGGGTTACTGATCCGCCGCGCTGCGCCGCCGCGGGGCATGGCGCCTCGCGGGCGGCCGATGGCCGTTCGCGCGCGCGCGCCGCGTGTGCATGGTAAAGCCCGCGGCGGACGGACCATGCGCAGGATCCTGTTTTTCGTTTTCGCCATGGCGCTCGCGTCGTCGCTGGGCGCGTGCAGCAACAGCAGCTTCGATCCGCCGCGACGCGCCGGCCCCATGGGCCTGGTCGATACCGGTTCCGGCGCGCAACTGTGGCTGGCCACGACCCAGGAAGAAGAACGTTCCCGCCATGTCGGCGGCGTCGGCCGCAGCATCGGCAAATGGATCAACGAAAGCTACACGCACCTGCGCCTGCAGGCGCACGATCCGTCGACCGCGCAGCGCACGTGGCTGAAGACGCTCTTGGTGGTGAAGGACGAAGGCCGCGGCACCGGAGAAGGCATCCGCATCCTCGGCCAGCAGGGCGACCGCGTGTGGCTGTGGCTGCACGACCAGCTGGTCGTGTTGTCGGCGAAGGATGCGTCCGTGCTCGCCGACCTCGCGGCGCTGGAACGCGCCAATCCCGGACTGCGCGGCTTGTTCCCCCGCGAACTCGCCTTCCACGCATGGATGGGCGACGCGTTGGTGGTCACGCTCGCCGACGGCCGGCGCATGCGCATCGACGCGGCCACGCTGGCGGCGAGTGATTACCAGGTCGCGGACGAGGAGGTCTTCGGCAACGCCGGGTTCATGACCACGACCTGGAACGGCGGTTACCGTACCGGCGATTTCGGCGTGCGCAGCGGCATGTTCGGCGACCGCTGGATCGGCCTGCTCGGCGACAGGGAAGGGCAGGATGCCGAGCACGACGAATGGGGCGACAAGTATTTCAGCACGGACGACCTCGTCGACGAGGGCGAAACCGCGCGCCGCAGCTTCCGCGCCGCGACCGTCGAAACGCGCGAGGATCGCCATGGCGAATCGTTCGCGCGCATCGCATCGCTGTCGCCGCTGCCCGGTTCCGGCACCTGGCTGCAGGGGAGGATGCTGAAGGCGCAGGCCGTGCCGGGCACGCCGGCCTGGACAAAGCGCGGCAACCTGATGAAAGCGACGCCGCGCCCGCCGCTGCAGTTGCACGATCCGGATGGCACGCTGGTGCTGCATCGCACGCGACTGGATGCGGCGGGACGCCTCGCGCTGGCGCGGGTCGGCCCGGATTTCCGTGCGCTGTGGACCAGCGACCTGCCGATCCAGGAACTGTCGAACCGCTGGGCGTTGCCCTCGCGACTGCTGCTGTACGGCAGCTGGAACGCGGGCGAGTCGGGATATCGCGACACGCACGAGGCGCTGCTCTCGCTCGACCTCGCGACCGGGCGCTGGAGTGGCTGGGACGTGGAGGCGGAGAAACCCATCGTCGAATCGTGATCGCGCGATTCGCGCGCATCGACGCGAATCGCTAGGCTTGTCCCTCCAGTCGCCGGAGGAAGCCGCCATGCGTCGAATCGCCATCGCCGGGCTCGCGTTGCTGGTTTCGATGCTGGCGCTGGCCGCCGACGAACCGAAGCCGGTTCGCCATCCCGAGCTCGATGCCATCGCCGCCGCGGTCTCGCCGCAGTCGCTGCGCGAATTCGATGCGGCGCTGGTCGGTTTCGGCACGCGGCACACGCTGTCCGACACGACATCGGATTCCCGCGGCATCGGCGCGGCGCGTCGCTGGGTGAAGTCGCAATTCGAGCGGTTCTCCGCCGACTGCGGCGGTTGCCTCGAAGTGGCCACGCCCTCGCGGGTGTTCACCGGCAAGCGCACGCCGTCGCAGGGCGTGGAAGTGATGGATGTGGTCGCGATCCAGCGTGGAACGAGCGATCCTGGTCGCGTCGTGGTCATCACCGGCCACCTCGATTCGCGCCGCACCGACGTCATGGACGCGACCGGCGACGCGCCAGGCGCCAACGACGATGCCTCCGGCGTGTCGGCGCTGATCGAGGCCGCGCGCGTGCTCAGCAAGCACAAGTTCGCCGCGACCATCGTGTATTCGGCCGATTCGGGCGAGGAACAGGGCCTGTACGGCGGCAAGGTGATCGCGCAATACGCGGTCGACCATGGCTGGGAGGTCGAGGCCAACCTCAACAACGACATCGTCGGCAGCCCGCTGGGCGGCGACGGCCAGCGCGACGCGAACAGCGTGCGCGTGTTCTCCGAGGGCACCAAGACCAACGAAACCGCGGAGCAGGCGGATTACCGCCGCTACCACGGCGGCGAGGTGGATTCACCTTCGCGCAACCTCGCGCGCTTCATGCAGTCGCTGGCGGAGCGCCACCTCGGCGATTTCCGCGTGCGCATGGTCTACCGCACCGACCGCTTCGGGCGCGGCGGCGACCAGGTCGAATTCCTCGCGCAAGGCTTCCCGGCGGTGCGCGTGACCGAATCGCACGAGGACTACACCCACCAGCACCAGGACCTGCGCACGGAGGATGGCGTGCGCTACGGCGACACCATCGACCACGTCGATTTCGACTACCTCGCCAACGTCACGCGCCTCAATGCGATCACGTTGGCCGCGCTGGCGAATGCGCCGGCGCCGCCCGACGGCATCGACATCAAGGGCCAGCTCGATTACGACACCACGCTGTCGTGGCAGCCATCACCCGGCGCGACCGCTTATCGCGCGTGGTGGCGCGACACCACCGCGCCGCAATGGCAATCATCGCGTGATGCAGGAAACGCGACGTCCATCGTGCTGAAGGGCGTGAACATCGATGACTGGTTCTTCGGCGTGTCCGCGGTGGGCGCGGACGGTTGGGAGAGCCCGGTGGCGTTCCCCGGGTTCGCGGGCAGCTTCACCCGTTCGCCGCCGGTGGATGAAACTCCTCCGGCGAAATGAACCTCCGTGCGGGGCATTCACGTGATGCAGCCGGCATTCGTGCGATGAACGTCGCATGGACCTCAAGAGCGGATATCCGTGGTGGGCGGTGCGCAACGGGTTGTTGCATGCCTTCCCGCGCCTGGAACGCGACTTGCGCTGCGATGTCGCTGTGGTCGGCGGCGGCATCACCGGCGCGCTGATCGCCCGCGAATTCGCCGCGCACGGGCACGACGTCGCCGTGGTCGAAGAGCGCGATGTCGGCTGGGGCAGCACCGCGGCCAGCACCGCGTTGCTGCAGTACGAAATCGACACCCATTTGACCGATCTCGCGAAACGCATCGGCGAAAGCGATGCCTTGCTCGCCTATCGCGCCTGCGTGGCATCGGTCGAAGCGCTGCAGTCCATGCTCGGGCGCATGCGCGATGTCGGCTACCACAAGTCGGACAGCCTGTATTTCGCCAGCCGTCGCCGCGATCTTCGCAAGTTTCGCGATGAATTCGAAGCCCGCGACCGCAACGGTTTCGATGTCGAATGGCTGGACGAATCCGCCGTGCGCGAGCGCTACGGTTTCGACGCCCCCGCGGCCATCCTCAACCGCCCGGCCGCGGGCGTGGATCCGTACCGGTTCGCGCTGCGCCTGTTGCAACGGCTGGAGCGCGCCGGTACCGGGGTGTTCGACCGCACCCGCATCGCAACGGTCGAACCGCGTTCACGCGACATGCTGCTGCGCACCGACCAGGGCGCGGCCATCGCCGCGAGATACGTCGTGCTCGCGGCGGGTTACGCGACCCAGCAGTGGCTGCCGAAGCGCGTGGCGAGGAACCGCAGCAGCTATGCGCTGATCGGCGATCCGCTGGATCCCGGGCCGCTGGATGCGTTCGCCACCACCATGGCTTGGGAAACCGCGCGACCCTACCTCTATTTCCGCATCACCCCGGACAACCGACTGCTGGTCGGCGGCGAGGACGACGCGGTCGACATCCCCGCGCGCCGCGACCGGCGCGTGCCGAAGAAGGCGGCGAAACTGCTCGAGCGCATGCACGAACTGTTCCCGACGGCGACGGTCGTGCCGGCGTTCTCGTGGGCGGGCACGTTCGCGGAAACCGAAGACGGCCTCCCGTTCTTCGGCCCGCACGCCTCCCTGGGCCCGAAGGTGCATTTCGCCATGGCCTATGGCGGCAACGGCATCACCTATTCGATGCTCGGCGCGGGATTGCTGCGCGCGCGGGTGGAACGCCGCGCGCATCCGCTGGCGAAACTGTTTTCGTTCGCGCGCGTCGGCGCGGATTGAAAAAGCCCCGCGATGCGGGGCTTTTCGTATCGCGTCTGAACCGGCTCAGGACACCATCGGTTCGCTGAAGGCTTCCGGTTCGTCCTTGAAGTCGCCGATCGGTACGCAGGAACAGAACACGTTCTTGTCGCCGTAGACATTGTCCACGCGCGCGACCGGCGGCCAGTATTTCTGCTGCTTCAGGGTGGCGAGCGGGAACACCGCCAGTTCGCGGCTGTAGCCATGCTTCCATTCCGCCGCCGCGGCCTGGGTCGCGGTGTGCGGCGCGTGCTTGAGCGGGTTGTCCTCGCGGTCGAGTTCGCCGCGCTCGACCATGCGGATTTCCTCGCGGATCTGGATCATGGCGTCGATGAAGCGGTCGAGTTCGTGCAGCGATTCGCTCTCGGTCGGCTCGACCATCAGCGTGCCGGCGACCGGGAAGCTCAGCGTCGGCGCATGGAAGCCGAAATCGATCAAGCGCTTGGCCACGTCTTCGGCGCTGATGCCGGTCGCGTCCTTGAGCGGGCGCAGGTCGAGGATGCATTCGTGCGCGACCAGGCCGTTGCGCCCGGTGTAGAGCGTCGGATAGTGCGGCGCGAGGCGTTTCGCGAGGTAGTTGGCGTTGAGCATCGCCACCTGCGTGGCCTTGCGCAGGCCGGACGCGCCCATCATCGCGATGTACATCCAGCTGATCGGCAGAATCGAGGCCGAACCGAAGCTCGCCGCGCTCACCATCGCGCCATCGCCGATGCCGGGCGTGCGGATGCCGTCCTTGCCCAGCGCACCGGGCAGGAACGGCGCGAGGTGCGATTTCACCGCGCAGGGGCCGACGCCGGGGCCGCCGCCGCCGTGCGGAATGCAGAAGGTCTTGTGCAGGTTGAGGTGGGAAACGTCGGAACCCCACTTACCGGGCTTGGCGACGCCGACCAGCGCGTTCATGTTGGCGCCATCGGTGTACACCTGCCCGCCGTGCTTATGCACGATCCCGCAGATCTCGACCACGTCTTCCTCGAACACGCCGTGCGTGGACGGGTAGGTCATCATGATCGCGGCGAGGCGGTCGCTGAATTTTTCCGCCATGCGCCGGATGTCGTCGACATCCACATTGCCGTTCGCGTCGCACTTGGTCACCACCACCTGCATGCCGCACATCTGAGCCGATGCCGGATTGGTGCCGTGCGCGGATTCGGGGATCAGGCAGATGTCGCGCTTGGCGTCGCCGCGCGAAGCGTGATATGCGCGGATCGCGAGCAGGCCGGCGTATTCGCCCTGCGCGCCGGAGTTCGGCTGCAGGCTGACCGCGTCGTAGCCGGTGCATTCGACCAGCATCTTCTCCAGCCCGTCGATCAGTTCGCGGTAGCCGGCCGCCTGTTCGGCCGGAGCGAACGGATGCAGTTGCCCGAATTCCGGCCAGGTCACCGGGATCATCTCGGCGGTGGCGTTGAGCTTCATCGTGCAGCTGCCCAGCGGGATCATGGTGCGATCCATCGCCAGGTCCTTGTCCGCCAGCGAACGCATGTAGCGCAGCAACTCGTGTTCGCTGTGGTGGCTGTTGAACACGGGATGGGTGAGGAATTTCGACTTGCGCTGCAATTCCGCCGGGATCAACGACGGTGCGGACGCGTCCAGCGCGTCGATGCTCGGAAGTTTCGCGTCGTCGCCGCCGAAGATGCGCCACAGCAGTTCGACGTCGGCGCGGGTGCTGGTTTCGTCCAGCGATATGCAGATGTATTCGTCCCAGGCCTTGCGCAGGTTGGCGCCCATCGATTGCGCGCGCGCGACCAGCGCATCGGCCTTGTCGCCGACCTTGAGCGAAATCGTGTCGAACGCGGATTCGTGGTGGCCCTGCACGTAGCCGAGCTGGCGCAGGCCGTCGCGCAGGATAGCCGCGAGGCGATGCGTGCGATGGGCGATCCGGGTCAATCCCTCGGGTCCGTGGTAGACCGCGTACATTGAGGCCATCACCGCCAGCAGCACCTGCGCGGTGCAGATGTTCGAAGTCGCCTTTTCGCGGCGGATGTGCTGTTCGCGCGTCTGCAGCGTGAGGCGATAGGCCGGCTTGCCTTCGGCATCGACCGAGACGCCGATCAGGCGGCCCGGCATCGAACGCTTGTAGGCATCGCGGCAGGCCATGAACGCCGCGTGCGGGCCGCCGAAGCCGAACGGCACGCCGAACCGCTGCGAATTGCCGATCACGATGTCCGCGCCCATTTCGCCCGGCGGCTTGAGCAGGGTGAGCGCGAGCAGGTCGGTGGCGAACACCACCAGCGCGCCGCGGGCATGGATGGCCTCGGCGTCCGTGCTCCAATCGACGAGCCAGCCGCTGGAAGCGGGGTACTGGACCAGCACGCCGAAGAAATCGCCCTTGTCCATCGCCGCCTGCCATTCCTCGGCCGAATTCGCCAGTTCGATGGCGATGCCGAGCGGTTCGGCGCGCGTGCGCAGCACTTCGATGGTCTGCGGGTGGGTGTCGCCGAACACGAGGAAGGTATTCGACTTCGACTTGGCCGAACGCTTGGCCAAGGTCATCGCCTCGGCCGCGGCGGTGGCTTCGTCCAGCAGCGAGGCGTTGGCGATTTCCATCCCGGTGAGGTCGGCGACCATGGTCTGGAAGTTGATCAGCGCTTCCATGCGGCCCTGAGAAATCTCCGCCTGGTAGGGCGTGTACGCGGTGTACCAGGCCGGGTTTTCGAGGATGTTGCGCAGGATCACGTTCGGCACGTACGTGCCGTAATAGCCCTGGCCGATGAAGTTGCGGAATACCTTGTTCTTCGTTGCGATCGCGCGGATCTTCGCCAGCGCTTCCACTTCGGTCAGCGATTCCGGCAGCGCCAGCGGCGCGGCGGACTTGATCGAAGCCGGCACGATGGCATCGGTGAAGGCGTCGAGCGAGGCGTGGCCGACGACCTCCAGCATCGACGCGATTTCGGCGTCGTTCGGGCCGATGTGGCGTTCGATGAAGGCGTCGTGGTGTTCGAGGTCGCGCAGCGAGGGCTGGGTCATGGCGGCATCCGGAAGCGCACGAGGCGCATGAAGGGGATGCCCGCTCTGTCCTTCTGCCTGAGAGTTTGGAAACGGCGGCGGGGAGGGAGGGCCGCGCGGTTTCTTGCCCCTTCGGCGCCGGCGCCGCTTCATCCGAGGCGATGCCGATCTCTCCAGAGTGTGGTCACACGGCGGTCTTGGGCCTGAGCGATTCCGGGCGGTTGCGCCTTCGGCAGCGGCAGCCTCCGTTCCCGGGGCGCCGCTTCTCCCTCCGTGCGGGCGGAATTATAGCCCGGGGCCGGGCTCAGTCCGGGCTGAACTCGTAGTTGGTGAGCAGGTCGTCGAGGTCGCGGAGGTAGGTGCCTTCCAGCCTGGCGCCGCCGCAGCCGCCCTGTTGCAGGACAGTTGCGGCCTTTTCGCTGAAATGGACGGTCAAGGCGCAGCCGTCCGCCGGGGCCTGGCCCTCGGCGTCCGCGGCCTCGAGGATGAAGGTGTCCCGGCCGTCCCACTGGAAGGTGTCGCGCTGCAGTTGCGGCAGGCCGGTGCTGGCCGTCGCCGCCTCGTCGTCGGCGGTGGCGATGATCTTCGAACCCTTGCGGTCGTACAGGCGCAGGCGGATGTCGGCGTTGCGGATCGCCTGCACCAGCAGGTTGCCGCCGCCGTCGCTGCGCTGGTACACGCCGCTGTTGCGGTAGCCGGAGCTTTCGAGTTCGTCGGTGCGCAGCTGGTATTCGCGGCGCAGGCAGGGCAGGTCGCCTTTTGCGCAGACCGCATCGATCTCGCTGTCGTTGGCGTCGATGCGGCGGATCTCGGACAGCCAGTGGCGCTGGTCTTCGCGTACGTAAGTGCGGATCGCGCCGTTCCATTCGTCGAGCTCGCGCTTGTACGCGGCGGCGATGCGTTCGTCGTATTCCGACAATTTCGGGTCGGCGCAGACCGCCTTTTCCACGCCGGTGCGGGCCTTGGCGCAATCGAAGCTGGCGGCATGCGCGGCCGCGATTCCGCCGAGCGACAGCAGGACGAGCGGCAGGATGCGTGGAATGGGCATGGCGTTCTCCGCGGCGGAATGTTGGTGCAAGTGGAAACGCGAAACGACGCGGATCGGGGTCAGGCCTTGCGCCGCATCCAGAGATAGACCGGAAGCCCGGCCAGCAGCAGCACCGCGCCCCAGAGCAGGGCCTCGCTACCGGTGCCGATCAGCGCGTAGATGCTGTAGGCAAGGGCGAACAGCGCGACCAGGCGCCCCTTGCGTTCGCCGCGCCACAGCCACGCCGCGCTGTCCACGAGATAGGGCAGCAGGATGGCCGCGGTCGAGAGCAGGATCGAGAAGGTGAACAACTGCACCAGGGAGCGGCTGAAATTCGCGCCGATCAGCAGCGAGGCAAGCACGCTGCTCGCGAGCAGCCCGACCACGGGCGTGCCGCCCTTGTCGAGCACGGTGAAGGGTTTCGGCATCAAACCATCGCGGGCGGCGGCGAACGGAATCTGCGCGGACAGCAGCACCCAGCCGTTCAATGCGCCGAGGCAGGAAATCGCGGCGACCATCGCGATGCCGGTGCCAGCCCAAGGGCCCCACAACATGCGCGCGGCATCGGCCATGGGCGCGGAGGACTGCTTCAATGCCTCGGCCGGCATGATTCCCATCACCGCGGTGACCGCAAGCACGGTCACCACGCCGGCGAGCAGGGTGCCGAGCATGGTGGCGCGCGGAATCGTGCGCTCGGGTTGGTCGATGGCGCCGGCCGGGATGGTCGCGACCTCCACCCCGCACAATGCGAACAGCGCCAGCGCGACGGTGGCGTTGATCGCGCCCGGCAGCGATTCGCCGCTCGGGTTGAAGGGGACGAAGCGGCCGGGATCGACGAACCACACCGCGATGCAGGCGAACAGCAGCAGGGGCACGAACTTGAGGATGGTCAGCAGCAATTGCATGCGACCGGCCTCGCGCACGCCCACGAGGTTCACGCCGGCGCAGAACCACAGTCCGCCGAGCGCAAGCGCGGCCGCGCGCAACGGCGTGGCCGTGGCCGCGGGGAACAATGCGCCCACGCTGCCGGCGAAGGCCACCGCGATCGCGGCATTGCCGCACCAGATCGAGATCCAGTAGCTCCACGCGACGAAGAATCCCGGCGCGTCGCCGAAGGCATTGCGCGCGAACACGTACGGTCCGCCGGTCTGTGGCCAGCGCATCGCCAGCCTGGCGAAAGTCCACGCCAACGCCAGCGAGCCGGCCAGGGTGATGCCCCAGCCGAGCAGGCTGACGCCGCCGTATTGGGCCATCGACGCGGGCAACAGGAACAGGCCGCTGCCGATCATGCTGCCGACCACGAGCGCGGTCGCCATCCATGGCCCGAGCGGGCGCGTATGGTGCGCAGCCTGGTCGGGCGATTCGCGCGGCTCGATCGGCATGTGGAATCCCCCCGGATTTTCGAAAGCGAACGCTAGACAGGATCGGCAGCGGCCATGCGATACGCCGCGCGCAGCAATTCGTGGAAATGATGCACGCCGGTTTCGCGCAGCGGATTCAACCGTCCCGGCACGTAGCTTCCCGAGGCGAAGCCGCGCTGCACGTCTTCGCAGATGCCGAGGTCCTCGTGCTGTACTTCGTCGCTGAAGTCGAGGTCGGCATCGCGCTTCGCGTCGTCAGCGCCGGGCGCGTAATAACTGTCGAAGATCACGCGGCAACGATCCACGCCGATCGGAACCACGGTATTGGTCTGCAAGCGCCCGGGAAGGATGTTCAACATCGTGTTCGGCCACAGCCAGTAGTACAGCGCATCGCCGTTGCCGTACAGCGATGCATCGCTTTCGAGCGGGCTCCACTGCAGCGAATGCCAGCGCATCAGTTCGGTGCGGTAGCTGCGGTAATCCAGCAGCTTGTTCAACCCGGGGTGCACGTGCGGGACGTGGTAGCCCTCGAGGTAGTTGTCGACGTAGACCTTCCAGTTGCAGTCGATGTCGTAGCTGGCGCGGTGGTGGTTGCCGTAATGCTCCAGCCCGCGATCCGCGCCGAGCCGCGCGTCGATGCCTGCGACGAATTCCTCGAACGCCGGCGCGTTCGCCTCGTCGACCGCGGCGAACACCATGCCCTGCCAGACCTTCACCGCGAGTTGCGGCAGGCGGATGTCCGCGACGTCGAAATCCACCGCATCCTTCATTTCCGGCGCGGAACGCAGCTGGCCTTGCAGCGTGTAGGTCCAGCCGTGGTAGCGGCAGCGCAGCGCCTTCGCCCCGAGGCCGTCGCATTGCGCGATGGGCCCGGCGCGGTGCCGGCAGACGTTGTGGAACACGCGGATCGCCCCGTCCTCGCCGCGTACCGCGATCGCCGGCAATCCGCCGAGGTTCGCGACGACATGGTCCCCGGTGCCGCGCAGCTGCGACACGTGCGCGACCAGTTGCCAGGCGCGGTCGAAGATCTCGGCGCGGTCGATGCCGGCCATCGCCGGCTCGACGTAGAACCGCGCCGGCAATGCGGTCGCGGTCGCGGCGGGTTGCGGGGCGAGGTCGTCCATGGGCGGAGTATGGCGCGGCCCGGGCGCAAACGCAGAAGGCCGGCTTGCGCCGGCCTTCCCGTCCCGTCATTCCGGGTCAGTTCGTCCTGGTCGCGGGCGCGCTCGCGGCGGCGATGGCGTTCGGATCCCAGCCGCACTGCTGCCCCGCGTTCTGCTGTTTCAGCCAATCCTGCAGCGGCGCGAAGTATTCCAGGATCGGCGTGGCGTCCATCCTGTCGCCGCCGGTGAGTTCCTTCAGCGTCGCCGGCCATGGCTGGCTCGCGCCCCTGGCGAGCATCGCCTCGAACTTCGCCCCGGCCTCCTTGTTGCCGTAGAAGCTGCATTCGTACAGCGGGCCCTTGTAGCCGGCGGTATCGCACAGCGCCTTGTAGAACTGGAACTGCAGGATGTCGGCGAGAAAGTAGCGCGTGTAGGGCGTGTTCCCCGGTACGTGGTACTTCGCGCCCGGATCGAAGAAGTCCTCGCCGCGCGGCGCGATCGGCGCCACGCCCTGGTACTTCGCCTTCAGGTCCCACCAGGCCTTGTTGTATTGCGAAGGCTTGATCGAACCGTCGAACACGCCCCAGCGCCAGCGATCGATCATCAGGCCGAACGGAAGGAACGCCACCTTGGCCAGCGCCATGCGCATCTGCGAGTTCACCAGCGCCTCGCGGCTCTGCTGCTGTTCGCCGACGAGGCCGATGGAATGCAGGTAATCGGGCGTCATCGCCAGCACGATGGTGTCGCCGATGGCCTCGTGGAAGCCGTCGTGCGCGCCCTGCTGGAACAGCGGCGGCAGCTTGTTGTAGGCAAGGTAGTAATAGACGTGGCCGAGCTCGTGGTAGATGGTGGTGAAATCCTCCTCGTTCGGCTTGATGCACATCTTGGTGCGCACGTCTCCGTCCATGTTCATGTCCCACGCGCTGGCGTGGCAGACCACGTCGCGGTCGCGCGGCTTGATGAACTGCGTCTTGTCCCAGTAGCTGGCAGGAAGCTTCGGCATGCCGAGCGAGACGTAGAAATCCTGCGCGCGTTCGGTCATCTGCTTCGCGATGTCGAGCTGCGCGGCGCGGCGCGCGTCCTCGCTGCGTTCGTCGCCGGGCAACGCGTCCTGCTTCGCGATTTCGGAGGACAGGTCCTGGCGGTATTGCCGCTCGAGGGCCCCGGTGACGTCCAGGCTGCCGGCGCCCGGGTACGGCTGCAGGATGTCCCACAGGTTGCCCCAGTCCTGCTGCCACATGTTGCCCATCAGGTGCGCGGGCAGCATGCCGCCGGCGACTTCGCCCTTGTCCTTGCCGTATTTCGCATCGAGCCGCGAACGTGCGTAGCAATGCAGTTGTTCGTACAGCGGCTTGACCTGGGTCCAGAGGCGGTCGGTTTCGGTCGCGAGCTGCGCCGGCGGCATGTCGTAGCCGGAACGCCACAACTCCCCGGCGTCGGCGAAGCCCATGTCCTTCGCGCCTTCGTTCGCCAGTTCGGCGAAGCGCTGGTAATCCTTGCGCATCGGCTTGGCGACGCTGTGCCAGCCGGCCCATGCATCGAGCTGGGCGTTGTAGTCGCGGCTGGTGCGCAGCACGTCCTCGAGTTCGCCCAACTGGCGGCAGTGCTGGGCATCGCCCTGTTTCGTGCAGTAGCTGCCCGCGCCGTAGTCGCCTTCCATCTTCGCGGCGATCTTCGTCAGTTCGGACAGGTCCCTGGGGTCGTTCGGCGGCGGTAGCGGGTTGCCGAGCTTGAGCAGCATGATCGCGCGCGCGGATTCGGGCGACATCGGCTTGCCTTCGAATTTCCGCGCCTGGTCGATCCAGGACTTCACCTGGGTGAGGAAGCGCTCGTTCGCCTTCGACGCGAGCAACTGGCTGTCGTCGTTGATGTAGGTGGACGAAATCCACTGCGCGGCGGTGAGCTCGGGGTACATCGCCTTGAATTCGGCGTTGACGCGCGCGACGAACTGGTCCGCGGTCTCGTCGGCCGGCGCATTCGCGGCGTGCGCCGGCGTGACCGCCTGCGGCGTGGGCGAAGGCGTGCGCGTGCAGGCTGTGGACAGCGCGCCCGCGGCGACGGCGAGCGCGAGCAATGCGTGGCGATGGTTCACGTGGATTCCCCAATGGCGCGAAGCGCAGGAATCCCGAGGCTAGTCCGCGCCGCGACGCGGCCGCAAGTGCGGATGGATCACGCCTTGCCGTCGCCGGGGCGCAGGGTTGCGCCTGCTGGCGATGCGTCGCGGCGAATCGCGGCCTGGACGTCGCGATGCACCGCAAGCGCCGCGCGCGCCAGCATCAAGCGGACGGAGAGCCAGTGCAAACCCAACGCCACGAACCAGCAAATCGCCAGCGTCCACACGTCATGCGAGAGATAGTGCGCGCCGCGCAGTTGCTGGGCGACGCCGAGCACTGCACCGGCGCCGATGCCGATGGCCAATCCCATGCGCCGCCATTGCGGGCGCACGCGGGCGAAGAAGAAATACAGCGCCACCCATGCATAGCCGGCGCTGGCCTGGCCGGCCGGAAAGCAGCCGCTGGGCCTGATTCCCGCAGGCCGCGCTTGCAGCAGGGTGAAATACGGGTGTTGGCCACCATAGGCGGCGGCATCCCATGGACAGTCCATGCCGGTCAGGTGCTTCAGCGAGGATACGATCAACGTAGAAACGGCGACCGACGCCAGCAACACCAGCAAAGGATGGCGCAATGGCTTCCACTGCGCGTGGATCGCCGTCAGCATGGCCATTGCCAACGCGCATAGCCAGGCGAGCGCGCTCGACGCCTTGCCGCCGGCATGCACGATGCGGACCAGTACGAAACTGTCGCGCAACGCCCAGCGCGCGCCTTCCGCGGCGAAGATGCGATCGGCGATCCAGCGGTCGCCGCCTAGCGGCACCAGGACCAGCGTGGCCAGCGCCAGTGCGAGCAACGGCGCCAAGACCGGCGAACGCAGCCACCCGGCATGCCGTCGCCGGCCCGGATCGATGGCCTGCTGCGTCGCCGCAAGGCGCGGCAGCGGCAGGATCCGGGCGTGGAGTCTGGACAAGGCGGCATTCCGTTCCGTGGCCGCGGGATGGTGGTCCTGGCGGTGTCGGAAAGCGGTCGGAGCCGGTGCAGGGATCGGCTCGTACACTGCCCGCCAGTGCGATTCGACGGGATGTGGCGAAGGTGCGATTGCTTGTGGTCGAGGACAACCGCGAACTGGTCGCGAACCTGTTCGGTTACTTCGAGGCGCGCGGCCACGTGCTCGATGCGGCGCCGGATGGCGTGGTCGGCCTGCACCTCGCGACGAGCCAGCCCTATGACGCGATCGTGCTCGACTGGATGCTGCCGCGCATGGACGGGCCGGAATTCCTGTACAGGCTGCGCGGGGAACACGGCCTGGACGTGCCGGTGATCATGCTTACTGCGCGCGGGGAATTGCCGGACAAGGTGCAGGGGTTGCGCGCCGGAGCCGACGATTACCTGGTCAAGCCGTTCGCGTTGCTGGAGCTGGAGGCGCGGCTCGAGGCGCTGCTCGCGCGGTCGGCCGTGCGCGCGCGCAGGCGCGTGCTGCAGGTGCACGACCTGCGCTTCGACCTCGACACGCAGGAGGTGCGGCGCGGCGAAGGGCTGCTGCACCTGTATCCGGCGTGCCGCAAACTGTTGGAAACATTGATGCGTGCCAGTCCCGCGGTGGTTCCGCGCGAACAACTGGAACATGCGCTGTGGGGCGACGATGCGCCGGACCGCGACATGCTGCGTTCGCACGTCTACGACCTGCGGCGCATCATCGACGCACCGTTCGCGGACAAGCTGCTCCGCACCCTGCCGCGGATCGGCTACCGCCTCGTTCCGCCGGGGGAACTGCGTGGCGGCCTCTGAACGCAGCCTCAGCCTGCGCATCACCCTGTGGGTGGTGCTGTACATGCTGTTGTTGTCGGCGGTGGTGGTCGCGCTGGGGAATTCGATCAACGAACATGCCGAGCGCGTGGTCTGGAAGACGATGCTGCATTCGGAGATCGACCACTTCGACCGACGCCGCGCGGAAGATCCCGGCTACCGGTGGCGCGACATCGAGGGCGTGCGGCTGTACGGCGCGAACAGCGACAGCCCGGTGCCGCCTGAACTGGCGCGGTTCAAGCCCGGCCTGCACGACGACGTCCGCGTCGGCGGGCGCGACCACGTGCTGCTGGTGCGCACGGTCGCCGGCCAGCGCCAGGTGCTGGTGATGGATACCAGCGGGTTGGAGCGGAACGAGTACGCGTTGTCGCTGAAGATGGTCGCCGCGATCCTGCTGGTGCTGGCGCTGCTCGGGCTCGGCATGGCATGGATGCTGCGGCGGCTCGTGCGCCCGCTTTCGGGCATGGCTGGCGACATTCGCCGACTGCAACCCGACAGCGGCGGGCAGCGCATCCGCCCCGCGACGAACGCGAGTTCGGAACTGGTGGTGATCGCGAACGCGCTCAACGACTACCTGGAGCGCAACCGCCGGTTCATCGAGCGAGAACGCCGCTTCATCGCCACCAGCAGCCATGAATTGCGCACGCCCATCGCGGTCATCGCCGGCGCCGCGGAACTCGCGCTCGATGGCGGTCCCGTGCCGGAAGCCGCCCGTCGCCAGCTTGAGCGCATCCAGCGCACGGCGCGCGACGTGGAGCAGCTGATCGCGCTGCTGCTGGTGCTGGCGCGCGATCCCGCGCGCCTGTCCTCGATCAGCGAGACCTTCCGGCTCGACGCCATGTTGCCGGGACTGGTCGACGACCACCGCCACCTGTGCCTGGGCAAGGAACTCGGGATTGCGATCGCGCCGCTGCCGGCGTGCACGCTGCACGCGCCCGCGGCCATCGTGCGGGCTGCGGTCGGCAACCTGCTGCGCAATGCGATCGAGAGCAGCGACCGTGGCACCGTCACGCTCGCGCTCGACGAGCGCGGCGTGGTCGACATCGAGGACCCCGGGCACGGCATGTCCCCGGAGGAAGTGAGCGCGTTGTATGCACGCATGGCGCGCGGCGAGGATGCCGATGCGGTGCGCGGCGGCATCGGCCTCGAGTTGATCGCCCGCGTCTGCGAACACATGGGTTGGGCGCTTCGGATCGAACCACGCGCGCCGCGTGGCACTCGTGCCATCCTCGACCTCGGGGCGGCGCTGTCCGCGGTTACGTCGCCATAGCGTCGGTCGGGACGCGGAGCCGGCGCCGAGAATCGATCAATCCGCGCGACTGCAGCCAGCTCCAGGCGGTTTCCGCATCGCGTTCGAAATAGGCGCGCGCAGAACCGAGGCGGAAGGTATAGCCCCAGGCATCCATGTCGGCCAGCACGCGTTCGCGACCGACGCCGGGTAGGGCATCGCCGAGCAACGCCTGCAGCACGCACGCGGCGTCTTCTTCCTCGATCGAATCGGTGGCGTCGGTGTGCACCGCGGCCCGGCGTTGGGGCGGCAGCACGATCAGGTGCGCGGCCTCATGCAGCAGCGAATGCACCGGGGTGTCGTTGCGTGCATGTACGGTCGTACCGACCAATCCGGCTTCGCATTCGCCCCAGTAGCTGCCGGGAATCGGTTCGCCGTCGGCGACGCGAACGAGTTCGAGGCCGTAGCGGGCGAGCAGGGCGGAAACATCGTCGAAAGCGATATCCGACAGGCGCAGCACGTCGCCGGGCATCGCGCGGATCAGGCCGCCGAAGCGCGTTCGTCCGGCAGCGCGACCGAGATGTCGAGGATGTCGTGCTCGCCTTCCTTGACCACGTCGACCTTGACCGCATCGGCGTCGATGTTGACGTACTTGCGGATGACCTCGAGCAGTTCCTGGCGCAGCAGCGGCAGGTAGTCGCGGCCGCCGGCGAGGGTGCGTTCCTGCGCGATGATGATGCGCAGGCGGTCCTTGGCGATGGAAGCGGTGTTCTTCTTCGCGCCGAAGAGGAAATCGAACATGCCCATGTTCAACCCCCGAACAACTTGTTGAAGAAGCCCTTCTTCTCCACCGTGGTGAAGCGCATCGGCCGTTCCTCCCCCAGCAGTCGCGCGACCGCGTCGTCGTAGGCCTGGCCGGCGGTGGATTCCATGTCCAGGATCACCGGTTCGCCCTTGTTCGAGGCGTTCAGCACGTCGCCCGACTCGGGGATGACGCCGATGGTCTTGAGCCCGAGCACTTCCTCCACGTCCTTGACGCTGAGCATCTCGCCGTTCTCGACGCGCACCGGGCTGTAGCGGGTGAGCAGCAGGAATTCCTTGACGCGCTCGCCGGCCTCGGCGCGGCGCGTCTTCGACGCCAGCAGGCCGAGGATGCGGTCGGAGTCGCGCACGCTGGAGACTTCCGGGTTCACCACGACCACCGCTTGGTCGGCGAAGTACATGGCGAGGAACGCGCCCTTCTCGATGCCCGCGGGCGAATCGCAGACGATGTAGTCGAAGCCGTCGTCGGCCAGGTCCTTCAGCACCTTCTCCACGCCTTCCTTGGTCAGCGCGTCCTTGTCGCGGGTCTGCGACGCGGCGAGCACGAACAGGTTGTCGAAGCGCTTGTCCTTGATCAGCGCCTGCTTCAGCGAAGCCTCGCCCTGGATGACGTTGACGAAGTCGTACACCACGCGGCGCTCGCAGCCCATGATCAGGTCGAGGTTGCGCAGGCCGACGTTGAAGTCGATGACCGCGACCTTCTTGCCGTGGCGGGCGAGCCCGCTCGCGAGCGATGCGCTCGTGGTGGTCTTGCCGACGCCGCCCTTGCCGGACGTGACTACGATGATTTCGGCCAAAGTACTTCTCCTTCGGTAATGCGTGGTCGGGCTCGGGCGGTAGGAATGCTGTGGGGTGTCAATTGCGTCGCAGGTACAACCAGCGCCATGCAACCGGAACGGTCGCCACGGCGACAAGTCCGAATACGAGCGAAGTCCAGAGCATCCATTCGGGCTTGGTAATCATGCCCGATGGGTGCGGGATCAGGCGCGGACCGACAAGTCCAAGCCCGATCGAAATCGCCAACGAAACGATGAACAGGATCGCCAGGGGTTTGTAGCGGGCGTATCGGGTCAGGTTCGACATACATTGCTCCTGCCAGCCATCGTCATTCCTGCGTCGCGATCTTCAGTTCGTCGTTCTCCAGCCAGACCTGCACCGGCTTGCCGTGCAGCTCCCTGGGGACTTCGTCCAGCACCTTGTAGTGGCCGGCGATGGCGACCAGTTCGGCGCGGAATTCGCGGCAGAAGATGCGCGCCTGCTCGAAGCCCTGCGCCCCGGCGAGCGCGCGTCCGCGCAACGCGCCGTAGATGTGGATGGAACCGTCGGCGATGACTTCCGCGCCGGCGCCGACCGCGGCGAGCACGGTCAGGTCGCGGTTGTCGGCGTAGACCTGCTGGCCCGAGCGCACCGGCAGCGCCTGCACCAGGCCGGGATTCGCGTTCGATGCCGCGGCCGCGGGAACCGGTCTTGCGGGAGCGGAATCGACCGCGGCGGGCGGGGTTTTCGGCGTCGCGGTTTCCGTCGTCGCGGCAGGGGCGGGTTCGCCGCCTGCGCGTTCGTACTGCGCGCGGAACTTGGCGAGCAGCGGCAGGCCGAGTTGCACCGCGAGCTGTTCGTTGTCGTTGCTGCCCCAGGCCAGCGCGACCGGGATCACCCCGGCTTCGCGCAGCGCATCGACCAGCGCGCGTGCTTCGGCTACGGCGGGCGTGCCGGGCAGGCCGCCGAAATCGACGATGACCGCGGCGCGCGCGAACAGCTTCGGCGCGCGCGCCACGCGCTCGCGCATTTCCTCCGCGAGTTTCCCGACATCGAGCGTGCGCACGCGCAGGTTGGCGATGCCGACCTGGCCGATCTTCAGTTCGCCCGCCTGCTCGTAGTTCGGGTTCGCCGCCACGTCAGTGCCCGCGCGTGCCGGTGGCGGGAAGGGCATCCGCGCCATTGCGCGGCTGCGAGATCCATGGCGCGTCGGGCAGGCGTTCGCCGTAGGTATCGCGCACCCATTGGTAGCTGCACAGTTCCTTCATCAGCATCGCCGCGCGCACGCCGGTCTCGGGCATGACCCGCTGGCCGACCTCGCGGAAGCCGAAGCTGCCGTGGAACAGCAGCGCCGGGTCGTTGTCCTGTTCGAGGAACACTTCGCAGGCCAGTTGCGGATAGCGCAGTTCAGCATGGCTCTGCACGTCCGCGTAGAACGCGCGGCCGAGGCCGCCGCCGCGGCGCCGGCTGGCGACGACGATGCGGTCGATGTAGAGGAAGCGCGGGTAGCGCTCGCGGAACCAGGCGTAGTTGCCGCTGTCGTGGTCGGTGTCCGGGCCGAAGCCGACGAGGAAACCGGCGATGCCGCCGTCGCGCTCGGCGACGCGGAAATATTCGGCGGTGCGGAAGAAGCGACGGAGGCGGTTCGCGTCCAGCGGGAGGATGGCGGGGCCGGCGGCGTTGTTGAGGGCGAGCACGGAATCCAGCTCGTGCTCTCGCACGTCGCGGACGACAATCGACATTCCTGACTCCGTTTTTCTGGTGGTCCCGGCCATCGTCGCGGCCGCCGCGGATTATCGCACGGCGCCCCGCCGCGGGCGACCGGCGGCATGACTTCCGATGCACACGGTGGCGAGGGCTTGCGCCTAAGATGGGCCATGCTCGCGCGCCTGGACCATACCCGCCTGCTGCGCTACGCCGGCCTGTTCACGTGGGCGCTGGTTGGCTTGCCGTTGCTGTACACGGCCCAGTTCCCGCCGGAGGCGCTGGACGATTCGCAGCCGCCCAGCATGGTCTGGCAGGGCTGGATGGCCTATGCCGCGTTCGGGGCGCTCTACCTGTGGCTGACCCGGGCGATGGGCGGCCGCCGCATCCGCGTCGCGAATTACGCATTGCTGCCCGTGTTCCTCGGCGCGGCGCTGGCGATGAGCTATTACAGCCTGAGCGGCCTGGGCAGCATCCTGCTCATGGTGGCCGCCTGCGTGCTGCCATGGCTGCTGCCGGCCGGCATCGGCATGTTGTTGCTGGTCGCGAGCCAGTTCGCGCTCGCCCCGATCTTCGTGTTCGGCCAACAGTTCGGCTGGCCCGAGGCCATCCTGCAGTCGATGCTCTACGCCGGGTTCACCGCGTTCGTGTTCGTGACCAGCCTCGTCGCACGGCAGCAGTCGCAGGCGCGCGAGGACCAGCGCCGGCTCAACGCCGAATTGCGCGCGACCCGCGCGCTGCTGGCGGAAAGCGCGCGGGTGAACGAGCGCACCCGCATCTCGCGCGAGCTGCACGACCTGCTCGGCCACCACCTGACCGCGCTCAGCCTGAACCTCGAGGTCGCCGGCCACCTGGTGCACGGCGCTGCGCAGGAACACGTGAACCAGGCGCATACGCTGGCGCGCCTGCTGCTCAGCGACGTGCGCGAGGCGGTGAGCCGCCTGCGCGACGACGACGCCATCGACATGGCCGCGACCCTGCTGCCGCTGGCCGACAACGTGCCGGGCCTGCGCATCGACATGCGCCTGCCCGAACCGTTCCTGCTCGACGATCCGGAGCGAGCGCACGTGTTGTTGCGCTGCACCCAGGAAATCATCACGAATGCCGTTCGCCACGCCCACGCCACGACCTTGGAGCTCGATTACCGGGTCGAAAACGGCATCGTCCGCCTGCGCGCGCGCGATGACGGCCGTGGCCCGCAGGGCGCCGTGGCCGCAGGCAACGGCCTGCGCGGCATCCGCGAGCGCCTCGACGGTTACGGCGGGCGGCTGGACATCGATCCGGCGCCCGCGCGCGGCTTCGTCCTCGACCTGTCGCTGCCCCTGCAGGCCGAGGCGTCGGTGGCGTCCATCGTCGCGGATGCGAACCAGCGCATGGCGGCGAACGGATGAACCGCGCCGTGGCCCGCCTGCATTCCTCTCCCCATTCCCCGCAACGGGAGGTTCCATGATCCGTGTCTTCCTCGTGGACGACCAGACGCTGGTCCGGCAAGGCATTCGTTCGCTGCTGGCGCTGGCCGACGGCATCGAAGTGGTGGCCGAAGCCGGCGACGGGCGCCAGGCGGTGGAGCAGATCCCGCAGGTGCGTCCCGACGTGGTGCTGATGGACATGCGCATGCCGGCGATGTCCGGGCTGGAGGCGCTGCAGACCCTGGCGCGCATCCAGCAGTTGCCGCCGACCATCATCCTGACCACCTTCGACGACGACCAGCTGGTGCTGGCCGGGATCAAGGCCGGGGCCAAGGGTTACCTACTCAAGGACGTGTCGCTGGAACAACTGGTCGGTGCGATCGAGACCGTCGCCGAGGGCGGCTCGCTGGTGCAGCCGGCGGTGACCCAGCGCCTGCTCTCGGGGCTGGAGCACATGCGCAACGATTTCGTCAGCCTCGACCGCCCCGATCCGCTGACCGAACGCGAGACCGAAATCCTGCGGCTGATGGCCGGCGGGTTCTCGAACAAGGAAATCGCCAATTCGCTGGGCGTGGCCGAAGGCACCATCAAGAACCACGTGTCCAACATCCTTTCGAAGCTCGGCGTCCGCGACCGGACCCGCGCGGTACTCAAGGCCTTCGAACTGCAACTGGTCTGAACCGGCGGACGGCCGCCGCCGCGCGCCCGCGGGATGCGCCGGCGGTTTCCGGGCCCGGCGCGCCGCAACGGCTCCCGCCGGCCGGCGGGAATTGCTAGGATTGCCGGTCTGCGCCCCGGTACGGCCGCGGTCCATGGAGAATCCTGAATGCTGACCCGTTTGATCGAGATCCTGATTGCGCTGGCGATCGTGGCCGTGCTGTTCGTGCTTGTCGGCCTGGTGCTGCCGTCGCATCGCCATTTGAGCAAGGACGTCGAAACCAACCGCAAGCTCACCCTCGTCTACGACACGCTGAACAGCCCGAAGCGGTTCAAGGACTGGAACGTGGTGGCGCTGCGCGATCCGCGCATGGCGATGAAGCTGTCCGGCCCCGAATCGGGCAAGGGCGCGCGCCTGGATTACGACTCCGACAAGCCGAACCCCGGCCAGGGCAGCTGGCAGATCGTCGACAGCCAGCCCGGGCAGAGCGTGACCTACGCGCTGACCAACCCGGAGCGCGGCAACGACAAGAAGATGACGTTCAAGCTCGAGCCTACCGGCCGCGGCGGACGCAACGTCAAGATCACCCAGACCTACGACGTCGACTACGGCTGGAACCTGCTCGGCCGCTATGCGGGCCTGTACGTCGGTCGCCACGTCGGCGACGACATGAAGCTCGGCCTCGAGCGCCTGTCGAACATGCTCGCGTCGGTGCCGAACGTCGATTACGCGTCCGTCCAGGGCATGGGCGACATCCGCGTCACCGACATGCCGGCGACCAACCTGCTGGTGGTGAGCGCGGGCTCGATCGACCGCGACGACGACAAGCTGCAGGCTTCGATGCGTTCCAACATGGAATGGATCAGCCGCAACCTCGCCGCGAACGGACTCAGCGCCGCCGGCCCGATGCGGATCATCAGTAGCGAAATGGGCCGCGAGAATTACACCTTCGACGTGGCCGTGCCGGTGCGCAAGGGTGGTGCCTCGACC
This sequence comes from Thermomonas sp., assembly GCA_047602125.1. Taxonomy (GTDB): domain Bacteria; phylum Pseudomonadota; class Gammaproteobacteria; order Xanthomonadales; family Xanthomonadaceae; genus Pseudoluteimonas. The sequence continues at coordinate 540,475 of JASGIB010000001.1, read as the reverse complement.
GCCAAGCCGGACGACAAGTCGGCTGCCGCGACGACCACCCCGGCGGCGCCGGTTGCGGACATGGCCTCCGCCGCGCCGCTCACCGGCCTCAAGCTCACCGGTCCGGTGAAGTACGTGCAAATGCCGGCCGGCCGAGCGGTGACCGCGACCTACACCGGCTATTGGGCCGGGCTCGAGACTGTGCACAACTCGCTGCGCGCGTGGGCGATGACCCAGGGCTACGAGCCGACCGACCGCCCGTTCGACATCTACAAGAACGGCATCGACAACGCCTTCACCGAGAACGGCCAGTACGAAGCCTACTGGGTCCTGAAATAAATCGAAGCCGTGCCTCTTCGCACGAATGGCAGGACGAACGCCGCGCATGTCGCGGCGTTCGCTTTTGCGCCGCGGGAATCGTGCCGGTGATGCGCGCGTTTGCCGCCGTTGGCGCATGGCTGTGCGCGATCGCGGTCGCAATGTCGGCCTATGCCGCGCACGCGGCGGGCGGGCTGGCGCAGTCGTGCCTGCAGACCGCGGCGCTGTTCGCCTTCGGGCACGGGTTGGCGCTGGCCGCGATGGCATCGCGAGCTTCCACGCGTGGAACGCGGATCGGACTGACTGCATTGCTGGTCGGCGTCCTGCTGTTTTCCGGCAGCCTCGCGGCGGAAGCCCTGTTCGGCGTGCGTCCGCGCCTGGCGCCGTTCGGTGGCACGCTGCTGATCGCGGGCTGGCTGTGGCTCGGCGCGGTCTTGTTGCGGAAACGGGAGGGTTAGCGATGCCACGGCATGCACGCGGGTTCGATACCGAAGCCGCCACGAAATACCTTTCGCGCGACCGGCGCTTCGCGTCGTGGCTGAAGAAGCTGCCTGTCATCGAAGCCGATCCGCGCTGGCGCAAGCCGTTCGATCCGGTCGATGCGCTGGCCCGCGCGATCCTCTACCAGCAACTCAGCGGCAAGGCCGCGGCCACGATCGTCGGCCGGGTCGAAACCGCCATCGCCAGCGACCGCTTCCACTGCGACACGCTGTCGCGCTGCGACGACGCGACGATCCGGGCCTGCGGCGTCTCCGGCAACAAGCTGCTGGCGCTGCGCGACCTCGCCGCGCGCGAACGGCGCGGCGAGATCCCGACGCTCAGGCAGATGTCGACGCTGGACAACGACGCCATCGTCGCCGCGCTCACGCCGATCCGCGGCATCGGCCGCTGGACGGTGGAGATGATGCTGATGTTCCGGCTCGGCCGGCCGGACGTGCTGCCGGTCGACGACCTCGGCATCCGCAAGGGCGCGCAGGTGCTGGACAAGCTGGACGAAATGCCGACGCCGAAGGAACTGCTGGCGCGAGGCGAGCGCTGGGCGCCGTTCCGCAGTTACGCGAGTTTCTACCTGTGGCGCATCGCCGATGCCGGTGTGGAAGCGAAGAAGCCGACGAAGCGGTCGCAGGATTAGTCGGATTTCCCGCCCGGTTTATCGAAATACAGGACGACGTTGTAATACGTCTCCTTTTGCGGAGATACCCAGGTTCTGAGGCTGGCGAACACGAATTCGTCGCTCGGTTGCCGAATCGGGGCCATCTGGGTTTTGCCTGAATCGCGCACGATTTCTTCCGCTTTGGTGCCGAATGCCTTGCCGCTATCAGGGTTTTCAGCGACGGGAGCGGAATTGTCCGGTGTTTCGATTTCCCCGAATAGTCCGGTCAACGCGCCATACAGGCTCAGCCATTCCTTCGATGCGGCATGAATGTCCATGCCTTCGTAGAAGACGACCTCGATACGCCATAGCTTGCGTGGCTGACTGTCGTCGAAATAGAACTGGTAATTCTTCTTCTGTCCTTGGAACGTGGCCTCGTACGTCTCAAGGTCGCCATTGGTGAAAGCACGGTAGGGGGCATATTCGGTGACCGCCTGCACCTCGACCGGCGACATGCCCCATTTCCATGGAAATGCGTTCTGTGCCTGCACGCGAGCAGCGAAAAGGAGGCAGAGGAACGCCAAGACAATACTTGCCGACTTCACGGCGATTCCTCTCGATCAGGCCGGTTGAAGCCGAATCGCCAATGCCACGGCTCGTACACGATGCTGTGCGGGTTGTCGCGCGGATAGCTCATCGCGAATCCGAATCCGCCGGCGTTTTCCCACAGCCACGCGAACGCGGGCGTGCGTTCGAACGATTCCTCGGCTGGTGGCTCGCCGGGCGTGCCGATGTCGAGCGCGGTGCCGGCGTGGTGTTCGCTGAAGCCGGGGGCGGCGTTGACCGCGAGGATGTCATCGACGGTTTGTCCGCGCGCGAGCTTGCGTTCGAAGATGCCGAGTTGGTAGTCGTGGCTGCGATAGCCGGAGATCGCCTCGAGCACGACGCCGTCGCGCAACGCGGCATCGCGCAGGCGAGTCCACGCGCGCGCGGCGGGCGCGAGCAGCCACAACGGGCGGCGCCAGCGGTCGAAGCCGGCGAAGGCCAGCCATTCGGGTTCGGGCACCAGTTCGAGCTTCGCGCGTTGCGAATACGCCTCGGCGTCGAGTCCGAGGGCATCCAATCTTTCATGCAGGCGCGAGAGCGGGAGTGTCGCAATTTCATGGTCGATTCCCGCGCGAACCGGCGTCGTCTGCGCGTTCAGGGCATCGAGCGCGTCCAGCGCCATGTCCAGCCCCGGTTCGCGCTGCAAGTGCGGCACCAGCGGCAACAGGCCTGCGCTCGAGTCCGCGGCGAGGAAGCGGCCATCCCGCTTGCGCCGCAGCACGATGCCTGCGCGGGACAAGGCGCGCGCATCGTGATTGCTGCGGGCACGCAGCAGCGACGCAGGCCAGAGTTCGATCTCCGGCGTATTGACCAGTAGCGATGCGGGCGGCCTGCGCATGCGCGCAGCTTAACGCGCCGGCGACGGAACGAGTTCGCGCAGGCGGTCGAGCAGGCGCTGCGGGTCGCGCGGTTGAAGCAACAGGTCGAACCCACGCGTGGTCGGCAGCCACAGCAGGCGTTCGCCATCGCTGGCGGCGACGAAGGCCTTGTGCCGGTTGCGCAGGCGGAACCAGCCGCTGCGGAAGCCGGGCAGGGCGTAGCCGTTGGTCTTCAGCATCGGCTTGAGGTCGGGGTGTTCGTCGAGGCGGACGACGCGGGCCGCATCGGGCTTGAGGTCGGCGAACGCGATCCGTTGCCGGTAGAACGTGGTGGCGATTTCGATCGCGCCGGAATCCAGCAGCAGGCGATGCCGCTTCAGCATGCGGTCGAGGAACAGGGCGATGGCGCCGGTCACCAGCGCCACCACCAGCATCGCGATCAATGCATCGCCGCCGCGGTTGCCGATTCCCCACCACGATGCGCCGGTCGGGACTCGACCCATCGCCACGCCGAACATGGTCGCGAGCACCGGCACGCCGACCGTCAGCGCGAACAGGAATCCGCGGCTGCGGCCGGAGGCCGGCACCAGTTGCAACGCTGGATCGTTGCCGGGATCCCTGCGCATCGACGCCCCCGGCTCAGCGCGCACGCCAGCCCCAAGCCGCCAGCACGGCGGCGGCGATGCAGGCGATCCATGAGGCCGCGATTGGTAGGTACCAGTCGCCGATCATGACGGTGGTGCCGCTGATCACACGCCAAGCATGGATGGCTGAAACAACAAAGAAAATTAGTCCGGAAGCGCGAGTGTAATTGCGGGTGGATGCGTTCATCGCGTTCTCCTCCTCAATGCGCCTTGATCCAGGCCGCGGTGTCGTCGATCAGTTGCGCGTCGACATGGCCCGGCTTGCCGTATTCGGCGAGGCTGCCTTCGCCCTCGTCGGCGATGCCGAGGTGGTTGAGCGCGTCGTAGAGCTTGAACGTCACCTTCGGATCGTCGTGGAACGCGGCTTTCCAGTTCTGCCAATCCGCGTCCACCACCTGGATGTCGCGCGCGCCCTGCAGCACCAGCATCGGCAGATCGTCGGTTTCGGCGTCCTTCACCGCATCGACCGCATCGACGCTGCGCCAGTAGCCCACCGGCTGGTCGAGGATCGCCTTCGCTGCGGGATCGGTCTTCGGGTCGCGGATCAGGCGCACCTGTTCGACCAGGGCGTTGATCGCGGCGCGTTCGGCATCGCTGGTCCTGCCGTCGTCCAGCACCGCGAGCCGGCGGTTCTGTTCGATCACGATGTCGAGCAGCGACCGCGAAGGCGCGGCGAGCAGGATCAGTCCGGCGACGTGGCCGGATTTCGCGGCGATGCGCGGCGCCATCATCCCGCCCTGGCTGTGGCCGAGCACGAACACGCGATCCGGATCGATGCGAGGCGTCTTGCGCAGTGCTTCCACCGCCAGCACCGCGTCGTCGGTGGTTTCCTCGTCCACGCCGAAATCGCCACTGGCGAAGTCCTGCGGGCGCGCCTTGGTGCGTTTCTCGTAGCGCAGCACGGCGATGCCCTGTGCGGCGAGGCCGCGGGCGATGTCGAGGAAGGGCTTGTTCGCGCCGATGGTTTCGTCGCGATCCTGCGGGCCGGAACCGTGCACCAGGACGACCGCTGGGAAAGGGCCATCGCCACTGGGCATCGCCAAGGTGCCGGGCAGGGCGCGTTTGCCTTCGCCGACGCTGAAATCGACTTCACGGAAGCCGGCATCCGCGGCGACCGCCGGCGCGGGCGGAGGTGGCGCGGGCTGGATCAGGAAACCGGCGACGCGACCATCGCCCGCGACCGCGACCTTCGCCACCAGTTCGGCATTTGCGTAGTGCAACGGCACCGTCGCCACCTGCATGCCATCGACCGATTCGATCGCCGGTTCGCCGCGGCCCTTCGCTTCCCCGGCCTGCGCAGGCAGCGATTCCCAAACCGCCTGCAGTTTTTCGACCGGCACCGCCTGTGCCATCCGTTCGTCGAACATCGCCTCGGCCTGCGCGTATTCGGCGGCATCCATGTGCGCCAGCAGTTGTCGTGCGGTCGCGGCGGCATCCGGGCGTTTCGCGCCATCCTGCGCGAAGACGGCTAGGGGGAGCAGCATCGCGAACGCGAGCGCCAGGACTTTGGGGCGTTCATTGGCCATCGTCTTCTCCTTGTTCATTCGCCGACGGCTTCAGGCGCCCGGCCTTGCGCAGCGATTCGCGCAGCACGTATTCGATCTGCGCGTTGAGGCTGCGCAATTCGTCGTCGGCCCAGCGCTGCGCCGCGGCGAGGATCTCGGCGTTGATGCGCAGCGGGTAGGCCTTCTTCTCCGACATCGCGGTTTACTTCCCGCGCCGGCGCCGCGCGGCGATGGCGAGGATGATGATCACGACGACGGCGCCACTGAATACGGTCGTCATGGCGGTCAGTACAGCGTGCCGGCGTTGACGATCGGCTGGGTGGAGCGTTCGCCGCAGAGCACGACCAGCAGGTTGCTGACCATCTGCGCCTTGCGCTCCTCGTCCAGTTGCACCACGCCGTTCTTCTGCAGTTCGGCCAGCGCCATCTCGACCATGCCGACCGCGCCGGCGACGATGCGCGTGCGCGCGGCGATGATCGCGTTGGCCTGCTGGCGCTGCAGCATGGCCTGGGCGATTTCCGGCGCATAGGCGAGGTGGCTGATGCGCGCGTCCAGCACCTGCACGCCTGCATCGGCGAGGCGTTCGGCCAGTTCGTCCTTGAGGTGCTGCGAAATCTCGGTCGCATGGCTGCGCAGCGCGACCTGGCCTTCCTCGTGCTGGTCGTAGGGATAGCTCGTCGCCATCGTGCGCAGCGCGGATTCGGACTGGATGTGGACGAAGCTTTCGTAGTCGTCGACGTTGTAGACCGCCTCGGCCGAATCGATCACCTGCCACACGATCACCGCGGCGATCTCGATCGGCGAGCCGTCCAGCTCGTTGACCTTGAGCTTGCCGCTCTCGAAGTTGCGCACGCGCTGGCTGACCTTGCGCTTGGCGTAGAAGGGGTTGTTCCAGCGCAGGCCGTTCTCGCGCACCGTGCCGACGTACTTGCCGAACAGGCTCAGCACCGCGGACTGGTTCGGTTGCACCGCGTAGAGGCCGAGCAGGCAGAAGCCGGCGACCAGCACCAGCGCGATGCCGACGGCGATTCCGCCGATGTGCCCGGCCTGGGCGTTGTTCGCGAACAGGAAGGCGCCGACCAGCACGAGGACGAGCAGGACCAGCAGCACCGGGATGCCGGAGAGGGAACGGACGGGGTTTTCTTTCATGGCGGTCTCTTGTCGCCCGGAATGGGCGCCAGAGAATGATATCTAAGTGATATCAGATCGCAAGACCGTTCGTCGGTCGCCTCATTCGCCCGCGGGGTCGAGGTAGAAGATCGGCGCCGGACGGAATTCCCCCGTCGCATACAGCACGGCGCCATTCGCCGACCAGGCCAGGGCTTCGGCCTGCGGCAGCAGGGTCGGGAGGGCCTTGATCGTGGGCCGGCGCGCCACGGCCTGCGCCCAGGATTCCCCCTGTCGGCGGGGGTAGAAGAGCACGTCCTGGTAGGTGAGGACGGCCAGCGTGCGGCCATCCGGCGACAGGTCGGCGGCGGTCACCTGGCCCACCAGCCGCGCCGCGCGCGGGCGATCCTCGAGCGATTGCGCATCGGCCTGCGGCACGCCGGCCAGCGCGCCGATGCGGCGCGCGACCACGGTCGCACCGGCGGCCGGTCGCAGCGGGACTTCGAACAATTCCGGCGGGTGCCGTTTCTTCGAAATCAGCAAGACCTTGCCGGCAGCCGCGTCGACGAAGGCCGCTTCGCAATCGCGCGGGCCGTCCGGCCAGCGGAACGACACCGACCATGCCGGGCGCAGCGTCGTGTCGCCGAGCGAGGCCGGTTCCTCGACCACGTGCAGTTGCAGGGTGCGGCGCAGGCCGCCGTTGTCGCCGGTGTCGGCGACGAGGATGTAGCGGTGGCCGTCGAGCTCGAACGCGGCGAGGTCTTCCCAATCGGTGTTCACCACGCCTTCGACGCGATCGCTCGCGAGCAATGCGCCGCGCGGGCTCACCGCGTACAGCATCGGCGTGTTGCCGCTGTCGTTCTCCACCCACAGCACGTCCGCGAAGCGGCGCGACGCGGCCATGCCGCTGACTTCGCCCAGCGCTTCGTCGACCATCAGCCCGGACATGCGCGCGAACGGCTCGCGTTGCCCGCCGCAGGCGGAGAGCAATGCCACGGCCAGCATGCATGCAGGCCATCGGGGGAAGGGGAACCGGCGCATGCGCGAAGCATCGCAGATACCCGTTGCGGGATGCACCATGCCGCGCGGGTACACTGGCCGCCCGAACTTCGCGCGCCTCGCCGCGGTCGAAGCCGCTTCCACCGATTCCCGTTGCAAGGGACCCTGCGATGAACGAAAGCTCCGGCTACGCCGTGTTCTTTTTCCCGCCCGCGCTCGAGGCCTTGGGCGATGCGATCAAGCCCTACCTGCAGGAAGGCCCGATGGGACCGCACGTGCCCTGCCGCGAAATCGACACCGGCGGCGCCTTCGTCGAGATGACCCTGGAAGGGCAGACCGCGCAGGGGCAGAAAGTCGCGCTCGAACTGATGGTGCCGGGCAGCATGGTGCGCATGATCGTGTCCGCGCACAGCGACAACGAATTCGGTTTCCAGGTGCGCGCGAAGCCGGTGGTGCTGGAGCCGGGCCTCGCCGCGACCGCGAACGCCGGGCCGGCGGCGCCGATCGTCGATGCCTCGAAGGATCCGGCTGCAGGCTGAGGCTCAGTCCCCGGGGAATTCCAGGCGCTTCCACAACCGCCCGTCGAAGCCTTCCAGCGGCGCGAACCGGCGCTTGTAGTCCATCTTGTCGTGGCCGGCGATCCAGTAGCCGAGGTAGAGATGGCTGCGCGCGTCGCGCGCGGCCCATTCGAGTTGTTTCATGATCGCAAGCGTGCCGAGCCCGCGCGCGGATTCTTCGGGATCGTAGAAGGTGTAGACCGCGGACAGCGCATCGGGCACGAGGTCGGTGACGGCGACCGCGAGCAGGCGATGGGTTTCCGCTTCGCGCAATTCGAGGAAACGCCCGTCCGACCAGTTGCCGACGAGGAACTGGTCGAACTCCGCGGGACCGTGGTCGTCCATGCCGCCGCCGGCATGGCGCGCGCGCAGGTAGCGCTGGTACAGCGTGATGTGTTCGTCGCGTCGTTCGGCCGGCAACACGCGCGCGACGACGTCCGCGTTGCGCGCGAGGCAGCGACGCTGGCTGCGATCCGGACGGAAGGCTGCGACCGGGATGCGCACCGCGATGCAGGCATGGCAGCCGTGGCAATGCGGGCGATAGACGATGCCGCCGGAACGGCGGAAGCCCCAGCCCAGCGCGACCGGATAGGCCTGCGGCAATCGCGGGTCGCGCGGATCGATGACCAGGTCGCGGGCGATGCGCTCGGGGAAATACCCGCAGACGTGGTCGCCGGTGTGGAACACGCGCAGCTGGTCGGTTTCGCGCATGAACGGAGTCTAGCGCCGTGCGGTCGCGCCGGCCGCGACCGGTCAACGGCTTCGTCACGCGCGCGTTGACCGTGGCAGGCGACACTTCCCGCTCGCCACGAGGATCGTCATGAACAGAACCCAACTCCGTCCGCGCGCGCTGCTCGCGCTCGCCTTGTCCGCAGCGCTGGTGTCCGGCGTGGCCATCGCCCAGCAGGCGACCACCGCGCCGCCGCCCGCCGATGCGCCACCGCCGCCGATGAGGCTCGACGCCAACGGCGACGGCGTCATCGACAAGGCCGAAGCGGCCAAGTCCCCGCGCCTGGCGCAGCAGTTCGACCAGCTCGACAAGAACCACGACGGCAAGCTGAGCGCCGATGAACGCCCGCAGATGCCGCGCGGCCCGCGCGAAGGGCGCGGCGGTCCCGATGGCCCCGACGGCGGCATGCACGACCGCATGATGCAGCTCGACACCGACCACGACGGCCGCATCAGCAGCAAGGAAGCCGCGGCGAAGCCGGAAATGGCGCAGCGTTTCGCGAAGATGGACAGCAACCACGACGGCTTCCTCGACCGCAGCGATTTCCAGGCGCACCGGCAGCAGCAGCGCGACGAATGCTTCGCCAAGGCCGATGCCGACAAGAACGGCCAGATCAGCCGCGCCGAGTTCGATGCGACGCAGAAGGATTGCCACTCGCGCGGCGGCATGCGTGGCGCGCGTGGCGGCGACACGCCGCCTCCGCCCCCGCCGGCGGGTTGATCAACGCGCGGCGGACGCCTCGGCGACGAAACTCCACTGGCCGTCGTCGAGGCGCAGCTGGTAACCACGGTCCTGCGGTTGCAACGGTTTTTCCGTGCGCCGCAGGACCACGTGCCCGCCGTCGGGCGTGCGCACGTAATCGCGCAGCGCGAGCAGTACCGCCGGCTGTTGCGTCGTGCGCACGCTGATCCCGCCGACGTCCTGCACGCAGGCCGACAGCGGAACGACCTTCGCATCCGCCTTCGCCAGTCGCGCGAGCATGTCCGCCGGCGCGTCGTTTCCGCCGAGGCCGATGCAGGCGCTGCGTTCGCCGAGATCCGCGAGTTCGCCGAGCAACAGCAATTCCGCGACGCGATCGGGCAGGGCGGCAGGCAATGGCGAATCGACGGCCGCCGCCTGCGTCGAGGGCTTCGGTTTCCCTCCATGCCGCACCGCGAAGCTGCCGATCGCGACGGCAATCGCGATCGCCGCGAGCAGCAACAGTTTCAACCGCCCGCTGCGCTTGCGCGGCTTCGCTTCGTCGTCGTCCCGTGGCAGGTAGCTATCGAGCGGCGTGCGGGTGGAATCGAGCAGGCCGGCTTCGCGCATCAGTTCGCGCGCGCGCGGCTGGTCCTCGGCATTGACGATCCACACCGCCGGTTCCGGGCCTTCGCGCGCATCGTCGCGATAGCTGAAATTGCCGCGGATCGCACCGCGGTAGGAACGCCCGTCGGTGATGCGCACTTCGATGCCGTGCCCTTCGAGCAGGCGTGCGACGCCTTCGACGTTCTCCAGCCGCGGGCTGGCGAAGATCCGGCGCATCAGTTCTTCACCGGTTCCGGAACCACGCGGATCATGCCTTCCTGCACCGTGCTCGCGACCAGTCGGCCGTCGCGGTCGTAGATGAGTCCGCGGGCGAGGCCGCGCGCGTTCTGCGCGGTCGGGCTGTCGATGGAATACAGCAACCAATCGTCGGCGCGGAACGGACGATGGAACCACAGCGCGTGGTCGAGCGAAGCCATCTGCACGTTCGGCTGGTAGTAGCTGATGCCGTGCGGGAAGGTCGCGGTGCCGAGCAGCTGGAAATCGCTGGCGTAGGCGAGCAGGGCGCGATGCAGTTCCGGCGCGTCGCCCACTTTCTCCGAGAGCTTGAACCACACCTGTTGGTAGGGCGGGCGCTTGGCGGGATTCAGTTCGTCGCGCGGATAGACGTGGCGGAATTCGAACGGCCCGGTGCGGTCGAGCCAGCGTTGCACCTTGGTCGGCAGTTTCGCCAGCACGTCGGGCGGAATCGCCGGCGCCGGGGCGAGGTCCTCGGGCCTGGGCACTTCCGGCATCGACATCTGGTGTTCGACGCCCTGTTCGTCCTGCTGGAACGAGGCGGCGCAGAAGAAGATGACCTGGCCGTGCTGGATGGCGGTGACGCGGCGCACGGAGAAGCTGCCGCCGTCGCGGGTGCGGTCGACGTTGTAGACGATGGGGTGTTTGATGTCGCCGGCGCGGAGGAAGTAGGCGTGCAGGGAATGCGCGGCGCGCGGTTCGCCGGCGGAGTCCATGGTGGCCTGCGCGGCGCTGAGGGCCTGGCCGAGCACTTGTCCGCCGAAGACGTATTTGGTGCCGATGTCGCGGCTCTGGCCGCGGAAGAGGTTGTCTTCCAGCCGTTCCAGCGAGAGCAGGTCGATGAGTTCCGAAACCGGGGAGGTCATGCGCGGCTCGCGGGGAGGGGCGCGTCAGTATACGGGGCAGAATGGAGCAGGGATTGCAGGTAGGATCGGCGAGTCCCTGCGTGTTTGCTCACTCAAGCAAGCCCAGAGTGCCGAGGCCAGGTTGGAATCCGCATGATCAAGGTTCTTTTAATCATATTCATGGTCAGCGGCTTTGCGCTTTTGCCATTACGTTTATTGTTGGTGAGCGATCTTAAGCGGGATCGATCGCTGTATTCAAAGTTGGGAGAACCAAACCCAGTCCGTCTCGGCGATGCGCTTGCGGTCAAGGTTCTTCAATACTTCAAAAGATTTTCGCCAAGGTTGCGAATTGTGCTGGTCGCGCATCTGATTGCATGGGCAATTTCGTGGACGTTGCCGTTCGTAATCTTGGGCCACGAAATCTGGGTGCGCTGAGGCGGGCATGAAATTTCGCAGGCGACCCGAATCTGTCTACGGCTCCAACCTCTCCAACTTCACCTGCGACATCACTTCCGGCCACGGAAACAACGGGCCGGGATCGAGTTTGCGCGCAACGAGGATGTTGGGATCGTCGAAGGCGGTTTCCTTGTCGCGATCCAGGTCCTCGTGGCCGGCGATGAAGTGCAGGTTCGGCAATTCCTGCTGCAACTGCTTCAGCAGCGCGACCAGCGCGTCGATCTGCGCCTGCGGATAGGGATCGATCATCGCCTGGTGCTTGGAATCGCGCCAGTAGGGATAACGCCCGGTGTTGACCAGCTCGATCCCGACCGAACGCGTGTTGTAGCCGCGCACGTGGTTGGCGATGCGCTCCGGGCGCACGTACATCACCACGGTGCCGTCGCGGTCGATGTAGTAGTGGCCGCTGTTCCCGGTCTGGCTACCGGCATAGAGGATGCGTTCACCGTATTCGCGCGAAAGCTGCAGCGTCGGCACCTCGGTGCAGTGGATCACGACGAGGTCGATCTTGGCCAGCGGGCGCGGTTCCAGCCGTTCCTCGTAGGGCAGCGGTTCGATCAGCACGGGTGGCGGCGGCAGGTCGGGAAGCACGCCGCGATGCTAGCATTTGCGCATGCGCGAACCCGCCGAAGACAGCCTGCTCGCCCGCCTGTTCGCGCAATTCCCGCGCGCGGGCCGGGTGGAATGGATCGGCGTGCGCCCGGCGCGCGACGTGCCGATGCAGGAAACCGACAGCGTGCGCGCCGAGGCCGGCCTCGGGCTGGCGGGGGATCGCTACACCGGCGGCAGCGGCAAGCGCGGCGTGACCCTGCTGCAGGCCGAGCACCTGCCGGCGATCGCGGCCTTGAGCGGGCATGCCGAAGTCGCGCCGGCGCTGTTGCGCCGCAACCTGCTGGTGTCGGGGATTCCTTTGGTCGCGCTGAAGGGCCGCCGCTTCCGCGTCGGCGACGTGCTGCTGGAAGGCACCGGTCCCTGCGACCCGTGTTCGCGCATGGAAGACGCGCTCGGGCCCGGCGGCTACAACGCGATGCGCGGCCATGGCGGGCTCACCGCCAGGATCCTCGAAGGCGGCACGCTGCATGTCGGCGACGCGGTGGTGGTCGAATGAAGGGACATTGCATCCTCTCGCACGGTTTCGAAAGCGGGCCGGACGCGACCAAGGTCACCGCGCTGGCCGAGGCGGCCGAACGCCTGGGCTGGAGCCACGAGCGTCCGGATTACACCGATCTCGACGCGAAGCGCGAGGCCGGCGAACTCGGCGACGTGCCGGCGCGGCTGCAACGCCTGCTCGCGCTCGCGCGCGAACGTGCGGCGAAAGGCCCGCTGGTATTGGCCGGTTCCAGCCTCGGCGCGTGGATTTCCGGCGCGGCGTCGCTGCAGGTGCCGGTGCGTGGGCTGTTCCTGATGGCGCCGCCGATCGCGATGCACGGCGCGTTTCCGCTCGACGCCGCGCGCGTGCCGACCTCGATCATCCACGGCTGGCACGACGAACTGATCCCCGCGTCCGATGTCGTCGACTGGGCTCGCGCGCGCGACGCGCGGCTGCTGCTGGTCGACGATACGCATCGTCTCTCGGACCACGTCGCGGCGAGCGCGGAGGCATTCGCGGCCTTGCTGGCTTCGCTCTGAGCCGATGAAATTCTTCGCATCCTGCGGCAAGGGGCTGGAATACCTGCTGGCCGACGAGCTGGTCGCGCTGGGCTGCGCACGCGCGACCGCGACCGTCGCCGGCGCGAACGTGGAAGGCGAATTGCCGGACGCGCAGCGCGCCGTGCTGTGGTCGCGGCTCGCCAGCCGCGTACTCTGGCCGATTGCCGAATTCGACTGCGCCGACGAGCACGCGCTGTACGCCGGTGCCGCGGAAATCGACTGGACGAAGCATGTCGGTAGCGGAGACAGCATTGCGGTCGATGCGCATGTGTCCGGTTCCGCGATCACCCACGCGCGCTACGCCGCGCAGCGGGTCAAGGATGCGGTGGTCGATACCTTGCGCGATGCCACCGGCACCCGCCCCGATGTCGATGTCGAATCGCCGGACGTGCGCCTCAACCTCGTCATCCGCAAGGGCAGGGCGACGCTGTCCATCGACCTCGGCGGCGGGCCGCTGCATCGGCGCGGCTGGCGCGGCGCGCAGGGCGAGGCGCCGCTGAAGGAAAACCTCGCCGCGGCGGTACTGCTGCGCGGCGGCTGGCCGCAATCGTATTCCGAAGGCGGCGACTTGCTCGATCCCATGTGCGGCAGCGGCACGTTGCTGATCGAAGGCGCGCTGATGGCCGCCGACGTGGCGCCGAACCTGCGGCGCTTCGGGCGCGCGCTGCCGACGCGCTGGCCCTGGTTCGATGTCGATGCATGGAACGCGTCGCTCGCCGATGCGCGCGAACGCGCCGAACGCGGGCTCGCGGCGCTGCGGCCCTGCATCCACGGCAGCGATGCCGATCCGCATGCGATCCGCATCGCGCGCGAGAACGCGCGTGCGGCGGGCGTCGACACCGCCATCGATTTCGCGGTATGCGACATCGTCGATCTTCCGGCGATGGCGAACCCGCGTGGCGTGGTCGCCTGCAACTCGCCCTACGACGCGCGCCTCGCCGCCGATCCGGCGCTGTACCGCGCGCTGGGCGATGCGCTGAAGCGCTCCACGCCGCAATGGCGCGCGGCCCTGCTGTGCGGCGATTTCGAGCTGGCGAAAGCCACCGGCTTACGCGCGAACAAGCGCTACCAGCTGTTCAACGGGCCGATCGAATGCAGCCTGATCGTCTGCGATCCGGTTGCGCCGGCCGCGAACGAATCCACGGTGCCGCGCGAGCTGTCGGAAGGCGCGCGCATGGTCGCGAACCGCATCCGCAAGAACCTCGACAAGCTCAGGCGCTGGAGGCAGCAGGAAAACATCGGTTGCTTCCGCGCCTACGACGCCGACATCCCCGAGTACGCCTGCGCCATCGACGCCTACACGACCATCGATGGCGACACGTGGTTGCACGTGCAGGAATACGCCGCGCCGGCGGACATTCCCGAGGCGACCGCGCGCAAGCGGCTCAACGAATTGCTGTCCGCGGCGCGCGAGGTGTTCGAAGTCCCGCGCGAACGCGTCGCGGCCAAGACCCGCAGCACCGGCAAGGGCGGTTCCAAGTACGGGCGCTTCGACCACCGCGGCGAATTCCTCGTGGTCGAGGAAGGCGCGGCGAAGCTCAAGGTCAACCTGTTCGACTATCTCGATACCGGCCTGTTCCTCGACCATCGGCCGTTGCGCGCGCGCATGGCGCTGGAGGCGCGCGGCAAGCGTTTCCTCAACCTGTTCTGCTACACCGGCGCGGCCACGGTGCAGGCGGCGGTGCAAGGCGTGGCATGGACGACCAGCGTCGACCTGTCGCCCACGTACCTCGAATGGCTGGCTGACAACCTGCGCGAGAACGCGATCGGCGGAACCCGCCACCGCATCGCCCAGGCCGACGCGCTGCGCTGGATCGAAGCCGACCGCGAGCAGTACGACGTGGTGTTCTGCGATCCGCCGACCTTCTCCAACTCCAAGCGCGCCGACGACTTCGACGTGCAGCGCGACCACGTGCGCCTGCTGCGCGCCATCGTCGCGCGGCTGGCGCCGGGCGGCGTGCTGTATTTCTCCAACAATTTCCGCCGCTTCAAACTCGACGAAGCGGCGATCGCGCAATTCGCGAAGGCCGAGGACATCGGGCCTTCGACCATCCCGCCGGATTTCGCGCGCAACCCGCGCATCCACCGCGCGTGGCGCATCGCCGCGCTTCACGAAACCGCCATCGACGCGCGCGCATGATCGCGACCTGACCACGGAACCGACGCATGCCCCCGCATTATCGCGACCGACTTCGCTTCTTCGCGCAATGGCTGCGCAACCCGCGCCGGACCGCGGCCGTCGCGCCCTCGGGCGCGGAGCTGGTGGCCGCGATCCTCGCCGAATTGCCCGATGGCGCGCGTCGCGTGATCGAACTCGGCGGCGGCACCGGCGTCGTCACCCGTGCCTTGCTCGCTTCCGGCATTCCCGACGCGGATTTGCTGGTGGTCGAATTGAACGCGGCCTTGCAGGTGCAATTGTCGGCGCAATTCCCGAAGGCGCGCGTGGTGCTCGGCGATGCCGCGGAACTGCCGCGGCTGGCGCGCGAATCCGGCTACCTCGATGCCGGCCCGGCCGACGCGATCGTCTCCGGCCTCGGCCTGCTGTCGATGGAGCGCGAGGCGCAGGCGCGGATCCTGCGCGCGGCGTTCGAATGCCTGCGTCCCGACGGCGCGCTGGTGCAGTTCACCTACGGGCCGCTGTCGCCGGTGCGCGACGAACTGCGCGACGAACTCGGCCTCATCGCGCGCCACGGCGCCTTCGTGCTGCGCAACGTGCCGCCGGCGACGGTGTGGGTGTACCGGCGCAACCGCGCGCGTTCGATCAAGCCGCGCAGCGTCGCGCGCTGAAGAAATTCCATCAAGCTGATCCTCTGTGGGAGGGCCTTCAGGCCCGACTTGCAGATGTCGCGGCTGAAGCCGCTCCCACAGGGGATTCCTAAACCGCGATCAGCCGCCGACGATGTCCGGGCGATCCGGGCCCAGCCACTTGTAGATCGCGCCGCCGATGATGCCGCCGACGATCGGCGCGACCCAGAACACCCACAGCTGCGAGATCGCGGCCGGGCCGGCGAACAGCGCGACGCCGGTGGAACGCGCCGGGTTCACCGAGGTGTTCGTCACCGGGATGCTGATCAGGTGGATCAGCGTCAGCGCCAGGCCGATCGCGATCGGCGCGAAGCCCGCGGGCGCACGCCGATGCGTCGCGCCCATGATCACGATGAGGAACATCGCGGTCATCACGATTTCGCACAGCACCGCCGCGGCCATGCCGTAGCCGCCGGGCGAACGCGCACCGAAGCCGTTGGTGGCGAATGCGCCCGCGGCGTTCGGGTCGATGGCGAAGCCGGCGGTGCCGCTGGCGATCTGGAACAGGATGAAACCGGCGAGGATGGCGCCGAGCACCTGCGCGACGATGTAGGGCAGCAGGTCGCGGGTGGGGAAGCGGCCGCCGGCCCACAGGCCGAAGCTCACCGCGGGATTGAAGTGCGCGCCGGAGATGTGGCCGAACGCGTATGCGCCGGTGAGCACGGTGAGGCCGAACGCGAGCGCCACGCCGAGCAGGCCGATGCCGAGCGGGTTGCCGTCGCCGCCGAAGTTGGCCGCGAGCACGGCGCTGCCGCAGCCGCCGAGCACCAGCCAGAAGGTTCCAAGGAATTCCGCTGCGAATCGCTTCATGCGTTTGCCTCCCCGATGGCCGGACGCCCGGCCCGCGGGTGGAGCATAACCGCACGATGTGAAGCTGTAGAAGCGGCTTTACCAGCCATTCGGCTGTTAAACGCGAAGCCGCGACGCTTTTGTGGGAGCGACGGAAGTCGCGACAGGCCGTGCGATGAAATTGCGGTTTGCCCCTCACCCGCCCCCGATTAAAGCATTCGGGGGCAGGCTCTTCGGCACCCTCTCCCCGCACGCGGGGAGAGGGAATCAATGCACCTGCAACGTGGCTTTGGGCGCGTCGCCGCGTTCGAGCGCGGTCAGGGTGATGGTGCGGCCGTTGGCGTCGAAGGATTTGGGATCGAGGGTGGTGTGCAGCACGAAGTCCTGCGCGGTCATCGCGTTCGCGGGCGTCCAGCGCATGACGATGACGGCGTCGCCGGCCCAGACGCATTGGACATCGGGGCGGCAGCGGGAGTCGCCGTCGAGTTTGATGTAGTCGATGCGGCTGTTGTCGGCGAGGGTGGCGGATTGCCCCGGTGCGAGTTCGATGCTGGCGCCATCGGCGACGGTGTTGGCGTCCGCGGGTTGCGCGCCGGTGGTGGTGCAGGCGGCGAGGGCGATGGCGAATGCGGAGATGGCGATGAGTGGGCGCATTGGTGTCTCCAGAGTGTCCGCAGAGTCTATGGCGCATGCGGCAATGAACCGTGAACGCTGGTTCGAGTTGAATCAACTCTTAAGTATCTGGCCGCCTATCCCATGTACAGTACTTCCATGGCGTGACGCTCTCTAGCGTGGTCAATTTTGGGGTGGGCATGCCGAACTCAGTAAACCCTCCGAGCGCGGACAACTTTCGCTCGTATATAGGTTGCCGGCTTTCAGGCAGGAATACCCACGGTGAAATTCGCCAAGTTGGATCGATACCACAGTCTCGTTGCAGTGCAAGGCACAAGTCTGGCCAATGATCTTTCCAAGCTGCGAGGCGTTTAATTAGCGCAGCTACGCTTACCGAGTAAGTGACTTCGCACAAGTACGCTGTCTTTTCTCGAATAGAGACCGCCATAAGATCGCAGTACCAGTAGCGTCCTTTTTTCGGGCTGGGGCCGGGATCGAGTTGCAAAAGAATTTCAGGGTTAACGAACGTACTTCGATCAGCGCGTAAGAATTCGGCAACGACGCCTTGAAAGTAGTCAGTCACGGTGATCTCCCTTGGGAGCTCTTTGATTTTCGCTAACGCGGAGTGGCGACGTCGACCACTTCCCAGCCATCTGTTTCGTGGTTATAGCTATGCGCCTTGTCTAGATGAAATAGATAAGGTCCGTCGAGCGCTTCGAATCCAAGGCTGGGCCTCGGGTCAATTTTTGATCGATCGAAACTGACACTAATGGATATGGTGCATACATACCCATCACTGGTCTGACTTTTTGCACACCCAGCGGAATGGTAACTGATTACTTTTCCATTGCTTGGCAATGCGGATACGTCGAGTTTTGACGAATCAAAATTTGGATCTGCATCTGCCAATAATCCGCACATTTTCATGAATTCTTGTCCAAGGATATAACTCAGTGCCGCGCCTTGGATTTGCTTGTCATTCGGCTTGTTTGCGCAACCAGTCATGAATAAAACTAGTATTGAGAGCAACGCAAGAGGTGTTGTTTTCATAACGATTATCCGTTTTCGAATGTAAGCCTAAAGGTAGCTCGAAGTCTGCCTGGATACTGCGCCCGTAAATCCGGCGCGGTCAATCGGATGACCGATCCCGCCTCGAAGCAATCCGATCCGCCAGCCGCGTCGGTTCCGGCAGGCGATAAGTCGTGACGTAGCGCATCACCAGTTCCGGCGCGGAAGCCATCGCCACCTTGTGTCCCGGCGAAACGATCAGCGGCAAACACTTCGGTTTGCTGCGCAACAGCCAGCCGATCTGTTCGTTGCCCTGGCGCAATGGCGTGAACGCGCCGCGCATGTCGTGCAAGGCCATACGCGTCTCGCCGACGAGGATCTTCTTGGCCACGCCGATGCTGGGCAGGTCCGTCGCGACGCCGAAATGCGCGGCGATGCCGAGGCGGCGCGGATGCGCGATGCCGTGGCCGTCGACGAAGGCGAGGTCGGGTCTGGCCTTCAGCATCTCCAGCGCGGCGAACAACGCCGGCAGTTCGCGGAAACTCAGTAGGCCGGGGATGTAGGGCATCGCGGTCGGCAGGCGCGCGACCTGCTGGTCGAGCACTTCGAGCGTTTCCGCATCCAGCAATACCGCCGCGGCGCGGGTGGTCGCGCCTTCGTCCTCGAAGCCGACGTCGAAACCGGCGATGGTGCGCAGCGGCTTCGCGAAGCCGTCGCGCAGCACGACCTCCTGCGCGAGTTCGGACTGCAGCTTGCGCAGTTCTGCGGTGTTGTGGTTCCAGGCGGGGATGGCGTGGCTCATGAGCTTCCGGTGGCCCGCCCATGCGGTCGTGGCGATTCTAGGCGTCGCGGCGTGAAGCCGCCGGCTGTCGCTAGAATCGGGCCGGAATGCAGGGGAAGGATCGCGATGGCGCGGGAATCGGCAGGATCGCAGGGCATGCATCGATGAGCGGCGCGACGCGCCCGTTGCCGTGGCTGCGCCTGCGCATGCCGCGATCCTTGCGCTGGCTGCTGGGCCTCGCGCTGTGCCTGCCGTTGCTGTGGGCGACGCTGGCCATCGCGTATGCGCCGCTGGCCCTGCCGGCGCCGTGGATCTGGGCCATCGCGTTCGCCGCTTTTTCCGCATGGGCCCTGTGGGTTTCGCCGAGGCGTTGGCCGATGGCCGTCGTCGTCGCGCTCTTCGCGGTGTTGCTGGCGGCGTGGTCGCGGATCCTGCCGTCGAACGAGCGCGAATGGCGGGTCGAGAATTCGGTGTTGCCGCGGATCGACATTGCCGGCGACCGCGTCCTGATCCACGACTATCGCGACTTCGACTACCGCGGCGACGAAGTCGTGCCGCGCTGGCGCACGCGTGCGTTGCGCCTGTCCGACATCGATGGCGTGGACTTCTTCGTGTCCTACTGGCAGCCGGGGCCGATCGCGCATACCTGGCTCAGTTTCGACGTGCGGGGCAGCGACCCCGTGGCGATCTCGATCGAAGTGCGCAACGAGGTCGGCGAAAGCTTCGATCCGTTGCCCGCGCTCTTCCGAAACTACGAATTGATCGACGTGGTCGGCGACGAACGCGACATCGTGCGCCTGCGCGCCCATGTGCGCGGGGAACAGGTCTACCTGTATCGCCTGCGGGTGCCGGCGGCCGCCGCACGGCGCCTGTTCCTGGTTTATGCAGGGCAGGTCAACCGGCTGGCCGCGCGGCCCGAGTTCTACAACCTGCTCAGCAACAACTGCACGGTCAACATCGCGCGCTACGCCGACCTGGCCGGGCGCGACGGGCGCTGGGACATCCGCCAGCTGCTCAATGGCTGGAGCGATCGCGACCTGTACGACGAAGGCCTAGTGGATACCTCGCTGCCGTTCGCACGACTGCGCGAGCGTTCGCACATCAATGCCGCGGCCATGGCCGCCGACGGCGATCCGGCGTTTTCGCGGCGCATCCGCGCAGGCCGGCCGATCCCGGCGCTCAACCCGGCGCCAGCGTCGCCAGCAGGCCGCGCGCCGCATTGAAACGCGCCGCCGCGTCCGGAAGGTCGAGCGTGATGCGCAGCTTGTCCGGGCCGTCCATCCGGTAGTGCTTCGGCTGGCCCTGGATCAAACGGATCACCGTCATCGGATCGACGTTGGGCTTGGCCTCGAACTGCAATCGTCCGCCTTCGGCGCCGAGCACCAGCTTGCGGATGCCGAGCGCGGTCGCCTGCAATTTCAGTTCGGCGATGGCGAACAGGTGTTTGGCCGCATCCGGCAGCAGGCCGAAGCGGTCGATCATCTCGACTTGCAGTTCGCGCAGTTCCTCGGCATCGCGGGCGCCGCTGATGCGTTTGTACAGCGTCAGGCGCGCGTGAACGTCGGGCAGGTAATCCTCGGGGATCAACGCCGGCACGTGCATTTCCACCTCGCTGCCGCGATGTTCGGTGGCGTCGAAATCCGGGAGCTTGCCGGCCTTGATCGACTTGACCGCGCGTTCCAGCAGCTCGGTGTAGAGGCTGAAGCCGACTTCGGCCATCTGCCCGCTCTGGTCCTCGCCCAGCAGTTCGCCTGCGCCGCGGATCTCGAGGTCGTGCGTGGCGAGGGTGAAGCCGGCGCCGAGTTCGTCCATCGAAGCGATCGCATCCAGCCGTTTCTGCGCGTCGGCGGTGATGCTGCGGCCGTCTGGCACCACAAGGTAGGCGTAGGCGCGATGGTGGGAACGGCCGACGCGGCCGCGCAGCTGGTGCAGCTGCGCGAGGCCGAAGCGATCCGCGCGGTGGATGATGATGGTGTTCGCGTTCGGGATGTCGATGCCCGATTCGATGATGGTCGTGCACAGCAGCACGTTGAAGCGCTGCTTGTGGAAATCGAGCATCACCCGTTCCAGCTCGCGTTCCGGCATCTGCCCGTGGGCGATGCCGATGCGCGCCTCCGGCACCAGCGCCTCGAGCTGCGCCTGCATGCGGCCGATGCTCTCAACGTCGTTGTGCAGGAAGTACACCTGGCCGCCGCGGCCGAGCTCGCGCTGGAAGGCCTCGCGAAGTTGCGCGTCGTCCCAGGGCACGACGAAGGTCTGCACCGCGAGCCGGTGCGCGGGCGGGGTGGCGATGATCGACAGGTCGCGCAATCCGGCCATCGCCATGTTCAGCGTGCGCGGGATCGGCGTCGCGGTCAGCGTCAACAAATGCACGTTCGCGCGCAGCGCCTTCAGCGCTTCCTTCTGGCGCACGCCGAAACGCTGTTCCTCGTCGACGATGACCAGGCCGAGGTCCTTGAAGCGCACGTCCTTCTGCAGCAGGCGGTGGGTGCCGACGATCACGTCGATCTTGCCTTCCGCCAGCTTGTCGAGTTCGGCTTCGATTTCCTTCTTGGTCTTGAAGCGCGACAGCACTTCCACCTTCAGCGGCCAGTCGGCGAAGCGATCGCGCATGGTGCGGTAGTGCTGCTCGGCGAGCAGCGTGGTCGGCACCAGCACCGCGACCTGCTTGCCGGCGGTCGCGGCGACATAGGCTGCGCGCACCGCGACTTCGGTCTTGCCGAAGCCGACGTCGCCGCAGACCACGCGGTCCATCGGTTGCGAGGAAGCGAGATCGCGGATCACCGCCTCGATCGCCGCGTGCTGGTCGGGCGTTTCCTCGAACGGGAACGTGGCCGCGAACGGCTCGTACAGCGCGCGGTCGGTTTCCAGCGCGAGCCCGGCGCGGGCCATGCGCCGGGCCTGGATGTCGAGCAGTTCCGCGGCGACGTCGCGGACTTTTTCCGCGGCCTTGCGTTTCGCCTTGGCCCACTGCTCGCCGCCCAGCGAATGCAACGGCGCGGTGTCCGGCGAGGCGCCGGAGTAGCGCGCGACCAGGTGCAACTGCGCGACCGGCACGTACAGGCGGTCGCCCTTGGCGTATTCGATGTCGAGGTATTCGCCGGAAATGCCGCCGGCTTCCAGCGTGACCAGCCCGCGGTAGCGACCGACGCCATGGTCCTCGTGCACGATCGGCGCGCCTTCGGCGAGTTCGCCGAGGTCGCGGATGATCGCCTCGGGTTCACGGCCCGCGCGCTTGCGGCGCCGCGGTTGCGAGGCGCGTTCGGGGAACAGCTCGCGTTCGGTCAGCACGCAGAGTTGCGGCGCGTCAAGCGCGAAGCCGTCGTCGAACGGGGCGACGGCGATGGCGAAATCGGCTGCTCCTCCGCCCGCGGGCGGGGAAGGGAGGAACGCCGCGAAATCCGCCACGACCCGCGGCTTCAAGCCCGCCGCGTCCATCACTTCCAGCAGCGCTTCGCGGCGTCCGGCGGAATCGACGGCGACAAGGACGCGGCCGGGATAGCTGGCGAGGAAGCTGCGAACCGCATCGCCGGCCGGTTGCCCGCGCGGCGCCAGCGGCAGTTCCGGCGCGGCCTGCGTTCCCGTCCCATGCGCCTCGGCGAAGCGCGGATGATCCTTCGCACAGACTTCGATGCAGGGCCGTGCGTTGAAGCGTTCGCGCAGGGATTCCGGCGGCAGCCACAGTTCCGCCGGCGGCAGCAGCGGCCGTTCGATTTCGTGTCGGCGTTGTTCGTAACGGTCCTGCGTCTGCGTCCACGCATGATCCGCAGCGGCACCGATGCCGTCGCCGAGCAGCGGCAGCGTGTTCGCGCCGAGGTAATCGAACAGGGTCGCGGTCTTGTCGAAGAACAGCGGCATCCAGGCTTCGATGCCGGCCGGCGCGAGCCCGGCCTTCAGGTCCTGGAACAGCGCGCTGCGCCGGGTGTCGATGTCGAAGCGGTCGCGCAGCGCCTCCATCGCGCGCTTCGTGGACGCCTCGTCCAGCGGCACTTCGCGGCCGGGCAGCATGCGCACCGCCCCGACCTTGTCGAGCGAACGCTGGGTTTCGGGATCGAAGGCGCGGATCGAATCGATCTCGTCGTCGAGCAGTTCCACGCGATAGGGCTCGTCGGCGCCCATCGGGAACACGTCGAGCAGGCCGCCGCGGATGGCGTAATCGCCGGGATCGAGCACCTGCGGCACCAGCCGGTAGCCACCGGCCTGCAGGCGCAGGCGTTCGGCATCGAGGTCGAGCACCTGACCGACCGCGACATCGAAACTGTTGCCGGCGATGTAGCTGGTCGGCGGCAGGCGCTGCATGAGCGTCGCCACAGGCACGATGACGATGCCGCGCTTCAGCGCCGGCAAGCGCTGCAACGCGGCCAGCCGCCGCGAGACGATCTCGGGATGCGGGCTGAACTGGTCGTAGGCCAGGGTTTCCCAGTCCGGGAAATGCACCACAGGCAGCGATGCGTCGTCGCCGAGCAGGACGCGCAGGTCGGTTTCCAGCCGGTCCGCGGCGTGGTTGTCGGGGAGCACGGCCAGCAACGGGCCCTCGTGCGCGCGCGCGGCCGTGGCGACGGCCCAGGCCAGCGCCGAGGACGAACCGGGGGTGCGCCACCACGCGCGGCGATGGCCGCCCGAAGGCAGGACGGGAACGGGGGGAGCGGGATTCGACATCGAATCCGCGATTTTAAGCGATGCGCGCCGGGCGATGCGCCGCGATCAATGCGGCGCGCGCAACCGCAGCACCATGCGCACCAGCGAGGGCTGGTCGGGCAGCGGCTCGCGCCTGAAGTCCAGCGATTCGGCCAGCGAAATCATCGGATGGTTGTGGTCGAGCACGTCGCCATGCAGGCGCTCCAGCCGGCGGCCCCTGGCCCAGCGCACGAGGCGCCGCATCAGGTGCCGTCCCAGGCCCATGCCGGTGAGGTAATGGCTGACGAGGATGGCGAATTCCGCGTCGCGGGTGCCGGGCACGATGGAAGCGCGCGCGACCGCGCCGACCAGCGCCTCGCCCGGCGGGTAGGGCTCGGCCGCGACCAGCGCGAATTCGGTCTTGGGATCGGGCCGGACCAGGCGTTCGGCCATCGCCGGGCTCAATTCCGACATCGCATGCAGGAAACGCTGGCGCACTTCCTCGGGCTGCAGCAGCGGGAAGCCCGCGCGCAGCGGTTCCATGTCCTCGGGGCGGATCGGGCGGACCAGCACCTCGCGGCCATTGCGCAGCCGGAGTTCTTCGTGCCAGGGGGGAAGGCGATTGCGGGCGACCATCGGGCCATGCTGCCACGGCCAAGGTTAAGACTTGCTTGACGAAGACCGGTGCGCTCCGTTGCTACACTGCCGCGCCCCACGCGACGACCCCACACCATGGCCGGCAACGGCGATTCCAACCGCGCGATCGTGTTCGCGCTCGGCGCCAATTTCGCCATCGCCTGCGCCAAGGGCGTGGCCGCGGCGTTCACCGGCTCCAGCGCGATGCTGGCCGAGACCGTGCACTCGCTCGCCGATTGCGGCAACCAGCTGCTGTTGTTGCTGGGCATGCGCCAGGGGCGGCGCGCGCCATCGCCCGAGCATCCGCTGGGGCAGGGCAAGGCGATCTATTTCTGGTCGTTCCTGGTGGCGCTGATGCTGTTCACCGTGGGCGGCCTGTATTCGCTGTACGAAGGCTGGCACAAGCTCGCGCACCCCGAACCGCTGCGGCAGTGGTGGTGGGCGGCCGGCGTGCTGGTGTTCGCCATCCTCGCCGAAGGCGTGTCGATGCGCGCCTGCCTGCAGGAGGTGGCGCGCGCGCGCGGCGAACGCAACCTGTGGCAATGGTTCCACGGCAGCCGCCAGGCCGAACTCGTCGTGATCTTCGGCGAGGACCTGGCCGCGCTGCTCGGGCTGGGGTTCGCGCTGGCCGCGGTGCTGCTGTCGGTCTTCACCGGCAACCCGGTGTGGGACGCGATCGGCACGCTCGCCATCGGCGCGCTGCTGGTGGTGGTGGCGGTGTTCGTCGCGGTCGAGGTCAAGGCGCTGCTGGTCGGGCAGGGCATGGATCCGGAACGCGAGCGCGAACTGCGTGCCTTCCTGCTGCAGCGTCCGGAAATCGCGGAAGTGATCAGCGTGATCACCCTGCAACTCGGCGACAAGGTGATGCTGTCGGTGCAGGCGCGGATGCGCGAAGAGCGCGACGCCGGGGCCTTGCTGCGGCAGATCACCGCGGTCGAACGCGCGGTGAAGGCCGCGTTCCCCGAAATCCGCTGGAGTTTCTTCGAACCGGAATCGCCACTCGCGGCGGATTGAGCGACGTGGCCGCGTCCGGTCGCGCGGCCCTCAAGCCCGCGGCTTGAGCCAGGCCAGTTTCGCTTCGCCGCGGCCTTCGTCTTCCTCCAGCAGCGTGCGCAGCCCCGCGAGCGCAGGGAGCAGCTTTCCCTCGATTCCGAACGGCGGATTGAGCAGCAGCATCCCCGAGCCGTTCATGCGCAGCGGCGAATCGTCCGCGCGCACCAGCAACTCGGCGAGCAGCGCGGATTTCGCCGGCAACGCGGCTGCCTCGCGCAACATCGGTTGCAACGCGCGGCGCTGCTTGACCGGATACCACAACGCGAACGCCGCCTGCGGCCAGCGCGCGAGGCCTTCGCGCAGCGCGGCGAAGGCGGCGTCGAATTCCGCGAGTTGCGCCTCGTAGGGCGGATCGACCAGCACCAGCCCGCGCGCGAAACGTTCGCCATCGACCCTGGGCGGCAGCAACGCCTTCATCGCCGCATAGCCATCGCGTGCATGCACCGCGACCCGCGCGTCGTTCGCGAAATTGGCCTTCAGCGCCGCGGCTTCCTCGGGCTGCAATTCGCAGCAGGCGATGCGGTCCTGCGTGCGCAGCGCATGCGCGAGCAGCCACGGCGAGCCCGGATACGCGTCCGCGCCCAGTGCCGCGCGGCAGGCATCGATGGCGTCGAGGTAACGGTCGATGGCCGCATCGACGCCGCGACGCAGGCGCCCGATGCCGCCGGCCGCCTCGCCGGTGCGCAGGGCGTCCTCGCCTTCGAGCCGGTACAGGCCGCGACCGGCGTGGGTGTCGAGTGCGAAGCAGGCCGCGGGCTTCGCCACCAGCGCGTCGCACAGCGCCAGCAGCACGACGTGCTTGAGCGCGTCGGCATGGTTGCCGGCATGGAAGGCGTGGCGGTAGTTCATCCCGGGATTGTCGCATCGGGACCGGACTTCACGCCGCCCACGCAAACGCCGCGGCGGGCTCGGCTACGATGCCGCCATGCCGACCACCATCCTGCTGGCCGAGGACGAAGCTGCCATCGCCGAGACCGTGCTGTACGCGCTGCGCGCGGACGGCTACGCGGCCGAGCACGTGCTGCTCGGCGGCGAAGTGCTGCCGCGGCTGCGGCGTGGCGGCGTGGACCTGGTGATCCTCGACGTCGGCCTGCCGGACCGCAACGGCTTCGACGTCTGCCGCGAACTGCGCGGCGAAAGCGAGGTGCCGGTGCTGTTCCTCACCGCGCGCGACGGCGAGGCCGACCGCGTGCTGGGCCTCGAACTCGGCGGCGACGATTACATCCCGAAGCCCTTTTCGCCGCGCGAACTCGTCGCCCGCGTCCGCGCGCGCCTGCGCCGCAGCGCGCCGGCCGACGATGGATGGCGCCGGCTCGGTCGCTTCGACCTCGATGCTACCGGCCACCGCATCCGTTTCGATGGCGTGCTGCTGGAACTCACCCGCTACGAGTGCGGGCTGCTGGAAACACTGCTCGCCCGGCCGGGCGCGGTGCTGGAACGGCCGAAACTGATGGACCGGGTCTGGGGCGACGCGCTCGAGACCGGCGAACGCACGGTCGACACGCACGTGAAGACCCTGCGCGCGAAACTGCGCGCGATCGCGCCCGCGTCCGATCCGATCCGCACCGTGCGCGGTCTGGGTTATTCGATCCACGTCGAGGGCTAGGCGTGCAGGCGTCCGCATGAGAATCGGCCTGCGCGTATTGCTCGGTTATTTCCTGATCGTGGCGCTGGCGGCGTTGCTGGTCGGCAAGGTCTTCGTCGAACAGGTCAAGCCCGGCGTGCGCCAGGCGATGGAAGGCACGCTGATCGATTCCGCCAACACGCTGGCCGAACTCGCGGGCGACGACATGCTCGCCGGCCGCATCGCCGATGGCCGGTTCGCGCAACGCGTCCGCGCCGTGCGGAATCGCGAGGTCGGCGCGGACGTATGGGGTTTCGCCAAGGACCGAAGCGGATTCCGCATCACCGTTACCGATGCGCGCGGAATCGTGGTGTTCGATTCCGAGGGGCGCGACCTCGGCCGCGACAATTCGCGCTGGAACGACGTCTACCTCACCCTGCGCGGCAAGTACGGCGCGCGTTCCACCCGCGACGATCCCGCCGATCCGGACAGCACGATCATGCACGTCGCCGCGCCGATCCGCGACGATGGCGGCCGCATCGTCGGCGTGCTCACCGTGGCCAAGCCGAACCGCGCGATGGCGCCGTTCATCGCCCGCAGCCAGCTCATCATCGCGCGCTGGGGCTTCGTGCTGATGGGCACGGCGCTGCTGGTCGGCCTGGTCGCGGCGTGGTGGCTGTCGCGCCAGCTCGGCGCGCTGCGACGCTACGCGGATGCGGTCGCCGCGGGCGAGCGCGTGCAGCAACCGCGCGCAGCCGGCGAATTCGGCGACCTCGGGCGCGCGCTGCACGACATGCGCGAGAAACTCGAAGGCAAGCAATACGTCGAGCAGTACGTGCACGCGCTCACGCACGAACTGAAAAGCCCGCTGGCCGCGATCCGCGGCGCCACCGAATTGCTGGAACAGCCGTTGCCGGAAGCGGATCGCGCGCGCTTCGTCGCCAGCATCGCGGCGCAGGGCGAACGCATGGCGCAGATGGTGGACAATCTGCTGGCGCTGGCCGCGGTCGAGCATCGGCAGCGCCTCGAAACGCGGGAACGCATCGACCTATTTTCGCTCGCGAACGAGGTCGCCGCGCAGTGCAATGCAGGCGAGGACCGGGTCGTCGTCGGCGGCAGCGAGAGCATCGTGGAAGGCGATCCATTCCTGTTGCGGCAGGCGATCGCCAACCTGGTCGAGAACGCCGTTTCGTTCTCGCCACGGGATTGCAAGGTCGATGTGGATGTCTCGCAGGACGATGGCAAGTGCTTCGTGCGGGTGATCGATAGGGGTCCCGGCATTCCGGGTTATGCGCTGCCGCGCGTGTTCGAGCGTTTCTATTCGCTTTCCCGTCCGGATGGCGGCAGCCGCAGCAGCGGATTGGGGCTGCCGTTCGTCGCCCAGGTCGCCGAACTGCATGGCGGCCGTGCAACGCTGGAAAACGCCACGGCTGGTGGCGCGATCGCCACGCTGTCGCTGCCCGCGGCCTGACTTCACCACCGCTTCACCGCCGCGCCACGATCCGCTCGCGGGGCCGCGCGAGCATGCCGCCATCCCGAAGGAGATGATGGCCATGCGCCTGGCGCTGAAGTTCGCGATCGTGCTGTTCCTGACCCTGGCCATCCTGTTGCCGCTGGCGATGATCCGCGGCACGATCGGCGAGCGCCAGCAATTCCGCAGGCAGGCGGTGGAAGAAGTGACCCGCAGCTACGCCGGCGCGCAGGACATCGCCGGGCCGGTGCTGGTGGTGCCGTACCGCGAACAGGTGGAAGTGGAGGAACGCGACGCGAACGGCGTGCTGCACAAGCAATTGCGCACGCAGGACCGCCAATGGACGTACTTTCCGAAGACGCTGCGCCTGCAAGGGCGCGTGCAGCCGTCGATCCGCAAGCTCGGGCTGCACGAAGTGCGGGTGTATGAACTACAGGGCAAGTTGGACGCGGCCTTCGATGCGCAAATTCCGGAGGAAGATCCCGCGCATCCGCGCCGGATCGGTACGCCTTGGATCGACGTCGGCATCGACGACGTGCGCGGACTGGTGGGTGCGCCGAAGATGCAGGTTTCCGGTCGCGGCGCGCAGGTACTGCAGGGCCAGCTCGGGCGCAGCGACGGCGGCGTGCATGCGCTCCTCGCGCAGGGCGTCGGCGCCGATGGACGCATCGCGTTCCCGTTGCGACTGGAGTTCGCGCTGCGCGGCACCGAGTCGCTGGCGATCTCGCCGTTGGCCGACGACAACCGCGTCGTGCTCGATTCGCCATGGCCGCATCCGCAATTCAACGGCGATTTCCTGCCGCGCACGCACCGCATCGATGCCAGCGGCTTCCACGCCGAATGGGACGTATCCTCGCTGGCGAGCGGCGCGCAGGCGCAATACCGCGCCGGCGGCGACAAGCGCGTCGATGCCATCGGCCTGTCGCTGGTCGAACCGGTGAACCTCTATTCGAAGGTGGATCGCGCGACCAAGTACGGCCTGCTGTTCGTGCTGCTCACCTTCACCGGCTTCTTCATGCTGGAGACGATCAGGCAGTTGCCGATCCACCCGGTGCAGTACGCGCTGGTCGGGCTCGCGCTGGCGATCTTCTTCCTGCTGCTGCTCGGCCTGTCCGAGCACATCGCCTTCGGCTGGGCGTATCTCGCCGCCGCCATCGCCTGCGTCGGGTTGATCGGCTTCTACCTCGGCAGCGTGCTGCGCAGCCGGATGCGCGGGCTCGGCTTCGCGGCGATGCTCGGCCTGCTGTATGCGGCGCTGTACGGCCTGCTGGTGTCGGAGGACAACGCACTGGTGCTCGGCGCCGGCCTGCTGTTCGCCATCCTCGCCGCGATCATGGTCGCCACGCGCAAGGTCGACTGGTACCAGGTGTCGGTGCGCTGATGTCCGCTGGACGCCCGGCCCCGCAGCCCTGCCGCGCATGCATCCAACGGCGTCGCACTGGTCTGGATCCGCGCATCGACACGATTGCGATGGATGTCACGAATCGAAAAACATGCGGTGAAATGTGCATTATTTCCGATGCCATCCGCATCAATGCCTTATGCATTCTTCGGCAGAAAAACCCTTTTCCTTTCACCTGCGGTGCACATTCCCGGGCGTAGCCACCAACCTGCGAACAGGGGGATGTTCGTACCTGTCCGTATCCGTCCACTCTTGGGGAGTACGTCATGTACGAATCGAAGTTAAGGTACGCCGCGCTTGCGGTCTTCGTGGCGGCCGCGTCCATTCCCGGGTCCGGTTCCGCGCTGGACCTGTTCGCCACGAACATCAGCAACGCCGCCGGCAATTGCCAGGTCACGGATCCCAGCGTCGCGCCCAACACCAGGGCCAAGGCGCTTTCGCTCGACAACCTCGGGCCCAACGGCGTCTGGGTCACCTGCGGGCTGATGAGCGACAAGACCGCGGCCGGCATCACCTC
This sequence comes from Thermomonas sp., assembly GCA_047602125.1. GTDB lineage: Bacteria > Pseudomonadota > Gammaproteobacteria > Xanthomonadales > Xanthomonadaceae > Pseudoluteimonas. The sequence goes on along the minus strand of JASGIB010000001.1, from coordinate 510,374 downwards.
GCTGACGATCAGCCTGCACAACCAGAATTCGGTGCCCGCCAACATGAACTGCACCGCGGTGATCGGCAAATCGAGTTCGCCAGCGACCTATTACGCGAAGTCGGTCGCGATCGGGCCCGGGGCAGAGAACCAGATCACGTGGACGGCCGCGGGCGACGGCGGCGGCATCCTGTTCCCGCAACCCGCCTCGGTCACCTGCATGCTGCCGGCCAACACGGGCGTGACCACGAACGAGATTTCCTACGCCATCGAGTTGATCTGAGCATCCGCAGTGCGCGTCGAAAGGCCCCGGTTCTCCGGGGCCTTTCCTTTCGACACGGCTCAAGCCGCCAGCGTCGCGCCGGGCACCAGCCACAGCGAAATGCCGGCGAGCGCGCTGCCGATCACGGTCGCGGCCAGCACGTCGCTGGGATAGTGCAGGCCGAGCACCACCCGCGAAGCCGCGACGCTGGCGCTGAACGGCACCAGCAGCCATGCGAGCACCGGGTAATGCGCGAATGCGACGATGCTGAAAGCGACTGCATGCAGCGTGTGCCCCGACGGGAAGCTGAACTCGTCCAGCGGCGCGACCCAGGCGCGGATGCGGCCGTCGCGCGCGAATGGCCGCGGGCGCTTCGTCCAGCGCTTCAGCGATTTGTACAGCAGCAACGCGGCGAGGCCGGTCGCGGCCATGTGCAACGATGCGCGCAGGCCGTCGAGGCCATCGAACGCGACCAGCGCCAGCATCAGTGCGTACCAGAACCCGCCGTCGCCGAGCCGGCTGGTGGTGGCGAAGTAGCGCAGCACGCCGCGGCGCGCGCACCAGCGGTTGCTGCGCAGGCACCAGCCCGCGTCGTGCATCGCGATGAGTTCAGGCCATGGCGGGTTGCGCATGGCGCGCGCTCCGGTCGCGGGCGATGCATTGCAGCAGTTCGTCGAAATCCGCGGACACCTGCGCGGGCCGCAGTTTCGACACCGCTTCGCGCGCGGCCACGCCCATCGCGCGGCGCAACACGTCGTCGCCGGCGATGCGCAACGCCGCGGCGACGAAGGCCTCGTCGTCCTGGCCGGCGATGGCCGCGCCGTGTTCGTCGTCGACCAGGTGTTCCCTGGCCGCGCCGTAATCGAACGCGACCGTGGCCACGCCGCTGGCCATCGCTTCCAGGGTCACGTTGCCGAAGGTTTCCGAGTGGCTGGGGAACAGGAACAGGTCGGTGCTGGCGAAATGCGTGGCGAGGTCCTCGTCGCGGCGCAACCCGCAATAGACGAAGTCCGGGTTCGCGGCGCGGATGCCGGCGAGTTCCGGGCCGTCGCCGACCCAGACGAACTTCGCATCCGGCCGCTTCGCCGCGATTTCGCGGAACGCGCGGATCGCCAGCGACAGGTTCTTCTCGGCGGCGATGCGGCCGAGATAGACCACGGCGAGGTCGTTTTCGCCCAGGCCCCATGCGGCGCGCAGCGTTTCGCTGCGGCGTGCCGGGTCGAAGCGCCGCGTATCCACCGCGCGCGGCTGGTGCACGACGTCGGTGAAGCGCTCGCCGCGCAGGAAATCCGCCAGTTCGCAGGTCGGCACCAGCGTCGCGTCGGAGGCGTTGTGGAAGCGGCGCATCCAGCCCAGCGCCAGCGGTTGCAGGAAACCGACGCCGTAGTCGCGGGTGTATTCGTCGAAACGGGTGTGGAAACCGGTGCTCACCGCGATCCCGAGCTTGCGCGCGATGCGCAGCGCCGACCAGCCGAGCGGACCTTCGGTGGCGATGTAGATCGCGTCGGGTCGCCGTGCCTCCCAGTGTTTCCGCAGCGTGCGCAATGCCGGCATGCCGAAACGCATCGTCGGGTAGCCGGGAATGGGCAATCCGGGAACGAGCAGTTCGTGCGCCGCGCCGGTCTGTCCGCGCGATTGCCGCGGGCGGATCACTTCGACCTCGTGCCCGCGCTGTCGCAGCCCCTCTTCCTTAGCTCGCACGGTGAGGGCGACGCCGTTGATTTCCGGCGGATAGGTCTCGCTGACGATGGCGTAGCGCATGCGTTCCTCCGCCAGCCTTTGCCCGGCATGCGGGGAAGCGTGGTCCCGGCGGATGAAACCCCGGTGTCAGCGCGATGACGAGGGAATGACGAACGCGGTGTTCAGGCCGGCTTTCGCCGGTTCGCATCGCGGATCACCTTCGCGGATGCAACCAGGTTCTGCACGGGGGCGATCAGCCCGGATTCCAGCGGGGTCAGCAACACCGTCATCAGGATCATCGTTCCCAGGCCGATGGTACGTGCGCGCGGGTCGATGCGGCGCGCGGTGCGATGCACCCGCCATGCGAACCAGATGACCGGCGGCACCGTGAGCAGCGTCAGCCAGATGCAGGAAGCGACCAGCGCGTGGGACTGGTCCAGCGCCGCGGTCGCGAGCATGGCGATGAACCACGCGACGTGGACCACGTAGGCGCGCAGCAGCCGTCGCCGTTCGCCGCGCAGCCGTTCGAGCAGGTCGTCGAGGGAATCGCTGGCGTCGCCGGGCATGCGCGGGGCGTGGCCGTCAGCGCTCCGGCCATTCGCGGAACACGACGCAGACCGTGGTCTTGTCGAGCACCGCGAATTCGCGCGAGCCCCAGGGCCTGGGCCTGACGGTCGGCACGTTCGGGTGCAGCAGTTGCGGTGCGCGCGCCGCGATCTCGGCGTGGATCGCATCGACGTCGTCGGTGTCGACCGCGAGTTCGGGCCGATCCTTCGCAGCGTATTCCGGGCTTTCGACCAGGTATGCCTTGGCGCCGTCGCGTGCGATCACGGCGAGGCCGTCGTCGCCATGCAGCAGCTCGAAGCCGAGGCCATCGACGAAGAAGTCGAGGCCGTCCTGCAGGTGGTCGTAGAAAATCTTCGGGATCAGGTTCTTGAACATGGTCAGATCCAGACGTCGTTGGCCGCGGTGCGCGCGCCGCCGGCATCGCCGGTGTTCACCACACCGCGCGGTTCGACCAGCATGACACAGCATTCGCCGGCCGCGACCGGCCGGTGTTCCACGCCTTTCGGGACGACATGCATCTCGCCCGCGGCGAGCCGTACCTCGCCGTCGCGGAATTCGATCACGAGTTCGCCGTCGAGCACGATGAACGCCTCGTCGGTGTCCGCGTGCGCGTGCCAGACGAATTCGCCCTGCAGCTTCGCCAGCTTGAACTGGTAATCGTTCATCTCGGCGACGACGCGCGGCGACCAGTGTTCGGAGAACAGCGCGAGCTTGTCGCGCAGGTTGATGGCATCGCGGCTCACGTGCGCTCCAGGTCGCTTGGCACGAGGGAGAATACGACCGCTGCCGCCGGCTCGCCACGCACCACCAGCCGGTTGCGGAACGTGCCTTCGCGGGTCGCGCCGAGTTTTTCCGCCACGCGCTGGCTGGCGGCGTTGCCGGGCAGGGCGACGACTTCGATGCGCACCAGGCCGAGTTCGCCGAATCCGGTCGCCGCGACCTGTCGCGCCGCATCCGTCGCCAGGCCGTGCCCGCGGTGCGCTTCGCCGATCCAGTAGCCGAGGTTGGCGGAACGGTGCGCTCGATTGACCTGGTTCAGGCCGACGCAGCCCAGCAGTTCGCCGTCCGCATCGAAGATGCCGAACGCGAATTCCTCGCCGCGCGCGCGGGCGGCGGTGCAATGCGCGACGCGCGCTTCGGCATCGGACAGCGCGTATCCCGCATGCGCCCAGGGGAACCAGCGCGACAGCGATGCGATCGAATCCCGCACCGCCGCATGCAAGGCGGCGGCATCGCCGGCGGCGAGCGGGCGCAAGAGGAAACTGCGCCGGTTCACGCCTCGATTTCCACGGCGATGGCCTGGATCCTGCCATCGATGGCGCCAGTGCCGAAGCGCCGCGCGATTTCCACTTCCGCGGCAGCGGTGGCGGCTTCAAGCTTGGATGGGTCGCGCGCCTCGATCTCGTTGCGCCACGGCGTGCCCTGGCAGTAGGCGACCGCCACCTCGCGCGGCGATGCGGCGCGGCTGCGGAAGGCGAGGGTTTCGATCCGCGGCGCGTCCCCGAACCCGGCCACGGCGAGGTCGCGCGCGATCGCTTCGACATCGTGGTAACCGTGCGGCGTGCGCGCCATGAACCGCGGCGGATCGTCCGGAAACATGCCTTCGAGCGCGCGCGACACCGTGTCCGCGAAGTCGTTTTCCGCGATCGCGTCCCAGACGTTGAACAGGAACGCGCCGCCCGGGCGCAGCACGCGCCGCGCTTCGGCGTAGGCCCGCGGCTTGTCGGGGAAGAACATCGCGCCGAACTGGCACACGACCGCATCGAACGCGGCGTCGTCGAAGGGCAGGGCCATCGCGTCCGCCTGCCGCCAATCGACCGGGCGCGCCGTGCCGGTGGCGCGGGCCTGTTCCAGCATCGCCGGGTTGAGGTCGGTGGCGACGATCTCCGCATCGGGGAACGCATCCGCCAGCGCGCGGGTCACGACGCCGGTGCCGGCGGCGATTTCCAGTACGCGATTCGGTCGCCGTTCCGCCATGCGCCGTGCGAGGTCGGTCGCGTAAGGCGCGAAGATCATCGGCACGAGGTATTGCTCGTACAGCGCCGGGATGGAGCCCGCGAAGACCTTGTCGCTGTCGGTCATGGTGACCTCAGCGCGGCTCCCGGCCGATCCGCCTGCGCAGTGCGAACACGACGGCTACCGGTACGAGGAAATTGATGGCGAGGAAGGGGAGTTCCTCGGCGGCGGCGTAGCCGGCGGAGGAGACGCCGACCCACATGTTCCAGGCGCAGAAGGCGAACCAGAGGATGGCGAATATGAGGAATGCCGTGCGTGGCGATTTGCGCGCCTTGCGCATGGTCCACATGGTCAGCAGGCCGACGAGGATGCCGATGGCGATGATGATGAGGGTGCGCATGGCGAAGGCTTCGGTTCGTAATGAGTAGCTAGGCGATCCAGGTCGGATGTCGATCTTGGACTATCCATTTACCGCTGGCTTTGATTAGCGTGATTTTCCAGCCAGAACCACACAAACGACCGCATGTCGCCCCTAGTTCAACTACAGCCGATGATGGCGAAGGGTAAGAAGGCAGGCTGAGACTAAGCACGGCTGTGGCATCTGGGTACACATCATGGAGATTGCCCAAGGCATCGAATCGCTTGGAATCAGATTTTCCGCGATAAGGCTCGTTCAAGAGTGCTTTGAGCTCGTCAGAATCGACCATTTTCACTCCGGGGCAACTCAAGCCTTCCGGGAGTTTTTCGGGTTTGCTATTACTGCGGTTGCCATGCTTTCCGCTTGATTCCGACACCAATATTTCAACGTGATCGGCACGGCAATACGGTTCCAGCACGGTGCGAAGAACCGCGAGGTCATTCGCGGCTTCAAAGGCTGGAGAAGGCACGAATGGCGGCGGCGGATCAACTATTCGCGCGGGCGAGGGGAACTGCTTGGGGTGAGGCCAAAGGAATGCAATCGCACACATGCAGGCAATCAATCCAGCAGACAGCAGGGCAACAGTGCGCCAACTGATCGACTTTCGCATCGGGAGAATCGGTGTCATGGGCGTCAGTGCATGGATCGGACAACCGATCTTGCGCCGCACATGCCAGCCGAATCAATCGGTCTGGATCGCCAACTGGATTCCGAGCCCCGCCATGTCCGCCGGTTCGCCGTCGAGGTCGGCGCGGAGCAGGGGGCGCTGTTCCAGCCAGCGCGCCGGGATCGTGAGCGACAACTGGTCGCGTTTCGCAGTGGCGCGCAGTTCCGGCAACTCCGCCGCTTCGTGCGAACGGTGCGGCAACACCGCGAGGCGCAGCAGCGCGGCGATGCGTTTGGTATCGGCGAGCAAACGGTCGGGAATCGCATCGAAGGCCTTGTTCGGCACCTTGCGCCGATGGCTGCGCACCAGTGCGGCCAGCACCTGCTGTTCCTGCTGGGAAAAACCGGCGATGTCGGAGTTCTGCAACACGTAGGCGCCGTGCAGCTGGTACTGGCTGTGCGCGATGGCGAGGCCCAACTCGTGCAGGCGCGCGGCCCAGGACAACATGCGCCGCGAATCCGCGTCGAGCTTCCAGTCGGCGGCGACGCGATCGAAAAGCATCGCCGCGGTCGCCTCGACGCGCGCGGCCTGCGCGGCGTCGATGCCGTAGCGCTGCACCAGCGCCGCGACCGAGGCTTCGCGCGGATCGTCGGCGCCGCCGCGACCGAGCATGTCGTACAGCGCGCCCTCGCGCAGCGCGGCCTTGCTCACCGCCATGCGCGAGAGGCCGAGCGCGTCGAACGCGGCTTCCACCACCAGCAGGCCGCCGGCGATGATCGGGCGGCGGTCGTCGGAAAGATCCGGCAAGTCGATGTCCTCGATGCGCCCGGCGCGCAGCAGGCGTTCGCGCACTTCGGGGATCGCCTCGGCGGTGATCGAACCCTTGCTCAGCTTCATCGCCTGGCAGATCTCGCCGACCTGCTTGAGCGTGCCGGAGGAGCCGAGCGCTTCGTCCCAGCCGAGGTTGCGGTAGGTGCCGGCGAACTGCTGGAACTCCGCGCCGACTTCCACCAGCGCCTCCTTCCAGCGCTTGCGCGAGAGCTTGCCGTCGCCGAAGAAGCGGCGCGTGCTGGCGACGCAGCCGACCTGCAGGCTCTCGCGTTCGATCGCGTCGAAGCCGCTGCCGATGATGCATTCGGTGGAACCGCCGCCGACGTCCATCACCAGCCGGCGCTGCCCGGGCTTCGGCGGCTGCGCGTGGGCGACGCCGAGGTACACCAGGCGCGCTTCCTCGCGGCCGGACACGATTTCGATCGCATGGCCGAGCGCGCTTTCCGCCGGCACGAGGAAGGCCTGCGGTTGCGCCAACTGGCGGACGGTATGGGTGGCGAGCGCGCGCACGCGTTGCGGCGGGATGTCGTGGATGCGCTGGCCGAAGCGCGCGAGGCACTCCAGTGCGCGCTGCTTCACCGCGGCGTCGAGTCCGCCGCGCCCGTCGAGGCCCTCGGCGAGGCGGACCATCTCGCGCAGACGGTCAACGACGCGCAACTGCCCGAGCACGTAGCGCGCCACGACCATGTGGAAGCTGTTGGAACCGAGGTCGACCGCGGCGAGCAGGTCGCCGTCCTGCAATGCAGGTTGCGTCGTCGCGTTGCGTGGGCGGCGCGCGCTGTCGTTCACGAGGCGAGTTTCGCCAGCAGCGCGGCCTGCGCCGAATGCGGGGTTTCGCCGGGGGCGGGCGAGCGTCGCAGGTATTCGCCGTCGGCCCGCAGTACCCATGCATCGACGTTGTCGGCGAGGTAGTTGTCCAGCGCTTCGGCCTTCACCCGTTCGGCGAGCGCGGGATCGATGATCGGGAAGCATGTTTCCACGCGCCGCAACAGGTTGCGTTCCAGCCAGTCGGCGCTGGCGCAGAACAGTTCCGGTTCGCCGCCGTTCGCGAACCAGTACACGCGGCTGTGCTCGAGGAAGCGGCCGACGATGGAACGCACGCGAATGTGGTCGGAAACGCCCGGGACGCCGGGGCGCAGGGAACATGCGCCGCGCACGATGAGGTCGATTTCGACCCCGGCCTGCGAGGCGCGGTACAGCGCGCGCACCACTTCCGGTTCGCTCAGCGCGTTCATCTTGGCGACGATGCGTGCAGGCAGGCCGGCGCGCGCGTGGCCTGCTTCGCGTTCGATCCGCGCCAGCACGCCGGCGTGCAGGGTGAACGGCGACTGCAGCAGGCGCTTGAGCTTGATCTCGGGCGCGAGGCCGGAGAGCTGCTGGAAGATCTGGTGCACGTCGTCGCCGATGGCGGGATCGGCGGTGACCAGGCCGATGTCGGTGTATGCGCGCGCGGTGCCGGCGTGGTAGTTGCCCGTGCCCAGGTGCACGTAGCGGCGCAGCTTGCGGCCTTCGCGGCGCACCACCAGCAGCATCTTCGCGTGGGTCTTGTAGCCGACCACGCCGTACACCACCTGCACGCCGGCTTCCTGCAGCCGGTCGGCGAAGGCGAGGTTGGCCTCTTCGTCGAAGCGCGCGCGCAGTTCGACCACCGCGGTGACGTCCTTGCCGTTGCGCGCGGCCTGCACCAGGTGTTCGACGATGGCCGAATCCTTGGCGGTGCGATAGAGCGTCTGCTTGATCGCGAGCACGTTCGGGTCGTCGCTGGCCTGTTTCAGCAGTTCCAGCACCGCGCCGAAGCCGTCGAACGGATGGTGCAGCAGCACGTCGCCCTCGGCCACGCGCTCGAACAGGTTGTCGACGCCGCGCAACGGGCGCGGGATGAACGGCGGGAACTTCAGTTCCGGGCGCTGCACCAGGTCGTACACCTGGATCACGCGGTTGAGGTTCACCGGCCCGTCGATGCGGTACAGCGCGTGCGACGGCAATTCGAAGTTGCGCAACAGGGTGTCGACGATGGGTTGCGGGCAATCGCGGTCGATCTCCAGCCGCATCGCGCGCAGGTAGCCGCGGCCCGCGAGCTCGTCGCGCAACGCGAGGGCGAGGTTCTCGACTTCCTCCTCGTCCACGATCAGCTCGGAGTTGCGGGTGACGCGGAACTGGTAGGCGCCGGTGACCTGCATGCCCGGGAACATCTCGTCCACGAACTGCGAGAGCACGGTGGAGAGGAACACGAAGTCGTGGAAGGCGTCGCCGTCGCCGTCGCGGTCTGGCAGACGGATGATGCGCGGCAGCGAGCGTGGCGCGCGCACCACGGCGAGGTGGCCTTCGCGCCCGAATGCGTCGCGGCCCTCGACCGTCACCACGATGTTCAGCGACTTGTTGAGGATGCGCGGGAACGGATGCGCCGGATCCAGCCCCAGCGGCGACAGCACCGGCATGATCTGGTCGCGGAAGTAGTTGCGCAGCCATTCGCGCTGTTCCGCGTCCCATTCGCCCGGCTGCAGCAGGCGGATGCCGCGTTCGGCCAGCGCCGGGCGCAGTTCGTCGTTCCAGCAGCGGTACTGCGCATCGACCAGGGTCGCCGCGCGCTCGTGGATGCGGCGCAGCGTCGTTGCCGGCGATTGTCCGTCGGCGGCGGCGGGCATGCCGAAATCCTGCGCGTGGCGCACGGTCGCCGCGCGGATCTCGAAGAACTCGTCGAGGTTGGTGCAGCTGATGCACAGGTAGCGCAGGCGCTCCAGCAACGGGACGTTCGCGTCCTGTGCCTGGGCGAGCACGCGGAAGTTGAAGTCGAGTTGCGACAGTTCGCGGTTGAAGTACAGCGCGGGGTCCTGCAACGCGGGTTCGACGGGATCGCCGGCGTGGTTCATGCGGAATGGGCCTCGGCGTGGCGCAGCACCCGTTCGGGGCCGAACACGCAGGTGAAGGTGCTGCCCGCGCCGACCTCGCTCTCGATGGCGAGGCGTGCCTGGTGCAGGTTCAGTACGTGCTTGATGATCGAAAGCCCGAGCCCGGTGCCGCCGAGTTCGCGCGAACGGCTGGCGGACACCCGGTAGAAGCGTTCGGTGATGCGCGGCAGGTGCGAGGCCGGGATGCCGTAGCCGGTATCGCGCACGGAGAGCGCCGCCCCGCCTTCGGGCGTCGATGCGTAGCGGAGGGCGATGTCGCCGCCGGCGGGCGTGTAGCGCACCGCATTGCTCACGAGGTTGGAGAACGCGCTGTGCAGTTCGCGGGTAGAGCCGCGCAGGTCGGCGTCGCAGGTCGATTCGACCGTGATCCGGTGCCGGCCCTGGCTCAGCGCCTCGGCCTCGCGCTTGAGCGTGGCGAGCATCGGCGCCATCGCCACGCGGTCGTCGTCGACCGCGTCCTGTGCCTCGAGCCGCGACAACGTGAGCAGGTCCTCGACCAGTTGGGTCATGCGTTGCGATTGCCGGCGCATCTCGTCCAGCAACGGCGCCCACTCGGGCTTGTCCTCGGGTTCGAGCAGGTCGAGGTAGCCGTGGACCACGGTCAGCGGCGTGCGCAGTTCGTGCGAAACGTTGGCGACGAAATCGCGGCGCACTTCCTCGAGCCGCATCAGCTTGGTCACGTCGCGCGCGACCAGCAGCCACAACTCCTCGGAATACGGGATCAGGCGCAGGTTCAGGCGGATCGACGGATCGGTGGGCGACACCGCGTCGAGCATCGGCTCGGCGTTGCGCCCGGCGGCGAGCCAGTGCGACACCGGCAGCGGTTGCAGGCAATCGCCGAGCGCGCGGTCGAGGTCGCGCGGATGGCGCAACCCGAGCAGGGGCGTGGCGGCCTCGTTGAACCAGACCACGCGCTGGCTGTCGCGATCCACGATGACCACGGCGTCGGGCAGCGCGGCGGCGGCGGCGCGGTAGGCGCGCAGCATGTCCAGCAGGCGGCGCTTGCGCGAACGCATGTCCTGCTGGCCGCGGTAGAGCAGGCGATCGAGCTCGTTCCACACGCCTTCGCCCGATGGCGGGGCGAGGCGCTGGCGCGCGGTCAGGCGCAGCAGCACGCCGCGCAGTTTCCAGTAATGCCAGGCGACCACGCCGAGCGCGGCGAGGGTGAGCGCGGCCCAGGGCTTGCCCACCAGCAGGCCGAGCGCGAGTCCGCCCGCGAGCACCAGGGCGAGCAACCCGAGGGTGCGGAACCAGGCGTTGCGGGCGCGGGGTGGCATGACCCCGCCAGTTTAAAGCGCGGCGGAGAAACGGTAACCGCTGCCGCGCACGGTCTGCACCATGTTTTCCACGCCATGCGGTTCCAGGGTCTTGCGCAGGCGGCGGATGTGCACGTCCACGGTGCGTTCCTCCACGTACACGTTGCCGCCCCATACGTGGTCGAGCAGTTGCGCGCGGGTGTACACGCGCTCGGGGTGGGTCATGAAGAAGTGCAGCAGGCGGTATTCGGTCGGGCCGATCTGCACCGGCGACTCTCCGGCGAACACGCGGTGGGCGGCGCCGTCGATGCGCAGCGCGCCGGCGCCGACGTTGCCGTCTTCGTCGTCCTCGCGCGAACGGCGCAGCACGGCGCGGATGCGCGCCAGCAATTCGCGCGCCGAGAACGGCTTCACCACGTAGTCGTCGACGCCGGCCTCGAGCCCGCCGACGCGGTCGTTCTCCTCGCCGCGCGCGGTGAGCATGATGATCGGGATCTCGCGGGTGAGTTGTTCCTTGCGCCAGCGCCGGGCCAGTTCCAGGCCGCTGGTGCCGGGCAGCATCCAGTCGAGCAGGATCAGGTCCGGCACCTTCTCGGCGATCGCGGCCTGGGCTTCGCGCGCGTCGCCGGCATGCACCGGCAGGTATTCGCCCTTGCGCAGGGCGAAGGCGACCATGTCGCGGATCGCGGGTTCGTCGTCGACGATCAGGATTTGCTTCTGCATGTCGGTTTTGCCGGGCATTCCTGCCGGGCGTGCCGGGAGACGGGACGATTAGACGACGCTTTCGTGACGATCGCATGACACCGTCACGTGGCGTGGCTCATTGCCGGTGGAGGTCCTGGTCGCGGATGCCCTGGCGCTGCAGTTCCAGCACCACCGGGGTGATCGCCGCGATCCGGGCATCGATCCGGGCGCGGGCGTAGTAGTCGAGGTCGGGGCGCTTCTTCAGGGTGTTGAGCTGCACCAGCGCCTGTTCCGGGCGACCGTTGAGGTAGGCCGCCTCGGCATAGGCTTCGCCGGCGCGGATCGGGTCGCCGGCCATGTCGCTGGCGCGCGCGAATTCGGCCTGCAGGCCGGGATCGTCGGCATTCGCGTTCAACAGCGGGCGCAGGACGGCCTGGGCGCGGCGGCCCGCGTCCGGGGTGCCACGCTCGTTCAGGACCGCCGCATAGGTGCGCGCCACGGCGAGGTTGTTGGGCAGCCGCGCGACCAGCGCGTCGAAGCGCGCGTCCGCGGCGGCGCGGTCGTTGCCATGGGCGCCGGCCTGGGCGCTGCCGAGTTCCAGCCACAGGTTGCCGGGATGCCTGGCCAGCAGTTGCGCCAGGTCGTCCATCGCGGCCGGGCCCTTGCCGGCACGGATCTTGGCGACCGCCAGTCCGTACTGCTGCGCGTCGTCGAGTGCGCCGGCGCGGGCCATCTGCTCGTATTCGCGGATCGCCTGCGCCGGGGTATCGGCGGTCAGGGCGCGCAGGCGTTCCTGCGCCCACGCGAACTGCCCGTCGTCGCCGCCACCGCTCGCCTTGATCGAGAAGTTGCCCGGCAGCAAGGGGTTGTCGCTGCCGCCGATCGTCGATGTCACCGCTCCCGCGCCCGAAGCGCGCAACTGGTCCGCGCGCTGGATCGATTCGCTGATGCGGCTGGTCGTCACCGGGTGGGTGAGCAGGTAATCCGGGGTGCGTTCGCGTTCGCCGCCCTGGTTGCTGCGGCTCAGCGCCAGCATGCGCTGGAACATCTTGGCCATGTCGTCGGGGTCGAACCCGGCGCGGTACAGCGTGCGGATGCCGAGCCGGTCGGCTTCGGATTCGCCGGAACGGGTGTAGTTGATCTGGCGCTGGATCATCAGTCCCTGCGCCGACACCAGCGCCGCCATCGCGCCATTGCTGGCGGAACTGCTGTTGCTGCCCTGCGCGACGGCGATCGCGCCGAGCATCGCCAGCAGGATCGGCAGGCTGTCCTTCTTCGCCGCCTCCACCGCGCGCAGCACGTGCTGCTGGGTGACGTGGGCGAATTCGTGGCCGAGCACCGAGGCGAGTTCGCCTTCGTCCTCCGCGGCGAGGATCAGGCCGGCGTTGACCGCGACGTAACCGCCGAGCGTGGCGAAGGCGTTGATCTCGCGGTCCTTGAGCAGGAACACGGTGAAGCGCTGCTCCGGCTTGTCGCTGGCCGTGCCCATGCGGTTGCCCAGCGCCTGCAGCCAGTCGTTGAGCAGCGGGTCGTCCAGCGTGTAGTCCATGTTGCGCAGCTGGGCGAGGGTCATTTCGCCGTATTCCTGCTGCTGCGCAGGGGTCAGCAGTTCGCCCGCCGAGGAACCGATGTCCGGCAGCGATTGCGCCCGGGCGCCGGGCGCCAGCACCAGTACGAGGCAGGCGGCGAGGGCGGCGGGACGCAGGCGGCGGAATCCGGGGGGCGGGATCATGCGGGCAGGATGCTGCGTTGTGGCGGCGTGGGTGTGAACGGCGATTGAGCGGGTGGAAAATGCTCCACCCGGGCCGCATATTCGACCCGCCACAGCATCGCATGTTCCCGGAGCCGGCCTTGAGCACCCCCGCCATCACCCTCTACACCACGGCGATCTGCCCCTATTGCGTCGCCGCGAAGAATTTCCTGAAGAGCAAGGGCAGGGAATGGACCGAGGTGCGGATCGACACCGACCCGGCCGAGCGCGAGAAGATGGTGGCGCGCACCCGCCGCACCAGCGTGCCGCAGATCTTCATCGGCGAGACCCACGTCGGTGGCTACGACGACATGATGGCCCTGCACCGTGCCGGCAAGCTCGAGCCGCTGCTGGACGGGGAAGCCGCATGAGCGAAGCGAGCGAGAAAGACCGCGTCGCGGAGTTCGCCGAATTCCGCAAGCGCATGAACGAGCGCATCCTCGCCGAACCCAATCAGGTGGTGCGGCGCTTCTTCGCGCTGGACACGCAGACCTACCAGGCCGGCGCGCTGGACGTGAAGACCAAGGAACTGTGCGGCCTGGTCGCGTCGATGGTGCTGCGCTGCGACGACTGCATCAGTTACCACGTCGCCCAGTGCCGCGACGCCGGCGTGACCCGCGACGAGATGTTCGAGGCGTTCTCGGTCGGCCTCGTCGTCGGCGGCAGCATCGTCATCCCGCACCTGCGCCGCGCCGTCGACTTCCTCGACAGGCTCGAACAGGGCGACGCCGGGGCGCCCGCCGCGCACGACCACGGCTGAGGCCCGCCGGCCGCGTCTGGCATAATTCGCAGGCTATCCCCCTCGGAAACGCGCGTTTCGCGCCGTTTCGCCCTGTCTGGAACCTTCGAAGAATGACGACGATCACGGTCATCCGCGGCGATGGCATCGGCCCGGAAATCATGGACGCGACCCTGCACGTGCTCGACGCGATGCAGCTCGGCCTGCAGTACGAATTCGCCGATGCCGGCATGGTCGCGCTGGAAAAGCACGGCGAGCTGCTTCCGGCGACGACGATGGAATCGATTTCGCGCAACAAGGTCGCGTTGAAGAGCCCGCTGACCACGCCGGTCGGCGAAGGCTTTTCCTCGATCAACGTGGAACTGCGCAAGCGCTTCGATCTGTACGCGAACGTGCGCCCGGCGAAATCGTTCCCGAACACGAAATCGCGCTTCCCGATGGGCGTGGACCTCATCACCGTGCGCGAGAACACCGAAGGCGCCTACATCGGCGAAGGCCAGCAGGTCAGCGAGGACGGCGCCACCGCCACGCTGACGCAGAAGATCACCCGCAAGGGCTCCGAACGCATCGTCCGCTACGCCTTCGACCTGGCGCGCAAGACCGGGCGCAAGAAGGTCACGGTGGTGCACAAGGCCAACATCCTGAAGTCGACCTCTGGCCTCTTCCTCAAGGTCGCGCGCGAAGTCGCGGCGCAGTATCCCGACATCCAGTGCAACGAGTTGATCGTCGACAACTGCTGCATGCAGTTGGTGATGAAGCCCGAGCAGTTCGACGTGATCGTCACCACCAACCTGTTCGGCGACATCATTTCCGACCTGTGCGCCGGCCTCGTCGGCGGCCTCGGCCTCGCGCCGGGCGCCAACATCGGCGAGCACGCGGCGATCTTCGAGGCGGTACACGGTTCGGCGCCGGACATCGCCGGCAAGGGCATCGCCAATCCCTGCGCGCTGCTGCTCGCGGCCGGGCAGATGCTCGACCACCTCGGCCAGCCGGAACAGGCCGCGCGCCTGCGCGATGCCATCGTCGCCACGCTGGAAGCGAAGGATTCGCTGACGCCTGACCTGGGCGGCACGGGCAGCACGCAGTCGTTCGCCGAGGCGATCGCCAGACGGCTCTGATCCCCGCGATCATCGCCGCACGAAAAAGGGCGCCTTTCGGCGCCCTTTTTCGTTACTGCGGCGGTCAACGCCGGGTCTTGCCGAGCAGGCGCAGGATTTCGAGGTACAGCCACACCAGCGTCACCAGCAGTCCGAATGCGCCGTACCACTCCATGTACTTCGGCGCGCCCTGTTCGACGCCCTGTTCGATGAAATCGAAATCCAGCACCAGGTTCAGCGCCGCCACGATCACCACGCCCACGCTGAACAGGATGCCGATGGTGCTGCCTTCGTGGATGAAGGCCATGCCCTGGAAGCCGAACAGGCGCATGCCGATATTGACGAGGTAGAGCAGGGCGATGCCGCCGGTGGCCGCGACCACGCCGAGCTTGAAGTTCTCGGTCGCCTTGATCAGGCCGCTGCGGTAGGCCAGCAGCAGCGCCGCCAGCGTGCCGAAGGTCAGCCCGACGGCCTGCATGACGATGCCGGGGTAGCGCAGTTCGAACATGGCCGATACCGCGCCGAGAAACAGCCCTTCCAGCACCGCGTAAACCGGCGCGGTGAACGGCGACCATTGCTTCTTGAAGATCGTCGCCAGCGCGACGACGAAGCCGCCGATCGCGCCGCCCCAGACATACGGCATCACCGCGCCCGGATTGCCCGCGGCCATCGCGGCCGAGAACTGCGACCACGTGAACAAGGCCCCGGCCAGGGTCAGCACCAGCAGCAAGGCGGTCTTGTTGACGGTGCCGTTGAGGGTCATCGCCCCGGCGTCGCCACGCACGAGGTTGCCGCTGCCGGCGTCCAGGAAAGTGTCGGCCTTGAGGGCGGGATTGCCACTGCGCATGCGGAGGATCCTGTCTGGCGGCGGATGCCGCGAGGCCGAGGATAGCGAAGCGGGCGGCGTTTGGCCCGCCGGGCGTCGCGCGGATCGCGCGAATGGCAGATCGGTGCAAAAAGAAAACGCCCGGCTTCGGGCCGGGCGCTTCGGGATTGGTGGGCCGTCAAGGATTCGAACCTTGGACCTATTGATTAAGAGTCAACTGCTCTACCAACTGAGCTAACGGCCCCGGAGACGAAAGTATAGCAAAGACGAAAAATGGGGTGGCTGAGGGGACTCGAACCCCCGACAACTGGAATCACAATCCAGGACTCTAACCAACTGAGCTACAGCCACCACGGGAAACCTTGCCGACGCATGGCGCGCCCGGCGGGACTCGAACCCACAACCACCGGCTTAGAAGGCCGGTGCTCTATCCGGTTGAGCTACGGGCGCCCATCCGGATTGTCGCATCGTTCATGCCGCTCGAGCCTGGTCGGGGAGACAGGATTCGAACCTGCGACTTCCTGCTCCCAAAGCAGGCGCTCTACCAGGCTGAGCTACACCCCGAGGTCGGGCGCGCATTGTCCGGAACGCGGCCCCGAGCGTCAAACGACGGGTGTTTGCGTCCCCAGATCGCATCCGTCTTCGCCGGCTAGAATGCCCGGGCGCGAAAGTGGCGGAACTGGTAGACGCACTGGATTTAGGTTCCAGCGGGTAACCCCGTCCGGGTTCGAGTCCCGGCTTTCGCACCAAAATGCGCCGCGAATGCTGGCGGCGAGCCTCCGGATCGGGGAAAATCCCCGGTTTCCCGCGCCCGGCGCGGGTCCATCGCCATTCCGGAACCAAGACCCCGCAGCCGGCATCGCGGGCAGGAGCAAGTACCAGCATGCAGACCTCGGTCGAAACCACCGGTAACCTCGAACGCCGCGTCACCTTCCAGCTCCCCGCCCAGCAGGTGGAGGGCGAAGTCGGCGGGCGCCTGCGCGAAATCGCGCGCACCGCGCGCATCAAGGGTTTCCGCCCGGGCAAGGTGCCCGCCAAGGTCATCGAACAGCGCTATGGCTCGCAGGTGCGCGCCGAGGTGCTGGATGGCCTGTTGCGCGAGGGCTTCGACCAGGCCGTGCGCGGCAACGACCTGCGCATCGCCGGCAGCCCGACCATCGAACCGACCGAAGCGAAGGACGGCGAACTCGCCTATGTCGCGACGTTCGAAGTGGTGCCCGATTTCGGCGACATCGACGTGGCCACGCTCGACGTGGTCCGCCACACCGCCGAGGTCAGCGAGGAAGACATCGACCGCATGGTCGAGAACCTGCGCCTGCAGCGCCGCAGCTGGAGCGTGGTGGAACGCGAGGCCCGCGAGGGCGACGCGGTCGAGGCGCAGACCTGGTCGATGGTCGATGGCGAGCGCGTGCCGGCCGAGGGCTCCGAGCGACTGCTGACGGTGATCGGTTCCGCTTCGGTGCTGCCGCAACTCGAGCAGGCGCTGTCGGGCATGAAGCCGGGCGACGAGAAGACGGTCGATGTGCAGTTCCCCGACAACTGGCGCGTGCCGCAACTGGCCGGCAAGGCCACGCAGGCGCATCTCGCGGTCGAACGCGTCTCCGAACCCGCACTGCCCGAGGCCGATGCCGCGTTCATCCGCAGCTTCGGGGTCAAGAGCGGCGACCTCGCGCAGTTCCGCGCCGACATCCGCAGCAACCTCGAGCGCGAGCTCAAGGGCGCGCTGATGGGGCGCCTGCGCCGCGAGGTCAGCGAGAAGCTGGCCGCGGCCTACGAGCATGTCGAGATGCCGCCGCGCCTGGTCGAAGGCGAGGCGCGCATGCTGGCCCAGCAGGCCGCCGAACAGATGCGTCGCCAAGGCGGCAACCCGCAGTTGCCGGAAAACGCGCACGAAGCCTTCCTCGATGGCGCGCGCAAGCGCGTGCTGGTCGGCCTGCTGGTGGGCGAGGTCGCCCGCCGCAACCAGTTGCGCCTGGACCCGGCCCGGGTGAACGAGACCCTGCGCCTGATCGCCTCGACCTACGAAGAGCCGCAACAGGTCATTGAGATGTACCGCGACGATCCCCAGCTCATGTCCAGCCTGCAGTCGCGGGTGATGGAAGAGCAGGTGATCGACTGGATCGCCGAGCGCGCCCGCCACCGCGACGAGCCCTTGTCCTTCCAGGAAGCGATCTCGCCGTCGGCGTGACGCCCCGTCCAACCCGAGGAACGCCATGAGCCACGAGACCAAAGCCCTGAACCTGGTGCCGATGGTGGTCGAACAGACCAGCCGCGGCGAGCGCGCCTACGACATCTATTCGCGGCTGCTCAAGGAGCGGGTGATCTTCCTCGTCGGCGGCATCGACGATGCGGTCGCCAACGTGATCGTGGCCCAGCTGCTGTTCCTCGAGGCCGAGAATCCCGAGAAGGACATCAGCCTGTACATCAACTCGCCGGGCGGCATCGTCACCTCGGGCATGGCGATCTACGACACCATGCAGTTCATCAAGCCGGACGTGTCGACCATCTGCGTCGGCCAGGCCGCCTCGATGGGCGCGGTGTTGCTCGCCGCAGGCGCCAAGGGCAAGCGCTACGCGCTGCCGAATTCGCGGGTGATGATCCACCAGCCGCTGGGCGGCGCGCAGGGCCAGGCCGCCGACATCGACATTCAGGCGCGCGAGATCCTGTCCATGCGCCAGCGCCTGAACGAGATCCTGTCCAAGCACACCGGCCAGCCGATCGACACCATCGCCCGCGACACCGACCGCGACAACTTCAAGTCGGCCGACGCGGCGCAGGCCTACGGCTTGATCGACCAGGTGCTGGAACGGCGCCCGGACGAAACCATCCAGCCCAGCTGATCGTTGCGCAACTGGCTGATTTCGAACTGTTTTTTTATTGAAACCGGGGCCGGAGCCGATCCGGCCCCTTGTGCTATTCTCGGGCCGAAACCGGCTCAAAGCATCGGGTAATTCGGAATGAGCGACGACCGTCAGGGGCGTTCGGGCGACAGCAGCAAGATCCTCTACTGCTCCTTCTGCGGGAAGAGCCAGCACGAGGTGCGCAAGCTCATCGCCGGCCCCAGCGTGTTCATCTGCGACGAGTGCGTCGAGTTGTGCAACGACATCATCCGCGAGGAGCTCGAGGAGAAGTCGCAGTCGGCGCGCAGCGCATTGCCCAAGCCGCGCGAGATCCTCGACGTGCTCGACCAGTACGTCATCGGCCAATCGCGGGCGAAGAAGACGCTCGCGGTCGCGGTCTACAACCACTACAAGCGCATCGAGAGCCGGCAGAAGTCGGAAGAGGTCGAACTCGCCAAGTCCAACATCCTGCTGGTCGGCCCCACGGGTTCGGGCAAGACCCTGCTCGCGGAGACGCTGGCGCGGCTGTTGAACGTGCCGTTCACCATGGCCGACGCCACCACGCTGACCGAAGCCGGCTACGTCGGCGAGGACGTGGAGAACATCATCCAGAAGCTGCTGCAGAAGTGCGACTACGACGTTGACAAGGCGCAGCAGGGCATCGTCTACATCGACGAGATCGACAAGATCTCGCGCAAGAGCGAGAACCCGTCGATCACCCGCGACGTGTCCGGCGAAGGCGTGCAGCAGGCGCTGCTCAAGCTGATCGAAGGCACCGTCGCCAGCGTGCCGCCGCAGGGCGGGCGCAAGCATCCGCAGCAGGAATTCCTGCAGGTCGACACCCGCAACATCCTGTTCATCGTCGGCGGCGCCTTCGCTGGCCTGGAGAAGATCATCCAGCAGCGCAGCAACGAAGCCGGCGGGATCGGCTTCTCGGCCAAGGTGAAGAGCAGCGAGCGCAAGGCCGAGGTCGGCAAGGTGCTGGCCGAGGTCGAGCCCGAGGACCTGATCAAGTTCGGCCTCATCCCCGAGTTCGTCGGCCGCCTGCCGGTGGTCGCCACGCTCGAGGAACTGGACGAACCGGCGCTGGTGAAGATCCTCACCGAGCCCAAGAACGCGATCACCAAGCAGTTCCGCAAGCTGTTCGAAATGGAAGGCGTGGACCTCGAATTCCGCCCTGACGCGCTCACCGCGATCGCCAGGAAGGCGCTGAAGCGCAAGACCGGCGCACGCGGCCTGCGCACCATCGTCGAATCGGTGTTGCTGGACACCATGTACGACCTGCCTTCGCTGGAAAACGTGAAGAAGGTGGTGGTGGACGAATCGGTCGTCGAACACAAGTCCGAGCCCTACCTGATCTACGAAACCCCGCCGGCCGCGCCGAGGGTCGCGGCGGCCGAATAACGGCCGCCAACGGGCGGTCTGCGGCGCTTGCAAGCGCCCGGGCCCGGCCCCATAACGGCAGGACCGGTGCGCATCGCCGGGGTCTTTCCTTCCTGCCGGAGTTCGCATGCCCCAGTCCGCCGATCGCCCCGTCCTGCCGGTATTGCCGTTGCGCGACGTGGTGGTGTTCCCGCACATGGTCATCCCGCTGTTCGTCGGCCGCGAGAAATCGATCGCCGCGCTCGAGCAGGCCATGGCCGCGGACAAGCGCATCGTGCTGCTGGCGCAGAAATCGGCCGAAACCGACGACCCTGGCGCGTCCGACCTGTATGAGGTCGGCACCCTCGCGCAGGTGCTGCAACTGCTGAAGCTGCCGGATGGCACCATCAAGGTGCTGGTCGAGGGCAATTATCGCGTGCGCGTGTCCGCGATCCGCGAAGTCGACGGCGCGCTCTCGGGCGAAGCCGTGGCGATCGAGGAAGGCGAGCAGGAAGCAACGCGCGAAACCGAGGCGGTCGCGCGCTCGCTGCTTTCTTTGTTCGAACAGTACGTCAAGACCAACCGCAAGCTGCCGCCGGAATTGCTGCAGACGCTGTCCGGCATCGACGAGCCGGGTCGCCTCGCCGACACCGCGTCCGCGCACCTGGGCGTGCGCCTCGCCGAGAAGCAGCGCCTGCTGGAAACGCTCGACGTGGACAAGCGGCTCGAATTGCTGGTCGGCTTCGTCGATGGCGAGATCGACGTGCAGCAGATGGAGAAGCGCATCCGCGGCCGGGTGAAGTCGCAGATGGAGAAGTCCCAGCGCGAGTACTACCTCAACGAGCAGATGAAGGCGATCCAGAAGGAGCTGGGCGAGATCGACGAAGCGCCCAACGACATGGACGAGCTCGCGCGCCGCATCGCCGAGGCCGGCATGCCGAAGGCGGTGGAAACCAAGGCGAAGAACGAGCTCAACAAGCTCAAGCAGATGTCGCCGATGTCGGCCGAGGCCGGCGTCGTCCGAAACTACCTCGACTGGCTGCTCGGCGTGCCGTGGAAGAAGCGTACCAAGGTCCGCAAGGACCTGAAGGCCGCGCAGGACGTCCTCGACGCCGACCATTACGGCCTGGAGAAGGTCAAGGAACGGATCCTCGAATACCTCGCGGTGCAGTCGCGCGTGGCGAGGATGAAGGGCGCGATCCTGTGCCTGGTCGGCCCGCCGGGCGTCGGCAAGACTTCGCTGGGGCAGAGCATCGCCAAGGCGACCAACCGCAAGTTCGTGCGCATGTCGCTCGGCGGCGTGCGCGACGAGGCCGAGATCCGCGGCCACAGGCGCACCTACGTCGGCTCGATGCCGGGCCGCATCGTGCAGAACCTCAACAAGGTCGGGACGAAGAACCCGTTGTTCGTGCTCGACGAGATCGACAAGATGTCGATGGACTTCCGCGGCGATCCGTCCTCGGCGCTGCTCGAGGTGCTGGACCCGGAGCAGAACAACGCGTTCAACGACCATTACCTCGAAGTCGACCTCGACCTTAGCGAGGTGATGTTCGTCGCCACGTCGAATTCCTTGAACATCCCCGGCCCGCTGCTGGATCGCATGGAAGTGATCCGCATCCCCGGCTACACCGAGGAAGAGAAGCTCAACATCGCGATGCGCTACCTCGTCCCGAAGCAGCTCAAGGCGAACGGCCTGCGCGAGGGCGAACTCGCCATCGCCGAATCCGCGATCCGCGACATCGTGCGCTACTACACGCGCGAATCCGGCGTGCGCAACCTCGAACGCGAAATCGCGCGCATCGCCCGCAAGGTGGTCAAGGAGATCGCGTTGAAGGGCCCGCAAGCGAAGGGCAAGGCGGCCAGGACCATCAACGTCGCCAGCAAGAACCTCGACAAGTACCTGGGTGTGCAGCGCTACGATTTCGGTCGTGCGGAGGCCGAGAACGAGATCGGGCTGGTCACCGGCCTGGCCTGGACCGAGGTCGGTGGCGACCTGCTGCAGATCGAATCGACGCTCGTGCCGGGCAAGGGCGCATTGATCCTCACCGGCCAGCTGGGCGACGTGATGAAGGAATCGGCGTCGGCGGCGTTGTCGGTGGTGCGCGCGCGCACCGAGCGCCTCGGCATCGACCTCGATTTCCTGCAGAAGCACGACGTGCACGTGCACGTTCCCGATGGCGCCACGCCCAAGGATGGCCCCAGCGCGGGCATCGCGATGGCGACGTCGCTGGTGTCGACGCTGACCCGGATCCCGGTGCGCAACGACATCGCCATGACCGGCGAAATCACCTTGCGCGGCAAGGTCACCGCCATCGGCGGGCTCAAGGAGAAGTTGCTTGCGGCCTTGCGCGGCGGGGTCAAGACCGTGCTCATTCCCGACGAGAACCGCAAGGACCTGGCCGACATACCGAAGAACGTGACCCAGCACCTGAAGATCGTGCCGGTGAAGTGGATCGACGAAGTGCTCGACCTCGCGCTCGAGCGCGCGCCGATCCCGCGCGCTGCAGCGCAAGCGGCCGAAGGCGACGCGCCGCCAGTCGGCGACAAACCTTCGCCGGCGCTGGACATCACGCATTGAACGTGCTTGTGCTGGAAAAACGTCTTATTGCGCCGAAAACCGCGCTGGTATAACGTTTTCGCCGGATGTTCGCCGGCGGTGCACTTGCGTGTCCGCCCGCACGGAGGGAATGCGTTTTCCATCCATGCTCCGCATTCGCTGTTCCGCGCCGCAACATGCGGCATTACAAAATCGCCCGCGAGCGTCGCTCGCACACGGAGATCCAAATGAATAAAAACGAGTTCATCGATGCGGTCGCGAACACCGCCGGACTGTCCAAGGCCGATGCCACGCGCGCGGTCGATGCCTTCATCGGCACGGTGAGCGGCGCGCTCAAGTCGGGCGACAGCGTCGCGCTGGTCGGCTTCGGCACCTTCGAAGTGCGTTCGCGCAGCGCGCGCACCGGCCGCAATCCGCAGACCGGCGGCACCATCGACATCCCCGCGTCCAAGGCGCCGGCGTTCAAGCCGGGCAAGGCGCTGAAGGATGCCGTGAACTGATCCACCGCGTGCGGCTGGACGCGAAAACCCGGCCACGCGCCGGGTTTTTCGTTGTAGAGTCCGCGCCTTGGCCGGGTGCTTAGCTCAGCGGTAGAGCGTCTCCTTTACACGGAGAGGGTCGGGGGTTCGAAACCCTCAGCACCCACCATCGCGGATATTGCGCGCCGCGACGGCGGGCTGTACCATGCGCGGCTCCGCGGAGTGGTAGTTCAGTCGGTTAGAATGCTGGCCTGTCACGCCGGAGGTCGCGGGTTCGAGTCCCGTCCACTCCGCCATGAGTTCTCCCGAAAGGCGCCCAATGGGCGCCTTTCTTCGTTTCCGGACTGCATGTCCGGCCCGCGCACGCTAAACTCGCCGGCTTCAATCCAAGGCCCGGCTCCCGCAGATGCTGCAGAAACTCCGCGACAAGTCCTCCGGCTGGTTCGCCACCGTCGTGCTCGGCGTGCTGACGGTGCCGTTCGCGTTCTTCGGCATGGAGCAGTACCTGTTCCAGAACAACGACAACTTCGCCGCCAAGATCGAGGCGCCGCCTGCGTGGTGGCCGTCCGCGCCGGCGGTGTGGCCGGTCACCATGCTCTGGCAGCGCGACGAGATCGGCGTCGAGGAATTCCGCAACCAGTTCGCGCAGGCCCGCCAGCAGCAGCGCGCGCAGCAGGGCGACGCGTTCGACAGCGCCGAGTTCGAATCGGTCGACAACAAGCGCAAGGTCCTCGATTCGATGATCGACCAGCGCGTGCTGCGCATGGCCGCGGATCGCAGCGGGATCACGGTCGGCGATGCCCAGGTGCGCGAGGAAATCCAGAACATCCCGGCGTTCCAGGTCGACGGCAAGTTCAATGCGCAGCAGTACCAGCTGGTGCTGCAGTCGCAGGTGCCGCCGCGTTCGCCGCGCCAGTTCCAGGAAGACGTGCGCGGGAGCCTGAAGCAATCGCTGATCCCGACGCGGGTCGCCGACTCCTCGTTCCTGACTGATGCGGAACTCGATCGGCTGCTGCGCCTCACCGGCGAAACCCGCGACGTGAGCTTCGTGGTGTTGCCGGCGCCGGCGCCGGACACCGCGCCGGTATTGGATGCGGACATCAAGCGCTGGTACGACGCGCACGCCGCGAGCTATCGCGCGCCGGAAACGGTGACGCTGGAATACGTGGACCTCGATGCCTCGAAGCTGGTCGTGCCGCCTCCAACGGAGGAGGCGCTGCGCCAGCGGTTCCAGCAGCAACAGGCCCATGCGGCCGCCGCCGACCAGCGCCTCGCATCGCACATCCTGATCAAGGTCGATGCGGGCGCGAACGAAGCCGCGTGGAAGGCGGCCGAGGCGAAGGCGAAGCAGATCGCGGAGCAGGCGCGCCAGCCGGGCGCCGATTTCGCGGCGCTGGCGCGCGCGAATTCGGACGACGCCGGTTCCAAGGCCGCGGGCGGCGACCTCGGCTGGGTGGAGAAGGGCGCGATGGTGAAGCCGTTCGAGGACGCGCTGTTCTCGATGCAGGCAGGCCAGGTCAGCGATCCGGTGCGCAGCGAGTTCGGCTGGCACGTGATCCAGTTGCGCGAGATCAAGACCGGCACGCAGGCGACCTTCGAAGAGATGCGCGACCAGTTCGCCAAGGAACAGGCCGCCGCCGACCGCGACCGCGCGTACAACGACCTGACCGGCAAGATGGTCGACGAGGTGCTGAAGAACCCGACCACGCTTGCCGCCGCGGCGAAACTCGCCGGGCAGCCGGTGCAGCAGCTCGGGCCGATCGCGCGCAACGCGCGCCCCGACGCGAACGCCGGGCTGGCCGGCAATGCGGCGCTGCTGCGCGCGGCGTTCAAGGACAGCCTGATCGAGGACGGCACGGTCAGCGACCCGGTCGAAGTCGGGCCGGGGCACAGCGTGCTGGTGCGCGTGCGGCAGCATTCGCCGGAACGCGCGTTGAAGCTTGAGGAAGTCCGCGACCGCGTGATCGCTGCGATCCGCGCGGACCGCGAAGCCAAGGCAGCGGACGCCGCCGCCGCCGCCATGCTCGCCGATGTCAATGCCGGCAAGCCGCTGCAGGATCTCGCCACCGCACGCAAGCTGGCCTTGGCGAACATCCCCGGCGTGCCGCGCGGCGCGCCGGTGCCCGACATCGCCGTCGCCGATGCGATGTTCGCGGTTCCCGCGCCGGCCGAAGGCAAGGTTTCCACGGGCAAGGCGCGCATGGCCGATGGCCGTTTCGTGGTGTTCGCGGTGGGCAAGGTGACGCCGGGCGACCCCAAGCAGGCCACGCCGGAACAGCGCATCCAGATGCGCCAGCAGGTCGCCGAGGCGGCGGGTTACGGCGAGGCGACGTCGCTGGTGAAGGACCTGCGCAGGAAGATGAAGATCACCGTCGCCGAAAGCCAGTTGTAACCGGCGCGGTCGACATGCGAAAGAAAAACCCGGCGGAATGCCGGGTTTTTCGTTTCCGTCCGCGAACGCGGTCAGTGTTCGTCGCCGAGCCCGGTCATGCCGAGGATGTTGTAGCCGGCGTCGACGTAGGTGATTTCTCCGGTGACGCCGGAGGCGAGGTCCGAGCACAGGAACGCGGCGACATTGCCGACGTCCTCGATCGTCACCGTGCGCCGCAGCGGGGCGTTCTGTTCGACGTGGCCGAGGATCTTGCGGAAGCCCGCGATGCCGGCGGCGGCGAGGGTCTTGATCGGCCCGGCCGAGATCGCGTTGACGCGGATGCCTTCGGGGCCGAGGTTGTACGCGAGGTAGCGCACGTTGGCTTCAAGGCTGGCCTTGGCCACGCCCATCACGTTGTAGCCGGCCAGTGCGCGTTCGGCGCCGAGGTAGGAGAGGGTGAGGATGCTGCCGTTGCGGCCCTGCATCATCGGACGCGCGGCCTTGGCCAGCGCCGCCAGGGAATACGACGAAACATCGTGCGCCACGGAAAAGTTCTCGCGGGTTAACCCGTCGAGGTACTGGCCGGAAATCGCCTCGCGCGGGGCGTAGGCGATGGCGTGGACCAGGATGTCGAAACCGTCCCAGCGCTTGCCGAGTTGCGCGAAGCAGGCGTCGATCTCCGCGTCGCTGGCGACATCCAGCGGCAGCACGATGTCCGAGCCGTATTCCTTCGCCGCTTCCTCCACCCGCGATTTCAGCTTGTCGTTCTGGTAGGTGAAGGCGAGTTCGGCGCCTTCGCGGTGCATGGCCTCGGCGATGCCGTTGGCGATGGACCGCTGGCTGGCGATGCCGGTGACGAGCGCGCGCTTGCCTTGCAGGAATCCCATGTCGATGCGTTCCTCGTTGCGAGGCGGCCAGTGTGCCTCGCAACAGCCGGCGCGGCTACTCGCGGCCGAGGTCCAGCACCATCCCGGGGCGCACGGTGTCGCCGGCTTGCAGGCCGTTGCGCGCCGCCAGTTCGCGTGCGGCGAGCCCGTTGCGATGGGCGATGCCGGCCAGGGTTTCCCCGGACGCGACCACGTGGATCCGGCGCGACCAGCCGTTGTCGCGCGCCAGCGGCGGGGTTCGCGGCAGGAACGCGCGCACCGGAGGCTTGCCCGCGGGCGTGGCCGCGGGCGTGAGCAGGTCGGGGACGCGCCCGCCGAGCGCGCCGCGCGGGAACGCGGGATTCATGCGTCGAAGCGCATCCGCATCGAGCCCGTGGTGCGTGGCCCATGCATCCAGCGAGCCGCTGCCCATCGGCAAGCGCACGTCGACCAGCAACGGCACCGGGCGGTCGATCGCGTCCTGCCATGTCGCGCGCGCATGCGCTTCCTGCAACAGGCAGGACAGTGCCTGCAACTTGCGCGCGTAGGCGAGCGTGATCGGCGACAGGCCCGTCAGCGCATCCGGGTCGGCAGTGCGTGCGTGCCGCCCGCTGCGCCTGATCGCGGACCGCACCGCACCGTCGCCGGCGTTGTAGGCCATCGCGACCAGCCTCCAGTTGCCATCGAACTCGGCGTCGAGGAATTTCAGGTAGCGCACCGCCGCGCGCGTCGATTCCACCGGCGACAGGCGGCCGTCGTAGCCACGGCGCATGGAGACGCCCTGCCGCCGAGCGGTGATCGCGATCATCTGCCAGAGTCCGGCGGGGCCACCGTCGCTGCGCGCCTCGGGGTGGTAGCGGCTTTCCACGAACGGGATCAGCGCGTATTCGGTCGGCAGGTTTTCCGCGCGCATCGCATCGACGACGTAGCCGAACAGCGGCAACACGTCGTCGCGTGCATTCGCCAACCGCCGTGTGGCGTTCGCGTAGTGCGTTCGCCAGCGCGGGCTCGCGCCGTCTTCGCAGCCCGGTTCGGCCAGGCCATCCTCGAATGCGGTGTAGATCTCGCTGCCGCTGCGCACGGTATCGATCGGTTCCGCCGTTGCGTCGGACGATGCCGAATCCGTGCGTGGCGTGGCTTCGACGAACACCGGCTTCACGGCGGCCGGCGGCGCGGTGGCGGCGGCGGGCGAAGGCGTGCGGCTGCAGGCCGTCGCCAGCAACAACATCGCGAATGCGGGACGAAGCGGCTTCATCCGCGGAATTCGTCCTTCCATGCGCGCAATGCGCCGAAGGCATCGACCGCATCCGTGGCTTCGCGACCGACGCGTTGCACCAGCGATGCGCGTATTTCCACCGAATCCACCCGCAGGAAGGGATTGCAGGCGCGTTCGACGACAAGCGTGCTCGGCAGGCTGGGCTTGCCGATCGCACGCAGTTCGCGCACGGCAGCCGCATGGCGTTGCAATTCGCGATTGCCCGGTTCGACGGTCAACGCGAAGCGTGCGTTGGCCTCGGTGTATTCGTGGCCGCAGCAGACGCGCGTGTCCGGCGGCAACGCGGCGAGCCGCGACAGCGAGGCGTGCATCTGCGCCGGCGTGCCTTCGAACAGGCGCCCGCAGCCGAGGCTGAACAGCGTGTCGCCGCAGAACAGCAGGCCTTCCCCGAAGTAGGCGACATGGCTGCGCGTATGGCCGGGCACGGCGATCACGTCGAACATGCACGAGCCGGCCTGGATGCGGTCGCCATCCGAGACCCGAGTGCAGGGGCCGGGGATGCGCTCGTCCGCCGGTGCGAACACCACGGCCCGGGGCCAGCGCTCCAGCAGGGCGGCGGTGCCGACGATGTGGTCCGGGTGATGGTGGGTCAGCAGGATCGCGGCGAGGTCGAGGCCGTCGGCGGCCGCCAGCACCGGCCCGGCCTCGCCCGGATCGACCACGAGTGCCCGGCCGGCCTCATCGGCCAGCAGCCAGATGTAGTTGTCCTGCAGGGCGGGCAACGGGCGCAGGGACATGCCGTGGTCGGTCGGTCCGGGCGGGCCGATAGAATGCCGGACATGCCGCCCTCCGTCTTGGACCCCGCCCGCCACCCGGCCCAGGCCTGGTTCGAAAGCCCCCACGGCCGCGCCCTGCTCGACAGCGAGCAGGGGCAGGTTGAAGCCGCATTGCGCGAGCGCCCGGCGCAGGCGTGGCTATGGCTGGCGCCGCTGGCGGTTGCCGCCCCGGCGGGTGGCGAATGCCATTCCCCGGCGGCCGAAGACTGGGGGCGGGCGCTGCGGTTCGTGCTGCCGTTCCCGTTACCGGCCGAATCGGTGGGCACGGTGATCCTGCAGCATGTCGCGGACGGCGCCTGGGATCCCGGCTTGCTCGAGGAATGCCGGCGCCTGTTGTCGCCGGGTGGCCGACTGTGGCTGTTCGCGCTGAACCCGCTGGCGCCGTATCGCTGGAACTGGCGCGGCACCGGGCTCGGCGCCACCGAACCGGCAATCTGGCGCCGTCGCCTGCGCCGCGGCGGCTTCAGTCCGGAGGACTTGTCCCGGGGGATCGGGCCGCGCTGGAAGCCGCAGGCGGACGATGCCCTGCAATCCGGCGCCGGCATCCGCGCGGCCTATCTGTTGCGCGCGGAAAAGCGCGCGGCCGGATTGACCCCGCTGCGCAGCCGCAGGGAGCAGCCATTGCGCACGCTGGCGGCGCCGGCATGAAGCGGATCGAGGTGCATACCGACGGGGCCTGCCTCGGCAATCCCGGCCCCGGCGGCTGGGCCGCGCTGTTGCGCTATGGCGCGCACGAACGCGAAGTCGTCGGCGCGGAACCCGACACCACCAACAACCGGATGGAACTGATGGCGGCGATTTCCGCGCTGGAATCGCTGACCGAGGCTTGCGCCATCGACCTGCACACCGATTCGCAATACGTGCGCCAGGGCATCACCGAATGGATGCCGAACTGGATCCGCCGCAACTGGAAAACCGCGGGCGGCGACCCGGTCAAGAACCGCGACCTGTGGGAACGCCTGCACGCGGCCACCGCGCGGCACAAGATCGCCTGGCACTGGGTGAAGGGCCACAGCGGCGACCCGGACAACGAACGCGTCGATGCACTGGCGCGCGCGGCGGCCGAAGCGATGCGCGCCGATGCGAAACGGGTAAGGTGACGGGCATGCGCCAGATCGTGCTCGATACCGAAACCACCGGCCTCTATGCCGAACGCGGCGACCGCGTGGTCGAAATCGGTTGCGTCGAATTGCTGGAGCGCCGCTCCAGCGGGCGCACCTTCCACTGCTACCTCAACCCGGATCGCGAATTCTCCGCCGGCGCGCAGGAAGTCACCGGGTTGACCCTGGAATTCCTCGCCGACAAGCCGCGTTTCCCCGAAGTCGCCGAGGAATTCCTCGCTTTCGTCGATGGCGCGGAACTCGTGATCCACAACGCCGCGTTCGACATCGGCTTCCTCGACGCCGAACTCGCGCGGCTCGGCCCGCAATTCGGGCGCATGGGCGAACGTTGTGCGGTCGAGGACACGCTCGCCCTCGCGCGCGAGCGCTACCCGGGCCAGCGCAATTCGCTGGACGCGCTGTGCCGCCGCCTCGGCGTGGACAACGCGCAGCGACAACTGCACGGCGCGCTGCTCGATGCGCAGTTGCTGGCCGAGGTCTACCTCGCCATGACGTCGGGCCAGAGCGAGCTTGGCCTGGCCGCGAGCGCGACCGACGCCGTGCCGGCGAGGGCGGCGGTGGCGATGGATTTCGGGATGGCCGGCGAACGCCCGCGGATTCGGATCGAAGCCCCGGACCTCGAAGCGCATCGCGCGCGGCTGGAAGCGATCCGGCGCAAGGCCGGGCAATGCGCCTGGGATGCGCTGGAGGCCGTGCCCGCCGACTAGTGCCGGCGCACCAGCAGCACGGTCACGTTGTCCGAACCGCCGCCGTCGAGCGCGGCCGCGACCAGTCCGTCGACGCATTCCTGCGCGCTGCATTCGGTATGGGCGAGCACCTGGCCGATCGCGCGGTCGTCCACTTCCTCGGTCAGCCCGTCGCTGCACAGCAGGAGCTGCATGCCCGGGCGCAACTCACCCGATAGTGTTTCGACGTTCAGCGCGGAGGGATCGGTCACGCCCAGCGCCTGGGTCACGACGTTGCGGTGCGGGTGGCTGCGCGCCTGGTCGCTGCTGATCGCGCCCTGGGAAATCAGTTCCTGCACGTAGCTGTGGTCCTGCGACAGCTGCGCCAGCTGGCCGTCGTGCCAGAGGTAGACGCGGCTGTCGCCGACCCAGGCGACTTCGAACCGGTTGTCCTGCACCCGCGCGGCGACGACGGTGGTGCCCATCGGCAGCGCGTCGTTGCGCTGGCGCGAGGCGCGGATGATCTCCTCGTCGGCGATGCGGATCGCCTGCGCCAGCGCCGTGCCCTGGCGGATCTCGCGCACGATCGCTTCGCGGGCGAGCGCGCTCGCGACTTCCCCGTATTCGTGTCCGCCCATGCCATCGGCGACCAGCCACAGGCCGAGTTCGCTGTCGCCGTAGTACGTGTCTTCGTTCAGCTCGCGCCGCAGGCCGACATGGGTGAGGTGTCCGAATTCGATCATGCGACCTCGATGGGGGCCTTTTCCGGGGTAACGAAGATGGATGCCATTTCCGGACACGGCCGGGCGGCGGAAACGCGGGTCCGCATTCTGCGCAGGCGGACGTGAACGCGACCTTCCCCACCGACGAAAAACGCCCCGTGCGGGGCGTTTCGCGAGTCTGGCGGAGAGGGAGGGATTCGAACCCTCGAAGGGCTATAAACCCTTGCCTGATTTCGAGTCAGGTACAATCGACCACTCTGCCACCTCTCCGGATGCGGCACGCGGACGGCGAGGCCGGCCGCGGGGGCGCCATGATACGGATGCGCACGGTCGCCCACAAGGCGAGGGCGCTAAACTCCGGGCCCCGATACATGGATCGCCCGCCGCATGTCCGAAATCCACACCCCCGTCTCCTTCGGCGAGCTGCTGGACAAGATCGCGATCCTGCAGATCAAGTCCGAGCGCATGACCGACCCGGCCAAATTGGCGAATGTCCGCAACGAGCTGTCGGCACTGGAGAAGACCTGGATGGGGCATCCAGCCGCGGGCAAGGACATCGTGGAGTTGCGCGCGCGGCTGAAGGCGGTGAACGAGCGGTTGTGGGTGATCGAGGACGACATCCGGCTGAAGGAGAAGGCGCAGGCCTTCGACGCGGAGTTCATCAAGCTGGCGCGCAGCGTGTATTTCGAGAACGACGAACGCGCGCGGATCAAGAAGGACATCAACCTCGCGCTGGGTTCGGCCTACGTCGAGGAGAAAT
The DNA here is from genome assembly GCA_047602125.1 of Thermomonas sp. Lineage (GTDB taxonomy): Bacteria > Pseudomonadota > Gammaproteobacteria > Xanthomonadales > Xanthomonadaceae > Pseudoluteimonas. The sequence goes on along the minus strand of JASGIB010000001.1, from coordinate 479,018 downwards.
CGTACGAGGATTACGCGGGCAACGCGAAATCCTGATTCTCCGCATCAGGCGAATCCTTGCGCCAACCGGCGCACCATCTCGGCGGCCGGAACTTCGGCCTGGTCCGGCAGGCGCTGCCCCGCCCAGAGCGGCGACCAGTCGTCGCGTCCCGCCGCTTCGGCGGCCTTGCGCAATGGCGCCGAGGCCGTCGCGGCGAGCGGAAAGTCCGGCAAGCCACTACGCAACGGACCGAATTCGCGGATCGCATGGTTGACGATGCCGCGCGCGGCGCGGCCGGTGAAGACGTTGGTCAACACCGTGTGGCTTGCGCGCGGCGAAGCCAGCGCAGCACGATGCACCGCGGACGTATCCGCCTCGGGACAGCGCAGGAACGCCGAGCCGACCTGCACCGCGGAAGCGCCGAGTCGCATCGCCGCAGCCACCCCATTCGCATCGACGATGCCGCCCGCCGCGATCACCGGCACGTCGACCGCGGCGACGATGGAGGGCAGCAACGCGAACGTGCCCGCTTGCACGCTGAGGTCGTCGGACAGGAAATGCCCGCGATGGCCGCCGGCCTCCAGCCCCTGCGCGATCACGGCATCGACGCCGCGCGTGGCCAGCCAGCGCGCTTCATCGACGGTGGTCGCGGATGACAGGATGCGGCATCCCATTGCCCGCAATGGCGCGAGCAGCGATTCGTCCGGAAGGCCGAAGTGGAAGCTGATCACGGATGGCCGGGTCGCGAGCAGCACGGCGAGCGCGTCTTCATTGAAAGGACGGCGACCCGGCCCGGACTGCACGCTCGCCGGATCGATGCCCCATGCCGCGTATTCGCCGGACAATGCGGTTCGCCAGGATGCTTCGCGTTCCGGTTGCGGCGCCGGTGGGGCATGGCAGAAGAAATTGAGGTTGAAAGGCCGCGACGTGCCGGCGCGCAGCGCGTCGATCTCGTTCGCGAGCGCGAATGGCGACAGCGCGGCCGCGGGCAGCGCGCCGAGTGCGCCGGCTTCGCAGGCCGCCACGGCCAAGCGATGGCCCTGCACGCCAGCCATTGGCGCCTGCAACAGCGGCAGCGGGATGCAGAGCAGGCGGGTGAACGGGTTCATCGTCGCGGCTTGTTCATGCGAGTGCGTAACGCTCGAATGCCTCGACCGCATCCTCGACGGCGATCAGGTCCATCACGCCGTCGGCTTCGATCTTCGTTCCCCACTTCAACTCCGCGGCTGGTTTGCCGAGGAACTTGCGCGCGGCGTCGTCGTAGCGGTCGACGCAATAACGGATATCGGAATACGGACCGCTGCGGCGCGGGTTGCTGGCTGCATGCAGGCCGAGGACTTTCGTTCCCATCGCGTTGGCGATGTGCATCGGACCGGAATCCGGCGTTACCAGCAGGTTCGCGCGGGTGAGCAATGCCGGGAGCTGCTTGAGCGTGTCCTTGCCGATCAGGTCGAGCGCAGGAGACTTCATCGCCGCGAGGATCGCGTCGCCGGTGCTGCGCTCCAGTTCGCTGCGGCCGCCGCACAGCACGATGCGCCAGCCCTTCGCCGCGGCATGGTCTGCAAGCGCGGCATGGCGTTCGGCGCGCCAGTTGCGGCGGGCATGGCTGGAGCAGGGCGAGATCATCAGTACCGGCGTGCCGTCGTCGGGCCATTGTTGCGCCGCCCATTCGAACGCGGCTTCCGGCACCGGCATGTTCCAGACGACTTCGGTCTGCTCCAGGCCGAGCGGTTCGCAGAAACTGCCGATCGCGTCGAGCACGTGGATGCCGGGACGATCCGGGATGCGTTCGTTGATGAAGAGCCCGTGCAGGTCCTTCGAACGCGAACGGTCGTAACCGATGCGTCGCTTCGCCGGGAGGAACGCGGACAGCAGGTTCGCGCGGGCGGCCACCTGCATCTGCAGCAGCGCATCGAAACGCTGGCCGGCGAGTTCGCGGCGCAGCGCGCGCATGCCGGCGAGCCCGGACTTCTTGTCGTATTCGAGGAAACGCACGCCGGGCAGGCCGTCGAGCAGGCGATGCTCGCCCTTGCCGATCACCCAGGTCAGTTCCACGCCGGGCCACGCCTTGCGCAGGGTGCGCACCAGCGGCAGCACGTGGGTGACGTCGCCGAGCGCCGACAGGCGCAGCAGGCAGACCGACGCCGGCGCGGCGGCGCTTGCTAGACTCGATCCATGGTCGCTGCCACTGCGCAAGACATCCTCGTCCGGTTCCACGACGATCGTGGCGATGGGGCGATTTTGTTCGACGCGGCGCGGCAGCGGCAAGCCGGCCCGGAGCTTTTCGATCCGGAACACTGGGGCGAACACGCGCGGCGCGTCGGCCAGGGCGGGCGCGGCGGCGCATGGTTTGTCGAGGCCGGCGAACGCGAACTGGTATTGCGCCGCTACCTGCGCGGCGGCTGGGCCGCGCGGCTGAGCCGCGACGGCTATGCGTGGCGCGGCGAATCGCACGTCCGCAGCTTCGCCGAATACCGCCTCTTGCGCGAATTGCGCCAGCGTGGACTCGCGGTGCCGGCGCCGCACGCAGCTTGCTACTGGCGACGCGGGCGCACGTATCGCGCGGCGATCATGGTCGAACGCATCGCCGGCGCGCGCAGCCTCGCCGAGCTCGCGGCCGGGCAGGGCAGCGCGGCGCCGTGGGTGGCGGCGGGGCGGCTCATTGCCGGGTTCCACCGCGAGGGGCTCGATCACGCCGATCTCAACGCGCACAACGTACTGTTCGACGGCGGTGGCGCGGGTTGGCTGATCGACCTCGACCGCGGCCGGTTGCGGCGACTGGCGCGGAGCTGGCGCGAACGCAACCTCGCGCGGTTGTTGCGATCGCTGCGCAAGTTGCGCGGCGATCGCGCGGTGGCAGACGTTGATGCGGACTTCACCACACTGCGCATCGCATACGACCAGGCCTGGGAGCAGGGCGCATGAGCGACTGGAAACTCCGCTTCCTCGGCGTCGGCAACGCAGCCGCCGCCAACCAGCTCGGTTCGGCCTCGGCGACCATCGAGCGCGACGGCAAGCCGTGGCTGACCATCGACTGCGGCGCGGAAGGGCTCGCCGCGCACATCGCCCGCTACGGCGCGATTCCCGATGCGCTGTTCGTCACCCATACCCACCTCGACCACATCGGTGGTTTCGAGAAGCTGTTCGTGTCCGCGTTCTTCGATCCCTCGCGGCGCGGCCGCGTGCGCGTGTACGTGCCGACCAACGTGGTGCCGCTGCTGCACAAGCGCGTGGCCGAATACCCGAACGTGCTGGCCGAAGGCGGCGCCAATTTCTGGGATGCGTTCCAGCTGATCGCGGTCGGCGATTCCTTCTGGCACGACGGCATCCGCCTCGAATCCTTCGCGGTGCGCCACCACTGGCCGCAGACGGCGTTCGCGCTGCGCCTGCCCAGCAGCATGGTCTGGACCGGCGATACCCGGCCGATCCCGGAGCTGCTCGCGCACTATGCCGATGCAGGCGAAGTGATCGCCCACGACTGCGCGCTGCACGGCAATCCCTCGCACAGCGGCCTCGACGACCTCGAACGCGAATACCCGCCGGAGCTGCTCGCGCGTTGCGTGCTCTACCACTACGGCAGCGCGGCCGAGGCGCAGGCGATGCGCGCCCGCGGCATGCGCGTCGCCGATCCCGGCGATGCGCTGGAACTCGCCGTGCCGCGCGCGACGGCGTTGCCCTGAACGCGGACCCTTTTTTCCTTGTCCGGGTCGCGGGCGGGCGGTAGACTCTGCGCCCGCTTCGGGGCCGCAAGGCCTGCGGGGTGGTCCGGAGAGGTGTCCGAGTGGTTGAAGGAGCACGCCTGGAAAGTGTGTAAGCGTCTAAACCGCGCTTCGGGGGTTCGAATCCCCCTCTCTCCGCCAGATTCCAGCGCCGCGACGCGTGCGCAGTCCTGTGGTGGCCCCGTCGGCCCCTCGCGACGCTAGTTCGAAAACCCCGCCAGGGCCGGAAGGCAGCAACGGTATCGAATGACGCGGGTGCCGAGGCCAGCCGGCGGGGTCGCCTCCTTTCCGGGGTCGCATTCTCGGTTCGTGCGACGACCGCATGGCACAATGCGGCCATGTCGTACCTCGTCCTCGCCCGCAAGTGGCGACCCAAGCGTTTCGCCGAACTGGTCGGGCAGGAACACGTGGTCCGGGCGCTGACCAACGCGCTGGAAACCGGGCGCCTGCACCACGCCTTCCTGTTCACCGGCACCCGCGGCGTCGGCAAGACCACCATCGCGCGCATCTTCGCGAAATCGCTGAACTGCGAGCGCGGTACCAGCGCCGATCCCTGCGGCGAATGCGAGACCTGCCTGGCCATCGACGCCGGCCGCTACATCGACCTGCTGGAGATCGACGCGGCCTCGAACACCGGCGTCGACGACGTGCGCGAGCTGATCGACAACGCGCAGTACATGCCTTCGCGCGGCAAGTACAAGGTCTACCTGATCGACGAAGTGCACATGCTGTCGAAGCAGGCGTTCAACGCGCTGCTGAAGACGCTCGAGGAACCGCCCGGCCACGTCAAGTTCCTGCTCGCCACCACCGATCCGCAGAAGCTGTTGGTGACGGTGTTGTCGCGCTGCCTGCAGTTCAACCTCAAGCGCCTCGACCAGGAACAGATCCGCGGGCAGATCTCGAAGATCCTCGGCGCCGAAGGCATCGCTGCCGAGGACGGCGCGGTGCGATTGCTGGCCAAGGCCGCGGACGGCAGCCTGCGCGACGGCCTCTCGCTGCTCGACCAGGCGATCGCGTATAGCGGTTCGGGATCGGCCGGCGGGAAGCTGGAGGAAGCGCAGGTCGCGGCCATGCTCGGCACCGTCGATCGCACCCGCGTCGGCGCGCTGCTCGAAGCGCTCGCCGATGCCGATGGCGCGCGCCTGCTCGACGAAGTCTCGAAACTCGCCGAATTCGCGCCGGACTGGGGCGACGTGCTCGACGCGCTCGCCTCCGCGCTGCACCGCGTCCAGGTCAAGCAGCTCGTTCCGGAAGCGACCATCGAGGCCGATGGCATCGACGTGGGCGAATTCGCATCGAAACTTCGCCCCGAACTCGTGCAGCTCTGGTACCAGATGGCGCTCGATGGGCGCCGCGAGCTGCAGTACGCGCCCGACCCGCGCGCCGGATTCGAGATGAGCGTGCTGCGCATGCTCGCGTTCCGCCCGGATTCGAGCGCGACGCAGGTCGCGTCCATGCCCGCGGTCAATGCCGCCGCGCCGACGCCGCGTCCCGCGCCGTCGGCATCGCCGCGTGCCGCTGCCCCGCCTGTTCCCGCGTCGCGAGCGATGCCGGAAGCGCCGTCCGCACCGGCCCAGCCGTCGGTACCGAAACCCGCGGTTTCCGCGCCGTCGATCGCGAACCTCGACGCCGATGGCTGGCTGGAACTGCTCGCGCGCAGCGGCGTGCGCGGTCCGGCCGCGCAGCTCGCCGCGCATTCGGGCTTCATCTCCCATGCCAACGGCGTCCTGCGACTGAGCCTCGCCCCGGCCGACGAACACCTCAAGGGCCCGGCGATGGTGCGCATGCTCGCGGCCGCGCTGGAACCGCAACTCGGTGGCGCGCTGCAGATCAGGTTCGAACTCGCCGAACCTTCCGGCGAGACACTGCACGTGCGCAACGAACGCCAGCGCGATGCGCGCCAGGCGCAGGCCGAGGAAACCTTCATGAACGATCCGGACGTGCGCCGCATGCTCGAGCAGGGCGCGCGGGTCGTTCCCGATTCCATCCGCCCGCTCGACGACGCCTGAGCGGCTCCCACAGGAACACCCCACATGCGCGGCAACATCGCCCAACTCATGCAGCAGGCGCAGCGGATGCAGGACAACCTGCAACGCGCGCAGGAAGACATCGCCAAGCTCGAGGCCACCGGCAGTTCCGGCGGCGGCCTGGTCAGCGTGACCATCGGCGGACGCAAGGATTGCCGCAAGGTGCGCATCGATCCGTCGGCGTTGTCCGATCCGCAAATGCTGGAGGACCTCGTCGCCGCGGCGTTCAACGACGCGGTCGGCAAGATCGACGCCGAATCGAAGGCGATGATGGATTCGGCCACCGCCGGCATGCCGTTGCCGCCGGGGATGAAGCTGCCGTTTTGATTTTCTCCCTCCCATTCGCCGCAGGCGAAGGGGAGGGGCATGAAGCGAAATGTCCTCGCCACTCCTCGAACAACTGATCGAAGCCTTCCGCGTCCTGCCCGGCGTCGGCCGCAAGACCGCGCAGCGCATGGCCTACCACGTGCTCGAACGCGAGCGCGACGGCGGCAAGCGCCTGGCCGAGTCGCTGCAGGTGTCGATCGAGAAGATCGGGCATTGCGAACGCTGCCGCGATTTCAGCGAGGACGCGGTTTGCGCGACCTGCGCCGCGCCGGCGCGCGAGGCGCAACTGCTGTGCGCGGTGGAATCGCCGGCGGACCTGCTTGCGATCGAGCAGGCGACCGGCTATCGCGGCCGCTATTTCGTGCTGCAGGGACGGTTGAGTCCACTCGACGGCATCGGCCCGCGCGAACTCGGCCTCGATCTGCTGTCCGCGCGGCTCGCGGAAGGCGAGGTGCGCGAACTGATCATCGCCACCAACCCGACCGTGGAAGGCGAGGCGACCGCGCATTACCTCGCCCAGCTCGCGCGCCAGCACGGCGTGCGCCCGAGCCGCCTCGCGCACGGCGTGCCGCTGGGCGGGGAACTGGAATACGTCGATCGCGGCACGTTGTCGCACGCGTTCGGTTCGCGTAGCGAAATGCCGTGATGCGTGAAACTCGGTACTCTGAAACGAGTTCCTGTGTCCAGTAAGGCCTATGAATCGAACCACAAAACTTTTGATCGTGCTTGTCTCGATGTTGCTTTTGACAATAGGTGCGATGTTTATGTTCTATGCCGGATATTCGTCCGGCGAGGTTCGTTGCCCTGCTTTCAGATGCCATGGTCTTGCTTCTGAGATTTCTGCGCCAAGAACCTATTGGGTTTTCATGGGCGTTTGGGGAATTTATGTGATCGTCGCTGCATTCGTGGCTGTGCTCGCGGCAGTTCAATTGGCACGCGAGCCTGAATAACTTAGATCGCGAATTTCCATCGGAGATCAGGAAAATGTCCGACACCATCTTCCACAAGATCATGCGCCGCGAGATCCCGGCGGACGTGGTGTACGAGGACGAAAACGTCATCGCCTTCCGCGACATCGCGCCGCAGGCGCCGGTGCACGTGCTGTTCGTGCCGAAGGTCGATTTCGCGACGCTCAACGACGTGGCCGAGGAAGACGCGGTGGTGATTGGCCGGCTCGCGACCGCGGCCGCGCGCTACGCGAAGCAGGAAGGTTTCGCGGAAGGCGGCTACCGCATCGTCATGAACTGCAACGACGACGGCGGGCAAACCGTGTTCCAGATCCACCTGCATTTGCTGGCGGGTGCGCCGCTGGGGAGATTCGGCACCCCCGCCTGATCGCGGCCGCTGCGGAGAAACAATGCGTGCAAACAGAAAAGCGCCGGTTGCCCGGCGCTTTTCGTTGCAACGATCGGATCGCGGGCGGATTACCAACCCCAGCCCCAACCCCATCCCCACCACGGCCAAGGCTGCGGCGCGGGATAGCGCACATCCACCGGACGCGCCTTCGGCCACAGGTAGACCACGTCGGCGGCGATGCGCGGCTGCCGGTAGTCGTAATCGCCGATCCTGCGGCTCTCGTAACCGTCGATGCGGCCGAGCACGATCAGCTCGCGGTCCTTCAGGAAAATCGCCGGATCGTAGAACCCTGACTTGCACGCGATGAAGCGGCCGCTGCCGTCCTCGCTCATGTCCGCCGGGCGGCCATCGCCCTGCAGCGTGCTGCCGATCATCTCGAAGCAGGTCTGGTTCGGGCCGGGTTCGGTGGCGACGATGCGCCCGCCCCAACGCACGGTGGCGCCGACGGCATCGGCTCGTTGCGCCTCGCGCGGGGTGATGGGATTCACCTCGCCCTGCAGCGGCTTGGGAATGCTCGCGCAGCCGGCGAGGCCGGCGACGAGCAGGGAAAGGGCGAGGATGCGCATCACGGTTCTCCGTCGAAGGGGCGATGCGCGCGCAGGTCGCGGATCAGTTCGCGGGCGCGGCGCGGATCGCGTTGGTGCAAAGCGTAGCGCCATTCCGCGAAACGCGCGGTGAGCGCAAGCAGTGGCGAGGAATCCGGTGACGATCCGTTCAGCCGCCGCGCCCAGTCGGCGGCCGGTTCATGCGGCGGGCGCCCGGAACCGCGACGGGCGTAGCGCTTTTCCAGCCCGCGCCAGGCGCGCAGGACCGGGTCGCGCTCGCGCTGTTCCCGCGCCACCCGCCACGCCATCCAGGCCAGCGCCAGCAACGCCGCGGCGGCGAAGGCGAGCAGCAATGCGCGGTCGGCATCGGCGCCAATGTGCAGGGAACGCAGCAGGTCGCGCTGGCGGTTGGCGTCGAAGCCGAGCACGAAATCGTTCCAGCCGCGCAGCATCCAGTCGCCGACATCGAACACCGGCGACAGCGCGCCGATGCCGCCGAGCACGCCGTCGCCCGCGGTGGCGCGGTCGGCGAGGGTGTCGTAGACGCGTTCGGGCGACACCGCCGCGGTCGGGTCTTCGCGCACCCAGCCGCGGCCCGGCAGCCAGACCTCGGCCCAGGCGTGCGCGTCCGAACGTCGCACCAGCCAGTAGCCACCGATGCGGTTGTAGGTGCCGCCGGCATAACCGGTCACGACGCGCGCGGGAATGCCGGCGGCGCGCATCAGCACCACGAACGCGGAGCTGAAGTGCTGGCAATAGCCTTCGCGGCTGTCGAACAGGAATTCGTCCATCGCGTTGCGCCCGGCCAGCGGCACGGCGAGCGTGTAGGCGAAGGAATCGTGGAACATCGCCATCGCGCGGCGGATGATCGCCGCGTCGTCGTTGCCGGCTTCCGCGCGCCATTGCCTCGCCAGCGCCAGCGTGCGCGGGTTGAAACCATCGGGAAGCTGCAGCGCCGCGCGCCGCAGCGATTCGGGCATTCGCGCATCGAACGCCGCCGGCATCGCCGATCGCATCCGCCAGCGGTGCAGTTCGCCCAGCGGGCGATCGACGGCGAGGCCGAAATTGCCGTCGAGCATCGTGCCTTCGGGCGCGGCCAGCGGCAGGTCGAGCGCGACGACCTGCTGGCGGTCGGTGGGTTCGAGTTCGAGCTGGTACTCCCAGCGCGTCGCCGACGGCACGACCGGCGCGGGCGGCATCGCATCGATCCAGCGCGCGCGCGTCCACGTGCGCCCGTCGAAATTCCAGAACGTGTAGCCGCGCCAGTAGCGTTGCGTGTCCGCGGGCGTCGCGCCGAAGAACTGCACGCGTAGCGCGGGCGTGTCGTCGCTCAGCAGGTCCACCCATTCGCTCGGCGTCATGCTCTCGGACAGGCCGGGGCGCGCCTGGCTCATGCCGGGTGTTCCCCACAGCGGCGCGGCGAGCCGCGGGAACAGCCAGAACGCGGCCAGCGCCAGCGGCAGGCCGACGCCGACCAGGCCGAGCACTGTACGGAGACGCCGCCATCCGCCGAAACCGCGTTCGATCCCGGCTTCGAAATCGGCCAGGCGCAGCAGCGCGACCAATGCGAGCGCTGCGCCGATCAATCCCAGCGCGAGCGACAGCGGGCCCTGGTCGAGCAGGAAGGTGGCGAAGGGCGCGAACAGGCCGAAGCCGACCAGGCTGCGCGCATCGCGCACGCGCACGGTTTCCGAAGGTTTCAGCGCCAGCATCGCCGCGAGGATCGCGCAGCCGGTATCGCGGCCGAAGCCGAAACCGTAGGCGACGATCACCGCGCCGAACGTTCCGGCCGCGAGCGGCATGCGCAGCCACCATGGCAATGGCCGTCGCCACGACAACGCGCCGACGGCGACCGCGCCTGCCGCGATGGCGAGGGCGTTCGCGCGCGGCAATTGCAGCAGCAGCGGCAACAGGCAGGCCGCGGCCGCGGCATAACACCAGCCGCGCGCCGGGGCATCGAGCGGCAGGCCGCGTTTGGCGTCAGTCGACGGCATGCGGCAGCAGCGCGAGCGCGCGCAGGCAGGCGTGGCGATGCGCGGATCCCTGCGCCGGGCCCAGCGATTCGCCCGGCAGGCGCAGCCGGTAGCGCCGGTTGCGGCGTTCGGCTTCGTCCACCCAGCGCGCAAGCCGCGAGATCCGCGTTTCGGCCGGAAGCGACGAGAGTTCGCGCCAGTCGAGCACGATCTCCGCGCCTTCGCGGCGTTCGTGTTCGCGCACGAGCAGGGCGCCGTGGCGCGCGGAGGGCTTCCACGCGATGTTGCGGCGCGGATCGCCCTGTCGGTAGGCGCGCAGGTGGTGCGGTTCGTCGCCGGCGACGTGCGGCCGCGCGCGCGATCCTTCGCCGCCACCGTCCGGCAACGGCGGCGCATCGCGTTCCGGGCGCGGATACACCAGCAACTGCGCCTGCGGCCAGGCGAGGCACCAGGCGAAGGCCAGGCCCAGCGGTTGCCGGGTGGAAATGCGCAGGCGCTGCGGTTGCAGCCAGCCGCGCCGCGCGGTCGGCAGTTCCAGCACCGCTTCGCCGGCGCCGTCGACGAGCGATGCGGACGATGCGCTTTCCCCGCATTCCACGCGCAGGCCGCGGCGCTCGCGCGCGTCTGCAGCGCCCAGGTGCACGCGCAGCGACAGCGTTTCGCCCGCCGGCACCGGTTCCGCGCCGGCCGCGACCACGCGCAATCCGCTCAGTTGCAGGTGCGCGACCAGCAGGCTGGCCAGCGCGGCGCCGGAGAGCAGCAGCGCGAGCAGCAGGGCGGGGTTGTTGTTGTCGTTGAGCGCGCCCACGCCCATCGCCGCGAGCAGCAGGGCGAAGAACAGGCCGAATCCGGTCGGGACCACGTACACGCGGCGACGGTCGATCGCGATCGGCAAGGGCTCCGGCGCGCGCGGGCGCATCCACGAGTCGAAGCGCCGGCGCAGGCGTGCGCGCAGGCCGTCGAACATTTCAATCCACCGGGACCGCGTGCAGGACGGCCTTGGCGAGTGCGCGGCCATCGCCGGCGTCGACATCGGGCGCGAGCCGGTGCGCGGCGACCGGGATGAACAGGGCTTGCACGTCCTCGGGGACCACGTGTTCGCGGCCGAGCAGCAGCGCATGCGCGCGCGCCGCGCGCAGCAGGGCGATGCCGGCGCGGGGCGACAGGCCGGTGCGCACGCCCGGATGGTGGCGGCTGCGGTGCAGCAAGGCCTGCACGTAGTCGAGCAGGGCGTCGCTGGCATGCACGCGGTCGGTGGCCTCGCGCAGTTCCAGCACCGATTCCGGGCCCAGCCGGGGCGTGGCCTTCGCGATCAGTTCGCGGCGGTCGGCGCCGGTGAGCAGTTCGCGCTCGGCGGCTTCGCCCGGATAACCGAGCGACAGGCGCAGCAGGAAGCGGTCGAGTTGCGAATCCGGCAGCGGATAGGTACCGGCGAGGTCGACCGGGTTCTGCGTGGCGATCACGAAGAACGGCCTCGGCAGCGCGTGCGTGGTGCCGTCGATGCTCACCTGCTGTTCGGCCATGGCCTCGAGCAGCGCGCTCTGCGTGCGCGGCGGCGCGCGGTTGATCTCGTCCGCGAGCAGGACCTGCGCGAACACCGGTCCGGGGTGGAATTCGAAGCGCGCGCTGCCGGCGTCGTAGACCGAGACGCCGAGGATGTCGGACGGCATCAGGTCGGAGGTGAACTGCACGCGTTCGAAGCGCAGCCCCAGGGTCACCGCCAGCGCATGCGCGAGCGTGGTCTTGCCGAGCCCGGGCTGGTCCTCGATCAGCAGGTGGCCGCCCGAGAGCAGCGCGGCGAACGCCAGCCGGATCTCCTGCGGCTTGCCGAGCACCAGCGCGTTGACCTGGGCGATGGCCTCGACGAGGCCGCGCCGCAGCGCGTCGGGTAGCATGTCGGCGGTTGCGGGCATGCCCGTCTCCAGGATTCTCCACCGGCAGTGTAACGGGGCCGAAACTTGCTGCGGAACGAAACCGAAGCGCGCAGGACCTTCATCGCCGCATGGTGCGCCGTGCTCGCGGTCAAGTGCGCGCTCGCCATGCACCTGCCGCTGTTCGTCGACGAAGCCTTCTACTGGCAGGAGGGCATGCATCCGGCATGGGCCTATTCGGACCTGCCGGGATTGACGGCGTGGCTCACTCGGCTGGGGGTCGAACTGTTCGGGCGCGAAGCGCTGGGCCTGCGCATCCCGTTCCTGTTGCTGGCGGCGGCGGTGCCGTGGCTGGTCGCGCGGGTGACGGCGCGCGAATTCGGCGCAACCGCCGGCTGGCAGGCGGCGCTGTTCGCCCTGCTGTTGCCGCTTGCGGGCACGCTCGGCCTGCTCGCGCTCCCGGATGCGGCGATGGCGGTGGCCACGTTGTTGTGCATGGACGCCTGCGCGCGCCTGCTGCGCAATGTCAGCGCCGGCGCGGCGGTGGAACTCGCCGCTGGCCTCGCGCTTGGCGCCTTCAGCCATTACCGGTTCATCGCGGTGCTCGCGGTGGGTTTCCTGGTGCTGCTGCTGATGCCGGAGGGGCGGCGCGCGCTGCGCGATCCGCGCCTGTGGATCGCGATCGCGTTCGGTGCCGCGGCCTGGACGCCGCTGGTGGCCTGGAACATGGACAACGCCGAGGCTGGCCTGCGCTTCCAGTTGGTCGATCGGCATCCGTGGGCGTTCCACGCCGACGGCATCCAGTTCATGCTCGTGCAATCGCTGCTGGTGACGCCGCTGTTGCTCGTCGCGATGGCCGTCGCGGCATGGCGGTTCGCGCGCGACCCGCGCCCGGCGCCGAAGTTCTTCGCGCTACTCGGCGGCCTGGTGGTGCTCGGCTTCTTCCTGCTCGGGTTCTTCGCCGACACCGAGCGCGTGAGCTTCCATTGGCCTTTGCAGGGCTTCATCGCGTTGCTGCCGCTGTTGCCGGCTGTGCTCGATCGCTGGCCGCGATGGCTGCGCCACGCGACCGGCGTGCTCGCGACTGCTGGCCTGGTGCTGATGCTCGTTTACTACGCCGCGGTGTCGGTGCCGCGCCTGCGCGAGACGACCGCGGCCACCCGCTGGTATCCGTCGAACTTCGCCGGCTGGCAGAAGCTCGCCACCCAGACGCGGCGCGTCCTGCACGGTATGCCCAAGGGCACCCGGATCGTCGCCGACGACTTCAAGATCGGCGCGGAACTCGGTTTTGCGCTGGGCAATCCACGGATCGCAGTGCTGCCGCATCCGCTCAACGTCAAGCATGGACGTGCGCCGCAACTGCACTTGTGGGGGCTGCGCGAGGAGCGCGTCGATCGCAGCCGGCACCCGATACTGCTGGTCCTTGGCGCGAGCGAGGTCCAGCTCCGCGATTTGCCTGCCCGTTACCACGAATTGTGCGATCGCGTGGGACCGATGCCGGCGCCGCGCACGATCAGCATCGACCACGGGCGCCAGCGTTTCCTGTTGTTCGCTTTGCCGCGCCTGGACAAGGCCGGCCCGGGCGCGGGCGAGTGCACGACACCTTCGATCGCGTGGATCGAAAGCCCGGCGGTTGATGCCAGGGTCGGGCGCCGGTTCGAGGTCAGCGGCTGGGCGTTCAAGGACGGCGTGGGATTGCGTTCGATCTGGGTAACGGTGGACGGCCGGCGCGTGGCGAGGGCGGAGTACGGCCTGCACAGCATCGGGCCGAAGATGATCTGGCCGTTCTCCAACGATCCGCAGCACCCGAACATCGGTTACCGCGCGCAGGTCGATCTGGAGGACATGCCGAAGGGCCGGCACTGGCTGGGGCTGTGGCTGATCGGTCGCGATGGCAGCGTGGAGCCCTGGAGCGAGATTCCCATCGACCTGGAATAAGGGTCGAGTGGGAGCGAAGTGCCGATCGATTTCGAATGAGGATCGAGTGAACTCGGTTGTCAGGTCGCTAAGCGATTAGGGCTTGGATGAATTGTCGAACGTCCGCTTTGCGCCGGATCTCTTCGCGTGACTGAAGCGAGCTGCCACAAAACGGGCAAAACAGAACTGCCTGATCGAACCAGCCAACACCTTGGTCTGTGTTGGCAAAGCCGACGGATAGATATAAGACATCATTGTCCTCAATCCGGAAGAGCGACACAGGAGGTGAAGTCATTGCATCTCTCAGGTCTTTGCAACAGTTACCAAATTGAGTCATTGGATGTCCTTGGCACTTGACGACTGATCGATTCCGAATCTAGAGCTGCAAGCGCATTGCCTTTCACGGCACCGCAAACCCCGCTTTCCGCAACAGTCGGGCAGTTGCGATCAGCGGCAAGCCGACCAGCGCGGTCGGGTCGCAGCTGTCGATCGCGTCGAACAGGGCGATTCCCAGGCCTTCGGCCTTGAAACTGCCGGCGCAATCGAACGCCGGTTCGGCTTCGAGGTAACGCGCGATGTCGTCGCCGTCGAGTGTGCGCATGCGCACGCGGGTGGTGTCTACGGCGGATTCGCGGAAACCCGGGCCGACGATGCACAGCGCGGTGTGGAACGCGACTTCGCGGCCGGACATCGCGCGCAGTTGCGCCGAGGCGGTTTCAAGATTCCCCGATTTGCCGAGCACGCGGCCGCCGAGGTCGGCGACCTGGTCGCTGCCGATGACGCAAGCCTCAGGTTCGCGGGAGTGGACCTCGGCGGCTTTTTCCCCCGCGAGCCGGGACGCGAGCGCGGCCGGCGATTCGCCGGGCAAGGGCGTCTCATCGACACGCGGCGGCAGGCATTCGAACGGCAGGCGCAGGCGCGACAGCAGTTCGCGCCGGTAGGGCGAGGTCGAGGCGAGCAGCAGGCGGCGTGGCGGCCCGTTCAATGCACGTTCGAGCGCGCGCGCTCCACCTGCGCCAGCATCTGCTCGATGCGGCCGCGGGCGGCGTCGATGGACGCACGCACGCCGTCGATCTGTTCCAGCGAGGCCTGGGCGCCGTGCTGCTGCAGCCAAAGGCGCTGGCGCAGCATTTCCTGCATGGCATCGCGCACCGGGTTGGCGTCGTCGCCGGCGACGGCCTCGATTTCCGCCCGGGCCTCGCGCAGGCGGGCCTCGAGCGCATCGGCGGCGTCGAGGAGCTCCGCCACGGCGCGCTGGCGGGGGGCGGGGCCGCGCCGGCGGAGCAGGAGGACCACGCCGGCGGCCAGCGCCAGCAACAACAGGACGATGAAAGCCTTCACGCAGGAATCCCCCGGGGGTGCCTTGGCAGTCTGCCCCGATCCCGGCGCGGGCGGCAAATGCCTTGCCAAGTCAAGGGTTTGGGTTTGACATCGCCCGGGGCTGGCCCTAGCATTTCGCGTCTTATGTCCGCCGAAATCCCCGAGGTCGTGGACGCGTGGCGCTGGGTCGCGGCGCGGCGCAGGATCGAGGGGCGCGTGCCGCTGGCCTCGTTGCCGCGGCTGCAGGACGGACTGCTGGATCCCGAGGGTGAAGTCCGCTTCAGCATGGATTTCGACCGCGACGCGCTGCAATTGCCGCGCGTGGCGCTGGTCGCCGAGGCCGAGCTGCCGCTGCAATGCCAGCGCAGCCTGCAGCGGTTCCTGCTTCCGGTGCGGGTGGAACAGCGACTCGGGTTGATCCGGGACGAGGCCGACGAGGCCGCGTTGCCGGAAGGTTACGAACCCCTGCTGGTTCCCGCGGACGGCCTGTTGCGCCCGCTGGACCTGGTCGAGGACGAGTTGATCCTGGCCTTGCCGGTGGTGCCGGTGGGGCCGGGAACGGAGCCGCTGGAAGGCGACTGGACGCAGGACGCGGACGAGCCCCGGCGGGACAACCCCTTCGCGGCGCTGTCGGCACTGAAAAAGCCCGGTGGTTGAAGGCGGATTCCGGGGTACCTGGTTTCGAAGTTACCGTTTCACAGTGAATTTGAGCTTTTCTGGAGCAATCCCATGGCAGTGCAGAAGTCCCGCGTTTCCCCCTCCCGCCGCGGCCAGCGTCGTTCGCACGACGCGCTGACGGCCAAGCAGCTGGCCACCGACCCGACCTCGGGCGAGACCCACCTGCGCCACCACGTCACCGCCGACGGCTATTACCGCGGCAAGCAGGTGATCGTGCCGAAGACCAAGGTCGTCGACGAAGAGTGACCCGCCGCGCGCGGCCAGCGGCCCGATCCCGGGCCGCACGACATCGCAGCACCCGGAGGTCCCGCCCATGAGCGAGCGGATCTATTCCCGCATCGCCGGTACCGGCAGTGCGCTGCCGGCGCGCGCCGTCAGCAACGACGAGCTGGCGCAGCGCGTCGAGACCAGCGACGAATGGATCGCCACCCGCACCGGCATCCGCCAGCGGCACGTCGCCGGCGAGGGCGAGACCACGGTCTCGCTGGGGCGCGATGCGGCCCTGCGCGCGATGGAAGCCGCCGGCGTCGAGCCCGGCGAGATCGACCTGATCGTGTTCGGCACCACCACGCCGAACCTGATCTTCCCGTCCTCGGCCTGCCTGATGCAGGCGGAACTCGGCATCGCCGGTTGTCCCGCGTTCGACGTCAACGCCGCCTGTTCGGGCTTCATCTACGCGCTGTCCGTCGCCGACAAGTTCATCCGCGCGGGCGATGCGAAAACCGCGCTGGTCGTCGGTTCGGAAACCCTGACGCGCATGGTCGACTGGAGCGACCGCAGCACCTGCGTGCTGTTCGGCGACGGCGCCGGCGCGGTGGTGCTCAAGGCCGATGCCGAGACCGGCGTGCTCAGCACCCACCTGCACGCCGACGGCGCGAAGAAGGAACTGCTGTGGAACCCGGTCGGCGTGTCCGAAGGCTTCAGGCCGGGCGAGGACAACGCCGGCGTGCGCGTGCTGATGACCGGCAACGAAGTGTTCAAGCATGCGGTCAAGGCGCTCGATTCGGTCGTCGAGGAAACGCTGGAAGCCAACGGCCTGGATCGCCACGACATCGACTGGCTGATCCCGCACCAGGCCAACCTGCGCATCATCGAGGCCACGGCCAAGCGCCTGGACATGCCGATGGAGCGCGTGATCGTCACCGTCGACAAGCACGGCAACACGTCTTCCGGTTCGGTGCCGCTGGCGCTGGACGAAGCGGTGCGCTCGGGCAAGGTCCAGCGCGGGCAACTGGTGCTGCTCGAGGCCTTCGGCGGCGGGTTTACCTGGGGTTCGGTGCTGCTGCGATATTGAACCGGTTGGCGGCCGCGGCAACGCGCCGCACCGGCGCCACGCGGGAGTCCACGGAATGTCCGTCCGGTCGATCGTCGTCGAAGGGCAACGTGCCTGGGAAAAGCATTACGACGCCCGCGGCAAAGGCGCGCGCCGGTTCAGGCGGCGCGCGCTCGACCTGGTCGCGCGTCGCCTCGACATCGGCCCGCTGCGTCCACCCCCGCACCCGGTCGGCGCCCAAGCGAAGCAGGTCGAGGCGCGGCGTCTGCGCGAACTGCGCGCATTGGGCATCCGCATCCCCGAAATCCTCGGCGAAACCGACGACCGCCTGCGGTTGAGCGACCTCGGCCACAAGCTGGCCTCGCGCCTGCGCGCCGCGAAGGACGATCCGGCCGCGGTCGACGCGCTCGCCTCGGCGGCGATCGCCGCGATCGCGGAAGCGCACCGGCGCGGCGCCTATTTCGGCCAGCCGCTGCCGCGCAACATCGCCGTCGGCGAGGAGGGCATCGGCTTCTTCGACTTCGAGGAAGACCCGCTCGAGGTCATGACCCTGGAGCAGGCGCAGGCGCGGGACTGGCTGCTGTTCGTGCACGGCATGGCGAAGTACTACGCCACGCGGCCGGATGCACTCGCGCAACTGCTGTCGTCCACGCTGCACGGTGAACCCGGCGAAGTGTCGCGGCAGGTGCATCGCGTGGGCGAACGGCTGGGGAATTTCGCGCGGGTCATCCGCTGGCTCGGGCAATCCGCGCGATCGCTCGCGAATTCCATCTTCATCGCCTATGCGGCCACCACGTGGAGCGTGGTCGTGGCGCTGCTCGCCATCGATTTCATCGCCGATGGCGAATTCGACCTGCTGCACGCCATCCTGGGCCAGACGTACTGAGCGATCCGCAGCATACGCCCGGGTACAGACAGCCCCGGAGGATCGCCCGTATCATCCGGCCCTCGTTTTCCGGAAGGACTCCGCGCTTGAGCCAATCCACGCTCGCCTTCGTGTTCCCGGGGCAGGGTTCGCAATCGGTCGGCATGCTCGCCGAACTCGCCGAAACCTTCCCGGTCGTGCGCGAGGCCTTCGCGGAAGCGTCCGAAGGCGCCGGCGTCGACCTGTGGGCGTTGTCGCAGGGCGGTCCCGAGGAAATGCTCAACCGCACTGAGTACACCCAGCCCGCCTTGCTGGCCGCCGGCATCGCCGTGTGGCGCGCATGGGAATCGCAGGGCGGCGCCCGGCCCGCGGCGCTGGCCGGGCACAGCCTTGGCGAATACACCGCGCTGGTCGCGGCCGGCGCATTGTCGCTGCGCGACGGCGCGCACCTCGTGCGCATCCGCGGGCAGCTGATGCAGGACGCCGCGCCCGCCGGCAGCGGCGCGATGGCCGCGGTGCTCGGCGCCGACGACGCGCTGGTGGAAGAAGTCTGCACGCTCGCATCTGGTTCGCAGGTCGTGGTGCCGGCGAATTACAACTCGCCGGGGCAGATCGTGATCGGCGGCGATGCCGCGGCGGTCGACCGCGCGCTGGCACTGCTGCAGGAAAGGGGCGTGCGCAAGGCGGTGAAGCTCGCGGTCAGCGTGCCCTCGCACACGCCACTGATGCGCGAAGCCGCGAACCGCCTCGCCGAGACCATGGCCGGGCTGCGCTGGAACACGCCGTCGTTGCCGGTGGTGCAGAACGTGGACGCGGTCGCGCACGAAGGCATCGATGCGATCCGCGACGCGCTGGTGCGCCAGTTGTACCTGCCGGTGCAGTGGGCGCGCTGCGTCGAGGCGCTGGCCGCGCGCGGCGCCCACCGCATCGCCGAATGCGGACCGGGCAAGGTGCTGGCCGGCTTGGTGAAGCGCATCGACAAGGCGCTGGATGCGCGCGCGATCGGCGCCGTCGGCGATTTCGAAACCGCAGTCGGGGAATGGAAATGACCGAAGCCCTCAAGGGCGAAATCGCCCTCGTCACCGGCGCCAGCCGCGGCATCGGCGCCGCCATCGCCGACGAACTCGCCGCGCAGGGCGCGACCGTCATCGGTACCGCGACCAGCGAATCCGGCGCGGACGCGATTTCCGCACGGCTCGCCGGGAAAGGCGGCGCGGGCCGGGTGCTCGACGTCAACGCGCCCGGCGCGATCGAAGGCCTGGTCGACGCCATCGCCAAGGAATTCGGCGGCCTTTCCATCCTCGTCAACAACGCCGGCATCACCCGCGACAACCTGCTGCTGCGGATGAAGGACGAGGACTGGCAGGCGATCCTGGACACCAACCTCACCAGCGTCTTCCGCAGCTGCAAGGCGGCGATGCGCGGGATGATGAAGGCGCGCAAGGGCCGCATCGTCAACATCGCCTCGGTGATCGGCGTGACCGGCAACGCGGGGCAGGCGAACTACGCCGCGGCCAAGGCCGGCATCATCGCCTTCAGCAAGTCGCTGGCGAAGGAGATCGGCTCGCGCGGCGTCACCGTCAACGTCGTCGCGCCCGGCTTCATCGATACCGACATGACCCGCGAACTGCCGGAGGACGCGAAGAACGCGATGCTCGGCCAGATCGCGCTGGGCCGTTTCGGTGAGCCGGGCGACATCGCGCGCGCGGTGGCGTTCCTGGCCGGCCCGAACGCCGCCTACATCACCGGCGAAACCCTGCATGTCAACGGCGGGATGTACATGCCGTGACATGGTGCGCTTGAAAAACATGTTCTAAACCATTGAGCAGCAAGGCTTCGGCGCGAATGCGCGGAAGCCGCGTCTATCCCTTACACTACCCGCCGCAACGGACTCCCCGGGAGGAGCGAAGACACATGAGCAGCATCGAAGAACGCGTCAAGAAGATCGTGGTCGAACAACTGGGCGTCAAGGAAGAGGAAGTCACCAACAACGCCTCCTTCGTCGACGACCTCGGCGCGGATTCGCTCGATACCGTCGAGCTGGTGATGGCGCTCGAGGAAGAGTTCGAGTGCGAAATCCCGGACGAGGAAGCCGAGAAGATCACCTCGGTGCAGCAGGCCATCGATTACGTCAAGGCCCACGTCAAGGCGTGAAGCCGCCGGCGCCCGTGCGCCGTGGCCGTGACACCGCTGGGGCCGCGCATGCGGCCCCGTGCGTTTCCGGCGGTTGCATCCGCAGGCGTATGTCCGCCATGAGCATTCGCAAGAGCACCAGGCCCAGGAGCCAGGCATGAGCAAGCGTCGCGTCGTCGTCACCGGTCTCGGCATCGTTTCGCCGCTGGGCAACGACCTGGCCACGAGCTGGGACGGCATCGTCAGCGGCCGGTCGGGCATCGGCCCGATCACCCATTTCGATGCCTCCGCGTTCCCCACCCGCATCGCGGGCGAGGTCAAGGACTTCGACCCGGCCACCTGGATCGCGCCGAAGGACATCAAGAAGATGGATCCCTTCGTGCACTACGGCGTGGCGGCGTCGCTGATGGCCATCGCCGATTCGGGCATCGCCATCGAGGGCGAGGCGGCCGAGCGCATCGGCGTCGCCATCGGCGCCGGCATCGGCGGCCTGCACGGCATCGAGGAGACTACGCTCAAGTACGCGGCCGGCGGCCCGCGCAAGGTTTCGCCGTTCTACGTGCCGAGCACCATCATCAACATGATCGCCGGCCAGGTCTCGATCATGACCGGCGCCAAGGGCCCGAACATCGCCGCGGTCACCGCCTGCACCACGGCCACGCACAACATCGGCCTGGCGATGCGCATGATCCAGTACGGCGAGGCCGACGCCATGGTCGCCGGCGGCGCCGAATACGCGACCACGCCGACCTCGCTCGGCGGCTTCTGCGCGATGAAGGCGCTGTCGACCCGCAACGACGAGCCGACGAAGGCTTCGCGCCCGTGGGACAAGGACCGCGACGGCTTCGTCATGGGCGACGGCGCCGGCATCCTGGTGCTCGAGGAATACGAAGCCGCGAAGGCGCGCGGCGCGCGCATCTACTGCGAACTCGCCGGCTTCGGCATGAGCGGCGACGCCTACCACATGACCGCGCCGAGCGAGAACGGCGACGGCGCCGCGCGCTGCATGATCAACGCCATCCGCGACGCCGGCATCGATGCCGCGCAGGTCGGTTACATCAACGCGCACGGCACCTCCACGCCGGCCGGCGACCTCGCCGAGACCATGGCGATGAAGCGCGCGATGGGCGAGGCGGCGAAGTCGGTGATGGTCAGCTCGACCAAGTCGATGACCGGGCACCTGCTCGGCGCGGCCGGCGGCGTCGAGGCCGTCTTTTCGGCGATGGCGCTGCACACCGGCATCATCCCGCCGACGATCAACCTCGAGCATCCGTCCGAAGGCTGCGACCTCGACTACGTGCCGCACACCGCGCGCGAGAAGAAGGTCGACATCGCGATGTCGAACTCGTTCGGCTTCGGCGGCACCAACGGCACGCTGGTGTTCCGCCGCGCGTGATCCCCTTCTCCCCTCGGGAGAAGGTGGCGAGAAGCGCCGGATGAGGGTCGAATCGTGATCGTGGCCCGCCCGCTGCCGCCCGAATTCGACCTGCTCGACCTGCACCGGTCCGCGCCGGCGTGCTATCCGTTGCTGCTGGAGTCCGCGGCCGCCGGCACCGCGCAGGGCCGCTGGGACCTGCTGCTCGCCACCAACGGCGAATCGATCCATGCGCGCGAGGGCGAACGTTTCCTCGCCGCGCTCGATCGAGAATGGCAGGTGCAGCGTGTTCCGCGCGAAGAACCCCGCTGGCCGTTCCGCGGTGGCTGGGCGTTGTACCTCGGCTACGAACTCGCGGGCGAAATCGAACCGATTTTGTCGCTGCCGAACGCGCCGGGTACGTTGCCGGTCGCGCTGGCCCTGCGTTGTCCCGCCGCGATCCTGCGCGACCGCGCCAGCGGCGAATGCGTGGCGGTGGCCGAAACCGCATACGCCGGCATGCTCGACGCCATCGAAGCCGACATCGCCGCGTTGCCATCGTTGCCGCCGCTCCCGCGATGGACGCCGCCGCAGCGCGTCGACGAAGACGAACCCGCGCGCTTCACCGATGGCGTGCGCCGCGTGCTCGACTACCTCGCCGCCGGGGACGTGTTCCAGGCCAACATCAGTCGCGGCTGGAGCGCGCGGTTCGCGCGCGCGCCGCAGGCGGCGGAACTGTTCCAGCGCCTGCGCAAGCACAACCCGGCGCCGTTCGCCGGCATATTCGCTGGCGAAGGTTTTGCCGTGGTCAGCGCTTCGCCGGAGCGGCTGGTCTCGGTGCGCGGCGACGTGGCGGAAACGCGGCCCATCGCCGGCACGCGTCCGCGCTTCGAAGGCGACGACGACGCGGCGCGGATCCGCGACCTGGTCGGCAACCCGAAGGAACGCGCCGAACACGTGATGCTGATCGACCTCGAGCGCAACGACCTCGGTCGCGTCTGCGTGGCCGGCAGCGTCGAGGTCGATGAACTGATGACGGTGGAAAGCTACGCGCACGTGCACCACATCGTCAGCAACGTGCGCGGCCGCCTGCGCGCGGACGCGACGCCCGGTTCCGTGATCGCCGCGGTGTTCCCCGGCGGCACCATCACCGGTTGCCCGAAGGTGCGCTGCATGCAGGTGATCGCGGAACTCGAAGGACAGGGACGCGGCGCCTACACGGGCGCGTTCGGATGGCTCAACCGCGACGGCGACATGGACCTCAACATCCTGATCCGCAGCGCGGAACTTGAAGCCCACGCGCTACGCTTCCGCACCGGCGCCGGCATCGTCGCCGATTCCGATCCGCAACGCGAGCTGGAGGAAACCCGGGCCAAGGCGTGCGGGATGCTGCGTGCGCTTGGGGTCGAGGCGTGAACGCGCGCGTCTTCCGCGGCGATACGCGGCTCGACGTGGTGCCGGCCGACGACCGCGGCCTTGCCTACGGCGATGGACTGTTCGAAACCATGCGCGTGCATCGCGGCGAAGTGCCGTGGTGGAACGACCACTGGTCGCGGCTGCGGCTCGGTGCGCAGCGCCTCGGCATCCCGTTGCCGGATGAGGCGCGTGTTCGCGATGAAGCCGCGGCGCTGTTCGCCGATGGCGTCGACGGCGTGCTGAAGCTGCTGCTCACGCGCGGCGCGGGGGAGCGCGGCTACGCGCCACCGGCGACTCCGGTTCCGACCTGGATCGTGTCGCGCCACGCCGTGCCTGCAGCGCCGGATCGCGGCTTGCGACTCCATCCCTGCGAAACGCGGCTCGCATCGCAACCGGCGCTGGCCGGGATCAAGCATTGCAACCGACTGGAACAAATCCTGGCGCGCGCCGAAGCCGATCGCGCCGGCGCAGACGAGGGCCTGGTGCGGGATACGGATGGAAACGCCATCGGCGCGACTTCGGCCAACCTCTTCGCGTTCATCGGCGCGCGCTGGGCGACGCCGGCCATCGGCGATTGCGGCGTTGCCGGTGTTTGCCGCGCGAAATTGCTGTCCGTGCTCGATGCGGCGGAAGGCTCGCTGTCGCTGGCCGATATCGAAGCCGCCGACGCGGTTTTCCTGTGCAACGCGGTGCGCGGTATCCTGCCGGTGGCGCGCCTCGGTGCGCGCGAATGGCTGCCGCATCCCGTGGTCGCCGCCGCACGCATCGCCTTGTCGCGCCTGCATCCGTCCTTCGTCGTGGAGCCCGCTTGAGCCGCAAACGCAAATCCCGCTTCGGATGGATCTTCGTGCTGTCGGCGTTGCTGCTCGGCGCGGCCGCGTACTGGGCATTCGACCGCTACGCCGGTTTCGCCGATGCGCCGCTCGCCAGCGCGAAAGCCGACGCCAGCATCGTCGTCGCCCGCGGCGATTCCTTCGCGACCGTGCTCGGCAAATTGCACGCGGCCGGCGAATCGCCCGCCCGCGACCTGGAATGGCGCTTGCTCGCGCGCCAGCTCGGCACCGCCGGCCATCTGCAGGTGGGCGAATACGCACTCGATCCCGGAACCACGCCGCGCGATCTGTTGCTGCGCATGCGCGACGGCAAGGTCATCAGTCGTCGCTTCACGATCGTGGAAGGCTGGAACATCCGGCAACTGCGCGCGGCGCTGGCGAAGGCGACGATGCTCGGGCAGGAAACCGCAGCGCTCGACGACGCGGCGCTGATGGCGAAGCTCGGCTTCACCGGCCAGCATCCAGAAGGGCGCTTCCTGCCGGAAACCTACCTCTACACCCGCGGCGACAGCGACCTCGACGTGCTCGCCCGCGCGCACGAAGCGATGCGGAAGGCGCTCGACGAAGCCTGGAAAACGCGCGCGCCGGAATTGCCGCTGAAGTCCGCGGACGAAGCGCTGGTCCTCGCCTCCATCGTCGAGAAGGAAACCGGCGTCGCCGAGGATCGCGCGCGCATCGCGGGCGTCTTCACCAACCGTCTCGCCAAGGGCATGCGCCTGGAAACCGATCCGACCGTGGTCTACGGCCTCGGCGAGCGTTACGACGGCAATATCCGCAAGAAGGACCTGCAGGCGGACACGCCGTACAACACCTATCGCATCGCCGGCCTGCCGCCGACGCCGATCTCGATGCCGGGCAAGGCCGCGCTGCAGGCCGCCACGCATCCCGCGCCGGGCGATGCCGTGTACTTCGTGTCGAGCGGCGATGGCAGCGGCCGCAGCCTGTTCGCCGCGACCTATGCCGAACACCAGGCCAACGTGCGCGCCTACCTCGCGCGTTACCGCGCCGGATTGGCGAAAGGCCCGCTGACCGGAACCGCGACCTCGGACGATACGACGCCCGTGCCGGCATCGACCACCGCGCCAGCGGGGCCGGGGCCTTGAATGCGCTGCAGCCGCAGCCGCGCCTGGTCACGCTGGAAGGCGGCGAGGGCGCGGGCAAGACCACGGTGCTGCATGCGCTGCGCGATGCGCTGGCCGCGACCGGCGCCGATGTCGTCTGCACGCGCGAACCCGGCGGCACGCCGCTGGCCGAACGCATCCGCGAACTGCTGCTCGATCCCCACCACGAACCGGCTTCGCCGCAGGCCGAGCTGCTGCTGATGTTCGCCTCGCGCGCGCAGCATGTGCGCGAAACGATCCTGCCAGCGTTGAAGCGCGGCGCCTGGGTGCTGTGCGACCGATTCACCGATTCCAGCTACGCCTACCAGGGCGGCGGCCGCGGGCTCGATGATGCGTTGATCGCCACGCTGGAGCGCGAGGTCGTCGGCATCCGCCCGGGCCTGACGCTGTTGCTCGATATCGGCATCGACGAAGGCCGCCAGCGTGCGCGCGGACGCGACCTCGTGCCCGACCGGATCGAACGCGAGCGCGACGAATTCTTCGAACGCGTGCGCACCGCTTATCTCGCCCGCGCCGCGGCGGAACCGCAACGCATCCGCGTACTCGATGCCTCGCGTCCCGCCGCCGATGTCGCGGCCGATGCTGTGTCGTTGCTGCGCGCGTGGATGCAGGTGGCGGCATGAACTTCGCGCCGTGGCAACAACGCGCCTACGCGCAGGCGGTGGAAGCGCTCGTCGCCGGACGCCTCGCGCATGGGTTGCTGTTCAGCGGTCCGGCCGGGCTCGGCCAGCGCGAAGTCGCCGAGAAGCTCGCGCAGCGCGTGCTCTGCCTGTCGCCGCGCGGCCATGAAGCCTGCGGCACCTGCCGCAGCTGCATGCTCTACCAGTCGCGTTCGCAATCCGATCCGGTCGAGGTCCGTCCGGACGGATCGCTCGCCTTGCCCCATGGCCGGCCCGGTCATCCGGACGCGCTGTTCGTGGGTTTCGCGATGAACGAGAAAACCGGCAAGCCGCGCCAGGAATTGTCGATCGAGCAGATCCGCACGCTGTCCACGCAACTCGCGCTCACGCCGCAATACGGCGAGGCGCGCGTCGCGCTGATCGATCCTGCCGACGCGCTGAACACATCGGCAAGCAATGCGCTGCTGAAGACGCTGGAGGAACCGCAGCCCGGTCGCTACCTTTGGCTGATCGCCGCAGATCCGACGCGCCTGCCGGCGACCATCCGCAGCCGCTGCCAGAAGCTCGAGTTCCGCCTGCCGCCGCGCGAGGAAGCGCTGGCCTCGCTGCGCGCGCAGGGCCATTCGAAATCCGCCGAGGAAGCGCTCGATGCCGCGCGCGGGCATCCCGGCCTGGCCGCGCAATGGCTGGCCGACGGCAGCCTCGACCTGCGCCGCGAGGTGATGGACGACCTGCGCGCGCTGTCGCAGGGCCGCGCCTCCGCGACCGCCACCGCGCAGCGCTGGAGCGTCGACGAATCGCTCGCGCTGCGGCTGCGATTCGCCGCGGACCTGGCGCTGGAAGCGACGGGGCGCTTGACCGACCCGGCGCGAACCCGCAGGCTGGCGGCATGGTTCGCCGCAGCAAACCGCAGCCGCGACTTGTTGCGCACCACGGTGCGTGCGGACCTCGTGGTCGTGGACCTGCTGCTGCAGTGGCCGGTTGCCGGCCAGGGCGGGGCGAAGGCGAAGGGATGAGGCCGGAGGAGGACGGGGGACGATGAGTGGAGCCGCAGGCGTACGACAGGGCATCCTGTCGCTGAATTTCAAGGACAAGGCGGGGCTGTACAACGCCTACATGCCGTTCCTGAAGCAGGGCGGCATCTTCGTGCCCACCCCCAAGCGCTATTTCCTCGGCGACGAGGTGTTCGTGCTGCTCACGCTGCCCGAGTCCAGCGAGCGCCTGCCGGTGCCGGGCAAGGTGGTGTGGGTCACGCCCAGCGGCGCGCAGGGCAACCGCACCGCCGGCGTCGGCGTGCAGTTCGCCGACAGCAGCGAGGGCGAAGTGGTGCGCAACCGGATTGAGACCCTGCTCGCGGGCATGCTCAACGCCGACAAGGCGACGCAGACGATGTGATTGCTCTTTCCCTCTCCCCTATGCGGGAGAGGGTGGCCGAAGGCCGGGAGAGGGGGCAACGATGCGAATCAAGGTCGATTTCGACGTGTGCGTTTCGACAGCGGCCTGCATGCAGGCCTGCCCGCAGGTGTTCGAGGTTCGCGACGACGGTTTCCTCTACATCCTCGACGAGGAACCGGGCGAAGCGCTGCGCGCGAGCGTGGAAGAGGCCATGCAGGCTTGCCCGACCGGCGCGATTTCGGTCGAGGATTGAGCGTCGTGGCTCAGGGAATGTTGAAGTCGAGCGGCAAATCTCCTTCACCCGCGGTTCCCGGCATGAGTTTCATGCCCTTTGCCCATTCGACGATGGCTGCATCCAAGTCCTTATCTCGTGTGGAACGGTTCAACAACGTCAACGTCACGTAGCCTTTCTCGTCATAGGCAATGTGCACGGAAGTGGCGATGTGATGTCTGCCCGTGTGCATGAGAAAAGGCAGGATCTGGGACATCGGAGGCTTGTAGCAGTTCTCGTCAGTAATCTGCGCTGGATCCGTCACGCATTGCGGCGTCGTTGCAGGCGAAGGCGATTCCTGCGCATTCGCCGGGGATTGCAGTAATGAGCCAAGGGCAAGCAGAAAAAGACTCGCGATTCGCATGATGTTCTCCATTTAAGCCTTCAACGCGGGATTGTCCCAACCCGGCCTCGGCGCGAAGCGCGGTCCGTGGTGCGCCTGCAACAACTGCAAGCGTTGCAACAAGGCATCGACGCCGGTTTCGCGCACGTACTGGATCGGGCCGCCGCGGAACGGGGCGAAGCCGGTGCCGAAGATCACGCCGGCATCGAGCAAATCGGCATCCGCGACCACGCCATCGTGCAGGCAGACCACCGCTTCGTTCACCAGCGGCAGGATTAAACGATCCTCCAGGTCCTCGGGCGCCTTGTAATCCTTGGCCACCTCGGGCTTCACCGCTTTCCCGTTCTCCCACTTGTACAGGCCCTGGCCGTCCTTCTTGCCGCGCTTGCCTTGCTCCGGCGGCGACTGCAGCGCTTCGGGAATCGCCAGGCCGAGGAAGGGCGCGAGTTCCGCGCCGACGCCGGCGGCGACGTCGAGGCCGACGGTATCGACCAGCTCGATCGGACCCATCGGCATGCCGAACTTCACCGCGGCCTTGTCGATCACCGGGCCGGGGATGCCCTCGGCGTAGGCGGTCATCGCCTCGAGCATGTACGGGAACAGCACGCGGTTGACGAGGAAGCCGGGCGAACCGGCGACCGGCACCGGCAGCTTGTCGAGCTTCTTGCAGAACGCGGCGAGGCGTTCCTGCGTCTGCGGCGCCATCGCCGCGTGGTGGATGATCTCCACCAGCGGCATCAGCGCGACCGGGTTGAAGTAGTGCAGTCCTGCGAATTGCGCGGGCCGGGCGATGTGTTCGCGCAATTCGTCGAGCGGGATCGACGAGGTATTGGTCGCGAGCAACGCGTCGGCCTTCATCTTCGGCTCGACCGCGGCGTAGAGCTCGCGCTTGGCCTCGGCCTTCTCGATGATCGCTTCGATCACCAGGTCCGCGTCGGCCGCGCCGTCGCCGGCGAGGTCGGATTTCAGCCGCGCCGCGATTTCCGTGCGTTTCGCCTCGTCCTTCACCTTCTTCGCGAACAGCTCCTGCGCACGTTGCAGCGCGCCGTCGATGAAGCGCTGCTCGCGGTCGTTGAGGGTGACATCGAAGCCCTTGTAGGCGCTCCACGCGGCGATGTCGCCGCCCATCACCCCGGCGCCCACTACGTGCACCTTGCGGATGCCGGAATCCTTGCCACCGATGCCCTTCAAGCGTTCCTGCAGGAAATACACGCGGATCAGGTTGCGCGCGGTCGGGGTGGATGCGAGCTTCACCACCGCCTTGCGTTCGGCGGCGAGCTGCTGCTGGATGCCGCCACCGCCGCGCTTCCAACTGTCGACCAGCGCGTAGGGCGCGGGATAGAACGCCTTCGGCGCCTTGCGCGCGACCTGCTTGAGCATCTGCGGCGCGAGGAGTTGCCGCGCGATCCAGGTATTGGTGATCCATGCGAGGAAGCGCTGCTTGAACGGCCGCTTCGTGCCCTTGAGCGCGAGATCGGCGGCGGCATCGACCAGCACCGCGGCATCGGCCACCTTGTCGACCAGTCCCATTGCGCGCGCCGCCGAAGCCGAGACGCTGCGCCCGGTGAGCATCAGGTCGAACGCGGCCGGCGCGCCGATCAGTTTCGGCAAACGCACGCTGCCGCCCCAACCCGGGAAGATGCCCAGCTTCACCTCGGGCAGGCCGATGCGGGTCGAGGGATCGTTCGAGGCCGCGCGATAACGGCAGGCGAGCGAGAGTTCGGTGCCTCCGCCCATGCAGAAGCCGTGGATGGCCACGGCCGTGGGGCAGGGCAGTTCGGCGATGCGCTGGAACACCTGCTGGCCGCGGAAGATCGCGTCGCCCACGGTGCCCTTGGCGTCGAATTGCTGGAATTCGCGGATGTCGGCGCCGGCGATGAAGCCGCCGGGCTTGGCCGAGCGGAACACCACCGCCCTGGGCGGGTCGATGCCGAGGCGTTCGACGATTTCGCCCAGTTCGAACAGCACTTCCTGCGAGAGCGCATTGACCGAGGCGCCGGCGCGGTCCAGCGACAGCACCAGTGCGCCGTCGGGGCGCAGTTCCGCCTGCCAATGCTGGAAGCGCAGGCCATCGAGTCCGGCGATCATCGCGTTCATCCGTGGGGGGAAGTCGGGCTTTTATCATCCCGGGCATGTTCCGGGACCGTCAAATCGCCGACATGGCTTGTGGCACCGGCGGCATGGCCCCATGTGCCCCATGCTGTCGTGCGCGGCACCGGCCGCGTCCAGCGCATCGAGGAGAAACGGCCTGATGGCCGACGAGGGAACCATCGCGCAGGCAACCGACACCCAGGTCGACAGCGACCTGGTGCGCCGCGTGCAGGCCGGCGACAGCGCCGCCTTCGACCTGCTCGTGCGCAAGTACCAGCACCGCGTGGCGGCGCTGATCGGGCGCTACATCCCCGATTGGAGCGAATGCCAGGACGTGGCGCAGGAAGCTTTCCTGCGCGCCTATCGCGCGATCGGCAATTTCCGCGGGGACGCGCAGTTCTACACCTGGCTGCACCGGATCGCGGTGAACACGGCGAAGAACCACCTCGTCGCGCACAACCGGCGGCCGCCGACCGACGACATCGACGTGAGCGACGCCGAACAGTTCGAATCCGGCCTGCGCCTGCGCGACAACGACACGCCCGAACGCGAGCTGATGCGCCAGCAGATGGAGCAGACGGTGATGCGCGCGGTGGACGGGCTGCCGGAGGAATTGCGCACCGCGATCACCCTGCGCGAGGTCGAGGGCCTGAGCTACGAGGAGATCGCCGAGCGCATGGATTGCCCCATCGGCACGGTGCGCTCGCGGATATTCCGAGCCCGCGAGGCCATCGATGCGGAACTTCGGCCGCTGATGGATGTCGAAAGACCCGCAGAACGCGCCACCCGCTAGGCCCGAACCCGCCAGATGCCCATGGACAAGATGGAAGCCCACCTCCGCCAGCAGCTGTCCGCGATGATGGACGGCGAACTGGCTTCGGACGAAGCCCGGTTCCTGTTCCGGCGCCTGCAGCACGACCGCGAACTGGCCGGCTGCTGGGAACGCTGGCAGGTGTGCAGCGTCGTGCTGCGCGGACAGGGAACGGCCCTGTTGCCCGCGGATTTCTCGCAGCGCGTGGCGCGCACAGTGGCGCTGGATTCGCGGCATTCCACGCTCGCCGGCGAACAGGCCGTCGCCGCAACCGGCACGCATCCGCGACGCTGGGCCTGGTGGGGCGGCGGTGCGCTCGCGGCATCGCTGGCCCTGCTGGTCGTGGTGCCGCGCACGGCCTCCGACCCTGGCCCGGCAAGTGCCGGCAGCGATGCACGGGTGGCGTCGGTCGCGACGATTCCCCACGCAACCCCTGCGCCGCCGCCATCCGCCGCCGATGCTTCGCATTCGCCGGCCACCCCGCCCGCCGCCGCGCAATTGACCACCGCGCTGGCGATCGCCGAAGCCCCGCGCCGCATCGCCGCCGCCCGTCGCAACCGCGCGGCCATGCCCGGTCCCGACCGCGCGTCGACCCAGGTTTCGCGCGGCATCGAAGCCGCCGACGCCGGCCAGCGCGTCGCCGCCGTGGAACCGCTGGAGTTGCCCAAGCGCGACAATCCGTTCGCCGCGCAGCAGCAGGAAGCGCTGCCATCGCATCCATGGCCGCGCGCAGTGCTGCCGGGGACCAATACCGGCGCCTTCACCGCGAGTTATTCGACCGGATCGACGGGCGCGTTCTATCCGTTCGAACCGCGCAACCTGCCCATGCCCGAAACGCAGCAGGTCCAGGCTGGCGACGGCCTGCGCTGAACCCAGAACGACCCGCGAAGCGCCTTCGCGGATCGATCCGTTTTCCTTTCCCACCTTCGTCCCGAGCGAGGTCGAACCCCGATGTCCGTTCCCCCCAGCATTCGTGCGCTTGCCCTGGTCGCCGCGACGGCGACCGCCACCACCTTGCTCGTGAATCCGCCGCAAGTGACGGCGCAGACGCCGCCCGCCGCGCCGGCGCCGCAACTGGTCGCGGGCCTACCCGATTTCACCGGCCTCGTGCAGCAGGTCGGCCCGGGCGTGGTGAACGTGGAAGCGACCATCGGCGGACGCGCGACCAGCGCGAAGACCGCACGCCGCGGCGTTCCGGACCAGGACCAGATCCCTGAGATCTTCAAGCGTTTCTTCGGCCCCGATTTCCAGATGCCGGGCATGCCCGGTGGTCCGCAGCAACCCGACGACGGCCCGCGCGGCGTGTCCATGGGCAGCGGCTTCATCATTTCGCCCGACGGTTACGTGCTGACCAATCGCCACGTCGTCGATGGCGCGGATTCGGTGACGGTCAAGCTCACCGACCGGCGCGAATTCAAGGCCAGGGTAGTCGGCAGCGACGAACAGTCCGATGTCGCGCTGCTGAAGATCGACGCCAGCGACCTGCCGGCGGTGCGCATCGGCGATTCCAACCTGCTCAAGCCCGGCCAGTGGGTGGTCGCGATCGGTTCGCCGTTCGGCCTCGACCATTCGGTCACCGCTGGCATCGTCAGCGCGGTCGGTCGCGCGAATCCGTACGCGAACCAGCGCTACGTGCCCTTCATCCAGACCGACGTGGCGATCAACCAGGGCAATTCCGGCGGACCGCTGCTCAATACCCGCGGCGAAGTCGTCGGCATCAACTCGCAGATCTTCTCGAACTCCGGCGGCTACATGGGCGTGAGCTTCGCGATCCCGATCGACGTGGCCATGTCGGTGAGCAAGCAATTGCGCACGACCGGCCGGGTCGCGCGTGGCCAGCTCGGCGTGCAGGTGCAGCAGATGGGCAGCGACGATGCGCGCGGCCTCGGCTTGCCCGACAGCACGGGCGCGCTGATTTCGGACGTGCAGGCCGGCAGCCCCGCGGAAAAGGCCGGCATCGAACGCGGCGACGTGATCCGCGCGGTGAACGGCAATGCCATCGTGCAGTCCAGCGACCTGCCGCCGATCATCGGTGCGATGGCGCCCGGCACGCGCGTGGAGCTGTCGATCCTGCGCGATGGCAAGACGCTGCAAGTGCCCGTCACGCTGTCGCAGCTCTCCGATGGCGTCGCGGCGAACGACGACGAAGACGGCGCGCCCGGATCGGCGCCCAGGGCCAGCAGCGGCAATCCGCTGGGACTGGTCGGCGAGGACCTCGACGGCGACGACCGCAAGCAACTCGGCCTCAAGTCGGGCGAGGGCGTGGGCATCGCCCGCGTCGAAGGCAGCGCCGCGCGCAACGCCGGCCTGCGGGCGGGCGACGTGGTGCTGCAGGTCGGCCGCGCCAACGTCGGCAGCGTCGCCGCGCTCGACCGCGAACTCGCCAAGGTCGGCAAGGGCCAGACCGTGATGCTGCTGGTGCGCCGCGACGGCGCGACCCAGTTCGTGGCGGTGACGCAAGGCGGCAAGGACGAATGAGCCAGGCCCCGCACCCGGCCGCCACGTCGTGCCGGGTGCGGTCCCCGCGGAGCCGGGGCCGCTGGGCGGCGTGCGATAATCCCGCGTTCCCCGCAATCCGTGGCCGACGACGGCCAATGCCGCCGCCCATGTCTTCCGAACCGTCCGCAGCGATGCGGAACATCCGCAATTTCTCGATCATCGCCCACGTCGACCACGGCAAGTCGACGCTGGCCGACCGCATCATCCAGATCTGCGGCGGCCTGCAGGAACGCGAGATGGAGGCGCAGGTGCTCGATTCGAACCCGATCGAGCGCGAACGCGGCATCACCATCAAGGCGCAGTCGGTCTCGCTGCCGTACACCGCGAAGGACGGCCAGACCTACCAGCTCAACTTCATCGATACCCCCGGCCACGTCGACTTCAGTTACGAAGTCAGCCGTTCGCTCGCGGCCTGCGAGGGCGCGCTGCTGGTCGTCGATGCCGCGCAGGGCGTCGAGGCGCAATCGGTCGCCAACTGCTACACCGCGGTGGAGCAGGGCCTGGAAGTCGTGCCGGTGCTGAACAAGATCGACCTGCCGACCGCCGACATCGATCGCGCGAAGTCGGAAATCGAGGCCGTCATCGGCATCCACGCCGACGACGCGGTCGCCATCTCGGCCAAGACCGGCATGAACGTGCCGGACGTGCTCGAGGCCATCGTCATGCGCATCCCGGCGCCGCGTCCGCGCGACACCGACAAGCTGCAGGCGTTGATCATCGACTCGTGGTTCGACAACTACCTCGGCGTGGTCTCGCTGGTGCGGGTGATGCAGGGCGAGATCAGGAAGGGCGACAAGCTGCTGGTCATGTCGACCGGGCGCACCCACCAGGTCGATGACGTCGGCGTGTTCACCCCCAAGCGCAAGGTGTTGCCCGCGCTGAAGGCCGGCGAAGTCGGCTGGGTCACCGCGTCGATCAAGGACGTGCACGGCGCGCCGGTCGGCGATACGCTGACGCTGTCGAACGATCCAGCGCCCAAGCCGCTCCCCGGTTTCCAGGAAATGCAGCCGCGCGTATTCGCCGGGCTGTTCCCGGTCGATGCCGAGGATTACCCGGCGCTGCGCGAGGCGCTGGAGAAGCTGCGCCTCAACGACGCCGCGCTGCGTTTCGAACCCGAGAGTTCCGAAGCGATGGGCTTCGGTTTCCGCTGCGGCTTCCTCGGCATGCTGCACATGGAAATCGTGCAGGAACGCCTTGAGCGCGAGTACGACCTCAACCTCATCACCACCGCACCGACCGTGGTGTACGAAGTACTGAAGACCGACGGCAACGTGGTGCCGCTCGACAACCCGGCCAAGCTGCCGCCGGCGAACATGGTCGGCGAGATCCGCGAACCCATCATCCGCGCCAACATCCTCACCCCGCCCGAATACATCGGCAACATCATCAAGCTGTGCGAGGAAAAGCGCGGCGTGCAGGTCGGCATCACCTACATGGCCAGCCAGGTGCAGATCGCCTACGAGCTGCCGATGGCCGAGGTGGTGCTGGACTTCTTCGACAAGCTGAAGTCGGTGAGCCGCGGCTACGCCTCGCTCGACTACCACTTCCTGCGCTTCGAGGCAGGCCCGTTCGTGCGCGTGGACACGCTGATCAACGGCGACAAGGTCGATGCGCTGTCGATCATCGTGCATCGTTCGCACGCCGATCGCCGCGGCCGCGAGCTGACCGAGAAGATGAAGGAGCTGATTCCCCGGCAGATGTTCGACGTCGCGATCCAGGCCGCGGTCGGCGCGCAGATCATCGCCCGCACCACGGTCAAGGCGCTGCGCAAGAACGTGCTGGCGAAGTGCTACGGCGGCGACGCCACGCGCAAGAAGAAGCTGCTGGAGAAGCAGAAGGAAGGCAAGAAGCGGATGAAGCAGGTCGGGCGGGTCGAGATCCCGCAGGAGGCCTTCCTCGCCGTGTTGCAGGTCGACGGCAAGTAAACCCGAAGAATCCGAGGAACGCGCATGCGCTGGTTCGAAATCGCCCTGGTCGCCCTGACCCTGGTCTCCGGCCTGGTCTGGCTGGTCGACAAGCTGTGGTGGCGCAAGGCCCGCGCGGCCCGCGCCGGCCTGCTCGAGGACAAGGAGCCGCTGATCGTCGATTATTCGCGTGCGTTCTTCCCGGTGCTGGCGATCGTGCTCGGGCTGCGCAGCTTCGTCGCCGAGCCGTTCCGCATCCCGTCCAGTTCGATGATGCCGAGCCTGCTGATCGGCGACTTCATCCTGGTCAACAAGTTCGCCTACGGCCTGCGCCTGCCGATCACCAACACCAAGTTCCTGCCGCTGGGCGAGCCCAGGCGCGGCGACGTGGTGGTGTTCCGCCCGCCGCACCATCCGGACGAGGACTGGATCAAGCGCATCATCGGCCTGCCGGGCGATACCGTCGCCTACCGCGACAACACGGTCTACATCAACGGCCAGCCGGTGCAATACCGCAAGGTCGGCACCTACGCCGGCACCGGCCAGGGGCAGGAAGCCAGCGGGGCCACGCTGCTCACCGAGGAACTGCCCGGCCGTTCGCATCCGGTGCTGGAGCGTGAGGACATGCCCTACTTCCTGCAGGGCGAGGGCGAGTGGAAGGTGCCGGCGGGCCAGTATTTCGTGATGGGCGACAACCGCGACAACAGCGAAGACAGCCGGTTCTGGCCGCAGGGCGCGCACTTCCTGCCGGAGCAGAAC
Organism: Thermomonas sp.; assembly: GCA_047602125.1. GTDB lineage: Bacteria > Pseudomonadota > Gammaproteobacteria > Xanthomonadales > Xanthomonadaceae > Pseudoluteimonas. The sequence continues at coordinate 443,618 of JASGIB010000001.1, read as the reverse complement.
CTGCGCGGCAAGGCCTTCCTGATCTGGATGCACTGGGACCGCAGCGCCGGCGGGGTCGATTTCCACCGGATCGGCGACCGCATCCAGTGAGGTGACGACCGTGGCCGATCCGCGCCACAATGGCCGGGAACGGCGGCGGGGCGCCGCAAACAGAGGGGAATGCGATGAAGCGCAGTGAAAGGGGGATCACCCTGATCGGGTTCGTGGTCGTACTGGCCCTCGTGGGCATCCTTGCCTACCTCGGCATGAAGGTCTTCCCGATCTACGAGCAATTCTTCAGCGTACGCTCGGCGATGAAGGGCGTGGCCAGCGAGCCGGGCGTGGGCGAAATGGATCCCGCCAAGATCAAGGACCTGTTCTTCCGCCGGCTGTACGTGAACTACGCCGACGAGGACCTGAAGCCGGAGAACATCAAGGTCGAGCGCAAGGACAACGGCTACACCATGACGGTGAACTACGAAGTGCGCCGCCCGTTGATCAACGATCTCGACATCGTCGGCAAATTCAACGAAACCCAGGCCCTGAAAGGTGGCGGCAGCACCGACGAAGGCAATTGACCGCCTCGGCCATCGTTTCGCCGATCCGGGCCTGCTCGCGCAGGCCCTGACCCATCGCAGCGCCGGCACCCCGCACAACGAGCGGTTGGAGTTCCTCGGCGACGCGCTGGTCAACCTCATCGTCGCCGAGGCCTTGTACGCGCGCTGGCCGCGCGCCGACGAAGGCGCGTTGACCCGCGCCCGCGCCGAACTGGTGCGCGAATCCGCGCTGGCCGCGATCGCGCGCGAACTTGACCTCGGTCCGCGATTGATCCTCGGCCCGGGCGAACTCAAGAGCGGTGGCCACCGCCGCGATTCCATCCTCGCCGACACGCTCGAAGCCGTGGTCGCGGCGATCCACCTCGACAGCGATTTCGCGCATTGCCGCGAGGTGGTGCTGCCGTGGTTCGAGGCCGCGATGGCCGCGCTGCCGCCGCCGAACAAGGTCGGCAAGGACGCCAAGACCCGGTTGCAGGAATGGCTGCAGGCGCGGCAGCAGCCCTTGCCGGTGTACACCCTGGAAGCCGAATCCGGCGACGACCATGCCAAGGTGTTCCGCGTGCGATGCGAATTGCCCGGCGATCCGGGCATCGCGGCCGAAGGCAGCGGCGGATCGCGCCGTGCCGCCCAGCAGGTCGCGGCCGAAGCGGTGCTGGAGCAGCTCGGCGCCAGGTAGCCCGCGCCCGGCGACTACAATCCACGCATGAGCGAACCCGCCTTCCACGCCGGCACCGTGGCCGTCATCGGCCGCCCCAACGTCGGCAAGTCCACCCTGGTCAACGCGCTGGTCGGGGCCAAGGTCAGCATCACTTCCAACCGCCCGCAGACCACGCGCCACCGCCTGCTCGGCATCGCGACCTTCCCGCACGGGCAGTTGCTGCTGGTCGATACCCCCGGCCTGCACCGCGAGCAGTCGCGCCACGGCGGAAAGGCCATGCACCGGGCGATGAACCGCGCGGCGCGCGGCGCGCTCGAGGGCGTGGACGCGGCGCTGCTGGTGATCGAGGCCGGGCGCTGGGACGACGGCGACACGCTGGCCTACGACGCGCTGCGCGAGGCGAATGTGCCGGTGGTGCTGGTGGTGAACCAGGTCGACCGGACCAAGGACAAGACCCAATTGCTGCCGTTCCTCGCCGAGGTGAGCAAGGATCGCGATTTCGCTTCGGTGCATCCGGTTTCGGCGCTCAAGCGCAAGGGGCTGGAGCCGCTGGTGGAAAGCGTGCTGAAGCTGTTGCCACGGCAAGCCGCGCTGTACGCCGAGGACGAGATCACCGACAAGAGCCAGCGTTTCCTCGCCGGGGAGCTGGTGCGCGAGCAGTTGATGCGCCAGCTCGGCGCGGAATTGCCGTATGCGACGACAGTGGAAATCGAGCGTTTCGAGGTGGATGGCGCGATGTACCGCATCGGCGCGGTGATCTGGGTGGAACGCGAGAGCCAGAAGGCCATCGTGATCGGCAAGGCGGGTGCGCGCTTGAAGGAGATCAGCACCAAGGCGCGGTTGTCGATGGAGGCGCTGTTCGGTAACAAGGTGTTCCTCGAGACCTGGGTGCGCGTGCGCGAGGGCTGGAGCGACGACGAGGCGGCGTTGAAGGCGTTCGGCTACGAGTGAATTCAATCACTCGGTTCGGTGATTGGGCGGGCAGGAAGATATTTCCGCAAGAATGGCCCGACATGATGCTTGTAGGATTCCGGGTCGTAGTCGAAAAGATCAACATGTGCAGCGCCATCGACTTGCCAGAATTCCTTCGGCGGCGATGCGCTCAAGTAAATTGACTTGGCTTCTGCGATGCGTGTGTGAGCATCCTTGCTTCCGGATGCAATAAGAATCGCGAAGCCGCGGTTTCTCAGATGATCTTTCGGCCTCAGATCCTTGGTCGAAATATCTAGGCGAAAAGGAATTTGCCAGAGCAGAAGTGGGGCGAGATAAGGGCCTGCCCGTCCGAAACGCAGGGAAAGTCGATCCGAAACCGCATCACCGATCGTGGGATACATGGATTCGAGCACCACGGCCGAGGGCGGTTCCACCGGCTTCGCGAGCACCGTGGAGGCGGCGCCCAGGGATACGCCGATTACACCGACGGGTTGTTGCGGGAATTCCCGATGGAGGAATACGAGGGATGCATCGACTGCCTTCGATTCGTTGTATCCGAAGGTGATGTGGTTTCCCGGTGATTCGCCGTGCGCCGGAAGGTCGATGAGCAATACCGAATAACCGAGTTGCTTGAGCCATCTTGCCCGGGGAACCATCTGCTTTCGATTTGACCGAACACCATGCAAGAGCAGGATTGAACCGATCGGGCGCGAGCCGTGGATGAGCCAGCCGGATATCGGGCCGACGGACGACTCGAAGGCGACGTTTTCGGCATCCAAATCCGCTGGCGCAGGTCCGATGGTCCGCTGTGCTGGAGTGGTCAGCAGTTGGCCAACGGCAAGGTCTGCAATTACGCCTACAACGGCCAGTATGGCAATCGCAAGAAAAGTTTTCCGCCGGAGTTGCGTCGTTGGTGAAGATTGCCGATTGAGTTTCGTGGCGTAGGGATTCTTGCGCGACCTCGGTTTCGAGAAATCGTATTCCGCCCGCACGGATTCACCATTGTCGCCCCTGTTTCGCGCATCCTGCGCTCCACTGAACAGTCGGTCAAACCAAAGTCTCAGCCATAATCCCGCCATGCTCCGCCTCGCCGCCGAACCCGCCTTCGTCCTGCACGCGCGCGCCTGGCGCGAGACCAGCTTGCTGGTCGAGGTGCTGAGCGAACACCACGGCCGGGTCGGCCTGGTGGCGCGCGGGGTGCGCGGGCCCAAGGCGCACCAGTTGCGCGCGGCCTTGCAGCCGCTGCAACACATCCGCTTCGACGCGGTGCAGAGCGGCGAGCTCGCGCAATTGCGCAGCGCGGAAGCGCTGGACGCTGCGCCGCAGTTCGCCGGCGATGCCGCACTGGCCGGGTTCTACGCCTGCGAATTGCTGCTGCGGCTCGCGCCGCGCATGGACCCGCATCCCGGGTTGTATCGCGCGTTCGGGCGTTGCCGCGCGCGACTCGGCTTGGGCGAACCGGTCGCATGGACGCTGCGGCGTTTCGAACGCGACGTGCTCGATGAGCTCGGTTTCGGTTTCGCGCTGGACGTGGACGGCGACGGCGAGGCGATCGATCCGGCCGCGCGTTACGCGCTCGATCCCGAACACGGCCCGCGTCGCGTGCGCGAGGTGCGTGCCCGCGACGAAGCCGCGACCGGGCGTGCGCTCCTGGCGCTAGCCGCCGACGAGGAACCCGCGGGCGAGGACCTCGCCAGCCTGCGTCGCGCGCTGCGGCCGGTGTTCCTGCACCACCTCGGTGGACGCGGGTTGAAATCGTGGGAGATGGTCGGCGAACTCGGGCGACTGCTGCCGCGTCGTGGCGTTCAACGCGACGGCGGTTGATCCAGGGTGTCGTGCAGCGCGTCGATCACGCGCTGCAATGCGGTTTCCGATTCCGATTCCTGCAAGGAACGCACCGCCGCGTCCAGCCGCGCCGCGCCGACGAAGCCGCAGCTCGCGCGCAGGCGATGCAGGACCGCCGCGCGCGTGCCTGCATCGACGATGCGTGCACGCATGTCCGGCAATTCGTCGAGGAACAGCTTGCGCAGTACGGCGACGTGCTCGCCGTTGCCGTTGAGCGCCGCCAGCGCCGCGGCATCGTCCCAGATCGGGAAGTCGCGTCCAGTCGCGACCGCGCTGTCGCGAACGTGCGTGGCCACATCCGCCTCCAGCGCGCGACGCACGGCGGCCTGCCACGATGCGGCATCGATGGGCTTGGCGATGACGCCGGCGAACCCCGCGGCACGCAGTTCGGCATGTGCGTCTTCATCGTTGGTGGCGGTGTGGGCGAGCGCGGATGTGGTGAATCCCGCCTGGCGCAATTGCGCGAGCAGTTCCGCGCCGGTGGCGTCGGGCAGATGCGCGTCGATGAGCCATAGGTCGAAGGCGGATGCATTCGCCAGCGCGTGGGCGGCCGCCGCGTCGGCGGCGGTGGCGACGGTGGCGGGCAGGGCGGCGGTCGCCGCTTCGAGGAAGGCGCGCGAGACCGGGTCGTCCTCGACCAGCAGGATGTTCGGGTTCATCGCGTCCTCGCTTCCGCTGCGTATGCTGTCCCGGTGACGCGCTCGATCCTACTCCTGCTGGCCTTGCTTGCCGCCGCGATGCCCGCCGGCGCGCGCACCGCGCATGCGCGCGTCGCGCGGATCACGACCGCGGTGGCCACGCTGCAGGGCGTTGACGCGACGCTGGACTGGCCGGCCGATGCCGATGCCGGCGACCTCGTCATCCATGCCGATCGCATCGATGCCGCGGATTTCGGTTACCACTACCGCAACGTGGCCTGGTCGTGCCGGCTGCAACGCGCGCCGGACAATGGCTGGGCCTGTGCGGGCGACCTGCGCGGTGGTGGCGCGCCGCTGAAGCTGGGGGTCAAGTTCGACGACAAGGCGACCGCCGCCGAACTGATGCAGGGGAATTCGCGAATCGCGTTGCACCGCGATGCGAAAACACCCGACCTCATGCGTGCGGATTTCGTCAAAGTGCCGCTGGCGTGGGCGCAAGCCTTTCTCGCCCAGGCGTGGAGCGCGGGCAGGCTCAAGGCCGGTCGGATCGATGGCCGGCTCGAGATCGCCACGCCCGACAACCATCCGTTGCGCGTGTCCGGAGACCTCGCCGTGGCCGGCGCCGCGCTGGAAACGCCGGACGGCAGCATCGCCGGCGACGGGTTGAACGGCGATTTCCGCATCGATTACCGCAAGATGCCCGCGCTCGGCCTGCTCGCGATCGACGGCAGGCTGCGCGGTGGCGAATTCCTCGCCGGCAATACCTACCTCGCGCTGCCGGCGACGCCGGTCTCGCTGTCGATCGATGGCGTGCAGCGCGCGAACGGCTGGGAACTGCCGCGCATCGCGTGGCGCGATGGTGGCGTGCTGTCCGCCGATGGCAGCGCCGCATTCGCAAGCGACGCCAGCCTGCGCGCGCTCGACGTGCGCTTGCGCAGCACCGACATGGGGCCGCTGCGCGAACGCTACCTGTCCGGCTGGCTGGGCGTGTTCGGGCTTGGCAACGTCGAACTCTCCGGCGCATCGGATTTGCGCCTGGCGATGCGCGACGGAACCTTGCAATCGGTGGACGCGAACCTGCATGGCGTCGACCTCCGCGAACCCGACGACCGCTTCGGTTTCCGCGGCCTCGACGGCGACGTGCGCTATTCCGCTAGCGTGCCGGTGGCGAGCGAACTGCGCTGGCAATCGAGCAACCTGTACGGACTCGGCTTCGGCGCGGCGACGTTGCCGTTCGACAGCCGCGATGGCGAATTGCGCTTCCGCGATCGCGTGGCGATCCCGGCGATGGGCGGCACGCTCGCGTTCGACCACATGACCCTGCGCCCGCCCGCCGGCGAGGCGGGCCTCGACATCCGCTTCGGCATGACCCTGGACGGCATCGATTTCGGCCAGATGTCGAAGGCGCTGGGCCTGCCTGCGTTCCAGGGCACCCTCGGCGGTAGCATTCCCGACGCGCACTACGCGGACGAGCGCCTCGACTTCGACGGCGGGCTTGCGATGAAGCTGTTCGACGGCGACGTGCGCTTCAGCGACCTGTCGATGGAACGTCCGTTCGGGGTTGCGCCGAGCCTGGGCGCGAACATCGATTTCCAGGACCTCGACCTGCTGCGCCTCACCGAAATCCTCGATTTCGGCAGCATCACCGGCCGCCTAAACGGGCATATCCACGACCTGCGCCTGGTCGACTGGACGCCGGTCGCGTTCGACGCGCAGATGCACAGCGTCCGCCGCCCGGGCGTGAAGCAGCGCATCAGCCAGCGCGCGGTGCAGAACATCAGCAGCGTCGGCGATGCCTCGTTCGTGAGCAGCCTGCAGGGCCGGCTGATCGGCCTGTTCGACGACTTCGGCTATGCCGACCTCGGCATTTCCTGCCACCTGGCGAACGAGGTCTGCGAGATGGGCGGCCTCCATTCAGCGGGCAACAGTTTTACTATCGTCGAAGGCTCGGGCCTGCCACGCCTGAACGTGGTCGGCTTCAACCGCGAGGTCGATTGGCCGACCCTGGTCGAACGCCTCGCCGCGGTCGGCAAGGGCGACGTGAAACCGGTGGTCGAATGAGAATGTTCTCGAATGATCGTCACTTCATCCTGGAGGCGAAGATGAAAACCTGGAAAGCGATGCGCACCCTGTTCGGCGCCAACGTCGCGATGCTGGCGCTCGCCGCCTGCGTGACCATCAACGTGTACTTCCCGGCGGCGGAAGCCAAGGCCGCGGCGCAGGAGTTCGTCGAGAAGGTGATCGACGAGGCGAAGCCGGCCACGCCCGCGCCTGCGGACAAGCCCGCCGACAACAACGGAGGCGGTGGCATGGCGTTCCGTTTCGATCCGCTGGCGTTGATCGGCATCGGCACCGCGAATGCGCAGGGCCGCCCCGACATCACCATCAAGACCCCGGCGATCCAGGCGATCCAGTCGCGGATGGAAGCGCGTTTCAATTCCACCCTGCGCGCGGGCTTCGATTCCGGCGCGCTCGGCTTCACCTCCGACGGCCTGATCACCGTGCGCGATGCGTCCGCGCTCGCGCTCAAGGATCGCGTGGCGATGAACAGCGCGGTCGCCGACGACAACCGCGACCGCAAGGCGGTGTATCGCGAAGTCGCGGTCGCCAATGGCCACCCGGAATGGGAAGGCCAGATCCGCGACGTGTTCGCCAAGCAGTGGGTCGCGAGCGCGCGTTCCGGCTGGTGGTACCAGTCGGGCGGGAGCTGGAAGCAGAAATAAGCCGCGACTAGCCCCTCTCCCGTCGGGAGAGGGGCTGGGGTGAGGGCAGGGACGAAGCAAACATCCAAGCGATACCGAACCCTCATCCGGCGCTTCGCGCCACCTTCTCCCGGTGGGAGAAGGGAAGACGATGCGACAATAGCCGGCCACCCGCAGCACCCCTCCCCGTGGCCCGCCTCGACCAATCCCCCAAGACCGTTTCCATCAACGACCTGAGCCATGACGGCCGCGGCGTGGCGCGCTGGCCGGAAGGCCATCCCCACGTTGGCAAGACCGTGTTCGTCAGCGGCGCATTGCCCGGGGAAACGGTGAGCGTGCAGCAGACCGCGCGTTCGCGGCATTTCGACGAAGCGAAGACGCTCGAAGTCCTCGTCGCCTCGCCGGAGCGGGTCGAACCCCGCTGCCCGCATTTCGGCACCTGCGGCGGCTGCGCGTTGCAGCACCTCGAGGAATCGAAGCAGATCCACGCCAAGCAACGGGTGCTGCTGGAGAACCTGGAACGCATCGGCCACGTGATGCCGGAACGCGTGCTGCCGCCACTGACCGACGCGGCCTGGGGTTACCGGCGCAAGGGCCGTTTTTCCGTGCGCCGGGTCGAGAAGAAGGACAAGACCCTGGTCGGTTTCCGCGAGCAGGATCCGCGCTTCGTCGCCGACCTGCGCGAATGCCACACGGTGATCCCGCAGATCGGCCAGCGCATCGCCGCGCTGTCGGCCCTGGTCGACGGCATGGACGGGCGCCGCGACATCCCACAGATCGAGTTCATCGCCGGCGATGCGCAGGCGGAGTGCGACGGCGTGGCGCTGGTGTTCCGCCACCTGCAGCCGTTGTCGGACAACGATCGCGCCAAACTCGAAACCTTCGCCCGCGAGCACCGCTTCGCGATCTTCCTGCAGCCGGGCGGCATCGATTCGGTGCATCCGCTGTGGCCGGCCGATCCGCAACTCGCGTTCCGCATCCCGCGCTGGGACATCGATTTCGCGTTCCGGCCGCTGGACTTCATCCAGGTCAACGCCGGGCTGAACGAGAAGATGATCGCGTCCGCGCTGGAGTTGCTGGACGTGCAGCCGGGCGAACGCGTGCTCGACCTGTTCTGTGGACTCGGCAACTTCACCCTGCCGCTGGCGCGCGGCGCCGGCCACGTCGTCGGCGTCGAAGGCGATGCCGGCCTGATCCTTCGTGCACGCGAGAACATGCAGCGCAATTCGTTGTCGAACGTCGAGTTCCACGCCGCCGATCTCGCGACGGATCTTTCGTCGCAAGGCTGGATGAAGTCCGGTTTCGACAAGTTGTTGCTGGATCCGCCGCGCTCCGGCGCGGACGTGGTGTTGAAGCAGCTGTCGCTGAAGGGCCTGAAGCGCATCGTTTACGTGAGTTGCCATCCCGGGTCGCTGGCCCGCGATGCCGGCTACCTCGTCAACGAGCGCGACTGGAAACTGCGCGCGGCCGGGGTGATGGACATGTTCCCGCATACCGCGCACGTCGAATCCATCGCGCTGTTCGAACCCTAACGCCGTCATTCCCGCGAAAGCGGGAATCTCGTTTTTTGATCTGAAGAAGACCCCCAAAGACTGGATTCCCGCTTTCGCGGGAATGACGAGCGAAATCCAAACGCCATGCCCATCGAAATCGAACGCAAATTCCTCGTCACCAACGACGGCTGGCGCAATGCCGCGCACAGGGTCGTGCCGATGGCGCAGGGCTACCTCAACGACCTCGCCATGGTCGATGGCGGGGCGATGAACGCCTCGGTGCGGGTGCGGATCGAGGGCGACGAAGCGCGCCTGAACATCAAGTCGCGCGAACTCGGCGCCTCGCGGCAGGAATTCGACTACCCGGTCCCGGTCGCAGACGCGCGCGCGCTGCTGGCGCTGTGCGTGGGCGGGCTGGTCGACAAGCGCCGGCATTACGTCGATGTCGAAGGCCATCTCTGGGAAATCGACGAATTCCTCGGCGACAACGCCGGGCTGGTCGTGGCCGAAATCGAGCTGTCCGCCGTCGACGAGCCCTTCGCCCGGCCCGGCTGGCTGGGCGCCGAAGCCACGCACGCCCAGCGCTACTACAATCTGGCCCTGGCCTCGCGCCCGTATTCGCACTGGAGCGATGGCGAGCGCAAGGCGCTGGACCTCGAACAAGGACGATAGATGCTGCAGATCGGCGTTTCCGGGCATGAACTCACCGCGCGCGAGCGCGACTGGCTGCAGCACGACGCCTGCGCCGGGGTGATCCTGTTCTCGCGCAACTTCGCCAGCCGCGCGCAGGTGATCGAGCTCACGCAATCGATCCGTCAGGCCGCGCCGCGCCCGGTGCTGGTGTCGGTGGACCAGGAAGGCGGGCGCGTGCAGCGTTTCCGCGAGGGTTACAGCGCGCTGCCGGCGTTGAGCGGCTTCGACCAGATGTATCGCCGCGATCCGGACGCCGCGCTCGCATTGGCGCACGAACACGCATGGCTGATGGCCAGCGAAATCCGCGCCACCGGCGTGGACCTCAGCTTCGCCCCGGTGATCGACCTCGAGCGCGGCAACCGCGCGATCGGCAACCGCGCGTTCTCGCCGGATCCGGATGTCGTCGCCGCGTTCGCGCGCGCCTACATCGCCGGCATGCACGAAGCCGGCATGCCCGCGACGATCAAGCATTTCCCCGGGCATGGTTCCATCCCCGAGGACACGCATTTCAACGTCGCGGTCGACAACCGTTCGCTGGACGAAATGCGCGCGAACGACCTGGTGCCGTTCGCCGCCGGCATCGCCGCCGGTGCGGATGCGGTGATGATGGCGCACATCACTTACCCGCAGGTTGCGCCGGAACCGGCCGGTTATTCGCCGCGCTGGATCGGCGAGATCCTGCGCAAGGAAATGGGCTTCCGCGGCGTGGTGTTCTCCGACGACATCGGCATGGCCGCGGCGCATTCGGCCGGCGGCACCAAGGCGCGGGTGGAAGCGCACCTCGACGCCGGCTGCGACGTGGTGCTGGTCTGCCATCCGCAAATGGTCGAGGAGGCGTTGCACGCGCTCGACGGCCGCACATCGAACACGATGGCGCTCGCCGGCCTGATCGGACGCGGCGCGCTGGGCTGGGACGGCCTGCTGGCCGACGTGCGTCATGGCCAGGCGCAGTCGCGGGTCGCGACGGTGCCGGTGTCGGTGCATGATGCCGGCGCGACCTCCGGTGCGATCAACGTGGGAGATGTTGCATGAGTACGCCCGATCTGCGCGAAGTCCTCGCCACCGCCGAGGTGGTCCACGACCGAGCCACGCTGGAAGCGGCGATCGAGCGCATGGCCGGCGAAATCGCGCCCGAATACGCCGACGACGCCAGCGCGCCGCTGTACCTCACGGTGATGCACGGCGGCCTGCCGTTCGCCGCGTCGCTGGCGATGGAGCTCGGCACGCTCGGCATCGACCTGGAATTCGATTACCTGCACGCCACGCGCTACCGTGGCCAGACCTCGGGTTCCGGGTTGGCGTGGCTGCATCGGCCGGCGACGCCGCTGCAGGGCCGCCGCGTGCTGCTGGCCGACGACATCCTCGACGAGGGCCATACGTTGCTGGCGGTGAAGCGCTGGTGCGAGGACCAGGGTGCGGCCGACGTGCGCGTCGCGGTGCTGGCGGTGAAGGTGCACGACCGCTGCGTGGAAGGCGTGTGCGCGGATTACGTGGGGGTCGAGGTGCCGGATCGTTATGTGTTCGGCTACGGGATGGATTACCACGAGCAGGGGAGGAATCTCCCCGCGATTTACGCGCTTTGAGATCGATGCGTGATCATTCGCATTGCCCGCTGGGAAATCGAAATTGATCCGGTCCAGACGGCCGCGTGCTATGCCGGGACAATTGAGTCAAATCCATGCCAGTGCGACGATTGCCGCAATTTCCGCGCGGCGGCCCATCTCGCATTCCCCGAAGCGTTTCGTGAATTCGCAAGTTCCATCGGGATAGATATCTCCAAGCCGGCAGAGCTTTGCCACTATGGTTCGGCAGGGGAGCCATGCCCAACCAGTGGTTGGTTCCATTTGGTGGGAACGCTCCGGTCGGGGCAAGATGCATGGACGGAGACATCGCCGAATACTTCATTGCTCGACAGCGAGCCTGCCTTCGGTCTTAAGGGCATAGGCTTCACCACGGAAATCGCATTGCTCCCCGACTCGTTCGAAAACTATCCCGTAGTTCAACTTGAGTTCGAGACCATGGTTCCGTGGATTTTGGATAAACAATGACGATTGAACTCGCCGTCATCGGCGGCACCGGGGTGTACGCGCTCGGCGAGCTCGCCGATGTGGAAAGCCACCAGCCGGTGACGCCCTACGGCGCGCCCTCGGGCCCGATCCGCATCGGCACGTACGCCGGCAAGCGCGTGGCCTTCCTCGCGCGCCACGGCGAAGGCCATTCGCTGCCGCCGCACAAGATCAACTATCGCGCCAACCTCGCCGCGCTCAAGGCCGTCGGCGCGCAACGCGTGCTGGCGCTCAACACCGTCGGCGGCATCACCGAACGCTTCGGCCCGCGCGTGCTGGCGTGCCCCGACCAGCTGGTCGACTACACCTGGGGCCGCGTCTCGACCCTGTGCGAAGAACCCGGCACCGAGGTGCTGCACGTCGATTTCGGTGATCCCTACACCGCGTCGCTGCGAAGCGACATCGCGTCCGCCGCGCAACGCGCGGGCGTCGCGGTGGTCGACGGCGGCTGCTATGGCGCGACCCAAGGCCCGCGCCTGGAGACGAAGGCGGAAATCGCGCGCCTGCGCCGCGACGGCTGCGACCTGGTCGGCATGACCGGCATGCCCGAAGCCGGGCTCGCGCGCGAACTCGGGCTCGATTACGCCTGCCTCGCCATTGTCGCCAACTGGGCGGCCGGCGCCGGCCCCGAACGTCGACGAGGTCATCACTCTGCAGGACGTGCTCGACAACGTCGCCGCGGCGATGGATGGCGCCGCGCGCCTGCTGCGGGCGATGCTCGGCGGCTGAGCCGTCCCCGGAACGCGGGGGTGATTGCAAGCGCCGCGCGCGCTTTGCATACTCGCGTCGCCGCCGGCCGCCCCACGCGCCGAGGCTGCCATCGCCATCTCCAACGAGGTCACCCGCGCCATGCAATACGGAACAGTGAAGTGGTTCAACGACGCCAAGGGTTTCGGTTTCATCGCCCCCGAGGACGGTAGCGCCGACGTGTTCGTGCATTACTCGGCGATCAGCTCCAAGGGCTTCCGCAGCCTGCAGGAAGGCCAGCGCGTCAGCTACGAAGTGCAGCAGGGCCCGAAGGGCGCCCAGGCCGCCGGCGTCCAGCCCGTCGCCTGAACCCGGGTACGCCCAGACGCTTGAAGCCCCGCCCAGGCGGGGCTTTTTTATTGCGCGAGGCGCAGCCGCAGCAGGCTTTCCGCGGTCGCGACCAGCGCGTCCCCGCTGTCGCGCGGCTTCCATCCGAGCACGCGTCGGGCCTTCGCGGACGTCGCGTTCTTGTACCTGCCGAGTTCGGGCACGATCTGCCGCACTGCGGGATCGCGCAACGCGGCGAGCCTGACCAGCCAATTCGGCAACTGCCGCGTCGGCACGCGTTTCGCCGCGTCGCCCATGCGCCGCTTCAGCGCCAGCGCGATGTCCCGCACCAGCATGAAATCGCCGGCGACGGCGAGGAAGCGTTCGCCGTTCGCGGCCGGATGCGCCATCGCGCGTAGGTGCAGGTCGACGACGTCGCGCACATCGACCACGCCGAAGCGCAGTTTCGGGCAGCCGGGCAGGGCGCCGGCGAGCAGGCGCTGCACCAACAGGATCGACGTGGCGAAATCGGGCCCCAGCACCGGGCCGAACACGCCGACCGGATTGACCGTCGCTAGTTCCAGGCCGCCGCCTTCGCGGGCGATGAAATCCCAGGCCGCGCGTTCGGCCAGCGTCTTCGATTTCACGTAGGGCGAGACATCGCCGCCGTCGGGATCGGTCCAGTCGGTTTCGTCGAACGGCTTGTGCTGCTCGGCGTGGCCGTAACCGACCGCGGCGAACGAAGAAGTCAGCACTACGCGCTTCACCCCAGCCTCGCGCGCGGCACGCAATACGCGCAGCGCGCCGTCGCGGGCGGGAACGATCAGCTCGTCCTCGTGCTTCGGGATCGTCTCGGGGAACGGCGATGCAACGTGCAGGACGAATTCGCAGCCGGAAACCGCTTCGCGCCAGCCTTCGTCGCGGGTCAAATCGGCGGCGAAGAAACGCAGGCGCTCGCCCGCGTCCGTGCCGTTGGCGCGGAGCAAGGCGCGCACCCCGGGTTCGCGCTGCAGGCTGCGCACCGTGGTGCGCACTTCGTGCCCGGCCTGCAGCAGTTGCAGCAACGCGTGGCCGCCGATGAAGCCGGAACCGCCGGTGACGAGGATCGTGGCCATGTCGTTTCCTAGTCGAGGAACTGCAATTTCGCCAACTCGGCGTACAAGCCGCCCTGCGCCAGCAGTTGCTGGTGCGTGCCCTCGGCGACGATGCGGCCGCGGTCCATCACCACGATGCGGTCGGCCTTGAGCACGGTGGCGAGGCGATGGGCGATCACCAGCGTGGTGCGCCCGCGCATCAGGTGCTCGAGCGCGACCTGCACCGCGCGTTCGCTCTGCGCATCGAGCGCGGAAGTCGCTTCGTCGAGCAGCAGGATCGGCGCGTCCTTGAGCAGCGCCCTCGCGATCGCGATGCGCTGCTGCTGTCCGCCGGACAGGCGCGCGCCGCGTTCGCCGAGTTCTTCGTCGAAGCCTTTCGGAAGCGCATCGATGAATTCGTCGGCCTCGGCCGAAGCGGCGGCGGAGCGGACGTCTTCGTCGCTGGCGTCGAGCCGGCCGTAGCGGATGTTGTCGCGCGCGCTGGCCGCGAACAGGGTCGGCGATTGAGGCACCAGCGCGATCGCTTCGCGCAGCTGCGCCGGATCGAGGGTGCGCACGTCGAGGCCGTCGACCAGGACGCGGCCGGAATCCGGGTCGTGGAAGCGCAGCAGCAGCGAGAACACCGTGCTCTTGCCGGCGCCGGACGGCCCGACCAGGGCCACGGTTTCGCCGGGCGACACGCGCAGGGTGAAATCGTCGAGCGCGGCCAGGTCGGGGCGCTGCGGGTAGCGGAAGGTCACACCTTCCAGCGCGATGTCGCCGCGCAGCGGATCCGGCAATGCGACCGGCGTCGCCGGCGCGACCACGCCGGGCGTTTCCACCAGCAGTTCGTTGATCCGGCCCATGCCGCCGGCGGCCTTCTGCAGTTCGTTCCAGACCTCGGCCAGCGCCGCGACCGAACCGCCGCCGAACAGCGCGTACAGCACGAACTGGATGAGGGTGCCGGCGCTCATGCGCCCGGCGATCACGTCGTGCGCGCCCGACCACAGCACCAGGGTGATCGCGCCGAAGAACAGGGTGATGGTCGTTCCGGTCATCAGCGATTGCGCGCCGATGCGCCTGCGCGCGGTCGCCACCGTGTTCGCCACGGCCTCGGCGAAGCGCCCGCGTTCGTAGGGTTCGCGTGCGTGCGCCTGCACCGTGCGCACCGCGCCGAGGGTTTCGGTCGCCAGCGCATTGGCGTCGGCGACGCGGTCCTGGCTGTTGCGCGCGATGCGCCGGATCGCGCGCGAGCCGACGATCACCGGGACCACCGCGACCGGGATGCCGACCAACGCCCACGCCGCCAGCCCCGGGCTGGTGACGAACAGCATGACCAGCGCGCCGATCGCGGTGATCGAGCTGCGCAGCGCGATCGACATCACGCTGCCGACGATGTTGCGGATCAGTTCGACGTCGGCGGTCAGGCGCGAGACCAGTTCGCCGCTGCGGTTGCGGTCGTGGAATTCGGCGTCGAGGCCGATCAGGTGCGCGTATAACCGATTGCGCAGGTCGGCGACCACGCGTTCGCCCAGCAGCGACACGAAGAAGAAACGCGCCGCCGTTCCCAGCGCCAGCACCACGGCGACCGCGAACAGCAGCAGGAAGGCGCGATCGATGTTGCCCGCGCCGCCTTCTCGGAAACCGTGGTCGATCATGGTGCGGAACGCGACCGGCAGGCTCAGCGACGCGGTCGAGGACACCGCCAGCGCCAGCAGCCAGCCGGTGAACAGGCCCATGTGCCGGCGCACGAACGGCCACAGCGCACGCAGCGAGCCGATCGGCGCCTTCTGGCGGGTTGCCGGCGTCGCGGGCGTGGCTGCGGTGTTCGGGTCTGGCATCGCTTCTGGAATCGATCCGGATCGGGAACGTGTGGGGCCGGATCGGCGCGATTCAAGCGCGCGCGAAGGCGCAGTTGAAGGCGACCGTGATCCGTTCGCCATCGCCTTCGAACGGAGTGACGTGGTGCAGCAGGTGCGAGGGGAACAACAGCAGTTGCCCGGCTTCGAGCACGTAACCCGCGTGCTGCACGTTGAACGGCGGCCGCAGCGATTCGTTGCCCAGGTCGGTGTGCATCGTCGCCAGCGCCGACGGATGCAGGAAGGTCAGCTTGCCGGCGTCCGGCGCGGCCGGATCGGGATTCCCCGCGTCCACGCAATACACGCCGGACCAGGAGGCGTTGGGATGGTGGTGGATGCCGAACCAGCCATTGCGCCGGGTGACGTGGAACCAGGATTCGATGGCCAGGCGCCATTGCCGCATGGCTTCGGGCGGATGCCCGTTGAGCGCCTGCACCAGTTGCAGCACGCGCGAGACGCAGAATTCGCGCAATTCGGCGATTTCCGGTTCAGGCCACTGGAACAGGTCGAAGCGGCTTTCGAACAGGCCGGAATTGCGTTCGGTGTACGGCGCCGGGTTGCGGAACGCATCGCGTTCGCGCTGCAGGAACAATGCGCGCAGGGACGCGTTGAGCGGCCCGGGCGCGGGATGCGCGTCGAACGCGAACGGCGTCGCGAACATCGGCTGGATGCGGGACAAGGACGGGCTCCGGTTGGGGCGCGGGCCATGGTAGTGCGGATCGCGGCGCGCGTCCCCGCCTCAGGGCGTCGCGAACCGGCGCAGGTCCTCGGGCAACGCGTACTTCGGATAGCGGCGACGGAACTCGGCGAGGCTGTTGCGCGCCGCTTCGGTCTCGCCCGCGGACAGCAGTTCGCGGATGCGCTGCAGCCAGGCTTCCTGCACCTGCGGCGAATCGGCGGTGGCCGGTGGTTCCTCGTCGAGCACCGCGCGCGACACGCCTTCCGCCGCCGCGGCATTGGCGGCCGCGGCCGCATCCATGCCGGAAGCGGGGGCATCGCGCGAGAACGCCTGTGGCGGCGACGGGGGGGCGGGGGTCTTCAACCTGCTTCCGGTCACTTCGACGCGGTCGAGGTTTTTCGCCTGGCTGTAGGCATCGGAATCGGCCGGTTTTTGCGCCGGCGCCTGCATGGCCGAGGCCGCGGGCGCAGCCATGCCCTTCGCGGCCGGGTTCGGCGCCATGGCGGGGGCGGGAGGCGGAGGCGGTGCGGGCGGAGGCGCCTGGACATCCATCGGCGAAGGCTCGTCGAACACCACCGGCGGTTCGGGCGGCGCCTGCTTGCGCGCGGGTTCGGGCACGCGCTCGCGCGGCGGCATGGGCACGGACATGGGCAGGCGCCTGGCTTCCATCCGCGGCTGCGCGGCGGCGGCGGACGCTGCGCCGGATTCCGCGGGTTCGACGACGCGCACGGCCGACACCATCGTCGGCGCTTCGCTGGCCGCATGGCGTTCCGGCAAGGGGCGCAATCGCCAGGCGAGGCCGACCGCCAGCACCAGCGTCGCGGCGATGCTCATGCCCGCGATCCAGCGCGGTCGTGGTCGCGGGCGTCGCGATGCACGTTCCGTCGTCGAAGTCGCGGCGCGGGCCGCGGCGAGGATGCGCGCATCCAGTTGCGGCGACGGGCCGGGCAGCGTGTCGCGCGCGAGCAGGTCGGCCAGCGTGCGCTCGTCGGCGTCCAGCGGATCGGGAACGCGGTTCATGGCGCCAGCCTCGCACGCAGTTTGTCCATCGCGTAGCGCAGCCGTGATTTCACCGTCTCGCGGCCGACGCCGGTGATCTCCGCGATTTCCTCCAGCGAAAGCTCGCGTTCGAGGCGCAGCAGCAGCACTTCGCGTTGTTCGTCCGGCAGTTCGTCCATCGCCAGTTGCAGGCGCCTGCGTTGCTCGAAGTCGGAAAGGATGCGCTCGGGGGTGTGAGGATCGGGCAACCGCGCCGCGCGTTCGTCCGCATCCGATGGCGCGGGCGGCCGGTGCTTCGCCGCGCGCCAATGGTCGTTCAGGCGGTTGTGGGCGATGCGGTACAGCCAGGTCGCGAACGCGGCGTCCGGGCGCCATTTGGCACGCGAGGCGATCACGCGCTGCCACACGTCCTGGAACAGTTCGTCGGTCAGGCCAGGATCGCGCAGCTGTCGCAACAGGAAACGGTGCAGCGGCGCGCGGTGGCGGGCGTACAGCGGTTCGAACGCGGCCGCCGAGCCGGCCGCCCAGGCCAGCATCAGGGATTCGTCGCTGTCCGTGGCCACAACCGGGGCATCCATGGCCGGCAGCGTAAGCCTTGGGCGGCGCGCTTTGAAGCGAGGCGTGGCAGGCCAGGGCGCGAAGGCGCCGGGCCGGTCGAGGACGGCGGACATGGCGGTAGGAACGTTCCGAAAACGTGGACGGGGTTGCCGCCCGGCGCCGTGCCTCGCGTTATCCTGCGGCAATGAATGGGGAAAGCGCGCTGGCGCCAGCGAACCACCTGCATCCGGTCGCCGGGGAGACGGCCGAATTGCCGACGCTGCAGGGGCTGGCCGAAGTCCTGGCCGGGATGCTGCCCACCGGCTCCAAGCTGGTGCTGCATTGGCGCGATGCGCATGGCCATGCCGGCATGTCCGCGGTCGCCGGCACGCCCGAAACCCTGCGCGAACAGGCCGTGGCCGTGCTGGAAGGCTGCGACCAGGGGCGGCACCGCTCGCGCGGGGGCACCGAGATCGAGGACGTGTGGGAAGAGGCCGGCTTGCGGATCGCGGTCGCGGCGCGGTCGAAGGCGCCGCTGAGCGATGAAACCCGCGGCGCCTGGCTCGCGGTGGCGCGGCGCACCGTCGCGGCGGCGCTGGCTTCCGAGCGTTCGCAGGCGCGGATCGAGGCGCTGACCAAGGCGCAGCGCCTGCAGCGCGCGCTGTACGAGATCGCCGACCTCGCCGGCTCCGGGCTGGAAATGCCCGACATGCTGGCCCGCATCCATGCGGTGGTCGGCGGGCTGATGCCGGCCGAGAACTTCTACATCGTGCTCTACGACGAGGAAGCGCAGACAGTGCGCTTCCTGTATTTCGCCGACGCGATGGACAGCTTCGTCGCCGAACCCGAGCAGGCGTTGCCGCTGAGCGAATTGTCCAACAGCCTGACCCTGGCGCTGCTCAACCACGGCAAGCCGCTGGTCGGGCCTTCGGAGGCCCTGCGTAGCCAGCTCGGCGTCCCGCGCGACCCGCAGCACGGCCCCGACAGCGCCGACTGGCTCGGCGTGCCGCTGCTGCGCGACGGGCGCGTCTGCGGCGCGATCGTGGTGCAGAGCTACGACGTGCCCTCGCGCTACAGCGGCGAGGAACAGGCGCTGCTGGAATACGTCGCCCAGCACATCCTCACCGCGCTGGACCGCAAGAACGCCCAGGTCGAGCTGGAGAACCGGGTGCGCGAGCGCACGCGCGAGCTGCAGAAGGCCAACGAGGAGCTGCAGGCCGAGATCGTCGAGCGCCAGCGCGCCGAACAGCTGCAGCGCGCCCTGTACCGGATCACCGAGCTGTCCGTGGTCGCCGGCAGCCTCGAGCGCTTCTACGCCGAGGTGCATGCGATCGTCGGCGAGTTGCTGTACGCGCGCAATTTCTACATCGCGCTGATGAGCGCGGACGGGCAGCTGCTGGAGTTCCCCTACATCGTCGACGAGCGCGACGTGGTTTCGCGCACGCGCAAGCCGGCCAAGGGCCTGACCGAGTACGTGATGTTCACCGGCGAACCGCTGCTCGCCGACCGCGCGCGCATCGACACGCTGCACGGCGAGGGCAAGGTGCAGAGCGTCGGCGCGCATGCGCGCTGCTGGCTGGGCGTGCCGCTGGTGCGCGACGACGACGTGGTCGGCGTGATCGCGGTGCAGAGCTATACCCCGGACATCCTCTTCACCGAGCGCGACCAGGAACTGCTGACCTTCGTCGCCCACCACATCGGCGGTTCGCTGGAGCGCAAGCGCGCGCAGGAATACCTCAAGACCGCGCATGCCGAACTGGAATCGCGGGTGGAATCGCGCACCAGCGAACTGGCCGAGGCCAACCGCCAGTTGCGCGCGCAGATCGGCGAGCGCGTGCGCGCCGAACAGCGCCTCACCTACCAGGCGCGCCACGACGACCTGACCGGCCTGCCCAACCGCGCGCACCTGATCGAACGGCTCGATGCCGCGATCGCGCGGGCCAGCGTCGGCGACGTCGCGCCGTTCGCGATCCTGTTCCTCGACCTCGACCGCTTCAAGCTGGTCAACGACAGCATCGGCCACGCTTCCGGCGACGACATGCTGATCGAAGTCGGGCGGCGCATCTCCGAGGCGCTCGGCCCGCACGACACCGTCTCGCGCCTCGGCGGCGACGAGTTCGCGCTGCTGCTCGAAAGGATGCCGTCGGTGGCCCATGCCGAGGCGTTCGCAGCGAAGCTGCTGGACGTGCTCGGCCAGCCGATGGTGGTCGCCGGGCGCGAGCTGTTCCCCTCCGCGAGCATCGGCATCGCGTTGTGGGGCCCGGGCTACGAACACGGCGAGGAACTGCTGCGCGACGCGGACGCGGCGATGTACCGCGCCAAGTCCGGCGGGCGCGACCGCAGCATGCTGTTCGATGCGCAGATGCGCGCCGAGGCGACCCGCCTGCTCGACCTCGAGGCCGACCTGCGCCGCGCGATCAACCGCGAGTCGTTCGAGCCGTGGATGCAGCCGATCGTGCGCCTCTCCGACGGCGTGGCCGTCGGGCACGAGGCGCTGCTGCGCTGGAACCACGAGCGCGAGGGACCGCTGTCGCCGGACGCCTTCATCGGCGTGGGCGAGGACAACGGCCTGATCGAGCAGGTGGACTGGCTGATGTACCGGCGCGTGTTCGAATGGCTGGCCGCGCACGGCAGCGACGAGGGCTACGTTTCGATCAACGTCTCGCCTTCGCACTTCCGTTCCGAGGATTTCGCCTCGCGGCTGCTGGGGCTGGTGTCGGCCTGCGGCGCCAACCCGAACCGGTTGCGGATCGAGATCACCGAAGTCGCGCTGCTCGACGACGCGTCGCGCGCGCTGCGCACGCTCAACACGCTGCGCGAGAACGGCGTGTACGCGCTGCTGGACGATTTCGGCACCGGCTTCTCGGCGCTGTCCTACCTGCACCGTTTCCCGATCCAGTGCCTGAAGATCGACCGCAGCTTCGTCGCCGGGCTGGAGGGCGAATCGCACATGGAAAGTCTGGCGCTGATCCGCGCGATCCTCGCGCTGGCGGCGACGCTGGGCATCGATGCGATCGGCGAGGGCGTCGAGACCACGTACCAGCGCGACACCCTGCGCGACCTCGGTTGCGTGTACGGGCAGGGCTTCCTGTTCGGCCATCCGCAGCCGGTGTCGCCGCCGATGTTCCATCCTCCCGGCGACGACGCCCCGGCCTGAACCTCAGTCGTTGCCGGCGATCGCCGGCGTCGAATCCCCATCGGCGATCGAACGCGCGGCATCGACCAGGGCCGCGAATTCCGCGCGTTCGCCGGTCGCATCGCCGGCGCTGGCCGAACGCGCGCTGCGGGCGATGTCGTTCCACGACCAATTGCCGAGGTGGGTTCCGCCGCGCAGTGCGTCGGCGTAGGCCGCGACCGTGGCGGCGAAGCGCAGCGTCGCGCTCGGCTGCGGCTGCAGCGAAGACGCGAGGATCGGCGCATCGATCAGTCGGCTCGCGTCCTCGCCCGGGCGCTTGTAGCGCAGGCGCAAGTCGGCGATCTCGCCGGATTTGTCCGCAGTCGTGTTGGTGGAACCCGCATAACGCAGCGGCGGCAACTGTTCCGCGCCGGAACCGACCGGGGTCAGTTCGTACAAGGCGGTGACCTCGTGGCCTGCGCCGATGTCGCCGGCATCGACCTTGTCGTTGGCGAAATCCTCGCGCCGCAGCGCGCGGTTCTCGTAGCCGATCAGGCGGTATTCGGCGACCTGCGCGGGGTTGAACTCGACCTGGATCTTCACGTCCTTGGCGATGGTCGTCAACGTACCGCCCATCTGCCGCACCAGCACCTTGCGCGCCTCGGCCACGCTGTCGATGTAGGCATGGTTGCCGTCGCCGACGTCGGCCAGCCGTTCGGCCATCTGGTCGTTGTAATTGCCTTCGCCGAAACCGAGCGTGGTCAGCGCGATGCCGGATTTGCGCTGGTCGCCGACCAGGGTTTCCAGCGCGTCCTGGTCCACGGTGCCGACGTTGAAATCGCCGTCGGTGGCGAGGATCACGCGGTTGGCGCCACCTTTCACGAATGCCTGTTTCGCCATCGCGTAGGCGAGGCGGATCCCGTCGCCGCCATTGGTGCTGCCGCCGGCCTGCAGCCGGTCGAGCGCGGCGAGGATCTCGGCCTGTTTGTCGCCGAAAGTCGGTGCTAGCACGAGTCCCGCGGAACCGGCGTAAACGACGATGGAAACGCGATCCTGCGGCCGCAGTTGCCGAACGAGTTGCGAGAACGCCTGCTTGAGCAGCGGCAGCTTGTCGGGTTCGTCCATCGAGCCGGAGGTGTCGATGAGGAACATGAGGTTGGCCGGCGGCAACGTGGCCTTCGGCATGTCGTAGCCCTTGATGCCGACCATCAGCAGTTGGTGCTTGGCGTTCCACGGCGCGGGCGCGAGTTCGGTGGTGACGCGGAACGGGGTTTCCTTCGATGCCGGGGCGGGGTGGCCGTAGCGGAAGTAGTTGATCATTTCCTCGGCGCGCACGGCGTCGGCCGGCGGGCGCGTGCCTTCGTTCAACATGCGCCGGACGTTGGCGTAGCTGCCGGTGTCGACGTCGATGGAGAAGGTGGAGACCGGTTCCTCGCTGGCGCGATGGACGGGGTTGTCGTCGTGCGCGGCGTATTTCTCGGTGTTGGCGGGCTGCCAGTAGCCGGACGGCGGCGGCGCGGGTGCGTAGGCGTAGGCCTGCATCGGCGCGGCCTTCGCACGCATGAGCGAACCCGTCACCTGGACGCGGTCGAGGGATTTGGCTTCGGCTTCGTTTGCGACGACGGCCGGCGTAGGCGGGGTCGAGGACGCAACAGCGCCGGCGGCATCGGAGCGGGCATCGGCCTGCTGCTCGCCGGTAGTGCTGCAGGCGGACAGGGCGAGGGTGCAGAGCAGGGCGGAGCAGAGGGCATGGCGTTGCATGACGATCTCCCGTGGTGGTCGAGAGTCGCAAACGCATGCCGGGTGGGAATGGGGTTAGGCGTCGCCAGGCTTTTGTAGAGCCGAGCAAGCTCGGCTCTACGGGTCGAATCGCTATTTGTCCAGCTCGCCGGATACGTACTCGATCAGTTCCTGGGTGTTCTTGCGGTACTCGGCTTCCAGATCGATTCCGCATTTGTCCGCAAGAACGAGGATCGACCACAGGCAGTCCGACAGTTCATGCCCGAGTTTCGCCTTGCAGTCGTCGATGTTCCGGACGCCTGCATTCGCCTGAATCAGTTTCGCCAGATCGCCGACGTCGCCCATGAAGCCGAGCGCCAGTTCCTGCGTGGTCCAGGCGCGGCCATACAACTTGGCTTCGAGCTGCTCGTAAAGCTCGTTGAGCCTCAGGGCGGATTCTTCGAGGTCAGTGAAGTTCATTTGGATTATGCATAAGGCCTACTTAGGCCGAGCCGCGAAGTTGCGTCGGCTTGAACGAATTGTTAGGCCCCGCTGCTTTTCGCGACTTGGCCAGCGGTTCCCATATAACGCCAACGGCCACTGCTCAATTCAACAACTTCATCCCACTCCGTATTAACACTGGCTCCGAAGTAGTGAAGTAGCGTAGAGCCTGAGCTGAGCTTTACGTAGGCAAGCACACTCTCAAAGTTGCGCGGATGGATGCCGGTTCTACGGCATGCTTCCGCGCAGTCTAGCTGGACGTTGTTATCCAGTTCGCCAATGCAGGCCATGAGTGACCTGGCGCGCTCGAGTTGCGCTTCTTCTATAGGTAAAACGGCGCCATCGAAGTAGATTTCGAACTCACCGTCCTCTACCAGCGGAAGTGCAATCAGAAGGTCCCCCCCGACGTTCTGCACGCTATTTGCGTGAATCATCCCTATCAAAGGATGCCCGTCATAGCGGTTTAGAAGCACATGCAAATCTGTCATTCACCCTCCGGCGCGGATGAGTTCGATGCGACGCCTAACTACTATTAGACCCCGAAGTGGGGCGTATCCGGAATTCTGTTCCTGGCTCTGCAAGCCGTCAATCCGGCGTTTCTTCCGGAAAATCACGATCTTGCGCGATAGCGGCACGTCTCGCTCGACGAAACTTTGATGGTGTTATCGGGCGTGGGGACGGCCATATGCAATATGACTACGTGGCCGCGGGCATAACGGTTCTCACCGCGGCGGATCGCGCAGCACCAGCAACCTCGGTTCGGTCATGTCTGCGATCGCGCTGCGAATCCCCTCGCGACCGATGCCCGACAGCTTCACCCCGCCGTAGGGCATGTTGTCCACGCGGAAGCTCGGCACGTCGCCGACGATCACACCGCCGACTTCGAGGCCGTCCCAGGCGCGCATCGCGTGCGATAGCTCGCCGGTGAACACGCCGGCCTGCAGGCCGAAATCGCTGTCGTTGACGCGGGCAATCGCATCGTCGAAATCCTCGAACGGCTCCAGGAACGCCACCGGCCCGAAGGCTTCCTTGCGGTACAGGTCGCAATCGCGCGGGACGCTTTCCAGCAAGGCCGCGGGCAACATATTGCCCTTGCGCTTGCCGCGCACGAGGGACTTCGCGCCGCCCTTCGTCGCCGCGTCCATCCAGGCATCGACGCGTTGCGCCGCGGCTTCGTCGATCATCGGGCCGATGAAGGTCTTCTCGTCGCGCGGATCGCCCATGCGCAGCTTTTCCACGGCAGCTTTCAGCTTGCGCCGCAGCTTGTCGTAAACCGCCGCGTGCGCGTAGATGCGCTGCACGCTGATGCAGCTCTGCCCGGACTGGTAATAGGCGCCGAACACCAGGCGTTCCACCACCGCATCCAGCGGCTGGCCCGGATCCGCATCGACGATGCAGGCCGCGTTGCCGCCGAGTTCCAGCGTCACTTTCTTGCGCCCGGAGCGGGCCTTGAGGTCCCAGCCGACCAGCCCACCTGTGAAACTGAGCAGGGCGATGCGTTCGTCCTCGACCAGCACGCTCGCGTCATCGTTCGAACACGTCAGGATCGAGAACGCGCCCTTGGGCAGGTCGGTTTCGGCCAGCACCTCGCCGATGATCAGCGCGCCGATGGGCGTCTTCGCCGCGGGTTTCAACACGAACGGACAACCGGCGGCGATCGCCGACGCGACCTTGTGCGCGACCAGGTTGAGCGGGAAATTGAACGGGGTGATGAAGGCGCAGGCGCCGATGGGCACGCGCTTGACCATGCCGCGATAGCCGCGGGTGCGCGGCGAGACCTGCAGCTCCAGCACCTCGCCATCGATGCGCGTGGCTTCGCCGGCAGCGATGCGGAAGGTGTCGATGAGCCGCGTCACTTCGCCGCGCGCATCGCGGATCGGCTTGCCGGCCTCGATGCACAGCGCCAGCGCGAGTTCCTCCTGGCGTTCGGTGAAACGCTTGACGCAGTGTTCGAGCACGTCGCGGCGCGCGTCGGGCGGGAACGCGGCCATCGCCTCGCGCGCCTTGTGCGCGGCGACCACGGCCTTGCGCATGGCCGCGCGGTCGGCGAACGCGACCCTGGTCGCCTTCCTGCCGGAATACTTGTCGAGGACGACGAGGTCCTTGTTCGCCGCGACCGGCTTGTTGGCGAGGTAGTAGGGATAGGACTTGTCGAGCATCGCGATCTCCTTGTGCGGGCAGCATCGCGCCGTTCACGTTAATACACTGTAGGAGCGGCTTTAGCCGCGACGCTTTCGCGCGAGACCTGTCGCGGCTAAAGCCGCTCCTACAGGAGCTACGCGGAATCGCCTTCGACCCGCAGCTGCAACCGGCCCTCGGCCAGGGTCGCCTCGAGCTTGGTGCCGACCGGTGCGTCGGCGGCGGCGCGCACGACGTGGCCGTCCTCGCGGCGCAGGATCGCGTAGCCGCGCGCGACCGTGGCCAGCGGACTCACGGTGTCCAGTGAACGTGCGAGGCCGCGCAGGCGCAATGCGTCGTGTTGCAACTGCCGCGCCACGGCGGCTTGCGGGCGTCCGCGCAGCGCGAGCAGGCGTTCGCGCAATGCCTCGAGGCGGCGCTCGGGACGTGCGCCGCGCAGCACCGCGCCGGCATGGCGCAGGCGCGCGATGCGCTGTTCCAGCGCGCGCAGCAGGCCGGCATCGAGGCGTTGCTTCAGTTCGGCCTCGCGCCGCCGCAGCAGGGCGAAGCGAGCCTGCGGATGCTGCGCCTGCAGCCGCAGCCAGGCGCGATCCGCGCGTTGCGAGGCCTGGCGCCGGTGGTTGTCGTGTGCGGACGCGAACGTGCGCGCGTAACCCCTGAGCCGCGCGTACAGGTCGGCGCGATCCGGAACCAGCAGTTCCGCCGCGACCGAGGGCGTGGGTGCGCGCAGGTCGGCAGCGAAGTCGCTGAGGCTGAAGTCGGTTTCGTGGCCGATGGCGGACACGACCGGGATCGGCGACGCGGCGATGGCGCGCGCCAGCTGTTCGTCGTTGAACGCCCACAGGTCTTCGAGCGAACCGCCGCCGCGGGCGATGAGCAGCACGTCGTAGCGTCCGGACTGGATCGCGCGGGCGAGCATGCCGCGGATCTGCGGCGCGGCGGTCGTACCCTGCACCGGCACCGGCAGCACATCGATGTCCGCCAGCGGAAGCCGTCGCGCGAGCACGCTGAGCACGTCGCGCACCACCGCGCCCGAGGGCGAGGTGAGCAGGCCGATGCGGCGCGGGAACGCCGGCAGCGGGCGCTTGCGTTCGGCATCGAACAGGCCCTCCGCCGCGAGCCTGGCCTTGAGTTCCTCCAGCGCCCGGCGCAGCGCGCCTTCGCCGGCTTCCTCCATGTGGTCGAGCACCAGCTGGTATTCGCCGCGCGCCTCGTACAGGGTCAGCCGTCCGCGCGCGAGCACGCGCAGGCCGTCGCGCGGCTGGAACTTCAGCCAGCTGCTCTTGGGCTTGAACATCGCGCAGCGCACCTGCGCGCGTTCGTCCTTGAGCGAGAAATACAGGTGGCCGGAGGCGGGGCGGGCGACGCCGCCGAGTTCGCCCTCGACCCAGATCGCAGGGAACGCGCCTTCCAGCAGGTCGCGGGCCAGGGTGTTGAGCTGGCTCGGGGTGAGGATGTCGCGTTCGGCGGTCGCATTCACCCGGCCAGACTAAACTATGCGCATGAATGACGAATCCGTTCCCGCCAACAGCGCGCCCTGTGCCGGCATGTTCGGCCCGGCGCCACGCCGCGCGACGCGGCAGGTCGCGATCGGCAAGGTGAAGGTCGGCGGCGATGCGCCGGTGGTGGTGCAGTCGATGACCAACACCGACACCGCCGACGTCGCCTCGACCACGAAGCAGGTCGCGGAACTGTGGCGCGCCGGCTCCGAGCTCGTCCGCGTCACCGTCAACACGCCTGAAGCCGCGGCCGCGGTGCCGCGCATCGTCGAGAAGCTGGCGATGATGGGCGTGGAAGTGCCGATCATCGGCGACTTCCACTACAACGGGCACCAGTTGCTGGCGAACGAACCGGCCTGCGCCGAAGCCTTGGCGAAGTACCGCATCAATCCCGGCAACGTCGGTTTCGGCAAGAAGAAGGACACGCAGTTCGCGCAACTGGTGGAATTCGCGATCCGCTACGGCAAGCCGGTGCGCATCGGCGCGAACTGGGGTTCGCTCGACCAGGCGCTGGCCGCGCGACTGATGGACGAGAACCACGAACGCGCGGTGCCGCTGGAAGCCGCCGAAGTGCTGCGCGAGGCGCTGATCCGCTCGGCGCTGGATTCGGCGGCGCGCGCGGTCGAACTCGGCCTGCCGGCGGAACGCATCGTGCTCAGCGCCAAGGTCAGCGGCGTGCAGGAACTGATCGCGGTCTACCGCGAACTGTCGAAGCGCAGCGATTTCGCCCTGCACCTCGGCCTGACCGAGGCCGGCATCGGCAGCAAGGGCATCGTCGCCTCCAGCGCGGCGCTCGGCGTGCTGCTGCAGGAAGGCATCGGCGACACCATCCGCATTTCGCTCACGCCCGAGCCGGGGCAATCGCGCACCACCGAAGTGGTCGTAGCGCAGGAACTGCTGCAGACCATGGGCCTGCGCGCGTTCACGCCGATGGTGACGGCGTGTCCCGGTTGCGGCCGCACCACCAGCAGTTTCTTCCAGGAACTGGCCAAGACCGTGCAGGAACACGTGCGCGCGAAGATGCCGGAATGGAAGGTCACGCATCCCGGCGCGGAGAACCTCACGCTCGCGGTGATGGGCTGCGTGGTGAACGGCCCCGGCGAATCGCGCCACGCCAACATCGGTATTTCGCTGCCGGGCACCGGCGAAGCGCCGTCGGCGCCGGTGTTCGTGGATGGCGAAAAAACCGTCACCCTGCGCGGCGAACGCATCGCGCACGAGTTCGTCGCGCTGATCGACGACTATGTCGAACGGAAATTCTCGGCTGCCGCACGACCCGGCTGAAGCCGCCTCGGCGCTGGCCGAGGACGCGCGCTTCGGCCTCGGCACGCTGCGTCGCCACGGCTGGCGGATCGCGTTGCTGTTCGGGCTGGTGTTGCTGCCGCTGTGGGGTTTCGGCGAACTCGCCGCCACGGTGCGTGCCGGCGCGGTGCTGCCGTTCGACCGGCCGCTGCTGGACGCCGCGCATTCGATCGCCTCGCCGTCGCTGGATCGCGTCGCCTTGCTGCTCGGCCGGATCGGTTACGCGCAGGGCGTGCTGCCGTTCGACGCCGCGCTGGTGCTCTGGCTCGCGTTGCGGCGGAAAAAGCGCGAAGGCCTGTTCGCCGGCATCGCGCTCGCCGGCTCGGCCCTGCTCAACCTCGATGCGAAGCACTATTACGGGCGCGCGCGGCCGGATGCCTGGCTGTCGCTGGCGCCGGAAACCGGCTTCAGTTTCCCCAGTGGGCACGCGATGGCGGCGATGACGCTGGCGACGGTGCTGGTGTTCCTGGCGTGGCACACGCGCTGGCGCTGGCCGGTGGCGTGCGTCGCGCTCGGGTTCGCATTGCTGGTCGGTGCGTCGCGCGTCTACCTCGGCGTGCATTTCCCGTCCGATATCCTCGCCGGATGGGCCGCGGCGCTGGCGTGGACGACGGGCGTGTACATGGTGGTGTTCCGCGGCACGCTGCGGCCGTGGCACGTGATTTAGACGTTCCGACGCGACTTATCCGTGCGATGGTGGGCCAAGGCCCACCCTACGGGATTGCCGCAGTGTCGTAGGGTGGGCCTTGGCCCACCACTGCCATGCTTCGAACCGCAATGCATGCCGGTCTTCGCATGTGCATCGGGTTCGTCGCGCCTTCGGCATGAGGAAAGGCTGGCCGGCTTCCGCTCTCGAAGCAGCTTGCGCGCACTCATGAACATGAGTTGGGCATCGCTGCGCTCAGCCCAATCTATGCGAACTGGTATTCCCCTCTCCCGGCCTGCGGCCACCCTCTCCCTCAAGGGGAGAGGGAAAAAAGCGTCAGCCGCCGTCGAAGGCGTGTTCCCGTTCCACCTGCAGGCGCTGGCGCAGGTATTCGTCGCGGGTCAGGCCGCCGGGAATGGTCTTCATCGCCATGACTTCGGCGACTACCGCCTTCTCGCGCGCCTTGTACTGCTGCATGCGCGGGTCGGCCCGTTGTTGCGCGACGAAGGCGGCCTCGCGCCGCGCCGCGTCCGCGCGGTAGCGTTCGGCAAGCGCGGCGAGGCGGGCCATCCGTTCCGCCGAGGTCGCGGAATCCGCCTCGATCAGCGCCGCGCGCAGCAACACGGTGTCGCCGGCGGAGAGTTCGCCGGACTCCGCGCGCGCCTCGATCTGCGTTTCCAGCGCCCGTGCGCGGCGTTCGCGTTCGTCGGCGGGAAGCGACTTCGCATCGCGCACGAAATCGCGAGCCTCGCGTTCGAAGCGCTGCTGCCCCAGCCATTCGCGTGCCTGCGGCGTGTTCTCCAGGGCGCGGATCCGCGCCTGCGGCGATGGGCGCGCGATCTCCGCCTGCGCCGATGCGCGCGTCGCATCGCGGTCGCCGCAGGCCGTCATCGCCAGCAAGGCGAGCGCCACGAGCGCAAGGCGGACGTATGCCGCCATGTTCACCCCAGCAGCTTGTCGACCAGCCAGTACAGCAGGTTGAACGGCTTGTCGCGGTCGGCTTCGTCGCTGGTTTCGCTGGCATCGAGCACCTTGCCCTTGCCGTCGAGCACGCTGTCGATGAAATCCGACAGTTCCAGCCCCTGTTCCTGGATGTCGCCGTTCTGGAAGTCCACGATCGTGGTGCAGTGGCTGTCGTTGAGGTCGCGGTACTGCGGGAAGTAGCCGCCGAAGTTGTCCAGTCCCTGCAAGGTCGCGTTGAGGCGGGTGGTGTCCTGCGCCCACTTTTCGTGGATCATCGCTTCCTTGGTCGCCTCGTCCGGCGCGTTCTCGATTTCCGGGAAGAAGCGTTCGTAGGAATACGCCGAGTAGTTCAGGTCCTGCCAGAAATGGGTATGGCCCAGCCGGTCGCGCGGATATTTCCCGGC
The DNA here is from genome assembly GCA_047602125.1 of Thermomonas sp. Lineage (GTDB taxonomy): Bacteria > Pseudomonadota > Gammaproteobacteria > Xanthomonadales > Xanthomonadaceae > Pseudoluteimonas. The sequence continues at coordinate 413,605 of JASGIB010000001.1, read as the reverse complement.
CAGCGCGGGATAGATCGAGCCGAGCTGGTCGAGGTCGAACAGGGGCATTTCCGCCGCTAGCGTCTGCAGCGGGCCGTTCGGCGCGTCCAGGCCCCAGGCGCTGCGGATCTGGGTCTGCAGCGGCAGTTGCGGGTATTCCTCCGGATCGCTGCCGACCGGCGCTTCGAAGATCGGGCCGGAATCGTCGAGCAGGTAGGCGTAGCTCGGCGCCATGTCGCGCCGCAGGACGGCGTAATTGGTGAGGCTGCCGGCGCCGCCCGCGCTGCAACCGGTGGACAGCATCTGCGTGGGCCGTTCCAGGTTGTCCTTGAGCCAGGCCACGACCGCGCGGTTGTTGCGCAACCCGTTGTGGTGCCAGACCAGCGGTTCCTCGGCGCCGGTGGGATCCTCGTACACGGCGACCTTGTCGCCGCTGTAGATGTCGCCCGTGCAGTAGGGCACGTAGACCATGTTCCATTGCTGGGTCTTGACCGAATCGAACGGGGTCACGCGGGTGATGAACGGCGTGACCAGGCTGGCACCCGGGTTGAGGATGCTCATGTAGTCGTCGGGAATGCCGTTCGGGTTGCGCGCGCCGAGCACCCCGTCCTTGCCGCTGCAGCTGTCGTAATCCCAGCAGGCGCCGCCGCCTTCCATGTATACGATGGTGTTGCGCGTGTTCGGCGCGCGGTTGACGAAGAACTTGTAGGGCGAGCCGTTGCCGCAGGTGGCGCCGGTTTCCGGCGACAGCTGCACGGTCTGCCACTTGCCGTAATCGCCGGGAACGAAGCCGTCGTCGAAATCGCCCGGATTGGACAACAGCGGATAGGCACCTTCGCGCTGCGCCGGCGTCACCGGGTTGTCCGCACCGGGCGGATGGATGAGGTTGATCAGCGTGCGCAGGAAACCGTAATCGCCTTGTTCTGCGTGCGCGGGTTGCGCGATGCCCGCGGCGAGCGCGGCGGTGGCGATGGCGAGCGCGAGCGGGTAGGAGCGAACGGCCATGGGCGTCTCCCTCGGGTCTGCGATGGGTGTGTTCCTGCGGTGCTGCGATTCCCCTGTTTCGAACGACAGCTAATACCCGCCCGCGGCCGGGGTCAAGTCCGCGCGACGTGGCCGCGCGGGGCGATCAGGAATCGACGCAGACCCGGTTGCGGCCTTCGCTCTTGGCGCGGTACAGCGCGGCATCGGCCGCGGCCATCAGGGTCGAACGCGAATCGCGGCCGAAACCGAGCGCGGCGATGCCGATGCTGACGGTGATGCGCCGGGGTTCGCCGCCGGGCGCGAACGTCGCGGTGGCGACGGCCTCGCGCAGCCGCTCCGCGAACGCGGTGGCGGCGGGCAGGTCGCATTCGGGCAGCAGCAGGGCGAATTCCTCGCCGCCGATGCGCGCAGGCACGTCCTCGCCGCGCGCATGCTGCCGCACAAGCGCGCCGATCGTGCGCAGCACCTCGTCGCCGGAGTTGTGGCCGTAGCGGTCGTTGACCGGCTTGAACAGGTCAACGTCGAGGATGCACAGCGCGAGCGGGCGGGCGTGGCGGATGGCGCGCGCGATTTCCTTGTCCGCCATCTCGGTGAAGTGGCGGCGGTTGTACAGCTCGGTCAGCGGGTCGTGCGTGGCGAGCTGGTAGATCTCCTCGTGGTAGTGCGCTTCCACGCTGTCCTGGCTGATGAACTTCAGGATGCATTCGCCGAGCGTGACCTGGTCGCCGTCGGCCAGCGCCGCATCGCCGACGATGCGGCAATCGTTGACCCGCGTGCCATTGGTCGCGCCGAGGTCGCGGATGCGGTAGGCGTTGCCGTCGCGCCAGATCCGGCAGTGTTCGCGCGACACGCTCCGGTGCGGGATCGACAGGTCCGATTCCGGCGCGCGGCCGACCACGATCGGCGCATCGGCGATGTCGGCGCGCCGGCCGAGGCTTTCGCCGTGGATCACCACCACGCAGGCCGAGCGCGGCGCGGGCCGCAACGGGCCGTCGCTGAAGGCGGTGCGCTGCGTGGTGTCGTGGTCGTCGTTCATGGGCTGCGTGCGCGTTTGCGGGCGAGTGTAGCGTCTGCGGCCGGCGCGGGCGCTAGAATCGGGCGCGGGGGGAACCGATGTCGCAAGGCAGGCAGGACGACCAGGAGCGCACCGAGCTGCTGGCGACGCGCACCGCATCCGCGGGCGCGGGCGCTTCCGCTGACGGACAGGCCTTGCCGCCCGGCGCGCGGCTGGGCCGCTATCGCATCGAATCCCTGCTGGGCGAGGGCGGCATGGGCGCGGTGTACTGCGCCGAGCAACTCGAACCGGTGCGGCGCACGGTCGCGCTGAAACTGCTGCGCGCGCAGCGGCTCGACGCGCGGCACCTGGCCTGGTTCGAAGTCGAGCGCCAGGTGCTGGCGCAGATGCGGCATCCGGCCATCGCCCAGGTCTACGACGCCGACACCACGCCCGAAGGACATCCGTTCTTCGCGATGGAATTCATCGCCGGCAGCCCGATCACGCGCTTCTGCGACGAACGTTCGATGCCGCTGGCCGAACGCCTCGCGCTGTTCATCCGCGTCTGCGAGGGCGTGCAGCACGCGCACCAGAAGGGCGTGGTCCACCGCGACCTCAAGCCGGGCAACCTGCTGGTGGACGAAGTCGATGGCCGCGCGTTGCCGAAGATCATCGATTTCGGCATCGCCACCGCGACTTCGCTCGCCGGCGACCGCGATGCCGCGGGCACGCCCGATTACATGAGCCCGGAACAGGCCGGCAGCGACCAGTCGCTGGTCGATACGCGCAGCGACGTGTACGCGCTCGGCGTCGTCCTGTGCGAATTGCTGACCGGCCGCCGCCCGGCTTCGGCCGGCGAGACGGTTGCGGGCGAATCGCGCACCCTGCGGCTACCGTCCGAACAGCTGTCGACGTTGTCGGCGCCAGATGCCGAGCGGTTCGTGCGCGAACACGGCCAGCCGCCGGCGCGCATGCGCAAGCTGCTGCGCGGCGAACTCGACTGGGTGGTGGCGAAGGCGATGCGCCACGACCGCGACGAACGCTATCCCTCGGCGATGGCGCTGGCCGACGACCTCCAGCGTTTCCTCGACGACCGCCCGCTGCGGGCGGTGCCGCCGTCGCGCGCGTATGCCTTGCGCAAGTTCGCGCAACGGCACCGGGTCGGCATCGCCGCGGGCGCGATGGTGGCGGTGGCGCTGTTCGCGGGGCTCGGGCTGTCGGTGTACGGCCTGCTGCAGGCGCGCGCGCAACGCGCCATCGCCGAACAGCGCAGCGCGCAACTGGAGAAGGTCGCGGCGTTCCAGCAATCGATGCTCGAAGGCATCGACATCGAATCCATGGGCATCGGCATGGCCGACGGCTTGCGCACGCAGGTCGAACACGCTTCGCCGACCGATGCGCCATCGTTCGAACGCGGCCTGGCGCAGGCCAGCACCGCCGACATCGCGCGCGGCCTCGTCGACCGCGACATCCTCGCCAACGCCGAGCGCGCGATCGAACGCGATTTCGGCGCCGAACCCGCGCTCGCCGCCGACCTGCGCGAATCGGTCGCCCGCGTGCGGGTCGCGCTGGGATTGCCGCAGGCCGCCGTCGCGGGGTTCGCCGAGGTCGCCGATTACCGCGCGAAGGCGCTGGGCGCGAATGCGCCGGAAACCTTGAAGGCACGCCAGGAACAGGCCGGCGCGCTGCTCGACGCGGCCGATCCGAAGCGGGCGCTGGCGCTGGCGCAATCCGCGTTGCGCGACGCGGCGTCGCTGCCGCCGCGCGACGAGGTGCGCATCCGCCTGCGCATGAACGAGGCCGAGGCGATCTCCGCGCTCGGCGAGCGCCCGCGCGCGCGGAAGATGCTCGAAGAGTTGCGCGCGGACAGCCTCGAACTGCGCGGCGAAAGCGATCCGGCGACGATGGAGGTCGGCAACAACCTCGCGATCCTGCTCGGGCGCATGGGCGAACCGAAGGCCGGCCGAGAACTGCTCGAGAAAATCGTCCCGTTGCGCATCCGCGTCCTCGGCAAGGACGATCCCGACACGCTGTCGTCGCTGCACAATCTCGCGGTCATGCGCATCATGACCGGCGACAAGGACGGCGCGGTGGCCTTGCAGCGCGGCCTGGTGGAAACGCAAACGCGCCGGCTCGGCGCGGAACACCCGCAGACCCTGGCCGAGCGCGGCAACCTTTCGAACATGCTGATCGACAGCGACAAGGCGAAGGAAGCGCTGCCGATCGCGACCGCGGTGCTCGATGCCGACGTCCGCGTGCTCGGCGCGGACCACCCGCAGACGCTCCGCGCCAGGCTCAATCTGTCCAGCCTGTACGCGCGGCTCAAGCAATACGACAAGTCCCTGGCGATGCAGCAGGACGTCATCGACGCGCGCACGCGCGTGCTCGGGCCGAAGCACCCGGACACGCTCTACATCCTTGTCAACCGCGCGGGCACGCTGCGCCAGGCCGGGCGTTCCGGGGAATCGCTGGCGATGCTGCGATGGCTGCTGCCGCAGGCGCGCGAGGTGCTCGGCATGCAGCACCCGCAGACGCAGGCCGCGCTGCAGACGCAGGCCGATGCCGCCGACGACATCGGCGACGCGAGGCTCGAGATCGCGTCCTACCGCGAACTGCTGGCCGCGCGCGTCGCGTCGCTGGGCGCCGACGATCCACGCACCGTCGACGCGGCCTGGAACCTCGAGGGCCTGCTGCGCGGGAACGGTGGCCGCGCCGAGGCCGATGCCGTGCGCAAGCGTTACGTCGAGCCCTTGCTCGCGGCCAAACCCGGCACGCTGTCGGAAGGGCAGGCGAAGATGGTGGACAACATCCGCAAGACCGAGGCCGCGGAAGCCGAGTCCGCGGCGCGCGCCGCGGCGAAGTAGCGCTCAGGTCCCGGGTTCGGCGGCCTCGCAGGGCGCGATGCTCGCGTCGCGCCGCACCAGCCACGATTCGCGGTGGGCGATGTAGGCGACGGCGGCGAAGATGATCGCCGCGCCGAGCACGGTCCAGTGGTCGATGCGTTCGTCGAACAGCAGCCATGCCAGCACCGATACCAGCGGCAGCTGCATGAAGCCGATCGGGGTCAGCGCCGAGACTTCGCCGAGCTTGAGCGCGCGCGTCCACAGCAATTGCCCGCCGGTGCCGAACACGCCGATGGCGGCGAGCCATGCCCATTCCGCGCCGCGTGGCCATTGCCATTCGAACAGGGCCGGAACCAGCGACAACGGCACCCAGAACACGTAGGTCCAGAACACGATGGTATCCGGCGGGTCGACGCGCGAGAGCTGCTTGATCTGGATCGCGACCACGCTGCTCAGCACGGCGGCCGAAACCGCGACGAGCGAACCCGCGCTGAAGCCCGTGGTGCCCGGCCGCACGATCACCAGCACGCCGACGAAGCCGAGCAGCACCGCGGACCAGCGCCGCCGGCGCACGACTTCGCCCAGCCAGATCGCGGCGAAGATGGTGACGAACAGCGGCGTGGAATACGACAGCGAGATCGCCTGCGCCATCGGCAGGTGGCCGATGGCCCAGAAACCGCACAGCATCGAACCGATGCCGATCGCGCTGCGCACGAAGTACCGCGGCAGTTGCTTCGTGCGGAACACGGCCGGTGCGCCGCGCCACAGCAACGGCAGCAGCGCGAGCAGGCCGAACAGGTTGCGGAAGAACGCGATTTCCGGCGTGGACAGCTGCCTCGACACGAACCGGATGAGGATCGCCATCAGGCCGAACGACGCGGTGCTGGCGAGCATCAGCCCCGCGGCGCGCAGGAAAGGCGCCGGCGCGGGATGCGTGGCGGTCGCGTTCACCAAGTCGCGCCGACGATGCGCGGTTCCGGTTCGATCGCAACGCCGAAGCGTTCCCGCACCGAATCCGCGATCCGCCGCGCGAGATCGAGCAGTTGCGCGCCGGTCGCGTTGCCGTGGTTGACCAGCACCAGCGCGTGCGAGGCGGCGACGCCGGCATCGCCGTCGACGCTTTCACCAGACCTATAGCCCTTCCAGCCGCACTGGTCGATCAGCCACGCGGCCGACAACTTGCGCATCGCGTCGTCGCCGGCGCGGAACAGCGGTAACGAGGGGTGTTCCGCGTGCAGCGCTTCGGCTTGCGCCACGGGAACGATGGGGTTCTTGAAGAAGCTGCCGGCATTGCCGAGCACGGCGGGGTCAGGAAGCTTGCGTCGGCGGATGCGGATCACCGCGTCCGCAACCTGCGCGGGCGTCGGCGCAGCGATGTCCATCGCCGCCAATTCCTCGCCGATGCCGGCATAGTCCAGGCGCAGCGACGGCGTGCGCGAGAGCGCGAATTCGACCGCGGTCACGATGTAATGGTCCGGGTCGCGCTTGAACAGCGAATCGCGGTAGGCAAAGGCGCAGGCGTCGTTGTCGAGGCGAACCGTCGCGCCATTCCTGCGGTCGAAGGCTTGCACCGCGTGGATGTGTTCGCGCACTTCGACGCCGTAGGCGCCGATGTTCTGGATCGGCGCGGCGCCGACCGTGCCCGGGATCAGCGCGAGGTTCTCGAGGCCGCAGAGGCCCTGCGCCAGCGTCCACAGCACCAGGTCGTGCCATGCGACGCCGGCATCGGCGTGGACGATCGCGGCGTCGGCGTCTTCGAGGATGTCGATGCCGTGCGTCTCGAGCGCGATCACCGCGCCGCGCGGGTTCCCCGCGAACAGCAGGTTGCTTCCGCCGCCAAGTACCAGCGGGTCTTCGTCGCCGAAACGGCCAAGCACATCGGGCAGGGCTGCGGCATCGGCGACTTCGACCAGCACCGGCGCGGTCGTTTCCACGCCGAACGTATTGCGTCCGCGGAGCGAAGCGTTCCGGGTGACGCTCCAGGCCGCGGTCATGGCACCGGCACGTGCCCGCTGCTCGGCCATTCCTTGCGCCGGCGGATCGCGTCGACGCATTCGTCGATCAGTTTCGGGCCGCGATAGATCAAGCCCGTGTAGAACTGCACCAGGGTCGCGCCGGCGGCGGTTTTCTGCATCGCGTCCGCGCCGGCCATGATCCCGCCCACGCCGACCAGCGGGATCGAATCGGGCAGGCGCGTGCGCAGCATGCGCAACACCGCGGTGGCCTTGTTCATCAGCGGTTCGCCGGAGAGACCGCCGGGTTCGCGCGCGAGCCGGTCGTGTTCGACCGCGATGCGCGAGGTGGTGGTGTTGGTGGCGATCACGCCGTCCACCCGCAGGTCGGTGAGCACGCGCCCGGCGGCGTCGATGTCGTCGTCGCTGAGGTCCGGCGCGATCTTCACCAGCATCGGCACGCGCCTGCCATGCTGCGCTCCGAGTTTTTCCTGCGCCTCGCGCAGCGCGCCGAGCAGCTGCTTGAGCGCCTGTTCCTCCTGCAACTCGCGCAGGCCGGCGGTGTTGGGCGAGGAGATGTTGATGGTGACGTAGTCGGCGAGCGGGTAGACGCGCTCGAGGCAGTGCAGGTAATCGCGTGCCGCCGATTCGTTCGGCGTGTCCTTGTTCTTGCCGATGTTGATGCCGAGCAGGCCACCCTTGCGGCGCGCGCGTGAGACGTTCGCCACCAGCGCGTCGACGCCGTCGTTGTTGAAGCCGAGGCGGTTGATGATGGCGCGCTGCGCGGGCAGGCGGAACATGCGCGGCTTCGGGTTGCCCGTTTGCGGCCGCGGCGTCACGGTGCCGACCTCGACGAAGCCGAAGCCCAGCGCGAGCAGGGCATCGACGTGCGCGCCGTTCTTGTCGAGGCCGGCGGCCAGGCCGACCGGATTCGGGAATTCGAGCCCGAACACGCGGGTGGGGAACGGCTCGGGCTTGCGCGCCAGCAGCGGGTTCATGCCGCTGCGATAGGCGGCCTCCAGCGCGGACAGGCCGAGCGCATGCGCGCGCTCGGCGTCGAGTCCGAACAGGAACGGGCGCGCGAGCGAATACAAGCGCTCAGTGCCCGGACATGTTGGCGAACCAGAGCAGTCCGCCGAAGAACAGGAAGATCCCGATCACCGCGAGTATCGAGAGCACGATCACGAGGTAGCCCAGGACGAGCCCGGCCACGGCGAGGCCGTCGCCTTCGAGGCGGTCGGGCGCGCGGCGGATTTCGCCACGCGCCATGTGTCCGCAGACCACCGCGATGAGGCTGCCGAGGAACGGCAGCAAGGTCCAGCCGAGGATTCCGGACACCAGGCTGGTTATGGCCAGCGCACTCGTCTGCTTCACGGGAGCATTCATGCGTATCCCTTACAGCTCGAACTTGATGCCCTGCGCCAGCGGCAGCGCGTCGGAGTAGTTGATGGTGTTGGTCTGCCGGCGCATGTAAGCCTTCCACGCATCGCTGCCGGATTCGCGGCCGCCGCCGGTTTCCTTTTCGCCGCCGAACGCGCCGCCGATCTCCGCGCCCGAGGTGCCGATGTTGACGTTGGCGATGCCGCAGTCGGAACCGGCCGCGGAGAGGAAGGCTTCCGCGCGCTTGAGGTTGGTGGTGAAGATCGAGGACGACAGGCCCTGCGGCACCGCGTTCTGCATGTCGATGGCGTCGGCGATGTCCTTGTACTTCATCACGTACAGGATCGGCGCGAAGGTCTCGTGCTGCACGATCTCGGCATCGTTGGTGAGGCCGGTCACGATCGCCGGCAGCACGAAGTTGCCCTTGCCCTCGATCGCCGAACCGCCGGTTTCGACCTTGCCGCCCGCGGCCCTGGCCCTGGCGATGGCATCGAGGTAGGCATCGACGCCGTCCTTGCTGTTGAGGGGGCCCATCAGGTTTTTCGGATCGGTGGGATCGCCGATCTTGCCCTCGACCTGCTTGTAGGCCGTGACCAGCTTCGCCAGCACGTCGGCGTAGATCGATTCGTGCACGATCAGGCGGCGCGTCGTGGTGCAGCGCTGGCCGGCGGTGCCGACCGCGCCGAAGACGATCGCGGGGATGGCGAGCTTCAGGTCCGCGGTTTCGTCCACGATGATCGCGTTGTTGCCGCCCAGTTCCAGCAGCGAGCGGCCCATGCGTTGCGCCACGCGTTCGCCGACCATGCGGCCGACCTTGGTCGAACCGGTGAACGAGATCAGCGCCACGCGCCTGTCGTCCACGAACTGCTGCGCGAGGTCGCTGCCGGCGTCGTTGAACAGGAAGAAGATGTCGGGGAAACCACCCTTTTTCAGCGCCTCGTTGCAGATCTTCATCGAAGCGATGGCCGAGAGCGGGGTCTTGGGCGAGGGCTTCCAGATGCTGATGTCGCCGCACACCGCCGCGACGAAGGAATTCCACGCCCACACCGCGACCGGGAAGTTGAACGCGCTGATGATCCCGACAAGGCCGATCGGATGCCACTGCTCGTACATGCGGTGGCCGGGGCGTTCGCTGTGCATGGTCAGGCCGTACAACTGGCGCGACAGTCCGACCGCGAATTCGCCGATGTCGATCATCTCCTGCACTTCGCCGTCGCCCTCGGGCTTGGACTTGCCCATTTCCAGCGCGACCAGCGAACCCAGCGCGTCCTTGTGCGCGCGCAGCGCGTCGGCGCACAGGCGTATCGCCTCGCCGCGGCGCGGGGCCGGCACGGTGCGCCAGACCCTGGATGCAGCCTGGGCGCGCTCGACGATGGTGTCGTAGTCGGCCTGCGAGGACGCCAGCACGCGGCCGAGGGTCTCGCCTGTGGTCGGGTTGACCGGCTCGAGCACGCCGGCATCGCTGGTCTTGGACCATTCGCCGTTGCCGAGGTAGGTGCCGGATTCGTTGTCGCCGAGGCCGAGCGCGGCGAGGACGGGGTGGGTCATGGGGGAACTCCGAGGCGGAAATCGAGGATTGGCGGCCCCGGCGCGATTCGAACGCACGACCTTCCCCTTAGGAGGGGGACGCTCTATCCAGCTGAGCTACGGGGCCAAGGCCGCAATTATCGCAGGAAGGCCCGGGTCGCGGCCCGTGTCGCCCGGCCTAGGGCGCCGGCACCAAGGCCTCCACGATCGCATGCGGCGCCTTGAGCCAGCCGAAGTGGTCCGCGCGGACACCGAGCGCCTCCGCACCCAGCGTCGAGACCCGCGTGGTGGCAGCGGGCATCTTGCCGAGCAGGAAACGCAGCGATCCGGGTGGCGCCAGCCAATCCTCGTCCATGACCACGGCCCTCGCCTCGGCATCGATCGTCGCGAGTCCGTGTTCGAAATCGAACGCCATGCCGGCCGCGGCATAACGCCCGCTTAGCGCCGAGCGCGACCAGTCGCGGATCACGCCGCGCGCCTCTTGCCCGCCGAAACCCACGTGGCGGCCGGGCAGGGCGCCGCAACGGTCCGCCAGCCACGGCAGGAAGCGATACGCGAACGGCAGCCACCAGCGCGTCGGCGAAGGGAAGCTCCGCCAGTACGGCGCGCCGCTGGCGACCAGCCACAGCGACCGCGCGCGCTGCGGCGACAGCGCGAGGCTGCAGCAGGCGAGTTGGCCGCCGAGGCTGTGCCCGCCGAGGATGCGCGGCGATCCGGCGGCGCGCGCTTCCAGCATCGCTTCGCTGGCGGCGATGTCCGCGAACAGTTCGCGGTAGCCCCAGTCGCAATCGCGACCGGCGCGCAGGTTGCTGCTGCCGTTGCCGCGCCATTCGTGCAGGAACACGGCGATGCCGCGCGCGGCCAGCGTTTCCGCGAAGGGGATGTAGTGCTTCGCCGCCACGCCCAGCGCCGGCAGCCACAGCAGCGCGGCGCGCGGCGCGTCGGGGATGCGCGCGGGCAGGGTGGCCTCGTGGCCATCGCCGGTCGCGACCCGCATTTCCGCTGCCCGCATCGATCCGGCCTCGTGCCCGTGGGGATCCACTGTAACCGGGGGTGGCGCCGATGCGGCCCGGGCCTGCCGGGCGCGCGTTTTGTGCGCGATTCCTCACTATTCCGCCCGTGCGATCAGGCGTCTGTTCCGATATGTGCGCCAAATCCCGGTTGCCCGCGGGGCTGGCTCCTAGGATCGCCCCGAATGCGGTTCTCCCATGCCGCGCACGGTCATCGCCATGAAATCCCTGCACGTGAAATTCGCCCTGGCGCTCTCGACGATGTTCGCTTGCGCGGCTGCCTTCGCCCGGCCCGTACCGACGCCGCCGTCGCCGCCGCCGAAGTCGCAGAACAATTTCTGCAATCCGCCGGGCGGAAGCTCCAACAATCCGATGCCGGGGAACATGTGCTTCCGCCTCAACATCCCCTACGGCAGCGATCCGCTGCAGAAGCTCGATGTCTACATGCCCGCGGCGGGCGCATACAAGGCGCCGGTGATCCTGATGGTGCATGGCGGCGGCTGGTACCAGGGCGACAAGATGGATACCCCGGTCGTGCTCAACAAGGTGATGAACTGGGTGCCTACCGGCACCATCTTCATCTCGATCAACTATCCGCTGGTGCCGAAGGTCAATGCGCTGCAGGAAGCGCAAAGCGTGGCGCGCGCGCTCGGTTACGCGCAACGGCACGCCGCCGAGTGGGGCGGCGACCCGGACAAGTTCGTGCTGATGGGCTTCTCGGCCGGCGCCCACCTGGTGTCGCTGGTGGCATCGAGCCCGGCGGTGGTGAAGGCGACGCCCGCGAGCATCCGCCCGCGGCCGTGGCTGGGCACGGTCGCGCTGGACAGCGCGGCCTACGACGTCACCTCGATGATGGAAAACCCCTACCACCAGAGCATTTTCGACGACGCCTTCGGCAGCGACCCGAAACTGTGGAACGCCGCATCGCCGATGGCGCAGATGAAGGGCCGCATGGCGCCGTTTCTGGCCGTGTGCTCCACGAAGGAAGACTATTCCTGCGCATGGGCGCAGGGCTTCGTCGACCAGGCCCTAGGCTATGGCACCGATGCGCTCGTGATCCAGCAGAACCTCGACCATGGCGACATCAACGGCTTCCTCGGCCTGCCGTCCAACTACACCTCGCAGGTGAGCGCATTCATGTCCGCGGTGTACGACGGAACCCTGCGCTGATCGCAAGACGATGAGGCGAAGCCGGCGCGACATTGCGCCGGCCAGCAGGCACGCGACGGATCCATGTCGCGTCTGCGCGGAAATAACGCGGGAAATCCGGCCCATTCATTCGTGTAAACGAATGTGACACCGGATATGTGCGCCGAATCCCGGTTGCATGGCGGATCGATCCCTACGATCGCCCCGGACGCGGTTCTCCCCCGCCGCGCACGGAAGTCAGACGCCCATGCATTCCGCTCTATCGAAATCCCTGCTCCTCCTGGCGGCGCTGTTCGCCAGCTCATTCGCCGATGCCGGCACCAGGCCGGTGCTGTCCAAGGCCACGCAGGACGGAAAGTTCTGCAACCCCGCGACCGGCGGCAAGAACAACTCGCTGCCGGCGAACATGTGTTTCCAGTTCAATGTCGCCTACGGCAGCGATCCGCTGCAGAAGTTCGAACGTCTACATGCCGGCGACGACGCCGAAGAACGCGCCGGTGATCGTGATGGTGCACGGCGGCGGCTGGTACCAGGGCGACAAGACCGATACGCCTGTGGTCACCAACAAGGTCAAGAAGTGGGTGCCGACCGGCATCATCTTCATCTCGGTCAACTACCGCCTGGTGCCGAAAGTGAACCCGGTGCAGGAGGCGACCGACGTCGCCATGGCGCTCGGCTATGCGCAGCGCAATGCCGCGCAGTGGGGCGGCGATCCGAAAAAGTTCATCCTGATGGGCTTCTCCGCAGGCGCGCACCTGGTGTCGCTGGTCGCGTCCAGCCCCTCGGTCGTGCAGGCGGTGCCTTCTAACCTGCGCCCGCAAGCGTGGCTCGGGACGATCTCGCTGGACAGCGCGGCGTACGACGTCACCGAGATCATGACCAACCCGTACCACGACCCGACCTACGACAAGGCGTTCGGCACCGACCCCAAGCTCTGGGCCGCCGCATCGCCGATGACGCAGTTGAAGGGACGCATCGCGCCGTACATGGCGGTGTGTTCGTCCAGGGAGCCGGACGAATATTGCTCGCGCGCGCAGGACTTCGTCGACAAGGCGCTGGGCTACGGCTCGGATGCGCTGGTGTTGCCGGAAAACCTGGAGCACAACGACATCAACGCCAAGCTCGGCTTGCCGTCGGATTACACGAACCAGGTCAATGCCTTCATGGCGGGCCTGACGAGCGGCACGCTGCGATAGTGCGCCGTCGGTCAGCGCCGCGCGCGCGGCGCTGCGCCGAAATGATCCAGCACCACGATGTCGCTGCGGCCTGGCCGGTACCCGAGCCGCAGCGCGCGTTCGACGTAGTCGATCGCCTCTCGCACGGATTCCGGCATGTCCCTCCCGAGGCACAGGTTCGCGGCGATCGCCGAGGCCAGCGTGCAGCCGGTGCCGTGCGCTTCGAGTGGTAGGCGCTCGTGGATGATGGGCTGGGTCCCGTCTTCGTCGCAAAAAATATCGATGACCTCATCCCCGGTTTGCAGGTGACCACCTTTGACGAGGCACGCTTGCGCCAGGGAATAACGCATCGCGATTGCACAGTCGTGCATGTCGTTTGTGGTTCGTATGCGCCGACCATAAAGAATTTCGGCTTCGGGAATATTCGGCGTGACGATGCTCGCCAACGGCAACAGCCGCGACTTCAGCGCATCCAGCGCCTCGTCCTCGAGCAGCTTTGCGCCGCTGGTCGCGACCATGACCGGATCCAGCACGACGAAACGCGGCTGGTAAGTTTCCAACGCGTCGGCGACGGCATGGATCACCTGCGCATTCGCCAGCATCCCGAGCTTGACCGCGCCGATGGAGAAATCGTCGAAGCAGGCATCGATCTGCGCGCGCAGGACATCGACCGGCGGCACGTGCACGGCCGAAACGCCACGCGTGTTCTGGGCGGTCAGGGCGGCGATGGCGGAGAGCCCGTGCACGCCATGCGCGGCGAAGGTCTTGAGGTCGGCCTGGATGCCGGCGCCACCGCCGGAATCCGAACCGGCGATGGTCAGGGCGCCGGGCAGGCGGCTGGAAGCGAAGGCAGCGGACATGCCGGCCAGTGTGCCTCAAGCCACCGGGCCGGGTTCTATACTCCGGCGATCCCGTGCTTGTGGCCTCGGCGAACGGGCGGGTGGAATGGATTCGTCGCCATGCGCCCGGCTTGCTTGCCCATCGTTTCCGGTCCTGGAAGGAGGTGTTGCGATGCGTATCGTTGGTTTTCCCGCGAGGGTGTCACTGTCGTTCCTCGCTGCCGCCTGTATGGCATCGACGGCGGGAGCCGCGACGTTGAACCTGCTGGACCACGCGCCCCAGTTCAGCATCTACGGGAGCGGCATGCCGCCGAACTACACGCCGCCACCGGGCTACCTATACCTGTTCGACGATGCCAACGACACCTGGTACACGCTGGCGAAGCTGGGCAATGCGCAGAAGCGGCAACTCGGCAAGCGCCTGTCGGCGAAGGTGACGTATTTCGGCGGCTGCGATGCGTTCGACCGGATCGAAGCCGTGTCCTACGTCTCCATGCCGCGCGGCGTGCAGCCCACGCTGGCCGACGTAAGCGCTTCGGTCGAGATGGCGCGCTTCATGACGCCGTTCAACACCTACGACAGTTCCTCGAGCACCTACGTGCCCCCGTACATGGACATCTCCCGGTTCGCGCCCTCGCTGGCCAGCGCGACGCGCGACATCTGGGTCGGCATCAAGGGCGGCTCGTATCCGAATTATTCGAACAGCAGCGGCACCTACAACCCGTGCTGGGACAGTAGCGGGCAGATGGTGCCGACCATTCCCGCCGCACCATATCCACCGGGGTTGCCGACGGACCAGGCGCAACTGATCTTCGGGCTCACCGGCTTCAGTTTCTCGCTTGACCTCGTGTCGAGCGGCGCGCGTGCGGTCGCTGCGCGGCAGGCGATCCCCGCGATCCTCGAACCGATCGTCGTCGATGGCGCCTCGCGTTACATCCCCGGCGCGATCGACGTGCCCGACCCGGGCGATGGATCCGCCACCGTTACCGGCACCGTGCAGGTGATCATGACCACCCACGGCAATACCGAGTACGGATTCCATGCCGGCAATACCCTGGTGATCGATGGCGTGCAGGTCGGTGCTGCCTTCAGCACACAGGCCGATTGCGATTCCTTCGCCAAGTCGACCATCAATCCGTGGAACGTCGGGATCAACCGCAATACCACCGGCAACAATCCGCGCAATCCGAGGAACTGGTGTCCCGCCGGGCCGGTGCGCACCACCGAGGCCAATCCGGGCCGGCCCAATCCGCCCCCGGCGGCGCCCGGAACGCCGGTGCAGGCGCAGGTGTTCCAGAACGTCACGCTGAACGTCGGCGTCAATTCGTTGCAGCTGAATTTCGGCAACTTCGTCACCAGGTTCGGCAGCGAGGACGGCAGTTACCCGACTTCGATCACTTTCATCCCGAACTGACCATCGCGCCCCGGCGAACCTTCACGGATTCGCCGGGCTGGGCGCTTCGCGGTGCGCGAGGCGTTCGGCCAGTTTCAACGCATGTTCGAAATCCGGTGCGAGGTGCAGGTCGCCCGGATGTTCGCGCGATTCCATCTGCGCCAGCACCCGGTTCGGCTGTTCCTGCAGCCCCGACACGATCAGCGCGATGCCCTTGCGCCGGCAACGCTCGGCGAGCTTGCGCAGGGCGTGCACGCCGCTGGCGTCGATCATCGGCACCAGGCGCATGCGCAGGATGAAGGCCTTGGGCGGCGCCGGGAACTGGTCGAGCAGGTTGTCGAGCCGGTTCGCGGTGCCGAAGAACAGCGGCCCGTCGATCTGGTAGACCTCCACGCCTTTCGGCAATCGCGCGCGCTGGTCGAGCGCGTCGTCCTCCGCCGCGCCGGGATGCAGGTCGTCGTCGGCCAGGCGCAGGCCCGAACCCACTTCTGCCGCCTCCACCATGCGGAACATGAACACGAACGAGGCGACCACGATGCCGGCTTCGATCGCCACGGTCAGGTCGAAGAACACGGTGAGCAGGAAGGTGAGCAGCAACACCAGCGCATCGCCCTTCGGCCCGGAAAGGGTGCCGCGGAAGTTCTCCACCTCGGCCATGTTCCAGGCCACCACCAGCAGCACCGCGGCCAGCGCCGCCAGCGGAACGTAGCGCATCAGCGGCGCCAGCAGCAGCATGAACGCGAGCAGGAACGCGGCGTGCAGCATGCCGGCGACGGGCGTGCGGCCGCCGGCGCGGATGTTGGTCGCGGTGCGGGCGATGGCGCCGGTCGCGGGAAGGCCGCCGAACAGCGCGGAGCCGACGTTCGCCACGCCCTGCGCGACCAGTTCCATGTTCGAGCGGTGGCGCGTGCCGACCATGCCGTCGGCGACCACCGCCGAGAGCAGCGATTCCACGCCGGCGAGGAAGGCGATGGTGAACGAACTCGGCAGCAGTTCGAAGGTGCGTTCGAACGGGATGCGCGGGAAATCGAAGGTGGGCAACGCGGAGGGCAGCGCGCCGAAGCGCGTGCCGATGGTGTCGACCGGCAGCTGCAGCCCGAGCACGACCAGCGTGCACAGGACCAGCGCCACCAGGAAACCGGGCCAGTTCGGTTTCCACTTGCGCAAAACGAAGATCGCGGCGAGGCCGAGCGCGGTGATCGCCACCGTGGACGGCCGGATGCTGCCGGCATGCCGCGCGAACGCTTCCCAGCGCGGCAGGAACTCCGCCGGTACCGCGTCCATGCGCAATCCCAGCGCGTCCTTCACCTGGCTCGAAACGATGCTGACCGCGATGCCGGCGGTGAAGCCGGTGACCACCGGCTGCGGCATGTATTTCATCAGCGTGCCGAGGCGCAGAAGGCCGGCCGCGATGAGCATCAGTCCCGCGAGCAGGGTGCACAGGATCAATCCGCCGAAGCCGAACTTCTGGATCACCACGAACACCACGGGGATGAACGCCGCGGTCGGACCGCCGATCTGCACGCGCGATCCGCCCAGCGCCGAGATCAGGAAGCCGGCGACGATGGCGGTGTACAAACCTTTTTCCGGCGTCGTGCCGGAGGCGATCGCCAGCGCCATCGCCAGCGGCAGCGCGACGATGGCGACGGTGAGCCCGGCGACCGCGTCCGCGCGGAACATGGCCGGCGAATAGCCTTCGCGCAGCACCGTGAGCAACTTGGGTTCGAACATGCGCAACCAGGCGCGTCGGTCGAAGGCGGGCAATGCGTTCACCGCGGTTCCTTCAGGCGCACACCGCGGCCGCGACCCTGGCTGGGCTGTTCGTTGCCGATCAGTTCGATGCCGGCGGCGTCCAGCGCCGCCACGATTTTCGCCAGCGTGGACACCACGCCGCGCACGTGTTCGTCCTTGCTCGCTTCCATGCGCTGGATGGTGGGCAGGGACACCCCCGACATTTCCGCCAGCGTGCGCTGGTCGATGCCGAGCAGGGCGCGCGCGGCGCGCAGTTGGGCAGCGGAGATCATGCTGCAATTGCAGCATGATCAGCCATCTAGAAGCAAGGTTCAGACCTTTATCATGATGTTTTATGCATCATCCGCTTACATCACTTCCGATGCGTAATCCGCCAACCGCGAACGCTCGCCACGGCGCAGGGTGACGTGCGCGCTGTGCGGCCAGTGCTTGAAGCGGTCCACCGCGTAGGTGAGTCCCAACGTCGTCTCGGTGAGGTAGGGCGTGTCGATCTGCTCGACGTTGCCCAGGCACACGATCTTGGTGCCGGGACCGGCGCGGGTGATCAGCGTCTTCATCTGCTTCGGGGTCAGGTTCTGCGCCTCGTCGAGGATCAGCCAGCGCGAGAGGAAGGTGCGTCCGCGCATGAAGTTCATCGAACGGATCTTGATGCGCGAGGCGAGCAGGTCGTTGGTCGCGGCGCGGCCCCACGAACCGCCTTCCTGGTTGTGCGTCAGCACTTCCAGGTTGTCGGTCAGCGCGCCCATCCACGGCGTCATCTTTTCCTCCTCGGTGCCGGGCAGGAAACCGATGTCCTCGCCGACGCTGACCGTGGCGCGGGTCATGATGATCTCGCGGTAGCGCTGCTGGTCCATGGTCTGCGCCAGCCCCGCGGCCAGCGCGAGCAGCGTCTTGCCGGTGCCTGCGGTGCCGAGCAGGGTGACGAAGTCGATCTCCGGGTCCATCAGCGCGTTCAGCGCGAAGTTCTGCTCGCGGTTGCGCGCGTTGATGCCCCAGACCGCGTGCTGGCTGCTGCGGAAGTCGTCGACGATCTGCAGCGTCACCCTGCCTTCATCCACTTTCGCGACGCGGAGTTCCGCATCGGCGTCGCCCGGCAGGTAGAGGTACTGGTTCGGGTACCACTCCTCGTCCTTGCCGCGCGCGATCTCGTAGAAGGTGCGGCCCTTTTCGGTCCACGACTTCAGGTCCTTGCCGTGGCGCTGCCAGAAATCCTCCGGCAGTTCGGTGGCGCCGGTGTAGAGCAGGCTGAAGTCGTCGAGCGCGCGGTCGTTCTCGTAATCCTCCGACACGATAGCGGCGATCGCCGCCTTGATCCGCAGGTTGATGTCCTTGGAGACGAACACCACCGGCGTGCCGGGTTCCTCTTCCTTGAGCGCGAGGATCGCGCCGAGGATGGCGTTGTCCGGCACCACCGCGCCGAAGCGCTTGCCGGCGTCGAAGTCGCGGGTCTGGAAACGCAGGTGGCCGGTGCTCTTGCGCCCGCGCAGCTGCAGCCCGCCGGGGCGTTCCAGCACCAGGCCCTCGGCGATCTTGTCGGCGCCCTGCGCCTCGACCAGTTCGTTGATGAAGCGACTGACCTGGCGTGCGTTGCGGCTCGCCTCCGACGTGCCCTTCTTCGAATTGTCCAGTTCCTCGATCACCTGCATCGGCAGGAACACGTCGTGTTCCTCGAACTTGAACAGCGCGGTCGGGTCGTGCATCAGCACGTTGGTGTCGAGGACGTAGATGCGCTTGCTACGCGTCATGCGGGCTCCGGGGCGAACGGACGGCGGCGGGCCACCGCGACCCGCGAGGCGGGGCAGTGGGGAAGGTGGAAACGGAATCGGTCACTGGCTGCTTGCGGCCTTCAGCGCGTCGAGCACGGCCTGCGCATGGCCCGCGACCTTCACCGGCGACCACGCCTGCGCGACGCGGCCCTTCGGATCGACGAGGAAGGTGCTGCGCACGATGCCGGTGAATTCGCGGCCGTACAGTTTCTTCGGCTGGATCACGCCGAACGCATCGCAGAGTTTCGCCTCGGCATCGCTGACCAGCGGGAATTCGAAGCCCTGCTTCGCGCAGAAGTTGTCGTGGGATTTCAGCGAATCGCGCGACACGCCGAGCACGTCGGCGCCGAGCTTGCGGAACTTCGGCAGCAGCGCGTTGAAATCCAGGCCCTCGGTGGTGCATCCGGGGGTGGAATCCTTGGGATAGAAATACAGGACCAGCCAGCGACCGGAAAAATCGGCGAGCTTCGCGTCGGCGTCGCCGGACAGCGCCAGCGACAGGTTGAGGACGGATTTCGGGATCGCCTTGCCGGTTTCGATCATCGTCAGAATTTCATCGGATCCATGATCGCGTCGAGGTTGAGGTGGTCGCAGAACTCGAGGAAGTCGTCGCGCAACGCGGCGATGTGCGTTTCCGCCGGTACGCCGATGGTCAGCTGCGCCGAGAACATGTCCGCGCCGGTCTGCATCGCGCGGTAGCGCGAGCAGTGCAGGCTTTCCACGGTGATGCCGGCGCGGTCGAAGAAATCCGCGAGCTGGAACAGGATCCCGGGCTTGTCCGCGGCAACCACTTCGACCACGTAGGGCAGCAGGTTGGATTGCAGCGGCTTGGCGCCGGTGCGGTACCAGACCAGCTTGAGGCCTTCCTCGCGTTCGAGCCGGGTGAGCGCGGCCTCGAGCCTGGCCACCGAACCCCAGGGACCGACGGCCAGCGCGGTCAGCGAGACATCGCGGCCGACGGTGCTGAGGCGGGCGTCGGCGAGGTTGCAGCCACTGTCGGCGATGCACCGGGTGACCAACAGCAGGGGCGAACGCGGATGCGTCGTGTAGGCGTTGATCAGCAGGTGGTTTTCGTTCTGCGCGGGGCGCGGATCGGTCGCCTGGTCTGGAACGGAATCGGTCAAGTCGGCGTCCGGGGCTGGGGGCTGAACGGCGTGTCGGCGACGCGCCGGAAGCTACCGCCAGCATACTTGCCCGCGCTTCCGGGCCGCAAGTAACATGCCGGCAAGTCATTGATCCGGCTCGCGCTCAGGCGCGGGCCCCGCACCCGTCAGGTCCCCCGCTTGCGACTCTCCGGCAGCATCACCGCGCTCGCGACGCCGTTCACCGCCGCGGGCGAAATCGACCTCGATGCGTGGCGCCGGCTGCTGCAGGCGCAGCTCGATGGCGGCACGCAGGCGCTGGTCGTGGCCGGCTCTACCGGCGAGGCCGCGGCGCTGTACGACGTCGAATACGACGCGATCCTGCGCAGCGCGGTGGAATCCGTCGCCGGGCGCGTGCCGGTGCTCGCGGGCACCGGCTTGTCGAACACGGCGAAGACCATCGAACAGACCCG
The DNA here is from genome assembly GCA_047602125.1 of Thermomonas sp. GTDB lineage: Bacteria > Pseudomonadota > Gammaproteobacteria > Xanthomonadales > Xanthomonadaceae > Pseudoluteimonas. The sequence goes on along the minus strand of JASGIB010000001.1, from coordinate 393,307 downwards.
TCGCGTGGCCGTGCTCGGTGCCGACGTCGCGCTGGTGGTGGTGCCGCCCTACGTGCGTCCCACGCAGCAAGGCCTGCTCGCGCATTACCGCGCGGTCGCCGACGACGGCGAATTGCCGATCGTGCTGTACAACGTGCCCGGCCGCACCGGCTGCGACCTGTTGCCGGAAACCGTGGCCGAACTCGCGCCGCATCCGCGCATCGTCGGCATCAAGGAGGCGCGCGGCGAGCCGGAGCGCATGGAGGCCCTGTTGCCGTTGAAGTCGAACGGTTTCGCGGTGCTCAGCGGCGACGACCCGACCGCCTGCCGCGCGATGCTCGCCGGCGCCGACGGCGTCGTGTCGGTGGCGTCGAACGTGTTGCCGCGCAGCTTCCGCCGGCTTTGCGACCTCGCCCGCGGCGGCAATGCCGCCGCCGCGAACGCGCTCGATGCGCGCCTGCGCCGCAGTTATGACTTCCTCGGCATCGAACCGAACCCGATTCCGGTCAAGGCGCTGCTCGCGCGCAATGGCATCGGCCACGGGCTACGCCTGCCGCTGACGCCGCTTTCGCCGCAACATGCGGAATCCGCCGCCTCGATCGCCGCGGAGATCCGCGACCTCGAATCATCCTGCCGCGACGCGTTCGCGGCCTGAACCCAGGAGCCACCGATGCCCACGTTCCGTCCTTCGCGTACCGCCGCCGTCGCCCTGCTCGCGGTCGCCGCGCTCGGCTCCGCCGGTTGCCACTGGTTCCACCGCGGCGAAACCGATGCCTATCGCAACAGCCCCGAGAGCCGCCCGCTGGAGGTCCCGCCCGACCTCGACCAGCCCGATACCAGCAGCGCGATGGCGCTTCCCACCGGCGGCGGTTCGGTGATGCGTTCGCAGGTCGGCGCGCAGCAGGCGCCGGGCTTCGCCGTTCCCGGCCAGCGCGATGCGGTGTTCGCCAAGGTCGGCGATGCGCTCGCAACGATCCCGGGCCTGACCATCGCGACCAAGGCGCAATTGCTCGGCAGCTACGACGTGAGCTACGAGGGCAGCGATTTCCTCGTGCGCCTGGTGCAGAACGGCGACAACGTGCAGGTGAGCACCGTCGATCCGCGCGGCGTGGCCGCGAACGGCCCGGCGCAGCTCAAGCTGCTGGGCGCGCTCAAGGCCGCGCTCGGGCAGTAAGGCGGCAGGGCCGCGAAGTGGAAAGGGCGCCGATCGGCGCCCTTTTCCGTGCCGGCGACCGCGTCGTCGCTCAGCGTTCCAGCAGCGGCAATTTGCCCGGCTTGCCTTCCCATTCCGCCGCGTCGGCTGGCGGATCCTTGCGCACGCTGATCACCGGCCAGTCCTTCGCCAGTTCGGCGTTGAGCGCGATGAAGTTTTCCTGCCCGGCGGGCACGTCGTCCTCCGGGTAGATCGCGTTGACCGGGCACTCCGGTTCGCACAGGGTGCAATCGATGCACTCGTCCGGATCGATGACGAGGAAGTTCGGGCCTTCGTGGAAACAGTCGACCGGGCACACCTCGACGCAGTCGGTGTACTTGCACTTGATGCAGTTCTCGGTGACGACGAAGGGCATGGTGGTGGGTCCGTGATGCGATTTCGTTAGTTTACGCCGTGGCACGGGATTGACGCGGCACATCCTTGTGCCGCGCCCTTCGGGCAGCCTGCGGCTGTCCAAATTCGTTCCGAACGAATTTGTCGAACCCTACGGGTTCTCATCCATGGGAAGCACGCAAGAAAAAACCCCGTGCCTTGGCACGGGGTTTTCCTGTGTGGCGCTCCCTACGGGATTCGAACCCGTGTTTTAGCCTTGAGAGGGCCACGTCCTGGGCCTCTAGACGAAGGGAGCAATGAGCTTTGGGGGCGCGATTGTATCCCGCCGGGATTGACGCGGCACATCCTGTGCCGCGCCCTTCGCTGCGCTCAGGGCAACCTGCGGTTGTCCGAATTCGTTCCAGACGAATTCGTCGAACCCGGTTTCAGCCTTGAGAGGGCCACGTCCTGGGCCTCTAGACGAAGGGAGCGGTGAATCGGGGCGGCGATTCTACCTTGTCGGCGCCGGTGGGGCACGCCCGAGCATGCGGCTTGTTAAGATGTTGGAATCCCGCGGCCGTCGATGGCCGCCACCCGCGGCGCATGCGCCGTCCGAGACCGCCCGCCAGGACCCGACCCTGAGTTCCGTTCCTACCCCGATTGCCGTGCCCAGGGTCATTCCGCGCGACCAGCATCCGATCTCGCGCCGTTCGATCAGTCCCAACGCGCTGCGCGTGCTGTACCGCCTGCGCGACGCCGGGCACGCGGCCTACCTCGTCGGCGGCGCGGTGCGCGACCTGCTGATCGGGATCCAGCCCAAGGATTTCAACGTCGCCACCGACGCCACGCCGGAGCAGGTGCGCCACCTGTTCCGCAACTGCCGCCTGATCGGCCGGCGTTTCCGCCTCGCCCACGTGGTGTTCGGGCGCGAGATCATCGAAGTCGCGACGTTCCGCGCCGGCGGCGGCGACGACAATGACGGCGACCGCGAAGTGCATGCCGACGGCCGCCTGCTGCGCGACAACATCTACGGCAGCATCGAGGAAGACGCGGTTCGCCGCGATTTCACCGCGAACGCGCTGTACTACGCCATCGAGGATTTCTCGGTGCGCGATTACGTCGGCGGTTTCGACGACGTGCAGGCGCGGGTGATGCGCCTGATCGGCGACCCGGAAACGCGCTACCGCGAGGATCCGGTGCGGATGCTGCGCGCGGTGCGGCTGGCGGCCAAGCTCGGGTTTTCCATCGATCCTTCCGCGGCGGCGCCGATGCCCGGACTCGCATCGCTGCTGCACGACGCCGCGCCGGCGCGGCTGTTCGACGAATGCCAGAAGCTGTTCCTCTCCGGCCACGCGCTGGCGAGCTTCGAAGGACTGGAAGCGCACGGCCTGCTCGGAGCCCTGCTGCCGGAAACCGCGCGCGCGCTGGACAGCAACCGCAGCGGCGCGCTGCGCAGGATGCTGACCGAAGGCTTGCGCGGGACGGACGCGCGCGTCGCGAACGGCGAACCGGTGTCGCCGGCGTTCCTGTTCGCGCTGTTGCTGTGGCCGGGGTATTGCCGCGAACTGATGCAGTTGCAGGGGCAGGGCGTGCACGCGATCGAGGCGGAACGCCGCGCCGCGGACCGCGTCACCCTGCAGCAGTCCACGCGCATCGCGCTCCCGCGCCGCTTCTCGTTGCCGATGCAGGAAATCTGGCTGCTGCAATCGCGCCTGCGCCAGCGCAAGCGCAGCCAGCGCCTGCTCGCGCACCCGCGCTTCCGCGCCGCGTTCGATTTCCTCGTGCTGCGCCAGGCCGCGGCGCCGGAACATGCCGCCGACGTCGAATACTGGCGTGCGCTGCAGGCGGGGATGCCGCCGCCGGAAGCGGGCGAGGAAGAACTCGCGCAAATCGAATCGACGGACGCGGCGCCCGCGCGCAAGCGCCGTCGCGGCCGGCGCGGCGGACAGGGGTGAGCGTCCGCGCCTTCGTCGGCCTCGGCGGCAATGTCGGCGATGTCGCCGAAGCCTTCGCCTCGGCGGCCGCGCGGATGGATGCACTACCGCGCACGCAATTGCTGCGCGTTTCCCGGCGCTATCGCACGCCGGCCTGGGGCATCGAAGCGCAACCGGATTTCCTCAACGCCGTGGCCATGCTCGAAACCGGTTTGCCGGCGCGGGAACTGCTCGATGCGCTGCTCGCGATCGAACGCGCGCACGGCCGCGACCGCGCCAACGAAACCCGCTGGGGGCCGCGCACGCTGGACCTCGACCTGCTGCTGTACGGGCATTCGGTCGTCGACGAGCCCGGCCTGCGCGTGCCGCATCCGCACCTGCACGAACGCGCGTTCGCGCTGAAGCCGCTGCTGGACATCGCCCCGAACGCGACCATCCCCGGCCATGGCCTTGCCCGCGACCTGCCGGCAGCGATGGCTGCCGACGGCATCGAGGCGGTAGGCTAGCCGCCCCCACGCGCATTCCCGGAGGCGCCATGAGCTACGGCGCGGACACATCCATCGCCATGACCGTGCCGATGCTGGCCGAGGCCAAGCGCGAAGGCCGCAAGCTGGCGATGCTCACCGCCTACGACGCCGGTTTCGCGCGCGTGTTCGACGCGAACGGCGTCGACCTGATCCTGGTTGGCGATTCGCTCGGCATGGTGGTGCAGGGCCACGATTCCACCTTGCCCGTGCGGGTGGACGACATCGCCTACCACACGGCCGCGGTCGCGCGCGGCGCCAGGCGCGCGCTGAAGATCGCGGATTTCCCGTTCGGCAGCGATGCCACCCCGGAACAGGCGCACGCGGCGGCGGTGCGCTTCGTGCAGGCCGGCGCGGGCATGGTCAAGCTCGAGGGCGCAGGCCACAAGCTGGAAACGATCCGCTTCCTGGTCGAACGCGAAATCCCGGTATGCGCGCACCTCGGGCTGACGCCGCAATCGGTGAACCGCTTCGGCGGCTTCAAGGTGCAGGGCCGCGACGAAGCCGCGGCAAGGCAGTTGCGTGCCGATGCGCGCGCGGTGCAGGAAGCGGGTGCGTCGCTGCTGGTGCTCGAATGCGTGCCCTCGGCGCTCGCCGCCGCGATCAGCACGGACCTCGCGATTCCCACCATCGGCATCGGCGCAGGCCCCGGTTGCGACGGGCAGGTGCTGGTGCTGCACGATGTGCTCGGCCTCGACAGCGGACATCGCCGGCCGAAGTTCGTCAAGGATTACCTCGCCGAAGGCGGCTCGATCGCGGGCGCGGTGCGTGCTTACGTGGCCGCGGTGCGCGATGGTTCGTTTCCCGACGAAGCGCATTCCTACGCATGATCGAAACCATCACCCAACTCGCGCGCCTTCGCGATCGCGTCGGCGAATGGAAGCGCGCCGGGCTGCGCGTCGGTTTCGTGCCGACCATGGGCAACCTGCATGCCGGGCATTACTCGCTGGTCGACATCGCGAAGCGCCACGCCGACCGCGTGGTCGCGAGCGTGTTCGTGAACCCGACCCAGTTCGGGCCGAACGAGGATTTCGCGCGCTATCCGCGCACGCCGGGGCAGGACGCCGCGGGACTCGAAGCCGCCGGCTGCGACGCGCTGTGGCTTCCGTCGGTCGAGGCGATGTATCCGTTCGGCACCGGGGGCACGGTGCGCATGCACGTGCCGAACGTGGGCGACGTGCTGGAAGGCGCGCATCGTCCCGGGCATTTCGACGGCGTCGCGACCGTGGTCGCGCGCCTGTTCAACCAGGTGCAGGCCGACGTCGCGGTGTTCGGGCGCAAGGACTACCAGCAGCTCGCGGTGATCCGGGCGATGGCGCGCGACCTCGCGTTCGCGCTCGAGATCGTTGCCGCGCCGACCTTGCGCGAAGACGATGGTCTGGCGATGAGTTCGCGCAACCAGTACCTGTCCGCGGAGGAACGACCGGTCGCGGCCACGATTTTCCGCACCCTGCAGGCGATGCGGGATGCCATCGTGGCCGGACGCTCGCGTGCCGAAGCCGAATCGGATGCGGATGCGGAACTGCGCGCCGCCGGTTTCGTCCCGGATTACGCCGTGGTGCGACGCCCCGATCTGTCCGAACCCGCGGATGGCGAACCCGGGCCGCGGGTGGCGCTGGTCGCGGCGCGGCTTGGCCGCACCCGGCTGATCGACAACCTCGAATTCAACCCGGCCGCCGGCGCCGGCTGAACGCCGCCGGCGGCTTTGTTGCAGCGCGGCAAGCCGGGCCTATACTTGCCGCGCCCGGATTTCCCGCGGGCGCCGGAATGAAGCCATGCAACTGACGCTGCTCAAAGCCAAGATCCACCGCGCCACGGTCACCCACGCCGAACTGCACTACGAAGGTTCGTGCGCGATCGATGGCCGCCTGCTCGACATCTCGGGCATCCGCGAGTACGAGCGGATCGAGATCTACAACGTCAACAACGGCAAGCGTTTCGCCACCTATGCGATCCGCGGCGAGGAAGGCAGCGGCATCATTTCGGTGAACGGCGCCGCCGCGCACCGCGCCTCGGTCGGCGACCTCGTCATTATCTGCGCCTACGGCCAGTGCGACGAAGCGGAAGCCGAGAAGTTCAAGCCAACGCTGGTGTACGTCGATCGCCACAATGCGATGACGCATACGAACCGCAGCATTCCCAAGCAGGCTGCGTGAACCGCGGTCTCGCCGGCCTCGACGCACACGCAGGACGGCTGGCGAACGCCGCGCTGAAGGATCTCGTCGCGGACGATCCGGAACGTGCGGGCGATTTCGCGTTGCGGGTCGGCCCGCTCTACGCCAGCTTCGCCCGCCAGCGGCTCGACCGCGCCGCGCTCGACGCATTGTTCGCCTTCGCCCGCGAACGCGATTTCTCCGGCGCGTTGAAGCGCCTGTTCGACGGCGAACCGGTGAACGCCACCGAAGGCCGCGCCGCGTTGCACACCGCGCTGCGCAGCGACCTGTCGACCGGGGCGGTGGCGCGCGATGCGCATGCCCAGGCGGTGCAGGCGCGCGCGCGCATGTCCGCGCTGGTCGCGGGGCTCGAAGCCAGCGGCGTCACCGACATCGTCAGCGTCGGCATCGGCGGTTCCGACCTCGGCCCGCGGCTCGTGGTCGATGCGCTCGCGCAGCCGGGCGCTCGCTTCAAGGTTCATTTCCTCTCGAACGTCGATGGCCATGCCACGCAGCGCACGCTGGCCGGGCTCGATCCTGCGCGTACCGCGGCGATCCTGATCTCGAAGACTTTCGGCACGCAGGAAACCCTGCTCAACGGCGGCATCGTCCGCGACTGGCTGGGCGACGACACGCGCCTTTTCGCGGTCAGCGCCAACGTGGAGCGCGCTGCCGCGTTCGGCATTCCCTCCGAACGCATCCTGCCGATGTGGGACTGGGTCGGCGGCCGTTATTCGCTGTGGTCCGCGGTCGGGTTCCCGATCGCGCTGGCGATCGGCATGGAGCGCTTCGAACGCCTGCTCGCTGGCGCTGCGGCGATGGACGCGCATGTGATCGAGGCGCCGCTCGAACGCAACCTCGGCGCATGGCATGCGCTGGTTGCGGTGTGGAACCGCAACCTGCTCGGCGCCACCACCCAGGCGGTGCTGCCCTACGACGAGCGCCTCAAGCTGCTGCCGAATTACCTGCAGCAACTGGTGATGGAAAGCCTCGGCAAATCCGTGCGCCTCGACGGCGGCGCACTCGACGCGCAGACCGTGCCGGTGTGGTGGGGCGGCGCCGGCACCGATACCCAGCACAGCTTCTTCCAGGCCCTGCACCAGGGCACCCAGGTCGTGCCGGCCGATTTCATCGGCGTCGTGCGCGGCGACCATGCGCACGCGGGCAACCACGACGCGCTGCTCGCCAACCTGCTGGCGCAGACCGAGGCGCTGGCGAACGGGCAGGGCAATCCAGACGCGCATCGCGCCTATGCGGGCGGCAGGCCGAGCACGCTGCTGCTGCTGGACGCATTGACGCCGGAAACGCTGGGCATGCTCATCGCGTTGTACGAGCACAGCGTGTACCTGCAGGCGGTGTCCTGGGGCATCAACGCCTTCGACCAGTTCGGCGTCGAACTCGGCAAGCAGGTGGCGAACCGGCTGCTGCCGGCGTTGAAGGGCGAGGCCGAGGCCGACAACGTCGTGACCAAGGCGTTGCTGCGCGAGATCGAAACGCGCCGCTAACCGGCGCCGTGGCGCGCCAGCGCCCATTCCACGTGTTCGCGCACCACCGGCGAATCGTGGTCGCGGCGCGATCGCAACGCGGCGACGACCTGCGGCGTGCCCGGCGCATTGCCCAGCGCCACCGCGATGTTGCGCAACCAGCGTTCGTGGCCGCTGCGGCGGATCGCCGAACCTTCGGTGCGCTGCAGGAATTCGGCTTCGTCCCATGCGAACAGTTCGGCCAGCGTGGCCCGGTCGAGTCCGTTGCGTGCGCGGAAATCCGGCTCGTCCGTGCGCCTGGCGAACTTGTTCCATGGACACACGAGTTGGCAGTCGTCGCAACCGAAGATGCGGTTGCCGATCAGCGGCCGCAATTCCTCGTCGATGCTGCCCTCGTGTTCGATGGTGAGGTAACTGATACAGCGCCGCGCGTCGAGCCGGCGCGGCGCGACGATAGCCTGCGTGGGGCAGACGTCGATGCAGCGCACGCAGGTGCCGCAGTGTTCGCTGGCCGGCGGATCGACAGGCAGCGGCAGGTCGAGGTAGATCTCGCCGAGGAAGAACCAGCTGCCGCCGTCCTTGTCGATCAGGCAGGTGTGCTTGCCGATCCAGCCCAGGCCGGCATCGCGCGCCAGCGCGCGTTCCAGCACCGGCGCGGAATCGACGAACACGCGGTGTCCGAACGGACCGATCTCGGCGGCGATCGCGTCCGCGAGTTTCTGCAGGCGGTTGCGCATCAGCTTGTGGTAATCGCGGCCCAGCGCGTAGCGCGCGACGTAGGCGCGTTCGCCGTCGCGCAGGTTGTCCCACGCGGCGGCTTCGTCCTGGCCGTAGTCGAGCCCGACCGAGAGCACGCGCACGGTGCCGGGCACGAGCTCGGCCGGCCGCGTGCGTTTTTCGCCGTGGCGCGCCATCCAGTCCATGGTTCCGTACAGGCCCTGCGCGAGCCAGCTGCGCAGGTAGGCCTCGTCCTCGGGCAGGTCGATGCCGGAAATGCCGCAACGCTGGAATCCGTGTTCGCGCGCCAACGCCTTGAAGCGCGCGGCGAGCGTCGCAAGATCCGGTGTCACGGCGGCTTCGTGCATGGGGCCAAGTATAGAATCGCGCGATGCCGACTCCGCTCGCCCTGTACAACGTCGCCGCGTTGCGCGCCATCGAGGCGCGGGTCGCGGCGTCGCTCGGTGACGATTTCGCGTTGATGCAGCGCGCGGGCGCGGCGGCCTGGCGTGAAGTGCTCGCGCATTGGCCACGGGCGCGGCGGATCGCGGTCGCCTGCGGACCGGGCAACAACGGCGGCGACGGCTACGTGCTGGCGCGGCATGCGCTCGAATCGGGGCGCGAGCTGCGCGTGCTGCAACTGCAACCGCCGCGCACGGGCCCGGCGCAACGCGCCTGCGAAGAATTCGTTCGCGCCGGTGGCGGTATCGAAACCGGTCTTCCGGATTTCGCCGGTTGCGACCTGGTCGTCGACGCGCTGTTCGGCATCGGCCTGTCGCGCGCGCCGGAGGGCGAAGCGGTGGCGTGGATCGATACGATCAACGGCGCGGGGATTCCGATGCTGGCGATCGACGTGCCCAGCGGCGTGGATGCCGAACACGGATCCGTGCCGGGAAAGGCGATACGGGCGACGCATACGCTGGAATGCATTGCACCGAAGGCCGGCCTGCGCACCGGTGCGGCGCAGGATCATGCCGGCGAACTGTCGCTCGCGACGCTCGAAGCGCCCGCATCCGCGTTCGACGACATCGAAGCCGCGGCGGAATGGTTCGATGCCGATGGCCTCGGCGCTTTCCTGCCGAAGCGCCGTCGCGACTCGCACAAGGGCGACAACGGCCGCGTGCTGTGCATCGGCGGCGACCTCGGCATGGGCGGCGCGGTCTTGTTGTGCGCGGAAGCCGCGTTGCGCGGCGGCGCGGGACTGGTGCGCGTCGCCACGCGCGAGGCGCATGTCGCGCCGCTGCTCGCGCGTTGCCCGGAAGCGATGCCGGCGGGCATCGAGGATTCGCCTTCGTTCGCGTCGATGCTCGAACAGGCCGACGTGCTCGCGCTCGGGCCGGGGCTGGGTCAGGGCGAATGGGGCCGCGCGCTGTTTTTCGCGGCGATTTCCGCCGGGAAACCGCTGGTGGTCGATGCCGATGCGCTGAACCTGCTGGCGCAATCGCCGCGCACATTGTCCGATGCGATCCTGACCCCGCATCCGGGCGAAGCCGCGCGCCTGCTCGGTTGTTCGAACGCCGACATCCAGCGCGACCGCATCGCCGCGGCGATGCAACTCGCGGAAAAATTCGATGCCGTCGTCGTGCTGAAGGGCGCAGGCAGTGTCGTCGCCGCGCCGAAACGCATTCCACGCGTCATCGGTGCCGGCAATCCGGGCATGGCGGTCGGCGGCATGGGCGACGTGCTGACGGGCATCATCGCCGCATTGCGCGCGCAGGGGCTCGAGGCCTTCGATGCCGCGACTGCAGGCGCATTGCTGCATGCAGTCGCCGGCGATGACGCCGCACGCGAAGGCGAACGCGGGTTGCTGCCGCGCGACGTCATCGCGTGTGTGCGCCGCGCCGCGAATGCCGGAGAATCCGCGCATGCACTTGCCTGACGAAACCGCGACCGCCGAACTCGCGCGCGCACTCGAACGCACGCGCGAGGGCAAGGCGGTGGTATTCCTGCAAGGCGAACTCGGCGCGGGCAAATCCACGCTTGCGCGCGCATGGTTGCGCGCATGCGGCGTCGAAGGTGCGATTCGCAGCCCGACCTACACGCTGGTCGAGCACTATCCGCTCGCACGCGGCGGGAATGCGTTGCACCTCGACCTGTACCGGATCGGCGCGGCCGGCGAACTCGAGTTCCTCGCGCTCGATACCGACGACGCCGAATTGTGGCTGGTCGAATGGCCCGAGCGCGGGCTGGCCGCGCTGCCTGCCCCGGACATGACCCTGGCGCTTGCGATGGAGGGGAACGGGCGTTCCGCCCTGCTTACTCCGGGTACCCCTGCGGGCGCGGCTTGGCAGGCCCGCCTGCTGGCGGACAGTGGCTTGAAGGCATTTCTTGCCGCCAGCTGAAAGGAAGGTCCTGCAGGCTACGGATTCATAAGGGAAAACCTGTTGCAATCCGTGGCGCACGGTGCTTAACTCCCGCCCATGCGCGTCAGGGGAACCGCCATTCCGCAGGTTGTGCTCGGTGCCGCCTTGTTGCTGGCGCTGTTGTGGAACCTTGCCCACGCCGCGGAAATCAGCCAGATGCGGCTGGAAACCGGCCCGACCGGCACCCGCGCCGAACTTCGCCTGGATGGCGTGGCGGACTATCAGGTCCTCAGCCTCGCCAATCCCGACCGCCTGGTCCTCGATCTTCCCGGCAGCCAGTTGCGCCGCGGCACGCCCCTGCCTGCCGCCACCGGCGTGGTGCGCGGCGTTCGCGCCGGGCAGCCGAGCCCGGGCGTGACCCGGATCGTGTTCGACCTCGCCGCTCCGGTGGTCGCGCTCAAGCCGCGCGTGGAAACCGGTGCGGGTGGCCCACGGCTGGTGCTGGAATGGCCCGGCGACGGTCCCGCGCCTGTCGCGCAGGCGCCCGACACGGTTGCCGTTCCGCCCGTTGCAGCGGCCACGGTTGCGGCCCCGGCCGGCAATCAGCCCACGGCGCCGGCGCAGACTGCCCTGGATCGCGCGGTCGGCACGATCGCGACCGGCGTCCCGACCCGGATCGCGACCGGCGAGCCGCAAGCCGCGGCGCCTCCGGCTGTGCTGCCGCCGCCGATCAAATCGATGCGCGATGCCGGCGGCACGCGTCCGCTGGTGGTCGCCATCGATGCCGGCCACGGCGGGCAGGACACCGGCGCGCTCGGGCGCGGCGGCGCGCGCGAGAAGGACGTCACCCTCGCCATCGCTCGCGAGCTGGCACGCCAGATCGACGCCACTCCCGGGCTCAAGTCCTACCTGACCCGCGATTCCGACTATTTCATCCCGCTGCCGCAGCGCGCGCGCAAGGCGCATGCCGCGCGCGCCGACATCTTCGTTTCCATCCACGCCGATTCCTTCACCAGCCCGGATGCGCGTGGCGCGGGCGTGTTCGTGCTGTCCACCCGCGGCGCGTCCTCGCAACGCGCGCGCTGGCTCGCGGACAAGGAAAACGCGGCCGACGTGATCGGCGGCGACCGTGCCCGCGGCGGCGACAACGTGCTGACGTCGGTGCTGCTCGACCTCACCCAGAGCGGCAACATGAAGGCGTCCGAGGACGCGGCCGGCTACGTGCTCGGCAACCTCGACGCCATCGGCAACCTGCACAAGGGCGAGGTCGAGCGCGCGAATTTCGCGGTGCTGCGTACTTCCGACAACATGCCGGCGATGCTGGTGGAAACCGGCTTCATCTCCAACCCGGGCGAAGAGGCGAAGCTGCGCAGCAAGGCCTACCAGCAGCAACTCGCGACCGCGATCCTCGGCGGCATCAACCGCTACTTCACCACCCAACCGCCGCCCGGCACGCTGTATGCGTTGCGCGCGCAGGCGTCGCAGGATGGCGGCGGAACGGGCATCGGCGCCGGCGGAAGCCCCTGAAGATTCGGAGTTTCCCGGGCGTCGGCTAAAATCGCGGGCGTGACCATCCGCCTGCTTCCCGATGTCCTCGTCAACCAGATCGCCGCGGGCGAAGTGGTGGAACGACCCGCGTCGGTGGTCAAGGAACTGGTCGAGAACGCGCTCGACGCCGGCGCGCGCCGCATCGACATCGACCTCGAGGAAGGCGGCGCGCGCCTGATCCGGGTGCGCGACGACGGCGGCGGCATCGCGGCCTCCGAACTCGCGGTCGCGGTGCAGCGGCATGCGACCAGCAAGATCGCATCCCTCGAGGACCTCGAAGCCGTGGCCACGCTCGGATTCCGCGGCGAGGCGCTGCCGTCGATCGCTTCGGTCAGCCGTTTCCGCATCGCCTCGCGCCGCAACGGCGACGACAGCGGCAATGCGCTGCAGGTCGAAGGCGGGCGCGTCGGCGACGTCGCGCCCAGCCCGCAGCCGCAGGGCACTACGGTCGAGGTGCGCGAACTGTTCTACAACGTGCCGGCGCGACGGCGCTTCCTGCGCGCCGAACGCACCGAACTCGGCCACGTCGAGGAATGGCTGCGCACGCTGGCGCTGGCGCGGCCCGACGTGGAAGTGCGGGTCAGCCACAACGGCAAGCCGTTGCGCCGTTATCGCGGCGACACCGCAACCGAAACCGGCGCGCGGCTGGTGGATGCGCTGGGCGAGGAGTTCTTGCGCAACGTCCTGCGCATCGACCACACCGGCGCGGGCCTGCGCCTGCACGGCTGGATCGCGCAACCGAGCTACAACCGCGCCAGCGCCGACCAGCAGTACCTGTTCGTCAATGGCCGCGGCGTGCGCGACCGCAACGTCGCCCACGCGGTCAGGCAAGCCTATTCCGACGTGCTGTTCCATGGCCGGCACCCGGCCTACGTGCTGTTCCTCGAGCTCGATCCGCGCACGGTCGACGTCAACGTGCATCCGGCCAAGCACGAGGTGCGCTTCCGCGATTCGCGCCTCGTGCACGATTTCGTCTATCGCACGCTGCAGGAAGCGCTTTCCGGAACTCGCGCGGGCGTGGCGGCCGGAACCCCGATCGAATCGCAATCGCCAGCGTCCCATCCGCCGATCCCCGACCTGCCGCCGCGACAGGGCGACATGGCCCTGAAGCTGGCCGAAGCGCCGGCGCAGTACGCCGCGCTCTACGCGCCGGCGCATCCGGGGCCAGCGCTGCCGCCGGTGCCGCTTGCCGATGCGGGCGAAGGAAAAGTGCCGCCGCTCGGGCACGCATTGGCGCAGTTGCATGGCATCTACATCCTCGCCGAGAGCGCCGAAGGCCTGGTCGTGGTCGACATGCACGCCGCGCACGAACGCATCGGCTACGAGAAGCTCAAGTCCGCGCACGATGGCGCCGGCGTGCGCGTGCAGCCGCTGCTGGTGCCGCAGCCGCTGGCGGTGTCCTCGCGAGAAGCCGATGTCGCGGAGCGCGAATCCGCCACGCTGGCCGCGCTGGGGTTCGAAGTGACCCGCAGCGGCCCGCAATCGCTGCTGCTGCGCAGCGTGCCGACCCTGCTCGCCGATACCGATGTCGCCGCGCTGCTGCGCGACGTGATCGGCGACCTGCTCGAGCATGGCCAGACGCGCCGCGTCGAGGAAGCGCGCGACGGCCTGCTCGCGACCATGGCCTGCCACGCGGCGGTGCGCGCGCACCGGCGCCTCACCGTTCCCGAAATGGACGCGTTGCTGCGGGAAATGGAATCGACCGAACGCTCCGGACAATGCAATCATGGCCGCCCGACCTGGGCGCGGTTGGGCTTGGCCGAAATCGACGCATGGTTCCTTCGAGGACGCTGACGATGAAATGCACGATTCGCATCGCCGCCCTGGGCCTCGCCGTACTCGCGGCGGGATGCCAGCGCGGCCCGCAGACAGCGACGGTGGTGCGGTCCCCCAGCAACGAGGCGAGCAAACCGATGGCGCAACAGGATCCGGCCTTCATGCGCGAGGAACAGGCCTGGCGCGACCAGCGCCGCGAGAGGCTTTTGCAGCCGGATGGCTGGACCAGCCTGATCGGCCTGCACTGGATCGACCAGGGCCCGCACTTCGTCGGCAGCGCCGGCGACAACGGCATCCGCCTGGCGATGGGGCCGGGGCACTTCGGCATGATCGACCTGCGCAAGGACGGCAGCGTGCATTTCGTGCCGGGCAAGGATGCGGTGCTGACCCTCGATGGCCAGCCGCTGAAAGGCGCGACCGTGCTGCAAACAGACGCCGACGGAACGAAAGACCCGAACGTGATCGGTTTCGACGAAGGCAAGGGACAGGCGACCGTGATCCAGCGCGGCGATCGTTACGGCCTGCGCGTGAAGCACGCGGATGCGCCGACGCGCCTGCATTTCGCGGGGCTCGAATACTGGCCCGCGGATGCGGTGTGGCGCGTCCCCGGCAAGTTCGTGCCGCACCCGGAAGGCACCACGATCCAGGTCGCCAACATCATCGGCGGCCTCGACGATGCGAAGAACCCGGGCGCGGTCGAATTCGAACGCGACGGCAACACCTATCGAATCGAAGCGATGGACGAAGGCGACGGACGATTGTTCCTGGTGTTCGCCGACCGCACCAACGGCCACGGCAGCTACGGGGCCGGGCGCTTCCTTTACGCATCGCCGGCCGATGCGCAGGGCCATGTCGTGCTCGATTTCAACCAGAGCTACAACCCGCCGTGCGCGTTCACCTCGTTCGCGACCTGCCCGCTGCCGCCGGCGCAGAACCGGCTCGACCTGGCCATCGACGCCGGCGAGAAGGCCTACACCGGGGACCACGGCTCGTGAGTCGACGCGTCCGCTCGTGGTTCGCGCGTGGCGCGGCCGTGTTAGCCGGGCCGGCCGCCGTCGTGGCGCTGTGGACGGCGCAGGCCGCGCCGCCTGCGAAACCCGCCGCGAAGCCGGTTTCCGAATCCGCTCCCGCGGCGGCAAGGAATGCTCCGCCGGTGCCGTTGCTATGGAAAGTTTCCGACGAAGACAGCAGCCTGTACCTGCTCGGTTCGTTCCACATGCTGTTGCCGGGCGACTATCCGTTGTCGAAGGACGTGGATGCCGCGTTCGCCGATTCCGGCGACGTGGTGTTCGAAATCCCGCCCGAGGAAATGGGTTCGCCGACGCTGGCGATGCGCATGGGCCAGGCGGCCTTGCGCACGGACGGCAGGCAGCTCGACGCGGCCTTGCCGCCGGCCACGGCGAAGCGCCTGGATGCCTGGGTGGAACAGAACGCCGATGCGATGCAGAAAGCCGGCATGCCGGGGCAGATGCTGCAGTTGTTCGAGCCCTGGTTCGTGGGCCTGACGGTGAGCGTGGTCGAGATGGGCAAGCAGGGCCTCGATCCCAGGCTCGGCCTCGACCAGCATTTCTCGGCCGATGCGCAGGCGGCGAAGAAGCCGACCTCCGGGCTCGAGACCGGCGACGAACAGATCGCCTTCCTCGACGGCATGGGCGAGTCCGAGCAGATCCAGTTCCTCGACGAAACCCTGCAGGAAGCCGCCGATGGCAGCAAGGAAGTCGCGCGCCTGCACGCCGCGTGGCGCGCGGGCGACGCCGGCACGCTGTGGAACGGCATGGCGGTCGAGATGCGCGACGAATACCCGGCGCTGTACAAGCGCATCAACGTCGCGCGCAACGATGCCTGGGTGCCGAAGCTGGAACAGCGCCTGCGCGATTCGCACGACGAAAACACCCTCGTCGTCGTCGGCAGCCTGCACCTGCTCGGCAGCGACGGCGTGGTCGAGAAACTGCGCTCGAAAGGCTACAAGGTCGAGCGGATCTGCTCGGCATGCGCGCCCGCCCGCTGACGTGCAGGCGCCGGCCGATGCGCTGAAACACAGGTTCGAGGCTGCCGCGGCGGCTCTCCGCGGCGGCGACTGGCCCCGCGCCAGGCAACTGGCCGTCGACCTGATTCCGGACATGCCGTCGAGTGGCGCGCCGCTGTTCATGGCGGGCGCCGCCGCCATCGAGCTTGGGCAAATGCCGTTCGCGGTCGAATGCCTGTCCCGCGCGGCGTCCCTGAACCCGGCGCGGGCCGATTACCTCGCACAGCTTTCGAGGGCATTGGCGTCGATGCGCAGGCTCGTGGACGCCTTCGCCGCCGCCGAGAAGGCGTGGATGCTGATGCCACGGGATCCGATGACGCTCGACACGCTCGGCGTGGTCTTTTCGCAATTGAACGAGCATGCGAAGGCGGCCGGGGTCTTCCAGCGCTTGGTCGAATCGAACCCCGCGCAGGCCGGATACCGTTTCAACCTCGCCACGTCCCTCGTTTTCATCGGCAAGGCCGCTGCCGCCGAGGCCGAACTGGAGGAGTGCCTGAGGCTCGATCCCTCCTTCTGGAAGGCTTATCCGGCGCTGGCGAAACTCCGGCGGCAAACCGTGGATCGCAACCACATCGCCCGGTTGCAGGCCGTGCTTCCGGCGGCGCGGGATCCCGGGGCTTCGATCTACGTCCGCATGGCCCTCGCCAAGGAGTTCGAGGATCTCGGACGTTATCCGGAGGCCTTCGGGCAACTCGTCCAGGGCAAGGCTCCCATCCGCGCCGCCAAGGGATATTCGATTTCCCGCGACGAAGCCATGTTCCAGGCGATCGAACGAAACTGCACCGGAACGACATCGTCGGCATCCGGCTTGCGGGCCGATGCGCCGATTTTCGTGTTCGGCATGCCGCGCTCGGGGACCACGCTGGTCGAACGCATCCTCTCCAGCCATCCGGACGTGCATTCCGCGGGCGAGTCGGAAAATTTCGGCATCGCATTGAAGCGCGCGTCGGGAAGCGCCACGCCGTTCATGCTCGATCCCGACACGGTCCTGCGGTCGCGGGAGCTGGATTGGGCCGGACTTGGAGGGGATTACCTGGCGCGCACCAGGCCCGATGCACGCGGCAAGCCGAGGTTCGTGGACAAGTTGCCGCAGAACTTCCTGTACGCCGCATACATCGCCAAAGCGCTGCCGATGGCCAGGATGATCTGCGTCCGCCGCGATCCGATGGACACCTGCCTCGGGAATTTCCGGCAGTTGTTCGCACTGATGTCGCCGTATTACGACTATTCCCTCGACATTCTCGATACGGGCCGTTACTACGTTCTTTTCGACCGGCTGATGTCCCATTGGGAGCGGCTGCTGCCCGGGCGGATTCTCACCGTGCAGTACGAGGCATTGGTGCGCGACCAGGAAGCGTGTACGCGACGATTGCTGGAGTTCTGCGGCCTCGGCTGGGAGGAAGCATGCCTGCGGTTCGAGGACAACGCTTCGCCCGTCTCAAGCGCCAGCACCTTGCAGGTGCGTGAACCGATGAACTCGCATTCGATAGGACGATGGAAAAACTACGAGCCGCAGTTGGCATCGCTGCGGCGCCTGCTCGAGGACGCGGGCATCGAAATCCGCGATTGACCCCGCTGGATCCGGTCAAGCGGATAGCGCCGATCGAAGCCCTTGCAATTGGGCGCCGTACCTTTCCCATTCCCGAAGGCCGCGGGAATGGATGGGTTGGCGCACCTGGGCGCTGCTGAGGGTCGCCACGCTGGCCCGGTTGCGGGTGTGGTCGAGGCAGCCGTCCTCGAACGGAAGCCCGCATGCGTCGAGGAGTTCGCGGCAGGTGCGTTCGGTGTCCGTCACGAGGCTGGTGTAGGAAACGTCGATCACGAACCCGGGCATGGCCTCGCGCCAGTGCCGCATCAGCCGCTCGTACTGTCGGTAATGGTGCGAAAGCGCATCGAGGTCGTAGCTGTAGGAATACGAGTCC
Organism: Thermomonas sp.; assembly: GCA_047602125.1. Taxonomy (GTDB): domain Bacteria; phylum Pseudomonadota; class Gammaproteobacteria; order Xanthomonadales; family Xanthomonadaceae; genus Pseudoluteimonas. The sequence continues at coordinate 375,416 of JASGIB010000001.1, read as the reverse complement.
CCGAACATCGCGCGATAGTTGGAGAAGCATACATCCATCGGGTCCCGTGCCATGTGCACGACCCTGGCATGCGGAAGCGCGCGCCGGATGCAGCCGATCAGCATGAAGTTCGGCGGGAGCTTGTCGATGTAGAAAGGCCTGCCGTTGGCGCGCCACTGGCTCTGCTGCAGGTAGCGCCGTCCCACCAGTTCGAAGTCGATGCCCGGGATCGCGTCGAGCAGTTCCCGGTCGACGATGGGATGTCCATGGCGGTCGGCGGCCCAGCGCAGCTGCCGCGGCATGTCGCTGAGTTCGCCGGCCGAAGTCACCTGCGAATGGCTGCCGAGCACGCGTTCGAGCAACGTGGTTCCCGACCGCGGCATCCCGACGATGAAGATCGGCGTCGGTCCTGGCGGGGGTTCCGCGGCATCCGGGGGGATTGCCGAATCGAAACGCTCGATCAGCAGATCGAATGTTTTTTCCTCATCGGCGGCGGCGTAGGGAACCCTCGCCGCCATGACCGCGTTCGCGCGTTGCAGCGCCGCCCAGGCGGCGTCGAGGTCGCCGAGGTCCTCGTATTCCTTGTACAAGGCGAACTCGAAGGCCGCATGGTCCTCGCTGCCCTTCGGGACCGAATGCAGGCGCTCGCGCAGGAAATCGACGTGGTTCGAATCGGGCGTCTGCTTCCGGATGCGGGCGAGCGAAAGCGACGCGCGACCGAACGTCGGCCCCAGCTTGAGGCAGCTTTCCATTTCCGCTTCGGCTTCGTCGAGGCGTCCGTTGAACTGCAATTGCAGCGCGTGGAAATAACGGAAATCGGCATTGTCGTAACCGGTCCGCTTCGCCCGGTCCATCATTTGCAGCGCTTCCGCGTTCAGGCCGATGCCCTGGTAGACATGCCCGATGGCGGTGAGCATCGGCCCGTTCTGCAATCGCGGGATCAGCGGATGGCGAAGGCACATGCGGGTGTCGTTCGTTTCCCCCAGTCGCGACATCGCCTGCATCACCTGGATCAGCAGCGCGGGGTCGTTCTGGATCGACATGGCCGCGTTGCGGAGCTCTGCCGTCCCACGCTGAAGTTTCCCGGATGCGAGGCTGGTCCCGGCCAGCAGCATGTGGACCGACGCGTTGCGTGGCTGCGTTTCCAGTATCGCGAGCAGGCAGGCGCGGCCTTCTTCGACCCGGTTTTCGAGGATCAGGCGTTGCGCGGTTTCCCACAGCTGCCTCGGGTCCAGGTTACGGGGCGCGGTGAACGGTGACGTCATGTGCTGCGACTCATGGGTTGCACCGAGGTACGTTAGCAGAAGCGGGAACGCCACCGCCGGCGCGTGTCCTCGTCATGCGGAGGTGGCCGTCATTGCGATGCAATCCACCGGGCAGGCGGGAACGCACAGTTCGCAACCGGTGCACAACGGTCCGACCACGACGTGCATCAGCTTCGATGCGCCGATGATCGCGTCCACGGGGCAGGCCTGGATGCACTTGGTGCAGCCGATGCAGTCGGCTTCGACGACGACCGCGACTTGCGCGGGCTTGTGGTCGCCGCGAACACGATCGTAGGGCCTCGATTCGACCCCGAGCAGTTTCGCCAGTGCGCGCGCGCCGGCGTCGCCACCGGGCGGGCAATGGTCGATATCGGCGTCTCCGCGCGCCATTGCTTCGGCGTAGGGACGGCATCCGTCGAAACCGCACTGGCCGCATTGCGTCTGCGGCAGGATGCGGTCGAGGCGTTCGATCAGATCCATGGGGCAGGAGCGAGCGAAGAGGAGCGAGGGTAGAGCGCTTTTCCCCCGTTTCTCACTTCTCTCCACTCTCGAGTGGCTTCACTTGACGGGCATGCCCGCTTGCGCGCCGTCGTCGGCGTCGAGCAGCGACAACGACCCGCCGTCGAAGCCAGCCGAGAGGATCATGCCTTCGCTCGTGCCGAAACGCATCTTGCGCGGCGCGAGGTTGGCGATGAACACCACGTTGCGGCCCACGAGCCTTTCCGGCTCGGCGTAGCTGGCGCGGATGCCCGAGAAGATCTGGCGCTGCCCGAGGTCGCCGGCGTCGAGGAGGAAGCGCAACAGCTTGTCCGAGCCCTCGACGAAGCCGCATTCGAGCACCTTGCCGATGCGCAGGTCGAGCTTGGCGAAATCGTCGATGCCGACGAATTCACCCCCTCTCCCGCCGGCGGGAGAGGGCTGGGGTGAGGGTGGAGCGGCCTCGGCCGCGGCGGGCGATTTTCCGGATTCGATCATGGCGTCGATGTGCTTGGGGTCGATGCGGGTGAACAATGGTGCGTAGGGATTGATGTCGCGCGCGAGCAGCGGCATGGCGACATCGTTCCAGCCAGGGAGCGGCGCATCGAGGAAGGCTTCGGCCTGCGCGACGGTGCGTGGCAGCACCGGCTTCAACGCGGCTGCGAGCACGCGGAAGAGGTTCAGGCCTTGCGTGCATACGCCTTGCAGTTCGGCATCGGCGCCGTCCTGCTTCGCCAGCACCCACGGCTTCTTCTCGTCGATGTACTTGTTGGCTTCGTCGGCCAGCGCGGTGGCGAGGCGCAATGCGGTCGCGGCTTCGTTGCGCGCATAGGCTTCGGCGATGGGCTGCAGCCCGGCGACGAATCGCTGGTACATCGCCGGTTCCGGCAGCGCATCGGCGAGGCGCCCGCCGAAGCGCTTTTCGACGAAGCCGGCGCAGCGGCTGGCGAGGTTCACGAACTTGCCGACCACGTCGCTGTTCACCCGCGCGACGAAATCGCCGAGGTTGAGGTCGAGGTCGTCGACGCCGCCGCTGGTCTTGCTCGCGTAGTAGTAGCGCAGCGCTTCCGGATCGAGCCCGGCGTCGAGGTAGCTGCGCGCCATCACGAAGGTGCCGCGCGACTTCGACATCTTGGCGCCGTCCACGGTCAGGTAGCCGTTGACGTGCAATCGCGTCGGCGCGCGCTGCCCGGAACCGTGCAGCACCGCCGGCCAGAACAGGCCGTGGAAGTTGACGATGTCCTTGCCGATGAAGTGGTGCATCTCGGCCGTGCTGCCCGCGCGCAGGAAGGCGTCGTAGTCGATGCCTTGCCGTTCGCACAGCGTCTGGAAGCTGGACAGGTAGCCGATCGGCGCGTCCAGCCAGACATAGAAATACTTGCCGGGCGCACCGGGGATATCGAAGCCGAAGTAGGGCGCATCGCGCGAGATGTCCCAGGCGCGCAGCCCGCCCTCGGCATCCAGCCATTCGCGCAGCTTGGCCTTCACCCCCGGCGCGGCGACGTCGCCGTCCAGCCATTCGCGCAGGAAATCCGTGAAGCGGCCGACTTCGAAGAAGAAATGCTCGGAATCGCGCAGCTCGGGCGTGGCCCCGGACAGCACCGACTTCGGATCCTTCAGGTCGGTCGGCGCATAGGTCGCGCCGCAGTGTTCGCAGTTGTCGCCGTACTGGTCCGGCGTGCCGCAGTTCGGGCAGATGCCCTTCACGTAGCGGTCGGGCAGGAACATGCCCTTCACCGGGTCGTAGAACTGCTGCACCGAGCGCCGCGCGATGTGGCCGTTCGCACCAAGTTGCTTGTAGATCGCTTCGGTCAACGCGCGGTTGCGCGCCGAGTTGGTCGAATCGTAGTGGTCGACTTCGACACCGAACGTGCGCAGGTCGCGTTCGTGCGATTCCTGCATGCCGGCGATGAACGCCTCCGGCGTCAACCCGGCCTTTTCCGCGGCGAGCATGATCGGCGTGCCGTGGGTGTCGTCGGCGCTGACGAAATGCACGGTGTCGCCCGCCATCCGCCGCGCGCGCACCCAGATGTCGGCCTGGATGTAGCCCACCAGGTGGCCCAGGTGCAGGGCGCCGTTGGCGTAGGGCAGGGCGAAGGTGGTGAAGACCTGGCGTGGCATGGCGGAATGCGGTGGCCGCGAACGCGGCGGACCGCGGATTATCGCATGCGTCCGCGGGCCTTCCGGCCGCACAGGCTCAGTCGCGGAGCCAGACCTGCGTCCGGCCGAGGAGCGAGAACCCGATGTAGCCACGCACTTCGAGCTTGCGGCCGTCGGCGCTGGGCGCGAACTTCACCGCGTATTCCTTGCCGTTGTCCGGATCGACGATGCGGCCGCCGCTCCAGTTGCCATCGTCCGCGCGCAGGCCCCACGCGATCACCATGCCCAGCACCGGCTTGCCGTGCCGCACGCCCTTGCAGGCATCGCACAACGGATTCGGCCCCTTCGCCTGGTCGATCAGGCGCACGATGCGTGCGGACAGCGTGCCGTCGCCGTTCGCGTAGACCTCGACGACCGAACGCGGCTTGCCGCTATGGTCGTCGATGGTGCGCCACTGGCCGATCGGCGTCGCCTGCTGCGCGGACGCCAGCGCCGGCAGCAGGCAACAGGCCAGCACGCATGGAAGCCGCATCAGTGGACGCGCACCCATTCGGCCTTGCGGCAGATGAAGAGCACGCAGCCGGTGACGCGCAGGCGTTCGCCGTTGTCGATCAGTTCGACCGACTTGACCTTGAAGTGGCGGTCCTCGGACGGCTTGTAGCCGTTGCCGTTGCCCCAGGTATTGGCGCCGGTGGAGGAGAGGTTCCACATGGTGACGATGCCGACGAAGGGCTTGCCGTGGTACTCGCCGCTGCAGCCTTCGCAGGTCGGCGGCAGGCCCAGGTTCTCGACGATCTTCGAGGCGAGCTTGCCGTTCTTGGCCATGTAGATCTCGCTGACGGTCATCGCCTTGCCGGTTTCGTCGTCCAGCGTCTTCCACTTGCCGATCAGCGGGTTGGTCTGGGCCATGGCCAGCGGGATCGCGAACGACGCGATGGCGAGCACGGCGGCAACGAGAAGCTTGCGCATGTGGGTCCCCTCCCAGGGTGTCCGGTGTTCCGGGGCGGTCGCCGCCGGCTTGCGGTCGTTATACCGGCATTCGCATGGGTATGGAATCGCGGGGGGCGACGGGTTCAGCCGGCGCTTGGCGCGGCGCACATGCGCAGGGGAATAAAAAAGCCCCGCCTTGCGGCGGGGCTCTGTACAACATTGCGGCAATTGCGTGGATCAGTCCTTCTTGCCGAAGTTCCAGCGGGCCTCGAGGTAGTAGGCGCGGCCGTACGGATCGAACGCATCGTTGAACGGCGCGCCGCTCGTGCCCGGGTAGTTGCCCACGTCCATGTCGGGCATCTTGTTGGCGAGGTTGGTGACGATGAACGACAGGCCCAGGTCCGGGGTCGCCTGCCAGTTCACGCTGGCGTTGAACGTCGTGTACGAACCGCTTTCCTCGCACCGGCTGGTCTGGCAGGCAGCCGTGGTCCAGGAGGTGTAATTCGGGGTCGGTCCGATGATGTTCGCATACAGCGTGGTGACCCAGTCGCCCTTGCTCCAGCCCAGCGAGGCGTTGCCGCGCCAGATCGGATCGCGGCTGTTGTAGCCGCTGTTGAGCAGGTCGATCACCGGGTCGGTCGGGTAGGTCTGCTGCTCGTGCTTGAGGTTCTTCGTCCAGGACGTCTTGAACGAGAGATCGCCCGCGCTGCCGATGCTCTGGTCGTAGTTCACGTCCAGGGTCAGGGCATTCAGTTCCTCGCGAGCCACGTTGATCTTGCCGACGTAGATCGACTGGAGCGCGCCGGCGCCGTTGCGCACGACCTGGTTGAACACCGCCTGGCAGGTGCCGGAGTTCGGATCGAGCGTGCCGGTACCGCCATCGGCCACCGGGGTGCAGTTCAGGTCGTCGCGCATGATCTGGTCGACGTTCTGCGTGGCAACCTCGTTCTCGATGTCCCAGTGGTGGTAATCGAGCGCGATGGAGAACTTGGCCGTCGGCGCCCAGACCACGCCGTAGCTCCACACCTTCGCGGTGATCGGTTCCAGCTCGGGGTTGCCCGAGGTGGTGCCGAAGTACTGGGGCGACACATTGGCTTGGGTGAGGGTCGGGTCGTTGGCGCAGTCGTCGAAGTTGTCCACGCCATAGGCCGGGTTCTGGGTATGGCAGTACAGGTAGTCGTTCGTGCTGCTGTAGAAGCCGCTCAGGCCCTGGAACTGGTCGCCCAGCGTCGGGACCTTGAAGGCGGTGCCGTACTGGCCACGGAACAGCAGGCTTTCGATCGGACGGAATTCCAGGCCGACGTTGTAGGTCGGCTTGGAGACGTTCTCGCCGGACACCTTGTAGTTGTCGTAGCGGGCCGAGAGGTTGGCGGTCAGCATCGAGAAGAGCGGCAGGCGCAGTTCGCCGAGGACGGCGTAGCGGCTGCGCGAGCCGTCGCCGCTGATCGCGGTGGTGCCCCAGATATCGGATTCCAGCGTGACCGGATCCGGGATGAGGCGCGCGTCAGGCGTGTACGTCCAGCCCTGGGTACCGGTTTCCACCGCCAGCGCGATGCCCGCGTCGCCACCCGGCAGGCTGAACAGCGAACTGTTCGTCACCTGCGCGCGCAGCATGTTGTCGTAGGTCTTGCTGTGCGAGTGGGTGTAGTCGGTGAAGCTGTTCATGTCCGCCGGCGTGAGCAGCTGGTAGAACGCGGCATAGTCCGGCGTGAAGACGGGGTAGCCGTAGTAGGTGCCCTGCTGCGGGCCGAGGATGTGGCTGTTGAACCAGTTGTTGATCGGGTCCTTCAGGCGCGCCCACTGGTTTTCGGTCAGCTTGTACTCGGTGCGGGTGAAGCCGATGTCGTAATCCCAGTTCGAACCGCCGAAGGTGCCGTTCGCGCCCAGGGTCAGCGCGTACGAACTGCTGTCGTCGCGGCTCATGGAGCGCTCGAAGCCGCCCATGTCCTCAGGCATGAAGGCGCGCTGCAGCGCCATGAAGTTGCCGAGGTTCGGATCGAAATAAACGCCCGAGGTGCTGGCGAATTCGCTGCTGCTGCCCCACCATGTGAAGTTGCTGCCGACGTGATAGCGCGTCGATTCACGGCTGTACAACAGATCGCCGTACAGTTGCAGGTTGTCGTTCACGTCGAAGGTGGCGTGGGTGTAGACCTGTGCGCTTTCGCCGCCGTTCTTGATGGTCCTGTAGCCAGGGCTGAACAGCGATCCGCAGTAAGGGTCGTTCCTGCCCGGGCGGTACTGCACGCCTTCCGTGCCATCGAAGCCGCCGGATACGCCGGCGCAGTCGTTCGGATCGAGGAAGTAGTAGCTGGTGCTCGCCGGGTTGTACGGAGCATAGACGAGCACGTCGCGACCCGAGACCGGCGCGCTGTAGCCGTTCGTGTTGTACTGCTTGGTCAGGTCGCGCTGGTAGCCCCAGATCGGGTCGGTGTGCTCGAACTGGCCACCCAGCAGCATGTGGAAGCGGCCGTCGTCGCTGCCGAAGTCGGTGGCGGCGCTGATGCGCCGGCTCTCGCCGCCGCCTTCGTCGTAACCACCGAGGCGCGCGCTGACCACCGAGCCATCCATGTCCTTCTTGAGGATGATGTTGACCACGCCGGCGAGGGCGTCGGAGCCGTACAGCGAGGACTGGCCGCCCGGCAGGATTTCGATGCGCTCGACGAGGTCGATCGGAATGCCGCTGATGTTGTTGAACACGTCGGTGCCGTTGTACAGCGCCGGGTAATTCGCCATCGGGCGACCGTCGATCAGGTACTTGGTGTAGCCCGGGTTCAGGCCGAACAGGCTGTTGGTCTCGGCGCCCTGGGTGAACGAGGCGGAGGTCTGGTTGCCCTGCACGGCACCGGTCGAGAACGAACTCTGGTGCAGCGCGTCCTGGACGTTGGTGAAGCCGCGGGTCTTCAGGTCCTCGGCAGAAATGACGAGCACCGGCTTGGCGGTTTCGAGGGACGTCTGCGGAATCAGCGAGCCGGTGACGACGACCTTGTCGAGCGTCTCGGCCTTGGTGGCAGGCGCCGGGGTTTGATCGGTGGTGGACGCATCCTGCGCGAACGCGGTGCCGGCAACCGGCATGACGAGGGCGGCAACCAGGGCCGCGCTCAGGCGGCTAGGCTCCAACCGGAAACGCTTTGCAAACATATCGATCCCCTATAGGTATGTTGGGATGCCGGTCGCCCGGCAAACGAAACACTTGACTCGAATTGCCGTGGAGCTTTGCCCTCGGACAACCCGAAGTTAACATGAGTTTAACTGTGGTGTCATGGCCCATGACCAAGGGCATAGTCACCGCTCCGACCCTGAATAGAGTGGTGTCTCAGCACATGCCGAGATTGATCCCCGCCCGTGCCCCCCAGGGCGAACTCAGGCCGCTGCCGCAGGTGCGGAACATCATCGCCGTGGGTTCCGGCAAGGGCGGGGTAGGCAAGTCGACGGTCGCCGTGAACCTCGCCCTGGCGCTGGCGGCCGAGGGCGCCTCGGTCGGCATTCTCGACGCAGATATATATGGCCCCAGCGTGCCGATGATGCTGGGCCTGTCCGGCCGGCCCGACAGCCCGGACGGCAAGTCCATCGAGCCGATGCGCGCGCACGGGTTGCAGGCGATGTCCATCGGCCTGCTGGTGGACCAGGACACGCCCATGATCTGGCGCGGGCCGATGGCGACCTCGGCGCTGACCCAGTTGCTGGGCGAAACCCGCTGGGACGGGCTGGACTATCTGGTCGTGGACCTTCCGCCGGGCACCGGCGACATCCAGCTGACCATGGCGCAGAAGATCCCGGTCGCGGGCGCGGTGGTCGTGACCACGCCGCAGGACATCGCCACGCTCGACGCGCGCAAGGCGCTGAAGATGTTCGAGAAGCTCGGCATCGCCGTGCTCGGGCTGGTCGAGAACATGGCGGTGCACGTGTGCTCGAACTGCGGCCACGCCGAGCACGTGTTCGGCGAGGGCGGCGGCGAACGCATGGCGGCGCAGTACGGCGTGCCGTTGCTCGGCAGCCTGCCGCTGGATGCGACGATCCGCGAGCAGGGCGATGCCGGCACGCCCGTCGTCGCCGCACGCCCGGATTCGCCGTTGGCGGCGCAGTGGCGGGCCGTGGCCGCGAAGCTGGTCGCGGAACTGGACAAGCGCCCGCGCGCGCCGGCCGGGATCGACCTGTCGCTGCGGGGCTGACCGGGTTCCAGCCGGTAGAATCGCCGGTTCCGCACCGGGACCGAACCGAATGAGCATCAAGAGCGACCGCTGGATTCGCCGCATGGCCCGGGAACACGGCATGCTGGAGCCGTTCGAGCCGGGGCAGGTCAAGCAAGTCGACGGCAACCGCATCGTCAGCTACGGCACCTCCAGCTACGGCTACGACGTGCGCTGTTCGCGCGAGTTCAAGGTGTTCACCAACATCAATTCGACCATCGTCGATCCCAAGCACTTCGACCCCAAGAGCTTCGTCGACGTGGTCGCGGACGAATGCATCATTCCGCCGAATTCCTTCGCGCTCGCGCGCACGGTCGAATACTTCCGCATCCCGCGCGACACGCTGGTGGTCTGCCTCGGCAAGAGCACCTACGCGCGCTGCGGGATCATCGTCAACGTGACCCCGCTGGAACCGGAGTGGGAAGGGCACGTCACGCTGGAGTTTTCCAACACCACGCCGTTGCCTGCGCGCATCTACGCCAACGAGGGCGTGGCGCAGATGCTGTTCTTCCAGGCCGATGCCGACGATGTGTGCGAAACCTCGTACAAGGATCGTGGCGGCAAGTACCAGGGCCAGACCGGGGTCACCCTGCCGAAGACCTGAGGGTCAGCGCTTCAGTTCGGCGAGGAGGTTCATGGCGCGGCCTTTGGCTGCGATCGCGCCAGCATGTCCCGCACCAGCGGCGTGTAGTTGGCGATCGCGTTCAGGGCCACGCCCTGGTTGGCGACCCAGAACCGCAATTCCTTCAGCAGGTCCGGGTCTTTCACGTAGCCGTCGAGCACGGCCTGTGCCTGCGCTTCGGAAATCGGGGCGTCGCAGTCGAGCAGGTGCTGCTCGCCCGGATTCGGCTGCCGCCAGCACTTCGCCCAGATGTGGTCGGCGACGACCTGGGGCGTCAAGCCACGCACGATCCTGCGGTATTCCGGTTGCAGCATGAACAGGTAGGCGGTACCGGACCCGTTCTCCAGGTAGTACTGGGACAACCCGTCGCGCAGCCGCTGGTCGCGGATCAGGCCCAGTTCGCCGCCGCTGCGCATTTCCTGGTAGGTCGAGTCGGACGTCACCCATTGCCAGAGCTGGCTGGCCTGGTAGAACGCCAGCACCGTCTTCCAGGCCGAGCCGTCCACCTTTTCGCCGGTCTCGGCATAGCGGATCGCCTGCTTGCCGTAGCCGATCACCTGCGTCCAGAACACCTCGCGACGGTGGATCGACGTCGCATCGGCGTCCAGGTTGGTGCGGATGCGGGCCAGGTAGGCGCGGGCCTTGGCATCCTCTTCGCGCTGCGCGTTCCAGTTCGACGCCTGGATGCCAAGGAACACGCCCAGTACCAGCAGCACGAACTCGACTAGGATCGCCGTCCAGTTCTGTTCCTTCAGCGATTGCGTCAGGCGGCGCAGGATCATGGCGCCTGCCCGAACATGGCCACGAATCCCTCGAACACGTCGCGGTTGTTGCTGGTCAGGTCGGTCAATCGGGTTTCGAGGTCGGCCACCCGTTGGCGCAGGAAGCGCAGGGTCTGGGGGTCGGTGCGCAGTGCGTTGGCGGCTTCGTCGATGTCGGCCTGGGGCAGGTCGAGCTTGCACGGGTAATCGATCACGTGGTCGTACCCGCGGTAGTCGCCGGGCACGATGTAGCGATCCCCGCATTGCCTGGCCAGCGCGCGTTGCGTGTTGTTGGGAACGCTCATCCGGAACAGGGCCCGGTATGGAGACTCGACGCCTTCCTTCACCGTATTGTCGATGGTGGACAGGCTGTAGGCGCGCATCGCCAAGGCCAGCAGCTTGCGGTCTTCGATCAGGTCGATGTTGCCGGTCGAGATCAATTCGTCGTAGGTGGCGCGGCTGCCCGCGCCCTGCTGCTTGTACTGGGTGGCGCGATAGGCATTGACTAGGAGTTGTCCGTTCGACAGCGGCGCCTTGCCGGATAGGGCGTCCGCGGCGGCTTCGGCGTCGTCGTGCACGTCCTGGTAATAGGCCAGCAGGAAGCGGTAGCGCCAGGCTTCGGCGCGAAGGTCTGCCTTGAGCCGTTCCGTGAAGACCGCGGACTTCTGCCGGGTTTCCCGTTCGGCGTTCCAGTTGGAGACTTGGATGCCCAGGAACACGCCGATCACCAGCAGCACGAACTCGATGACGATCGCCATCCAGTTCTGTTCCTTCAGGGATTGCGTCAGGCGGCGGAGGATCATGGTTGCCCGCCTTCGACACGTTTCGTGCCCGGCTTGAGGATCGCCAGCACGGCGCGTGCTTTTTCCTGCTGCATCCGGGCGTTCAGCAGCTGGTTGAAGGAGGCGTTGGCGAACATGTTCAAGGCTACCGGCACGTCCGGATCGGCAGCCAGTTGCGCGAGATCGATATCGCTCCAAACCACCGTGCCGTTGCGCAACAATTCCTGGGGGTCGACGTTGGAACCGTCGATGCTCCGGTCGAATCGAAGGTGCGCAACGATCGCCGCCCGATACGGATCGACGCGCTGCACCAGCGTGTCGTAGGCCGTCATCGTGAAGCCGGCTTGGGTGTCGTAGTCCGACAGCGCGTCGCGCAACCGGGTGTCGCGGATCAGGCCGAGTTTCCCGGCGGAGAGCAGTTCGACGTAGCTGGCCACACGCGGCGATGGGATGCGGCTGCCCATGGTCCTGCTCGCGTCGACCAGCATGTCCGCTTTCGCGCGTGGCCAGGCGCCGCTTTGCCGGAAGGCATCGAGGTCGGCCAGCAGGTGGATCGGTGCTGCCGTGGTCTTCTGCCAGCTCGGCACGTTGATGGCCAGTCGCGCATCGATGGCGGTGAAATCCCGTTGCAGGCGCGCAAGGTACTCCGCCTCCAGTACATGCTCTTGCCGGGCCGCATTCCAGTTGCTCACCTGGATGCCGAGGAACACGCCCAGCACCAGCAGCACGAACTCGATGGCGATGGCCGTCCAGTTCTGTTCCTTCAGCGATCGGGTGAGGCGGCGCAGGATCATGGTGGTGCCCCTGCCGCTCCGGCCTGGCCCTTGAGCGCGGCCAGCGCCCGTTCGATCGCGGCCACGTCGCCCTGGATGTTGGCGTGCGCCGAATAGACATCGGAGTACTGGTAGCGCAGGTTCTCGCGGACGACCGGGTCCGCGCGCAAGGTCGCCACGGTCGCCGCGACCTGCTTCGGGTCGAAATCGAGGTTGCAGTCCCGCATGAAACCGGTGATCTGCTGCGCCTCGTCGCGCACGTCGCTGCACCCGGCGCGCAAGGCCTTCTGCATCGCCAGCGGGATCAGGTTGCGCACGCGGTGGCGATAGGGGGATTGCAGCAGGATCGAATAGATGTCGCGCGCGGTGTCGAAGGCGTAATACGTGGCGAGCGGGCGGGCCACGCCGCGCGGAAGCAGGCCGGTGTCGCCGGACGACACGATTTCGTCCCAGGTCGCGCGCACCGACGGGATCAGGTTGATTTCGCTCGCGCGGTAGGCCGACGCGACGACTGCCTTCGGGTCGGAACGCGGGTCCGCGAGCAGCGCATCCGTGCGCTCGACGCTGTCCAGCACCGCGGCGTAGTAGGCGACGAGTTGTCGGCGCGAGGCGAGGTCCTGCCCGAGGTCGTTGCCGAGGCGTGCGGCATAGGCGCGCCCCAGCCGCTGGCCGGCCAGGTCCTGGTTCCAGTTCGACACCTGCATGCCGAGGAACACGCCCAGCACCAGCAGCGCGAACTCGATCAGGATCGCCGTCCAGTTCTGGTCCTTCAGCGATCGGGCGAAGCGTCGCAGGAGCATGCTGTCGGTCCTCGGGATCGGCCTGGCTATCCCCGTCGGGAAACGGCTTGCGGCCGTGGTTCAGGCCAACGGGCGCGCTCCAGCACGCCCCTGCGGGGTTATCGCTTCTCGTAAGTGACGAAGAACCCCTGCAAATCGCCGTTCTCGATGTAGGGCTGCACGTCGACCACGTGGTAGCCGGCGGCGTAGAAGGCCTTGTGCGCTTCGCTCAGGTCGTTGGCGGCGCCGCTCTTGCGGAAGCCCCAGGTCGCGTCGACCCAGATCGTCACCGCGGGCATCTGTTCGCGTTGCGCGTCGGCGGCGGCCTGCGCCGGCGATTTGCCGAACAGCCCGGCGTGGGCGGGAACAGCGACGGCGAGCAGCAAGGCGAGCAGCAGGGTTCGGGTCATGGCGAATCTCCTTCGTTTCAGTCTTCGGCGCCGGCGGCGATGCGTGCGTCGGCGTGCGTGGTCGCGGCGACGCGCAGGGCGATGCGCAGGCCCTCGACGATCCCGCCAAGCGGCATGCCGCCGCGGCCGGCGTCCGGCACGTGGATGAAACCGCCGCGCACGCCGGGCCTGCGCCGCAATGCATGCATCAATCCGTAGAACACGTGGTTGCAGACATAGGTGCCGGCGGTCTGCGATACCTGCGCGGCAATATCGCGTTCCCGCAGCGCGGCGAGCATGGCCTTGATCGGCAAGGTCGAGAAATACGCCGCGGGCCCGCGCATCGCGATCCTGGCATCGACCGGTTGCGCGCCGGCGTTGTCGGGGATGCGCGCGTCGTCGACGTTGATCGCCACGCGTTCCAGCGAAATCTCCCTGCGCCCACCGGCGAGGCCGGTGCAGACGACCAGCGCGGGTTGCGTTTCGCGGATCGCGGTGCGCAAGGCGGGTAGCGATGCATCGAATTCGGTCGGCAATTGCCGCGCGACGATGCGATGCCCGCCGACCATGCGACCGTCGAGCGCGGACGCGGCGTCCCAGCTCGGGTTCGACTTCGCCCCGTCGAACGGATCGAAGCCGGTGAGCAGCAACGTCGGGTGTGTTTGCGTGCGTTTCACCGGAACACCAGCCATGCCATCAGCGCGAGGTTGACCGCGAGCAGCGGGATCGCGGTCGCCCATTGCGCGCGGATCACGCCGTTGGGATCGTCGAGTTCCAGCAGCGCGGCGGGAACGAGATTGAAGTTCGCGGCCATCGGCGTGAGCAGGGTGCCGCAGTAACCGGTGAGCATGCCGAGCGCGCCGAGGATCGCTGGATCCGCGCCATGCCGCTGGACCAGCAGCGGCAGGCCGATGCCGGCGGTCATCACCGGGAACGCGGCAAAGGCGTTGCCCATGATCAGGGTGAACAGCACCATGCCCAACCCGTAGGCGAGCAGGCAGGCGATGCGGCTGTCGGTCGGAATGACCATCGACACCAGCGATGCGACCGCTTCGCCGACGCCACTGGCCGCGAACACGCCGCCGAGCGTGGCCAGCACGATCGGCAGCAATGCGGCCCAGCCCAGCGTATCGAGCAGGCGCCGGCTTTCGGCGAACGCGATCGCGGGCGGTTGCCGCGTGGTGCGCATCGCCGCGAGTGCGGCGACCACGCAGGCGAGGCCAAGGCCGACCAGGGTCGGGCTGCCGTCGCCGAGGAACTTCGTTCCGCCGAACGCGAGCCTGGGTCCGAACAGCACCACCAACAAGGTCACCAATGGAATCAGCAATGCCGGCCACAACAGGCGGTGGCCGAGGCGTTGCGCGGACGCGAGCCGTTCCTCGCGTGGCACTTCGTCGATGTGCATGCGGCGCATGCGCAGCGACAGCACCGCGAGCGCGATCACGCCGATGCCGGCGAGTTGCGCGGGAAATGCATTCCCGGCCTCGCGCGCGGCGAGGATCCAGTCGCCGCCGGCGAACAGCAGCGCCAGCACCGCCCAGAAACAGGCCTGCGCGAAACGCCGCTCGCGCACGTTGCGCCAGGCCGCGGCCGCGAGCAGCAGGGCGAGAAGCCAATAGAACGGCGCGAGGTCAAGCATCGCCGTTCCCCCGGCGCAGGCGTCGCGCGAACAATGCGATCCGCAGCGCGTGGATGGCGAACGCGGCGATCGCGGTCGGCAGCGCCCACAGGGCGATGTGCAGCGGCTCCAGCACGATGCCGTTCTGCGCGTAGAAGCCCTGGATCAGCAGCACCGCGCCGACGGCGACGAACACGTCCTCGCCGAAGAACAGGCCAACGTTGTCTGTCGCCGCATCCAGCGCGAGCACGCGCTGGCGCTGGTCGTGCGACAGCGGCCCGGTTTCCTTCTCGGCGGCGGCCTCGCTCATCGGCGCGAGCAGCGGGCGCACGGTCTGCGCATGGCCGCCGGCATTGGTCAGGCCGACCATGCTCAGCAGCTGGCGCAGGCCGAGGTAGCCGATCAGCAGGCGCGCGAAGGTCATGCGCCGCATGCGCAGGATCCATGCGTGCATGTGCTCGCGCAGCCCGGCGCGTTCGAGCAGGCCGATGGTCGGCAGCGTCAGCACGAACAGCATCAGTGCGCGGTTCGACACGAAGGATTCGCCGAGCAGCGCCAGCAGTTCGCCCAGCGGCTTGCCCGCGAGCAGGCCGCTGGCCAGGCCGGCCGCGACCACCACCGCGATCGGGTTCAGGCGCAGCACGAAGCCGACGACGACGACCGCGATGCCGAGCAACGGCCAGTAATTGATCATCTCGTGGGTCATGCGCCACGCCCCGGCGAGCGGATCGAAACGCCTTCGGCCTCGAGCGCCGCGCGCAGTCCGCGCGCGAAGTCCGCGGCATCGGCGCGGTCGCCGTGCAGGCACAGGGTATCGGCGCGGATCGGCACGCGCGCGCCGTCGCGGGCGACAACGATTCCATCGCGCAGGAAATCGCGGACCTGCGCGAGCGCATCGTCGAAGCCTTCGATCACCGCGCCCGGCGTGCCACGCGGGGCGAGGCGGCCATCGGCGTCGTAGGCGCGTTCGGCGAAGGCTTCGTGCGCCACGCGCAAACCCGCCGCTTCGCCGGCGGCGGTCAGTTCCGAATCGGCGAGTCCGTACAGGACCAGCGCCGGATCCGCCTCGCGCACCGCGTCGGCGATGGCCACGGACACGGCGCGGTCGCGCGCGGCGAGGTTGTACAGCGCGCCGTGCGGCTTGACGTGGTGCAGGCGCGTGCCGGCTTCCGCACACGCGGCGGCGACCAGCGCGACCTGTCGAACGACCAGCGC
Organism: Thermomonas sp.; assembly: GCA_047602125.1. Taxonomy (GTDB): domain Bacteria; phylum Pseudomonadota; class Gammaproteobacteria; order Xanthomonadales; family Xanthomonadaceae; genus Pseudoluteimonas. Next base: position 359,539 of record JASGIB010000001.1, on the reverse strand, counting down.
GTGGATGTCGGCGGGTTCGAGCGAAAGTTCGCGCCGGCCGAAGTGTTCGCGGTCCTCGAACGAAGGATGGGCGCCGATCGCCACGCCATGCGCGACGCACAACGACACCGCTTCGCGCAAGGTCGCCGCATCGCCCGCGTGCGCGCCGCAGGCGATGCTGGCAGAACTGATGTGCGGGACGATGGCCGCGTCCTGGCCGCAGCCTTCGCCGAGGTCGCAGTTGAAATCCAGCGACGGCACCCGCGGTCGCGCCTCAGCCCCCGCTCGAGGCCGGTGTCGCCATGGTCGAAGGCGCGGGCGCCTGCGTTGTATCCGTGGCGGCGGGCGCGGTCCACAGTTTCGCTTCGGGCGCGCCGCCGAGCATCTGCGCGCGCACCAGCGGGATCGGCGGGCCGCCGTAGGAGAGGAACTGGTCGTGGAAGGCCTTGAGCGCGTTCTGGCCCGGGTGTGCCGCGATCCAGTCCTGGCGCAGCTGCATGATCATCAGCTTGCCCATGGTGTAGTTGAGGTAGGCCGGATCGTAGGTGCCGCGCGCCGCCTGCTGGCGCGCATTGCCGGGATCCTGCAGTCCTTTTTCGCGGAACATCTTTTCCGACTCGGCCATGGTCATGCCGCCGGTGTGCATGCCGATGGCGGAGATGAAGCGTACGTCGCGCAGCAGCGCCTCGCTCAACTGGCCGATGTGCGTTTCCGGCGTGGCGCCGCCGAGGCCGGCGTCGAACATCATTTCCTCGGTGTAGTGCGCCCAGCCCTCGGCGAAGGCGTAGCCGACGAACAACTGGCCGAACTTCCAGTCCGAACGGTTGGAGTGCAGGAACTGCAGGAAATGGCCCGGCCACACTTCATGCGCGGAGGTGAACAGCAGCACCGACTTGCCGGGGACATAGGCGGCCTGGTCGGCCTTGCTCCACGTCGGGTCGGGCGGCGCGATGTAGTACACCGACGGCAGGTTCTTCTCGTACGGGCCGGGGATCTCGATGTAGGCGAAGTTCCAGCGATTGAACGGCGGCGCCTCCTCCACCTTCGCCTGCTCGGGCCCGGGAATCGTCACGATGTCCTTGTCGATGATGAACTGGCGCAGTTCCGCGAGTTGCGCACGCGCGCCCTCGACCGCGCCGCCCTGCGGTTTGTCCGCATTTTCCTTGTCCACGCATTGCTGCAGGGTCTTGCCCGGCGCGAACTGGTCGCAGGCCGCCTTCAGCGAGGCGAGGTTGCGCGCGAGGTCGGCTTCGCCCGCGGCCTTGAGCTGGTCGAGCGGGATGTCGACGCGTTCGGTCGCGTGCAGCATCTTCGAGAATTTCTCCGCGCCCAGCGCGAAGTCCTGCGTCGCCTGCGGCTTCTGCGCCTTCAGCCAGTCGGCCATGTCCTGCGTGGCCTTGATCGCGGCGGCGTTGCTGGCTTTGAGCCGCGCCTGCAGCGCATCGTCCTTCACCTCGGCGAAGATCTTCGGTACGTCGCTTTCGAAGAAGCTGGCGTAGCCGTCGAAGGAATTCACGCCGAGGTCGATGTAGGAAGCTGGCAGCGGCGTCTTGAAGTTGGCCTTGATCTGCGCGATCGCCTTCGGCAGCGCTTCCTGGTAGCGGATGAACGCGTCCATGCGCGTCGCCAGCGGCGCGTACGGGCGGGTGAGGTACATGCTCGGCGAGAGGTCGCCGGTGTAGAACGCCGGGTTGTTGTGGGCGAAGCCGGAATCCTCCAGCCAGAAGAGATTGCCGTCGATCACCGCCAGCGCGTAGTCGCGGCGGAAGCGGCCCTGTTCGTCGAGCTTGTCGTCGGCGAACGCGGCGAAGGCATTGCGCTGCGCGTGCAGCCAGTCGGCGTTGGCCTTCAGGCCCTCGGCGCTGTAGTCGGGCAGCTTGCCGTCGAACTCGTGCTTGCCCGCGCTCGCGGCGAACACCGGGTTGTGCTGGAAGTAGCCGTCGATGAAGGCGTCCACGGCCTTGTCGAGGGATGCGTCTTCGTTGCTTGCGGCGGTCGCGGCCGGCGCTTCGCCCGCGGCGGGCGGGGTGGAAGCGGTCTGCTTGCAGCCGGCGAGCGCGGCGGCGACGCAGGCGGTCAGGGCGAGGACACGAATCGGACGCATGGCGACGGCTCCGGTAGGGAAGCGGCGAGACTAGGCGCTTGCAGGCGGGGGTGCAACGCCGGTTCGTCCCGCGATGGCCATCGCGATGCGGGCGAAGACATGCGCGCGTTCGCGCAGCGCCGCCCGCGCCTCGGGGGGCGTGCATGGCGCGAAGCGGATGTCGTCGCCGCCGCGCAACTGGGCGAGGCGGCCGCGGTCGGCGCGGATCACGTGGCCGATGCGCGGATAGCCGCCGTGGGTCTGCGCGTCGGCGAGCAGCACGATGGGTTCTCCGCCCGGCGGCAACTGCACGGTGCCGGGAACGATGGGTTCGGACACGTATTCGCGGGCGTCGCGCAAGGCGAGCGGCTTGCCGGCCAGGCGCAGGCCCTGGCGATCGCTGGCCGGCGCGACCGTCCATGCGCGTGCGAACAGGCCGTCGATCGGATCGGTCGCGTCGCTGCCGGGCAGCACGCGGATCGGTGCGGAAGGATCCGTGTCCAGCGCGTGCGGATCGATCCACCACGGCGCGACGCGCACGCGTTCGATCGCGTCGGCGAACGCTTCGATGCGCAGCCGGTCGCCTGCGCGCAGCGCGCGTCCTTCGATTCCGCCGAAACCACCGCGCAAATCGGTGCTCGCGTTGTCGAGGGCATCGGGAACGCGAATGCCGCCCGAAACCGCCAGCCATGCGCGCACGCCGCGGCGACAGGCGCCGATGCGCAGCACGCTGCCGGCCGGCACATCGACCCGATGCCAGCCGGGGATCGCTTCGTCGTCGATCTCGGCCTCGAATGCCGCACCGCAGAGCGCGATGCGCGTCGCCCGTTCGAAGCGCAGGGTCGGGCCGGCGAGGGCGATTTCCAGCGTCGCCGTCGAAGGTGCGTTGCCGGCGAGGAGATTCGCGATGGCGTGCGCGCCGGGATCCAGTGCGCCGCCGAGGCCGACGCCGAGGTGGCGGAAACCTTCGCGACCGAACGCCTGCACCGTGCTCTGCAGGCCCGGCGCGAGCACCTCGATGCTCATGGCAGTTTTCCGCTCGGGACGAAACGCACGCGGTCGCCGGGCGCGAGCAGCGCTGGCGGCGAACGCATCGCATCGAACAGCACCGCGTCGGTGCGGCCGATGATGCGCCAGCCGCCGGGGCCGGGGCGCGGATAGACGCCGGTCTGTTCGCCGCCAATGCCGACGCTGCCGGCTTCCACGCGTTGCCTCGGCGTGGCGAGCCGCGGCATCGCCAGTTTCGGATCGAGGCCGAGCAGGTAGGGGAATCCCGGCGCGAAGCCGAGCATGGCCACGCGATATTCCGCCGCGGCGTGCATTTCGATCACCTGTCCCGGCGACAGTCCCGCGTGTTCGGACAAGGCATCGAGATCGGGGCCGTGTTCGCCGCCGTAGCGCACGCCGATGTCGTGCAATGCGCCTCGTGGCGCTGCCGAATCCGCGCCATCCGGCGGCAAGGCGGCCAGCCACGATTCCGCATGCGCCAGCGGATCGTCGGCATCGGCGAACGCATCGGCATCGACGAACAGCGCGAGGCTGGCGTAGGCCGGCACGAGGTCGCGCAGCCACGGCGGCCGCATCGCCTCGATGCGCGCAGCCAGGGCGTGCACGCGGGCATTGGCATCGGCGTCGATGCCGTCGCCGAGGCGAAGCAGCAACGCGTCTTCGCCCAGTCGCGTCACGCGCCAGCGCATGTTCACCCGGGCAGCAGGTCGCGCAGCAGGCGCACGCGTTCCACCAGCAGCTCCGGCGGATACGGGCGCGCGGCCACGCGACCCCACACCGGTGCAGGCCAGGCCGGGTCGTTTTCCTCGCGCGCGATCACGTGCACGTGCAGTTGCGGGACCATGTTGCCGAGCGCGGCGACGTTGAGCTTGTGCGGATGGAACGCATCGCGCAGCAGGCGCCCGGCGAGGTCGATTTCGTCGGTGAGGACGTGGCGTTGCGCGGGCTCGAGGTCGATGAGGTCGCGCGCGGCGGGCACGCGCGGCACCAGCACCAGCCAGGGATAGTTCGCATCGTCCATCAGCCGCAGTTCGCACAAGGGCAGCGTCGCCAGCGGATGCGTGTCCGCGGCCAGTTGCGGGTGCAGTTCGTAGCGTCCCGGCGGCGATTTCATGCGAGCGCCCCGGCGAAGAAATCCAGCGTGCGCTTGCGCGCGAGGCGCGCGCTGTCGGCGTCGTACACGTTGGCATCAACGTCGCGGTTGAAGCCGTGGCCGGCCGGGTAGGTGAACACCTCGGCCTGCGGCAGCTTCTCGCGATGCAGTTCCACGTCCCGTGGCGGAATCGACTTGTCGCGTTCGCCGAAATGGAACATCGCCGGCGCGCGCAGTGGTTCGTCGAGGAAGGGCACGTCGCGCGCACCGTAGTACGCCACGGCCGGCAGCCCGAGCCGGGTCGCGGACAGGAACGCGACCGTGCCGCCCCAGCAGAAGCCGACCACGCCGACCTTGAGGCCTTCCTTCTGCAGCGTGCGCGCGGTCGCATCGACGATGCCGACCGCCGCGTCGAGGCCGAGCGCATCCACGAGGTCGCGGCCGCGGGAGACGCCATCCGCGTCGTAGCCGAGCTCGACCCCGCGTTCGACCGGATCGAAGAACGCCGGCGCGACCGCGACGTAGCCGACCGCCGCGTAGCCATCGACGACGCTGCGCATGTGCGCGTTCACGCCGAAGATTTCCTGCACCACCACCAGCGCGCCGTGCGGCGCGGCCTCGGGATCGGCGCGCCAGGCATCGATGCTGCCGGACGGCGTGTCGATGGCGATGTCGCGGCCCATGCGTTGCCTCCTCGCGTGACGGTTCGATTCCAGGCCCGGACTATAATCCGCGACCCGAAAGAAGCCGCTAAACCAGCCGCCGCCATGCCTTCCGCCAGCCCGAAAGTCGGATTCGTCAGCCTCGGCTGCCCCAAGGCGCTGGTCGATTCCGAGCGCATCCTGACCCAGCTGCGGGTCGAGGGCTACGACCTCGTCCAGAGTTACGACGATGCGGATGTGGTCGTCGTCAACACCTGCGGCTTCATCGACAGCGCCGTGGCCGAATCGCTGGATGCGATCGGCGAGGCCATGGCCGAGAACGGCAAGGTCATCGTCACCGGTTGCCTCGGCAAGCGCAGCGAAGTCATCCGCGAAGCCTATCCGGACGTGCTCTCGATCAGCGGCCCGCAGGATTACGCCAGCGTGATGGAAGCGGTGCACGTCGCGCTGCCGCCGACCCATGATCCCTTCGTCGACATCGTGCCGGACTATGGGCTGAAGCTCACGCCCAGGCATTACGCCTACCTGAAGATTTCCGAAGGCTGCAACCACCGTTGCAGCTTCTGCATCATCCCGTCGATGCGCGGCGACCTCGTCTCGCGCCCGGTGGACGAGGTGCTGCGCGAAGCCGAAAAGCTGGTGCGCGGCGGGGTGAAGGAGTTGCTCGTCGTCTCGCAGGACACATCGGCTTATGGCGTCGACGTGAAATACGCCGAACGCAGCTGGCGCGAAAAGCCCTACCAGACGCGGATGAAGGCGCTGTGCGAAGGCCTGTCCGAACTCGGCGCGTGGACGCGGCTGCATTACGTCTATCCCTACCCGCACGTCGACGACATCATCCCGCTGATGGCCGACGGCAAGCTGCTGCCGTACCTCGACATCCCGTTCCAGCACGCTAGCCCGCGCGTGCTGAAGCTGATGAAGCGCCCCGGCGCTGTCGACAAGACCCTGGAACGCATCCAGCGCTGGCGTTCGATCTGCCCGGAACTGACGATCCGTTCGACCTTCATCGTCGGTTTCCCCGGCGAAACCGAACAGGAGTTCGAGGAATTGCTGGATTTCCTCGACGAGGCACAGCTCGACCGCGTCGGCGCCTTCGCCTATTCGCCGGTGGAAGGCGCGAAGGCGAACGAACTGCCGGACCCGGTGCCGGAAGACGTGAAGCAGGAGCGCCTCGCGCGCTTCATGGAGCGGCAGGCAGCGATCAGCGAAGCGCGACTCGCGGCCAAGGTCGGCAGCGTGCAGCAGGTGATCGTCGATGCCATCGACGGCGAACTCGCCATCGCGCGGTCACGGGCCGATGCGCCGGAAATCGACGGCCTGGTGCAGGTGCAGGACGGGCGCGAGGCCGGGCTGAAGCCGGGCGATTTCGCGTCCGTGCGGATCATGGGCAACGACGAGCACGACCTGTATGGCGAAGTCGAATACAACGCGTAACGCACTGTTTGCCGCGACGATGGCGTTGTCGACGCCGGCAATCGCCGCGGTTCCCGACGATGCCGCCTTGCTGGAGGCGTTGCCGGCCGACTCCAGCATCGAGGCCCGCTTCGACGCCGACATCGACGGCGACGGCAACATCGACGTGGCCTTCGTCGGCGGCAACCAGGACCAGCGCTGGCTGGTGGTGGAAAGGGGCCGCAATGGAGGCGGTTTCGAACCGGCGTCGACCAACAAGGCGCTCGCGACGTACGCGCTGGGCCCGGCCTCGCTGTCGCTGGGCAAGCACGTGCTGCTGGTCGAGGACCTCACCGGCGGCACCACCGCGACCACGACGACGTATCGCTACCGGTTCGATCCCGCGGCCGGGCGCATGCGCCTGATCGGCATCGACACCGAGCGCTACAGCCGCACCTTCAGCCACGATTCGCTGAAGATCAGCTGGAACCTGCTCACCGGCGATTTCGTGCTTGCCCGCAGCATCCTCAACCAGCGCCCGGCGGGCCGCGACAATGCCGCCTACCGCTACACCAGGCCGGAACGCACGATCCGCAAGTCGAACCCGGTCTACATGGAAGACACGCCGGACCCGGACGACCTGATCGACGCCGAAGTCGTGCCCGCCGGCGAAGACCGCGACTGAGCCTCGCGCCGGCTTGACGGCCGCTGGGCATACTCCGCGCACTTCCCGACAGGAGTGCGCGATGTCCGCTTCCAGCCTCTTCAACCGCATGGCCAAGTGGGCCGCGCGCTTCACCGGGCGGCCGCTGTGCTTCGGCCTGGCGATCGCGGTGGTGCTGGTCTGGGCCGCATCCGGCCCGATCTTCAAGTTCGGAGATACCTGGCAACTGGTGATCAACACCGGCACCACCATCGTCACCTTCCTGATGGTGTTCCTGATCCAGAACTCGCAGAACCGCGACACCGAGGCGATCCAGCTCAAGCTGGACGAACTGATCCGCGCGACCCGCGGCGCGCACAACGCGCTGCTGGACCTGGAGGAACTGGAGGAATCCGAGCTCGACGGTTTCCGCGGCCGCTACATCGCGCTGGCCAGGGCCGCGCGCGAATGCGGGTTGGGCGAGGAAAACGACAGCGGCACGCCCGAGGTGGAAACCCCGCGCAGTCAGTCGCCGCGATAGGACACCTCGACGATGGCGAAGCGCGCCATGCCGCCCGGCAGTTGCGCCTCGAACTCGTCGTCGACGCGTTTCTTCAGCATCGCGCGGGCGAGCGGGGCGTCGATGCTGATCCAGCCGCGCTGCGCGTCGGTTTCGTCCGGGCCGACGATGCGATAGCGCGAGACGTCACCGCTGGCGGTGTTTTCCACTTCCACCTCGGCGCCGAAGAACACCGCTTCGCGGTCGGAAGGCGCGGCATCGACGACGCGCAGCGCCTGCAGCCGCTTCGAGAGGTAGCGCACGCGCCGGTCGATCTCGCCGAGCTGTTTCTTGCGGTAGGTGTATTCGGCGTTCTCGGAGCGGTCGCCCTCGGCCGCGGCGGCGGCGAGGGCCTTGACCACTTCCGGGCGCTTCGCGCGCCACAACTCGTCGAGTTCGGCCTTCAGCCGATCATGGCCTTCGCGCGTGATCAGCGCGGTGCTGCCTTCGGCGGGCGGGCGCCAGCGACTCACGGCGCGGCGTCAGGGCGACTGCGGCGTGCGCTTGAGGCTGTAATCGAGTCCGCTGTCGATCGGCTTGCCGTCGGCATCGAGCATGCGCAGTTCGTCGCGGGAGGCGATCGCGTACAACTGCACCCGCGGATCCGGACCCTGGTTCGCGAGGCGGATCTGCTTGCCGGCATCCTCGACCGACCACACGCCGCTGTCGTCGAAGCTCGACGTTCTTTCCCGGTAGACCGCATGGCTGGCGTAGCTGCCGTCCGGCTTCAGGGTCAGGGTGGTGTCGATGCCCGGGCAGTCCGCGCAGGGCAGGGTGCCGGTGAACACGCCGGCGAAATTGCCGACGCCGTAGGTCGGCGTCGCGGCGGCAGTATCCGCGGCTTGCGGGGTTTCGGCCGCCGGTGCCGCGACCGTGGCCGATGCCGTGTCGGCAGGAGCGGATGCATCGCTGGCGGGCTTGCAGCCGGCGAGGGACATGCAGGCGAGCAGCGCAATGGCGAGGGATGTACGCGTCGCAGACATGGTCGTTGCTCCTGTTGCGGCCGACGAGGCCGGGGTTCGCGGGTTATTTCCGTCCGCCGAAAATGCTGCCGAGCACGCCGCGCAGGATCTGCCGGCCGACCTGGCTGCCCATCGTGCGCGCGGTCTGCTTGGCCATGGTCTCGATCATGCCCTGTCGGCGCTTGGTGCCGAACAGCGCATCCTTGACCGCCTGGCCCATGCCGCTGCCTTCATCCTGTTGCTGCGGTGCTGGCGCCGCACGGCCGTTGCCGGACTTCGCGACCGGCGCATCGGAATCGCCATCTGCATGGCGCGCGCTCAGCTTCTCGGCCGCGGATTCGCGGTCGATGGCCTTGTCGTACTTCGCGCCGACCGGGCTTCCGGCGCGCACCTGCGCGCGTTCGGCGTCGGTGATCGCGCCCATGCGGCATCGCGGCGGCGCCACCAGCGTCTTCTCCACCGGCATCGGCACGCCCTTGTCGAGCAGCATCGACACCAGCGCTTCGCCGACGCCGAGCTGGCCGATGGCCTGCGCGACATCCAGCTTGGGATTCGCCACGAAGGTTTCGGCCGCGGTCTTCACCGCCTTCTGGTCGCGCGGGGTGAACGCGCGCAGCGCGTGCTGCACCCGGTTGCCGAGCTGGCCGAGCACGTTGTCGGGCACGTCGTCGGGGAACTGCGAGCAGAAATACACGCCCACGCCCTTGGAGCGGATCAGGCGCACGACCTGTTCGATGCGCTGCTGCAGCGCCGGCGGCGCGTCGTCGAACAGCAGGTGCGCCTCGTCGAACACGAATGCGAGCTTGGGTTTGTCGAGGTCGCCGACTTCGGGCAGGGTTTCGAACAGTTCCGACAGCAGCCAGAGCAGGAAGCTGGAATACAGCCGCGGCTTCAGGATCAACTGGTCGGCGGCGAGGATCGAGATCACGCCGCGCCCGTCCTGGGTGGTGCGCATCAGGTCGGACAGTTCCAGCGCGGGTTCGGCGAAGAACGCATCGCCGCCCTGCTGTTCGATCTGCAGCAGCGCGCGCTGGATCGCGCCGATCGATTGGGTGCTGACCAACCCGTACTTCGCGGAGATGTCCTTGCGGTTCTCGGCCACGTAGGCGAGCAGCGCGCGCAGGTCGGCGAGGTCGAGCAGCAGCCAGCCGTTGTCGTCGGCCAGCTTGAACACGATTTCGAGCACGCCTTCCTGGGTGTCGTTCAGCTCGAGGATGCGGCCGAGCAGTGTGGGCCCGATCTCGCTCACGGTGCCGCGCACCGGGTGGCCGAGCTTGCCGTACAGGTCCCAGAACACCACCGGATTGGCTTCGTTGCGGTAATCCGGCACGCCGATCTCGGTGACGCGCTGCTGCAGCTTGTCGCTGCTCGACCCCGCGACCGCGAGGCCGGCCACGTCGCCCTTCACGTCGGCCATGAACACCGGCACGCCGAGCCGCGAGAAGCCCTCGGCCAGCGTCATCAGCGTCACCGTCTTGCCGGTGCCGGTGGCGCCGGCGACCAAACCGTGACGGTTGCCGTATTTCGGCAACAGGAAGACCTGGCCGCTGTCCGCGGTGGTGACGGCCTTGCCGACGAGGATCGGATCCATGCGCTTACTGCTCCATGAGCGGGAACGGCGATTCTATGCGCGGCCAAGGGAGTGCCGCGAGCGGCTTGCGGCGCTTCGCGCGGGGCGGCTACCCTGCGTTCACCGCCTGCATTAGCCTCCCGAACCCATGCCGATTCCGTTTCCCCGCCCCGCGCACGCCGCGGCGTGCCTGCTGCTTGCCGTTTCCTTCGCCATTCCCGCGCTGGCGCGCGACAACAGCCGGGTCGATGCCCTGAACCAGCGCATGGCCGCGGCCGAAGCGCAGTACGCGCAGGCGCTGGACGCCGCGGATGCCGGCGACGACGACGCCAAGGCCCGCGCCGACGGCGCGCTGAAGCAGATGGAAGGCGTGGTTTCCGACTGCGGCCGCACCCGCGGCTGCGACCTGCAGGCGATCCTCGCCACCTACAAGCGCCTGCTGGAGCGCCCCGTCGTCGACGACATGGACGACGAGGACGACGACCTCGATCCGGTCAACGTCACCGGCAACGGCGTGCCCGCGAATGCCAACGCGGATGCCTTGCTCGACGCGGACAACCGCCGCTTCGTGCAGAACGTGCAGTTCAATCCCGCGGTGCAGGCCGGCATCCGCCGCTGGCTGACCGACATGCGCCCGTCGCTGCTCGCGAGTTACGAGAACTTCGAATACCTCAAGCCGCAGATGGCGCCGGCGTTCCAGCGCGCGGGCCTGCCGGAGGCATTGCTGTTCGGGATCATGGCCAAGGAATCCAACGGCAAGGTGCATGCGGTTTCGCGCGCCGGCGCGGCCGGGCCGCTGCAGTTCATGCCTTCGACCGGGCGCACCTATGGCCTCGGCAACGACGGCAGCGGCTTCGATACCCGCTACGACCCGCGTTCCGCGGCATCCGCGGCCGCCAGCTACCTGCAGCAGCGCTACGCCGAACTCAACGGCAGCATCGAACTGTCGCTGGCCGCGTACAACGGCGGCGAGGGCCGCGCGCTGCGCGTGTTCCAGTCCAGCGGCGGCCGCAGTTTCTGGGATTCGGACGTGTACAACCAGTTCCCGGCGGAAACCCGCGACTACGTGCCGATGGTGATCGCCGCGGCGTGGCTGTACCTGCACCCGCGCGAGTACGGATTGCGCTGGCCGCGCGTTTCGTCGAACCCGTCTTCGATCCGCCTGCAGCGCGCGGCCTCGCTCAACGAACTCGGCATCTGCCTCGGCAACGCGCGCTACAACGACGGCTACCTGCGCGCGCTGCGCAACCTCAATCCGCGCTTCGATCCGAACACGCCCTTGCCGGCGGGGACGATGCTCACCGTCACCACCCGCATCTCCGGCTTGTACGGCCGCTACTGTGTGCAGGGCGAACGCGCCGACCTCGCGCGGCAGCTCATGGCCAGCGATGCGCGCACCGCCATCGTGCAGGTCGGCAACATCGCGCCGGTGCCGGGCCCCGACGCGAACGGCGTTCCGACCACGATCGCCACCGGCAAGCCGGCGGCGGTGGCGCCGAAGCCCAAGCCGGCGAAGACCCATAGCGTGCGCCGCGGGGAAACCCTCACCCAGGTCGCGCAGCGCTACCAGTGCGACATGCGCGTGCTGGCGAAGGCGAACGCGATCAAGCCGCCGCGCTACATGGTGCAGCCGGGGCAGAAGTTGAAGCTGGAAGGGTGCCGCGGCGATTGAGAATCGCAGAGGCTGAACCAGGAGGGTTTGCAGATGAACCGCATCGCCAGCATTTGCATATTGCTTGCCTTGGCCGGTTGTTCATCGGCAAAGGGATCGAATTGCGAATCCAATGTGCAATCGGCCTTTTCGCGATATCTGGAACAGGTAAATGCGGATCAGCCGAAAGTTGCGAAATTCTTTTCGCAGGACTTCCTGGCAGATGAAGTTGATGATGTGGTGAACATAGGAACGGATCACAACATCAGCGTTACTCGCAAGCGATTACTGATTGGCAGGGAAGCAAAAACCGTTCAGCGTACGGTGACTTGCGATGATGTCGAATGCGCGGTTCATGCAGACGCAGTCGATGGCAAGGGAATGAAGTGGAGCTTCGAGTTCACCTATCCGATTTCGACGTGCGATGCGCCGAAGATTTCCAAGATCACGTTGATCCTGTAATCGTCAGCGACGCACTGTCGCCAACCGCTGTCCCAACTTCACCGGCGTTTCCGCCACCAGTTGCGGCGCGAGTTCGGCGACGCCTTTCGGCAGCAGCACGATCGCGGTGCTGCCGTAGTTGAAGCGCGCCATTTCCGCGAAGCGTTCCAGCACGATGCCGCGGCCGCGGTAATCCTTCTTCGTCACCGGGCCGCCGTGGGGCGGGATCTCGATGCCACCCCAGACCGTTTCCACGCCCGAGACCAACAGCGCACCGACCATCACCACGCACATGGGGCCGAAATCGGTATCGAAGTGGCAGGCGAGGCGTTCGTTGCGCGCGAACAGGCGCGGCACTGAAGCGACCGCGTCCGTTCCCACCGAAAACAATCGTCCTGGCACGTGCACGGTTTCGCGCAGGGTCCCGGTCCAGGGCATGTGCACGCGGTGGTAATCGCGCGGCGAGAGGTAGACCGTCGCGAACAGGCCGTTCGCGAAGGGTTCGGCCGCCGATTCGTCGCCGAGCAGTTCCGCGGCGGTGAAGCCCTGTCCCTTGGCCTGGAAGATGCGGCCGTTGTCGATATTGCCGCACTGGCTGATGCGGCCGTCGGCGGGCATCAGCAGCGCGCGCGGATCTGGATCGGGCGTGCGCGCGCCGGGCCTGAGCGCGCGGGTGAAGAAGGCGTTGAACGTCGCATACGCGCGCGGATCGGATTGCGCGGCTTCGGACAGGTCGACGCCGAATTTCGCCACCACCGTGTCGATCAATCTTCGCGAAATCGCCGGGTTCGCCGAATACGCCAGCCTGCGCGCCAGCGCGGACAGCGCGCGATGCGGGAGGACGTAGGTGAGTGCGGTCAGCGGACTCAACGCGGCGGCACCCCGGTCAGCGCGGTCATGTCCTTCGCGATCGCCTGCGGTTCCAGCGGCGGCTGGATCACGCCGGCCATGCGCGCCTGCGGGTCGAGCACCGCGATCGTGGCGGAATGATCGACGCTGTACTGGTCGGCGGGCGCGCCTTCGGGTGCCGGCACCTTGGCGAAGATGAGCGACAGCGATTTCGCGAAGGCTTCCAGCGCCGGCACGTCGGCGGTCGCGGCGAGGGTGTCGGGATCGAAGCCGTGCGCGTACTCGCCGATGCGGTCGGGCGTGTCGCGTTCCGGGTCCACCGACACGAACAGCAGGCGTGGGCGGAGGCTGTCGGGCAGGGAACGCCATTGCTTCTGCGCCTGCGCCATCTGCGCCAGCGTGGTCGGGCAAACGTCGGGGCAATGGGTGAAGCCGAGGAACACCAGGGTCCAGTGGCCCTTGAGTTCGCCCGGCACCAGCGCGGTGCCGTCGGACTGGCGCAGGTTGAATTCGGGCAGCACGCGTGGCTGCGGGAACAGGGTGACGGTCTGCAATTCGGGCATGCCGGCGGCCGCCGGGCGGTGCCAGCGCAGGGCAATCGTGGCGAGCATGACCAGCACGGCGAGGCCGGCGAGCACGAAGGGCAGGCGCTTGGACATCGGATCCCCGACTTCAGGCGGTACTTGAAGTTCGGCCATGATAGCCGCGCCGCCGCTATAATTCGCCGCCTGCCGCGCCATCGCGCGGCGACCGGGCCGGAGCATGTCCCAGGAACTGCAGACGATCATCGACCTGATCCGCTACGGTGCGAGCCGTTTCAACGCGGCCGGGCTGACCTTCGGCCACAGCTACGACAACGCGCTGGACGAGGCGACGCAACTCACCTTGCACGCGCTGCACCTGCCGCACGACCTGCCGCCGGCCTACGGCAACGCGCGCATCACCGAAGCCGAGAAGGAAGACGTGCTGGCGCTGTTCCTGCGCCGCATCGAGGAACGCATCCCGGCCGCCTACCTCGCCGGCGAAGCGTGGTTCGCGGGCCTCAGCTTCAAGTCCGACGCGCGCGCGCTGGTGCCGCGTTCACCGATCGCCGAGCTGATCGAATCCGGTTTCGAGCCCTGGCTCGGCGGCCGCGAAGTGCGCCGCGCGCTGGACCTGTGCACCGGTTCTGGCTGCATCGCCATCGCGATGGCGCACCACAACCCGGATTGGCACGTCGACGGCGCCAACGTCAGCGACATGGCGTTGCAGCTCGCGCGCGAAAACGAGAAACGCCTGCATGCCGGCAACGTGCGCTTCGTCCAGTCCGACCTGTTCGCCGGCTTGCAGGGCGAGCACTACGACCTGATCGTCAGCAACCCGCCCTACGTCACCGACGACGAAACCGACGCGTTGCCGCGCGAGTATTCCTACGAACCCGAGCTCGGGTTGCGCGCCGGCGACGACGGCCTCGACATCGTGCTACGCATCCTGCGCGATGCGCCGCTGCACCTCACCGACGATGGCCTGCTGGTCTGCGAAGTCGGTGAAGCCGAACAGGCGCTGGCGCGGCTGCTGCCGGAACTGCCGCTGATGTGGGTCGAGTTCAAGGTCGGGCAGATGGGCGTGTTCGTGGTCGAACGCCACGACCTCGTCGCCCAGCACGCGCGCATCCGCCAGCTCGCCGACCTGCGCGCGCCGGCCGCGGCGAAGCCGTCCCCCGTGGACGAAGAACCGTCGACGAGCCTGTTCTGACCGACGCTTGAACACCTTCGGCCAGCTGCTGCGCGTCACCACTTTCGGCGAATCGCACGGCCCGGCGATCGGTTGCGTCGTCGACGGCTGCCCGCCGGGCATCGCCATCGCGCCCGAAGACTTCGCGCACGATCTCGCGCGGCGCGCGACCGGCCGCACGCGCCACACCTCGGCGCGGCACGAAGCCGACGAGGTCGAAATCCTCAGCGGCGTCCACGATGGCGCCACCACCGGCACGCCCATCGCATTGCTGATCCGCAACACCGACGCGCGCAGCAAGGACTACGCGAACATCGCCGCGCAGTTCCGTCCCGGCCACGCGGATTACACCTACTGGCAGAAATACGGCACACGCGACCCGCGCGGCGGCGGGCGTTCGTCCGCGCGCGAAACCACGATGCGCGTCGCAGCGGCGGTGATCGCGAAGAAGTGGCTGGCGGAAAGACACGGCGTGAACGTGCGCGGCCACCTCGCCCAGGTCGGCGGCGTGGTCCCGCGTTCGCACGACTGGAACGCGGTCGAGGGCAATCCGTTCTTCTGGCCGGACGCGGCGCAGGTGCCGGAACTCGAAACCTTCATGGACGCGCTGCGCAAGTCCGGCGATTCGGTCGGAGCGCGCGTGACCGTGGTCGCCGACGGCGTGCCACCGGGCTGGGGCGAACCCGTCTACGGCAAGCTCGACGCCGAACTGGCCGCGGCGATGATGTCGATCAACGCGGTCAAGGGCGTGGAGATCGGCGACGGATTCGCGGCGGTCGTGCAGAAGGGCAGCGAACACCGCGACGAAGCCACGCGCGAAGGTTTCCTCAGCAACCACGCCGGCGGCATCCTCGGCGGCGTTTCCAGCGGCCAGCGCATCGTCGCCTCGGTCGCGTTCAAGCCGACCTCCAGCCTGCGCCTGCCGGCGCGCGGCCTCGATGCCGACGGCAACGAGGTCGAGATCGCCGTGACCGGCCGCCACGATCCCTGCGTCGGCATCCGCGCCACGCCAATCTGCGAGGCGATGCTGGCGCTGGTGCTGATGGACCAGGCCCTGCGCCATCGCGCCCAGTGCGGCGACGTCGGCGACGTCTTCCCCGAATTCCCTCCGGAACATCCGAACGATGAGCAACAAGACGTACAAGGTCGCGGTCGTGGGCGCCACCGGCGCGGTCGGCGAAGCCATGCTGTCGGTGCTGGCCGAGCGCAAGTTCCCGGTCGGCGAACTGGTCGCGCTGGCGAGCGAGCGTTCGGCCGGCGATTACGTGGCGTTCGGCGACGACGAGGTGCTGGTGCGCGACCTCGCGGGCTTCGATCCGGCCGGCGTGGACATCGCGCTGTTCTCGGCGGGCGGTTCGATCTCGAAGGAATACGCGCCGAAGTTCGCCGCCGCCGGCGCGGTGGTGGTCGACAACAGTTCCGCGTTCCGCTACGACGACGACGTGCCGCTGGTGGTGAGCGAGGTGAATCCGCAGGAGGCGAGGAACCGCCCGCGCGGCATCATCGCCAATCCCAACTGCTCGACCATGCAGCTGATGGTCGCGCTCAAGCCGATTCACGACGCCGCGGGCATCGAGCGCATCAACATCGCCACCTACCAGTCGGTGTCCGGCACCGGGCGCAAGGCGCTGGAGGAACTCGGCAAGCAGACCGCCGCGCTGCTGAATTTCCAGGACGCGGAACCCGAGGTCTACCCGGTGCAGATCGCGTTCAACGTGATCCCGCACGGCGGCGACTTCAACGACAACGGCTACACCAGCGAGGAAATGAAGCTGGTGTGGGAGACGAAGAAGATCCTCGGCGACGATGCGATCCGGGTGAACGCGACCGTGGTCCGCGTGCCGGTGTTCTACGGCCACTCCGAGGCGGTCAACATCGAGACCCGCGACAAGCTCGATGCCGCGGCGGCGCGCAAGCTGCTGGAAAAGGCGCCTGGCGTGGAAGTGGTGGACGAGCCGCGGGGCGGCGGTTATCCGACCCCGGTGACGCACGCCTCCGGCACCGACCCGGTGTATGTCGGCCGCATCCGCGACGATCTCTCGCATCCGCGCGCGCTCAACCTGTGGGTCGTGTCCGACAACATCCGCAAGGGCGCGGCGTTGAATGCGGTGCAGATCGCCGAACTCGTGGCCGCGGAACGCGCGTGAACCCGTGGCCGTTGCGGATCGCCACCACGGGCCGCTAGAGTCGTCCGGGAACCGAGGGGGATTCGTGAACCGCCGACCATCGTTCGTCCGCAGGATCGTTCCGCTGCTCGCGACGGCGCTGCTGTTGTGCGCGTCGCTGCCCGTGTTCGCGCTGGGCCTCGGGCAGATCGTGGTCAAGTCGAAGCCGGGGCAACCGCTGGCGGCGGAAATCCCGATCATCAGCAGCGACCCGGACGAACTGCAGGGCCTGCAGGCGCAACTCGCATCGCCCGAGACCTTCGCCCGCGTCGGCCTCGCGCCGCCGACGGGACTCGTCGCGGACCTCGATTTCTCCTTCGACCAGGACGCCGCCGGCCGGCCGCTGATCCGCGTCACCACGCAGCAACCGGTGCAGCAACCGGAACTGGTCTTCCTGCTCGAGGTCGACTGGGGTTCCGGGCGACTGGTGCGCGAGTATTCCGCGCTGGTCGATGCGCCGCAGAGCGTGGCCGCGCCCGCGCCCGAACCGCTGCAGATGCCGACCCCGGCGCCCGCGGACACGGTCGAACGCACGCCGTTGCCGGAAACGCAACCGGCCCCTGTCGCGCAGACGCCAGCCCCGGCGCCCGTGCCGGAACCGACCCCGAGCAATGCGGTTCCACCGAGCGTACCGGTCGCGCCGCCGGCACCCGCGCCTGCGCCGGTCGCCGCGAGCGCCGCGAACGCGGGCGGATCGGTGTCCGTGCAGCGCGGCGATACCCTCGGCCGCATCGCCGCCGACCTCGGCAGCGGCCGCAGCCTCGACCAGACCATGCTCGCGCTGTTGCGCGCGAATCCGGACGCCTTCATCGACGGCAACGTCAACCTGGTGAAGGCGGGCGCGGTACTGCGCGTGCCCGATGCGGCCGAACTCGACGCGGTCGACCGCCAGCAGGCGGCGGCCATCGTCCAGCAACAAGTGCAGCGCTGGCGCGGATCGCGGTCGTTGCGAGCGCAACCGCAACCGGAGGCCACGGCATCGACGAGGGCGGGGACGGGCGAAGCGCACGTGGCCGCGCCGCGATCCGCGGGCGCACGCCTCGAGATTGCGCCGCCGTCGTCGTCCGATGCGAAGCGCGCGGGAACACGTTCCGGCATCGAGGCCGGGGGCGAGGGTGAAATGCTGCAACAGGAACTGCAACAGACCAAGGAAACGCTGTCCGCGCGCGATGCCGAAGTGGCGGAACTGAAGACGCGCGTCGCCGATCTGGAGAAGCTGCAGAAGGAGCAGCAACAACTGATCAGCATGAAGGACAGCGCGCTGGCCGGCGCGCAGCAGGACCTGGCCAAGGCGCGCGAGGCGCGCACCGCGCAGGAACCGGCATCGCCCGCGCAACAGGCGCATGCGTTCGCATGGTGGCCATGGCTGTTGCTGGCCATCGCGGTGGCGGCGCTCGCGGCCTGGTTGCTGCGGCGCCGGCGCGGTTCCGTGCAATCCCTGCCGCCGCGCTTCGACAGCGCGAGCCTGGCCGCGGCGGTGCCCAAGGCGGCGCCCGCGCCCGAGGCTCCGGTGGCGGGCAAGCCGGCGTGGACGCGCGAGGAAGCCCGGCCTGCGCCGACCCCGCCGCCAGCCGTTCCCGCGAAACCGGTCTGGCAGGCGCCGCAGGCCGACACCATCGTTCCGCTGAACACCGCGCCCGCCGGCCGCGAACGCCTCGAACTGGCGCGCGCCTACATCGAACTCGGCGACGACGCCACCGCGCGCAGCCTGCTGCTGGAAGTCATCGACGGCGGCGACCTCGAGGCGCGTGCCGAAGCGCAGCGCCTGCTCGGGGGCATGGCCTGAGTGGAATGCGACTGGCGCTCGGCATCGAATACGACGGCAACGGTTTTTCCGGCTGGCAGCGCCTGACCCAGCCCGGCGAGGCCGGGCTTCCGACCGTGCAGTCGGCGGTCGAGGACGCCTTGTCGACCGTCGCCGACCATCCCGTGCTCGTCACCTGCGCCGGGCGCACCGACGCCGGCGTGCACGCCGCCTGCCAGGTCGCGCATTTCGACAGCGAATCGAAACGCGATCCGCGCGGCTGGATGCTCGGGGCGACCAGTCGCCTGCCGGAAGCGGTATGCGTGCGCTGGTGCGTGCCGGTCGCCGACGATTTCCATGCGCGTTTTTCCGCGGTCGCGCGGCGCTATCGATATCGGCTGCTCAATCGCGCGGTGCGTCCCGCGCTCGGCCGGCAGTGGCTGTCGTGGGAACGGCGCCCGCTGGATGCGGATGCGATGCACGCCGCCGCGCAATCCCTGCTCGGCGAAAACGACTTCACCAGCTTCCGCACCGTGCATTGCCAGGCGCCGCACGCGCGCCGCGAACTGCAGCGCATTTCCGTCCGCCGCGACGGAGACGTGCTCGAGGTCGAGGTGCGGGCGAACGCCTTCCTGCACCACATGGTGCGCAATATCGTCGGTTCGCTGGTCGAAGTCGGCGCCGGGGAACGGCCGGTGGAATGGATCGCGGACGTGCTCGCCGCGCGCGACCGCACCGTGGCCGGGCCGACCGCGCCGCCGCAGGGACTGGTCTTCCTCGGTCCGCTGTATCCCGGCGACTGGAAGTTGCCGGTCGAAGTCACAATCGGGGTGAACGCATGAACAAGACCCTGTTCCGCACCCGCATCAAGTTCTGTGGCCTGACCCGCCCGGGCGACGTGCGCCTCGCCGGCGAGCTGGGCGCCGACGCCATCGGTTTCGTGTTCGCGCAAGGCAGCCCGCGCCGGCTTGCGCCGGAACAGGCGCGGGCCATGCGCAATGCGCTGGCGCCGCTGGTGAACGTGGTCGCGCTGTTCGCCGACACGCCCGCGGACGAGGTGCGCGAGGCGATCAGGCACGCACGGCCGGCGCTGCTGCAGTTCCATGGCGACGAGGACGACGCGTTCTGCCGGGGATTCGGCGTGCCCTGGATCAAGGCGATCGCGATGGGCGATGGCGAAATCGAAGGCGCGGCCGCGTTGCAGGCGCGTTACCCCAACGCGGCGGCCTTCCTGTTCGACGGCCACGCGCGCGGCGGACAAGGCGGGCGCGGATCGGGCTTCGACCTGAAGCGCATCCCGACGGGGCTGGACAAGCCCTTCATCGTCGCCGGCGGCCTCGAACCGGACAACGTGTTCGATGCGATCCAGGCCACGCTGCCCTGGGGCGTGGACGTGTCCAGCGGCATCGAATCGGCGCACGGCATCAAGGACGGGCACAAGATGCGCAGGTTCGTGGAGGAGGTGCGCCGCGCCGACTGCCACATCGACGACGACGATGGAACGGATTGCGCCGCCTGCGGGCGCTGAAATGCGGCATCGCGCGAATGCGGTACGCTAGAACGACTCCATGAACGCCCGCCGCCACAAGCATTCAGGTCGATCGCTGCGCCGCTGGCGCCGCGTGCCCGCGGCCGCGGTGAGGTGAAGCCGCGTCTCCGGGATGCGACGGCAGCCCGGTAAACGGCTGCGCCTTCACTGGTTTTGCGGAGTTCCAGCGTGGACAAATCCCTGCCTTCCGTCGCGCCCGGCGCGGCGATCGACTATCACCGATACCCCGACGCCAACGGCCATTTCGGCCGCTACGGCGGGCGTTTCGTCGCCGAAACCCTGATCGGCCCGCTGCAGGAACTCGCCGCGGCCTACGATGCCGCGCGCGTCGATCCCGGCTTCGTCGCCGAATTCGAAAAAGACCTGAAGCATTACGTCGGTCGCCCGAGTCCGGTCTATTTCGCCGAACGCCTGACCCGGCACGCCGGCGGCGCGCGCATCCTGCTCAAGCGCGAGGACCTGAACCACACCGGCGCGCACAAGATCAACAACACCATCGGCCAGGCGCTGCTCGCCTCGCGCATGGGCAAGACCCGGATCATCGCCGAGACCGGCGCCGGCCAGCACGGCGTCGCGTCGGCGACGGTCGCCGCGCGGCTCGGGCTGGAATGCGTGGTGTACATGGGCGCGACCGACATCGAACGGCAGAAGATCAACGTCTACCGCATGAAATTGCTCGGTGCGGAGGTGGTGCCGGTGACGTCGGGTTCGGCGACGCTGAAGGATGCGCTGAACGAGGCGATGCGCGACTGGGTGACGAACGTCGCCGGCACCTTCTACATCATCGGCACCGTCGCCGGGCCGGATCCGTATCCGCGCATGGTCCGCGATTTCAATGCCGTGGTCGGCAAGGAAGCGCGCGCGCAGGTGCTGGCGGAGTACGGGAAATTGCCGGATGCGGTGACCGCCTGCGTCGGCGGCGGCAGCAACGCCATCGGCCTGTTCCACGCCTTCCTCAACGACGCATCGGTGCGCATCGTCGGCGCCGAAGCGGCGGGCGAGGGCATCGCAAGCGGGCGCCACGCGGCATCGCTGGCCGCCGGTCGCCCGGGCGTGCTGCACGGCAACCGCACCTATGTGTTGTGCGACGACGACGGTCAGATCGTCGAAACCCATTCGCTCAGCGCCGGCCTCGACTATCCCGGCGTCGGCCCCGAACTCGCCTTCCTCAAGGACAGCGGTCGCGCCGAATACGTCGGCGTCACCGACGACGAGGCGCTGGCCGCGTTCCATTTGCTGGCGAAGACCGAGGGCATCCTGCCCGCGCTGGAATCCAGCCATGCCATCGCCCAGGCGATCAGGCTCGCGCGCGAACTGCCGAAGGACGGCATCGTGCTGTGCAACCTGTCCGGTCGCGGCGACAAGGACGTGCACACCATCGCAGCGCGCGAGGGCGTGAAGGTATGAGCCGCATCGACGCGAAATTCGCCGAACTCCGGTCCGCCGGCCGCAAGGCGCTGGTGCCGTTCGTCACCGCGGGCGATCCATCGCTGGAAGCGACGGTGCCGGTGCTGCACGCGCTGGTCGAGGCCGGCGCCGACCTGCTCGAACTCGGCGTGCCCTTCTCCGATCCGATGGCCGACGGTCCGGTGATCCAGCGCAGTTCCGAACGCGCCTTGTCGCGCGGCGCGGGCATGGATTACGTGTTCGGCTGCGTGCACGCATTCCGCGAACGCGATGCACGAACGCCGATGGTGCTGATGGGCTACCTCAACCCGGTCGAGGTCCGCGGTGCCGAGGCATTCGCGCGCGCTGCGGCCGAAGCCGGCGTCGATGGCGTGCTGCTGGTCGACCTGCCGCCCGAGGAAGCGGGCGAATTCGACGCCGCGTTCGCCGCGCACGGCATCGCCCCGATCCGGCTGCTGGCGCCGACCACGCCGCAGGCACGGGTCGAACGCGTGCTGGCCGGGGCGCGCGGCTATCTCTACTACGTCAGTTTCGCCGGCGTCACCGGCGCGAATTCGCTCGATCCGGCCACGGCCGGCGCGCGCATCGCCGGCTTGCGCGAACGCAGCCCGGTGCCGGTGCTGGCAGGCTTCGGGATCAAGGATGCGGCCTCCGCCACGGCAATGGCGGAACGGGCCGATGGCGTGGTCGTCGGCAGCGCGCTGGTCGCGGCGCTGGCCGCGGCAGCCGACCCGGTGCGTGCCGCCGGGGAGTTCCTCGCGCCGCTGCGTGCCGCCCTCGACTCCGCCGGGCCGGCGGGGCCGCTGCGCTAGACTGTCCGGCCATTCGACCATCGAGCCGTCCGCCGCATGTCCTGGCTGAAGAAACTGATGCCCGCGAGCATCCGCACCGAAACCGGCACGGAGCGCAAGCGCAGCGTGCCCGAGGGCCTGTGGGAGAAGTGCGACAAGTGCGGCGCGGTGCTGTACCGGCCCGAACTCGAGGAAAACCTCGAGGTCTGCCCGAAATGCGGCCACCACATGCCGATCCGCGCGCGGGTGCGCCTGCTGGCGCTGTTCGACCCGGATTCGACCCAGGAACTCGGCGCCGAGCTCGGCCCGACCGACGTGCTCAAGTTCAAGGACCAGAAGAAGTATTCGGACCGGATCAAGGCCGCGCAGAAATCCAGCGGCGAGCGCGACGCGCTGATCGCGATGGAAGGCAAGTTGAAGCAGCGGCCACTCGTCGCCTGCGCGTTCGATTTCGCCTTCATGGGCGGCTCGATGGGTTCGGTGGTGGGCGAACGCTTCGCCCTCGCCGGCGAACGCGCGCTGGAGCTCGGCTGCCCGCTGGTGTGCTTCACCGCCTCGGGCGGCGCGCGCATGCAGGAAAGCCTGTTCTCGCTGATGCAGATGGCCAAGACCTCGGCGGTGATCGGCCGCCTGCGCGCGCGCGGATTGCCGTTCGTGTCCGTGCTGACCAATCCCACTACCGGCGGCGTGTCCGCGTCGCTGGCGATGCTTGGCGACCTCAACATCGCCGAACCCGAGGCGCTGATCGGCTTCGCCGGGCCGCGCGTGATCGAACAGACCGTGCGCGAAACCCTGCCGGACGGGTTCCAGACCTCTGAATTCCTGCTCAAGCACGGTACCGTCGACCAGATCGTCGACCGTCGCGAACTGCGCGAACGGCTCGCCCACCTGCTGGCGCTGATGATGCGGCAGCCGGTGCCGGGGGACGACGCGGAGGCGGCGTGAGCGCCCGCAGGTATTTCGGCACCGACGGCATCCGCGGGCGGGTCGGCGAGGGCCCGATTTCCGCCGATTTCGTGCTTCGCCTCGGCAATGCCTACGGCCATGCGCTGACCGCGGCCGCGCGCCAGCGCGACCGGGAATGGCGCAAGCCCATGGTCCTGATCGGCAAGGACACGCGCATTTCCAACTACATGTTCGAGGCCGCGCTCGAGGCCGGGCTGGTCGCGGCGGGCGTGGATGTGCAGTTGATGGGGCCCATGCCGACGCCGGCGGTCGCGCACCTCACCCATTCCATGCGCGCGGATGGCGGCATCGTGATTTCCGCCTCGCACAATCCGCACCACGACAACGGCATCAAGTTCTTCTCGGCGCAGGGCGAGAAGCTCGACGACGCGACCGAACTCGCGATCGAAGCCGCGCTCGAGCAGCCGTTCCGCACCGTGCCCTCCGAACTGCTCGGCAAGGCGGTCCGCACCCGCGACACCATCGGGCGCTACGTCGAGGCCTGCAAGAATTCGGTGCCCAGGGGCTTCAACCTCGACGGCATGCGCATCGCGGTCGACTGCGCGAACGGCGCCACCTACCAGCTCGGCCCGCTGGTGCTGCGCGAACTCGGCGCGCGCGTCGATGCCATCGGCGTCGAGCCGAACGGGCTCAACATCAACGACGGGGTCGGCTCCACCCATCCCGAATTCCTCGCCGCGCGCGTGCGCGACACCGGCGCGGACCTCGGCATCGCCTTCGATGGCGATGGCGACCGCGTGCTGTTCGTCGACGGCGAGGGCAGGGTGCGCGACGGCGACGACCTGCTGTACGTGCTGGCCAGCGATTGGAACGACAGCGGCCGCCTGCGCGGTCCGGTGGTCGGCACGCTGATGACCAACTACGGGTTCGAGCGCGCATTGTCCGAGCGAGGCATCGGCTTCGTCCGCGCGAAGGTCGGCGACCGCTACGTGCACCAGCAATTGCTCGCGAACGACGCGGTGCTCGGCGGCGAGGCCTCCGGCCATATCCTGTGCCTGGACCGCGCCAATACCGGCGACGGCATCGTCAGCGCGCTGCAGGTGCTGGAAGTGCTGCAGCGGCGCGGGACCGATTTGTCCGAAGCCTTGCAGGGCCTGCATAAGATCCCGCAGAAAACTGTGAACGTGCGCTACGGCAACGGCGGCAAGCCGGCCGAGGCCGAGAGCGTGAAGGCCGCGCTCGCCGAGGCGCAGCGTGCGGTCGAAGGCCGCGGCCGCGCCTTCCTGCGCCCGTCGGGCACGGAACCCGTGGTGCGGGTGACGGTCGAAGCCGACGACGAATCCCTCGTGCAGGCGACGCTAGGGAAACTCGCGGAAGCGGTGCGATCCGCTGCAACCTGAAGCCGGAACACGAAGTCCCGAAAGATGACCAGCCAGATCCCAACCCTCGACATCCGCCGCTTCACCCATCCGGTTTCCGCCGGGGACCGCCGGGCCTTCGTCGACGAACTCGGCGCGGCCTACCGCGAATGGGGTTTCGCCGGCATCCGCGGCCATGGCATCCCGCAGGCGCAAATCGACGAGGCCTACGAGACCTTCCGCAAGTTCTTCGCGTTGCCGGAGGAAACGAAGAAGCAATACCACGTCGCCGGCAGCGGCGGCGCGCGCGGCTACACGCCGTTCGGCGTCGAGACCGCGAAGGGCGCGAAGCATTCCGACCTCAAGGAGTTCTGGCACGTCGGCCGCGAGATCCCGCGCGATTCGAAATACGCCGCGGACATGCCGGCGAACATCTGGCCCGGCGAAATCCCGGAATTCCGCCGCATCGGCTACGGGCTGTACGAATCGCTGGACGAACTCGGTTCGCAGGTGCTGCGCGCGCTGGCGCTGCACATCGGCCTGCCGGAAGGGTATTTCGCCGACAAGACCGACTCCGGCAATTCCATCCTGCGCCCGATCCATTACCCGCCGATCACCACCGACGACGTCCCGAACGTGCGCGCCGGCGCGCACGAGGACATCAACCTGATCACGCTGCTGGTCGGCGCCAGCGCGGAAGGCCTCGAAGTGCTCTCGCGCAAGGGCGAATGGGTGCCGTTCACCGCCGATGCCGACACCATCGTGGTGAACATCGGCGACATGCTGCAGCGCCTGACCAACCACGTGTATCCCTCGACCACGCACCGCGTGGTGAACCCGCCGGGCGAAAAAGCGCGGCAGCCGCGCTATTCGACGCCGTTCTTCCTGCACCCGAACCCGGATTTCCTGATCGACGTGCTGCCGTCCACGATCACGCCCGGCAATCCCAGCCGGTATCCGGACCCGATCACCGCGCAGGGCTACCTCGAAGAACGCCTGCGCGAGATCAAGTTGAAGTAAGGAGATCGTGATGCGACGCAGGATCGTGGCCGGCAACTGGAAGTTGCACGGCGATCGCGCCTTCGCCAAGGCGCTGGTGGGCGGGATCGTCGCCATGCCGGCGTCGGCCGGGGTGGAACGCGTGGTGTTGCCGCCGTTCCCCTACCTCGCCGAACTCGCCTGGCAATTCGCCGGCAAGGGCGTGGAACTGGGTGCGCAGGACGTGAGCGAACACGGCAAGGGCGCGTACACCGGCGAAGTCGCGGCCCCGATGCTGGCCGACATCGGCGCGCGCTACGCCCTGGTCGGGCATTCGGAGCGGCGCCAGTACCACGGCGAGGACAGCGCGCTGGTGGCGCGCAAGTTCATCGCGGCCAGGGGCGCCGGGCTGGTGCCGATCCTGTGCGTGGGCGAAACCCTGGCCGAGCGCGAGGCGGGCCGGACCGAAGAGGTGATCGCCGCGCAGCTGGCGCCGGTGTTCGAACTCGCGGGCGCCGCGGGGCTGGACGGGGCCGTGGTCGCCTACGAGCCGGTCTGGGCCATCGGCACCGGGCTGACCGCCACGCCGGCGCAGGCGCAGGCGGTACACGCGTTCATTCGTGGCCAAGTCGCGGAACGCGATGCTAAAATCGCCGATTCCCTGCCGCTGCTGTATGGCGGCAGTTGCAAGCCCGACAATGCCGCCGCGCTGTTTGCGCAGGCCGACGTCGACGGCGGATTGATCGGCGGGGCCTCGCTCGAGGCCGCCGGTTTCCTCGCCATCGCCGCGGCGGCCGCCCAGGAATCCGTCTGATGTTGATGCTCACCCTGAACGTGATCTATGTCCTCATCGCGATCGCCATGATCTCGATGATCCTCATGCAGCGCGGCGCCGGCGCGCAGGCCGGTTCCGGTTTCGGCGCAGGCGCCTCGGCCACGGTGTTCGGTTCGCGCGGCGCGTCGAACTTCCTCTCCAAGAGCACCAAGTGGCTGGCGATCGTGTTCTTCGGGCTCAGCATGTTCATGGCCTGGCACGTGACCCATTCGCAGGTGGCGAAGCCCGCCGCGCAGGACCTGGGCCTGATGGGCTCGGTTCCGGCCGCGCCCGCGCCGTCGCAGGCGGCGCCTGCGCAGATCCCGGCCGCACCCGCCGCGGGCACGAATGCGGCGCCGGCACCGGCATCGACGGCGCCCGCGCAACAGGGCACGGCCCCGGCGCAACCGCCGGCACCTTCGCAAGGCGGTTGAGGCACCGGTTAAACTATTGGACGCGGCGGCGCGAGTCGTCGCGTGAACGAAAAGCCCAGGTGGCGGAATTGGTAGACGCACTACCTTGAGGTGGTAGCGGCTTCGGTCGTGGGGGTTCGAGTCCCCCCTTGGGCACCAACCATGCGGCGGATGGCGACATCCGCCGGCTCCATCCCCGAGCAACGGCCGCCTGGCGGCAAGTAGCCGAGAGAACACGAGTGCTGGCCGAATACCTGCCGACCCTGTTGTTCCTGATCGTCGCCACCGGCATCGGCATCGCGCTGATCGTCATCGGCAACCTGCTTGGGCCCCGGCGCCCGAACCCCGAGAAGCTGTCGCCCTACGAATGCGGTTTCGCCGCGTTCGAGGACGCGCGCATGCGCTTCGACGTGCGCTATTACCTGATCGCGATCCTGTTCATCGCGTTCGACCTGGAAATCGCCTTCGTCTTCCCGTGGGCGCTGGTGTTCCGCCAGCTGGGCGTGTTCGGGCTGGTCGAGATGGGCATCTTCCTCGGCCTGCTGCTGCTCGGCTTCGTCTACGTCTGGAAAAAGGGCGCGCTGGAATGGGAGTGACCGCATGAGCCTGCTCGGTACCGTCCAGGGCCTGGTCGACAAGGCGAACAACCCGCTGCCGCAGGGGCAGGTCGACGACATCCTGCGCCCGGAGTCGCTGCTTTCCGGCAAGGACAACCCGCTGCTGGAGCGCGGTTTCGTCACCACCAGTTCCGACATCCTGCTGAACTGGGCGCGCACCGGTTCGATGTGGCCGATGACCTTCGGCCTGGCCTGCTGCGCGGTCGAGATGATGCACGCCGGCGCCTCGCGCCTGGACCTGGACCGCTACGGCGTGGTGTTCCGTCCGTCGCCGCGCCAGAGCGACGTGATGATCGTGGCCGGCACCCTGGTCAACAAGATGGCGCCCGCGCTGCGCAAGGTCTACGACCAGATGCCCGACCCGAAGTGGGTGATCAGCATGGGCAGTTGCGCGAACGGCGGCGGCTACTACCACTACTCGTACTCGGTGGTGCGCGGCTGCGACCGCATCGTGCCGGTGGACATCTACGTCCCGGGTTGCCCGCCGACCGCCGAGGCGCTGGTCTACGGCATCCTGCAGTTGCAGAAGAAGATCCGCCGCGCGACCAACTTCGGCGAACACAAGACGGGGTTGCGCGATGCTTGAGGCGGCTTCCGCATTCGCCGGGCGCCTGCGCGCGCGCTTCGCCGGCGCCGAGGTCACGGTCGACGAGCCGCGCGGCGAAGTCGGCATCGTGTTCGATGCCGCCGAATCGCACGCAGCATGCAAGGCGCTGCGCGACGAATTCGGCTTCGAACAGCTGATCGACGTCGCCGGCGTGGACTACCTCGGCCATGGCAGCGACGAATGGGACACCGACGTGTCCTCCGAAGGCTTCAGCCGCGGCGTGGAAGGCCGCAATGTCGGCCGCTTCAAGTTCGGCGAACAGCCGAGCCGGCAATTGCCGGAGCCGGACGGCGAGGGCGCGATTCCCGTGCCGCAACGCCGCTATGCCGCGGTGCTGCAACTGCTGTCGGTCGCCAACAACCAGCGCATTCGCGTGCGCACCTTCGCCCCCGACGATGCGCTGCCGGTGGTGCCTTCGGTCGTCGACCTGTGGCCGGTGGCAAACTGGTTCGAACGCGAGGCCTTCGACATGTACGGCATCGTGTTCCAGGGCCATCCTGACCTGCGCCGCATCCTCACCGACTACGGTTTCGTCGGCCATCCGTTCCGCAAGGACTTCCCGCTGATCGGCAATGTCGAGGTGCGTTACGACGCCGACAGGAAACGCGTGGTGTACGAGCCGGTGACCAGCGTCGAGCCGCGCGTCAACGTGCCGCGCGTGGTCCGCGACGATGCGCGCTACGCGACCGCGGCGGGCGAGCAGATGGGCCGCAAGGCGGGGGGCGCCAAGTGACCGCGCCTTCGATCCAGCATCCGCCCGCGCACGCAGGTTTCGCCAGCAACGAGGCCGAGGCCCGGCAGGAAATCCGCAACTACACGCTGAACTTCGGCCCGCAGCATCCGGCCGCGCACGGCGTGCTCCGCCTCATTCTCGAAATGGATGGCGAAGTCGTGCAACGCGCCGATCCGCACATCGGCCTGCTGCACCGCGGAACCGAGAAGCTCGCCGAATCCAAGCCGTTCAACCAGTCGATCGGCTACATGGACCGGCTCGACTACGTCTCGATGATGTGCAACGAGCACGCCTACGTGCGCGCGATCGAAACGCTGATGGGGATCGAGGCGCCGGAACGGGCGCAATGGATCCGCACCATGTTCGACGAGATCACGCGCATCCTGAACCACCTCATGTGGATCGGTTCGAACGCGCTCGACCTCGGCGCGATGGCCGTGTTCCTGTACGCCTTCCGCGAGCGCGAGGAACTGATGGACTGCTACGAGGCGGTCAGCGGCGCGCGCATGCACGCGACCTACTACCGCCCGGGCGGCGTGTACCGCGACCTGCCGAACCGCATGCCGCAGTACAAGGAATCGCCGTGGAAGAAGGGCGGCAAGCTCAAGCGCTTCAATTCCTGGCGCGAAGGCTCGCTGCTCGACTACCTCGAGCATTTCTGCGAGGACTTCCCCAAGCGCGTCGACGAATACGAAACGCTGCTGACCGACAACCGCATCTGGAAGCAGCGCACCGTCGGCATCGGCGTCATCCCGCCTGAAACCGCGCTGGCCTGGGGCATGACCGGGCCGATGATCCGCGGCTCCGGCATCGCCTGGGACCTGCGCAAGAAGCAGCCGTACGCGAAGTACGCGGAAGTCGATTTCGACATCCCGGTCGGCGTGCAGGGCGACTGCTACGACCGCTACCTCGTGCGCGTCGCCGAGATGCGCCAGTCGACCCGCATCATCGGGCAGTGCGTGAAGTGGCTGAAGGCCAACCCCGGCCCGGTGATGCTGGACAACTACAAGGTGTCGCCGCCGTCGCGCGAAGCGATGAAGGATGACATGGAAGCGCTGATCCACCATTTCAAGCTGTTCTCGGAAGGCTACAGCGTGCCCGCCGGCGAGACCTACAGCGCGGTCGAGGCGCCTAAGGGCGAGTTCGGCTGCTACCTGGTCAGCGACGGCGCCAACAAGCCGTTCCGCTGCCACCTGCGCGCGCCTGGCTTCGCCCACCTGTCGTCGATGGACGCCATCGTCAAGGGCCACATGCTCGCGGACGTCGTCGCCATGATCGGTACGTACGACATCGTCTTTGGTGAAATCGATCGATGAAAGCCACCGGCAATTTCGAAAACGCGCGCAACGTCGACCCGATGGTCGCGCTCTCGGACGCGACCCGCGCGCACATCGACCATTGGCTGGCGAAGTTCCCGGCCGACCGCAAGCGCTCGGCGGTGCTGCAGGGCCTGCACGCCGCGCAGGAACAGAACGGTGGCTGGCTCAGCGACGAGATCATCGCCGCGGTCGCGAAGTACCTCGACATCCCGCCGGTGTGGGCCTACGAGGTCGCGACCTTCTATTCGATGTTCGAAACCGAGAAGGTCGGTCGCAACAACGTCGCCTTCTGCACCAACATCAGCTGCTGGTTGAACGGCGCCGAGAAGCTGGTCGAACACGCGGAGAAGAAGCTCGGCTGCAAGCTGGGCGAATCCACCGCCGACGGCCGCGTCTACCTCAAGCGCGAAGAGGAATGCGTCGCCGCCTGCTGCGGCGCGCCGGTGGTCGTGATCAACGGGCATTACCACGAGAAGCTCGACGCGGCGAAGGTCGACGAGCTGCTGGACGGGCTGAAGTAATGGGCGGACACAGCCACTATTCGGAAGGTTACGGCCCGGTCGGCCCGGCACCGCAGGAGCACAACGTCGTCTACACGACGCTGCACTTCGACAAGCCGTGGTCGTACGAGAACTACCTCAAGACCGGTGGCTACAGCGCGCTGCGCAAGATCCTCGGCGAGAAGATCGAGCCGGCCGCGGTCGTGGACATGGTCAAGGCGTCCGGCCTGCGCGGCCGCGGCGGCGCGGGCTTCCCGACCGGGCTGAAGTGGAGCTTCATGCCCAAGGGCGCGGGGCAGAAGTACATCCTGTGCAATTCGGACGAATCCGAGCCGGGCACGGCCAAGGACCGCGACATCCTGCGCTACAACCCGCATGCGGTGATCGAGGGCATGGCGATCGCCTGCTATGCCACGGGTTCGACCGTCGCCTACAACTACCTGCGCGGCGAATTCCATCACGAGCCGTTCGAGCACCTGGAAGAAGCGACGCGCGAGGCCTACGCCAACGGCTGGCTGGGGAAGAACATCCTCGGCAGCGGCGTCGACATCGACATCTTCAATGCGCTCGGCGCCGGCGCCTACATCTGCGGCGAAGAGACCGCGCTGATGGAATCGCTGGAAGGCAAGAAGGGCCAGCCGCGCTACAAGCCGCCGTTCCCCGCGAATTTCGGCCTGTACGGCAAGCCGACCACGATCAACAACACCGAGACCTACGCCTCGGTGCCGGCGATCGTGCGCAACGGCGCCGAATGGTTCGCCAACCTGGGCAAGCCGAACAACGGCGGGCCGAAGGTGTTTTCGGTGTCCGGGCACGTCAACAATCCGGGCAATTTCGAAATCCGCCTCGGCACGCCGTTCGCCGACCTGCTGGCGATGGCCGGCGGCGTGCGCACGGGGCACAAGCTGAAGGCGGTGATCCCGGGCGGTTCCTCGATGCCGGTCCTGCCTGGCGAAACGATGCTGGGCCTGACCATGGACTACGACGCGATCCAGAAGGCCGGCTCCGGCCTCGGTTCGGGTGCTGTCGTGGTGATGGACGACAGCACCTGCATGGTGCGCGCCTGCCAGCGCATCGCGCGCTTCTATTTCAAGGAAAGCTGCGGACAGTGCACGCCGTGCCGCGAAGGCACCGGCTGGATGTACCGCATGCTCACGCGGATCGCGAACTTTGAAGCGACGATGGACGACCTCGCCATGCTCAAGGCTTCGGCCGGGCAGATCGAGGGCCACACCATCTGCGCCTTCGGCGAGGCCGCGGCATGGCCGGTGCAGGGTTTCCTGCGCCACTTCTGGCACGAATTCGAATACGCCATCGTGAACAAGCGCTTCTACGTCGACGACGAGCGCGCGGGCACGTTGGTGAAGCCGGTGGAGGTCGCGGCATGAGCGCGCAGCCGGTGAACCCGAACCTGCCGCCCGACCACGTCACCGTCTTCATCGACGGCAAGGAAGTGGCCGCGCCCAAGGGCTCGATGATCATCCAGGCCGCGGACAAGGCCGGCATCCCGATCCCGCGCTTCTGCTACCACGACAAGCTGCCGATCGCTGCGAACTGCCGCATGTGCCTGGTCGAGGCTGAGATGGGCGGCAAGCCGCTGCCCAAGCCGCAACCGGCTTGCGCCACGCCGGTCGCCGACGGCATGAAGGTATTCACGCGCAGCGACAAGGCATTGCAGTCGCAGCGCAACGTGATGGAATTCCTGCTGATCAACCATCCGCTCGACTGCCCGATCTGCGACCAGGGCGGCGAATGTGAGCTGCAGGACCTCTCGCTCGGCTACGGCCGTTCGGTGTCGCGTTTCTCCGAGCGCAAACGCGTCGTGGCGGACGAGGATTTCGGCCCGTTGGTCGCCAGCGACATGACCCGCTGCATCCAGTGCACGCGTTGCGTGCGCTTCACCGCGGACATCGCCGGCACCTACGAACTGGGCGGCATGCAACGCGGCGAGAACCTGCAGATCGGCACCTTCGACGGCAAGCCGCTGACGACCGAGTTGTCCGGCAACGTCATCGACGTCTGCCCGGTCGGCGCGCTGACCAACAAGGTGTTCCGTTTCAAGGCGCGGCCGTGGGAACTGACGGCGAAGGAATCGCTGGGCTGGCACGACGCGCTCGGCAGCAACCTTTTCCACCACGTGCGCCGTGGCGAAATCCTGCGCAGCGTGCCGCGCGACAACGAGCCGGTGAACGAGTGCTGGATCTCGGATCGCGACCGTTATTCGCACCAGGGCCTGTACGCCGAGGATCGCGCGAGCGTTCCGCTGGTCCGCGACGGCGACGGCTTCCGCGAAGCCTCGTGGGACGAAGCGCTGGCGGAGGCCGCGAAGATCCTGCGCGACAACACGTCTACGAACGACAGGGGCGACGACCTCGGCCTGCTGGTGCACCCGGCGACCTCGAACGAGGAGGGCGCCTTGCTCGCGCGTCTCGCCGAGGCGCTCGGCAGCGGCAACCTCGACCACCGCATTGGCCAGCTTGATCTGAGCGACGGTGCGACTGCGGAAGCCTTCGGCATGCCGGTCGCGGAACTCGAGCAGGCCGGTGCCATCGTCATCGTCGGCAGCAACCTGCGCCACGAAGTGCCGCTGCTGCACCACCGCGTGCGTCGCGCCACGCTGCGCGGGGCCAGGGTGCACGTGGTCAACCCGGTCGATTTCGACTTCGCGTTCCCGGTCGCGACCCGCGCCATCGTGCCGCCGTCGCGGCTGGCCGATGCGCTCGGCGAGGTCGACGTGGGCGATGCGGCGAACGTCGCGGTGATCGTCGGCGGCGTCGCCGAGAACGGCCCGCACGCGGCCGCGATCCGCAAGGCCGTCGCGGCCTTCGCATCGGCCAGGAACGCGAAGGTCTGCCGCATCCCGCAGGGTGCGAACGCGCTCGGCCTCGCCCGCATGGGCGTGCTGCCGGCCGCGCGCGATGCGCAGGCGATGCTGCGCGATCCGCGCAAGGCCTACATCGTGTATGGACTGGAACCGGGCCTGGACTTCGCCGACCAGCACGCCGCGCTGAAGGCGCTCGGCGATGCGCGCGTGGTCGCGTTCAGCCAATACGCCTGCCAATCGACGCGTCGCGTCGCCGACGTGATCCTGCCGATCGGTGCGTTGCCGGAAATCGAGGCGACGCTGGTCAACCTTGAAGGCCGCGAACAGCGCAGCCAGGCCGCCGGCAAGCTGCGCGGCGAGGCGCGCCCGGGTTGGCGCGTGCTGCGCGCGCTCGGTGCGGAACTCGGCGCGGTCGGCTTCGAATTCACCGATCTCGATGGCCTGCGCGCCGGCATCGCACCGAAAACCGTGCGGGTCGCGAACGGTCATCCGGTCGGGCAGGGCGGCAACGGCCTCGAACTCGCGGTGTCGCAGGCGATCTACCGCGGCGATGCCACCGTGCGCCGCGCCGCCGCGCTGCAGGCGCATCCGCTCAACGCCGGCCCGCGTGCCGTGCTGAATCCCGCCGATGCCGCCGCGCTGGGCATTGCCGACGGCGCGATGGCGAAGTTCGCCAACGGCATCGGTACCGCCACGCTGCAGGTCGCTGTCGACGATCGCGTCGCCAAGGGCACGGCCTGGGTCGAATCCGGCCATGGCGCGACCGCGCCGCTGGCCAGCGCGCGCGTCGAGGTGCGCCCGGCATGAACACCGCAACGCTGCTCGCGCAACTGACCGATCCCCTGCAGCACTGGCTGCTGTCGCTGGGCGCCATCGGCGCCATCGTCTGGATCGTGCTGAAGATCCTCGCCATCGCGGTGCCGGTGATCCTTGCGGTCGCGTTCTACGTCGTGTGGGAACGCAAGCTGATCGGCTGGATGCACGTGCGCCATGGGCCGATGTACGTCGGCTTCGGCGTGCTGCAGGCCTTCGCCGACGTGTTCAAGCTGCTGTTCAAGGAAGTGATCCGCCCGACCGAGGCAAGCAAGGCGCTGTACGTGCTCGCGCCGCTGATCACCCTCGCGCCCGCGTTCGCGGCATGGGCGGTGGTGCCGTTCGACGCGAAGCTGGTGCTGTCGAACGCGAACGCCGGCCTGCTGTACCTGCTGGCCATGACCTCGCTGGGCGTGTACGGGATCATCCTCGCCGGCTGGGCCTCGAACTCGAAGTACGCCTTCCTCGGCGCGATGCGTTCGGCCGCGCAGGTGGTGAGCTACGAGATCGCGATGGGCTTCGCCATGGTCGGCGTGCTGATCGCGGCCGGCAGCCTCAACCTCACCGACATCGTGAACGCACAGGCCGGCAACGCGGGCCTGTTTGAGTGGTTCTGGCTGCCGCTGCTGCCGCTGTTCCTCGTGTACTTCATTTCCGGCGTGGCCGAGACCAACCGCGCGCCGTTCGACGTGGTCGAGGGCGAATCGGAAATCGTCGCCGGGCACATGGTCGAATACTCCGGCGCGCAGTTCGCGCTGTTTTTCCTGGCCGAATACGCGAACATGATCCTGGTCAGCTTCCTGACCTCGATCTTCTTCATGGGCGGCTGGCTCAGCCCGTTCCACGGCTGGGGCATCCCGCTGCTGTCGGTCGACGGCTGGTGGTGGCTGCTGGCCAAGGTCGCCTTCTTCGCCAGCTGCTTCATCTGGTTCCGCGCCACGTTCCCGCGCTACCGCTACGACCAGATCATGCGCCTGGGCTGGAAGGTGTTCATTCCGGTGACGCTGGCCTGGATCTGCGCGACCGCGCTGATGGCGTACTACGGCGTGTTCGAGGTGGGCGCGTGATGGGCAGGATCTTCGCTTGGTTCAAGGGCCTGCTGCTGGTCGAGCTGCTGCAGGGCATGTGGCTGACCTTCAAGTACCTGTGGCGGCCGAAGTACACGCTGATGTACCCGATGGAGAAGACGCCGCAGTCGCCGCGCTTCCGCGGTTTGCACGCGCTGCGCCGTTACCCGAACGGCGAGGAGCGCTGCATCGCCTGCAAGTTGTGCGAGGCGGTATGCCCGGCGCTGGCGATCACCATCGATTCCGAGCAGCGCGCCGACGGCACCCGCCGCACCACGCGCTACGACATCGACCTGTTCAAGTGCATCTTCTGCGGTTTCTGCGAGGAGAGCTGCCCGGTCGATTCGATCGTGGAGACGCACGTGCTCGAGTACCACATGGAAAAGCGCGGCGAGAACATCCTGACCAAGCCGCAGCTGCTGGCCCTGGGCGACCGCCTCGAGCCCGCCATCGCCGAACGCCGCGCCGCCGACGCGCCCTACCGCTGAGGACCGCATGGACTACGCATTGGCCCTGTTCTACGCCTTCGCCGCCGTCGCGGTCGCTTCCGCGGTCGGGGTGATCGGCGTGCGCAACCCGGTGCACGCGGCGCTGTTCCTCGTGCTGACCTTCTTCTCGGTCGCCTGCACCTGGCTGCTGATCGGCGCGGAATTCCTCGGTGTCGCGCTGGTGCTGGTCTACGTCGGCGCGGTGATGGTGCTGTTCCTGTTCGTGGTGATGATGCTGGACATCGACATCGCCAGGATGCGCGAGGGCTACGTGCGCTACCTGCCGGTCGGGCTGCTGGTCGCGCTGGCGATGCTGGCCGAGATCCTGGCCCTGATCGGGGTGAAGTCGCGCAGCGCGGTCGCGTTCCCCGCCAACGCCGCCGCGCTGGCCGCGGATTCGGCCAGCGGCAACACCCACTGGCTGGCGCAATCCCTGTTCACCGGCTTCATGCTGCCGTTCGAGGTCGCCGCGGTGATCCTGACCGTGGCGGTGATCGCGGCGGTGATGCTGACGCTGCGCCGCCGCCCGGGCGCCAAGCACCAGGACCCGGCGTGGCAGGCGAACGTCCGTGCATCGGAGCGTTTCCGGATGGTGAAGATGGAGGCGACCAGGCCGCAAGCGGACGGGCAGGGGGACGGGGCATGAGCGCGCTGTTCGACCATGGACTGACCCTCGGCCACTACATGGCCTTCAGCGCGGTGCTGTTCTGCATCGCGGTGGCCGGCATCTTCCTCAACCGCAAGAACGTGATCGTGCTGATGATGTGCATCGAGCTGCTGCTGCTCTCGGTGAACATCAACTTCGTCGCGTTCTCGCGCCAGCTCGGCGATGCCGCCGGGCAGGTGTTCGTGTTCTTCATCCTGACCGTCGCCGCGGCCGAGGCCGCGATCGGCCTCGCGATCCTGGTGACCCTGTTCCGCAACCGGCGCACGATCAACGTCGCCGACATCGACCTGCTCAAGGGCTGACGGCATGCCGATCTCGAAGACCCACCTGCTGCTGATCGTGCTGGCGCCGCTGCTGGGCGCGGTGCTGGCCGGGCTGTTCTGGCGCAGGATCGGCCGCGTCGGCGCGCACAGCGTCACCATCCTCGGCGTCGCCGCCAGTTGCGCACTGTCGTGCGTGGTGCTGTGGCAGCTGCTGCAGGGCACGGTGCCGTTCAACGAAAACGTCTACACCTGGTTCCAGGTCGGCGGCATCCAGGCGCATGTCGGCTTCATGGTCGACAAGCTGACCGCGATGATGATGGTGGTCGTCACCTTCGTCTCGCTGCTGGTGCACGTCTACACCATCGGCTACATGGCCGACGACGACGGCTACCAGCGCTTCTTCAGCTACATCTCGCTGTTCACCTTCAGCATGCTGATGCTGGTGATGAGCAACAACTTCCTGCAGCTGTTCTTCGGCTGGGAAGCGGTGGGTTTGGTTTCGTACCTGCTGATCGGCTTCTGGTTCAAGCGCCCGACCGCGATCTTCGCCAACCTCAAGGCGTTCCTGGTCAACCGCGTCGGCGACTTCGGCTTCCTGCTCGGGATCGCCGCGGTGCTGTACTGGTTCGGCACGCTGGATTACGCGACCGTGTTCGCGAACGCGCCGACCATCGCCGGGCAGAGCGTCGAGGTGTTGCGGGGCCACGCCTGGGCGGTGCCGACGCTGATCTGCATCTGCCTGTTCGTCGGCGCGATGGGCAAGTCGGCGCAGGTGCCGCTGCACGTGTGGCTGCCGGACTCGATGGAAGGCCCGACCCCGATCTCGGCGCTGATCCACGCGGCGACGATGGTGACCGCCGGCATCTTCATGGTCGCGCGCATGTCGCCGCTGTTCCAGCTCAGCGAGACCGCGCTGGATTTCGTGTTGTTCATCGGCGCGACCACCGCGTTCTTCACCGGCCTGATCGGCATGGTGCAGAACGACATCAAGCGCGTCGTCGCGTATTCGACGCTGTCGCAGCTCGGCTACATGACCGTGGCGCTTGGCGTTTCGGCGTATTCGGCCGCGGTCTACCACCTGATGACGCACGCGTTCTTCAAGGCGCTGCTGTTCCTCGGTGCCGGCTCCGTCATCATCGGCATGCACCACGAGCAGGACATGCGCAGGATGGGCGGACTGCGCAAGTTGATGCCGATCACCCACATCACCATGTGGATCGGCACGCTGGCGCTGGTCGGCACCCCGTTCTTCTCCGGCTTCTATTCCAAGGACACCATCATCGAGGCCGCGGCCGAGCATGCGCACGAAGCGCACGGCTGGATCGCGACCTACGGCTACTGGGCGGTGTTGCTCGGCGCGTTCGTGACCTCGTTCTACAGCTTCCGCCTGCTGTACATGACCTTCTTCGGCGAAGCGCGCTGGAAGCACGCCGATGCGCACCACGATGCCGCGCATGCGCACGACGGCCACGACGATCATTCGCACGGCGACGACCACGGGCATGGCCACGAGCCGCACGAATCGCCGTGGGTGGTAACCCTGCCGCTGGTGCTGCTGGCGATCCCGTCGGTCGTGATCGGTTTCCTCACCGTCGGCCCGATGCTGTTCGGTACCGACATGCTTGGCCACACGAAGCGATTGCCGTTCTTCCTCGGCGCCATCGACGTGCCGGAAGCGCAGGACACGGTGGCGAAGGTCGCGGAGGAATTCCACGGACCGGTCGCGATGGCGATGCATGGTTTCGTGCAGTGGCCGTTCCTGTTGGTGCTGGCGGGCTTCGCGCTGGCGACGCTGATGTACGTGTTCCGCACCGACCTGCCCGACAAGGTGGCGCGTGCGCTGGCGCTGCCGATCAAGGTGCTGCAGAACAAGTACTGGGCCGACAACCTCTGGATCGGCGGTTTCGCCGGCACGGGCGTGCGCCTCGGCCGGGTGTCGCGCGGGATCGACGAGAAGCTGGTTGATGGCGTGGTCGTCAACGGCAGCGCGCGCGTCGTCGACCTGTTCGCCGCCCTGTTGCGCAAGACCCAGTCCGGCTACCTCTACCACTACGCCTTCGCCATGATCCTCGGCCTGATCGCGATGCTCGCCGTCGGCATCCGGTTCTGGCAGTGACCGACAGGGACCCTTGCCCGTGACCGAGTCCTCGACCTTCCCGTTGCTGAGCCTGCTGGTGTGGCTGCCGATCCTCGGCGGCGGCGCCTGCCTGCTGCTCGGCAATGCGCGCGCGAACGCGGCGCGCTGGCTGGGCTTGGCCTTCGCCCTGGCGACGCTGGCGCTGAGCGTCCCGCTGCTGGCCGGCTTCGACCACGCCGATGCCGCCATGCAGTTCGTCGAACGGCATGCGTGGATCCCCGCCTACGACATCCGCTACGACCTCGGCGCAGACGGAATCTCGATCGCGCTGATCGCGTTGACCACGCTGACCACGGTGCTGGCGCTGGTCGGCGCCTGGGGCGTGGACAAGCGCGTGAACCAGTACTTCGCCGCGTTCCTGCTGCTCGAAGGCCTGATGATCGGCGTATTCTGCGCGCTGGACGCGATGCTGTTCTACGTGTTCTTCGAGGCGATGCTGATCCCGATGTTCGTGATCATCGGCGTGTGGGGCGGCCCGCGCCGCGTCTACGCCTCGCTCAAGTTCTTCCTGTACACCTTCCTCGGCTCGGTGTTCATGCTGGTCGGGTTGATCTGGCTGTACCTGAAGGGCGGCAGCTGGCAGCTCGCCGACATGGCGGCGTTGCCGCTGACCCTGCAGGAGCAGACGTGGCTGTTCTTCGCGTTCCTGATCGCGTTCGCGGTGAAGGTGCCGATGTTCCCGGTGCACACCTGGCTGCCGGACGCGCACGTCGAGGCGCCAACCGCGGGCTCGGTGATCCTGGCCGCGATCATGCTGAAGATCGGCGGATACGGCTTCCTGCGCTTCAGCCTGCCGATCGTTCCCGACGCCAGCCACGAATTCGCCTGGCTGGTGGTCGCGCTGTCGCTGATCGCCATCGTCTACGTCGCCCTCGTCGCCCTGGTGCAGGACGACATGAAGAAGCTGATCGCGTATTCGTCGGTCGCGCACATGGGCTTCGTCACGCTCGGCGTGTTCGCCGCGGTCGCGCTGGTGCGCGATGCGGGCAACGCCGACGCCGCGCGGCTGGGCATGCAGGGCGCGATGGTGCAGATGATCAGCCACGGCTTCGTGTCCGGCGCGATGTTCTCCTGCGTCGGTGTGCTGTACGACCGCCTGCACACGCGCATGATCCGCGACTACGGCGGGGTGGCGAACGCGATGCCGTGGTTTGCGCTGTTCTGGGTGCTGTTCGCGATGGCCAATTCCGGCCTGCCGGGCACCAGTGGCTTCGTCGGCGAGTTCATGGTGATCCTGGCGAGCTTCCAGCAGCATCCGCTGATCGCCTTCGCCGCCGCGACCACGCTCATCACCGGCGCCGGCTACACGCTGTGGCTGACCAAGCGCGTGATCTGGGGCGAAGCCACCAACCCGGCGGTCGCGGCCATGCCGGACATCAACCTGCGCGAGTGGATCGTGCTCGGCACGTTCGCAGCCGGCGTGCTGCTGATCGGCGTCTGGCCCAAGCCGCTCACCGACCTGATGGAACCCTCCATCGCCCAGCTCGTCGGCCAACTGGCCGCGAGCAAGCTCTGACGAATCCGGGAAGACGCCGCATGCTGCCCATGCCCACCACCGCCGAACTGCTGCCGCTGCTGCCGGAGCTGGTGCTCGCCGGCGGCGCGTTCGCGCTGCTGATGCTGGACCTGTTCCTGGACGACGCGCGCCGCGTGGTGTCCTGGACGCTGGCGATCGCGCTGCTGCTGGTCGTCGCGTGGATGTCCTTCGCCGGCATCGGCGGGCAGGGCATCGTGCTGTCGGGGATGTTCGTCCGCGACGCCATGGCCGACGTGCTCAACGCCGGCGCCTGCGTGCTGGTCGCGCTGGCCCTGGTCTACGCATGGCCGTACCTGCGCGAACGCGGCCTGCTCAAGGGCGAAGTGGCGTCGATGATGCTGTTCGCCACGCTCGGCATGATGCTGCTGGTCTCGGCCGGCAGCCTGGTGATGGTCTACCTCGGGCTGGAGATGCTGGCGCTGTCCTCGTATGCGCTGGTCGCGATCGACCGCGACAACCCGCTCGCCTCCGAGGCGGCGATGAAGTATTTCGTGCTCGGCTCGCTGGCCTCGGGCCTGCTGCTGTACGGCATGTCGCTGCTCTACGGCGCGACCGGCACGCTCGACCTCGCCACGCTGCGCGCCGCCGTCGCCGGTTCGCAGGAAACCGGCTTGCTGCTCGCCGGCACGGTGTTCCTGGTCGCCGGCATCGCGTTCAAGTTCGGCGCCGCGCCGTTCCACATGTGGGTGCCCGACACCTACCAGGGCGCGCCGACCCCGATCACGCTGTTCCTCGGCTCGGCGCCGGAACTGGCCTCGTTCGCGCTCGCGTTCCGCCTGCTCGAGGACGGCGTCGGCCCGCTCGACGGCCACTGGCGGCTGCTGCTCGCGGGACTGGCTGCAGCCTCGCTGGTGGTCGGCAACCTGGTCGCGCTGATGCAGGCCAACCTCAAGCGCATGCTGGCGTATTCGGCCATCTCGCACATCGGCTTCGTGTTCCTCGGCCTCGCCGGCGGCAATGCGCAGGGTTACGCCGCGGCGATGTTCTACGTGATCGTCTACGCGCTGATGTCTGCGGCCGCGTTCGGCGCGATCGTGGTGATGTCGAGCCGCGGCTTCGAGGCCGACCGCATCGACGACTTCAAGGGCCTGAACCAGCGCGACCCGTGGCTGGCCGGCTTGGTGCTGTGCGTGATGTTCTCGATGGCCGGCATTCCGCCGTTCCTCGGCTTCTGGGCCAAGCTCGCGGTGCTGCGCGCGACCATCCAGGGCGACCTGATGTGGCTTGCCATCGTCGGCATCGTGTTCGCGGTGATCGGCTGCTTCTACTACCTGCGCGTGGTCAAGGCCATGTACTTCGACCCGCCGCCGGAAGGCGCGCCGGCGCCGCGCGGCGACCGACCGGTGCGGCTCATGCTGGCGGTGAACGCGCTCGCGCTGCTGGCGCTCGGGCTGTTCTGGAACCCGCTGATGGACTGGTGCCTGCGTTCGTTCGCCGGCTGAGCGGATCGAACGTCTCGGAAGCCCACGGGGGAGGGGCCATGATCGGATTGCTTCTGTCCACGCTGTTGCTGGCGCAGGCGGCGAACGCGCAGGAAACCGGCGCGCGGGAATGGACGCCGAAAACGGATCCCGCGGGCGTGGACCTGCCGTCGGATCCGAAATCGCTCGCTGTCGTCTGCGCGGCGCTTACCCAGGACGGCCTGCAACGCGTGCTCGACGCCAAGGGCGACGATCCGAACGGGCTGGCGCAGGAATTGAACCTGTCGTCGGCGTACTGGGTGCGCTGGGCCTCGCATCTGACCGGCACGCCGGCCAGCGAACTGAACGCCGGGATGGTTGCCGGGCTCGTGGCCAAGTTCCACGAAATGCCGGCGGATGCGGCCTATTCCGCGCGCGTGGGCTATTGCCACGACAACACGCCACCGGCGATCGACCCCTGAACGAAGCCGCTTGTTTTCGTGCGCGGGCTTGCGCGAAAGGGAGCCGATCCGCATAATCCCGCGTCTCTGCTGCGGGGTGGAGCAGTCTGGCAGCTCGTCGGGCTCATAACCCGAAGGTCGCAGGTTCAAATCCTGCCCCCGCTACCACGTTTCACCTGCGTTGAACGCCTGGACGGGTTGATCGCAGGAGTGGGCTCGCGAAATCCGCTGTTCCCGGGTTTCGCATCCAGCGTCATCGGACAAGGGCCCAACGGGCCCTTTGTCGTTCCTGGAGTTTCGTTCGCACATCGATGGACAAGGCAGGCGAAATCGCTGCGTTGCTGGCGCCGACGGTGCGGGCCCTCGGGCTCGAGCTGCTCGGCGCCGAATACCTGCCCGCGCCGGGCGGCGCGGTGCTGCGCGTGTACATCGACGTGCCCGAAGGCGAAGCCGCCGAGCGCAACGTCGGCATCGAGGATTGCGAACGCGCGAGCCGCGAAGTCTCGGCGCAACTCGACGTCGCCGATCCGATCAGCGGCCATTACACGCTGGAAGTCTCGTCGCCGGGGCTGGAACGCCCGCTGTTCGACGCCGCGCAGTTCGCGCGCTTCGCCGGCGAAACCGCCAAGGTCGCGCTGAAGCTGCCGCAGGACGGGCGCCGCCGGTTGCAGGGAACGATCCTGCGCGTCGACGGCGACGACGTCGCGTTCGACGTCGACGGCAGGGAACTGGTCGTCGCGGTCGACAACATCGACAAGGCGAAGCTGGTGCCGGACTGGACCGCGCTGGGCCTGGCGCCGGCGGTGGACAAATCCGGGCGCGACGCGCGGCCGGGCAAGCACAAGAAACCCGCGGGCGGAAAACCCGCGAACAAGAACACCAACAACAAGTCGGCGGCGAAAGCGCCGCCTGCGGAGTAACGGAAATGAGCAAGGAACTTCTCCTCGTCGTCGATGCGGTCGCGGCCGAAAAGGGCGTGCCGGAATCGGTCATCCTCGAGGCCATCGAGGCCGCGCTGGCCTCGGCCGCGAAGAAGCGCTATCCCGAACAGGACGTGCTGGTGCGCGTCGCCATCGATCCCAAGGACGGCAGCTACGAAACCTTCCGCCGCTGGGAAGTGGTCGCCGACGACGTGGTGATGGAATCGCCGGACCGGCAGATCCGCCTGATGGACGCGCTCGACGAGAGCGAGGACGTTGAGGTCGGCGACTTCATCGAGGAAGGCATCGAGAACCCGGACTTCGGCCGCATCGCCGCGCAGGCCGCGAAGCAGGTGATCGTGCAGCGCGTGCGCGAGGCCGAGCGCCAGCAGGTCGTCGATGCGTGGAAGGATCGCGTCGGCGAGCTGATCACCGGCGCGGTCAAGCGCGCCGAGCGCGGCAACATCTACGTCGACCTCGGCGGCAACGCCGAAGGCTTCATCCCCAAGGACAAGGGCATCCCGCGCGACGTGCTGCGCGCCGGCGATCGCGTCCGCGGCTATCTGTTCGACGTGCGTTCCGAACCGCGCGGCCCGCAGTTGTTCATCAGCCGCGCCGCCCCGGAATTCATGATGGAACTGTTCAAGCTCGAAGTGCCGGAAGTCGGCCAGGGCCTGGTGTCGATCATGGCCTGCGCGCGCGACCCGGGCGATCGCGCCAAGATCGCGGTGCTCGCGCACGACAACCGCACCGACCCGATCGGCGCCTGCATCGGCATGCGCGGCTCGCGCGTGCAAGCGGTGTCGAACGAGCTCAACGGCGAGCGCGTCGACATCATCCTGTGGAGCGACAACCCGGCGCAGTTCGTGATCAACGCGATGGCGCCGGCCGAGGTGCAGTCGATCGTCGTCGACGAGGACAAGCATTCGATGGACCTCGCCGTCGCCGAGGAACAGCTCGCCAAGGCGATCGGCAAGGGCGGCCAGAACGTGCGCCTCGCCAGCCGCCTCACCGGCTGGCAGCTCAACGTGATGACCGCCGACCAGGTGCAGGCCAAGAGCGAGGCCGAGCAGCTCAAGGCGCGCGCGCTGTTCATGGAGAAACTCGAGGTCGACGAGGAAATCGCCGGCATCCTGGTCGCCGAGGGCTTCAGCACGGTCGAGGAAATCGCCTACGTGCCGGTCGGCGAACTGCTGGCGGTCGAGGGCTTCGACGAGGACATCGTCGAGGAGCTGCGCTCGCGCGCCCGCGATGCGCTGCTCAACGACGCGCTCGCGGTC
This sequence comes from Thermomonas sp., assembly GCA_047602125.1. Classification (GTDB taxonomy): domain Bacteria; phylum Pseudomonadota; class Gammaproteobacteria; order Xanthomonadales; family Xanthomonadaceae; genus Pseudoluteimonas. The sequence goes on along the minus strand of JASGIB010000001.1, from coordinate 315,173 downwards.
GAGGAGGAACTGGACGAGAACGCGCCGGCCGAGGACCTGCTCGCGCTCGAGGGCATGGACGACGAGACCGCCTACGCGCTGGCCGCGAATGGCGTGCGCACCAGCGAGGAACTCTCCGACCTGGGTGCGGACGAAGTGGCCGAGTTCGGCATCGAGGGCCTGGACGAAACGCGCGCCGCCGCGTTGATCCTGGCCGCGCGCGCCGAGGAAATCGCCCGTTTGGAGCGCGACGCGTGAGCATCGCGCAGGCGCGCCTCGAGCGGGAGGCGTGAGCGCCGCGACGTAGGGCGGGCCCCGGCCCGCCGAGCATCGCCGGCGGGATCGCAGGGGTGGCGGGTTCGAACCCGCCCTACAATGGACCCACAGGAAACGGAAACCGAATGTCGCAGCAAACCACGATCCGCAAGCTCGCCGAACTGGTCAACACGCCGGTCGACAAACTGCTGGAACAGCTGGCCGAGGCCGGCATGTCCTTCAGCGGTCCCGACCAGGTCGTGACCAGCGCCGAGAAGCTGAAACTGCTCGGCTTCCTCAAGCGTTCGCACGGCAAGGCGGAAACCGCCGCCGAGGAAACCGCGGCGCCGAAGAAGATCACGCTCAACCGCAGCCGCAAGCAGGAGTTGACCGTCGGTGGCGGCAAGAACAAGCAGACCGTGGACGTGGTCGTGCGCAAGCGCGTCACCCTGGTCAAGTCGACGACCGCGGCCGAGCCCGCGCGGTCCGGTGCGCCGGTGGACGACGAGCGCGCGGAGATCCTGCGCAAGCTCGAGGAATCGAAGCAGCGCAACCTCAGCGAACAGCAACGCCTCGCCGAGCAGGATCGCAAGCACGCGGAAGACGTCGCCGAACAACTGCGCCGCGCCGAGGAAGAGGCCGCGCGCTTGCGCGCCGAGGCCGAACTCGCCGCGGCGGCGGCGGGCGCCGACGAGGAAGGTGGCGTGCGCAAGGCCGCCGGCCACCACACGCACGGACATGGCTACCCGAAGCCGGCTGCGCCGCGCAGCGACGACCGCCTCGGCCCGAAGCACAAGGGCAACCGCGGTTCGCACGTGATGGTCGCCGGGGTCGAGGACGACGACAACACCGCGCGTTTCGCCGGGCAGTTGCACCTGTCCGCGGCCGAACGCGCGCGCCGCACCAGCAGCGCGCGCGGCAAGCCGAGGGCGCGGCGCCAGGTCGACCAGAGCCGCACTGGCACCGGCTTCAACCGCCCGACTGCGCCGATCGTGCGCGAAGTGGCGATCGGCGAGACCATCACCGTCGCCGACCTCGCTTCGAAGCTCGCGCTCAAGGGCGGCGACGTGGTCAAGGCGCTGTTCAAGATGGGCGTGATGGCGACCATCACCCAGAGCATCGACCACGACACCGCGGTGCTGGTGACCGAGGAACTCGGCCACAGCGCGGTGCGCGCGACCGACAACGACGCCGAGAGCGAACTGCTGGCGCTGGCCGGGGAAGTGCAGGGCAATGCCGATGCGCGCCCGCCGGTGGTCACCATCATGGGCCACGTCGACCACGGCAAGACTTCGCTGCTCGATTACATCCGCAGCACCAAGGTCGCTTCCGGCGAAGCCGGCGGCATCACCCAGCACATCGGCGCGTACCACGTCGAGACGCCGAAGGGCACGATCAGCTTCCTCGATACCCCGGGCCACGCCGCGTTCACCCAGATGCGCGCGCGCGGCGCGAAGCTCACCGACATCGTGGTGCTGGTGGTCGCAGCCGACGACGGCGTGATGCCGCAGACGGTCGAGGCGGTGCAGCACGCCAAGGCGGCCGGCGTGCCGCTGATCGTCGCGATCAACAAGATCGACAAGTCCGACGCCGATCCGTCGCGGGTCAAGAACGAACTGCTCGCGCAGGACGTCGTCGCCGAGGAATTCGGCGGCGACACGCAGATGGTCGAACTGTCCGCGAAGACCGGGCAGGGCGTGGACAACCTGCTCGACGCGATCAACCTGCAGGCCGAGGTGCTGGAACTGAAGGCGGTCGTCGACGGCCGCGCCGCCGGCGTGGTGATCGAATCCGCGCTCGACAAGGGCCGCGGCCCGGTGGCGACCGTGCTGGTGCAGCAGGGCACGCTGCGCCGCGGCGACTACCTGGTCTGCGGCATCCAGTACGGGCGCGTGCGCGCGCTGTTCGACGAGAACGGCCAGCAGGTCGAGGATGCCGGTCCGTCGATCCCGGTGCAGTTGCTCGGCCTGTCGGGCGTGCCCGACGCCGGCGACGACTTCGTCGTGGTCGCGGACGAGCGCCTGGCCAAGGAAGTGGCGCAGCAGCGCGACGCCAAGCGCCGCGAATCGCGCCTGGTCGCCAAGGCGGGCAACCGCATGGAAGACATCATGGCGCAGATGGGCGAGGGCGCCGCGCAGCAGTCGCTGAACCTGGTGGTCAAGGCCGACGTGCAGGGTTCGGTGCAGGCGCTGCGCGAGGCGCTGGTCGGGTTGTCGAACGACCAGATCCGCATCAATGTCATCGTCTCCGGCGTGGGTGGTATCACCGAATCCGACGCCAACGCCGCGGCCACCGCCAAGGCGACGATCATCGGCTTCAACGTCCGCGCCGACGCGTCCGCGCGCAAGGTGATCGAGGCCAACGGCCTCGACCTGCGCTACTTCTCGATCATCTACGACGTCATCGACCAGGTGAAGCAGGTCGCGTCGAACGTGCTCGGCAAGGAGATCCGCGAGGAGATCATCGGCACCGCCGAGGTGCGCGACGTGTTCCGCAGTTCCAAGTTCGGCGCGGTCGCCGGCTGCATGGTGGTCGAGGGCGTGGTCAAGCGCAGCAAGCCGATCCGCGTGCTTCGCGACAGCGTGGTGGTCTTCGAGGGCGAACTGGAATCGCTGCGCCGCTTCAAGGAAAACGTCGACGAAGTGCGCGAAGGCACCGAGTGCGGCATCGGCGTCAAGGCCTACAACGACGTGCAGCCGGGCGACCAGATCGAGTGCTTCGAGCGCATCGAGGTCCAGCGCACGCTGTAACCGCGATGGCGCAGAAGTCCTTCCACCGCACCGACCGCATCTCCGCCCAGCTCCGCCGCGAGCTGGGCACGCTGGTGCGCGAGGCGGTGGCCGAGCACGGCCTGCCGTCGGTCAGCGTCTCCGACGTCGAGGTCACGCGCGACCTCGCACACGCCAAGGTGTTCGTGACCGCCTTGCAGGCCGAGCGCGCCGACGAGGCGCTCAAGGGGCTCAAGGCGAACGCCGGCGAGATCCGCTTCCGCCTCGCCCGCGCGGTGAAGATGCGCCACGTGCCGGAACTGCATTTCCAGTACGACGATTCGGTCGATCGCGGCGAACGCATCGACAACCTGCTGCGCGACCTCGGCCCCGCCGACTGATCCGGCTCATGGCGATGCCGCGCGCGTCGCCTGGGTGAACGCCACCTGCCAGCGGCCGTCGCGCTTGCGCCGAGACGTCGGCGAAGCGCAGCCGCACCGAGAAGGCCTCGCCCGACGCGACGTCGGTGCCGCTCAACGTCGCCACGCCCGCCAGCAACGCGGCGTCGCCGAAGACGCGGATGGTTTCGTCTTCCACCACGAACGGCTGCAGCTTCATGCCGGCGTAGTCGCGGATGAAATCGATCTTGTTCTCGACCTTGCCCTGGCTGTTGTAGAGCACGTAGTCGTCGGCGAGCAGTCGCTGCAGTTCGGCGGTGTCGCTGTGCAGCTGCGCGCGGTCGAAATCCGCGGCGGCCTGGCGCAGGTCGGCAGGCAGCACCGCATGCGGGTCGCCGTTGGCGGCGCCGGCGACGAACGTCGTCGCGCACAGCGTGGCCGCGGCGAAAAGATGGTGAATGGCGTTCATGCCGACTCCTGCGGGAAGAACACGACCCAAGCGGCGAAATCGCCCGAGATCGCGTGGAAGCGGTGTTCGACGCCGGCGGCGACGTGCAGCGCGTCGCCGGTGCGCGCGGGCAATACGCGCACGCTGCCGTCGGCATCGCGCACGTGCAATTCGGCGTGGCCGCTGGCGACGAGGTAGAACTCGTCCTGCGCGTGCGCGGTCTGGAAATCCTCGCCGCGCGGCGCGAACAGCGAGAGGCTGGCATCGCCGTTCGCGAATACGCGCATGTCGAACACGCCGTTCGGCCATTTCGCGGTGGCGGGCAGCGGCAGAGACGCGAGTGTCGCGTCGAGGGTCCAGCGCGTCGCGCCGGCATGCGGATCGGGCATCGTGGTCGTTCCGGGGCGTGCGTCCCGCGCAGGGTAATGCGTCGCGGCGTCGGCGCGGCGGCCTTGCCCTACAATCGCCGCCGTGAGCAAACCGCGCAAAAGCTTCCGCAAGCTCGATGGCATCCTGCTGCTCGACAAGCCGCGCGGGCTCTCGTCGAACCAGGCCTTGCAGCGCGTGCGCCACCTGTTCGAAGCGCAGAAGGCCGGCCATACCGGCAGCCTCGATCCACTCGCCACCGGCCTGCTGCCGGTGTGCTTCGGTGAAGCGACCAAGATCGCCGGCGGACTGCTCGGCGCGCGCAAGGCCTACGACACCGTGGCCCGCCTTGGCATCGTCACCGATACCGACGACGCGGAAGGGCAGCCGCTGCGCGAACGCCCGGTGCCGGCGCTCACCATCGACGACATCGACGCGGCGCTGCGCGGTTTCGTCGGTCGCATCCAGCAACGTCCGCCGGTGTATTCGGCGCTCAAGCGCGGCGGCGAACCGCTGTACGCCAAGGCGCGGCGCGGCAAAACCATCGAAGTCGAGGAACGCACGGTCGACGTGCACGCGTTCGAACTGCAATCGGCGGCCGACCTGCTCGACGGCGGCGAACCGCTGCTGCGCCTGCACGTGGAATGCGGTTCAGGCACCTACGTGCGCAGCCTGGTCCGCGACCTCGGCGAGGCGCTGGGCTGCGGCGCGCACGTGGCCGAACTGCGCCGGCTGTGGGTGGATCCCTTCCGCGATCCGAAGATGTGGACGATCGAGGCCCTGCAGGAACTGGCCGGTCGCGGCGGCCAGCACGCGCTGGACGCCTGCCTGCTGCCGATCGAGAGCGGCATGGTGGCCTGGCCCGAGGTCGTGGTCGCCCCGGCCCAGGCCGCGCGGCTGGGGCAGGGGCAGGTGGTGGCGCGGATCCACGGCCCGGCCGGCGAGGTCGCCATCCTCGACCAGCGCGGGCGGGCGCTGGGGCTGGGCCAGCTCGACGCCGACGCCGGCCTGCGCCCCAAGCGGATGTTCTCCTGGGCTTGCGCGGCCCCCGAGGCGACCGCCGCGAAAGGCTAACGCCTTGTCCGCAAAAGGGTTCGCCGGTACAATTTGCGCGCCGCGAAAACGGCAAACCCTTCCAAGTTCACGGCGGACCACGTGGTGCGCCGCCCGGCCTTCGTCCCGATCGGACCGACCGCGGCGCGTCTGCAGGTTTCGCATCTACCGAGAGAAACGCATGACCATCGATACCGGCAAGATCATCGAAGACAACAAGCGCGGCGCCAACGACACCGGTTCGCCCGAAGTCCAGGTCGCCCTGCTCAGCGCGCGCATCAGCTCGTTGACCGAGCACTTCAAGACCCACAAGCAGGACCACCACAGCCGTCGCGGCCTGCTGAAGATGGTCAACCAGCGCCGCAGCCTGCTCGACTACCTGCACCGCAAGGACGCCGAGCGCTACAAGGCCCTGATCGAGAAGCTCGGCCTGCGCCGCTGACCGAACACCCCGACTGCGGCGCAGAGATGCGCCGCAGTTTCGTTTCCGCAACCAGAAAATCCCCACGGCCGCACGCGGCCATCCATGTCCGGCAGGGGCCGCGCATGGCCAACGCAAGAGCAACCCAAGGAACAGACGTGGCGAAAATCAGCAAAACCTTCCAGTACGGCAAGCACCAGGTCACCCTGGAAACCGGCGAAATCGCACGCCAGGCCGGCGGCGCCGTGCTGGTCAAGGTCGACGGCACCGAGGTGCTGGTCAGCGCGGTCGCGGCCAAGTCCGCGCGCGAAGGCCAGGACTTCTTCCCGCTCACCGTCGACTACCAGGAGAAGTTCTATGCCGGCGGCCGCATCCCCGGCGGCTTCTTCAAGCGCGAGGGTCGCCCGACCGAGAAGGAAACCCTGATCTGCCGCCTGATCGACCGCCCGATCCGCCCGCTGTTCCCAGAGGACTACAAGAACGAAATCCAGATCATCGCGACGCTGGTCTCGCTGAATCCGGAAGTCGAAGGCGACATCCCGGCGCTGCTTGGCGCCTCCGCCGCGCTGGCGCTGTGCGGCACCCCGTTCCAGGGCCCGATCGGCGCGGCCAAGGTCGGCTACAAGAACGGCGAATACATCCTCAATCCCTCGGTTTCCGAGCTGAAGGAATCCGACCTCGAGCTGGTCGTCGCCGGTACCTCGAACGCGGTGCTGATGGTCGAATCCGAGGCCAAGGAACTGTCCGAGGACGTGATGCTCGGCGCGGTGGTGTTCGGCCACAAGCAGATGCAGGTCGCGATCAACGCGATCAACGAACTCGTCACCGAAGCCGGCACCAAGCCGTCGACGTGGGCCGCGCCGGAGAAGAACGCCGGCATGATCGCCGCGCTGAAGGAAGCGGTGGGCGGCCAGCTCGCCTCGGCCTTCCAGGTGCGCGACAAGCTGCAGCGCCGCGATGCCATCGCCGCGATCAAGAAGGACGTGATGGCCGGCCTCGCCGGTCGCGCCGAAAGCGAAGGCTGGAACGCGGGCGAGATGTCCAAGGAATTCGGCGAACTCGAATACCGCACCATGCGCGATTCGGTGCTGGATTCGAAGATCCGCATCGACGGCCGCAAGCTCGACGACGTGCGCGCGATCACCTGCAAGGTCGGCGTGCTGCCGCGCGTGCACGGTTCGGCGCTGTTCACCCGCGGCGAAACCCAGGCGCTGGTGATCACCACGCTCGGCACCGCGCGCGACGGCCAGATCATGGACAACGTCGCCGGCGAGTGGAAGGAACACTTCCTGTTCCACTACAACTTCCCGCCGTACTCGGTCGGCGAGACCGGCCGCTTCGGCGCGCCCAAGCGCCGCGAGATCGGCCACGGCCGCCTCGCCAAGCGCGGCGTGCTGGCGACGATGCCGGGCATGGAGGCGTTCCCGTACACGATTCGCGTCGTGTCGGAGATCACCGAATCGAACGGTTCCTCGTCGATGGCCTCGGTCTGCGGCTCCTCGCTGGCGCTGATGGACGCGGGCGTGCCGGTGAAGGCGCCGGTCGCGGGCATCGCGATGGGCCTGGTGAAGGAAGACGACAAGTACGTGGTGCTGAGCGACATCCTCGGCGACGAGGACCACCTCGGCGACATGGACTTCAAGGTCGCCGGTTCCTCGAACGGCGTCACCGCGCTGCAGATGGACATCAAGATCCAGGGCATCACCGAGGAGATCATGAAGGTCGCGCTCGCGCAGGCGAAGCAGGGCCGCATGCACATCCTCGGCGAGATGGCCAAGGCGATCACCGCGCCGCGCGGCGAGCTGTCCGAGTACGCGCCGCGCCTGCTGACGATCAAGATCCACCCGGACAAGATCCGCGAGGTGATCGGCAAGGGCGGTTCGACGATCCAGGCGATCACCAAGGAAACCGGCACGCAGATCGACATCCAGGACGACGGCACCATCGTCATCGCCTCGGTGAACGCCGCCGCCGCGCAGGCCGCGAAGGCGCGCATCGAGCAGATCACGTCCGACGTCGAGCCGGGCCGGATCTACGAGGGCAAGGTCGTGAAGCTGATGGATTTCGGCGCGTTCGTCACCATCCTGCCGGGCAAGGACGGCCTGGTGCACGTGTCGCAGATTTCCAACGAGCGGGTGGAGAAGGTCTCCGACAAGCTCAAGGAAGGCGACGTGGTGAAGGTCAAGGTGCTGGAAGTCGACAAGCAGGGCCGCATCCGCCTGTCGATGAAGGCGGTCGAGGAAGGCGAGGGCGTCACGGCCGAATAAGCCGCGCCTTCGATTCCGCGACATGAAAAACCCGGCGAAAGCCGGGTTTTTTTTGTCGGCATCGCCATGGACGCCAAGCTCATGTCGGCAGGGCCTGCTCGATGCAGATGGTCGTTGCCTCGCCGTTCTTGTATTCCCCGGTGATCTGCATGAGCAGGCGACTCCCCTGTTGCATTTCGCACTTCACGGAGCCGAGGTCGAAGATCGAATTCAGGTCGCGCAAGGCGTGCGCCAACACGAATTCGAGGCGACTTGTGAACGCTTCCGATGGGAACCGAAGATCGCAATAGACCGGCCCGAAATTGTCGTTCGCGCACCTGGCCACGAGGGATGCCACGTTCTCGTGGTCGTAGGCGAACCGGCGCCAATCGACGGGCCGGATCGACATGCATTCGGGAAGCGTGACCGAATATATGGCGGTTCCGGCCGCATCATCGTCCTCCCGGCACCAGATCCGGCAGGTTTCGGAAGGGCGCCCGGCGGCATCCGCGTTCGCGATCGCCAGTTCGATGCTTTCCGGCGGAACGATGAATCGGCGAACGACCAAGGAAAGCGATTCGCGGCTGTCCCAATGCATATCTTGTCCTCGAACCATGCGGGCGTTCAGGCGTTGCCCGAATGCCCGGGTGCGATTGCCGTCTTGCCAGCGATCTGCCTGCTCCATCGGTCGCGAGCGGAACCGAGGACGATCTGCATGCGATCGAAGACATCGTCGGCGAATCCCGGTTCGGGATTTCCGGAGCCATGGAACTGGAGCTCGCGTTGAAGATCCATGAGCGAATAGTAGATCGTCCTCTCGTGGATCCAGAGTTCGCTTGGCTTCCGCAAGCCTTCGATCGAGGTCACGAGACCGATCGAGGCCGTGACCAATATGATCGCGATGTTGACCGGCCTCTGGTATTCGGGTTGGGCGAGCGCGAACCCGGCCAGCGCGGTTGATGCTGCGGTCAGGGAAAAGACCAGGTAACGCAGCGTGCGGTAGAGGCGCTTGTGCGATTTCGACTCCGTCTTGAACCAATCGATATGGTTGGCCAATTGCTTCGCCAGACAATCACCCTTGCTCATGGCATAGACTCCTGGGATTGAAATGGATGCCGCGCCGGGCCATTCCGGTCTGGCCTGGATGGCCTGCCACGTTGGTGAACGCCGGTTCGCGGGAGAGTCGGTCATCGTCGCGACGGTTGTCGCTATTCCTGATTGGCAGCGGGCATAGCCCGGGTGTATTCCTAGCCTTGCGGACCCTATGTGCTCGCTTGCTCGATCCCATGCCGCATCGCCTCCACCAGCACATTGGCATCGACGTCCTTCAACGATTTGAACTTGATGCAATACCCAGTAACGCTGGCCTTGCCGATTTTCTTCCCGAACTTTTCCGCCAGCGTCTTCCTGTCCTTCAGCCCCATGATGTAGACGGAGATTCCCGTCGTGTTCGCGCTGGTGCCGACCTGGTAGAACTCCCGGCTCTTGCCGCCGGCCTGCTGCAGCGCCTGCTGCCCGTAACCGATGTTCGGGTTGGAAACGACGCGGCCGTTCGCGTCCTTGCCGTCGAGGAACCACAGCCTGCAGCCGGGCATCATTCCCGTGATCAGCTCGTGCAGCGATTGCAGATCGCCGCGCTTCGGCTCGGGTTGACCTGCGATGTAGGCCTCGATCCGGTCGTGCACGTCCATGGGCTTACTCCCCGACATCCGGATGCCGTGCCTTCCATGCCTTCAATGCGGTTTCGTAGGCTTCCAGCTCGTCGGCATAGATGTCGAACACGCACACTTCGCAACCGCTTTCGCAGCATTCCGCGGGCAACGGCTTCTCCGGCGGCCGTGGTTTCGGGTCGTCGTCCATCATTCGATCGCGCGCGAACGCCGCATCGCCACGAACAGGCCCAGCGCGACGCCCAGCAGCGACATGCCGGCGATGTAGTGCATCGGCGCGGCGTGGTTGTCCTTCATCGCCAGGCTCAGCAGCACCGGCGTCAGGCCGCCTGCGATCGCATAGGCCACGTTGTAGGAAAACGACAGCCCCGAGAAACGCACCGGCGCGGGGAAGCCACCGACCGCGATCGCCGGGACCAGCGCGGTCAGGCCGACCGCGATGCCCGCCAGCGCGTAACGCCATTGCGAATACTCGCCGGCCTGCGCGCCCAAATAGAACCAGCAGAACGCGAGGCCGAGCAGGGCGCTGCACAGCGCCAGCACGCGGCCCGCGCCGAAACGGTCGCCGAGCCAGCCGGCGACGAGGTTCGCGACGACGGTCGCGCAGATCGCCAGTGTGTTGCCGGCCAGCGCGTCCTCGCGCGCCACGCCCATGCCCTGCAGCAGCGTCGGCATCATCAGAAGCGTCACCACCACCGCGGCGGTGAGCAGCCAGGTCAGCAGCATCGCCAGCAGCACCGCGCCGGCGTGTTCGCGCAGCACGGATTTCAGCGGCAGTTCCGAAGCCAATGCGCGTTTCGCCTGCAGTTCGGCGAACACCGGGGTTTCATGCAGCTTGCGGCGCAGGAACATCGCCAACAGGCCGAACACGCCGCCGAGCACGAACGGCACGCGCCAGCCCCATGCGAGGAGATGCGCTTCGTCGAATTCGGCATTGACCACGCGCGCGACCAGCGAACCGAGCAGGATGCCGGCGCACAGGCCGGCCGAGAGCGCGCCGCAGGCGAAGTTGCGGTGCCGTGGCGAAACGTGTTCGCTGACGAAGACCCACGCGCCCGGCGCCTCGCCGCCGATGGCCGCGCCCTGCATCACCCGCAGCAACAGCAGCAGGATCGGCGCGAGCACGCCGACCTGCGCGTAGGTCGGCAGCAGGCCCATCAGCAGCGTGGGAATCGCCATCAGCAGGATGCTGAGCATGAACATCTTCTTGCGCCCGCCGAGGTCGCCGAAATGCGCCATCACCACGCCGCCCAGCGGCCGCGCGAGGTAGCCGGCGGCGAAGATGCCGAAAGTCTGCACCATCCGCATCCAGTCCGGCAGGTCGGGCGGGAAGAACAGCGCGCCCATCGTGGTCGCGAAGAACACGAAGATCACGAAGTCGTAGAACTCCAGCGCGCCGCCGAGCGAAGCCAGCGCGAGGGTGCGGAGTTGCGCGCGGGTGAGGCCGCCGGTGTTCGCCGCGTCCATCACGTTCAATCCATGAACGGATAGCGGTAGTCGCGCGCCGGGACGAAGGTTTCCTTGATGCTGCGCGGGCTGATCCAGCGCAGCAGGTTGAGGATGGAACCGGCCTTGTCGTTGGTGCCCGAGGCGCGCGCGCCGCCGAAGGGTTGCTGGCCGACGACCGCACCGGTCGGCTTGTCGTTGATGTAGAAATTGCCGGCCGCGTTGCGCAGCCGCTGCAGCGCCTGTTCGATGGCGTAGCGATCCTGCGCGAACACTGCGCCGGTCAGGGCGTAGGGGCTGGTCGAATCGACCAGGGCCAGCGTTTCCTCCCACTTGCTTTCGTCGTAGACGTGCACGGTCAGCACCGGCCCGAACAGTTCCTCGCACAGCGTGCGGTACGACGGGTTTTTCGTCACGATCACCGTCGGGCGCACGAACCAGCCTTCGCGGTCGTCGCATTCGCCGCCGACGAGGATCTCGGCATCGCTGGCGGATTTCGCCTCGTCGATGGCGGTCTTCTGCGTTTTGAAGCTGGCGCCATCGATCACCGCGCCCATGAAGTTCGGGAAGTCCGCGACATCGCCCATGCGGATGCCCGCGACCTGCGACGCCAGTGCATCGCGCACGCCCGGCCACAGGTTCGAGGGAATGTAGGCGCGGCTCGCGGCCGAGCACTTCTGGCCCTGGTATTCGAACGCGCCGCGCACCAGCGCGGTGGCGAGCGCGACCGGATCGGCGCTGGCGTGCGCGATCACGAAGTCCTTGCCGCCGGTTTCGCCGACCAGGCGCGGATAACCGCGGTACTTGTCGATGTTGCCGCCGACCGTGCGCCACATCTGGTGGAACACCCTGGTCGAACCGGTGAAGTGGATGCCGGCGAGGTGCGGATCGGCGAGCACCGGATCGCCGATGTCGCCGCCGCTGCCGGCGACGAGGTTGATCACGCCGTCCGGCAGGCCGGCTTCGCGGAACAACTGCATCAGGAAATGCGCGCTGTACACCGCCGTGCTCGCGGGCTTCCACACCACGGTGTTGCCGCAAAGCGCCGGCGCGGTCGGCAGGTTGCCGGCGATGGAGGTGAAGTTGAACGGCGACACCGCGAACACGAAGCCTTCCAGCGGCCGGTGTTCCAGCCGGTTCCACATGCCGGGCCCGCTCTGTGGCTGTTCGCGCAGCACCTGTTCGTAGAACGCGACGTTGAAGCGGAAGAAATCGATCAGTTCGCAGGCGCTGTCGATCTCGGCCTGGTGGCAGGTCTTGCTCTGGCCGAGCATGGTCGCCGCGTTGAGCACGTCGCGGTACGGACCGGCGAGGAGGTCGGCGGCCTTGAGGAACACCGATGCGCGCGCTTCCCACGGCAACGCGGCCCAATCCTTTTGTGCGCGCAGCGCCGCATCGATCGCCGAACGCACTTCGGACGCGCCGCCCTGGTGGAAGTCGCCGAGCACGTGCGCGTGCCGGTGCGGCATCACCGCTTGGCCGAGCTTGCCCGTGCGTACGTCCTTGCCGTCGATCACCAGCGGCATGTCGAGCCTGTTCGCGGACAGTTCCGCTAGCGTGGCCTGCAGGCTGGCGCGCTCGGGCGAGCCGGCGACGTAGCCGCGGACGGGTTCGTTGGCGGGAACCGGGACTTTCGAGATGGCGAGCGACATCAGCTGTCCTCTTGGGGCGGATCCGGATTGTATGCGCCGAACAAATCCCGCGGCGCCAGCGCGCCTTCCTCGCCGAAGCCGGCCAGTCCCGCGCCCGCGAGCCGGTAGCGGGTGCGCGAGGGCAGGTCGACGCGTTCGCGCAGCGCGCAGGCGATGTCGGCGAATTCCGCGAGCGACGCCGGCGGTTCCGGCGGGGTGAGGCTGCGGGTGAGGCTGCGGAACTCGCTGGTCTTGAGCTTCAGCACCACGGTGCGGGCGATGCGTTGCGGATGCGCCTCGCGTTCGCGCAGGTAGCCGGCCCAGGCCTTCTCCGCCATGCGCCGGATGTGCGGTTCCAGTTCGGCGAGCAGCAGGTCGCGTTCGAAGGTGTCCTCGGCCGAAACCTGCAGGGTCGGGCGTTCGCTGCTCACTTCGCGTTCGTCGATGCCCAGCGAAAGTTCGTGCAGGCGCCGGCCCCAGCGTCCGAAGCGCGTTTCCAGTTCCTCGGCGCCATGCGCGCGCAGGTCCGCGCAGGTGGCGATGCCGAGTTCTGCCAGTTTGCGTTCCATCACCTTGCCCACGCCGGGCACGCGGCCGACCGGCAATTGCGCGACGAAGGCATCGACCATCGCCGGCTTGAGCACGAACAGGCCATCGGGCTTGTTCCAGTCGCTGGCGATCTTGGCGAGGAACTTGTTCGGCGCGACCCCGGCCGACGCGGTCAATTGCGTTTCCCCGCGGATCGCGGCGCGGATGTCTTCGGCGATCGCGGTCGCGCTGCCGAGGTCGCGTTTCGGCACGGTGACGTCGAGGTAGGCCTCGTCCAGCGACAGCGGTTCGATGAGGTCCGTATGCCGCGCGAAGATCTCGCGCACCTGCCGCGACACCGCCTTGTAGCGCACGAAATCCGGCGGCACGAATACCGCCTGCGGGCACAGGCGTTCGGCGCGCACCGCGGGCATGGCCGAACGCACGCCGAATTTCCTCGCTTCGTAGCTCGCCGCGCACACCACCGAACGCGCGCCGCGCCAGGCGACGACGACGGGCTTGCCCCGCAGGGCCGGCTCGTCGCGCTGTTCCACCGACGCGTAGAAGGCGTCCATGTCGACGTGGATGATCTTGCGCGGAGTCGCGGTCACGTCCGGATTTTAAGCTCTTGCTCGTCATTCCCGCGAAAGCGGGAATCCGGTCTTTTGCTTGTTTCGAAAATCAAAGACGAGATTCCCGCTTTCGCGGGAATGACGGCTATTTCCAGAACGGAATGCGGTCGAAGCCGGGATCGTCCTCGTCCTTTTCGCCGGATTCCGGCGGACGGGCGACCTGCAGTTCGTGCCGGCCCGGCGCCAATGCGCGCACGTCGATCATCGCGACCAGCGCGGGGCGGTCGGTGCGCGCGTCGCTGCCGAGTTCGAATTGCAGGTCGATCGGCGTTCCATCCAGCTGCACGCCGTGCAGGGATTGCAGGCAATCGAGTCGTGCCGCGGCTTTCGCATCGCTCGTTCCGGCGGGAATCGCGCAGCCATGCATCGCGGCGGCATCGCGTCGCGGGTCGTAGGGCACGGTCAGGCGCAGGTAGGGCCCGATGCTGATCGCGGACTGGATGTAGGCGACCGACGGATCGTGCGCGGCGTCGCGCTGGTCGTCGTAATGCGCGGAATCCACCGTGCGACTGCCATCGGCGAAGGCGGGGAAGGCGGCGTAGTCGCCGATCTCCCGCGGATCCTTGAGGAACTTGAAGCTGAGGATGGCGCTGGTACAGGCGATGGCGAAGACCAGCACCGTCACCAGCATCATGCCGCGTTCGCCCTCGTGGCTGGCGACCAGGCGCATCGCACCCGACCATCGGCCCATGCCGATTCGCGAGTAGAACGACATCACCCGCGACAGCAGGCGCGCAAGCCATGAATCCGGCGCAAGCCGGTGGCCGAAATGGCGATCGAACAGGCTCGACGCGATGTACGGCATCAGGATCGACATGCCCAGTGCGGCGAACAACAAGGCCGGATCGACATCGATGCCGAACTCCCTGGCGAGGCTGATGCCGACGAGATAGCCGGCGAACACGATCACGGTGAGCCACAGCATCACCGTGGCGAGCATCACGCCGATGGCGAACACCGTCGTGGCGCGGTTGTCCGCGCGCTCGATCGCATCCGCCGCCGGGCGCGCGCGCCTTCGCTCCGCGTCGCGCTGGATCGGGCCCATGCGCAGGCGTTCCCAGCGCACGCCGTCCGGATAGATCGAATGCATGCCCACCAGCGCGATCCAGTGCGCACGCAGCAGCAGGTGCAATGCGAAGGTCATCGCCAGGATGATCGCCGCCGATTTCGCGTAGATATAGATCAGGGTGGCCGGATCGGCCCAGTCCGCGCCCAGTCGCGGCAGCAGCGCGAACACGCGGTCGTCCAGCCAGCCCGGCAGCTGCAGCATCGCGAACACCGCGACGCCGGAGATCAGCAGTTCCACCTCCCACGTCGGAGTGGTGTGGCGCGGCAGATGGTGCGGATCCCCGCTCATTGCACGGTCCAGCCGCCGTCAACGTCGATGCTGTGGCCGGTGATGTTGCGCGCGGCGGGCGAAATGAGGAATGCGGCGATGCCGGCGAGTTCCTCGAAGGTGATGAACACGCCCTTCGGCATCGGTTTCAACATCACTTCGCCCACCACCTGCGATTCGGGGATGCCGCGCGTGCGCGCCTGGTCGGCGATCTGCTTGTCCACCAGCGGCGTCTTCACGTAGGTCGGGCAGATCGTGTTGATGGTGATGTCGGTATCCGCGGTTTCCAGCGCGATCACCTTGGAGAAGCCGAGCAGACCGTGCTTGGCCGCGACGTAGGCGCTCTTGTAGGGCGAGGCGACCAGCGAATGGATCGAGCCGATGTTGACGATGCGGCCGAAGCCGCGTTCGCGCATGCCGGGCAACACCGCGCGCGTCAGCCGGGCGACGCCGACCAGCATGACCTGCACGAGGAAATCCCATTTCGCGATCGGGAATTCCTCCAGCGGCGCGACATGCTGCAGCCCGGCGTTGTTCACCAGCACGTCGACCGGGCGCGACGATGCGGCCAGGGCGGAGGCGACGCTGTCGTCCGAGGTGACGTCCAGGGCCAGCGCTTCGGCCGAGCCGCCATTCGCACGGATTTCGCCGGCGACGGTTTCCGCCGCATCGCGGTTCACGTCGGTGACGACGAGGTGGTGGCCGGCGGCCGCGAGTTCGGCGGAGATGCCGGCGCCGATGCCGCTGCCGGCGCCGGTGATCAGGATGCAGCGTGGGGTCATGTCGGTTCTGGCGCGGTGGAGAAACCACAGTTTGCCGGCTTCACGGGGAATTTGGCAGGCTGTCGGCCGGGCTGCCCGGGATCGACCGATGAAGCAACGCCATTTCAGCATGCTACGCGATTTCCACCTCGCCGACTGGTTCACGCTGGCGAATGCGTTCTGCGGCACCGGCGCGATCTTCGCGGCGATGCGTTTCCTGCAGGAAGGCGTGGTCCGCGACCTGCTCTGGGGCATGGCGCTGATTCCGCTGGCGTTCGTGTTCGACGCGCTCGATGGCCGCATCGCGCGCTGGCGCAAGGTCGCCTCCACGCTGGGGCGGGAACTCGATTCGCTCGCCGACGTGATCAGCTTCGGCGTGGCGCCGGCGGCGCTGGGCTACGCCTGCGGCCTGCAGGGCGGATGGGACTGGGTGGTGCTGAGCTGGTTCGTGGGCTGTGGCGTCAGCCGGCTCGCGCGCTACAACGTCACGGCCGAAACCCTGTCCGACGGCGGCGACAAGGTGAAGTATTTCGAGGGCACGCCGATCCCGACCAGCGTGCTGATCGTGGGCCTGCTCGCGGTCGCGGCCGTGACCGGGCGCCTCGGCCCGGAATCGTGGTTCGGCGCGTTCAAGCTCGGCCCATGGCTGCTGCATCCGCTGGTGCTGGTCTACGCGGTGTCCGGCTCGTTGATGATCAGCAAGACCATCCGCATTCCCAAGCCCTGAGCGCCTGCCCGCGTCATGGCGATGCCATGGCTCTGGCGCTAGCATGGCCACGACACGGGAGGAAACATGGTCGCTGCAACGGATTTCGAATCGCTGGCCCGCCAGTACTGGACCGCATGGGGCGAAGCCCTCCGCGCGGGCGCGCCGGCCGCGCCCTCCGGCATGCCGGACTGGAAGGACGCCGTGGACTGGTGGAGCCGGCTCGCGCACGGCGGCCGCACGGAAGCCAACGACGCGGTCGAACGCTTCAACCGCCAGGCCCGCGACTGGTATGGCCAGATGCAGCAGCTGGCCGCGCAGTTCGCCGGGCAGGACGCGGGTGCGGCCGACATCGCCGCCGAATGGAAGCGCGCGCTCGGCGCCAGCGGCGAGAACCCGTTCCCCGAGATGTTCCGGGCCATGCGCGGCAACGGCGCGCGCGGGCTGGAGCAATGGATGGAAGACGCTTCGCCCTGGCTCGACGCCATGCGCCGAGAAACCGGAAGCTGGCTCGGCATGCCGGCCTTCGGCCTCGGCCGCGAGCACCAGGAGCGGCTGCAGGCGCTGGCGCAGGCGCAGGTCGAACTGCAGCAGCGCGAAGCCGCCTACAACGCGCTGATGCTGAAGTCGTTGCAGCGCGCCTACGAATTGTTCGAATCCAAGCTGGCCGCCTGCGAGGAACCGGGCCGCCAGCTCAAGTCCGGGCGCGCGCTGTTCGACCTGTGGATCGACGCCGCGGAAGAAGCCTACGCCGACATCGCCCTGTCGCCGGAATTCCGCGATGCCTATGGCGCGCTGGTCAATGCGCAGATGCGCCTGCGTTCCGGCGTGCAGGGGGAAGTCGAGCGGGCCGGCGCGATGTTCGGCATGCCCACGCGCACCGAGGTCGATGCCGCGCACCGCAAGATCGCCGAACTCGAGCGCGCGCTGCGGCGCATGCGCGACGCGCAGCCCGAACCGAAGCGCGAGCCGAAGCGCGAGCCGAAGCGCGAGCCGAAGCGCGAATCCGCCAGGCCCGCGCCGAAACCGGAGAAGTCGCCAGCGAAACCGGCGGCGAAGAAGAAGGCGGCTGCGCGCAGTGTCGCGGCGAAGAAGTCCGTTTCGAAGCAGGCCGTTTCGAAGAAACCGCCGGTTCGCAATGCGTTCGCGGACATCGCGCCGCCGACGATACCCGGGAAGGGAGGCAAGCGATGAACGGGCCGCTGGATTTCACCCCGCAATCCCTCGCCGACGAGGCGATGCAGGCGCAGGCCAAGCTCGCCGCCGGCCTCGATACCCTGCGCGAAGTCGAAAACTTCGACTACGGCGCGACCAAGCGCGAGGAAGTGTGGCGCGACGGCAAGGTGGTGCTGTACCGCTTCGTTGGCGACGGAAAGCCGACCGCGGAAGTGCCGCTGCTGATCGCCTACGCGCTGGTGAACCGCCCGTACATGGTCGACCTGCAGGCCGACCGTTCGCTGGTCAAGGGCCTGCTCGCGCGCGGCCAGGACGTGTACGTGCTCGACTGGGGTTACCCGGATCGTTCCGACCGCTTCCTCATGCTCGAGGATTACATTCAGCGATTCCTCGGCGGCGCGGTGGATCATATGCGCCAGCGCTTCGGCCTGGACGCGGTCAACCTGCTCGGCATCTGCCAGGGCGGCGCGTTCTCGCTGTGCTATGCCTCGCTCAACCCGGACAAGGTGCGCAACCTCGTCACCATGGTCACGCCGGTGGATTTCCACACCGCCGACAACATGCTCTCGAACTGGGTGCAGTCGCTGGACGTGGATCTGTTCGTGGACACGCTCGGCAACGTGCCCGCGGACCTGATGAATTACTGCTACCTGATGCTGAAGCCGTTCCGCCTGAACCTGCAGAAATACGTCGGGCTGGTCGACATCCTCGACGACAGGAAGGCGCTCGAGGATTTCCTGCGCATGGAGAAGTGGATCTTCGATTCGCCAGACCAGGCCGGCGAGGCGTTCCGCCAGTTCCTCAAGCAGTTCTACCAGGGCAACGGCTTCGTCAAGGGCGGGATCGACATCGGCGGGCGCGAAGTGCACCTCGGCCTCGTCGAGATGCCGGTGCTCAACATCTTCGCCGAGCAGGACCACCTCGTCCCGCCGGCGGCGTCGAAGGCGCTCAAGGAACTGGTCGGCACCGAGGACTACACCGAACTCTCGTTCCGCGGCGGCCACATCGGCATCTACGTGTCCGGCCGGGCGCAGCATGAAGTGCCGCAGACCATCCACGACTGGCTCGGCGCGAGATGAACGCGCCGCGCACGCTTTCGCGTTCGCGCGATGACCGCATGCTCGCCGGCGTGGTGGGCGGCATTGCCGCGCGCTGCGGCTGGAATTCGACACTGCTGCGCATCGTGTACGTCGTGGTATCGGTCGCATCCGCCGCGTTCCCAGGCATCCTCGTCTACCTGATCCTGTGGCTGCTGATGCCGGAGGAAGGCGCCTGAATCCCTGGTTGCGCCGCGCGCTGCAATCGCTCGGCATGCTGTGGGCGGCGCCGAACACCGCGCTGGGTCTCATCGCCGGAACGATCGGCGTCGCGTTCGGCGCGCATGCGCACTTGCGCCCGCGCGACCTCGCCGTGGTGTTCCACCGCTGGCCCTGGGGCCCGGGCGGCGCACTCACGCTCGGCAACTGCATCCTGCACACCGGCGATTCGCTGGACACGCAATGCGTCACCTATGCGCAGCGCGCGGGCCATGGCGACGAGCCGCCGATCGTCCTCGCCGACCACGAGCGCGCGCACGTCTACCAGTACATGGCGCTGGGGCCGCTGTTCCTGCCGTTGTACCTGGCCTGCGGCGGCGTCAGCGTGCGCAATCGCTTCGAACGCGCGGCGGACCGTTACGCCCGCGATGGCGTCGGCTGGTGGCCGTGGTCGACTCCCCGGAGCCCAGCCGACGAACGGTCGCGCTGAATGCGTGGTGCTTAGCGAAAGCCTAACGGGGCCGGGCGTAAGGTCGAATCGTCGAAGAAAAAGCGATCGACGAGTCGAAGATTTCCACGTCGACGACGAGAAGAACGCAATCGCTTCGGCAACAAAGGCTCAGCCGCGCGGGGCGACCCGCACGACTGGGCCTTTGGCCTTGCAGGGCCTTTGTTTCCCGGCGCGCCGTTTCATTGCGGCTGGCTGCCGTGCGCGACGTAGATCGCGTCGAACCCGGTCTTCCATTCGACCCCGTCCCGCGAGGTCTGGATCTGCTGGCGGACATGTCCGTCTGCCTGCGCCGTCAGGATCGTGCGGTCGTAGAACACGACGCCGGCCCGGGTCTCGAGTTCTCCCTGGAAGGTCGTGCTCGTGGGCGTATGCGCGCGCAGCACCTTGGACTTGAGGCCACCGGGGAAGTCCGTCCTCGCGGTCACCCAGGTCTGGGTCCACAAGTCGCGGCGCGCGTCGTAGGCGAACAGGCTCATGCCTTCGTCCCCGGCGGTATCGCGCCAGCGTTCGACGACCGCGCAACCGTCCAGCAGGCGCTCCACCTGGTCGCGCCCGGCCAGTTGTCCGTCCGCATAAACGTCCCAGTCCCCGATCCAGAAGTCGAGGTTGCGCGAGACTTCCGTCGCCCGGCACGGCGGGGTGGACGCCGCGGGCGATGGCGCCGCGGCCTGCGCGGGCGTTGTCCGGATCGGGCAGCAAAGCGCCACGAACACGAGGCCCGCGCGGATTCTTCGGAGTTCCATGCGGCTCCCTCGTCGTGACGGATCGTGGAAGGCTAAACGCGGGGCAGGAACCCTTCCTGACCGCGCTTGGCGAACCGGATGACCGGGTCGGGCAGGGGAGATGTGCATGCGCCCGGATCCGCGCGGTCAAGCCGTGGGTTTTTCCCGGCAGTCGATGACCGCGAGCACGCACTGGTCCTGCGGCTTGTCCGCGTGCCAGGCCATGCTGTGGAACTTGTGCAGTTCGCAATCCAGCCCGGCGTAGGTGGATTCGTCGATGGTGCTTTCGTGGCCCGGGATGCGCGGGTTCTCGGCGTAGGGGCTGTAGACGAAGGCGAAGCCGCGGCAGGTATGTACGATCCGGTCGATGTAATCGCGCGGGTTGGGCACGTGTTCGACCATGTGGCTGCAGACGACGAGGTCCCATTGCTTCGCCGGCTGGTCGAACAGGTCGGCGACACGGTATTCGATGTCGGGCTGGACGAAACGCACCCAGCGTTCGAACGCCGGCTGGTAATCGATCGCCTCGATGCTCATCCGCGAATAGACGAAATGGTCGGAATGGATGGCGGCGAGCAGGCCGGTGCCGAAGCAGGAGGCCGCGCCCATGTCGAGCACGCGCAGGTGGTCCTTGCGCCGGTAGTGCTTGCGCAAGGTGGCGTGGATGTAAGGCAGCAGGTCGACCATGAAGGCGAGGGACTGTGCGCCCCACTGCCGTTCGAGCTCGAGGCTGGTGAACTGGCGCCCGGGGACGCCGCGGTCGTCGTCGAACACGACGTCCTTGACCTTGCGCTCGGCGGCGTGCCAAAGCCGACAGAACTCGGCGTACTGCGCCGGATCGACGGAACGCAACCGGTCGGCGTCGTCGATGATCGCCTGCAGCGAGCGGAGGAGGGTGTCTATGGCCGATGTCTCCGGTTGCGTGTGGCCGAGATAAGCCAAACTTTGGTACTCATGCCGGCGATGCTTCTGTCCCCGCCTCTGCACCAACAGCCAATTGCCGATAGAACTCCCCCAAATCCAAGATGGCACGTCTAATCGATCGAAAATCGGTTTGCGGCACAGTCACGTAAACTTCCTGTCCATCGCCCTCAGCTAGTCCTGCCGAAAAAAGCCCTTGAGGCGCGCGCGACGTGTTGATTAAGTCGACATAACACCCATAGTCGATCGCATACACATTAAATCTACGCCCTGCATAGTCTTGCGATGACACGCCCTCTCTAATTACATGGAGCACTCGGGCGTCGTATAAAAAATCAATGAGTTCGTCTCTGACTCCGTCTTCAAGCAAAAAAGCTCGGGCCTGCCGGTGCTTGATTACTTCGTCAATGATCCAGTTAAGGAGACGTTGAGCATCGGGTTTTGTGGCGATCGCTTGTTGTTTTGCGCGGGTGTACCACGTCCTTGCTGCGCTGCGAACATCCTGGACTGAAATGGGCGCATTGGGAGACTTCTGAGCCGCTAGACCGATAATGTTGATCGCGTCTCGAGGCACACCTTCCGAAGCACGCGCGAACTCATCAACCGCGGTTACTTGGGTAAACAGTTCTCCCGTCAGAGCCGCGGCTGAATTCGGCGGTTCGAAGTCATTGTCCGATTTAGCCAGGGCGGAAATGTGTCGGTAAAGAAGTTCCGAAAAAAATTGTTTCGCCTGCTCGGGGTTGTTATCAAACACGAGAAATTCGTCAAGGCTGAGACTCGCTGCTGCGTCGGCCCCAATCTCCATACCGATGTGCCCCACAGAGCTGTCTTCGATTCGAAAATTCGATCGTTGCGCGATCGCTGCGATCTTCACAGTTACACCTTTCGCTGGGATTACGCAGCGGCGTAGGAAGTCCGCTAGATACGGTTGCAAGTCAAGCGGAACTTCACTCCACTCGTCAAGAATCACCCAAAGGCTTTTAGCGGGAAGCGCCTCGACGAGTTGCTGCAACCTTCTGGTTAACGGTCCAAATTGAACGCGAAGTCGTTGGGCTCCAGATTGCTTCACTCGGCTGACATTACCGGTGCTTGTTTCGCTCTTGTCCGCGAGATCGGCCGTTATAGCGGGGGCAGGGCCAGCTACGAAAGAGACGCCAGTCTTTGAAGACGAGGTGGATGATCCTGAGGATGTTGATTCTTGCTCGATTCCGCCCTCAACAGTCAGTTCCGTGGAGGTCTCGGCGAAAGCGTCGAGGATCGGACCGATCTGCGATAAGTCCAGCGTTTCTGTGTCCTCAAGTACGCGCGTGAGGACTTGATCATGAATTGCAATAAGCGTGTCAACCAGTAAGCGCGTTGCTCGTTCTCCTAATTGGATATTAGGGTCGGAATATATGCCGCCGGTTGATCCGATCGTTCGCATATCCAACTGCACAGTGACGATATCGTCCTTACGCAATTCACTGGCAAGATATCCGAGAACGTGAGTCTTTCCGGTCCCACGCCTACCAAAAATTATTTGGTTGTCAGGATTCGATAAGAGCGTGAAAAGCGGCCCGATGTCCACGAACGAGTCAATGATGTGCTGCGGATCGTGTGTTTCGGCGCGCTTAGCCAGCCGCAGCACAGCATTGTTGTAACGCAACATTGGAGTCGCCTCTTCGGTTCGAAGACGGGTCTTATACGATAGTAAACGGGCTGCGTGCCTACGCGCTCCTCAGACTTGGCGGCACCCCGCGCGAAGTTATGTGAGCCCGCCACTGCGTAGCGACCCGTAGCACGGTCTACAGGCCGTGTACGGGTCGCAACCAATTGCGCAAAAAGCAAAGGGCCTGTGATTGCTCGCAAGCCCTTGTATTTATTGGTGCCGGAGGTGGGACTCGAACCCACACGCTTTTAAGGGCGGCGGATTTTGAGTCCGCTGCGTCTACCGATTCCGCCACTCCGGCGCGGACGCGAAGTATAGCCGGCGCGCCGGCTCAGGCCACCTCGTCGGTGCACATGGCGCAGCTTTCGCGCGCGAACCATTCGCCGCCCTGCGGCTGGAACTTGGTGCAGTTCTCCATCGCCGCCTGGTAGATGTGCAGCGAAATCGCCACCGCGTCCTCACTGGCGTTGCGGATGGTGTGGTACTCGTGCGGCGGGATCAGGCTGCCGGCGCTGCCCGGCCCGGCGTGGATGCCGCCGGCGGCGCGGAAGCGGAAACGCTCGCCGTCGCGTTCCAGCAATTCGTACTGGACGATCTCCAGTTCGCCGTCCCACACGCCTTCCACGCACCACAGCCCGGAATGGTCGTGCAGCGGCGTGCCCTGGCCCGGGCCCCAGGTCATCGCCACCACGCTGTAGCCGCGTTCGGGGCTGCGATACAGCTCGCGCCGCGCGTAGTGGTCGACGATGGGTTCGTGCACGCACTCGGGCAACTGCACGTCGCGGTCGCGGATCATGGCGCACAGGCAATTGCGCAGCGCGGCGGTGACGGCGTGCTGGTCGCCGCGGGACACGGCCTCGTCGAGCCGGGCGACGAGCTTGTCGCGGCCGGGGAAATCGACGCTGGGACAATCGGCAATGGCGGCGGCGTCCATGGCCCGATTCTACCGCCGCGGGGCCGGGAGCGCGTTCAGGAACCCGGCCACGGCCGGGCCGAAGCGGTCGATGTCCACGAGGAAGGCATCGTGGCCCTGCGGCGAGGGCAGGGGCAGGAATTCCGCGTCGGCGCCGCCCGCGCGCAGGCCGCTGGCCATTTCCTCCTGCTGCTGCAGCGGGAACAGGATGTCGGTGTGCACGCCGATGGCCAGCGCGCGCTCGACCCGGATCGCGGCGAGGCCGGCGAGCACGTCGCCGCCGTGGCCTTCGCCGAGGTCGAACCAGTCCATCGAGCGGCTGAGGTAGAGGTAGCTGTTCGGGTCGAAGCGGCGCACGAAGCGGCGCGCATGGCCCTCGAGGTAGCTTTCCACCTGGAATTCGAGGCCGAACGGATCCTCGTCGTCGCGGTCGTCCTCCAGCCGCACGCGGCCGAAGCGGCCGTCCCATTCCAGCGCCGAGCGATAGGTGATGACGCCGAGCTTGCGCGCCATGCGCATGCCCGCTTCCGGATAGCGCTGGTCGTCGTAGTCGCCACCGTTCCAGTTCGGGTCGAGGCGGATCGCCTCGCGCTGCAGCGAACGGATCGCGATGGAGAACGGCAGCGCACGTGCCGCGCCGGAGATGTCGACCAGCGAACGCGCGATGCCGGGATGGCGCCGCAGCAGCGCGAGCGCGGTCATGCCACCCATGGAATTGCCGATCACGCAGGCCAGGGTGTCGATGCCGAGCGCGCGGACCACCGCGGCCGCGGCATCGGCGCCGTCCTCGATCGAGAGTTCGGGGAAATCGAGTCGGTAGGGCTGGCCGGTCGCGGGATCGATCGACGCCGGCCCGGTCGAACCCTTGCAACTGCCGAGCGCGTTGACGCAGACCACGAACCAGCGCTCGCTGTCGATCGGCTTGCCCGGCCCGACCATCGCTTCCCACCAGCCCGGCTCGGGATTCGCATCGTTCGCGGCCGCGTGCGCGTCCGGCGACAGGCCGGTGAGGACCAGCACCGCGTTGTCGCGTGCGGCGTTCAGTTCGCCCCATGTGTCGTAGGCCATGCGCGCGCCGCGCAGCGCGCCGCCGCGTTTCATCGGGAACGGCGAGGGCAGATCGACGAAGCGCGCGTTGGCTGGGATGAATTCGGTCATGCCCGGATTATCGCTTGCCGATCACGAGTTCGATCGCTTGCTTCGCCGGCAGCGCGACCCGCACCGGCGCGGACTCGATGTCGCCGTCCTGCGGCATCGCATTGCCGCTGGCCGAGAGCCGCGCGACCAGTTCCACTTCGCGCAGTTGCGAGAGCCTGCGTGTCGGCATCGGGCTGTCGCCGTCGTCGAGCGTTGCGGTGAACGGCAATTCGGACACCGCGTGCTTCTCGACCGCGACCGGCATCGGCGCGCCGCCGGGTTCGCGCGCGATGACGAACACCTGCGCGTCGCCGCGCAGGCGCACGCGCGAAGCGAAATCGGGATCGAGCTTCACCGCAACCACCAGCGCGCCCGTCGTCGGTGCGGGCGGAGGCAACGGCGACAGGCCCGCATCCTTGCGCGCGGCATCGATCTGAGGCCGCAAAGCGGCGGCGGTGCTGGGATCGACTTCGGCGAGCAGCGGTTCCCACGTCGCCGCGGCACCGGCCGCATCCCCGGCCTGGCGCCTGGCGATGCCGAGGAACCAGCGCGAACGCTGGTGCTTCGGATCGCGTTGCAAGGCGTGTTCCAGCATTGCCACCGCCTGCGGATCGAAACGATGCTGCGGCGCGGCCTTGGCGCGCGCTTCCGCGGCTTCGGCCAGCACTTCGGGGTCGTCCGGCCGCAGCGTCGCCGCGCGCGCGTAGGCGTCGCGCGATGGCCCGAGCTTGCCCTGTTCCGCGAGCGCACGGCCGAGCAGGCGCCAGCCGTCGGGCTGCGCGGGATTGCGCTGCAATTCGTCCTGCAACCGCGCGATGGCATCGTCCACGGTTCGCGGCGCTTCGCGCAACAGCGGATCCAGCGCCGCGGGCGTGCCGAGCAGGGCGTACAGGCCGATGGCCGCGCCGGCGACGAGCACGGCCAGCGAGACCGCGAGCCCGCGCTGCGCGCGCCACAAGGGCGCCAACGCCAGCGCGAGGATCGCGAGCGTGAGCAGGGCGGCAAGGACGACGAAGGCGGTCATCACCACTCCTGGGTTTCGTCGTTCGCGACCGCCGCGCGTGAACGCCGGCGCACGATGGCGAGGACCAGTGCACCGCCGGCGACCAAGACCAGCGCCGGGCCGAACCACAGCAGCCAGGTGCTGGCTTCCACGCGCGGCTTGTACAGCACGAATTCGCCGTAGCGCGCGACCAGGAACTGCTCGATCTGCGCGTCGGTCCGGCCTTCGCGCATCAGTCGCAGTACTTCGCCGCGCAAATCCCGCGCGATCTGCGCGTTGGAGTCGGCCAGCGACTGGTTCTGGCACATCACGCAGCGCAGTTCGGAGGCGAGCGCGTGGAAGCGCGCTTCCTCGGCTGCGTCGCGGAATTGCAGCGGCGCGTCGGGCTTGGCGGGTTGGGCGAAGATCGAAAATGGCGCGAACAGTAAAAGCGAAAGCAAAAGACACTGGATTCCCGCTTTCGCGGGAATGACGGAAAACGCATTCATCGCGTAGCCTCCGCGCGCTGCAATGCCGGCAGCAGTTCCTGCGCGATGATCCCGTCGCTCAACGGACCGACGTGCTTCCAGCGGATGATGCCCCTGGCATCGACGAGGAAGGTTTCCGGCGCGCCGGACACGCCCCAGTCGATCGCGGCCTTGCCGTCGGCATCGGCGACCACGACCCAGAACGGATTGCCGAACTGTTCCAGCCAGCGCAATGCATCGGCGCGCTCGTCTTGCCAGTCGTAGCCGATGACGCGCACGCGGCGTGTTTCGGCGAAGCGCGTCAGCACCGGATGCTCGACCCGGCATTCCACGCACCAGCTGGCCCACACGTTCAGCACGAACGGCTGCCCGCGCAGGCTGCGCAGGGTGACGGTGCGCTGCGGTTCGTGCAGCGAGGGCAGGGCGAAGTCCGGCGCGGGCTTGCCGATCAGCGCGGAAGGCAGCGACTCGCGGTCGGGATTGCGGCTCATCCACACGCCGGCGGCGAGCAGCAGCCCGAGCGCGAGGAAGATCGCCAGCGGCAGCCAGCGCGAGAGTTTCATCCGGCCTCCGTACGCGCCGGGTCGCGGCGGAAGCGCCTGTCCGTCGCGGTCACGAACGCGCCCAGCGCCATCAGCAGCGCGCCCAGCCAGACGAAGCGCACCATCGGCTTGCCGTGCACGCGCACCGCCCAGCTGCCGTCGCCCAGCGGTTCGCCGAGCGCGACGTAGCGGTCGCGCAGCAGGCCGGCGTCGATCGCGGCCTCGGTCATCACCTGTCCGCCGGATGCGTAACGGCGCTTTTCCGGATGCAGCACGTCGACGGTCTTCGAACAGGCCGCGTCGAGCAGGCGCACGCTGCCGTAATCGCTGAGGTAGTTCGGGCCTTCGCGGCGTTCCACGCCCGCGAATTCGTAGCAATCGCGGCCCAGTTGCACGGTCTGTCCCGGCTTGAGCGCGAGTTCGCGCTGCTGGCTCAGCGCATCGGTGAGCAACGCGCCGGCGAGGAACAGGCCGATGCCGCAATGCGCCAGCGCCATGCCGAGCATTTCGGCGGTGAAGCGGCGGCCATCGGCGTTGAAGCGCGACCACACGAAACGCAGCGTGCCCGCCAGTACCCATGTCGCGCCTAAGACGCCGAGCAGCACGCGGCCCTTGCCCTGCGGCGCCCACCACCACGCCAGCGCGGCGGCGGCGAGCGCAAACGCCGCCCACGGCAGCAGCATCGCGAGGATCCGCGAAGGCTGTTCGCGCTGCCATTTCGACAGGGGACCGAACGGCAGCAACGCCACCAGCGGCGCCATCAGCAGGATGAACAGCAGCGAGAAATACGGCGGACCGACCGAAATCTTGCCGAGGTCCAGCGCGTCCGCCAGCATCGGGTACAGCGTGCCGAGCAGGACCATCGCGCAGGCCGCGCACAGCAGCAGGTTGTTCGCCAGCAACAGCGTTTCGCGCGAATACGCGGCGAACGGCTTGCCTTCGGCGTCGGTGCCCGTGGCGCGCAGGGCGAACAGCAGCAACGATCCGCCGATCACGATGCCCAGGAAGACGAGGATGAACAGGCCGCGGGTCGGATCCGCGGCGAACGCGTGCACGCTGGTGATTGCGCCAGAACGCACGAGGAAGGTGCCGAGCAGCGACAGGGAGAACGCGGCGATGGCGAGCAGCAGGGTCCAGTGGCCGAAGCTGCCGCGCTTCTCGGTGACGGCCTGCGAATGCAGCAACGCGGCGCCGGCCAGCCACGGCATGAAGCTCGCGTTCTCGACCGGGTCCCAGAACCACCAGCCGCCCCAGCCGAGTTCGTAGTAGGCCCAGGCGCTGCCGAGCGCGATGCCCAGGGTCAGGAAGCCCCAGGCCGCGTTCGTCCACGGCCGCGTCCAGCGCACCCAGCGCGCGTCGATGCGGCGGTCGAGCAGTGCGGCGATCGCGAACGCGAACGGTACCGCGAAGCCGACGTAGCCGACGTAGAGCATCGGCGGGTGGATCACCATGCCGGGATCCTGCAGCAGCGGATTCAGGTCCGCGCCTTCCGGCGGCATCGGCAGCAGGCGTTCGAACGGATCGCTGGTGAACAGCAGCAGGGAGAGGAACCCGAGCGAGACGATGCCGAGCACGCCGAGCACGCGCGCGACCACGTCCTGCGGCAATCCGCGCGAGAAGCGCGCCACCGCTCCGGTCCACGACGCGAGCACCAGCAGCCACAGCAGCAGCGAGCCTTCGTGCGCGCCCCAGACCGCGGTGTAGCGGTAGACCAGCGGCAGCAGCGAATTGCTGTTCTGCGCCACGTATTCGAAGGAACGATCCTGCGCGACGAACGCGTACGTCAGCACCGCGAACGCGAAGGCGACCAGCGCGAGTTGCGCATAGGCCGCGGGCCGCGCGGCCGCCATCCATGCGCCGATGCCGCGCTGCGCGCCGACCAGCGGCAATGCCGCCTGCAACAGCACCACCAGCAGCGCCAGCACCAGCGCGAAATGCCCGAGTTCGCCCAGCATCAGTTGTTCCCCTCTCCCTTCGCGGGAGAGGGGGCGGACGCGGGAACCGCATGCTTTTTGTGCGCCGCCGCCATCTTGTCCGCGACCTCCTTGGGCATGTAGGTCTCGTCGTGCTTCGCCAGTACTTCCTCGGCCACGAAGGTGTCGCCGCGCATGCGGCCGGTCGCGATCACCGCCTGGTTCTCGCGGAACAGGTCGGGAAGGATGCCGGTGTAGACCACGGGCAACTTCGCGTCGCCGTCGTCGACGTCGAAACGCGCTTCCATCGAACCGGTCGTGCGCTTGAGGCTGCCGGCAGCGACCATGCCGCCAAGGCGGAAACGCGCTTCACCATCGCGGACGTTCGTGCCGGCTTCGCCGCCCAGCACTTCGCGCGGCGTATACAGGTAGGCGACGTTGCGCTGCAACGCCAGTGCGGTCAGCGCAATCGCGACCGTGGCCACGGCGATGGCAAGAAGCACCAGCAACAGGCGGCGACGGCGGACCGGGTTCATGCGTTCGCCCCGGGGTTGCGCTTCGCCGCGTTGCGCTGGCGTTGCTGGCGGATCGCGCGCAGGGCTTGCGAAAGCTGCAGTTTCGGGGCGAGGAAATCCCACAGCAGCATGACCGCGAACACCGCATAGGCGGCGATGACGTAGTTGCGATAGCTCACGATTCCACTCCCGCGATTCCTGCCGCCCAGTCCTTTCCGGCTTCGCGGCGCAGGTTGTCGGCGCGCGCACGCGCCAGCAGCGAACCGACGAACCACAGGTGCGTGCCAACGACCATCCACCACAGCGGCGGCAGCATGCTTGGGTCCATCTTCGATTCGCCGAACATCGAAATCGTCTGGCCCTGGTGCAGCGAGTTCCACCACGTTACCGACCAGCGGATCACCGGCAGCAGCACCACGCCCACGACCGCGAGCAATCCCGCCGCGCGCGCCGCCTGGCGGCGGTCGTCGATGGCGTGGTACAGGCCGATCACGCCGAGGTAGAGGAACAGCAGGATCAGTTCCGTGGTCAGGCGCGGGTCCCAGTCCCACCACGTTCCCCACATCGGCTTGCCCCAGATCGAACCGGTGGCGAGCGTGGCCGCGGTGAACGCCGCGCCGGGCGCGGCGCAGGCCATGGCGAGGATTTCGCAGAGCTTGATCCGCCATACCAGCGCGATCGCCGCATACAGCGCCATCAGCGCGAACACGGCCATGCTCATCCAGGCGCAGGGCACGTGGATGTAGAGGATGCGGAAGCTGTCGCCCTGCTGGTAGTCGGCCGGCACCTGGAACAGCGCGCCATAAACGCCCCAGGCCATCGCCAGCATGCCCAGCCCGTAGCCCCACGGCGCCCAGCGCGTGGCGAAGCGGTCGAAATACGGCGGTGAACCGAGTTGGTGGAACCAGCGGACGATTGGATTCATGCGGTGCTAATTATGGGCGATACGCAGCGCCGCCGCCGCCGCCAAGGGCGCCAGGACCAGCGCCGCGGCCAGCCCTGCGCCCAGCAAAAGCAGCGCACCGCCCGCGTCCAGCCCCTGCGCGGAGGCGGCCACGCTGCCCGCGCCGAACACCAGCACCGGCACGTACAGCGGCAACGCCAGCAGCGCGACCAGGATGCCGGCGCGGCGCATGCCCACGGTCAGCGCGGCGACCACCGCGCCGAGCAGGCCCAGCAGCGGCGTGCCGAGCAGCAGCGACAGCATCAGCACCGGCAACTGCGCGTGCGGCATGAACAGCAGTTCGCCGAGGAACGGCACCGCGAGCAGCAGCGGCAACGACGTCGCCAGCCAGTGGCCGGACACACGCACCAGCACCAGCCACGGCAGCGGCACCGGCGCCAGCAGCCATTGTTCGAGCGAACCGTCTTCGGCATCGCCGCGGAACAGGCTGTCCAGCGCGAGCAGGCCGGCCAGCAGCACCGCCAGCCACAGCACCGCTGCAGCGTGACGGGCCAGCGCCTCGCGTTCGCCGCCCGCCGCCAGTGCGAACAGCACCACCACCAGCAGCGCGAACAGCGCCGGCTGCAGCGCATCGCCACGACGCCGCCAGACCAGGCGCAGGTCGCGCGCGAGCAGGGCGGAAGCGCTGGCGCGGAGGCCGGGCGCGCTCATGCGCGAATCCCCGCCAATTCCAGCAATTTGGTGCGCACCGGCGGCGCGGCATAGGCGCCGTGGGTGGTGACCAGCGTCGCGCCGCCTTCAGCGAGATGTTCGCTGACCAACGCATTCACCAGCGCGATGCCATCGAGGTCAAGGTTGGCGTAGGGCTCGTCCAGCAGCCACAGCGGCGCTGGCGACAGCCACAGCCGCGCCAGCGACAGGCGCTTCTTCTGCCCGGCGGAAAGCTGCCGCGCCAGCGCATCGCCGTAGCCGGCGAGGCCGACCCGCGCCAATGCCGCCTCGATGCCGCGTCCCTCGCGCGAACCATGCAGGCCGCAGAGGAATTGCAGGTTCTGTCCAGCGGAAAGATCGGCCTTCAACGCCGGCAGATGGCTGAGGTAGGCAACATGATGGCTGCGCGTGCGGTGGTCGGCTTCCACGTCGGCGATGCGCACTTCGCCCGCGTCGGCGCGCAGCAGGCCGGCCAGCACGCGCAACAACGTGGTCTTGCCGGCGCCGTTGCCGCCCTGGACGAGCAAGGCCTCGCCCGGTTCTACCTCGAACGCCAACGGGCCGAACACCGGCTGTTCGTTGCGGGCGAAGGCGAGGCCGCGCACGGACAGCAGCGCGGGATTGGCGGAAGGCGCGGGCATCAGCCGTTGGCCGTCATCCAGTCGACGGGAAGGCTGTCGTCGACCGTTGCGGGGCGGTCGGCGTACATGCGCAGGCGGAACGCCGCGCCGCGATGGCAATACAAGGTGCCCAGCTGGCCGAACCGGCGCGAAAGCGCATCGAGCTGCGCCAGCGGCAGGTCGATGGCCACCCAACTGGGTTCGCGCCAGCTGCGGTTCCGCGCCGAGGAGATGCCGGGCAGGAATCGCGCGCCGCTGTCGCGCAGGGCGATATGCAGGGCGGCGTCGGCGGCGCGGTTGGTTTCCTCGGGGCGTTCCACCGAATGCGGGTTCCACGCCGAAAGCAGTCCGAATGCGCCGGCCTCCGGGTATGCGGCTTCGAGGTCCGGCGCCGGGTATCCGATCGCCAGCAATGGCCATTCGCCGCCGTGCGCCCAGCGATACTCCGCATCCAGGTAGGCATGCATCAACTCGAGCACGGCGTCGTCTGGGTCGCGCGGGGTCACGGGAGCGGCCGGGCAATCGTGCTAAAAAAGAGGCTCATTGTAGCCACTCCCCACCGATGACCGACCCCACCGTTTTCCCGGCCCCCGGAACCAAGCTGCCGAAGGTCGGTACCACCATCTTCACCGTGATGTCGCAACTGGCCGCCGAACACGGCGCGGTCAACCTCGGCCAGGGCTTTCCGGATTTCCCGGTGCCCGCGCGGTTGGTGGAGGCGCTGGAACGCGCGATGCGCGCCGGCCACAACCAGTACGCGATGATGACCGGCATTCCCGCGCTGCGGCAGGCCATTGCCGCCAAGACCGAACGCGTGTACGGCTGGGAGCCGGACGCCGACGCCGAAATCACCGTCACCAGCGGCGCGACCGAGGCGATCTTCGACGCCATCCACGCGGTGGTGCGCGCCGGCGACGAAGTGATCGTGCTCGATCCCTGCTACGACTGCTACGAGCCGGCGATCGATCTCGCCGGGGCGAAGGCCGTGCACGTCGCGCTGGATCCGGCCACGTTCGCGCCGGACTGGAACGCGGTGCGCGCGGCGATCACCCCGAGGACGCGGATGCTGATGATCAACAGCCCGCACAATCCGTCGGGCGCGATGCTGTCGTCCGACGACATGCGCGAGGTCGCGGCGATCCTTCGCGGAACCGGCATCTTCCTGCTCAGCGACGAGGTCTACGAGCACATCGTGTTCGACGGCGCGCGCCACGAATCGGCGCTGCGTTACCCGGAATTGCGCGAGCGCGCGTTCGTGGTCTCGAGTTTCGGCAAGACCTACCACTGCACAGGCTGGAAGGTCGGCTACTGCATCGCGCCGCCGGCGCTGTCCGCGGAATTCCGCAAGGTCCACCAGTACAACGTGTTCTGCACCTTCAACCCGGCGCAGCACGCCTTCGCCGAGATGATCGCGCAGGAACCGGGGCACTACGAACAACTGGGCGCGTTCTACGAAGCCAAGCGCGACCGTTTCCGCGAGCAGTTGTCGTCGACGAAGCTCGAGCCGCTGCCGGTGCCGGGCGGGTATTTCCAGCTGGTCGATTACTCCGCGGTCAGCGACCTCGACGACGTGGCGTTCTGCCGCTGGCTGACGATCGAGAAGGGCGTCACCGCGATCCCGCTGTCGCCGTTCTACGAAATCCCGCCGCCCGGGCAGCGCCTGGTGCGCCTGTGCTTCGCCAAGAACGAGGCGACGCTGGATGCGGCGATCGAACGCTTGCGAAAATTGTGATGGATGCGTCGGAAGAGAAAGACTGGAAGTTGAAGCTGCGCTATGGACGCATCAGTACGCCATACAAACATTTCACCATCGTCGCCGATGGTGTTTCCAGGGAAATGGCAGAGGGATTCGAATGCCGGCCCGGCCCCGCAGTGATGGCGATGAAGGGGTGGGCGACCGATGTGGATGAAGCCGTGGACATGATCCGGTTCGTGGGCGAGAAAATAGGCTTCTCGGTGAGCGGGAAAGTCGAGGTATACGATACGGAGCCGGAAGATCCTCCACGCGAAAAACCGTTCGGATACGACATTTCGTTTGTTCCATACGATGCAGGCGACGATTCCGATGCATAACCTCCGCGTTTCGTTGGTCCAGGGCGAAACCCGCTGGCACGATCCGGCCGGCAACCGCGCGTATTACGGCGAGCTGATCGCACCGCTGCACGGCATCACCGACCTGGTGGTGCTGCCGGAAACCTTCACCAGCGGCTTCTCGAACGAGGCCATCGGCAGCGCCGAAACCATGGACGGCCCGACCGTCGCCTGGATGCGCGAACAGGCTTCGAAACTCGATGCCGCGGTCGCCGGCAGCGTGCAGTTGCGCGCAGAAGCCGGCGTGTTCAACCGCATGCTGTTCGCCACGCCGGACGGCAACCTCGCGCACTACGACAAGCGCCACCTGTTCTCGTTCGCGAAGGAACACGAACGCTATGCCGCCGGCCACGACCGGGTCAGCGTGGAATGGCGCGGCTGGCGGATCCTGCTGCAGGTCTGCTATGACCTGCGCTTCCCGGTGTTCTCGCGCAACCGTTTCGACGTCGAACGCCCGGGACTGCCGGATTACGACCTTGCGCTGTACGTCGCCAACTGGCCGTCGGCGCGCGCGTATCCGTGGAAAACGCTGCTGCGCGCGCGCGCCATCGAGAACCTGTGCTACGTGGTCGGCGTCAACCGCGTCGGCACCGACGGCAACGGCCTGCACTACGGCGGCGACAGCGCGGCCATCGATTTCCTCGGCCATCCGCTGAGCGAAGCGGCCGACGAGGAAGTGGTGTCGACCATGCTGTTGCAGGCCGCGCCATTGATCGAGCACCGGGCGAAATTCCCGGCGATGCTCGACGGCGACCGCTTCAGCCTCGAGCGCTGACCCGCGTTCCGGTGCCGCGCCTGCGGTTGAAATAGACGCGTTCGGCCGCCCAGCGCAGCGGCGGCGTGCCGACCAGCAGGTCGAACGGCCAATCCGTCTGCCATGCGTCGAAGGCTTTTCGCAGCAACCGCTTCGTCCGGTAACGCGGCATGGCTTGCCGCGAGATCTGTTCCGGCGGCGGCCCGCCGTGGCGCAGGTGGCGGGCGATGGCTTCGCCCGTGGCCCAGCCGTGCCGCCACGCCGAATGGATGCCGTCGGCGGTGAGCGGCGAGACGATGCCGGCGGCATCGCCGGTCAGGATGACGCCGTCCGCGGCGATGCGGTCGATCGGCCCTCCACAGGGCACGAGGCCCGCGCGGATCGCATCCGGCCTGCGGCCTGCATCGATGCCGATCACCGGCGCGACGTGGCGCAGGAAGGCATCCGCGTCCGGCATCGGCGCATGCGTGCCGCGATACCGCGCCGCCAGCCCGACCTGCACGCCGCTCGGCGCCTGCAAGGCCCAGCCGATGTAGCCCGGCGCGAAGCGCTTCGACAGGAAGCAGTGCAGGGCATCGGCGCGCTCCAGCCGCAGTCCGTCGTATTCGTGTTCCACGCCATACAGGAAATCGCGGACGCGGCCGAGTCCCGCGCGTTCGGCGACGCGCGATTTCGCGCCGTCTGCGCCGACGAGGAAACGCGCGCGGCCCGCGCCGCGCACGTTCCAGCCATCGCCATCGCGTTCGGCGTGCTGGAACGGCGTGGCCAGGCGCAGTTCGACCCCGGCCTCGCGGAGTTCGCCGGCGAGCCAGCGCATCACGCCGGGCGTGTCGGTGGCGAGGAAGTAGTAGTCCGGCCGCGACAGGCGCATGCAGCGCAGGTTCGGCGCATGCAGGCGCACGCCTTCGACGCGGTGCACTAAATGCGGCGGCAGCCGCGAAAGCCAGGTGCCTTCGGCGGCTTCGCGCACGATGATGCCGGTGGTGTGCAATTTGATGCCGGGGTCGCGCTTGCGTTCCAGCACGCAGGTGCGCAGCCCGTATTCGCGCGCCGCCAGCGCGCACGCCGCGCCGGCGAAACTCGCGCCGACGACGACCAGGTCCCAGTGTTCCTGCATGCCGGCAGCGTGCCGGCGGCGAGTGGGCGGATTGCGGCGGAACCGTGTGGCGGAAGTGAAGCGCGATCGGCGCTATGCGCCGATCACGACCTCAGCGCTGGCCGCCGTGGCTGCCGCCGCCACGCGGGCCGCGGTTGCCGCCCGGACGCGGACCGCGCGGGCCATTGGCATTGAACGGACGATTGCCGCCCGGACGCGGACCAGCGGGACGCGGGCCGCGCGGACGCTTCTGGTCGCCGTGGGTGCCGTAGGGATTGAAGCCGCCGCCGTGCGCATGGTCGGACGGGAAGCTCGGCGCATTGCCGGGATGCCCGTAGGGATGCGACTTGCGCTGTCCCTGGCCTTGCCCCTGGCGCGGGCCTTGTCCCGGCTGGCCGCCGAAACCGCCTTCGCGGCGCGGGCCGCGTTGCTGGTCGCCGCCGAATCCATTGCCCGGCGCGCGTTGCGGCTTGTTGCCGCCGAAACGCTTCTTCGGCGTGCGTTCGCCGGCATTGCGGTGGCCGCTGGGGCCGGTATCGACGCCATCGGGCACATACCAGCTGCGGAACGCGGCGGGATTGCCTTCGGGCAGCGCGCGCGAATGCTTGTCCTTGCGCTGCTTGAACGGCTTCTGCGACTGCTTCGCCGCCTGCTCGCCGCTGACGGTCAGCCCGCCATGCGGCTTGCGTGGGCCGCGACGGCCGCGGTCCTCGCGCACGTGGTCGAAGCGGCGCAGTTCGCGGCCTTCGTCGGCGGAATTGTGGCCGTTGACGTAGCCCTGCGCGCGGCGTTCGTTGCCGACATGCACGGTGGACTTGGTCGCCCGGCGCTGGCCGACCACCGGCTGCAGGGTCAGCGCCGGCGGCGGCCCCTGTTCAAGGTCGAATTCGCGCCGCAGCGTTTCCACGCGTTCGGCCGACAGTTCCTGCGCCTGGCCGCGCAGCAGGGGCGCGGGCAGTTCGACGCTGCCATAGCGCGAGCGCTTCAGCCGCGAGACCTGGCAGCCCTGCGATTCCCACAGCCGGCGCACTTCGCGGTTGCGGCCTTCCTTGAGCAGCACGCGGAACCAGTCGTGGGAACCGTCTTCGTTGCCGCCGATGCGTTCGATCGCATCGAACTTGGCCGGGCCGTCCTCGAGCGCGACGCCGCGGGCGAGGCGATCGACGATCTTGTCGGACACCGTGTCCTCGCCTTCGGGCGCACGCACGCGGCAGACGTATTCGCGCTCGACTTCGCGCGAGGGATGCATCATCGCGTTGGCCAGCTCGCCGTCGGTGGTGAGCAGCAGCAGGCCGGTGGTGTTGATGTCGAGGCGGCCGATGGCGATCCAGCGCGCGCCCTTGAGCACGGGCAGGGTGTCGAAGATCGTCGGCCGGCCCTCGGGATCCTCGCGGGTGGTCACTTCGCCCTCCGGCTTGTTGTACATCAGCACGCGGGCCGGTTCGGTCAGCGCGCTGGCGACGAAGCTGCGGCCGTCGAGTTCGACCTTGTCGCCGCTCTTCACGCTCATGCCGGTGCGCGCGACCTCGCCGTTGACCTTGACCATGCCGTCGGCGATGCGTTGTTCCAGCGCGCGGCGCGAACCGAGCCCAGCCTGCGCGAGCACCTTGTGCAGGCGTTCCTCGAGCTTGCTGGATTCGGCGGGGGTTGCGTCGCGCTTGAGCGACAGCGGGCGTTTCGGGGTATTACTCATTTTCGTCATGCTCCGGCGCGGAACCGGCGGAATCCGCCTCGTCCTCGCCATCGTCGTGTTGGGGAATGTCGCCGGATGCATCGGCATCCGCGACGTTGGAATCGGTGTTCGAATCGGGATCGATGCTCGAATCGGCATCGCCGGAAGCCGGCGCGGCGATGGCCACATCGCCCAGCGCGAGCTGTGGTTCGAGTTCGCCGAAGTCCTTCAGTTCGGACAGCGGCGGCAACTGGTCGAGGCGCTGCAGGCCGAAGTAATCGAGGAAGCCGCGGGTGGTGCCGAGCAGTTCCGGCCGGCCGGGCACGTCGCGATGGCCGACCACGCGGATCCACTCGCGTTCCTCCAGCGCCTTGATGATGTTGCTGTTCACCGCGACGCCGCGGATCTGCTCGATCTCGCCGCGGGTGATCGGCTGGCGGTAGGCGATCAGCGCCAGCGTTTCCAGCGTGGCGCGGGTGTACTTGGTCTGGCGCTCGGCCCACAGCCGCGCTACCCACGGGTGCACGTCGGCCTTGACCTGGAAGCGCCAGCCGCTGGCGACTTCCACCAGTTCCACGCCGCGGTCGGCACAGGCGGCCTGCAGTTCGCGCAGCGCGGCGTCGATCGCGGCGGCCTCGACCTGTTCGTCCAGCGCGTCGCCGATGAACAGTGCGTGCAGCTGCGTGGCCGTCAGCGGCTGGCTGGCCGCGAGCAGCGCGGCTTCGACGATGCGGGTGATGAGGGTCTGATCCATGTTTTCTTTGTCATCCCGAGCCAAAGGCGAAGGACCCGTTGTTGTCGTTTCGGTGCGTGGAAAAGCAGGTCCTTCGCCAGGCTCGGGATGACTGCTCACTCGTCGTTCGCGGCATCGCTGTCGTCGAACTCGCTGGAGAACTGCAGCGGTTCGTTGGTGTTGTTCGCGGCCAGCGACTTCAGGTAGATCGGCGCGGCCGGCGCTTCCTGCACGATGTCGAGCAGTTGCTCCTTCGCCAGTTCGAGGATGGCGAGGAAGGTCACGACCACGCCGAGCCGGCCCTCGCGCGGTTCGAACAGCGATTCGAAGCGCTGGAAGCGGCCGTCGGCCAGCCGCGCGAGCAGGTCGCCCATGCGCTGGCGCACGCTGAGCGCATCGCGCTTGATCGCGTGCTGGGTGAACAGGTCGGCGCGCTTGAGCACCTCGTGCAGCGCCAGCAGCATCTCGCGGATGTCCACCGGCGGCGGCAGGCGCAGCGTCGCGCGGTCGGGGACGAAGGCGGCGACGGTGCTGGTGTCGCGATCCTGGCGGGGTAGGGTGTCGAGGTCTTCGGCGGCCTTCTTGAAGCGCTCGTATTCCTGCAGGCGGCGGACCAGCTCGGCGCGCGGATCGTCTTCTTCGCCGTCCTCGCTGGCCGGGCGCGGCAGCAGCATCCGCGACTTGATCTCGGCCAGGATCGCGGCCATCACCAGGTATTCGGCGGCCAGCTCGAAGCGCATCTCGTGCATGGCCTGGATGTAATCGACGTACTGGCGGGTGATCTCCGCCACCGGGATGTCGAGGATGTCCAAGTTCTGCCGGCGGATCAGGTACAGCAGCAGGTCGAGCGGGCCTTCGAAGGCCTCGAGGATGACTTCCAGCGCGTCCGGCGGGATGTACAGGTCCTGCGGGATCTGCAGCACCGGCTGGCCGAGCACCATCGCCAGCGGCATCTCATGCTGCTGTGGAGCCCGCTGCTGCGGGTGGTTCTCGGAATTGTGCTGGGGCGCGTCTTGCGCGGGGTCTGCGGTCATGCGGGGCGGCCCCCTCCGGGCCACTCGGTCTCGCCAAAAGCGCACGCACGGGCGTGGGCGGTCATTGCGGTGTTGCGGATCGCGGTTTGCGCACTACCCGCGTGCAGGCCCGGCCGTGGGGAAGGCCGGCGGCATGGCGGTGGTTTGCGCGGATGGCGGGGCGGCGGGGTGCAGGCTTCGCACCGCGGGCCGGCTCCGGCCTCGAAACGATGGGTGAAGGTTACGGGCTCGGGGAAGCACTGTCCAGTTGCCGCCTACAATCCCGGCCCACGGTTCATGGAGGCGAATGGCCATGTGGTACGCGATCGAGGGACACGACGGCGAGGGCGTGCTGGAACGGCGGCTGGCCGCGCGCGCGGCGCATCTTGCGCGGTTGCAGGCGCTGCTCGACGCCGGGCGCCTGCTGCTGGCGGGTCCGTGCCCGGCCATCGATGCCGAGGATCCGGGCCCGGCCGGCTTTTCCGGCAGCATCGTGATCGCCGAATTCGAATCGCTGGAAGCGGCCCGCGCCTGGGCGGGTGCCGACCCTTACATCGAAGCCGGGGTGTACGCGCGGGTGGACGTGCGCCCGTTCCGTCCGGCGTTGCCGTGAGCGGCCACACCGCCGCGGACATCCCGCGCCTGAATCCGGAGCGGATCGAACGCATGCGCCTGCTGCTGGAAGCCGCGTTCGCGCCGGAGTTGCTCGAAATCGTCGACGACAGCCACAGGCACGCCGGGCATTCCGGTGGCGCGCAGGGCCACGGGCATTTCTCGCTGCACATCGTCAGCGCCGCGTTCGCAGGCATGTCGCCGCTGGCGCGGCATCGCGCGGTCTATGCCGCGCTGGGCGACATGATGCAGACCGACATCCACGCCCTGGCGATCCGGGCCGAAACCGACTGACCCGGCGACGGCTCGGGACTGGCGGGCGCTTTTCCACGCTGCCTGAAAACGTTTACATTCGGGTTTCCGCGCATCGGGAAAGACGCATGCCGACCCGCAAGGCCCATTCGTTGCATCGATCCTTCGCCGCTCCGTTGGTGGGCGTCGGCCTCGCGCTGCTGGCGTGCGCCGTGCCGGCAGCGCCGCCCCCATCCCCGGATGCGGGCGCTGAAACGCGCTTCGTCGATGCCTTGCTGGCACGGATGACGCTGGAGGAGAAGCTGGGCCAGCTCAACCAGCCGCCCGGCATCGGCAACGACACCGGCCCGGCCGCGCGCACCGCCGGCGAGGACCAGATCCGCAAGGGTCTGGTGGGCTCGATCCTCGGCATGCACGGGGTCGCGAACGTCTGCCCGCTGCAGAAGATCGCGGTGGAACAGTCGCGGCTCGGGATCCCGCTGCTGTTCGGCTCCGACGTGATCCACGGCTTCCGCACCATCTTCCCGCAGCCGCTGGGCGAATCCGCGGCGTTCGATCCCGCGGCGTCGGAACGCGCGGCGCGCATCGCCGCGATCGAGGCCAGCGCGCACGGCGTCCACTGGACCTATGCGCCGATGGTCGACATCGCGCGCGATCCGCGCTGGGGCCGCGTGTCCGAGGGTTCGGGCGAGGATCCGTACCTCGGCTCGGCGCTCGCGGCGGCGCGCGTGCGCGGCTTCCAGGGCGGCGATCTCTCCCGCGACGGCGCGATCCTCGCCACCGCCAAGCACTTCGTCGCCTACGGCGCGGCCGAGGCCGGGCGCGACTACAACACCACCGACATGTCCGAACGCACGCTGCGCGAGGTGTACCTGCCGCCGTTCAAGGCCGCGGTGGACGCCGGCGCGCGCACGGTGATGGCGGCGTTCAATTCGCTCAACGGCACGCCGATGCACGCCAACGGCCCGCTGATCGATGGCGTGCTGCGCAAGGAATGGGGCTTCGACGGCATCGTCGTCAGCGACTACACCGGCATCATGGAGCTGCTGCGGCATGCAGTCGCGGCCGATCCGACCGAGGCGGCGATCCTCGGCATCGGCGCCGGCGTCGACATCGACATGGTCAGTGGCTTCTACGTCGACGACCTGCCGGCCGCGGTGCGTGCCGGCAAGGTGCCCGTCGCCGAAGTGGATGCCGCCGTGCGGCGCGTGCTGCGCGCCAAGTACGACCTCGGCCTGTTCCGGGATCCGTACCGCTACTGCGACGCGAAGCGCGAGCAGGCGCGCACGCTCACGCCGGAATTCCGCCAGGCCTCGCGCGAGGCCGCGCGCGAATCGATGGTCCTGCTGCGCAACGAAGGCGGCGTGCTGCCGCTGTCGAAATCGCTGAAGACGATCGCGGCGATCGGACCGCTCGCGGACAACGCGCGGGTGATGAACGGCAACTGGGCGGGCGATGCGCGCGAAAGCGACGCGGTGACCCCGTTGCAGGGCCTGCGCGATGCGTTGCCGAACGCGCAAGTGTTGTTCGCGAAGGGCGCCGGGATTTCAGGCGACGACAGATCCGGGTTCGAAGAAGCGGTCGCCACGGCGAAGCGCGCGGATGCGGTGGTTCTGTTCCTAGGCGAGGATGCGGACATGAGCGGCGAGGCCTCCAGCCGCACCGACATCGGCCTGCCGGGCGTGCAGGAACAGCTTGCGCTGGCGGTGCAGGCGACCGGCAAGCCGGTGGTGCTGGTGCTGTTCAACGGCCGACCGCTCACGCTCGGCGCATTGCCGGAGCGGATGCCGGCGATCCTCGATGCGTGGTTCCCGGGCACCGAGGCGGGGCATGCGATCGCCGACGTGCTGTTCGGCGACTACAACCCGGCGGGGCGCCTGCCGATCACCTTCCCGCGCAACGTCGGCCAGGTGCCGATCTATTACGCGCAGCTGCCGACCGGACGGCCGCCGGACGCGAAGGAGAAATACACGTCGAAGTACCTCGATGCGCCGTGGACGCCGCAATACCCGTTCGGCTATGGCCTCAGCTACACCCGCTTCCGTTACGACGCGCTGAAGCTGCAGCGCGAATCGATGCGCGCCGGCGACACCCAGGTCGCGGAAGTCACCGTGGCCAACACCGGCAAGCGCGCGGGCGACGAAGTGGTGCAGTTGTACCTGCGCGACGACGTGGCCAGCGTCAGCCGCCCGGTGAGGATGCTGCGCGGCTTCCAGCGCATCCATTTGGAACCGGGCGAGCGCAGGACCCTGCGCTTCGAGCTGAAGCCGCAGGACCTGGGGTTCTACGACGCGAACCTGCGCTGGGTGGTCGAGCCCGGCCACTTCACGGTCTTTGCCGGCGGCAGTTCCGAGGCGGCGCTGGAGGCGGGCTTCGAGGTCGAGTAGGCGTTCGCCCCGGGGTTCGTGACCGGGTTCGCGATTCGATGCTGCATTGCGGAATGCCCACGTTAGGAATTCGTTGTAGAGTCGATCATGAAAACGTTTTCATAGGCCGGCACCGGCTCGCAGCCGCGGAGGGCGGAAGCGCGTCATGAATCCCACCATCAAGGACGTCGCGCGGCGGGCCAACGTCTCGGTGGCCACGGTGTCGCGCGCCCTGAACGGTCACGACAACGTGGCGGACGCGGTGCGCGAGCGCGTCCATTCCGCCGCGCGTGAGCTGCGCTACGCGCCGCACCATGCCGCGCGCAGCCTCAGCAGCCGGCGCACCGAAACCGTGGGCGTGGTCCTTCCCGACCTGCACGGCGAATTCTTCTCGGAACTCATGCGCGGCATCGACCAGGTCGCGCGCGAAGCCGCGCTGCACCTGTTGGTGTCGAGCTACCACGGCCACCCGGGCGAACAGGCGACGGCGCTGCGCGCCATGCGCGGCCGCGTCGACGGCCTGCTGCTGATGTCGCCCTATGCCGACGGCGCCGACCACCCGATCGAAAGCGCGGCCCCTGCGATGCCGGCGGTGCTGCTCAACGCGCGCCTGCCCGGCAGCGCGATGCCCGCGCTGTGCGTGGACAACCACGGCGGCGCGATGCGGATGGTGTCGCACCTGGTCGAACGCGGGCACCGCAACATCGCCTTCATCGCCGGGCCCGAGGACAACCACGATGCACGCGAACGCCTGCGCGGTTATCGCGATGCGCTGGCCAAGGCATTGCCCGGAAGCAAGCCGTGGGTGTTGCCCGGCGATTTCGACGAGGCTTCCGGCCATCGCGCCGGACGCGAGTTGCTCGCCGCGCCGCAGCCGCCCGATGCGGTGTTCGCCGCCAACGACATGATGGCGCTGGGTTGCCTGTTCGCGTTCGGGCAGGCGGGGGTGGACGTGCCCGCGGACATCGCGCTCGCCGGGTTCGACGACATCCCGCTCGCGCGCTACGTGCACCCGGCGCTGACCACCATGCGCGTGGACATCGCCGAATTCGGCGCGCGCGCCATGCGCCTGCTGCTGGAACGCATCGCTTCTCCGGAGGATCCGGATCCCAGGCCCGCGCCGATCGAGCCCGAGCTCGTCGTGCGCGGTTCCACCACACCGCCCGTCGGCAGTTCCTGAGCCGGCGAGCCCCGTTCGCACCATCGTCCAACGCCAGTCGCATCCAGAGCACGACACAGAAACGCACATCGGCATACCTTGGGAGGGGATGAGCCATGAAGCAACCGACACAACGCGGGCGTCGTTACAACAGAACCGTATTGAGCTGCGCCCTCGCCGGATGCATGGCGATGATGGCGAGTCCCGCCGTGCTCGCGCAGTCGGCGAACGCCACCTTGCGCGGCCACGCGCCTGCCGGCGCGCAGGTCACCGCGACCAACGTCGCCACCGGCGCGGTGCGCAAGGTCGGCACCGCGGCCGATGGCAGTTATGCCCTGGTCGGCCTGCCGCCCGGCACGTATCGCGTCGATGCCGGCCCCGGTACCGAACAGACCGTCACCCTGGCGGTGGCGACCTCGGTCAGCCTCGACCTCGGCGGCAATGCCGCCGCATCGACAGGCGAGGCGGCGACCCTCGATGTGATCAAGGTGACCGCCGCCAGCCTGACCGAAGTCAAGACATCGGAAGTGGGCACCAACATCTCGCTGAAGCAGATCAATACCGTGCCGCAGCTGACCCGCAACTTCCTCGAGTTCGCGGATGCGGTGCCTGGCATGCAGTTCTCCACCGACGGATCGGGGCACAGCACGCTCCGGGGTGGTGCGCAGCAGACCAGCGCGGTGAACGTCTACATCGACGGCGTCGGCCAGAAGAGCTACCTGTTCGGCGGCGTGTCCGGGCAGGAGCAGAGCGCGGGCAATCCATTCCCGCAGCTGGCCATTGGCGAATACAAGGTCATCACCTCGAACTACAAGGCCGAATTCGACCAGATCGGATCGGCGGCCGTCGTGGCCGCCACCAAGTCCGGCGGCAACGAATTCCACGGCGAAGTGTTCGGGCGCTACACCGAATCCGGTTGGCGCGAGAAGACCGCGGGCGAGAAGGCGCCGGGCGAGGAGAAGCAGGACACCCACGAGAAGGAATACGGCGCCGCGCTTGGCGGGCCGATCGTGCAGGATCGCGCGCATTTCTTCATCAGCTACGAGGCCAAGAGCTTCGTGGTGCCCGCCGATCCGGTCGTGCCGGGCACCAACGTCGGCATCGGCGCCTACCTGCCGGCGGACGTGCAGGCCAAGCTCGGGCCGGTCACGCGTCCGTTCGACGAAGACCTGTATTTCGGCAAGCTGGACTGGGAGCTGACCGACAACGACAAGCTGGAGCTCACCGCCAAGGTGCGCAGGGAAAACAGCCGCGACAGCGTCGGCGGCATTACAACGGCCGACGCGGCCAAGAACAACGACAACAAGGAAGACCGCTACGACCTGAAGTGGGAGCACTACGGCGAGTCGTACCTCAACGAGGCGCGCGTCACCTACGAGGACGTGCTGTTCAACCCGACCGCCTACACGATCGGCAACCAGTCCGTTTACACGCTGGGGCTCGATGACGGCCAGGTCATCCTGTTCGACGACGCGACCAGCGGCCTGGCGATCCAGCGCAAGGGGCAGAAAGGCCCGGCGTTCCAGGACGACATCACCTGGAGCAACCTGCAGTGGCATG
Organism: Thermomonas sp.; assembly: GCA_047602125.1. Lineage (GTDB taxonomy): Bacteria > Pseudomonadota > Gammaproteobacteria > Xanthomonadales > Xanthomonadaceae > Pseudoluteimonas. Next base: position 270,322 of record JASGIB010000001.1, on the reverse strand, counting down.
GCAACCATGTCATTAAGGCCGGCATCAAGTACAAGAGCGTCGACCTGACCCAGAGCGAGAATTCCGCGGTCAACCCGTCGTTCTACTATTCGGTCAACGACGGAAGCCAACCGATCACGCCCTACACCCCGATCGGAACCAGCACCACGCCCTACGAGGTCAAGTTCAACCTGCCGTTCTCGGGCGCCGCGCCTTCGGTCACCACCAGCGACAAGCAGATCGGCCTGTACATCCAGGACGACTGGGACGTCAACGACAAGCTGCAGTTGAACCTGGGCATCCGCTGGGATCGCGAGGAAATCCCGTCCTACCTCAACAACGTCACGCCGCCGGAGGTGGTCGATGCCCTGTTGAACGGCCACGATCCGACCGCGCCGGCTGGCCAGACCTACGCGCAGCAACTCGCGCTCGGCGGCGTCGACATCAACGACTACATCAGCAACGGCCACAACCGCAGCACGGATGACAACAACTTCGCGCCGCGGCTTGGCTTCTCCTACGACCTCAACGGCGACGAGAAGCACGTGATCTTCGGCGGCATCGGCCGCAGCTACGACCGCAACCTGTACGACTACATGGGCCTGGAGCAGGTCAAGTCGGCGCTGGCGTCCTACACGCTGCGCTTCGCCGAGACCAGCGGTTGCACCTTGTCCCCGGGCCAATGCGTCAACTGGGACCCGGCCCTGCTCACCGATCCGACCCTGCTCGCGTCACTCGTGCCCGCCGGCACGCGCAACGGCGAGATCGACCTGCTCAACAACAACCTGAAGACGCCGTATTCGGACCAGTTCTCGCTGGGCATGCGCAACACGGTCGGCGAATGGAATACGTCCGCGACGCTGGCCTACATCCACAGCAAGGACGGTTTCGTCTTCACCCTCGGCAACCGCTACCCGAACGGCAATTTCTACGATGCGCCGTCGTGGAACGCCAACGACATCGCGCAGCCGTGGGAGCACAGCCCGCCGGGCTTCGGTTCGCTGATCCTCGGCGACAACGGCATCGAGACCAAGACGACGCAGTTGTTGTTGTCGGCCGACAAGCCCTATACGAAGGAGTCCGGCTGGGGACTGTCCGCTGCGTACACCTACTCGCATGCGGTCGGCAACCGCGGCGACGACGAGCACTATTCGTTCGACTACGCCACCATCGGCGATTATCCGTTCATCTCGCTCGCCTCGGTGCCCAGGCACCGGCTGGTGCTGACCGGCATCTACGACCTGCCCTGGGGCATCACCGCGTCCGCGAAACTGACCCTGGCCACGCCGCCGCCGATCAACGAGATCGTCGGCTGGTACAACTACGGTGCGCCGGTCGGTCCGCCGCGCGCGGTGGCGGTGGACGCGCCCGGAACCTTCGGCACCAAGCAGCTCGACCTGTCGGTGTCCAAGGATTTCCACCTCGGCGGCATGTTCACGCTGCAGTGGCGCGCGGACGTCATCAACGTCTTCGACAACGACAACCTCAGCGGCTACAACATCGCCTGGGGCAGCGGCGGCAACTACGACCCCGACGTGACCTTCAACAAGTACGGTTCGCAGTTCACGCAGCCGCGCACCCTTTTCACGAGTTTGCGGTTGTTCTGGTAAACGGCCCGGGCCAGGTGGCATGGCGAGACCCGCGCAGGCGGGTCTCGCCTTGTTGGCGGAAGGAGAATCGATGGGCGAAGGCGCAATCAGGACGGTGGTGGTGGTCGGCGGCGGCTCCGCGGGCTGGATGGCGGCGGCCGCGCTTGCGAAGCACCTCGGCCGGGACTGCACGATCCGGCTTGTCGAGTCCGAAGAGATCGGCATCGTCGGCGTGGGCGAGGCCACGGTCCCGCACATCCGCACCTTCAACACCCAGGCGCTGGGGCTGGACGAAGCGGAATTCGTGCGCAGCACCCAGGGCACGTTCAAGCTCGGCATCCAGTTCCGCGACTGGGCACGCATCGGCGACAACTATTTCCACGGCTTCGGTTCGGTCGGCCACGACATCGGGCCGGTGCATTTCCACCACTACTGGCTGCGCGCGCGCCGCGCCGGGCGCGCGGGCGAACTGGGCGAATACGCGTTGCAGACCACGGCGGCGGAGCAGGGAAGGTTCCTGCCCGGCGCAACCGACGTGCCGGCGTCATCGCCGCTGGCGGCGGTCGCCTACGCCTACCATTTCGATGCCGGGTTGTACGCGCGTTACCTGCGCGGCTTTTCGGAAAAGCTCGGCGTCGTCCGCCACGAAGGCAAGATCGTGCAGGTCGTCCAGCGGCCGGGCGACGGCTTCATCGAAGCGGTCGTGCTGGAAAGCGGCGAGCGCATCGAGGGCGACCTGTTCATCGATTGCTCCGGTTTCCGCGGCCTGCTGATCGAGCAGACGCTCGGAACCGGCTACGAGGACTGGAGCGAGTGGTTGCCCTGCAACCGAGCGGTCGCGGTGCCCTGCGAGAACGTTGGCCCGCCGACGCCCTACGTCCGCTGCATCGCGCGCGAGGCCGGCTGGACCTGGCGCATCCCGCTGCAGCACCGCACCGGCAATGGCTACGTGTATTGCAACCGATTCATCAGCGACGACGAAGCCGCTTCCAACCTGCTCGGATGGCTGGACGGGCGCGCGCTGGGGCCGCCGCGCGTGCTCGGGTTCACCGCGGGCAAGCGCAAGCGCGCCTGGAACCGCAACGTGGTCGCGCTCGGCCTCGCCAGCGGGTTCATGGAGCCGCTGGAATCGACCAGCCTGCTGTTGGTGCAGACCGGCATTTTGCGCCTGCTCGACATGTTCCCCGATCGCGGTTTCGATCCGTTGCTGACGGAACGCTATAACCGTGCCGTCGATTTCGAAAGCGAGCGCATCCGCGATTTCCTCGTGCTGCACTACAAGGCCACCGAGCGTGACGATTCCGCGTTCTGGAACCATTGCCGCGAAATGGAAATCCCCGCCGCGCTGCAGGAGAACATCGACTTGTTCCGCCACTCGGCGCGCTTCCAGCGCAACGGCGAGGAGTTCTTCGCGGTGCAGAGCTGGGTGCAGGTGATGATCGGGCAGCGCATCGTGCCCGACGGCTACCATCCCTTCGTCGACCAGATGCCGGAAAAGGAGTTGTTCGAATTCGTGGAACACGTTCGCAAGGTCGTCGCTTCCTGCGTGCAGGCGATGCCGCTGCACCAGGCCTTCATCGACCGCCACTGCAAGGCGCCCGCGGCATGAGGCGGTGGATCCCGGTCGCCGTCGCCGTGCTGGTCGCCGCCGCCTGCGGCAAGGCGCCCGCGCCGGCGACGCCCGCCGCACCCACGGCCGATGCGAAGGCGGCGAAGCCGGTCGACCGCGAAGTGCCGGAACTGGTGGCGGACCTCGAGCGGCGCACCTTCGACTGGTTCTGGGAACTGGGCAATCCCGACAACGGCCTGGTTCCCGACCGCTGGCCGACGCCGTCGCCGTCCAGCATCGCCGCGGTCGGCTTCGGCCTGACCGCCTACGGCGTGGGCGTGGAACGCGGCTGGATCAGCCGCGACCAGGCGGTGGACCGCACGCTGGCCACGCTGCGCTTCTTCGCGCGCGCGCCGCAGGGCACCAATGCCAGCGGCGCCTCGGGCTACCGCGGTTTCTTCTATCACTTCCTCGAGATGGACAACGGCCTGCGCAGCGGCAACAACGAGGTGTCGACGGTCGACACCACGCTGCTGCTCGGCGGCGTGCTGTTCGCACAGACCTACTACGACCACGACGATCGCAAGGAAGCCGAGATCCGCCGCCTCGCGGAGAAGATCTACAGCCGCGTCGACTGGACCTGGGCGCAGGAACGCAAGCCGCTGATCTCGATGGGCTGGAAGCCCGAGGAGGGCATGCTCAAGTACGACTGGCAGGGTTACAACGAAGCGCTGCTGGTGTACGTGCTGGCGCTGGCGTCGCCGACGCATCCGGTCGGCAAGGACGCCTACGACGCGTGGACCGCGACCTACGACCGCACCTGGGGCAAGTTCCACGAGCAGGAACACCTGAGCTTCCCGCCGATGTTCGGCCACCAGTATTCGCAGGTGTGGCTGGACCTGCGCGGCGTCCGCGACGAGTACATGCGCAGGCGCGGCATCGACTATTTCGAGAACAGCCGGCGCGCCGTGCTGTCGCAACGCGCCTACGCGATCGACAACCCCTCGGGCTGGAACGGCTACGGCAAGGACGTCTGGGGCCTCACCGCCTGCGACGGCCCGATCGACGCCAGCTTCGAGTTCGACGGCACCACGCGGTTGTTCCGCACCTATGCCGCGCGCGGCGCCGGCATCGAATACGTGCTCGACGACGGCACCATCGCGCCGACCGCCGCCGCGGGTTCGATCGCGTTCGCGCCGGAAATCGCCATTCCCGCGATCGCCGCGATGCACCAGCGCTACGGCCAGGACATCTACGGCGAATACGGCTTCTTCGATTCGTTCAACCCGAGCTTCACCTTCGCTGATGCGCCGCTCCACCATGGCCGCGTGAGCGAGCACAGCGGCTGGGTGGACGGCGACTACCTCGGCATCGACCAGGGCCCGATCGTGCTGATGATCGAGAACTACCGCAGCGATTTCGTCTGGAGCGTGATGCGCCGCAACCCGCACATCCGCCTCGGGCTGAAGCGCGCCGGCTTCGCGGGCGGCTGGCTGGACGAATCGCAATGAAACGCGCCGCGCCGTTCGCGTTGGCCTGCGTGCTCCTGCTCGCGGCCTGCGGGCGGCAGGCGACGCCGCAACGCGAGGTCGTGCGCTTCTGGGCGATGGGCCGCGAGGCCGAAGTCGTCGGCGACCTGATCCGCGAATTCGAGCGCGAGAACCCGGGCATCGACGTGGACGTGCAGCAGGTGCCGTGGACCGCCGCGCACGAGAAGCTGCTGACCGCCTACGCCGCGGACGAACTGCCGGACATCTTCCAGCTCGGCAACACCTGGGTGCCGGAATTCGCGATGCTCGGCGCGCTGGAGCCGCTGCAGCCGCGGGTCGACGCCTCGCGCGAGGTGCGGCAGGACGATTATTTCGCGGGCATCTGGGACACCAACGTCATCGACGGCCAGCTCGTCGGCGTGCCGTGGTACGTCGACACGCGCCTGCTGTTCTACCGCCGCGACCTGCTGCGCGACGCCGGCTTCGACCATCCGCCGCGCTCGTGGCCGGAATGGGAGCGGCAGATGGCGGCGATCAAGGCGAAATCCGGGCCGGGGCGCTACGCGATCATGCTGCCGCTGAACGAGTTCGAGCAGTTGCTGTCGCTCGGCCTGCAGCAGGACGATCCGCTGCTGCGCGACCGCGACACCCGCGGCAATTTCGAAAGCCCGGGCTTCCGCCGCGCGATGGCGTTCTACGCCAACATGTTCGCCCGCGGCTGGGCGCCGCCGATGTCGGAGACGCAGATCTCCAACGTCTGGGACGAATTCTTCAACGGCCTGTTCGTGTTCTACGTGTCCGGACCCTGGAACATCCGCGAATTCCGCCAGCGCGCGCCGAAGGGACTGGAAAACGCGTGGGGCACCGCGCCGCTGCCCGGTCCCGACGGTCCCGGCGCGGGCATCGCAGGCGGCACCAGCCTGGTGCTGTGGCGGCATTCGCCGCGCAAGGACGCGGCGTGGAAGCTGGTGGAATTCCTGTCGCGGCCTTCGGTGCAGCGGCGTTTCTACGCCGAGATCGGCGACCTGCCGTCGCGGCGCAGCAGCTGGGACGATCCGGCGCTGCGCGACGATCCCTACGCCGGCGCGTTCCGCGACCAGCTCGAACGGGTCAAGCCGACGCCGAAGGTGCTGGAGTGGGAACGCATCGTGCAGGAGATGCGCCTCGCCAGCGAACGCGTGGTGCGCGGCGGCCAGGACCAGGGCCAGGCCCTGCGCGAACTCGACGGGCGCGTCGACGGCTTCCTCGACAAGCGCCGCTGGATGCTCGAACACGCGCCCGCCGAAGCGGACGCGAAGGACGCGGGTCGGTGAGGCGCGGTGCCGCCGGCTGGCTGTTCGCGGCGCCCGCGCTGCTGGTGATCGGGTTGTTCTTCGCCGTGCCGGTGCTGGCCGCGTTCGCGCTCAGCCTCACCGACTTCGACCTGTATGCGCTGGCCGATCCGCGCAACCTGCGCTTCGTCGGCCTGCACAACTACATCGACCTGCTCGGCACGCCGATGTTCTGGAAGGCGCTGGCGAACACCTGCTACTTCGTGTTCGTCGGCGTACCGCTGTCGCTGGCGGCGTCGCTGGGCGCGGCGCTGCTGCTCAACGCGCGCGCGGCCAGGTTCAAGGCGCTGTTCCGCACCGGGCTGTTCGCGCCGGTGGTGACCACGCTGGTCGCGGTCGCGGTGATCTGGCGCTACCTGTTCCACACGCAGTACGGAATGGTGAACTGGCTGCTGGGCCACGTCGGCATCCGCCCGGTCGACTGGCTCGGCGATCCGCACTGGGCGATGCCGACCATCATCCTGTTCGCGGTGTGGAAGAACTTCGGCTACAACATGGTGATCTTCATCGCCGGGCTGCAATCCATCCCAGGCGAACTCTACGAAGCCGCGCGCATCGACGGCGCCTCGCGCTGGAACCAGTTCCGCCACATCACCCTGCCGCAACTCGGCCCGGTACTGCTGGTCGCGGCGGTGATCACCGTTTCCGGCTATTTCCAGCTGTTCGCCGAACCCTACGTGATGACCCGCGGCGATCCGCTGCAGAGCACGGTGAGCGTGCTGTACTTCATGTTCGAGGAAGGCTTCACCTGGTGGACGCTGGGCCGCGCCTCGGCGATCGCGTTCCTGCTGTTCCTGGTCATCCTCGCCGCGACCACGCTGCTGCTGCGCTTCGGCCGCAGGAAGGGCATCGCATGAGCGCACACGAAGTCGGCGGCCGCCGCACGGACGCGTTCGCGATCAACGCGGCGCTGCTGTTGCTCGCCATCGTCGCGCTGGCGCCGCTGGCGTGGATGCTGTCGGTCTCGTTCATGCCGCGCGGCGACGCCAGCCATTTCCCGCCGCCGCTGTGGCCCTCGCGCTTCAGCCTCGACAACTACCGCGAGCTGTTCCAGCGCATCGGCATCGGCCGCTATTTCGCCAACAGCGCGCTGGTGGCGACCGCGACCACGGCGCTCTCGCTGCTGGTGAACGCGATGGCCGGCTACGCCTTCGCCAAGCTGCGCTTCCCCGGCCGCGAACGGATCTTCCGCCTGCTGCTGGCGGCGCTGGTGGTGCCGGCGCAGGTGGCGATGCTGCCGCTGTTCCTGCTGATGAAGGAACTGCACCTGGTGGACAGCTATGCCGGCGTGGTCGCGCCGGCGCTGGCCAGCGTGTTCGGCATCTTCCTCGTGCGCCAGTACGCGCGTTCGATCCCGGACGAGCTGATCGAGGCGGCGCGGATCGACGGCGCGGGCGAGCTGCGCATCTTCTTCCGCATCGTGCTGCCGTTGATGGGCCCGGTGCTGGTGACGCTGGCGATCTTCACCTTCCTGGCCTCGTGGAACGATTTCATGTGGCCGCTGATCGTGCTGACCGGGCAGGAGCACTACACGCTGCCGGTGGCGCTGGCCTCGCTTTCGCGCGAGCACATCCAGGACGTGGAGATGATGATGGCCGGCGCGGTGCTGACCGTGCTGCCGGTGCTGCTGCTGTTCCTCGTCTTGCAGCGCTACTACATCCAGGGCCTGCTGCTGGGGAGCGTCAAAGGGTGAGCCACGGCGCTTGCGAACCGCAGGTTCGCGCCGTGGCGAACGCCCGGCCACCGATGGCCGGGCCGGGCGTTCCGATATCGCGCGGTTCCGCCAAGGACGGCGACGACCAGGGATCCAGAAGGCGATGAAGTCGAATCCGTGCCGCGTTCTGCCGATCGCCGCGCTGCTGCTCTCCGGAAACCTCGCCGCGGGCGAGGGCAGGCGCGTCCTCGACGATTTCCGCGACACCTCGCAGTGGACGGTGGTCGTGTCCGATGGCGTGCAGGCATCGCTGGAGCCGGTCGATGCGCCCGGTGGCCGCGGGCTCTGCCTTGCGTACGATTTCGGCGGCCGTTCCGGCTACGCGACCGCGCGGCGCATGCTGGCGATCGACTATCCGCCGAACTACGCCTTCGATTTCCAGTTGCGTGGCGAAGGCCCGCCGAACAACCTCGAGTTCAAGTTGGTCGACGCCAGCGGCGACAACGTGTGGTGGGTGAAGAAGCCCGACCTCGAGATGCCGGCGCAATGGACGCCGCAGTCGTTCAAGCAGCGCATGATCGGTTTCGCCTGGGGGCCGACCGCGGATCGCACCCTGCGCACGAGCGCGGCGCTGGAATTCACGATCAGCGGCGGCAAGGGCGGCGGCAAGGGCCGCGCCTGCATCGCCGGGCTGGAATTGCGCGAATTGCCGGTGGACGACGGCTCGCCGCTGGCGGGCACGCTCGCGCATGGCGTCGACGGCTGGACCGTCGACCTCGGCCGCGTCCGCGAATTCGGCGGCGCGATCCTGCGCTGGAATGCGGACGCACGCGTGTCCGATTACACCGTCGCGCTGTCGACGGACGGCAGCGACTGGCGCACCGTGCGCACGGTGCGCGACGGCGACGGCGGCGAGGACCTGCTCGCGCTGCCCGAGTCCGAGGCGCGTTACCTGCGCATCGCGACGGGCGAGGGCAGGGCATCGGATCTCGCCGGTGTCGATGTGCAGCCGCTCGCGTTCGCGGCCACGCCCAACGATTTCCTCAAGCAGGTCGCCGCGCGCGCGCCACGCGGCACGTATCCGCGCGGGATTTCCGGCGAACAGCCGTACTGGACGCTGCTGGGCGTGGACGGCGGGCACGAACAGGGACTGATCGGCGAGGACGGCGCGATCGAACTCTCGCGCGGCGGTTTCAGCATCGAGCCTTTCGTCGTCGCCGACGGCAAGCTGGTCACGTGGGCCGACGTGCAATCGACGCAGTCGCTGCAGGACGGCGACCTGCCGATCCCCAGCGTGCATTGGGCGCATCCGGGTTTCGCGTTGGACGTCACCGCCTTCGCCAGTGGCACGCCGGACCGTTCGCGACTGGTCGCGCGCTACGTCCTGGCGAACACCAGCGACCGGCCGCGCGACTACGTGCTCGCACTGGCGGCGCGGCCGTTCCAGGTCAACCCGACTTCGCAATTCCTCAGCACCCCGGGCGGGGTGAGCCCGATCCATGCGCTGTCGTGGTTGGGATCGCAGCTCGTGGCGGACGGGCATCCGCGTGTGTTCTTCGCACAAGCGCCCGATTCCATGTTCGCTACGAATTTCGATGCGGGCGAAGCCGTGGTCCGGCTCGCTCGCGGGAGTGCATCGGGCAGCTTGCAGGCAAACGACGACAGCGGGCTCGCCTCCGGCGCGGCCTTGTATCGCTTCCATCTGCAACCGGGCGAACGCCGCGAATTCGCCTGGCGGGCGCCACTGGCCGGTGAGTTCGACCCGACCGCGAGGTTCGATCCCGCGACAGCGCAGGCGCAGGCCGCGGCCGAATGGCGCAGGAAACTCGACGCCGTGAGCATCACCCTGCCATCCCGGGCGAAGGCCGTGTCCGAAAGCCTGCGCACCGCGCTCGCATACATCCTGATGTCGCGCGACGGCCCGGAATTGCGGCCGGGCACGCGCAGCTACGCGCGTTCCTGGATCCGCGACGGCGCGATGATGAACGACGCGCTGCTGCGGCTGGGTCGCGGCGACGTCGCCGACGCCTATGTACGCTGGTATGCGCCGTTCCAGTTCGACAACGGCAAGGTGCCGTGCTGCGTGGACGCGCGCGGCAGCGATCCGGTGCCGGAAAACGACAGCCAGGGCGAGCTGGTCCACGCCATCGCGCAGCTGTACCGGTATGGCAAGGACCGCGATTTGCTGGCATCGCAATGGCCGCATGTCGATGGCGCCGTGCGCTACATGGACGCATTGCGCGCCAGCGAACGCACCGAGGCGAACCGCGCGAACAACCCGGCCTTCTTCGGCCTGGTGCCGGCCTCGATCAGCCACGAAGGCTACATGGCCAAGCCGATGCATTCCTACTGGGACGATTTCTGGTCCCTGCGCGGCTACGACGACGCCATCGACATCGCCCGCTGGCTCGGGCGCGACGCCGACGCCGCGCGCATCCAGGCCTCGCGCGACCAGTTCCGCGCCGACCTCGAAGCGTCGATCGCGCTCTCGGTGAAACAGCACGGCATCGACTACATCCCGGGCGCGGCGGAACTCGGCGACTTCGACCCGACCTCCACGACGATTGCGCTCGCCCCGGGCGATGCGCAGTCCTGGCTGCCGCCCGACCTGCTGCGCAACACCTTCGAACGCTACTGGAACGAATCCGTGCAACGCCGCGACGGCCAGCGCGCGTGGAAGGACTACACGCCCTACGAACTGCGCACCCTCGGCAGCTTCGCGCGCCTGGGCTGGCGCGAACGCGCCGGCGCGATGCTCGGGTTCTTCCTCGCCGCGCAGCAGCCGACGGGCTGGCGGCAATGGGGCGAAGTGGTGTCCAGCACCCCGCGCAAGCCGTTCTTCCTCGGCGACCTGCCGCATGCGTGGGTGGAATCGGACTACATCCGCTCGGTGCTCGACATGCTCGCCTACGAGCGCGACGGCGGCCGCGCGCTGGTGCTCGCGGGCGGCGTTCCCGCCGCCTGGCTCGGCGAGGGCATCTCCGTCGATGGTCTGCGCACGCCGCAGGGCGCGCTGCATTACGCGCTGAAGCGCGAGGGCGATGCGCTGGTGTGGAAGATCGGCGCCGGGATGGCGGTGCCGCCTGGCGGCATCGTGCTCACCTGGCCGCTGGCTTCGGCGCCGGGCCGGACCACGGTGGACGGCAAGCCGGCCGCGTGGCGCGATGGCGAATTGCGGATCGATCGCCTGCCGGCAGTGGTGCGGGCGAGGGTCGAGTAAGGCCTCGATGGCGGGTCGAGACCCGCCCTACGGATGCGGGCGCCGGAAAATTCGACTCTTTTCGGGTGGAACGCCAGTCTCCAGGAGTGAAGCCCGACTCTTTTCGGGTGGAGTTCGAGTCATTTCGAGTGAAGCCCGACTCTTTTCGGGTGGAACGCCAGTCTCCGGGAGTGAAGCTCGACTCTTTTCGGGTGGAGTTCGAGTGTTTTCGAGTGAAGCCCGACTCTCCGGGAGTGGGACTCGACTCTTTTCGAGTGGAGCGCCAGTCTTTTGGAGTCGTTTTACTGTCGGTGTCCGGCACTTTCGCGGCCATCCGAGCCGGGCCACAAATCCGTAGGCCGGGATGCAGCGCAGCGGAATCCCGGCATGCTCGCGATGACTTGCTGGGATTGCACTTCGTTCCATCCCGGCCTACGCAGGCGGTCGTTTTTCGTCTTCATGGGTTGCTTGCCACGCGCGTGAACACCGCCGTCCGCATCACCGGCGTGCCGTCGGGCTTGAAGTAGGCCTCGGTTTCGGTGAGGACGCCGTGGGCGTCGACGGAATAGACGCGGGTCGAGGTGGGCTGGCCCTGGTAGGCGAACTGCATCACCAGCACGTTCGGCGCGGGCATCTTCGCGGCGGCGAGGTCGACCCAGTACGTGCCGGTGGCCTTGCCCGGCGTGCCGTCGAGCGCGAGTTCGGATTGCGAATCGAGCGTGTGATCGTTCGGATCGACGATGACGACATGCGTGGCGATCCTGCCGTCGCCGGCGTCGCGGAATTCGAGGTCGACGCGCTTGGGGTGCGTTTCCGGCGGCGTGGCGAGTTTGTCGACCTGCAACGACCAGTGGCCGAGGATCGGCGATGCGATGGGGGATTGCGCGGAAGCGGGCATCGACGAGAGGGCGAGCAGCGCGGCGAGGAGGGTTTTCATTTGGTGCCTCGAAAAAGCACGAATCAGATCCGGGTATTAAATTTCGGTCGCTGGAAATGAATCGTCAGCCAACGATTCTGGCTTCCATGATTTCCCGGTAACGGTCATTCCAAAAAATAACCAGGTCGGCATGTTGTTCCAACATGATCCAATGGATATTGGACTCATCCGTTGGATGGCCTCCAAATATGAGTGGTTGCAAATACCACTTGATCTTGCCAGAGAGGCGAGAGTCCATCGTCAGTGTTGCGTCAGATGGCGGTAACGAAAATGGCTCCACGCGGTCAGCTGTGACGGGAACCGCGGGAACGGAAAAGACAGTGCCGGTCTCGTCTTGGACAATCAGGTTATCCCAGCTGCGTAACCCAATGACACGATGGTTTGGTAACCAGCGAGCAATTGCATAGCGTATCGACGCTGCATCGGCCTCAGTTGGACTGAAGAGCACGAGATAATCGTCGAGGTGCCAGCCTTCTTTCATTCCCTAAGCCTGGCGACCTCGTGTTCTTCGAAGGGACAGCTCAACTGCTTCGAGTCCGCTTCGCGATCCCCGCCGCATCCTTCGCCGCTGCGGCGACCTTGTCCCACGCGCCGGCGGCGAGCCAGTCCTTCGGCACCATCCACGAACCGCCGACGCACAACACGTTCGGCAGGGCGAGGTAATCCGGTGCGCTGGTGGCATCGATGCCGCCGTTCGCGCAGAGCAACATCTGCGGCAGCGGCCCCTGGATCGCCTTCAGCGTGGCGACGCCTCCCAGCGATGCCGCCGGGAACCATTTCGCCACGTGGAAACCGCGCGCATGCAGGGCCATCAGCTCGCTCGCGGTCGCGGCGCCGGGCATCGATGGCAGCGAGGAGGCGACGAGCGCATCGAGCAACCCGGGCGACACGCCGGGCGAGACCAGGAAATCGGCGCCAGCGGCTTCCGCCGCCGCGACCTGCGCCGGTTCCAGCACGGTGCCGGCGCCGATCGCCAGCTGCGGGAAATCGTGCTTGATCGCGGCGATGGCATCGATCGCGACCGGCGTGCGCAAGGTCAATTCGATCGAATTCAAACCGCCATCGGCCAGCGCCTTCGCGCAGGACAGCGCCTGCTGGATGCTGTCGACGGTGAGCACGCACAGCACGCCGGCATCGCGCAGCAACCGTTCGGCGCGGGGTTGGGTCTTCGCGAGCTTGTCCATCATGCGTCCTTGGCCTCGTGCGGGGCGGCGAGCGCGGCGCGGCCGTGGCCGAGCTGGTATTCGGCATCGTATTCCGGTGCGTCGTGGTCGTCGTGGCCGGGCGGGCCGCAGGAGATCGACAGCGCGCCCTGGTCGGCGGGCGTGACCAGCATGCGGTTCAGCGCGAACAGGTTGCGGCCCATGTCGGTCGCCGGCGGGGTGGAATCGCGATCCGGCACGCGCGCATCCCATTCGGCCGCATCGACCAGCGCCTGCAGCGTGCCGGACTCGCCGTCGATGCGGATCATGTCGCCGTCGCGCAGTTTCGCCAGCGGCCCGCCGCGCGCGGCTTCGGGGGTGACGTGGATCGCCGCGGGGATCTTGCCCGAGGCGCCGGAGAGGCGGCCATCGGTGACCAGGGCGACGCGGCGTCCGCGGTTCTGCAGCATGCCCAGCAGCGGCGTGAGCGAATGCATTTCCGGCATGCCGTTCGCGCGCGGGCCCTGGAAACGCACCACCGCGACGAAATCCTGCGGCAGCGCGCCGGCGGCGTGCAGCTTGTTCAGCGCTTGCGGGTTGTCGACCACCACCGCGGGCGCCTCGATGTGCCGATGCTCCGGCTTCAACGCGGAGAGCTTGAACAGCGCGCGGCCGAGGTTGCCCCGCACCAGGCGCAGCCCGCCCTGTGGTTCGAACGGATCGGCGACGCCGCGCACCACCGCGCTGTCGCCGCTGGCCGCGGGCGAGGGCGTGTAGGCGACCGATGCGCCATCCAGCCGCGGTTCGTCGGCGTAGGCGCGCATGCCGCCGGCGACGACGGTGGCGAGGTCGGCGTGCATCAGGCCCGCATCCATCAGTTCGCGGAACACGAAGGGCAGGCCGCCGGCCGCGGCGAAGCGGTTCACGTCGGCCTCGCCGTTCGGATACACCCGCGCCAGCAGCGGCACCGCCCTGGCGATGTCGTCGATGTCTTCCCAACTCAACAGGATGCCGGCGGCGCGCGCGACCGCGACCCAGTGGATGGTGTGGTTGGTGGAACCGCCGGTCGCGGCGAGCGCGGCGATCGCATTGACGATCGCGCGTTCGTCGACCAGCCGCCCGATCGGGCGGTAATCGGCGCCGAGCGCGGTGCAGCGCAGGACGCGTTCGACCGCCGCGCGGGTGAACGCCTCGCGCAGCGGCATGCCGGGATTGACGAAGGACGCGCCCGGCAGTTGCAGGCCCATCGCTTCCAGCAGGGTCTGGTTGGAATTCGCGGTGCCGTAGAAGGTGCAGGTGCCCGGCGCGTGGTAGCTGGCCGATTCCGCGGCGAGCAGTTCCTCGCGCGTGGCCTGGCCGGCGGCGTAGCGTTCGCGCACTTCGGCCTTCTGCTTGTTGGGGATGCCCGGCGTCATCGGCCCGGCGGGGACGAACACCACCGGCAGGTGGCCGAACGCGAGCGCGCCGATCAGCAGGCCGGGCACGATCTTGTCGCAGACGCCGAGGCAGAGCGCGGCGTCGAACATGTCGTGGCTGAGCGCGACCGCGGTGGACTGGGCGATCACGTCGCGCGAAAACAGCGACAGCTCCATGCCGGCGCGGCCCTGGGTCACGCCGTCGCACATCGCCGGCACGCCGCCGGCGACCTGCGCGGTGGCGCCGAGCGCGCGCGCGTGTTCGCGGATGCGTTCCGGATAGGTTTCGAACGGCTGGTGCGCCGAAAGCATGTCGTTGTACGCGGTGACGATGCCGAGGTTGGGCGTCGCATCGCCGGACAGCCGCGCCTTGTCGACGTCGCCGCAGGCGGCGAAGGCGTGGGCGAGGTTGCCGCAGCTCAGGCGCTTGCGTTCCGGGCCGTTCGCCGCGGCGGCGTCGATGCCGGCGAGGTAGGCGGCGCGGCGTTTCGCGCTGCGTTCGCGGATGCGGTCGGTGATGGCGGCGATGCGTGGATCGAGGCTCATGGGCTGGCGTGGTCGCTGGCTATGGACACCAGTGCACGCGAAGGCGTGCGCCGGGCGTGGTGAAGGCGATGCGGACCGGCAATTCCAGTGCGTCGTCGCCGGCGAGCGCGCGTTGCAGCAGCGCGCGTTTGTCTTCGCCGCGGATCAGCAGAAGGCGCGCGGACGCGGGCGCGAGCCCGGCGGGCGTGAGGCTGATGCGCCGCGGCCAGGCGCCGGCGCCGGGACAGCCACTGGCATCGACCGCGACGTAGGGCTGCGGGCTGGCCAGCGCCTCGGCGAGGCCGCGCATGCCCGGGAACAGCGAGGCGGTATGGCCGTCGCCGCCCATACCGAGCACGACGATGTCGGCGCGCGCTTCGCGCAGGTTGGCATCGGCGACGGCTCCTTCGAGCGCATCGCCGTCGAATGCCTGGAAGCGCGCATCCGCGGCGCAGCCGCGCAGCAGGTGTTCGCGCACCAAAAGGGTATTGCGGTTCGGGTCGTCGGCCGCGAGCCAGCGTTCGTCGACCAGGCCGACGTCCACCCGCGGCCAGTCGAGGTCAATGTACGCCAGGCGTTCGTACACCGGCGCCGGGGTGGTGCCGCCGGACAGCAGCAGTTGAGCGCGTTTTTGCTTCGCGAGCGCATGGTTGAGCGTGTTCGCGATCTCGTTCGCGGCGGCCGTGGCCCATTGCCCGGCGTCGCCGGTTTCGTTCCAGTCCACGCGCGTCGTGGCGGCGGCGTTCACACCGGCGTGCCCGCGGCCTCGGCGACCGCGATCACTGCGCAGCCGAGCAGCCCGGGCTGCGGATGCACGACGGCCAGCGTCGGCACCCGCGACATCGCCGGCGAAAAACGGCCCTTGTGTTCGAATCGCTGGCGGAAACCGGAATGCTGCAAGGTCGGCAACAGTTTCGGCACCAGTCCTCCGGACAGGAACACGCCGTCCCAAGCGCCCAGCGTCAGCACGAGGTCGCCGGCGACCGCGCCGAACACCGCGCAGAACACGTCCACCGCGCGCATGCACAGCGGATCGCCCGCCGCGGCGCGCGCGGTGACGTCGCGCGGCTCCAGCGGGCCGGGATCCACGCCGGCGATGCGGCTCAGCGCGCGATGCAGGTTCACCAGGCCCATGCCGGACACGAGGCGTTCGATCGATACCCGCCCGAACTCCTGCGCGAGCTGCTGCAGGATCGCGATTTCCTCCGGCGTGCCGGGCGCGAAATCGACGTGGCCGCCTTCGGTGGCGAGCGGAAACGGGCGGCCGTCGCGGATCAGCAGGCCGCCGACGCCCAACCCGGTGCCGGGGCCGATCACCGCGAAGGTGCGCGCGTTGCCGCCTTCGCCGCGGCGCCCGCTCCATTGCGTCGGGCCGATCGCGGACACGTCGTCGGGACGCAGTGCCAGCACCGCCATCGATTGCGCGGTGAAGTCGTTGACCAGGCGCATGCGTTCGATCCCGAGCGCCGCGCAAGTGCGCGTGGCCGAGATCACCCACGGGAAGTTGGTGATGCGCGCCTCGTCGCCGTCGACGCGCCCGGCGACCGCGGCGACCATGCCGTGCACCTTCGCGCCGGTGTCGTCGAGGTAGGCGCGGGCGGCGTCGGGCAGGGAGGCGAAATCGGCGACGACGTATTCGCGCACGCTGCCCTCGACCAGCGGCGACGGCGCGGTGGTGTCGGCGAGGGCGAAGCGCGCATTGGTGCCGCCGATGTCGGCGAGCAGGACGTGGGCCGCGGCATCCATCGCCGGCATCCTACGCCGGGCGCCTGCGGCGCGGACCGGCGACGTCGTCCGGGAGGAAATCGGTCGCCGCGGGCGGTCCCCACGAACCCGCGGGATAGGCCTGCACTGGCGTCGATGCATCGCGCCACGCATCGCTGATGCTGTCGATCCAGCGCCACGCGGCCTCGACTTCGTCGTCGCGCACGAACAGGGTCTGGTTGCCGTTCAGCGCGTCCAGCATCAGGCGCTCGTAGGCGATGCGCCGCTGCGGCTGCGCCATCGACAGGTCCAGTTCCAGCGGCTGCAGCTCCATGCCGCCGAATTCCGGCGCGGCGAGGCTGCCCATCAGGTCGAGTTCGATGGTCTCGTCCGGCTGCAGGCGCATGCGCAGGCGATTGGGCGTGGCGCGGTCGCGCAGCGGACGGTCGAACAACCAGTGCGTGACCGGCTTGAACGTGACCACGACCTCGGTGCTGCGCGCGGCCATGCGCTTGCCGGTGGCGAGGTGGAAGGGCACGCCGGCCCAGCGCCAGTTGTCGATCCACGCGCGCAGGGCGACGAAGGTCTCGACCTCGCTGTCGTGCACGAAGCCCTTCACCGCGCGGCCCTCGACCACGCCGTCGCCGTAGCGGCCGCGCACGCTGTCGGCGGCGGCGCTGGCCGCGGACATCGGCCGCAGCGCGCGCAGCACCTTGCGCTTCTCGTCGCGGATGCTGTCGGCGTCGAGCGCACCCGGCGGTTCCATCGCCACCAGCGCGAGCAGCTGCAGCATGTGGTTCTGGACCATGTCGCGCAGCGCGCCGTAGCCGGCGTAATAGCCTTCGCGGCCGTCCACGCCCGCGGTCTCGGCGACGAGGATGTCGACCGATTCGATCCAGCGGTTGTGCCACACCGCTTCGAGCAGGGTGTTGCCGAAGCGCAGCGCCAGCAGGTTCTGCACCGGCGCCTTGCCGAGGTAATGGTCGATGCGGAAGATCCGCGTTTCGTCGAGGCTGGCCTTGAGCGTGGCGTCGATGGCGCGCGCGGAGTCGAGGTCGTGGCCGATCGGCTTCTCCAGCACCAGCCGCGACGGCGCCTCGAGCAGGCCGGCGCGCTTGAGCCCGAGGCAGGCCGGTTCGAACAGGTTCGGCGGCACCGAGAGGTAGCTCACCGCGGGCTTCGCCGCATACGGCGCAAGCGTGGCCGCGACCGCGTCGGTGTCGGCCAGGTCGAGCGAGTGGTAGTGCGTGCGTTTCAGCAGTTCCGGCAGCAGCGCGAGGTCGCGGTCATCGGCCAGGCGACTGCGCAGCCAGTCGCCGAAGCCGGTGTCGTCGTGCTCGCTGCGGCCGATCGCGACGACGCGGAAATCCTCCGGCAGCAGCCGGTCGCGCAACAGGTGCAGGATCGAGGGGAACAGGTAGCGGCCGGCCAAGTCGCCGGTGGCGCCGAAAAGCAGCAGCGTGTCTAGCATGCGTGGTTCCTGGCATCGTCGCGGCTGCGGAATCGCATCTTCGCGGCTCCGGCCATGTTAAGCGACCGCGCATGCGCTTCGCGGCGCTGGATCTGTCATCAACCCGGCAAGACCTCCGCCAACGCGCGCCCATGGCTGGCGACCACGCGCTGGTAGTAGCGGGCGCTGTCCTTGGGCGTGCGCTGCAGGCTGGCGTAGTCCACGTGGACGATGCCGAAGCGCTTGGAGTACCCCAGCGACCATTCCATGTTGTCGAGCAGCGACCAGACCATGTAGCCGCGCACGTCGACCCCGGCGCGGATCGCGTCGTGGATCGCGAGCAGGTGGCGGCGCAGGTAGTCGGTGCGCAACGGATCGCGTATGCGGCCGGTTTCGTCGGCGACCGGCGGATCGAAGAACGCGGCGCCGTTCTCGGTGATGTAGACCGGCAGCTCGCCGTAGGTGCGCTTGAACCACAGCAGCAGGTCGGTGAGGCCCTGCGGGAAGACCTCCCAGCCGGTTTCGGTATAGGTCGCCTGCGGCTGCTTCACCATGCCTGCGTCGAGCGGATAGCTCTGCGCCGCGCGGACGACGTTGCGGGTGTAGTAGTTGATGCCGACGAAATCGAGCTTCTGCCGGATGAGGTCGAAGTCCTCCGCCGGCCACTCCGGCCAGGCCTCGCCGAAGATCTCCTTCAATTCGGGCGGGTAATGCCCGAGCAGGGCAGGGTGCAGGTACTGCTCGTTCATGTAGGCCTGCGCACGCCGGGTCGCGGCCGTGTCTTCGGCGGAATCGCTCGCCGGGTACTTCGGCTCGATGTTCACCACCAGACCGATCTCGTGCTTGCCGAGTGCGCGGTAGGCCTTCACCGCCGCGCCGTGCGCGCGCATCAGGTTGTGGCTGGCGATTGGCGCCTCGAACTTGCTGCGGTGGCCCGGCGCCAGCGCGCCGTGCAGGTAGCCGCCGTCGGTGACGACCCAGGGTTCGTTGAGGGTGACCCACTTCTTCACCCGGCCGTCGAGCGCGCGGTACATCACCGAGGCGTATTCGGCGAACCAGTCGGCGATGTCGCGGTTGAGCCAGCCGCCGCGGTCGTCCAGCGCCGCCGGCAAGTCCCAGTGGAACAGGGTGAGCAGCGGCTCGATGCCGTTGGCCAGCAGTTCGTCGACCAGCCGCGAATAGAAGTCGAGGCCCGCCTGGTTCACCCGGCCGGTGCCCTCGGGGAGGATGCGCGACCACGACACGCTGAAGCGGTAGGCCTTGAGCCCGAGTTCGCGCATCAGCGCGACGTCTTCCTTCCAGCGGTGGTAGTGGTCGCAGGCCACGTCGCCGGTATCGCCATTCACCACCAGCCCGGGCGTATGCGTGAAGCGGGTCCAGATGCTGGGGCCGGCGCCGTCGGCGAGCGGACTGCCTTCGATCTGGAAGGCGGCGGTGGCCGCGCCCCAGAGAAAACGTTCGGGAAAGGCAGGGGCGTCGGCCATGGGCGGGCGTTTCGTGGGTGAAAACGATTACATGGCAGAATAGACCAGTCGCCGGCGGATTGCACCGCGGCAGCGGGCACGAGGATCGCATGGCCGAAGTCGGGTTCGACCGGGTGCGCAAGGTCTACGCCGAAGGCGTGGTCGCCGTCGAAGGCGCGACGTTCCAGGTCGCCGACGGCGAACTGCTGGTGCTGGTCGGTCCCTCGGGCTGCGGAAAGTCCACCCTCCTGCGGATGGTTGCCGGCCTCGAGGACATCAGCGGCGGCGAGCTGCGTATCGGCGGGCGCGTGGTCAACAACGTCGCCCCGCGCGACCGCGACATCGCGATGGTGTTCCAGAACTACGCGCTGTACCCGCACATGACCGTCGCCGAGAACCTCGGCTTCGCGCTGAAGTTGCGCAAGCAGCCAAGCGAAGCGATCGCCGCGCGGGTGAAGGAAGCGGCGGACATGCTCGGTCTGGGCGATCTGCTGCAACGGCGCCCGGCCGCGCTCTCGGGCGGCCAGCGCCAGCGCGTCGCGCTGGGCCGCGCATTGGTGCGGCAGCCGCAGGTGTTCCTGCTCGACGAGCCGCTGTCCAACCTCGACGCCAAGCTGCGCGCATCCACGCGGGTGGAAATCGCGCGACTGCACCGCAGGCTGGGCACGACCATGATCTACGTGACCCACGACCAGATCGAGGCGATGACCCTCGGCCAGCGCATCGTGGTGCTCGACGGCGGGCGCATCGAGCAGATCGACACGCCGATGGCCTTGTACGAACGCCCGGCCTCGGTGTTCGTGGCCGGCTTCCTCGGCAGCCCGGCGATGAACCTGGTCGCCGGCCGCCTGCGCCGCGACGATGGGCTGGCGCTGCATCCGGCGAACGGCGACCCGCCGATCCCGCTCGATCCGGCCAGCGAACTGCCGGCCGATGCGTTCGACCGCGACATCCGCCTCGGCGTGCGACCGGAGCACCTGGTCGCGGTCGTGGCGGGCGACGAAGCGGGCGCTTTCGCCGCCGACGTGGAAGTAGTCGAACCGGTCGGCAGCGAGGCCTACGTCAACCTCCGCCACGGCGCCACGATGCTGGTTTCGCGCCTGCCGTCGGCCGCGGGCCTGCCCGCCGGAGGCAGTTCATTGCGGCTGCGCCTGTCGCCTCGGCACCTGCATGTTTTCGATGCGGACACCGGCCACCGTCTGTAAGCCGCGGCGCTCGTTATACTCGACGCTGGCTCGCGCGCTTCGGCCGCTGCCCCGCCTTTCGGAACAATGGTTTGGCGGACTTTCCTGATCTTTTCCATGACCCGCGGTCGCGCCTGCGCGCCGGGGCGAGCGAGTAGCCAACCGCCGCATGCGCCTGTCCACGATCAAGCTGTCCGGTTTCAAGTCCTTCGTCGATCCGACCACGCTGCATTTGCCGACCAACATGACCGGCGTGGTCGGTCCGAACGGTTGCGGCAAGAGCAACATCATCGACGCGATCCGCTGGGTCATGGGCGAAAGCGCCGCCAGCCGGCTGCGCGGCGATTCGTTGACCGACGTGATCTTCTCCGGCAGCTCCGCGCGCAAGCCGGTGGCGCAGGCCACGGTCGAACTCGTGTTCGACAACAGCGACCACACCGTCACCGGCGAATTCGCCGCGTACAACGAGATCTCGGTCAAGCGCACGGTCGGCCGCGACGGGCAGAGCACCTACTACCTCAACGGCGCCAAGTGCCGCCGCCGCGACATCACCGACCTGTTCCTCGGCACCGGCCTCGGCCCGCGCAGCTACTCGATCATCGAGCAGGGCATGATCAGCCAGATCATCGAGGCGCGGCCCGAGGACCTGCGCGTGTACCTGGAGGAAGCCGCCGGCATCTCCAAGTACAAGGAACGCCGCAAGGAAACCGAAACCCGGATCCGCCACACCCGCGAGAACCTCGACCGCCTCAACGACCTGCGCGAGGAAGTGGGCAAGCAGCTCGAGCACCTCAAGCGCCAGGCACGGCAGGCCGAGCAGTACACCGCGATCCAGGCCGAGCGCAAGGTCAAGGACGCGGAGTGGAAGGCGCTGGAATTCCGCGGCCTCGACGGCCAGTTGCAGGGCCTGCGCGAAGCGCTTTCCCAGGAGGAGACGCGGCTGCAGCAGTTGATCGCCGAGCAACGCGAGGCCGAGCGCGAGCTCGAGACCGGGCGCGTGCGCCGCGAGGAATCCGCGGAGGCGCTGAACAGGGCGCAGGCGGCGGTGTACGAAGTCGGCGGCGCGCTGGCCCGCATCGAGCAGCAAATCGCGCACCAGCGCGACCTCGCCGAGCGCCTGCAGCGCGCGCGCAACGAAGCCGAATCCGCATTGGCCGAACTCGGCCAGCACATCAGCGGCGACCAGTCGCGCCTGTCGGAACTGCAGGCGGCCATCGCCGCCGCCGATCCGGAACACGCGCGCCTGCGCGGCGAGGACGAATCGCACCAGGCCGCGTTGCAGCAGGCCGAAGCCGCGCTCGCCGACTGGCAGCAGCGCTGGGACGCGCACGGCCGCGACCGCGCCGAGGCCAACCGCGCCGCCGACGTCGAACGCACCCGCGTCGACTACCTCGACCGCCAGGCGCTCGACGCCGGACGCCGCCGTGACGCGCTCGCCGCCGAACGCGCGAACTTCGACCTCGATGCGCTGGCCGCGGCCTTCGCCGGCCTGCAATCGCAACACGCGGAAAAGAACGCCTCGCTGGCCGAGCTCGAGGCCGAAGTCGAACAACGCAAACAGGCCGTGGTCGCGCTGCAGGACGACATCCGCAAGGCGCAGGCCGAACTCGCCGAGGTGCGCAAATCCGCGCAGGAAGCGCGCGGACGCCTCGCCTCGCTGGAAACGCTGCAGCACGCGGCGCTCGGGCAGGAGCAGGGCGCTGCGATGGAATGGCTGCGCCAGCGCGGGCTGGATTCCGCCGCGCGCGTGGGCGCTTCGCTGGCCGTCGAGCCGGGCTGGGAAAACGCGGTCGAATCCGCGCTCGGGCAGCTCGTCGAAGGCGTGCTGGTCGAATCGCCGGAGACCTTGGTCGATGCGCTGGGTGAACTCGGCGAGGGCCGGCTCGCGCTGGTGTCGTCCGACGCCGGCGACGAAACCTTCCCGGCCGATTCGCTGGCGGCCAAGGTGCGCGGCCCGCGCGCGATTCGCCGCATCCTCGCGAAATTGCGCGTGGCCGAAACCCTCGCCGATGCGCGCGCCTTGCAGTCGCGGCTCGGTGATGGCGAATCGATCATCACCCGCGGTGGTGAACGCCTCGGCGCCGGCTGGGTGCGCGTGCTGCGCTCGGGCGCGGCCAAGCAGGGCGCGCTGCTGCGCGAAAAGGACATGCAGGCGCTGCGCGGCGACATCGAATCGTTGTCGAAGCGCGAACACGAACTCGATCGCGGCCTGACCGCATGGCGCGATCGCGCGCTCGCCGCCGAACAACAACGCGAGGACGCGCAGCGCGCCTTCCATCTCGCCCATCGCGGCGTATCCGAACTCTCCGGGCAGTTGCAGGGCCACCAGGGCAGGCTCGACGGCGCGCGCGAACGCATCGCCCGGATCGAAGCCGACAGCGAACAGCTCGCGCAGACCCTCGCCGACAGCAATGCGCAGGCCCGCGATGCCCGCGGCGCGCTGGAAACCGCGGTCGCGCGCATGGCCGAACTGGAAACCGGCCGTGCCGCGCTCGAAAGCGAACGCAGCGGGCTCGCGCAGACGCTGGACGCCGCGCGCATGTCCGCGCGCGCCTCGCGCGATGCCGCCCACGCCGCCGCGCTGTCGCTGGAATCGCAGCGCGCGCAGGTCGTGGCGCTGGCGCAGTCGCTGGAACGCATGGGCGGCCAGCGCGGCCAGCTCGACAGCCGCCTCGGCGAACTCGCCGCGCAGCTCGCCGATGGCGATTCGCCAGTCGCTTCGCTGGAAAACGAACGCCAGGCCGCGCTGGAGAAGCGCGTGGTCGCCGACCGCGATCTCGCCACCGCGCGCGCCGCGCTCGATGGCATCGACAACGACCTGCGCGCGTTCGAACAGA
Organism: Thermomonas sp.; assembly: GCA_047602125.1. Taxonomy (GTDB): domain Bacteria; phylum Pseudomonadota; class Gammaproteobacteria; order Xanthomonadales; family Xanthomonadaceae; genus Pseudoluteimonas. The sequence goes on along the minus strand of JASGIB010000001.1, from coordinate 246,874 downwards.
CCCGCCACCAGCGCGACGAGCAGGCCATCGCCCAGCGCGAAGCCATAGCGCAGCGCAGGCTGGATCAGCAGGCGCTGGACATCCGCGCGAAGCAGCTCGCCGATGCGGTTTCCACCTCCGGTTTCGTGCTGGAGGACGTGGTCGCCACGCTCGCCGACGACGCCGATGTCGCCACGTGGGAAAAAACCGTCACCGACTTCGACGCCAAGTTGCGTCGTCTCGAACCGGTCAACCTCGCCGCGATCCAGGAACACGCCGAGGCCGCGCAGCGCAAGGAATACCTCGACGCGCAGGACGCCGACCTCATCACCGCGCTGGAAACGCTGGAAGAAGCGATCCGCAAGATCGACCGCGAAACCCGCGGCCGCTTCAAGGACACCTTCGACCGGGTGAACTCGGGCATGCAGGAGCTGTATCCGCGCCTGTTCGGCGGTGGGCATGCCTACCTCGAACTCACCGGCGAGGACCTGCTCGATGCCGGCGTGGCGATCATGGCGCGGCCGCCGGGCAAGCGCGTGTCGAACATCTCGCTGCTGTCGGGCGGCGAGAAGGCGATGACCGCGGTCGCGCTGGTGTTCTCGATCTTCCGCCTGAATCCCGCGCCGTTCTGCCTGCTGGACGAAGTGGACGCGCCGCTGGACGAGGCCAACGTCGGCCGCTTCACCGCGATGGTCAATGAGATGAGCGCGCACGTGCAGTTCCTGTTCGTCACCCACAACAAGGCGACGATGGAAGCCGCGCAGCAGCTCAGCGGCGTTACCATGCGCGAGCCCGGCGTGAGCCGGCTGGTGTCGGTGGACCTGGCCGAGGCCGCGCGCCTCGCCGGCGCCGCCTGAGGTTCCGCGAAGAGGAGAAGAACGCATGTCGGACGTCTGGCTGTTGCGCCTCGCCATCCTGGTCGCCGGCATCGTGTTGTTCGGCGCGATCATCTACTTCGGCCAGCCGCGCAAGGGCGGGCAGGGTCGTCGCCGCGCGGGCGAAGGCGGCGAACGCGTCGAACCGCGGATTTCCGACCAGTTCGCGCACGGCATCGGCGTCCGCGACGATGCCGAACAGCCGGAGCTGGATCTCGGCGAAGACGACGCGCCGAATGCGTCCAGCGAACTCGGTCGCCGCCCGGACGAAGCGTTCGACAAGATCGTCACCATCTACGTTGCCGCTCGCGCGGGCGAAAAGCTGCACGGTCCGGACATCGTGGTCGCGGCGGAAAAGGCGGGCCTGACCTACGGCCACATGAACGTGTTCCACCGGCTGGTGGAAGGGCATCCCGAGCGCGGCCCGGTGTTCAGCGTGGCGAACATCCTGAAGCCGGGCAGTTTCGACATGGCCGGCATCCAGGAATTGGAGACGCCGGCGATCGCGTTCTTCCTGACGTTGCCGGCGCCGGTGTCGGCGCTGGATGCGTGGGAGATGATGCAGCCGACGGCGGAGCGCATGGCGGGCCTGCTCGATGGCGTGGTGCTGGACGAGTCGCGCAATGCGCTCGGCCGCCAGCGGGTGCAGGGCATCCGCGAGGAATTGCGCGCCTACGACCGCCAGCGCGAAGCGCCGCCGCTCAAGCCGGCGAGGTGGTAGTGCTATCTGAGTCGTTCGTCGAACGATTGAGAGGGTTGATCAGGATGAAAAACCGAGTCGTCGCCTTGTCGATCGCCTGTTTATTGACAGCTTGCGCGACGAATAATCGATCCTCGGATTCTCCTGCAAACGACGATATCCGAATCTCGATTGCAGGAGAGAAATGGTCTCTGACGGAAACCGATGAAACCGGCAAACCGGTCAGGACATTGCGGGTGCAATTCACCGATCGACCAGGCGATGCCTGCATCGGCGGCAACTGGAAACGGGTTCGTGTCCTGTCGGACCCGTCGCGGTACACCAAGGATCCGGTTTACGATTTTTCGGAAGATGGACTGCAAATACTCTTGATCAACGGTATTTGCGATTCCTACGATTCGTATTTCTTCCGCAAAGACGAGCCTGTCGGGCAGGGCACGCATGACGGTTATGGCATGTCCGGTGGCGAGACCGTCGGTCATGTATCGGCGGAGAGTATTAAATAAGCAAGCGCAGGATGGGTCGAGCCGATGGCGATACCGGTCGCAATCGCGGAGTTGCCCCTCATCCGCCTGCTGCACCTTCTCCCCGCTGGCGGGGAGAAGGAAAGCTAGAATCGCCGCATGGCCTCCAAACCGACTCCCGCCGCCCGCGCCGCCGATCTCCGCCGCCGGCTGGAGGACGCGAACCATCGGTACCACGTGCTCGACGATCCGGACATCACCGACGCCGAGTACGACCGCCTGTTGCGCGAGCTGGAAGCGCTGGAAGCCGAGCATCCCGAACTCGCCGATGCCGATTCGCCGACGCGGCGGGTCGGCGCGACTCCGACCGGGGCGTTTGCGGAAGTGGTGCACGCGGTGCCGATGCTGTCGCTGGCGAATGCGTTCAGCGATGCCGAAGTGGCGGATTTCGTCGCGCGCATCGGCAAGGAAACCGGCGACGCCGAACCCGCGTTCTCGGCCGAACCCAAGCTCGACGGCCTGGCGATCAGCCTGCGCTACGAACGCGGCGCGTTCGTGCGCGGCGCGACCCGCGGCGACGGCGCGACCGGCGAGGACGTGACCGCGAACCTGCGCACGATCAAGGCGATTCCGTTGAAGTTGCGCGGCAAGGCACCGGATGTGCTGGAAGTCCGCGGCGAGGTGTACATGCCGCGCGCCGGCTTCGAGGCCTGGAACGAAAAGGCGCGCGCGTCGGAGGGGAAGATCAAGGTGCTCGCGAATCCACGCAACGGCGCGGCCGGTTCGCTGCGCCAGCTCGATCCGCGCATCACCGCGCAACGGCCGCTGGCGTTCTATGCCTACGCGCTAGGCGAAGTCGCGCCGGCCTCGGTCTTGCCGGCGACGCACACCGCGACGCTGGCTTGGCTGCGCGAGCTCGGATTCCCGGTGGCGACCCTGGTGGAATCCGTGCGCGGAGTCGACGGCTTGCTCGATTATTACCGCCGGATCGGCACACGACGCGATGCCTTGCCGTTCGACATCGACGGCGTGGTCTACAAGCTCGACCGTTACGACCAGCAGCGCGCGATGGGCTTCGTCTCGCGCGCGCCGCGCTGGGCGATCGCGCACAAGTTCCCGGCGCAGGAGCAGGTGACGACGGTCGAATCCATCGAGGTCAACGTTGGTCGCACCGGCGCGGTGACGCCGTGGGCGCTGATGACACCGGTGCACGTCGGTGGCGTGACCGTGACCCGCGCCACGTTGCACAACGCCGACCAGGTCGCGCGCCTCGACGTGCGCGTCGGCGACAGCGTGGTCGTGCGCCGCGCCGGCGACGTGATCCCGGAAGTGGTGAGCGTGGTGCTCGACAAGCGCCCGCTGGATGCGAAGGGCAGGCCGCGGCACGCGCCATACAAGTTGCCCGAGACCTGCCCCGATTGCGGTTCCGCGATCGAGCGCGAGGAAGGCGAAGTGGTCGCGCGCTGCACCGGCGGGCTGGTCTGCCCAGCGCAACGGGTGCAGGCGCTGTTCCATTTCGCCTCGCGCCGCGCGATGGACATCGAAGGCCTGGGCGAACGCCTGATCATGGCGCTGGTGGAATTCGGCGACGTGCGCACGGTGGCCGATCTGTACAAGCTCGGCGTCGAGGATTTCGTCGCGATCAAGCAACGCGCCGATGAAGCCGCCGGCATCGTTCCGGAAACGGTGAAAGCCGGCAAGATCGCCACGAAATGGGCGGAGAACCTCGTCGCCGCCATCGACGCCAGTCGCAACACGTCGCTGGAACGGCTACTTTACGCGCTCGGCATCCGCGACGTCGGCGAAAGCACGGCCAAGGCGCTGGCGCGGCATTTCGGTGCGCTGCAACCCATCATCGACGCTGACGAAGCGGCGCTGACCGAAGTCCCCGACATCGGACCGGTGGTCGCTGCGCATATCGCGCATTTCTTCGCCGAACTGCACAACCGCGAGGTCATCGCGGCGCTGCAGGACGCAGGCGTGCACTGGAAGGAAGGCGCTCCGCAACGCACCAGCGAAGGCCCGCTTGCGGACAAGACGGTCGTGCTCACTGGTGGACTCGCATCGATGTCGCGCGACGAAGCCGGCGCGAAACTCGAGGCACTCGGCGCCAAGGTCAGCGGCAGCGTATCGAAGAAGACCTCGCTGGTCGTCGCCGGCGAAGCCGCAGGTTCCAAGCTTGCAAAAGCGCAGGAACTCGGCATCGAGATCTGGGACGAAGCGCAATTGTTGGCTTTCCTGGAGCAACATTCGTGAATTTTTTTGCTTGTCATTCCCGCGAAAGCGGGAATCCAGCCTTTCGTTCCGCTTCGAAATGCAAAAGCTGGACTCCCGCCTGCGCGGGAGTGACGAATCAAGAGATGATCTGATGGTCGACTGGCAGCCCACCGCCAACTTCGACGCGCTGCGCCTGCGCGCGCGATTGAACGCGCTCGTCCGCACGTTCTTCGCCGAACGCGGTTTGCTCGAAGTCGAGACGCCGGTGCTGTCGCGCGGCGGCAATAGCGAGCCGAACATCGCCTCGTTTTCGCTGGATTTCTCCGGCCGCACCGACGGCGCACCGCGCACGCGCTGGCTGCGCACTTCCCCCGAATATTCACTCAAGCGCCTGCTCGCGGCTGGGCTCGGAGATTGCTACGAACTCGGGCGCGTGTTCCGCGACGGCGAGGCCGGTGGTCGCCATAACCCTGAGTTCACCATGCTCGAGTGGTATCGCGTCGGCTGGGACCACCACCGATTGATCGACGAAACCGCCGAACTCGCCCGCTCCGCGCTGGCGCTGGTCGGTCGCGATGCGTGCTTGCGCGTGGTCGCGTATCGCGATCTATACCGCGATGCGCTCGGGCTCGATCCTTTTGCGGCAAGCATCGACGAACTGCGCGCAGCACTCGGTGACGTGCGCATCGACCCGGACGGACTGGTCCGCGACGACTGGCTCGACCTGCTGATGACCCATCGCCTGCAACCCGCGTTCGCGCAAGGCGAAATGCTGGCGGTGGCCGATTGGCCGGCTTCGCAGTGCGCGCTGGCGAAGCTGCGGGACGAGGGCGACGGGCATCCGGTCGCCGAACGCTTCGAGCTTTACCTCGGCCCGGTCGAGCTGGCGAACGGTTACCACGAGCTCGTGGATGCGGCCGAGCAGCGTGCGCGCTTCGCCCGCGACCTCGAGCGCCGGCGCGCGCGTGGCGATGCCGAACCGCCGCTAGACGCAGCCTTCCTCGCCGCGCTCGATGCCGGCTTGCCGGAATGCGCCGGCGTCGCGCTCGGCATGGATCGTCTGCTGATGGCGATGCTCGGTACCGAACGCATCGCGGACGTGCTGGCGTTCGACTTCACCTGTTCCTGAACGGCCCGGCTTTCGTTCGGCCGGGTTCACGTTTCGTATGACCTGGCGCTGGAATGCTTGCGACGAGGCATCGGGAGGGAGCGACATGCATGGATTCAGGATTCGAAACGCGGCGGCATTGGTCGCGTGCCTCGCCTTGGGCGGCTGCATCGGGTACGGATATCCCGGCGGCGATTACGGCGATGCATACGGCGGCTCGCAAGCGTACCCGGCGTATCCCGGAACATACCCAGGCCGCACCTTCCGCTGCGAATCGCACGACAGGAAGCGCACGCACTGTGCTGCCGACACCCGCTACGGCGTCGACATCGTGCGCCGCATCTCGGACGCGCCCTGCGTGCAGGGACGCACATGGGGTTGGGACGGCTATGGCGTCTGGGTCGACGATGGCTGCCGCGCAGATTTCGCCGTTGGCGGCCATGGCGGTTCCCGGCGTCCAGGCGGTGGTTATGGTCAGGGCCGCGTCGTGCGTTGCGAATCGCGCGACAAGCGTTATGCGCGCTGCAACGTCCCGGTGCGCCAGGGCGTGCAACTGCAGCGAAAGCTTTCGGATTCCTCGTGCAACCAGGGCCCGGATTGGGGCTGGGATCGTCAAGGCCTCTGGGTCGACAACGGTTGCCGCGCGGATTTCCTCGTCTACTGAACACGCGCGCGGGTCGTAAACTAGGCGGCATGGACGCCGCTTCGCTCGCACGCTACGACCGCATCCGACCGATTCGCTGGACTGGCGACGCGCTGGAATTGCTCGACCAGCGCAAATTGCCGTTCGCGGTCGAATACCTGCGTTGCGCCAGCAGCGACGAAGTCGCAAGCGCCATCCGCGAGCTGGTCGTGCGCGGCGCGCCGGCGATCGGCATTTCCGCGGCCTGGGGCGTGGTGCTGGCGGCACGCGATATCGAAGCCGCGAACGGCACCGACGCCGCGAAGGCGCTGCAGCCGGCGATGGACCGGCTCAATGCCGCGCGGCCGACCGCGGTGAACCTCGCCTGGGCGCTGGCGCGGATGCAAGCCGCGCTGCATGTCGCCGACGCAGATTGGCGCGAGGCGCTGGAACGCGAGGCGCGCGCGATCGAAACCGAGGACCTCGCTGCGAACCGCGCGATGGGGCAGGCGGGCGCTGCGCTGATCGCACCGGGCAGCGGGGTGCTGACCCACTGCAATACCGGTTCGCTGGCCACCGCCGGCTTCGGCACCGCGCTGGGGGTGATTCGCGCGGGCGTGGCCGAGGGACGCATCGACCAGGTGTTCGCCGGCGAAACCCGGCCCTGGAACCAGGGCGCGCGCCTGACCGTGTGGGAACTGCAGCAGGACGGCATCGATGCGACCCTGATCGCCGACGCGGCGGCTTCGCACCTGATGAAGACCGGTCGCGTGCAGTGGGTCGTGGTCGGCGCCGACCGCATCTGCGCGAATGGCGACACGGCCAACAAGATCGGCACCTATCAGCTCGCGCTGGCGGCCAGGCCCCACGGGGTGAAGTTCATGGTCGTGGCCCCATCCTCGACCGTGGACATGGCCACCGCATCGGGCGACCTGATCGAGATCGAGGAACGCGATCCGGGCGAACTGCTGTCGCATCGCGGCGAACGCACCGTCGCCGACGGCGTGCAGGCCTGGAACCCGGTGTTCGACGTCACCCCGCACGAATTGATCGACGCCATCGTGACCGAAAAGGGCGTGATCGAACGCCCGGATACGGGCTCGATGCGGGCCTGTTTCGGCGGCTGACGAAAAGCCCCGGAAAACCCTCGTAACCCATTGATTTTTTCGGCGATTCCGGGGTGCTTTCGAGCGCCCCGGATGGTACAATTTCATGTCTTTGAATCCGCCTGTTTCTGGCGCCCGGAACCGGGCCGCCTGCAGGCGCGGAAACCACCGTAAACGGATCCCTGATGTCCGAACTCGCCAAGGAAATCATCCCGGTCAACCTCGAGGACGAGATGCGCCGCAGCTACCTCGATTACGCCATGAGCGTGATCGTGGGACGCGCGCTCCCCGACGTCCGCGACGGCCTCAAGCCGGTGCACCGCCGCGTGCTGTTCGCGATGAACGAACTGGGCGCGCACAGCAACAAGCCCTATTACAAGTCCGCGCGCATCGTCGGCGACGTCATCGGCAAGTACCACCCGCACGGCGACAACGCGGTGTACGACACCCTGGTGCGCATGGCGCAGCCGTTCTCGCTGCGCTACCTGCTGGTGGACGGGCAGGGCAACTTCGGTTCGATCGACGGCGACAACGCCGCGGCGATGCGCTACACCGAGGCGCGCATGTCGCGCATCAGCCACGAACTGATGGCCGACATCGACAAGGACACGGTCGATTTCCAGCCCAACTACGACGAGAAGGAACTCGAGCCGACGGTGATGCCGGCGCGGGTGCCGAACCTGCTGGTGAACGGATCGGCCGGCATCGCGGTGGGCATGGCGACCAACATCCCGCCGCACAACCTCAACGAAGTGGTCGATGCGCTGCTGGCGCTGCTCGACGATCCGCGGATCGACATCGACGGCCTGATGCAGCACATCCCGGGCCCGGATTTCCCCACCGCCGGCATCATCAACGGCGTCGGCGGCATCCACCTCGCGTACAAGACCGGCCGCGGCCGCGTGCGCATGCGCGCCAAGGCCGAGGTCGAGGTCGCGGACAACGGCCGCGAGGCCATCGTCGTCACCGAGATCCCGTACCAGGTCAACAAGGCGCGGCTGATCGAGAAGATCGCCGAGCTGGTGAAGGAAAAGAAGCTCGAGGGCATCAGCGAACTGCGCGACGAGTCCGACAAGGACGGCATGCGCATCTACATCGAGGTCAAGCGCGGCGAATCGGCCGAGGTCGTGCTCAACAACCTCTATTCGCAGACGCCGATGGAATCGACCTTCGGCATCAACATGGTGGCGCTGGTCGACGGGCGCCCGCAGCTGCTCAACCTCAAACAGATCCTCGAGGCCTTCGTCCGCCACCGCCGCGAAGTGGTGGTGCGCCGCACGATCTTCGAATTGCGCAAGGCACGCAACCGCGCGCACATCCTCGAAGGCCTGACCGTCGCGCTGGCCAACATCGACGCGATGATCGAGCTGATCAAGACTTCGGAGAACCCGCAGGTCGCGAAGGAGCGGATGCTGGCGCGGCGCTGGCAGCCCGGCCTGGTCGGTTCCCTGCTCGCGGCGGCCGGTGCGGACGCTTCGCGCCCCGAGGACTTGCCGCCGGGCGTGGGCCTGCTCGCCGACGGCTACCAGCTCACCGAGACCCAGGCGCAGCAGATCCTGGAGATGCGCCTGCACCGCCTGACCGGGCTGGAGCAGGAAAAACTGACCGAGGAATACCGCGAGCTGCTCGAGGAAATCCGCGGCCTGATCCGCATCCTCGAGGAACCCGCGGTGCTGCTCGACGTGATCCGCACCGAGCTCAGGAACCTCAAGGAAGAGTTCGGCGATGCGCGCCGTTCGGAAATCCGCGCTTCGGAAGAGGACCTCGACATCCTCGACCTGATCGCGCCGGAGGACGTGGTGGTCACGCTCTCGCACGCCGGTTACGCCAAGCGCCAGCCGGTGACGGCCTACCGCGCGCAGCGCCGCGGCGGCCGCGGGCGCAACGCGGCGGCGACCAAGGACGAGGATTTCATCGACCAGCTGTGGCTGGTGAACACCCACGACACCCTGCTCACCTTCACCAGCAACGGCCGCGTGTTCTGGTTGCCGGTGCACCAGTTGCCGGATGCCGGCCCGCACGCGCGCGGCCGCCCGATCATCAACTGGATCGCGCTGGAAGAAGGCGAGAAGGTGCAGGCGGTGCTGCCGGTGCGCGAATACGCCGACGGCCACTACGTGTTCTTCGCCACCCGCGACGGCACGGTGAAGAAGACGCCGCTGACCGAATACGCCTACCGCCTGCAGCGCGGCAAGATCGCGATCAACCTCGACGAGGGCGATGCCTTGGTCGGCGCGGCGCTGACCGACGGCGAGCGAGACATCATGCTGTTCGCCAGCAACGGCAAGGCAGTGCGCTTCGACGAGGGCAGCGTGCGCAGCATGGGCCGCACCGCCACCGGCGTGCGCGGCATGAAGCTGGCCGCGGGCGAGCAGGTGATGAGCCTGATCGTGGTCGAGGGCGAGGGCGACATCCTCACCGCCAGCGAACGCGGCTACGGCAAGCGCACTCCGGTCGCCGACTACCCGAAGAAGGGCCGCGGCACCCAGGGCGTGATCGCGCTGCAGACCACCGAGCGCAACGGCAAGCTGGTCGGCGCGATCCAGCTCAGCGAGCACCACGAGGTCCTGTTGATCTCCGATGGCGGAACCCTGGTGCGGACGCGCGCGGCGGAAATCGCCCAGGTCGGGCGCAATACCCAGGGCGTGACCCTGATCCGCCTGGGCGAGGGCGAGAGCCTGCAGGCGATCGAACGCGTGGACGCGTCGCTGGACGACGAGGAAACCGAGTCGGGCGACGCCGCAGGCTGAGGATTGTCCGGCGCAGGAACGAAAAAGGCGGCCTTGGGCCGCCTTTTTCGTGTCGAAGGAACGGGGTTACTTGCCGATCCAGCCGTCCAGCAGGTCGGCCATGTCGTCGGCGTGCTCCTCTTCCTGCGCGAGGATGTGCTCGAGGATGCGCTTGGTCGTGGTGTCGCGGTCGCCGATGTGGTTGATCATCTCGCGGTAGCTGTCGATCGCGATGCGTTCGGCGACGAGGTTCTCGCGCACCATGTCGCGCAGGTCCTTGCCTGCCTTGTACTCGGCGTGGCTGCGCGCGGTGAGCGTGGCCGGGTCGAGGTCGGGTTCGCCGCCGAGCTGGACGATGCGCTCGGCGATCATGCCGGCGTGTTCCATCTCCTGCTGCGCATGCTCGAGGAACTCGCCCTTCACGGCGTCGACCAGCATGCCTTTCGCGGAGTAATAGTGGCGGTAGTAGCGCAGCACGCATACCCACTCGGTGGCGAGCGCTTCGTTGAGCAGGCGGATGACCTGCTTGCGGTCGGCGGTATAGGTGAAGGTGATGGCGCCGTCGTCGACGCTCTTGCGCGCGCGGGCGCGCAGGGTCTTGGTGTCGGTCATCGCGGGCGTCGACGGCTTGGCGGCAGGCGGCGCTTTCGCGGGCTTCTTGGCTGGCTTGGGCATTGGGGCCTCGGCGTGGCTGTGGTCGGGAAGGATCAGGATGGGCGTTCGAGCTGTTCGAGCACGTGTTCGGCGGAGGAGACGCGGAATTCGCCCGGCGCCTCGACGAAGAGTTGCTTCACCACGCCATCGATGGCGTGCAGGGCGAAGCGCTTGCTGCGCGTGCCCATGCCGTAGCCGCTGGCGTCCATTTCCAGCCCGAGCGCACGGGTGAAGTCGGCGTTGCCGTCGGAGAGCATCCACATGCCCTCGGGCACCTGCTGCATCTGTCCCCAGGCCTGCATCACGAACGCATCGTTGACGGACATGCAGGCGACGTTGATGCCCTTGTCGCGGAAGGCCTGGTATTGGGCGACGAAGCCGGGCAGGTGGCGTTCGGAACAGGTCGGCGTGAACGCGCCGGGCACCGCGAACAGCACCACGTCGCGCCCGGCGAACAACGCGCCGGTGTCGGTATCCTCGAAACCGCCTTGGTCGACGCGCTTGATCGGCGCGACGGGAAGCTTGTCTCCGGGCTGGATGGGCATTCGGTTCTCCTGAGGGTCATGCAGTCTAGGCCCGCCCCGCGGTAAGGTTGCGTCAAGGCGCGCCCGCATCGCGGCGATGGCGCCCGGAGGAAGCATGCAATTCAAGGATTACTACCAGGTGCTCGGCGTCGAGCCGGACGCGGGCGAGGCCGAGATCAAGACCGCCTATCGCCGGCTCGCGCGCAAGTACCATCCGGACGTCAGCAAGGAGGCCGGCGCCGAGGAGAAGTTCAAGGCAGTGAACGAAGCCTACGAGGCGTTGCGCGATCCACAGAAGCGCGCGGCCTACGACCAGTTGCGCGCCGGCGGCTACCGCCCGGGCGACGAAGTGCATCCCCCGCATGGCGGTTTCGGCGGCGGCGCCCCGGGCGATTTCGATTTCGAGGAAGTCTTCGCGCGCGGCGCGGGCGGGAACGGCGACGGCTTCAGCGATTTCTTCGAGTCGCTGTTCGGCCGTGGCGGCTTCCGCCAGCAGGGCGCCGGCGGACAGCGACCGCAACCGCAGGGCGACACCCGCGCGAGGCTGTCGGTGCCGCTGGAAGCGGTCCACGACGGCAGCAGCATCCGCATCGGCGTCAATGGCAAGTCGCTGGACGTGCGCGTGCCCAAGGGCATCCGCCCGGGACAGGCGATCCGGCTCGGCGGACAAGGCGCACGCGGGGGCGACCTGCTGCTGGAAATCGAATACGCCGCGCATCCGCAGTTCGAGGTCGACGGCCGCAACATCCTCTACAGCCTGCCGGTGGCGCCGTGGGAAGCCGCGCTGGGCGCGACGGTGAGCGTGCCGACCCTCGGCGGCGCGGTCGACCTGCGCGTGCCGCCGGATTCCGAATCCGGGCGCAAGCTGCGCCTGCGCGGGCGCGGGTTGCCGGGCGCGACGCCGGGCGACCAGATCGTTGAGCTGGAAATCCTCGCGCCGAAGGCGAACAGCGAGGTGGAACGCGAAGCCTATCGCGGCTTGCGCGATGCCTTCGGCGACGACTGGAGGCGTGCTTAGGCCGCGGCCGGGCCGGGCGTGAGGTACTTGGCGATGAGTTCGGCGAGTTCGTCTTCGCCGAAGGGCTTGGCGAGGTAGGCCTTCGCGCCTTGGCGCATGCCCCAGACGCGGTCGGTGTCCTGGTCCTTGGTCGTGACGAGGATCACCGGGATGTGCTTGGTCGTAGGTTCGCGCGTGATCGAACGCGTGGCCTGGAAGCCGTTGAGGTTCGGCATCACCACGTCCATCAGGATCAGGTCCGGCAGTTCGCGCTTGGCCGCTTCCACGCCGGCCGCGCCATCCTCGGCCGAGAGCGGGGTATGGCCGAGTTTTTCGACGATGCGCGAAATGCCCATGACCTGCGAGGGCGAGTCGTCGACGATGAGGATGCGTGCCATGGGAATTCCTCGTGCGTTCGATGGATTGTAGCCGGCGCGACCCGCGCCGCAAGCCTCAGACGATCGCAACCAGCGTGCGCCCCAGCGAACCGCCCGCGAGCATCGTCGCGAACACCTCCGGCAAGCCGTCGAGGCCGGTTTCGCGGGTGCAGATCGCATCGAGGTTGGCCGGCTTCCAGTCGCCGGCGAGGCGCCGCCAGACTTCCTCGCGGATGTCGCGAGCGGTGCCGGCCGAAGCCACGCCCAGCAGCGACACACCGCGGATGATGAAGGGCATCACCGTCGCCTGCAGTTGCGGCGATGCGGCGAGCCCGGCGCTGGCGACGTTGCCGTAGGGCGTGGTCTGCGCCAGCAGGCTGGCGAGCATCGCGCCACCGACGTTGTCGAGCCCGCCGCCGAAACGCACCGATTCCATCGGCCGCGTCGTGGCGAGCGCATCGCGACCCAGCACTTCGTTCGCGCCCAGCGATTTGAGGTAATCCGCGTGTTCGGGCTTGCCGCTGATCGCATGCACCTCGAAGCCGGCCTTGCGGAAGATCGCCACCGCGAGCGAACCCACGCCACCGGTCGCGCCGGTCACGGCCAGCGGCCCGAGATCGGGCGTTTGCCGGTTCTCGCTCATGCGCAGCAGCGCCAGCGCCGCGGTGAAGCCGGCGGTGCCGAGGATCATGGATTCGCGCAACGACAATCCGGCGGGTAGGGGAATCATCCATTTCGCATCGAGCCGCGCATATTCCGAATAGCCGCCATCGCAGGTCTCCGACAACCCGCTGCCGGTAACCAGCACTGCGTCGCCTTCGCGGAACTTCGGATCGGTCGACTGCACGACATGCCCGGCGACGTCGATGCCGCCAACCAGCGGGAACTTGCGCAGGATCTTGCCCTGGCCGGTGCCGGCCAGCGCGTCCTTGTAGTTGACCGAGGAGTACTCGGCCTTGATGACGACTTCGCCGGGGTTGAGGTCGTCGAGCGAAATCGTTTCGATGCCGCCGCGGTAACCGACGTCGTCGTCGTGGATGCGGAAGGCGCGGAAGGTCGGGGGAGTCGTCATACGTCGTCCTGCGAAAGATGCAATTCGCCGCGCCGCTTCCCGTCCAGCCACTTGTCGGCATGCGCCGGGACATAGCCGCGCATCCACGCGAGCATCGCGTCCACGTCGCCGCCATGCCACAGGTCGGCGCGCTGGTCGGCATGCAGGAAGCGTTCCGCGACCATTTTGTCCAGCATCGCCATCAGCGGTTGCCAGAAGCCGCGGGTTTCGAGGAAGGCGCAGGGCTTGTCGCCGAGGCCGAGCTGGCGCCAGGTCAGCATCTCGAACATCTCGTCGAGCGTGCCGAAGCCCCCGGGAAGCGCGACGAAGCCGTCGGACAATTCGAACATCCGCGCCTTGCGCGCATGCATGGAATCGACGACCTCGAGCCGGGTCACGCCCTTGTGCGCGACTTCCCAGTCGACCAGTTGCTGCGGGATCACGCCGACGACCTCGCCACCGCCCGCCAGCACCGCGTCGGCGACGATGCCCATCAGCCCGACGTTGCCGCCGCCGTATACCAGCGCGATGCCGTCCGCCGCGAGGCGCGCGCCGAGCGCCTTGGCCTGCGCAGCGTAGGCGGGATCGCCGCCGGCGTTGGAACCGCAATAGACGCAGATCGATTTCATCGCGACATTATGCCGCCGCTCAGGGCACGAAGCTGAGGAACAGATAGGTGCCCAGCAATACCGCGTGCACGATGCCGATCTGCATGTTGGTGCGGCCGGTGCGCAGCGAGATCGAGGCGACGAACAGGCTGAGGAACAGCAGCACGGTCGACATGCCGTTCAGGCCCAATGCGAGCGGCCAGTCCATGACGACCGCGAGGACCGATACCACGGGAATGGTCAGGCCGATGCTGGCGATGGCCGAGCCGAGCGCGAGGTTGAGGCTGGTCTGCACGCGATTGTTCACGGCGGCGCGCACGGCGGCGACGCCTTCGGGAAGCAGCACGATGGCCGCGATCACGATGCCGGCGACCGCTTGCGGCGCGCCGGCGGCGAGCAGGGTGGCCTCCATCGCCGGTGCCAGCTTCTTGGCCGACAGCACGACCACGACGAGGGCGATCAGCATGAGCGCGAGGCTGGCCAGCGCGACGCGCGTGCTCGGCGGTGGCGCGATGTCCTCGGTCGCCGGATCGCCATCGTCGACCGGCAGGAAGTATTCGCGGTGGCGCCCGGTCTGGAACGCGGTGAACGATGCGAACAGCACCAGCGTCACCACCGAGATGAACACCAACTGCGAGTGCGTGTAGGTCGGGCCCGGCGTGGTGGTGGTGAAGTTCGGCAACACCAGGGTGAGCACGACGATCGCGGTCAGCGTCGCCAGCGCGGCGGTGATGCCGTCGACCCGGTAACGCTGGATCGAATGTCGCCGGCTGCCGGCGACCAGGCTGATGCCGATGATGCCGTTGAGGATCAGCATGACCGCGGCGAACACGGTGTCGCGCGGCAGCCCGGACGCGGATTCGCCCCCGGCGAGCATCATGGTCACGATCAATGCGACCTCGATCGCGGTCACCGCCAGCGCAAGGACGATCGTGCCGAACGGTTCGCCCACCTTGTGCGCGACGACTTCCGCGTGGTGCACCGCGGCGACCACGCTCGCGAAGAGGCCGAGGACGAGCAACGGGACGAGGCCCGGGATTCCGGACGCGACGAAGGCCAACGAAAGGACGAGCCCGCCGAGGACCGGCGCGATCCAGGTCCACGACGGGTTATGTCGGCTCGCATTGCCCATCCGTCGAGTATGCCCGTATTTCCATCGCGACCAAACGAAAACGGCGCCTGAAGGCGCCGTTCGCGAATCGCCGGCGAGCGTCAGTTCGCCTTGTGAATCGCGCGCTTGGCGACCGCCATCGCCGCATCGTGCACGGCTTCGGACAGCGACGGGTGCGCGTGGCAGATGCGGGCCAGGTCGTCGGCGCTGCCGTTGAACTCCATCGAGATCACGCCCTCGTGCACCAGTTCGGACACGTTCGGGCCGACCAGGTGCATGCCGAGGATGCGATCGGTTTCCGCGTCGGCCAGCACCTTCACGAAGCCGATCGGTTCGGCCATCGCCACCGCGCGGCCGACCGCCGCGAACGGGAAGCTGCCGCTCTTGTAGGCGGTGCCGTCGGCCTTGAGCTGTTCCTCGGTCTTGCCGACCCAGGCGATTTCCGGTTCGGTGTAGATGACGTTCGGGATGGTGTCGTAATTGACGTGGCCGGGCAGGCCGGCGATCAGTTCGGCGACCTCGATGCCCTCCTCGAAGCCCTTGTGCGCGAGCATCGGCCCGCGCACGCAGTCGCCGACGGCCCACACGCCGTCGACGCCGGTGTGGCAATGGTCGTCGACCACGACCATGCCGCGCGGGTCGAGTTGCACGCCGGTGCCGTCCGCGAGCAGGTTCTTGGTCGCCGCGCGGCGGCCGACGCAGACCAGCAGCTTGTCGACCACGATCTGCTGCTCGCCCTTGTCGTCGGTGTAGGTGACGTGCACGCCGTCCTTCTTCACCTCGGTGTTCGTGACCTTGCAACCGAGCCTGATGTCGAGGCCCTGCTTCTTGAATTCGCGCGCGGCGACCTTCGCCACTTCCGCGTCGGCGGCGGCGAGGAAGTTCGGCAGGCCTTCGAGCACCGTGACCTGAGAACCGAGACGGTTCCAGACGCTGCCAAGTTCGAGGCCGATCACGCCGGCGCCGATCACGCCCAGGCGCTTGGGCACCTTGTCGAAATCCAGCGCGCCGACGTTGTCGACGATGTGCTCGCCGAATTTCGCGAACGGCAATTCGATGGAATCCGAACCGGCGGCGAGGATCACGTTGGTGCCCTTCAACTCGATTTCGGAACCATCGTGCTGCTTGACCGTGACCACGTTGCCCGGCTGCAACTGCGCCCAGCCGTAGAACGGCGCCACCTTGTTGGCCTTGAACAGCGCGGCGATGCCGCCGGTGAACTGCTTCACGATGGCGTCCTTGCGCGCGACCATCTTGCCGACGTTGATGGCGGCTTTCCCGAAGCTGATGCCGTGCTGGTCGAAGATGTGGCCCATGTTCCAGAACTGGCGGCTGGAATCGAGCAGCGCCTTGGACGGGATGCAGCCCACGCGCAGGCAGGTGCCGCCGAGCGCGGGCTTGCCGTCCTTGCCGAGCGCGGCGTCGACGCAGGCGGTCTTGAGGCCGAGCTGCGCGGCGCGGATCGCGGCGTGGTAGCCGGCGGGGCCGCCACCGATCACGACGACGTCGAATTGCTGTTGTTCGCTCATTTCAATTCCTGAAACGTGGTAGCGGGGGCAGGATTTGAACCTGCGGCCTCACATGCCGAGCAGCATGCGGCTCGGGTTCTCGAGTTGGTTCTTGATGTCGACCAGGAACAGCACCGCATCCTTGCCGTCGATGATGCGGTGGTCGTAGCTGAGCGCGATGTACATCATCGGCGCCGCGACGACCTGGCCGTTCTCGACGATGGCGCGGTCCTTGATCGCGTGCATGCCGAGGATCGCGCTCTGCGGCGGGTTGACGATCGGCGTGGACATCAGCGAACCGAAGGTGCCGCCGTTGGTGATGGTGAAGGTGCCGCCCTGCAGGTCCTCGAGCTTGAGCCCGCCTTCGCGCGCGGCCCTGGCGTAGGCGTCGATGCCCTTCTCGATGTCGGCGAAGGACATGCGCTCGACGTTACGCAGCACCGGCGTCACCAGGCCCTTGTCGGTCGAGACCGCGATGCTGATGTCGGCGTAGCCGTGGTAGATGATGTCGTTGCCGTCGACCGAGGCATTGACCGCCGGATGGCGCTGCAGCGCGCTGGCGGCCGCCTTGGCGAAGAAGCTCATGAAGCCGAGCTTGATGCCGTTGGCCTTGACGAATTCGTCCTGCAGTTCCTTGCGCATCGCCATGACCTTGCCGAGGTTCACCTCGTTGAACGAGGTCAGCATCGCGATGCTGTTCTTGGACTGCATCAGGCGCTCGGCGATGCGCGCGCGCATGCGCGTCATCGGCACGCGTTCTTCCGGGCGCGCGCCGCCGGACACGCCGGGGGTCTTGCCGCTGGCGTAGTTGACGAGGTCTTCCTTGGTCACCGCGCCGTGGCGGCCGGTGCCGGCGACCTCGGCGGGATTCACGTTGTTCGACGCCGCATAGAACGCGGCGCCAGGCGGCAGGCCCGCAGGTGTCGCCGCCGCAGCGGCAGGCGCTGCGGCCTTGGCAGGGGTCGGCGCAGCAGCGGGAGCTGCCGTTGCGGGGGGAGCCGCAGTCTTCGGCGCTTCGGCGGCGGGAGCGGGCGCGGAGGCCACGGCCCCTTCCTTGATCACCGCGATGACCTGCTGGCTGGTGACGGTGGCGCCTTCGGCGAACTTGATTTCCTTCAGCACGCCGTCGGCCGGCGAGGGAACCTCGAGCACGACCTTGTCGGTTTCGAGGTCGACCAGGTTCTCGTCGCGCTTGACCGCGTCGCCGACCTTCTTGTGCCAGCTGGCGATGGTGGCGTCGGAGACGGATTCGGGGAGAACCGGGACTTTGATGTCGGTGGCCATGGGGCTTCTCTGCGGAATGCGGGGTTGTTATTCGTTCGAAATATGGCCGCTCAACGGATTCACCAGCGCATCGGCGACCAGCTTCTGCTGTTCGGCGACGTGGTCGTTGAAATGGCCGACGGCGGGCGAGGGCGAGCGCGGGCGGCCCGCGTAGTGCAGCGACTGCTTCGGCTGCAGGCAGGCGTTGAGGTGGTGCTGGATCTGGTACCACGCGCCCTGGTTCTGCGGCTCTTCCTGGCACCAGACCACGTCGGCGGCCTTGGCGTACTTCTTCAGTTCCGCCGCCAGTTCCTTGCGCGGGAACGGGTACAACTGCTCGACGCGCAGCAGCGCGACATCCTTGAGGCCGCGCTTCTGCGCCTCCTCCAGCAGGTCGTAGTAGACCTTGCCGGAACAGGCGACCACGCGCTTCACCGATTTCGCATCGGCCTGCGCGTCGGGGATCAGCAACTGGAACGAGCCGTTCGCCAGTTCGTCCAGCGTCGACACCGCGAGCTTGTGGCGCAGCAGCGACTTCGGCGTCATCACCACCAGCGGCTTGCGAGTCGCCATCAGCATCTGCCGGCGGATCATGTGGAAATCCTGCGCTGGCGTGGTCGGCACGCAGACCTGCATGTTCTCCAGCGCGCACAGTTGCAGGAAGCGTTCCAGCCGCGCGGAACTGTGCTCCGGGCCCTGGCCTTCGTAACCGTGCGGCAGGTACAGCGCGAGGCCGCACAGGCGGTCCCACTTCGCTTCGCCCGAACTGATGAACTGGTCGATCACCACCTGCGCGCCGTTGGCGAAGTCGCCGAACTGCGCTTCCCAGATGTCGAGCGTGCCCGGGTCGGCGGTGGAATAACCGTATTCGAACGCCATCACCGCTTCCTCGCTGAGCAGCGAGTCGACGATGCAGGCGTCGTCCGGGTGCTGCACGAGTTGCTGCAGCGGGGTGTAGTGGGTGTCGGTCTTCTGGTCGTGCAGCACCGCGTGGCGGTGGAAGAAGGTGCCGCGCTCGCTGTCCTGTCCGACGAGGCGCAGGCGGTGGCCGGCGTCGAGCAGGGTCGCGTAGGCGAGGTTCTCGGCGAAGCCCCAGTCGCCGGGCAGTTCGCCCGCGGCCATCTTGCGCCGGTCCTCGTAGATCTTGGCGACGCGCGGATGCAGCACGATGTCCGCGGGGATGGTGTTGATCGCCTTGGCCAGCGCGTCGAGCTTCTTGCGCGGCACGCGGGTATCGGTCGGGTCCGAGAGCTTGCCCGACATGTGCTTCGACCAGTCGATCGCGGTCGCGTCCGGCTTCGCCTCGGCGAGTTCGGCGGTGACCTCGCCGGCATCGAGCTTGTCGCGGTAGCCGTCGACCACCGCCTGCGCGTCCTCGGCCTTGAGCACGTTGGCCGCGACCAGGCGGTCGGCGTACAGCTCGCGCGGGGTCTTGTGCGCGCGGATCACCTGGTACATCAGCGGCTGCGTCGCGGCCGGTTCGTCGGCCTCGTTGTGGCCGTGGCGGCGGTAGCAGACCAGGTCGATGACCACGTCCTTGCCGAAGCGCTGGCGGAAATCGAACGCCGCCTTGGCGCAGAACACCACCGCCTCGGGGTCGTCGCCGTTCACGTGCAGAACCGGCGCGCCGACCATCCTCGCCACGTCGGTGCAGTACAGCGTGCTGCGCGCGTCCTGGCGGTCGCTGATGGTGAAGCCGATCTGGTTGTTGATGACCACGTGGACGGTGCCGCCGACGGCGAAGCCGCGCGCCTGCGACATCTGGAACAGTTCCATCACCACGCCCTGGCCGGCGAACGCGGCGTCGCCGTGCAACAGCACCGGCAGCACCTGCTTGCGACCGTCGTCGCGGCGGCGGTGCTGGCGCGAGCGCACGCTGCCCACGACCACCGGGTCGACGATCTCCAGGTGCGATGGATTGAAGGCGAGGGCGACGTGCACCGGGCCGCCCGGCGTGGCGATGTCGGCGGAGAAGCCCATGTGGTACTTCACGTCGCCGGTGTGGGCGCGGTCGTCGACGGCGTGCTCGAATTTGCCTTCGAATTCGTCGAACAGCTTGCGCGGCGACTTGCCCAGCGTGTTCACCAGCACGTTGAGGCGGCCGCGATGGGCCATGCCGATCACGATTTCCTTCATCCCGTCGCCGCCGGCGCGGCGGACGAGGTCGTCGAGCAGCGGCACCAGCGCGTCGCCGCCTTCCAGCGAGAAGCGCTTCTGGCCGACGTACTTGGTGTGCAGGTAGCGTTCGAGGCCTTCGGCCGCGGTCAGGCGCTCGAGGATGCGGCGCCTGGCGCCGTCGTCGAAGCCGTAGTTGCCGCCCGCCGATTCCAGCCGGTCCTGCATCCAGCGCCGCTGTTCGACGTCGGTGATGTGCATGAACTCGGCGCCGATGCTGCCGGTGTAGGTGGCCTTGAGCAGGGCGACGAGGTCGCGCAGCTTCATCCGGTCGCGGCCGCCGACGTCGCCGGTGCCGAACTCGTGGTCGAGGTCGGCTTCGGACAGGTGGTGGTAGCCGAGCGCGAGGTCGGGCGCGTCGGGGCGGGCCTGCATGCCCAGCGGGTCGAGGTCGGCGGCGAGGTGGCCGCGCGAACGGTAGGCGGTGATCAGCTTGGCGACCGCGCGGTCGCGCTCATCGCCCGAAGCGGTGGCCGAGGCGAGGCCGCGGCCGGCATCGCGGCCGGCCCGGGCGACCTGTTCCATCACCGCCGAATGCGGGACGTCGCCGGCTTCGCGGCCCTTGAATCCGTCGAAATATGCCTTCCACGACGGCGCGACGCTGTCCGGATCCACCAGGTATTGCTCGTACAGCTCCTCGATGTAGGCGGCGTTGGCCCCGAGTTGCGAGGTTTGGGCGAACTGCTTGAGGAGACTGTCCACGATGCTGGCGGGCGCTCGGAAGTGGTGGCAACCCGTTGATCCGGCGGTGTTTTGCCCACCGGCGGAACGGGGACGCGAAAGGATCGCAATTATAGCCGCCAAGCTTGCCGCGCTGCATCATCGACCAAGGGCGAATGCGGTCGGTCAGAGCCCGAGGGCGCGGTATTCGCTGCAGGGCCGGCTGCGTTCCCAGGTGCGATCGAATTCCTCGCGCAGCTGGCGCGCGCGGCCGCCGGCATCGAGCGCGGTTTCCCCGTCGAAACGATGGCCGAGGCCGCGGAAGTAATAGCCGCCGCCGTCGTTGGCGAGGAAGGCCGAGGGATAGGCGCGGTCGACCGGGTCGTCAACCGCCCGGAACAGCACCACGCTCGGCAGGCGCTGGGACAGCGCGATCAGCGGGGCCTGCTCGCGCTGCGGGCTGTCCGCGTCCTGCAGCAGGAACCGCAGTTCGATCCCATCCCCGCGCACCGCCAGCCGGCGCAGGGCGTCGAGCACCGGCGGCGCATCGAACAGCCCCGGATCCAGCGCGCGGCTGTAGACGCGCAGGCAACGACGGGTGGTGGTCGCGATCGCGATCGTGGCGGCGATGGCGGCTTCGCGATCCTCGACCGCGTTCGGGCCTTGCAGGGCGCGGCGCATGGACTGGTGTTCGATCCCGGCTTCCATGTAGCGCGGCCCGAACGGCAGGTAGCCGTGGCGGGCGTAGAAACCGATGGCATCGGCCTGCGCATGCAGTTCGATCGCGCGCCAGCGGCGTTCTCGCGCGATGGCGGTGAGCGCGTCCAGCAGCGCGGCGCCGACGCCCTTGCCGCGCCATTCCGGCAATACCGCCATCCGCCCCAGCGTGCGCGCGGGGGTCAGCCGGCCGGTGCCGATGGGCCGCCCGCCCGCGTCGCGGGCGAGTACGTGCAGGCAGTCGGGGTCCTGCGCATCGAGTTCCAGTTCCAGCGGCACGCCCTGTTCGCGCACGAACACCGCTTCGCGCACCGCCCGCAGCGCATCGCCATCGCGGGCGTAATCGGCGGCGGAAACGCTGAAGCCGCGCACGGTCGCATTCACCCCGCGCCGCCGTCCGGGAATTCGAGCGTGTAATGCCCGGCCTGCAACAGTTCGTGCACGAGATCGCGCGCCGCTTCCGACAACTTCGCGTAGTCGCCGCCGTCGAGGCGTTCGCCGTTCGTGATGCGGCGCGCATCGGCCAGCGGCAGCGCGTGCGATTCGCCGGAAACGAACAGGCTCGCGCCGCGTTTCGCGCGCCGCCACGCCATCCGCGTCCACGGATCGCGCTGCAGCCAGGCGCCCTGTTGCAGGTCCCATTCGGTCTCGATGCGCGAACGCCCGTCGCCTTCCTCGCGGCCGCCGGGGCGCAGCGCGGTGCGATAGGTGGTGATGAAACGCCCGAACCAGTCGCCGAGCCGCTCCGGGTCGTTCATGCGTAGCTTGTTCAGGGCATCGACCACGCGCTGCATCGCCGCCGGATCGATTTCGTAGGCATCCTTCGCGGGTTCGAGGCCGGGATCGGCGAAGCGCTGCGATTCGTCGGCTTCGCTTGCCAGCGTATCGACGAAATCGCCGAGCAGTTCCGCCGCCGCGGGCGCGCGCATGCCCACCGAGAACGTGAGGCAGGCATCTTCCGCGATGCCATGGTGCGGCACGCCCGGCGGCAGGTAGAGCATGTCGCCCGGGCCGAGCACCCAGTCGTGCGTGGGCTCGAAGCGCTGCAGCAGCTTCAGTTCCACGTCGAGGCGGAAATGCACCGGCGGGTTCGGCCGATCGTCGATCTGCCAGCGGCGATGCCCCTGCGCCTGCAGCAGGAACACGTCGTACTGGTCGACATGCGCGCCGACCGAGCCGCCCGGCGCGGCGAAGGACACCATCACGTCGTCGATGCGCCAGCGCGGCAGGAAATCGAAGCGTTCGAGCAATGCGCGAACGTCCGCGTCCCACTTGTCCACGTCCTGCACCAGCAGGGTCCAGTCGTGCCGCGGCATGGCCGGGAACATGTCTTCAGGGAACGGCCCGTGGCGCAGCATCCATTTGTCGCCTTCGGGCTCGTGCGCGACGATCCGCGCGAGCACGCCGTCTTCGCAGGCGAGCCCGGCGAGGTCTTCGGGCTGCAGCGGCGATTCGAAGCCGGGGAAGGCGTTGCGGATCAGCAGCGGTTTCTTCTGCCAGTAGTCGCGCAGGAATATTTCCGCCGGCATGCCGAGCGGATGCGGGCCGTTGGTGGCGTCGATTTCGATCATGGCTTCGCCTCCGCGCGTTCTTCGCCCAGGCGCGCGTCGAGCGCTTCGCGGCCGCGTTCGGCGTAGGACTTGCATGCGCCGGCATCGACCAGCGGCAAGCTGGCATCGGGAGGCAGGCGTTGCCAGAGCGCACTCGCGCCCGGATGCGGCGTGACCAGGACATCGCAGGGCAGGGCGGCGGCGACGTCGAGCGCATGGCGGAACGTCGCCACGTAGTCGGGGTGTTCGCTGAAACGCCATGCGTCGTCGGAAATCGCGGTCAGGCTGTCGACGTAGGCCATGCGCAGGCAGCGCGTGCCCTCGCATTCGGTCCAGGTCCAACTGGTGCCCCCGGGCGCATGGCCCGGCGTGGCGTGCGCGGTCAGCGCGATCGCATCGCCGACGCGGATGACCTGGCCGTCATCGATGGTCTCGACCTGCGCGACTGGCGGAACGGGGGCGAGCTGTGCGAATTGCGGATCGCTGCGGTCGTTGCTGCCGCGGCGGAGGACCGAGGCGGCCGGTGCGCGCGCCAACACGGTCGCGCCGGTGTCGCGCTGCAGTTGCGCGATGCCGCCGGCATGATCGGAATGCTCGTGCGAGCCGAGGATGTAACGCACATCGTGCAACGGGATACCCAGTGCTTCGATGCTGCGCTCGACCGCCGCCGCGGATTTGGCCGTGGTGCCGTCGATCAGGACCGCGCCCCGCGGCGAAACGACGAGTAATGCGCTGATGCCACAGGTGCCGACATACCAGGTATTCCCGAACACCTTGCGCGGTATTGCGGGATCGTCCCAACCGGCATCGTCGGCGCAATGGTTCGGTGCGGGCGGTGCGTGGACGGTGAAGTCGGCCTGCGCGACCGGCGCGGGCGTTGGCGCCGATGCCTTGCCCGCCGGAATGGTGCAGGCCACGCACAGCATCGTGATCGTCGCGGCGAGCGGCAGGAACACGATTGCGCGCATGCTCAAACGTCCTTCGCCAGCTTCTCCGCGAGGCCGGTGTAGCTCGCCGGCGTCATCGCCAGCAGGCGCTGCTTCGCCTCGGCCGGCAGGTCCAGCGATTCGATGAAGTTGCGCATCGAGGCTTCGCTGATGCCCTGGCCGCGGGTCAATGCCTTGAGTTGCTCGTAGGGATTCGGCAAGCCGTGGCGGCGCATCACCGTCTGCACCGCTTCGGCCAGCACTTCCCATGCGGCATCGAGGTCGGCGGCGAGGCGTTCCGGGTTGGCGCTGAGCTTGCCCAGGCCCTTCTGCAGCGAATCGAAGCCGATCAGCATGTGGCCGAAGGCGGTGCCGAGCGCGCGCAGCACGGTGGAATCGGTGAGGTCGCGCTGCCAGCGCGAAATCGGCAGCTTCGCCGCGAAATGCTCGAACAGCGCGCTGGCGATGCCGAAGTTGCCTTCCGCGTTCTCGAAATCGATGGGATTGACCTTGTGCGGCATGGTGCTGCTGCCGACTTCGCCGGCCTTCACCGCCTGCCGGAAGTAGCCCTGCGAGATGTAGCCCCAGATATCGCGGCACAGGTCGATGGCGATGGTGTCGATGCGCTTGCAGGCGTCGCACAGTTCGGCGATGCCGTCGTGCGGTTCGATCTGGGTGGTGTAGGGCTGCCAGTCCAGGCCCAACGATTCGACGAAACGCCGCGAGAACGCGGCCCAGTCGATGTCTGGGTAGGCGGCGACGTGCGCGTTGTAGTTGCCGACCGCGCCGTTGATCTTGCCCGGCATCGGCAGCGCGGCCAGCACCTCGCGCTGGCGCTGCAGGCGGGCGATGACGTTGGCGAGTTCCTTGCCGACGGTCGTGGGCGAGGCGGTCTGCCCGTGCGTGCGCGAGAGCATCGGCAATGCGGCGTGTTCGTGCGCCAGCGCGCGCAGCCGGTCGACCAGCGCGTCCAGCCTGGGCAGCAGCACCGTGCGCCGCGCCTCGGACAGCATCAGCGCGTAGCTGAGGTTGTTGATGTCCTCGCTGGTGCAGGCGAAGTGCACGAATTCCAGTGCGGGACCGAGTTCGGCATCGTTCGCCAGCTTTTCCTTGATCAGGTATTCGACCGCCTTGACGTCGTGGTTGGTCGTGGCCTCGATGGCCTTGACCCGCGCCGCGTCATCGAGCGAGAAACCGTCGGCCAGCGCGCGCAGGCGGGCGATGGCGGTCGCGGAGAACGGTTCGAGTTCGACGATGCCCGGCTCGGCGGCCAGCGCCAGCAGCCATTCCACTTCCACCTTCACCCGTGCGCGGATCAGGCCGGATTCGGAAAAGATCGGGCGCAGCGCGTCGACCTTGCCTGCGTAGCGGCCGTCGAGCGGGGACAGGGCGGTGAGGGCGTCGGTCATGGCGCGGCGTCGGCGGGGGCGAAGCGCAATTCTAAACGGTCGTGGCGGTATCCTCGGCGCTCCCCACGCGGAGCCGCGACATGGCGAAGAAACCTGCCGTTCCCCCGGGCAAGACCCGCATCGAGCACGACAGCATGGGCGAATTGCAGGTGCCCGCCGATGCGCTGTGGGGTGCGCAGACCCAGCGCGCGGTGCAGAACTTCCCGGTCTCCGGCCGGCCGATGCCGCGCGGCTTCATCCGCGCGCTGGGCCTGGTCAAGGCCGCGGCGGCCGAGGTCAACGCCGGTTTCGGGCTGCTGGCCAAGGCGAAATCCGCGGCGATCCGCAAGGCCGCGCTGGAAGTCGCGAACGGCGAGCACGACGCGCATTTCCCGATCGATGTGTTCCAGACCGGATCGGGCACCTCGAGCAACATGAACGCGAACGAGGTGATCGCGACGCTCGCATCGCGCGCGGGCAAGGCGAAGATCCACCCGAACGACGACGTCAACCTCGGCCAGAGTTCCAACGACGTCATCCCGACAGCGATCCGCGTTTCCGCGGAACTGGCGGTGCACGAGGACCTGCTGCCGGCGCTGGAATACCTGCGCAAGACCATCGAACGCAAGGCGAAGTCGCTGCGCGGCACGGTCAAGACCGGCCGCACCCACCTGATGGACGCGATGCCGCTGACCTTCGGCCAGGAATTCGGCGCGTGGGCCGCGCAACTCGCGTCGGCGCAGGCGCGCATCGGCGATGCCTCGAAGCGCATGCGCCGCCTGCCGATCGGCGGCACCGCGATCGGCACCGGCATCAATGCCGACCCGCGCTTCGGCAAGGCGATGGCGAAATCGCTTTCCGCGCTGTGCGGCGCGAAGTTCGAATCCGCGGCCGACAAGTTCGAGGGCATCGCCTCGCAGGACGATTCGGTGGAACTCTCCGGCCAGCTCAATGCGCTCGCGGTCGCGCTGATGAAGATCGCGAACGACCTGCGCTGGATGAATTCCGGCCCGCTCGCCGGGCTGGGCGAGATAGAACTGCAGGCGCTGCAGCCGGGCAGCTCGATCATGCCGGGCAAGGTGAATCCGGTGATCCCCGAAGCGACCTGCATGGTCTGCGCGCAGGTGATGGGCCACCACGCGACGGTTTCCATCGCCGGCGCGTCCGGCAATTTCCAGCTCAACGTGATGCTGCCGCTGGTCGCCTGGGATCTGCTGGAATCGATCCGACTGCTGTCGAACGCGATGCGCCTGCTCGCCGATTCGGCCATCGCCGGCCTGAAGGTGCGCGAAGGCAACGTGCGCGAAGCGCTGGCGCGGAATCCGATCCTCGTGACTGCGCTGAACCCGATCATCGGCTACGAAAAGGCCGCGGCGATCGCCAAGCGCGCCTACAAGGAGAATCGCCCCGTGTTCGATATCGCGCTCGAGGACAGCGGCCTGCCAGCCACGGAATTGAAGAAGCTGCTGGATCCGGCCGCGTTGACGAAGGGAGGGGTCCACGAAGGCGGCGGAAGCTCGGGCTGACCGCGTTCCCCACAAAAACATCCCGGCTTGCGCCGGGATGGAAGGGGGAGGGAGACGATCTTCTTCTTCGCGGTCAGCCGTCGTCGCGGGGGATGTCGATCTTGCCGGCGACGCCGTGGTGGCCGATGTCGCCGCTGCCGATGCTGCGCACGCGCAGGTCGCCGCCGACGCCATCCGCATCGAGGTCGCCGGAGCCGATCGAACCCACGTCGACGCCGCCGCCGATGCGTTTCAGCGTAGCGTCGCCGGAACCGACGCTGTCGATGCGGACATCGCCGCGCACGCCGTTGGCGTCGAGGTCGCCGGAACCAACCGAATCCACCACCAGCGCGCCGATGTCGCTGAAACCGGCATCGCCCGAGCCGATGCTTGCCGTGACCCGGCCCGGCACGCGCTTCGCGTCGAGGTCGCCGGAACCGACATGCGCGTCGAGCGAGGCGACGTTTTCCACGTTCGCGTCGCCCGAACCGACCTCGAGCTTGACCGGCATGGATTTCGGGATCGAGATGCCGATGTCGAGGTGGGCGTACCGATCGCCGAACACATGCCAGCCCTGGAGCCGGTCGTCGCTTTTGGCTTCGATCACCAGCTGGCTGCCTTGCCTGCGTTGCACGACCTGCAAGGAATCGAGCGCATCCCGCTTGCTGGCGCAGGCACGGCCGCGCACCGCGCCGCCACTGCCGTCGACGCCACGGACATGCACGTCGTGTTCGTTGGTCAGCACGGTGATTCCGGTCACGTCATTCAGGTCGAGATCGAGCGCGCGCGGCGCCTCGAAACGGCATCGTTCGCCGGCATGGCCGAGCAGGGGCGCGGTGAGGAGGAGGGTGCAAAGCAGGACATGGCGTCGGGACATGGCGGAAACCTCAGGGGGAAGATCCGGTGGACTCGCCAGGGTCGGATGCATCCTGGTGCGGAAAGGTTGCAACGCACACGCAGGAGCATCCGTGCGCGGGTTCATCCGCCCTTGGTCGCGGCCGCGTCGGCTTCCGCCGCCGCGTCGCCGTGCGGACCGGAATCGCGCGACGGCGTGCGCACCGCGGAGCGGATCGTCTCGCGGATGCCGTCGCGGATTTCGTCGCGAACGTTGTCGCGGCCCGTATCGCTGGACAACGCCACGCCGTCGCCCTTGTCGTGCTTGCGGCAGTCGTCGATGTCCGACTGCTCGAGCTTCGCATAGGGCTTGAACGCCGGCAGCGAGGCGGCGAGTTCCTGCTGGGTCTTCAGCATCGGCTGCATCTGGTCGCAGAGTTTCATCGCCGCGGCTTCGATGCGTTCGCCCTGGGCCTTGATTTCCTGCTCGGCCTGGTCGCTCTTGCCGTTGAAGATGCTGGCGATGGCGGTGCCCACCGCCTTGCCGGCGATGTCCACGCCTTGCTTGCCGATCTCCATGCCGGTGCTGGCGACGCCGATGATCTCGTCGCGGTACTGCAGCAGCAACGCGCGTTGCGCCGGGGTGACGTCGACCGGCTTGCCTTCGACCAGCAAGTCGCCCTGCGGGGTGATTTCGGCGTGCGGGGTCTTGTCGTCAGGGGTGTTGATCTCGTGCCCGTTGACGTTGATGTGCACGCCGTTGCCGCCGATGCCGATGTTCTTGGTCTCCATTTCGGCACGGGCCTTGTCCATCGCCGCGCCGACCATGCCGGTCAGCCCGCCTTGCTTGTCGGCCGGCTTCTGCGATCCGGAAGCGGTGGAGTTCGAAGGCGAACCGCCCTGGCAGGCAGCCAGCGAAGCGAGCACGGCGATGAAGCCGAGGGTGCGGATCGTGTTCATTGCGGTCTCCTGGTCGTTCGATCAGCGCGAGGCCAGTTCGTCGCCGACGTCGCGTTCGCAATCGGCGACGTCGTCGGCTTCGAGCGTGACGTAAGGCCGGAATTCGGGCACGCTCGCGGCCAGCGCCTGTTGCGAATCGCGCAATCGGGGCAACTGGCGGCAGATTTGCAGCACCGCAGGCCCGATGTCCCGCTTCACCGACGCCTCGACCCGGCGTTCGAGGCTGCCGGTGAGGCCGCCGACGATCAGCCGGAACATCGAGACATTGGTCAGGTCGAGCGCGAGCATCGCCGCGTGTTCGCCGGCATCGATGCCGGTCCTGGCGATGCCGATGACCTGCGTGCGGTAATCGAGCAGTTGCCGGCGCTGCGACGCGTCGATGGCGATCGCCTTGCCGTCGACCAGCAGGTCGCCCGCAGGCGTGATCTCGCCTTTGGTCTGCGATTTGCGTTTCGCGGTTCCACGTTTGTCGTCCTTGCCGAAATGCAGGCCGTCGAGCGACAGGTTCTCGCTGTCCAGCTTCGCGCGTTCCTGCGCCATCTCGGCGTGGACCTCCTGGCGCGCATCGTCGAGGTCGCCGGCGACTTCGCTGCGCACGCTGGCCTGCGCGGCCAGCGGCGAAACTGCGAGGAGCAGGGCGGCGATGTGCTTGCGGTTCATGGTCGTCAATGCTCCGTGCATCAGTTGTCGTCGCGCCAGCGGCGCAGGCGGATCGCGGCGTAGATCATCGCGGCGCCGGTGAGCGCGCCGATCCACAGTTCGGCCGATCCGAACACCGCCCAGCTCTTGCCGATCTGGATCGCGTTGGCGAGGTCGGCCGGGTTCTCGACGTTCATCGACATGGCGTGCTGCATCGACGAACTCGCGTACCAGGTGCCGGGGAACACGCTGAACAGGCCGCGGAACACGATGTTCTTCCAGAACCAGCCGTCGTCGAGGTGGAACACGTTCATCAGGTTGAACCAGCTGATGAGGATGCCGGAGAACACCGGGATCAGGATCGCCCACAGGAACGGCTTGCTGCGCGCCCAGGCCGAGCAGAGCATCAGCCAGCCCACGGTCGGCAGCGCCCACAGCGCATAGACCGGGATCAGCGCGATCATGCTGGCGGCGACCTTCAGCGGATTGCCGGGACCCCAGATCAGCATGTACGGGTTGCCGTGGTGGAACAGCACGAACACGCTGACCAGCAGCAGGAAACCGAACATGCTGGCGATCGCCGCGGCGACGGCCAGGGCCGGCGCCACCAGCAGCGCGCTCACCGCCTTGGAGAGCACGGTCTGGCCATCGGACAGCGGCAGCGACTTCCAGAACAGCACGCTGCGGTCCTTGCGTTCGTCGTACAGGCTGCCGAGGCAGAAGAAGAACACGACGAAGCCGAGCACGACCATCGGCCACAGCGAGGAAGTCAGCGAGGCCAGGTCGATGCCGCCGGCGAGGTTGCGCGCGGATTCGGCATCCATCTTCGAGGCGAGCATGCCGAGGTCGAGGCCGTTGACCGAAACGTCGACGCCGTTGACCTGCATGTTCTCGCCCGAGGCGAGCGCGCGGCGCATGGAGACTTCGCCGACCACCAGCGCCATCAGCGTCAGCACCAGCGAGATCGCGCCGGCCCAGATCGGCGCCCAGAAGAAACCGCCCTTGTGTTCCCAGAACTCGCGCCTGAGCAACAGCTTGAACTTGTGGGTGGAATGCGGCGCCACGCGCGAAGGCGAGGTCGCGTCGGTGTCGATCACGGCGTTCATGCGTAGGTTCCCTTCATCGTGGCGACGAACAGGTCGGCGAGGCCCGGGACGCGGGTTTCGCCGAGCGAGGCGAGCTGGTCGGCGGGCGCGCCGTCGAACAGCATCACGGTCTTGCCGAACGGCAGCGCGCGTTCGTCGATGGGCTTGAGCGCGCGCGCGGCATCGAGCCTGTCGGCGTTCACCAGCACCTCGGTGAAGCGTTCGCCGACGGCGTCCATCGGCGCGTCGAGCGCGATCTTGCCGTCGCGGATGAACAGCACGTCGGTGAGGATGTGCTCGATCTCCTCGACCTGGTGGGTGGTGACGAGGATGGTCTTGTCCTCGTCGAAGTAATCCTCCAGCAGGCGCTGGTAGAACTGCTTGCGGTAGAGGATGTCGAGGCCGAGCGTGGGTTCGTCCAGCACCAGCAATTTGGCGTCGATCGCCATCACCAGCGCCAGGTGCAACTGCACGATCATGCCCTTGGACAGCTCGCGCACCTTCATGTCCGGCTTGAGCTGGGTGTTGGCGAGGAAGCGCTGGCAGCGTTCGCGGTCGAAGCGCGGATGCACGCCGGCGACGAACTCGATGGCTTCCCTGACCCGGATCCAGCGCGGCAGCACGGCGACGTCGGCGATGAAGCAGACGTTGTTCATCAGCTCGTCGCGCTGGGTGCGCGGATCGCGGCCGAGCACGGAGAGCTGCCCTTCGAACGGGATCAGGCCGAGGATCGCCTTCAGCGCCGTGGTCTTGCCGGCGCCGTTGGGGCCGATGAGGCCGACGATGCGCCCGGCGGCGACCTCGAACGAGGCCCCGTCCAGCGCCATCTTGTTCCTGTAGGCCTTGCGCAGGCCGCTTGCGGAAATCACCCGGCCGTTCATTGCGCACTCCACTTGCTGTTCGGGTCGAGCAACTCGGCCGGACTCAGGCCCAGGCGCTGGATGCGCTCGAGCACCAGCGGCCATTCCTCGTGCAGGAAGCGGTCGCGTTCGCTGGCCAGGAGTTTCCTTGAAGCTTCTTCGGTGACGTACATGCCGAGTCCCCTGCGTTTTTCCACGAGCGATTCGTCCGCGAGTTCCTGGTAGGCGCGCGAGACGGTGATCGGATTGAGGTGGTATTCCGCCGCCACCTGGCGCACCGAAGGCAGCGCGTCGCCGGGCTTGAGCACGCCATCGAGCATCATCGCGATGACGCGCTCCTTGAGCTGGCGATAGATCGGAGCGCCCTCGCTCCACTGGATGGCGGTCATGGCTCAGCCTCCGATGCTGCTGGAGAAGGAGAAATAGGGCATTGACAGGCCGTGGTGGCGCAGGCTCCGGTGGCGGCGCGGCGACGCCGCCGCCGCCGGGTCCGCATCGACCGAGCCGGTCACGACCGCGCCGGCATCGTCGATGGCGGGGGAGGCCAGGTGCGGCGTGGCGCTCTGGGCGGGCCGCAGGCTGCTCATGAGCAGGGCTGCGACCAAGGCGGCTCCTAGGGCCCAGAGGCTGTTCTGCAATCGGCGTTCCATGGTGCTCTCCGCTGGGGGAGTGGTGTTGTATGTAACTATAACACCAAAACACGCTGGGTCAAGCCTCCGGACCCCAACTGAAGACATAGGCGCGGGGTTGGGGCCAGGCCGGGGCCGGGTCGGGGAACGAAGGGGCGGCGATGCGGTCGCAAGGTGGCTCGCATGCGTGCGCACGGGGTCGCGTTGCCCGTTGCTGCGTTCGCATCGACAATAGCCGGCCCATGCGGCTGCACTGCCGCTCGACCCACAGGAATGCATCGATGAAATCCACATTGCGCGGCATCGTCGCGACCGCGCTGTTGCTCGTGCTGGCGCAGTCCGGCATGGCGCAAACTTCGCCCGCGTCGGCCACCGCCAAGACCACGCTCGCCAGCGACCGCGACAAGGTCGGCTACATGGTCGGCATGGACGTGGCGCGTTCGATCGCCGCCGCCGCCCCGGAGATGGATGTCGCCGCGTTCGAACGCGCGCTGCGCAATGGCCTCGCCGGCGGCAAGCCGTTGCTGGACGATGCGCAGTCCCAGGCGACCGGGCGTGCGTTGATGCAGGCCATCGCCGCGCGCAAGGGCCAGCCGCCGGGCACCGTTCCGGCCGCCACGCCCGGGCTTTCCAGCGAAAAGGTCGGCCTGCTGGTCGGTGCCGACGTCGGTCGCTCGCTGGCGCCGGTCGCGTCGGAAATCGACATCCCCACCTTCATGCAGGCGCTGCGCACGGTGTTGCAGGGCGGCAAGCCGCTGCTTTCCGAGGAGGAAGCCGGCACGGTGCGCGCCGCGTTCACCCAGCGCATGAACGCGAAGATGCAGGCGCAGGCGGCGCAGGCGGGCGCGAAGAACCAGGCCGAAGGCCAGGCCTTCCTCGCCAGGAACAAGGCAGTGACAGGCGTGCATGCCACGCCGTCGGGGCTGCAGTACATGGTGCTGCGCCAGGGCGCGGGCCCGCAGCCGATGCCGACCGACCGAGTGCGCGTGAACTACCGCGGCACCTTGCTCGACGGCACCGAGTTCGACAGTTCCTACGGCAGCAGCCAGCCCGCCGAATTCGCGCTCAACGAAGTCGTCCGCGGCTGGACCGAAGGCGTCGGCCTGATGCCGGTGGGTTCCAAGTACCGGTTCTGGATTCCGTCCAACCTCGGTTACGGCGCCAAGGGCACGCCCGGCGGCCCGATCCCGCCGAATGCCACGCTCGTATTCGATGTCGAACTGCTGGCGATCCTGCCGCCGGGCCGCTGAGGCCTCGTTCGTTTTCCTTTCCCCATCCGCGCGGCGCAGGCCGCCGTCCACCGGAGTGACCCGATGAAGTCGAAGTCCCGTTCCATGCTCGCCGTGCTGCTGCTGGCTGCGCTCGCCGCCGCCGGTTGCAACAAGGCCGACAAGCCCGCCGCCGACCAGGCCGCCAAGAAGATCGATGCAACTGCTGCGAAGGGCGACCAGATCGCCGGGCTGCCGACCGAGAAGGACCAGGTCAGCTACATGATCGGCATGCAGATGGCGAAGTCGCTGCAACCAGCCAAGGATGACGTCGATGTCGACGTCATCGCCAAGGCGATCAAGACCTCCTTCTCGGGTGGCAAGTCGTTGCTGACCGAAGAACAGGCGCAGAAGATCGCTGAAAGCTTCGGCGAGAAGATGCAGGCCAAGCAGATCGCCGAGATGATGGCGAAGGCGAAGACGAACGCCGCCGAGGGCGCGAAGTTCCTCGCCGAGAACGGCAAGAAGCCGAACATCAAGACTACCGCCACCGGCCTGCAGTACGAAGTGATCACCGAAGGCAAGGGCGCCAAGCCCAAGCCGACCGACGTGGTGCAGGTGAACTACAAGGGCAGCCTGCTCGACGGCACCGTGTTCGACGATTCCTCGCAGCACGGCGGTCCGGCGACGATTCCGCTGCCGCAGGTGGTGCCGGGTTGGCGCGAAGGCATTTCGCTGATGCCGGTCGGTTCCAAGTACCGTTTCTGGATCCCGGCCGCGCTGGGCTACGGCGAACAGGGCACGCCGGGCGGCCCGATCCCGCCGAGCGCCACCCTGGTGTTCGAAGTGGAACTGCTCGACATCGCCAAGGGCGGCAAGCCGCCGATGCCGCAGGCCCACTGAGGAAGCAGCGCGCGTGCAGGTCAGCATCTTCGGCACCGGATACGTCGGCCTCGTCACCGGCACCTGCCTCGCCGAGGTCGGGCACGACGTCGTCTGCATCGACGTGGATGCGGCCAAGGTCGAGGGTTTGAACAACGGCGTGGTCCCGATCTACGAACCGGGACTCACGCCGATGGTCAAGGCCAACCATGTCGAAGGCCGGCTGCGCTTCACCACCGACGCGGCGATGGGCATCGCCCACGGCGAAGTGGTGTTCATCGCGGTGGGCACGCCGCCGGACGAAGACGGCAGCGCCGACCTCAAGTACGTGCTGGCGGTGGCGAAAACCATTGGCCAGCACCTGCAACGGCCGACGGTGGTGGTCGACAAGTCCACGGTGCCGGTCGGCACCGCGGACAAGGTCCGCGGCGCCATCGCCGCCGAACTGCAGGCGCGCGGCGCGGACGTGCAATTCGACGTGGTCTCGAACCCCGAATTCCTCAAGGAAGGCGCGGCGGTCGAGGACTGCATGCGCCCGGACCGGATCGTGATCGGCGCCGACGGCGTGCGCGCGGCGGAGAAACTGAAGCGCCTGTACGCGCCGTTCAACCGCAACCACGACCGCTTCGTGGTGATGGACGTGCGTTCGGCCGAGTTGACCAAGTACGCGGCCAACGCGATGCTCGCGACCAAGATCAGCTTCATGAACGAGATCGCGAACATCGCCGAACAGGTCGGCGCCGACGTCGAGAACGTGCGCAAGGGGATCGGTTCGGATCCGCGCATCGGCTGGCATTTCATCTATCCGGGCGCCGGCTACGGCGGTTCCTGCTTCCCCAAGGACGTGCAGGCGCTGGCCAAAACCGCGCAGCAGCATGGCGTGCAGCCGCGCCTGCTGGATGCGGTGGAAGCGGTGAATGATGCGCAGAAGGGCCATCTGTTCGAACTCGCGGCGCGCCATTACGGCGGCGAGGCGAAGCTGCGCGGCAAGACCTTCGCGGTCTGGGGGCTTGCGTTCAAGCCCAACACCGACGACATGCGCGAAGCCTCCAGCCGGCGCCTGTTGCAGCAGCTGTGGGACGCAGGCGCGAACGTGCGCGCCTACGATCCGGAGGCGATGCAGGAAACCCGCCGCATCTTCGGCGAGCGCGAAGGTTTCGCGTTGTCCGATAGCGCGGCGGCGACGCTTGCGGGCGCGGATGCGCTCATCGTCGTCACCGAATGGAAGCAGTTCCGCAGCCCGGATTTCGCCAAGGTGAAGGCGGCGCTGGCCGACGCGGTGGTGTTCGACGGCCGCAAC
Source organism: Thermomonas sp. (assembly GCA_047602125.1). Lineage (GTDB taxonomy): Bacteria > Pseudomonadota > Gammaproteobacteria > Xanthomonadales > Xanthomonadaceae > Pseudoluteimonas. The sequence continues at coordinate 211,663 of JASGIB010000001.1, read as the reverse complement.
ATGTACGAACCCGCCGATGTCGAGGCCGCCGGACTGGCGTATTACGGCATCGGTCGCGGGCGATCGACCAAGGCGCAATGAACATGACCGACGCCGACCTCGACGCCCGACTCGCCGAACTGGAAACGCGCCTCGCGTTCCAGGAGCACGCGCTGCAGGAAATCAGCGATGCGCTTGCCGCGTCCCGCGGCGAGGAATCGCGCAACGCGTTGTTGCTGCATCGCGCGCTGGAGGAATTGCGCCAGGTCCGCAGCGCGCTCGCCGCATCGCCCGCGGTCGGCGACGCCGCCGGCGAACCGCCTCCGCCGCATTACTGATTCGATACCGCAGCGATGAGCAATTCCCTCCGCGACCAGTTGCTGGGCCTCGGTTTCAGCGCGCCCAAACCCGAGCCGCGCCCGCAACGCGATGCGCGCAAGCCGGTCGCGAAGGGCGGGAAGCCGGGCCACCAGGGCAAGCCGAAGCCGCAGCACCAGCAACAGCGCCCGCAACGGCGCGAGGACATCGACCTCGCCAAGGCCTACGCGATCCGCGCGCAGAAGGAGAAGGACGAGCGCATCGAGGCCGAACGCCTGAAGCAGGAAGAGGCGCGCATGCGCCGCGATGCCAAGGCGAAGCTCGCCGGATTGCTGCAGGGCAAGGCGCTGAACGCGGGCATCGACGAGGCCGACCACGTCCGCCATTTCGAATACGGCGGCAAGATCAAGCGCGTGCACGTCACCGCCGCGCAATTGAAGGCGCTCAATGCCGGCGAGCTCGGCGTGGTGCAACTCGACGGCCGCTACCTGCTGGTCGACGCGGCGACGCTGGCGCAGGCCGCGGACGTGTTCGCGCCGACGGTCGCGCTCAAGGTCGATCCGGATGCGCCGGCCGCGGACGATCCGTATTCCGATCCGAAGTACCAGGTGCCGGACGACCTGGCGTGGTGAGCGCCGCCGCGGGGCAGGGGTCGCGCTATTTCCCCTTCATCGACGGACTGCGCGCGATCGCGATCGCGGCGGTCGTCGCCTACCACCTCGATCCGCGCTGGCTGCCGGGCGGTTTCGCCGGCGTCGACATGTTCTTCGTCATCTCCGGCTTCGTGGTCAGCGCCTCGGTCGCGGATTTCGACGCGCGCAACGCGTGGGCCTTCGCCGGGCGCTTCTACGCACGGCGCGTGCGCCGCATCCTGCCGGCCTTGCTGTCCTGCCTGTTCGCCGTGGCGATCCTGTGCGTGTTGTTCGTGCCGCCGGCGTGGTTGAACGAAGGAAGCGCGCGCACCGGCCTGTTCGCGATGTTCGGCCTCGCCAACTTCGAGCTGGCCAGCAGCGGCAACGATTATTTTTCCCCGCAGGTGGACTTCAATCCCTATACCCACACCTGGTCGCTGGGCGTGGAGGAACAGTTCTACCTGCTGTTCCCGTTGCTGTTCCTGCCATGGTTGCGGGGCGGTGGCTGGCGCAAGGCTTCCACGATCGGCTTCGCCGTCGCGGGCCTCGCCTCGCTCGCAATCGCGGCGTGGTGGCATGTGCATGGCGACCAGTTGCGCGCCTTCTACCTGCTGCCGTCGCGTTTCTGGCAGCTTGCGGCAGGCGTTTTGCTGTACCAGTTCCATGCGGCATCGCGCGCTTCCGATCCACCTCCGTCGTCGCGAAACGGCATGCGCACCGCCTTGCTGTGGGTGTCGATCCTGCTGATGGGCGCGGGGCTGGTCGCGACGCGGGAAGCGCACGCGCCATGGCCCGACGGGCTGGCGAGCGTGCTCGGAACCGCGGGCGTCATCGCGGCTTTGCTCGTTGCGCCGGCATCCAACCCGGTCGTCCGCCTGTTGTCGTCGCGGCCGATGCGCTACGTCGGGTTCCTGTCGTATTCGCTTTATCTCTGGCACTGGCCAGCGATCGTGCTGATGCGCTGGACCACGGGCATCGATGCGCCGTGGCAGAAGTTCGCCGCGTTCGCCGTCGCTTTCGCGCTTGCAGTGTTTTCCTACCACTGCATCGAAACGCCGTTGCGCCGCGGACGCTGGGTGGCGAAGCAGAAGCCTGCGTTCGTGATCGCCGGTGGCGTCCTGTGCGCGATCCTGTGCGCGCAGGCGGTGCGCGCCGTGCAGGCGCGCGACCAAAGCCTGTCGCTCAGCACGGTCACGCGCCATCGCACGGATTGGTACCCGGAGCATGCGCTGCCGCGACCATTGCGGCCGGGCTGCGACGTCGCGATGCAGTCGGAGTCGATGGGGGAGGGCGGCATCTGGATCTTCCAGCGCACCGGCTGCGGTGCGAATCCGGCCGGGCCGCGTCTGTTCGTGGCCGGCGACTCGCACGCGACGGCCTACATCGCGGCGCTTCGCCAGTACGCGATGGATACGGGAACCGAGGTGCGCGTGTACCAGTCGCCCGGATGCCGCTTCTTCGGGCTGGAGATGGCGCGCGAATTCCGCGATGCCCGTTGCGAACGGGTGATCGTGGCGGCGATGGCGGACATCGCGCATCGCGCGCGGCGCGGGGACGTGCTGTTCCTGCCCTCGTTGCGCCTGGGTCGCTTTTCCAACCAGTGGGTCGTGTTCGATCGCGATGAAGTCGAGGCGCGCAATGCGGGCCACGCCGCGCAGGCCGCGCGCCGCCAGGGCTATGCGCGGGCGCGCAGGCAGTTGCTGCCCCTGGCGAGGAGCGGGGTGAGGGTGGTGTTCGAAGCGCCACCACCGCTGTTCCCGGCACCGGCGTACCGGTGTTCGGACGCCTTCAACCGCGACAACCCGATCTGCGCGGGCGGACTGGAGCTGCCGCGCGCGGAACTGGAGGCCTACCGCGCGCCTGTGCTGCGCACGATGCAGGCGCTCGTCGCGAAATTGCCGCACGCGACGGTCTGGGATCCATTCCCGTTGCTGTGCCCGGGCACGACATGCTATGCGATCGAAGGCGGCAAGCCGCTGTTCTTCGACGGCGACCACCTCAGCGCCTACGGCAGCCTGCGCCTGCTGCCGGATTTCGCGCGCCACCTGCAGGCGTTGCGCGCGAAACGGGCGATCACTCCGGATCGTAGTCCAGGTTCGCCGCCAGCCAGCGTTCCGCCTGCGCAAGGCTGACGCCCTTGCGCCGCGCATAGTCCTCGACCTGTTCCTTCGATACGCGCCCGACCACGAAATACTGGCTGTCGGGGTGGCTGAAGTACCAGCCGGAAACGGATGAGGCAGGCGTCATCGCGAAACTCTCGGTCAGCACCATGCCGGCGTTGTTGCCGGCGTCGAGCATGCGGAACAGCGTGGTTTTCTCGCTGTGCTCGGGGCAGGCCGGGTACCCGGGCGCGGGGCGGATGCCGCGGTATTTCTCCTCGATCAGCGCATCCGCATCGAGCGATTCATCGGCGGCATAACCCCAGAATTCCTTGCGCACGCGCTGGTGCATGCGTTCGGCCAGGGTTTCGGCCAGGCGATCGGCCAACGCCTTCAGCAGGATCGCGTTGTAATCGTCGTGGTCGGCTTCGAAGCGCGCGACGTGTTCCTCGATGCCGAGCCCGGCGGTCACGGCGAAGGCGCCGATCCAGTCGCGCTTGCCCGAATCCCGCGGGGCGATGAAATCGGCGAGGCAGAAGTCCGGGCGCTCGACCGGTTTGTCGGTCTGCTGGCGCAGGAAGTGCAGGGTGGTCGGCGTGCCGCTTACGTCGACGATGACGTCGTCGCCGATGGACTGCGCCGGGAACAGCCCGAACACCGCCTTCGCCCGCAGCCACTTTTCGCGGACGATCTTCTCCAGCATCGCCCGCGCATCGGCGAACAGTTCGCGCGCCTGCTTGCCGACGATGGCGTCGTCGAGGATCGCGGGATAGCGCCCGGCCAGTTCCCAGGTGTTGAAGAACGGCGTCCAGTCGATCAGCGGCAGGAGTTCGTCGAGCGGATAATCGTCGAACACGTGCAAACCCGGCTGCTTCGGCACGGGTGGATCGTAGTTTCCCCAGTCGCCGTCGAATTTCTGCGCGCGCGCCTTGTCCAGCGACACCAGGCGCTTGGCATCGCCGCGGTTGCGGTGGCGTTCGCGGATCTCGGCATAGTCGTTCGCCGCCGCCTCGACGAAACCGCCGCGCAATTCCGCCGACACCAGCGACTGCGCCACGCCGACCGCGCGCGAGGCGTCCTTCACCCAGATCGTCGGCGACTTGTAGTGCGGGTCGATCTTCAGCGCGGTGTGCGCGCGCGAGGTGGTCGCGCCGCCGATGAGCAGCGGGATCTCGAACTGCTGGCGCTGCATCTCGCGGGCGACATGGCTCATCTCCTCCAGCGAGGGCGTGATCAGCCCGGACAGGCCGATCATGTCCGCGTTCTGTTCGCGCGCGGTGTCGAGGATCTTCTGCGCCGGCACCATCACGCCGAGGTCGATCACCTCGAAATTGTTGCAGGCGAGCACCACGCCGACGATGTTCTTGCCGATGTCGTGCACGTCGCCCTTGACCGTGGCCATCACGATCCTGCCGTTGGGCTTACCGGCATCGCCGGTCCTGAGCTTCTCGGCTTCGATGAAGGGAAGCAGCCATGCCACCGCCTTCTTCATCACCCGCGCCGACTTCACCACCTGCGGCAGGAACATCTTGCCGGCGCCGAACAGGTCGCCGACCACGTTCATGCCGTCCATCAGCGGGCCTTCGATCACGTCCAGCGGGCGCGCGGCCTGCAACCGCGCTTCCTCGGTGTCGGCCTCGACGTACTGGTCGATGCCGTGCACCAGCGCGTGCGAGAGGCGCGCCGCGACCGGCTGTTCGCGCCAGCGCAGGTCCTCGGTCTTCTTTTCGCCCTTCTTGCCCTTGAAGCGGTCCGCGATCTCGAGCAGGCGCTCGGTGGCGTCGCCGCGGCGGTTCAGCACCACGTCCTCGACGCGCTCGCGCAACTCCGGGTCGAGGTCGTCGTACAGCGGCAGCGCGCCGGCGTTGACGATGCCCATGTCCATGCCGGCGCGGATCGCGTGGTAGAGGAACACCACGTGGATCGCCTGTCGCACGGGTTCGTTGCCGCGGAAGCTGAAGCTGACGTTCGACACGCCGCCCGAGATGTGGCTCTTCGGGAATCGCCTCCGCAGTTCGCGCGCCGCCTCGATGTAGGCGACGGCGTAATCGTTGTGCTCCTCGATGCCGGTGGCGATCGCGAAGCAGTTCGGGTCGAAGATGATGTCCTCGGGCGGGAAGCCGATTTCCTCGGTCAGCAATTTGTAGGCGCGCGAGGAAATGTCGACCTTGCGCTCGACGGTGTCGGCCTGCCCGGCCTCGTCGAAGGCCATGACCACGACCGCCGCGCCGTAGCGGCGCACGAGCCGCGCCTGGCGCAGGAATTCGCCTTCGCCTTCCTTCATCGAGATCGAATTGACGATGCCCTTGCCCTGCAGGCACTTCAGCCCGGCCTCGATCACGCTCCACTTCGACGAATCGACCATCACCGGGATGCGGGCGATGTCGGGCTCGGCCGCGATCAGGTGCAGGAACTCGACCATCGCCTTCTCTGAATCGAGCAGGCCTTCGTCCATGTTGACGTCGATGACCTGCGCGCCGTTCTCGACCTGCTGGCGCGCGACCGCGACGGCTTCGTCGAGGCGGCCTTCGAGGATCAGCTTCTTGAACTGCGCGCTGCCGGTGACGTTGGTGCGCTCGCCGACGTTGACGAAGTTCGATTCCGGGGTGATCTGCAGCGGTTCGAGGCCGCTGAGGCGGGTGTTGCGGGCGAGGACCTGCATCGTCTTACCAGACCTTCAACACGCGGCCGTTGTCGATGCCGTCCACGCTGCGCCGGTAGGCCAGCGCCGCGCGCGCGGCCGGGACCGGTTCGAAACCGGGGAAGTAGGGCGCGTAGGCGTCCCAGGATTCGACCAGTGCGTTCGGGCTGATCGCGTTGATGCGTTGCCCGCGCTGCAATTCCAGCGCGGCGGTACGCACGAAGCCTTCGACCGCGGCATTCACGGCGGTGGCGTTCGCGCCCTGGCGGATCGGTTCCTCGCCGAGGATGCCGGTGGTGAGGGTGATCGAGCCGCCATCGGCGAGGTGGTGCTGGCCGATCAATGCGAGGCGCACCTGGCCGAGCAGCTTGTCCTGCAGGCCGATGTCGAACTGCGCCGCCGTCATGGCCGCAAGCTCGCCGAAATGCACGTTGCCCGCCGTGCAGACCACGGCGTCGAGGCGTCCGGCGGCGGCATACATGGCCGCGACGCTGGCGTCGTCGCGCAGGTCCACGCGCAGGTCGCCGCCGGTGCGCGAGGCGGCGACCACCTCGTGGTCGCGCCCGAGTTCCGCGACGACCGCGCGCCCGAGCACGCCGCTGGCGCCGACGACCAGGACGCGCTTCTTCATGCGGCTTGCTCCAGCCGGGGGATCGGGCGCGGGGCGATGCCCTCGACCGCCTTCGCGATCGCGGCGATGTGTTCCGGCGTGGTCCCGCAGCAACCGCCGACCAGGTTGAGCAGCCCGGATTCGGCGAATTCGCGCAACACGCCCGCCATGTCCTCCGGGGTTTCGTCGTAGCCGCCGAAGGCATTCGGCAAGCCCGCGTTCGGATGGGTGCTGACGTGGGTGTCCGCGACTTGCGAAAGCACGTCGATGTGCTGGCGCAGGTCCTTGGCGCCGAGCGCGCAGTTGAGGCCGATCGCCAGCGGCTGCGCGTGCCGCAGCGAATACCAGAACGCTTCCGCGGTCTGCCCCGAGAGCGTGCGGCCGGAGGCATCGGTGATGGTGCCGGAGACCATCACCGGCAGGCGCGCGCCGGATTCGGCGAACACGTCGTCGATGGCGAACAGCGCGGCCTTGGCGTTGAGCGTGTCGAACACCGTTTCGACCATCAGCACGTCGGCGCCGCCTTCGACCAGCCCGCGCGCGGCTTCGCGGTAGGCCTCGGCCAGCTCGTCGAACGTGATCGCGCGGAAGCCGGGGCGGTTCACGTCCGGCGACAGCGAGGCGGTGCGCGAGGTCGGGCCGAGCACGCCGATCACGAAGCGCGGATGCGACGGATCGCGCGCTTCGGCCGCGTCGCATTCCTCGCGCGCGAGCCGCGCGCCTTCGCGGTTGAGTTCGCGCACCAGGTGCTGCAGGCGGTAGTCGGCCAGCGAGACGCTGGTCGAATTGAAGGTGTTGGTTTCCACGAGGTCCGCCCCGGCTTCCAGGTATTGCCGGTGGATGCCGCGGATGATGTCCGGGCGGGTCAGGCTGAGCAGGTCGTTGTTGCCGCGCTGGTCGTGGCCTTCGCAGCCGCAACCCGGGCCGTGCGCATGGCCGTCGTTCGTGAACAATGCGTCGTAGCCCTGAGCGAAGCGCTCGCCGCGGTAATCGGCTTCCTGCAGTTCGTGGCGCTGGATCATGGTGCCCATCGCGCCGTCGATGACGAGGATGCGTTGAGCGAGCGCCGCTTCCAGCTTCGCGACGCGGTCGGGATTTTTCCAGGGAAGTCCGTTCACGGCTTGGCCCCGATCAGCGAGATCACCTCGAAATGCGGCGGGCGCTTCTCGCGGGTCACGGTTTCGCAGCCGGCGACCTTCAGCCCGGCCTTTTCCACGAACCTGCGCAGGTCCTTTTCGCCGAAACCGAGGTTGCGGTGGCCGTAGGCTTCGACCGCGCCCTTGTGCTCGTGCTTCGCCAGGCTGGACAGCAGCAGGCGACCGCCCTTGCGCAGCACGCGCGCGGCTTCGGCCACCGCCTGTGCCGGCTTGTCGGCGTAGGTCAGCGCGTGCATCAGCACCACGAGGTCGAAGCTGCCGTCCTTGAACGGCAGCGCGTGCATGTCGCCTTCGCGCACTTCCACGTTGGGGAAGCGGCGCAGGCGTTCGCTGGCGGCGGCGACCACGCGCTGGCTGGCGTCGATGCAGACGTAGCGCTGCGCATGCGGGGCGAGCAGTTCGGCCAGCACGCCGTCGCCGGAAGCGATGTCGAGCACGTCGCCGGGCGACAGCAGCGGCAGCGCGGTGCGCGCGAGCGCTTCCCAGGTGCGGCCGGGCGAGTAATGGCGTTCCATGTCGCCGGCCACGCTGTCGGCCCAGTTCTGGTCTGCGGCGCGCATCGCCAGCACCGCGGGCACGCGCTCGGCATCCTGGCGCAACAGCGGATCGTCGCTGCCGGCGCTGATCGACTGCCACAGCGCGCGTTGCGCCGGATCGAGCGCGGATTCGTCGAAGCGGTAATAGGCGGACACGCCGGCGCGGCGGTCGCGGACGATGCCGGCTTCCTTGAGCTTGGCAAGATGGGTGGACACGCGTGGCTGCGCGAGCTGGGTAATCGCCGACAGTTCGGCCACGGTCAGCTCCTCGCCCTCGAGCAGGGCGAGCAGGCGCACGCGGGTGGCGTCCGCGAACACCTTCAGCCGCGACGACCAGCCTTCCAGATCCATCGATATCCTTCCATCGCGATACAGGGATAAGTGTCCGCCTGCGCCGATCCCGCGTCAACCCGCGGCTTCCGGGCGGCTGCGAGGTGGGGTTCGCCGCGCGCGACGGCTACAATTCGCGTTCGTTCGCGACGAAGACAAAGGGCCGCCCGTGGAATTCGGTTTCAGCGAAGAGCAATTGATGATCCAGGACGTGGCGCGGCGCATCGCGCAGGAGAAGATCGCGCCGAGCGCCGAGCACCACGACCGCACCGGCGAATTCCCGCTGGAGAACATCCGGACCCTGGGCGAAAACGGCCTGATGGGCATCGAGGTGCCGGCCGAATACGGCGGCGCCGGCATGGACCCGGTCAGCTACGTGCTGGCGATGGTCGAGGTCGCCGCGGCCGATGCCGCGCATTCCACCATCATGTCGGTCAACAACTCGCTGTTCTGCAACGGCATCCTCACCCACGGCACCGAGGAACAGAAGCAGAAGTACGTGCGGGCGATCGCGGAAGGCAGGGAAATCGGCGCCTTCGCGCTGACCGAGCCGCAGTCCGGCTCCGATGCCACCGCGATGCGTTGCCGCGCGGCCAGGCAGGCCGACGGCACCTTCGTGGTCAACGGCAAGAAGAGCTGGATCACCTCCGGCCCGGTCGCGAAGTACATCGTGCTGTTCGCCATGACCGACCCGGACAAGGGCGCGCGCGGCATCACCGCCTTCATGATCGACACGGCCCGCGCCGGCTTCGGCCGCGGCAAGACCGAACCCAAGCTCGGCATCCGCGCATCGGCGACCTGCGAAATCGAGTTCGCCGACTACGTCGTGCAGCCGGACGAGGTGCTGGGCGAGGAAGGCCACGGCTTCAAGATCGCGATGGGCGTGCTCGACGCCGGCCGCATCGGCATCGCCTCGCAGGCCATCGGCATCGCCCGCGCCGCCTACGAGGCGACGCTGGAATACGTCAAGGAGCGCAAGGCCTTCGGCCAGCCGATCGGCGCGTTCCAGATGACCCAGGCCAAGATCGCGGACATGAAGTGCAAGCTCGACGCGTCGCTGCTGTTGACCCTGCGCGCGGCCTGGAAGAAGGGCCAGGGCGAGCGCTTCAGTACCGAGGCCGCGGTCGCCAAGCTCACCGCCTCCGAGGCAGCGATGTGGATCGCGCACCAGGCGGTGCAGATCCACGCCGGCATGGGCTACAGCAAGGAAATGCCGATCGAGCGCTACTTCCGCGACGCCAAGATCACCGAGATCTACGAAGGCACCAGCGAGATCCAGCGCCTAGTCATCGCCCGCAACGAAACCGGCCTGCGCTGACCGCCGATTCCGCCATGCGTATTCCCGAAAAACCATCGCTGTCGAAACCCCTCCGTTCATGACCAACACGGGGCCCGTGCGATTGCGCGGGCCCCGATCGTTTCCGGATACCAGGACGCCATGACCAGCCCGAAGAAGAAAGTCGCCGCCAAAGCCGACGGTTCCCCCCAGAAATCGATCCTGGCCGCGCTGGCCGGGCGCGTGCCCAAGTCGCGGCTCGCTGACGCTGAGGCCTTCGCCAACGCCTTCTACCGGCGCATGAGCCGCGAGGAATTCGCGCAGCACGGCGCCGAAGGCTGGGCCGCGCTCGCCGCCGGCATCCTCGATTTCGCCGCCGCGCGCAAGCCGGGCACGGCGGATGTGCGCCTGTTCAACGCCGGACTCAAGGACAGCGGTTGGGAATCGCCGCACACGGTGCTGCAGATCGTCAACGACGACATGCCGTTCCTGGTCGATTCGGTGACGATGAAGCTGGCCGAGATGGGCGTGGGCGTGCACGTGCTCGGCCATCCCGTGGTGCCGATGCAGCGCGACAAGGCCGGCAAGCTGCAGGCCGCGGGCCAGGGCACGCCCGAATCCCTCATGCACCTGGAGATCGACCGCCAGCCGCAGGCGGCGATGAAGAAGATCGAAGCGGAAATCCGCAAGGTGCTGGAGGACGTCCGCGCGATCGTTCGCGACTGGCCGGCGATGCGCGCGAAGATGCTCGAGGTCGCCGACGACCTCGGCAAGCGCGACATGCCGACGGTGTCGAAGGCCGGCGTCGCCGAGGCGCAGGAATTCCTGCGCTGGGCCGCGGGCGAGCACTTCACCTTCCTCGGCTACCGCGAATACGCGGTCAGGAAGCAGGGCAAGGAGGAAATGCTGGTCGCCGACGAAGGCAGCGGCCTCGGCCTGATGCGCGGCAAGGACGCCGGCAAGCCGCGTCCGTTGAAGTCGCTGGCCGCGCACTACATGCCGCAATCGGGTTCGGTCGATGCGCTGATCCTGACCAAGACCAACGCGCGCGCCACCGTGCACCGCCCCGGCTACATGGATTACATCGGCGTGCTGCGCCTCGACAAGGCCGGCAACCCGGTGGCCGAACAGCGTTTCCTCGGCCTGTACACCTCCAGCGCCTACAACCGCCGCCCGTGGGACATCCCGCTGGTGCGCCAGCGCCACGAATACGTGATGCGCAAGTCCGGGCTGGTGCCGACCGGCCACAGCGGCAAGGCGCTGCGCCACATCCTCGAAACGTTGCCGCGCGACGAACTGTTCCAGTCCAGCGAACAGGAGCTGTACGACACCGCGATGGGCATCCTCGGCCTGCAAGAGCGCGTGCGCAGCCGGCTGTTCCTGCGCCGCGACCGCTACGGCCGCTTCTGGTCGGCGCTGGCCTACATCCCGCGCGAACGCATGAGCACCCAGGTGCGGCATCGCATCGAGGCGATGCTGCGCGAGGCGCTGAACGGCGAGTTCGTCGACACCAACGTCACCATCGGCGAATCGCCGCTGGCGCAACTGCACATGATCGTGCGCCCGCGCCCGGGCGAATCGCTGGAAGTCGACCGCGCCGCGCTGGACGAGGCGCTGGCCCACGTCGTGCGCGACTGGCAGGACGAATTGCGCGAACTGCTGGTCGAACGCAACGGCGAGGAAAACGGCTTGCGCATCGCCGCGCGCTACGGCCGCGCGTTGCCGGCCGGTTACATCGAGGAAGTCTCCCCGGCGGTCGCCGCGGCCGACGTCGAGCATCTCGCCGCGCTCGCGGGCAGCGAGGATCTGCGCCTGAGCCTGTACCGCTCGCGCGACGCCGGCCTGCGCTTCAAGTTCTACCGCCGCGACGACGACATCCCGCTGTCCGACGCGTTGCCGATGATGGAGAACATGGGCCTGCGCGTGATCTCCGAGCATCCGTACCGGATCGAGGCCGCCGGCGAAGTCGCCTGGATCCAGGATTTCGAGGTCGAGGCCGGCAAGGGCGACATCGACGTCGACAGCCTCGACGAGAACTTCGAGGAAGCCTTCGCTCAGATGTGGCGCGGCCAGGCCGAGAACGACGGCTTCAACCGCCTGATCCTCGCCGCCAACCTGTCGTGGCGGCAGGTGTCGGTGCTGCGCGCCTACTGCAAGTACCTGCTGCAGGTCGGCGTGCCGTTCTCGCAGAGCTACGTCGAGGAAACGCTGGCGCGCTATCCGCTGCTCTCGCGCCTGCTGGTGGAACTGTTCGAGGCGCGCTTCGATCCGTCCACCGGCCACGAAAGCAAGGCCGAGATGAAGGCCGGCGCCGAACGCTTCCGCGCCCAGTTCGCGGCCCTCGCGGGCGGCGACGCCGCGGTGCTCACCGCGATCGAACCGGTGGTCGCCGCGCGCAGCGGCAAGCGCGAGGCGCAGGCGAAGGCGGTCCACGACGCGATCAAGGCCTTGCTCGACCGCGTCTCCAGCCTCGACGAGGACCGCATCCTGCGCAGCTACGTCGGCGTGATCGACGCCACGCTGCGCACCAGCTACTACATCCAGTACAAGGATGGCGCGCGCGCCGACGGCGGTCCCGCCGATTACGTCGCGTTCAAGCTCGATTCCGCGCAGGTGCCCGACCTGCCCAAGCCGCGCCCCTATCGCGAGATCTGGGTCTGCGGCCCGCGCGTCGAGGGCATCCACCTGCGTTTCGGCCCGGTCGCGCGCGGCGGCCTGCGCTGGTCCGACCGCCGCGAGGACTTCCGCACCGAAGTCCTCGGCCTGGTGAAGGCGCAGATGGTGAAGAACACCGTGATCGTGCCGGTGGGCTCGAAGGGCGGGTTCTTCTGCAAGCAGTCCCCGGATCCGTCGGTGGATCGCGACGCGTGGTTCGCCGAGGGCGTGGCCTGCTACAAGCGCTTCATCAACGGCCTGCTCGACATCACCGACAACATCGTCGACGGCAAGGTCGCGCATCCCTCGCACGTCGTGCGCCACGACGGCGACGATCCGTACCTGGTGGTGGCCGCGGACAAGGGCACCGCGACCTTCTCCGACATCGCCAACGGCATCGCCCAGGCGCACGGCTTCTGGCTCGACGACGCCTTCGCCTCCGGCGGCTCGGTCGGTTACGACCACAAGGGCATGGGCATCACCGCCAAGGGCGCGTGGGAATCGGTCAAGCGCCATTTCCGCGCGCTCGGCCGCGATTGCCAGAAGCAGGACTTCACCTGCGTCGGCATCGGCGACATGAGCGGCGACGTGTTCGGCAACGGCATGCTGCTGTCGAAGCACACGCGCCTCGTGGCCGCGTTCGACCACCGCCACATCTTCCTCGATCCCGATCCGGACGCGGCGTCCTCGTTCAGGGAACGCGAGCGCATGTTCAAGCTGCCGCGCTCGAGCTGGGCCGATTACGACGCCAGGCTGATCAGCAAGGGCGGCGGCATCCACCCGCGTTCGGCGAAATCCATCGCGATCACCCCGCAGGTGCGCGCCGCGCTCGGCCTGGAGGACGGCGTGGCTGCGCTCAGCCCGGCGGAGCTGATGTCCGCGATCCTGCGCGCGCCGGTCGACCTGCTGTGGAACGGCGGCATCGGCACCTACGTCAAGTCCAGCCGCGAGGGCAATGCCGACGTCGGCGACCGCGCCAACAACGCGTTGCGCGTCAACGGCGACCAGCTGCGCTGCAAGGTGGTGGGCGAGGGCGGCAACCTCGGCTGCACCCAGCTCGGCCGCGTCGAGGCCGCGCTGCACGGTGTGCTGCTCAATACCGACTTCATCGACAACTCCGCTGGCGTGGACACCTCGGACCACGAGGTCAACATCAAGATCCTGCTCAACGGCGAGGTACAGAAGAAGAAGCTGGCGCTGCCCGCGCGGAACACGCTGCTGGCGTCGATGACCGGCGACGTCGAGCGCCTGGTGCTCAACGACAACTACCGCCAGAACCAGGCCCTGTCGCTGATGGAACGCATGTCCATGTCGCGGCTCGGTTCCAAGCTGCATTTCATCCGCACGCTGGAATCGCAGGGCCTGCTCGACCGGCAGATCGAATACCTGCCCAGCGACGCCGAAGTCGCCGAGCGCAAGTCGCGCGGCCAGGGCCTGACCCGCCCCGAACTCGCGGTGCTGCTCTCGTACTCGAAGCTCGTCGGTTACCAGCAACTGCTGGAATCCGACGTGCCCGAGGATGCCTACCTCTCGCAGGAACTCGACCGCTACTTCCCCGAATCGCTGCAGAAGAAGTACGGCAAGGCGATGCAGGAGCACCGCCTGAAGCGCGAGATCATCGCCACCGCGATCACCAATTCCACCATCAACCGCATGGGCGCGACCTTCCTCATGCGCATGCAGGAGGACAGCGGCCGCAGCACCGGCGAGGTCGCCAAGGCCTTCACCATCACCCGCGAGACGCTGGACGCGCGCGAGTTGTGGGCGGCCATCGACGCGCTCGACGGCAAGGTGGCGGAATCCGCCCAGGTCGACGCGTTGCAGGTGATCTGGAACATGCAGCGCAGCTTCACCCGCTGGCTGCTGGCGCGCCCGGGCGCGATCCCGGACATCACCACCGCGGTCGCGCGCTACCACGACGGCATCCGCGACATCCGCCGCGGCGAGGGCATCCTTCCCGATTCGCAGCGCCCCGGCTACGAAGCCGCGCTGCGCGAATGGAAGGAGAAGGGCGTTCCCGCCGAACTCGGCGGCCAGCTCGCCGCGCTGCCTTACCTCGAGCCCTGCCCGAACATCATCGAGCTGGCGGTCGAGCGCAAGCTCAAGCCCATCGACGTGGCCAAGGTCTACTTCCGCCTCGCCGACGCGCTGCGCCTGCCGTGGCTGCAGGAGCAGATCGAGGCGTTGCAGGTCGAAGGCCGCTGGCACGCGGTCGCGCGCGGCGTGTTGCGCGACGAACTCGCGGCGCAGATGCGCACCCTGACCGCGCAGGTACTGGCGATGCCCGGCGCGAACGCGAACGACAAGGTGCAGCACTGGCTGCATCGCGACGACGCCACACTGCGCTTCACCCTGTCGATGCTGGCCGAACTCGCCACGCAGAAATCGCTGGACTACCCGACCGCCTCGGTCGCGGTGCAGCGGTTGTCGCAGTTGGCCAGCCGCGGGTGAAACAGGCCCGCTCGCCCTGAGCTTGTCGCAGGGCGGGCGTGGCGCCGGCCCGTCGTGGTTCGACAAGCTCACCACGAGCGGGCAGAGCGGGGCTTGCTATGCTCGCCCCATGACCCGACGCATCGCCTTCCTCGCCAGCGGCACCGACGAATCCGGTAGCGCATTGCAGGCGCTGGAAGCGGCGCACGGACATTGTGCGCCGGAGGACGCCGACATCCTCGTCGCGCTCGGCGGCGACGGCTTCATGCTGCAGACGCTGCATCGCCACGGCGCTTTGGGCAAGCCGGTGTTCGGGATGAAGCTCGGTACGGTCGGCTTCCTGATGAACCATTACCGCGCCGACGATTTGATCGAACGCCTCGAGCGCGCGGAACCGGCGGTGTTGCGTCCGCTGGCGATGGAGGCGCAGACCGAGTCCGGCGCGACCGTGCATTCGCTGGCCTACAACGAAGTCTCGCTGCTGCGGCAGACGCGCCAGGCCGCGCACCTGTGCATCGACCTCAACGGCCAGCCGCGCCTGGACGAACTGATCTGCGACGGCGTGATGGTCGCGACGCCGGCGGGCAGCACGGCCTACAACTTCTCCGCGAGCGGACCGATTTTGCCGCTGGGGGCGAACGTGGTGGCGTTGACGCCGATCGCGCCGTTCCGGCCGCGTCGCTGGCGCGGTGCGGTGCTGAAGGCGGGCACCGAGGTACGCTTCAAGGTGCTGGATCCGTACAAGCGCCCGGTCAGCGCCACCGCGGATTCGCACGAGGTGCGCGATGTGGTGGAAGTGGCGATCCGCGAGGCGACCGATCGCACCGTGACGTTGCTGTTCGATCCCGAGCACAACCTCGAGGAACGGATTCTGGCCGAGCAGTTCGTGGCGTGAGACTGGGCAATTGTTTATTAGCGGACACGACAAGGCAGAACATAACCTTGAAGAACCTGTAGGCTAATCGATGCAACTCCTGTTGGGCATTCTTGCAGTTCTGCTCGCGATTTTGATCCTCATCCTTGCGGGAATGCTGTCGCATTTCTTTGCCATGGCAAAAAGGGGCAAGTCGGCAGCGGGTGTAACGCTCAAGAAGTCCGATATCGAGGAATTGCTCTTCACCGGGAAAACATCTCAGGCGCGAGGTGCCGCAAGTGCTTGGCGCAAGGCCCAGCCGAAGAATCCGGCTGCATACCTACTTCTGGCAAAAGCCAACTTCCAACTCGGGGACTTGGTCGAAACAAAGCGCGTTCTGGAGGAGCTACTAGAGTTTTCACCAGAGTCGAGTTTTGCGGTTGAACCATATTTGGAACGGATCAAAGAGTTGCTCGAGAAAAACAGGCCGCGCGCTGTTGATTGACATCGACTGAGTTGGCGCCACGATGCGGGCATCCTACGAGGTTCGTGGGCGGGACTCGACCCTTTATCGGCGAATAGAATCCCGCCAACTTCAGCTTGATGGCGGCACAATTCCTGCATTCAACTGACCGTTCGTCGTCTGCGTCGCTTCGCAGCGCCGATAAACGATGAAAGGCAGTCGATCCGTTCTCGCCCGGTGCTAGCCTCGCGCCGACCGCGGAACCGGAGGATTGCCATGCGCCTGCACGCTTCTGCACTCGCGGTCGCGCTGACCGCATTCGCCGGCATCGCGCAGGCCGCGCCCGGTGGACTCGACCCGACGTTCGGCGCCGGTGGCCGCGTCCTCACCGATTTCAACCTCAGCACCGACATCGCCAACGCCGTCGCGTTGCAGGCCGACGGAAAGATCGTCGTGGCGGGCACCACCTATACCAACAACGATTTCTCCGGCGAGGATTTCGCCATCGCGCGCTACAACCCCGATGGCACGATCGACGCCACGTTCGGGACGAACGGGCGCGTGACCACGGATTTCCCTGGACTCGCCGCCGAAGCCTCGGCGGTGCTGGTGCAGCCCGACGGCAAGATCCTCGTCGCAGGCGGCGCATATCCGCTGTTCGTCTTCCTCGGCAACATGGAGCTTGCGCGCTACAACCCGGACGGTTCGCTCGATGCCGGCTTCGGCGACGGCGGCATCGTCACCACGGTGTTCCCGCACGGCAGCTACGCATCCGCGCTGGCGCTGCAGCCCGACGGAAAAATCCTCGCGGCCGGCACCGATTACGTTAATTTCTCCAGCGACGCCTCGTCCGACACGGATTTCGCCATCGCGCGCTACGAACCGAACGGTTCGCCGGATTTCTCGTTCGGCAGCGGCGGCCAGGTCGCCACCGATTTCGAACGGCTCAACGACGACGCGTTCGCGGTGCTGGTCCGGCCCGACGGCCGCATCGTGGCGGTGGGTTCCTCGCGAGATCCGTTGAGCGACTACGACTTCGCCGCGGTTCGCTACATGCCCGATGGCCAGCTCGATGCCGCCTTCGGCACGCGCGGGAGGGTGAGCACCGATTTCGGCAACGACGGCTTCGACCGCGCGCGGTCGGCGGCGCTGCAGCCCGACGGTCGCATCGTCGTCGCCGGTTTCGCGATCAGGCAGGACGGAAGCCACGAGAACTTCGCGGCCGTGCGCTACCTCGCCAATGGCGCGCTGGACACGAGCTTCAGCGGCGATGGCATGCAGCAGGTCAGCTTCGGCAGTTGCTGCCAGTTCGCCAACAGGGTGCTGCTGCAGGGCGATGGCCGGATCGTGCTGGTCGGTTATCCCGACAGCGAATCCGCCGATTCCGACTTCACCCTCGCACGCCTGAATCGCAACGGGACGCTGGATGCGACGTTCGGCACCGGCGGCCGCGTGCGTACATCCTTCGGCGACCTCAATGGCGGCGCGAAAGATGCCGTGCTGCAGCCCGACGGCAGGATCGTGGCCGTCGGGTTCCAGGCGTTCTTCCCGACGCCGAAAGGCGTGCAGTTCGCGCTGGCGCGCTACCTGTCCCGGTAGTGAACCCGATGCGCCATCGCCGGCTCGCATTGGCGATCCGCCGGGTTTTCGCGTACGATGCGCCCCGTTCGCGCACGGCTGATCCGTTTCCTTAGGTAAGCCTGCCGCCGGTCCAATCGACCCCCGCGGCCTCTTTTCCCCGCACGCCTTTCGTCGCGCAGACACGGCCCGGAGCATCCGGCGCCGTCAAAACATCGCTCGCAGCGCGGTTCCAAGGAACGCTCCGGGCCAGTCCGCATCCCCGTGCGAACGCCGGCTCGACGCCGCGTCGCGCGCATGCGAACGCAACGAAGGAAATGCAGAACATGACATTCGAACACCTCGGGCTATCGCCCGCGCTCCTGCGCACGCTGGTCGAAACCGGCTACACGCAACCCACCGAAATCCAGGCGCAGGCCATCCCGCTGGTGCTGGACGGCCGCGACGTGCTCGGCGGCGCGCAGACCGGCACCGGCAAGACCGCCGCGTTCGGCCTGCCTTTGCTGCAGCGCCTGGCCAAGGCCACGCCGGCCAACGGCCCGCGCAAGCCGCGCGCGCTGGTGCTGGTGCCCACCCGCGAACTGGCGGTGCAGGTCGCCGACAGCCTCAAGGCCTACGGCCGTGGCCTGCGCCTCAACGTGACCACCCTGTTCGGCGGCGCCGGCATGCAGCCGCAGATCGACAACCTGCGCCGCGGCACCGACATCATCGTCGCCTGCCCGGGTCGCCTGATCGACCACCTCGACCGCGGCACCGCCCGGCTCGACGCGATCGAAACCCTCGTCCTCGACGAAGCCGACCGCATGCTCGACATGGGCTTCCTGCCGGCGATCAAGCGCATCGTCAACCGCGTGCCTTCGCAGCGGCAGACCATGCTGTTCTCGGCGACGTTCGAGGAACGCATCAAGGCGCTGGCGCTCGATTTCATGCGCGACCCGCAGCAGGTTCAGGTCGCGGCGAACAACACCATTGCCGAGACCATCGTGCACCGCGCGCATCCGGTCGATGGCGCGCGCAAGCGCGACCTGCTGATCGAGATCCTGAGCCAGCGCCACACCGACCAGGTGCTGGTGTTCGGCAAGACCAAGCACGGCTGCAACCGCCTCGCCGAGCAGCTGGAAAAAGCCGGGCTGAAGGCCGTTGCGATCCACGGCAACAAGAGCCAGGCGCAGCGGCAGAAGGCGCTGGACCAGTTCAAGGCCGGCAAGGTGCGCGTGCTGGTCGCGACCGACGTCGCCGCGCGCGGCCTCGACATCCCGCAATTGCCGCTGGTGATCAACCACGACCTGCCGATGGTCGCGGAAGATTACGTGCACCGCATCGGCCGCACCGGCCGCGCCGGCGCGAGCGGCGAAGCGCTGTCGCTGGTGTCGCCGGAAGAGGGCGGGCTGCTGCGCCAGATCCAGCGCATGCTCAAGGCCGAGATCGTGATGGAAACGGTCGCGGGCTATGCGCCCAGCCGCCCGATCCGGCTCGATGCGCCGATCCCGAAGAACGGTGGCGGCCAGCGCGCTTCGAACCCCAAGCCGGGCGGCCAGCGTCCGCCGCGCAAGCCGGCGCATCGCGCGCACGGCAAGCCGCAGGATCGCGCCGCGCACGCCCATGCCGGCGCGCCCAAGCGCAACGGCGGCGAAGGCCGGCGCCAGGGCCGCAACCGCGGCAGCCGCGCCTGACGGACGTCGCGTTACCTGCGACCCGCGCGCGGCACAATGCGGGCATGGAAGCCCTCGCCCAGCCGCTGATCGTCGCCATCACCACGCGTGCGCTGTTCCACATGGAGGACAGCCACGCCTTGTTCGAGCGCGAGGGCATCGAGGCCTTCGCCGAGTACCAGCGCCGGCGCGAGGACGACGTGCTCGAACCGGGCATCGCCTTCCCGCTGGTGCGCAAGCTGCTCGCATTGAACGCTGGCGCGCCGGGCGAATCGCCGCGGGTGGAGGTGATCCTGCTGTCGCGCAATTCGGCAGACACCGGCCTGCGCGTGTTCAATTCCATCCAGCACCACGGCCTGGATATCCGCCGCGCCACCTTCACCTCGGGCGCGCCGGTCTGGCCCTACATCAAGCCGTTCGGCGCGCAACTGTTCCTGTCGGCGAACCCGGATTCGGTGCGGCGCGCGCTCGATGCCGGCATCGCCGCGGCGACCATCCTGCCGGCGCAGGCCAACGAAACGCGCCACGGCCAGTTGCGCATCGCCTTCGACGGCGACGCGGTGATCTTCGGCGACGAAGGCGAACGCGTCTCGCGCGCGCACGGCATCGAGGCCTTCGGCGCGCACGAGCGCGAGAAGGCGCGCGAACCGCTGTCGGGCGGGCCTTTCCGCGACTTCCTGTCCGCGCTGCACGACCTGCAGGCCGCGTTCCCGCCCGGTGACGAAGCGCCGATCCGCACCGCGCTGGTCACCGCACGTTCCGCCCCGGCGCACGAGCGCGTGATCCGGACCCTGCGCGATTGGGGCGTGCGCCTGGACGAGGCGCTGTTCCTCGGCGGGCGCGACAAGGGCGCGTTCCTCGAGGCTTTCGGCGCCGACATCTTCTTCGACGATTCGCAGCACAACATCGATTCCGCACGTCGCCACGTCGCCGCGGGGCACGTGCCGCACGGCATCGCCAATTCCTGAGCGGTCGCGGGCGTTCAGCCCGGCAGGCGGATGTCGCTCAGCTTCCAGCCCAGCCACTTGCGTTCGAACACGAACACCACCGGGCGGCCGTCGGCGCTGTCGACGGTGGCGGTGAAGCGCGAGGGCGACTCGAACCGCGTCTTCGCCTGCAGCAGGGGATCGGCCGCATCGTCCTTGCCGTCGGGCGCGGGGTCCTTGCCAGTCACGCGATGGGCGAGGGCGCGGCCCTCGAGCAGCAGGGCGATGCCCACGGGCGAAACCATCGCATCGACCGCCTTGTCGCTGATCGCGCCGATCATGGTCCGCCCGAGGTCGTCGCCGACGACGCGTCCCGAGGGCGAAGTCGCGGCGGCCAGCAGGCGCTTCGCCACCTTGGCGCGGACGTTGGCGCGCAAAGTCGGGTAATCGACGTAGCGTTCCAGCTTGTTCGGGTCGCGGTTCTCGATCGCGGAATGGATGCCGCGGATCGCGAGGTAAGGGCCTGCGGCGCCGTAGCCGACGAGCAGCAGGAGCACGACCACCAGCGCGACCAGCCACTTCTTCATGCTCAGAACTCCAGGTCCAAGGCTGCGCAAAGATAATCCACCAGCGGCGCCAGCGCCTGCAGGTCCTTCTGCAGGGTCGCGAGCAGGCGCGGGCCGGCCATGGTCGCGTCGTCGATGCCGCGCACCGCGACGAAGTTCTTGTGCCGCAGGTCGTCGAGGAAGCGGAAATCCGCGGGGAAGCCGGGCGGGCTGCGCACCAGCATCTCCTCGCTCTCCAGGTCGAAGCGACGGCGGAACGCGGGCGCATGCGCCGCGGCCTCCCAGCCGCCGGGGTTGTCGACGATGAACTGGCGGATCCTGCGCAACGCCGGCGTCGACGGATGCCAGATGCCGCCGCCGACGAAGCAGGCGCCCGGCTGCAGGTGCAGGTAGAACGAGGGCGCCTCGACCTGGCGCGAACGCGCATGGAACAGGCGCGCGCCTTGCCAGTTCTTGTACGGCGTCTTGTCGCCGGAGAAACGCGTGTCGCGCTGGATGCGGAACAACGAGCCGCCGACGCCCTTCGGTTCCGAGCGATAGTGTTCGCTGATCACCGCCAGCGCCGGCTGCAGGTCGCCGAGCAGGCGCTGGAACGGTTCG
The DNA here is from genome assembly GCA_047602125.1 of Thermomonas sp. Taxonomy (GTDB): domain Bacteria; phylum Pseudomonadota; class Gammaproteobacteria; order Xanthomonadales; family Xanthomonadaceae; genus Pseudoluteimonas. Next base: position 190,362 of record JASGIB010000001.1, on the reverse strand, counting down.
CGCACCGTGGCCTCGTATTCGGCCTTGTGCGCGAGGAACCACGTGCGCTCGTTGTGGCGGGCAAGGCCGCGCAGGAACCTGAAGCTCTTGTCGCTGAAGTAGGTGGTCATCGCAGGCTCGCCTCGATGTCGCGGCCCCAGGCCTCAAGCTTGCCGAGCAGGGCGAGTTTCGACGGATCGCCGGCATGCTCGCCGCGCAGGCCTTCGAGTTCGGCGAAGAACGCGGGCAGGGTCGTTTCCGACAGGCCCGAATCCGCGAGCAGGCGTTCGCGCCGGTAGCCGTCCCAGCGTTCGCGTTCGGCCGTCGACAACGTCGCCGGCCAGTTGCGGGCGCGGTAACGGAACAGCAATTCCGGCAGGCGTGGGTCGCGGAACGCGAAGTTCGCCAGCCCCAGGGCCTCGGGCGGCGTACTGCGCACCTCGGGGAACAGGCGGCGGTCGGCGTCGTCGATGAAACCGTCGTAGAGCGCGCCGTCGACATCGGCCGGGCCGCGTTCGGCCTCGACCGCATAGACCTGGCGCAGTTTTTCCGCCAGCGCGGGACCGGCCGCGCGCAGGCGACCGGCGCGCGCTTCGGCTTCGGCGGGATCGATGCCGAGGCGCTCGAAATCCGCAGCGCGCAAGTGGTCCCAGGCGACCAGCGCCGGGCACTTGTTGAGGTGCACTTCCTTCAGCGCGATGCGTTCCTCGCCTTCGCCCAACTGGTCGCGGCGCAGGTACATGCGCGCCAGGATCGTCTCGGCATCAAGGTCGAGCAGCGCCTGCGGATCGCTGGCGAGGTCGAACACGATCACGCGGCCGTCGATGCGCGGATGTCGCGCCAGCGGCGCGATCGGTGCGGCGCTCATGCGGCTGGCCGGGTAGCGCTGGGACACGTGCAGCAAAGGCGCCATCGCCACCGGATCGAGCAGCGAGCCGGCGAAGCGCTTGTCGCGGAGTTTCAGCGCGTAGTCCCACAGCCGTGGTTGCGCACCGCGGAACAGGCGGGCGAGGCCGATCGTCGCGCGCACGTCGCTCAATGCTTCATGCGCATCGCCGATGCGCAGGCCGTTGTCCTCGGCCAGGTGTTCGAGCTTGAAGCTGGTGCCGCCGCCGTCCTCGCGCGGGCGCCAGGCGATGCCGTCCGGCCGCAGGGCGTGCATCAACCGCAGCGCGTCGAGAAGGTCCCAGCGCGAATTGCCCCCGCGCCATTCGCGTTCGTAGGGGTCGTGGAAATCGCGATAAAAACCATTGCGCACGAATTCATCGTCGAAGCGCAAGGAGTTGTAGCCGGCGCTACAGGTCCCGGGTCGCGCCATTTCATCGAAGATGCGGGCGAAGGCCGCGGCCTCGTTCACGCCGTCGCGCAATGCGTCCTGCGGCGCGATGCCGGTGATCAGGGTCGCGACCGGGGCGGGCAGCAGGTCGTCGGCCGGCCTGACGAAGAACGAGATCGGTTCCTCGACCTCCTCCAGCGCCTCGTCGGTGCGGATCGCCGCGAACTGGGCGATGCGGCTGCGGCGCGGATCGGCGCCGAAGGTTTCGAGGTCGTAGAAGAGGAACGATGCGGTCATCACGTCATCCATAGGGTGCGCCCGGGCGCACCAATCATGGTTCGGCAATTGCCGATGGTGGGCCAGGGCCCACCCTACAGGGGTTCCAGCTTCGCCAGCACCGCATCGTCGACCGCGCCCCAGTCGACATCGTCCAGCGACGCCAGCCCGCGCGTCGCGTCCTCCAGGATGTCGCGCTGCACTTCGCTGCGGTGCAGGGCGACGGAGTAGGGGATGCGCATGAAGCTGACCATGGCGTAATGCGGCACGAAGCGGCCGGGATGCCGTTCCTGCAGCGCGAGTTCCAGCTGGCGCTGCAGCAGGAAGGCGTCGTCGTCCACCTTGTCGCGCATCTCGATGTAGTTCTCCAGCGCCATCCGCTGGATCGCCTCGGCATCCGGCTTGCGTTGCGCCTCGAACGCGGCGAAGGCCTCGGCCCGCGACGGCGCGCGTTCCAGTGCATCGGCCAGCGCGACGCAGTCCTCGAACGCGCAGTTCATGCCCTGGCCGTGGAACGGCACCATCGCGTGTGCGGCGTCGCCGATCAGCACCGCGCGCCCGTCGAGGTGCCAGCGATCCAGGTACAAGGTCGCGAGCATGCCGGTCGGGTTCGCTTCGTAGTCGCGGCGCAGGTTCGGGATCAACGGCAGGGCGTCGGGGAAATCGCGTTCGAACAATGCCTGCGCCTCGTCGGCGGTCTTCACCCGATCGAAGCACGGATATTCGCCGGCGTGCGGCATGAACAGCGTCACGGTGAAGGTGCGCTCGTCGTTGGGCAGGGCGATGCACATGTAGTGGTCGCGCGGCCAGATGTGCAGCGCGTTCGGTTCGATGCGGAAATCGCCATCCGCGGTCGGCGGGATTTCCAGTTCCTTGTAGCCGTGGTCCAGCCACTCGGTGCGCTCGTTCAGCGCGACCTGCGGCGCCATCTGCGTGCGCAGCGTCGAACCGGCGCCATCGGCGCCGACCAGTGCATGGAACGGGCGCGCGGTGGCGACGCCGTCGGCCTGGCGGAAATGCGCGAGCCCGGCGTCGAAATCCACGCGCTCGAGCCCGTGGTCGAAATGCAATCGCGCACCGGCGGCCTGCGCGGCGTCGAGCAGGGCGATGTTGAGCTCGCCGCGGCTCACCGACCAGATCACTTCGGAATCGTCGCGGCCGTAGCGCTGTAGCCCCGGTTCGCCGTGCAGGGGATGCACGAAGCGCCCGCGCATCATCACCGCCTTGGCCATTACCGCGCCGTCCACGCCGGCCTGGCGCAGTGCGTGCAGGCCGCGTTCTGCCAGCGCGAGGTTGATCGAACGCCCGCCTGCGTAGCCGTGCACGCGCGGATCGCCGCGCTTTTCGTACACGTCCACCGACCAGCCGCGTTGCGCGAGGAGCGTCGCGAGCAGCGCGCCGGCGAGGCCGCCGCCGATGATGGTCAAGGCCTTGTCAGGGGGCATCGCGCCACTCCCGCACCGTGCGGGCGAAGCGCAGCACGTCGGCGAACGTGTTGTACAGCGGCACCGGCGAAATGCGGATCACGTCCGGTTCGCGCCAGTCGCCGAGCACGCCGCGCGCGCCAAGGTAATCGAACAGGGCGCGCCCGCGTTCGCGGCCGCCGATGACGCGGATCGACAACTGGCAACCGCGTTGCGCGGGATCGCGCGGGGTGACGACCTGCAGCACGTCGCGCAGGTCGGCATCGATCAATCGTTCGAGGTAGCCGGTGAGCTTTTCGGACTTGGCGCGCAAGGCAGGCAATGTCGCCCGGTCGTACTGGTCGAGCGACGCGCGCAGCGGCGCCAGCCCGAGGATCGGTGGATTCGACAACTGCCAGCCGTCGGCGCCGGGGGTGGGATTGAACTGCGGACCCATCCTGAAGCGCACGCCCTGGTCGTTGCCCCACCAGCCGGCGAAACGCGGGCGATCCGTGCGCGCATGGCGTTCGTGCACGAAGCAGCCGGCGACCGCGCCTGGGCCGGAGTTCATGTACTTGTAGTGGCACCACACTGCGAAATCGGCATCGTCGTCGTGCAGCCGCAGCGGCAGGTTGCCGACCGCGTGCGCGAGGTCGAAACCGACCGTCGCGCCAGCCGCATGCCCGAGCCGCGCGATTTCCTTCAGATCGAACGCCTGCCCGGTGCGGTACTGCACGCCCGGCCAGACGATGGTCGCCAGCCGCGGGCCATGCAGTGCGATGGCGCGTTCGATCGCGGCCATCGAGAACGTGCCGTCGGCTTCGTCCGGCTCGACTTCCACCAGCGCTTCGGCGGGATCGAAGCCGTGGAAGCGCACCTGCGATTCCAGCGCATAGCGGTCGGAGGGGAACGCGCCGGCTTCCATCAGCAGCACCGGGCGCTCGCGCGTCGGTCGATAGAAACTCACCAGCATCAGGTGCAGGTTCGTGGTCAGCGAATTCATCGCCACCGTTTCCGACGGCTGCGCGCCGACCACGCGCGCCAGCGGTTCGCGCACCAGCTCGTGGTAGGGCATCCACTGCGCGCTGCCGGTGAAATGGCCTTCGACCGCTTCGGTCGCCCATTTGTCCAGCACTTCATCGACGTGTGCCCGCGCGCCCTTCGGCTGCAGTCCGAGCGAATTGCCGACGAAGTAGGCCTGCGGCTTGCCATCGTGCAACGGCAGGTGGAATTCATCGCGGAAGGCGCGCAACGGATCGGCGGCGTCGAGTGCTTGTGCGTAAGCGTCGGTGAAGAAATCGGTCATGCGAACCTCGACGCCGGCAATCCCAGCCATTCCAGCGCGGTGCCGTGGTACAGCCGCGAGCGTTCGCCGTCGGCGAGGCCGAGGCGTTCGATCCCTTCGCCGGGCACCTGCTCGCCCAGCGGGAACGGATAATCCGTGCCGAGCATCACCCGGTCCGCGCCGCAGGCTTCGAGCAGGTAGCGCAGCGCCGCATCGTCCGCGACCCAGGAATCGAAATACAGGCGCTTCAGGTATTCGCGCGGGTTGCGGAAATTGTCGGTCGCGACCAGGTCCGGGCGCATGTTGAAGCCGTGCTCGATGCGGCCGATGGTGTAGGGGAAGCTGCCGCCACCGTGGGCCAGCGCCACGCGCAGCTTCGGCAGGCGTTCAAGCACGCCGCCGAACACCAGGCAGCAGGCCGCGCGGGATTGCTCCGCCGGCATGCCGACCAGCCACGGCAGCCAGTACTTGGGCATCGAATCGGTACCCATCATGTCCCACGGATGCACCAGGATCGCCGCGCCGAGTTCGCTCGCGGCCTGGAAGAACTCGAACAGTTCCGGCGCGTCGAGGTTCCAGTCGCCGATGTGCGACCCGATCTGCACGCCCTGCAGCCCGAGTTCGTCCATGCAGCGCTCGAGTTCACGCACCGCGAGCGAGGGCGACTGCAGCGGCACGGTGCCGATGCCGGCGTAATGCCGCGGGAAATCGCGGCAGGTCTGCGCGAGGTGGTCGTTGAGCGCCTTGTGCAGTTCCAGCGCGTGGTGCGGCTTGGCCCAGTAGCTGAACATCACCGGCACCGTCGACAGCACCTGCACCTGCACGCCGAAGTTCGCGTAATCGTCGATGCGGATCTGCGGGTCCCAGGTCTTGGGCCAGATTTCGCGGAAGAACTTGCCGTCCTTGTAGATGCGGTGGCGGCCGTCGTCGCCGTGGTGGATCACCGGGAAGCGGTTGTCGCCGTATTTCGCGGCGAGGTCCGGCCAGTCGCGCGGCAGGTAATGGGCGTGGGTATCGATCTTGAGCATGGCGCCCAGTTTACCCGGCCGCCGCGGGCGCCATCGCCGCTTCGGCGCGGGCTCCGCGCAGGATGTGGCCAAGGCTGTCGATGCTGTCGGCGATGCGGTCGCAGGCATCGGCGAGCGCGGCGTCCACGGCGTCGTCGCCGTCGTCGGCCTGCAGCCGGGCGGCGAGGGTGCGTTCGGCTGGGCGCAGCGGAGCGAACTGCTGCGGCTGCCCTCGGCGCAGGCCGGTGGCGATGGCGAGCAGTGCGGCGTCGACTTCGCCGGCGAAGCGGTCGAGTTCGGGCAGCGTCGGCAACTTCGCGCCGTCGATCAGCATCGCCTCGATCGGGATCACCGCGCGGATCAGCCGGTTCGCGTTCGACAACATCGATTCGGCGCGCTCGATCGTGCGCCGCACCGGCGCGGTGTGCGGTTCGGCGCGCAGGCGTTCCAGCGAAGCCAGCACGTTGGTCCTTGCCGAACGCGAGGCGTTGCGGGTTTCGTGCAGCGCGGCCATGTCGCTCGCGAGCAGGGCGCGCAGGTGCTGGCGGTAGCATTCGATCAGTTTCGCCAGTGCCGGCTGCACGCGCTCCGATTCCCACGTCGGCCACGCGAGGTAGGCGCCGAGCGCGAGCACCGCGGCGAGCACGGTGGCGATGATGCGCATTTCCAGCGCGGCGGCCGGGGCCACGCCTTCGAACGAGAACAGCAGCACCAGCAGCCCGGTGAGCAGCGCCACCGCGAGCGCGTAGTTGGCCTGCGCGTACAGGCGGAAGCCGAGGCACAGCAGGGCCATCAGCGCCAGCCGCGCGACCACGCTGTCCATGCCGTAATGGATCAGCACGCTCGCCACCAGCAGCCCGGCGAAAGTGCCGAGCGTGCGCTGCACGCCGAAGCGCAGGGTGCCGCCAAAATCGGGCTTGAGCACGATCGCGGCGGTCATCGGCAACCACACGCCGTGCGACATCGCCAGCGCGCGTTCCACCGCGAACGAGAGCGCGACGATCGCGGTGCAGCGCAACGCATGCCGCAACGCGACCGAAGACAGCTTGAGGTTGGCGCGCAGGATGTTGAACGGATCGGCCGGGCGCAGCGCGGCGGGCAGGCGTGCTTCTGCGCTACGGGCCTCGATTTCGCCGCGGCTGCTGGCCAGCGCGCTGTTGCGCGCCAGCGCGCGTAACTGGCCGCCGAGGCCCTGGGCACGGGCCCGCGCGATGCGCGCGAGCCGGCGGTCGCGCGCGGGCATGTCGCCATGGATCGCCGCGTCCAGCGCCGACACCGCCCGTGTGTACGCGGCGAGCAGCGGTTCGGCTTCGACCGGCTCCGCGCGGCGCATGCCGTCGGCGAGCGCGTCGAACACGACGGCGCAGGCATCGGTCACGCCGCGCAGGCGTTCGCGCAGGGTCGCGTCCTCGACCCGGTGGCCGATGTCGCCGAGGGTGACCAGCTCCACCCGCGCGCGTTCGCAGGTTTCGGCCAGCACGCGGAAGGCCTGCACCGCGATGCCGCGCGCGCGGTATTCGCCGTGCAGGGTCTCGACTACGTCGCTCGCGGCCTGCGAAGCCGGCGGCGGCGCATTGGGATCGCTCGGCGTGCGCGCCGCCTGCGCGAGCTGTTCCAGCACCGAGGCCAGCGCGAAGCGTTCGGGCCGGTAGCGCTGCAGCGGCCATGCGGCCAGTGCGAACAGCATCTGCAGCAGGCCGCCGCCGAAGATCGCCAGCGCGACGCCGGGCGCGTTCGACGCAGGCAATCGCATGTCGGCGGTGATCAGCAGCACGATCAGGCTGGTCAGGCCGACGCGCGCCGCCATCGGCCCGAGCGCGACCATCATCCCGCCGACCAGCGAGAAAGCGACCACGGCCAGCATCGCCCAAGGCAGCGAATCGCCGACGAGGATGCCGAGCAATGCCGCCAGCCCGGCGCCGAGCGCGGCCGCGAACATCCGCGCCATGCGCAGGCGGTACGGCCCGGGCTGGTCGCTGAACATGGTGTTGAGCGCGCCCGAGGTCCCGGCCAGGCCCGCGGCCTGTTGCCCGATCGCAATGCCGATCGCCAGCGGCGCGATCACGGCCACGGTGTTGCGCAAGGCGACGCGCCAGGGGACGTCGCGCGGCCTGAGGTCGGTCAGGTTGCCGAAGAAGCGCACGGCGTCAGGTGATGTCGGCCTCGGAGGTGGCCTCCAGCTCGTAGCGCGTCGGCCGCGGGTTCAGCGTCCCGCACTCCTTGCAGGTGCGCAGGTTTTCGTCGCGATAAAACCGTTCGAACACGCGGAAGAAATCCTGCTCGATGTCGACAAGGTGGAAGAATTCCTCGTACAGCTTGTGGTTGCAGTTCACGCAGAACCACATCAGCGCATCGTCTTCGTGTTCGAGCCGCCTGCGTTCGATCACCAGCCCGACCGAACCGGGCATGCGCTGCGGCGAGTGCGGGATGCGCGGCGGCAGGTAGAACATCTCGCCGGCGCGGATCGGGATGTCGCGCGCGGCCCCGCCTTCCTGGATGCGCAGCACCATCTCGCCCTCGAGCTGGTAGAACCACTCCGGGCCGTCCTCGAAGTGGTAGTCGGTGCGCGCGTTGGGCCCGCCCACGACCATCACGATGTAGTGGTCGTCGACGATGCACTTGTTGCCCACCGGCGGCTTCAGCAGGTGGCGGTGCTCGTCGATCCAGGCCTGCAGGTTGATCGGGTTCGGCAGCATGGTCATTACTCCTTCACGACGGCCACGCACTTCAGTTCGATCGCGATCGGCGTCGGCAGCGCGACGATGCCCAGCGTGGTGCGGCAGGGCGCGTTCGCGGCATCGGGGAAGGCTTCGGCCCAGGCGGCGTTGTAGGCGGCGAAGTCGCGTTGCATGTCGGTGAGGTACACGGTGACGTCGACCAGGTCTTCCCAGCGCGCGCCGCTGGCTTCGAGCACCGCGCGCACGTTGGCGAACACCGCCTTCGCCTGCGCCGTGATGTCGTAGCGGCTGACGCGGCCGTCGGCGAAGTATTCGTTGCCGGGAATCGCATCCGTCGCCGGGTCGCGCGGACCGATTCCGGACAGGAACAGCAGGTTGCCGACGCGGCGCGCGTGCGGGTAATGGCCGACCGCCTTCGGCGCGCCCGCGGCGTGGATCGAGCCTGGCATCAACGATCCTCCCGGTCGCTGCGGATGCGCTCCAGCGCGGCTGCGTACTGCGGTTCCAGCTGGTCCGCGGCGCCGACGTTCAGGCCGAGGTCGTGCACGATGCCGTCGCGCAGGGTGTAGACCCAGCCATGCACCACCAGCTTCTGCCCGCGCGCCCACGCATCGCGTGCAATCGTGGTTTGGCACACGTTCGCGACCTGTTCCAGCGCGTTCAATTCGCACAGGCGGTCGTGCTGCAGTTCCGCATCGCCCATGTCCTCGAGCACGTGCTGGTGCTTGCCGGCAACGTCGACGACGTGGCGGATCCAGTTGTCGGCGAGGCCGACCCGGCTGCCGTGCAGCGCGGCGTGCACGCCGCCGCAGCCGTAATGGCCGACCACGAGGATGTGCTCGACCTTGAGCACGTCCACCGCGAACTGGATCACCGACAGGCAGTTGAGGTCGGTGTGGACGACGACGTTCGCGATGTTGCGGTGGACGAAGACCTCGCCCGGCGCGAGGTCGACGACCTGGTTCGCCGGGACGCGCGAATCCGAGCAGCCGATCCACAGGTATTTCGGCGCCTGCTGCCTCGACAGGCGTTCGAAGAAACCGGGATCCTCGCGCGAAACGCGTTCGGCCCACTCGCGGTTGTTGCGCAGCAGCGCGTCCAGGGTCGGCATCAGGTCGCGATTCCTACATTGCGTGGTTCGGTGAAGAAGCGCATCGCCTCCAGCCCGCCTTCGCGGCCGAGCCCGGACTGGCCCATGCCGCCGAAGGGCGTACGCAGGTCGCGCATCAGCCAGGTGTTGATCCAGACGATGCCGGTATGCAGGCCGGCGGCCATGCGGTGCGCGCGTTGCAGGTCGCGCGTCCAGACCGAAGCGGCGAGGCCGTAGTCGCCGGCATTCGCCAGCGCCAGCGCTTCGTCGTCGGAATCGAACGGTTGCAGCGTCGCCACCGGGCCGAAGATTTCCTCACGGTTGGTCGCGCAGTCCGGACCGAGGTTTTCGATCAACGTCGGCGCGACGTACCAGCCGTCGCGCTCCAGGGCATTGCCGCCACAGAGGATGTTGCCGCCTTCGCCGCGTGCGCGCTCGATCGCGGCCAGCACCTTGTCGTATTGCGCCTGCGATGCCAGCGGCCCGAGTTGCGTGTCGTCGTCGAGCGGATCGCCGATGCGCAGCGCCAGCGCGCGTTCGACCAGCGCATCGCGCACTTCGGCATGGATGCCGCGCTCGATGAGCACGCGCGAACCGCACAGACAGATCTGCCCGGCGTTCTGGAAGATCGAACGCACGAGCACGTCGAGGTGGTCGCGCCAGTCCGAATCGGCGAACACCAGGGTCGGGTTTTTGCCGCCGAGTTCCAGTGACAGTTTCTTCAGCATCGGCGCGGCGATGCCGGCGATGCGGCGGCCGACCGCGGTGCTGCCGGTGAAGCTGATCGCCTTCGTTTCCGGGTGCGCGACGATGGCTTCGCCGACCCCGGGCCCGCGGCCGTGCACGATGTTGAGCACGCCGGCAGGGAATCCGATCCCGGCGGCGATTTCGCCCAGCAGCGTCGCGCTGTGCGGGGTGATTTCCGACGGTTTCGCGACCACGCTGTTGCCGGCGGCCAGCGCCGGCGCGATCTTCCAGGTGAACAGGTACAGCGGCAGGTTCCAGGGCGAGATCGTGCCGACCACGCCGAGCGGCTGGCGCAGGGTGTAGTTCAGCCCGGCCTCGCCGTGGTGCGATTCGCTGGAGAACTGCGTCGCGGAGTCGGCGAAGAAGCGCAGGTTCGACACCGCGCGCGGGATTTCGACCTCGCGCGCCAGGCGAACGGGTTTTCCGCCATCGCGGGCCTCGGCGCGGGCCACGTCCTCGAGCCTGGCTTCCAGCGCGTCGGCGAGGCGGCGCAGCCAGCGCCCGCGTTCGCTGTTGGGCAGCGACGACCATGCGGGGAAGGCCTCGCGCGCGGCCGCGATCGCGGCTTCGACATCGTTCGCCTCGCCGGCGGCGACCTGCGCGAAGGGCTGGCCCGACGCAGGCTCGAAGAACGTCCAGCCAGCGCCCGGTGCCGGGCTCGGTGGGTTTGCCGTCGATCCAGTGCGGTAGGCGCAGCATCCGCCAAGTTTAGTCGATGCCATGTGGGAGCTGGGTTGAACAGCCATGCGGCTGTTGAAAGCGACAGCCCCGATCGCCAACGTTCGCGGCTAAAGCCGCTCCCACAGTGCCGAGGGCTATATCGAATGCATCCGGCCGCCATCGACGGCGATCGACTGCCCGCTGACGTAGCCCGCGGCCGGCGAGCACAAGAAGGCGATGACCCCGCCGATTTCGCAGGGCTGGGCGAAGCGCCGCAGGGGGACGTGGGAAGCGAGTTCCGCCCGCACTTCGGCCTCGTCCTTGCCGCTGCGCGCCATCGCACCCTGCACGATCTGCGCGATGCGCGCGGTCTCGGTGTAACCGGGCAACACGTTGTTCACGGTGATGCTGTCCTGCCCGAGTTCCTTCGAGAGCGTCTTTGCCCAGCTCGCGACCGCGCCGCGCACGGTGTTCGACACGCCGAGGTTGGCGATGGGTTCGTACACCGAGGTCGAGATCACGTTGACGATGCGGCCCCAGCGTACCTCGCGCATTCCCGGCAGCAGCGCTTGCACCAGCACCTGGTTGGCGACGAGGTGGTGGGTGAAGGCGTCGAGGTAGGCGGCGATGTCGGCCGAATGCGCCGCGCCCGCGGGCGGGCCGCCGGTGTTGTTGACGAGGATGTGCACCGGATGCTTCGCCGCGAGTTCGGTCGCGGTTTTCGCCAGCGCATCGGTGTGCGCGGCGTCGGCGACGACGAAATCGTGGCGCTGGCCTTCGCGCTTCGACAACGATGCGCAGGCCGCACGCAATGCGTCTTCGCGCCGCGCCAGCAGGGTGACGTCGGCGCCGAGCAGCGCAAGCTCGCGCGCGGCGGCGAGGCCGATGCCTTCGGAGGCGCCGCAGACCAGGGCGTGCCTGCCGGAAAGGTCGAGGTCCATGCGCGTCTCCGTCAGTGGCGTTGCGGCAACTGCTGCAGCATGCGTTCGCGCAGCGTGGCTTCGTCGCCCGCGGGCGGCTGCAGTTCGCCGAGTTCGAACCCGCGTTCGGCCGCGTCTTCTTCATCGAGCCCGTCGAGCGCGACGTATTCGGCGTCCATCAGCGCGGCGCGCGCGCTGTCCGGGGATTCGTAGGGCAGGGTGTTGCCGTCCGAATCCAGCACCTCGGCGGTGCCGGCCTCGCGTTCGCGCAACCGCGCCCAGACCACGGTGCGTCCGAGCGTTGCCAGCCACCATTCGTCGCGCGCACCGTTCGTCATTGCACGAGCTCCGACAGCAGCCACAACAGGCCGGCCATCGCCAGCGCCGCGATGATCGTCGCGAGCGCGACCCGCGCCGGCGTCGCCAGGCCGGTGAAGGACGGATCGCGCACGTCTTCGCGATATCGCCCGCCGAGCAGCCACCACAGGGCCGATGGCTTGGCGAACGCGCCTTCGCCCAAACGTGCGCCGACTTCGGGATGGCGGTCGCGCAGATGCACCAGCGCCAGCGGCCAGAAGATGACGAACGCACAGAAACCGGCGATGGCGGTGGCGACGAACAGCAGGGCGAGGAACAGGATCACTCAGAATTCCGCATTGCCCGGCGCGCGCGGGTAGGGAATGGAATCGCGGATGTTGGCCAGTCCGCAGACGTAGACGACGAGGCGTTCGAAACCGAGGCCGAAGCCGGCGTGCGGCACGCTGCCGTAGCGGCGGAAATCGCGGTACCAGCCGTAGTGCTCGGGATCGAGGCCGAACTGCGCCATGCGCCTGTCGAGCACATCGAGACGTTCCTCGCGCTGCGATCCGCCGATGATCTCGCCGATGCCCGGCGCGAGCACGTCCATCGCCGCGACCGTCTTCCCGTCGTCGTTCACGCGCATGTAGAACGCCTTGATGTGCTCGGGGTAGTTGGTGACGACCACCGGGCGGCCGACGTGCTGTTCGGTCAGCCAGCGCTCGTGCTCGGTCTGCAGATCCAAGCCCCATTCGACCGGGAAATCGAATTTCTGCCCGGATTGCTGCAGCAGTTTCACCGCGTCGGTGTAGTCGATGCGCTCGAACGGCGCGTTGACGAAGGCCTCCAGCCGGCTGATCGCGTCCTTCTGCACGCGTTCGGCGATGAAGGCCATGTCGTCGGCGCGCTCGGCCAGCACCGCGCGGAACATGTACTTGAGGAACTCCTCGGCCACGCGCGCGTCTTCGGCGAGGTCGGCGAAGGCGATTTCCGGTTCGATCATCCAGAACTCGGCGAGGTGGCGCGTGGTGTTGCTGTTCTCCGCGCGGAAGGTCGGGCCGAAGGTGTAGACCTTGCTCAGCGCGAGGCAGTAGGCCTCGACGTTCAACTGGCCGGAAACGGTGAGGAAGGTTTCCTTGCCGAAGAAGTCGCGGGCGAAGTCGACGTTGCCCTTGCCGTCGCGCGGCAGGTTCGCCATGTCCAGCGTGGACACGCGGAACATCTGCCCCGCGCCTTCGGCGTCGGAGGTGGTGATGATCGGCGTGGATATCCAGTAGAAGCCCTGTTCGTGGAAATAGCGGTGCGCGGCCTTGGCGAGGCAGTCGCGGATGCGCGCGACCGCGCCGAACAGGTTGGTGCGCGGGCGCAGGTGCGCGACCTCGCGCAGGAATTCCAGCGAATGCGCCTTGGGCTGGATCGGGTAGGTTTCCGGATCCTCGACCCAGCCGACGACCTCGAGCCTGGATGCCTGGATCTCGAACGCCTGGCCCTGGCCCTGCGAGGCGACCAGCGTGCCGGTGGCGACCACCGAGCAACCGGCGGTGAGGCGCTTCACTTCGGATTCGTAATTCGCAAGCGTGTCCGGGGCGACGACCTGGATCGGCGCGAAGCAGGAGCCATCGCTCACGTTCACGAACGAGAGGCCGGCCTTGGAATCGCGCCGGGTGCGCACCCAGCCGCGGACCGTGACTTCGCCGCCGGCGGGCAACTTGCCCGCGAGCGCGTGTTCGACGCTGACCACCGTCATGCCTTGAATCCCGGCCGCTTCGGGCCCATTGCGTGGAACGTCGCAGTTTACCGAAGCGCCGCGCCCGTCGTCGCTATAATCGATCCCATGATCACGCTCGCTCCCGCCGCCCTGCAACGCATCCGGGGTTACCTCGACGCCGACAAGGCCGCCATCGGCCTGCGCTTCGGCGTGCGCCGCACCGGCTGTTCCGGCTGGGGCTACGCGGTGGACATGGCCCGCGACGAGCGCGCCGGCGACACGGTATCCGAACAGGACGGCGTGCGCGTCTACGTCGATGCCGACAGCCTCGCGCTGGTCGACGGCACCGAGATCGATTTCGTGAAGCAGGGCCTGAACGAGCAGTTCGTGTTCCGCAACCCGAACGTGGCCGGCGAATGCGGCTGCGGCGAGTCGTTCACGACCGACGCCGACCGCGCCGCCTGACCCCACTTCCGCCACGGTCGACCGGCGACCGCCGGCGCTAGACTCGGGCGACGCCCCGGGGAGACCGCGCCATGTTCCGACACATCGCCATCGCCGCCGCGTTCGCGGCGCTGTCCTTCGCCGTGCCCGCGCGCGCGGCCGATCCCGCCGGAAGCGCGAAGACGCTGCACGCGTTGTTCGATTCGGAATGGGAGCGCGGGCTGGTCGAATCGCCGGAGAACGCCAGCTACAACGGCGACAACCGCTTCAACGACCGCTGGAGCGACGTGAGCCTCGGGGCCATCGCCAAACGCGAAGCGGAGGATCGCGGCGCGCTGGCGAAACTGCGCGCGATCGACCGTTCCGTGCTTTCCGCCGACGACCAACTCAACTACGACACCTTCGCCTGGGAACTGGAAAAGTCGGTCGAACGGCAGAAGTTCCGCGAATACCTGCAACCGGTCGGCCACCAGGGCGGGGTGCAGACCGCGGACGGCATCGCCGAAATCCTGCCATTCCGCACGGCGAAGGATTACCGCGACTGGCTCGCGCGCATGGCTGCGCTGCCGGTACTCGTCGACCAGACCATCGCGCTGATGCAGGAAGGCGTGCGGGCGGGCAACGTGCCGCCGAAGGTGCTGATGGAACGCGTGCCGGCGCAGATCGCCGCGCAGGTGGTCGACGACCCGGCCAAAAGCCCGTTCTACCGCCCGTTCGCGCATTTCCCGGACGACATGCCGGCCGCCGACCGAGACGCATTGCAGGCCGAGGCGCAGGCCACCATCCGCGACAAGGTGGTGCCGGCGTACCGCAAGCTGCAGGCGTACTTCAACGACGATTACCTGCCGAAGGCGCGCGCTTCCATCGCCGTGTCCGACCTGCCGGACGGCAAGGCCTATTACGACTTCCTCGCCCGCTACTACACCACCACCGACCTGACCGCCGCGCAGATCCACGACATCGGCCTGAAGGAAGTCGCGCGCATTCGCGGCGAAATGGAGAAGGTCAAGGCGCAGGCCGGCTTCAAGGGCACGATGGCCGAATTCTTCACCTACCTGCGCACCGACCCGAAGTTCTTCGAGAAGACGCCCGAGGCGCTGCTGGAACGCTACCGGGCCACCGCCAAGCGCATCGACCCGGAACTGCTGAAGGTGTTCCACGTGATCCCGCGCCAACCATACGGCGTGCGCCCGATCCCGGACAACATCGCGCCCGACACCACCACCGCCTACTACCAGCCGGGCGCGACCGATGGCTCGCGGCCGGGCTACTACTACGTGAACCTGTACAAGCCCGAGACCCGGCCGACCTGGGAAATGATCCCGCTGACCCTGCACGAATCGGTGCCGGGCCACCACTTCCAGTTCGCGCGCGGGCTGGAAATGCCGGACGCGCCGATGTTCCGCAAGACCGCCTATTTCGTCGCCTACGGCGAAGGCTGGGGCCTGTACGCCGAACGCCTCGGCTACGACATGGGCCTGTACGACGACCCCTACGACCACATGGGCCAGCTCGCCTACGACATGTGGCGCGCGGTGCGCTTGGTGGTGGACACCGGCATGCACAGCCAGGGCTGGAGCCGGGACCGGGCGATCCAGTACTTCATGGACAACTCGCCCAAGACCCGCCAGGACGTGGTCAACGAGATCGACCGCTACATCGGCACCCCGGGGCAGGCCTTGGCCTACAAGATCGGGCAGATGAAGATCTCGGAACTGCGTGAGAAGGCCGCCAGCGAACTCGGACCGAAGTTCGACCTGCGCGCCTACGACGATGCGGTCCTCGAGACCGGCTCGGTCCCGCTGGATGCGCTGGAACGCCACATCGATGCATGGATCGCCGCCCGTAAGGCCGCCTCCCCCTGAGGGGACGGGGCAGGGTTTGCGCGCAAGTCCTTGAACCTGCCATAATTTCCGGCTCCCGCCACGCGCGGGAGCCCTTGCCCGAACGCGCCGGACATCCCGCAACGGAACCGGTGGCCGAGGGCTATCCCGCCCGGCTTCGCGCCGGCGATACCCACAAGGAACCACCCATGCGTCATTACGAAGTCGTGTTCCTGGTCCATCCCGACCAGAGCGAGCAGGTCCCCGCCATGATCGAGCGCTACAAGTCGCTCGTCGAGAACGGCGGCGGCAAGATCCACCGCCTCGAGGACTGGGGCCGCCGCCAGCTGGCCTATCCGATCAACAACCTCGTCAAGGCGCACTACGCGCTGATGAACATCGAGGCCGAGCAGTCGGTGCTGAACGAACTGGTCGAGGCGTTCCGCTTCAACGACGCGGTCCTGCGCCACCTCGAGATCCGCCGCGACGGCCCCGAGACCGAGCAGTCGCTGATCATGAAGAACAAGGACGAGAAGGGCGACAAGCCCGAGCGTTCCGAGCGTCGCCGCCGCGACGACGAGAGCGACAGCGCCGTCGGCACCGCCGACAGCGACGCCGCCGAAGCCGCCTAAAGGAGCACGCACATGTCCAAGTTCTTCCGCCGCCGCAAGTTCTGCAAGTTCACCGCCGAGGGCGTCAAGGAGATCGATTACAAGGATCTCAACACCCTGCGCCAGAACCTCACCGAGAACGGCAAGATCGTGCCGAGCCGCATCACCGGCACCAAGTCGCGCTACCAGCGCCAGCTGGCGACCGCGGTGAAGCGCGCGCGTTTCCTGGCGTTGATCCCGTACACGGATAACCACAACGTCTGATTCCGCCTTGCCTGCTCGGCGTGGCGGTGTCGCAGGCCACGCGGGCGAATCCTCATTGACGGCCAGTCAACTCCGGTTCGCCCGCGCATCCGCTTCGTGCCACGCCATCGCATGCTTCGCGGAATCCGTCGCATCACCAATCCCGTCCATTCGGACAGCACACGTTGCAGGCGCGAGCCTGCTAACGAATACGGAGCAATGAAATGGAACTGATCCTCCTGCAGAAGGTCGTGAACCTCGGCAACCTCGGCGACAAGGTCAACGTGAAGCCGGGCTTCGGCCGCAACTACCTCGTGCCCCGAGGCAAGGCGGTGCCGGCGACGGCGACCAACCTCGCCGAGTTCGAGGCGCGCCGCGCCGAGTACGAAGCCAGGGCCAAAGACGCGCTGTCCGCCGCCGAGGCGCGCAAGGCCAGGCTCGAAGGCGCCGTGGTCACCATCCACGCCAACGCCTCGACCGAGGGCAAGCTGTACGGCTCGGTCGGCCCGCGCGAGATCGCCGAGGCCCTGACCAAGTCCGGCACCGAGGTGAGCAAGTCGGAGGTCGTGCTGGGCGAAGGCGC
Organism: Thermomonas sp.; assembly: GCA_047602125.1. Classification (GTDB taxonomy): domain Bacteria; phylum Pseudomonadota; class Gammaproteobacteria; order Xanthomonadales; family Xanthomonadaceae; genus Pseudoluteimonas. The sequence goes on along the minus strand of JASGIB010000001.1, from coordinate 173,332 downwards.
GTTCCGCAACGTCGGCGAATACGAAGTCGTGGTGCACCTGCACGCCGACGTCGAAACGCCGGTCAAGGTGAACGTGGTGGCCGAAGCTGCGTAATCGCATCCCGCGAATCGCACCGGACGGGCGCCGCGAGGCGCCCGTTTTGTTTTGCGGGGAATCGCAATCCCTGCGACGACGAGCTGTTATCACGCGGCATGCTTATCCACAGCTTGTTCCATCGCGGCTCCACAGAACGAACGCCTAGGATGATCGTTCGACAAGAACAACAGGGCCGCGACGATGGCCCGCGACGGGGAGACGGCTGAAACATGAGCGCGCGGCAGGGTTTGCGTTCGGACGGTTTCCACGACGGCAAGATCGAGCAGTTGCGGCTGCCGCCGCAATCGGTCGAAGCCGAGCAGGCAGTGCTGGGCGGGTTGATGCTCGCGCCCGAGGCCTTCGACCGCATCGCCGACAAGCTGGAGGAACGCGACTTCTACCGTCGCGACCACCAGCTGATCTTCCGCGCCATCCGCGAGCTGGCGGAGAAGAGCCGTCCCTACGATGCGGTCACCCTCGGCGAATGGTTCGAATCGCAGGGCCTGGCCGAGCAGGTCGCCGGCGGCGCCTACCTGGTCGAACTCGCCAGCGGTACGCCGAGTGCTGCGAACATCACCGCTTACGCCGACATCGTCCGCGACAAGTCGGTGCTGCGGCAGTTGATCGAGGTCGGCACCGGCATCGTCAACGACGGCTTCCAGCCCGACGGCCGCGAAAGCACCGAATTGCTGGCCAAGGCCGAGCAGGACGTGTTCAGGATCGCCGAGGCCGGTGCGCGCGGACGCGCCGATTTCGTGCCGGTGAACCGGGCGATGGCCGAGGCCTTCGACGTGCTGCAGAAACGCTACGAGAACGGCGGCGGCATCACCGGCCTGCCGACCGGCTACGACGAATTCGACCAGATGACCGCGGGCCTGCAGCCGACGGACCTGCTGATCCTCGCCGCGCGCCCGTCGATGGGCAAGACCACGCTGGCGCTGAACATGGCCGAGTACGCGGCGATGAAGACCCGCAAGGCGGTCGCGGTCTTTTCGATGGAAATGTCGGCCAGCCAGCTCGCGCTGCGCCTGATCTCGTCGGTCGGGCGGGTGAACGCCACGCGCCTGCGCACCGGCGAACTCGAGGATGAGGACTGGAGCCGCGTGCACAGCGCGATCCGCCTGATCCGCGACGCCAGGGTATTCATCGACGACACCCCGGCGCTGTCGCCGGAAGTGTTGCGTTCCAAGGCGCGCCGCCTGAAGCGCGAGCACGACCTCGGCCTGATCGTGATCGACTACCTGCAGCTGATGGCGGTGCCGGGCAACAGCGAGAACCGCGCGACCGAGATCTCGGAGATCTCGCGTTCGCTGAAGGCGCTGGCCAAGGAACTGAACGTGCCGGTGATCGCGCTGAGCCAGCTCAACCGTTCGCTGGAAACGCGCACCGACAAGCGCCCGGTGATGGCCGACCTGCGCGAATCGGGCGCGATCGAGCAAGATGCCAACGTCATCGTCTTCATCTACCGCGACGAGTACTACAACAAGGAAAACTCGCCGGACAAGGGCCTGGCCGAGATCATCATCGGCAAGCAGCGAAACGGCCCGACCGGCTCGTTCAAGCTGAAGTTCTTCGGCGAATACACCCGCTTCGACAACCTCGCGCGCGATTCGATCGGCAGCTTCGAGTAGTCTCGGCGCCGGGCACGGGGCAGGGGCCATCATGGCCGGAAGCAACAACGCGATCTGGGCCGCGCTTGCCGGCAATGCGGCGATCGCCGCCACCAAGTTCGTCGCGGCCGCGGCCACCGGCAGCGCGTCCATGGCCAGCGAAGGCGTGCACTCGCTGGTGGACACGATCAACGAAGTGCTCCTGCTGCACGGCAACCGCCGCGCGGTGCGGCGCCCGGACAAGCTGCATCCCTACGGCTACGGGCGCGAGCTGTATTTCTGGGCCTTCGTGGTCTCGGTGCTGGTGTTCTCGCTGGGCGCGATGGTCTCGTTCCGGCACGGCCTCGCCCACGTGCTGGCGCCGGAGCCGGTGCACCGGGCATGGATCAACTACGTGGTGCTCGCGTTCTCGTTCCTGTTCGAAGGCCTGTCCTGGCGCATCGGGTTCCGTGCCTTCCACGCAGGCCTGCGCCCCGGGCAGACGCCATGGGAGGCGCTGAAGACCGCCAAGGACCTCGGCTTGCTGGCGGTGCTGATCGAGGATTCGGCGGCGTTGCTCGGCCTGGCCATCGCTGCGGTGGGCCTGGCGTTGTCGCAGTGGCTTGGCATGCCCGAGCTCGATGGCATCGCCTCGATGCTGATCGGCGTGTTGCTGGCCTTCGCCGCGTGGGCGCTGGCGCGGCGTTCGCGCGACCTGCTGGTGGGCGAGGCCGCGGATCCCGCGCTGCTCGACGAACTGCTCGCGATCGCCGGGAGCGATCCGGCGATCCTGCACGTCAATGGCGCGCTGACCGTGTACCTCGCGCCCGACCAGTTGTCGATGGCGATGAGCGCGGAATTCCGCGACGAACTGACCACCGTCGACATCGAGCGCGCGGTCGACCGGATCGAGAACGCCTTGCGCGAACGCCACCCGGAGTTGCGCGTGCTGTTCGTCAAGCCGCAGACGCCGGAAACCTGGGCGCGGCGCATCCGCGACCGCATGGGCCATGAGGACGCGATGCGCTGAGCGCGCCGCCGTGTTCGAATATGCGCATGAGCGAACCCGCCAGCCAGCGCCCGACCCGGATCCGCGTCGACCTCGATGCGCTGTCGCACAACCTCGCCGCGATCCGCGGGCACGTGCGCGTGCCGGTGATGGGCATCGTCAAGGCCAACGCCTACGGCCATGGTCTCGTTCCCGTCGCACGGCACCTGGAAGCGCAGGGCGTGGACCAGCTCGGCGTGGCCTTCCTCGAGGAAGGCATCGCGCTGCGCCGCGCCGGGTTGAAGTTGCCGATCCTCGTGCTCGGCGGCATTTTCGGGCCACAGGTCGCCGCGTTCATCCGACACGAGCTCGACATCACCGTGTCCTCGCTCGACAAGCTGCGCCAGGTCGAGGCCGCGGCCGAGGCGCTCGGGCGCAAGGCCGGCGTGCACCTCAAGGTCGACACCGGCATGGAGCGCATCGGCGTGCACAGTTATTCCTGCGGGCCGTTCGTCGAGGCCGCGGTCGCATCGCAGTGGATCGACATCAAGGGCATCTATTCGCACCTCGCCAGCGCCGACGATCCTTCGTCGCCGATGACCGCGTTGCAGGTCGAACGCTTCGCCGAGGCCTGCGCGCATTTCGAACGGCTCGGTGCGCCCATGCCGCCGCGGCACCTCGCCAATTCCGGCGGCGTGCTGCACTTCCCGGACACTTGGCTGGACCTGGTGCGGCCGGGCATCGTGCTGTACGGCGTGCTTCCGGATCCTGCGTCGCAACGCAGCATCGACGTGCGTCCGGCGCTGTCGCTGGTCTCGCAGGTGGTCTATTTCAAGGTGGTCCGCGCCGGCAACACCGTCAGTTACGGCGCGACGTGGACGGCCGAACGCGACACCCGCATCGTCACCATTCCCATCGGCTACGGCGACGGCTGGCCGCGCGCGTTGTCGTCGAAGGGCGAGGTGCTGGTCCGCGGCGAGCGCCGGCCCATCGTCGGGCGCATCTGCATGGACCAGTTCATGGTCGATCTCGGCGTGGACGGCACGGCATACAACGAGGACGAAGTCGTGCTGGTCGGCGCGCAGGGCGGGCAGGCGATCTCCGCCGAGGACGTGGCGCGGCTCGCCGGCACCATTCCCTACGAAATCCTCACCGGTCTCAACGAACGCATTCCGCGCGTGTATCGTTGACCCCACGACCGAGGGGACACCGATGGCCACGCCGAAACCGCGCTTGAAGCGATCCGCCGGCGGAACCGTGAAGCGCGAGGCGATGTCGCGGGTCGATACCGCGTGGCTGCGGATGGAACGGCCGACCAACCCGATGATGATCACCGGCGTGCTGATGCTCGACGAGCCGATGACGCTGGCCGCGCTGAAGCAGGTGGTGAAGAAACGGTTCCTCGCCTACGCGCGCTTCCGGCAAAAACCGGTGGACGGCCCGACCGGCGCCTCGTGGCAGGACGATCCGCATTTCGACCTCGACTGGCACGTGCGCCTCAGCGGATTGCCGGGCAAGGGCGATGGCCCGGCCGCGCAGAAGCGCGCCTTGCAACGCTTCGTCGGACAACTCGCCTCAAGCCCGCTCGATCCGCACAAGCCGCTGTGGCAATTCCACCTGGTCGAGGGTTACCGCGGTGGTTCGGCGATCGTCGCGCGTATCCACCATTGCTACGCCGACGGCATCGCGCTGGTGCAGGTGCTGTTGTCGCTGACCGATGCCGAGCGCAGCCCGGGCAAGGCCGAACCCTTGCCGAAGACCTGGCTGAAGCAGGAAGGCGCGGCGGTCGCGCGCCGCGTCGGCGCGGTCGACAAGTACATGAAACTCGGCGGCAAGATGCTCGAAAAAGGCATCGAGATGGTGCAGGACCCGACCCTCGCCGGCGTGCTGGCGAAGGAGGGCGGGGAGATCGCGCGCGAACTGGTGCAAGCCCTGTCGCTGCCGGACGATCCGCCATCGATGCTGCGCGGTCGCCTCGGCGTGAGCAAGCGCGTGGCCTGGGCCGAGCCTTTGAAGCTGGAGGAAGTGAAGGCGGTCGGCCGCGCCTGCGGTTGCACCGTCAACGACGTGCTGATGGCGGCGGCGGCGGGCGCGCTGCGCGAATACATGCGCGAACGCGGCGAGGCGCTGGACGGCATGACCCTGCGCGCGACCGTGCCGGTCAACCTGCGCCCGCTCGAACACGCCAAGAAGCTCGGCAACCATTTCGGACTGGTGTTCCTCGATCTTCCCGTCGGCGAAGCGAATCCCGTTCGCAGGCTCGAACGCGTCGCCGGCTGCATGCGCCAGCTCAAGAATTCGCGCCAGGCCATCGTCGCCTACGGCCTGCTCGCAGCGCTGGGCATGGCGCCGGCGGCGGTGCAGGAGCTCGCGCTGGATCTCTTCAGCCGCAAGGCGACCACGGTCGCGACCAACGTGCCAGGCCCGCAGCAGCCGCTGTACCTCGCCGGTCGCAAGCTGCGCGACCTGATGTTCTGGGTGCCGCAGACCGGTTCCATCGGCATCGGGCTTTCGATCCTCAGCTACGACGGCGAAGTGCATTTCGGACTGATCGCCGATGCGCGGCTCATCCCCGATCCGCAAGACGTGATCCGCCGTTTCGGCGAGGAATTCGACAAGCTGCTGTACCTCGCGCTGATGGCCGACTGGAACGGCATGCTCGATGCGGAAGCCGCGGCGGCATTGATGGCCGACGCCTGATTCCCTCAATCCGACCACTGGCTGAATACGGGTCTCGCCCTCACCGCGCGCATACGCCGGCGTGTGTTTGACTGTGCGCCGCATCGATTGCCGGACGCATCCGGATCACTTCAGGAGACCCCATGAACAAGTTCGCCGCCACCAGCGTGCTTTCGACCCTCGCCGCGACCTTGCTGCTGAGCAGTTGCGCGACCTACACCGGCCAGACCAACGATCCGAACGACCCGAACCGCACCGGCCGCGGTGCCGCCATCGGTGCGGTCGCCGGTGCGGTGCTCGGCGCCGCGACCGGCGATAGCGCCACCGAGCGTCGCCAGCGCGCGCTCGCGGGTGCGACGGTCGGTGCCGCCGCCGGTGCCGGCATCGGCGCCTACCAGGATCGCCAGGAGGCGGAACTGCGCCGGAAGATGGCGGGCACGGGCGTCGAAGTCGAGCGCCAGGGCGACAACATCACGCTCAACATGCCCAGCGGCATCACGTTCGACTTCGACCGCTACGATCTCAAGCCGGAATTCCGCCCGGTGCTGGACAACCTGGCGACCATGCTCAACGAGTACAACCAGACCCGGATCGAGGTGACCGGCCATACCGACAGCAAGGGCAGCGATGCCTACAACCAGACCCTGTCGCAGAACCGGGCGAATGCGGTCGCCGGCTACCTTGGCGGCCGTGGCGTCGCCAGCAGCCGCATGATCGTCACCGGCGCGGGCGAATCGCGCCCGATCGCCAGCAACGACACCGAGGAAGGCCGCGCCGCCAACCGTCGCGTCGAGATCACCCTGGTGCCGGTACAGCAGTAATCCCGGCAATTGCCGGATGCACGGGAACGGGCCGCGCAAGCGGCCCGTTGCTTGTCGGCCGCCGCAGGTTGACGCACGCGCGGCACGGCGCGAGGATGCGCGCCACGGAGATGGCATTCCTCCGGTCCCGATGTCCGGGACGAACCGCCGCCCACGGCTGATGATGCCTGTCCACCCGGGTCCGGGTGCGCAGGCCGTGTCGCCGACAAAGACGCCGTTTGCAGCACGCGACCCCAACAACGGGAGTTGCGGCGGTGTGGAATTCGGCGATCTTCATCTTCATCGGCTCGGGATTCGGCGCGCTCGCGCGCTGGGGACTCGGCCTCTGGCTCAACCCGGTGTTCCCGACCGTTCCGCTGGGCACCCTCGCGGCGAACGTGATCGGCGGTTTCATCATGGGGCTCGCGCTGGGCATCTTCACCCAGTTCGAAGGGCTGTCTCCGCTGCTCCGCCTGATGATCACCACCGGATTCCTCGGTGGGCTCACCACGTTCTCCACGTTCTCGGCAGAAACCGCCACGCTGCTGTTGCGCGCCCAGTACGGTTGGGCGCTCGCGGCGATCGGCCTGCACGTCATCGCGTCGATCCTCGCCACGCTGGCCGGCGTGGCCTTGGTCGGCTGGCTCGCGACATCCCACGGAGGCACCGCATGAAAGGCGTCCACCTGCGCATCTACACCTACGAGGGCCGCAAGCACGCCGGCCTGCCGGTCTACGAATGGCTGCTGGAACAGGCGAAGCAAATGGGCATCGCGGGTGGCTCCGCCTTCCGCGCCATCGCCGGTTTCGGTCGCCATGGCAAGATCCACGAACAGGCGTTCTTCGAACTCGCGGGCGAGGAGCCGGTGCTGGTCGAATTCATCGTCGGCGACGACGAGGCGGCGAGGCTGTTGCGATTGCTGCGCGACGAGGGCCTCGACATATTCCACGCGGCATTGCCCGCGGAATACGGCTGGTCCGGCGAAGGGCCGGTCGCGACGTGAGGGAAAAGAAACGCCCCGACGCTTGGTCGGGGCGTTTGGTTGGTGGAGCTGGCGGGAATCGAACCCGCGTCCGAAGGCACTCCATCCCCGGCACTACATGCTTAGCCCGGTGTTCGATCTCGGATGAAGGCAACACACCGTGCGAGGCACACCCTCATCCACACCCGCTTTGTTCTAGGAGCCGGTTGACGGGTCGCCGCCGGCCACGATCCTGTGATGATGACCCTACATCCACGAGCACAGGCACAAGTGGGTTCGGGGCTAGGCCTTAAGCGGCCAGAGCGTAGACGTCGTCGTTGGCGTCTGGTTTTTTGCCGCTGGATTAACGAGGAAAGCTGCCCCCTCGGCATGCGCCAGGCGATTTCGCGACCCCCGTCGAAGCCAATGCAGCCCCGGGAAGCCTGGAAACAACCGGCAGCTGCAGTATAGGGGCGCTTCGTGCCCGCGCAATGCGCGACGCGGCGAATGCACCGGAATGTTCAGGCAATCCCGCGGGTATGCTTGCCGCATGCACACGGACGGCCCCGCCACCGGGGCGATGCTCCCGGGCCAGCTCAAGCGCTTGCTTCGCCCCAGTTACGCGCTGGCGGTGGTGGTGTTGCTGCTGGGGCTCGCCGCGGTGTTCTACTACGCCCATTCGCGGCACGAACGCGAGCTGCGCGCGGCCCAGGCGACCTTCGAAAGCTACGCCTCCGAAATCGCCGAACGCATGCGGCAACAGGTCGTCTACTACGACCTGATCCTGCGTGGCGGCGTATCGCTGGTCGCTTCGGTCGACTGGCCCACGGCCGAACAGTGGACCGATTACACCCGCAGCCTGCGCATTGACGAGCAGTTCCCGTCGATCGTGGGGCTCGGCTTCGCACCCTACCTGGCATCGGGACAACTGCAGGATTTCCAGTTGCAGCTGCGCGACCGCGGCGAAGGCCTGTTCGTCGTGCATCCCGCGGGGGTGCGCCGCGAATACGGCCCGGTCCTGTACCTGATGCCGGCCACGCCGGGGAATCGCGCGGCGATCGGTTTCGACATGTATTCCGAACCGCGGCGACAGGCGGCGATGCGCGCGGCCGCGGACGCCGGGGAGACGCGCATGACCGCGCCGGTGGAGCTGGTCCAGGACGCAGGGCAACCCCGCGCGCAGCCCTCGGCGCTGCTGTATGCCCCGGTTTACCGCTCGCAGCTGCAACCCGGGAGCATCGCGGAGCGACGCGACAGCTTGCGAGGCTGGGTATACGCGCCGATCCGCCTGCAGACGCTGGTAGAGATCACCACGCTGACGTTGCAGCGGCCGGTCAGGTTCCGCATTCGCGACATCACCGACGGGCACGGCACGTTGCTCTATGCCGACCCTGCCTTGCGCGACGGTGCCACCCACTCCCCGCCGGCGTTCACCACCACCCGCGATCTCGAGGTCTACGGCCGTCGCTGGCGACTGGCGTTCGAATCGCAACCGCTGGTCGAGGTCGAGGCCGGGGCCGCCGACTTGCGCGCGACCGTGCTCGTCGGCCTGGCCTGCGCGTTGCTGCTGTTCGGGCTGGTGCTCGCGCTGGCGATGACCGAAGCGCGGGCGGATGCGCTGGCGTCGCGCATGAGCGAATCGTACCGGCGCAGCGAACAGCGTTTCCGCAACGCCATGGAGTATTCGGCGATCGGCAAGGCCCTGCTGGACAGCCACGGGGACATCGTCGAGGCCAACCCGGCGCTCGCCGGCATCCTCGGCACCACGCAGGAGGCGCTGGTGGGGCAGGCGCTTGGCGCGCAGTTCGCGGACGCCGAGGATCCGTTGCGCACCGGGCAGATGCAGTCGATGCAGGATGGCGTGCACCGCACCACCAGGCGCCTGCGCCGCGGCGATGGCGAGGTGCGGCACGCGCAACTGACCTTCGCGCCGGTGCCGGGCGACCTCGGCCAGGACGTGGTCGGGCTGGTGCAGGTCGAGGACGTGACAGAACGCCTGCGCGCCGAGGCGCAGGTGCGCGCGCTCAACCGCACGCTGGAAGCGCGGGTCGCGGTGCGCACGCGCGAACTGACCCAGGCCAACGAGGAACTCGAATCCTTCGCCTACAGCGTGTCGCACGACCTGCGCGCGCCCTTGCGTTCGATCGACGGGTTCAGCCGCCTGCTGCGCGAACGCTACGGCGAGGCGCTCGACGAGACCGGGCGCGTCTATCTCGAGCGCGTGCGCAGCGCCACGACGCGCATGGACGAGCTGATCGACGCCATCCTCAAGGTGTCGCGCATCGGCCGCAGCGAACTGAAGCCGTGCGCCATCGACCTGTCGCAGCTTGCCGGGGAAATCGTTTCCGAATTGCGCGAACAGGATCCCTCGCGCCGGGTCGAGGTCCGCATCGAGCCCGGGCTGAGGGCGTGGGCGGATCCCGCCCTCGCGCGCAACCTGTTGCAGAATCTGCTCGACAACGCATGGAAGTTCACCGCGGCCACGACCGCGCCATGCATCCGCCTGTACCGCGACGCGCATGCCGTCGTGGTCGAGGACAACGGGGCCGGCTTCGACTCCAATTACGCGAACAAGCTGTTCCGCCCGTTCCAGCGCCTGCATGCCCAGCAGGATTTCGCCGGCCATGGCATCGGCCTGGCCTCGGTGCGTCGCATCCTCGAGCGGCACGGCGGCAGCATTCGCGCCGAGGGCAAGCCGGGCGAGGGCGCGCGCTTCCTGTTCGTGTTCCCCGAGCCGCCCGCGGAGGAATCCGCGGGCTAGGTGTCAGGCATCCTTGTTGTTCCGGCGCAGCAGGCGTTGCTTCTCGCGGTTCCAGTCGCGCTCCCTTTCCACCTCGCGCTTGTCGTGGGTCTGCTTGCCGCGCGCCAGCGCCAATTCCGCCTTCACCTTGTTGCCCTTCCAGTACAGCGCGGTCGGCACCAGGGTGTAGCCGTCGCGCTGCACCTTGCCGATGGCCTGGTCGATCTCGCGCCGGTGCAACAGCAGCTTGCGCGTGCGCCGGTCGTCGGCGACGACGTGGGTCGAGGCCGAGATCAGCGGGGTGATCTGCGCGCCGAACAGGAACAGCTCGCCGTTGCGGACCACGGCATAGCTTTCGGTGATGTTGGCGCGGCCGGCGCGGATCGACTTCAGCTCCCAGCCCTGCAGCGCGAGCCCGGCCTCGAACGTCTCCTCGAAGTGGTATTCGTGGCGCGCGCGCTTGTTCAGCGCGATGGTGCCGCCGCCGTTTGCCTTATCCTTGCCGTCCTTCTTGCCCATACGGGCATTGTCCCCGATGCGGGCGAGGGTGGCGAGCCGGTGCCGACGATCAAGCGCAGTGCCCTGGTCGAACACGCGGCGACGCGCATGTTCGCGCTGGTCAACGACGTGCGCGCCTACCCGCGCCGCTTCGACTGGTGCCGCGCGGCCGAGGTGATCGAGGAAAGCGGGGACCGCATCGTCGCCCGGCTGGAACTGGGGCTTGGCGGCTTCGCGATCTGGTTCACCACCGAGAACGTGCTGGAACCCCCGCACGCCATCGACATGCACCTGCGGGACGGGCCATTCAAGCGCCTCGAGGGCCGCTGGCAGTTCCACGCGCTGGACGAATCGGCGTGCAAGGTGAGCCTATCGCTCGATTTCGAGCCCGAAAGCCTGCTGCTCGCGCCGGCCCTCGCGATCGGCATGCAGGGCCTGGCCGACCGCATGGTCGACGATTTCGTGCGCGTCGCCGACGAAGGCGCATGAGCATCCGCGTCGAAATCGTGCGCGCCTGGCCGCATCGGCACGAATCGCAATCGTTGTTGCTGCCCGAGGGCGCGAGCGTGGCCGATGCGCTCGCCGCCAGCGGCTGGAACGACGGCGATTGCGCGGGCGTGGCGGTGTTCGGCGTGCGCTCGGCGCCGGGGCAATTGCTCGCCGATGGCGACCGCGTCGAGGTGCTGCGCGGCCTGCAGGCCGATCCCAAGGACGCCCAGCGCCGGCGCGCCGCGCATCGTGGCGCTTAGCCGCCGCCCGGCTTCTTCTTGTCCTTCGGCAGGTTGCCGAAGCGGCCCATGCGCTTGGCCAGCGCGTCGTCCTGCTCGGGGAAGTATTCGCCGTCCCAGCGCGTCAGGGCGTTGTTCTCGAACCACAGGGTGAGGTTCTTGACCTCGACATGGCCGAGGCGGCCGTCGCGTTCGCTCGCCGCGTAGTCCCAGCGATCGTGGTGGAACGGATCCGCGATCGACGGCGTGCCGATCAGGTTGACGACCTGTTCCTTGCTCATCCCCGCCTGCAACTGGTCCGCTGCGGCCTTGTCGATCAGGTTGCCCTGGTAGATCGGCTGCTTGTACAGGATCCCGCAGCCGGACACGGCAAGGGCGAGGGCGGCGGCAACGATTGCGGCGGGGAGCTTGCGCATGCGGGCGTCGGTGGGCGGAAACAGGGGCGATGATACACTGCGACGCGGCGCGCACGCCCCGGCGGACCTCGCGTTCACGCGGCGTTGCATCGACGACGGAGGCTTGGAAAGACCATGGAAACCCAGGACCTGCGCAACGTCGGGCTGAAGGTCACCCACCCGCGCATGCGCATCCTCGAATTGCTGGAAGCGGCCAAGCCGCGGCACATGACCGCCGAGGACATCTACCGCCACCTGAGCGGGCAGGGCGACGAAATCGGCCTCGCCACGGTGTACCGGGTGCTGACCCAGTTCGAGGCCGCCGGCCTCGTGCTGAAGCACAACTTCGAGGGCGGGCACGCGGTGTACGAGCTCGACCGCGGCCAGCACCACGACCACATGGTCGATGTCGACAGCGGCAAGGTGATCGAGTTCCAGAGCCCCGAGATCGAACAGCTGCAGCAACGCATCGCCGCCGAGCACGGCTGCGAGATCGTCGATCACTCGCTGGTGCTGTACGTACGGAAAAAGAAATAACGCGACGGCATGAAAAGCAAGGACGATCTTCCTGATCGTATCGACATCATCGCAAGGATTCTCTGTCTCGCAATGGGATTGGCATGGTCGGTCGGGGCGGGTTTTGCCTACTCGGGCAGCCCACGATCAATGCTCGGGGTCTGGCTTCTGGTGACCGCAGCCTTGATCTTCTTCGTTGCAGCGACCTTCGGTCCTCGCTGGTTCCGTACGGTGCTTGTCAGTTGGGTTCCATGGCTGTAGTTGTAGCCACGGTCGCGATCGGCACCAATTTGATGTCGTAGGAGCGCGCTCCTACACCGCATCCGCCAGCAGTTTCTTCGCCGCCGCGCGTGCTTCGTCGCCGACTTCCACGCCGCCCAGCATCCGCGCGAGCTCGGCGATGCGTTGCGTTGCATCCAGTGGCCGCACTTCGCTCTGGGTGACGCCGGCGCTGGCGGCCTTGCTCACGCGCCAGTGCGCATGGCCCTGCGCCGCGACCTGCGGCAGGTGGGTGACGCACAGCACCTGCCGTTTCGCGCCCAGCGCGCGCAACTGGCGGCCGACGATCTGCGCGACCGCGCCGCCGATGCCAGAATCGACTTCGTCGAACACCATGGTCGGCACCGCGTCGAGGCCGAGCGCGGCGACTTCGATCGCCAGCGAAATGCGCGACAGCTCGCCGCCGGACGCGACCTTGCGCAGCGGTCGCGGCGGTTGCCCGGCGTTCGCCGAGACGAGGAATTCCACGCGCTCGGCGCCGTGCGGGTCGGGATCGGCGTCGCCGTCGTTCGCTTCCAGCGCGACTTCGAATGTCCCGCCGGCCATGCCGAGTTCGCCGATCAGCCGCGATGCCTCGTTCGACAGCGACTCGGCCGCCTTGCGCCGCGAAGCGCCGAGCGCGTCCGCGGCCTTGCGCCATGACGCGCGCTCGCCGTCCAGTTCCCGGGCCAGATCGGCGAGGCGCTGCCCGATGTCGGCCAGCGATTCGTGTTCGGCGGCGAGGATGTCGCGTTGCGCGCCCAGCCCTTCGAGCGGAACGCGATGCTTGCGCGCGAGGTCCTGCAGCCGCGACAGCCGGCGTTCCATCGCGGCCAGCGCGTCCGGATCGAGATCGAGGTCGGAACGGATGCGTTCGACCAGCGCGGCGGCTTCGTCGAGCTGGATCGCGGCCGAATCCAGCATCGCGTCGACTTCGTCCAGCCGCGGTTCGTGCGCGGCCTCGCGCTGCAGGGCGCCACGCAGGCGCTGCAATTGCACCGGCAGCGATTGTTCGCCGCCGAGGCGTTCGCCCGCGTCCTCGCAGGCGGCGATCAGCGCCGCCGCATGCGCCTGGCGGCGATGGCCGCGGTCGAGTTCGGCCAGCGATTCGGCATCCAGCGTTTCCGCGTCGAGTTCGTCGAGCTGGTGGCGCAGCCAGTCGCGGCGTTCGCTCGCGTCGCCACGTGCGAGCAGGGTTTCGCGTTCGCGCGCCAGTTCGCGCCAGCGTTGCGCATGGGTGCGCACGTTCGCGAGCAATCCGGCGTGGCCGGCATAGGCATCGAGCAGGTCGCGTTGCGCCGGCCGCGACAGCAGCGCCTGCTGCTCGTGCTGGCCGTGGATTTCGAACAGTAATTCCGCCAGTTCCGCGACCTGCGCCAGCGTCGCCGGGCGGCCGTTGATCCATGCGCGCGAACCGCCATCGGCGCGCAGCGTGCGCCGCAGCTGGCATTCGTCGCCGTCGTCGAATTCCTGCGCGCGCAGCCAGTCGAGCGCGGGCGCCGCATCGGCCAGCGCGAATTGCGCGGTCAACTCCGCGCGTTCGGCGCCGTGGCGGACCATGCCGCTGTCGGCGCGCTGGCCGCCGAGGAAGCCGAGCGCATCCACCAGCAGCGACTTGCCGGCGCCGGTTTCGCCGGAAACCGCGGTCAGGCCGGGACCGAATTCGAGTTCGATCGCGGCGGCGATGGCGAAGTCGCGCAGGGCGAGGCGGGTCAGCATGCGTGGAATTGTAGGGGCCATGCCGTCGCTTGCGCCCGTGCGCGGGTGGCCGTATATCCACGGCATGGCCAAACCGCCCCGCGACCAGGATCCACTCGACCCACGCGCGCGGCAATTGCTGCGCACGTTGATCGGCCGCTACATCCGCGATGGCGAGCCGGTGGGATCGCAGACGCTGGCGCGGCACGCGGGGCTGGATGTCAGCCCGGCCACGATCCGCAACATCCTCGCCGACCTTGAGGACGCCGGCCTGCTGGCGGCGCCGCACAGTTCGGCCGGGCGCGTGCCCACCGCGCAGGGCTATCGCGTGTTCGTCGATTCGCTGCTGCAGCTCAAGCCGCTGGGAGAAAGCGAACTGACGCGGCTGCGGCAGGAACTGCCGGCCGGGGCGGGCACCCAGGCGCTGCTCGGCAATGCCTCGGAACTGCTCTCCGCCATGACCCATTTCGTCGGCGTGGTGGGCGTGCCGCGGCGCGAACAGTTTGCGTTCCGGCGGATCGAATTCCTGCCGCTGGATCCGCGCCGGGTGCTGTGCGTGCTGGTGTTCGCCGACAACGAAGTCGAGAACCGGGTGATCGCGATGCGGCGTCCGTACGAGCCGGCCGAACTCGAACGCGTGTCGAACTACCTCAACACGCATTTCGCCGGCATCCCGCTGCAGCACATGCGCGCGGCGCTGCTGCAGGAGCTGGCCAACGCCCGCGATGCCATGCAGGCCCTGCTGGCGCGCTCGCTGGAACTGGCCGACGAGGCGCTGGCGCCGGTCGGCGAGGACCTCGTCCTGGCCGGCCAGACCCGGCTGATGGGCGCGCAGGGCCTGTCCGACGTTCGAACGCCTGCGCGAGCTGTTCGAAGCCTTCGCCCGCAAGCGCGAAATCCTGCAGTTGCTCGACCGCACCGTGCAGGCCGAAGGCATCCGCATCTTCATCGGCGAGGAAACCGGCATGGCCCCGCTGGAAGGCGTCTCGCTGGTCACCGCGCCCTATGCCGCGGGCGGTCGCGTGCTCGGCGTGCTCGGGGTGATCGGGCCCACGCGCATGGCCTACGACCGGGTGATCCCGGTGGTGCAGGCCGCCGCCGATGTGCTCGGCAATGCCTTGAATCCCGATTCGCAGCCCTCATAAACCCCGGATCGGGCGGCCGACGACCGCCGGCAGCGAACCAAAGACGATGACCGAACCGAGCATGGATCCGGCGAACGAAGCCGTCGACGCCGAGCAGGTCTTGCGCGACCAGGTGGAAGCCCTGCAGGGCGAACTGGAACAGGCGAAGGCGCAGTTGCTGCTCGATCGCGCCGACCTCGACAACCAGCGCAAGCGCCTCGCCCGCGACGTGGAAATGGCCCGCAAGTTCGCCAACGAGAAACTGTTGGGCGAACTGCTGCCGCTGTTCGACAGCATGGAGGCCGGGCTCGCCGCCGCCACCGCCGAGGATCCCTTGCGCGCGGGGCTGGAACTCACTCTCAAGCAACTGCATTCCATCGCCGAGAAGAACGGGCTGGGCGAAATCGCACCGGCCGCCGGCGATGCCTTCGACCCGGAACGCCACCAGGCGATGAGCGTGGCCGCGTCCGTGGACGTGCCGCCGGGCAGCGTCGTCCGCACCTTCCAGAAAGGCTACGCGCTCAACGACCGCCTGTTGCGCCCCGCGCTGGTGGTCGTCGCCAACTCGTAGGAAACCCGGCCGGTCGCCTCACCTTGAACCGGCGCGGCACAGCCCCACATCGCGAACATCGGCGCAACGGCGCCCCGAACACAAGACATCGAGAGGGAACACATATCATGGCCAAGATCATCGGCATCGACCTCGGCACCACGAATTCGTGCGTGGCGATCATGGAAGGCGGCAAGGCCCGCGTCATCGAGAACAGCGAGGGCGACCGCACCACGCCGTCGATCGTCGCCTACACCAAGGACGGCGAAGTCCTGGTCGGCGCCAGCGCCAAGCGCCAGGCGGTGACCAACCCGAAGAACACCTTCTTCGCGGTCAAGCGCCTGATCGGCCGCAAGTTCGGCGACGCCGAGGTGCAGAAGGACATCGAGCTGGTTCCGTACAAGATCGCCCAGCACGACAACGGCGACGCATGGGTCGCGACCAGCGACGACAGGAAGCTGTCGCCGCAGGAAGTCTCCGCGCGCATCCTCGAGAAGATGAAGAAGACCGCCGAAGCCTTCCTCGGCGAAACCGTGACCGAGGCGGTGATCACCGTCCCGGCCTACTTCAACGATTCGCAGCGCCAGGCGACCAAGGACGCCGGCCGCATCGCCGGCCTCGACGTCAAGCGCATCATCAACGAACCGACCGCGGCCGCGCTGGCCTACGGCCTCGACAAGGGCGACGGCAAGGACCGCAAGGTCGCCGTGTACGACCTCGGCGGCGGCACCTTCGACGTGTCGATCATCGAGATCGCCAACGTCGACGGCGAGAAGCAGTTCGAGGTGCTCGCCACCAACGGCGATACCTTCCTCGGCGGCGAGGACTTCGACAAGCGCGTCATCGATTTCCTGGTCGAGGAATTCCAGAAGGAGCAGGGCATCGACCTGCGCAAGGATCCGCTGGCGCTGCAGCGCCTGAAGGACGCGGCCGAGCGCGCCAAGATCGAACTGTCTTCGTCGCAGCAGACCGACGTCAACCTGCCGTACGTCACCGCCGACGCGAGCGGCCCCAAGCACCTCAACATCAAGCTGACCCGGGCCAAGCTCGAGTCGCTGGTCGAGGACCTGGTCAAGAAGACCATCGAACCCTGCCGCGTCGCGCTCAACGATGCCGGCCTCAAGCCCGGTGACGTCAGCGAGGTCATCCTCGTCGGCGGCCAGACCCGCATGCCCAAGGTGCAGCAGGCGGTGGCCGATTTCTTCGGCAAGGAACCGCGCAAGGACGTGAACCCGGACGAGGCGGTCGCCGTCGGCGCCGCGATCCAGGGCGGCGTGCTGCAGGGCGACGTGAAGGACGTGCTGCTGCTCGACGTGACCCCGCTGTCGCTGGGCATCGAAACGCTCGGTGGCGTGTTCACCAAGATCATCGAGAAGAACACCACGATCCCGACCAAGTCCTCGCAGACCTTCAGCACCGCCGAGGACAACCAGTCCGCGGTGACGGTGCACGTGCTGCAGGGCGAACGCGAGCAGGCGCGCTTCAACAAGTCGCTGGCCAAGTTCGACCTCACCGGCATCGAGCCGGCCCCGCGCGGCATGCCGCAGGTGGAAGTGAGCTTCGACATCGACGCCAACGGCATCGTCCACGTGACCGCCAAGGACAAGAAGACCGGCAAGGAACAGAAGGTCGAGATCAAGGCCGGTTCGGGCCTGTCGGACGACGAGATCCAGCGCATGGTCGCGGACGCCGAATCGCATCGCGAAGAGGACAAGAAGTTCCATGAGCTGGTGAGCGCGCGCAACCACGCCGATGGCCTGGTCCACGCCACGCGCACCGCGATCAAGGACAACGGCGACAAGGTGCCGGGCGACGTGATCGGCCGGGTCGAGGGTGCGATCGCCGAACTCGAATCGGCGATGAAGGGCGACGACAAGGCGCAGATCGAGGCCAAGAGCCGCGCGCTGGAGGAGGCCGGCCAGGCCCTGTTCGCCGCCGCCCAGTCCGCCGGCCAGCCGCAGGACGCGGGCGACGCCGGCGCAGGCAAGCCGGCCGACGACGTGGTCGACGCCGAGTTCACCGAAGTCAGGGACGACGACAAGAAGCCCTGATCGGGGAAACCGGGAAACGAAGCGCGAACGCCCGGCCACGGGCGTTCGCCATGTAGGGAGGGGACATGGGCAAGGGCAGGCTCGAAGCCTTCAGCGATGGCGTCATCGCCATCATCATCACCATCATGGTGCTGGAACTGAAGGTGCCGCACGGCAGCGATTTCGCGGCGCTGCGGCCGCTGTTGCCTGTGTTCCTGAGCTACGTGCTCAGCTTCATCTACGTCGGCATCTACTGGAACAACCACCACCACATGCTGCACGCGACGCACAAGGTCAGCGGCAGCGTGCTGTGGGCGAACCTGCACCTGCTGTTCTGGCTGTCGCTGTTCCCGTTCGCGACCGCGTGGATGGGCGAAAACCACTTCACCGCGCTGCCGACCGCGATGTACGGCATCGTGTTGCTGATGGCGGCGATCGCGTACTGGATCCTGCAGCAGCGCATCATCGCCGTGGAAGGCAACGATTCGCTGCTCGCGCGCGCCACCGGCGCCGACTTCAAGGGCAGGCTGTCGCCGCTGTTCTACGTCGCGGGCATCGCGCTGGCGTTCGTGCAGCCGTGGATGGCCTGCGCGCTGTACGTGCTGGTGGCGCTGGCCTGGCTGGTGCCCGACCGGCGCATCGAATCGAGAATCGAGCGGAAATGAGCAAGCGCGACTACTACGAAGTCCTCGGCGTCGCCCGCGACGCGAGCGAGGAGGACCTGAAGAAGGCCTATCGCCGCTGCGCGATGAAGCACCATCCCGACCGCAATCCCGGCGATGCGAATGCCGAGGCCGCGTTCAGGGAGTGCAAGGAAGCCTACGAAGTGCTGAGCGACGGCGGCAAGCGCCGCATGTACGACCAGCACGGCCACGCCGCGTTCGAGCACGGCATGGGCGGCGGCAACGCCGGTCCCGGCTTCCACGACGTGGGCGACATCTTCGGCGACATCTTCGGCAACATCTTCGGCGGCGGCGCGCGCCAGGCGCCGCGCCGCGGCGCCGACGTCGGCTACGTGATGGAACTCGATCTGGAGGAAGCTGTCGCCGGGGTCGAGAAGACCATCGAACTGCCGACGCTCTCGGCCTGCACCGTCTGCAACGGCTCGGGTTCGGAAGACGGCAGGATCGAAACCTGTTCCACCTGCCACGGCCGCGGCCAGGTGCGCATGCAGCGAGGCATCTTCGCGATGCAGCAGCCGTGCCCGCATTGCGGGGGTCGCGGCCAGGTCATCGTCACCCCGTGCAAGGCCTGCCACGGCAACGGCCGCGTGCAGGACGAGAAGACGCTGGCGGTGAAGGTGCCGGCCGGCGTCGACAGCGGCGACCGCATCCGCCTGACGGGCGAAGGCGAGGCCGGTCCCGCCGGCGCGCCGCCCGGCGACCTGTACGTGGAAGTGCGCGTGCGCCCGCACGAGTTGTTCGAACGCGACGGCGACGACCTGCATTGCGAGGTGCCGATCCGCATCTCGCAGGCGGCGCTCGGCGACACCGTGCGCGTGCCCACGCTCGGCGGCGAGGCCGAGATCCGCATTCCGGCCGAAACCCAGACCGGCAAGGTGTTCCGCTTGCGCGACAAGGGCGTGAAGTCGGTGCGCAGCCGCGCGCCGGGCGACCTCTACTGCAAGGTGGTGGTCGAAACGCCGGTGAACCTCACCGCTGAACAGCGCGAGTTGCTGGAGAAGTTCGAAACCACCTTCGTCGGCGAGGGCGCGCGCCGGCATTCGCCCAAGTCCAGCACCTTCCTCGATGGGGTGAAGGGTTTCTGGGACCGCATGGTGTCGTAAGGGCGATCGCTCCGACGGACGCGGCCGTGTAGGCCGGTCGCGGCCGAACAGTCGAAGCTTGACCACCATCAATGACTTGCGCCCTGACTTTGCGTAATGTCACGAAAGCGCCAGCCCCCGACAGGCGAGATGTCCCATCCTTCTTCCCCAGGTTCCGTCCGTGGCGGCGTGCACGTTGGAAGCCACATGCTTGCGGCCTTGCAGGAGCAGCTGCTCGAGAGCCTGCTGCCCGCACTCGAGGCTGCCCTGCGCGAATCCGCGGAAGGACAGTTCGACCAGGCGCGGATCGTGCAACGCGTTCGCCAGGCGCTGGCTGCCGGGTTCCGCGAACTGCCCACGCAAAAACCCGCGGTGGCCGTCGCGGACCTTTCCGACCTCAGCCTCAGCCTGCTGTCCGAAGACGCGCTGGAATCGCAATTGGTGCGCGACCAGGTGATCGACGGCATCGTGCGGCCGAACGCGCGCAGCCTGGACCTGCTCGGCAAGCGCCTGGCGCACACGGCGGGCCGGGGCGACCTCAACGAATCCGACAACCCGATGTCGCCGGCCTTCATCGTGCAGGCCCTGGCCGCGGCGCTGGAGGAAGCGGACCCCGATCCCCACCACCGCATCGCGGCGCTGCGCGCGCTCGAGCGTCCCCTGAGCGGGGCGCTGGCAGAGGCCTACCAGCGCAGCGAGGCGATGCTGGCGTCCGGCCAGCTTCCGCAGAAAGCGCGACCCGCCGCTCCCGCGCGCGCGCCGATGCCGGGCATGGGACGCGGCGCGGCGCAGGGTTCGATGCCGGCCGCCGGCGCCGGCATTCCGCTCGACGGGGTGTTGTTCACGCAGCTGCTGAGGCTGCTGGAATCGCGCCGCGCACCCGTGCGCGAGGAACAACCGCCGCTCTTCGATCCGGGCACGGTCACGCCGCTGGTGCCGAGGATCGGTTCGAACGAACTGCTGTCGATCCTGGCGTTGATGCAGCACGAACTGCTGGATCCGGCCGCGGCGCAGGCGGCCGGATCCGAATCCCTCGCCGAGCGCCTGCAGCGGGAAGTCGCCGCCAACGCGCGCAAGCTGGGCATGGGCGGCGAACGGTTGAGCCTCGGCGAGACCGACGAGGAAACGCTCGGCATGATGGCGCGGCTGTTCGACTCGCTGCTGGAAAACGCACGTTTCGACAACCGCTCGCGCCGCAAGATCGACCGCATGCTGGTGCCGTTCGCGCGCGTCGCGGTGCGCGACCGCTACATGTTCGACACGCGCGAGCACCCGGCGTGGCGCCTGCTCAACACCATCGCCGAAGCCTGCTCGGGCAACAACGGCGACGGCCCGCAGGAGCGCGAACTGCTCGACCACGTCGACCACACCATCGACCGCCTCGTCGCCGAATTCAACGAGGACGTCGCGATCTTCGAGTCGCTGGAACAGGAGCTGCGCGCCTACATGGGCCAGAACCGCAAGCGCCTCGCGCTGGCGGAGAAGCGCGCGGCGCAGGCGCGGCACGGCCGCGAGCGGCTGGAATCGGCGCGCAAGGCCGCGACCGACGAACTGCGGGAACGGCGGGGCGAGCGCGCGTTGCCGCCGGCGGTGGGCACCTTCCTCGACCTCCACGCCGCGCACCACATCGCCCAGGTGATCCTGCGCGAAGGCCACGGTTCGCCGCGCCATGCGCAGGCGATGGAAGCCGTGGACGGCCTGCTGCAGGCCCACGATCGCAACACGCAACCCGCGCCGCAGGGCGAACCGCCGTCGCTGCCGCGCGAACAGCTCGAAGCGATCCTGGCCAGTTCCGGTTACGTCGGCGAAGCCGCGGCCGCGATCGTCGACGAACTGCAGGACGAACTCGCGCCGCCACCCGCCATCGCGCCCGAACCGGTTGCGGAAACTGCTGGCGCAGGCTCGGAAGCGCAGGACGGCGAAACCGAGGGCGTGCCGCGGATGCGGGTCGTCGGTGGCACCGATACGCTCGACTTCGACGGCGACGTGCTCGCGCGCGTTCGCAAGCTGCAGGTCGGCGACTGGCTGCAATTGCTGACCCCGTCCGGGCGCATGGAGCCGGCGAAGGTGTCCTGGGTCAGCCCGATTTCCTCGCGCCTGCTGCTGGTCAACCGCCGCGGCGTGCGCGTGCTGACCGCATCCATCGCCGAACTCGCGGCGATGGTCAAGCTCGGCAAGGCCCGCATCGACAACGCCTGACGCGCCTTGTCGCGGTCCCGCCGTGCGGATAGCCTGCGCTGCATGGACGCGCCGATACGCCTGTTGATCCACGGAGCCAGCGGCCGCATGGGGCAGGCCCTGCAACGCCTGTGCCGCGAAGGCGCGGGCTGCGAGGTCGTGGCCGCGGTCTCGCGCAAGGTCGGGCCGCGCGTCATCGACGGCATCCCGCAATTCGCGGCAAGCGAACTTCCGGGCGTGCCGGAATTCGACGCCGCCATCGATTTCAGCCTGCCCGAAGGCTTCGACGCCGTGCTCGACCTGTGCCTGCAGCGCGGCAAGCCACTGGCATCGGGCACCACCGGATTGTCGTCCGAACAGCAAGCGGCGCTGGATGGCGCAGCGATGCTCATCCCGCTGGTGTGGGCGAGCAACTTCAGCCTCGGCGTCGCGGTGCTGCACGACCTGGTCGAACGCGCGGCGCGCGCCTTGCCCGGCTGGGATTGCGACATCGTCGAGGCGCACCACGCGCGCAAGCTCGACGCGCCCTCGGGCACGGCGTTGACGCTCGGCGCCGCCGCGGACGAGGGCGGGGCGACGCCGCGTTACGCCTCGATCCGCGCCGGCGACATCGTCGGCGAACACCTGGTGCAGTTCAGCGGCATCGGCGAACGCGTCGAACTGGCCCACCGCGCCGGCAACCGCGACATCTTCGCCCGCGGCGCATTGCATGCGGCGCGCGCGCTGCCCGGACGACCGCCGGGGCGCTACCGCGTCCGCGACCTGCTCTGAGGCTGGCGCCGGGCTTCCTGCGCCGGTACAATTCCCGCTCGCCCGATCACCCCAGTTCCGAACCGGTTTCAAGCCGCTTCGGCGCTTTCTTGCAACCCGACGCAGGCGAAACCCGTGACCACACCCGCCATCCTCGCGCTTGAAGACGGAACGGTCTTCGAGGGCATTTCCGTGGGCGCGACCGGCCTGTCCGTGGGCGAGGTGGTGTTCAACACCGCCATGACCGGTTACCAGGAAATCCTCACCGATCCGTCCTACGCGCGGCAGCTGGTGACGCTGACCTATCCGCACATCGGCAACACCGGCTGCACCGAACAGGACGACGAGGCCGCACGGGCCTGGGCCGCCGGCCTGATCGTGCGCGACGTTCCGCGCCGGCCCAGCAGCTGGCGCAGCCAGGTTGCGTTGCCGGAATGGCTGCAGGCGCGCGGCATCGTCGCGATTTCCGGAATCGACACGCGCAAGCTCACGCGCATCCTGCGCGATCGCGGCGCGCAGAACGGCGCGTTGATGGCCGGCGGGATCGATGCCGACAAGGCCATCGAAACCGCGCGCAAGTTCCCCGGCCTCAAGGGCATGGACCTGGCGAAAGTCGTCTCGACCGCATCCGCGTATCGCTGGAGCGAGGGCGAACTCGACCTCGACCGCGGCGAATTCGTGCGCACCGAACCGAAGTTCAAGGTCGTCGCCTACGACTTCGGCGCCAAGCGCAACATCCTGCGCATGCTCGCCGAACGCGGCTGCGACGTGCACGTCGTGCCGGCGCAAACGCCTGCATCGGAAGTGCTGGCGATGCGGCCCGACGGCGTGTTCCTGTCGAACGGTCCCGGCGATCCGGAGCCCTGCGACTACGCGATCGCCGCGATCCGCGAATTCGTCGCCGCGAAAATTCCGACCTACGGCATCTGCCTGGGCCACCAACTGCTCGGCCTCGCGGTCGGCGCGAAGACCATGAAGATGCCGCACGGCCACCATGGCGCGAACCATCCGGTGCAGGACCTCGATTCCGGGCGGGTGATGATCACCTCGCAGAACCACGGCTTCTGCATCGACGAGGCCACGCTTCCCGCAAACGCGCGCGTCACCCATCGTTCGCTGTTCGACGGCAGCAACCAGGGCATCGAGCTGACCGACGCGCCGGCCTTCGGCTTCCAGGGGCATCCGGAAGCCTCGCCCGGCCCGCACGACGTGGCCCCGCTGTTCGACAAGTTCGTGGCGCTGATGGAGAAACGCTGAAATGCCGAAGCGCACCGACCTCCAGACCATCCTCATCATCGGCGCCGGCCCGATCGTCATCGGCCAGGCCTGCGAATTCGACTACTCGGGCGCTCAGGCGTGCAAGGCGCTGCGCGACGAGGGCTATCGCGTGGTGCTGGTGAACAGCAATCCGGCGACGATCATGACCGACCCGGAGATGGCGGATGCGGTCTACATCGAACCGATCAACTGGCAGACGGTCGAGAAGATCATCGCCAAGGAAAAGCCGGACGCGCTGTTGCCGACGATGGGCGGCCAGACCGCGTTGAACTGCGCGCTGGACCTCGCCGACCACGGCGTGCTGGAGAAGCACGGCGTCGAACTCATCGGCGCCAAGCGCGAAGCGATCCGCATGGCCGAGGACCGCGAACTGTTCCGCGTGGCGATGCAGGAAATCGGGCTGGAATGCCCGAAGGCCGAAGTCGCGCGCACGTTCGAGCAGGCGGTCGAGATCCAGGCGAAAGTGGGTTACCCCACGATCATCCGCCCGAGCTTCACCCTCGGCGGCAGTGGCGGCGGCATCGCCTACAACCGCGAGGAATTCGAGGACATCGTCAAGCGCGGGCTCGAACTCTCGCCGGTGCACGAAGTGCTGGTCGAGGAATCGGTGCTCGGCTGGAAGGAATTCGAGATGGAAGTGGTCCGCGACACCGCGGACAACTGCATCATCGTCTGCAGCATCGAGAACCTGGACGCGATGGGCGTGCATACCGGCGACAGCATCACGGTCGCCCCGGCGCAGACGCTCACCGACAAGGAATACCAGCGCCTGCGCGACGCCAGCATCGCGGTGCTGCGCAAGATCGGCGTCGACACCGGCGGTTCGAACGTGCAATTCGGCATCAATGCGAAGAACGGCCGCGTGGTCGTGATCGAAATGAACCCGCGCGTCTCGCGTTCGTCTGCGCTCGCATCGAAGGCGACCGGCTTCCCGATCGCCAAGGTCGCCGCCAAGCTCGCGGTCGGCTACACGCTCGACGAACTGAAGAACGAGATCACGGGCGGCCTGACCCCCGCGAGCTTCGAACCGGCCATCGACTACGTCGTCACCAAGATCCCGCGCTTCGCGTTCGAGAAATTCCCGGCCGCCGACGCGCGACTGACCACGCAGATGAAGTCGGTCGGCGAGGTGATGGCGATCGGTCGTTGCTTCCAGGAATCGCTGCAGAAGGCATTGCGCGGGCTGGAAACGGGCAAGACCGGGCTCGACCCGACCGGCCTCGACCTCGCCGACGACGCCGACCTCGCCGCGCTGCGCCGCGAACTGAAGGAACCGGGGCCGGAACGCATCTTCCACCTCGCCGACGCCTTCCGCGCGGGAATGGGCGTGGAAGAAGTGCATGCGCTGTCCTTCGTCGACCCGTGGTTCCTCGACCAGATCGAGGAACTGGTCGAGGCCGAGGGCGACATCGCGCAGCGCGGCCTGGATGGCCTCGATGCGAAGCGCCTGCGCGCGCTCAAGCGCATGGGTTTCTCGGACGCGCGCATCGCCCGGCTGGCGAACACCAGCGAATCCGCGGTGCGCGCCCTGCGCAAGGCCTTCGGCGTACGCCCGGTGTACAAGCGCGTGGACAGTTGCGCGGCCGAATTCGCGACCACGACTGCCTACCTGTATTCGACCTACGAGGACGAATGCGAGGCGCAGCCGACCGATCGCCGCAAGATCATGGTGCTCGGCGGCGGACCGAACCGCATCGGCCAGGGCATCGAATTCGATTACTGCTGCGTGCACGCCGCGCTGGCGCTGCGCGAGGACGGATTCGAGACCATCATGGTCAATTGCAATCCGGAAACCGTCAGCACCGACTACGACACGTCCGATCGCCTGTACTTCGAGCCGCTGACGCTCGAGGACGTGCTGGAGATCGTCGAACTGGAGAAGCCCGAGGGCGTGATCGTGCAGTACGGCGGGCAGACGCCGCTGAAGCTCGCGCGGGCGCTGGAAGCCAACGGCGTGCCGGTGATCGGCACCTCGCCCGAATCCATCGACCTCGCCGAGGATCGCGAGCGCTTCCAGAAACTGGTCGACGACCTCGGCCTGCTGCAGCCGCCGAACCGCACCGCGCGCAGCGCCGAGGAAGCATTGAGCCTGGCGCGCGAAATCGGCTACCCGCTGGTCGTTCGCCCGAGCTACGTGCTCGGCGGCCGCGCGATGGAAGTGGTGCACGCCGACGCGGACCTCGAACGCTACATGCGCGAGGCGGTGAAGGTGTCGAACGATTCGCCGGTGCTGCTCGATCGCTTCCTCGACAACGCGGTGGAAGTCGACATCAACGTCATCGCCGACCGCGACGGCAAGGTGCTGGTCGGCGGGGTGATGCAGCACATCGAGGAAGCCGGCGTGCATTCGGGCGATTCCTCGTGTTCGCTGCCGCCGTATTCGCTGTCGGCGAAGACGCAGGAACGCCTGCGCGAACAGGTGGTCGCACTGGCGAAGGCGCTGGACGTGGTCGGGCTGATGAACACCCAGTTCGCGATCCAGCAGCGCGACGACGGCGACGACGTGATCTTCCTGCTGGAAGTGAACCCGCGCGCCTCGCGCACGGTGCCGTTCGTGTCGAAGGCGACGGGGCGGCCGCTGGCCAAGATCGCCGCGCGCTGCATGGCCGGCATGTCGCTGGCCGCGCAGGGCGCGATCGCGGAAATCGTCCCGGATTACTACTCGGTGAAGGAGGCGATCTTCCCGTTCGCCAAGTTCCAGAACGTGGATCCCATCCTTGGCCCGGAAATGCGCTCCACCGGCGAAGTGATGGGCGTGGGCCGCAGTTTCGGCGCTGCGTTCGCGCGCGCCGAGGAAGCGGCGAACATCAAGGCGCCGCAACCGGGCAAGGCCTTCATCTCGGTGCGCGACCCGGACAAGCCGCGCGTGCTCGACGTCGCCCGCGACATGCTCGGACGCGGCTTCTCCATCGTCGCCACCGGCGGCACCGCCGACTACCTCGGCGCCAACGGCATCGCCTGCGAGCGCGTGAACAAGGTGATCGAAGGACGGCCGCACATCGTCGACCTGATCAAGAACGGCGAGATCAGCTACATCGTCAACACCACCGAGGGACGGCAGGCCATCGCCGACTCCTTCTCGATCCGGCGCGAGGCGCTGCAGCAGCGCGTCACCTATTCCACCACCGTCTCCGGCGCGCGCGCGTTGCTGCATTCGCTGGACCACCGCGGCGCGGGCGACGTGCTCTCGCTGCAGGAACTGCACAAGGAGCTGGCATGAGCCGTGCACCCATCACCGCCAGGGGCGCAGCCCGCCTGCGCGCGGAACTCGAGGAACTGAAGTCGGTCAAGCGCCCGGCGGTGATCAATGCCATCGCCGAGGCGCGCGCCCACGGCGACCTCAAGGAAAACGCCGAATACCATGCCGCGCGCGAGCAGCAGGGCTTCATCGAAGGTAGGATCAAGCACCTCGAGGCCGAGCTGTCGCACGCGCAGGTGATCGACATCGGCACGCTCGCCGCCGGCGACAAGGTGGTGTTCGGCGCCACCGTCGAACTCGCCGACGCGGATTCGGGCGAAGAGAAGACCTACCAGATCGTCGGCGACCTTGAAGCCGACATCAAGCAGGGCCTGATCGCGATTTCATCGCCGGTGGCGCGCGCACTGATCGGCAAGCACGAGGGCGACGGCATCAGCATCGAGGCTCCGGGCGGCACCCGCGAGTACGAAATCCTCTCGGTGCGCTACGTCGGCTGAGCGCATGGCCCGCGCGGTCCTGCTGCTGCCGTCGCTCGAACGCGTTTTCGCCGGAACGCTGCCTGCCGAGCTCGCACGCGCGCTCGGCCGCGCGGATCGCGCCGGCGGCGATCCCGGGCGCGATGCCCAGTTGCGACGGCATTTCTCCCTGCTGCCGAACCGCTGGTCCGAAGCCGCGATTTCCCGGCTCGCCGAACCCGGCGCCGACGCCGACGACGTGCGTTGCAGCGCGTGGCTGCGGGTCGATCCCGCGCACCTGCGCGCCGACATCAACGGCGTGGTATTGCTCGGCACCGGCGAAGCGCTCGGCCTCGACGAATCGGATACTGCCGCGTTCCTGCCCGCCCTGAAGCCGCTGTTCGGCGACGCGGGGTTCGAACTCGACGCACCGCATCCCGCGCGCTGGTATGTGCGCCTGCCCAGGGAATCGAAGTTGCCGGCGTTCGCATCGCCGGACGCCGCCCTCGGCGACGATGTGTTCGAACACGCGCCGGACGGGCCGGAAGCGCAGCGCTGGCGCGCCTTGATGAGCGAAGCGGAAATCGCCTTGCACCACCATCCACGCAACGCGCAGCGCGCGGAAGCGGGCAGGGTGGCGCTGAACGCGCTGTGGCCCTGGGGCGGAGGCATGTTGCCCGACCATGCGACGGCGGCTTTTCCGAAGCTGTTTTCCGACGATGCCTTGCTGCACGGGCTCGCGCGCCTGGCGAACATCGACGCCATGCCCGCGGCACCCCCGATTCCCGACGATGCACTGTTCGACTTGCGCAAGGCCGATGCCGCGACCCTGCGCCCGATGCTCGACGCCTTGCATCGCAGCGAGTTGCATGAACTGGAACTGGATTTCGCCGACGGCCCGCAATTCACGCTGAGGCGTTCGCAACGCTGGCGCTTCTGGCGCAAGCCCTTCGCATTGCCGAAGCCGTGAGCAGGGCACGCATCCGTCGCCGCGAACCGGGCCCACAAGGCGACTGGCCCGAGGCTTACCCGGAGCTGCTGCGCAAGCTGTATGCCGCGCGCGGCGCCGGCGGTCCCGCGCAGGCGCAACCGCGGCTCGCAGACCTGCCGTCGCCCGACGCGATGCCGGGCATCGATGCGGCGACTGCGTTGCTGGAAGACGCGATTTCTAACGACAGGCGCATCGTCGTCGTCGCGGACTTCGATTGCGATGGCGCCACCGCCTGCGCCACCGGCGTGCGCGGCCTGCGCATGCTCGGCGCACGCAACGTCGCCTACGCGGTGCCGAATCGCGCGGTGCACGGTTACGGCCTGACGCCGGCGCTGGTTGAGGAACTCGCCGCGCTGCGACCGGAACTGCTGGTCACCGTCGATCACGGCATCGCCTGCCACGCGGGCATCGCCGCCGCACGTTCGCGCGGCTGGGATGTGCTCGTCACCGACCACCACCTGCCGGGCGAAACGCTGCCAGACGCGAATGCGATCGTGAATCCCGCGCTTCCGGGCCACGACTTCGGCAGCCGTGCGCTGGCCGGCGTCGGCGTGCTGTTCTACCTGCTGCTGGCCTTGCGCAGGCGCCTGCGCGAAGCCGGATGCCTGCCGTCGCCGGAGCCGGATCTTTCCGCGCTGCTCGATCTGGTCGCGGTCGGCACCGTCGCCGACCTCGTGCCGCTGGACGCCTGCAACCGCGCGCTGGTCGCCGCCGGGTTGCGCCGCCTGCGCGCGGGGCAGGGCTGCGCGGGACTGAACGCGCTGGCGCAGGTCGCCGGCCGCGACCGCATGGTCCTGACCGCCAGCGACATCGGCTTCGGCATCGCCCCGCGCATTAACGCCGCCGGCCGGTTGGAAGACATGACCGTCGGCATCGAATGCCTGCTCTGCGACGATCCCGTGCGCGCGCTGGAACTCGCGACCGCGCTTGATGCGATCAACCGCGAACGCCGCGCGCTGCAGCAGCACACCACCGACGAAGCCGAAGCGGTGCTCGCCGGCCTTTCGCGGGAATTGACCGAACCGCCCGTCGCGCTCTGCCTGTTCGATCCGGGCTGGCATGCCGGCGTCGTCGGCCTCGTCGCGTCGAAACTCGCCCAACGCGCGCATCGGCCCGCGGTGGTGTTCGCGCCGGCCCAACCCGGCAGCGATGAATTGCGCGGTTCCGCGCGTTCGATTCCCGGCCTGCACATCCGCGACGTGCTGGCGGCGGTGGACGCCGCGAACCCGGGATTGATCGCGCGCTTCGGCGGCCATGCCATGGCCGCGGGCCTCACGCTGGCGGAATCGAACCTGCCCGCGTTCGAAACCGCATTGCGCGATGCGGTGTCGGCCATGCTCGATCCGGCGATCCTGCAGGCCGAACTGTGGACCGACGGCGAGCTGGAACCGGCGCATTTCGACCGCGCCACCGCCGACCTGCTGCGCGATGCCGGGCCGTGGGGGCAGGGCTGGCCGGAACCGCTGTTCGATGGCGAATTCGACGTGATCGCCTCGCGCACGGTCGGCGAGCGCCACCTCAAACTGGAGCTGGGGCTGGCGGGAATGCGCCTCAACGCCATCCAGTTCGGCGGCGCGAACGGCGAGCCGCCGCCATCGCGGGTGCGCATCGCCTATCGCCTGCAGGGCGACGACTGGCGCGGCGGCGATGCGGTGCAATTGCTGGTCGAACAACTCGAGCCGGCCTGAGCGATTCAGTCGTCGAGCTTCCTCAGCGCCGTGCCGTAATGCGCGGCCGTGTGATCGGTCCTGTCGCTCCTGATCTCGTATTGCGGCTTGTCCGGCGAGGCATGGTGGCGATGGCCCTTGTAGTCGAAATCCCGGCGATGGACCTTGACGATGCGTCCGCTCACGCGGCCGGCCTCCGAATTCCAGCCGACGTGGTCGCCCACCTTGAATTCCGCCATCGAACTCCTCCTCTATGCGGCCACGCAAGCGTGCCACGGCCGCGGCGCAGGCGGCGTCGATGCTAGAATTCGCCGTCGTTTTCCCGCATCCGAACCCCATGATCGAACTCAATCCCGTCCGAGCCCGCATCGCCGACCTGACCGGTCGCCTCGACGCGCTCCGGGGGTATCTTTGACTACGACGCCAAGCGCGAGCGCCTGGAAGAAGTCGAACGCGAACTCGAGAACCCCGACGTTCTGGAACGACCCGGAACGCGCGCAGGCGCTGGGCCGCGAGCGTTCCATGCTCGACAAGACCGTCAACGGCATCCGCGACCTGAAGGACGGCCTCGGCGGCGCGGGCGAACTGCTCGAGCTGGCCGAAATGGAGGACGACGAGGACACCGCGCTGGCGGTGGTCGCCGACGTTGACCGCTACGAAAAGGGCGTCGAGCAGATCGAATTCCAGCGCATGTTCTCCGGCAAGATGGATTCGGCGAACGCCTTCGTCGACATCCAGGCCGGCGCCGGCGGCACCGAGGCGCAGGATTGGGCCGAAATGCTGCTGCGCATGTACCTGCGCTGGGCCGAATCGCGCGGCTGGAAGGCCGAGCTGATGGAGGCGAGCGGCGGTGACGTGGCCGGGATCAAGTCGGCGACCTTCCGCGTCGAGGGCGACTACGCCTACGGCTGGCTCAAGACCGAGATCGGCGTGCACCGCCTCGTGCGCAAGTCGCCGTTCGATTCCGACAATCGCCGCCACACCAGCTTCACCAGCGTGTTCGTCTCGCCGGAAGTCGACGACGACATCGAGATCGACATCAACCCGGCCGACCTCAGGACCGATGTCTACCGGTCCTCGGGCGCGGGCGGCCAGCACGTCAACAAGACCGAGTCCGCGGTGCGCATCACCCACGTGCCCAGCGGCGTGGTGGTGGCCTGCCAGACCGAGCGTTCGCAGCACGCCAACCGCGACCGCGCGATGAAGATGCTGAAGGCCAAGCTGTACGAGATCGAAGTGCAGAAGCGCAACGCCGAACGCGATGCGGTGGAGGCCACCAAGTCCGACATCGGCTGGGGCAGCCAGATCCGCAACTACGTGCTCGACCAGAGCCGGATCAAGGACCTGCGCACCGGCGTCGAGCGCAGCGACACGCAGAAGGTGCTGGACGGCGACCTCGACGAATTCGTGGAGGCGAGCCTGAAGTCGGGGCTGGAGGCCGGCGCCAAACGCAGCGATGCGGCCTGAGTTGTCCCCGTCCCGCGCATCCTGCACATTGACCCCATGACCGACGAAAACGTCCCCCAGCACCTCGACGAAAACAAGCTGATCGCCGAACGCCGCGGCAAGCTCGCCGCGTTGCGAGGGCAGGGCATCGCCTTCCCCAACGATTTCCGCCGCGCCGATTTCGCCGGCGACCTGCAGGCCGAGTACGCCGACGCCGACAAGTGGACCGGCGAATCGCTGGAAGCCAGCGGCCGCCGCGTCGCCGTCGCCGGCCGCCTGCTGGCCAAGCGCGTGATGGGCAAGGCCGCGTTCGCGACCGTGCAGGACATGAGCGGCCGCATCCAGCTGTTCCTGCAGGGCACCGCGCTGGGCGAAACCTACGACGCGTTCAAGGGCTGGGATATCGGCGACATCGTCGCGACGGAAGGCTCGCTGATGCGCACCAGGACCGGCGAGCTGTCGGTCAAGGCGGACAAATTGCGCCTGCTGGTGAAGTCGCTGCGCCCGCTGCCGGACAAGTTCCACGGCCTGGCCGACGTCGAGCAACGCTACCGCCAGCGCTACGTCGACCTGATCGTGACGCCCGAGGCGCGCGAGGTATTCGTTGCGCGTTCGCGCATCGTCGCCGCGATCCGCCGCTGGCTGGATGCGCGCCGGTTCCTGGAAGTGGAAACGCCGATGATGCATTACATCGTCGGCGGCGCGACGGCCAAGCCCTTCACCACGCACCACAACGCGCTCGACCTCGACCTGTTCCTGCGCGTCGCGCCCGAGCTCTACCTCAAGCGCCTCGTGGTCGGCGGGCTGGAGCGCGTGTACGAGATCAACCGCAACTTCCGCAACGAAGGCGTGTCCACCCGGCACAACCCCGAATTCACCATGCTCGAGCTGTACGAGGCCTACGCCACGTACACCGAGGTGATGGACCTGACCGAGGGCATGATCCGCGACGTCGCCCGCGAGGCGATGGGCACGACCGGGTTCGAGTGGGACGGCAACACGATCGACCTCGGTCCTGCGTTCCGGCGCTGGAAGCTGGAAGAGGCGGTCCGGGAACTGAACCCGGGCATTTCCGTCGCCGATTGCCGCGACCGCGACGCCCTGGCTGAGCACTGCGCGCGGCTGAAGATCCCGGTCAAGCCGGGCTACGGCTGGGGCAAGCTGCTGCTGGAGATCTTCGAGAAGACGGTCGAGGCGGGGCTGATCCGGCCCACTTTCGTCACCCATTACCCGGTGGAGGTCTCCCCGCTGGCCCGCGAATCCGACGTCGAACCCGGGATCACCGACCGTTTCGAGCTGTTCATCGGCGGCAAGGAACTGGCGAATGGCTTCTCGGAGCTGAACGATCCCGAAGACCAGGCCGCGCGCTTCCGCGCCCAGGTCGAGGCGAAGGAAGGGGGCGACGACGAGGCCATGCACTACGACGCCGACTACATCCGGGCGCTGGAAACCGGGCTGCCGCCCACCGGCGGCCTCGGGGTCGGCATCGACCGGCTGGTGATGCTGCTCACCGGCTCGTCGTCCATCCGGGACGTCCTCCTGTTCCCCTACATGCGGCCCGAGCAGGCCGGCTGAGGCGACCTTGTCCGGCATTGCCTGCGGATTCCGTTTCCCTTACAAATCAGCCGCAGGTGGCACGCCTCTTGCATATTGCCCCTTGTCTCCGCCATGTTTTGCGCGGAGGATGGCCGGACCGAATGGTCCCGTATTCATGCATATGAAGGGGGGAGCGGCGCGTGGACATCGTCATCGTCGATGATCAGCCCTCCGCGCGCACCATGCTCCGGCACATCGTGCAGGACATCGGGCCGCAGCTCGCTGTCCACGATTTCGGCGAACCCGACGCCGCGCTCGCCTGGTGCAACACCAACCGGCCGGACTTGCTGCTGCTCGACTACCGCATGCCCGGGATGGACGGGCTGGAACTGGCCAAGGCCTTCCGCAAGCCGCTTCGCAACCGCGACGTCCCCATCGTCCTGGTGACGGTGGTCGGCGACGAGCCGATCCGCCAGGCAGCGCTGGACGCGGGCGTGATCGATTTCCTGGTCAAGCCGATCCGTCCGCGCGAACTTCGCGCCCGCTGCCGCAACCTGCTGCAACTGCGCCAGCAGTCGGAATCGGTGAAGCAGCGTGCGCTCTCGCTTGAGCAGCGGCTGCTGGCGAGCATGCACGAGGTGGAGGAGCGCGAACGCGAAACCCTGTCGCGCCTGGCGCGCGCGATCGAATTGCGCGACACCGGCACCAGCGCATACCTCGAGCGCATGTCGCACATCGCGGGCCTGATCGCGGAAGGCCTCGGCCTGTCCGAGGAACAGGTACGCACCATTGAACTCGCCGCGCCGCTGCACGACATCGGCAAGATCGCGATCCCCGACTCGCTGCTGATGAAGCCGGGTCCGCTGGACGATGCCGAACGCAAGCGCATGCAGCAGCACCCGGTCATCGGTTACCAGTTGCTCGAAGACAGCCACAACCGCTTCATCCAGATCGGCGCAAGGATCGCGCTGCACCACCACGAGCGCTACGACGGCAGCGGCTATCCGCACGGGCTCGCCGGCGAGGACATCCCGCTGGAAGCCCGCATCGTGACCGTCGCGGACATCTTCGATGCGCTGATTTCGCCGCGTCCGTACAAACATGCGTGGAGCGTCGGGGAGGCGCTGGAATACGTGCGCGGGCAGAGCGGCAAGATGCTCGATCCGGATTGCGTGGAGGCGCTGGTCAGCAACCTGCCGCGCCTGTACGAAATCTGCGACCGGTATTCCACCAGCTCGGTGCATGTCGCGCGGAACTGATGTCGTGAGCGCAATGCCCGCAAAGCTGAAACAACGCTTCTCGCAGCGCCCCGACAGCGAGCACGGGCAAGCCGTGGTCAGGCTCGCGGTGCTGACGGTGGTGCTGGTCTACCTGCTGCTGCACGGGCCGGGCGACGGCGGCATGGCGCAGTACCGCGACGTGTTGGCGATGGTTGCGCTGGGCTTCGGCGTCGGCGTCGGCATCGTGGCCGGCATCGCGGTCCAGCCCGGCGTTTCGCACCTGCGCCGGGTGCTCGGCATGCTCACCGACTACGGCCTGATGGCGGCGGCGATGATCCGCCTCGGCGAACCGCTGGCCTGGGTCTACGTGATCCTGATGTGGGTGACCGTCGGCAACGGCCTGCGCTACGGCAATCGCTACCTGCGGGTCGCGGTGGCGATGGCGGCCTGCAGTTTCGGCAGCGTGCTGTTGCTCAACCCGTACTGGATCAACAACCGCGCATTGGGTGTCGGCCTGCTGGTCGGACTCGTCGCGGTGCCGCTGTATCTGTCCGGCCTGTTGCGCGCATTGACCCGCGCAACCGAGGAAGCGCGCAGGGCGAACGAAGCCAAGAGCCGCTTCCTCGCCAACATGAGCCATGAGTTCCGCACCCCGTTGAACGGCCTTGCGGGCATGTCGGAATTGCTTGCGGCCACCCGGCTGGACGCGGAACAGCGCGAATGCGTCAACACCATCCAGGCCTCGGCGCGCAGCCTGCTCGCGCTGGTCCAGGACGTGCTGGACATCTCCGCGATCGAGGCGGGCAAGCTCAAGTCCGAACTGGTCGATTTCTCCTTGCGCGAGTTGCTGGAGAGCATCGCGCTGGTGTTGCTGCCCTCTGCCCGCGCAAAGCGGATCGACTACGCCTCGCTGGTCGCCGCCGACGTTCCGGACGGACTGCGCGGCGATGCGGTGCACCTGCAACAGGTGCTGATGAACCTCGCCGGCAACGCGGTGAAATTCACCGATCGCGGCTCGGTGCGGCTGGAGGTAGCGCTCGCGGCCAATCAGGGCTCCGGGGTCCGCCTGCAGTTCGCCGTGGTCGATACCGGCATCGGCATCCCGGCCAATGCGCGCGCGCGCCTGTTCGAGGCCTTCGAACAGGCCGACGCCAGCCTGTCGCGCCGCTACGGTGGCACCGGCCTCGGCACGAGCATCGCCAAGGGCCTGACCGAGGCGATGGGGGGGCGGATCGGTTTCGAAAGCACCGAGAACAACGGCAGCCGGTTCTGGGTCGAGCTGCCCTTCGAAGCCACGAACATCGCAGCGCCCGCCGTCAGGCCGGTCGCCGATCCGATGCCTGCCGCGGGTGCGGATACGCAGAACGTCATCGCCTTCGGCGATGTGTTCCGCCGCCACCGCGCCCGGGTCCGTTCGATGCAGGTATTGGTCGCGGACGACCATGTCGCCAACCGCATGGTCCTGCAGCGCATGTTGCAGAAGGCCGGCCACCACGTGGTCACCGCCGACAACGGCAACGATGCGCTGTCGGCGCTGGAAGCCGGCGGCTTCTCGCTCGCGATCGTCGACCTGCACATGCCCGGCGTCAGCGGCCTCGACCTGTTGCGCGAATTGCGGGTGATGGAGGCAGGCAGCAGCAGCCGCACCCCGGTCGTGGTGCTGAGCGCGGACGTGACCCCCGAATCGATCCAGCGTTGCCAGCAGGCGGGGGCGCACACGTTCCTGCCCAAGCCCGTGGTCGCATCGCGGTTGCTCGACACACTCGCCGAGATCGCCGCGCCCGGACAGGCCCCGAGCCCGCCGCAGCCGCTGCGCTTCGACCTTCCGCCGCTGCAGGACAACGTGCTGGATCCCGGGGTGCTGGAAGAACTCAGCGGCCTCGGCATGGGTGCGGACTTCGAACGCGAATTCATCGTGCAATGCCTGCGCGATGCGGAAGGCTGCCTCGAGATGTTCGCCATGGCCGGCGAGGCCGAACAATGGGATGCGATGCGCGACCATGCGCATGCGCTCAAGGGCGTGTCGAGCAACCTCGGCCTGGTCAAGCTGGCCGGGGACAGCAGCGAGGTGATGCGCCTCGCCGCGTGGCAGTTGTCGCGCGAATGGCGACAGCGCCTGCAGGGATTGCGCGACCGGCTGGTGCAGGGCCGCGCCGCGCTGGACGCGCGCGGCACGATGGCCGCACGCGACAGCGAAACGAACTGAACCAGGAAGGAGGGGACGTCCCTCCCGGTCAGGCCGCGGCTTCGGCTCCCGCGCGACGCGTCTGGGCGCGCACGATCCGGTCCATGGTGCGCAGCGAGCGGTCGCCGAGCGCGAGCGCGGTATCGACCCAGACTTCGGTGATGCCCATGAGTTCGTCGTAGCCGACCGGCTGCGCGATGCTGCGCACCGCGTTCAGCGCAAGGTGCGCATGCGGCGCCCGCTGCTGCTGGCGGATGATGTCCTGCACCGCCGCCTCGCCTTCGCCCTTGGGCACCACGACATCGACGATGCCCATGGCATGCAGTTCCTCGGCGCTGTGCATGTTGCCATCGAGGATCAGCTTCTCGGCCAGTTGCGGGGTGACGCGCTTGCACAGGAACGAATAGGCGCCCATGCCCGGGAACAATCCGAACAGCACTTCCGGCAGGCCCATGCTCACGCCTTCCTCGGCCACGATGGTCTGGCAGGCGAGGGCGAGTTCCATGCCGCCGCCGAGCGCATCGCCCTGGACCAGCGCGATGGTGCGCACGTCGCCGCCGAGCGATGCGTGGATGTGGTACACGCCGTCCACGCAGCGACG
The DNA here is from genome assembly GCA_047602125.1 of Thermomonas sp. Classification (GTDB taxonomy): domain Bacteria; phylum Pseudomonadota; class Gammaproteobacteria; order Xanthomonadales; family Xanthomonadaceae; genus Pseudoluteimonas. The sequence goes on along the minus strand of JASGIB010000001.1, from coordinate 136,431 downwards.
GGCGTAGGCCAGCAACTGTTCGCGGTTGTTGTCGCGGATCAGTTGCGAGAACAGCTCGAGGTCGCCGCCGAGGTTGAACGCGTTGGCGTCCGAGGCGATCACGACATGGCGGAGCGCGCCGGGCTTGCGCTGGCTTTCGCGCAAGGTGATCGAGCTCAGGAAACTCCACATGTCGTCCATGAGCGCGGTGCGGAAACAGGGCCGCGTGCCGTTCTGGATGTCGGCATGCATGTACATCCAGTGCTCTGCGCCGGACGGATCGGATTCGACCCTCATGGTGGGAAATGCACGCGTACGGTGCAGGCGTTCGATGCTGCTCATGGAAAGGTCCCCTCTGCCGCCAGGCGACCGGTCGGGCTCGGGGGATGGCGGCCATTGGAAGAGATACGGGCGCCCGACCACGCTTCTATGCGCCAGTAAAGGCCGCGTTGCAAGCGTTTTCAGTCAGTTATGGCCGTAAAAGGGCCAATTTCCCGTTCGGGCCGGTCGGACGGGTTCCTGGCTCAGGTCTGGGCGGCGGGTTCCCGCAACTCCTTGCGCAGGATCTTGCCGACGTTGCTCTTGGGCAGGGATTCCCGGAATTCGATGTATTTCGGCAGCTTGTAGCCGGTCAGGTTTTCCCGGCAGAAAGCCTTGACCTGCTCGGCGGTCAGCGCCGGGTCCTTGCGCACGATGAAGACCTTCACCGCCTCGCCGGACTTGTCATCTGGCACGCCGATGGCCGCGACCTCCAGCACGCCGGGCATCATCGCGACCACGTCCTCGACCTCGTTCGGGTACACGTTGAACCCCGAGACCAGGATCATGTCCTTCTTGCGGTCGACGATGTAGAAGTAGCCGCGCTCGTCCATCCGCGCCATGTCGCCGGTGTGCAGCCAGCCGTCGGCATCAATGACCTTCGCGGTTTCCTCCGGGCGCTGCCAGTAGCCCTTCATCACCTGCGGGCCCTTCACGCAGAGTTCGCCGATCCCGCCAGTCGGCACCAGCTTGCCGTCGTCGTCCTTCACGCAGACGTCGGTGGAGGGCAAGGGCAGGCCGATCGAGCCGTTGTAATCCTTCAGGTCGAGCGGGTTGATGCACACGCCAGGCGAGGTTTCGGTCAGCCCGTAGGCCTCGGCGAGGGTGCAACCGGTGACCTGCTTCCACTTCTCCGCGACCGCGCGCTGCACGGCCATGCCGCCGCCCAGCGTCACCTTGAGGTGCGAGAAATCCAGTTGTTCGAAACCCGGGGTATTGAGCAGGCCGTTGAACAAGGTGTTGACGCCGGGCAGGATCGAGAACGGCACCGATTTCAGCAACTTCACGAACTCCTGCATGTCGCGCGGATTCGTGACCAGGATGCTGTTCGCGCCGATGCGCATGAACACCATGGCGCAGGCTGTGAGCGAGAAGATGTGGTACAGCGGCAACGCTGCGATGGCCACTTCGTTGCCGCGGTCGAGTTGCGTCGTGATCCACGCGCCGACCTGCTGCATGTTCGCGACCATGTTGGCGTGGGTCAGCATCGCGCCCTTGGCCACGCCGGTGGTACCGCCGGTGTACTGCAGGAAGGCGATGTCCTCGTGGCCGATCGCGATCCCGGGCAGCGCATGCATCTGCCCGAGGGTGAGTGCGTCGCGGAAGCGCACCGCGCCCTCGATGCGGTAGTCGGGAACCATCTTCTTCACGTGCTTGAGCACGAAATTGATGATGGCGCCCTTGGGGAAACCGAGCATGTCGCCGATGCCGGTGGTGATGGCGCGCACGTTCGGCACGTGTTCCAGCACTTCCTGCACGGTGCTGCCGAAGTTGTCGAGCACCACGATCACGCGCGCACCGGAATCCTCGAGCTGGTGCCGAAGCTCGCGCGCGGTGTACATCGGGTTGACGTTCACGACGGTCAGGCCCGCGCGCAGCACGCCGAAGATCGCGACCGGATACTGCAGGCAGTTCGGCATCATGATCGCGACGCGGTCGCCCTTCTTCAGCTCCAGCTCGCCGAGCAGGTAGGCGGCGAACTGGCGGCTGAGGCGGTCGATGTCGGCGTAGCTCAGCGACTTGCCGAAATTCGTGAACGCGGGTCGGTCGCGGTAGTCCACGGTCGCGCGATCGAGCACGGCCACGATGGACGGGTATTCGTCGATGTCGATCCCGGCCGGAACGCCCGACGGATAGTTGTCCAGCCATGGACGTTCCAGGCTCATGCGCGATCTCCCCCGCCGCCGCGCCGCACGATGCGGACGCGTACGGTTGCGCTAGGATTTGAGCATAGGGTCGGTGCACTGACAAGGCGAAAAACATCGTGTTTGCCGCAACGCAACATCGAATCGCGCGAATCGCGCCATGGTTCCCTGCATGGTTGGTCCTTGCCGCGTGCCTGCTCGTCGGCGCCTGCTCCCATGCTTCCCCGGAACAGGCGGTACGGGACCAGATCGGCGCGATGCAGGAAGCCGTCGATGCGCGCGACGCCGGCGCCATCGACGACCTGGTCGCCGAGGATTTCGTCGGAAACGAAGGACTCGACAAGCGTGGCGCGCGGCAACTCGCGGCGGCGATGTTCCTGCGATACCGCAACGTCTCGGCGAAGCTCGGCCCGGCGACGGTGGAACTGCGCGGCGAACGCGATGCGGTCGCGCGCTTCAGCGTGCTCGCCACCGGCGGATCGGGTGGACTGCTGCCCGACAGTGGCCAGGTCTACGAGGTCGAAACCGGCTGGCGGCTGGTCGATGGCGAATGGAAGCTGCTGAGCGCGAACTGGAAACCCAGGCTCTGAGGCAACGAAAAGGCGGCCTTTCGGCCGCCTTCGGTTCCCGCCGGATCGGAACGCTTACGCGGCCTTCTTCGCCGCCAGCTGGCGCAACACGTACTGCAGGATGCCGCCGTTGCGGAAGTACTCGACTTCCTTCGGCGTCAGCAGCAGTACCTTGGCCTCGAACGCCTTCTTCGAACCGTCCGCCTTCGTCGCGGTGACGGCGGCGACCTTGGCCGCGCCATCGTCCAGGCCGGTGATGTCGAAGGTTTCCGACCCATCCAGATCGAGCGAAGCGGCGCTTTCGCCATCCTTGAACTGCAGCGGCAGCACGCCCATGCCGACCAGGTTGGAGCGGTGGATGCGCTCGAAGCTTTCGGCGATGACCGCCTTCACCCCGAGCAGGTTGGTGCCCTTGGCCGCCCAATCGCGCGAGGAACCTGTGCCGTATTCCTTGCCGGCGATGACCACCAGCGGCACGCCGCCGGCCTTGTACTTCATCGCCGCGTCGTAGATCGCCATTTTTTCCGGGGGCGTCGCGCCGAAGTACAGCGTGTTGCCGCCTTCCTCGCCGCCGAACATCAGGTTCTTGATGCGGATGTTGGCGAAGGTGCCGCGCACCATCACGTCGTCGTTGCCGCGGCGCGAGCCGTAGCTGTTGAAGTCCGCCGGCTGCACGCCGCGCGATACGAGGAAGCGCCCCGCCGGCGAATCCTTCTTGATGTTGCCGGCCGGCGAGATGTGGTCGGTGGTGATCGAATCGCCGAACAGGCCGAGCACGCGGGCGCCGTGGATGTCGTCGATCGAGCCGACCGCCATCGTCATCCCGTCGAAGTAGGGCGGGTTCTTGATGTAGGTCGAGCCCGCGTCCCAGGCGAACGACTGGCCTTCCGGCGAGGCGATCTGGTTCCAGCGCGAATCGCCCTTGAACACGTCGGCGTAGTTCTGCGCGAACAGTTCCGGACCCACGGTCGCGGCGATGGTGTCGCCGATGTCCTTGTTGCTCGGCCAGATGTCGCGCAGGTACACATCCTGGCCGTCGCTGCCCTTGCCGAGCGGTTCCTTCGTCAGGTCGATGTTGACCGTGCCGGCGATGGCGTAGGCCACCACCAGCGGCGGCGAGGCGAGGTAGTTCGCCTTCACTTCCGGATGCACGCGGCCTTCGAAGTTGCGGTTGCCCGACAGCACCGAGGCGACGACGAGTTCGTTCTCGGCGATGCCCTTGCTCACTTCGTCCGGCAGCGGGCCGGAATTGCCGATGCAGGTGGTGCAGCCATAGCCGACCACGTAGAAGCCGAGCTGCTCGAGGTCGTCGAGCACATCGGCCTTCTTCAGGTAGTCGGTGACCACCAGCGAACCCGGGCCGAGCGAAGTCTTGACCCAGGGCGCGGCCTTCAGGCCCTTGGCCACCGCGTTGCGCGCAAGCAGGCCGGCGCCGAGCATCACCGCAGGGTTCGAAGTGTTGGTGCAGGAAGTGATCGCGGCGATCACCACCGAACCATCGGTGAGTTCGGCGTCCTGGTCCCTGATCCGGATCTTCGAAATCGGCTTGGCCGCGAGGTGCGTGGCCTGCGGCTGGTCGCCGCCTTCGCCCTTCAATTCCTCGATCGCGCAACCCACGCCCTTGGGCTTGCGGTTGGCGATCAACGCCTGAAGCGCTTCATCGAAATTGGCATGCACGTCCTGCAGCAGCACGCGGTCCTGCGGGCGCTTCGGCCCGGCCAGCGACGGCCGCACGCTGGCCATGTCCAGTTCCAGCGTGGACGAGTAGGTCGCGTGCGGAGAATCCGGCGAGTGCCACAGGCCTTGCGCCTTCGCATACGCCTCGACCAGCGCGATCTGCGCATCGCTGCGGCCGGAAAGGCGCAGGTAGTTCAGGGCTTCGGCATCGATCGGGAAGATGCCGCAGGTCGCGCCGTATTCCGGCGCCATGTTGGCGATGGTCGCGCGATCGGCCAGCGGCAGGTGCTGCAGGCCATCGCCGTAGAACTCGACGAACTTGCCGACCACGCCGTGCTTGCGCAGCATCTGGGTGACGGTCAGCACCAGGTCGGTCGCGGTCGCGCCCTCTGGCAGCTTGCCGGTGAGCTTGAAGCCGACCACCTGCGGAATCAGCATCGACGAAGGCTGGCCCAGCATCGCGGCCTCGGCCTCGATGCCGCCCACGCCCCAGCCGAGCACGCCGATGCCGTTGATCATCGTGGTGTGCGAATCGGTGCCGAACACGGTGTCCGGGAACGCCCAGATCGCGCCGCCGATGTCGCGTTCCACTACCACGCGGGCGAGGTGCTCGAGGTTCACCTGGTGCACGATGCCGGTGTTCGGCGGCACCACCTTGAAGTTGCCGAACGCCTTCTGGCCCCAGCGCAGGAAGCTGTAGCGTTCCTGGTTGCGCTCGAATTCGATCTTGCCGTTGAGGTCCAGCGCATCCGGGCGGCCGAACACGTCGACCTGCACCGAGTGGTCGATCACCAGTTCGGAGGGAATCAGCGGGTTGATCTGCTGGGCCTTGCCGCCGAGCCTGGTCACCGCATCGCGCATCGCCGCGAGGTCGACCACGCAGGGCACGCCGGTGAAGTCCTGCAGCACCACGCGCGCCGGCATGAACGCGATCTCGGTATCCGGTTCCTTGGCTGCGTCCCAGTTCGCCACTGCCTCGATGTGCTCGGGCAGCACCGTCACCCCGTCCTCGTGCCGGAGCAGGTTCTCCAGCAGGATCTTCATCGAATAAGGCAGCTTCGCCAGCCCGCCGAAGCGTTCGCCCAGCTTGGGCAGGCTGGAATAGGTGAAGGACTTGCCGTTGACGGCGAGTTGGGCGCGGGTGGCGAACGAATCGGCCATGGGGAACTCCGGTGGCGGGGCGCAGGGGCCTTGGCTTGGGATTGTCCGACTGATCCGTCGGGCAGGCGACTAGTATGCCAGATTGAATATGACGGGAAAAGTATGTATGTTCCTTGCATACTTGTTTCCGGCGGAGGGTGCCATGGAAGCCACGGTGGCCGAACGCGGCCAGATCACCCTGCCCAAGGCGGTGCGCGATGCGCTGGGTTTGACCAAGGGCACCACGCTGAAGGTGGAACTGGAAGGCGGCCGCATCATCCTGCGCAAGAACGTGGACGACGCGATTTCGCGCGTTCGCGGCAAGTTCGCGCTGGAAGCCGCCGCGCCAGGCAAGGGCGGGAGCGGATGATCGCCGTCGACGCCCCGGTATTGGTCGAGCTGCTGGCCGACGGCCCACGCGCCGACGCGGTGGAAGCATGCCTGCGGCAGTCGCTGGGCAGCGGCCGCGTCGTCGTCTGCGATGCGGCATTGGCGCAGGTCTGCGCGGCGCTGCGCAACGGCGCCGACGCACTCGCCGCGCTGGAGGAAATGGGCGTCCATTTCCAGCCGCTCGAGGCCAAATCCGCGCTGCGCGCGGGAGAAATGCACAGGCGCCATCGACAGCGCACCGGGGAAGACCGCCCGATCGCCGATTTCCTGGTGGGTGCGCACGCGTTGATGCAATGCGATGGCCTGGTCACCTTCGACACCGCGCTGCACCGCGACTATTTCAAGGGGCTGAAGGTGATCGTGCCGGCGGCCTAGGCCAGCAACGCATCGATCCCGGCCAGCACCGCGCGCTTGCGCAGCAGGAAATCCCAGAGCGTTCCGTCGAGCTGGCGCCACAGCACCGCCGAACGCAATCCAGCGAGCAGGGCGGCGCGCACCTCGCCGACGAGGTCGCCCTGGGCGAGGTAGTGCGGATTGCCCTGCACCATGATCCGCGGCCGCAGCGGGCTGATGTGCTCGACGTAAACCTTGGCAAGCCCGGCCATCACCTCGCGATCGAGCGGGCCATGCGCCTGCGCTGCGGGCAGAAGGGCTTCGATGCCGCCGCGTACACCACGCACCGCCTCGTCATCGGCGACGAAATGCCGTTCCACCTGCAGCAGCGCCAGTGCCAGCCGCGGCAACACGGGATCGCGCGCCTGGTTGGAGAAGTGCGCGCGCAGGATGCGCAGCCCCGGCGCGACCGCGGAAACCCCGCCATAAACCGCAGCCGGCGTTTCCGCATCGATGCGGAACACGCTTTCGACCAGCGGCTGCAGGTGCGCGCCATCGGCCTGGCCGGTATCGGCGAGGCGCCGCACCTGCGCCAGCGCCTGGGTCATGCCTGCGAACGCGAGCAGGCGGTCTTCGAACGCGCTCATGCGGCAGCGTCCGCGGCGAGGGGCGGGGCGTCGGTGCGTTCGATCACGCCGCCGCCGAGGCAGGTATCGCCGGCGTACAGCACCAGCGATTGCCCCGGCGTGACAGCGCGTTGCGGGCCGGCGAAACGCACCTCCACCGCGCCATCGTCAAGCACGAACACGTCGCAGGCTTCGTCCGGCTGGCGATAGCGCGTCTGCGCGGTGCAGGCGAAACGCGAGGCGGGCGGTGCGCCGGCGATCCAGTGCACCGGCTCCGACCACAGCGCGCGCGATTGCAGCCAGGGGCTGTCGTGTCCCTGGTCGACGTAGAGGATGTTGTTCGCCACGTCCTTGCCGACCACGAACCATGGCGCCTGCGGGCGGCCGCGCACGCCGCCGAGCTGCAGTCCCTCGCGCTGGCCCAGGGTATAGAAGAAGGTACCGGGATGTTCGCCAATGCGTGCGCCGTCGGGCGTGCGGATCTCGCCTGCGCGCATCGGCAGGTACTGCGACAGGAATTCGCGGAAATCGCGTTCGCCGATGAAGCAGATGCCGGTGGAATCCTTCTTCGCCGCGGTCGGCAGGCCGGCTTCGGCGGCGATGCGGCGAACCTCGTCCTTGTGCAATTCGCCGAGCGGGAAGCGCGTGGCGGCGAGCTGCGCCTGCCCGAGCTGGTGCAGGAAATAGCTCTGGTCCTTGCCGCGGTCGAGCGCGCGCAGCAACCGGAAAGTCCCGCCTTCGCGCCCGACGCGGGCGTAGTGGCCGGTCGCGATCTGCGCTGCACCGAGGTCCCGCGCGGCGTCGAGGAAATGCTTGAACTTGATCTCGCGGTTGCACAGCACGTCGGGGTTGGGCGTGCGCCCGGCGGCGTATTCGGCGAGGAAGTGCGAGAAGACGCCGTCCCAGTATTCGCGCGAGAAATCGCGGAAATGGATCGGGATGCCGAGCCGGCCACAGACCGCGACCGCATCGCGGCGGTCGTCTTCCGCGCGGCAGTCGCCCTGGCCGTCGTCGTTCCAGTTGCGCATGAACAGGCCGGCGACATCGACGCCGTCGCGTTGCAGCAACAGCGCGGCGACCGACGAATCCACGCCGCCGGACATGCCGACCAGTACCTTGCCCGCGCTCATGCCAGCTGCTGCGCGAGTTCGAGCGGATGCCGGCGACCAGCGAGGAAGTCCTCGACCACCTTCGCCACCAGCGGGCTGCGGTGGCGTTCGCGCATGGCCAGCAGTTCCGAAGGTGTCGCCCAGAACGCGCGCACGATGCCTTCGTCGAGCCGGCGCGCGGGGTCGTGCAATTCCGGTTCGGCGGCAAAGGCGAAGCGCAGGTAGTGGCGCCCGGTCTCTGGCGCCTTCCACTGGTAGGCGCCGACGAATGCGGTCAGGCGCACGTCCCAGCCGGTTTCCTCGCGGGTTTCGCGCAAGGCCGCTTCGGCCAGGCTTTCGTCCGGTTCGAGGTGCCCGGCAGGCTGGTTCAGCACCAACTGGCCCGACACGCGTTCCTCGACCATCAGCAGTTGCCCGTCGCGCGCCACCACGGTGGCGACGGTGACATCGGGCTGCCAGAAGCGTCCTTCGCGGTAACTCACTGCTCAGAGATCGTCCGACTTCGAATGTTCCAGCTCGAAGTTGTCCGCGGTTTCCGCGGCCAGCGACAGGATCTTGTCGAACTGCTCGGCGGTCAGCTTGCCCGCCGGCACCTTGACCGCGTAATACGCGCCATCTCCGCGCAGTTCCCAGGCGCCGAGCTTGAGGCCGCCGCTGGCCTTCAGCAAGGCGTTGGCGTCTTCTGCATCCAGACCGTTTTCGCCCGCCTCGAGCGCGGGGGAGAACACGTCGTACACCGGCATCCCGGCGAAGGTTTCCGGCGTGCCGCCGACGTAGACCAATTGCGAGCGCTTTTCCTTGTTCCATTCGATCACGATCTTGTAATCGCCGTCCTTGTCGACCTCGAAGGGCGTGTTGGACTGCTGGAGCAGCGATTCGATCGTGGCGTCGGCGGCGCGGGCATGGCCGGGGGCAAGGACGCAACCCGCGGCAAGGGCGATGGCGGCGAGGACGGGCGTGCGGTTCATGGCGTGCTCCGCGGTTCGGGCTGGAATGCCCGCTGCATTGTCCGGGCTCGCGGCGGCGGCGTCCATCACCGCCCGCGCGGCGCCGGCCTGTAAAATGGACGCATGCCCACCGAACATGACCACGAACACGGACACGGCCTTGCGGTGGAAACCGCCAAGCCCGAACTGGCGAGGCCGCCGCTGTACAGCGTGCTGCTGCTCAACGACGACTACACCCCGATGGACTTCGTGGTCGAGGTGCTGGTGCGCTTCTTCGCCATGGACATCGAGCGCGCCACCCAGGTCATGCTCCACGTCCATACCCGCGGCCGCGGCGTCTGCGGGCTGTATACCCGCGAGGTGGCCGAATCCAAGGTGGCGCAGGTGAACGAATATTCAAGGCTGAACCAGCACCCGCTGCTGTGCACGATGGAAAAGGGGTAGAAAGGACTTGTGCCGGGGCGGTGGCCGCCCCCACATCGTGACCATCGCTTTCCGGAGGTTCACGTCCATGTTCAGCAAGGATCTCGAGCAGACCATCGGCCAGTGCTACAAGCGCGCCCGCGAGGCGCGCCACGAGTACATGACGGTCGAACACCTGCTGCTCGCGCTACTCGATAACCCGTCCGCCGACGCCGTGCTCAAGGCCACCGGCGCCGACATCCCGCGCCTGCGCGCCGACCTGGAGCAATCCATCGCCGATTCGGTCTCGGTGCTGCAGGACGACATCGAGCGCGACACCCAGCCGACGCTGGGCTTCCAGCGCGTACTCCAGCGCGCGGTCTACCACGTGCAGTCCTCGGGCCGGAAGGAAGTCACCGGCGCCAACGTGCTGGTCGCGATCTTCGGCGAAAAGGATTCGCACGCGGTCTACTACCTCAACCAGCAGGACGTCACCCGGCTGGACGTCGTCAACTACATCTCGCATGGCATCGCCAAGCACGGCGAGGAAGGCGAGGAGCAGGGCGGCGAACGCAAGGCCGAAGGCGAACAGGAAGGCGAGGCCAAGGGCGACGCGCTGCTGGAATTCGCCAGCAACCTCAACGAGGCCGCATTGGCCGGCAAGATCGACCCGCTGGTCGGCCGCGCCGACGAAGTCGAGCGCACCATCCAGGTGCTGTGCCGCCGGCGCAAGAACAACCCCCTGTACGTGGGCGAGGCCGGCGTGGGCAAGACCGCGCTGGCGGAAGGCCTAGCCAAGCGCATCGTCGAAGGCAACGTCCCGGCGGTGCTGATGGACGCGACCATCTACGCGCTCGACCTCGGCGCGCTGGTCGCCGGCACCAAGTACCGCGGCGACTTCGAGAAGCGGCTGAAGGCGGTGCTCGCGCAGCTGAAGAAGATGCCGAACGCGATCCTCTTCATCGACGAGATCCACACCATCATCGGCGCCGGCTCCGCTTCGGGCGGGACGATGGACGCTTCCAACCTGATCAAGCCGGCGCTTGCCTCGGGCGAACTGCGCTGCATCGGTTCGACCACGTTCGAGGAATACCGCGGCATCTTCGAGAAGGACCGCGCGCTGGCGCGGCGCTTCCAGAAGATCGACATCGTCGAGCCCACGGTGGGCGAGGCGGTCGAGATCCTGCAGGGCCTGAAGCCTCGCTACGAGCAGCACCACGGCGTCAGCTACGCCGACGACGCGATCAAGGCCGCGGTGGACCTGTCGGTCAAGCACATCGGCGACCGCCTGTTGCCTGACAAGGCCATCGACGTGATCGACGAAGCCGGCGCGCGCCAGCGGCTGCTGCCGCCGGAAACGCGCAAGAGCCTGATCGATGTCGAGGAAATCGAGACCATCGTGGCGAAGATGGCGCGGATCCCGGCCAAGCAGGTCAGCACCTCCGACAAGGACGTGCTGCAGCACCTCGAGCGCAACCTGAAGATGGTGATCTTCGGCCAGGATCCAGCGATCGAGACGCTCGCGTCCGCGATCAAGCTCGCGCGCAGCGGCCTCGGCAACCCGGACAAGCCGATCGGCAACTTCCTGTTCGCCGGCCCCACCGGCGTCGGCAAGACCGAGGTGACCAAGCAGCTCGCGCTGCAGTTGGGCATCGAGCTCGTGCGGTTCGACATGTCCGAGTACATGGAACCGCATTCGGTCAGCCGCCTGATCGGGGCGCCGCCGGGCTACGTCGGCTTCGACCAGGGCGGCCTGCTGACCGAGAAGATCGTCAAGACGCCGCATTGCGTGCTGCTTCTGGACGAGGTCGAGAAGGCGCATCCGGACATCTTCAATATCCTGTTGCAGGTCATGGATCGCGGCGTGCTCACCGACACCAATGGCCGCGAAGCGAACTTCCGCAACGTGATCCTGGTGATGACCACGAACGCCGGCGCGGCGCAGGCGGCCCGGCGCAGCATCGGCTTCACCAAGCAGGACCACAGCACCGACGCGATGGAAACCATCCGCCGCGGCTTCAGCCCGGAATTCCGCAACCGGCTCGATGCCGTCGTGCAGTTCCAGGCGCTGGGCTTCGACCACATCCTGCGCGTGGTCGACAAGTTCCTGATCGAGCTCGAGACCCAATTGCACGAGAAGTCGGTCACGCTGTCGGCGACCCCGGCGGCGCGCGACTGGCTGGCGCAGAACGGCTTCGATCCGCTGATGGGCGCGCGGCCGATGGCGCGGCTGATCCAAGACCGGATCAAGCGCCCGCTGGCGGACGAGCTGCTGTTCGGCAAGCTCGCCAATGGCGGGCGGGTGAACATCGATGCGCGCGACGGCGAGCTGGTGGTTGAGGCACAGCCCGAACCGGAGAAGCTGTTGCCCGCCGTGGTCGAATGACGGCGATTCGCGGGAACGAAAAAGGCGGCCGATGGCCGCCTTTTTCGTGGCGCATGCCGCTCTACCGGCGAGCCGTTAAGATGCTGGGGGGCTCGGGTTGTCGAAGGCACTGGGGCGGTCATGTCGAAACCGAACGGGAAGCGTTTCATCGCATGGCTATGGCTGTGCCTTTGCATTCCCGCATCTCTTGCGCTCGCGCAAGGGGCCCCGGGCAAGATGCGCGAAGCCGACCGCCAACGCCTCCAGGGCATGTTCGAGGATGTAGTACGCGAGATCCGGGAAAATTATTACGACCCTGCCTTCGCAGGCAGGGATCCCGCTGCGATGGCAACGGCCGCGAGGCAGCGAATCGATGCGGCGCACTCGAATGGCGAAGCACTGGCGGCGATCGCGCAATACACGCTGGACTTCGACGATTCGCATACGTATTTCATCCCCCCGTTCCAGAACATCGACGTGGATTACGGCTGGGAGGCAGGCATCGTGGGCGAACGAGGCATGATCCTAGAAGTGGATCGGGGCAGCGATGCGCAAAAGCAGGGCGTCCATCCCGGGGATCTGCTGGAATCGATCAACGGCATGCAGGTGACGCGCGATACGTTATGGAAGATCGAATACATCTTCGACGTGTTGCGCCCGCAACCCGGCCTGCACGTGGTGTTGAGGGCGCCCGACGGAACCGCGCGCGAACTCGACCTCGCCGCGGAAGTGAAGGCGCGCAGCAAGGTCCTGGCGTTGCAGGGTGAGGACGCCGACAATGGCTGGGCGAGGATCGATGATCGTAGCGACAGGTATAGGCGCGAATTCCCGCTGAGGATGGTCGAGGCCGCGCCTGGCGTGCTGATCGCCAAATTCCACGAGTTCGACGTGTACGACAACGACCCGGACCAGATCATTTCCGCGGCACGGAAACACGACACCCTGATTCTCGATTTGCGCGGAAATGGCGGCGGCAGTGTCGCGGCGCTCAAGAAGCTGCTGGGTGGCTTGTTCGACAAGGACATCATCGTGGCCACGGAAAGGCTTCGCGGGAAAAGCGATGAATTGAAAGCGCCAGGGCGCGGCAATGGCGCTTTCACCGGGAACGTGGTGGCCCTCATCGATGCGCAATCGGCCTCCGCGTCCGAGATACTCGCTCGCACGCTGCAATTGACCGGGCGAGGAATCGTGATCGGCGATCGCAGCGCGGGTTCGGTCAACGTCGGACAAGAACACGACGCGACGGTCAAGCGCGGCGACTACCTCACCGTCGGCACGGTGAGCGTCACCATCGGCGACCTGGTCATGCCCGACGGCGGTCGCCTGGAAAAACACGGCGTCGCCCCGGACATCCTGGTCAATCCGACGCAGGCGGACATCGCAGCCCAGCGGGATCCCGTGCTTGCGAAAGCGTTGGAAGCGGTCGGGCAACCGATGAGCGCAGAGGCGGCAGGACTTCTGCTCCGCGCGCCTCACGCGAAATAGCGTGCCGCGGGGCCGTGAACGAAAAAGGCGGCCGATGGCCGCCTTTTTCTTGTCGTCCGCCGCACGCCTCAGCGATGGCGGTAGGTGATCCGGCCCTTGGTCAGGTCGTACGGCGTCATCTCCACCTTGACCTTGTCGCCGGTCAGGATGCGGATGTAGTTCTTGCGCATGCGCCCGGAGATGTGGGCGATGATCTCGTGGCCGTTCTCCAGCTTCACCCGGAACATGGTGTTCGGGAGGGTTTCGGAGATCGTTCCCTCGAATTCGATGACGTCGTCTTTTGCCACTGTGGTCCTGTCGCGAGGCCCGTGCCGGGCCCGAAAGTCCGGTATTATGCCACGCGACGCCCCGCGGGCGGGGAACCCCTCAGCCCAGCGCGGAGGTGGGCAGGGCGTCGAAGGTTCCGGCCCAGGCACCGGGATTTCCCGGCTGCGCGCACAAACCGGCGATGGACTCGAGGAAACGCGGCCGCGTCCAGGCCTCGGCGCCGAGCGTGGCGAGGTGCGGGTTGCCGACCTGCGCGTCGAGCAGCGGCCAGCCCCATTCGCGCAGGCGATGCGCAAGCCCGGCGAGCGCGGCCTTGGAACCGCCGGATTCGGCGCTGAACATGCTTTCGCCGAAGAACATGCGGCCGATGGCGACGCCGTAGAGCCCGCCGACAAGGCGATCGCCACCGTCGCGCACCTCGATCGAATGGGCATGGCCGAGGCGATGCAGTTCGCCATAGGCCGCCCGCATCCCGGGGGTGATCCAGGTGCCGTCCTGCCCCGGTCGCGGGGCGCTCGCGCAGGCGGCGATCACCGCATCGAAATCCTGGTCGGCGACGATCCTCCAATCGCTGCGGCGGAATTGCCGGCGCATGCGCGAGGACAGGCGCACGCCATCGCTGCGGAACACCGTGCGCGGATCCGGCGACCACCACAGGATCGGCTGGCCCGCGGAAAACCACGGGAAGGCGCCGTGCACATAGGCATTGAGCAGGCGCACCGGCGACAGGTCGCCGCCCATCGCCAATAGGCCATCGGGCTCGCGCAGCGCGGTGTCCGCCGGCGGGAACGGGGATGCCGGGTCGGCATCGAGCATGGGCAGGCGCAGGTTCATTCGACCGACTTGAACGGCGAATGCGAGGCCAGCATCGCCGCGTAATCGCGCGTGGCGCGGCGCTCGTCGCGGCACCAGCCGCGCAACGCGTCGGCGAATCGCGGATCGGCGATCCAGTGCCGGCTGCGCACGATCACCGGCAGGAACCCGCGCGCGAGCTTGTGCTCGCCCTGCGCGCCGGGTTCGAACATGCGCAATCCCTCGCGCAGGCAGTAGTCGATGCCCTGGTAGTAGCAGGTTTCGAAATGCAGGCCCGGCGCCGGTTCGGAAGCGCCCCAATAGCGGCCGTATAGCGTATCGCCGCCGCGCAGGCACAACGCGCCGGAAACCGGCTGGCCATCGCGCTCGCCGAGCACGATCACCAGGTTGCGCGGCATCGCGCGGGCGAGGTGGTGCAGGAATTCCGGCGTCAGCGCCGGCGAATTGCCGTAATCGGCGAAGGTGCGCAGGTAGAAACCGTGCATCGCGGCCAGGTCGGCCGCGCTCGCTTCGTCGCCGTGCACGATCCGGAACGAAATCCCGGCTTCGCGCACCTTGCGTCGTTCCTGGCGGATGTTCTTGCGGTGCTTGTGGTCCATCGCCGCGAGGAAATCGTCGAACGACCTCCAGCCGGCATCGTTGCGCCAGTGGTATTGCACGTCTTCGCGGGGCAGCCAATCGGGGGCGAAGGCGGCGTCTTCGGCTTCATCGTGGAAATTCACGTGCGCGGAAGACAACTCGGTTTTCCGGACGAACCCGGCGATGGCTTCGAGCAATTCCAGGCGTGCCGCGTCGTCGGGTGCCAGCAGGCGCGGTCCCGTCACGGGCGAGTAGGGCACCGCGCACAGCCACTTGGGGAAATAGTCGAGGCCGTGCTGCGCGTAGGCGTGCGCCCAGGCGTGGTCGAACACGAATTCGCCGTGAGAATTGGTCTTGAGGTAACCCGGCGCTGCGGCGACCAGCGCTTCGCCATCCCACAGGCCGGCGTGGCAAGGCTGCCAGCCCCATTCCTCGCGCAGGCAACCGGTTTCCTCGAGTCCCGAAAGAAAGGCATGCGACACGAACGGATTGCGCCCGTCGTGCAGCGCATCCCAGTCGGGGGCGGGGATTTCGGACAGCGCGCGATGGAGGAGGATGCGCACGCGCTCAGGCAGGCAGCGTATACCGGAGCTTGCCCTGGTCGATGACGATGACCTTGCGCTTCACCAGTTCGCCGACGATGCGATCCAGCGCGGCATCGTCGAGCTTGTCGCCGAACCAGTTGGCGATCGTCCCGCGCAGCGTGCGTTCCTTCTGCGGCCGGTTCTTGGGAACCTTGCGCAGGTTCTCGATCACCGCGTCGACCTGGTCGTCGCCTTTCGCTTCGGTCAGTCCCCGCAACGGGGGCACGCCGTCCAGCGAAGGCGAGCGCTTGGCCTGGAGGCCGTTCGCCTTGAGGTGGGCGATCAGGGGATCGAAACCGGTGTCCTTGGAAACGACGTGGAAATAACCGCCCGGGTCGCGTTCGGAGAGCCGCCCGATGTAGTAGGCGATGTGGAAATCGAGCGCATTCGGGCCGTTGCCAGAAATCCGCACGTATTCGGCCCGCGAACCCAGCGTCTGCATCGCGGTCACCAGTTCGACCGGCAGTTTCGTCTGGTTGGCGCCGATGAAGACGACGACCCGGAAATGTTCCTGCGAGAGCAGCGCGAGGTTCTTCGGCTGCACGTTCTCGTAATCGATGAGGACGTAGTTCGTCTTCATCCCGCGGCTCAGTGGTCCTCGTCCAGGAATTTCTCGGCGTCGAGCGCGGCCATGCAACCGAAGCCGGCCGAGGTGATCGCCTGCCGGTAGACCTGGTCGGCGACGTCGCCGGCGGCGAACACGCCCGGCACCGTGGTCTGCGTCGCGTTGCCTTCGAGGCCGGTGTTGATGGTGAGGTAGCCGTTCTTCATCGCCAGCTGGCCCTCGAACAACTGCGTGTTCGGCGAATGGCCGATGGCGACGAAGAAGCCGTGCACCGGGATCTCGCGCGTGCTGCCGTCCTGCACCGACTTCAGGCGCATGCCGGTCACGCCGGCGTCGTTGCCCAGCACTTCGTCCACGGTGTGGTGCCAGACCGCCTCGATCTTGCCGGACTCGATCTTCGCGAACAGCTTGTCCTGCATGATCTTCTCCGCGCGCAGCGTGTCGCGGCGGTGCACGAGGTAGACCTTGCGGGCGATGTTTGACAGGTACAGCGCTTCCTCGACCGCGGTGTTGCCGCCGCCGATCACCGCCACGTCCTGGTCCTTGTAGAAGAAGCCGTCGCAGGTGGCGCAGGCGGACACGCCGCGGCCCTTGTATTCCTCTTCCGACGGGATGCCGAGGTACTTGGCGGTCGCGCCGGTCGCGATGACCAGCGCATCGCAGGTGTATTCGCCGCTGTCGCCGGCCAGGCGGAACGGGCGCCTGGACAGGTCTGCGGTGTGGATGTGGTCGAACACCACTTCGGTTTCGAAGCGTTCCGCGTGCGCCTGCATCCGCGCCATCAGGTCCGGGCCCATCAACCCGTGCGCGTCGCCCGGCCAGTTGTCGACTTCGGTCGTGGTCATCAGCTGCCCGCCCATCTGCAGGCCGGTCACCACCAGCGGCTTCAGGTTGGCGCGGGCGGCGTAGACGGCGGCGGTCCAGCCGGCGGGGCCGGAACCGAGGATCAGGAGGCGGGTGTGCTTGGTCGGGTTCATGGGGTTGGAGGCTAAGCCCTATAATTTCGCGGATCGACGATCCGCATCCGAGGCATAGCTTGGAGGCGGGATCGCCGCGGCACAAGGCGCGATGGCTGCAACGCTGTCGCCCATCCACACCACTGAAGGGAATAAACATGCGCATCGGCGTACCGAAGGAAACCAAGACCCTCGAAGGGCGCGTCGCGCTGGTGCCGGCCGCCGCCGGCGACCTGGTCAAGCGCGGGCATGAGGTGTGGATCGAGAAGGACGCGGGCGTGAAGTCCGGCTTCAAGGACGAGCAGTACACCAAGCTCGGGGTGAAGATCGCGCCCGACGCCGCCGCGCTGTACGACAAGGGCGAACTGATCGTGAAGGTGAAGGAACCGATCGCCGGCGACCTCGCGCTGCTGCGCAAGGACCACCTGCTGTTCTGCTACCTGCACCTCGCAGCCGAACCCGAACTGACGAAGAAGCTGCTCGACATCGGCCTGACCGGCGTCGCGTTCGAAACCGTCGAACTGCCCAACGGCGACCTGCCGCTGCTGGCGCCGATGTCGGTGATCGCCGGCAAGATCGGCGTGCAGGTCGGCACCCACCTGCTGCACCAGCCCATGGGCGGCAAGGGCAAGCTGCTCGGCGGCCTGCCGTCGACCGAGCGCGGCAACGTCGTGGTGTTCGGCGCCGGCCAGGCCGGCAGCGCTTCCGCGGCGCTGGCCGCGGCTGGCGGCGCCAACGTCACCGTGTTCGAAATGCGCCAGGATCGCATGGACGAAGCCATGCGCCTGGGCAACAACGTCACCGCGCTGTATCCCTACCACGACGTGGTGGCGAGCAAGGTCGCGCAGGCCGACCTCGTCATCGGCGCGGTGCTGATCACCGGCGCCAAGGCGCCGCACGTGATGACCCGCGACATGCTCAAGGACATGGAGGACGGCTCGGTCGTGGTCGACATCGCCATCGACCAGGGCGGCTGCTTCGAAACCTCGCGCCCGACCACGTGGAAGGACCCGACCTACGTGGAGGAGGGCGTCACCCATTTCTGCGTGACCAACATGCCGGGCGCGGTGCCGCAGACCTCCTCGCAGGCGATCTGCGCGGCGATCCTGCCATGGGTGAACAAGCTCGCTTCGGGCAACTGGCGCGGCAACGAGGCGCTGGTGAAGGGCATCAACGTGGAAGCCGGGAAGATCGTGCATCCGGCGCTGCAGGGCATGAAGTTTTGACGTACGATCAATGGCCTAGGGGATATTTCTAAGGCAAGATCGCACGGTGGCCCGCCCGATCCAGGATTCGACCCGAAGCAAGCGCGGACGCGCCGCGGAACCCGTTCCGCCGACGCCGGGACGGCTGGCGCGCCTGCGCCAGCACCGGCTGTGGCGCGACATCGCGATGATCCCCGTCGTGTGCGTGGTGCTGTTCCTGTTCGCCAGCCTGTTGACCTACTCATCGGCCGATCCCGGCTGGTCGCAGTCGGGCGGGGTGACCAGCGAAGTGCACAACTGGGGTGGACGCATCGGTGCATTCCTCGCCGACGTGCTGTTCTACCTGACCGGCTACGTCGCCTACCTGCTGCCGGCGGTGCTGGGCGTGGTGGCCTGGATCGCGCTGTTCGGCATGGATGGCGATGGCGACGGCGATGCCGACCTCGGCCCGGCGCTGCGGCTGGTGGGCATCGTCGGCTTCCTCGTTTCCGCGACCGGATTGCTGGCGCTGCGGATCGGCAACGTGGTGGATTTCTCCGCCGGCAGCGGCGGCATCCTCGGCCGGCTGGTCGGCAATTCGCTGTACCGCGGCTTCGGCCCGGTCGGTGGCAACCTGTTCCTGCTCGCGCTGCTGCTGGTCTCGATCACCCTCGCCACCGGACTGTCGTGGCTGGCGGTGATGGACTGGATCGGCAAGCAGGTCCTGGCCCTGCCTGCGCGCTTCCGGCAAAAGACCCAGCAGGCGGTCGAATGGCACGACGCGCGCGAGATGCGGGTCGAACGCGAGGAAACCCGGCGCATCGACACCGAACTGCGCGCCAAGCGCACGCCGGTGAAGATCGAACCGCCCGCCCCGCCCGCGATCGAGAAAAGCGACCGCGCCAAGCGCGAACAGCAGATCCCGCTGTTCCACGTCGGAGACGGTTCCGGCATCCCGCCGCTCGCGCTGCTCGACGATCCGAAGCCGCAGGCCAAGGGCTACGACGAGGACACGCTGGAAACGCTGTCGCGGCAGATCGAATTCAAGCTCAAGGATTTCCGCATCGATGCCGAAGTCGTCGGCGCCTACCCGGGCCCGGTGATCACCCGCTTCGAAGTGCAACCCGCGCCGGGCGTGAAGGTCAGCCAGATCAGTTCGCTCGACAAGGACATTGCGCGCGGACTGAGCGTGAAATCGGTGCGCGTGGTCGACGTGATCCCGGGCAAGTCGGTGATCGGGCTGGAAACGCCGAACACCCACCGCGAGATGATCTACCTCAGCGAACTGCTGCGTTCCAAGGAATACGACAAGTCCGGCAGCCCGCTGACGCTGGCGCTGGGCAAGGACATCGCCGGCCGACCGACCGTCGCCGACCTCGCGCGCATGCCGCATTTGCTGGTCGCCGGCACCACCGGTTCGGGCAAGTCGGTCGCGGTCAACGCCATGGTGCTGAGCCTGCTGTACAAGGCCTCCCCGGCCGACGTGCGCATGCTGATGATCGACCCGAAGATGCTGGAACTCAGCGTCTACCAGGGCATTCCGCACCTGCTCGCGCCGGTCGTCACCGACATGAAGGAGGCCGCGAACGGCCTGCGCTGGTGCGTGGCGGAGATGGAACGCCGCTACAAACTGATGAGCATCCTCGGCGTGCGCAACTTGTCCGGCTTCAACAAGAAGGTGAAGGACGCGCAGGATGCCGGCCAGCCGCTGCTGGACCCGCTGTTCAAGCCCAACGCGGACCTCGGCGAGGCGCCGCGCCAGCTGGAAACGCTGCCGTACATCGTCGTGTTCATCGACGAATTCGCCGACATGATGATGATCGTCGGCAAGAAGGTCGAGGAACTGATCGCGCGGCTGGCGCAGAAGTCGCGCGCCGCCGGCATGCACCTGATCCTCGCCACGCAACGCCCGTCGGTGGACGTCATCACCGGCCTGATCAAGGCCAACATCCCGACGCGCATCGCGTTCCAGGTCTCGAGCAAGATCGATTCGCGCACCATCCTCGACCAGAGCGGCGCGGAAACGCTGCTCGGCAACGGCGACATGCTGTACCTGCCGCCGGGAACGGCGGTGCCCGAACGCATCCATGGCGCCTTCGTCAGCGACGAGGAAGTGCATCGCGTGGTCGAGCACCTCAAGCAGTCCAGCAGCGGCCCGGACTACATCGAAGGCGTGCTCGAGGAAGTGCAGCCGATGGGCGAGGGCGTGGTGGTCGGCGCGACCGGCCTGCCGGAATCGCAATCGGCGGGCGACGAATCCGATCCGCTTTACGACGAGGCGGTGCGCATCGTCACCGAAACCCGGCGCGCATCGATCTCCGGCGTGCAGCGGCGCCTGAAAATCGGCTACAACCGCGCCGCGCGCCTGATCGAGGCGATGGAAGCCGCCGGCGTGGTCACGCCACCGGAACACAACGGCGACCGCAGCGTGCTGGCGCCGCCGCCGCCGCGCGACTGAACCCGGCGTGCGGGGCAGGGCGCGCTTCGCCACGCATTCAGCTTCGAATCGACACACTGCCTCCATACACACACGGAGACTTCCGATGCGCCTTTCCAGCTTGCTCGGTTTCGCCGTGATCCTGGTCGCGACCAGCGCCCACGCCGGTGCGCGCGACGACCTCGACGCCTTTACCCAGGGCTTGAAGGGATTGCAGGGCGGCTTCGCGCAGACCGTGTACGACAGCAACGGTGCGAAGAAGGAATATTCGACCGGACGCGTGTCGCTGTCGGCGCCGCGCCTGTTCCGCTGGGAATACGTCAAGCCGTATCCGCAACTCATCGTCGCCGACGGCAAGAGCGTGTGGGTCTACGACCCAGACCTGAAGCAGGTCACGCGCCGTCCGCAGGGCGCTGCCGAAGGCAACAGCCCGCTCGCGGCGCTGGTCGATCCGGCGAAGCTCGACAAGAATTACGTCGTCGCCGAAGCCGGCGCCGAAGGCGGCCTCGAATGGCTGACGCTGACCCCGCGCGACAAGGACAACGCCAGCTTCGAATCCGCGCGCCTGGGTTTCGACGGCAAGGTCCTGAACCGGATGAGCTTCACCGACCTGCTCGGCCAGCGCACCGACATCGTGTTCGCGAAATGGCAACGGAACCCGGCGTTCGCCAGCGGCACCTTCAGCTATGTCCCGCCGAAGGGTGTCGACGTCGTGGGAGGCGAGGGCTGATTCGCGATCGTGGCTTGATATCTTTCGACGCGGACTCCCCGAACGGTTCGGCAATTGGCCAAGCGTCAGCCCGGTTTCGACGATAACGACCTGCTGAGCGTGGATCGCGATGCCTTGCGACCACTCGCCGAGCGCATGCGTCCGCGCGAGCTCGACGAAATGGTCGGCCAGCGCCGCCTGCTCGCGCCGGGCGCAGCGCTGCGCCGCGCGATCGAATCCGGGCACGTGCACTCGATGGTGCTGTGGGGACCGCCCGGATGCGGCAAGACCACGCTGGCGTTGCTGCTGGCGAAATACGCCGATGCGGATTTCCGCGCGATTTCCGCGGTGCTGTCCGGCCTGCCCGAAGTACGCCAGGTCTTGGCCGAAGCCGCGCAACGCTTCGCCGAAGGCCGGCGCACGGTGCTGTTCGTCGACGAAGTGCACCGATTCAACAAGGCGCAGCAGGATGCGTTCCTGCCGCACATCGAGCGCGGCACCATCCTGTTCGTCGGCGCGACCACCGAAAACCCCTCGTTCGAACTGAATTCGGCGCTCCTGTCGCGCTGCCGCGTGCACGTGATGGAAGCGGTGACCGCCGAAGACATCGCGGTCGCTTTGCGCCGCGCACTCGAAGACCCCGAGCGCGGACTGGGCGAGCGCGCGCTGCACGTCGACGACGAACAATTGCTGCTGGTCGCGCGCGCCGCCGACGGCGACGTGCGCCGCGGCCTGACCTTCCTCGAGATCGCCGCGGACCTTGCGGGGCAGGGCGGCACGATCACCCAGGCTACGCTGGAGCAGGTGCTGGCCGACCGCAGCCGGCGTTTCGACAAGGGCGGCGAACAGTTCTACGACCAGATCTCGGCACTGCACAAATGCGTGCGCAGTTCCAACCCCGATGCCGCGCTGTACTGGCTGGCGCGCATGCTCGATGGCGGCTGCGACCCGGGCTACCTCGCGCGGCGGCTCACGCGCATGGCGATCGAGGACATCGGCCTCGCCGATCCGCGCGCATTGCAGATGGCGATCGAGGCCTGGGACACCTACGACCGGCTCGGCTCGCCCGAGGGCGACCTTGCGTTGGCGCAGCTGGCGATCTACCTCGCCAGCACGGCCAAATCCAACGCCGCGTACAAGGCGTTCGGCGATGCGAAATCCGATGTCGCCGAATACGGCACGCAGGACGTGCCCATGCACATCCGCAACGCGCCGACCAAGCTGATGAAGCAACTCGGCTACGGCAACGGCTACCAATACGACCACGACGTCGCCGGCGGCGTGGCGCTGGACCAGACCGGTTTCCCCGACGCCATGGGCGAACGCGTGTACTACCGACCGACCGACTCGGGCATGGAAGCGCGGCTCAAGGAAAAACTGGATCGGTTGCGGGCTGCAAGGGCCGAAGCACGCGGCAGGAAAAGCTGAGGCAGGCCGTCCCTACAGGCCTGGCGCCATGGATTGGGATATTCCATATTTTACATAAGAGGCATTATGCGAAATTATAGGGAATTGACTCTGGACCAGAGTCCAAGGTTTACGCTTGGCCCACTCCTTCCGATTCAAGGGCTTTCCGATGCGCATCGGGCATCTCGCCGACAAGGCCGGCGTCGCGGTCGATACCGTCCGCTACTACGAACGCCAGGGCCTGCTGCCGCCGCCGGCACGGCGTCCGTCCGGATATCGCGATTACGGCAACGACGAGCTGCAGCAGCTGCGCTTCGTGCGTCGCTGCAAGGCGCTCGGATTCACCCTTGAGGAGACCCGCGAGCTGCTGCGCCTGAATGCCGATCCGAAGGCGGACCGTACCGAAGTCCGCGCACTGACCGAGCGCCGGCTCGCCGACGTGGACGCCAAACTGCACGAGCTGCAGGCGCTGCGGGATTCGCTGGCCGAACTGGCCAGTTCCTGTTCCGGGCAAGGCCCGCTCGAAGGCTGCCCGATCATCCATCGCGTGCTGGGCGCAATGCCGGAGGTTTCGCGGTGAACGAGCATGCCAGCCACGCTCATCCGCCGGTCGATGCCGGACACGCCTGCTGCCATCAGCCATCCGCTCCGGAAGCGCAAGCGCATTCCCATCATGGGCATCGCAGCCATGACGACTCGCCGCTGCGCATCGCCGTGCATGCGACGCTGCATTGCCTGACAGGTTGCATCATCGGCGAGATGGTGGGCCTGCTGATCGGCGTGTCCCTCGGGCTTGCGCCGCTGCATACCGTGGCGCTGTCCACGACCTTATCCTATGCCAGCGGATTCACGCTGGGGCTGTGGCCGCTGGTGCAGAACGGCATGCGCTTCCTGCAGGCGCTGCGCACGATCTGGCTCGGCGAAGCGATCTCGATCGCGGTCATGGAAATCGCGATGAACACCGTCGATTACCACATGGGCGGCATGGGCGTGAAATCGGTACTGCATCCGCAATTCTGGATCAGCCTGGCCGTTGCGGCGCCGGCGGGTTTCCTGGCGGCGTTGCCGGTGAACTGGTGGTTGCTGCGCAAGCAGATCAAGGCGCCCTGCCATTGAGTCCGCCATTCGATCCCGCGCGACGCCGCTTCGTCACCAGCGCGTTCGCGCTCGCCGGCGCGGCTGCCCTGCCCCGCGGCGTGTTCGTGCAGAATGCACAAGCGCATGCCATTCCGGAATTGCGCGGCACGGATTTCGCGCTCGACATCGGCGCGTTGCCGGTGAATTTCAGCGGTCGTCGCGCATGGGCGAAGACCGTGAACGGCACGTTGCCGGCGCCGACGCTGCGCTGGCGCGAGGGCGATACGGTCACGCTGCGGGTGCGCAACTCGCTGCACGAAGCCACATCGCTGCACTGGCACGGCATCGTGCTGCCGGCGGACATGGACGGCGTGCCGGGCCTGAGCTTCCACGGCATCGCGCCCGGCGGCAGCCATCTCTATCGTTTCCCGGTGCGCCAGGCCGGCACCTACTGGTACCACGCGCATTCCAGCATGCAGGAAGCGCAGGGCGTGTACGGCGCGATCGTGATCGATCCGCGCGAACCCGACGGCATCGCCGCCGAGCGCGAACACGTCGTGCTGCTCTCGGACTGGAGCGACGCCGACCCGCACGCGATCCAGCGCAAGCTGCTGGTCGAATCCGACATCTACAACCGCCACCGCCGCACCGTCGGCGACCTGCGGCGCGACGCGCAGCGCGACGGCTGGCCGGCGACCCGCGCCGACCGCACGATGTGGGGGCGCATGCGCATGAGCCCGACCGACCTCGCCGATGTGTCCGCGCCGGCGTACAGCTATCTCGCCAACGGGCACATGCCGGACGACAACTGGACCGCAGTGTTCGCGCGCGGCGAACGCGTGCGCCTGCGCTTCGTCAATGGCTCGGCGATGACCTATTTCGACGTGCGCATTCCGGGATTGAAGATGACCGTCGTCGCCGCCGACGGCCAGCGCGTGCATCCGATCACCGTCGACGAATTCCGCATCGCGGTGGCGGAAACGCTGGACGTGGTGGTCGAACCGCAGGAGCAGCCGTACACGATTTTCGCCCAGGCGATGGATCGCGGCGGCTATGCGCGCGCCACGCTGGCGCCGCGCTACGGGTTGTCCGCGCCGGTTCCGCCGCTCGACCTGCGCCCGTTGCTGACCATGGCGGACATGGGCATGGACCACGGCGCGGGCCACGACATGTCGAAGATGGACCATGCCATGCCCGGCATGGACCACGGCACGGCGCATGACGCCACCGGATCGAAGCCCTTGCCGGCCTCGCCGTGGATCGACATGCGCGCGACCAATCCATCGAAGGCGCAGGACGATCCCGGGGTCGGCCTGCGCGGCAACGGCCGGCGCGTGCTTACGCTTTCCGATCTGCGCAGCGATTTCGCCGACCCCGATGGCCGCGAACCGGGGCGCACGCTGGAACTGCACCTGACCGGCAACATGGAGCGCTACGCCTGGGGTTTCGACGGCATTCCATATTCGGAATCGCAACCGCTGCGCTTCGATTACGGCGAACGCCTGCGCATCGTGCTGGTCAACGACACCATGATGGAACACCCGATCCACCTGCACGGCATGTGGAGCGACATCGAAGGCGAGGACGGCGCATTCCGCGTGCGCCGCCACACCGTGACCGTGCCGCCGGGGCATTCGCGCAGCTATCGCGTGCGCGCCGACGCGCTCGGCCGCTGGGCCTACCACTGCCACATGCTGCTGCACATGGAACTGGGCATGTTCCGCGAAGTGCGGGTGGACGCATGAAGCGTACGTTCCCTTTCGCTCGCGCCCTCGCCTGCATGCTCGCATTCGCCGCGCCGACCGCATGGGCGCAGCACGAAGGCCACGACATGTCGAAGATGGATCACGGCATGCCCGGCATGACCGCGGAAGAACACGCGAGGATGATGCAGCAGGCGCAGCCGTCGTCGCCCTCCCCCGCCCTGCCAGCACCGACGGCCGAAGACCTCGCGCATGCATTTCCCGATCTCGGCGGCATGGACATGCGCGGCCACATGGACGACGACCCGTTCGTCGCCACGCTCGCATTCGACCGGCTGGAAGCGTTCCGCGACGACGATGCGGACGGACTCGCGTGGGAACTGCACGGCTGGGCCGGGCACCGCCGCGACCGCTTCGAATGGCGCAGCCGCGGCGAACGCATCGGTGGCGAAACCCGCGACGGCGAACTCGAGCTGCTGTGGTCGCGCGCCACCAGCGCGTGGTGGAACCGCACGCTGGGCGTGCGCCACGATTTCGGTGCGGGCGAACATCGCGACTGGCTGGCGCTGGGCATCGAAGGCATCGCGCCGTACAAGATCGACATCGCCGCTACGCTCTACGCCGGCGCGGACGGAATCGGCGCGCGGGCCGAAGCCAGCTACGACCTGCTGCTGACGCAACGACTGGCGCTGCAACCGCGACTGGAAGCCGATGCCTACGCCGGCAACGACGCGCCGCGCGATTCCTTCGAGGCCGGGCTGCGCCTGCGTTACGAATTCAGCCGCCAGTTCGCGCCTTATGTCGGCTACGAGTGGGCGACCGCCGGGATGGATGGCGGCGGAGCCGGCGGGCACTGGGTCGCCGGGGTCCGCGGCTGGTTCTGATTCCGCTTGCGGTCCGGAACCGGCGTCGTTAAAATTCCGCGCTTTCCAGCCGTGGGGCCATAGCTCAGCTGGGAGAGCGCCTGCATGGCATGCAGGAGGTCGCCGGTTCGATCCCGGCTGGCTCCACCACTTACCCGGCATCAGGCCTGTCGGGCCTGGAACAAGGTTTCACCGCGTCCCCATCGTCTAGAGGCCTAGGACATTACCCTTTCACGGTAGCGACCGGGGTTCGAATCCCCGTGGGGACGCCACTTCAAACGCCCGCGCAAGCGGGCGTTTTCTTTTCACCCGATAACGGAATTCAGGCGTCGGATTCCCGCCGCATCGGGGCATCCGCGAGCACCGGCGCATCGGCCAGCGGTTGCAGGCGCGCGACGCCATGGCCCTGTTCGGCGAGGTAATCCAGCCATTTGCCGAGGAAGGTGTTCATGCGCAGGCGGTGGCGGATCAGCGTATCGGTGGGCGGATACATGCCGATCGCGTCCTGCCAGCGGCGGCCGACGTGGCAATGCGTCGCTTCGGCCTGATGCGCGTCGCGGTACAGGCGCACGAACGCCGACGGATCCGGCGCACCGGTGGCGGCGTCGACCACCATGTAGGTCATGCGCAGTTCGCTGGTGTAGCGATGCTGTTCGAGCACGTCCAGGCGCAGGTCGAGCCCGTCCCCGATCGAGGACGCATGGCTGCCGACGGCGAGATCGCCCGGTTCGAACAGGCGCACCAGCTTGCGGTGGTTCTCCGCGTAGAGGCCCATCAGCCAGCCGAAACGGCCGAGCCGGGGGATGCGCGTAGCACGTGCGAGGACCTGCGCCATGGCCCGATGCTACCTGCCAATGCGCGATTCGGGCAGCATTGACGGAATCGCGCATCGGGGATAACTTGGGATTCTGGCCCGCGCATTGCGCGGGCTGCGCGTTTGTGGAATCGCAGGCTCGCATTCAGAACATCTCGCGGTTGATGCCCAGCGATTCCAGCACGCGGCTTGCGATCTCCTCGATCGAGGCGTGCGTCGTGCTCAGCACGGGAATGCGTTCGACCTTGAATATCGCCTCGGCCTGCGCGACTTCGCGCCGGCAGGTATCCAGCTGCGAATAGCGCGAATTCGGCCGACGTTCCTGGCGGATCTGCTGCAGGCGTTCCGCATCGATGGTCAGGCCGAACAGCTTGCGCCGGAACGGCTGCAGCTTCGCCGGCAGGCGGTCGGAATCGAGGTCGTCGTCTGTCAGCGGATAGTTCGCGGCGCGGATGCCGTAGTGCAAGGCGAGGTAGACGCAGGTCGGGGTCTTGCCCGCGCGCGACACGCCGACCAGGATCAGGTCGGCCTCGGCGTAATCCAGGCGCATGCCGTCGTCGTGGGTCAGCGCGTAGTTCATCGCGTTGATGCGGCGGTGGTAGGTGTCGAAATCGACGATGCCGTGCGCCTGCCCCACCTGCGGCATGCGCTTCAAGCCGAGTTCCTGCTCCATCGGCGCGATGTAGGGCGCGAACACGTCCAGCACCAGCGCCCCGCTTTCGGCCAGCGCCTGGGTCAATCCGGCATCCACGCAGGAACTCACGATCACCGGGCGCAGGCCCGCGGCAACGCCCGCTTCGCGGATGCGGGCGGCCACGTTGCGGGCCTTGTCGACGGTATCCACGAACGGGATGCGGTCGGTGGCGAACCGGATGCCGGTGAACTGCGTGAGCAGGCTGTGGCCGATGGTCTCGGCGGTGATGCCGGTGCCGTCCGAAACATAGAACACCGGTCGCGCTGCGGTCATGGCGAGTTCTGGCTCCGGGCTCGGCCACGCCGGCCGCGCTGTTAAAATAGCGACTTTCCCGCCGCGCGTCCGGCCATGCGCCGCACGCGGGCAGCCCCCGCCGGAGCCCCGCCTTGACCAGCAATGTCCTGTGGCTGCACGACCTGCGCCTGTCCGACCTCGCCCAGGTGGGCGGCAAGAATTCCTCGCTTGGCGAGATGATCGGCGAACTCTCCGGGCTGGGCGTGTCGGTGCCGGGCGGCTTCGCCACCACCGCGGATGCGTTCAAGGCTTTCATCGCCCACAACGACCTGCACCAGCGCATCTACGACAAGCTGGCGACCATCGATGTCGAGGACGTGCCGGCGCTGACCGCGGCCGGTGCCGAGATCCGCGGCTGGGTGATCGACGCGCCACTGCAGCCCGACCTCGATGCCGACATCCGCGCCGCTTACGCGAAGTTGTGCGCCGATGCGGGTGCGAACGACATCGCGGTCGCGGTGCGTTCCTCCGCCACCGCCGAAGACCTGCCGGACGCGAGCTTCGCCGGCCAGCAGGAAACCTTCCTCAACGTGACCGGCGCGGACGACGTGGTGCACAAGGTCAAGGAAGTCTTCGCCAGCCTCTACAACGACCGCGCCATCGCCTACCGCGTGCACCACGGCTTCAAGCACGAGGACGTGTTCCTGTCCGCCGGCGTGCAGCTGATGGTGCGCTCCGATGTCGGCGCCTCCGGCGTGCTGTTCACCCTCGACACCGAATCCGGCTTCCGCGACGTGGTGTTCGTGACCTCGAGCTACGGCCTGGGCGAAATGGTCGTGCAGGGCGCGGTGAACCCGGACGAGTTCTACGTCTACAAGCCGACGCTGAAGGCCGGCAAGCCGGCGATCCTGCGCCGTTCGCTGGGCAGCAAGCAGTTGCGCATGGTGTATTCGAACGTGCCGGGCGAACGCGTGCGCACCGAGGACACGCCGACCGAGTTGCGAAACAGGTTCTCCATCACCGACGCCGACGTGCAGGAACTGGCGAAGCAGGCGCTGGTGATCGAAGCGCACTACGGCCGCCCCATGGATATCGAGTGGGGCAAGGACGGCAACACCGGCAAGCTCTACATCCTGCAGGCGCGCCCGGAGACGGTGAAATCGCGCGCGCAGGCCACGCAGATCGAGCGCTACGCGCTCGGCAGGCGCGGCGAGGTGCTCGCCGAAGGCCGCGCCATCGGCAACAAGATCGGCAGCGGCACCGCGCGCGTGGTGCGCTCGCTCGACGACATGAAGCGCGTGCAGCCCGGCGACGTGCTGGTCGCCGACATGACCGACCCCGACTGGGAGCCGGTGATGAAGCGCAGCGCAGCCATCGTGACGAACCGCGGCGGCCGCACCTGCCACGCGGCGATCATCGCGCGCGAACTTGGCGTGCCCGCCGTCGTCGGCACCGGCAACGCGCTGGACGCGATCAAGGACGGCGATGCGGTGACGGTGAGCTGCGCCGAGGGCGACACCGGTTTCATCTATGCCAGTGCCCTGCCCTTCGAGCGCACCACGACGGACCTGGGCAACATGCCGCCGGCGCCGCTGAAGATCATGATGAACGTGGCCAACCCGGACCGTGCCTTCGATTTCGGCATGCTGCCGAACGCCGGCATCGGCCTCGCGCGCCTGGAAATGATCATCGCCAGCCACATCGGCGTGCATCCCAAGGCGCTGCTGGAATACGACCGCCAGGATGCGGAAACGAAGAAGAAGATCGATGCGCGCATCGCCGGCTATGCATCGCCGGTGGAGTTCTACGTCGAGCGCCTGAAGGAAGGCATCGCCACCATCACCGCCTCGGTCGCGCCCAACCCGGTGATCGTGCGCTTGTCCGACTTCAAGTCCAACGAATACGCCAACCTCGTCGGCGGCTCGAAGTACGAGCCGCACGAGGAAAACCCGATGATCGGGTTCCGCGGCGCGAGCCGTTACGTCGATCCTTCGTTCAAGGACGCCTTCGCGCTGGAATGCAAGGCGGTCAAGCGCGTGCGCGAGGACATGGGCCTCGACAACCTGTGGGTGATGATCCCGTTCGTGCGTACCCTCGACGAAGGCCGCAAGGTGCTCGATGTGCTCGCCGAGAACGGCCTGAAGCAAGGCGAGAACGGACTCAAGGTCATCATGATGTGCGAGGTGCCGTCTAACGCGCTGCTGGCCGACGAATTCCTCGACATCTTCGACGGCTTCTCGATCGGCTCGAACGACATGACCCAGCTCACGCTCGGCCTCGATCGCGATTCGGCCATCGTCGCCGGCCTGTTCGACGAGCGCGACCCGGCGGTGAAGAAGATGCTGGCCATGGCCATCGCCTCGGCGCGCGCCAAGGGCAAGTACGTCGGCATCTGCGGCCAGGGACCGAGCGACCATCCCGACCTCGCCCAGTGGCTGATGGACCAGGGCATCGAATCGGTGTCGCTCAACCCGGACACCGTGGTCGATACCTGGCTGGCGCTGGCGAAGTCCAAATCCGCCTGACGCATTCGATCCCGCTGGTTTAGGCTTGGGACGCATGCCGTCCCGGGAACCGACATGGCGTTCGCGCTGAGCTGGCCGCAGCATCCCTGGCACATGGTGTTCGTGCTGGCGATGTTCGTGGTGCACCTGTTGCTGGTGGCACGCGCGATCACCCGCCCCAACCGCATTCCCGCTTCGCGCGTCGCCTGGGTGGCGGCGATCATGTTCCTGCCGCTGCTGGGCGTCGTCGCCTACCTGATGCTGGGCGAAACCAGCATCGGCCGCGCCCGCATCCGTCGCCTGCGCGCGGCCACGAAGCGGCTCTCGCCGCCCGCCGGCGAACCCTGCCCCGCCGATGCCACCGGGCCGCGTGGCGCGAGCCTGTTCGACCTCGCGCGCTCGATCAACGGCTTCCATCCGGTCGCGGGCAACCGCATCGTCCTCCTCGGCGACCCGGATGCGATGCCGGACACGCCGAAGCGCGATTGCGATGCGGCCATCGACGCGCTGGTCGCCGACATCGAAGCCGCCCGCGAACACGTCCACCTCGGCTTCTACATCTGGCTCGACGACAACAACGGCGGCCGCGTCGTCGATGCGCTCTGCGCCGCCGCGCGCCGCGGCGTGCGCTGCCGGGCGATGGTCGATGCGCTGGGTTCGCACGGCTTCATCCGTTCGACGCGCTGGAAGCAATTGCGCGAGGCCGGCGTGCGCACCCATGCGATGCTCGACGACGTGCCGCGGATCGGCCATCTCATGATCGGACGCATCGACCTGCGCAACCATCGCAAGCTCGCGGTCATCGACAACCGCATCGCCTACTGCGGCAGCCAGAATTGCGCGGACCCGGAGTTCCGGGTGAAGCCGCGGTTCGCGCCATGGATCGACATGCTGCTGCGTTGCGAGGGACCGGTGGTGCGCCAGGCGCAATCGCTGTTCCTCGCCACGTGGATCGCGGAGACCGGCGAGCGGGGACTGGAAGCCTTGCCCGCGGCGGAACCGCTGCCGGAGCGCTGCGAAGGCGGTGCGGTCGCGCTCATGTTCGGCACGGGCCCCGGCGGTCGCGGCAATGCCATGTCCGACATGTTCGTGGCCTGCATGTACGCGGCGCGCTCGCAGTTGCTGGTGACCACGCCCTACTTCGTGCCGGACGAGGCGATGCTGCGCGCACTGTGCGCGGCGCCACGGCGCGGAGTGGACACGGCCATCGTGTTCCCGGCACGGAACGATTCATGGCTGGTCGACAAGGCCTGCCGCAGCGCCTACGCCGACCTGCTCGGCAGCGGCGTGCGCGTGCACGAATACCCGCTGGGCCTGCTCCACGCCAAGTCGATGACCATCGACGACGAACTGGCGATGGTCGGCTCGGCGAACATGGACCGCCGCAGCCTGGAGCTCAACTACGAGAACAACCTGCTGGTCGCCGACCGCGACGCGGTGGCCGCGATCCGTCGCCGGCAGCAAGGCTACCTGTCCGTTTCGCGCGTCGTCGCGCCGGACGAGGCGCGCGCATGGCCGTTCCACGAACGACTGGTGCAGAACGCGGTGGGCATGATGTCGCCGGTGCTGTGAGGCCGGGCCTCAGCCGCAGATGCGGTTCCGGCCCGCGCGCTTGGCCTCGTACAGCAGGTCGTCGACCCGGCTGACGAGTTTTTCGTAATACGCGAGGCCGGTGCGTTCGACCACGCCGCCGCTGATCGACATCTTCCAGCCCGGCGCGAACGCGCTGCAATCCAGCCGTTCCACCGCCTCGCGCAGGCGCTCGCAGCAGGCGCGTGCCTCGTCGAGCGGCAGGTTTTCGAACAGCACCGCGAATTCCTCGCCGCCCCAGCGCGCGACCGTGCCCAGTTCCCCGGCTTCAGCGGTCAATACCGCGGCCACGGCGACCAGCGCGCGATCGCCGGACAGGTGCGAATAGGTGTCGTTGATGCGCTTGAAGTGGTCGAGGTCGAGCAGCGCGAAGCTCAGCGGCTTGTCGGCGCGCATCGCCCGGTCGAAGGCGCGTCCGAGCGCTTCGTCCATGCTGCGCCGGTTCGACAGGCCCGTGAGCGAATCCTCGCGCGCCTGCCGTTCGAACGCTTCCGATTGTTCCTTCAGCTTGACCAGCAATTCGGTCTTCTCGCGATCGACCTGCATCAACCGGTCGGTGCGTTCCCGCAGGTCCTGCGTACGCTCGTCGACGATCGCCTCGAGCGCATCCGCGCGTTGCTTCACCAGCCCCACCCGCCAGCGGATGAATCCCGCCAGCAGCACCAGCGACGCCAGCACCATGAACAGCCGGAACCATGCCTGTTGCCAGAGGCGCGGCTGGATCTCGATGTCCAGCGTGGTGGCGTCGCGGTTCCAGCCTTGCCCGACCGACGGCGCGGAGGCATCGACCTGGAAACGGTATTGCCCGGGACCGAGGTTGGTGTATTGCGCGATCCGCTGGTTGCCGCGCTCGACCCAACCTGCGTCCACGCCCTGCAGCTTTTGCCGATAACGCACGAAGCGCGGGATGAGGAAACTCGGGCTGGCATAGCGGATTTCGAGTTTTTCGCTGCCGGGCGGCAGGCGCAGCGGGGATTGCAGCGATACCGGGCGATCGTTGACCAGCAGCTGTTCGATCACGACCGGCGGCAACGCGCGGTGGAAGGCGTGCAAGGCGCTGGGATCGACCACCGACGCGCCGCGAGCGGTCGCGACCCAGATCCGCCCGCGCGCATCGCGGATCGCCGCCGGGCCGGAGCCGCCATTGCACTGGCTGCTCCCCAGTCCATCGGCCTCGCCGAAACGATCAAGGGTCAGTTTCTGCTTGTGTCCGTCGAGGACCGCCTCCGCATCGCTGCGGCGAAGGCGGATGACGCCACGGTTCGATGTCAGCCACAAGGAACCGAGGCCATCGTCGACGACCTGGAACAAGGTATCGATGGGCAATCCCTGGGCCAGCCCCAGCGCCTTCAGTTGCCCCCTCCGATGACGCACCAGTCCACGGTCGGTCGTCATCCACAGCGTGCCGTCGGGATCCTCGAGGAAGCCGAAGACGTCCTGCGCGCCATTCATGTCGCGGAGATCGACGACCGAAACGCGCCCGTCGACGATGTGGGCCGCGCCGTTGGAGGTTCCCACCCAGAGGCTGCCATCGCGCGCCACGAGCAGGGAAATGATGAACTCCCGCGGCAGGCCCTGCGCGGTGCCGATGCGTTCGAATTTGCCATGCCGCATCCTGACCAGGCCGCGGCTGGTGCCGATCCAGGTCGTGCCGTCCGCCTCCTGCGCGATCGCGCGCACCTGGTTGCTGCCCGGCATGCCGTGCGCGTTGTCGTACTGCGCGAGCAGCTTGCCGTCGCGCCAGCGAAGCAGCCCGGCGGTGTAACTGCCGACCAGCAGGCTGCCGTCGCGATCCTCAAGCAGGCTCAATACCGAATCGCTCGGCAAACCATTGGCGCTGGTGTAGCTGGCGGCGAGTCTGTCGCCACGCCACAGGTTGAGCCCACGGCTGGTGCCGATCCAGATCGAACCATCGCGCGCCGGCGAAAGCGCGCGCACGTAATCGTCGCTCAGGCCCTGGTCGCCGTTGTAGGTGCTGAACGGCGCATCGCCCAGGCGCAGCAAGCCGGCGTTGGTACCGGCCCAGATGCTGCCTTCGCGGTCGATCAGCAGCGAGGCAACGCGGTTGTTCGGCAATCCGCGAAGGCTGGTGAAGCGTTCGACCCCGGATTTCGCCAAGCGCAACAAGCCGTTGTTCACGGTGCCAACCCAGAGGTTGCCGGCGGCGTCCTCGGCCAGGCTGGGCACGCCATCGGACGGCAGCAGGGACGACACCGGGACGAAACGCCCGCCGCCATCAAGCCGGTACGCGCCCTTTTCCGTTCCCACGAACACTTGACCGCCCTGGTCCTGGTACACCTTGAACACCGGCGCATCCGGCAGGCCCGCCTCGGTACCGTAGACCGTGCTGCGGTCGTCGACGATGTGTGCAAGGCCCGCGGCCGTCGCCACCCAGACGCTGTCGTCGCGATCCAGCAACAGGCCGTAGACGACGTCCGACGGCACTCCGTTCCGTTCGCCGAAATGCCGAACCTTGCCGCCGCCGTCGACGCGATCGACGCCTGCGTTTTCGGTACCCACCCACAAGCGGCCGCGCCGATCCAGCAGCGCGTCCATGATCTCGTCCTGGGCGAGGCCGTCGGCCATGGTCCAGGTCCGCCATTGCTCTCCGCGCTTGACGCTCACCCCGCCGCGCGATGTGCCCACCACCACCGCGCCGTCGGGCGAGGCCCGCACCGACCGCACGCCGTTGTCCTGCATCGCCGGGGTGTTGCCGCGATCGTAGACGTGGAACTCGAGGCCGTCGTAGCGGACCAGGCCTTCCCATGTGCCGAGCCAGAGGTAGCCGTCAGGCGTCTGCGTGATCGCGTTGACCTGGTTGTGCGGCAATCCCTCGCGCGTGGTCCAGGTCTCGCGGAAAAAGGCCGTGAGCGGCTTGTCGCCCGATCCGGCTGGAGGCAGTGTCTGGGCGAAGGCCGGGGCGAAGTTCGCGAGGCAAAGCAGCAGCAGGCATGTCCATGCCATGGTCAGCCGCCGGCGATGTCGCCGCACCCCAGATGCCCCCTGCATCCGCCCTCCTCGTCCTCAGCCCCCGGGCATGCCCGCGAGCGCGCCCATGTAGCGGCGATAGTGCCGCAATTCCTCGATCGAATCGCGCACGTCGCTCAGCGCGGTATGCGCGGCGACCTTGCTGAAACCGGACATGACCTGCGGCGCCCAGCGCCGCGCCAGTTCCTTGATCGTGCTGACGTCCAGGTTGCGGTAGTGGAAATGGCATTCCAGCGCCGGCATCCGCCGGTGCAGGAAACGCCGGTCCTGGCAGATCGAATTGCCGCACATCGGAGAGGTGTTGGTCGGCACCCAATGCGACAGGAATTCCAGCGTCCGCGATTCGGCCTCGGCGATCGGCACGCCTTCCTCCAGCACCCGCCGCCACAGGCCCGAGCGCGAGTGGTGGGTGCGGTTCCATTCGTCCATGCCCTCGAGCAGGTACAGCGGCTGCGAAACCGCCAGTTCCGGCCCTTCCGCCAGCACGTTCAACTGGGCATCGGTGACGACGGTGGCGATCTCGAGGATGGTGTCGCGGTCCGGATCCAGCCCGGTCATCTCGAGGTCGATCCAGATCAGGCGATCGCTGGCGGCGTCGGGCATGGCGGGCGCGCGTCGGGGGGTTCGGCCATGATACCGGGCCTTGCCGACCGCCTTTCACCGCGCATCGCGCGGAATCGCCCGTTCAGGGTGCGGGTTTCGAGCGTTTCGCGCGGAAATAGCCCGTGAGCAGCGAACCGGCTTCGTCGCCGAGCACGCCACCGACCACTTCGAGCCGATGGTTGTGGCGCGGGTCGGCGAGCAGGTCGAACACGCTGCCTGCCGCTCCGGTCTTGGGGTCATACGCACCGAACACCACACGCGCCAGGCGCGCATGCACTGCCGCCATCGCGCACATCGCGCAAGGTTCGAGCGTCACGTACAGGGTGCAGCCGACCAGTCGATGGTTGCCGAGCGAGCGGCCTGCGCTGCGCATCGCCACGATCTCCGCGTGCGCGCTCGGGTCGGATTCGGCGATGTTGCGGTTCCAGCCTTCGCCGACGACCTTGCCATTGGCATCGACGACCAGCGCGCCGACAGGGATCTCGTCATCCTCGTGCCGTGCGCGTTCGGCGAGCATGAGGGCGTGGCGCATCCAGGTTTCGTCGGTGGTCTGTAGCGATGCCGGATTCATCAGCCTATGCCTGCCAGCTTGCGGTTCGTCCCGGCCCCGCCTGTTCGGCGGGGCAATGAACGGACTGCGCGGCATGCCAGGCAAGCAGTCCGTTCATTCCCACTCGATCGTCGCCGGCGGCTTGCCGGAGATGTCGTACACCACGCGCGACACGCCACGCAGTTCATTGATGATGCGGTTGCTAACCGTGCCGAGAAAGTCGTACGGCAGGTGCGCCCAGTGCGCGGTCATGAAATCGATGGTCTCGACCGCGCGCAACGCGATCACCCATTCGTAGGCGCGCGCATCGCCGACCACGCCGACCGATTTCACCGGCAGGAACACCGCGAAGGCCTGCGAGGTCTTGTCGTACAGCCCGGCCTTGCGCAGCTCGTCGATGTAGATCGCGTCCGCCTTCGCCAGCAGTTCGGCGTATTCCGGCTTCACTTCGCCGAGGATGCGCACGCCCAGCCCCGGGCCGGGGAACGGATGGCGATAGACCATCTCGCGCGGCAGGCCGAGCTCGACGCCGAGCCGGCGCACTTCGTCCTTGAACAGTTCGCGCAGCGGTTCGACCAACCCGAGTTTCATGTCCTCGGGCAGGCCGCCGACGTTGTGGTGGCTCTTGATGACGTGCGCCTTGCCGGTCTTGCTGCCGGCGGATTCGATCACGTCCGGGTAGATCGTGCCCTGCGCCAGCCACTTCGCGTTCTTCAGCCTGGCCGATTCCTCGTCGAAGATCTCGACGAACAGGTTGCCGATGATCTTGCGCTTGGCTTCCGGATCGGAAACGCCTTTCAGCTTTTCGAAATAGCGGTCGGCCGCATTCACGCGCACCACCCTGACGCCCATGTGCTCGGCCATCGTGGCCATCACCTGGTCGCCTTCCTGCCAGCGCAGCAGGCCGGTGTCGACGAACACGCAGGTCAGCTTGTCGCCGATGGCCCTGTGCAGCAGCGCCGCGACGACGGACGAATCCACGCCACCGGACAGGCCGAGGATCACCTCGTCGGAACCGACCTGCTGGCGCACGCGGGCGATCTGGTCGTCGATGATGTTCGCCGAAGTCCACAGCGTCCTGCAGCCGCAGACGTCGACGACGAAACGGCGCAGCAGTTCCTGGCCCTGCTTCGTGTGCGTGACTTCCGGATGGAACTGCACGCCGTACCACTTCCTTGCTTCGTCCGACATCGCCGCGACCGGGATGCGGTCGGTGGTGGCGGTGATCGCGAACCCGGGCGGCGCCTTGGCCACATGGTCGCCGTGGCTCATCCATACGTCGATGCGCGGCGCACCGCCGTGGTCGGACAGGCCCGCGAACAATTTGTCCGCGGCGACAATTTCCACTTCGGCATGTCCGAACTCGCGCTGGTCCGCGGCTTCGGTCGCACCGCCCAATTGCGCGGCCATGGTCTGCATGCCGTAGCAGATGCCGAGCAGCGGCAGGCGGCAATCCCACACTTCCTGCGGCGCGGCCGGTGCACCGGCTTCCGTCGTCGATTCCGGGCCGCCGGAGAGGATGATCCCCTTCGCGCCGAACCTGGCGATCTCGGCCGGATCGTGGTCCCACGCCCAGATTTCGCAATACACACCGATCTCGCGGATGCGCCGCGCGATCAGCTGCGTGTATTGCGCGCCGAAGTCGAGGATGAGGATTTTGTCGGAATGCAGGTTTGTCATTCTGGCTTCTGCTTCTTCTTCTTTGGCAGTACGTTCCGGAAGCAATAAGTCCAGAACAATGAGAAAAGGAGTGCCACTCCGCTTGCTCTTATTGGCCCCCATATGTTTGCGGGGCTATCCGCTTCGAGATGCAATGAAATGAAAACGTAGTAGAGTCCTGAGAAAAGACATATCGGCCAGAACGCTATCGAGAACAGATAGCGCCACCAATGCTTTCCGAGATCAACAGCAGCACTCGCGATAAGAAAAGTCGGCAGCACCAGAAGGACCGCAATGCCAAACACAGCCCATAGCAGTTGCTCCATCGAAAACCTTCCTTACCCCGCCCGGTAGTTAGGCGGTTCCTTGGTGATCTGCACATCGTGGACATGCGATTCGCGCTGGCCGGCGCCGGTCACCTTCACGAACTGCGGCTTCTTGCGCATGTCCTCGATGGTCGCGCAGCCGACGTAACCCATCGTCGCGCGCAGGCCGCCCATCAACTGGTGCACCACGCCGCTGAGCGGCCCGCGATACGGCACGCGGCCCTCGATGCCTTCCGGCACCAGCTTGTCGGCGTCCGCGGAATCCTGGAAATAACGATCCTTCGAACCCCTTTCCATCGCCCCCAGCGAGCCCATGCCGCGGTAGCTCTTGTAACTGCGGCCCTGGAACAGTTCGGTTTCGCCCGGCGATTCCTCGGTACCGGCGAACAGCCCGCCGATCATCACGCTCGACGCGCCCGCGGCCAGCGCCTTGCCGATGTCGCCCGAATAGCGGATGCCGCCGTCGGCGATCAGCGGGATGCGGTCCTGCAGCGCCTCGGCGACCATCGACACCGCGGTCACCTGCGGCACGCCCACGCCCGCGACGACGCGCGTGGTGCAGATCGAACCCGGCCCGACGCCGACCTTCACCGCGTCCGCGCCCGCGTCCATCAGCGCCAGCGCGGCATCGCCGGTGACGATGTTGCCGCCGACGATCTGCAGCTTGGGGAAATGCTTCCTGGCCCATGCGAGGCGATCGATCACGCCCTGCGAATGGCCATGCGCGGAATCGAGGATGACCACGTCCACGCCCGCGGCGGCGAGCGCTTCGACTCGCTGTTCGAAGTCGCCGCTCGGGCTGACCGCCGCGCCGACCAGCAGGCGCCCGCCGCCATCGTAGGCCGCGTTCGGGTTGTCGGATTTCTTCTGGATGTCCTTGACCGTGATCAGCCCGCGCAGCGCGAACTTGTCGTTCACCACCAGCACCTTCTCGATGCGGTGCTTGTGCAGCAGGCCGATCACCTCGTCGTCGCCGGCGCCTTCCCGGACCGTGACCAGCTTGTCGCGCTTGGTCATGATGTGGCGCACCGGATCGTCGAGCTTCTTCTCGAAGCGCATGTCGCGGCCGGTGACGATGCCGACCAGCTGGCCGCCGTCGACGACGGGCACGCCGGAGATGTTGCGCGCGCGGGTCAAGCGCAGCACTTCGCCGATGGTGGTTTCCGGGCCGACGGTGAACGGCTCCTTGATCACGCCCGCCTCGAAGTTCTTGACCTTCGCGACTTCGGCCGCCTGGCGTTCGACGCCCATGTTCTTGTGCAGGATCGAGATGCCGCCGAGTTGCGCGAGGGCGATGGCGAGGCGCGCTTCGGACACGGTGTCCATCGCCGCGGAGACGATCGGCAGGCGGATGCGCAGGTCGCGGGTCAGGCGGGTTTCGAGGGAGAACGTCCTTGGGCAGGACGGTCGAATGCGCGGGGACAAGGGAAACGTCGTCGTACGTCAGTGCTTCAGCCTGGATGCGGAGCATCGGCAGTCCCGGGACAGGTGGGGAAGCGCGTCATTGTAGCGGTTTTGCGCCGCCCGCTCCCCGGCGACCTTCCGGACGACCCGTCAGCGCCCCAGCGGCTGCGCTTCCTGCGGCTCGGGCTGCGGCGGTTCCGCGGCCAGTTCGAGCGCTTCCAGCGTGTTCTGCATCAGGGTGGCCACGGTCATCGGCCCTACCCCGCCCGGCACCGGGGTGATCCAGCTGGCGCGTTCGGCGGCCGCGGCGAACTGCACGTCGCCGACCAGGCGGCCGTCGTCGAGCCGGTTGATGCCGACATCGATGACCACCGCACCCGGCTTCACCCAGTCGCCCGGGATCAGGTCCGGCTTGCCCACCGCGACCACGAGGATGTCGGCGCCGCGCACCGCTGCCTCCAGCACGTCGCGCGGGGTGAACTTGTGGCAACTGGTGACGGTGCAGCCGGCGATCCACAGTTCCATCGCCATCGGCCGGCCGACGTGGTTGGAAACGCCCACGATGGTCGCGCTCTGGCCGCGCACCGGGCGATCGGTGTAGGCCAGCAGCGTGGTGATGCCCCGCGGCGTGCACGGGCGCAGGCCGAACTGGCGCAGCGCCAGGTGCCCGACGTTCTGCGGATGGAAGCCGTCCACGTCCTTGCGCGGATCGATGCGTTCGATCAGCGCGGTGGCGTCGGGAATGCCGGGCAGCGGCAGTTGCACGAGGATGCCGTGGACCTCCGGATCCGCGTTGAGGCGATCGATCAGCGCCAGCAGTTCGGCCTCGGTGGTGCCTTCGGGCAGGTCGAAGTCCAGGGCGCGGATACCGACCTTGTCCGCGGCACGGCGCTTGTTGCGCACGTAACTCTGCGAGGCCGGGTCGCCGCCGACCAGCACCACCGCCAGGCCGGGGCGCGATCGGCCCGCGGCCACGCGCGCGTCGATGCGCCGCTTCAGGCCATCGAGCAGTTCATCGGCGATGCGCTTGCCGTCGAGGATGCGTGCGGGCATTGCGGGCTTCGTGGCGGAAAGCGCGCATTATCCTTGATCCGCACTCACCGCGTCCCCTGCGGCAGCACCGAGGGCGCGTTCGGATTGGGGCAACGCGGGATTCCGGAACCGACCACGCAATTCGTGCAGCACTGCTGCGTGGGCTGCGGCACCATCATCGGGGTGGACGGCGGCAGGACCGCTCCCGGCAAGGTCGCCAGTTCCGCATCGGGGCGCAGTTTCATCAGCACCGACCAGTCGTGGCGGTTGAAACTGCATCCGTCCGGGTTCGACGGCCAGCACGAGGTGTTCGCGCCGGTACCGCGCGGCAGGTTCCATGGCAGGCCGTTGCGGTTGATCGGCACCAGCCGCATGGTCACGCCCTGCAGCACGTTGCCGCCCACCAGGCTGAGCATCCCGGACTGCACCGACACCACGATATCGCAATGCATGTTCAACGCACCGCCACCACCGCGCGCGAGGAACGAGGACAGCCCGCCGAAGCCCAATTGCGTCGCGTTCGAACGCACGTAGCACAACAAATCGCCGACCGCCGCCGGGGTCTGGTCCGGATCCATGAACCGGTACGGACTGTTGCCGCCACGGAAGGCATCGCCGACGTAGCCGAAATGGCTGGCCGATGGATTGAAGCCGGGCAACCCGGCCTGGACCATCACCCACGACACGAACGCGGCCGACCACGGTTGGTCGATGACGAAGGCGCGGCATTGCGGGGACGAGTAGCCGCCGCCACCGATGTAACTGCAATCCGACGCGCCGGGGAATTGCTGCATGCGTCCCAGCAGGCCGCTGCCACGCCAGTATTCGACCACCCGCATCCACGCCGGCGTGGCGCCATCGCTCAGGCGCGCGCCCTCGGCCTCGGACACCGTGTTGCTGGCCAGGCGCCCGTTCGCATCGATGAAGGGGCTGTACCAGAGCGTGTTCTCGCGACAGGCGATCGCCGCGATCTTCGCCGCTTCCATGCCCGTCCCCGCGGGCTGCGCGCTCACGCAACCGCTCGCGCGCGCGAGCCAGGGCGTCGCGGACAACGCGAACAGCAGGACGAAACGCAACAGGATGGAATGGCGATGCATGCGGCCTCCTTGCACGGGCATTGCCGGCATCCTAACCCGATGCGCTCAGCCCATGCGTGCTCAAATCGTGCCCGCGCAGAACGCGGCGTAATCGATGTAGCCCGGGAATACGGCACCGGGCGCGCAAACCGGACATTCCGAATCCGGGGTCAATCGCGTTTCGCGGAAACGCATGGCCAGCGCATCGAATTGCAGCAATCGCCCGGTGAGCGGCGCGCCGATGCCGAGGATGAGCTTCACCGCCTCGGTGGCCTGCAGCAGGCCGATCACGCCGGGCAGCACGCCGAGCACGCCGGCTTCGGCGCAATTGGGCGCGGCGTCGGGCGGCGGCGGTTCCGGGAACAGGCAGCGATAGCACGGCGCGATGCCACGGTGCCGGCCCGCGTCGAACACGCTCGCCTGCCCTTCGAAGTGCTGCACCGCGCCGTACACCAGCGGCTTGCCGAGTTTCACGCAGGCGTCGTTGAGCAGGTAGCGCGCGGGGAAATTGTCGGCGCCATCGACGACCACGTCGATGCCGTCGAGCAGGCGTTCGACGTTCGCGGACATGATTCGTTCGGAGACCGCTTCGATCTTCGTGCGCGGATTCAGTGCCGACAGCGTCGCCGACGCGGATTCGACCTTGGCCATGCCGATGCGCGCATCCGCGTGCAGGATCTGCCGCTGCAGGTTGCTGCGGTCGACCACGTCGTCGTCGGCGATGCGCAGCGTGCCAACGCCCGCGGCGGCGAGGTAGAACGCGGCCGGCGAACCCAGCCCACCCGCGCCGACCACCAGCACGCGCGCGGCTTCGAGTTTTTTCTGGCCTTCGAGGCCGACGTCGGCGAGGCGCAGATGACGCGAATAGCGTTCGGCGAAATCCGCGTCGAGTTCCGGCTCGCGCATCGGCAGGCCCTCGGCCTGCCAGCGCGCGGTCCCGCCGCGCACTGACGCAACGTGGACGAATCCAGCTTCAAGCAACGCCTGCGCCGCGCGCATCGAGCGCTTGCCCGACTGGCAGATCAGCAGTACATCCGCGTTCGCATCGAGCAGGGACGACGGCGATTCGACCAGTTCGCCCAGCGCGATCCCGCGCGCGCCTACGGCCATGCCCAGCGCGCGCTCGTGCGCCTCGCGCACGTCCACCAGCAGCGCGCCGTCGCGCTGGCGTTGCAGCGCTTCGGTCGGATCGAGTTCGCGCACGTCCATGCCGCGATTATCGCGCCGATGGCGCTTCGATGCCCGCAGCCTGCAAGTCCGCAGGCGTGTTGAGGTTGCCGAAGCGGAATCCGGCGAAGCGCACGCCGGCCATGCCGATCCGCGCTTGCAGCGCATGGACCGCGAT
This sequence comes from Thermomonas sp., assembly GCA_047602125.1. GTDB lineage: Bacteria > Pseudomonadota > Gammaproteobacteria > Xanthomonadales > Xanthomonadaceae > Pseudoluteimonas. The sequence goes on along the minus strand of JASGIB010000001.1, from coordinate 93,263 downwards.
CTCGTTGCCGGCCAGCGCTTGCGACAAGGTTTTGCGCAGGGCTTCGACCCGCCACAGCGCGACCAGCGGCTGCGCGCCGTCATCGTCGATGGCGAACGCGCCCTCGCCTCCCGCCGCAGCGAGGCTGCGCAGCAGGCAGTCGTTCACGTCGACCAGATCGACCGGCACGGTGAACAGCCATGGCGTCGTGCATGCGGCCGCGAGCGCATCCAGTCCGGCGATGGGGCCGATGCCGGCGAGGCGATCGGGAATCGCGACCAACCCGGCATCCGTGTAGCGCGAAAGATCGCGGTTCGCGCTGACCAGCACCGACGCCGTTTCGCCGGACAGGCGTTTTGACAGGCGAAGAATTTGCGGAACTCCGCCACGCTGCAGCCAGGCCTTGTCGATGCCGCCGAGGCGTGAACCCGCGCCGCCGGCGAGCAAGCCGAGGGTCACGTCATGCGGTGGTAGGCTGGCTTGCATCCGTCATCCCGGCGAAAGTCGGGATCCATTTTGCGTCAGAACGCAGGGGATTGGAGAAATGAAACTCGTCGCGTTGGCATTCCTCGCTGCGATTTCTGTCTCGGCGTGCAAGGGAGATTGCATACCGGTCGCATGCTCCGACCCTGCTGAACTAGCCACGACGACGTGGCGTGTATCCGGCAGCGTTGTCGATGCAAGCACGGGACAAGGTTTGCCGCATCGAGTTGTTCAATTCGATCGTTTCGAACGAACCCCTGGCTGGTGTCGATTCTGCGAATACGGCGCATGCCCTTTCTGCAAAATACACGTGACTACTTTTCGTCTGATTACCGATGAAAAAGGTCGGTTTTATTTCTCCAGCCAGATTCCCGGTATGTACGACGTTGGCACCGACGCTCCGAAAAGCGAGTATTGCGACAAATTTATTGCCTTGGGCAATCTGGAAAATCAACGGTTGGAAGTAAAACTCGCCCTGAAGAGCGAGCCTTGCCCGATGATTCTTTAGCGACTGCGGGAGCGACTCTAGCCGCGACAGATCCGCGAAAAAGCATCGCGCCCGAACGGGCGCTCCTACTTGCGCTTCACGTGCTTCATCAACCGGCGCTTCTTCGCCACCTGGCGATCGGTCAACGGATTCCTCGGCTTGTCCTTGTACGGATTCTCGGTTTCCTTGAACACGAAGCGGATCGGCGTGCCGACCAACTTGAAGCGCTTGCGGAAGAAATTCTCGAGATAACGCTGGTAGGTCGCGCTCAACGCCTTCAGGCGCGTGCCGTGCACCACGAAAGTCGGCGGATTCTCGCCGCCCGGATGCGCGAAACGCAGCTTCGGCACGTGGCCACGCACCACCGGCGGCGGATTCGCCTCGTACGCGGCTTCCACCGCGCGGGTGACCTCGCTGGTGGAAAACACCTTGGTCGCCGATGCATGCGCACGATGGATGGCGCGGAACAGTTCGCGCAGGCCGGAGCCGTGCTTCGCGGAAATGCGCACGTTTTCCGCCCAGTTCACGAACGCGAGCTTGCGGCTCAGCAGCGCCTCGACCTGCCCGCGCTGGTAGTCGCTCTGCCCGTCCCACTTGTTGACCGCAACCACCAGCGCGCGGCCGGCGTCGAGTACTGCGCCGAGCACGCTCGCATCCTGTTCGGTCACGCCTTCGCCGGCGTCGAGCATGACCACCGCGACCTGGCATTCCTCGATGGCCTGCAGCGTCTTGACGATGGAGAACTTCTCCACCGCTTCCTCCACCTTCGACTTGCGGCGGATGCCGGCGGTATCGACCAGCCGATACTTGCGGCCGTCGCGCTCGAGGTCAGCGGCGATGGAGTCGCGCGTCGTGCCCGGGACTTCCGAGGCGATCATGCGCTCCTCGCCGAGCAGCCGGTTCACCAGCGTCGACTTGCCGACGTTCGGGCGGCCGATGAAGGCCACGCGCATGCGCTTCGGATCGTCGTCCGGCACCTGCGCATCGCCGTCCCCGGGCAATCGCGCCAGCACGTCCTTCAACAGCGTGTCCAGCCCGGTGCGATGCGCCGACGACACGCCGATGCGGTCGCGGAAACCGTAGCGAGCGAATTCGTTGAGCGCGGCCTGCGCGTCGATGCCGTCGGTCTTGTTCACCACCAGCAGCACCGGGCGGTCGCGCTTGCGCAGCCAGCCGAGGATGGCATCGTCGAGCGCGGAAGCGCCTTCGCGGCCATCGACCACGAACAGCACGAGGTCGGCTTCCTCCGCGGCGGCACGCGACTGCTTCGCGGTGGCACCGGCCAGGCCTTCCTCCTGGCCAGCGATGCCGCCGGTATCGACCAGCACGAACGGGCGCTCGGGATCGAGCCGGCACACGCCGTAGTTGCGGTCGCGGGTCACGCCCGGCGCGTCGTGCACGAGCGCGTCGCGGCTGCGGGTCAACGCATTGAACAGCGTCGACTTGCCGACATTGGGGCGACCGACCAGGGCGACGAGCGGGAGCATGCGGGATCCGGAATGGCGGGGCGGAAACGCGACGGCCCCGGGCAGGTTACCCGGGGCCGCGGCGGGAATGCACGGAAGGGCTTACTGGGCCAGGCGCCAGGCGCTGACCTCGCCGCCCGTGGTCTGCACCACGAGCACACCATCGACCACGACCGGCGCGGCCTTGATCGCATCGCCGCCGACCTTCTGGCGCGCGGCGAAGCTGCCGTCGGAGAGCTTCAGCCAGTGCAGGTAGCCGTCGAAATCGCCGACCACGGCATAGTCGCCCTGCACCGCGGTGCCGGCGACGTTGCGCCGCGCGAGCCCGGGTTGCTGCCACATCACGCCGCCGGTGGATTTGTCGAGCGCCCACACCGTGCCGTTGGCATCGGCGACCACGACGCGATCGCTGCCGACGCCGACGCGGCCCGGGCCGCCGCTCTGCGCGGACCACTGCACGCGACCGCTGGGGCCATCGATGCTCACGGTCTCGCCCTTGTAGCTGCTGGCGTACAGGGTGATGCCATCCAGCGCCGGCGTGCCGTCGACGTCGGCCATGCGTTCGAGGTCGTTGCGACCGCTGGCTTCGGCCACGGTCTGGTCCCACAGCGGGCGGCCGTCGGTCAGCGACAACGCACTGAGCGTACCGTCGTCGTTGCCGACGAATGCCAGTCCCGGCGCGAGCAAGGGGCTGTCGTTGCCGCGCACCGACAACAGCGGGGCATCGCGGTTCCAGAACCAGCGGCGTTCTCCGGTGTTCTCGTCGAAGGCGGTGACGCGGCCGTCGTTGCCGTGCACCAGCACCACTCCCTGGCCGATGGCCGGGGCGGCGATGACTTCGTTGTCGACCTTGGCCTTCCACTTCTCGGCACCAGTGGACGCATCCAGCGCGATCACGTCGCCCTCGAGGCTGCCGACGGCGACGATGCCGTCGCCCACCCCGGGGCCGCCGGACAGCGGCAGCTTGGACGCATAGGTCCAGACCGTGGCGCCGGTCTGCAGGTCGAATGCGCGAACCCCGCCTTCGACCGCCGCGGCATAGACGCGTCCGTCGGCCACCGCCGGACCCTGGCGGGCACCGAGGCGGCCTTCACCGCCGCCGGCCTTGGCCGACCACAACCGGGTCACGGTCGCGCTGGGCGCGAATTCCACCAGTTCCGCCGGCTTGGTGGCGGCTTCGCCCGCCTTGTCCTTGCCACCGAACCAGCCCTTGACCGTGGAACAGCCGCCCAGCAGCGCAAACGATGCGATGGCCACGGACAGCAGCGCAGTGCGCGAACCCGCGCGCGCGAAAGACTTCAGGTTCATCAGGAGCCTGCCTTTGCCTGGGCGGATGCGCCGCCAACTTCGGAGAGTTTGAGCTCGAGAACCCGACGCATCGGTGAACCGACGGTAGTGAGGGCGAGCGCCTTGTCGTAGTCGCTTCGGGCCTGGTCGCGATGGCCGAGCGCCAGTTGCGCGTCGCCGCGCGCGCCGAGGCCGGCGGGATCGCCGGCGTCGGCCAGGATCCGCAGGGCCTCGTCGGCCTTGCCCGCGTCCAGCAACAGCCGCGCGAGGCGTTCGCGGACCACGGCCGCCAGCAGGGCATCGTCCGATTTCACCGCGCGGAGGGTGGCGATCGCCTCGTCGCGCTTGCCGGCCATCGCTTGCGCCTTGGCCAGGTCGAGCGCGACCAGCGTGGCGTAGGGGCCATTGCGCAGGCCTGCCGCGGTGGCCGTGGCCTTGGCCAGGTCCTGCGCCTTCAGCTGGTTCTGCAGGATTTCGTAGCGGGCGGCCTCGGCTTCGCGCTGGCCCTGCTGGTGGCCCTGCCACCACTTCCAGCCGCCGACCAGGGCGAGCCCGAGGACCACGCCACCGATGAGACCCAGTGCATTTTCGCGTACCCAGCGGCGTACGCGTTCGCTTTGTTCGTGTTCGTCGAGCAGCTCGTCGATGGCCATGCGGCTACGGTCTTCCGTGGGGGTGTCGGTGCCGCCTTGGCGCCGGCGCGAAGACCCGGCGAATGCCGCCGCGGTCAGTCGGCCGCGGGCTGGAGACGACCGCCAGAGGATACCGTAAAGCGCGCCACGTTCGCGCGCTGGAACGCCGCCAGATCCTGCAATTCCCCACCCACGCGCAAACGCGCGGCGGAGGCATTGCCGATCACCATGCGGGCGACCGTCCCGGCCGGATACTCGCGCTGCTGGCCGGCAGCGAGCATGCCCGATTCGATCACGCGCCCGTCGACGCCGACGACCTGGACCCAGCTCTGCGCATCCAGCGAAAGCGACAACAAGGCCGATGCCGGCTGCGGCGCCGGAAGCGGCGTCAGCGAAGCGACCATCGTCTGCGCCGCCTCGTTGGCGGCGTGCGTCGATTGCGGCACGGACACGTCGAGGGGTGCGGTCTGCCGCGCGACTTGCGCGAGGTGCGGGCGCGTGGCCAACCACACGGGCACCACGATGGCGGCGGTCAGCACGACATAGACGAAGCGTCGCGATGCCTGTTCGAAGAGACGCTGCAACGGCGGCGTATAGGTCCGCGGATGCAGGTCGGCGGGTGCGACGGGCGCCACGCCGGACGCGGCCACGATCGGTTCGGTGGTGAGGCCGAGCAACCGCGAGTAACTGCGCAACTGGCCGCGCACGAACACCGGCGCGCCGAGCCGCGACCAGTCTTCCCGTTCCAGCGATTCGACCACGCGCACAGGCATCCTGAGCCGCTCGCCGACGTCGGCGAGGCTCAGCCCCGCTGCTTCGCGCGCCTCGCGCAGGCGGCGGCCACAGCCCGCCACGCCTTCCGGAATGCCGATGTCGCCGTGTTCGCTCACTGCCCGCCTGCTCCATTCGGGTCGCCGTTCCCCGGCGGCGACTGGGTGCCTGGAATCAATTGCCGGTAACGCGCGGCAGCCGCCGCGTCGCCCATCCGGTCCTCGATCTGCGCCGCCAGCATCAGCGCGTCCCGGTCCGCCGGTGCGGCGACCAGCCTCCGCTGCATGAACGCGCGCGCGTCGAGGTATTGCGCCTGATTGAAACGCAGTTGCGCCATCGCGCCAAGCGCAGCGACGTTGTTGGGGTCGAACTGCAATGCGCGTCGCAGATTTTCCTCGGCGGCCCCGGATTGGCCGGCGCGCAGCGCGCACGCGCCTGCATTGCCGAGGGCAGCCGCCGGCGTGGCATAGGCGGGATCCTGCAGGGCAGCGCTGAACTGCGCCAGCGATTCGGCGGCACGGCCGTTGGCGCACAGCCAGGCACCGTAATTGTTCAAGGTATCGCCGTCGCGGGGGGCCAGTTGCACCGCCTTCGCGTAATTGCTGCCGGCCAGGTCGCGTTGTCCACGTTGTCCGGCGATCACCGCCAGCACGGTGTAGGCGTCCGCGGACTTCGGATCGGCCTTGAGTGCGGCGCGCGCCTGGGCTTCGGCGGAGGCGAGATCGCCCCGCTGCAACGCCACGCCAGCCAGGCCCAGCGCATTGAGCACCGCGACCCGGCGCTTGTCGTCGTCGTTCTGGCGAACGTCGTAGTCCGGCGTGACCTGGGTATACCCGCCGCGCTTCGTGCTCGGCTTGATGAAGCTCAGGCGAGAACAGCCCCCCACGAGCAGGCAGGCCAGCACGACGAACGCCACGGATTCACGCAGCCGCATCGCGCGCCCCCGTGGCCTGAAGGCGCTTGCGGAATTCGGCCGAACGCCGGGTGCGGTCCATCACCTGGCCCTTGAGCTGGCCGCAGGCGGCATCGATGTCGTCGCCGCGGGTGCGCCGTACCGGCGCGATCATCCCGGCGTTGTTGAGTTGCTTCTGGAACGCGCGGATGGCCATGTCGTCCGGGCGTTCGAAACGCGTGCCCGGGAACGGGTTGAACGGGATCAGGTTGACCTTGGCCGCATCCTTCATCTGCACGCGGCGATCGAATTCGCGCAGCAGCTTCACCAGCTCCCGCGCGTGCACGGGCTGGTCGTTCACGCCTTTCATCAGTGTGTATTCGAACGTCACCGACGTACCGCGCTTGCGCAGCGCGTAGCGGACGCAGGCGTCCATCAGTTCGGCGATCGGGTATTTCCTGTTCAGCGGGACGAGTTCGCTGCGCAGTTCGTCGTTGGGCGCATGCAGCGACACCGCCAGCGACACGTCGGCAACTTCGCCGAGCCTGTCGATCATCGGCACCATGCCGGCGGTGGACAACGTCACGCGCTTGTTGGCCAGGCCGTAGCCGAGGTCGTCGCGCATGATGCCCATCGCGCGCACGACGTTGTCGAAGTTCGCCAGCGGCTCGCCCATGCCCATCATCACCACGTTGGTGAGCCTGCGCTGCTGGTGCGGGACGTTGCCGAGGTGGCGCGCCGCCACCCAGACCTGGCCGATGATCTCGGCGGTCGAGAGGTTGCGGTTGAAACCCTGCGTGGCGGTCGAGCAGAACTGGCAGTTCAGCGCGCAGCCGACCTGTGAGGACACGCACAGCGTGCCGCGCCCCTTGTCCGGGATATAGACGGTTTCGATGGCGTTCTTCGGGTCCATGCCGAGCAGCCACTTGTGCGTGCCGTCGGTCGAAGCCTTGTCGAAGACGACTTGCGGCGCATGCACGACCGCGCGTTCCTCGAGCTTGGCCCGCAAGGCCTTGCCGAGGTCGGTCATCTGCCCGAAATCCGTGGCATGGCGGTGATGGATCCACTTCATCACCTGGTGCGCGCGGAACTTCTTCTCGCCGAGTTCCTGCTCGAAGAACGCCTCGAGCGACGCACGGTCGAAATCGAAGATGTTGGTGCGGCCGGCGGCCGGAGCCGCCGTTGCGGTCGCGGTCGCGCGCGCCGAGGCATCGCCGAGAAGGGCGATGTCGATGGCCGGGGCGCGCGTTTCGCTCATCGAACTTGGACTCAGCGGCCAGCGTAGACGTCGGTGGCCGGGAAGAAGTAGGCGATCTCGATCGCCGCGTTCTCCAGCGAATCCGAACCGTGCACCGCGTTCGCATCAATGCTGTCGGCGAAGTCGGCGCGGATCGTGCCGGCCGCCGCTTCCTTCGGATTGGTCGCGCCCATCAGCTCGCGGTTCTTCAGCACCGCGTTGTCGCCTTCGAGCACCTGCACCATCACCGGGCCGGAGATCATGAAGTTGACCAGCGCGTTGAAGAACGGGCGTTCGCGATGCACGGCATAGAAGCCTTCGGCTTCCTGCTTCGAGAGTTGCTTCATCTTCGCGGCGACGACCTTCAGGCCGTTCTTCTCGAAGCGCGAATAGATTTCGCCGACGACGTTCTTGGCGACGGCATCGGGCTTGACGATCGACAGGGTGCGCTCCAGCGCCATGGGGAATTTCTCCGGTCAGGCGGGCCGCGGAAATGTCCCTTTCCGTGCCCGAGGATAACAGAAAAACCCGCGTAGGAACGCGGGTTTAGCCGATATGGCTGCTGGTAATTCTACCGGTTCGCCGGGGTCGTTTGCACCTGCCTTCGATGCGCTTGCCGGCGCCGGCGCGGCACGCTACGATCAAACAATCGTTTGATTCAGGAGCGGGCGATGGCAGGCGTGCAGTTCTCGACCAAGGACCGGATCCTCGGCGCGGCCGAGGAACTCTTCGCACAGCACGGCTTCGCCGGCACCTCCCTGCGCGAGGTGACCAGCCGCGCCGACGTCAACATCGCCGCGGTCAACTACCACTTCGGCAGCAAGGACAACCTCATCAACGAGGTGTTCCGCCGGCGCATGGACGTGATGAGCGCGCAGCGCATCGCCGCCCTGCACGAGGCGATCGAACGCCAGCCCGGCGAGCTCGAACCGATCCTGGCCGCGTTCGTGAAGCCGGCGCTGGCGATGTCGCAGGACCGCCATGGCGGCGGCGCCTTCATCCGCGTGATCGCCCGCGCCTACGCCGAGAAGAACGACGGCCTGCGCAAGTTCCTGTCCGACCAGTACGGCCACGTGCTGCGCGACTTCGCCAAGGCGATCGCCCGATGCGTGCCCGAACTCGGCAAGGAGGCGCTGTACTGGCGCCTCGACTTCCTCTCCGGCGCCCTGACCTACGCGATGGCCGATTTCGGCCTGATCAAGCGGCCTTCCGGCGTGACCGAAACCTCGCACCGCAGCCATGCCGCAGAGGAACTGATCCGCTTCGCCGCCGCCGGCCTGCGTGCCGATCCGGTCGAATAACGAATTCATATCCATCAAGGATTTGCAGAATATGCCTGAGAAATTACTTGTACGCCGTGCCGCGGTGCTCGGCGCCGGGGTGATGGGCGCGCAGATCGCCGCGCACCTGACGAATGCGGGCGTAGACACCGTGCTGTTCGACCTTGCCGCCAAGGAAGGCGATCCGAACGGCGTGGTGCTCAAGGCCATCGCCAACCTGGGCAAGCTCTCCCCCGCTCCGCTCGCCGGCAAGGGATTGGCCGAAGCCATCGTCCCGGCCAATTACGACAGCGGGCTGGAACTGCTCAAGGGCTGCGACCTGGTCATCGAGGCCATCGCCGAACGCATGGACTGGAAGCAGGACCTGTACAAGAAGATCGCCCCGTTCGTGCCGGCGCATACGATCCTCGCGAGCAATACTTCCGGCTTGGGAATCAATGCCTTGGCGGAGGTTCTTCCAGAAGAACTTCGCCACCGGTTCTGCGGCCTGCATTTCTTCAACCCGCCGCGCTACATGCACCTCGCCGAACTGATCCCGGCCCGCACGACCGATCCTGCCGTGCTCGACGGGCTGGAAACCTTCCTCACCACCCAGCTCGGCAAGGGCGTGGTGCGGGCGAAGGACACCCCCAACTTCATCGGCAACCGGATCGGCGTGTTCTCGATCCTGGCCACGATCCACCATACGCACCAGGCCGGGCTCGGCTTCGACGAAGTCGATGCCTTGACCGGCCCATTGATCGGCCGGCCGAAGTCCGCGACCTATCGTACCTCCGATGTCGTCGGGCTGGACACCATGGCCCACGTCATCAAGACCATGGCCGACACCCTGCCCGACGATCCGTGGCATTCCTACTTCGCTTCGCCGAAATGGCTGGACGCACTGATCGCCAAGGGCGCACTGGGGCAGAAGACCGGCGCCGGCATCTTCCGCAAGGTCGGCAAGGACATCGTGGTGCTCGACCTGCAAAAGCAGGATTACCGCCCCGCCGATCGCGTCGCTGCGCCGGAAGTGGTCGAAATCCTCAAGCTCAAGGATCCGGCGGAGAAGTTCGCCAGGCTCCGCGCCAGCGAACACCCACAGGCGAAATTCCTCTGGGCGTTATTCAGGGATTTGTTCCACTATTGCGCGTACCAGCTTGAATCCATTGCGGAAACTGCCCGCGATGTCGACTTCGCCATCCGCTGGGGTTATGGCTGGACGCTGGGTCCGTTCGAGACCTGGCAGGCCGCGGGCTGGAAGCAGGTCGCGGACTGGATCGCCGAGGACATCGTCGCCGGCAAGGCGATGAGCAATGCGCCGCTGCCGGACTGGGTGTTCGACGGCCGCGAGGGCGTGCACGGCGCCGAAGGCAGCTACAGCCCGGCGCGCAACGCCAAACTCCCGCGTTCCTCGCTGCCGGTGTACAAGCGACAACGCTTCCCGGATCCGCTGCTGGGCGAACGCTTCGACCCGGGCGAGATGGTGTTCGAGAACGATGGCATACGCCTCTGGGCCGACGCCGGCGACGACATCGCCGTGGTCTCGTTCAAGACCAAGATGAACACGGTCAACGACCAGGTGCTGGACGGCCTGCAGGAAGCCATCGGCATCGCCGAGCGCAAGTTCGCCGGCCTCGTGCTGTGGCAATCGAAGGAGCCGTTCTCGGCCGGCGCCGACCTCGCTGGCGCGCTCGGCCTGCTGCAGGCCGGCAAGGTGGACGCGTTCGAGGCGATGGTCGCGAACTTCCAGGCCACCAGCCAGCGCGTGAAGTATTCGCTGGTACCGGTGGTCGCGGCCGTGCGCGGGCTCGCGCTGGGCGGCGGCTGCGAATTCCAGATGCACAGCGCGCGCACCGTCGCGCACCTCGAGAGCTACATTGGCCTCGTCGAAGCCGGCGTCGGCCTGCTGCCGGCCGGCGGCGGACTCAAGGAACTCGCCGTGCGCGCATCCGATGCCGCGGGCGCGAACGGCGACGTGTTCGCCGAGCTGAAGCGCGTGTTCGAAACCGTCGCGATGGCCAAGGTTTCAACCTCGGCGGTGGAAGCGAAGGAACTCGGCCTGCTGCGCAGCGAAGATGTGGTGTCGTTCAACGCCTTCGAGCAATTGCACATCGCCAAAGCGCAGGCCCGCGCGCTCGCCGAACGCGGCTACCGCCCGCCCCTGCCTGCTCGCCAGATCCGCGTCGCCGGCGACGTCGGCATCGCCACGTTCCGCATGATGCTGGTGAACATGCTCGAAGGCCGCTTCATCAGCGACTACGACAACGAGATCGCCACCCGCATCGCCACCGTCCTGTGCGGCGGCGATGTCGACCGCGACGCGATCGTCGACGAGGCTTGGCTGCTGAAGCTCGAACGCAGGCACTTCGTCGAACTGGCGCAGCAGCCGAAGACGCAGGAACGCATCGCCCACATGCTCAAGACCGGCAAGCCGCTCCGCAATTGAGCGACGACGAGGACATCGACATGACCAAGCAACTGCAAGACGCCTACATCGTCGCCGCCACCCGTACCCCGGTCGGCAAGGCCCCGAAGGGCATGTTCCGCAATACCCGCCCCGACGGCATGCTGGCATACGTGCTGCGCAGCGTGGTCGCGCAGGCGCCGGGCATCGACGTGAACCGCATCGACGACGCGATCATCGGCTGCGCGATGCCCGAGGGTGAGCAAGGCATGAACGTGGCGCGCATCGGCGTGCTGCTTGCCGGCCTGCCGAACACCGTGGCCGCGCAGACCATCAATCGTTTCTGTTCTTCGGGCCTGCAGGCGGTCGCGCTGGCCGCCGACCAGATCCGCATGGGCAATGCCGACCTGATGCTGGCCGGCGGCACCGAAAGCATGAGCATGGTGCCGATGATGGGCAACAAGGTCGCGTTGTCGCCGAACGTGTTCAAGGACGACCATGTCGCGATTGCCTACGGCATGGGCATCACTGCGGAAAAGGTCGCCGAGGAATGGAAGGTTTCGCGCGAAGACCAGGACATGTTCGCCCTCGCCTCGCACCAGAAGGCCATCGCCGCGATCCAGGCCGGCGAATTCAGGGGTGAAATCTCGCCCTACGAAATCGTCGCCCACCTGCCCGACCTCGCCGGCAACACGATCCGCCTGAAGAAGGTGCTCGCGGATACCGACGAGGGTCCGCGTCCGGACTCATCGCTCGAAGGCCTCGCCAAGCTGCGACCCGTGTTCCGCAACGGCCAGTTCGGCGGCACCGTCACCGCCGGCAATTCCTCGCAGATGAGCGACGGCGCGGCAGCGGTGCTGCTGGCCTCCGAACAGGCGATCAAGGATTACGGCCTGACTCCCCTCGCGCGCTTCGTCTCGTTCTCGGTGGCCGGCGTGCGGCCGGAAGTGATGGGTATCGGCCCGATCGCCGCGATCCCGAAGGCACTGAAGCAGGCGGGATTGAGCAAGGACCAGCTCGACTGGATCGAACTCAACGAAGCCTTCGCCGCGCAATCGCTGGCGGTGATCCGCGATTCGCAGCTCGATCCCGCGAAGGTCAATCCGCTCGGTGGCGCGATCGCGCTGGGCCATCCGCTCGGCGCAACCGGCGCGATCCGCACCGCGACGATTGTCCATGGCATGCGCCGCCGCAAGCAGAAGTACGGCATGGTGACGATGTGCATCGGCACCGGCATGGGCGCCGCGGGGATTTTCGAAGCGGTCTAACCCGACTTTCGGACGGCGGGGTTCTTGCCCCGCCGTCCATTCACATCACGCGTCGTTGCGATAACGGATCACTGTTCCCTGGATTGTTCCCTGCGGCGGCAGATTGCAATTCACGCCGATTCCAAAAACATCCCACGGCCCCCCGGTGTCGTACTCGACTGAACCGGATGCTCCCGAAGCCAAGGTCACGGATTGCGTGACCAGCGTGCCAACGCCGTCGCCAGCCCAGTTCGTCCCGGGCAGCAGCGTGCAACTGATCGTCACCTCGGCCGCCGAACCGTTCTTCAGGAAGATCTCGACCGAATCCACCGTGGCATTGCCGAAGCCATAGGTTTCTGCGAGCTCGAACGTGCAGGCAACGGCGATCGGCTGGGTTCCCACGTTCTCCGCGCCTGCCACGCGATTGCGGATGGTATTGGTCACGCCCGGCGTGAACGCCTGGCATTTGTCAACGGCATTGCTGCTGACGTAATGCGACTGCTCGGCCAATGCGGCCGGGCTCGCCCCGAGCAGCAGCCCGAAAAACGCGGTCGCAAGCGCCGTTTTCGCTGAAATATTCATCTTCTTCGTCTCCTTGGAATTTTCGAATCGCACGCATGCAACACCCGGATCGGGCAAAGCATCACAAGCCGCTATCGGCAGCCAGCTTGCCCCGCATAGATGAACGTTCCGCCGCGGAAAAACCGGCCAGCGACGATCTTCATCTTCGAAAGCAACCACCTCGGCGGCATGCCCGCCTGAGGCGATGCCTTGATGTGCAAGGATCCGGAACCGCAGGGTGGCACCGGCGGCGCGCCTACTGGCGGGCGAGCCCCATGATGTCCAGGTGGACGCTGCCATCCGGGTTATTGGTGACGATGTAGGCCTCATTCGGCAGCTCGCTACCGACGCCGGTCGAAAACAGGGTCAGCCAATCCTGGACCGCACCGCGGTTGGGGAAATCGGCGCCGATCCTGCATACGGTCGAACGACAGCTCGCGCGATAGTTTTCGGGCAAGGCATTCAACCTGCGGATCTCGTCGCTGGCGCTCGCCGCAAGCAATTTCGCTTCCTTCGCGCTCGCCCACGCGGCATCGACCGGTTCGGAGGCATAGCGCGCCGCAAGCGCCGCGTGGAAATCCCGGCCCTTGCGCACCTGCTCGGCCTGCGCCGCCTCCCGGCGTTCCCGTCGCTGTTCGGGCGAGAGTGGCACGCGCGCCCTGGCCGCATGGAACCCGGGCTGCGCTGGCGCCGGCACTTCCGTTCGCGCCGCTGCTTCAGGCTCCCGCGGATCGGCATCCACAGGCAATCGCCGGCCGATGGTCGCGCCGAGGATGACGAGGACGACGCATAGTCCCGCCAGCAGCGGCCAGCGCGATGCGGTTCCGCGCCCGCGTGGCGCAGGCTTTTCGTTCATTCGAAGGATTCCGAAGTTCCCCGCACCCGTATGCGCGGGCGACGAACACTCGGGCGCGCAGGATTCGACCGACGAAAGTCGGGCTATTACGCCTCGACGCCGTCCTCGTCGTACCAGATGGAATAGGTTTCGCCCATCACTGCGTGGGTCGGCAGGTTGCAGACGATGCCGACCGCATAGGAACCAAGGTCGGTGTCGCCGGAGTCGGGCGTGTCATCCGCGGTGAAACCGACGATCTGCGATCCGCCCGGCGCGATGCTGTCGCTGGTCTTGTTGAGGACCACGCCCGCATCGCCGAAGTAGCCGCTCAATTCCGAACAGGTCACGGTGAAGGCGACGCTTGCGTTGTTGCCGATCTGCACGCCGGCTTCGGTGACGTTCGTCCCGTAATCGAAGCTGCTGACGTTCTCGAAGGCGCAGGCCACGTTCATTGCCGCGCCGATGTTTTCCGAGCCGGTGACGCGGTTGCGAACGGTATTGGTTGGCCCCGGGTTGAATGCCTGGCAGCGCGCGGGCGCATTTGCATCGTTGATGTACGCCCCCGTGGCGGCTTGCGCGCTGGCCGCGGCAACCACGGTCGCCACGGCAAGGGTCGCGAAACAGGATTTGATGGCGACGTTCATGGATCCAGTGATCCTCGGTTGGGTGGAATGCCGGGGAGACAACCTCGATGGGCTGTCCATGTCTGTGACCGAAAGCAGGATATACGCAGCCGACTGCGCCCGCTATCGCGTGCGCCCGACCCCGTAGATTTCCACCCGCACGGATCCGTCGGGATTCGTGACCTTGTGCGCAGTCGCCACCGGCAACCGGTCGCCGACACTGCCCATGTAAAGCTGCAGCCAATCGGCGGCCGCGGAGGAATCGGGGAAATCCGCCTGGATGCGGCAGGTCGTCGAACGGCAATCGGCCCGGAAGTTCGTCGCCTTCGCGTCGGCATCCCGCATGGGATCCGAGTCCTGCAGGGAAGCAAGTTCCTTCTCGTGCGCTGGTGACCACGAGGGGTCGGATTTTTCCGCTGCGAACCGGGCCGCGAATGCGGCATTGCGTTCGCGCGTGCGCGCCTGCGTCGCTTCCGCCATGCGCTTGCGCTTTTCCATCATCCCGGCCATGTCGCTCACCGTCGCGCCCCCCTGCAGGCCTGGCGATCGTGTCGCCAGCGCCCGGATTTCCTCGGGGGTCAAGCGTCTGGCGGCGCCTTTCCGGCCGTCCGATTCTTCGTCGACGGACTGGGAAAGCTTGGCCGTGTCGGCGGAAGAATGGAACTGCCGGTACAGCGTGACGCCTGCGATGACAGCGACGACCAGCGCCATCAAAACCCAGGGCAGGCGCGAGCGATGCTTCGTTTCCACAAGGTTCTGGCTCATCGGCACTGCCTGACGTTATGTATGCGAACCGGCTCCGCAAATGCAGCGAGGCGCCCAAGGCGCCTCGCTGGTGACGCGGGGCGCGAATCAGGCGCCGTTGTCGACCGCATATCCGACGTAGGTGTCGTTGACGATGGCCTTCGGCGGCAGGATGCAGGTCAGGCCGACGAGTGCGTCTTGGAAACCGAGGTCTTCGGATCCGGCATCCTCGGGCGTGAACATCACGCTGCTCTGGGTGCCGGGAACGACTGCTGTGGTCTTGCTGATGTAATAGCTGAAATCGCCTTCCGGACCCACCGCCAGCGTGCAGTTGATGTTGAACGAGGATGTGCCGTGATTATTGAAGTTCAGAATCACCGACTGCACGCCATCATCCGTCATCGCGCCGTAATCGACCTCAAAGGCACAAGCGATGCCGAGGTTCTTGGTACCGGTGTTTTCCGAACCGATCACACGATTGGTGATGGTGTTGGTCACGCCTGGCGTGAACGATTGGCAGTGCGCCATCGCGCTGCTGGCGATGATCTGCGTCACTTGCGCCGCATTGCCGGCCGTTGGCGCAAACGCCGCGGAAATGACGAGAGTCAGCAAGGACGCCTTCAAGCTCGGATTCATGGATTCTCCCCCTTTGCCTGCCCGTCCAGGATGGACGGATTCCAGCGGCGAAGATAGCCCGCCCGGCTGGGTACGTCCAGCGTCGATCCCGCCCCGCGGAAGATTGCCGCGAAACACCGCCGCTACGAATCGGCGATCCCGAGTTCCAGCAATGCATCGCGCATCAGCTTGCGCGCCGCATCGCTCAGGTGTTCATGGTCGAGGGCATAGCGGATGGTGGCTTCGATCAGGCCGAGATGGGTGCCGCAATCGAAGCGGCTGCCGCGGAAGCGGAAGGCATCGAACGGCGCCTGTCCTGCGACCAGGGCGGCGATCGCGTCGGTCAACTGGATTTCGCCACCGTTGCCGGCCTGCGTTCGCTCGAGCTCCGCGAAAATCGCCGGTGGAAGGATGTAACGTCCGACGACCGCCAAAGTGCTCGGCGCCTGGTCTGGGCTGGGCTTCTCGATGATTTCCTGAATGCGGCCGCTCTGGCCGCCGAATCCGGCGACCGTGACGATGCCGTAACTCGAAACCTGCGGGAGCGGGACATCCTGCACGGCGACGACTCCGGAACCCGACGCCTCGGCGTGGTCGGCCATCTGCTTCAACGCCCCGTCGCCCTTGTTCCAGATGAGGTCGTCGGGCAGGAGGACCGCGAAGGGTTCGTCGCCGACCACGGCTTTCGCGCAAAGCACGGCATGCCCGAGGCCGCGCGCTTCGGGCTGCGTCACGAACACCGCGCGCACGCCATCGGGCAGGACATTGCGGACCAGTTCGAGTTGTTCCTGCTTGCCGGCATGTTCCAGCTTCTGCTCGAGCTCATAGGCCTTGTCGAAGTAGTCGGCCACCGCATGCTTGTAGCGATTGGTGACGAACACCAACGTGTCGCAGCCCGCTTCGACCGCCTCGTCGAACGGCATACTGGATCAGCGGTCGGTCGACCACCGGCAGCATTTCCTTCGGGACGGTTTTCGTGGCGGGCAGGAACCGGGTGCCAAGCCCGGCCACCGGGAAAACGGCCTTGCGTATGCGGCGATTCCCGGATGGCGCCACGCTCAAGTCCTGCGGGCCTGCCTGGCCGGGAAGCTGATGACCGTCGTCGCTGCCTGTGCTTCGGCCTCGTCCCCGACCGGGATGAATTCCGGCACGGTCGCACGCAGCAAGAGCGACAATGCATCGACATCGTATGCGGCCACCGCCGCACGCAAGCGACCCAGCGCCTGGTCGAGTTCCTCGACGTTCACCGCCCGGGCCTCGGCCTGCAGGATCTTGGGATGCGAGGTGGGCCGATAGCGTTCGTCCACGTGGAACAGCGCTTCGTGCAGTTTTTCGCCCGGCCTCAAGCCGGTGAAGGCGATCGCGATGTCCTTGCCCGGCTGCTTCCCGGCGAGGCGGATCATCTGCTCCGCAAGCAGGCGGATCGGCACTGCTTCGCCCATGTCCAGCGTGTAGACGGCCTGCTGCGCACCGATGGCCGAGGCCTGCAGGATCAGCTGGCAGGCTTCGGGGATGGTCATGAAGTAACGGGTGACCTCCGAATGAGTCACCGTCACCGGCCCGCCGACGCGGATCTGCTCCCTGAACAGCGGCACGACGCTGCCGGCGGAATCGAGCACGTTGCCGAACCGCACGGTGACGAATCGCGTGCTGGACTCCGCGGCGAAGCGCTGGCAAATCATTTCGGCGAGGCGCTTCGTCGCACCGAGGACGTTCGCCGGATCCACCGCCTTGTCGGTCGAAATCAGCACGCACGATTCCACGCCTGCCTGTCGGCTCGCTTCCGAAACCACCGACGTGGCGAGCACGTTGTTGCGGACCGCTTCCCGCAACTGCGCTTCGAGCAGCGGAACCTGCTTGTAGGCAGCGGCATGGAACACCGCCTGCGGCTGCGACCGTTCCAGCGCGTGGCGCATTACCGCGGGATCCCCGCAATCGCCGAGCACGGCGACGCATTCGACCTGTGGGAAATCGCGCCGCAGCTCCGCCTCGATGGTCAGTAGCGCGAGCTCGTCGATTTCCAGCAACGCGACGGTGCGCGCGCCATGCCGGGCGCATTGCCTGCACAGCTCGCTGCCGATGGAACCACCGGCGCCGGTCACGAGCACGCTCCTGCCGCCCAGCCACGCACGGATCGCCTTCCAGTCGGGCTTCACCGGTTGGCGGCCCAGCAGGTCCTCGATCGCCACTTCCTTCAATTCGCCGGGCCGCGAGCGCCCGGCCAGCACGTCGTCCAGGCGCGGAACCATGCGGAACGGCAAGCCGGATTTCTCGCAGGCCTCGACGACCTTGCGCATCGCTTCGGCATCGAGTTCGGGCAAGGCGATGATCGCCAGTTGCGCCGCGACTTCCGGCGCCAGTCGCTCGAGGTCCCCGATGCTGCCGAGGATGGGCAAGCCCTGCAGTTCGCTGCCATGCAAGCGCGCCGCGTCGTCCAGGAAGCCGACCGGCTGGTAGGTGCCCGCGCGACGCAAGTCGCGGACCAGCGTCTCGCCCGCTTCGCCGGCGCCGAGGATCAGGACCCGGACCGCGGCATGCCCACCGCGTTTCTGGGTCATGTCCTTCCAACTGCGATAGAGGAGCCGTGGCATGCCCAGCAAGGCGCTGAGCACCACCGGATACAGCACCAATACGGTCCGGGGCACCATGGTGAGGCGGTTGTAGAAGAACAGCGCGATGACGATGGCCAGCAGGCCGAACAGCGCCGCCTTCATGATGTTGACGAGGTCGGGCACGCTGGCGAAGCGCCAGACCCCCCGGTACAAACCGACGCGCCAGAACACCAGGCCTTGCGCGCAAAGGACCAGCAGCAATTCCACGGACATCGCCGGGAGGGGACCGGGCGTGGCCTGGATCGCGTAACGGAAACGATGCAGGCCGTACCAGCTGAGCCACACCATGCACAGGTCGTGGGCCACGACCGCGATGCGGGGCAAGGAGACTTCGAATCGATCCCTGAATGTCATGGTTTGCTGCCCCCCTCCTGAGGCATCCGTTCCCGCCTGAGCCATCCCCATGCCGCAACAGCCGCCATGTAGCCCGTGCCCAGCGCGATCACGCTACCACCCATTTTAACTTCCCGGGCCAATACCAGGGTGGCGACCACGGCGGACACCGTCCACAGCGCATAGGCCATGCTTACCGTCCCGTGGCGTCCGAGCCTGGCGCTCCACCGCTGGTAGGCGTGCTGCATGTGCGGCGCCCACCAGCGTTCGCCCCGAAGCATGCGCACGAGCAACGTGAGCGCCGCGTCGACAAGGAACGCCGAAAGCGGCAGCCATGCCAGCCAGGGCCAGTGCGGCTCGCCCGCTGGCAGCCAGAGCAGGCCGACCGCGAGCAGGTACCCCAGGGCACCGCTGCCGACGTCGCCGAGGAAGATCCGCGCCGGCGGCAGGTTGAAGGGCAGGAATCCCAGGCATGCGGCGACCAACGCGACCAGCATCCACGCCCATGGACCGGGCCACGCCAGCAATGCCCAGCAAGCGGCGACGAGCAAGGCCTGCGAAGCGGCCAGCCCGTCGATGCCGTCCATGAAGTTCCAGACGTTGACCAGCACCATCACGACCGCGAAGCCGAAGGCGGCGGAAAGCGGCTGGTGCCCGGCCAGCAACAAGGCGATGGCCACCAAGGCCGCGGCCACGGCCTGCACTCCGAGCCGCGACCACGGCGAAAGCGGGCGGTGGTCGTCCACCCACCCGATGCCCGACACCAGCAGCAGCCCGACCCCGACCAATCCGGCGATCGGCATGGGAATGGCATCGGTCGAAGCCAGCCAGGCGAGTGCCAGTGATGCGGACGCGGCGATGGCGATGCCGCCGCCACGCGGCGTTGCGACAAGATGGCTGCGTCGTTCGCCCGGTTGGTCGATCAATTTCCGCTGCAGGGCGTATCGACGCGCAAGC
The DNA here is from genome assembly GCA_047602125.1 of Thermomonas sp. GTDB lineage: Bacteria > Pseudomonadota > Gammaproteobacteria > Xanthomonadales > Xanthomonadaceae > Pseudoluteimonas. The sequence goes on along the minus strand of JASGIB010000001.1, from coordinate 73,836 downwards.
CAAGTCCCGGCCGCGCCGATGGCGACATGCGCCAGGCACCATGCAAGAAGCCCGCCTTGCCAGGCCACGATCAAACCACGGCGTAATTCAGGAGCGGCTTGACCGTGCCCCATTCCTTGCAACTCGGGCATTGCCAATGGTGGCTGCGCGCGCCGAAGCCGCAACGCGTGCAGCGATAGCTGGGGTTGCGGACCAGCAGCTGGTCGGTGATGTGCTTCAGGTCGTGCAAGGTCGCGGACGGATCCGCGCCTTCCGCCAGAGACAGGTCGATCAGCGCGGCCTCGCCGCGCACCGAAGGCCGGTCCTTCAATTGCCCGGCGAGGAACGCGCGGCCCGCGGCGACGCCCTGCTCCGCCTCGACCAGCCGCGTCAATGCCAGCACAGGCGCGATGCCGCGGTAGTGCTCGCTCATCTCCGCGAGGAAATTGCGCGCACCGCTGGCATCGCCGACGCGTTCGTAGCTGGCGAGCAGCGTCGGCAGGATTTCTGGCAGGTAATCGGGATCGTGGCGCGCGGCGCGTTCGAACGCGCGGATCGCAGCGGCGTCGTTGCCCGCCTCGGCCTCGATCCTTCCTTCGAGCATCCCCGCGCGCACCGATGTCGCATCGGCCGCGTAGGCGCGCGCCACCGCCGCGCGCGCGCCGTCGACGTCGCCGGCCGATCGCGCGCGGTCGGCGAGTTCGCATTCGAATTGCGCGATGAGCTTGCCCATCGGCTCGCCGGTCGCCTGTTCGTAGCGCGTCGCGTTCTCGATGGCCTTGTTCCAGTCGCGTTCGGACTGGTAGATGCCGATCAGGTGGCGCAGCGCCTGCGGCGCGCGCTGGTCGATGTGCGCGAGGTCGCCGAACACGGTCTCCGCGCGGTCGAGCAGCCCGGACTTCATGTAGTCCTCGCCCAATGCCAGCAATGCCTGCACTTTCTGCGGATCGCTGAGGTCACGGCGTTCCACCAGCGCTTGGTGCAGCCGGATCGCGCGATCGACCTCGCCGCGGCGGCGGAACAGGTGCCCCAGCGCGATCTGTGTTTCGAACGTGTCCTTGTCCAGTTCGGCGATGTGCAGGAACAACTCGATCGCCTTGTCCGGCTGTTCGTTCAACAGGTAGTTCAACCCGCGGAAATACGTGGTCGAAAGCTTGCTGACCTGGCTGTCGCTGTGGCGTTCGCCACCGCGGCGGCCGATCACCCAGCCGCTCAGGGCGGCGATCGGCAGCAGCAGGAACAACCAGAACCACTGGCTGACGAAAGCGAGTCCGGTCATGTGGCGTTCCCGGCAGTGGATGTGGATGCTGCGGCAGTCTGCAGTCGGCGCAGGCGCAACTTCAACGGCGCGATCACCAGCGCGGACAGCAGCAGGCCGCAGGCGGCGACGCCCACAAGCAATGCGCCGAGCAGGCTTGCGCCCAGGCCCGCGTGCAGGGAAGCCGGGCCGAAATCGATGGTGACGGCTTGCGGATTGAGCGCGCCGAGCAATGCGCCGGCGGCGAGGAACAGGCATGCGACAAGCAGGCGCAACACACGCATCATCCAGCCTCCGCGAGGTCGCCAGCTTAGCCGAGCCCGCAGGGGGCCGCGCCGGCGAAGGGTTTCAGCCTTCCGCGTCCATCGGGACCACGCCGCTCACGCGTTCGCGCAATTCCTTGCCCGGCTTGAAATGCGGCACGTGCTTGCCGGCCAGGGCGACGGCGTCGCCGGTCTTGGGGTTGCGACCGGTCCGCGGCGGGCGGAAATGCAGCGAGAAGCTGCCGAAGCCGCGTACCTCGATGCGCTCGCCCGTGGCGAGTGCACCACCCATCATTTCCAGCAGCGACTTCACCGCGAGGTCGACATCGTCGGCCTTCAGGTGCACCTGCCGCTGGGACAGGATTTCGATCAGTTCCGATTTGGTCATCGGCGCTCCGGATCGTCTCCGCGCGTTGCGGCGACCCGGGGCTACCGGGCCGCCGCAGGCGCGTAACGCTTACTCGGACTTGCCTTCCAGCTGCTCGCGCAGCAGGGCGCCAAGCCGGGTGGTGCCGGCGGAAGCGTCGTTGGCGGACTTGTTGTAGTTCGCCAGCGCTTCCTGGGTCTCGGCTTCGTCCTTGGCCTTGATCGACAACTGCATGCTGCGGCCCTTGCGGTCGTTGCCGACGACCTTGGCTTCGACTTCCTGGCCGACCTTCAGCACCTGCGAGGCGTCGTCGACGCGCTCGTGCGAGATGTCGCGGGCGGAAACGTAGCCCTCGACGCCGTCGCCCAGGTCGATGGTCGCGCCCTTGGCGTCGACTTCCTTGACCGTGCCCTTCACGATCGAACCGCGGGCGTTGTTCGCCACGAACTGGCCCATCGGGTCCTGCTCGAGCTGCTTGACGCCCAGCGAGATGCGCTCGCGTTCCGGATCGACGGCCAGCACCACGGCTTCCAGGTTGTCGCCCTTCTTGTAGTTGCGGACCACGTCCTCGCCGGTGGTGTTCCAGCTGATGTCGGACAGGTGGATGAGGCCGTCGATGCCGCCGTCCAGGCCGATGAAGATGCCGAAGTCGGTGATCGACTTGATCTGGCCGGACACCTTGTCGCCCTTCTTGTGGATCGCGGCGAAGGTCTCCCACGGGTTGCTGGTGACCTGCTTCATGCCCAGCGAGATGCGGCGGCGCTCTTCGTCCACGTCGAGCACCATCACCTGCACTTCGTCGCCGACCTGCACGATCTTGGCCGGGTTGACGTTCTTGTTGGTCCAGTCCATCTCGGACACGTGCACCAGGCCTTCCACGCCCGGCTCGATCTCGACGAACGCGCCGTAATCGGTGACGTTGCTGACCTTGCCGAACACGCGGCTGTTGGCGGGGTAGCGGCGGGCGATGTTGTCCCACGGATCCTCGCCCAGCTGCTTCAGGCCCAGGCTGACGCGGTTGCGCTCGCGGTCGTACTTGAGCACGCGCACGTCGAGCTCCTGGCCGACTTCCACGACTTCGGACGGATGGCGCACGCGCTTCCACGCCATGTCGGTGATGTGCAGCAGGCCGTCGATGCCGCCGAGGTCGACGAACGCGCCGTAGTCGGTGAGGTTCTTGACCACGCCCTTCAGCACGGCGCCCTCGACCAGCTTCTCGAGCAGCTGCTCGCGCTCTTCCGAATGCTCGCTCTCGACCACCGCGCGGCGGGAGACGACCACGTTGTTGCGCTTGCGGTCGAGCTTGATGAGCTTGAACTCGAGTTCCTTGCCTTCCAGGTACACCGGGTCGCGCACCGGGCGCACGTCCACCAGCGAGCCCGGCAGGAATGCGCGGACGTCCTTGATGTCGACGGTGAAGCCACCCTTCACCTTGCCGCTGATGCGGCCGACGATGGTTTCGTTCTTCTCGAGCGCTTCTTCCAGCTCGTCCCACACCATGGCGCGCTTGGCTTTCTCGCGCGAGAGGACGGTTTCGCCGAAGCCGTTTTCGAGGGAATCGAGGGCGACCTTGACTTCGTCGCCGATGCCCACGTCGATTTCACCAGCGTCGTTGCGGAACTGCTCGATGGGCACGATGCCCTCGGACTTCAGGCCGGCGTTGATCACCACGACGTCGTTGCGGACGTCGACCACGACGCCCTTGACGATGGCGCCCGGCTTCAGCTTGGCGAGGTTGGCCTGGCTGGCTTCGAACAGTTCTGCGAAAGATTCGGTCATTGCTATGGTCTCGTTGATGTCCGGGCCGTGCGTCGCCGCGTGGCCCACCCGTTATCGGCGCGGGCGGGATTGCCCATGGCCGTGAGTGTCGGAGTCGGTTGTAACCGCCGCGGAAACCGCGACGGGGCTTTCCGCCGGGAGATCAGGCTCAGGCGCCGCGCAGGGAAACCGGCAGCAAGGCCAGCACCTGTTCGACGACCGCCGCGATGCCCTGTCCGGTGGTGTCGATGCTGACGGCGTCGTCGGCCGGCCGCAAAGGCGCCACCGCGCGATTCGCATCGCGGGCGTCGCGGGCGAGGATTTCGCCCAGCAGACCGTCCAATGTAACGGAAACCCCTTTATCCTTCAACTGCTTATGGCGCCTTTCGGCGCGTTCGGCGGCGCTGGCGGTGAGGAACACCTTGGTCCCGGCATCCGGGAAGATCACCGTACCCATGTCGCGGCCGTCCGCGACCAGCCCCGGCAGGCGGCGAAAACCGCGTTGCAGGTCGACCAGGGCGGCTCGCACCGCGGGCAAGGCGGCGATGGCCGAGGCCGAGGCCCCGGCGGTTTCCATGCGCAGCTGGTGGGTCGCGTCCTTGCCGTTGACGATGACGCGCGGTTCCGCGGCCCCTTCGCCGGTTTCGAAATGGATTTCCGCACGGGCCGCGCAGGCCGCGACCGCGGCCTCGTCGCTGAGGTCGATCTGTTCCCAGGCCGCGGCCAGGCCGACCGCGCGGTACAGCGCGCCGGAATCGAGGTAGTGCCAGCCCAGCCGCGCCGCGACCAGCCGGCTGATGGTGCCCTTGCCCGATCCGGAGGGGCCGTCGATGGTCAGTACCGGCACGGTCTTGGGCATGGTCGGCTCCGGGGTTCGGGCCATTCTAGCCGGCAGTCTCGGGAAGCGCCCGCAAGCGCTTGAATCGGCGGGGAAAGTCCTGCAGAATGCGCGGCTGCATTTCCCATCCACATTCCAGCCGAGATCCTGTCATGAAGGTCCTGTCCTCCCTGAAGTCGGCGAAGGCCCGCCACCGCGACTGCAAGGTCGTCCGCCGCCGCGGCAAGGTCTTCGTGATCTGCAAGTCCAACCCGCGCTTCAAGGCGCGCCAGCGCTAATCGCGCCCGGGCTTCGATTCGGAAAGGCCGCCACGAGGCGGCCTTTTGCGTTTTGCCGTCGCGCCGCATCGACGCAAGCCGCGTACGCTTACACTCCCGCCAATTCCCGCCCAGCGCCCGGAGTTCGCCATGACCCTTCGTTTCGGCATCACCCTGCTCGCGGTCCTCGCCGCATCGGCCCCGGCCGCCGCGGAAACCCTGCTGGTCGAACGCGTGCAGCAGGAGAACCACGCCGCCATGCCCGTGCGCGGCATGAGCATGGCGCAGGTGCAGGCCCGCTTCGGCGCGCCGAGCGACCGCCTCGACCCGCGCGGCGGGCAGAAGCGCGCGTGGCCGACGATCAATCGCTGGACCTATCCGGGTTTCGTCGTCTATTTCGAACACGACAAGGTGATCGACGCCGTCGCCATCCAGGCCAACGCGAACGAGACCGGCCCCAAGCCGCCGATCCGCTGATGCCTGCAGCGCTGCGTTTCCCCGCGGAGTGGGAGCCCCAGTCCGCGGTCCTGATCGCGTGGCCGCATGCCGGCACCGACTGGGCCGGGCGCCTGGCCGGCGTCGAAGAGACCTACATCGCGCTCGTCGCGGCGATCACGCGTTTCGAGAACGTGGTGGTCTGCGTGGCGGACGACGACATCGAGACCTATGCGGACATCCGCCTGCGCTCCAACCGCGTGGACATGCAGCGCGTGCGCTTCGCGACCGTGCCCTACGACGACACCTGGCTGCGCGACAGCGGTCCGATTTCGCTGCGCGTTGCAGGCGGTTTCCGCCTGCTCGATTTCCGCTTCACCGGCTGGGGCGGCAAGTTCGAGGCCGGCGACGACGACCGGCTGGTCGAACGCCTCGATGCGCAATCGCTGTTCCGCGATGCGGAGCGGGCGCCCATCGACTTCGCGCTGGAAGGCGGCGCCATCGATACCGACGGCGCGGGCACGCTGCTCACCACCTGGCAGTGCCTGCACGAACGCCATCCCGGCGCGTCGCGCGAGGAACTGACCGCAAAACTCGCCGGCTGGCTCGCGCAGGATCGCGTGCTGTGGCTGGACCACGGCTACCTCGAAGGCGACGACACCGACGCCCATGTCGACACCCTCGCCCGCTTCGCGCCGAACGACGCCATCGTGTTCCAGGCCTGCGACGACGAAAGCGATTCGCACTACGCGGAACTGAAGGCGATGGCGAATGAGATCGCCGCGCTGCGCACGCGGGATGGGCAGCCATATCGGCTGTTCCCGCTGCCATGGGCGCAGCCCATCCTCGACGACGGACGCCGGCTCGCCGCGAGCTACGCGAATTTCCTGATCGTCAACGGCGCGGTGCTGATGCCGGCCTATGGCGATGCGGCCGACAACAAGGCCGCCGGCGTGCTGGCCCGCGCGTTTCCCGATCGGGACATCGTGCAGATTCCGTGCCGTCCGCTGATCTGGCAGAACGGCAGCCTGCACTGCCTCACCATGCAATTGCCCGAAGGACTGGTCTGATGTCGAAATTCGCCAAACTCCCGGTCGCGCTCGTGCAGGAGAAGAACCACGGCGACGCCGAGGCCAACCTCACCGTGATCGAAACCCGCGTCGCCGAGGCGGCGAAGTCCGGCGCGAAGCTGGTGCTGCTGCAGGAACTGCACAACGGCACCTATTTCTGCCAGCACGAGAGCGTGGAAGAGTTCGATCGCGCGGAACCGATCCCCGGTCCTTCGACCGAACGCCTCGGCAAGCTCGCCAAGCAACACGGCGTGGTGCTGGTGAGTTCGCTGTTCGAAAAGCGCGCGACCGGGCTGTACCACAACACCGCGGTGGTGTTCGACGCCGATGGCTCGACCGCCGGCAAGTACCGCAAGATGCACATTCCCGACGATCCGGGGTTCTACGAAAAGTTCTACTTCACGCCCGGCGACCTCGGCTTCACACCGATCGACACCTCGGTCGGCCGCCTCGGCGTGCTGGTGTGCTGGGACCAGTGGTATCCGGAAGGCGCGCGGCTGATGGCGCTGGCGGGTGCGGAATTGCTGCTGTACCCGACCGCCATCGGCTGGGATCCGTCGGACGAACAAACGGAAAAGAACCGCCAGCGCGATGCCTGGGTGCTCTCGCATCGCGGCCATGCCGTCGCGAACGGGCTGCCGGTGCTGTCGTGCAACCGCGTCGGCCACGAGGCTTCGCCGCTCGGCGCATCCGGCATCGATTTCTGGGGCAATTCCCACGTGCTCGGGCCGCAGGGCGAATTCATCGCCGAAGCCGGCACCGAACCGGCGCTCCTGCTCGCGGACGTGGACATGCAACGCAGCGAACACGTGCGCCGGATCTGGCCCTTCCTGCGCGATCGCCGCATCGATGCCTACGCCGACCTGGTGAAACGCTACCGTGACTGAAGCCTCCACGGCCTTCGCCGCCGACTTCGGCGGCCAGCCGCATGCCATCGTCGAACGCGACGGCGTGCGCTATTTCCTGCTCGGCACCGCGCACGTGTCGAAGGCGAGCGTGGACGCGGTGCGCGCCGTGATCGACACCGCGCGCTTCGACGCCATCGCAGTCGAACTCGATGCGCAGCGCCTGCAGGCCCTGACCGATCACGATGCGCTCGCGAAACTCGACCTGGTGAAGGTGATCCGCGACGGCAAGGTCGCGCTGTTCGCGGCCAACCTCGGCCTCGCGGCCTACCAGCGCCGGCTCGCCGAACAACTCGGCATCGAACCCGGCGCCGAACTCAAGGCCGCCGCGACCGAAGCGCAGTCGCGCGGCCTGCCGCTGCACCTGATCGACCGGGATGTCGGCATCACCTTCCGCCGCGTCTCAGCGGGCCTCGGCTGGTGGGCGCGAGCCAAGCTCGGCACGGGACTCGTCGCCAGCCTGTTCGTCGACGAGGACGTGGGCGAAGCCGAGATCGAGAAGCTCAAGGAAGGCGACATGCTCGAGGCCAGTTTCGGCGAATTCGCCAAGGACAGCCCGGAGTTGTATTCGCGCCTGATCGACGAACGCGACCAGTACATGGCGGCGAAGCTGCGCGCGACCTCGGGCGATGCGCGCCACGTTCTCGCCGTGGTCGGCGCCGGGCATTTGCAAGGACTCGCGCGTTACCTGCGCGAAGACACCCGCGATCCGGACGCCCTCTGCACGGAGCTCGATTTCGTCGCGAAGAAGCGTCGCATCCCGTGGTTCACGATCGCATTGACGGTGCTGGTGGTCGGCGGCATCGCCTGGGGCGTGCATCGCGGTGGCTTCGCGCTCGGCGCCGACCTGTTGCGGCAATGGGTGATGTTCACCGCAGGCTTCACCGCACTCGGCGCGCTGCTCGCCGGCGCGAAACCGCTCAGCACGCTCGTCGGCACCGTGGTCGCGCCGTTCAAGCCGTTCCGCCCGGGCATGCCCTCGGGCATGTTCAGCGCGCTGGTGGAAGCGCGCATGCGCAAGCCGGCCTACGGGGATTTCCTCGCCCTGCGCGACGACGCGCAGACGTTGCGCGGCTGGTACCGCAACCGGGTCACCCGCGTGGTGCTGGTGTTCATGCTCACCTGCTTCGGCACCATCGCCGGCGAGTGGCTCGCGGGCCTGCGCATCCTGGGCAAGTTGATCCACTGAGGCACGCTTGACCGGTTTTCAGGTCGATAGCAGGATGAAATCGCATCTTCAGGCTCGATTAACTTTCCGTTGATCACTTCGTCCAATTTCCGCGATAACCATCTGAGCGCTCTGCTCATCGGCTACGACTGGGAGCGCTCAGAGCACTTTGCGGGACTCACTCTTCAGGAAGCTGATGGCCACTTGCAAACCTACTCAATCGAGCGGCTGACAGCTTGGGCCGTATTCGAAGATTTCTCAGCCCAGCACATTGAGCAATGCACCCTTCTGACCCGACCAGGCGAGGTTTATTTGTCGCTAGACCCGCATAAAGAAGGCAATCGGTCTGAGCAAGACAATTTCTGGTTTGTGGGTGCCCGCATCATTGCAATGCACTAATAATTCACCCAGCAATAGTTACGTAAAACAAGGACAAAAAAGCGGGCTTTCGCCCGCTTTCTCATTCTGAATACTCTTCGTCCCTCACCCGCCTTCGGCACTCTCTTCGCTCCCGCGGGGAGAGGGAATCGAACCACTCAATCGATCGGTCGTCGAATCCCGAACAGGAGCAACCAAAGGCATGTGCCGATCTCGCCCAATGCCGCCGGCAAGTTGGCATAGTCGATCCATGCCGACTCCGCTATGCCGGGCACCAGATCGCCGAAGAACTGAACCACGTAACCCAGGCCGCCAAGAACCAACAACAGGCCGAGCACGCACGGCAAGCGCGCGGAACGTAGCACGAGATAACCGAATGGAAGCAACCACAGGCCCCAGAACAACGTAGCGACCCGCAGACCAAGGCCATAGCGCTGCAGGCACAGCGCGAACGCGGCTTCCATCGTATCGGTGGCGCCGCCTCTCGCGCTTTCCAGCAATAACAGCGCCTCCATCCGATGCGTCGCCGCCACCAGCCCGATCGGTACGCTAGCCACCGCCAGCGCAACCATCAGCGTGGCGGCGGCGCGGTTGGCATCGCACAGGACGCGATACAGAGCGAGTGGTAACAACAGGAACGCAACCTGCATCACCATGAATGCGGCGATCCCCGCCCGGAATAATCCCGCGTGCGCCCCAGCATCGCCGAGGGTCACGCCTACCCGCGATGGCACGTAGGCCAGGCAGAACATGCCTGTCGCCACCACGACGAGATACAGCGCGCCTGCGGCACGTCCGTCGCTACGCATGCCAGTCGCATCGTCAGCGCTCATGCCTTCTCCGCAACGATGGGAAGCGTATTCGCGGTAGCCATGCCATCCGCCGACCGCCCGCGCCGCAGTTTCGCGCGCGCGACCAGCTTTCCGGTCGCGTTGCGCAGGTCGTCGAGCATCGCGTAGATCGTCGGCAGGAACAGCAGGCTGACCACGGTCGAGAACGCCAGCCCGCCCGCGATCGCGCGTGCCATCGGGTAGTACGGCGGGCCGTCGCCGCCGATCTGCGTCGTGGTCATCGCGATCGGCACCATCGCCAGGATCGCGGTACCCATCGTCATCAGAATCGGGCGCAGTCGCTCGCGGCTGCCTTCCACCAGCGCCTCGGTGCGCGACAGCCCGCGCCGCCGCAGGTTGTTGATGTGCTCGATCATCACGATGCCGTTGTTCACCACCACGCCCATCAGCACCAGGATGCCAATGAAGGCCATGATGTTGAACTCGGTGCCGGTGATCCAGAACAGCCAGAACACGCCGAACACCGAGAACAGCACGCCCGACATGATCGCCGACGGGAACAGCAGCGATTCGAACACCGCGGCCATCACCACGTAGATCATCAGCAGCGCGATGCCGAGGTTGAAGAACATCTGCTTCTGCGCGTCCTGGTCGTCCTGGAAGCCGCCTCCATCGAAGCTGTAGCCGTAGCCATCCGGGAAGGCGACGCCCTTCAGCGCTTCCTCCATCGCCTTCTGCGCCTCGGGCATCGTCACCTTGGGCGCGAGGTTGGCCTTGATCGTGATCGTGGTCTGGCGGTTGCTGCGCTGGATCTGCGTCGCCGCCGGCTTCACCTGCACGTCCACCATCGCCAGCAACGGCACGCTGCGCCCGTCGGGCGAACGCACGGTGAATCCGGACAGGTCCTCGACGCGATAGTTCTGCGCGCCGGCGAAACGCACCCACACCGGGACCTCGTTGTCGCCGCGGCGGAATTCGCGCAACGGCGCGCCGCGCAGCGCGAGCCCGACGAACTCCGCGACCTGCTGCGCGCTGAATCCGAACGCCGCCGCGCGCTCGCGGTCGACGTGAACGTTGAGTTCCGTGTTCTGGTCGCCTGCGTCGACGTGCACGTCGCGCAGTTCCTTGCGGTGCGCGAGGATCGGCACGATGTCGTCGCCGATCGAATGCAACACCTGGGTGGAATCGCCGACCAGCTGCACCTGCACGTTCTGCCCCGGTTGCCCGCCTCCGCCCGGCCCGCCGCCGTCGTTGCCGATGCCGATGTCTGCGCGCGCGGACTTAGGCAATTCCTTGCGGATCTCCTCGATGAGCGATTTCGTCGCACCTGCCTTCTTGGTGTCGAAGGTCAGGCGCGTGCCGGAATCGCCTTGCTCGCTCCACCACGAATACACCTGGGTGACGTGGAATCGCTTGCGGTTGGCGTTGACGAAATCCTCGATGCGCAGGATTTCCGCCGACATCTGCTCCTTGGTGTAGCTGCCCTTCCACTGGTAGTAGATGTTGGTCTCGCCGCCTTCGTCGCCGCCGAACATGTTCTTCTTGGTCAGCTGCATCGGCACCAGGCTGACCGCGATGATGAGGACGATGCCGGCCACGCTCCAGCCGCGGTGTTCCAGGGTCCAGCGCAGCAGCTTCGCGTAGCGCTTCTGCAGGCGCGGGATCAGGCCGCGTTCGTTGCGCACCGCGGGCGGCGTCTTGAGCCGCGCCGAGATCATCGGGATCAGGCTCACCGCGACCAGCCACGAGGCCAGCAGCGAAACCGAGATGGTGATCGCGATCTGCGAGAGGTAGATGCTGAGGAAGTTGCGCTCGCCGAACAGGTTGGGCACGAACACTATGCAGTGGCACAGCGTGCCTGCGGTCAGCGCGATGGCGACGTGGCGCGTGCCGAGGATCGAGGCCAGCCGTGGCTGCCCGGGCATGCGCTCGCGTTCCTGGTAGATGCTTTCGACCACCACGACGGCGTTGTCGACCAGCATGCCGACCGCGAGCAGCAAACCCATCATCGACAGGATGTTGAGCGTCACGCCGGCGAAATACATGAAGCCCAGCGTCATCACGAAGCAGATCGGGATCGCCAGCGTCACCATCAGCGTCGATGGCCAGTGGCGCAGGAAGAAGTACAGCACCGTGATCGACAGCAGCAGGCCGATGCCGCCGGCTTCGGCGAGTTCGAGCAGCGAACTGGTCACGTTGTCGCCGAGGTCCTGGATGATTTTGACCTGCAGGTCGGACAGGTCGGGCTGCGCGCGGATCGCGTTCACTTCCGCCAGGGCATCGCGCGACACCTGGACCAGGTTGGCGTTGCGTTCCTTGAAGATGTCGAGGCCGACCGCGCGTTCGCCGTCGAGGCGACGGTCGGCATCGGTCTCGCCGGGCTTCAGGCGCACGTCGGCGATGTCGCCCAGGCGCGTGCCGTCCTTCGCGATGACGAGGTCGCGCAACTGCTGTAGGTCGGTGATCTCGCCCACCGGCTGCACGCGCAGGCGCTGGCCGCCGTCGTCGATCTCGCCGGCCGACACCGAGAAGTTCACCTGCTGCAGGCGCGCGCTGAGTTCGTTGAGGCTGATGTCGTGCGCGGTCAGGCGATCGGGCAGCACCGCGATCTCGACCTCGTTCTGCGGCGCGCCGGACACATCGACGCGCGCGACGCCCGGAATCCGTTCCAGCCGCCGCTTGAACTCGCGGTCGATCATGTCGTACTCGCTGGTCAGGTCCTGCTTGCTGGCCAGGCGCACGCGCAGCACCGGCTGGTCCGTGGTCGAGAACTTCAGCACCTGGTAGCGCTTGAGGTCGTCGGGCAGTTCGTCGCGGATGGCGTCGAGGCGTTCGCGCGCCTCCGACGCGGCGATGGCGACATCGCGGCTCCAGTCGGAAAACTGCATGAAGATCTGCGCGCCACTGGAGCTGGCGTTCGAATCCATGCGCTTGATCCCGCTCATGGTCGCCAGCGCTTCCTCGGCCGGTCGCAGCACCGTGCGCTCCACTTCCTCCGGCGTCGATCCCGCGTACGGCAACGACACGAAGATGAAGGGCGGCGAGACCTCGGGGAAGGCTTCCAGCGGCAAGCGGATCGCCGCGATCAGGCCGATCACGAACAACGACACGAAGAACATGATCGTCGTGACCGGGCGCTTGATGCTGAATTCGGCGATGCTCATGCCAGCGCCCTCACCCGGCCGCCACGATGTCGCGCGAACGCGGCCAGCGCCACGCCTGCCACGCGATCCCGAGGGTCAGCGCGATCTCGACTACGCCGAACAGTTTGTAGAAATACCAGGCGCCCTGCACCGCCATCGCCATGACCAGCGCGTAGAACACACCGAGCGCGACGTTGGCCACGCGGCAGGCCCGCGGCGGCAGCATCGCCGAGAGCACGACCATCAGCGCGGGCACGATCAGCAATACCGACGTCCCCACCAGCGCGCCCTGCGTCGCCGGGCCGAACGCCAGCTGCCCCGCGGTCATTTCCTGCAATTTCCCCGGGACGTACAACTCGAAATAATCGCCGTAGACGTAACAGAACATCGTCGCCGCCCACAGCAGCGACAGCTTCACCCGCACGTTGACAGGCGCCTCATCCAGCGGCGCGCGGAACCGCGATCCCGTGCTCATGCCGCGCCTCCCTCGCCCAACGCCTCGCCTTCGTGGCGCAGGCCATCAGCCAGTTCCTCGGCGTCGCGGCGCGCGCGGCGCCCGCGTTCGGCGTAGTACTCGTCCGGCTTGCGATCGAGCAGGTCGTAGACCACCGGGATCACCACCAGCGTCAGCAGCGTCGACACCAGCAGGCCGCCGATCACCGTGATCGCCATCGGCGAACGCACTTCCGCGCCCTCGCCGAAGGCCAGCGCCAGCGGCAGGAAACCGAACAGCGTGCACAGCGTGGTCATCATGATCGGGCGCAGGCGCGAACGCGCGCCTTCCACCAGCGCCTCGCGCTTGCGGACGCCCTGCTCGCGCAGCTGGTTGACCTTGTCGATCAGGATGATCGCGTTCTTCACCACCAGCCCGACCAGCAGGATCAGGCCGATGAACACCACCGCCGACACCGGCGAGCGCGTGAGCAGCAGCGCCAGCACCGCGCCGACCATCGCCAGCGGGATGGTGAACAGGATCACGAACGGATGCAGCAGCGATTCGAACTGCGAGGCCATCACGAGATAGACGAGGAACACCGCCAGGCCGAACGCGAACAGCAGCGAGCGCACCGATTCGCCCAGTTCCTCGCCTTGCCCGCCGATGTGCAGGCGCACATCGGGGCCGAGCGGATCCTGCTTCACCATCTGGTTGACTTCGCGCACCGCGGTGCCGAGGTCGATGCCGCGCAGGTTGGAGGACACCAGCGCCACGCGCACCTGGTCGGCGCGGTGGATTTCGCTGGGGCCGGTGGTCTGGACCACGTCGGCGACGGAATCGAGGGTCACCGGGCTGCCGCCGCCGGGATTCACGATCAGGCGCTTGATGTCTTCGACGGACGAACGCTGGTCGGCCTGCGCGCGCACCAGCACGTCGATCTTGCGGTCGCGGAAGCTGTAGCGCGTGGCGACGTCGCCCGCGACCTTGTTCACCACGACGTCGGCGATCTGGCGCGTGGTCAGGCCGAGCGCACCGGCGCGCTGCTGGTCGAAGCGGATCTGGATCTCGGGGAAGCCCTGCTCCACCGAGGATTTCACGTCGGCGTAGTGCGGATTCGCGCGCAGCATCTTCACCAGCTTCTGCCCGGCCTTTTCGATGGTCGGCAGGTCCTGGCCGCTGAGTTCGATTTCCAGCGGCGTGGACAGGCTGAACAATTGCGGGCGACTGAAATCGACCTGTGCGCTGGCATGGCCCCGCATGCTCTTGCGCAACGCATCGGTTTCGCGCGCCTCGACCTTCTTGTTGCCGCCATCGGCCATGATCACGGTCAGCTTGCCGATGTTCTCGCCGCTCTCGGTCGGGTTGGCGTCGAGCCGCGTGCCGGTGCCGCTGACCGCGTACAGTGCACGGATGCCGTCGTCCTTGGCATGCTGTTGTTGCAGCGAACGCACCAGCGCGTCGGTTTCGGCGAGCGGCGTGCCCGGTGGCAGCTTCACCGTCATGTCGAAACGATCCTGCGCCAACTGCGGGATCAGGTCCGCGCCGAGCATCGGCACCGCGAGCAGGGTGAGTCCGAACGCGATCGCGGCGGCGATCAGCACGCGCTTCGGACGCTGCAGCGCGCCCGGCAACAGTTTCAGGTAACCGGCCTCCGCGCGCGCATACGGCGCCATCGCGAGGTCGCTGAGCTTGCGCATCACCGGCCCGACCACGGCAACGAGGCCGCGCCAGATGCGCACCACCAGCCATGCGATGCCGAAGAACACGCCGCGCACGCCGGCGCCGATGCCGCGCTTTCCGCTCGCGACCGGCTTGAGCCATTTGCGCCCGGGCTGCCACTGCGGATGCGGCGCTTCCTCGGGGAACGCCATCGGCGGACGGCCCTTGAGCGCGCTCAGCATCGGGATGAGCGTCATCGACACGCACAGCGAGATCGCGATGGCGATCGCGACCGTCAGCGCCTGGTCGCGGAACAACTGCCCGGCGATGCCCTGCACGAACACCAGCGGCAGGAACACCGCGATCGTGGTCAGCGTGGAGGCGAACACCGCCATGCTCACTTCGCGCGTGCCGGCGATGGCTGCATCGATGATGCCGAGCCCGCGTTCGCGTGCCTTGGCGATCGATTCGAGCACCACGATGGAATCGTCCACCACCAGGCCGGTCGCCAGCGCGAGGCCGCCCAGCGACATCACGTTGAGGCTGAGGTCGAGCCGGCCCATGAAGAAGAACGTCGCGATGATCGATACCGGCAGCGACAGCGAGATCACGAACGTGCTCCAGCCATCGCGCAGGAACAGGAAGATGATCAGGATCGCGAGCAGGCCGCCGATCACCGCGTCCAGCTTCACGTCGCTGATCGCATGGCGGATGAACTGCGACTGGTCGTCGATGACGGTGAGTTCGGCGTCGGCGGGAATCTGGTCCTTGAGCTGGGCCAGGCGCTTTTGCACCGCATCGGCGGTGGCGACGGTATTCGCGTCGCCTTCCTTGTACACCGCGAGTTCGACCGCTTCCTTGCCGCCGAGGCGGATGATCGCCTCGCGTTCCTTGTGGCCCTGACGCACGGTGGCGATGTCGCCGAGGCGCAAGGCCTGCCCGCCGCCCGCAACGGCCGTGCCGCTGCCTGCGCTGCTTTGCGCGAGGGCCGCCATCACGCTCATGTCGCCGCTGGCGGCCGCGACCCGCATCGCCTGGTCGGGGGCGCTGTCGCCGGCGCTCGCGGCGCGGGTGGTGACCAGCATGTTGCGGATCTGGTCGAGGTCGGCGAACTGGTTGACCGTGCGCACGAGGTAGCGCTGCGAACCTTCCTCGAGCTTGCCGCCGGAGACGTTGATGTTCTCCTGCTGCAGGCGCTGGATCACGGTATCGATCGGGATGCCGAGCGCGGCGAGCTTCTGCTGGTCGATGTCGACCTGGATTTCGTCCTCGAGGCCGCCGCCGACCTTAACCGCGGCCACGCCGGAGACCGGTTCCAGCTTCTTCTTCAGGTCGTCGTCGGCGTAGCGGCGCAATTCGGTGAGGCGCCGCAGTTCGTCGCCGCCGTTGCCCTTGTCCGACAGCGCGAGGCGCAGGATCGGCTCGGTCGAGGGATTGAAGCGCAGCAGCACCGGGGCCTTCGCTTCCAGCGGCAGCTGCAGCGCCTCCATCTTGTCGCGCACTTCGAGGCTGGCCTGGTCCATGTCGGTGCCCCAGGCGAATTCCAGCACCACGTCGCTCTGCCCGGTGCGCGAGACCGAGGTGAGCTTGCGCAGGTTCTTGACCACGCCGACCGCTTCCTCGACCGGCTGGGTCACCAGCGTTTCGATTTCCGCCGGCGCCGCGCCAGTGTATTCGGTGCGCACCGTGAGCGTGGGATAGCTGAGGTCGGGCAGCAGGTTGACCTTGAGGTCGCGCAGCGCGATCAGGCCGAACAGCACGAAGGTCAACGTCACCATCGCCACCGTCACCCGGCGGCGGGTGCAGAACTCCACGAGGCCGCGCGCGCCGCGCGCAGCCCCGGTCGGCGTGGCGCTCATTGCTTCTCGCCCGGCTTCGGCGCAGCGGCCCTGGCGACCGCCTTCGCCGCTTGCGTACCGAGCACCTGCACCGCGCTGCCTTCGCGCAGCGCGACCTTGCCGGCGGTGACGACCTGGTCGCCCTGCTTGAGGCCGGACAGCACTTCGGCCCATTCGCCATCGGTGTAACCGAGCTTCACCGACACCCGCGCCGCCTTGCCGTCGCGCGCGACGAACACCGCCGGATCGTCCTCGTCGTCGAGCAACGCGGTGCGCGGGATCACCAGCGCGTCGGCGCGCTGGTCGTAATCGATGCGGATGCGCCCGAACATGCCCGGCTGCAACAGGCCGCCGCCTTCGAACGCACAGACCACGCGGAAGGTGCCGCTGCCCGAATCCACCACCGGCGCGATGCGGTCGACCTTGCCGGCGAAGCTCTTCCCCGGTAGCGCGTCGACCTGCAACGCGACCGGCAGGCCGGCCTTCAGCGTCTCGAGGTCGCGTTCGGGCACGTTGAGCGTGGCTTCGAGCCGCGAGTTGTCGACGATGCGGAAGATCGGCGTGTTGATCTGCACGAAATTGCCCGGCTTGATCGAGCGCGAAGCGATGGTGCCGGAGATCGGCGCGACCACATCGGTGTAGGACAACTCCAGTTTCGCCATGTTGTAGACCGCGCGCGCGTTCTCGAGGTCGTACTTGAGCTGGTCGAGGTCGTTGGCGCTGACCATCTTCTGCGCCGCGAGCGTGCGTGCGCGCGAATAGTTGGCCTCGAGCTTGTGCACCTGCGCATCGGCCTGCGCGGCCTGCAGCGCCGGGCGGGCGCGATCGATCCGCACCAGCACCTGCCCGGCGCGCACCGCCTGCCCTTCCTGCGCCAGTACCTGCAGGGCGACGCCGGAAGTCTTGGCCACCACCTGCGATTCGCCGCGCGCCTCCAGCGGCGCGGTGCCGCTGTAGCTGGCCGCGATCGGCCGTCGCGTCACCGCGGCCACCTCGATCGGGATCGCATCCGGTCCCTTGTCCGCATCCTTGGCCTGGACCTCGCCATCGCCCTTCTTGCAACCGCCGAGCAGGGCGGCGGCGAGGCAGGCGGCGATGGCGAGCGCGGGCAACGGGCGCAGGGCGCCGCCGGCAAAACGGGGGGAGGAAGCGGGCATCGGGCGGGGCCTGTCTGGTGTTGTAGGTAGGTATATCACCTTGCCGGTCGGCGCCCATGCGCCGAAGGTCATGGTGTCCATGCTGCGTGGATGCGGGGACCTCGCCATCCGTTGCATTGCTATACTTTCGGGCTATGCGTTTCGGAACGACGAAACGCGCCACTCCAACACCGGGAACACCAATGCGACTGTCGACTTTCGCCGCATTCCTCGCCCTTGCGCTGCCCGCCGGCGCCTTCGCCCAGGACGCCGCGACCCCTGCCAGCAGCACGGTCCCTGCCGCTTCGACGCCCGCCGCCGCAGCGCCTGCCGCGCTTGTCGGCGACGCCGCCCGCGGCAAGCCGCTGACCTACACCTGCCAGGGCTGCCACGGCGTCGTGGGCTACAAGAACGCCTATCCGAACTACCACGTACCGAAGATCGGTGGGCAGTCCGCGCAGTTCCTGACCAATGCGCTGATGGAATACCGCACCGGCAAGCGCAAGCACCCGACCATGCAGGCGCAGGCGCAGAGCTTCTCGGAGCAGGACATCGCCGACATCGCCGCCTACCTCTCGGGAATCGACAAGTGAGCCGCGCCATGCAGAAGACCCTGATCCCCGCCCTGCTCTGCGCGCTCGCCCTGTCCGCCTGCAGCGGCGGCAACGACGTGCCGGCCGAGCATTCGCAAGCCGATCGTTCCGAAGGCCACACCAGTTCCTCCGCCGGTTTGCCGGAAGGCCACATCGACGCCGGCAAGGCGCTGGCCGAGACCAAGGGCAAGGCCACCGGCCAGGCCTGCGTGGATTGCCACGGCGCCGAGGGCAACGCGCCGATCGATGCGACCTATCCGAAGATCGGCGGCCAGTACCACGATTACATCGCGCATTCGCTGCAGCTGTACCGCGACGGCGACCGTTCCGGCAGCCCGACCACGGACCTGATGGCTTCGCAGGCGAAGGATCTCACCGACCAGCAGATTTCGGACCTCGCCGCCTACTTCGGTTCGCGCGCGGCCAAGCTGCACGATCTGCACGCCGAATAAGCGTTTCGACCCGATGCAACGAAAAAGGAGCCGCGAGGCTCCTTTTTTTGCTGCCGGGCAGCCGATGTCGCGACTTCCGTCGCTCCTACAAATGCAGGCACGGGCCATCGGCCCAACCGATCAAGGTTGCGACGGCTTCTTCAGGCTGTCCTGGTCTTCCTGCAGGTCCGGCTTCCACGGGATGTCCGGCGGTGGTCGCGCAACCGCTTCCTGGTCATTCATGTTCGGGTCGCTGATGCCGCAGGCACCACCGAGCATCAGCAACGCGACCGTGCACTTGATCTTCTTCGACGTGCCGGGAATCGGGATCGACACTTCCTTGATGCTCTTGCGCACCCACTCTTCGAGCAGTGTCTCGCTCGGCACCCAGTACTGGTCGAACATCGTCGGCGTGTACTTGTTCGGCGGACGCTTCAACCACGTGCCGTTGCGATCGATCGCCTCGCGCGACCACGTGTCGTAGCCCGGCGGATAACCGCCGCCCGGCGCCGAGGCATTCCCCGCCGGCAAACGCGGCGTGCCATCGGAATTCAGCAAGCCGTCTTTCGAGCCGGCGATTCCGCCCGGGCGGTTTCGATTGGAATCGCCCCAGTCATCGCCACGCCTGGGCGTCGGCCACGCGCCGGGCCGGGCCGCGGTCGATGGCCCGCTACCGGGTGCGGCGGTGTTCGCCAGCGTGCCGCTGCTCGGTTGCGGCTTCGCATTGCTGCCGGGCGCCGACGGCGTCGAGCTCGATGCGGCCGAAGATGCAGCGCCCGGCGCCGGTGTCGCGGCGGTTCCCGGTTGCAGCGGCACTTCGCGCGATTGCAATGCGGCCTGCGCCTGCAGCGCGGGCGTGGTGGCCGGCTTTACCGCCTGCAATGCCGGCGTGCCGACTTGCGGCAAGGCCTGCGGCAGCGGAATATCGCGCGCGGACAGCGCGGGCGTGGTCGCGCGCAGGGTCGGCGTCGCCTGTTGCGTGTTCAAGCTCGGCGTCGACACGCTCGGCAACGGTCGGGGTTGTTCGGCCAGCGGCACCGCGCGCGACTGCAGCGGAACCTCGATGCGTGGCGGAACATGCGTCGATTGCAGTTGCGGTGTCGTCGTCGGTGGCAATGCGAAGCGCGGGTCCGGCAACGGCGTCTCGGTCACGACCAGCGGCTGGTCGGACAGCGGCATCGTCTCGACAGGCGTTTGCGTCGACGGCTGCTCGGACGTCGCGGCTGCAGCCGCAGCACTGGCCGCAGCGGCGGAAGCGGGATTCGCGGAAGCGTGCGCCGCGGGTTTGGCCTGCGACGGCGACGCACTCTCCTGCGCCCCGCCACCCGGCGAATCCGGCGTGCCTTCGCCGATGAACTCCACCTGCACCACGTCCTCGCCCGCGGGTGGCGGCGGCTCGCCCAGGCGCACGGCAGCCAGCCACAGCAGCAGGATGAAGAACACCGCGTGCACGACCAGCGTGATCGCCAGCGCGACGATGCGCTGCCGGCGTTCGCTTTCGCCCGCCGGTTGCCACTGTTGCCGCCACAGCGCGGCGAAGGCCTGCCAGTCGTTGAGCGGTGCGCTGCGCGGTGCAGGCCGCGCGAGTTCGCGGCCGAGGAAGATCGCCATGATCGCATCGGCGGTCGCGCCGCTCACTGCGCCGACGCGTTCCTTCATCATCGCGAACCACACGCGCCAGCCCGACGGGAATTCGCCCGGTGGGCGCGCATCGCCCGCGCGGAACCACAGTCGCGACGAACGCGGGCGTTCGAGCAGGGCCGAGATCAGGTCGGAGGCGTTGAACACGCGAGGTCGGCCGCCCGCGCCCGGTCGCCGTCAGGCCACGTCGCGCGGAATGTAAGGCGCGATGCCGCTGTCGTGGTCGGTGGCGTCGCGCACCGCGGTGACGCCGGGCACCTTCTCCATCAGCGTCTTCTCGATGCCCTGCTTGAGGGTGACGTCGGCCATCCCGCACCCATGGCAGCCACCGCCGAAGCGCAACAGCACGGTGCCGTCGGCGCGCACTTCCTCCACCGCGACGTGGCCGCGATGCTGCGCCAGTTGCGGATTGATCTCGTGTTCCACCACCCAACGCACGCGTTCGACCAGCGACGCGGACGCATCCGGGGCCTGGCCCTTGATCCTCGGCGCACGGATCTGCAATTGCCCGCCGGTGGCGCCGGTTTCGTAATCGATCTCGGCGCCGTCGAGGAAGGGCACGCTGGCCGCGTCCAGCCACAGGGTGAAGCCTTCGCAATCCACCGCCCACTCGTCGCCGGAAAGATCGCCCGGTTCGGCGAACTCGAGCCGAACGTCGGCCGAGGGCGTGCCTGCAGCCGTCGCCGCGAGCCGCACGCCGAGGCCCGGCAGGGCCTCGCGCTCGATCAACTTGCGGAAGTGCGATTGCGCGGATTCGGAGATCTGGATCATCGCGCTATTCTAGCCGCGCCCCGCGATGCCCCATGCCGCCCAGCGCGCACGCGGCGTCAGCCGCCAGTCAGGAGCCGCACCGATGCCAGACCTCGTCCCCCTCTCGCAGGCCCATTGCACGCCGCGCAAGGGCCAGGAACACCGCCTCGCCGAGGCCAGCGTGCGCGAGCTGCTGGCGCAGGTGCCGGAATGGGAACTTGCCGAAGGCGGGCATGCGCTGGTGCGCACGTTCACGTTTCCCGATTACTACCGCACCATGTCCTTCGTGAACGCGCTGGCGCATGTCGCCAACCGCGAGGACCACCATCCCGACCTGTCGGTGCATTACGACCGCTGCATGGTGCGTTTCTCCACGCATGATGTCGGTGGGCTGAGCGAGAACGACTTCATCTGCGCGGCGAAGGCAGACGAACTTTGCAAGTAGGCGCCTTGAACGGGCAATAGCCGTCAAGGCGTCGGCTCGATGGAGAACTTGCCGGTCAACCTGCGATCCAAGGGAACTTCTTTTGCAGGCGAAGCCGCGGTTACCACCGCGGAACCGACCATGAATGTGTGCGACTGCGATCCACGGTTGACCGAGGCTACTGCGGGATCGAATGAACCAGTCGAGATGATGATGTATTTCTCCCCTTCGTTCAGTCTTATTGAATAAGCCATGTGCGCGCCTTCCATCATGGTGTAGTCCTCGAACCATCCCTCGATGAATTCCTTCCTGGTCTGGTTGAAGTCCTTGTCCAAGAACGTCACGATCGGGGCAAAATACTTCAATGATTTCCAGCCGCTGCCGAAATAGCTCTGCAGCAGATAAGCACGCGCGCCATTGTCCGGGACCTCGAATGCCGCAAAATAGCTTTTGTCTGCTTCGAACTGGAATACGGGGGATTTTTCGTCGATCCTGAACTTCAGCTTCGTTTCCGGGAGTTTCTCGTAGTGGAACTGACGGAATGACTCGCAACAGGTCGATTTTTTCTCGAGCATTGATTTCTGCTCTTCCACGTCGACAGCATGCGCCATCAACGGAAGAGACAACAGAATGGTCGTCAACAGCCTGATTCCGGTATTCCGGAAGATACCGATACGACAAGAAACGCCATGCCGTGGATTCTTGCCTGCCATCTCGATACCCCTTCGCGTCGCCGTGCTTTCAGGTTGCGATGTTACGCTGGAACTAGTTACAAGCGAGAACGACTTCATCTGCGCGGCGAAGGCCGACGCGTTGTTTGCCTGATCGTGTGTTTTCCCCTCTCCCCTCGTGGGAGAGGGTGGCGCGTAGCGCCGGGAGAGGGCGGCGGGAAAAGCAGTCGCGCCCAGGTGCGCTCCTACGAATGCGGGAAAAGCGGTCGCGCCGTAAACGGCGCTCCTACGAGGCGAGCCGATCCAATACGTCCGCCAATTCCGGCGCCAGCGGCGCGTTGAGCAGGTACGGCGCCTTGCCGCGGTCGAGCGCGAACGCCAGCGTCGACGCATGCAGGAACAGGCGCTTCAGCCCGGCGTTATCGCGCAAGCGCTTGTTCGCCGCCTCGTCGCCGTACTTGCCGTCGCCGGCGAGCGGATGGCCGAGGTGCCGCGCATGCACGCGGATCTGGTGGGTGCGGCCGGTTTCGATCCGCACTTCGCAATAGCTCTGTCCGCCGATGCGTTCGATCACCTTGAAGTGGCTGAGCGAAGACTTGCCGTTCGCGTTGACCTGGACGTGGCGTTCGCCGCCCTGGCGCAGGCCGACGTGCAGCGGCGCGTCGACCGACAGGGTGCCGTCCGGCAACCGGCCAAGCAGCAGCGCGAGGTAACGCTTCTCGATGCCTGCGCCGTGGTCCTCCCGCAACAGGGCCTGCAGTTCGGTCAGGGCCGAGCGCTTCTTGGCCAGCACCATCAGCCCGGAGGTGTCGCGGTCGAGCCGGTGCACCAGTTCCAGCGGCTGTCCCGGGCGCAGCTTGCGCAGGGTCTCGATGACCCCGAACGAGACCCCGCTGCCGCCGTGGCTGGCGATGCCGGACGGCTTGTTGATCGCCAGCAGGCGTGCATCCTCGAACACGATGCTGGCCTCCATCGCCGCCAGCAGTCCCCTGGGCGCCGGGCCCGCGGATTCGGCTTCGGCCAGCCGCACCGGTGGGATGCGGATTTCGTCGCCTGTTTCCAGCCGGCGTTCGGCCTTGGCCCGCCCGCCGTTCACACGGACCTGGCCGCTGCGCACCAGCTTGTAGACCAGCGAACGCGGCGCGCCCTTGAGCTGGCCGAGCAGGAAATTGTCCAGCCGCTGCCCGGCCCGTTCCGGGTCGACGCGCACCAGCCGCACACTCGATCCGGCACTCTCCGAACGGGGTTCGATCGACATTGATCTGCTACACTCGGCGGGCGAGATAAGGGTTTGATTCCGAAGGAAGAGTTTCCCGGCCGAAAGCCGACCTCCTGCTTCGACCCCGGAGCCGTCCGCGACCACCGCCCCCGGGGCGGCCATGTTAACGGACGCACCGGCAGGCCCGGCCCTCGCCGGCCGCCGCATCGCCCGATGCCCGGCTGCCGAGCTGAACACGACCCGCGCGGACCGCCGCTTCACCGCAGCGACCGCCGGCCCGCAACACCGAAAACGACAAGCGCTCCCGCGGCCCGCCGTGGTGTCGTAGCGCTGGACAACCCAAGGCCGCCCGCCCGCGCCCCGCGCGGCGAGCGCCGGAAGTGACCAGGCGAAACGCCCCGGCGTTCCGCGTGCAGCCCATGTGGGCGAAAAGCGCGCGAGGAACGCAACCATGAAACGCATGCTGATCAACGCCACGCAGGCCGAAGAACTGCGCGTGGCCATCGTCGACGGCCAGACGCTCTACGACATCGACATCGAGCAGCCGTCCCGCGACAACAAGAAATCCAACATCTACAAGGGCCGCATCACCCGGCTCGAACCTTCGCTGGAAGCGGCCTTCGTCGAGTACGGCGCCGAGCGCCACGGCTTCCTGCCGCTGAAGGAAATCTCCCGCGACTACTTCCAGGCCGGCGTCGACCACAACAAGGCGGCGATCCGCGAACTGCTGCGCGAAGGCCAGGAAGTGGTCGTGCAGGTGGACAAGGAGGAACGCGGCAACAAGGGCGCGGCCCTGACCACGTTCATCTCGCTGGCCGGCCGCTACATGGTGCTGATGCCGAACTCGCCCACCGCCGGCGGCGTCTCGCGCCGGATCGAAGGCGACGACCGCGCCGAGCTGAAGAAGGCGATGGACGCGCTCGCCATCCCCGACGACATGGGCGTGATCATCCGCACCGCCGGCGTCGGCCGCGACGCCGAGGAACTGCAGTGGGACCTCGACTACCTGCTGAGCGTGTGGAAGGCGGTGGCCGAAGCCGCGCTGAGCAAGCCCGCGCCGTTCCTCATCTACCAGGAATCGCGCCTGATCATCCGCGCCCTGCGCGACTACATGCGCGCCGACATCGGCGAGATCCTGGTCGACACCAACGAGATGTACGAGGAAGCGAAGGAATTCGTGCAGCAGGTGATGCCGCACAACCTGCGCAAGCTCAAGCACTACACCGACGACGTCCCGTTGTTCAACCGCTTCCAGATCGAATCGCAGATCGAGGCCGCCTACAGCCGCGGCATCCGCCTGCCCTCCGGCGGCTCGCTGGTCATCGACCAGACCGAGGCGCTGACCGCGATCGACGTGAACTCGGCGCGCGCCACCAAGGGCGGCGACATCGAGGAAACCGCGTTCCACACCAACCTCGAGGCGGCCGAGGAAGTCGCGCGCCAGTTGCGCCTGCGCGACCTCGGCGGCCTGGTGGTGATCGATTTCATCGACATGTCCTCGTCCAAGCACCAGCGCGCGGTCGAGGATCGCCTGCAGGGCGCGCTTAAGTACGACCGCGCGCGGATCCAGCTCGGCCGCATCTCGCGCTTCGGCCTGATGGAAATGAGCCGCCAGCGCCTGCGCCCGTCGCTGGGCGAAGCCAGCCAAGTCGTGTGCCCGCGCTGCGACGGCCATGGCCGCATGCGCAGCGTGGAATCGCTGGCGCTGTCCATCATCCGCGTCGCCGAGGAGCACGCGATGAAGGACAACACCGGGCAGGTGCTGGTGCAGGCGCCGGTGGAAATCGCCAACTACCTGCTCAACGAGAAGCGCGGCGCGCTGCGCGAGATCGAGGCGCGGCACGATGCGCCCATCGTGATCGTCGCCGACGAGCAACTGCACACGCCGCACTACGAAGTCACGCGCGTCCGCGAGAACGAACTGGGCGAGGAAACGAACAAGCCCAGCTACCAGCGCGGCACCCCGCGCAAGCTCGCGACGATCGCCCTGACCAAGGCCAACCTCAACGTGCCGGCCGCGCCGGCGGTGAAGAACGTCAAGCCCGCGCAACCGGCGCCGATGCGCGAACCGCGCCCGGAACCGATGCCGGCCGCGATGCCTGTGCCGGCGCCTGCGTTCGTGGCGAAGCCCGCTTCGCCCGGTTTCGTGGGCTGGCTGAAGGGCCTGTTCGGCGGCGCCGAACCCGCGCCGCAGCCGCGCGCGCCGGAACCGCGCGAACGCGGCGATCGCAATGAGCGCAACGGCAACCGCCGCGACGAGCGCGGCAATCGCCAGGGCGGCCGCGATGGTCGCGATGGTCGCGACAACCGCAACCGCCGCGACGAACAGCGCCGCGGCCAGGGCCAGCAACAGCAGAAGCAGCAACAACAGCCTTCGCCAAAACGCGAAGACGGCGGCAAGCCGGCACAGCAGCAGCAACAGAAGCAGCAGAAGCCGGAAAGACAGAAGCAGGAAGCGCAGGCGAAGCAGCAGGACCCCGCGCGTCAACCGCAGCAACAGCCGCCGAAGGACAACCAGAAGCCGCGCAGCGAAACCGCGCAGCCCGCGCGCAACGACGAAGCCCTCGACACGGCGGCGACACTCGCGCCGGTGCCGATGGTCGATCCGGCCGCCGATGCCGTGCAGGCCGTCGCCGAAGCCAGCGAAGTCGCGACTGCCGCGGATCCCGCGGCCGAGAACGCGAATGGCGAAGGCGGAAGCCGTCGTCGCCGCGGTCGCCGTGGCGGCCGCCGTCGCCGCAACAAGCAGGGCGTGGAAGGCGCTGCCGCCGGCGGCGTGGAAGCGATGGACGACGAGGACGCCATCGAGACCCCGCTGCAATCGCAGCCGGAGTTCGATTTCGCCGATACGGCGTCGGCAACACCCGCGCTCGTCGCCACCGCCATGGATCCGCCCCCGGTTTCGACGCCTCCCGCCGCGGACGACCAGGCGACGCCGGTCATCGTGCCCGCGCCGACCGTGGTCGAACCGCTGGCTCAAGCGCCGAATGCGGTGCGGGTCGACCCCCCCGCCCCCATCGCGGACGCGGTCGTGGTCGAGCCTGCGGTCGCTGCGATCGATGCGCCCATCGCGAACGAGGTCGAAGTCGCCGCGTCCAACAGCCGAATGGCCGTTCAAGCCACGCCGGATGCGGTCGAAACGCCGATCGCGAGCGATGCGGCGATAGAACCGGTGTTCGCAATGGTCGAAGCACCGACGCCGGAACCGGCCGAAGCCGCCGCCGAAACCGAAGCCGGCGCACAGGCGAGTGCCGCGGACGATTCCGTAGCCGTTTCTAACGCCGAGGCTGAAGCCGAAGCCCGCGAGGAATCGCGGCAGGCTTGACGGTCGTTCCCGCGCGCGTCAGACGGCGCGCGCGGGTTCCAGCAGGCCGTACTGCCCTGCGAGCCGCGCCAGCGCGATGTTGTCGCCAACGCCGAGCTTCTCGAACACGTGGGTCTTGTGCGTGTTCACCGTCTTCGGGCTCAGGCACAGCCTCTCGGCGATCTCCGCCTGGCGCAGGCCGTTGATCAACAGCATCGCGACTTCGAGTTCGCGCGTGGACAATTCGTCGAACGGCGAGCTTTCGCCGCTCATGCCGGACAGCGCCATGTTCTGCGCGATGTTGCTGGCGAGGAAGCGGCGGCCGCGGGCGACATCGCGCACCGCGCGCAGCAGTTCCGCCGAATCCCCGCCCTTGCCGACGTAACCGGACGCGCCGGCCTCGATCAGGCGCTTGGGCATCGGCCCGTCTTCCAGCACCGACACCACGATCACCTTCGTGTTTTCCATGCCGCGGGCGATGCGCTCGGTCACTTCCAGCCCGCTGATGCCTGGCAGGTGCAGGTCGCACAGCACCACGTCGGGCTTGAGCTTGCGCACCTGTTGCAGCCCGTCCTCGCCGTTGTCGGCCTCGCCGACCACGTCGATGTCGGTTTCGGCGGACAGGATCATGCGCATGCCAGTGCGCACCAGCGCGTGGTCGTCGATCAGGAACACTCGAATGGCCATCGGCTTCCCCCGAAGCTGCGTTGGCGGCATCTTCGCCGCCGCCCTTCGCCGCCGGCATCAGCCGGGCTCGGGATCGAGTGTAGGAAAAATCCGAAGCCAAGGGTGAAAGTGGCGGAAGCGGTGAGATTGACTCGGGCCATCCTTGGCCCTCGCCCTGCGGGCGGCTTCGCCGTCCACATCGGCATTCCATGCCGATGTGTCGAACTCACGAATTGGCGGAAGCGGTGAGATTCGAACTCACGGACGGTTCGACCCGTCGCCGGTTTTCAAGACCGGTGCCTTAAACCGCTCGGCCACGCTTCCGTACTGCGTGCACCCTAGCGGTTGCGTGGGCCGGGCTCAACCGTTCCGCGTTCGCCTCGCTGCGACTCCGCGCCCGCCATCACCGGTGGGCGCACCGTCCGATGCGCGCCCGGGCTCGCCGGTTCACGGCTGCGGCACGAGCAGGACGGGACTAGTCCTGCCGGTCGTGGGCGAAATCAAGTTACCCGCCAAGATGCCGGCATCGTTGAGGTCGCGCATGGAGAACTGTCCAGTACCGTACAGCGGATCGTTCGGATCGATCATGCTGTCGAGAGGCAACATCCCCGTCCCTGCAGTCCACAGCCAGCTCGCGCCATCGGCGTACTCGAAACCGAGCACTACGCCGGAGTTGTTGATGCGCGACGCTCGATACCCCACGTAACCGACACCAGGCAAGTGACCAAGATCGTGAATCGATCCATCGGCATCCCACAGCAACGCCCGGCGGCCGCTTTGCGAATAGCCATAGCCGACGATCTGTCCGGAATTGTTCACGTCATATGCAACGCTTTGCTTCTTGCCGCCCGGAAGGTCCCCGAGATCCTGCATGCCTTCCTCGATCGTTCATTTGAACGCGGTACCAGAACCCACGGTTCCAACGACGACTTCCGAGTCGTTCATCGCGTATGGAGTGGTGTAATCGGGAACGCTCAATAGCGTGTATGTCGACGGGTCGGTCCAGAGCGCGAATTCGCCCAAAGGCCCGATTTGGCCGACGGCGATACCCGAGGCGTTGATGTCGGCGACAGTCGTATGTCCATCGGCCGGCTCCATGTAGACGCCCGGGCCAGCCGACGGTTTCCACAGCACCGCACCATTACCGATCACGGTCAAGAGAGCCGCCGTGCCGATGATGTCGCCATCATCGCTGACCCTCGAAGCAAGCATCGCATTGACACCCTGCGACGAGGGTGGCAATGCGCGAACGGCGTAATCCGGAGGACTCCACGCCACCGCGTAATTCCCGCCAAACCCATTGCTATCGGTGAAGTAGTACTGACCCACGATTTCGCCAGTCGCGTTGATGTCCAAAGCCCGCGCGCCTCCGGTGCCGCCAGGAGGGGGCGCCGGGAGCGGTAGCAGGACGGTTCGATACGTCGCGGCCATGGCATCGCCGGCGAGTGCCGTTCCGGCCAGCAGAAGGATCGAGAACAACGGGCGAACGAAACGGGAACCTGCCGCGCAGGCACGTCGCAAATCTTTCATTGCGTACTCCCCAGGTTGTATTCCCCGAGCGCGGATTAGGCGCCGGGATCACTCGCCCTGGGTGAAATTTCCGTTAGGCCGCGCGCACCATGGCGCCGACCTATTTGCCTTTCGCCTTGCGCCCGGGCTCGCTGCAACCAAGGCGGCTTTCCTCGATCAGCGCCGGCATCTTCTCGGCCAGGTAATCGATGAATACGCGCACGGCAGGCAACAATCCACGACGCGAGGCGAACACCGCGTGGCAGATGCCCTGCGGCAGGCGCCATTCCGGCAGCACCACTTCCAGCTCGCCGGCGCGCACCGCTTCGGCGCACAGGGTTTCCGGCAGCATGGTGATGCCGATGCCCTGTTTCGCCAGCGCCATCAGCATGGGGAAATCGAACCCCGCGACGCGCGGCTTGAGCGCGATCTTGCGGGTCTCGCCGTCGCGGTGCAGTTCCCAGGATTGCCTGGCCTCGTCCTCGCCCATGCTCAGGGTGACGTGCGCATCGAGGTCCTCGGGCGCCTGCGGCCGACCCATGCGCGCGAGGTATTTCGGGCTCGCGACCAACAATTCCTCGATCCTGCCGAAGCTGCGCATCACCAGGCTGCCGTCGTCGTCGAGCTTGTTGCGCACGCGCACGGCGACATCGAAGCCTTCGTTGATGAGATCGACGCGGCGATTGCTGACGTGCAGTTGCACGCGCACCTGCGGATAGCGCGCGAGGAATTCCGGCAGGATCCGCGGGATCTGTTCCTGCGCCATCCCGACCGGCACGCTCGCGCGCACCACGCCGCGCGGCTCCGCGCTCAAGCGATCCACCGCTTCGCGCGCGGCCTGCGCCTCGGCCAGCATCGATTGCGCGTGGCGGTGCACGCTGGTGCCGACGTCGGTGACGGCGAAACGGCGGGTCGAACGCTGCAGCAGGCGCACGCCCAGTTCGCTTTCCAGCGCGCTGATGCGCCGGCTCAGGCGCGACTTGGGGATGCCCAAGGCGCGCTCGGCGGCAGCGAAACCGCCGTGGTCCACCACCGCCGCGAAGTAATACAGGTCGTTGAGGTCGTTCACGCCATTCATTCCATATTTGGAACAATCAGTAATATGAGACTATATTTATTCTAAATATGCAACAACCTAGATTGCCCCTCGACGCGGCGCCGCCGCATTCGAACCACGAGGCGATCCCATGAAACTCCTACACATTGATTCCAGCATTCTGGGCGAAAACTCCGCCAGCCGCGCCCTGACCGCGGCGATCGTCGCGCGTTGGCAGCGCGACGTGCCAGGCCTCGAGGTACTGCACCGGGATCTGGCCGGCGAGCACGCCCTTCCCCACCTCGACGGCACGCTGCTGGCCAACCAAGGCCGACCCGACCCAGGCCGCGCGTTCCGCGCGCGCGCTGGAAGACTTCCTCGCCGCCGAGGTCATCGTCATCGGCGCGCCGATGTACAACTTCGGCATCCCCAGCCAGCTCAAGGCCTGGATCGATCGCGTGATGGTCGCCGGCAAGACCTTCCGCTACACCGCCGACGGCCCCGAAGGGCTGGCCGGCGGCAGGAAGCTGATCGTCGCCGCGACCTACGGCGGCATGCATCCGGTCGAGAGTGGGCGCAATTTCGTCGAACCCTACCTGCGCCAGGTGTTCGGCTTCATCGGCATCGACGACATCGAATTCGTCGGCGCCGCCGGGCTGAACATTTCGCCCGAACAGCGCGCCCATGCGCTGGAAGCGGCGGAACGGCGCATCGACCAGATCGCGTTGCCGCTCGCGGCCTGATCCGCACGCGAAACGGAACGGGCCCGCGATGCGGGCCCGTTTCGCATCGCGAAGGCGGGACTCAGGCGATGCGTTCGGCACCGCCCATGTACGGGCGCAGCGCCTCGGGCACGCCGATCGAGCCGTCCGCGTTCTGGTAGTTCTCCATCACCGCGATCAGCGCGCGGCCGACCGCGACGCCCGAACCGTTGAGCGTGTGCACCAGTTCGGGCTTGCCGGTGGCGGGATTGCGCCAGCGCGCCTGCATGCGCCGCGCCTGGAAATCGCCGCAGTTCGAGCACGAGGAAATCTCGCGATAGGCATCCTGCGAGGGCAGCCAGACCTCGAGGTCGTAGGTCTTGCGCGCGGCGAAGCCCATGTCGCCGGTGCACAGCAATACCTTGCGATACGGCAGGCCGAGCTTCTCCAGCACGGTTTCCGCGCAACGGGTCATGCGTTCGTGCTCGTCATCGGATTCGTCCGGCTTGGCGATCGACACCAGTTCCACCTTCTCGAACTGGTGCTGGCGGATCATCCCGCGCACGTCGCGGCCGCCGCTGCCGGCTTCGCTGCGGAAGCACAGCGAATGCGCGGTCATGCGCTTCGGCAATGCGTCGGCTTCCACGATCTCGTCGCGGACGATGTTCGTCAGCGAGATTTCCGAAGTCGAGATCAGGTAGCGGCGGTGTTCGCCCAATTGCGTGGCGAACATGTCCTCCTCGAACTTCGGCAGCTGGCTGGTGCCGAACAGGCTCTCGGCGTTGACGATCACCGGGACGTTGGTTTCCTCGTAGCCGTGTTCGCCCGCATGCAGGTCGAGCATGAATTGCGCCAGCGCACGGTGCAGGCGCGCTAGCTGGCCGCGCAGCACCGTGAAGCGTGAACCGGACAGCTTGGCCGCGGTTTCGCCGTCGAGCCAGCCGTGGCGCGCGCCGAGTTCGACGTGGTCCCTGGCCGCGAAATCGAACGTGCGCGGCGTGCCCCACTTCTTCTGTTCGACGTTCTGCGATTCGTCGCTGCCGGGCGGCACCGACTCGTCCGGCAGGTTCGGGATGCCGAGCGCGATGGCTTCGATCTCGCCGCGGATGCGGTCGAGTTCGATTTCCGAACCCTTCAGTTCCTCGCCGAAGCCGGCGACCTCGGCCATTACCGCGGAAACGTCCTCGCCCTTGGCCTTGAGCATGCCGATCTGCTTGCTGCGCGTGTTGCGCAGGTTCTGCAGTTCCTGGGTACGCACCTGGATCTGCTTGCGTTGCGATTCCAGCGATTCCAGCCGGGCAACGTTCGAGCTCGAAGCCGCGGCTCGTGCGCAGGCGTTCGGCGAGTTCGGCGGGATTGGCGCGCAGCAGGGCGGGATCGAGCATGGCGAAGGCGAATGCGTGGGATGAACGCGCATTATCGCCGCGACCGGACCGGAAACGCGCCATGCCGAGACGGGCTATGCAAAAATCGGGATTCCCCCGAACATCCTGGCGCCATGTCCGAAACCCCCTCGAATTCCCCGGCCACGCGCGGCGGGCTGCGCCTGTCGCGCCGCAACTGGATCGTGATCGCCATCGCCTTCGGCATCGGCCTGCTGCTGTTCCTGCTGCTGTGGGCCGGGCACCGCGGCGACAACGACTTCTACCGCGCCGATGCGCCGGTCGCCGGCCCGAGCGGACAGGTGTTCGAACCCCTCCCCGTGCCGATGCCGGCCGACGAAGCGGGCAATGCGCCGGCTGCTGACGACGAGGATCGCGCACCGGGCATGGTCGGCATCGACGAAACCCGCCCAGCAGCGTCGCCCAGCGCCCCGCTGCCGCCTGCTCCAGCCGCGCCCGCCGCGCCATCGCCACCCGTCGCGTCCGTCCAGGCGGATTCGGTCCCCGTGCCCATCGGCAAACCGTCGGCGCCGTATCCGGTCGAAGCCTTGCGCAACGGCGAATCGGGCACGGTGCTGCTGCGCGTCACGGTCGGGCGCGATGGCGTGCCTTCCGGCGTCGCGCTGGCGAAGAGCAGCCGCTCGCGTGTGCTCGACCGCGCGGCGATGTCCGCGGTGCGCAACTGGCGCTTCCGTCCGGCGATGAGCAACGGACAGCCTGTTTCCGCGACGGTTCAGATTCCGGTCAGCTACAACCTCGGGGATCGTTGAAATCGCGTTAATCCGGCCGTGCATCGACGCCGCGCATGACGCGGCGTGCACACCGGGACGGTGAACCTTCGTCACGCATTCCACCGAAGGAGTTCGCCATGAACGATTCCATCCAACGCGCCGATGCGCCGCTTCCGCCGGAAGAATCCTTGCCGCGCAAGAGCGCCAACCCGCTGGTGTGGCTGTTGCTGCTCCTGGCCCTGCTCGCGGCGATCTGGTTCTTCTACAACCGAAGCGCGTCGAATGCGACCGTCGATGCCGCCACCACGCCCGTCATCGGCGGCGATGCGCAACAGACTGCTGCGCAGGCCGAACGCGATCGCGCCGATGCCACCGCGACGCGCAAGGCCGAGCATGCCCGCGCCACCGCGAGCGCCAAGGCCGCGAAACCGCGCATCGCCGACCGCGGCCCGGAACCGGTGGCGCGCATCCAGCCGAAATATCCGCCGGCCGCCTATCGCAACCATGAGGAAGGCAGCGTGCTGGTCCGCGCCGATGTCGACGCGAACGGGGTTCCGGTGAAAGTGGCCGTCGTGAACCGCAGCGGTTCGCGCGACCTCGACAACGCCGCCCTGGACGCCGTGCGCCAGTGGCATTTCAGCCCGGCGATGCAGAACGGCAAGGCCGTGGCGTCGGCGGTCGAAGTGCCGGTCGATTTCAAGCTGTCGGATCAGTAAGCCCGCGACGCCCGGCGTGGCTCGCGTCACGCCGGGCGCAGCCCGAACCCGGCATCGCGCGCCAGCGCATCGAACAGGGGAAACAACGTCGCCACGTTGGCGACGTCTTTTATCGCCACCTCGCCATCCGCGCATTGCGCAGCCACCACGAACGCCATGGCGATGCGATGGTCGCTATGCGAATCGACCCCACCGCCGCGCAGCGCGCCGCCGTGGATCGTGGCGCCATCCGGGGTTTCGTCGACGCGGATGCCGAGCGCACGCAGCCCGGCGGCCATCGTCGCGATGCGGTCCGATTCCTTGACCCGCAATTCCTCCGCGCCGCGCACCACGGTCGCGCCCTCCGCGCAGGCCGCGGCCACGAACAGCGCCGGGAATTCGTCGATCATGTCCGGCACGCGTTCGACCGGTACCTCGATCCCGCGCAGTGGCGCATGGCGCACGCGCAGGTCGGCGACCGGTTCGCCACCCTGCGAATCCACGTTTTCCTCCACGATATCGGCGCCCATCGCGCGCAGCACGTGCAGGAGTCCCGTGCGCCGCGGGTTCATGCCCACCCCGCGCAGCACCAGGTCGGAACCCGGAACGATGCTTGCGGCCACGAGGAAGAACGCGGCCGAGGAAAAGTCCGCCGGAACCTCGATGTCGGTCGCGCGCAGGGCCGGACCGCCGCGCAATCGCGCGATTCCCGGCGCGAAATCGATGTCGGCGCCGAACGCGGCCAGCATGCGCTCGGTGTAGTCGCGGGTCGGGTGCGGCTCGCGCACCACGGTCTCGCCTCCGGCGTGGAGGCCGGCCAGCAGAAGCGCCGACTTCAGCTGCGCGCTGGCGACCGGCGCCATGAAATCGATGCCGCGCAACGCCCGGCCGCCGTGGATGCGCAACGGCGCATGGCCGTCGTCGGAATCGATGCGCGCGCCCATCATCGCCAGCGGTTCGACCACGCGCCGCATCGGCCGCTTCGACAGCGATTCGTCGCCGACCAGGATGCTGTCGAAATCCTGTCCCGCCAGCAGCCCCACGAGCAGGCGCATCGCGGTGCCGGCATTGCCGCAATCCAGGGGCCCGGGCGATGCGCGCAATCCGCGCAGGCCGACGCCGTGGACGATGCGCACGCCATCGGACGGCGCCTCGATGCGCACGCCGAGCCGGGCGAAAATCGCGGCGGTCGCGCGCGTGTCCTCGCCCTCGAGGAAGCCGGTGACGCGGGTCGTGCCCTCGGCGATCGCACCGAGCATGATCGCGCGGTGCGAGACCGACTTGTCGCCCGGCACCGCGATGTCGCCGCGCAACGGCGCGCCACGCGACGCGATCCAGCCGCTCATCGCAGCGCATCCAGGGCGTCGAGGAGTCGCGCGTTGTCCTGCGCGGTGCCGACGGTGACGCGCAGGCATTCGCCGAGGCCGTAGCCGCCCATCGGGCGCAGCACCACGCCGCGGCCGACCAGCCCGGCTTCGATGCGCGCAGCCTCGTCGCCGAATTCCACCAGCAGGAAATTGGTCTGCGACGGCGCGACCCGCAGCCCGCGTTCGCGCAGGGCCTGCGCCAGCGCGCTGCGCTGCGCGGCGTTGCCCGCGACCGACGCGCGCAGGTGCGCCTCGTCGGCGAGCGCGGCTTGCGCGGCGGCCAGCCCGAGCGCGTTGACGTTGAAACTCTCG
Organism: Thermomonas sp.; assembly: GCA_047602125.1. Lineage (GTDB taxonomy): Bacteria > Pseudomonadota > Gammaproteobacteria > Xanthomonadales > Xanthomonadaceae > Pseudoluteimonas. The sequence continues at coordinate 38,725 of JASGIB010000001.1, read as the reverse complement.
CGCACGCGTTCCATCACCGCGACCAGCGCGGGATGCGCGACCGCGAACCCGACCCGCAACCCGGCCAGCGCGTAGGCCTTGCTGAAGGTGCGGGTGACGACGAGGTTCGGGTGCTTCGCCATCAGCGGCAGCGCCGAGGCATGGTCCGGCGCGTCGGCGAATTCGGCGTAGGCCTCGTCGACGACCACGATCGTCGATTCCGGCACGCGCGACATGAACGCGGCGAACGCATCGCCGCCGAACCAGGTGGCGGTGGGATTGTTGGGGTTGGCGAGGTAGACCAGCTTGCTGCGCGGGCCGATCGCCGCATGCAGCGCGGCGAGATCGTGGCCGCGCGGCATCGCGTGTTCGCGGTCGAACGCGGGCGCCGGCCGCAGCGTGGCGCCGGCCGCCTGCGCGGCGAGCGCGTACACGGCGAAGCCGAATTTCGACGCGACCACCTCGTCGCCGGGGCCGGCGAAGACCTGCGCGAACTGCATCAACAGTTCGTGCGAACCGTTGCCGAGCAGCAGGCCGTCGGTGCCGATGCCGTGGCGCGCCGCGAGCCCGCGCTTGAGCTCGCAGCCGAGCGGATCGGGATACACGTGGATGCAGCCGAGCGCGTCGAGGATGGCCTGCTTCGCCCTCGGGCTGGCGCCGTAGGGATTCTCGTTCGAACCCAGTTCGACCAGTTGCGCCTCGGCGAAGCGGCGGCGCAGCGCGACCAGGTCGTGGCCCGGATCGTAGGCGCGCAGGCCGCGGATGCCGGGATTCGCGAGCGCTTCGAAATCGGTCATCGCGGCGATCGGCTAGCCATTCCGCCGCTGGAAGTCACGCATGAAATCGACGAGTGCGTGCACGGCCTCGACCGGCACCGCGTTGTAAATCGAGGCGCGGATGCCGCCGACGGCCTTGTGGCCCTTGAGCCCGATCATGCCCGCGGCGCGCGATTCGGCGACGAAGCGCGCATCCAGTTCGGCATCGGGCAGGAAGAACGGCACGTTCATGCGTGAACGCGCTCCGGTCGCGACAGCGTTGCGGTAGAAACCGCCGGAGCCGTCGATGGCGGCGTACAGCGCGCCCGACTTGCGCTGGCTGCGGCGCCCGAATTCGGCGACGCCGCCTTCGTCGAGCATCCACTTCACGTTGAGGCCGAGCAGGTACCAGTTCCAGGTCGGCGGCGTGTTGAGCATGGAATCGCGCGCCGCGTGCGAGGCGTAGCTGAAAATGTCCGCGCGCGGCTGGCCCGTGCGTTCGAGCAGGTCGCGGCGGACGATCACCACGCCGACGCCGACCGGGCCGAGGTTCTTCTGCGCGCCTGCGTAGATCAATCCGAATTTCGACACGTCGAGCGGTTCGGACGCGATCGAACTGCTGAAATCCGCGAACAGCGGCGCGGTGCCGACGGCGGGAATCTCGCGGAACTCGACGCCGTGGATGGTTTCGTTCGCGGTGACGTGCACGTAGGCCGCATCCGGCGAGAGTTCCCATTCATCACGTGGCGGCAGGTCGCGGAAACCGCCGGCCTCGCTGCTCGCGGCGATGCGCACGTCCACGTAGGGCGCGGCCTGCTTCATCGCCACCTTGCTCCAGTGGCCGCTCACGACGAAATCGACCGCCTGCCCCGGCGCGGCGAAGTTCAGCGCCATCAGCGCCTGCTGCGTGGTCGCACCGCCGGCGGTGAACAGCACTGCATAGTCGCCGGGGATCGACAGCAACGCGCGCAAGTCGGCTTCGGTGTCGGCCGCGACCTGCATGAATTCGGGGCCGCGATGGCTGAGCTCGACGATCGACGCGCCGGTGCCGTGCCAGTCCAGCAGTTCATCGCGGGCGCGTTGCAGCACCGCTTCGGGCAGGGCCGCGGGTCCGGCGCTGAAATTGAAGGCACGCGGCATTGCCGGCTCTCGCGGGAGGGGATCGCAGTATGCCGCAGCGCAGCACGCCCGCGCAGGGGCCGGTGCAATGTTTTCCGGACGCCCTGCAACGCCCGCTTTGCAACTTTCGCGACACGGCCGGCTCTATCCTTGCGACACCCCCGCACGCCGCAGGAAAACCGCCATGCGCCTGCACGATGCCTTGCGCATTCCCGAAGCCGACATCACCGACGAGCCGGTCTATCGCGATCGTCGTCGCCTGCTCGCCGCCTTCGCCACCGCGCCCGCCCTGGCGATGGCCGGTTGCGGCCGCGCCGAACCGCCCCCGCCGCCGCGGGTGACGATCATGCCGGAGCAGGCGAGATCGGGCTTCCGCACCGACGAGGAATTGACCACCTACGCGGACATCACGAGCTACAACAACTTCTACGAATTCGGCACCGGCAAGGCCGATCCTTCGCGCGCGGCCAAGACGCTGCGCACTTCGCCGTGGACGGTGGCGGTCGGCGGGCATTGCGCCAAGCCCGGCAGGCTCTCGCTCGGCGACCTGCTCAAGGGCTCCAAGCCCGAGGAGCGCGTGTACCGCATGCGCTGCGTGGAAGGCTGGTCGATGGTGATCCCGTGGCTTGGCGTTCCGCTGGGTGAGGTGTTGAAGCGCTTCGAACCGGATTCCAAGGCCAAGTACGTCGCCTTCACCAGCCTCGCCGACCCGAAGCAGATGCCGGGCGTGAATGCGCCGGTGCTGCGCTGGCCCTATCGCGAAGGCCTGCGCATCGACGAGGCCATGCACCCGCTGGCGATCCTCGCCACCGGCATCTACGGCAAGCCGCTGCCGCAGCAGGACGGAGCGCCGCTGCGCCTGGTGGTGCCGTGGAAGTACGGCTTCAAGGGCATCAAGTCGATCGTCGCGATCACCTTCGTCGAGCGCATGCCGTTCACCAGCTGGAACGACTACGCCTCCGACGAATACGGCTTCTTCTCCAACGTGAACCCGGCGGTCGACCATCCGCGCTGGAGCCAGAAGACGGAACGCCGCATCGCAGGCACCGCGAGCAAGCTGTTCGCCGAACGCATCCCAACGCGCCCGTTCAACGGCTACGCCGAACAGGTCGCGTCGATGTACGCCGGCATGGACTTGAGGAAATGGTTCTGAAACCGGCGGCACCAAGGCGGCGCACCGATCCGCGCATCGTCGTCGCGAAGACCGCCGTCCACCTGCTCGCGCTCGTTCCGCTGGCGATCCTGCTGGTGCAGGCGTGGAGCGTGGCACGCACCGGCAGCGATGCGCTCGGCGCCGATCCGGTGGCGGAAATCGAACATCGCCTCGGCCTGTGGGCACTGCGCTTCCTGATGTTCGCGCTGGCGGTCACGCCGCTGCGGCAACTCACCGGCAAGCCCGTGCTGGTGCGTTTCCGGCGCATGCTCGGGCTGTACGCGTTCTTCTACGCGACCCTGCATTTTGCCGCCTACCTCGGCCTCGACCTGCGCGGCTACTGGACGCAAGTGTTCGAAGAGATCGCCAAGAGGCCCTACATTACCGTGGGATTCGCCGCCTGGCTGCTGCTGCTGCCGCTCGCCATCACGTCCACCACCGGCTGGATCCGCCGCCTCGGCCGCAATTGGTCGCGGCTGCACAAGCTGGTTTATGCGATCGGCGTGCTCGCGGTCCTGCATTTCTGGTGGCTGGTGAAATCCGACATCCGCGAGCCGGCGCTGTATGCGGGCATCCTCGCGCTGTTGCTCGGCTGGCGCGCATGGAAGGCCATCGCGGCGCGCAGGAAGGCCGCGCTCAGCCGACCCCGAACAGCAGCAACAGGCTGAGCGCGCCGGCGATCAGCAGGGCCGCGATCAGCAACCACGGCAGTCGCCGCGCACGGGGTTTGCGGCGTTCGCCCATGCGGGTGGAGGCGAGGTCGATCTCGACCGCCTTTTCCGGCTGCAGCATCCGCGCCGGGGCCTCCACCACGAAGCGATGCTGGGCGTCGAACACCACCTGGTCGCCGGGCAGCAGCAGCGCGTCGCGCACCGCCTTGCCGTTGACGGCGCTGGCCTCGCCCGAATCGAGGTCGCGCAGCAACACGTGGCCGTCGTGGTGCTCGAGCCGCGCATGGCGCTCGGGAAAGGCCTGGTTGTCGATGCGGATGTCGGCCTCGGGCGCGCGCCCGACCAAGCGCGGCCGCTCGAGGGTGATGCTGCGGCCGTGGTAATGCCCGCCGACGCCACGCAGCACCAGGCGCAGGTCGCCGGGCGTGTCGGCCACGTTCGGCAACGGCGAATTCGCGGGCGGTTGGTCGCGCATCAGGGTCAGTTCGCTGCCCTCGGCATGGATCGCGTCGCCGGGGCGCAGCATCGCCATGCGCCGCACCGGGCGGCCATTCACGTGGATGCCGCGCACGCCATCGGCGACGGTCAGCCAGACCCCGCGCCGGTCCACGCAGAAGCGCAGCAGGGGCGACTGCTGGTCGCTGACCAGTCCGATGGCATCGTCGCCTCCGCGGCCGATGCCGTGCATCCCGGGGCCGAGCGGAAGTTCCGTGCCGTTGTGGTTGAATCGAAGCTTGAGGGCGTCCACGCGCGGCGAATCTAGCACGGGTCGCCCCGCCGCGGCCGGGTCCGGATGCTAGTCTTCGCGCCGGTCCACCACGCCGCCCGCCCATGAGCTCGATCGACATCCGCCACAAGCATTCGCTGCCGCTGCCCAAGGCGCGCAAGGCGGTCGAGGACATCGCGAAAAAGCTCGCCTCGAAGTTCGACATGGACTACGGCTGGGACGGCGACGACCTGCATTTCAACCGCAGCGGCGTGGACGGTCGCATTCATCTGGGCGAGAAGCAGATCCGCGTCACCGCACAGCTCGGCTTCCTGCTCTCGGCGCTGAAGGGCACGGTGGAGCAGGAAATCCGCAGGGTGCTGGCCGAGCGATTCGACTAAACGGACTCCGCCAAACAGCGCCATCGCCGCTGGCGTTGTTGCCGTTGATTACGGCGAAGTCGCAGAGGGGGAAACCAATGCTGTTGCACCGCCGGATCGCCCAGCGCTTCGCCGAGCACGACTGGTTCTCGGTGTTGGTGGAATTCGTCATCGTCCTCGCCGGCATCCTCGCCGCCCTCGCCTTCGACGACTGGCGGCAGGATCGCGAGGATGCGAGCCGGACCCACGAGCACCTCGCGCAGATCGCCAACGAAATCCGAAGCAATCTGTGGACCATCCACAAGATCCAGAATATCGCCGTCGTCAGGAAGCGCCAGGCGCTGGAAGTGGTGATCCGATACCTGGACGACCCCGCCCAGGCGAGCGAAACACCGGAAAAGCTGCTCGCCGACTTCGCGGAAAGCACCATCACACCGACTCCATGGCTACACGACAGCCAATTGCAAGCGCTGCAGAATTCCGGGGATCTGCGACTGCTGGACGATCCGAATCTCGCCGGAGACCTGGTCGCTACCTATGCCGCCGAACGAACTCTGTTTCCCCAGATCGAGGCCTATCGTGGCGCCTATCCCGCCAGGGTGCAGGAGTTGTTGCCCGCCAGTCTGCAAGCTGCCGACAATCCGCTCAGGCATTACGTCTCATCCAGCACCATGGCCAAGGCGCCCGTCATCGCCGATCCGTTGGGGGCGACCGAAGCGCTCGCACAAATACGCCTGCATCGGAGCGAATTGCTGCCGCTGGCGAGGGGCGAAGCGGCCGCATGCACCGCCACCTGGTATGCACTCGAAAGCATGAAAACCGAATTCGAGGACGCACTGGAGAGATTGGCGCCCTGGGACACTTCACCGATTGATCCCGCCGCGGAGCAGGCGAAGCAAGCCGCATCGAATCATCCAACCCCATAGCGTTGCTTCTGTCGGTCACGCCCCCGGCTCGCCGGCAAACAGTCCGCGCGAGAACGCCCTTTCCTCGCGCCGGATCTCCTCGATGAAGCGCGGCGCGTCGCCGAGCGCGGCGAACGCCTCGAAGCCGCGTTCGAGGAAACCCTGCAGTTCCGACAGCCCGGCCGCGCGCGCCGGCACCCGCGACAGGCGCAGCAGCGTCGCCACGCCCGGCATGCGCAACGCCGCCGCCAGTCCGTCGCCGACTTCGGCGATCAGCGCGATCTGGCGCTCGCGCAGGCGCGGCAATCCGCACTCGCGATAGGCCCGCGCATACAGCGCCAGGTCGAGCTTGCGGCGCCGCGGCGCGATGTCGTGCAGCAATCCCGCCATGCGCAGGTCCAGGGCCTGGGTGAGCGCGCCGAGTTCGATCGCATCCGCCACGGTTTCCAGCAGGGCCGCCGGCAGCAATTTCTGCATCGCCGGCAGCACGCGCGCGATGTCGGCATCGCGGCGACTGAAATCGTGGTCGCCATAGACGTCTGTGAGGAAGAACTCCGCCGCCGGCCGCCGCGACGGATCGTCGAGGAAGCGCGCGAAGCCCTCGCGCAGCCGCGCAGCCTGCCAGCGCCGCAGTTCCGGCAGCCAGCGCAGGCGGTTGCGGGGTTCGCGCACCGGATCGAACAGGGCCTGGTGGCAGGCCAGTCGCCGCGCCAGCCGGCGCGATGCGGCGCTCGTGCTCATGCCCGCATCATCCCGGCTGCGGGCCGCGCGGGCAAACCGCTACACTCGCCGCATGCTTTCCCTCCATGCCGCGCCGCGCGCGACCAGACCCGGGCGCAGCCGCGCCCCGCAAGGTTCCAACCCGCGCATCGGCCTCGCCATCGCCGGCGGCGGCCCGATCGGCGGCATGTACGAACTCGGCGCGTTGCGCGCGCTCGAGGACGCGATCGAGGGCCTCGACCTCACCCGCATGGATTGCTACGTCGGCGTCAGCAGCGGCGCCTTCCTCGCCGCCGGCCTCGCCAACCGCATGACCGCCGGCGAGATGTGCCGGATCTTCATCACCGGCGACAGCGACGACGTGCGCTTCCGCCCGGAAACCTTCCTGCGCCCGGCGATGTTCGAATACGCCCGCCGCGCCGCGAGCCTGCCGCGGCTCACCTTCGAGTGGTGGCGCGGGCTGCTGTGGGGGCCGCGCGACGCGCGCTGGTCGGACCTGCTCAACCGCTTCGGCGGGCTGGTGCCGACCGGCCTGTTCGACAACGCGCGGATCGAGGCCTTCCTGCGCGAAATCTTTACCCGGCGCGGGCGCAGCAACGATTTCCGCGAACTCGACCGCCCGCTGTACGTGGTCGCGGTCGACCTCGACAACGGCGAAGCGGTGCGTTTCGGCGGCGAAGGCTGGGACGACGTTCCGATCTCGCAGGCGGTGCAGGCCAGCGCTGCGCTGCCGGGACTCTATCCGCCTGTGGATGTGCGGGGTCGCCAGTTCGTCGACGGCGCGCTGCGCCGGACCATGCACGCCTCGGTGCTGCTGGAACGCGGCATCGACCTGCTGCTGGGGGTGAACCCGCTGGTGCCGTTCAACAACAACGGCAACGGCAAGTCGCGCCCGGAACACGCCCTCGCCGAGGGCGGCTTGCCGGCGGTGCTGTCGCAGACCTTCCGCACCCTGCTGCAGTCGCGCATGCAGGTCGGGCTGGCGCGCTACGTGCAGCAATACCCGAACGTCGACCAGCTGGTGTTCGAACCGAACGAAACCGACGGCGACCTGTTCTTCACCAACGCCTTCAGCTTCGCCGCGCGCCGGCGCGTGTGCCAGCTCGGCTACCGCAACGCGCTCGACGACCTGCGCAAGCGCCGCGCGGAACTCGCGCCGCTGCTCGCCGCGCACGGACTGTCGCTGCGCGAATCGGTGCTCGACGACGCGAACCGCACCGTGCTCAGCGCGCTGCCGCCGGCACCGCCGCGCAGCACCGACACCACCGCGCGCCTGCGCCGTGCGCTGGACGACGCCGAACGCCTGGTCGCGCGACGCAAGCGCGAACGCCGCGTGGTGTGAATGCTCTAGTCCGGGCGGCCAAGCTGCGCGCATTCCCAAGCGCAGCGAAAGGCGATCATGGCCAAGTTCAAGAAGACCGCAGGCAACAAGAAGACCGCGGGTAGCGCCGGCAACGCGCAGGCGCAAGCCGAGCGCCTGTCCAGGACCCTGAGCGAATCCGCGCAGCAGATCTGGCTGGCCGGCGTCGGCGCCTTCGGGCGCGCGCAGGCCGAAGGCCACAAGCTGTTCGAGGCACTGGTGAAGGAAGGCCTCAGCCTGGAGAAGACCGCGCGCGGTTTCGCCGGCGGTCGCGCCGATTTCGTGCGCGATGCGGTCGAGAGCCATGTCGGCCAGGCCCGCGAGCGCGCCACCGATACCTGGGACAAGCTCGAGAAGGTGTTCGAGGTCCGCGTGCAGAAGGCGCTGGTCAAGCTCGGCGTGCCGGGCCGCGACGACCTCGCCGACCTCGCCCGCCGCGTCGAAGGCCTCACCGCCGAACTGCGCCGCCAGCAGGCGCCGAAGGCCGCCGCCAAGCGCGCGCCGGCCAAGGCCGCGAAAAAAGCCGCACCGCGCAAGGCCGCCAAGCGCAGCAAACCCGCTGACTGATTCATCGCGTCGCCCGCGGCGCGTGCGTTTCCCCTAAAACCCGCCAGTCCCCATTCGACCGCGCGTCTCCCTCCCCTGCGGTTCGGGCTGGCGGGTTTTCCTTTGGTCTATCCTTATGCATCACCGCTTGGACGCATTGGCATGGGCCTTCCGACTTCCCTCCTGCTGGCATTGATCGTCGTCGTGGCCATCGGCTTCGCGGCGACCTGGTACCTGCAACGCGTGCGCCTGCCGCGCGAGGAAGCGGCCGCAGGCGTCGCCGCGCTGTCCGACATGCGCTGGCGCGACTTCATCAAGCTCGTGCTCGACGTGCTCGGCGGCCGCGGCTTCGTCCGCGTCAACGACCCCGATGCGACCTCCGACGAGGCCGACATCCCGCTGCAGCACGATGGCGAAACCTGGCTGCTCTCTTCCAAGCATGGCGCCAGCTACGTCCTGGGTTCCGGCGACATCGCCGAATTCGCCAATACCATGCGCCTGCGCAGCGCACAGGGCGGATTGCTGGCCACGCCCGGGATCTTCGCGCCCGAAGCGCGCAAGTTCGCGGAACCGCAACGGATCGAACTGCTCGATGGCCCGACCCTCTGGCCGGAACTGCGCGAACGCCTGCCGGAAGCGCAGCGCAATGCCATCGGCGAGCAGGCCCGCATCCGTGCACGCCAGCACGCCTGGTTCGGTTGGCTGCTGGGCGTGATCGCCGGTGCCGCGGTGTTCCTGCTCGTCCATGCCGGCAACGACGGCGGATCGGCGCCGCAAGCCGAATCGTCGCCTGCGATTGCCGCGACGCCCGCACGCCGAGCCGCATCCAAACCCGCCGCGAACCCGGCGAAGCCCGCCGCGGCAGACGCGGTCTGGCCGGCGCCGCGCGACGAGAATCCGGCGACGCTGGAAGAACAGCGCAACCAGGCCGCGCGCGCCATCGGTTCGCTGCCGATGGTCGATCGCGCCTTGTGGTCGACGCCGTCCACCCTGCTGGTGTATCTCGCGGATACCAACCACGACGCCAAGTCGGCGATCTGCCCGCTGCTGGAGCGTTACCAGGAACTCGCCGCCTCGCGCGTGCAGCTGCAGCCGCCCTCGGGCAGCGCCGAACCGGTGCGGTTCTTCCAGTGCAGGGCGTATTGAGGCCACGGAAGCGCACGCCGCTGTAGGAGCGGCTTCAGCCGCGACAGCTTTCGTAGGAGCGACGGAAGTCGCGATGGCGCGGGTCGCTCATGCGATGCCGCTTCGCATCGACGATCACGCGAGAACCGTCGCGGCTGAAGCCGCTCCTACAGGGGGATCTGCCGATCCTTACCAATGCACCCCGCGCATCAGCGCGGCGAAGGCGATCTGCTCGTTGCTCGGCTGCGATTCGCCCTTCAGTGCCTTGCGATCGCCCTTGGCCGCCGCCGAATCCGGGAACAGCTCGAACGCCGTGCTCATGATCACCTCGTAGGCCTTCGGCGCGATCGCATTGATCAGCGCGCTGAAGATGCCCAGACGCGTGGCGATCCGGCTCGGCTTCTCGATGATGCCCTTCACCACCAGGTCCGCCGCTTCCTCCGGCGTCAGCGTCGGCACGCTGTCGTACATCTTGGTCGGCGCGATCATCGGCGTCTTCACCAACGGCATGTTGATCGTGGTGAAGCTGATGCCCTTGCCCGACAGTTCGCCCTGCGCGCAGCGGCTGAACGCATCCAGCGCCGCCTTGGAGGCCACGTAGGCGGAGAAACGCGGCGAATTGGCCAGCACGCCGATCGAGCTGATGTTGATGATGTGGCCATTGCGCCGGTGGGTCATGGTCGGCATGAAGCCCATGATCAGGCGCAGCGAACCGAAGTAGTTCAGCTGCATCGTGCGTTCGAAATCGTGGAAGCGGTCGTAGCTCAGTTCGATCGACCGGCGGATCGAACGGCCGGCGTTGTTGACGAGGATGTCGACGTGGCCGTGTTCCTTCAGCACGGTCGCGACCAGGCGGTCGCAGTCGGCCATGTCGGCGAGGTCCGCGGTGTAGGCGAAGACCTTTCCGCCGGCTTTCTTCATTTCGTCGCGGGCCTTGAACAATTCCTCCTCGCCGCGCGCGACGATGACCGTGATCGCGCCGGCCTCGGCCACGCGCTGCGCTGTGGAAAGGCCGATGCCGGAGGAACCGCCGGTGATGACCACCACCTTGTTGCGCACCTTGCCCTTGAGCGTGCGGTCGACGAACAGGTCGGGGTCGAGGTGGCGTTCCCAGTAATCCCACAGCCGCCATGCATAGGTTTCCAGCCGTGGCACAGCGATGCCGCTGCCCTTGAGCGCGCGCTCGGTCTCGCGGTTGTCGAAACGCGTGGGATAGGTGATGAACTTCAATACCGACTTGGGGATGCGGAAGTCGCGCAACAGCATCGCGGTCATGCGCTTCACAGGCGGCAGGTTGGCCGCGGCCAAGCGCACGCCGCCGGGCACGAAGGCGAACATGCGCGCATCGATGCGCATGGTCATTTCCGGCGCGTGGCCGGCGCGGGCGAAGGTATTGAGCACCTCGCCCACGCGCATCGGTTCGGGATCGGTGAGGTGGAAGGTGTGGCCGTCGAGCCTGGGCTTGTGCGCGATGTGGTCGAGCGCGGCGGCGACGAAATCCACCGGCACGATGTTGATGCGCCCGCCTTCGAGGCCGACCATCGGCATCCACGGCGGCAGCGCCGCGCGCAGTTTCTTGAGCAGGGTGAAGAAGTAGTACGGGCCGTCGATCTTGTCGATCTCGCCGGTGCGCGAATCGCCGACCACCATGCCCGGCCGGTACACGCGCCACTTGATGCGCTTTTCGGCGCGCACCAGGCCTTCGGACTCGTGCTTGGTCGCGAGGTAGGGATCGTCGAGGCCTTCGGCTTCCTCGAACATGTCCTCGCGGAAGATGCCGGGATACAGGCCGGCGGCTGCGATCGAACTGACGTGGTGGAAGCAGCCGGCGTCGAGCGCGGCGGCGAGGTCCAGCGCGTGCCGCGTGCCGTCGACGTTCGCCACCCGCTGCGATTCGGCATCGGCATCCATGTCGTAGATCGCGGCGAGGTGGAAGAAATGCTTGACCTTGCCCTTGAGCGCGCGCAGTTGCGCGGCGGAGACGCCGCACTTCGCCGCGCCGATGTCGCCCGCGACCGGCACGATGCGCTTCATGTCCCAGCCCATCTTCCTGCCGATGGCATCGAGCTTCTTCTGCGAATCCTTGCGCACCAGCACGTGGATCGTGCCCTTGCGCTCGAGCAGGTCGGAGACGAGGAAGCGGCCGATGAAGCCGGTGGCACCGGTGACGAAGTAATGCATGGACGCGGATCCGGATGGTGGGCGCACCGCTACGGTGCCAGAGCGCGTGTCCGGCGACAATCCGGCGCCGTATTGACCCCCCGCCGGTGCCGTGCTGTCATGCCCGCGACCCCGGGAGGCATCATGGCCAAGGCAAGCGACCTGAAGCAGCAGTTCGAGCAGGCGGCGATCGACGTGAAGGACCTGTCCGAGCGCCCCGACAACGACACCCTGCTGCGCCTGTACGCGCTCTACAAGCAGGGTTCGGAAGGCGACGTCAGCGGCGAGAAGCCGGGTTTCTTCGATTTCGTCGGCACCGCCAAGTACGAGGCTTGGACCAAGCTCAAGGGCACGGCCGCGGACGAGGCGATGAAGAAGTACGTCGACCTGGTGAAGAAGCTCCGCGGCTGAGGCCGCGACCGTGGCCCGGCAGACCCGCCAGCGCATCCTCGATGCGTCGCTCGCGATGTTCAACGCGCAGGGCGAGCCGAACGTCACCACCAACCACATCGCCGACGAGCTGGAGATCAGCCCCGGCAACCTGTACTACCACTTCCGCAACAAGGACGACATCATCGAGCAGCTGTTCGGGGTTTACGAACAGCGCATCGACGCGGCGCTGACGGCGCCGGAAGGCCGCCTGCCCGGGCTCGAGGACGTCTGGCTGCAGTTGCACCTCGTGTTCGAGTGCATCTGGGACTACCGCTTCCTCTATCGCGACCTGATCGACATCCTGAGCCGCAACCGCCGGCTGCGGATCCGCTTCGCGCGCATCCTCAAGCGTGCCGACGACCGCGCGCACCTGGTGATGCGCGGCCTGTCGCAGGCCGGGGTGATGCGCGCCTCGGCGGCGGAACTGGACGCGGCCGCGACCAACATCCTGGTCATCGCCACGTTCTGGCTGAACTACGCCTCGGTGCGCGGCGAGAAGGACGAGCACGCCGCGATCCGCGACGGCATCGTGCAGGTGATGATGCTGCTCGCGCCGTTCCTGCGCGACGCGGAGCGGGTCCACCTCAACGGGCTGACCCGCGCCTACATCGATTGAACCGAATCCCGGGGATCAGCCCGCGCGTCGACGCGACACGCGACGCCGTGGCTTCTTCGCCAGTTTTTCCTGCGCGGTCAGCAGCACGCCCCGGGCGATGTCGCGGGCATCCTGGCCACCGGAACGAAGGGTCTTGCCGAAGCGTTGCGCGCGGCCGCGGGCCGTGCACGCGCCCAACACCAGGTTGCGGCGGGCCACTTCGGCGCCGCCGATCAGGGCCAGCCACAGGTGGCGCGGGGTGACTTCGAGGGTGGAATGCGCGGTGTTCGCCATGACGGGCTCCGGAACGAATGCGACGCCTGCGTCGCGATGAAGACAGCCTGCCCGGCCACGGTCGAGCAATCACACTAGCCCCGGCCCTTGCGCTTGCCAGTCGCGCTTCGCCGCGGGATGCTGGGCGTCCCTTGCCGGAGCCGACCATGGCCGCGAAATCCTCAGGAAAAAGCTGGGCGCCCTTCCCGCTCGACGCGAAGCCCTACGCCTACGCCGGCGACGGGTTGAAGAAAGCCTGGCCGAAACTGCATGCCGGCGACTGCGAAACGTTTCCCGATGCCAAGCACGCCGCTGCGCTGCTCAAAGCCGCCGGCAAGTCCGCGCCCAAGCTCGATGCCGAATCGCTCGCCTCCGCGTTGCAGGATGCGTGGCGCGCCTTCCACCGCGGCGATTTCCAGGCCGCGTTCGAAGCCGGCGGGAAGCTCGGCCCGGTCGGCGCCTCGGTCGCGGTCAAGGCGCTGGGCATCCATGCCACGCACCTGGTCGACGACGATGCCGAGAAGCTCAAGCGCTTCGAACAGGCATCGAAGCTGGCCGAAGCCGCGGTCAAGGCGCTGCCAGGCGAAGCCAACAGCCATTACCGCCATGCGTTCGCGCTGGGCCGCTACAGCCAGGGCCTGTCGATTGCGAAAGCGCTGAAGCAGGGCATCGCCGGCAAGGTGCGCGATTCGCTGGAAACCGCGCTGGACCTCGCGCCCAAGCATGCCGAGGCGCACACGGCGATGGCGCTGTACCACGGCGAGATCATCGGCAAGATCGGCGCGATGATCGGCGGCCTGACCTACGGCGCGAAGGCGGCGGATGCGGAGAAGCACATCAAGGCCGCACTCAAGCTGACCCCGGATTCGCCAATCGCGCACATCGAGCACGGCAACCTGTTGCTGCTCCTGCATGGCGACAAGCAGGAAGACGCCGCTGCTGCGGCGTACGAAAAGGCCGCGAAACTCAAGCCCGCCGATGCGATGGAAGCGCTGGATGCGGCTTATGCGAAGGCGCAGTTGGAATAATCAGGATAAAAAGAAGTTAAGCCGCATGAAACACACTCCGTACTCCTTGCTAACAGAATCAGAACAGGACGCGTTCCATGCGTTGCGTCAGAGCTGGCGCGACTGGGCTATGGCGAATATTGGAGCCGATGGCAACTACTGGGAGGGTCTTGAATCGGTACAGCAGGCTGGCACATGGACGATTTACTATGCAGGTCGCCCCACTCCCTTCCGCGCACCATCGCGAGCGGTAGCAATCACACTCATCGAGTATGCACAGGCAGGCCTCAGCAAGCTCTAACGCTGCGGCCTAACAATTCATCCAAGCCGACACCGCTTCGCAGCTGCTGACCCAGACTTACAACCGCGCGTCGGCGACGCCAGCCGGCAGCACGCCCTTCACATCGAACACCACGCCCGGAGTGCGGACGAAAGCCGCGACCCCGCTCGGCAGTTCGAGGAAACGCGCATGCGCAACCGCGAGCACGACCGCGTCGTAAGCCCCTGCCTCCGGCTTTGCCACCAGATTGAGCCCCAGCTCGCGCTTCGCCTCGCCCGCATCCGCCCACGGATCGTGCACGTCCACCTGCGCATTCGCCGCCTGCAACTCGCGCACGATGTCGATCACCCGCGTATTGCGCAGGTCCGCGCAGTCTTCCTTGAACGTCAGCCCCAGCACGAGGATGCGCGAACCGACCACGTGGATGCGCTTCTGCGCCATCAGCCGCATCACCTGGTGCGCGACATGCAGGCCCATGCGACTGTTGATGCGGCGCGCGGCGAGGATCAGTTCCGGGTGGTAGCCCAGCACCGTCGCCTTGTGCGTGAGGTAGTACGGGTCCACGCCGATGCAATGCCCGCCGACCAGGCCCGGCTTGAACGGCAGGAAATTCCACTTGGTCCCGGCCGCCGCGAGCACGTCGTGGGTATCGATGCCCATCGCATCGAAGATCATCGCCAGCTCGTTCACCAGCGCGATGTTGACGTCGCGCTGGGTGTTCTCGATCACCTTCGCCGCCTCGGCCACCTTGATGCTCGGCGCTATATGCGTCCCGGCGACGACGATGCGCCGGTACAGCGCATCGACGAAGTCCGCTGTATTCGGCGTCGAACCCGACGTCACTTTCGGAATCGTGGTCAGCCGGCGCTGTTTGTCGCCGGGATTGATCCGCTCCGGGCTATAACCGCAAAAGAAATCGACGTTGAACTTCAGTCCGGATGCGCGCTCCAGCACCGGCACGCAGATTTCCTCGGTGGTGCCGGGATACACCGTGCTTTCGTAGATCACCACGTCGCCGCGCTTGAGCGCCGCGCCGATGGTTTCGCTGGCTTTTTCCAGCGGCGCCAGATCCGGGCGGTTCGCCTCGTCCACCGGCGTGGGCACGGTGACGATGAACACGTTGCAGTCGCGCAGCGCGGCCGCGTCGGTGGTCATGCGCAGGCGCGTCGTCGCCGCCAGTTCCGCGGCATCGGTTTCGCCGGTGTGGTCGTGGCCCTTGCCGAGTTCGGCCACGCGCGCCGGATCGATGTCGAAGCCGACGGTGTCGAACTGCTTGCCGAATTCCACCGCCAGCGGCAGGCCGACGTAGCCCAGCCCGATGACGGCGATGCGCGCGGAATCGATGTCGAAATGTGTCGTGCTCATGCGTGCCTGGGGATGGCGTTGGCGTCGGGGTAGAACTCGCGGTGCCAGCGGGCGAACGCGTCCACGCCCTCCTCGATCGACACCCGTGGCGCATAGCCGGTGGCAGCGATGAGTTCGGACGTGTCGGCTTCGGTATCGGGCACGTCGCCGGGCTGCAGCGGCAGCATTTCCATCACCGCCTTGCGTTCGAACGCCCGTTCCAGCAATTCGATAAAATGCAGCAGTTGCACCGGGCGTTCGTGGCCGATGTTGTAGATGCGGTACGACGCGGCGCTGGTGGCGGGATCGGGGTCCGCGCCGTTCCAACCGGGATTCGGCCGTGCCGGCCGATCCAGCGTGCGTACTACGCCTTCGATGATGTCGTCGATGTAGGTGAAGCTGCGGCTGTGGCGGCCGTGGTTGAACACCTTGATGGTTTCGCCGGTGCGGATGGCGCGCGCGAACAGCATCGGCGCCATGTCCGGCCTGCCCCACGGCCCGTACACGGTGAAGAAGCGCAGGCCGGTGGCGGGAATGCCATAGAGATGCGCGTAGCTGTGCGCCATCATCTCGTTGGCCTTCTTGGTCGCGGCATAGAAGGTCAACGGGTGCGCGGTGCCGGCGTGTTCGGAAAACGGCACCGCGGTGTTCGCGCCGTAGACCGAACTGGTGGAGGCGAATACCAGGTGCTCGACGCCGTGGTGGCGACATCCTTCGAGGATGTGCAGGAAGCCGACCAGGTTGCTGGCGGCGTAGGCGTGCGGATTCTTCGCCGCGTATCGCACCCCGGCCTGGGCGGCGAGGTTCACCACCCTTCGCGGCTTGAACGCGGCGAAGGCGTCCTCGACCGCGGCGCGGTCGCCGAGGTCGGCCTGCACGTGGGCATAGCCCGGATGCGCAAGCAGCGGCCGCAGGCGTGCCTGCTTCAGCGAGACGTTGTAGTAGTCGTTGAGGTTGTCGATGCCGAGCACGCGGTCGCCTCGCTCGAGCAGGCGCCCGGCCACGGCAGAGCCGATGAAACCCGCGGTACCGGTGACGAGGACGTCCATGCCCGCATTGTAGGCGGGAAGGCCCGGGAATTTGCCGCGCCGGAGGCTTCCGCTATACTGCGCGGCCCCCGGGCGGTTAGCTCAGCGGTAGAGCATTGCCTTCACACGGCAAGGGTCGCAGGTTCGAACCCTGCACCGCCCACCAGGTTCCACGAAGCCGGCCTCGCGCCGGCTTTCGTTTTTGCGGCGATCTCGCCCTCAGTACGACTTCGAATCCCGCAGCGAATGCACCGCGTCCGGCGCGGCGAAGCTGTCGCTGCGCGCGGACTGCCAGTAATCGCGGAACACCGAGTGCTTCGGCACCGCGTCGAGCAGTTCGCCCGGCGCGAGCGTGGGATAGAGCTCCCGCAGCGAACGGATTTCGGTCGGCGAAACGCGGCGCAGGATGTGTTCCGGCCCGAGTTCCTGCGGATGGGTCAGCCCCGCCGCGCACAGCAGGTCGCGCAGCGCCTTCAGCGTGTTCTCGTGGAAATTGGCCACGCGCGTGCCCTTGTCCGGGACATCGAGCTTGTTCCAGCGGCTCGGGTCCTGGGTCGCGACGCCGGTCGGGCAACGGTCGGTGTGGCAGCTCAGCGACTGGATGCAGCCGAGCGCGAACATGAAGCCACGCGCGGCGTTGCACCAGTCCGCGCCCAGCGCGAAGGTGCGCAGCATGTCGAAGGCGCCGACGATCTGCCCGGCCGCGCCGATGTGCACCCGCTCGCGCAGGCCGAGCCCGACCAAAGTGTTGTGCACCAGCAGCAGGCCCTCGTGCATCGGCACGCCGACATGGTCGATGAACTCCGCAGGCGCCGCGCCGGTACCGCCCTCGGCGCCGTCGACGACGATGAAATCCGGCAGCAGGCCGGTTTCGCGCATGGCCTTGGCGATGCCGAACCATTCCCATGGGTGGCCGATGGCCAACTTGAATCCCGCTGGCTTGCCGCCGGACATCTCGCGCATCCGGTCGATGAACTGCAACAACTCGATCGGCGTGGAGAACACGGTGTGCCGCGCGGGGGAAACGCAGTCGTGGCCCATCGGCACGCCGCGCGTTTCCGAGATTTCGCGGCTCACCTTCGCCGCCGGCAGCACGCCGCCGTGGCCGGGCTTGGCGCCCTGCGACAGCTTCAGTTCCACCATCTTCACTTCCGGCTCGCGCGCGACCGCGGCGAACTTCTCGGGGTTGAAGCTGCCGTCATCGTTGCGGCAACCGAAATAACCGGAACCGATTTCCCAGACGATGTCGCCGCCGTTCTCGCGGTGGTAGACCGACAGCGAGCCCTCGCCGGTGTCGTGGTAGAAATTGCCGAGCTTTGCGCCCTTGTTGAGCGCGCGGATCGCGTTCGCGGACAACGAGCCGAAGCTCATCGCCGAAATGTTGAACACGCTGGCCGAATACGGTTGCGCGCGGTCCGCGCCGATGACGATGCGGTAATCGTGGTCGTGGAACTCCGCCGGCGCCACCGAATGGTTGATCCATTCGTACTGGGTGCCATACACGTTCAGTTCGCTGCCGAAGGGCACCACGTCCATCACGCTCTTCGCGCGCTGGTATACCAGCGAACGCTGGTCGCGCGAGAACGGCGCCTTCTCGATGTCGGACTGGATGAAGTACTGGCGGATTTCCGGGCCGATCGATTCCAAGCCGTAGCGCAGGTGCGCGAGCAGCGGGTAGTTGCGGCGCAACGTGCTGCGCGCCTGCAGCAGGTCCCACGTGCCGATCAGCGACAGCATTCCGAACACCAGCACGCCCCAGCGCCAGTCCACCTGCCCCGCCACGACGAGTACGATCGACAGCGCGGTCAGCAGCAGGGCGAGTGCATAAGCGAGGTAGCGCGACATGGTGCCTCCGTGCCGATGGTGCCTGGGGTGGGAATCGAACCCACACTCCCTTTCGGGTGAGCGATTTTAAGTCGCTTGCGTCTACCAATTTCGCCACCCAGGCAAGGTGGCGGAACCGCCATTCCAAAAGAAAACAGCCCCGCGAGGCGAGGCTGTGTTGTTTGGAGGCCGAGGTCGGAATTGAACCGGCGTACGCGGATTTGCAGTCCGCTGCATAACCACTCTGCCACCCGGCCGGATGACGGCTTCGCGAAACGATTCTTCCATATCCGCCCCACGATGGCGAACCGGAAAAACGAAACCCCGGAGGACCGGGGCTTCGGGAACCTGGAGCGGGAAACGAGACTCGAACTCGCGACCCCGACCTTGGCAAGGTCGTGCTCTACCAACTGAGCTATTCCCGCGTGGGAGGCGGCATTTTACCGGCCGCGGGATGGGTGTCAACCGCGGCGCCCTCCCCGGCACGCAACGTCGGCCATGCCGCGCGCAGGTAATCGAAGCCCGACCACAGCGTCAGCAGCGCGGCCACGGCCAGCATCCAGTCCCCGATGTGGAACACGGCCTTGCCCAGCCAGACGCCTCCGCCCGGGTCGAACGGGTGCTGCGGCGACACCGCGTACAGCAGGCAGCAGATCGCGATCATCTGCACCGTGGTCTTGAGCTTGCCGAGGAAGGCGACCTTCACCTTCGAACGCTGGCCGAATTCCGCCATCCATTCGCGCAGCGCCGAGACCGCGATCTCGCGGCCGACGATCACCGCCGCCCACAGGGCCATCCATGCGCTCGGATGGCCCTGCACGATCAGGAACAGCGCGACCGCCACCATCAGCTTGTCCGCGACCGGGTCGAGGAAGGCGCCGAAGGCCGAATACTGGTTGTAGCGGCGAGCGATCCAGCCATCCAGCCAATCGGTGACCGAAGCCAGCGCGAACACCGCCGCGGCGGCAACGCTGGTCCAGCGCCCCGGCAGGTAGAACACCGCCGCCAGCACCGGGATCAGCACGATCCGCATCAGCGTCAGCCAGGTCGGGATGGTCAGCTTCATGCCTTTCCGCTCGTTTGGTCCGTCTTGTCCAGCCCATGCAGCGCGGCGTAAATGCGCGCGGCCAGCGCCGCGTTCACCCCTTCCACGCCGGCGATTTCCTCGATCCCGGCGGCCCTGAGCCCGGCCAGGCCGCCGAAATGCCGCAACAGGTTAGCGCGTCGGCGCGGGCCGATGCCGGGAATGTCCTCCAGCCGGCTGGTCACGCGCGCCTTCTGCCTGCGCCCGCGGTGGCCGGTGATGGCGAAGCGATGGGCCTCGTCGCGCACCTGCTGCACCAGTTGCAGCCCGGGCGAATCCGGTCCGGGACGCAGTTCGCGCCCGTCGGGCAAGAGCAAGGCCTCATGGCCGGCGCGACGCTCCTCGCCCTTGGCCACGCCCACGACCGTCACTCCGGATACGCCGAGGTCGCCGAGGACCGCATTCGCCTGCGCCACCTGCCCCGCGCCGCCATCGATCAGCAGCAGGTCCGGCAACACGCCATCTTCCTCCACCGCGCGGCGGAAACGCCGTTCGAGCGCCTGGTGCATGGCCGCGAAATCGTCGCCCGGCGCGATGCCGGCGATGTTGAAGCGCCGGTACTGGCCGCGGATCGCGCCTTCCGGCCCGAACACCACGCACGACGCGACCGTCGCTTCGCCCATGGTGTGGCTGATGTCGAAGCATTCGATCCTTTGCGGTGTCGAATCCAGCCCCAGCATTGTGCGCAACGACTCCATGCGCATCGCCTGCGCCGCCTGGCTGTCGAGGTGGCCGTCCAGCGCGATCGCCGCGTTGTTGCGCGCGAGGTCGAGGTAGCCGGCGCGTTCGCCGCGCACGCTGGTCTTGAGCTGCACCCGGCGCCCGGCTTCCTCGCTCAAGGCCTGTTCGATCAGCGAGGCATCGTCCAGTTCGCGATCGAGGACGATTTCACGCGGCGCGGGCTGTTCGGCGTAGTACTGCGACACGAACGCGGACAGCACCTCGGCCGCGCTTTCCTCGCCATTGGTGCGCGGGAAGAAGGCGCGGGTGCCGAGGTTGCGGCCGTCGCGGAACGCCAGCAGCAGCACGCAGGCGGTGCTGCCGCGCATCGCCACGGCGAGCACGTCGAGGTCGGCGGCCTTGCCGTCGACGTACTGCCGCGCCTGGATCCTGCGCAGGGTCGCGACCATGTCGCGCAGGCGCGCGGCCTGTTCGAATTCGAGTTTTTCCGCCGCGATTTCCATCTCGCGCGCGAGTTCGGCGTTGAGTTCGTCGCTGCGACCTTCGAGGAACAGGGTCGCGCGCCGCACCGCATCGGCGTAATCGGCTTCTGCCACCAGCCCCACGCAGGGCGCGCTGCAGCGCCCGATCTGATACTGCAGGCAGGGCCGCGAACGGTTGCGGAACACGCTGTCCTCGCAACTGCGCAGGCGGAACAGCTTGTGCATCGCGCCCAGGGTTTCGCGCACCGCCCAGGCGCTCGGATATGGCCCGAACAACCGCCCCGGCACGCCGAGCGCACCGCGATGGAAGGCAAGGCGCGGCCACTGTTCCGCAGTGAGCAGCGCGTACGGATAGCTCTTGTCGTCGCGCAGCATCACGTTATAGCGCGGGCGGTGCGCCTTGATCAGCTGGTTCTCCAGCAGCAGCGCCTCGCCCTCGGTGCGCGTCACCGTGACTTCCATGGACGCGACCTGCGCCAGCATCGCCAGCGTGCGCGGCGACTTGGGCGCGTTGTTGAAGTAGCTGGCGACGCGTTTCTTCAGCGCGCCGGCCTTGCCGACGTAGAGGATGCCGCCGTCGGCCGCGAGCATGCGGTACACGCCCGGCGCGGTGCTGAGCCGGGCGACGAAGGCCTTGCCGTCGAACGCGGGCGTTGTCGGCTTCTCGCTCATGCGTGTTCGATGCGCAGGCGCTCGACGATGCGCGTCGCGGCTTCATCCACCAGCGACCAGGCCTGCTCGAATTCGCGCGCACCGCCGGTGTAGGGATCGGGCACTTCGAGCGGCGCAGCGCAACCCGCCCATTCCCGCAATAGCACCGGCTGTACGCGGCCCTGCGTCGGCCTGCGCAACTGCGCGAGGTTGTCGCGGTCGGCGCAGAGGATCCGGTCGAAGCGTTCGAAATCCACGGCTTCGATCTTCCTCGCGCGCAGCATCGAAATATCGACGCCATGCGCGGCTGCGGTGGCGATCGCGCGCGGATCGGGCGGTTCTCCGGCGTGCCAGCCGCCGGTGCCGGCGGAATCGAGTTCAACCGCATCCGCGAGTCCCGCGGCTTGCAATCGCGCGCGCAGCGCACCTTCGGCCATGGGCGAACGGCAGATGTTGCCCATGCACAGCATCAGCAGGCGCAAGGGTTCAGCCATCGCCCTTCGCGAGCCGCGCTTCAGCGCGCGCCAGGTCTTCGGGCGTGTCGATGCCCGGCGGGAATGGCTCGGGCGCCAGCGCCACCGCGATGCGATGCCCGTTCTCCAGCGCGCGCAGTTGTTCCAGCGATTCGATCCGCTCCAGCGGCGATGGCGGCAACGCGGCAAAGGCGCGCAGGAAGCCGACGCGATAAGCGTAGATGCCGATGTGCCTCAGCCACGCATCGCCCGCCGGCAATGCGTCGCGGTTGGCGGCGAAGGCATCGCGCGCCCACGGGATCGGGGCACGGCTGAAATACAGCGCATCGCCGTTGCCAGCGCGCACCAGCTTGACCGTGTTCGGATCGAACAACGTCGCCGCGTCGCCGACCGGCGTCGCCAACGTCGCCATCGGCGCGCCGCTGGACGCGAGCGTCCCGGCAACCACGCGGATGCCGCTGGCCGGCGCGAACGGCTCGTCGCCCTGCAGGTTCACCACGATGTCGTCGTCGCCCCAGCCGGCGATGCGCGCGCATTCGGCCAGGCGGTCGCTGCCGGACGCGTGCGATGGATCGGTCATCGCCACCTTCGCCCCGCTGTTCGCCACCGCATCGGCGATGCGTGTGTCGTCGGTCGCCACCCACACCTCGCGCGCCCCCGCGCCCCGGGCGCGGCGCACGACATGCGCGATCACCGGCTCGCCGCCGAGCGGGCGCAAGGGTTTGCCCGGCAGGCGCGAGGCACCGAAGCGGGCGGGAATCGCGACGATGAAACCTTCAGCCATGTCTCGCTCCCGTGCGCGGCGGCAACTTGTCCAGCAACGCGATCCAGAACGCCTCCGGCAACTTCGCCTGCACCGGCACGCTCCAGCAACGCTCGTCGGCGAAAGCCTTGCACTTCACCGCATCCTTCTCCGTCATCAGAACCGGCAGGTCGTTGCCGAAGCGCAGTTCATCCGCCATGTAGCGATGATGGTCCGGGAACGCGTGCGGCACCACCGCGATGCCAAGCGCGCGCAGCATGGCGAAGAAACGCTCCGGATCGCCGATGCCGGCGACCGCGTGCACGCGCCGGCCGGAGAAATCCGCCAGCGGGCGCGAACGCCCGCCGCGCATGGGCATGGCCAGGTCGGCATCGAGCCGCATCGGCCATTCGCCGAAGCCCGCCTCACCGCCATTCACCACCCGGAAATCGCAACGTTCGCCGCGTTCGGCCGGTTCGCGCAACGGTCCCGCCGGCAGCAGCATGCCGTTGCCGTAGCGACGGCGGCCGTCGATGACTTCGATTTCCACGTCGCGATGTAGGCGTCGATGCTGCAGTCCGTCGTCGCAGACCACGATGTCGCAGCCGGCATCGATGAGCGCGCACGCCGCGGCAACGCGGTCGCGGTCGGCGCGCACCTTCGCGCCGGTCAGGCGCGCGAGCAGCACCGGTTCGTCGCCGCCGAGCGCGGGATCGGTGCCGGCTTCGACCCAGAGCGGCTTGTCCTCGTGCTCGCGGCCGTAGCCGCGCGTCGCGATGCCCGGCGTCCAGCCCTGCCGGCGCAGGCGTTCGACCAGCGCGATGACCAGCGGCGTCTTGCCGCTGCCGCCGGCGATGAGGTTGCCGACCACGACCACCGGCCTGTCCACGCGTTTCGCGCGCGGAAACCCGAGCTTTTCGCGCAACGCCAGCGCGCCGCCATACAGCGCCGACAATGCACGCGCGGTCCAGGGCGGCGCTTCGGTGCCGTACCAATATGCGGGCGGACGACGTCGACCTGCGCTCACGCGTTGCCCGGTTCGCGGAACTGCACCCGGTGCAGGTGCGCATACAGGCCGCCCTTCGCCATCAGTTCGGCGTGCGTGCCCTGCTCCACCAGCCGGCCTTCGTCCAGCACCAGCACCTGGTCGGCGTGTTCGATGGTCGAAAGCCGGTGCGCGATCACCAGCGTGGTGCGGTCCGGCATCAGGTGGTCGAGCGCATCCTGCACCAGGCGCTCGGATTCGTTGTCGAGCGCGGCGGTGGCCTCGTCGAGGATCAGCACCGGCGCGTCCTTGAGGATGGCGCGGGCGATGGCGATGCGCTGTCGCTGGCCGCCGGACAGGCGCCCGCCGCGATTGCCGACCGACGTTTCCGCGCCTTCGGCCATGCGGTCGACGAATTCGGCCGCGTTCGCCGCCGAGATCGCGCGGCGCAATGCCTCGGCATTTGCGCCCTCGAGCTCGCCGTAGGCGATGTTCGCGGCGACGCTGCCGTCGAACAGCACCACCTGTTGCCCGACCAGCGCGATCTGCCGGCGCAAATCGGCGAGCGGGTAGTCGCGCAGCGGATGGCCGTCGAGCAGGATCTCGCCGGACTCCGGTTCGTAGAAGCGCGGGATCAGCTTCACCAGCGTGGACTTGCCGCCTCCGGAACGACCGACGATCGCGGTCACCGTGCCCGGCTTCGCGACGAAGCTGACGTGGTCCAGCGCCGGCTGCGCCTGCCCCGGGTAGCGCGCGACCACGTCGCGGAATTCGACCAGGCCCTTCGCGCGCTCGAGCGGCACGCGGCCCGTGTCGGACTCGTCCTCGGCGTCGAGGATGTGGAACAGGCGATCGGAGGACGCGAGCCCGCGCTGCAGCATGTTCTGCACGTTGGTCAGCTGCTTCAGCGCCGGGATCACCGCCATCATCGAGGTCATCAGCGTGACGAAGCCGCCGGCATCCAGCCGCCCGGCGATGGCTTCGCGCCCGGCGAAGAACAGCAGCAGCGCCAGCCCGACCGACCCCATCAGCTGCACCAGCGCCGAGGAAATCGAACGCGTCGATTCGACCTTCAGGCTCAGCTTCAGGTGGGTATCGGCCTGCGCGGAATAGCGCGCGAATTCGCTGCGCTGCGCGCCGTAGACCTTCACTTCCTGCTGCCCGGACAGCGCCTGGTCCGCGGCCTGCATCAGTTTGCCGCTGCTTTCCTGGATGCGGTGGCTGATGCGTCGGTAACGCTTGCCGACGCGATCCATCACGAACGCGAGCGGCGGGCCGAGCAACAGCACCGCCAGCGTGACCTGCCAGCTGGTGTAGAGCATCGCGCCGAGCATCGCCACCACCTGCAGCGATTGCTGCAGCATGACCTTGCCGGCGTCGATCGCGGCCTGCGCGACCTGGTCGCTGTCGGAGCCGAGCCGCACCAGCATCTGCGGCACCGGTTCCGAGTCGAAGCGCAGGCCGGGCAGGCGCAGGTATTTCGCGAACGCCTGCACGCGCATGTCGCGGGCAATGCCGCGGCCGGCGCGCGCGCCGCTCATGTCGGTGACGTAGCCGGCGATGCCGCGTACGACGAACAGGCCGACGATGGCCAGCGGCAACAACAGGCTGACCTCCGAATTCCGCGCGATGAAGGTCTGGTTGATGATCGGTTTCATCATCAGGGTGAAACCGGCGCCAGCCGCCGCCTCCACGCCCATCGCCAGCAGGCCGGCCAGCAGCAGCAGGCGGTAAGGCTTCGCCAGCGTCATCAGGCGGCGGTAACCGCTGCGCGCCGGCGGCGTCGACGCGGCGTCCATCAGTCCTTGCCCGCCCCGCCCGATTGCGGCGGTTCCGGCGCGGTCGCGATCGCGATGTGGCGGAAGCCGAGCTGGCCGAGCGCATCGAGCGCGGTCACCACCGCCTGGTGCGGGGTGCGGCCATCGGCGCGCAGCAGCACGCTGCGATCGCGATCCGGGCCGGCGACTTCGGCGATGGTGCGCTTGAGCGAATCCACGTCGCCGCGCAGCGATTCCCGGTCCTGCACGAAGTAGCGCCCGTCGGCGTTGACCAGCACGCTCAGCGCGTTCGACTGCGCCTCGTTCGGCTTGCCGTCCGCGCGCGGCAGTTCAAGACGCAGCACCGAACGCGCGTCGAACGTCGTGGTCACGACGAAGAAGATGATCAGGCACAGGACCACGTCGATCAGCGGGATCAGGTTGATCTCCGGGCTGTCGTCGGCGCGGAAGTCGCGGATGCGCATCAGGCGGCGTCGATGGTCGGGGTGATGCCGCGGCTGCCCGGCGCGGCCGGATGCGGGCCCTTGTCGTTGGCGTCGAGGGTGTCGAGCAGCTGGATCGCCTCGTGTTCCATGTCGACGATGTAGCCGGCGATGCGCCCGCGGAAATAGCGATGGAACATCAGCGCCGGGATCGCCACGACCATGCCGGTCGCGGTGCAGACCAGCGCCTTGCCGATGCCGCCGGCGAGCTGGTTCACGTCGCCGATGCCGTGGTCGAGGATGCCGAGGAACATCTGGATCATGCCGACCACGGTGCCGAACAGGCCGAGCAGCGGCCCCGCCGCGGCGATCGTGCCGAGGCTGTTGAGGAAACGCTCCATGCGGTGCACGAGGTGGCGGCCGACATCCTCGATGCGTTCCCGGACCTGGTCGCCGGGGCGATGGCGCACGTCCAGCGCGGCGGCGAGCAGCGCGCCCAGCGGCGAGGTGCGGCGCAGCGATTCGATATGCGCCGGATCGGGATTCGGATCGCGCGCGACCCAGGTACGGACCTCGTCGCCGAGGCCCGGCGGCAGCACCGCGTCGCGACGCAGGCTCCAGAAACGTTCGACGATGATCGCCACGCTCGCCACCGCCAGCAGCAGCAGCGGGATCATCGGCCAGCCGCCGGCCCGGACCAGTTCCAGCACGCGCGCCTCCAGGGGCGTTCAATCGGGTCGATAGGATAGCCCAGCGGCCCGCGTACGCCGCCGCGCCGCGTCCCACGGCCGCGGATGGCGCAGGCGCTCGCCCTCGAATTCCGGCCCACCCTGCGGCAACCGGATCCGCAAGGCGCCGAGGTCCTGCGTGTCTTCAACGTCGGCGCCGGCCTCACGCCAGCGTTCGACCACTTCGGCCAGCGGGTGGTGGAAACGGTTGCCGAACCCGGACGAGACCAGCGCCAGCTTCGCGCCGGTGGCGGCGATGAAGCCCGGATCCGAGGAACCGCCGCTGCCATGGTGCGCGACCAGCACCACGTCCGCGCGCAGCATCGATGGCTGTTCGCGCAACAGTTTGCGTTCGATCACCTCGCCGATGTCGCCGGTCAGCAAGGCCGCGCCGTGCACGCCGGACACGCGCAGCACGCAACTCGATTCGTTGTCGAGGTAGGGAAAGCCGGCCGCGGGATGCAGCACGCGGAATTCCACGCCATCCCAGCGCCAGTGCGTGCCGGCGATGCAGGGTTTCGTCTGCGGGACCGGGCTGTCCGCGGGACTCAGCGACAGGCCCGGGGGGAATGCGCGTTTCACCGCCGCGAATCCGCCGGCATGGTCGTTATCCCCATGGCTGACCATGGCGACATCGATCCGCTGCACGCCCAGCGCATGCAGCGCAGGAACGACCACGCGCTCGCCGGCGTCGAATCCGTCCGGAATCGCCGGCCCCATGTCGTAGAGCAATACGTGATGACTCGTGCGCACCAGCACCGACAAGCCCTGCCCCACGTCGACGACGACGAGCTCCGCATCGCCGACCGCAGGCGCGTGCAACGCGGGCAGCAGCAAGGGCAGCCACAGCAATACGGCGAGCGGCTTGCCCGGCACGCCGCGCGGCAGCAGCATCCAGAACGCGGAGGCGAGCGCCAGCGGCACCGCGAACCAGCGCGATTCCGGCGCCCACCACAGCGCCATCGGCGACGAGGCCATCCACGCGAACAATCGCCACGACCATTCGAACGCATGTCCGGCCAGCCACCATGCCCAAGCGCCCGCGCCCGGATGCAGGGCTTCGAGCCCGGTACCGGCCAGCGTCAACGGCACGACGACGAGGCTCCACCACGGCACCGCCAGCAGGTTGGCGAACGGGCCTGCGAGCGAAGCCTGGCCGAAGAACAATGCGGTCAACGGCAACAGCCCGAGCGTGGCCACGCCTTGCGCGGCGAAGAAACCGCGCAGCGGTTTCGTTTCCACGCCTGGCAGGCACCACAGCAACCATGCGACACCGATGAAACTCAGCCAGAATCCCGGGGACAACGGCGACAGCGCATCCGCGAGCAGCATGGCGATCGCGGCCAGCGCCAGCGCATCGCCCGCGCGCATGGCGCGGCGCATCGCGCGTGCCAGCACCACGACCGCGATCATCAGCAAGGTGCGCAGCGTCGGCAACGACAGCCCGGCGATCAGGCTGTAGCCGGCGGCGAATGCGAGCGCGGCGACGCCACAGGCGACCTGGCGCGGACAGCGCCGCGCCAGCAGCGGGAACAACCACCACAGCCCGCGCGCGAGCAAGGCGCCGAAACCGGCGACGAGGCCGACATGGAAGCCGGAAATCGCGATCAGGTGGGTCAGGCCGCCTGCGCGCAGGATTTCCCAGTCCTCGTCCATGAGTCCGCCGGTATCCCCCAGTGCGAACGCACGCAGGAACCGCGCGGAATCA
This sequence comes from Thermomonas sp., assembly GCA_047602125.1. Classification (GTDB taxonomy): domain Bacteria; phylum Pseudomonadota; class Gammaproteobacteria; order Xanthomonadales; family Xanthomonadaceae; genus Pseudoluteimonas. The sequence continues at coordinate 10,629 of JASGIB010000001.1, read as the reverse complement.
GACGGTGCCGTGCGCCCGATGCGCGCGGACATCGCTTCACGCCAGGCATCGAGGCCGCGCGCGACACCAATTCGCTTCGCATTTTCGGCATCGGCGACATAACCGGTCGCGGCGATGCCTTGCGCCAAGGCGTTGCGCTCGGCATCGAACCCGCCGGGATTGCGCAGCCCGCGCGGCGCGCGCAGCTTGGCTTCGAGTTTCCAGCGCTCACCCGCGTGCACGGGAATCGGTGGAACGATTCCGTCGTGCAATTGTTTGCGGTCGTCGTACCAGGCCAACTGCAGGGTCTTGCCGCGCAGCGATTCCGGCGCATCCCTATCGACGAGGACACGGAATCGCGTGCGTTTGGGCTCGCGGACCGGCAGATCGACGATGCGGCCAGTGATCTCGACGACCTTGCCTTCCAGCGCCGGCGGCAGCTGAGCGTCCAAGGCACGATCCGCCTGCAACGTGCACAGCCCGAAACCAAGCAGCAGCATCCCCGCGATTCGCGCGATTCCACCGACATACCAGCCAGTGGCACCGACGATGACGGCCAGCACCGCGCACCAGATCGGCGCGAACGCCTGCAGCAACAAGCTGGCGACGCAACCGGCGAGCAAGGTCAGCGCGGTCGCCGGCCCGAAAGGCAGCGGCTGCCAGCGCGCGTTCGCGATACGCACCGAGGGCAGCAGGAATCGGGGATTTGGAATCGCGATCGCCATGCCAACAGCGTGCCGGCGGGCTTTGGCAGGTTGGATCAGCGGGCAGCGCGGCGGCGGGTCGGAGTTGTCTGAAATTCAACAATCATGTTGTGCGGACACGCCGGTCTATTATTTTTGACCTAAAGCAACCTTTTCTCGAATCATGGAGATTAGCTCCCTGTGATAGGCATCCGCTTTTGCATCCGGGGCCTCGCCAAGATGATGCCAGCGGCGTTGCTCAAAGAACAAACATGAACGAAGCTCAAAAAGAGTTCCGTGACATCTGGCATTCGCTATGGCGGCACAACGTTCAAATGAACCGCATTCCTCATAGCCATCAAATGTCAATGCAAATGCTTCTATCACTTCAGGACCAGCCGTTGGCTCCGGCACATCCGCCAGCCTCAGGTCGGTCTTTTTAATCCCTTGCCCCACACCATCGGTCGCCTTCAGCTGCGACTTGGCTGCCGCGAATTGCTCTAGGCCATCCCAAGCCGACCGAAATGGATCTCGCAGACGCGGGTCCAACAAACCAACCTCTTCCAGCAAATAGTTCATGCGCCCGAAATTGCAAGCGGCGCATGTGATTACCATGTTGTCTGGTCCGTTTGTGCCGCCTCTCGCATGCGGAACTATGTGGTCGTACTGCAACCACATTGCTTGGAATGCGGCATGTTGTTCTGAATTTCGGTTTCCCCATGGGAGCGCACTCGGATAAGCCTTCGCGATTCGCACCCGGATTTCACTACGGATGACAGGCATGGAGCAGAAGCGGCAATGATAACCATCGCGTTGCAGAAGAAACCGCTTCTCTTCCGATGACGGCATTCGCACTTTAACTCGCTGATCTTTTGTCAGCGCTGGAGAAGCATCAGGGACAGCTCGATAACGTACGTGCGGACTACCCGCACCCCATACTGATTCCAGCCACTCCCTGATGACTGGCATATCCGCGCTACGAATCAGACCCTCCGCTTCTATGCCATCTCCTTCGATATGAGCCTTGATTGCTTCGTCGAGCAGCCGTGCAGCCACCGCGATCTCCGGAATCGGGTCGCGAAAACATGCTCGGAAACTCTCGCTCTTACTCACAACTAATCCCCCTGACGCCCGACTAACGCACAGACGTTCTTCAAACCTGCCCCGCTCCCAACTCCCGCAACTTCCCCTCGTGCAATTCCATCGTCCGGTCCAGCCGCCGTGCGAGGCTGCGGTCGTGGGTCACGAGCACCAGGCTGGTCTTCTGCGCGCGGTTCAATTCCAGCATCAGCGCGAACACCCCGGCTGCGGTCTTCTCATCGAGATTGCCGGTCGGTTCATCGCCGAGCACGCAGGCCGGCTTGTTCACCAACGCGCGCGCCACCGCGGCACGCTGGCGCTCGCCGCCGGAGAGTTCGCCAGGCTTGTGCGCAAGCCGGTGCCCGAGGCCAACGGCTTCCAGCAATTGCTTTGCCTGCGCATTCGCCTGGCCGGCGTCCGCGCCGCCGAGCAATACCGGCAGCATCACGTTCTCCAGCGCCGTGAATTCCGGCAGCAGGTGGTGGAACTGGTAGACGAAGCCCAGCGCCTTGTTGCGCAGCTGCCCGCGCGCGGCATTCGAAAGCGCGCTCATCCTTTGCCCGGCGACGTAGACCTCGCCCGCGGTCGGCGTATCGAGCCCGCCGAGCAGGTGCAGCAAGGTGCTCTTGCCGGCGCCGGACACGCCGAGGATGGCCACGGTTTCGCCGGGCGCGACCGCGAAGTCGAGGCCGTCGAACACCGGCGTGTGCAGCTTGCCCTCGGCATAGGTCTTGCCGAGCTTCTCGGCGCGGATCACGTCGTGCATGGGTTCATTCATAGCGCAGCGCCTCCGCCGGCGCGGTGCGCGAGGCACGCCAGGCCGGATACAGCGTCGCAAGGAAGGCCATGGCCAGTGCGACGCAGGCGATGATGGTGACGTCGCTCGCCTCCAGTTGCGTCGGCAGGCCGGTGATGTAGTACACGTCCTCCGGCATCAGCTGCACGCCGAACACGTGCTCGATCGCGCGCAGGATGCGCTCGAGATTGAGGGTGAGCGCGATGCCGCCGACCACGCCGGCGATGGTGCCGATCACCCCGATCAGCGAACCCTGCACCATGAACACCTTCATCACCCCGCCCGGGGTGAGCCCGAGCGTGCGCAGGATCGCGATGTCGGCCTGCTTGTCGGTGACCAGCATCACCTGCGAGGACACCAGGTTGAACGCGCCCATCGCGATGATCAGCGACAGCAGGATCGCCATCATCGTCTTTTCCAGCTTCAGCGCGCGGAACATGTTGGCGTTGTCCTGCTGCCAGTCGCTGACGCGGTACGGCCCGCGCAGACGCAACGCGAGGTCGCGCGCGACCGCGAAGGACTGGTCCATGTCGTGCAGGCGCAGGCGCACGCCGGTGGCGGCGTCGCCCATGCGCATCAGGCGCTGCATGTCCTGCATGTTCGCTACCGCCAGGCCCTTGTCGTATTCCTGGTAGCCGGCTTCGAAGATGCCGCTGACGGTGAAGCGCTTGAGCTGCGGCACCGCGCCCATCGGCGTGGCCTGGAAATCGGTGGTGACGATGACGTGGTCGCCGACTCCCACGCCCAGCCACAGCGCGAGTTCGCTGCCGAGCACGATGTTGAAGCTGCCCGGCGTGAGCTGGTCGAGCCGGCCCTGGGTCATCTTCTGCGCCAGCACCGAGACCTTGCCTTCTTCGGCCGGAATCACGCCGCGCACGATCGCCGGCTGGCGCTGCGGACCGGTGATCAGCGCCTCGGCCTCGACGTAGGGCGCGGCGCCGGCCACGCGCTTGTCGCGATATGCCTCGGCCACGGCCTGCCGCCAGTTCTGCATCGCCGCGCCGTCGGCGCTGATGGTCGCGTGCGCGGCCATCTGCAGCATGCGGTCGCGGATCTCGCGCTGGAAACCGCTCATCACCGCGAGCGTGGTGATCAGCGCGGCGACTCCCAGCGCGATGCCGAGGATCGATGCCAGCGAGATGAAGGAAATGAAACCATTGCGGCGCTTGGCGCGCAGGTAGCGCAGGCCGATGGCGACGGGGATGGGTTTGAACATGCGCGACCCTTGCGAGCAAGCCGCTATGGTGCCATCCGCGCCCGATGCCGCGCAGCTTCCGCGGCGGCCGCGGCCAGCCGCAGTTCACGTCGCTGCGGCGACGGCAGGGTATCCGGCCACCACGCGAGCCGGTGTCGCCGGCCTTTCCCATCGCGCCAGGCGAGGAAGGCTAGCGGCCCGCGCCATTGCAATCCGGCCGCCTCGACGCGCTGGCCTTCCACCAGCAAGGCGCCATCCGCGCGCCAGCAGATGGCGAGCGGCTTGCGGGACGATTCGCGCTTCGCCAGCCATGCGCCCCACCCCGCCGCGACGAACGCGGCGGGCCAGGCGCATGCGCGTGGCAGGTCGGATGCAAGCAGCGAGAGCCCCGCGAGCAACCCCAGCGCGATCAGCACGCCGCGGAGGACGGTGGACGGCTTCCAGTCAGACCGGAAGGTCGCGGATGCGCTGGACGAGTGCGGCGAGTTCGGCATCGGGCGGGGCCTCGTAACCCAGGAACCATCGCCACAGCTTGTCGTCTTCGCTGTCGAGGAGCGCTAGGAAAACGCCGCGCTCGCGTTCGGACGACGCCGCGTGTTCGCGATCGAGCCAGCGTTCCAGCAACTGGTCGAGTTCCTTCATCCCGCGGCGGCAGCGCCAGCGCAGCTTCCGCAGTTCCGCGTCTTCGCTCACTGGCGCAGCAAGCCGACCGCGAGCGACGGCCACGCGGAATGCACGCTCAGACCCGCCGCGCCAGCATCAGCTTCTTGATCTCGGCGATCGCCTTCGCGGGATTCAGTCCCTTCGGGCAGGTCCGCGCGCAGTTCATGATGGTGTGGCAGCGGTACAGCTTGAACGGATCCTCGAGATCGTCCAGGCGCGCGCCGGTGTCCTCGTCGCGGCTGTCGACGATCCAGCGGTAGGCCTGCAACAGGATCGCCGGGCCGAGGTAGCGCTCGCCGTTCCACCAGTAGCTCGGGCAACTGGTCGAGCAGCACGCGCACAGGATGCATTCGTACAGGCCGTCGAGCTTCTCGCGGTCGTCCTTGGACTGCAGCCGCTCGCGCGTCGGCGCCGGCGACTGCGTGCGGATCCACGGCTTGATCGAGGCGTACTGCGCGTAGAAATGGGTCAGGTCAGGGACGAGGTCCTTGACCACCGGCATGTGCGGCAGCGGATAGATCGGAACCTCGCCGCCGCGACAGTCGTCGATGGCCTTGGTGCAGGCCAGCGTGTTGGTGCCGTCGATGTTCATCGCGCAGGAACCGCAGATGCCCTCGCGGCAGGAACGGCGGAACGTCAGCGTCGGATCGATCTCGTTCTTGATCTTGATCAGCGCGTCCAGGACCATCGGCCCGCACTTGTCGAGGTCGACTTCGTAGGTATCGGTGCTCGGGTTCTTGCCGTCGTCCGGGTTCCAGCGATAGACCTTGAACGTGCGCGTGCGCTTCGCGCCCGTGGCCGGGAACTTGCGGCCGGGCTGGACCTTCGAGTTCTTCGGGAGGGTGAATTCGGCCATCTCAGTAGACCCTCGCCTTCGGCGGAACGACTTCGACTTCGTCGTCGAGCGTGTACATGTGCACCGGGCGGTAATCGATGCGGGTCGCGCCATCGTCGCCGACCGTGCACAGGCTGTGCTTCTGCCAGTTCGCATCGTCGCGCTCGGGGAAATCCTCGCGCGCATGCGCGCCGCGCGATTCGGTGCGGTTCTCGGCGCTGACGATCGTCGCCAGCGCCTGCCCGAGCAGGTTGTCGAGTTCGAAGGTCTCGACCAGGTCCGAATTCCACACCAGCGAACGATCGCTGACGCGCACGTCGGCGAACGAAGCGTGGATGTCGCGGATCTTGCCGACGCCCTCGGCCAGCGTTTCGCCGGTGCGGAACACCGCGGCGTCGGCCTGCATCGTGCGCTGCATGCGATCGCGGATCTGCGCGGTCGACTGGCTGCCGTTGGCGTTGCGCAGGCGGTCGAGGCGCGCCAGCGCCTTGTCGCAGGCGTCGTCGGCCAGCCTGCCGTGCGCCTGGTTCGACTGGAACGTGTCCGCGGCGCGGTTCGCCACCGCGCGGCCGAACACCACCAGGTCGAGCAGCGAATTGGAACCAAGGCGGTTGGCGCCGTGCACCGAGACGCAGGCGGCCTCGCCGATGGCGTACAGGCCGGGCACGACCGCGTCGGGATCGCCGTTGCGCAGCTGCACCACTTCGCCGTGGTAGTTGGTCGGGATGCCGCCCATGTTGTAGTGCACGGTCGGGATCACCGGGATCGGCTGCTTGGTCACGTCGACGCCGGCGAAGATCCGCGCGCTCTCGGCGATGCCCGGCAACTTCTCGTGGATGTCCTTCGGGTCGAGGTGGGTGAGGTCGAGGTTGATGTGGTCCTTGTGCTCGCCGACGCCGCGGCCTTCGCGGATCTCGATGGTCATCGAGCGCGACACCACGTCGCGCGACGCCAGGTCCTTGGCGTTCGGCGCATAGCGCTCCATGAATCGCTCGCCGTTCGAATTGCGCAGGATGCCGCCTTCGCCGCGCACGCCCTCGGTGATCAGGCAGCCGGCGCCGTAGATGCCGGTCGGGTGGAACTGCACGAATTCCATGTCCTGCAGGCCGAGGCCCGCGCGCAGTGCCATGCCGCCGCCGTCGCCGGTGCAGGTATGCGCCGATGTGCAGCTGAAATAGGCGCGGCCGTAGCCGCCGGTGGCGAGCACCGTGCCATGCGCGCGGAACAGGTGCAGCGTGCCCTCGGCCATGTCCAGCGCGAGCACGCCGCGGCAGGCGCCGTGCTCGTCCATGATCAGGTCAAGCGCGAAGTACTCGATGAAGAATTCGGCTTCGTGCGCCAGCGACTGCTGGTACAGCGTGTGCAGGATCGCGTGGCCGGTGCGGTCGGCGGCGGCGCAGGTGCGCTGCGCGGTGCCCTTGCCGTAGTCGATGGTCATCCCGCCGAACGGGCGCTGGTAGATCTTGCCTTCCTCGGTACGCGAGAACGGCACGCCCTGGTGCTCAAGCTCGATGATCGCGGGAATGGCCTCGCGGCACATGTATTCGATCGCGTCCTGGTCGCCCAGCCAGTCCGAACCCTTGATGGTGTCGTAGAAGTGGAAGCGCCAGTCGTCCGGGCCCATGTTGCCGAGCGCGGCGGAAATGCCGCCCTGCGCCGCCACGGTGTGCGAACGGGTCGGGAACACCTTGGTGATGCACGCGGTCTTCAGGCCCTTCTGGGCGAGGCCGAAGGTCGCGCGCAGGCCGGCGCCGCCGGCGCCGACCACGACCATGTCGTACTTGTGTTCTGTGATCTTGTACGCAGTCATGTTCGGATCAGGCTCCCAGCGCGACGCGGACGACCGCGAGGACGCCGGCGATGGCCGCCAGCGCGCAGAAGAAAATGTTGGCGAGGTGGGCCATACCCGCGAACAGGGGCGTGTGCACGTAGTCCTCGATCACCACCTGCAACCCGAGCTTGGCGTGCCAGCACGCGGCAATGAGGAACGCGACCAGCACCGTCGCGTTGAGCGGGTCGGCGACCATCATCCGGGCATGCGCGTAATCGGCGCTGGCCAGCGACAGCAGCAGGCCGAGCAGCCACGCGCCGGCCAGCACCACGGCGAGCGCGGTCACGCGCTGCCAGAGGAAATGGCCGGTACCGTCCTTCGCGGACCCAAGGCCGCGCGCCTGTTTCAGCGGCGTGCGGAATTCGTTCCTGCCGGCGTTCATGCGTGCCCCCAGTGCGCCAGCACGATGCCCCACACGATCGCCACCAGCACGAAGCTGCCGATGATCGACAACCAGCTGCTACGCACGAATTCGGGGATGGGATAACCGTGGCCGGCGTCCTGCACGAGGTGGCGGATGCCGTTGATGAAGTGGTAGGCCAGCGCCCAACTGAAGCCGAGCAGCACGATCCTGCCGAACGGCGATCCCGCGCAGGCGGTGAAGGCGGCCCAGCGTTCCGGTCCGCCGGCCAGCGTCAGCAGCCCCCACACGAGGCCGATCATGCCGACGGCGAGGGCGATGCCGGTCGCGCGGTGCAGGATCGAGGTAACCATCTGCACCTGCCAGCGATAAACCTGCAGGTGCGGCGACAACGGACGTTCGCGCACGCGTGTGTCGGGAGCGGACATGGGCGGTGCATTCTCCGGCTGGGCGGCTCGCGCCGCGTGGCGATGGCTCAGAAGTCGATGCAGCGGCCGTTCTTTTCCCAATCGCCGTAGCGGACGGGATCGAGCCCGCCGCGCCCGCCGATTTCCGGTGCCCGTGGCGCTTCCGGCGCGGGATCGCGCGGTTCCTCGGGCGTGGCCGGCTTGGGGTCTTGGCCTATCATCGGGGTCTTCACAGCCATTCAAGTTTACGTCCTGCCGCCAATGCCGGACAACCTGCAGCCCGCGACGATCGGCGAATTCGCCCTGCCCGCCCACGATGTCCTGGCCATCACCGGTCGCGACGCGGTGAAGTTCGCGCAGGCGCAATTCATGAGCGACGTGGCCGCGCTCACGGCCGGGCATTGGCACTGGAGCGGCTGGCTGGCGCCCAAGGGCCGCGTGGTCGCGCTGTTCGCGCTGTTGAAGCTCGACGAGGAAACCCTGTGGCTGCTGTTGCCGGATTTCGATGCCGGCGAACTCGCTTCGCTGCTGCAACGCTACGTGTTCCGCAGCAAGGTCGCATTGGAAGCGCGCGACGACCTGCACGCAAGCGGCGCATTCGCCGAAGCCGTGCGGGCGAAAGACGCGGCGTTCGCCCGCATCGGCGACGCCATCGAACTCGATTTCGGCGGCGATGGAGGCCCGCGCACGCTGCGCATCGACTCGCAGTCGGCCGACGACGATCCGGAATCGCCGGCGAAGTGGTTCGCCTTCGACCTCGCCCACGGCCTGCCACGCCTGCCCGAATCGCAACGCGAACACTGGACGCCACAACAACTCTCGCTTGAGCGCCTGCGTGCCTTCAGCGTGAAGAAGGGCTGCTATCCCGGGCAGGAAATCGTCGCGCGCACGCATTTCCTCGGCCAGGCCAAGCGCGGATTGGTGGCGCTGTGCGCAGCAGCGCCGATCCCGGTCGGCGCGGATGTCGAACTCGACGGCGCGGCCATCGGCAAGATCGTCTCGGCATCGCCAGCCGATCCGTGTTTCGCGCTGGCCGTATTGCCGCTGGATCGCGGTTTCGGCGCGCTGACCTCCGCCGGACTCGGCCTCAATGACATCGGCCTGCGCGACGGCCTCGCGCGATGAAACCCGCCACGCCGGGCGCGGTCGAACGCACGGTGCAGCAGCGTTCGCCGGATGGATCGCGCGAACGCCGCGACGTCGTCGCCAGCGAAATGCCGGTCGCCTTGCACTACAACGACGCGCCGTTCGCGGTGCTGATGGCCACGCCCTGCGACCTCGCCGACCTCGCCGACCTCGCGCTCGGGTTCTCGCTGAGCGAAGCCATCGTCGGATCGCCGGGCGAACTGCAGGTCGATGGCATCGTGGAATCGGTCGACGGCATCGCGATCCGCATGGCGATTCCACCGCAACGCGCGGAAGCGCTGGACGAACGTCGCCGCAACCTGCCCGGCTATGGCGGCTGCGGCGTTTGCGGAAGCGCTTCGGTGGAATCCGTGTTGCGCGCGCCGCCCATCGTCGCCGGCGAGGCGCGCTTCGACGAACGCGCCCTGCATCGAGCGCTGGCGCAACTGCACGAACGCCAGCCGCTGAACGCCGCGACCGGCGCGACCCATGCCGCCGGCTTCGCGGATGCGAACGGCGACCTACTGCTCGTCCGTGAGGACGTGGGCCGGCACAACGCGCTGGACAAGCTGATCGGCGCAATGGCGTCCGGCGGCATCAATCCGGCCGGCGGATTCGCCGTCGTCACCAGCCGCGCCAGCTACGAACTGGCGATGAAGGCGGCGCAGGCGGGCATCCCGCTGCTCGCCGCGATTTCCGCGCCGACCTCGCTGGCGATCGCGTTGGCGGAATCTGCGAACCTGTGTCTGGTCGGTTTCGCCCGCGACGGCCATTGCGGCGTGTATGCGCACGCCGAACGGCTGACGTCCACGTTTCCGCTGTAGGAGCGCGCTTGAGCGCGACCGGCGCGCCTTGCAGAAAGAGTCGCGCTCAAGCGCGCTCCTACAAGAGCTCAGCCGCCGCGGCGACGATGTCCTCGTCCTTGGGGATCACCAGGAACGCAGCGCCCGCGAGCGGCGTGTAGGTGTCCGCGCCGACCACGCGCCGGAACGGACGCGCGCCGTAGCCGCCTTCCGCGATCGCGGTGATCAGGCCCTCGCCGACGCCGGCGCTGTGGCGGCCTTCGTCGACGATGAGGATGCGCTTCGCCGACTTCGCCTGTTCGACGATGTACTGCTCGTTCAACGGCACCAGCCAGCGCAGGTCGACCACGCGCACCTTCCAACCGTGGCGTTTTTCGATTTCGCGCGCGGCGCGCAGGCTCATCGGCATGCCGTTGCCATAGCTGAAGATGACGAGATCGTCGTTGCCTTCGCCATAGACGCGACCCTCGCCCAGCGTCATCGTCTCGCCCGGTGCCGGATAGGTGGTGAGCCACTGGCCATCGCCGGCTTCATGCAGATCCTTGGTCATGTACAGCGCGATCGGCTCGAGGAACACGCTGACGCGACCGTCGACCCTGGACAGCGCGGTGAGCGTGCGCAGCATCGTCGCCGCGTCGTCGCCGCGCGAAGGGCAACCGACCACGAGGCCGGGAATGTCGCGCAGCGCGGTGATCGAATTGTCGTTGTGGAAATGCCCGCCGAAGCCGCGCTGGTAGCCGAGCCCGGCGATGCGCACCACCATCGGGTTGGCGTACTGGTTGTTGCTGAAGAACTGCAGGCTCGCCGCCTCGCCGCGGATCTGGTCGCAGGCGTTGTGGAAGTACGCGAGGTACTGGATCTCCGGGATCGG